>OZ252261.1:0-2587500 GCA_965249955.1 Bacteroidia bacterium
TACAAAGAATACTACCCAAAACTTTCGCAAACCCTTGCAGGGCTTGAACCCGACAACCTTTTACTGATAGAAATGCGCTTTTTTGAGAAACGCAGCTTTAAGGAAATAGGCGACATAATGGACATTACTGAGAATAATGCCAAAGTGCGCCTGTACCGATTGTTAGACCGTATCAAAAAAGTATTGAAGTAAAAAAAGCCTACCCTTATGAAAAACTCGAAAATGAAAATAAATATAAACCGCAAACCGATAGACAGCCACGAGATTGGCCGTATGCAGGATTTTGGTGCGGTAATGAAAGGTTTTGGTGTTGCTACCATCCCTTTTTATAAAAAATGGTGGTTTGCCACAGGTAGTGGTGTTGCAGTTGTGGGTGCAATAATTATTGCAGTTGCCACACTAAATAACAAACCTGATGTTGAAACCATAGTAACTGAAAGTGCTCCCGTTCCTGTAACACAAGTTGCACAGGCTGCCGAACAAGAAGCGTTTATAAAACCTGCCTTTAAAGGTTTTGATGTTGATTTTACTAGTATTTGGGTAAATAGCGGCCAAGCAAAAAGCTATGCCCTACCTAGCGGAACTGTACTAAAAATACCTGCTTGCCATTTTACAAATGCCAATGGTGATGCTATACAAGGTAAAGTAGAAATACGCTACCGCGAAATGAATGACGGTGTTGACTTTGCTGTTAGCGGGATACCTATGACCTATGATAGCGCGGGACAAGAATATTTGTTTGAATCGGCGGGAATGTTTGAGGTACAAGGATGGCAAAACGGACAAAAAGTATTTGTAAACCCCAATTGTCCAATAACTATTGAGCAAAAGACGGTTAGTAGTGATGGTAAGTTTAATATGTATTATTTAGATACTGTAAACCGTAACTGGCAATTCATAGGCAAACCAAATTGGCAAACTGACCCCTCAGCTACTACTAAAATCGTTGCTGATGCAGATGTTATCTTGAGCAATGGTTCAGAAAATCATTCATTTAGTTTTCCAAGCTTACACGATACAAGTGATGACTTATTGATGAAACTGCAAAAAGAAATAGATGCACTGGAAAAAACCACATGGGTTGAACCTAAACTAATGAATGTTAACAACCAAAACTTTACTATTGAGTTTGATAAAAATCAGTTCCCTGAGTTTGAGCCATTCGCAAGTACAATATTTGGGGTAAGCGATGCCAGCAAGTTTTCGCCAGCACTTTATAAATACTCGTGGAATACAGCTGTATTAACCGTTAATCCCTCAGAAGAGGCTATTGGCAAAAATGGCTATACCCTTAGCCTTGCTAATAGTGTTTATATTGGTAATGAAATTCCAAGAAACAGAAGAACTTATGATATATCTTTCTACTCTGAGCCTTGGTATTTACGTCTTTTGCATACCGTACAAGGTTGGTTTGGTAAAAAACGTAAAACAAATACAACGCAAAATAATAGAGCGCCTAAAACAGAAGAGGCATCAGACTTCACAGACTCTTTACCACCATCTACATTTGTATTAATCCCAATAGACTCAACACAATACTATTATTCAGGAAGTGGCTACCGAACACCGGTGAGTTTTACGGTATATCCTGTACTTGATAGTGCCGACTATGAAAAGGCTATGGCTGATTTTGATGTCAGGCTAAAAAAACATGATGCCTTACTTAAAGAAAAAAGAGCTAAAGAAGCTAAACTTAAAAAAGAGATTGCCCGTCGTGATAGTTTATATGCCGCCAACATGGCTTTGAACTGGAAAAAACAACGTGAAGAAACTCTTGCTCAACAAGGTATTGATAAGAATTATATATACGCTGCCGACTCTGCCGCACAAAACAACCACAACTTAATTGTGAATGCTTTTGCAGCATCAAAATTTGGTATATACAATTGCGATTATCCTTTTCAATACAAAAATCCTGTTACAAAAACAGTTACGTTTAAAGATGCAAAAGGAGACAATTTTTATGTAAGCAATGCTTTTATAGTAGTAACCAACAAAAATGCTTTAATGAATATGAATTACAGTAACTGTTGCGACATTAGCATGAGTTACATAAAAAAGCACCGAAACATATTTTTTACTGTATTGCCCGATGATAGGATAGCCTATTATACCACCGAAGATTTTAATAACCTGCCTGATAACCTGAATGTGTATATGAAATTAAGGGTTAGCGATAAAAAGATGGAGAACATAAGCGAAGTAAAAACATACTTAGGCTTAAATGACGCACTATTTAATTAGTTATTTTATTCAATAAAAAAGAGGATGTGCGCCTACGGCGCACATCCTCTTTTAACTTTTTGCTGTATCTGTATAATTTACCTAAGCAATATAATCTTCCAAATAATCAAAACGACCTGTTAGTTTGCCATTTTTGGTTATAGTAGCGCGGTGTATAATATTGTCTTTATCATCCATTAGCAGTGGTGGTAACACATATTTCAGCAACGATTGCCCAAATTCTGTCGAGGCATCTTGCGGTAATTCACAAGGCAAGTTACCTACCGCCATCACATCTACCGTATTTGATAAATAAGGTTCAGTCTCTTTCTCGTAATAACTGTGCCAGCCATAAACAGGGTCGTTAATTGTGGTAGCATGAGTAGTACAAGGTATGCTGCCATCAATATCACAAGTTATATCAGCAATAACTTTAATTCGAAAATCAGGTGTTTTCATATTCTCGCGAGTGAAAAACACAGGTATTTTTTCGTTCCAGTAAATAGCGTTTATCATCAAATCGGTAACGGCTGCGTATTGCAAAAAGGTACTTTCGTACTCTTCTGGGTGCACATAAAAATCCGACTTATCCCACAAGCCACCGTCTTTTCTAGCATAAAAATCTTCTGGACGAAGGTGAGCAAAAACAGGGACATTAAAGGTTCCTTCAATATATTCTTCGCGGGTTACCTCTCGTATACCTGCATTACGCAACAACTCTAAACTTCCGTGCGCCACACGTCCATCACCGCAAAGAGCAATTTTCATAGGAGGGAAATTCACATTCATTATGTGCCTTTTCAGCGCATCATAATTGTGAAGTTTATGTGCAGCTTCAAGCTCATATCTGGTAAATTTTTTACCCCAAGTTAGTAATCCATTGTATGCACCCACTATACCAGCAAAACGACCAAAGCCCAATACTCGGCTACCGTTTTCCCAAACCAAGCACTCGTAGTCAACCAGTTTAATATTATTACTGATAATCTGCCTTAACAAATTACGGTTGTACGATTGTTTTTTTATGGTATGCGAAAAAAACAGATAGGTTTTGTTGGGCACCAAGTACTCAACCGGAACTTCTTTTATCCCTAGTAATATATCGGCATCACTAACGTCTTCAACCACCTTCACTCCTGCCGCTTCATATTCTTCATCTTTAAAGCATCGGTTGGGCGATGCTTCGGCAACAACCTCTGCGTGTGGAAAGGCTTTCATTACTTCGGCAGCCTGTGCAGGACTTAGGGCTACCCTTTCATCGGGCGGATTTTTTCGTTCGCGTATTAGTGCAATTTTCATCGGCGGCAAAGGTATTGTAAACTTTGTTGTTATTTTTCAGTGCATTGTATACCATTCTTATAAACTAAAAAAAAATGAAAGATTGACAGTAATAGTATGCTTTTGCACGCTTTTTGAATGTTGTTGTTGTATCTTTGCACCTTCACAAACTTTTTGGGGCTGACTGGAATTGACGGGAGGTGTAGTTTGTGTGTAAGCATGCAGGGCCTTGTGCGGGTGCCCTATAATCTGAACGCTCAAAAAACAACAGGCGAAAATAACTTCGCTTTAGCCGCCTAATCAGAGATTACGCTCGCTAACCGTTTCGAGAAGTTTATTCGGTAGCTTTTCATCAGAAACGGTCATAATACCGTTTATTTACAGGTAACAGCCGGTAGCTTGTAGATTATTTCCGGCATAAGGTAATGCCATGGTGAGCGACAGGCTTAACATTACCCGACAATTACTGCCGCTAAGCATGTAGAAAGCGCAACCAAATTCCTTCTCCGGACAGGGGTTCGAGTCCCCTCAGCTCCACAAATTTTAATCCCACCCAAAAAGTGGGATTTTTTTATGCTTAATAAGTACCTCCTTTACCAAAAAAAGAAAAACCCGCCTATATGGCGGGTTTTTCTGGTGTAGAGATTGATAAGTTATCCCTATTGGTTAGCAATGCTATTTATTTGTTTTTCATTATTAGTACTTTTTGTGTTTCTGAAATTGTAATTCTATCATCGGTATACACTTTTACCAAATAAGTACCATCGGCAAAGGCTGATGTATTTATTTCAAATTTGGGTTGGTTTGCACCTGTTAGCTGTTCATCAAACACTTTCCTACCTGTTATATCATATATTTCAATATTATATACCCTTTTTTCTTTAAGACCTATATCTATAAAAAATGAGCTGGTAGCAGGGTTTGGATATATGGCTAGTTTCTCTTTTTCTATTGTCTTTGTTGGCAACAATACAGGGTTAGAGGGTGCTATATACCTATAAGTAGGATTCCCATTTATGTCGTAACACTCATAATCAGGCCCCGCCAATGAGTAGGGGCTAGAGATATTCATAGACGGGTTTGAAATGCCCATAACTGGAATAGTACTTAAAGCCCTAGAAACCTGCATTATAGGATCTTCAATAAATGGAGTATCAATGTATGATTGAACACAGTTTGAAGGGTCATTAATATCCCAATTACCACAACCAACATAAAGGGTATTAAGACTAGGAGTTAAAATTTTAAGGTTTAACCGTTGGGTGTTTTGGTTGTATTTTGGTGCATTTACAACATAAGACAGACCGCCCCTTGCTGCAAATGTGGGTGGATAATCAATAACCGATAATTCATCACCTAGTAAATAAAATGTATTGGGATCGGGCGGGGCTCCAAAAGGATTACCTGTGCCACTGCTAGTCATATATATTACATTTGGATCAGCAGTCCAATTGTATGGACCTCCACCAACTCCTACTTCTATCATATTTACTTGTACATTATCATAACTCGGGGTAAATGGTAATGGAATACAGTTTGCATACTGATATTTTTCTAATGTTGCTACAGTAAAAGAGTGGGAGCCCGTAGGTATGGCATGTGCTGCCCAATGCGTTGAGGCATTCCAAAATTCTGCTCTGGGGCCAATAGGAGAAAAAGAGGCGTCTACGGGTTGTACCCACCAAATTAGGTTCCCCCTTGGGTAAAGCTCTCGTGGATTATCATGGTGCCCCGGTACAAAAGGAACTACTTGCCCTTTATTACCCAATATATAATTACCCCCACCATCTAGCTGTATCAAATCTATACCATATTCTAATGGTCCACTTCCGTCATCACTATATGTATTGGCCATAAATGATTTATCGCTTATTATTGCTCCCATTGGGTCAATTACCAAATTCATTGTAGCACTTCGGTCATTTGGTATTTGCCAAGGCTGGAAAGCAACTCCCCCCATACTTCCTGTTATCCATAAATTATTAGATCCATTAAGTACTGCCATACGTGTAGCCATATCAAAATCTTGTGTACCTGGGAATGACCAATCGTATCCTTGCGACATTACTACATCCAAATAAGAGGGTTGGTATATATTTATATCAATACCCATAACAAACGCATGTTTAGGTGTATTGTAATCAGGCATTGCACCTCCTAAAGGAAAATCAGGTTGGTAGCCGCATATATATAACCTGTTGTCTTGGGCTCCGTCAGTCCAAGTAGCTCCATTCATCGGGTAAAAATCCAAACCCGACCCTTCGGTATATTCTCTTTGTGCCAATAAGGTTCCGTCTCTATCTACTACCAAAAGTTTGATAATATCTGTTGGTCCAGTTCGAGCTTGACATATTATATACCATACCTCATCGCCTTTATCATTAATAAAATATTGCAAATCAACAGCCCTTTCATCATTATATGTTGATGGAAATTCTATTGATTGTACAATACCGCCCGCGTTATCTAGTTTCATAAAATGAACATAGTTTTTTGTAGGGCCAAATATTGTTCCTACCATTATACTTTCATTTCTAGTACCGGGTATCATTTTAGTGGTATAGTGCTTTACGTTATCAGGCATTTTATAACTACCGCCCCCACAATCAACAGTTACATATATTTCATTAGTGTCTCTACAACCCACCGAGTCTGTACCAATTACAACATACATATACCCTGGTGCTGTTGGGCTTACTACTATTGAAGCACAATTGCCTGTGCAATGTATATTTGCACCTGCTGAAAACGGGCTATACCAATCGTACGTATCGGCACCATTTCCATAAAGTGTTATAGAACTACCACAGCCTATTATAGGAGGAGACGGATTGGATGTAATAAATACATTGGGACGTGTTGAAGGTGTTACATAAATTTGTGTGGGTATACTAATTGAGCATCCTGATGCATTGGTAAAGTTATAGTATATGATAAATTTACCGTTTGATGGTGCTACAAATGAGTATATACCTCCTGAAAGCGTAACCCCTGGCCCAGAAAATGTTGCACCAGCAGGCATTGCCGGAGATATAAACTGTGACAAATCGTCTATGGTTGTTTCTCCTTGACAAAGGGCTGGGTTTGTAAGAAATCTAGCTACATCGTTTGCGGGGTATAATGTAAAATCATCAATAAAAACATAACTATCTGTACCTCCGTTATTCCCCATATTGCCTACTAATAGTACATGGTTTGCAGCTACCCCGTTGTATGTAAAAGTAAGTGTGTAGTAGTTCCACTCATTATCGTCTTTCACTTCCACTTCTGTTAAATATTGTCCTGTGGTAGGGAAACTACCTGCCGGTAATGGTGCAAGACCAGCAACCTCTGAACGGAACATAAGTGTATTTGTTCCTGAAAAATTAATTGATGCTGCTGATTTTGCCCAAAAACTAATTGTGTACGAAACACCGGGTTGAAGTGGATTTGACAGCCTACTTTGTATTGCTTCCTCATTAGTTCCACCGTAAAAACCCAACCCCATAAAGGCATCATTGCCCACACCGCCATTCCATGTATCGGTAGCAGGGTTTGATATTGAAGTTCCTGTGGGTACAGTTTTGTCTGAATTTGAAGGAGGCACACAACCTCTTACTAAATAATCCGGAGTTTCTATTAATCTTTGCCAGCAACCAATTCTTGCAAAGTCTGATGGGCCGGGTTGTCCGCAATTTGCACCTGATTCAAAACCTCCATTCATTATCATATTACAAGCAGTAGGTATGCAGTTTGGTGTATTTATAGAAACATACAAGTAGGTAATATTTCCTTTATTACCGGTCATTGTATTATAAGGTATATACCTAAGAAGTGCTATACCATTATCAGTACCTGCTGTAAATGTTATTGATGTTGAAGAGTTTCCGTTAGTAACACTAACAGTACCCATACCGTTTACAACTTCAAGACATTCAAATTCGTCGGCATTAAAATCATTTCCTATTAAGTCTATACCATTAATATTAACTACTCCAGAGGTAAAAGTAGTCCAAGTATAAGTTCCATTAGTGTTTATACCATCGTTAACACCTGCTATTTCAAGCCCGCTACATTGTGTTCCTCCATAGTTGTAGTTATTATCTACATACAACATATTGCCATAGGTGGTATTTACTTTATACCCCAAATCGCATAGCGCACTGCGCTCTTCAGGTTTAAGGTAACGTGTCATGTACAAGCTACCTTCACCAGCAGCATTAGACATACAATAGTACTGATTATTAACGTATTGACATTCGTCTTCAAAATGGCTAAGGCTTGAACCAGGCTCAAAACAATTTGGCGAGTATACTGCCTCCGGTATTGTACCTGCAAATATTATTGCATCCTGACAATATGTTCTATCGGGTAAACAGTTTATAAAAAGTGGGTGTTGAGGCGTAAGCATTGAAACAGGCACATTAAAACTATGCTCATATAAGTCGCACGATGTTGTTGGGCTTATAAGGGGATTACCAAAAGGGTCTTGAAGAAATAAATCGTAGCGAGAATAGTAGTTGTAGTTGGCACCAAAATTTGATCCCCCCGCAGAGTTTATTAATGATGCAAAACCTAAGGCATGTGTCATCTCATGCAGTGCAGTACTATACAAATCGTAAGTATATGGCGCGGTGGCAGCAGTAAGATCTGTATGCCAAACTATTGATCCATTTTTAAAGTTAAACGCCATCATGCCATGGTAAAAAGCACCCGAAGCATCTGTCCCTTTGGTAATTAACGGCGATGCTACATTGGTATAAGCATCAACGCCTGAGTTAATGGTTTTCCATACTTGCCCATCTAAAATACCTGATACGCCAGGGTTTGCAGGCACAGTATAAAAAGAAGTTGCCAAGCCCAATATACCTGTATTTGCAGGATAAGAGGCCACATTTTCAATGTTCTTTACCAGTATGTTTACTTTTACATTAGGGTCTGCTGGAACAAGAAAGTTTGATAAATCGGTAAATACCTGACAGATAACATTTCTACGATCGATATCTATAAAAGCATTTTGCTCACAGCCACTCCCCTGTTCAAAGTATATATTAAATATACCGGACGAACATAGTAGCTGTGCAGGCACTACATAATCGGCTAAGCTTTCACCGCCTTTGGGTGTGACTGCCTCAGGTCTGATGCGTAAATCATCAAGATTGTATTTATTTCCAAAACGGTCAAATACTTGGTCAAAACTTTCACCTGGTGTGAGCTTCTGACCGGAGCTGTTGAGTTGGGCAATTAAAACGTTTTGCTGGAAACAAAACAATGCCAATAAAATGAGAATTACTTTTTTCATAAAGATAGTTTTTAAGTACTAAATCGTAATTAACAATTACTTAGAAACCCAAAATTGATGATAAAAGCTTTTCTTTTTTAGCTGAGTTTGTGAAATGCTTGTTTCACTTTGTGAGATTGGCATTTGAGCTTATGAAAAAAAATAGCGGGTATAATTTTATTATCCCGCACTATAAGTATTAAGTTGTTTTTTGACTCTTACTTAAAAAGTACGCAAAAAACTTTGTTACAGCTTATGCCTGTATTTATCAAAAAACAGATATGATGAGTATGTTTTTTTAGAACCCCATCAAGCCCCATCAGGAAATATCTTACCTGGGTTCAGTATATTTTTAGGGTCAAAAAGTTGCTTAATGCCCTTCATCAATGCAAGTTCAACAGGCGAAAAGGCTATATCCATGTAGTTTTTCTGTACATAGCCAATGCCGTGCTCACCCGATAGTGTGCCTTTTAAACTCACCGTCAACTCAAAAATTTCGCGTATGCCTTTGGTTAGTGTATTGTTCCAATCCGCATCGCTCATCTCCCCTTTTATAATGTTTACGTGCAAATTTCCATCGCCGGCATGGCCGTAACACACACTTTTAAAATTGTATTTTTTGCCAATAGCTTTTACACCTTCCAGCAATCGAGGCAACTCGTAGCGGGGCACTACTGTATCTTCTTCTTTATATACTGAACGAGATTTTACAGCTTCGGCGACACGACGGCGCATTTTCCACAGGGCATCTTTCTGGTCGTTAGTATCAGCAAATAAAATTTCATCGCACTCATAGTTTACCAATACATCGTTTATACGCTCAGCCTGTTTAAAAAGCTCATCCATATCATTACCATCTACTTCTATCAGCAAATGGGCTTGTATTTCATCTTTCACCGGTATGGTAATGCCCTCCTCATATTTCATTACCCAATCAATAGCATCACGCTCCATAAACTCAATAGCCGAAGGCATCACCCCCGCCCTAAAAATTGCCGAAACCGCCTCACAGGCCTTGGTAGCTGAGAAAAACGGCACCAGCATCAGTATGTTTTTATCGGGATAAGGTATTAATTTTAATACTGCCTTGGTAACTATGCCTAAAGTACCTTCGCTACCCACCATCAGTTGTGTAAGATTATACCCTGTTGAATTTTTAAGGGTATTTGCGCCTGTGTTTATTATATCTCCATTGGCAAGCACTACTTCAAGATTTAGTATATAATCTTTGGTAACTCCGTATTTAAGTGCGTGCGGCCCTCCTGAATTTTCAGCAATATTACCACCAATAAAACACGAGCCTTTACTACTGGGGTCGGGCGGGTAATACATCCCTTTTTCTATAGCTGCTTTTTGCAATACTTCAGTAATTACACCCGGCTGCACAGTAAGTTGCAGGTTTTTCTCGTCAATCTCAATAATAGTATTCATCCGCTCTACCGAAAGACCAATGCCCTTGTGTATGCTAAGTGCACCACCGCTTAGTCCAGTGCGTGCTCCAATTGGGGTAACAGGTATGGCGTTTTGGTGAGCTATTTTCATTATACCCGCCACCTCTTGGGTGGTAGTAGGTTTTACCAACACTGCAGGCGGAAAACTTAGATTTTCGGTTTCATCGCTCCCATACAATTGCAAGGTTTCTGTATCCATAAAAATATTTGCTGCCCCCACAATGGCAGCCAGTCTTGCGTATATTTCTTCTGTAATCATCTAATTCAAAAACTATAAATAAAAAGGCACAGCTTGTCAAAAACATCTGACTTTACTGTGCCTGTAAAATTAACCATTTAATTACTCAAGTTGTAAAATTCAGCGGCTTATTCGTAGCCTTTACCTTCCATCACTAAAGCACCTTCGTTGTTCAAAATAGCTATAAACTCATTATGAGGCATTGGCTGGCTAAACATAGGAAAATCTTTGGTAAGTGCATTGTCGTGCTCTTCTTGGCTAAGGGTGGCACAACAATCGGTAAGTGTAATTACATTATACCCCTTTTCGTAGGCTGTGCGCATGGTCGACTCTACACAACAATTGGTTAAAAAGCCGGCCAATGTTACGTTGGTAATACCCATACTGCGCAAAATAAAATCGAGGTTAGTGCTGGCAAAACTGCACAAACCACGTTTGCCTTCAATAACTACATCCTCGGCATGAGGTTTCAATACATCTATTATTTCCGAACCCCAATTGTTTTTCTTAAAAGCTCCGTTATCTACCACTCCCTTCAATATTCCGTAAGGGGTTGAGGTCAGCTCGTGGTAATCCTCTGTAAACGATATGGGCACATAAATAATATGTACGCCTGCTTTGCGCGCTGCGGCAACTGTTTCAATGGCATTGGCAAGCATATTACTGCTTTCCATAACGCCTTTTACAGCATCGTGAAATACCCCTCCTTGTGAGGTAAAATCGTTTTGAAACTCTATTAATACTAATGCGGTGTTTTTAGGATTCATGGTTGTTCAATTTTTAAATTTGTTACACACAATTTTCAAATTATAATTCACTTCATCACGGCACAATCTTCCCAGTACATAGCACAATCTTCCCATTTTTTTTACACTACCTATATTTTAGCTTGGTATTTGCTAACTTCGTTAGTAATAAATGTGTAAACCATGTTCACCCCCAGAACATACAGTCTAACTCCGTTTGAAAAGCTACAATCTTTGGTAGAACACACAAGTGCGTTTAACCTAGATCGTTGCCAATTGAATATTTATGAGACCAACCAAATAACTAAAGACTACCGATTAAAATTTGATGGGTTTACCATTACATCGATGCTGCGGGGAAAAAAGAAGATAAAATTGAGCGACGAACCTTGCCGAGATTATTTACCGGGTAATACTGTTATTGCTCCATGCAACTCTTTGCTACAAATAGATTTTCCCGAAGCCAGCCCCACTACTCCTACCCAATGTACTGCAGTTGTTATTGATAACGATTACCTAAACAAACAGGTTAATTTTTTTAACGAGTACTCTGTTCAAAAGGATATGCCCATTAGCTGGCAGTTTGATTATAATCCTGTTTTGCTGGATAACAACCGCGAGTTGGCTTTTTTGAACGAGCAAATTGTAAACACATTTACCAGCACAGACCCTTTTAAAGATGTTCACGCTGATTTGCTGCTGAAAGACCTTATTTTATGTGTGCTTAGGCTGCAAAACCTTAACAGGCTTGAGCAATCGGGAGAAAGAAACGACAACTCTTTTAAGGTGGTGATGGATTATATACGCACGCACATTACATCAAACATAAAGGTTGAAGATTTGTGCAAGCTGGCTTGTATGAGTAAATCAGCTTTTTACCGTGCTTTTACACACCAATTTGGTATTGCACCCAACCAACTGATTATACGTGAACGGTTAAAACTTTCAAAACAGCTAATGACACACGAACGCCTTAGCGTAAAAGAAGCTGGTTATGCCGCAGGATTTTCTGACCCTAATTATTTTGTGCGCATCTTCCGCAAAAATGAGGGCATTACCCCGGGTAGTTTTATCAAAGCAAACTAAACCATTTTTTTGTTTTTTAGCTGATTTCTTAAAAATTAAACGTCAATTTTGTCACGTTTCGTCACCCTTGTTTGTCGTCACTAAAATAATACAAGGCTACAAATGGAGATTTTAAACAATTATCAAAAAAAACTGTTTCCCTACGCTTACAATATTTTAGGCTCTGCCGATGATGCTTTGGATGTGATACAGGAAGTTATGGTGACGTATTTTGCAGCCCACCGACAGGGAATTAACGATGAAACAAACTATTTGATAAAAGCCGTTATCAATCTATCTATAAACACAAAAAAAAGAAATCAAAAAATAGTAGCAGGTGATGTTTGGTTGCCCGAACCTATTGCTACCGAACGCGCCGACGAGAATATAAACAAAGATGAAATTCTATCCTATTCTATGTTGGTGCTTTTAGAATATCTAAACCCAAAAGAGCGTGCCGTATTTATACTAAAAGAAACGTTTGAGTATTCACACGACGAAATTGCCGAAGCACTTTCAATCACTGTAGAAAATTCAAGAAAATTGCTAAGTCGTGCCAAAGGAGCTTTAAAGAAAACAGGCAACAATTTTAGGCTGCCCACTTTTGATGCATCAGCCTTTTTGAATAATTACGTATCATTAATAAAAAACGGTGATACAACGGCCATTGAACAACTGCTAACACAAGAAATTGCTATAAAAACCGATGGAGGCAAGCACGCAAATGTGGTACGAAAACTAACTACTGGTGTTGGCCTTTCTGCTAAACATTTGGTTACTATTTTTAATACTTTCTTAAAAACGCTTACAGTAGTTATAGGTGATGTAAACCATCAGCCTGCGCTGTTTTTCTATAAAAAGAACATATTGATTAACTGCCAAGTTTTTGAATTTGATGACGATGGCACAAAAATAAAAAGCATATATGCCATTGTTGACCCTAAGAAACTAAGCACTTTTAATACTTTCTAAAAAATATTGTCACGTTTCAAACTGCTTATTTGTTTTAGAGGCACAAAATCTAAAATTAATACAATGGAACAAAGATTATCGTTTAAAGAACTGCCCAACGGATTTTATGATGGCATGATGAAAAACAATGCCTATTTGAAAAAAACTACATTGGGTGAAAAACTAAAAGAGTTGGTAAAATACCGCGTTTCGCAAATAAACAAATGTGCCTTTTGCCTTGATATGCACCACAAAGAAGCAGTACACGCAGGCGAAACGGAACAACGCTTACACTCGCTGCCTGCGTGGAGGGAATGCCCTTATTATAACGATCAAGAACGTATTGCCCTAGCATATACCGAGGCATTAACCCTAGTTGCTACCCATGATGTTGATGATGCCATGTATGCACAACTGCAAAAGGCATTTACTGTTGAAGAGATTGCACACCTTACGTTGATAATAACAGAAACTAACAGTTGGAACAGAATTAACCACGCTTTTAGAACTGAAGCGGGCAACTACGTGGTAGGAATGTATTAAATTTAGTCTGCTTAATTAATGATAACAGCCCGCTTTTAGTGGGCTGTTTTGTTTTATACTATAGTTCTAAAAGTAAGGTTTACCCTAGGTTTTTGGATGGTTTTTGTAGGTGGCAACCTGTGCAGCCAGTTGGTTTGTGTTTCGCCTTTCATTTCCAGCAAACTACCGTGCTCTAATATTAGCGAGTGTGTTTGCTTATTAACTTTGTGTTTGAATGAAAATTTCCGCTCGGCACCAAAACTTAATGAAGCTATGGAGCCGTTTTTTGCCAGCATCTTTTCACCATCACTATGCCAAGCCATCCCCTCGTTGCCATTGTGGTATAAATTAAGCAGGCAAGAGTTATAGGTAGCACCCGTTAGTTTTTCGGTAAGCGTTTTCAATTCTATAAGTTCATCAGTCCATAACAATGCCTGCTTGGTGGTATTAGAATATGTGTAATCATAGTTTTTATCGCCGTACCATGCCACTTTGCGTTTAGTAACAATATGTTTTCCAAATATCACTGCCTCATCGTTTCTCCACTCTATAGTATTTAATAACCTCTCAAGGTAGTGTTGTGCCTGTTGTTGGGCGAACACTTTGCCGTAATACAACACAATGCCGTCGGCAGGCAGTAAATTAATTATTGTATCAGTATTAAATAAATCCATCTTTATCACTTTCTGTACTCAATTTTTAATGTTGTATACTTTCAAAAAGTGCTACAATGAATTAAAAACAATAGTTTGCTCGCCTTGTTTCCAAATACTTTCACCTAGTTCGGTTAGCAGGTGTTTATCTTCATCAAAAACAACAGCAAAAATATTGCAACTATCCAACCCTTTCCCTTCGCCGTAATATATGCCCATAGCTCCTTTAGTTTTTATTCTTTCAGGTTTTGATGGCCCAATTACCACTTCACCTGCTTGGGTAAAAACCGATGCATTTTCTTGAATAATATCCAACAAAGGTGCATTGTCTGTCCATATTTCCTCCCCTGAAACACGAGCGTGCATTAAGGCTTTTGTAAAAGGGAGCTGTTTGGCAAAAGCCTCACAGGTTATGGGGGCATCGTTTAAATAGTATTTAAACCTAATAGTTTTACCTTGTTGAGTTTGTATTTTAAAACCTTTCATTTTTAATATCTAAAGGCTTAAATATAAATGTATTTGCAAAAGCAATTGCCTTTGGTAGCTTTTATTTTCTATACTTTTGATTAAATATTTATTTTATGACTTTAGAAGCCTATTTGTTGTTTGTGGGTGCTAGTATTGTTCTCTGTATTGTGCCAGGCCCCGATATGATTTTTCTTCTTGGGCGTACCGTAGCACAGGGAAGAAAGGCGGGGATAATAGCGGCATTGGGCATAAATACAGGTGCTTATGTACATTTACTGGCAGCAGCATTGGGTATAAGTGCTATTTTAGCCACATCGGCGTTGGCTTTTACTATACTTAAATGGGTAGGTGCTGCTTACCTTATTTACCTAGGTCTTAAAATTTTAATTAGTAAACAAAATGCTTTGGTTATTGATAGTGAAAAAACTGCTACAACAAAGAACACTGCCATTTTTTGGCAAGGCTTTTTAAGTGATGTATTAAACCCTAAAGTGGCTATTTTTTTCTTAGCCTTTCTACCTCAGTTTGTTGATGCACAAAGCTCTAACAGATTGCTAAACATTATTTTGTTGGGCTGCACAGTAAATGTTATTGCTATAATAATAAACGTTGTGTTGGTTTTACTAGCGGGTATGCTAACCCTAAAACTAAGACAGAATAAAAAGCTATCGGTATGGCTTAATAAAATTTTGGGTGGTGTGTTTATAGCACTGGGATTGCAGTTGGCAAAAGAAAAATTATAAACAAAAACAACCCGCAGCAATGCGGGTTGTTTTTGTTATTTTATAGGAATGTTAAATTTAATAGATTTTCTATTGTTTATTTCACCATCAGCATTACTGTTTTAGCAGTTTCTACTCCTCTTATTTGCACACTGTACATACCTTGCACCATGTTTACCGATGAAAAATCGAGGTTAAATACATTTTCACCCTCTACCATAGTAAACTGCTGGTTGTAGCATTGGCGGCCTACCATGTCGTATACTTTTACGGTTACTTGTTCAGCTACTTTAGCATCAATATTTATGTTTGCCGTTACACTACCTTGTGCCATTGGGTTAGGGCTAACCATCACACCTTCTTTATCACCTGTTTCTGTGGGTGCTACGCGTGCATTGCTACCACCAAAAACTGTGTTATCAAAACAAAATTCGGTACTGTTTAACCCTCCATTATCTATATAAACATAATTGCTGGTAGATGCCAGCGAACTCCATAACATACTAAAACTATTTATTGCAATGGGGCCATTTTGGTCGGCAAATGGGCTTCGCAAATCAAAATTGCAAGTGTGTGAAGTTTCACCATTAAAGTAAGCCCTTATACTATAAAAGTCTCTTTCAAAAGAGTTTGAGGGGTCTTCGTAGGTTCCCATTGCCATAATGCCATCGGTATTGGGGTTGGCAAAGTCAATGGTTTCACCTGCATCATTTCCTCTATCTCCATAGGTAAATTGTCCGCCACTTACTCCCAAACCATTAATATCAAGTTTGTATACAACAACATCTGCACCTCCTAGAATACCGGGAAAACCATCGCCCACCTGATAATACTCATATTGTGCACTTGTGTTTAATCGTTCAATAATATTTGCACTACGCTCCTGATTAATACCCGTTAGCCCATTATTATAATCTCTTGTTTTACTCCAAACTATTCCTAGTGCATTATCTACTTTTAATGCCCACATATCGTCTGGATTATTTTTCTCAGTAACACCACCTATTATAAAACCATCGGGGTTGTGTGCAGGGCTTATGCTGGTGAAGTAATCGGCCTTGCCTAATGTGCCAAAAACATCAAACTGAGAGGCATTACCATTGTTTCCGTCAACAGTCATAATAAAGGCGTCTTTATCCCCTCTCGAGTCTTTTAGCTCACCCACTACCAAAATTCTATTTGTAGTATTAGGGTCTTCAATTATATCATACCCTAGTGTATTTGCTTTTGCATTTGGAGGTGCTATAGTATACATTCTGTCCCACACTATAGTGTGTGTTTGCATATCGTACTTTATTACAAATACATTTTGCACCCCGTTATTGTTATTAGCCCAACCTGTTATATACAGCGCTTCGGGGTTGCCATTAGCTAAAGTCCCCCTTGTTACACTTCCTAAATTAAGGCTATATGCACCTGAGGCATCATATATATTTACAGGGCCATAATTCATACCTCCAGCTGAGTGTATTTCACAATAGAATAAGCCTTTCTGCGATGTACCTAGCTTTTGCCAACCGCCAACAACAGCCATCATTCCATTTAAATTTGGATCTAATGACGAACGCTCGATACATTTTGCTTGATTTACTTCTAAATCAACAGAAGGGAAGCTATTATTATTTATAGTGAAATCTTTGGTGTAATAGCCTGTACCCGCAGTCCCCCCTGATTGGTCGCTTCGGACTACTAATAAATGTCCTGGGCCTGAATTGTTGCTAACACCCACCATAAAATAACCTGCGGCACCAACTTGTGGTGTTAAACCATCACACAGGTTATCTATTCCTGTGTTTCCGTAAACGTGTTCGTAATACTGTGCATTTGCATGATAGCTGATGAATACAGCTGCAATTAGTAAGATTTTTTTCATGATAAGATAGTAATTTGTGTACTCAAAGTTTATTACTAATCTTATAACAAAAGGGTCATATCTAATAAGTGGACTTAAACCATACAAAAGTGGTAAGGGTTACTTTATAAGTGGTCTTTCATGGTATAAATAATAAGCAGACATATATTTTTAGTGTTGTAACAACAAAACAATAAAAATGGTCGTCTGTTAATACATATTAATCATAGGCTTAATATTTTGTAAAATCGAGGTTGTCGGGATGACAGTCTCGATTTTCTTTTTACTCAACCTCGTGTATCACAAGTCCTGTGCGAAGTTTAGGCTCAAACCAAGTAGATTTTGGAGGCATAATAAGGTTGTTATCGGCTACAGCAACCACATCTTTTATATCGGTAGGGTATAGCGAAAAGGCCACTGTAAAATCGCCATAATCCACTAACTCTTGCAAGCGGCTAATACCTTTTGTCCCGTCAACAAACGACAGTCTATCGTCGGTTTTACTATCCTCAATACCTAAAATAGGTTTCAAGATATAATCTTCTAAAATAGATACATCCAAACATTGAGGCAGTTGATTTTTGTTTACCTCGTGTTTATAGTCAAGCCCGTACCATTTCTTTTCCAAATACATCCCAAACTGGAAGTTTTTCCTTTTCACTCTCAGCTTAGCTCCGCCAATTTCATACACATCAAAATCTGCTTTAAGTTTTTCAATAAAAGTATTGACATCAAGGTTGTTCAAGCCCTTCACTACCCTGTTAAACTCAAAAACTTTCATGTGATCGAAAGGAATAAAATAGGCCAAAATACCACACGCCAAAGGATTATTGTTTCCTTTTTCACGCTCTTGCTGGCAATACCTAGCCGCTGATGCTACGCGGTGGTGTCCATCGGCAATATACAAATCAAGCACCTGTGCCATGTGCTGCGAAATAGTTTCGATAGTATCTTTATGACTTATCACCCACAGGCGGTGATGCAAACCTTCATCACTGGTAAAATTATACTCAGGTTCAAAACCTGTTACATCGGCTACCATTTTATCGTACCAAGCTCCTGCTTCAAAAGTTAGCAAAACAGGCTCGCCAATAGCTTTTACATAATCTACGTGTTCGGCCAGTGCAGCTTCTTTTTTGGTAAGGGTGTGCTCGTGCTTTTTTATGTGGTTATTTAAATAATCATCAACATTGGCTAGACCAACGATTCCGTTATAGGTAATGTGTTTTAGATTATCTGTTATTTGGTACAGGTAAAAGTTTTCGGTTTCGTCTTTTTGCAAAACACCTTCTTCTTTTAAAGCCTCTAGCTTTTTTCGCGCTACGGGGAAATGTTTTTCGGGTACTCTTACTGTTTCATTAAAGGTAAGGTGCGGTTTTACCACATGCAGATACGAATACTCGTTGTTATTCATAATCTCTAAACTAATGTGGTTGTTGTTGCTATCGTAGCTGCGACTACTAACTACCTGAGCTAACTCAGGACGTGGGCGAAGTGCTTTAAAGGGTTTTACGTTTGCCAAAGTATGGTGTTTTTGTGGTGTTTTGTTATCAGCCCGCTAATTTATGGGTTTTGGTGGTTTTATCAATACATACAAGAGGGTGCTTTAAATATTCATCGGTTTGAAAACCAATGCTACTCATACCTACGGCAATCCAGATAGGGTGTGAATAGTGGCAGGTTTTAAACTGTCGCGGTATTTTAACTCACCCCTGAATAATTGAAATACGGTTATATACTCCAATTTTCCCCTCTCTTTTTGCAAGAGAGGGGCGCTATCAATGTGGTTCTGACTTTACCGTAAAACAGGGGTGAGTTAAAATTCGGTTTCATCGGTTTTAAAACCAGCCGCTATAGTATTGTCCGCAAGCGGGCATAGCGGCTTAATCCATTCTAGTGCTAATTATATAAAATTATGCATAGGAGCATCCAATCTAGCTTACCAACTTTGCGCCTTCTACCCTTTGCGTGAAAAAATTATCAGTTTTAAAACCTGCTAGTGAGTTTAACTCACCCCAAATAATGTGTTGAGTAACTCTATTCATAATTCCCCCTCTCTTTTTTTGTAAGAGAGGGACGCAGTTATAAGGTTTCTGCTTTCTCATAAAACTAGGGTGAGTTAAAACTCGGTTTGATCAGTTTGAAAACCAGCCCCAATAATATTTGTCCGCAAGCGGGCATAGCGGCTTAACCTATTCTAGTGCTCATTATATAAAAGTATTTGTATGTGTATCAAGTCTAGCTCACCAACTTTGCGCCTTTAACCCTTTGCGTGAAAAAAATTATCAGTTTAAAAACCTGCTAGTGAGTTTAACTCAACCTTAATGTTTGTAAAATGAAACGATTAAAAAAATGGGGTATTTTTGCTTTTTTCCAATTGCCATGAAAACAGTAATTAAACATTTTGCACTTTGTCTTTCATTCTTTTTAGTATCGTTGTCATCAAACGCTTGGAATGGTCGCGGACACATGTTGGTGGCCAGCATTGCATACCGCAACCTACCCGACTCTACACAAGTGCATTATACTGACATGCTAAAAAAGCATCCTTTTTATAATGAATGGATGAATGAATTTAACAAACTGACAGGAGTAGAGCACGGTGAGTTTTTATTTATGAAAGCCGCTACTTGGCCTGATGATATTCGCAAAACCGACAACCCAAACGACCACCCCACATGGCACTATATGTCGTACAGAATAGCGTACGATGGAAAATTACCCGTAAGGCAGCCCAATGATACAGTGAATATAATCACTCAACTAGAGTATTGCTCGGCGGTTTTAAAAAACAATGCTGAAACTATGGAGCAAAGAGCTATTGCGCTCTCGTGGTTTATACATCTGGTGGGCGATATACACCAACCCCTACACACCGCATCACTGTTTAATGATAATTTTCCCAATGGCGATTTAGGAGGAAATAGTATTAATGTTTTAATTACTCAAGGCGGTTACCCTACCAATCTTCATTCGTTTTGGGATGGTCTTTTGGGCAAAGGGCAAGATTTTTCTCAAATACTGCCTCAATCGCGCACGCTTACCACACAACATCCTGTTTCAACATTTGATAATGCCGATTCGCTTCAATTTGTAAACTGGAGTTATGAAAGCTACGCCTTAGCGACAACTGCGGCACATAGAAATGGTGATATTGATAAATTAAACGGGATTACATCAAAAGCTACTGCCCTTTTAATTCCTGATGCAGAAGAATATTTAAAACAATCGATGGCTATTGGAGAGAAAAGAGTTGTGCTTAGCGGTTACAGGTTGGCTAAATGCCTTGCAGCTGACTAAGAACCTGAAACAATAAGCCCGTCTTTCATTACCAATTTACGGTCGGCACTATTGGCTAAGGTTTCGTTATGGGTTACAATCACAAAAGTTTGCCCCATACGGTCGCGAAGATCAAAAAACAATTGGTGCAAATCGTTTGCCGATGTAGAGTCTAAGTTGCCCGATGGTTCATCGGCCATTACCACACTAGGGTTATTTACCAAAGCGCGGGCTACGGCTACACGTTGTTGTTCACCACCTGATAAAGCCGATGGTTTGTGGTCGGCACGGGCAGTAAGCCCCATATATTCCAGCAATTCTTTAGCACGTTTTTCGGCATCAGCCTTGCTAGTTCCGTTTATAAAAGCGGGTATACAAATATTTTCAAGCGCGGTAAACTCAGGCAACAAATGGTGAAACTGAAATACAAAACCCAAATGTTTGTTTCTAAACTTTGCCATTTCTTTACCGCGCAGCTTGGTAACAGCAGTATTGTTTATCTCAATATTGCCGTTATCTGCTTTGTCTAAAGTACCCAAAATTTGTAGTAAGGTGCTTTTGCCTGCGCCCGATGCACCAACAATACTTACCACCTCACCTTTTTGTATTTCAAGGTCTACCCCTTTTAGTACTTGCAGTTTGCCGTACGATTTCTGAACATTTATTGCCTTTATCATGCCCTGCGAAGATAACAGACTGTTTTCAGTTTTTAGTTTTCTGTTTAGAGTTTCTACTTTAGAATTTGAGATTTCTGATTTGAAATTAACTGATTATTTACCCTCATTCGGGTAAATTGTGCACAGCTAATTGTCAATTATAGTTTAAACCCCTATTTTCGCGCGCACATTTTAGATTGTAAATCAAACATCACCCATGAATATTCACGAATATCAGGCGAAAGAAATCCTTAAATCATACGGTGTTGCCGTACAAGAAGGCATTGTTGCCGATACACCGGAGCAAGCTACTGAAGCTGCTAAAACAATGCAAGAAAGAACAGGCAGCAAGTTTGTGGTACTAAAAGCTCAAATACACGCAGGTGGTCGCGGTAAAGGCCGTGTTATCGGTAACGACCAAAAAGGCGTTGCTGTAGCCAAGTCTGTTGAAGATGCAACAACCATTGCTACCAACCTTTTGGGCGGTACATTGGTAACTATACAAACCGGCCCTAAGGGCAAAGTGGTAAACAAAGTGCTTATAGCACAAGATGTATACTACCCCGGCGATTCTGAACCGAAAGAGTATTACATGAGTGTATTGCTTGATCGTTCATCAGGACAAAATGTTATTATATATACTACCGAAGGTGGTATGGATATAGAGCAAGTTGCACATGATACTCCAGAAAAAATAAACAAAGAATTTGTAGACCCACGTGTTGGTTTGCAAGATTTCCAAGCCCGTAAAATTGCCTTTAATCTTGGTGTAAGCGGAAACGCATACAAAGAGATGGTAAAATTTGTTAAGGCTTTATATAAGGCATACGACGAGAGCGACTCGGCAATGTTTGAAATTAACCCTGTATTAAAAACATCTGACGATAAAATTATTGCTGTTGATGCAAAGGTTGATTTGGACGAAAACGCCCTATACCGTCACAAAGATTACGCTTTGCTACGTGATACCAGCGAAGAAGACCCAATGGAGGTTGAAGCTAAAGAAAGTAACCTAAACTATGTAAAACTTGACGGTAACGTGGGTTGCATGGTAAACGGTGCAGGTTTGGCTATGGCTACTATGGATATTATTAAATTATCAGGTGGTGAACCTGCTAACTTTTTAGATGTAGGCGGAGGGGCTAATGCTCAAACCGTTGAAGCTGGTTTCCGTATCATCCTTAAAGACCCTAACGTAAAAGCGATACTAATAAACATATTTGGTGGTATAGTACGTTGCGACCGTGTGGCTGCGGGTGTGGTTGAAGCCTACAAAAAAATTGGTAATATACCTGTGCCTATTATAGTGCGCCTACAAGGTACAAACGCCGAAGAAGGTAAAAAACTTATAGATGACTCAGGTCTTAAAGTATACTCAGCTATTTTATTAAAAGAAGCCGCTGCACTTGTAAAACAAGTGATGAGCGAAGCTAAATAGTTTGTCTACCTAATATTAATTACTAAAGTCGCCTTGTGCGGCTTTTTTTATGGATTCGATAGAAAATATTGGGTGGGGTGTCTTTTTTATTACTTATTTTCTCATTTCAGCCAAATTAGTGAGAAGTAATAGAAGGGTGGTAATTCTATTGTTTTATACTGGCATAATTGCTTGTGGGGCATTGATTATTCGCCCTTATCATCATACTGAGAAAGTGAATGAGGCAGATAGGTTAATAAGCCCCTTCATTAGTACACTTTTATATGCTACACTCAGGTTTTTCTTTAAGCGTACAAAAGGAATTGAACCTACGTTCACAGGATTTTACTCACTCGACTGGTTTGATAAAGAAGAAGGTAGAAATATGACTTTTTTTGATGTAGTAGTTTTCATGGGTCCTTTTTTGGCTGGAGTTCTTTTTCCAGCGATAATTGGAAGTTGTTTTTAAGGTCAAAATTGACTTGATACCATCAAAGGTCAACGTAGCATTGGTTTTCAACCCGATGAATTATTTTTCCGACAGGTTGAAACCTGCCTCTATTCATAAAGATTGCTGTCTTTTATGAATTAGAATAGGCATTCATGCCTATGGACAAATGAATAAAGTTTCTGATGGGTTAAAAACCTGTCTCTAATTATATCCTAATAGGAAACCGTCAGGTATGAATAGCATCGGTTTTCAAACTGATTAATATTTGCAAATAGCCACTAACCGCCCATCATCCCATCACTTTTTTGTATCTTTGTACTATATTAGGATAAGTATTGTATCACCCTTAAAGCTATATAGCTAATTGCCAAAAGCCAATGGCTAAAGGCTAATAACCAGAAAACAACCCAAATGAAAATAGATAGTCACGCGCATATATTGCCCAAAACTTGGGAAGACCTTAAAAGCAAATACGGATACGGTGGATTTATAGAGCTAGACCACCACAAGCCTGATGCTGCCCGTATGATGCGTGATGACGGAAAGTTTTTTAGAGAAATACAACAAAACTGTTGGGATCCTGAATTTATTATAAAAGATATGGACGAATACGGGGTTGATATGATGGTGCTGTGCACCGTGCCCGTATTATTTAACTATTGGGCAAAGCCCGAACACACTTACGATTGGAGTATCTTTTTGAACGACCATATTGCTGGGGTACAAGCCAAATACCGTAAACGGTTTATAGCACTGGGTACACTACCCATGCAAGATATACCCCTTGCCATAAAAGAAATGGAACGCTGCAAAAACGTTTTGGGGCTACCTGGTATTGAGATTGGCAGCAACATTATGGGCAAAAATCTTGACGATAAAAGCCTGTTTCCGTTTTATGAAGCCGCGCAAGATTTGGGTATGGCCATATTTATACACCCTTGGGATATGATGGGTACCGACCAAATGCCCAACTATTTTATGCCTTGGTTGGTGGGTATGCCCGCCGAAGAAAGTCGTGCAATTTGCAGCCTGATATTTGGCGGTGTATTTGATAAATTCCCCAAATTGCGCTTTATGGTGGCACATGGTGGTGGTAGTTTCCCATTCACTTTGGGACGTATATCACACGGGTATGCTTGCCGACCTGATTTGTGCAATGTAAACAATGTGAAAGACCCACGCGAATACGTAGGCCGTTTTTGGGTTGATGGTATCACACACGATAAAGATGCCATGCGCTACCTTATAAACCTTATGGGTGAAGACAAAATAATGTACGGCACAGATTACCCCTTCCCTTTGGGTGATTTAGAACACGGCAAATTTTTACAAGAAATGACCGACCTAAGCCCTGCTACCAAACAAAAAATATTTAAAAACAATGTTTTAGATTGGTTGGGTATGGAAGCCGAAGAAGGAGTTGGTGTACGATTGAAAGAAAACCAATAGCTAATCATCAGATTTGACAAATTTTAAAAATTTGTCAAATAGGGTAGTTCCCTTAAGCGTCCTCGCTTAGGGGTTGAGATAAGCAGCGTCCCACCCTTCCACCCAAAAAAATATTTAAAATAATGTTTCAGATTGGCTAGGTATGTAGCATGGCCACCATATACATTCTTGTTGCTATGGGTATTGGTGTTTCTTTAGATCAATCACACATATTATTTGCTATCTCCATTACCATTTCTACCACCTACGGTTTTATGCTCCCCATAGCTACACCATCAATGCTAAAGATATGATGTGGATAGGCTTACTATTAGATATTTTGGGGTGATAATACTCTACTTCATCACCCGTTATTGGCTGCTAATAGTATTTTCATATTTGGCTTAATTTTTGAATTATCATTTTAAAAGTGTCGTTTATTTCTTCAAAATAAAAAATCAAATATGCCCTTGCCTTGCCACTAAACAAACACCCTTTATATATGAAAGCTAAACTTTTACTTTTAATTAGTGCTTCAATGCTAATTTTCAGCAGTTGTACAAGAATCATTCAAGACGAGGTGGGGGTAAAACGCACCTTCGGAAAACTGAATAAAAAAGTATTATCGCCCGGAATACGCTTTTTCAACCCATTTGCTTCCACCGTCATTAAAGTTCCTGTGCGCACTATAAACTTAGAAATTGAGGTAGGATTGCCAAGCAAGGAGGGGCTTACCATAAAATCAGAAATTTCTATTCTTTATAGCGTAAAAAAACAAGAGATACCCAAGATACTCGAAACTGTTGGTTTAGACTTTCAACAGGTACTTATACTGCCCGTGTTCCGCTCAGCCTCAGCCGATGTTTGTGCACGCTTTTACGCTAAAGATATGCACAGCTCTGAACGGGCAAGGATTGAGAAAGAAATAAAAGAAAAAATGATGGATGTGCTTGATGAAAGGGGTTTTAACATTGAAGCCGTTTTAATGAAAAGTATAACCTTGCCTCCAAGCCTTTCAAAAGCAATTGAAGAGAAACTTTCGGCAGAACAAGATGCCCTGCGAATGGAATTTATACTTGCCCGCGAACGTCAAGAAGCCAATCGTAGGGCTATTGAAGCCGAGGGTAGAAAAACTGCCGTTGTAATTGCTGCCGAAGCCGATAAGTCAGTTGTAATTATAACTGCTGAAGGTAAAAAACAAGCCAGCATACTTGAAGCTGAAGGAACAAGAGAAGCAAATGAGTTGATAAACAAATCATTAAGCAACATGACTATAAAGTACTACCAAATAGAGGCATTTAAAAACCTTTGCACATCGCCCAATGCAAAAACTATTATCACTGATGGCAAAACACCCTTTCTAAGCCTACCCGAATAAAAGAAGTTTATCATTCCGTTTAATATATTCAAAGCCCTTTGCAGTAATATCCGACTGCAAAGGGCTTTGTAACTTTCTAAAACAAATTCAACTGCCCTTTGGGTAGTTTAGCTAGTTATACTTCCAAAATAAAATGTTGCATACAAATTGAAGAGTTAATGGTAGATAAAAGAAAACCAATAATTTTTCATATTATTGGTTTTGAAATTTATTTTATGAAACTTGACATATTGGTTAGTCATAATAGTGAAAACCAAGACATTGCTGAAAAATTAAAAGATATTATTGAAACAACTTTTCCTAATACCCGTGTTTATGTTTCTGGTAGAGACCTTGAAGGAGGCCAAACATGGATAAGTGAAATTAAGAACCACTTAAGTACTTCAAAAGTTATAATTTCATTAATAACAAAAAAATCGATTGGAAACTTGTGGGTTTATTTTGAATCTGGAGCTGGGTTTGTTGATGACAAGACCATCCCACTTGTATACTATGATTTAAGTTTAAAAGATCTAACTCCCCCATTAAGCCTTTTGCAGGCTCGCGATTTTACTGCTAACGGATTTAAACTACTTTTCGAGGATTTACAAAAAAAACTTGATACAACCCTCAAGCCTAGATCATTAGAATTTGCTAGTGAAATGTATAATGAGATATTAACTGATATTTCATTAAAAAAGCTACATTATCTTTATGATTTTTTTAGTACCAACGAAGTAGATACAGATAGTAATAAGACGTGGGTCTATCAAAATAGATGTCTAGTTTTTGATTATGTAATCAATGGATTTCAAGTTTCGGTTGATGTTTATTTTGATCGACCTACAATTGAAATTGAAATTTTTGGTAGGAATAAAGAAAGTTCAACTTTTTTATTCAATAAAATGCTAAAGGATATAGAATTTTCAGGTAAACCATTCAGCCAAAATCATCTTAAAGGTGATCGGTATACTTGTAATTCCTTTGATTTATCAACAGATCAGGACACAATTAAAACAACTTTGCTAAATGTGCTAGTTGAAATAAAAAACTATAAGGCAAAGTTCTCTTTATAACTTATATCGAAAATAATTATTTTCACCCTAGCAGCTTTGAATTTTATAATTATTAAAACAAATGCAATTGCCCTTTGGGTGGTTTCGCTACACCAAATACGGTTCGTCCACCATACTTGTACGATTCGCTTCTTTCTTTGGCTATTACATCATCGAAAGCACCTTCATCGGGTTCAAAGTCCTTTTCCATACGTTGCGCCACAAGGCTAAGGCTTTTTATGGCCCGCCGTTTATCATCATCGCCCAGTTTAGCTTTCTCTACCGAGTTCTGTAAAATACTTATAGTTTCATCGTACACGTTTAAGGGTACAGGAAACGGATGCCCGTCTTTTCCGCCGTGCGCAAACGAAAACCGCGCAGGGTCGTTAAACCGTGATGGCGTGCCGTGTATCACCTCACTCACCAATGCCAACGATTGTATAGTGCGCGGCCCCACTCCCTGCAACATCAATAGCGATTCAAAATCTTTCAAATCCGTATTGTGTGCCAAGGTTAGTATTGCCCCCAAGCGTTTCAGGTTCACATCTTTTGCTTGTACATCGTGGTGGCGGGGCATCACAATTTTGTGCATTTCGCTAAGTAGTTGTGCAGGTTTTTCTTTGGTTAAGGCAAGCATTACTGTTTTTGCACCCTCAGCCAATGTATCAGTAAGGTTTAGTATCTGCCCTTGATTTTTACCGTAAATAAAAGTGTGCGGGTTTTCTATAAACGATTTCACCTGTTTTGAGTGCCAATGGTAGCGGCGCGCCATTCCGTTAGCATCGTTCATGCCTTGTTGCACTACAGCCCACTCCCCCTCGCTGCTCACCACAAAATTGTGCAAGTATATTTGGTAACCATCTTGTATGGCGGTGTTATCCACCTTGGCAGCCAGTTTGCTGCTGTGCACCAGTTCAGTTCCGTTTAATCCTGTTCGGTCTGATAAAGCCATTAACTCCTGCGGTGTTTGAGTAGATTGTTTTCCCTTGCCTCCGCATATATAAATACCCAACTCATTAAATCGAGGGTTAACCGTTCGTTTCAACGCGCCCATTACCGATGTGGTAATGCCTGATGAGTGCCAATCCATACCCAACACACAGCCTAACGACTGAAACCAAAAAGGATCGGCCATGCGGCTTATAAAGGCCGATTTCCCGTATTCTAATACCACAGCTTCAACAATAGCACCACCCAATATGCCCATACGTTTGTGCAGCCATTCGGGCACTTTGCCATAGTGCAGGGGTAAATCGGCGTGACGAATGTTTGCAGGTGAAGGCATTACTTATTTTTGTTTGTAAATTTAACAAAATAATGTTTAAAAATAAAACTTATATTTTCACAACCTTTTGCTGATTGATAAGACTATAAAGCAAAGCACTAAAAAATGAGAACTTTTGTATACTTAATTTTCATACTTCTACTTTCAGTTACACTTCAAAGCAATGCACAAAACTACCCGCCACCAACTGGTGTATATTGCAGTTGTGGGCCCACCATGGGCACAGGTAATGGCTCGGTTGACCCTTCTGTGGCCGCCAAACCTTTTGTAAAAGGTATTTTGGTGCGTGTGCCTTGGAATTTGCTTGAACCTGCGGATAATAACTTTACTTGGACTTTGATTGACGGACAAATAACAGCAGCAAAAAAATATGGGAAGAAAATATCGCTAGGCATTGGAAATGGCCCAGCAGTACCCCGTTGGTTGTTTGATAAAGGTGTCGAGCGACTTATTGCTACTGTGCCAAAAACCGATACTATTGCTATGCCTTGGGATAGTATTTATCTAGCCCAATGGAGTGAGTTTGTAGCTGCTTTGGGCAATCAATACAAAAACGATACTACTATACAGTTGGTATACATAAGCAACTCTACAAGTAATGGGTTTGAGATGCAATTGCCCTTCCAGTCAATACCTACACTAGCCGATGCAGGGTATACGGATGAAAAAATGACAACATCGTGGAGAGTGTGTATTGATGCGTTTAATGCTGCTTTCCCAAATCATTACCTATCAAACGATTTTCACCCTGTAAACGGTAGCAATGTCGTTGCCGACTCGGTGTACGCATACGCTACGGCAACTATTGGCAGCAGGTATGGGGCAAATGCTTGGTGGTGGACACAGAAGAATGCAAAAACGGTGTATCCTGCACAATACGCCATTAGCCAACGCTCGGCCAAAGACAATAAGTTTACAGGGGTACAATTTGCCAATAGCGGCACTGCCGACTCGGCTAAGTTTGGCGAAGGCGGTATGCCCGCTGCACTACAATTGGCCATAGACGATGGTATTTGCTATTGGGAAATTTGGAATCAGGATATTTTGAACCCCAAATTTGAGCAATTACTTACCGATGCGAAATGTAAAACGGGAACTACTAATATAAATGAAAACGTAAGCACAGCTAATATTACCCTATATCCCAACCCTGCCCAAAACGTATTGTATATAGAAGGAAGTGCTGAACAAGCCCCCTTTAATATCAGCATTATATCTTTATCAGGAAAAACAATATTTAGTAGTAATGCGCTTGCCTTGCACCACACAATAAATACTAAACAGCTTGCACAAGGCTTTTATATAGCGGTGCTAAAAAGCAACAACGCCATAAGCAGGGTAAAATTTAGGGTAGATAGGTAGATGCTAACCTACCTTACGCACTACCAAAAGGCCGCCCAGCTCTTTTATAACTAGCACGACTGTATCTTTTTCTATAAACTCGCCCATTGATGTGGCAGGGTATATTTTACCCTCCACACGTATTTTGCCTTGGGGTTTTAGGTTGTCGAAGGCTACGCCTTCTTTACCTATAACCTCATTGCCAAACTCAACCGTTGGACGCTCAATTACATTTACCCTACTTTCAGAAAGGTCGTCGGCCAATACCATTCGCTGAAATAGTTTCGATTTGAAAAAAGAAGCTCCAAACAGAATAAGAAACAGCACAAACCCGCCTAATGATGCCATTACGCGTATCACTGCCCATCCCAACTCGCCTGTACCTTCAAAACTAAAATCAAAAGTAACGTTGCGCACCAAACCCAGTACTAGCGAAACAAAAATGAGCACTATGCCGCTAATACCTGCTATGCCAAACCCAGGTATAGCAAAAATCTCTACCAGTAGCAACCCTAAGCCTATTATAAACATCAAAATTTCCCAGTTATTAGCCAACCCTTCAAGATAAAGCGGAGCAAAGTACAGCGCACCTGCGGCCAATGCTATAATACTAGGAAAGCCCAAGCCGGGGCTTTGCAACTCGTAGTATATGCCTAAAAATATTACTAATAATAACACACCGCTTGTACCGGGGTGCAGCAAAAAGCCCATTATACCATCAATGGTATCAGGTTTTACTTCTACAATATCATAATCGGTAATGTTTGATAGTTTCAAAACCTCCTCTATACTTTCGGCTTGCCCATCACAAAAACCATTTTTTATGGCTTCGCTGGTGGTTAATGTTAATATTTTGCCTGAGTCGCTCACACCCGGAACCACAATATCTTCATCTACCATAGCCTCAGCAATATCAGGGTTACGTCCGCGAGCTTCGGCAGTAGCACGCATTTTACTACGCATATAACTTTGGTACTTATCGGGGGCTTTTTGTCCGCCTTCTCCTACCACAGTAGCAGCACCTATTGATGCTGTTTTGCTCATAAATATTTTATGGCAGGCGATAGATATTAATGCCCCTGCCGATGCTGCATTGTTCTCAACAAAAACATATACAGGTATTTTATTTTTTAAGATGCGTGTACGGATAGAATCGGCATCAGAAACCAAACCGCCGTAGGTATCCATATCCAGAATAATCAAATCAGCATTCAATCGTTCGGCCTCTTCCAAAGCCTTAGTAGTAATGCGCGTAGCCGAAGGTGCTATTTCTTCGTGTATAGAAAATTTTACAATTTTATATTTCTTCACAGCTTTTTGAAGGCTATCCTGCGAAAATGCCTGTGCTGCAAGCAGTAGTAGTGTTAAAAACGTTGTTATTCTGCGCATAAGTGATACAAAATTACGCTTAAAGGCAATATTTTCAGCCATGAAGCTGTTAAGTTTGCACTGTAAAGTTTATGAAACATTTTTTAGCATCAGTTTTAGCATTTTTTATATGCTGGCAAACAGGAAAAGCAATCACCCCCAAACCACAAGATTCGGTAGGTATTGCCCAAATTAATGGTAACTATTTCATTATACATGAAGTAGAAAACCGCCAAACTCTTTTTGCCCTAAGTAAGGTATACAAAGTAAGTATACAAGAAATTTTAGAAGCCAATACAGGTATGTTACCTGCTTTGCAAAACGGGCAGTTGCTATACATTCCTCTTAAAAATGTTAAACCTTCACCGTCTACGACGTTTTCAAGCATAGAAAACGGAAAATTGATACAAGGTAATAGTGCACCCAAAGAGGAAGCTAAACCTGTGCCTAGCCCAAAAGAAGAAAAAGAAAAGATTATCCCTCCTAAAAAGAACGAAAAGAAAGACAATAAGCCTGCTGAAAAACCGCAAACAAAAGAAGATACTCCTGATGCAGACCAACCTGAACCAAAAGATGGCGATAAATTTAACTGGGATTTACACTATGGAGAAGATGATTTTTACCACCAAGTAAAAGCCGGCGAAACCATGTACAGAATAGCTACCTACTACAGCATTAGTGTAAGTGAGCTAATGAGCCTTAATGACCTTGAAAGCAGCATGATTGAAGTAGGGCAAAAACTTTTGATACGCAAAGGCGAAAAGAAAAAAGAACTTCCAAAAGCTACCCAAAACCCCAAAGAAGAGAAAAAAGAAGCAAAACCTATTGAAGCTAAAAAACAAGAAATAGAAACACCTGTTGAAGAGCAATCTAACACAGGTGAAACCAAAGAGGTGAAAGAAACTGGGTTTGCAATGATTATTGACGATAGTTTTCCTGATAAGGATAAAAACATAGCCTTGCACACCACCGCCAAAGTAGGAACAATAATATTGGTTAATAACCCTGCCAACAGCAAAAGTGTATACGTGCGCGTGGTAGGCAAATTGCAAACTGATGATAAAGCTATTTTGTTAATGATTTCGCCCGAAGCCGCCCAAACCTTAGGCGTAAAAAATAATAGTCGTGCAAAACTAAGCCTTAGCTACGCCCAATAGCACTATATTTGCCCCTGCGTGCAGCTACTGGCATCCATAAAAAAATACTATTTTGTAACAGGGTGTATTCTTATATGCCTAGGTTTTCCTTTGTTCGAGGTTAGCCCGTTTTTTCTTAGTATAGGCACAGTGTTGTGCACCTTTGCTCTTTTGGTTGATGGTAAATTTGCCCAAAACCTTAAAAAACTCACTTCGCCCCCTACCCTTTTGTTTATTATACTTTGGCTGTGGCTTTTAGCCAGTGGTTTGTATAGTGATGACACGGCCAATTGGTTGAATATAACCTCGCGTAAGCTCACCCTATTGCTATTGCCTATTGGCATGGCATCAGTTACAACACTCAACAAAAAACAAGTTTGGGGTATATTTCTGTTTTTTAGTTGTGTAATCAGCTTTTTTGCTGTGGGTAGTGCCATACACTACTTCAATAATTTTGAAGCAATTAACGCTAGCCTGATAGAATCAAAATCAGTACCCGTATGGCCTATTGGTAAGGGTATATCGCATATTTATTTTGGGGTGCTTAGTAGCTTTGCCATTATTTGCAGTGTATTTTTCGTCCTAAAAGAAAAAACACCTGTTTTGTTTGCCAAAGACCGTTGGGTATTTGGTGGCTTAGCCCTTCTAAATTTCATCATCATACACCTGCTTAGCGCCCGTACAGGTCTAGTTGCGCTGTATGGAGGTTTGGGCGTTTTGGTGCTGCATATTGTGTGGCAAAACCGCAAACGTAAGGCAGTTTGGTTACTGCTTATAGCCTTGCCACTTATACCTGTGGTAGCCTATTTTGCTGTACCTTCTTTTCAAAACAAAATAATCAACTCGGTGCGCGATGTGCAGATAAACCGTGATGGTGGCGATATTAATCACCGCTCATTTAGTATGCGATTGGAGGCTTGGAAAACAGGGACTAACATTATAAAACAACACCCTATTATTGGTGTTGGGGCAGGCGACCTAAGCAATGAAATGGCCGCCGAATACGACCGCAGAAACTCGGTATTGTGGGAAGAAAACCGTGTGATGCCACACAACCAGTTTATAGAAAATGCGGTGCAAATGGGCATTTTGTACAGTTTGTTTCTGCTGTTTGTTATTGTGTTTCCTATCATTCGCTACAAAAAAACATCGCCCCTATTGTGGGCAGCAGCAGCCATGTTTGTTTTTGCTATGTGCTTTGAGTCGATACTTGAGCGACAAATAGGCGTTACGCTTTTTCCTTTTGTATACTTTTTGGGTGGGTTTTTACCTAAAGAATAAAAATATCTATACTGGCTCGAGCATCCGCTTGTACCAAACAATCTTAAAGCGTCCACTTTTAGTACAATTAATTTGAGTGCTTAAATACAGGAGTTAGAAACCCAATCCATCTAAAATTCAATTAAATTTCCCAAGCTGGCTCGAGCGTCCGCTCGTGCCGAACAATCCTAAAGCGTCAGCTTTTAATACAATTAATTTGAGCCTACCCATAAGTTTTAATTACACTTTTGCGTTTACCCACTATGCTGGCATTTCTTAATATCTTCTTTTTTGTGTTTCATACTGCCTTTATGCTGCTCAATCTACTGGGTTGGGCATGGAAACGAACCCGCAGGCTAAACCTTTACAGCATATTGCTCACCTATTCATCGTGGTTTATACTAGGCATTTGGTACGGTTGGGGCTATTGTGCCTGCACCGATTACCATTGGCAAATAAGAGAACAAATGGGCATTGTTGACAATAGCCAATCGTACACCCACTTTCTGATACTAAAACTAACAGGGCTAAATCTAAACCAAACTTTGGTTGATTACGGCACTCTATCAGCCCTTGTACTAGCAACCATTGCCAGTGTGTGGCTAAACATTAGAGATATAAAAAGAAAAAAGAGGGCACAAATTCACGTCTAAAATTTGACTTATCTCCCACGCTGGCTCGAGCGTCCGCTCGTGCCGTACAATCTTTAAAGCGTCAGCTTTTAATACTGCAATTAGAAGCCCAATCCATCAAAAATCACATCTAAAAGCAGGCTTATTTCACAACTCACATTAAAAATACTATTTTTGATGCCAATAATCCCTACACCGTTTGGAAGACAAAGTATTACTCAGCAGCCAAAAACTTAGCATCATCCTGCAAAGGCTGGCCTTCCAATTGTACGAACATCATGGCGATTTCAGTCAAACAGTTATTATTGGACTGCAACCGCGCGGAGTGCATTTTGCCCGTGTTATCTGGGAAAAAGTAACCCAAATAACAGGCAATAACAACATACCTTTTGGCGAGTTGGACACCACATTTCACCGTGATGATTTCCGCCGAGGCGAACCCTTAATACCTAGCAAAAACACCATCAATTTTTTGATTGAAGGTAAAGATGTGGTACTGGTAGATGATGTATTGTATACAGGCCGAAGCGTACGTGCTGCAATGGATGCGCTTACTGCTTATGGTCGCCCACGCCGAGTAGAACTGATGGCATTGGTAGACCGCCGTTATAGCCGCGAGCTACCCATTGAACCCGACTATGTGGGCAGCCAAGTAGATACAAGGGCTAACGACAAAGTGAAGGTATTTTTTGACCCTATACACCAAAATAACCAAGTATTGCTAATAACAGATAATGAGTAGCAGACTAACCTCGAACCACCTATTAGGTATTAAAAATATCAACGCCGATGATATACAGTTGATATTTGAAACCGCCGATACTTTTAAAGAAGTAATTAATAGGCCTATTAAAAAAGTTCCTAGTCTGCGAGATGTTACCATAGCCAATATATTTTTCGAGAATAGTACCCGTACCCGTATCTCTTTTGAGTTGGCACAAAAACGCCTTAGTGCTGATATTGTAAACTTCTCGGCATCATCATCATCGGTATCAAAAGGCGAAACGCTTATAGATACGGTAAACAACATATTAGCCATGAAGGTAGATATGGTGGTGATGCGTCACCCCAAACCGGGGGCTTGCGTTTTCCTAAGCAAACACATAAAGGCACAAATAATAAATGCGGGCGACGGCACGCACGAACACCCCACACAAGCCCTGCTTGATGCGTATAGTATACGTGAAAAACTGGGTGATGTAGCGGGCAAAAAAGTAGTAATAGTGGGCGATATAATGCACAGCCGTGTGGCTATTAGCAATATACTTTGCCTGCAAAAACTAGGTGCTGAAGTAATGGTGTGCGGCCCTACCACCCTTATCCCGAAACACATTGAAAGTCTTGGGGTAAAGGTAGAACACAACTTACGCCGTGCCCTACAATGGTGTGATGTGGCCAATATGCTGCGCATACAGCTTGAAAGACAGGATATAAAATACTTCCCTACCCTACGCGAATACACCCTTCAATACGGGTTGACATTGGATATTTTAAACTCGCTGAATAAAGAAATTACCATTATGCACCCAGGCCCTATAAACAGGGGCGTTGAGATAAGCAGCGAAGTAGCCGACAGTACCGACCATAGTATTATACTGCAACAAGTAGAAAACGGTGTGGCTATACGTATGGCTGCCATGTATTTACTGGCTGGACAAGCGGGCTAAGTATTTTCTTAGTTTATTTATAATAATATTTTATTTCACACAATTTTTTTCAATTGTAAACGCTTAATCTGATATACATCAGTAACCACCATTCCTATTTATTCATAAATTATCAGTATGAACTGTATCGAAACCTCTAATCTTACTTACCATTTTACTAAAGGAGATCCTGTGGTAAACGCTTTAAACCTTCAAGTACCTTATGGAAGTATTTATGGGTTTTTGGGACAAAATGGCGCGGGTAAAACAACCACACTACGTTTACTATTAGGTCTACTAAAAAAGCAAGAAGGCTCAATATCTGTTTTCAATGCTCCCTTCGAAAAAAATAGGGTGGCGACATTAGCCCAAATTGGCTCGCTTATAGAGTCGCCTTCATTTTACGCCCACCTATCAGCCACCGATAATTTGCGCATATTGCAAAAAGTATATCAATGTCCAAAAGAACGAATTACCGAAGTATTAGAAATTGTAGGCTTACAAAACGTTAAAAACAAAAAAGTAAACCAGTTTTCTTTAGGTATGAAGCAAAGGCTAAGTATTGCCATTGCCATATTGCACAACCCTAAACTTTTGATACTTGACGAGCCCACTAATGGCCTCGACCCGAATGGTATTATTGAAATTAGAGAATTAATACGACGAATAAATACCGAGTTTGGAATTACCGTGGTTATATCCAGCCACTTGTTGGCCGAGGTTGAAAAACTTGTTACCCATGTAGGTATTATAAACAAGGGTAGTCTTTTATTTCAGGGTACATTAAAAGAACTTAATGATAAGCAAGCGCATACAACATCAATAAACATTATTACCGATAACAACTCTAAAGCTACTGATATACTTGTGGCGACTAATATACAGGTGAGCTTTAAAGGTGATGCAATTAGCATTGCAAAAGTAGATAACCCAACTACTGCAGCAGTTATAAAACAATTAGTGGATAACAACATAAGCATCTATGAAGTTGCTACTACAAAAAACGACCTTGAATCAATTTTTATGCACTTAACCCAATAAATCTAAATATGAAATTTATTTATAGTGTACAAAGTGAATTATTGAAGTTAAAACGCAGTGCAGTACTTTGGGTTAGTATTATAGGCAGCTTATTTTTACCTATTGTATTTACTATACGGTATTTATCTATAAATATGCACCTAAACAAATTAGAAAACATAGGTGATATTAATAGTTGGATGCCTTTGTTTATGCAAACAACAAGACCATTTACAAGCTTTCTTTTACCCATAGGATTTATTTTAATAGGCAGCCTTATAACCCAGGTTGAGTTTAAAAATAACAACTGGAAACAAGTGCATACTACACCACAAAGTTTCACTCGTATTTTCTTTGCCAAATACACGGTGTTGTTACTAATAGCAATACTAATTTTTACAGTTTTAAATATTGGTGTTCTTCTATTAGGTTTTATACCCTGCCTTGTGTTAGAAGGTCAGTTGCCCAACGATATGGTTCCTTTTTCGTTTCTAATAACTGAAAGTGGAAAAGCATTGCTTACCTGCTTGCCCATATTATCGTTTCAATACCTGTTAGGTTTACAGTTTAAGAAATTTTTAATACCTATGGGTGTTGGTTTCACTGTATTTATTGGTACTATGATGGCACTAAGAACAAAGTATGTATACTTTAGCCCCTATAGTTTCGCTATTTATTACCTCGAAGGAGATTTAATACCTAAACATATCAATATATACATCATGTCAGCACTATATTTTATTGGTTTTACTACCCTAAACTATTTGTTGTACGTTACCAAAAAACAAAAAGGGTAATGAAATTTCTGACTGAAAGGTGAGGTTGTTATCACTTAAAAGAATTTTCGACGATTTCATTTTACTATTTATAGCCTCAAAAAGGTGAAACTATTATCTTCGCCCCATGAAGGAGATAGTAGTAAGCGGAATACGCAGCACGGGCAAACTGCACTTGGGCAACTATTTTGGTGCAGTAGTCAACTTTTTAAAAATGCAGCACCAGCACAACAGCTATTTTTTTATAGCTGATTGGCACTCGCTTACTACCCATACTACCCCTGTTGATTTACAAAGCAATGTAAAAACCGTTTTGGTAGAATATTTGGCCGCAGGCTTAGACCCTGAGGTGGCTACTTTATACATACAAAGCGATATACCCGAAATTGCCGAACTGTACTTATACCTTAATATGGTGGCCTACAAAGGCGAGTTGGAACGTGTAACTACATTTAAAGACAAGGCTAAAAGTCAACCCGATAATATAAATGCAGGTTTGCTTACCTACCCTGTGCTTATGTCGGCAGATATATTAATACACAGGGCTACAAAAGTACCTGTGGGCAAAGACCAAGAGCAACACTTGGAAATGGCTCGTACTTTTGGAAACCGTTTCAACCATTTGTATAAAGAAGAGTTTTTTCCTGAGCCACAAGCATTCAACTTTGGAAGTAAATTGGTAAAAGTACCCGGGCTTGACGGTAAGGGCAAGATGAGCAAAAGTAACGGCGAAAACACTGCAATTTTCTTGCGCGACACTCGCGATGAGATTATAAAGAAAATGAAACGCTCGGTAACCGATAGTGGCCCTACCGAACCCAACCAAGCCAAACCCGAACCTATACAAAACCTGTTTGATTTGATGGCGTTGGTTTCTACCCAAGAAACTTACAATCATTTTGACAATTTGTACAATACCTGTACTATACGTTACGGTGATTTTAAAATGCAGTTAGCCGAAGATATGGATGCTTTTGTAGCACCCATACGCGAAAAAATTACTGCCATAGAAAACGACAACGATTATATAGCTAAAGCACTGAAAAAAGGAACTGATACTGCCCGTGCAAGTGCTGCCGAAACTATAGCAGGTGTACGCAGGCTTATAGGCTTTAAAAAGTTTTATTAATTAAGAGATACTATTAATGGCTCGAGCTTCCGCTCGAGCCATTAATAATGAAGCATCAGCTTCGTAAAAATATTCATCGGGTTGAAACCCGATTCTATTCATACCAGTCAGTAAACCCGTTAGGGTATAAATAGCGACAGGTTTTTAACCTGTCGAACTGAGTGCAAACCAACATTTTTATCGAACCCCTTAAAAGTTCTCCTTTTATTTTCCGACTTTTGAAGCATAAATGGCCACATACTTCAACAGCAAACAAAGGGTATTTGTAATTAAGTCCCTTGTTTTTTTTAGTTTGGTTAGGTGGTACAACCTATTGCTTATTGCGGCTGCGCAATATCTAACGGCCATTAAAATACTTAACCCGCACCACTATACCCCCTTGCAGGTACTAAGTAACCCACAACTGCATTGGATAGTGTTTAGCACATCGTTAATAATTGCTGGAGGCTACCTTATCAATGCCTTTTACGATTACGAAAAAGACCTTGCCAACCACAGCGAAGAAGTTATACTAAACAAAATTATAAGCAAGCGTTTTGCCATCAACGCTTATATGGTATGCAATACACTGGCTGTTTTTATAGGCCTATTGCTCAATATAAAATTAGCCTTGTTTTATGTGTTGCTTACCTTTTTACTTTGGTTTTACTCACACAAACTAAAAAAACTACCTTTATTAGGAAATTTCTGCGCCTCGTTTTTGGCAGTAAGTGCGTTTTTATCCATTTGTATATTCTATTGGGAAATAAATAAACTGATAGTGCTATATGCTACTTATATCGGACTTATAGCCCTGATACGCGAGATTGTTAAAGATATTGAAGCCATAAAAGGCGATATGCTGTTTGGCTACCAAACCTTTCCCGTAAAGTTCGGCATCAAAAAAACAAAATGGTTGGTTGCCCCGCTTATGTTGCTGTGTGTACCCATTGGCTATTTTTTATACCACCACCTTTCGCCCAACTATTCATCCTTCTACTTTGCAGCATCGTTTGCAGGTATTTTTGTATGGATGTTCTATTTTATTTTTTCGACCAACGAAAAGCACTTTCGCCAAACCGACAACTACTATAAACTGCTAATTGTACTTGGAGTGCTAAATATTGCGTTGGTATAAGACTAAACTAATATTGACAATGAAAAAATTTGTTTACCTGTTTTTTGCTTCACTTCTTCCCGCTCTGCTTTCAGCACAAATACACGAAAAACCACCCAAGATTATTACTGAGATTGACAGCATTGCCAACTGGATTAATAAACATAAAACCGAACCTTATAAGTATTTAGACTATAACGGGAACGATACGGTAGCCACCTACGTATGGCTAATAGATAATCATATTAGTAAGGTTAATAAAATTACCACCGTTAGAGATTTTAACAACAATACACCCATACTTTTTTCAATAGTTGCTGAATATTATTTTTCAAACAATCAACCTATTCTTATACGAGAAGATGGCAGCTTTGATGGAATAGTAAATCCACAACATATTGACGATAAATCAAATAAGGATAATAAAACGTTCAACGACTACTATTACGACCATTATGAAATAATGAGCGAAATGGTTGTTAAAATAACTGATACCGACACTATTATAGTGTTTAATGAGGTGCTAAAAGACGCTATTGATTTACTAGATAAATACAAACACTTACAAAACTACAACCCTTATAAAAACTTACCCTACGATAGCATTGTAGCCTATGATTTTAAGGGCGATGGAGGGCGCTTAATTATTTATAAAAACAAATTGGATAGAAGCGCAAAGAATCCTAAAAAATTAACACCCCAACAAACGCAAAAACTAATAGCCACAGTTACCGATACAGCTACCTATGGCGAGGGCACTTCAGCCTGTTTCGATCCTCACTTGGGTTTTGTTTTCTACCACAAAGGCGCAATAAAAAGCAGTATTAATGTTTGTTTTAGCTGCAATTATCTGGTTGCTGATGAATACCTGCCTGCCCATAACCACTCTAACTATATAGAAGCAGGCGATGATTATTTCATTCGCATCCCAAAATACGGTTTTAGCCCCCAAGGAATAGAAAAGTTACTGCAACTGTGCAAAGAGTTAGGCTTAACGTATTGCAAAGCACCTGCCGCACCGCTCGAAGCTATCCCATCACCCAACAAAGAGTAGGCTAAAACTTCAAATGTTTCACCGTTATATTATCATCACGTAGTTTGCACAAAGCCTCAATGCCTATTTGCAAATGTGTTTCTACAAAATCTTCCGTTACTTTTTTGTCGCTCTCGGTTGTTTTTACACCTTCGGCAATCATAGGTTGGTCGCTCACCAATAGCAAAGCCCCTGTCGAAATTTCGTTAGCAAACCCTACCGTAAAAATGGTGGCCGTTTCCATATCTACCGCCATAGCGCGCAAAATGCGCAGGTATTTTTTAAAATCCTTATCGTGTTCCCAAACACGGCGGTTAGTAGTGTATACCGTCCCCGTCCAGTAATCACGCTGAAATTCACGTATAGTGCTGCTTATCGCCTTTTGTAAAGCAAAAGCTGGCAGTGCAGGCACTTCGGGTGGTAAATAGTCGTTTGATGTTCCTTCGCCGCGTATGGCTGCAATGGGTAATATCAAATCACCAATTTTATTTTTGCGTTTCAGTCCGCCGCATTTGCCCAAAAACAATACAGCTTTGGGGTGTATAGCACTCAACAAATCCATTACAGTAGCGGCATTGGGGCTGCCCATACCAAAATTTATAATGCTTATATTATTGGCAGTAGCCATTTGCATAGCCTTACCCTTACCAAATATTTTTACTTTAAAATGCTTGGCAAAACGCTCAACATAGTTGCTAAAATTGGTAAGCAAAATATACTCACCAAAATTTTCCAGAGGGCTATCGGTGTAGCGAGTAAGCCAGTTTTCTACAATTTCTTTTTTGGTTTTCATATACTGATGTGCAAAATCTATATTCGTTATTAATTCTTTATAATATAGCGATGTCGCGCATAAAAACAATCTAAAAAAAATAGCCCTTTGGTTATCAGTAGCAATATTTACTCTGCTTATGGTTTTTTTTGGATACATATTTAGCCGACGCACTATCATGTTTTGGGAATACCCTAGAAACCTAAGTGATAAAGTAGAAACGATAGAAGTCAGCTATATAGCGTGGGCGTGCGATTGTGCCAATTGGTTACCCCTACCCCGAAAAAATCCTGATGCCGAAATTTTAGATACCGACTGTATTTTTATTGAACCCGCCTCCCCTGATTTAGAAGTGCCTGATAGCTACTGGGAAGGTGAAACTTCTGAGAAAAGAGTACGCTTAACAGGCAGCTACTACCAAACTAAAGGCATACCCAAAGATTATAGTATGAACACAGACGTAAAACCCGATAAAGCCCTAGTGTTTAGGTATACCAAAATTGAGGTAGTGAAGCATTGAGATTTTTAATTCTCTTTTAGTAAATTTCAAAACTTGTCTTTGTTTAACTTTTAAACAAAACTCTATATGAGTGAAATAACTAAAAACCTAATTCTTTGTACTTGTGAAGATGAGCCCCCTCAGCCCATCATACACCATAAAAAATCAAAGAAATGGGAAGCAAATCAGGGAATTATAGAAATTATCGAATATAGGTGGACATTGCAAAAGTATAAAGGTTTGTACCAAGGTACTGAGGTTGGAAGTATAGCTTTTCCGAGTAAATGGCTAAGTGAAACTATTAGTTCTTTCTGTGTTTTATAGGAACTAAACAAAAGAAACTGTTTTGATTTTGAGTATCAACCTTATGAAAAAGACATTTTACAGATTAATATAAAAAATAATTTCCACCCTTACCTTTCATTTGTATTTAAAAACGAAGAATGGCATGAAGGTTACATCCTCCAATTCTCTGAAACTTATGAAGTGTATAAAGAAGGAAAGGTTAAATTTTAAAAGACCATAATGTGTAAAATAACTGAAAACCTAATACTGTGTAGTTGTGAAAATGAGCCACCACAACCTACTATACATCACAAAAAATCAAAACGATGGAAGGAAAAGCATCCTGAACTTCATCAACCTTTATATGTATGGGTTTTAAGCAAATATGGAGGAGCAAAGAAATATAATTCTCAATTTTTTGAAGGAGCCGCTATTATGGATATTTTTTGTCTTTATTATCCATCTGAAATGTTAAGTAAAGATATTACAGCAGAGCTTTTTGTAAAAGAATTGAATAAACGTAATTGTTTTGATTTTGATTTTGATTATGAATTACAAGATGGTGACAGCTTAGAAATATTAAAAGATGGCAGCCATGCTAACTTTTTCTCATTTATCTTTAAAAACAATAATTGGGAAATAGATTGGTATTTTCATACAGAAAACATCATATTGACAAAGATTGATTGCGGAAAGGTCAAATTCTAAACAGTACTTATAAATGGTAAATGACCAATGAAAAATGATATAACACTTCCCCCATTGGCCGAGCGTATGCGCCCGCAAACGTTGGAGGACTATACAGGACAAGAACATTTGGTGGGCGAAGGCGCAGTATTGCGCAAAGCTATCGAGAGCGGTACTGTTCCCTCGCTAATATTTTGGGGGCCTCCGGGGGTGGGCAAAACCACACTGGCACAACTGATAGCCAACTATATGCAACTACCCTTTTTTGGACTTAGTGCCATACAGGCAGGGGTAAAAGAGGTGCGCGCCGTGTTTGAAAAAACCGAAACCGTAGGCAAAAGCATATTGTTTATTGATGAGATACACCGCTTTAACAAAGCCCAGCAAGATGCTTTGCTATCAGCCGTTGAGCGTGGTAAAATAATATTGATGGGTGCTACTACCGAAAATCCATCGTTTGAGGTTATATCAGCCCTCCTATCGCGCTGCCAAGTATATATTTTAAAGGCTTTGGGCGATAAAGAATTGAACGAGATTTTGCAACGTGCCATTACAACTGATGAGGTATTAAAAACATTGGATATTGAAGTGCAAGAAACCGATGCTCTTTTCCATCTGTGTGGTGGCGACGGACGCAAGCTGCTAAATTTGTTGGAACTTGCCATTAACCAGCAAACAGGCGAAAAACGCCTGATAACCAATGATATTGTAATGGATGCCGCCCAAAACAAAATGGCCATGTACGATAAAAGCGGCGAACAGCACTACGATATTATTTCGGCGTTTATAAAATCAATGCGGGGCAGCGACCCTAACGGGGCTGTGTATTGGTTGGCACGGATGCTTGAGGGAGGCGAAGACCCTAAATTTATAGCACGCCGTATGGTGATTTTTGCCAGTGAGGATATAGGCAATGCCAACGCTAATGCTTTGTTGTTGGCGACTAATGCCTTTCAAGCTGTTACTCAAATTGGTATGCCTGAGGGACGAATAATACTATCGCAAGTGGCGGTGTATTTGGCCAGCTCGGTAAAAAGTAATGCTTCATATATGGCTATTGGTGCAGCTAGTGATTTGGTACGCAAAACAGGCGATTTACCTGTGCCGCTTCACCTGCGCAATGCTGTTACCAAACTGATGAAAAACATTGGCTATGGCAAAGACTATAAGTATGCACACAACTACGATAAAAACTTTGTTGAGCAAGACTTTTTGCCTGATGAAATAAACGGAACTAAGCTATACGACCCTGCCAACAATGCCCGTGAAAACGAGCTGCGTAAATTTTTGAAAGATAGGTGGAAGGATAAGTATGGGTATTAAGAATACATGATTTTTTAAATTCATAAATGATAAATGATAAATGTTAACTGACAACCAGCCTAAAACCCTTGCGCTATATGTTTATATATACTGTGGGTGGTAAAAATAATTACCACATCAGCTAAAACCATGCAGCGTTCTATAAACTTAGCTGGTCAAAGTAGCGGTACTTACTTTCTTAAAATTTCGAATAACAATAAATCGACCGTTAAGAAAATAATACTTAGTGAAGCAGGCCAGTAACAATACTGCTTTCTATTATCAGTGGAGTTTAAAGCCTTGTTGGGATAACAAGGCTTTTTTAATTTTCCAATGCACATTAGTACCTACCCACTTGAGGGTGGTTCTTGTCAAAAGCAAGGCGATTTTCAGGGTCAAAAATATCCTCAAGCATTCCTTGCACTTCGCTGTATTTAATATTTATAGTTATCGATCCTTTATCAGCCGGTGCCACTTCATAGGCATTATAAAAAAAGTGTATTCCGCCGGCATCTAAATAAAAATTCTCGTTCAAAGCAAACTCATTATTATCAAACCAAAAACCTTCATCTTCTAACGATGCTGAAGCGGCTATACCTGCGGCACTTCTAAATTTCTTTTCTGCAATTTTTTTAAGTTTGTTGGCATACCCTGCTTTAAACACATTGCGTACATATAGCCTGCGACCTGTTACTGGATTGAAGTTATAGTAGTTGGTAAAGCTATTGGGGTGCGCTCCACCTGCATAACTTTTTTCGTGATGACGAATGGTGAACAGCCAATAGGTATTGTGAAACACATCAAAGTGTCTTTGGTAATACCATACAGGTATGTAGTCTTGACCCTCGCTTTGTGCTTCTTTAAGCGCACTTTTATAGGCACTGTAATACGGTTCTAAAAGGCTGTTTAACCCATTGGCTTTAGCATCGCCATACAATGGTGCGTAAAGTTTTTGACGGATAAAGTTGTTTATAGAGTCTGAAACTTTACCGTGTAAACGTGGCTCTACTAATGGAAAAGTAGCTACAAACTTGGCACAGTTAGCTGTATCGCTTTGACAGTTATTACTTTGTTTATCAAAACTTTTCGATTCGTAAAAAATTGAATCGGATGGCATTGCTAAAACAGCATTAGTATCTGCATCGGGTATGCTGTTTGTTGTGTAGCCGCTATTTATGTTGTTTGGATTTTCTTCTTCACATGCTACCAGTAGGGTTGTCAGCAGTAGAAGGCATAAGATTTTCTTCATTAGTATTTGTTGATGTTTGTAATAAGGCACAACCTACATAGGTGATACCTCCAAAAATTACTTTAGCACTAAAACTACGTATTTTACCACTTTCGGTTTTACAAGGGATTTGAGTAACTATAAGTTGTATGTTCTGAAAATTCTCGTTGTTGGTAGCATAATAAAACACCTTCCCCACTCCTGCCGAATCGCGAATTTGAGGTTCAGTTAATGGAAAAAATACAAGAGTATCATTGGGAAAGTTTGCCTTAAACTTCATGTCGTTACCAAAAGTTACCGACCATTTTGGATCTTCTCCATTGCAACTAAATATTGGCTTACTATCCTTCATCACACAAGCGCCTTCAGGTGCATTTTTTTGTGCAACAACTACTTTGTTCACTTGTAATATATTATCGTAAGCAGATGCTGCTCCTTGTGTAGCAGGGGGTAAAAAATCTCCTTCAAGCGTAAAAAAAACTTGTTGGTAGGGTTGCGTGCTTATCTTTTTTATCTCTGTTTCTACTTGCTTTGCCGAGTCTTGTAGCCAATACTCTTTGCCTGTGTTACAATCCATAAAGGTAGTATACCCATTTTCCCACACCACATAGCCGTGAAGTTGTTTTTGGGTAGCAGATTTTTCTTTGCACGATGCAAAAACACCAAGTGTCACTAATAGAGTTAAAAGTATCTTTTGCATAATATTTTCAAAAATAAGTAGCAGTTCTCACAAACTGTCCACAATAAAAAAGCAGGCTTTTGGCCTGCTTTCCAGTATTGTATACAATATGTATTATTTAATGATTACTGAAGTAGCTTCAAACTCGTACTCCATTTTAGGTTCGGTTATTTTAGCTATTTCTTCGGCTGTTTGCCCTTCGTCTTCGGCAAGGTGTTTCAAACGGTCAACATCAGTAGTTACTACTTTTAAAGTACCCTGTGCTATGGCTTCTTTTCCACCAGCATCTTTAGGTAGTTTAAACGAGTGTTCTTTTGTAATAACACGTACGGGTTTTCCCTCGCCCATGTCCATATTAAACCAGCAGCCTTCGGCTTGGCAAACTTGGGTTATTTTACCGCTTATTTTACCTTCTTTTTCAGTAGCATTATCAAGGCTAGCTACAAAGGTAGCCACTGGTATAGCTCCTTCGGCTGTTATGCTTTGGTCGCCAAAAGTACCGGTACTAGGTAATTTTTTTTCGCAAGCTGTTAGTGTAGCAGCAACAGCTACTAATAAAACTATTATCTTTTTCATGCTATTATTAATTTCAGTGTTTATTTATACAAAACTACATTTTTACCGTTTTGCACAAGGTTAAGTTCTTTTATAATGTTTTGCGCGCCCGATAATTTATCTATTATAAACAATACATAGCGTATATCTACGCTTATAGTACGTTTGTAGCGGGTATCAAACACTATATCGCCGCTCATTGCTTCCCAGTTGCCATCAAAAGCAATACCTATAAGCTCGCCTTTACCATTTACTACAGGGCTACCGCTATTACCACCTGTTATATCGTTATCAGTAATAAAGCAGGTAACCATTTCGCCTGTTTTCTTATCTACGTATGGGCCAAAATCGTTATTACGGTTTAGCTCAAGCAGTTTTTTAGGTGCATCAAACTCACCATCATTAGGTATGTATTTTTCTTCTACACCATCAAGTGTTGTAAAAAAATCGTAGTTAACACCATCTTTAGGGCTGTATGCTTTTACAGAGCCGTAGGTTAAGCGAAAAGTGCTGTTTGCATCAGGATAGTAGTTTGTTTTAGGGTTCATTTCCATAAGCCCTTTCATGTATACTTCGCCTTCTTTAGCAATTTCGCCGCTATACTTGTTTACTTTATCAGCAAAGTTTTTTGTATAAAACTCAGAAAACGCTATGGCCACTTTATATGCAGGGTCGGCTTGAATTGTCTCAGCAGAAGGGTTTTCTAAAAATTTCTCTAGCCTTTCTTTTGAGCTTGTCAGCGAATTAGCCATTACAGTTGCTGCGTATTTTTTAAAGGCTTCATCAGCACTTGTATTAGGATACATGGCTAAAATTTGACCTAAAATTTCAGGGTGGTTTTCTTTGGCTATATCGTTATAGTAAGCACTAAGTACAGCCGCAATAATTTTTTCTTCGGCGGCAGCATTGTAGGTTTCGTAAGCACCTTCTAGCCTGCCTTGGAAACCTTTAATTGCTTTTTCTTTGGCAGCTTCGTCTTTATCGGTAATTGCTTTCTCAATACTTTTAAGTCCGTTTGCCAAACTAAACGATGTTGAGCCATATATACCAACGTTTACATAAAGGCGTATATCGCTTATAGGCGTATACTCAGCATAAATATCTTTTAGGTGTGGAAGTATGTTTTTATACTCGTCTTTAGTAGCTGCCCATGCAATAAACTTTTCCTCTTCTTTTCTCTTTTGGTCTACTACTTTAAGGTGTTTTATTTGTTCGGTTTGTCCAATGTAGTATTTCCAAGCGTTGGCTAAACGAGCATATTGTGATGAAAGTTGAATACGAACGGCAACGTTTTTATCCATTTGCTCTTTCATCATATCTAAACGGATACCCAAAAGTTTTACAATAGCAGGATTAGATTTATCAACGGCCATTTGTATACCCATTGACGTTTCGTAGCGATTGGTGCGACCTGGATAGCCCATTATCATAGCAAAATCGCCTTCTTTTACACCATCAAGCGATACTTTTAGTGAGCTTTTTGGTTTGTAGGGAACGTTATCAACCGAATAGTCTGCCGGCTGGTTGTCTTTGTTGGTATAAATACGGAACATAGAAAAATCGCAGGTATGGCGTGGCCACATCCAGTTATCAGTGTCACCACCAAATTTACCTATGTTTTGTGGAGGAGTACCAACTAAGCGGATATCGGTAAATTTCTCCATCACAAACAGTATGTATTGGTTATTTTTAAAGATATCTTTTACAAAAGCCTCGTAGTGATTGCCATTTTTGGCTTGTGCTACTATGGTATCAGTAAGTTCTTTTAGTTTACCTGCTTTTTGTTCTTCGGTTAAACCCATCAAGCTGGGTAATATTTTTGCCGACACGTCTTCCATACGCACCAATATCGAAGCAAACATTCCTTTGTTTACTTTTTCTTCGGCTAATGATTTTGCCCAAAAACCGTTATCCAATATATTGTCTTCAACAGTACTGTGTGATTGTACCGACTCGTATCCGCAGTGGTGATTGGTAAGTAATAAACCACTGTTTGATATTATCTCGCCTGTGCAACCGCCATCAAACCATACTATGGCATCTTTAAGGCTGGCTTTGTTTACGCTGTATATTTGTTCGGGTTTAAGTTTTAAACCCAATTTTTTCATTTGGGCATAGTTAAAGTCTTTTAACAATATGGGCAACCACATCCCTTCATCAGCGGGTTTATAGTTTGCATTTGCAGCCAAAAGGCTAAAACTTAGTACAAAAGCGAGTAGTATTTTTTTCATTATAAGTAGATTTTGGTATTTTAAGTCGCACAAAAATACTTTTTACAAGGGAGAGTAAAAAAAAGAAATGTTAAAGGCTTTTAGCCGATAACTTTAAAAACCTTCGGGTTAGGAAAACTGCCGATATAGTAAGCCCTAAAGTAAGCCCATACCAAATGCCCTGCACGCCCATATTTAAATGAAAAGCCAAGTAATAAGCAACGGGCAAACCAATAAGCCAATACGCTACTAAAGTAACTATGGTAGGGTATATTACATCTTTTACCCCACGTAAAATACCCAAGCCCACGGCTTGTAATCCATCAGAAAACTGAAAAATAGCAGCTATTAGTAATAGTATAGAGGCATAGTACACCACATCAGGGTAGGTATTAAAATAGGTGGGTAATGTTTTATTGAACACTACAAAAACCGTAGCTGTAACGGCCATACACACTAATACTAAAAATAATGCTGATTGACCTGCACGACGAACTCCTTTTACATCACCCTCACTAAAGGCTGTGCCTACACGTATTGAGCCCCCAGCAGAAAAACCTGTAGATACCATATACGATACAGCGGCTAAGTATAATGCTATTTGATGCGCTGCCGATTGGTAGGGGCCTATCCAAGTAGTCATTACATTAGCAGCCGAAAATGCGCCTACCTCAAAAAAGTATTGCAACCCCGATGGCAAACCCATTTTAAATATCTCTTTTAACTGTGGTGATGATATTGTTATACCCTTTTTCAGTTGGCGGTATGGCTTTATTTTTTTTGCACTATACACATATGCCAATAGAGTTATTAAAATAAAAACTCTTGATATTACAGTGGCATATCCTGCTCCTGAAAGCCCCAAAGCTTCAAAGCCCCAATTGCCATATATGAGTAGCCAATTTAAAAATATATTAAGCACTACCCCCACAAGTGTTATTACCATTGCCGGTACTGTAAAAGACAGCCCATCGGTAAAATTTTTTATACCTGCCCCTGCCAATAACGGGAAGGTGCTAAAAGTTATTATTAATAAATATTCTTTACCCAAAGCCTGTATTTCTTCGCCCTGCACAAAAACATCAAAATTTAGTATTACAACGGCTAATAGTGCCGTAAGCACTAATGAGGCTAAAAATGCTGATACGATGGCATACTTTAAATATCCTCCGCAAGCCTCATAATCACGCTTGGCTTTACTTATAGATACTAGGGTTGACACGGCCATCATTATACCAAAACCTAATACTGTAACTAAAAAAAATAATGCATTACTAACCCCTGCGGCAGCTACAGCTTTAGCTCCATACTCAACAGGTGTTATCCCTCCTACCATAGCATTATCAAACAAACCCATAAGTATATTACCCAATTGTCCTATAATTATAGGTGTGCTAAGTAATAAGGTTTGTTTAATTTCTTTTCGGTATAATCGCCAATAAATCTGCATTTTATTTAAAGAAGTGCGCAAAAATAGGGCTTTTACGACCAACTAAATGTTAATAGTAACATAAGTTTAGTATTGCTTTACTAATTTTTTTTCCTAGCTTCGCCATATATACTAATCAAATTAACTACGTCTATGAAAAAATTTATTAAATCATTCTTAGTGCTGTTCGCAGCAGTTAGCCTTGCTTCATGTTCAGTTACCTTTCCTGTTAGTGCTACTAGCAACGAAGTAGGTTCAAAAGTTGGTCGTTCATCTGGTAGCTGCTACTTAGGTACTCTTTTGTGTTTTGATGTTGATGCTAGTATTATGAGCGCAGCTAAAAACGGTGGTATTTCTAAAATCTCTACTGTTGATTTCAAACAAAAAAATATTTTGGGTATTATCATCACTTTTGAGTGTATAGTAACCGGAGAATAATTTTATATCTCACAATATTTTAAAGAGAGTAGCCAACGGTTACTCTCTTTTTGTTTATAGCTTTTATATATTGCCCCCGTGAAAAAAACATTATTATTATTTTTTGTAGCTACAATAGCTATCGTTGCCTGTAAAACCAAAACGCCTATTAAAGTTGGGTTAATGGAATGCTACAATATGGATGATGGTGAAACAGAAGCACATATAGATAAAAAACTATTAAAACTATATGATGATGAATTGCGCATAGCGCAAACCAATTCATATATAAATAAGCTTACGACCAGCAAAACCAACACTAAGTATTTTGGGTTTGTACTTGCTGATTTAACTGAAAAGATAATTTACAAGTTAAAGGCTGATAGCTCAATAACGGTTATTGAAGAAAAAAGTATTGATGCCAACGAAACTTCTTACCACTTTTACAAAGTGAAAAAGCAAAGTGGCTTATTATTGGTTAAAATACTTTTTAAACAACCATCACTAACAAATTCTATAATGGTTGATGCTGTTTTTGACACTGAAAAACATTGGACTGATTTTTATACTAATGCTGAGGCTTTTACCAAAAAATTTGAATGTAAAGATGAAGATAAAAAACCTTAGCATATTAGGTATATGCTTGCTTTTGTTTGCTGCCTGCGGTATAAGAGCAGGTGGAGGTGGTAGAATAAGTAAATATGCCCAATCGTATTTTAAGGGTGAGGGTAAAATATTGTATTATGTAAAACCCGTTGAGTTTACTCACGGCAAAGAAAATTTAGATGCTGATTTTACTTTTAACAAAGGAGATACATCAATAAAAGATGTATTAATTAACCTTAGTATTTATGGTACGCCTCCATTTGCTAAAACAGACTCTGTGCGTATTGGTTTTGGCGACAATAGTTATACCGATACTACTGTAAAGCTGATATATAATGAAAATATGCGTCGCAAAAAGTTTTCACGTCAAAGTGTGGACTTACCAGCAAAGTATTTCGAGTATTTGCTTAAAGCTGAACCTATTACTATTTCCCTATTTTATGGTGCTACCGAAAAACAATACATTAGTAGTAAGCAATGGCGCAAAAGTCACCAAATGCTTTACAATATGATTTTTTGGTAATTTAAACCTTAAACTGTTAACACAAAAGGCCGCAAATGCGGCCTTTTGTGTTAACAGTTTATAAATAATTAATCACGCTCTACTTGGTATATTGTACCATCGCCATAAAGTTCTTGCACTCTTATTTTATCAAAATATAAAGTATCACTAAACGTTTTATCGTACAATTTTTTTACACCGCTCATTGTAGTAGTAGAATATTCGTTAGCTACTGTTACAACAACAGAGTCTCCCACTGCTATTACACGCAGAAGTGAATAACCTTCGTCAACTTTAATACGATACATATCACCCGCCTTTGGCGTTGCTATATAACTTGCTTCTTTTTTATCGTTTTCATTGCTAACTACAACACTCCAAACAACCACTACAACTATTACAAATGAACCTGCAAATTGCCAAATGGGTGGACGTACCAAAGCCCTTGCATTTAATCGTTCACGCAAAAGGCTTTCGTTCATTTCTTTCTTTTTGTAGGTTATATCACAGTTACCACAATGTGCAATGGTATATTTACTATATGGAAACATAGGTATCCAAAATATATGTGCATAGCTAGAAAATGTATGCATACTCATGGCACCTTCGTGTTCGCAATTGGGACACTTTTCGTATGGTAAGCCTTCTGAGCCTATTAATGTTGATTTATAGCCGTATACAATCATTTACTTTTTTTAAAAGCAATATAACCCCAAAACCTATTGGATGTATTTACTCTGCATAAATTTTAGTGTTTTATGATTCTTAGTAAACACTGGTTTATCAAAACCAAGAGAGAGTTATACTTCGGGTGTAGTGGGTACATCTGTTGTTTCATCAGCTACCTTGCTGCTATTTTCATCACTATAAGTATGGGTTAGACTAATAACAACAGTTCCTGAAAAAAAATCGTGTAATGCCCTACGTTTTGGATTTGTGTGTCTGAATAACAGTGATATTATTCCCAAAGAATATTTTATAGCAGAACGAAGCAAAGAAATGAAAATACTAATTCTTTTTCAGGATCAGCATTCTTACGCACCCTGATTTTGGTGGCATAGTTACCCACAGTACCTCCTAAAGAAACTCCTATTGGTTCGTACAAAAAGAGAATGGCAAAGCAGGTTATTCTCACTTCATTTGGTACATTTCTAAACATACTTAGCACAATACTAACCAATGCCATAAAACCAAGAAGTACTAAAACATCAATAAAGGTTGATTTATATCGGTCGCTTAAATAGGGATAGTAAACAGGCATATCAGAAAATTTTGTTTAAAAATAGAGAAATATACCCTCTTTAGAGCAGTGTTTCCGAAACAGTATAGTATAAGAACTATTTAAGTCTCCCCCTAAGGTCGCCAATTAAAAGACCAATTTCACACCCTGCGGTAATATCCTGATGATTAATATTAGTTCTTATTCCTAATGATAGTCCAACATTCTGTGTAAAATTAAAATCGACAGTTGGGTTTAACACCAAACCTGCAAACCATTTTCGTTCAATATCATACGCATAATAATCACCCGCGAAAAGTAAAGAAGTACTGTGCTTCTTTTCAAAATTAATAGGACGTTCAATATTGCCATAATTTATACCCGCCCTTAAATCAAACCGTATAAGTTTTGACTCATCTTCGTACACCTTCCCCACCATTATTGCACCTGTGGTTATTGATACGAACGGCGGACCATTAGATATAAACCCATGTGGTTTATAATCAGAAGGAATATTTTTTGCATCTCTATTTTCATACATTGCTTGGCCTGCAATAGAAAAACCTTTTTTACTTATGTAATGAAAAGATGCTCCAAGAATAAGGTGGGTGCCTTGCCCATAAGTTAGTTTTAAGTAATACCCATTATTAACTGGATTTTGAAATTGAGCTTTGCCTTCAACTACCAAAAAGAGCATTACTAATAAGAGTAGCCACTTGTACATATTGCTATTATTTACTTTTCCGAGTTTTGCCTCTCAGGTTGCCTATCAAAAAGCCAACTTCAACTGTTAAAGGAATTTCTTGAGGATTAATGTTTGCTCTTAAGCCGAGGGAAAGTCCTATATACCTTGTGAATGTGAAGTCGATTGTGGGATTTATTACTATACCAACGAACCACTTTTTCTCCATATCATAGTCATAGTTTGGTGATGAAAACAGCTTAAAACCGTAGCTGGGAGAAGGTTCAGGGGGTCGAAATTTAACAGGTCTGGTGATATACCCGTAATTTATTCCTGCCCTTAAATCAAACCTAATTAGTTTCGATTTTGTATCTCTCACTCTGCCTAGCAAAACTCCACCAGTAATTAGCGTTGTCGAAGGAGGTCCAAAAATACCCCCAAATGTTCCACCCTTATAATCTTTGGGCAAGGTATGGGCTTCTTTGGTTTCATAAACACCCTGCACGGCCACCGAATATCCATCTTTAGATATAAAATGAATTGAAAAACCTGCATTAAAGTGTGTACCTGAACCAATAGTCTCTTTCAGATACAGCCTATCTCCCAAAGGTTTCTGAAGTTGGGCACACAGCGTTAACCCTATTAAAGCATGAATTGTAAACAGTGTGAGTTTTTTCAAAAGCTTGATTTAAGTTTTGAAATTTAAACCCGTAATAGCTAATAGCAGTTGCAATAAATGCAATACACCGCTTTAGTTTTAGTAAAAAGTGCAAAAAAAATCCTACTCTAAACCAGAGCAGGATTTTTTAGATATCGATAAGATGTAACGCTTATGCTTTTACCAATGTACCCACTTTTTCACCTTTAACAAGGTTTATAAAGTTGTCTTTCTTGTTCATATCAAAAACAATAATGGGTAATTTATTTTCTTGGCAAAGTGTAATGGCCGTTAAGTCCATCACATTTAAGCCTTTTTGGTATACTTCACTATATGTTACTTCTTCATAGCGTGTAGCTGTTGGGTCTTTTTCAGGGTCGGCAGTATAAATACCGTCAACTCGTGTGCCTTTTAGCACCACGTCGGCTTCAATCTCAACAGCACGCAATGATGCTGCTGTATCGGTAGTGAAGTATGGGTTGCCGGTACCTGCTCCAAATATTACTACTCTACCCTTTTCAAGGTGACGCATAGCACGGCGGCGTATAAAAGGCTCGCAAATTTGTTCCATTTTTATGGCACTTAATAGGCGGGTTTTAAGACCTAAAGTTTCTATAGCACCTTGTAGTGCCATAGCATTTATTACGGTGGCCAGCATCCCCATGTAATCGCCCTGCGCACGATCAACTAAACCGCCTTGTACTCCTTGTACTCCTCTAAAAATGTTTCCGCCACCTATTACTACGGCAACTTCAACACCTATATTTACAACATCTAAAATTTCTTGTGCGTATTGTTCTAATATTTTAGGGTCTATGCCATAGCTTTGGCTTCCCATAAGCGATTCACCACTTAGTTTAAGCAGCACCCTTTTATACTTTACTGTTTGGCTCATAGTTGGTTATAGATTGGAATGGTCAAAAAAAATCCCGCCGAAGCGGGATTAAATATATTTAAAAAAATGTTACTTGCCAATTTCCACTCGCTTAAAAGCGGTAACGGTAAGTCCTTTTTCAACGCTATCCAACATTTGACGGATAGATTTGCTATTGTCTTTTACAAACTCTTGATTAAGTAGAGTAGATTCTTTGTAAAACTTGTTAAGTTTTCCTTCAGCTATTCTATCCAACATGTTATCAGGCTTGCCTTCTGCACGAGCTTGCTCACGAGCAATCTCCATTTCACGGTTGATAAGATCGGTAGCTATATCTTCTTTATCAAGGGCTACAGGGCGCATTGCTGCTATTTGCATAGTAACATCTTTTGCAGCTTCTGCAACATTATCGTTAGCAGGTTTATTAAGTGCTACTAACACACCCAATTTATTGTTAAGGTGTATATAACTAGCTATTGATTCACCTGTAAGTTTTTCGTAGCTAGAGATTTCTATTTTCTCGCCAATTTTACCCACCATATCAGTAATATGGTCTTGTATTGGACGACCGTCAAGCTCAAGAGCTAATAACTCTTCAAGGCTATTGGGTTGTTTTTCAAGTGCTAATGCTGCAAACTTATTTGCAGTTGCTATAAACTCTTCGTTTTTACCCACAAAGTCAGTTTCACAATTAAGTGCTACCATTACACCTGTTTTGTTATCAGGCGTAATTGCTATGGCTACTGCACCTTCGGCAGCATCACGGCCAGCACGGCTAGCAGAAACTTTTTGTCCTTTTTTACGAAGAATATCTATTGCTGCTTCAAAGTCGCCATTGGCTTCTTCAAGAGCTTTTTTACAATCCATCATCCCTGCACCGGTACTTTGGCGCAGTTTATTTACTTCAGCAGCAGAAATTGCCATCTTTTATAATGTGTTTTTACTAAAATTAAACAATCAAGAAATTGGTGCGAATATGACGAAGTAGTATTACTTCAATATTATTCTGCAGAAACTTCTTCGCTTTTCTTGTCTTCTTGTATTTTTTCTTCTTTGGCTTTTTCTGCCTCAGTTTCCTCTTTTTCGCGTTTACGTTCCTGCAAACCTTCTGCTATTGCATCGGTAAGTGTTTTGGTGATTAAAGCAATAGATTTTGCTGCATCATCATTAGCAGGTATTGGGAAATCGATATTTGTAGGATCAGAGTTTGTATCTACTATACCAAAGATGGGGATATTAAGGCGCATAGCTTCTGCTACTGCAATATGCTCACGTTTTACGTCCACTATAAATAGTGCTGCAGGTAAACGGTTCATATCTTCGATACCACCTAAAACATTGTTAAGTTTCAATTTTTCACGATCCATCATCAAACGCTCTTTTTTAGAGATGTTTGCATAAGTGCCGTCTTTTGAAAACTTATCGATGTTTTGCATCTTTTTGATTGACTTGCGCACAGTGGCAAAGTTAGTCATCATACCACCCAACCAACGTTCAGCTGCATAAGGCATGTTAACGCGAGCTGCTTCGGTAGCAATAATTTCTTTTGCTTGTTTTTTGGTAGCAACAAACAATACTTTACGGCCTGATTTTACAATGTTTTTCATGGCAGCGGCAGCCTCGTCCAATTTGGCTTTGGTTTTGTTTACATCAATAAGATGTATACCGTTTTGTTCCATGAATATAAAGGGAGCCATGCGGGGATTCCACTTTTTGGTAAGGTGACCAAAGTGTACACCTGCATCCAATAAATCTTGTATAGAGATATTTGACATTTTTTCGTGTAATAAATATTAACGCTTGCTGAATTGGAATTTTTTCCTTGCTTTTTTCTGACCTGGTTTTTTACGTTCAACCATACGAGAGTCGCGAGTAAGCAATCCGTCTTTTTTCAAAAGCGGGCGATTTTCTGCATCAACTTCACATAGTGCACGAGATATACCCAACCTCACAGCCTCAGCTTGTCCGCTGCTTCCGCCACCGCGTACAGTAACTTTAACATCAAACTGACCTAATGTATTGGTTAGTTCGAAAGGCAAATTCACTTGGTAGTGAAGTGTAGAGGCCAAGAAATAATCTTTTATATCTTTTTTGTTTATAGTAATAGAACCATTACCCGGTTGTATATACACACGTGCAATAGCTGTTTTTCTTCTGCCTACTTTATTAATAGCGCTCATGTATTACAGTTTAATTTCTTTTGGTTGTTGTGCTTGGTGTGGGTGCTCCGAACCAGCATATACGTATAAGTTACCACCTATTGCGCTACCCAATCTGTTTTTGGGCAACATGCGGCGTACAGCTTTTTCTACTATTGCGGTAGGTTTTTTTGCCATTAATGCTTTTGCAGTAATGAAACTTTGACCACCGGGGTACTCGCTGTAGCTAACGTATTGCTTATCGTTCATTTTATTGCCGGTAAGTTTTATCTTCTCAGCATTGATAACAATAACATTATCACCACAATCTACGTGAGGGGTGAAATCTGGTTTGTGCTTGCCACGAATAATTTTGGCAACTTCTGAAGCAAATCGCCCCAACACTTTATCTTCAGCGTCTACCAATATCCAACCCTTTTTAACAGTGGCTGCATTGGCTGAAACTGTTTTGTAACTTAGCGTATTCACAGTTGTTTACTTTGATTTTTTAAGGACGGCAAAGATAGGGAGATGTTTTGTAAATGCAAAACATGCGTTTGATAATTTTTTCTCCATAATCATATTAATCTTAAACCCTTGCGCAAACAGGCACTTACAAGGGTTTTGAAATTGTTAATGCGTTTACAAAAAATTATAGATCGATGAACAAATTTAAGGCAATTGTAAAAAAGTTTCAAAAGGTAATAGCTTTTGACGAATTATTGTAAGCACTGCATAATACTTTCTTCTATACCTAAATGTAATAGGATGTATTTCTTTACTAAAGTTTCCAGCAGCATCCATTGCTTGTACAGTGCCACGAAATTTATCTCCATAATCAAGTTTAAAAAGATAGAATAGCCCATTTGTTCCTAAGGAGACTAATTTATCTTCTGCTACCACTAAAGTAGGGCAATAATATGTATAGGTTGTTGTATCTCCTTTTCGCTTAATTGTAAATTAAAAAATCAAAGCACCGCTATCAAATATTTTATGCTTAAACAATATTTGATTAGTGGGGTAACAATATCCAGCCCCCACTTTCTTTTTAATTTTGGTTAACTGTTTTGAAAAGGATGGTTTTGATAAATCTATACCTTCTGTTTTCCACACACCAAACGCTGCTTTAGGGTTAAAAACATCATTTTCATATTTTCTTAATTGAATACTAAAAAGTGATGAAATTATCCCACTATCAATTAATATATCGCTAAAATCAATTGTATAGTTTGAATACTCACGTAATAATTTTACAGGTCTGTAAATTAGCTGATGGATATTAGAGTCATTCAGTATTACTTCTATACACTTTAGCTGTATTACCTCTCTGTTATGAAAAATACTTACTGTACTATCAGAGCTAAACACACTGACATACTTACAAGCATTTCCATATAAAGTTATAATAAAAGTAGGATTGGCAGGTAAAGGCTTATTTGGCGGTGGCCATATTTCTATATACCCTGTTATGCAAGCCGCATTTATGCGTGTTGCAAAAAAAACACAGAAGCATAGCAGTAAAAGGAATAAATTAAAGCGCATTTAAAGTTTAAACGCAAACTGCTATATCTACAGTATTGAAATGTAAGCTCTATCTCACCACTTTTCGGTTTTGCTTCCAGTTGCTAATACCTTGTTGTGTGGTTTGGGTATCATCAGTTGTAGCATTACCTTTATTTGCTTCGTTATATATATAGGCGGCTATGGCGGCTACCTTTTCAGCATCTTCGGTTTGGTTGTTTAGCTTATCAGGGGTAAAGTACTGGGCTATAAAGTGGGTATCAAAATTTCCTGATACATAAGCAGGATGCTGCATGGCAAATGTTCCAAAAGGCAAGGTGGTTTCTATACCCGATATTTGATAATCGTTTATAGCTCTTATCATGCGTTCTATGGCTTCGGCACGAGTTTTACCGTAAGTAACCAATTTGGCTATCATAGGATCGTAATAAATGGGTATATCCATGCCTTCCTCATAGCTATTGTCTACACGTACGCCAACACCTTCGGGTAGGTGGTAACGCTCTAGGGTACCTATATCGGGCAAAAAGTTATTGGCAGGGTCTTCGGCACATACGCGTAGTTCTATGGCGTGTCCGTTTATTTTAAGGTCTTCTTGACTAAAGCTCAGTTTTTCGCCCATGGCTACTTTTATCTGTTCTTTAACCAAATCAAGCCCTGTAATCATTTCGGTAACGGGGTGCTCTACCTGCAAGCGGGTATTCATTTCTAAGAAATAGAAATTGAGTTTATCATCCACCAAAAACTCTACCGTACCTGCACTAAAATAGTTACAGGCTTTGGCTACGTTAACGGCTGCTTGCCCCATTTTTTCTCTTACTTCGGGCGTAAGGCAACTGCTGGGTGCTTCTTCCACCAATTTTTGGTGGCGGCGTTGTATGCTGCATTCTCTCTCGAAAAGATATACCACATTGCCGTGTTGGTCGCCCAACAATTGTATTTCTATATGCTTGGGTGAGGCTACAAATTTTTCTATAAATACGCTACCATCGCCAAAGCTGGTGGTGGCTTCGCTTATAGCCATATTCATTTGCTGCTCAAGCTCGGCTTCATTCTCAACGGTACGCATACCTTTACCTCCCCCACCTGCTGATGCTTTTATAAGCACGGGATATCCCACTTCACCGGCAATTTTTTTGGCTTCGGCTACATCGCTAATGGCGTAATCTATACCGGGTACCATAGGCACGTCAAACTTTTTAACAGCTTGCTTTGCTCCTATTTTGCTACCCATTACTTCCATCGACTCTGCCGAAGGGCCTATAAATATCAATCCTGCATTTTTTACTTTGCGAGCAAAATCAGCATTTTCTGATAAAAAACCATACCCCGGGTGTATGGCATCGACGCCTATGCGTAGTGATTCTTCTATTATTTTATCACCTAAAAGATATGATTGTGCCGAAGGTGGAGGGCCTAAAAATATGGCTTCATCAGCATAGCGTACGTGTAAAGCATTTCTATCGGCCTCGCTATATACTGCTACTGTTTTTATGCCCATTTCGCGGGCACTTTTCATCACCCTAATGGCTATTTCACCTCGGTTGGCTACAAGTATCTTTTTCATTGATTGGGAGTAAAATGTAAAATGAAATTCGCCCCTTAAGTAAAAAAGGGGCGTACTATTTTTGGTTTGTTACTATTATTCTGCTGCTGCAGGCTCATTTATCATGGGTAGGTCTCTCCATTGTTTTTCATGCAAACCAACAGAATTAATACCCATAACACCTCCCCACGATTGGGCTATAAGGTGTGCGTAGCTTATCCAACTGGCATAAAGGTCGCGAGCAAACTTGGCTTTTATGCGAAGTAGTAGTTTATTTACTTTTGCCAGTTCATCGCTTATTACAGGGTTTCTTTCTGCAGCAGTACCTGCCAATGCGGCAATAATATCTGCTATATCTTTTTGTATAGTTTTTTCTACCTCTTGGTAGTAAGGGTGCAAATCTTGCTTTTCAGAAAACGTTCTAATGTTTACCAACTCAATAGCTCTTTTTAGTTCGTGTTGGTCAATACTATCGTCAGCACCTGCTATTAAAACGGCAATAAGTGCTGGTGCTTTTAATAGCACATCCTTTTCTTCTTTGTTTAGTGGTTCAAACTCGTATATCATGTGTTCTGTAAAAATTTGGCGGTCAAAATTAAACAAAATCAGCAAGTAAAACCTTCTATATGCGTTTTTAAAGCATTGTTATATTTTACACTAATTTTGCGGCATGGCACTACTAACTGAAGTAAAACACCTTATAGCAAAAGATATCAGGCAAGAATGGCGCCAACGTTACGCTATTAACGGTATTTTATTATATGTGGTGGCCGCAGTTTTTGTTACTTACCTATCGGTGAAGCTAAACGATAAGCCTGCATGGAATGCTGTTTTTTGGATTATTATTTTGTTTACATCGGTAAGCAGTACGGCCAAAAGCTTTATACAAGAAGGGCGCGGACGATGGCTATACTACTACCAAGTGGCTAGCCCGCAAGCAATAATAGTATCAAAAATTGTATACAATAGCTTGCTAATGATGGTGATGTGCGGCCTGTGTTTTACTTTTTACAGCTTACTAATGGGCAGCATGGCCGATGATGTGCCTATGTTTTTATTGGTAGCTATGCTAGGCAGTTTGGGCTTTTCGGCTGTTTTATCTATGACTTCTGCAATTGCATCAAAGGCGGGCAATAGCAATTTGCTTATGCCTGTGCTAAGTATACCTGCTATTATCCCTTTGCTGTTGGTTACTATTAAAGCATCTAAAGGGGCTATGGATGGCTTATCAAACAGTATTATTTTGCGCGATAGCTTAGTATTGTTTGCTTTTTATCTTGCCATTGCTGCACTAGCTTATATTTTATTTTCTTTTTTGTGGAAAGAGTAGCATTGGGAAGTTAGAAATCTGAAATTCTAAACTATCAAACAGATAACTTTTTACGTAGAGCGGACGCTCTTTATTTTTAGACACAAGCGGACGCTTGAGCCAGCATAGGTATATTAGAAATTTCAAATCTGAAATTCAAAAATTAACAGGAAAAAAATCTAAAAATTCTCATCAACCCTATAATTTGGAAGCCCTGTACCCATACGTTGCAAAAAATATAGCACTGCGTTGTCCCTCTTGTGGACTGTCATATTGAGCGGAGCGAAACATAAGTGTGTAAGCGAAGGGGGCAGGGGGATGAAAAGAACACCCAATTGTAAACATCACCGAGCCGATACGCTCTCTATTTTTTGGCACAAGCGGACGCTTTCCAGCATAGGGGAATTATAAATTTTAAATCTGAAATTCTAAATTAGAGTTTCTTATTTACAGCCAATACGTTCTATACCTGCTTTGGCTTTTTGCTGTATGCTATTGCGGTACTCTTTATTGGGGAATTTTGAACAGCGTTTGTAATAACCACAAGCGGTGCTGTACAATTTTAGGTCTTCATAAATATCACCCAGCATAAGGCTGCTATTGGCAGCAAAGTAATAGGGTTGGTCTTTGCCTTCTTCCATCACCAATTTATAAAGGTCTACCGCAGCATCAGTATTACCCTGTTCGTGCAGCACACGTGCTTTGCGGTAGTTATATTCAAGCTTTAGTTCATTATCAGTATAGTCGCTTGCTTTTTTGGTATTTAGTGTATTTATAGCTTTGGTATAATAACCTCCGTCAAAAGCCAACATAGCTACCAGTAATGTTTTATCGGGCTTTTCTCCACTCTCAGCCATTTTAAGAGAGCGTTTGTCTTCTTCAACATCTGTAGAGCCTAGGGTTCGCACCATTGAACGGTATATATTGTATTTTTCTTCGTTCCCTTCTAAAAAATAAAACCACGATAAGCGCATATAGGCACTTTTAATAAAGTTTTTACCGGTATGAAACGATACGTATATTTTAAAATATGTATGTGCATCATCATCGCCTCTAAACAATTTAGCAGTACCTAATAAATAGTCTAAATAATAAAAATTATGGTATTCTTTACCGCGTGGTCTGCTTAGCAATACATTTATAGCCTCGTTAGTTTTTTTGCTTTTTAGGGCAATGTTGGCGCGTAAGTAACTGCTTAGTAAATTAGTTTTATAGTCTGTAGTATGTTTTTCAACCAAATCCCAAGCCTCTTGTGGCTTTTTTACTATAAACATTTGCAAGTAAACGTATATAAACAATGCTTCTTGCTTAAGCTGTGGCACATAATCAAGGGTTGATTTGGAATTGATAACCGATTGAATTTTTCCCATTCCCTCGTTTATATCTCCATCCATTCCCACAATATTTACTACCCATTGATAACCTTCGGGAACTGTTCCCACAAGGGTTTCTAGCATGCCCATTGTTTTTTTATTGGGTAAAAAATCAGGGTGGTTTTTTATGTTTTCTTCAAGCAGCTTATAGGCTTCACGAATTTCGGTGGCTGCTTTTATATAATCTCCAAAGCGTATACGGTTGGTTGCCCAGTGTATATATATTTCGGCTTTGCTGTAATTGTACCAAGGTGATTTTTTATCGCCTTTTTCTATTTGGCTAATACGTACCGATTTGTTTTTCACCAACTTTTCATACTCGTCTTTGTTTTCGTTTATCAGTATGGTAAAAAAGTCGATATAATCTTCTGCCAACATCAATAAATGGTTGTTTGGCTCAGTGGCTTTGGCTTTGTTCAATATTGCCTTCCCATTTTCAAGTCTAAGACTTAAAACTTCGTTCATTGCCTTTTGGTATTGGGCACTGTAATCAAATGTTGCAAAAGCATTTTGCACAGTACAACACAATAGCAATACAAAGGCTATTAATGAAAAAAAGCCCGTGCTTTTTTTCGGCAGGGGCTTTTTATATAGTATCACTTGTGTGATGGTTTTATTATTATTCTGCAACTACTTCTTCTTCAAGTTTTTCACCTACCAAAATACGTCCACAGTGTTCGCATATAATAATGCGCTTGCTCTGACGTATATCTGATTGCATTTGTAATGGGATATTACCAAAGCAACCGCTGCAAGCATTACGTGAAACTGAAGCTACAGCTATACCATTTTTTACTGAACCACGTATGCGGTTGTAAGCTATAAGCAAGCGTTCTTCTATTTTCTTTTCTGCTTTATCACGGCCTTTCATTAGTGTGCTTTCTTCTTTTTCAGTTTCAGCAACTATATTGTCAAGCTCTTTCTTTTTATTAGCAAGATCTAGTTTACGACCGTCCAAATCTTTAGTTGAACTTTCGATAAGTTCTTTTTTCAATTCTATCGACCTTTTCCACTCACCAATACGTTTTTCAGCGGCCATTATTTCAAGACCTTGAATTTCAACTTCCTTGTTCAACGCATCAAACTCACGATTGTTTTTTACGTTGGTTAGTTGGCCTTCGTACTTTTTGGTCAGTGCTTGAGCATCTTTAATCTTGTTTTTGTTGTTTTGTATTTGTTCTTCAAATTCGCTTATTTCATCGTTAAATTTTGATAAACGAGTTTCAAGTCCTGCAATTTCATCTTCAAGGTCGGCAACTTCCATAGGCAGTTCACCCCTAACAGCCCTAATTTTATCTATTTCAGAGTCTATTTGTTGAAGCTCGTGCAACGCTCTAAGTTTTTCTTCAATGGTAACTTCCATTATTTATAATACTTTATTGGGTTTGTATTTACTTGTGAAAAAAGAACCGCAAAGGTACTAAATTTTTTATTCAAAATCTCTGCCAAAAGTTCAATTGTATATTGTTCGCTTTCATAATGCCCTACATCAGCTATCATCAGCTTGCTTTCGGCATCAAAAAACTGGTGGTACTTAAAATCAGCTGTTACCAAAGCATCGGCATTTTGGGCTATGGCATCTCGCAAAACAAAACTGCCTGAACCGCCACAAACTGCTACTTTTTGTATCTTTTTATTTATAGGGGTATAGCGTATGCCTTCGGCTTTTAGTTCACTTTTTAGCAAAGCTAAAAAATCATCAGTAGTAAGGGCTTGATTTAGTTTACCAATAATACCGGCACCTGTTTGCGGGTGTTTATTTTTTAGGGCATATATATCGTAAGCAATCTCTTCGTAGGGGTGGGCTTGAAGCAATGCGCTAATTACCGCACTTTGTAAATAGGCAGGAAAAACGGTCTCAATTCTAACTTCCTCTTCCTGGTGCTGTTTGCCAACTTTACCAACAAAAGGGTCTGCACCTTCGTTTCCCCTAAATGTTCCTAGGCCTTGTGCATTAAAACTGCATTCGTCATAGTTTCCTATCTCTCCTGCCCCTGCTGCAAAAATAGCTTCACGCACTTGCGGGGCTTGTGCTAAAGGACAAAAGGTAACCAACTTGTACAGTATTTCTCCTTTGGGCGAAAGTATTTTGGTGTTTTCAAGCCCTAGCTTTTGGGCTATTTTTTGGTTAACGCCGTTATACAATACATTATCAAGATTGGTGTGTATGGCATACAATGCAATATTGTTTTGTATTGCTTTTATTACTGTACGCTCTATATAGTTGTTTCCATTAAGGCGTTTTAGTCCGCTAAAAATTATAGGATGGTGAGATATAATAAGGTTACACCCCTTATCAATAGCTTCTTGCACTACATCTTCTATACAATCAAGGCTAATAAGTACTTTAGTAACCTCAGTATCTTTATTGCCTACCAACAATCCACTATTGTCGTAACTTTCTTGCAAGGCAAGCGGAGCGATAATTTCAAGGTATTGGGTAATTTCTTTAATCTTCACAAAGGCAAAATTATACTATTTTGGCTTATCTGATAAGTTGTACTGAACCACTTACTGTTCTTCTTTCATTTCCGTTAGATAAAAAAGAAATAATGTATACATACGAGCCTGTTTCCATAGGTACTCCATCGTAAGTTCCATCCCAACCGTAAGGGCTTTCGCAACTTAGCAATTGCTGTCCCCATCTGTTCCATATTTTTAATGTATAGTGTTTAAACTCGCTAACAGTGGGTGCAAATACATCGTTTAGCCCATCGCCATTGGGGGTAAACGCATTGGGTATGCTAATAGTAAATGGTGAATGAATAATAAGGTGTACAATGGCTGTATCAGTACATTGGTATGAATTTGCAGCAATAAGTTTTAAAGAATAATCGCCTGTATCTGAATAATTATATTGAAAAAGAACCCTGTCGCTTTTTTGTATAGAATCGCCATTGCCCCATATCCACCAAAAGTTTTGGGCTGCACTACTGGTATTGTTTAGTGTTACAGGTTTACCTATTTCGATATAATCAGGCCAAGTGGTAAAATTGGCTATAGGTTTCGGATAAACTCTAACAGCATAGTATTGGTAGGTTGAATCGGCACACTCTAAATCATTTTTTACCTTCAACCCGATAGAGTAATCGCCTGCTTTGGTAAGCCTATATATTTCGTTGGCAGGATTTATAATATCATTGTTTGCCAGCCAAATATTTTTTAACGGATTATGATTGATTGAGCTATCTATAAAACGAACATCTAGTGGTGGACAGCCTATGGTATTTGCTAATGAAAACTTGGCCGAAGGTGTGGGCTGTACATTAATTTTCACAGTATCGGCAATAGGGCTTGAGCAGTTATCAGTAACGCTTACTACAATATAGCCACTATCAGTAGCTAAAAGAGACAGTGTGCGTTGTGTTGATAGCATTGTGCCGTTATTATCCACCCATTGTATTGCATATGCACCTGCTTTCCCTCCTGAAATAGATGTGGAAAGCATTAGCCTGCTTGCAGCGCAAAGCGTAGTATCTTTTGTGGTAAGTGTTTGCTGTAAAGAAGGCAATACCTTTATCAATATTGTTGAGGTATCGCGTACGGGTAAAGAACATCCATCACTCACAACCAATTTGTATATGCCTGTTGTTTTGGCAATTATGGGCAAGCTATCTGCTTGTATACTACTGCCGTCGGGTAGTATAAAACTAAAGGTATACTTAGCCTCATCACCTCCACTTGCTTTAGCATAAAGGGTATATTTATTATCATAACACAGCGAAACACTATCAGGCAGTTGAGCTTTTAATCGGGGTAATACCGTAGTGGTAATAGAAAAAGAATCGGTATAGTTGGTGCAAGCATCAAACAATGATAGCTTGTATATTGATGTGCCTACCGAAGGTGTAGCAATTAAGTTTTTTGATGACGCGGTAGAGTTATCGGGCAAAAGCCAAGTAAAGGTATGGTTTGTTGTTAAACCGCCTGTGGCTATGGGTGCAAATTGTATGCTATTACCAAAGCACAATGTAGTATCGGTATAGGGCAGCCCTATTTTTAGGCTATCGCGCAGGGTAATTTTTGTATAAGCAGTATCAGCATTGGCAGGGCATCTGTCGGTAGCAACGGTCATATAGGTTGTAGTAACAATGGGCTGTAGCACTATTGTTTTGCTATACGTAGTAAATGTTTGGGCTATATCCGTCCAAAATTGTTTTAAGGTGGCTGTATCACCCCCTTGTGTTGTGGCTGATAAATTTATAGGATTGCCCACACATAATGTGCTATCACTTGTGGCTTGTATTTTTATTTTAGGGATAATATTTACCGAGAAAAATAAGGTATCAGCAGCTAGATTAATAGTATCAACTGCTATCACCCTGTATTGTGTAGTTAGGTTTGGCGATAGTTTTTTGTTTTGCCCTGTGCCTACACCATTATTCCAATAATATTTTATTGCAGTGGCATCACAGGTTTGAGTTTGAAGGGAGATGGATACTGTATCACCTTTGCAAATAAGCGTATCGTAACTACCTGTAAATGATACCCCCTGTTGCGGAATAACCGTTATGGTATCTTTAATGTTATAGGCCGAGCAACTATCGGTTAGGTAAAGAAAATATAATCTTGGTTTATCAGGGTTTACAGTCAAATAAGTACTGGGCTTTAACACCAAAACAGAGTCTCTGGCTACTATGGTAGTAATGTACTTGCTGCTATCACCACCAGTTATGGTTGGACTTATAGTATAGGGTCTACCCTTACACATATAAACAGTATCGGGGATAGACATGTCCAAAAGCGGGCGCACCGTAATTTTCACAAAGTCGGTATCAACCACCCCGCAGCCTGAACTATCGCTAATAATAATTCTGTATTCAGTGGTCGAATCGGGTTTAACAAATGCTGTGCGCGATACGGTATCGCCTATGGTATTAAAAAACTTTGCCGGTGTCCAGCTCCAGCTAGTTCCCCCAGTGGTAGATAGTTGAATGCTTTGCCCTTTGCAAATACTTCTATCAGCACCCGCATTGGCAGTATCTTTACTATAAATCAGTAATCGTAAAGTATCGCGCCAATAAAAACTTTGCACAGCGGGCAAGGTGCTGCGCACCCGTATTCTATAATCTCCGCTTGATAGTACATTAAACAAGGGTAATACCCCATTTACAATGCCACCTGCTGTATCCGTTACTCTGCCTAGTTCTCTTTCGCCTCCCGTAAAATTTCCGTTTTCATCGCTTAGCTCGGCTATAAACTCATTGCCATTCTCAAACGGGCCTGTTGTGGTATAGGGCACTTTTATAGTATCGCCGGCACAATAGGGGCCTGATCTTACATAGCCACGGGTAATGGTAATATCAATTATTTTAGCTACAAAGGCAGAATAACTAAACCCTAAATTTACGGATGCTCCTACTTCAAAAATATTTATTGAATCGCGCCAAAATCCATTAATATATACATTTCCTCTTGTATCTGTAGTAGCACCGTATGCAACACAAAAGGATGAATCTTCACTTCCTGAAGAAACCCACAGAACATTGCCCAATGTATCTAGTTTTGATATAAGCACTGTGCCGTATAAATATTGTGAATAGGATGAGTTTACTACCGACTTCATAGTAAATCCGCCAAATTTTGCACTACCATTCCTAAAAATACCAACTGCATATATATGCTCATTTTTAAGTGAGATATCTACAAAACCTATGGAAGCTATTGAATCAGGTTCATCTTGGACAGACCATTTATAATTTAGGTTTTCATCAAAAAATGCTAAATACGAGTTATATGACCAATAACCTGTTTTATATATCTTTTGTGTGCTTGAAAACTCTACACTATCGCCTACAGATCCACTAATTACTACCCTACCATTAGGATATACAGCCATAAAACCTGAAGAATTAGGAAGTGGGTTTTTTATTTGTATGCCTTTTATTGGGTTTCCTGATGGGTCTACCTTTAAAATAACACTGCAATCGCCCGCAAACGATTGTGAACCGAATGTAAAACCTGAACCTGATGTAGCACCCAATAAATAAATATTATTTGCTGAATCATTACCAATATCAGTAATCCAATCACTACTAACATCAGTATATTTTCTTGCCCACATAAACCCACCATAGCTTGTGTACTTAACAGCACAAAAATCAGGACGCCCAGACAGAGCGGGTAAGTTATATAATATAGTATTGGGTGAAGCAGAAAATGTAATATCAGTAGTAAATTGTACCCCTGCCACTACATCGTTATTATTATCCACAGTAATATTAAAACTAGGGATATAACTACCTGTAATAACTGTTCTTATAGTTGTTGCCCATTTAGCTTTACCGGTAGAATCAAGTTTTAATATAAAACCTTCAAAATGTGTGGTTACCAATGATGTAGAAATAATTACCCCGTTTCCAAAATCGGCAGTTCCATTTACTGTACCCGAAATAAATATATTACCATTATTATCAGTCTCTACATCCTCAAACTGCAAATAAGACCTACCATTATTGGTACTATAGAAATACTTAGACCATAAAATTGTGCTATCGGGCTTATATTTAATCACATAACCTGCTGTACTGTACTTTCCCTGAACTTTGTATACAGTATTATTTATTTTCACACTGTCCTGAAACTTTCCTATGGCTATAATTTCATCCCCGTATGATGCAATACGATAGCCTTGTACGTTCGATTTATATTCTTCGCCAATCAAAGCAAGCCACTCACACTCTTGTGCAAACAATCCCAAACTACTTTGAAGCAGTAGTAATAGAAGAAAATATTTTTGCCAACTATGCATACTAAAGTATAAAAATATACATTTTGAAGCATCCCCACCAAACTATTATACAAAGTGCATAAACAGCGGCTATTATTTTATAGTTAAAAGCACCCCATCTTTTACAAAAAACAATACCTTTGCGCCTCGATTAAAAAAGACCAATGGATAGAAATTCGATAATAGGTTTGTCGCTGATAATGATAATTATGGTTGGGTATTTTTTTCTTACCCAAGATAATGTAGGCGAGATAGAGGCGCAAAAAAGAAAGCAAGATTCTATTGCAAACGCATACAAAAGCATGGCCGACACAGTTAAAACAACAACTGTACCTGCTGTTGCCGATAGTGCACAAGCTATTGCAACCGATAGCGGCCAAATAGTAGCTCCGGCAGTTCGCCCTTCTGGTGCATTTGCTCAGTTTGCACAAGGTGAAGAAGAAATAGTGTCGCTTGAAAACGACCTTATAAAGGTAAAATTCTCTACAAAAGGTGGCCATCCATACTCTGTAGAGCTTAAAAACTACAAAAGGGCTTTGCGTGAAGGAGAAACAGAAAAGCAGCCTTTGCTTTTGTTTGAAGGTAAAGAAAGTAGGTTTAATATTAGCTTTATCACTGCCGAAGGATACACCGATTCAACTTCACGTTTATATTTTACGCCATCAGCAAAAGATGTAAAAGTATCTAATGATTCGGGAGTGTTATCTCTAAAAGCAGCGTTTAACAACGATCAGTACTTTGAGCAGGTGTATTGGTTAAAGCCAAACAGCTACGAGTTGTATTATACCATCCGCCTAAAAGGCATTAACAAGTTGTTGAATCAAAACAACAATTTTATGTCGGTAGACTGGAGGATAACACTGCCTTTACAAGAGCCTTCACTTGAAAGTGAAGAAAAAACATCTTCAATATATTACAGGGGCTTGGATGAATCTGTGGATAATATTGGCGAAACCTCGTATGAAGAGGAGAAACCAACAGGTGGTTTGCAATGGATATCTTTTAAACAAAAATTCTTCAACTCTACCCTTGTATCGCTAGATGCTGAAGGGTTTACAGGTACCAGCTTAGTTACTGAAGCCAATGCCGACCCAAATTATGTAAAAACATTAAAAACCAACACCATAGTATCAGCACCGCTTATTGATGATGCTAGCATACCCATGAAGTTTTATTTTGGCCCCAACAAATACCACGAGCTAAAAGAAGTGGGTATGGATATGGATAGGCTTGTAAATATGGGCTGGGGTATTTTTGGTTGGATAAACAAAGGCATGATATTGCCTATTTTTAAATACCTAAGCAAGCTAACCGGCAATTTTGGTATCATTATTTTGTTAATGACCATTATTATTAAAGGTTTACTATTTGGCTTGGTATACAAATCGTACCTATCATCGGCTAAGATGAGAATTTTGAAGCCAGAGATTGACGAACTAAAAGCAAAACACGGCGAAAACCTTCAAAAATTCCAACAAGAGCAAATGGCGCTGTATAAAAAAGCAGGCGTATCTCCATTAGGTGGTTGCTTACCTCTTTTAATACAAATGCCTTTTCTTATTGCTATGTTCCAATTCTTCCCGTCGTCAATCGAGCTAAGACAACAAAGTTTTCTTTGGGCAAGCGATTTAAGTACGTTTGATAGCATTTGGAATTTTGGGAATGTACCTTTAATTAGTACTATTTATGGCGACCACGTTAGTTTGTTTACCATACTAATGACGGTAACTACGCTTATATATACACTACTAAACAACCAATTAACGGGCGCAACAGGCCAAATGAAGTACATTGGCTATATCATGCCTATATTCTTCTTAGGTTTCTTTAACAACTATGCCGCGGGTTTAACCTATTATTATTTCCTTACTAACGTAATATCAATAGGTCAACAATTCTTAATACGCAGTTTTGTTGATGAGGATGCGCTTCACCGTAAAATACAAGAGAACAAGAAAAAGCCGGTTAAAAAATCAGCCTTCCAACAACGTTTGGAGGATATGGCTAAAAAACGTGGTCTTGACGCCAATAACGGTAAACCCACTAAAAAGAAATAATGAAAATTAACCTCACCACAACACTAGGTCGCCTGCGTGTAGTAGGCTTTTTAGAAGGTGTATCGTTTTTAGTGTTATTGCTTATAGCCATGCCGCTAAAGTATATATGGCAAATGCCGCAAGCCGTTCAGATAACGGGTATGGCACACGGTGTTTTGTTTATACTATATATATTGGCAGTAATACAAGCCAAAATAGAACTGGGTTGGAATATGCGTAAAACCTTATTGGCTCTTGTTGCCTCAGTACTACCTTTTGGTACTTTTTATGCCGAAGCAAAACTATTTAGGGAAGAAGCTGCTAAATAGTATTCATATTTTGCTACTTGTAGCATAAGCCTTTATTTTGCCAAACCTTTGCCATGCAAACTATACTACTAAAGCCAAAAAAAGAACGAGCACTTATTAACCGCCACCCTTGGTTGTTTACTGGTGCTGTGCAGCAATTTCCTGATGCTGAAAACGGCGAGATAGTACAAGTAGTTAGCAATGAAAAAGGATTGCTTGGCTATGGATTCTACAACCCTAACAGCCAAATATGCTGCCGTTTGTTCGAGTTTAGCCAAACACCTGTTGAAATAAACGAAGAATACTGGCGCACCAAAATAGAAAACGCCTACCGGTTGCGCCAAAGCATTATTAATTTTAGCCACACCAATTGTTACCGTTTGCTTCATGCCGAAGGAGATTTTTTCCCGGGTATAATTGCAGATGTTTACAACGATACTATAGTTGCCCAAATACTTATAAAAGGCACAGAAAAACTGCTGCCCATTATTGAAGCTGAATTTTTGCGTTTGGGGTATAAACACATTTACCTAAAAACAAAAAGTAGCTCGCAAGTATTGGAAGGTATTAACGCAGAGAACTGGCGTACCGAACCAAAAGAAATGCCTTTGTTGGCAATGGAAAACGGACAAAAGTTTTATATTGATGTTGAAACAGGTCAAAAAACCGGTTTTTTTATCGACCAACGCGATAATCGTGAGTTGCTGAAAAGCTTTGCTAACGGCAAAAAAATACTAAATACGTTTAGCTACTCAGGTGGCTTTAGTGTGTATGCACTAGCAGGCAATGCCGCCCAAGTACACTCCGTAGATATATCAAAAGATGCTATTGCGCAATGCGATGCTAACGTAGCCTTAAATAGTGGCGATGGTGCACACCAATCGTTTGCTATGGATTGTTTTGATTACCTTAAACAAACCGAAGAAGAATACGATATAATAGTTTTAGACCCACCTGCATTTGCCAAAAATGCTCGTTCAGTGCCCAATGCCACACGCGGCTATAAAGAACTTAATATGGTGGCTATGAAAAAGATAAAGGCAGGCGGTTTAATCTTCACCTTCTCTTGCTCTCAAAATATCGACAAATCACTCTTTCAGAAAATTGTATTCGGCGCAGCAGCTGATGCCCGAAGAAATGTACGCATATTGCAACACCTTTCACAAACACCAGATCATCCTGTAAATATCTTTCATCCCGAAGGCGAATACCTTAAAGGGCTATTACTTTGGGTTGAGTAAGCAATTTTTGCCTACAAAAAGCGTTTATGGTTGGTATATATGAAAACTAAACTATGCGTGCTGTTATGCTGCATAAGCATAAAGTATTCTTATTCGCAAACCGATAGCTTAGGGTTTACATTTCTACCCCAACAATATCAACGACAGTTAAGCATTAATCCTGATTTTTCTTGTGTAAAATTAACACGTACAGGATACCGCTGGGATAACTCGGTGGGTGCAACTATACCTTTGGTGGGGTATTCAACCCCAAAAAAATACCTATCGGTTTCAATGGCAGGGTTTATCAATCTGCACGATATATCTGATAATCAACTAATGTCGTGGCAAATGTGGCGAGGAAATTTAGGTTTTGACATTCAGTTTTTTCCTTTTAAAAACAATACCCAACATTCATTTTCATTAACAGCTCTACTACACCACGAAAGCCAACACGTTACCGATTTATACACCTTTTCAGATGAGTTTTTAAAACCCTCTTTTTTTCCTTTTGATAATGCCTCAGCACGTTCATTTGAGTTTGTGGGATTGGAAGTGAAAGACGTGTATAATATCCCTGAAACAAGGCTTAATCTATACGGGGCAGTAACAGCTCGTTACTTTTCGAAACCTGTACTACCCAATGCAGTGCGACAACAAATAAGTGCTTACTCGACTGAAATAGGTGTACAGTATAAAGTTTCAAAAAAACATAATCACTTGCTTTACCTACACTATTTTTACGAGCAGGTATTAAATGATTTTGTGAGTGTTAGCAGCCCTTACAGAACTTTTTGGAACAAACAACCCTTTGCTTATAAACGGTATGAGTTGGGATTATTTTTAACCAACGCTAAAAACAAAAATAACTTTAGTGTTTTTGCAGGGCATAACAATAGCAATGGCAGAGGACTTGACTTTTTACGGCAGTACCAAGAGTGGTACTATGGTATTCGCTTCAATTTATAAATACAAATTTAAACCCACAGTATTTTTTCAAAATAGTGAAACCAAATATTAGCTTTGTAAAATATATTTAATCAATAACTATGGAAGAGAACAAATCATCAAGCAACAAAGCAATGCTAATACTACTGGCATTGTTGCTTTTAGGCTCGTTGGCCGGCAACTTTTACCTGTATAAAGCCCGCGATACCAATGTAGTTACTATACAAGAAAAAGAAGTAGTGATAGATAGCTTGGTGGATGCGCGCGTGAGTGTAGAAACAGAATTGAACGTTGCCTTGGCAGAGCTTGAAACTTATAGAGGCAAAAGCACTGAGTTGGATAGCTTACTAAACGAGGCCGAAACAAAACTGAAACAACGCCAAAGCTATATTAAAAGCCTTTTGCGTGATAAAAAATCAACAAATGCCTTATTGGCCGATTTGAGAAAAGAATTGGAAGACGTTAAAGTAATGCGCGACCAATACTTGGAGAGGATTGACGAACTAACTGCTGAAAACGAAAAGTTGAAAACAGAAATAGTAATTGTGACCCAGCGTAACGATTCTCTTACCGGTGAATTGAAAAATGCTGGTGCACTAAATGTTCAATACGTTACTGTAAAATCGTACAAACTGCGCTATAACGGCAAACCTGTTGAAACCAGTTTGGCACGCCGTGCTGAAAAAATGGAAGTATGTTTTAGTGTGATGGACAATAAATATGCTGAGGAGAAAGAACATACAGCATACCTACGCATTATGCAACCTGAAGAGAAGGGTGTATTGGGCGAGCAAGGTAAGTTTATAGTAAAAAGTAACGGTGTTGAAACAGGCTATACCGCATCAGAAACATTTAGCTACAACAAAAGCAAAAAAGACTTTTGTTTTGACTTTACTGATGAGAAATACCGTTTCCCTAAAGGCACTTATATTATAGATATTTTTATTGATGGTGAACTGCACACAAGCGGTTACTACGATTTGAAATAAAACAGTCTTTAACTACAAACTAAAAAAGCCCGCAATGCGGGCTTTTTTAGTTTTATCGGCTTAGGGAGTAAAGGGTTACACCTCGATTAAATTAAATTTATTCTATTACCAATCGGCCTGCGGCAAGTAACTCGCCATTACTTTGTATTTTATAAACATACATACCCGTTGCCAAACTTCCTTTGGCAATAGTAGTTTCAGTATCAAACAAAGCTGTTGTTTGCACTTTACGGCCTGTTATATCATACATTTCAAATATCAAGTTATTGTAAGCATATATATCTTGTACTTTAATGGTAGAAATAGCGGTAAACGGATTGGGGTAAATAAGTGCACCAATTTTATTAACTACCTCACCAATTGATGATTTAATAAAGTTTATAGTTTTCTCTGTACTATCAGTACCACAAAAATTGGTAGCCAGTAGTTTTACTACATAATTACCACTTTGTGCAGGTATAACATTAAGATTTTGGAAAGTAGCTGTTTGTCCATTACCCAGTTTCCATAAATAGCTTAATGCATCGGTGGTTGTGTTGGTTAAAAAGATTGTATCGTTTTGTATGGCAAATGAAAAATCAACCGACGGTTTATCCAACACAGGTACTTGTTTCACTACTGAATCAGAACTACCGCAAGAGTTAGTGGCTTTTACCCATATACTTGCTGAAGCTGCTTTTGTGGCAAACGATGCAAAAGCTAAAGTATCAGTGGTTTTGTTTACTGTCCCACCAACAACACCCCATTCATAAGTAAGTGCATTAGCAACTTTGGCAATTTGATATTGCTGCGAACCTACACAGGCAGTATCAGCCCCAAAAATAGCCACCGGTTTTGTGGGTTTATCAGGCATTACCTCTACCAAATCAACCTTTGTACTGGTATCATTACCAATTACCCCACCTACAATTAGCTGCACGGTTTTTAGCCCGGCACTGGCATAAGAAACATTATGCGGGCCTTTGCCTACAGCAGTTGCGGGTAAAGCACCCACACCAAAATCCCATGTAAAACTATTAGTACTTCCTCCTGAAGTATCTGTAAAAGTTACTGTATTTAAAGGGCATATTGATGTTGCTGAAGCAGAAAAACCTGCAACAGGAATAAGTGAACAAAAGCTAGGATTAAGAGCCACCATAACGTTTTTAGCACAAACACCTCCTTTAAGGTTCAAATCCATAACATAGTTACCGCCACTAAGATCGCCTTCATTACTTAAATCGCGTTTCTTTTGCCCGTTGGCAATAGAGTAGTGCATTATTTCGGTACTTTTAATCACGTGCCCCAACTGGTGGCCGTGTCCCAACTCGTGCACCGCAACCGATTCAAAATCGTATTGAGAAAACGCAGGGTTGCCTGGGCCAAAATTCCAGTTTATACCATCATCAAAAACTATATCCAACTCGGCTACATACCATTTAAAAGTTCCACCTTGTGAACAACCGCTCCACCAACTGCTGCAACGCCCCAAAACTCCGTTGGGTAATTCGCTACCAACATCAAAACGGATTACGTTTACATTATCGCGGGCTATAGTATTTACAGTTGTAGTTGTTCCAATATCCCAATTAATAAGGGTACCACAACGCCAATTTTGAAAAGCACGCAAAAACGATTGTTTTGCAGCAGAGTTGGCATCAAAATCAGTATAAAACTGCCATGTATAGCCTGTACCATTTTCGCCTATATGTATGGGTTGGTAAACTTTATTGTTCCCATCAACCACATTAAGTTGCGAAAATGTAATTACAAGGTTTGTAGCTGATTGAACTGTGCCCGAACCATTATCAACAGTAAACTTGCCTGTACCTGCCCTACTTGTAACCTCTACTTTTATTTCAGTATCAGTCCATGAAACATACTCCACATCTTCAGGATCGTATAGTGTACTTCCGCCACTGTTAGCATCTTTAAACCTCACTCTTCCAGACCCTTGAGATGAGCCGAAACCTGTACCAGTAATAGTTAACACACTTTTAGTACCCGCACTTAGGCTATCAGGGCTAAACGATGTTATTGTAGGCGCTACATTAATAGATGGATAAGGCTGTTTATAATCGCCCACCACCGTATAGGTTTTTCCTGTAAGTTGAGTTATTTGGGTATATAAATCAGGGTTAATAATATAGGTTGCAAAAGGATCGGTGGCTAGTTGTTTGCTGTTATCAAACTTAATACAACCTTGTGGGCCGGCAAAAGCTTCAAACATATACCAAAACGGCTCAATGCTTTCATCCTCAATAGTAATTTGAGTGGTTTGGCAAAAGAAAACACCCACATCACCTTTTTCTAATTCAAGCGAAGCAGTTACGTGCTGCATAGTATTACCTACTGTTCCTCCTTCGGTAACCATATAAAATGCAGGAGGCACAGCACCATTCATATCCCAACTAAATACCTTTGTAGGTCGTATTTGATGAAGGGTATATATGCCTGTGTGGCTGTTATTCCAATAACTTTTACTGGCCATTACCTCACCTTCAACAATAGCCACAGCATTTTTTGTGCGACTTTGTAATGAAACGGGTGAAAGCATACATTGGGAGTAGGAAAGGGTAACAGAAAGGGTAGCTAATAAAAATCCAAGTAAAATTCTTTTCATATCTATCTAAAAATAAGGTAGTGGGCAAGATATAAAAAAAAATACTTTAGCAATCCCAAAAAAATGAGTGCTTACAGATACAAATTAATAATAAGCCCTAAAGCTACGGCTATATATATACCCCCACTAATGCGGTTAATCCACAGCATTATTTTATCAGTAAGGTATCTTTTTATAAAATGAGCGCCAACAGAAATGGCACTTTCCATGCAAAATATAGCAAGCAAAGCAAAAGCAAAAAACAAGATATTATTATTAATACTATAGCCCAATGTACCAGTGGTATAGGTGCAAATAACAGTCCATGCAAAAAAATTAGCAGGGTTAAGCCCGTTGAGCAAAAACCCTTTACCAAAATACATCATCACATTGCCAAAACTTATCGAGTTAACACTAGGGGTTTTATCCAGTGGTTTTTTGGCATTGATGAAAGTATAAACACCCAAAAACAATAAAAACGATATAGCTATAAGCTGTACCCATCGGCTTTGTAAATCGCCTTGGCTAAATAAGCTAGTGCCCAATAAAGCAAAGCTTACAAAAATAATATCTGATAAAATAACCCCCGATGCTATGGCAATACCTGTTTTATACCCATCTTTAATACTGTTTTGTATTAAAGCAAAAAAAACGGCACCTAAACCAAAACTTAGCATTAAACCGGCCAAAAAGCCTTTTACTATTATCTCTAGCGTTTGCACTTGCGGCGAAGATACTATTTGCTCAATAATTAAAACAACAAACAAAGTATAGCACCACATAATATTTTAACTGTGTAGCATTAAGAACGATGAGCATTTGCAATTTTATCTACCTCATATAAAACATTTTACGTACACATTGTGTTATGTGTAGTAATAAAACCTAAAAGTATGTGATATTTGTAGGTTAGTTATATGAATAGCCGTAGGCAGGAAAAATTTGCTAAGTTGGTGCAAAGAGATTTAGGTGATATTTTTTTACAAAAAACACCCTCTTTGTTTAAAGGAAACTTTATTACCATAAGCAGCGTAAGCGTATCACCCGATATGGGTTATGCTAAGGTATACCTTAGCTTCTTTAAAGTTGGCAACAAAAACGACTTGTTAGATTTAGTGCAATTGCACAAAAAAGAAATAAGGCATGAGTTGGCAGCAAAAATCAAAAATCAGGTAAGAAAAATTCCCGAATTGGAGTTTTATCTTGATGATAGTCTTGATTATGTAGAGCACATGGAAGAAGTTTTTAAGAAGATTAAAAGCAACGAACCAGAGGTCAAAGATCCCACAGAAAAAAGAGAAAACAAATAAATGGATTGCCAGCGCATTGAAGGCACTTTAGCTACAATTTTTGGTAGCAACCCTCGACAGAAGAGAATTTTCTTTTGGTTAATTGATTTTTTTATGCTGAAAAGTTGGCACGTACACAGGGAACTGCGTATTTGGGCTAACTCTAACAAGCACCCCTCACATATTTTAGATGCAGGCTCAGGCTATGGTCAGTATAGTTTTTATATGAGCCAACTAAACTCGCAATACAATGTAACGGCAATGGATATTCGCCAGCAAGCTATTTGCGAGTGCAATAACTTTTTTAGAAAAAAGAAAATTGACAATGTGTATTGCCGCAGTGGTAATTTATTAGACCTAAAACAGCCCAGTGCATTTGATTTGATTTTGGCGGTTGACGTAATTGAATACGTAAGTGAAGACAATGATATGTTGAAGCTTTTTTATGACGACTTGAAGGAAGACGGTAATTTATTGCTGTTTACACAAGCGTGTAAAAAGAATGAGCGACCTATAGAGTGCCTAAGTACAGGTATGCACGGTGAAAAAGTAAGAGTAGGCTACGATATGCGCGATTTGAAACAACGCCTAAAAAAACTAGGATTTTCAAAAGTTCGTGCGCGTTATGCTTATGGCAAGGCAGGTAAACTATCGTGGAATTTATCAATGAAAATACCGTTTAAACTATTAAACATATCGCGTTGGTTTCTGCTAATATTTCCCCTATACTACCTCATTATGGCGCCTCTTTGCTTATTACTAAACTATATTGATACGCATGTGGGTCATCTTTCGGGCACAGCTATGTTGGTTAAAGCCTATAAATAGTTAAAATGCTTTTTATTCAATAATTCATATCCCTGCAAAGGGCTAAAAATGTATTTTTGCCCTAAACACAAAGCAGGTTGAATCTTTCCAATTTCATATCAAGGCGGTATTTGTTTTCAAAAAACAATAAAAACGCCATCAATATCATATCGGGTATTTCCATAGTAGGCTTTGCTGTGGGCTCGTTTGCACTTGTTGTGGTGCTTTCGGTATTTAACGGTTTCGAAGATTTAGTGGTATCGCTATACAATACCTTCGACCCCGATATTAAAATTACACCCGCACAAGGCAAAGTTTTTAATCCCGATACTATTAAATATGCCGAGCTACGCAATATTGACGGAGTACTGCACATAACCGAAGTGCTTGAGGAGAATGCTGTATTAAAATATGACGACAAACAAACCATTGCCACTATAAAAGGTGTTAGCAAAGGTTTTGAAAGACATAGTGGCTTAGATACCATGATGATTGAGGGGCACATGGTACTTACTGAAAACGGTAACAACTATGCCATATTAGGCTACGGAATAGCTCGCTTTTTATCGGTAAATATTGATAACTACTTCACCCAAATAGCAGTTTATACACCCAAAAGAGGTAACACTACTACTTTTGATCTTGACAATGCTATGGTGAAAAAATTTATAACCCCATCAGGCATATTTAGTGTTGAGGATAATATTAACAATAAATATGTATTAGTTCCGCTTGATTTTGCACGCCAGCTTTTAGAGTACGATAGAGAAATTAGTGGTCTTGAAATACTACTAACACCAAATGCTGATACAAAAAAAGTACAACGCCAAATACAACAGTTGCTTGGCGAAAGCTACGAGGTTAAAAACCGCTACCAACTGCAAGAGGTTTTGTACCGTGTATTTAATACCGAGCGTTGGGCTACCTATTTCATCCTCACCTTTATACTGTTGGTAGCTGCTTTTAATGTTATAGGCTCGCTAACCATGTTGGTGATTGATAAAAAAGGAGATATATCAGTGCTAAAAAGTATGGGTGCACCCAATGGATTAATACGTAAAATATTTTTTAAAGAGGGTATAATAATAGCCCTTATAGGAGCTATTGTAGGCATAGCGTTGGGCATATTAGTATGCTGGTTGCAACAAACCTACGGATTTATAAAACTGGGTGGCGAGGGCACTTTTGTGGTGAACAACTACCCCGTGAAAATGAAGATTTTTGATATTGTTTTGGTATTTTTTACCACCTTGTTTTTAGGTGCAGTTACATCGCTATACCCTGCCCTAAAATCATCGCAACAAGAAATGTATTTTGGTAAATAGTTTATGAAGTTTTTAATAGCAGGATTGGGCAATATTGGTGCTGACTATGAATATACCCGCCATAATATTGGTTTTGAGGTACTAAACGAAGTAGCCAAAAGGCTAGAAGTGCAATTTGAAGTAGGCCGTTTGGCTTACCATGCCGAGGGAAAATACAAAGGCCGTACCATACACCTTATAAAACCCACCACCTATATGAACCTAAGCGGCAAAGCTGTTTCATACTGGAAAACCGAAGTTAAAGTTGATTTAACAAATATATTGGTAGTTACTGATGATTTGGCATTGCCTTTTGGCAAACTGCGTATGCGCGGTAAAGGCAGTGATGGCGGTCATAATGGGCTAAAAAGTATAACTGAATTATTGCAAACTGCCGATTATCCCCGACTTCGTTTTGGCGTTGGTGATAATTTTTCAAAAGGCAGACAAGTTGATTATGTACTTGGCAAATGGAGTATTGAAGAGCAAAAAGATATTGATGCACATATACAACGTGCTGCCGATGCTGTATTATCTTACGCTGCAATTGGGCTAGAACGCACAATGAATATTTGCAATACCTAAGCATTATATTGAGCCTATGAAATATCTGCTGTTTTTACTTATAACATTATTAGCAGAAATTTTGGGCACAGTTGGTGGCTTTGGTTCTTCCATTTTCATGGTATCCCTTTCGCAATTCTTCTTTAATTTTAAAACGATATTAGCTATAACAGGCCTAATGCACGTTTTTAGCAACGGCAGCAAAATGTGGCTGTTTAGGCAGCATATTAACTGGAAAATAAGTTTACTGTTAGGCATACCCGGAGTAATATTAGTATTAATAGGGGCATGGCTCACAACATACATTCGCCTCACTTGGGCTGAAGCTGCTTTGGGTATTGTATTAATTGTTACTAGCACAGCACTTTGGCTAAAACCCAACTGGAAACTTGCCCCAACAAAAACAAATGCCATTGTGGGTGGAGGATTGGCTGGTTTTTTAGCAGGATTTATTGGCACTGGTGGCCCATTGCGTGGGCTATTATTAGCTGGTTTTAATTTTGAAAAAGGCGTTTTTATTGCCACATCGGCTACCATAGATATGGGGGTAGATCTGAGCCGCTCGTTCATCTATTTGGGTAACAACTATTTAGGTACTGATTTATACTTTCTTATCCCCTTTTTGGTTGTTGTATCGTTTGTAGGCTCGTGGGTGGGAAAACAGTTGTTAGACAAAATTAGCCAAGCACTCTTTAAGAAAATCATACTGGGTTTAGTATTCGCCATAGGAATATCATTATTGCTAAAATTCTATTTTGAAGTGACTTAACAGCGTTTCATCGCCCAAAACAAGCAGTACATCAATATTTAATACCACATAAATAGGCTAAACCACTAATTTTGTGCCTGTTTTGCAAACCTTTATTACAGTATACGCCCTATTCTTTATTGCCTTTGCCTTTTACTTTTGGCTGTTGTATAGCAGGCAAAAAGTAGAAAACAAACTCAGCATTAAATACGGTTTTTCTAAAGCCAATATCTTATACGTTGGTCTTGAAAAATTTGCAGGCTTTGTGCTTATGCTTATTTTGCCCCTTTTTGCACTACAAATAATGGGCTTGTATGAACCTGAAGCCTTAGGCGTAGCATTTATATACCCACAAAAAATAGCGCTTTGGTGGGGTATATTTGGCGCAATAGTTCTTACAGTAAACATAATACGTGCAGGCAAACCCGCCAACTATAATCTATACCCTCAAATTCGTACAGGGGCATGGCCGGTTAGCTTGTTGGGCTACTATATTTTTGGGTGGGCTATATACCTGCTAGGCTACGAGTTTTTGTTTAGAGGTATATTATTTTTTACAGGAATAGAAATTTTACCCCTTTGGCTTAATATTACCATCAACTGCATACTGTATGCGGTGGCACACTTGCCAAAAGGGAGGTTAGAAATAATTGCTTCGCTACCCTTTGGGGTGGTACTATGCTTGGTAAGTTATTATACAGGAAGTTTTTGGGCAGCATGGCTTATTCACCTAACATTGGCACTATCCAACAGTATGGTAGCCATATATGCTAACCCACAAATGAAAATTGACTGGAAAAAATTTTAGCAAGCACTTTTTATTCGATTTGAAACTATGAAAGTGTTTTTAACGGGCGGTACCGGCTTTATTGGCAACCGCATTGCCCTTCATTTTGCCAATAAAGGTTTTACAGTACATGCACTGGTACGCTCAAAACAGAAAGCGAACCTTTTGGTGCACGATAATATTTTACTTTTTACAGGCGATTTACACCAAGCTGATGCACTTGAAACCGCTATGCAAGGATGTGATGTGGTAATACATTCAGCTGCATTTGCAGCCATATACACCCCAAAAAACGAATTATATAGCGAGATAAATATAAAAGGTAGCCAAAACGTTTTTAGTGCCGCCCAAAAAGCCAACGCTAAAAAATTTATATACATCTCTACTGCAGGTATACTAGGGCCTAGTGATAATGTTGCTGTGCATGAAGATACGCAACGCACCCTACCCTTTTTTAATGAGTATGAACGAACCAAAGCCGAAGCTGAAAAATGGCTATTATCAAACAGTAGCGACTCGCTTTCGGTATCATCATTAAACCTTACGCGTGTGTTTGGCCCCGGCCAACTAACGGAAGCAAATGCAGGTACACGCTTGATACACCAAGTAGCTAATGGATGGCGCATAATACCCGGTGATGGCAAAAGTATTGGCAACTATGTATACATTGATGATGTGTTGGAAGCTTGCTACCAAACTATAGAAAAGGGGAAAAGCGGGCACCGTTATATTGTTGGTGGAGATAATATTGATTTCAACACCTACTTTTCTGTTGCTAAGCAGATTACAGGAGCTAACCAAAAAATGATTAACCTTCCAGTAGGTGTTATTATGGGCTTATCTAAGCTTATGCTATGGCTTGCGCCATTGGGCATTACACCAACTATAACCCCCCCGTGGGTAAAACGCTATATGTACAATTGGGTATTGGACAATACAAAAGCCAAAACCGAATTGGGCATTACATTTACCCCGTTTAAAGATGGAGTAGAAAAAACTGTGGAGTGGCTAAAACAAAACCCACCCAAAAAGAAATAGGGTTTTACAATCCGTATTTTATTAACTATTTGAACTGACTAATTGTGATGACTGCTGAAAAATATATATTGATTACAGGTGCCGGATCGGGTTTGGGAAGATGTATTGCTTTAAACTTTGCACAAAAAGGCTATAGCCTTGCTCTTGCCTCGTTAATGGCTACTGAACTTGAAAATATTAAAAATGATATAGAGGCTAAGCATACAAACATTACTGTTAAAACCCTTGCGGTTGATATGCTACAAGCCAATGCCCATCAAACCATAGCAAAATGGATTGATGATGAAAAAATATATTTGCACGGCTTAGTAAACAATGTTGGTTTTGGCTATGCGGGCGAGTATGAAAAAACCGACACTGTTTTTTTAAACAACCTTTTGCAGCTAAATGTAGTTTTCACTAATAACCTAACCCACATACTGGCACCAAAATTATTAGCCAACAAACCTGCATTTATTCTAAATGTAGCCAGTATGGCCGCTTATTTTTCGTTGCCTTATAAAACAGTTTATGCAGCATCGAAAGCATTTGTGCTTTCGTTTTCAAAAGCATTACGACAAGAGTTTAAAGAAAAAGGTGTAAATGTAAGCTGCATTACACCCGGACCTATGATTACTAATGATGAAGTACGCGAACGTATAAAACATATTGGTTGGCGCAAATATGTAACAAGCATAGCCGAACCAGATAAAATAGCGGCAATTGCGGTAAAAGGAGTATTGGCAAACAAGGCTGTAATATTGCCCACTTTTAGCGATAAACTAAATGTAACCCTAAAAGCAATTATCCCTTCTCCCCTATTAGCGTTTGTACTTGGCAAACTATCGAAAAATTCGTTTTAAAAAATGTGATTGGGCTACGCGTATTCGTTAGCCTTAAAAAAGTGCTGCCCCGGAAAACTGATAAGCAAAGCTTCTGATAACTTTAAAAGCCTAAACGAAAACCAATAGCTAAAAAGCTTTAACAAACTTTGCTTGCCTAAAAAATCAGCTTTGTTCACCTTCACACAATCCGATAGCAGCTGCGTATGCAAGTATTTAGCAAAACGGGTTGAAAACTCTTCGTCAAGCACACTTACATTAAATTCTATACTGGCATAGGCACTAAGGTAATTTAGGTTGTATGAGCCTACCGTACACCACTGTCCGTCAATACAGGCAATTTTAGCATGTAATACACTTGGCATCCACTCGTATATCTCCATATTATTTCGTAGCAAAAAACGGTATAGGTAGTTTATTGCTTGCTTGGCCAATGGCACATCCGATACGCCCGGCAATAGTATTTTTACTTTTACGCCTCGTTTAGCCGCATCTTTTAATAGGTTTCTAAAAAAGCTTCCGGGTAAAAAATAGCTATTGGCTATTATAATTTCATGTTTGGCTGCCTTTATGGCTTTGGCGTAGGCTTGTGCTATTTGGTTTTTGCTTCGCAGCCAGTCGTTTTGCTGCAATTGTATTTTAATACCTTTATTTTCACCACCAAAATGTTCAAACTGTGTGTAGCCTTGTTGTGGCTGTACAAACCATTGACTATATACTTGCTGACACACTTTTACTATTTGCTGTACCGCGCTACCATCAATCATCAAAGCAAAATCAAGCCACTCTTTTTTATCAAAATTTGCATATCGATTGGAGATATTAATTCCTCCCACTAACGCCATACACCTATCTGCAACTATAATTTTATGATGAAGCCTTCTGCCCCAAGCCAAACTGCCGGCAGTGCCAATAGCACCAAAAAAACGTAGTTTTATGCCTACTTCTTTTAGCTGCTGTTGCATTTCTTTGGTTAGCTTATCGGTGCCATAAGCATCTAAAACCATAAAAATACTTACACCACGTTGTGCAGCTTTTATAAGAGCATTAGCTATGCGTGTCCCAGTCTCATCACTATCAAAAACATAAGTTTGTAAGTGTACCTCGTGTTTAGCTCCGTTTATTAGTTCTTCTAGCCGAGTAAAATAATCATCACCGCTGTGCACCAATTGCACATTATGGGTTGCAAATACTTTTGCTTTGGTTTTGTATGGATAGTGTTTTGCGATGTGCTAATTTACAACCTATAAGGCACTATTAGGGCATAAAAATTCAAATCCTCTTTCGGGCTGTAACTATATTAAATAAACAAGAGTTTTCTGTTAATGATAAACCAATAAGTATCCACTATATGAAATTTAGTATAAAAGAATAAAAAGGCTTCACACCGAACTTTGTACTATTCATTTTAATAACTAAAACAATTAAAGATGGCAACAAAAGAATTTGGCAAACAAGGTTGGACTCCTGAAAGGCTAGGGAATTTAAGTGGTAAAACCTATGTTATAACAGGCGCAAATGCAGGCGCAGGTTATCAAGCGGCCAAGATATTATTGAGTAAGGGTGCCGCTGTGGTTATGCTTAATAGAAATAAAAAAAAATCTAATAAAGCCATTGATGACCTTAAGGAACAATTTGGTAAAAATGCTAAAGTTTCATTTATAGAGATGGATTTGGCTGAGCTTTCTTCTGTACGAAATGCGGCTAATGAAGTACTTAAAGCTGTACCAAAAATTGACGCATTGATTTGCAATGCTGCTGTGGCACAAATTGCAAATCAAGAGTTTACACCCGATGGTTTTGAAAGTCAATTAGGTATCAATCATTATGGACATTTTTTATTAATCAATCTTCTATTTGATAAAGTTGAACAAACGAAAGGAAGAATTGTAGTTGTTGGTAGTGAAGGGTATAAAATGGGATTGAAAAAAATTCAATTTGAAGATATGAATTTTGATAAAAACTATCACCCTAATAGTACCTATTGCCACAGTAAATTGGCGCAAATGATGCTTGCTTATGAATTACAAAATAGAATAAAAAGAGCAAACAAAAATGTAAAAGTCTATGTATGCCATCCAGGCGCATCTAAAACATCACTAATCAACAAAGAAGCTCCTTTAATGACAAGAATTATGTTTTCTCTTATGGCAATGTCTCCCATGGTTCAATCAGCCGAAAAAGGTGCATATCCTGAGCTAATGTGTGCTACAAGTGATAACTTAAAACAACAGGCTTATTATGGTCCCACAGGAAGAATGAACTGGATAGGCCCTGTTGGCGAATGCAAATTAGAGCCATTTGTTTTGGATAGGGCTATTGCCGGTAAACTATGGGATTTATCAGAAAAGGAGACCAATTGTCAGTGGGATTTTTAATTCAAAAGAGAATAACGCAAATTTGAAAAACTGAGAAGTTAAAATGAAGCATTTCAAAACGCTATCAGCATATTTTGATTATATGCAACTGCCCCGACCAGAACACCCAATGCTAAGTGTTCTATTCGCAATAGACGATTGTTTTCTGCCTTGCCCCAAAGAGAGCTCTCCTCCTATTACAAATGATTGCTATACAATTAGTTTAAAAAAGATAGTTAAGGGAAAACTAAACTATGGGCGAACAAAATATGATTTTACAAATGGAGCACTGGTTTTTGTAGCTCCAAGGCAAGTTTTGCAATGGGATAGCAGCGTAGTTTTTGAGCAAAAAGGCTTTTCGATTAATTTTCATGAAGATTTTCTCAAGGGAACTGAACTAGCACAACAAATTAAGAAGTATGGTTTTTTTTCATACTCGGTAAATGAAGCGTTACATCTTTCGCCAAGTGAAGAAAAGCAGATAGAATCTATTGTTAAAAATATTGAAATAGAATATCACAACAACCAAGATGAATTTAGTAAAGAAATTATTATTTCTCAACTAAGCACACTTTTTAAATATGCCAACCGCTTTTATGAAAGACAGTTTTTAAATAGGGAAGAAATATCAAATGATTTGCTTGAGCAATTTAATACACATTTAGAAGAGTATTTTGAAACCGGGCAACTGCAAGAAAAAGGCGTTCCAAGTATAGAACAATTAGCAGACAAGATGTATGTATCACAACGCTACCTTAGTGACACACTTAAAAAAGAAACAGGCAAAACCACAACAGAGCACCTGCAATTATTCTTAATTAATGAAGCTAAGAATATTTTGTTGAAACCGAGTAAAAGCATTTCTGAAATAGCTTATGAATTGGGGTTTGAATATCCACAATATTTTTCAAGGCTATTTAAAAAGAAAGAAGGTTTAAGTCCATCAGAATATAGAGAAAAGTTTAAAATGAATTAGAGAGGAACTAATGCCCCCAAAGGCAAAACCTTTGGCTATAGTATTAGCATTAAAGTATTTAAAAAATAAAAATATGGAAATATTAAAAACAGCCACTGAGTGGGCAAAAGACGAAGTTTTTTCATCAAAATTTTTTGTTCTTTTTGGAATCTTGTTTCTATTGGCATGTATAGGGTTTTGGCAATTAGGAAAAACTGATGTTGCAAAGGCATTCATATTTCCAGCGTTGGTAGCGGGAACTTTACTTTTGGCAATAGGGCTTGGAATATTTTTCACTAATAAATCAAGAATTACAAGCTTTACCACTGCTTACAATAGTGATTCTTCAGCTTTTGTTAAATCGGAAATAATCCGTACTGAAAAATCAATAGGAGAATACAAAACCATTGTTTTTAAAATCATACCTCTTATTATTATAGTTGCAGCATTGTTAATTATTTTTATTGACAAGCCTATTTGGCGAGCAATAAGCATAACAACAATTGCTATGATGGTGGTTATTTTATTTGTAGATAATAATGCCAACGCCAGAATTGAAACTTACAATAAACAACTGCTATTGGCAGAGGAACAAGAAAGAGATTAGAACGAGAAAATAATTTGCTTACGGTGTATTGAAGAATACCTGAGCTCTTTAAACTCTAACTGCGCCTAAAATCAACCACATATATAAATAAAAACCCTTGCAGTGCAAGGGTTTTTACATTTTTAGAAGCCCTAAAAATGAAATTAAATCCTCTTTTGGGCTGTAACTATATTAAATAAACAAGTGTTTACTGTTAAATGAGAAAAACTATTGCCCTTTAAACTCAGGCTTACGTTTTTCTACAAAAGCCGCCATACCCTCTTTTTGGTCTTCAGTAGCAAACAGCATATAAAAGTTTTTACGCTCAAAGTATAACCCTTCGGTAAGGTTACTTTCAAACGATTTTAAAACACTTTCTTTAGCCATTTGTACCGCTATGGGCGAACGTTCGGCAATATCTTTGGCCAATTTCACTGCTTCTTGCAAATATACTTCTACGGGCACTACACGGTTTATAAGGCCTGCTTGCAAAGCCTGCTCGGCACTAATAAAATTACCGGTAAGCACCATTTCCATAGCCAATGCTTTACCTACGGCGCGGGGTAAACGCTGTGTACCACCTGCACCGGGCATAACGCCTATTTTAATTTCGGGTTGACCAAACTGTGCGGTTTCTGATGCTATTACCATATCGCAGTGCATCACCAACTCGCAACCGCCACCCAATGCAAAGCCTGATACGGCTGCTATTATTGGCTTTTTAGTGCGTTTAATCTGATCCCAAGTGCTAAACTGGTCTATCTTTAGCATATCAATGGCGTTTTTGCCGCTCATTTGCTTTATATCAGCACCTGCGGCAAATGCACGCTCGTTTCCTGTAATAATTATCACCCGCACGTTATCGTCCTCGTCCAAAGCCTTTAAAGCGTCGCGCACCTCTAGCATCAATTGCAGGTTTAGTGCGTTTAACTCTTTTGGCCGATTAAGACGTATAAGGGCTATGTATGGCTGATACTGGGGCTCTACTATTATAAACTCGTTCATGGTTGGTATTGGTTGATGGTTGTCTTTAAATAAAAAACTCCTTGCAATTATAACTTCTTAAAACTGTAAACAGAAAACCAAAAACTAACTAATGGTGCAGCAATAGGTTTAATACACCTACTACAATACCAATCATTATGGCGGTTAGCTTCATACGGTTGAAACGGTGGTTTTCACTGGTTTCAAACAATATAGTGGTAGAAATATGTAAAAATGAGCCTATTACTATGGCTAGTATATTGTTTAGTGCTACTTCGCTTATGGTGTTGTATTGGTTTACATAATGGCTAAACAATGCCCCTAAAAGCGACATTGAGGCATATAGCAACATTAATGGTATTACCGTTTTATTTTTTAGATGATTAGCTCGTAATATACTAACAAGAACAAACGCGGCAGGCACTTCGTGCAAGGCTATACCTGTTATCATGGCTGTGCCAAAACCTGCACTGTCGTAAGCACCTGTTCCTACGGGTATACCTTCTATAAAGCTATGCAAACTAAGTGCTGCAATTAGTGAAATAGGTATGCGGTGCGGCTGCTTTTTACCATCGCCATGAAAATGGCCATGATCGGCACCTTTTGTATAAAAATCAAGAAATACTTGTAGTAAAAAGCCACCCAATACAAACATACCTGCGTATTGGTTGTCGTGCTCGCTAAACACATGGGGCATTAGCACCAATATGGATAATGAAAGTAGAAATGAGCCGCTAAAAGCTAATAAAAGTTTGGTAAACGACTCTTTTCCTTTGTTTAGAAAAAAGCCTAGTACCCCACCTACAAAGGGTGCTAAAAATAAAACTGCGTACCAAAAAAAACTCATGTATATATACCCTTCACACTTTTTAGCAATAACCTATATGTTAGTATACCTAATAAACTACCAACTATTGCCCCCGTTATTACATCAAGGGGATAGTGTTTGCCCACGTATACTTGGGCGTATGAAATAGCTGCTGCCCAAAAAAGCAGCGCGAATGTAGCCCAACGAAAACGCTTTTTTAACAGCAGGCTAAAAAGCAAAGCCAGTGCAAAATGGTTGGTAGCATGGGCAGAAAAATAGCCGTACATGCCTCCGCACCCTACACGTTCAACCATTTTATTTTTTAAGGCTTGCTCTTGGCAAGGACGCAGTCGCTTAACTCCATCTTTTACATTATCAGTAATAAGGCTATTGCCTGCTACTATCATTATTGCTGTAAAAAGAGCTATGTATAGCGTGCCTTTTAGGCTATACATTTTATAAAAAGCTATAAGCACCAATACATAAAGCGGAATCCAGGTAAATTTGTTTCTTAAAATGGGCATAAGCACATCAAAAAAGGCATTACTTCCTTGCTTGTTTATCAGCAAGAAAAAATTGGTATCCCATTGCAATAGTTGTTCTAACACTTGGCAGCAACTTTTTGTAAAACAAATATAATACGGTCGGATTCTTGAGCATTATAGGGGGCTAGCTGGTAATCGCCAAACACCTCTACAATTTCAAAATCGGTTTGTGCAAACAACGTTTCAAACTGGCTTTTGCTTATTGCCTCTACTTTTTCGGTGTAGGTATACGGGTTACCTTCAGCCTCAAAGCTTATGGTTTTTATCACCCTATTACCTTCAATTTTTTTGATTATTGTAAAGGCTATACCATCAATAGTTTTTGTTTCAAAGGGTTTTATCTGCTTTAATATTTTTTCAGCATTAAAAAAATCCAATACAAAACGCCCCCCTATTTTCATTGCCGTGCAAATATTTTGCAATGCAAGCAAGTTGTCTTTATCGCATTCAAAATAGCCAAAGCTGGTAAACAAATTTAAAGCTATATCAAAATTATCTCTAGCAAAAGGTTGGCGCATATCGGCAACCTCAAAATGCAAGGTTTCATTTTGATACTGTTTTGCTACCTCAATACTTTTGGGGCTAATATCAATACCTGTAACATTATAGCCTTTACTGTTTAGGTAAATACTATGTCGGCCTTTTCCGCAGGCAACATCCAAAAAATGGCTTTCGGCAAGTGGCGCAAGGTATTCGGTCAATCTATCAATAAACCCCGATGCCTCACTATCGTCTCTATTCTTATATAAAATATGGTAATACTTAGTATTAAACCACTCTTTAAACCACTCGCCCATTGGGGCAAATTTATTACATGCAACGTTGTGTCACTAATTTTTTTTACTTAAGGCTTAAACCTTTTCTGTTTTACAATATCAAATATGCAAACAGAGTAAGTAATTAAAGTATTCACCATAAATTTTTAACACTATGAAAAAGTTATTTGTATTAGCCCTTGCCGCTCTTTTTACAGTAAGCGCATTTGCACAAAACAAACAAAAAGGTACTCCTGAAGAACGCGCCGACAAGGTTACTAACAGAATGAAAGAAAAGCTAAACCTTAGCGACGAACAAGTAGCCAAAATAAAAGCTATTAACCTTGATGCTGCTAAAAAGAAAGAAGAACTGAAAGCAAAAGGGAAAGACGAACGCAAACAAATGCGTACACAAGTTAACAATATTGAAACTGACCGAGATAGCAAAATAATGGAAGTGCTTACCGAAGAGCAAAAGGCTGAGTACACTAAAATGAAAGAAAAAGCTAAAGACCGTCGCCAAAATAAAGGCAAACACAAAAAAGGCGACAACGACAGCGAAACTGAAGACGAAGGTTAAAGTTAGGTTAAGTATAGGTTAGAATAAGCATAAGAAGTAAAACACTTATGTATTATTAAAAAAGGGGCCGGCAGCCCCTTTTTTGTTTCACGTTGTAGAAGTTTTCAACTCTTTTATTTAAATACTTTCTTCGTACAGTTGGTAGTAGCTGTGCTGCATTCCCAAGTTTGAGTATGTTTTTTGGGCAACTGTATTTTCTTGCTCCACATACAAACGTATTACCCCTATTCCTTCTTGTTTTGCTAATCGTTTAATTTCGTTATACAACATTTTGTACAAGCCTTTACGACGGTGTTGCTGCTGCACATACACGCTTTGTACCCACCAAATATTACTATTTCTCCAGTCACTCCACTCATAGGTTATCATTAGGTTTGCTGCTATTTGGCCATCAATATCAACCAATAAGTAAAAACCTTTCATAGGGTCGTCTATCACCGCCTTCACCCCTTTTTGCACAGTAGGCAGGTCTAAACTCTTATTTTCGGTTTCTTGCGCCATCATATTATTGTGTTGGGCAAGGGTATTAATATCAGCAGCTGTTGCTTTGCGTAGTATCATAATGTAGTAAAACAAAAAAGAGGGGTAATAAACCCCTCCTGTCTTTCAAAAATTAAATATCTGTATTAAAAATTAACAGTCGATGTTCCCCAGTTGGCTTTCTCATCATCCGTCCATAATTGAGGAAAGAAAATGCGAAGCTGTATACGAGGAGCTAAATATTTTTGCCAGTTAGTTCCACCTGTTGCAGCAATTTCACCCTCAGGCTTTTGCAAATAACGAGCTGCCGAACGCATGTGTATCATTGGCCAGCTTACATTTACACTTAAATCAAAATGACGCATTTCTTTTACCAACTCATCATCTTTATCAGCCAATTGATTAAAACGCTCCCAAAGATTTTTGTAGCGGTACTCGTTGGCCATTCTTTTTAGTTCAGAAGTATACTTTCTCTCGAACTGAGTAAGTGTAAGTGTTTTTTTGCCCGTAGCTAATTCTGTTGCGCCTGATTTCCAGTAAATAAAATCAAACATAGCTTCTATATCTTCATCCCCTGTAAAGCGGTTTCTATAGTCTTTACTTACCAAATTATGAAAATTGGTACTGCAAATTTCTATCATTCGGTATTGAGCCGATTGAAAACCACTGGCTGGTAATAATGACATACGGAATTTAAGAAACTGCTCAGGCTCCATACCGTCAATCATTATTTTAAACGATGCTGTAAGATTATCAAAATAAGCATTTATACGCTTTAAACGCGCTAAAAAGAACGCATTATTTAAATCGAGTTGATTGCTTATTTGCTCCATCTCGTGCAAGCACAGTTTAAAGTACAGTTCAGTAATCTGATGGTACATTATAAATACCAATTCATCAGGAAAACTGGTTTTTGTACTTTGCAAAGCCAACAATGCATCGGTTTGTATATAATCCCAATAGGTAGTATAATCAGCATGTAACAAACCTTCAAGGTACGATTCCATGTTTTGCCCCATAGCATCGTATTTCTTCTCTAGTTGGTTCAGCAAATCGTGTATACGTGGTGTTATTTCGATTGTCTCCTCGGTCTTCATAATGCTCGCAATATAATCCCTTAAAATGGTGAAATAAAATTTTCGAAAGTTGGCAACAATTTGTCCTTATCAGACACAATAGGATGCTCTACTTCCCAGTTTATGGCCATACTAGCATCGTTCCAAAGCAAACCACCTTCAGATTGTTTGTTGTATACATTAGTACACTTATAACTGAAAACGGTATCGTTTTTAAGGGTGGCAAAACCATGAGCAAATCCTGCGGGAATCCAAAACATGGTAAAATTTTCTTCGCTAAGTTCTATGCCATAGTGTTTACCATAAGTGGGCGAATTTTTACGCACATCAACTATAACATCGTATACAGCACCTTTTATTACACGCACCAATTTACCCTGCTCAAAAGGAGGGGCTTGAAAGTGTAAACCACGCACTGCACCTTTTTGTGATAGTGATTGATTGTCTTGCACAAAATCGACCGTTATACCAGCCTTTGCAAAGGCTTCTTTATTATAACTTTCGTAAAAATACCCGCGTTCATCATAAAAAACTTTGGGTTGTAGCACTAAAGGGCCATCAATAAAAATATTCGTTACTTCCAAATCGTTAAGTTTTAAGGCAAGGCAAATTTAAATATCTATTTTTGCACAAAAGAATAAAAAACACCTAATGGAAAACAAAAACAGCAGGGCAATTTACATTATCATCATCATTTTGCTGCTTATAGGCAATGGAGTGTTTGGTTATTTATACTTTACCAAAGGCAAAGAGGTGGTACACGTAACGGAAGAACTGGTAAATACAGACAATGCCCGTAAAGAACTTGACGAGTTATTACAATCTACTAAATCAGAGTTAGACTCGTATGTAGGACAAAATGCTGAGTTGGATTCTCTTATTCAAGAAAAAAATATTGAGATACAAGCGCAAGCCGATAAAATAAAAGCATTGCTACGTAGCAATAAAGTTAGTGCTGCCGAACTGCTAAAAGCTAAAGACGAGTTGGATGTATTGCGCTACTATACCCAAAAGTATTCGCGCCAAGTAGATTCTTTGGCTAAAGAAAATGAAGTTTTGGCTCAAGATTTACAACAAACAAAAACAAAACTTAATAAGGCTTCAAACAAAATTGAAGACCTTACTATGGAGAATATTAAAAAAGATAACCAACTTAATATAGCTTCTCGCTTACGTACCGAAAATTTATCGGTTATTGGAATACAAAACCGTAGTAGCGGACGTGAACGCGAAACAACTCGCGCTAAACGTGTTGACCAAATAAAGGTTCAGTTTGTTATTGGTGATAATCCCACAGCACAAGCAGGCGATAAAGAGGTGTATTTACGCGTACTTTCACCCGAAGGTGCCACTATATCAACATCAACATCGGGTGGTGGCAAGTTTGAATACATGGGTGATGAAGCTTTGTATAGCCAACGCCAACGTATAAACTTTAAAAATACACAGCCAACTATTACATTTTATTACGCACGTGGTACTACTGAGTGGGAGGAAGGTGTGTACACTGCTGAGATATATTGTGAGGGCTTTTTGATAGGTTCTAAAAAGTTTGAATTGAGATAATAACCTAATTGGTATCTCTTCTCCTTATAAGAAAACGGGGTAGCGCACAAATGCGCTACCCCGTTTTTTTGTGCTGAATAGGGTTAGTTTCTTATCCCAAACATACTGTAATTACAAAAGCGGCGGGCTTTAAACCTATCGCCTCCAACTCATACTATTACTCCTTTAAAAGACTACGGGGCATAAGGAGATTAAAATCTCCTTATGCCCCGTATTAAATTATAAGCAGTTTAAACTGCTAAGTATAAAGCTAATTAAAACTTAGCTACTTTTTGCATAATAGTAGTAGAACCAGCATTAACATTAACTATGTAAATACCTTTAGCTAGGTTTTCAGTATTTAGGGTATAATTATCGCCAGTCATCACAGTATTCAACACCATTTTACCATCAAGGGTAAATACTTTTACATCAGCTTGCTCAAAGCTTTGAGTGCCTTTAGCAATAGTAAGCGCATTAGTAAATGGCACAGGGTAAATGCTCATACCTGCTGCATCAAAACTTTTTACGCTATTAGAAGCTGCCTCGCTAATAACTAAACTCGAAGTTCTTACAATATCACCGGGGTCTGATGAACCGTTACCATTAGCTGCCATAACAGCTGCATTAAAAGTAACATCACCTGTACCCGCTGCCGGAGCAGTCCAAGTAAAAGTCCATGATTTTGAATCAGTACCTGCTGTGCTTGCCAATCTGTGGGTAACGTACGCACCACCACCTACTAATTGAGTTGTTGATGATGCAATTAATGTTCCTGCCGATGTACGGCATTGGAAACCAAAACGAGGGCGACCTGTTTCGGCCGATGTAACGGTGATGTTATAGGTGGTGCCTGAAATATAACCACCTGCGGGAACATCAGAAGTAATAGCATTGGCAACCGTGCCTGCTGTGCCACCGTGGCACCCTGCTTGTGCACAAGTAGTTTCGCCTGCACCTGTGTTACCTGCGGGTGCACCTGATGAATTTGAATGCCCTTTTTGCGGGTTGATAGAGATAATTGCCATGCTTACAAATGCCATGACCATAATAGTGTAAATGTACTTCATTGGTTTTTTTTAAGTAGTTTTTAAAATTTGAAAATAAACAAAAAATCCTTGTCAAAGTGTATTGACAAGGATTTTTAATTAAGCGTTGTATCAACAACTATTAAATTTTGCCTATTTGTGTGCTGTTAAATATTTAGCAACACCATCAGCATCAGCAGTCATACCTTCTTGACCTTTTTCCCAGTTTGCTGGGCAAACTTCGCCTTTTTCTTCAAAGAAAAGCAAGGCATCAATCATACGCAAAGTCTCGTCAATGTTACGACCAAGAGGCATATCATTAACCACTTGGTGGCGTACCAAACCTTCTTTATCAATAAGGAAAAGACCACGGTAAGCAACAGCCTCATCGCCTTTATCGCTTACAAAAACCATTTCGCCTTCTTCATTATAGTCGTAGTGACCGGCTAAAACACCATAATTCATTGATATGGTTTTTTCTAAATCGGCTACTAACGGATATTGAACGCCTTCAATACCACCTTTTTCTTGTGGGGTATTTACCCATGCCCAATGTGAAAATTTAGAATCTACAGAGCAACCAACCACTTGTACACCACGGCTTTCAAAATCGGCAATACGTTTTTGGAAAGCTATAATTTCTGTTGGGCACACAAAAGTAAAATCAAGAGGGTAAAAGAAAAACACTACGTGTTTTTTACCAAGATATTGGGTTAGTGAAAAATTTTCTGCAAACTCGCCATTAACTACGGCATCTGCACTAAATACTGGGGCTTTTTTTCCTACTAATACTGACATTGTTTTTTTATTTGTTTAGATTAACAACTTAAAATGAAAATTGATTTGCAAAAGTAAGATTTTTGTAGCTATTGTTGATATGAACTTACAGTAATGTGGGCATGAGAAATATATTAAAGTCAAAAGTATACCTTCTATTTTTTCTTATAACATCTACCCTTGTTATAGGCACAGGTGGCTATATGCTTATAGAAGAGTTTGATTTTTTAGAAGCCTTTTACATGACGGTGATAACTATCTCTACCACAGGTTTTGGAGAAGTTCATCCGCTTACTGATGGTGGCAGAATATTTACTATACTTCTACTCATCTTCACTTTGGGGGTATTTGCCTATTCTATAGGCTCAATATCCTCTTACCTGCTAGATGGTGATTTTATGGTACTGCTTCGCAAACGAAGAATACGTAAACAAGCGAAAAAAATGGAAAACCATGTTATAATATGCGGCTATGGACGCAATGGGCGCAAAGCCTCTGAAATGTTTACCCTGCACAAAACTCCATTTATAGTTATAGAGCGTAAGCACGAATTGTGTATGGAACTGCGCGAAAAAAACATACCTGTATTTGAAGAAAGCGCCCTTGAGGATGAAGTGCTATTATCAGCAGGGATATTGAATGCACGTGCACTAATGTGTGCCCTGCCCGATGATACCGATAACTTGTATGTGGTATTATCAGCCCGTGAAATGAACCCGAAACTGCACATTATTAGCCGTGCAAGTAACGATAGTGTAGAGAAAAAATTGAAAATTGCAGGGGCAACCGAAGTAATAAAACCCGATTTTTTGGGCGGCATGCACATGGCCTACTTAATTATTAACCCCGATGTAAAAGAATTTATAGATTTTGTAACCCACGATGCTGAAAATATGTTTCACGAGATAGACCTTGAGCTATACACAAAACTTTGGGAGAAACCCATACGAGAATTACGCAAACACAGCGCGCTTGATATTAGTATTGTGGGACTAAAAAATAATACAGGCGGTTATACCGTTAATCCTCCTGAAGATACACTAATGACCCGTCACCAACAATTAATAGTATTAGCCACTACACAACAATTAGAAGCCTTTAAGCACAACTTTGCTTAATTAATACATACCATGCTTGCACATTTACAACAAAATTTTGAGCAACACGCTGCTCAAAATGCGTTTTATATAAAAGGTACATTTTATACCTACAATCAACTAGCCAAAAAAACTTACGCAATAGCTAGTTGGCTAAAAAAAAACAACCCAAACCGCCAACCCGTTGGCATAATAGCCGATGACCATATTGATACCTATGCAGCACTTTTGGGCATATTACTAAGTGGCGCTGCTTATGTACCCATACTTCCTGATTATCCTAAAGACCGCAGCCAAAGTATTATTGACCAAGCAGAACTACACACAATACTTTGCCCCCACCCTGCTGCCCAATTGCAAGCAACTATAAACAATACTGACGTTATTACAGAAATAGCTTCAATACCTGCTTTTGAGGGGAAGTACGCGCTACCAAAAATTAGTGAAACCGATTTTGCGTATATTCTTTTTACATCGGGCAGTACAGGAATACCCAAAGGTGTGCCCTTAACCCACCGAAACCTTTGGGGTTTTATGGATTCGTTTTTTGCTTTGGGATATGAGCTAAGCCCTAAAGACCGCTTTTTGCAAATGTTCGACCTTACGTTCGACCTTTCTGTAATGTCGTACTTAGCACCATTATTAGTGGGCGGATGTGTGTATACCGTTAACCCCGAAGAGATTAAATACATGGCTATTTATAGCTTGCTAGAAGACCATAAACTTACCTTTACCCTTATGGTGCCCTCAATGCTTAGCTACTTACGCCCATATTTTGATGATATTGAACTGCCCCACTTGCGCCACTCACTATTTTGTGGCGAAGCATTGTATGCTGATATAGCTAAAGAATGGGGTGCTTGCCTGCCCAATGGCAAAGTACAAAACGTATATGGCCCCACTGAGGCTACCATATTTTGCCTCACATACACCTGTGGTAAAACCATAAAAAGCTATAACGAAATGGTGTGCATAGGCCAGCCTATGAAAAATGTAAAAGCCAAAGTAGTGGGCGACGATAAGCAACCTGTAGCACAAGGCGAAAAGGGAGAACTGTGCGTAGCGGGTGCACAAGTAACACCGGGTTACCTGCACAACCCACAAAAAAACCAAGAAGCATTTTTTGAACTTAACAATACACGTTACTACCGTACTGGCGACATAGTATATCAAGACGAAATCGGTGATTATATGTATTGCGGTCGCGTTGATTATCAGGTGAAGGTAAAAGGTGGTTTTAGGGTTGAGTTGAATGAAGTTGAAGCACATGCCCGACACCACACCCAACTTAGCAACGTAGTAGCCGTAGCAATGGCCAACAGCATAGGCATAGCTCAAATATTTTTGTATGTTGAGGATTATAAGGGCGATATAGACCAACTAAACGGCTACCTTAAAACCCAAATGCCCGATTATATGCTGCCCGAAAAAATTATTAATATCCCTAGTTTTCCACTAAACGATAATGGCAAAGTAGACCGCAAACAGCTTACTGCTTTGTTATCATCAGCATCACTATAAAAAATGAACTTTGTACCCGCTACCGAAAAAGATATAGATTTTATAGCTCACGCTGTATTTGCAGCTGTAAAAAGCGGAACAGATATACTTACCTACTCAACCCTGTTTGAAAAAAGTGAAGAAGAGCTTTTCCCACTTTTTAAAACCATGCTTGAAGAAGATGTTGAGGGGCAAGAACTTTGGCTAAGCGGCTTTTTGATAGCTAAAAACAGTGATGGAACGCCTGTTGCAACTTGCTGTGCTTGGGTTGAAGGAATCGAAGGCCCATCAAGTATGCTAACTGCCCAGTTGCTTTCGTTTACATTAGGTAATGAAAGCTATAAAAAAGCACTTGAAAAGCACGAGGCGATAGAAAGTATGCGGATTGACCGCGAGGAAGGAACACTACAAATTGAACACGTATACACAACCCCTAACTATAGAGGCAAAGGCTTGGCAGCTCAGGTAATTGAAAAGCAAATAGAGCTATACAAAAGCCAACAGCCTACTTTGCAAAAGGCACAGATTATACTTTTTAAAACCAATCAAAACGCATTAAACGCATATTCCAAAATGGGGTTTAAGGTTTTGGTAGAGCAAAAAAGCCAACACCTGCAAGTACTAAACTACTTCCCTACCGATACACGAATATTGATGGAAAAAAATATTTAGCTCCAAAATATTTAGTTGGGTATAAAAAACCTCACCATATAATTTTAGTCTAATAATAGACCAAAAACATAGCGTATTAGTAGCCCAAAATACTTAGCATACTATCGGCTTTTTGCTCAGGCGCAAACAGTTTGTAAGTAAATTTACCATCAACCACATCAATCAAAACGTGTTTTGGGGCGGGTATAAGGCAGTGTTGTATACCACCATAACCGCCAATACTTTCTTGATATGCACCTGTATGGAAAAAACCCATGTATAGCTTTTCGCCTGCGCCAATAGTGGGCATAAATACTTGTGTAGTTTGGCTATCGCTATTGTAATAATCCTGACTATCGCAGGTTATACCGCCTAGGTTGATACGTTTAAAAGGATTGTCCCAATGGTTTATTGCCAATAGAATAAACTTTTGGCCTATGCCCCAAGTATCGGGCAAAGTGGTGATAAACGAACTATCAATCATATACCACAACTCTTTATCGTTTTGCTCTTTTTGCCCAATTATCGAGTAGATTATACCTCCGCTTTCTCCAACTGTGTATTGGCCAAATTCACTATAAATATTTGGCTCAAGCACATCTCTATCAGTACAAATAGTTTTTATGTATACAATAATTTGGTCAATCATATACTCATAGTCGTACTCAATACCCAGCGTATTATATATAGGCATACCACCACCAATATCAAGCCCTTCAAGTTCAGGTGCATATTCTTTTACATCGCAATACACATTTATTAGTCGGGCAAGCTCACTCCAATAGTAAGTTGTATCTTTAATACCTGTGTTCACAAAAAAGTGCAACATGGTAAGTTTGTATTTTGAGTTGTTTTTAATTTTCTCCAAATACAAATCTTTAATTTTTTTAGAACTCATGCCTAAACGGCTTGTGTAGTAAGCAGAATCAGGCTCTTCTTCAGTGGCAATGCGTATACCTAGTTTTAGGTTAACATCGTAAATATCATACTTATCTACCTCATCAGGATTATCTAAAATAGCCACAAGGTTTTCAAATCCATCGCGTACCATTTCGGTAATTTTCCTCGCATACTCATCCGTTTTGTAGCCGTTGCAAATAATGGTTTTGGTTTTTGAAAAATGTCCTTTCTCATTCAACAACCTAATAATATCTAAATCATACGCTGATGAAGTCTCTAAACCAATATCATTTTTTAACGCCTCTTCAAGCACAAAATTAAAGTGCGAGCTTTTAGTACAATAGCAATAATTATACGAACCCTTATAGCCGTTTTTCTTTATAGCCTTTGCAAACCTTTGCTGTGCATTTTGTATTTGCATACTTATTTTGGGCAGGTAGGTAAACTTTAGCGGCGTTCCAAACTCTTCTACCATATCCATAAGCGGAATATCATAAAATGTTAGCTCACTGTTTTTCAAATCAAACCCGTGACGTGGAAAATAAAAGGTTTGTTCAATAAGGTCTATATACTTGTTCTTTATCATGCTATGGGGCTTTTGCTTATTATTGCACTATCTTTCCTTGAACAATAATTAGCATCTTTATTTAATAAAAAAGCTATCAGTCAGGGCAAAAGTAAAGTGTAAGAAGGCATATTTAGAAGGATTTTTTATGAACGGACGAAAAATTAAGATAATTGAAGTAACCTCAGAATTGGGGGCAGGCACACGAGGCGCAAGTTTAGGGCCTGCAGCATTACGCTATGCCGATTTAAATAAAGGTCGTAAGCGTATTAGTAGGTTTAATACCTCAAAAGTTAGCGATTTAAACTATGTACTAGGCAAACCCACTGCCTACGAGCACGGTAAAAATATAGATTCTATTGCACAAGTAATAAATGCAATTGCTTTGGAGGTAGAACGCTCGTTGAGCGATGGCGATTTTCCTGTAATTTTCTCGGGCGACCACAGTAATGCGGCAGGAAGCATTGCTGGTATAAAAAACTTTTACGATGATAAACGTATAGGTGTTGTATGGGTTGATGCCCATGCCGATATTCACTCGCCACACACCACCCCTTCGGGTAATGTACACGGAATGCCTATTGCAGCCTCGTTAGGTATAGACAATAAACAAAGAGCTATAAATGATGTGGATGCCGATACGCAAGAGTGTTGGGAAGAATTAAAGTATGCAGGCAGTAAAGGTATATCGCCCAAAATATTACCTCAAGATATTGTATACATTGATATACGCGACTTGGAAAGGCAAGAGTGGGATATAATTGATGAACTGGATATTGAGTTTTATACTCCAAAAGAAGTACAAGAAATAGGTATTGAAAAGGTAGCTAAAGAAACACTTGATTACCTAAAAGATTGCGATATGATTTATGTTTCGTTTGATGTAGACAGCATGGATCCTTCGGTGTCTGAAGGCACAGGCACCCCCTACCCTGACGGGTTAAAACTGCACGAGGCCAAAACACTACTGTATCACCTATTAAAATACCCCAAAACTGTAGCATTTGAAATAACCGAAATAAACCCTTTGCTTGATAAAGAAAACAAGATGGCAAAGGCAGTTTTAGAAATTTTGGAAGAAGTTTTATAGAAAAACTAAAACCAATGTTTAAACGTTTATTAAAAAATAACCGTCATAGGTGAAATAAAACACTGATAACCCGTATATGAAATTAAAGTTACTAATAGCTGTTGCAGCTATATCTACCCTAGCTTCGTGTAAAAAAGATAAAGAAGATAATGCAGGCCCTAGTGTAAATACACTGCCTGAGTTTTATAACGAAGCCCCTTCAAACGACTATGGTAAAAACGCACCTAATATTAGGCTTATAGCTGATATTAGCAATATGGTGATACAACCTCAAGATCTTGATTTTCATTCACAACAAGCCAATCAGTTGTGGGTAATAAACAGAGGTAACGATATACAAGGCGGCTCATCGGTTACTATTTTTAACCCCGGTAGCACAAATCAAAAAACAGAATTTAGGAGAGACGGAAACGCGTGGCACTTTATGGCGTTTCCATCGGGTATGGCTTTTAGCCCCACCAATGGCAATTGGGCAACTACAGCCAATATAGTTGATGCTAACAGAAGCGGAGGTTCGTTTACAGGGCCTACACTTTGGTCGGGAAATATGGATGTATACGCCATGGAATCAGGTGGAAACGGCAGCCATTTAGATATGTTGCACGGCAGCCCGTTATCAAAAGGTATAGCTGCTGAAAAAGATAATATTTTTTGGGTATACGATGGTTATTACGGCCATTTAGTTCGCTACGATTTCGTAGCCGACCATGGGCCGGGTAATGACGACCACTCTGATGGACGTGTGCACCGCTATACTGATGTGCCCCTTAGCCAAGATGCTAACTACCCACACCACATGGTACTGGATAACAATGCCGAGTGGTTGTATATAGCCGAAGGGCCAAAACAACGTATTATACGTGTTAATATAAAAACAGGTTCAAAAACCACCGACCTACCTTTGATAAATGAAATACTAGCAGAGCATTGGGAAATGAAAGGTGCTACTGTGGAGGTGGTGTACGATAAAAACATGCAAAAACCTTGCGGTATAGCGCTGGTAGGCAACCGCTTATACGTAACCGACAACGCAACAGGTGATATAATTGCAATTGACATAAATAACCGCACTGAAATAGGCCGAGTTAATACAGGCAATGCAGGTGTTACAGGTATAGTATATGGTTTGGGTAAACTTTGGTTTGCCAACCAAACCACCAACGGTATATATGTTGTAGAGCCTAAATAGCTTTTGTTGTACTTTTAAAAAATTTAAAGCCGGTGAAGAATATTCTTCACCGGCTTTTTTGTTTCAGCTAAAAACAGCATTTTTTTATAGCCCAAAAATATTATGTGTAAACAGTATAGCAAACGATATAAACAAGGTATTCATTCCTATTCCACCAACTTTAAAAAGCATTTTCTTAGGTATATCATACATGGGGTAGTATGCTATTTGTGTTGCCACTTTACCAACCCAATACGCGGCTATTAAACCTGTTATTGCGGCAGCCAAATGCGTTTGGTTTTTAAGGTCGTCGGCTAATAAAATAGCAATAAGCCCAAAACTAAAATTAAGCCCTTGTATATACCTGCCATAAGTTTTGGCAATTTCTTGGTTCAGGGGTTTTAATTGTTTCACATCATTATACCAATCAAACACTTTGTGGCGTATGTATGGGTATATAAGTGCTGTAAATATTTGCCCCACACCCCCTAAAATAATAAGCCAATTGGGTATGTTAATTTTCATGCTGATATTGTTTTATATCACTAAAAAAACTTTTTATCTGCTAAACCCAACTCGCGGCCGAAAGTACCGCCCGTCTCCATCATCCAAGCTATACCAAGGTGTACTATAATACCGCCAATAATACTACGGGTTTCGTAAGCTATTACGCCCAAAAGCAAACCGCCAAAAAACGAGCTTATAGTTTCGCCCAATGGTTTGCCAAAATGTATAAACACATAAAAAGCCACCATAGGCAATATACAGGCGCGCCCCACAATAGGTGCAAAAGCCAGTATCAAAAATCCACGGAAAAAGAACTCAGTCATCACAAAATCTACTCCGTAACACAATTCAAAAAACACCACCTTCAAAATACCCAGTGTACTGCTAAAACCTTCGGGTATTATGCGTTGGTAAACGGGGTACATACTTAAAAAATCAGTCTGAAAGCTAGCCCATGTTATTAGCGGAATCATAAATATCAGCATTCCAAAATAAGGCTTAAAATCAACCCCTTTTACTTTAAACCCATACAAATTTTGCTGTTTACGGTGCACAAAAAACCAATACACTACTACGGGTAAAAAAACCATCATAGCCTGCGCTATTTGGTTAAAGGTGCGCATATTGTAATAGTAATTCTCTTCGGTACTAAAAACCCTCACCCACTCGCGATACCCAAACCACGAGCTACGCAAGCAATACACGGCCAAGGCAAAAAGAGCTACACCCCAAAATTTCTTATTTTTTAGTATATCCCAACGTTTATAAAAAACGATGTACAATAAATAACTACCTATAAAAGGTATACCATACATTACCGCATTAGCTAAAAAATGGCGGGGTATATCACCCCAATACTTCATCACATAGTTTTTCTCCATTTCTAGCGTATACTCAAAGTATACACTAACGGCCACTAAAACTACTACACTAATAAAATATAGCGGTTTCACCTCCTCAGTAAAATAGCTATGTAAATATTTTAAAATCTTTTTCATGAGAATGTGGGCAAATATGCGACTTTTCAACAAACAATGTTTTGCGCCGCTTGTAATTTAATTTTGAAATTCATTCAGTCCATTGTCCATAGTCAACTATCCACAGTATTTTAACTGTTGACTGTCGACCGTAGACTGTTAACTCTTTTAACCAAAACCGCTCCATGTTCCTAATATTTGATACCGAAACTACGGGCTTGCCCCGCGATAAACGTGCTCCGTTAACCGATTTTGACAATTGGCCTCGCGCCATACAAATTGCTTGGCAATTGCACGATGAGCAAGGGCATTTAATAGAAGCCAAAAGCCATTTGGTTATTCCCGAAGGTTTTGACGTTCCCTACGAGGCATATAAAATACACGGTATCTCTACAGAAAAAGCAGCAAAAGACGGTATTCCGCTTATGGATATGCTGCAAGAGTTTGAAGCCGCTGTGGATAAATGCACCTATTTGGTAGGGCATAATATAGAGTTTGATATTAATGTGATGGGGTGCGAGTTTTTGCGCAAAGGCTTTCAAGAAAAACTCACCCAAAAGAAATCGATAGATACAGTAACAGAAACCATACAGTATTGCGCTATTCCCGGTGGACGTAGCGGCGGTTTTAAATATCCAAAACTAGAAGAACTGCACAACAAACTTTTTGGGCACGGGTTTGATGCTGCACACAATGCAATTGCCGACGTTGAAGTTTCGGCACGTTGCTTTTTTAAGCTAATGGATATAGGGGTGATACGTCGCGACGGCGTAAAGCTCGACCCTAATATAATGGCGCATCTTGAGGATGTAAAGGGTAGTATATTAGCACAACTGGGTAGTTTTGAAGACGAGCCTGCAAAACCTGCTTCACCTGTTGCACCCATTACCCCCGTAGGAAAACATAACCTACACGATGCACCTTTTGCACACTTGCACGTACACACACAATTTAGCGTATTGCAGGCCACCAGTGGTATAAAACCACTGATACAAAAAGTTAAAAACGATGGTCATGCAGCAATAGCCATGACCGATTTGGGCAATATGTACGGTGCTTTTGATTTTGTGGGTACAGCCCATAAAAACGAAATAAAACCCATAGTAGGCTGCGAGTTGTATATGGCCGCCGACCACAAAAATAAAACGGTAAAAGACCACAGTATAAGCCAAGTGCTACTGGCAAAAAACAAGCAAGGTTACCAAAACCTTTCAAAACTGTGCTCTATTGGCTGGGTAGATGGCTTTTACTATGTACCCCGTATAGATAAAGAAGTATTAAAGCAGTATAAAGGTGATTTAATAGCCCTTTCGGGAGCGGTAACGGGAGAAATACCCTACCTGATACTAAACGTGGGTACTAAACAAGCCGAAGAAGCCCTGCAATGGTGGCACGGTGAGTTTGGTGACGATTTTTATATTGAACTTAACCGCCATCAACTTGACGAAGAAAACCACGTAAACCAAGTTTTGCTTGAGTTTGCTGCCAAATACAATATAAAAACAGTTGCCGCCAACAACTCGTACTACAACGAGAAAGAAGGGGCAGAAGCCCACGATATTTTATTGTGCGTAAAAGAAAATGAGAAACGCGATACACCTATTGGGCGTGGACGTGGTTTCCGTTGGGGAATGCCCAACGATGAATTTTATGTGAAAACACAGGAAGAAATGAAGCAATTGTTTGCCGATATTCCTGAAGCGATAACCAACATAAAAGAAATAATAGATAAGGTAGAACCTTTTGAACTAAGCAGAAAACCACTACTACCCGAATTTAAAATACCCGAAGAGTTTGCCGACCAAGACGATTATTTACGCCACCTTAGTTACGAAGGAGCTAAAAAACGCTATCCCGAAATAACAGACGAAATACGCGAACGGCTTGATTTTGAGTTGGAAATCATCAAAAAAACAGGATACCCCGGTTACTTCCTTATTGTACAAGATTTTACCAGCCAAGCCCGAAAAATGGGAGTTTGGGTAGGGCCAGGGCGTGGCTCGGCGGCAGGTTCGGCAGTAGCCTATTGCATCGGTATTACTAATATTGACCCTATTGCTTACGGACTACTGTTTGAGCGTTTTCTTAACCCCGACCGTGTATCTATGCCCGATATTGATATTGACTTTGACGACGTGGGTCGTGATAAAGTAATTAACTGGGTAATAGAGAAATACGGGCAAAGCCAAGTAGCACAAATTATCACATACGGCACAATGGCTGCCAAGTCATCAATACGCGATACTGCACGGGTATTGGATTTACCCTTGTCTGATGCCGACAGGCTTTCAAAGCTAATGCCCTCTACTGGGCTTAGAAAAATGCTAAATGCTACCGACAACGAGCTAAAAGATATGCTTAATGGCGATGACTTGAACAACGCCAAAGAAATGCGAGAAATAGCTAAAGGTAGTGATTTGGCTGCGCGTACACTTAAACAAGCCGCCGTGCTTGAAGGGTCGGTGCGAAACACGGGAATACACGCCTGTGGGGTAATTATTGCCCCTGACGACCTAACTAAGTATGTGCCCATTACCACCGCAAAAGATAGTGCCTTACTGGTAACACAGTTTGACAACAGCGTTGTAGAATCGGCGGGTTTATTAAAAATGGACTTTTTGGGATTAAAAACCCTTACCATTTTAAAAGAAGCCATGCGCTTAGTGAAGGAGAAATTTAATATTGATATTGACCCCGACGAAATACCGCTAACCGACGAGAAAACTTACGAGCTGTTGCAAAAAGGCGAAACCGTAGGTGTGTTTCAGTTTGAGAGCGAGGGTATGCAAAAACACTTGCGTGATTTGAAACCCGATAAGTTTGGCGATCTTATAGCCATGAATGCCCTGTATCGTCCCGGGCCTATGCAATACATCCCCAACTATGTAAGGCGTAAACACGGTTTAGAACCCGTAGAGTACCCCTTCCCCATAATGGAAGAGCTGCTTAAAGAAACCTACGGTATTACAGTATACCAAGAGCAGGTGATGCTTTTGGCGCAAAAAATGGCAGGCTTTACCAAAGGCCAAGCCGATACCCTGCGTAAAGCAATGGGTAAAAAGCAAATAGACACCATGTTGAAGATGAAAGAACTTTTCATCAGTGGTGCTATGGAAAAAGGCATGGACGAGCCTACCCTGCTAAAAATTTGGGAAGATTGGGAAGCATTTGCCCAATACGCTTTTAATAAATCGCACGCGGCGTGCTATGCCATTGTGGCCTTCCACACAGCATACATGAAGGCCAATTACCCTGCCGAGTTTATGGCCGCTACCCTAAACAGCCTAAACAGTATTGATGATATTACTTTTTATATGGAAGAATGTCGCCGTATGGGCATAAACGTTTTAGGGCCTGATATTAACGAGAGTAAACTTGCATTCTCGGTAAACCAAAAAGGAGAAATACGTTTTGGCATGGCTGCCATAAAAGGTGTAGGCGATGTTGCTGCATTAGACATAATAAACGAACGCAACGAAAACGGAAGCTACAACAGCATTTTTGATGTTACCAAACGTAGCAACTTAAAAACAGTAAACAAGCGTGTGTTGGAAGCACTGGCCAAAGCAGGTGCTTTTGAATCGTTTGAAGGAGTATCGCGCGCGCAATATTTTTATAAAGAAAAAGAAGACGATAATACGCTGATTGAAAAATCAATAAAATTTGGTGCAAGTGCGCAAGCCAACGAAGAAGCATCGCAAGCTTCACTATTTGGCGAAGGTACAGCCGTTACTTTATCTGAACCCAAAATACCGTATTGCGAACCTTGGGGATTGCTAGAAAAACTGGAGTTTGAAAAAGATGTTGTGGGTATGTATCTCACAGGACATCCTTTGGATGATTTTAGGTTTGAGATGGATTACTTGTGCAAAAACCGCGTTACCGAATTAGCCGATTTGCCTGCCCTAAAAGGCCGCGAATTGCTGATGGGGGGGATAGTAAACAGTGTGATTGAGCGTGTGAGCAAAAGCGGTCGACCTTGGGGAGCTTTTACCCTAAACGATTACTCAGGTTCGTTTGAGTTTAGGTTGTTTGGTAACGATTATGTGAACCTGCGCAACTACCTTATAGAAAACAGCTTTCTGTTTATGCGCGCTCGTGTGCAAACCCGCGAGTGGCCAAAAGACAGTACCGAACTGGAAGTAAAAATACAGAAACTGGAAGCCCTTACAGATATAAAAGAAAAAATGCTGCGCGCTATAGTTTTAAACCTCGATGTAAACCGTGTAGGTTCTGAGTTGGTAAGCAGTTTGCAGCCGTTTCTTACCAAAAGTGGCGGCGCATCACTAAACGTAAAGGTGTACGACAGGGAACAAAATATGGCAGTTAATCTATTCTCAAAACAGTATAAAATAGTGCCCAACAAAGAGTGGCTAGCTTTTATAAAGAAAAACGACCTGCAAATGGAAGTGAAATGGAATTAGTGGCTAGTTTGTAATTGGTTTATCCAATATAAGTTCTGGTTTATTGGGTGTTTTTTATCCTAGCTTTATAAAAGTGAGACTTACTCAGCTCTAAGTTTTGTTTTGCTCATTTACTATAAATGCTATACGAGGATTAATGCTCACACTCTAAAGTTCCCCTTGTGCGTAACGCTTTTTGAGTGAAAATGAAAAAAAAGTATGTAAGAAAAGTGGGGATGAAAACCACTATACGATTATCTAAAAGCGAAGTGATTTTTAACACTTTTGAAACGCGGCTTTTATTAGAAAACTGAATAAAAGAACAGAAAGAATAGGTATTTTTCATCCCTACTCCCTTCGCTTGCGCATTGCCCAACCCACAAGGGGACTTGGTTAGCTCAAATTATTTCAAAAATATATCAACCTCTTTGGTTACCCTATCTGTACTTATTTTATCAATATCTCCCATACCTACCCAATCGTATTCAGGTTGTGTAACCGTAGGCGGGTAAATAGCTTTTATATTGGGGTGGCGGTTTGTAGGATAGGGAAAGAAACGCCCGTAGCTATTGCCGTTTAGCAAAGCAATGGTATTTTTACCTAAAGCAGCAGCATAATGTGCCGCACTGGTATCATTAGTAATTATTAATCGACAATCGTTTATCACCGTAGCCAGTTTTAGCAAATCGGTTTGGCCTGTATAATCAATTATTGCTTCTTTGTTTTTTGTTGAGTGAAGTATTGCTTGTGCCAACGGTGCATCGCTCTTTGCGCCGCAAACCACACTGGGCAGTTGGTGGTGGGTATATATACAATCAGCTACTTGGGCAAAGTTTTGCGTAGCCCAACGCTTGCGCTTGGCTGCCGCCCCTGCAAACAGTACCACATAGTTTTGTGGTAAGCCTGTTACTTGTGGCAACTTTTGTTGGTTGATGACAGGCTTTGTAATTTCTAATCGTTCACCCGTTATCAGCTCTACAAACTGTTTGTTAAGGTCAAACTCGTGTAAATCTTTTGGAATAGGGAATGTTTTGGTAAACGGAGCATCACAATATTTTCGTAACCAATGGCGTACCTCTCTATCGTTGCGTTGCCAGCAGTATTTATTTTGAGCGGGAATAAGGGCTGCAATAACCCCATCAATAAAGGTGCTGCGAGAATACGAAGGAGCTAAAATAATTTCAGGCTTTTTGTGAGCTATTTGCTGCAAAAATTGGTGGGAATAGACATCATCTTTCAGAAAACGTCCTTTTTCCAGCCAAATAAATTCATCTACAAAATCAGCATCCCAACTCTCAGCTATGGGTTGCCAAAGGGCATGACCTAGCAGCGTGATTTTACACCCCACATAGTGTTTACGAATAGACTCAAGTGTATTTCTAAACAGTATATAATCGCCAATATCATCGGTTCGAATAATCAGCACCTCTTTATCGTACGTTTGGGTGGTTTGTTTAATACCCTCAACAAACGCCAACCGTTGTTTTAAAAACCGCTCTTCTTTAACCCTATTTCGAGGATTTTTATAGATGGTTTTCCAGAGGTTTGAAAGAAATGGTTTTATAGACAAATTGCTGATTGTTAATTATTCTTCTGAAAAAATAGTAAACGATACTTCTTCAATTTCAAGCCCAGCAAAACTAACATCAAACAATATTTTTTTATTTTCTAAATAATCAAAATAAATGCTCCATGATGTATCAGTTGATATATTTATTGAAGAAATTTGATATTTTTTTATGCTTATGTTAAATTGACTGTTAGAATTATTACAGTAATGTTCAATACTCATTAAGATATCTTCACACCTGTTTTCTATATCCTTTAATCTATCTATTTGCAAACTACTAGGCCCATCCTCACCCGCAGAGAATGAAAGAGCTATCTCATTATTAGAGGGTTTGAAAAAATAATTAAAATTACATGACTCAATAGTAATAGCAGGCCCTTTTAAACGCCTATATTCCATTTTGCCCAATGTGGCATGGTTGATAGTTTTAATTTTATTGCCTATTCCCAATAATAATTGTAAACCTAAAAGCATTGTTTTATATAAATTAATTTTCAATAGTTATATGTATAAAAATAACCTACTCTATTCTTCATCAATAGTTCCCAAGTTCATAAAATCAATATAGTCTATTTCAAAATTTTTAAAGTATGCTTCAATTTCAATATCTAAACTCCCTTTAAATTTATATGCAAGACTCCACTCAAAATCTTCTCCTGTCTTTTCATAAATGCGCACCGATTTTAACACATACTCTGTCTTAATATCCAAGTTCTCTATTTTCTCTTCTTCAATATCTTCGGCATATTTACCACTCACTACATCTGCACTAATTTTATTTAGCAAATCATTATAGCTTTTTTCAACCTGCTTAAATAGCTCTTTTTGGTATAGTTTTGGTTCACTCCCATCTGTCCAAAAAGTAATATCCACAGCAGCATTTGCAGATTTAAAAAACATATTCCCATCATAGTAATGACTTTTCCCATTGTCAGTCCTTACCCAACCATATTTCAGTACTCCAAAATACTCATCAGTTATTTTCTTTGGAAACAAGAAGCTAAAAATACCCATACTCTAATTTTTCAGCCAATATAAACATCAAAAAACAATTGCCGCTAACATTTTACTACCTTCGCAATGCTACATGGATATACAGGAAAACGTAACCCTAAAACCCTTTAATACCTTTGGTATAGAGGCCACTACCCGATACCTTATCAGCATAAAATCGTTAGCTGATTTACAAAGTTTTACTTCACACCCTACCCTATCGCAACTACCTCGTTTGGTATTGGGCGGCGGCAGCAATGTATTGTTTACCCAAAATTGGGAGGGCGTAACCTTGCTAAATGAGCTTAAAGGTATTGAAGTTGTTAGCGAAACTGATGATAATGTGGTAATAAAAGCCGCATCGGGCGAAAATTGGCACCAACTGGTAATGTATAGTGTAGAGCGTGGTTTTGGAGGGATAGAAAATCTATCGCTAATACCGGGTACAGTAGGTGCTGCTCCTATGCAAAATATTGGTGCTTATGGGGTAGAAATAAAAAACGTTTTGCTTAGCGTTGATTATTTTGATTTTGACACCCAAACAGTACATACCCTTAACAATGCTGAGTGTGATTTTGGCTACCGCGAAAGCATTTTTAAACGCGAACTAAAAAACAAAGTATTTATACTTTCTATCACTATACAACTTAGCAAAAAACCTGTTTTCAATACCAGCTACGGCGCTATACAAGAAACCCTTGACCAAATGGGTGTTAAAACACTTAACGTTAAGGTAATAAGTGATGCTGTAATTGCCATACGACAAAGCAAACTGCCCGACCCCAAAGAATTGGGTAATGCGGGTAGTTTTTTTAAGAATCCTGAAATTTTGACTGCTGATTATACCGCACTGAAAGAAAAACACCCCGATATGCCCGGTTATACTGTTAGCCCTACACATACAAAAGTTCCCGCAGGTTGGCTTATTGAGCAACTGGGCTGGAAAGGTAAAGTAGTAGGCCATACGGGCAACCACAAAAAACAGGCATTGGTGTTGGTAAATTATGGCGGTGCTACGGGCAGTGAGGTGTATACACACGCACAAAACGTAATAGCATCAGTAAAGCAACATTTCGGGATTCAGCTTGTTGCAGAGGTAAACCTTATATAAATGGCAAAACAAAAAATCTATTTTTTAGTCAATCCCATATCGGGTGGGAAAAATAAAGACAATTTTCATTCGTTGGTAAATGCCAATATAAATTCTGACCTATACGATTATGATATTGAAGAATGGGGTGACAATGATAGTGTGGAACAAATGGTGGGTAAAGCCCTAGCCAAAAATTTCGACATTATTGTCGCCGCAGGTGGAGACGGGACGATTAATCAAGTAGCAAGCCAACTGGCGGGTACTGAAAAACTGATGGGCATTATCCCAATGGGTTCGGGCAATGGTTTTGCGCGCCACAACGGAATACCCATGAATACCGAAAAAGCCTTGCAATTGCTAAACCGCCCTACCTTGAAAAAAGTTGATACAGTACTAATAAACAACCAACGCTATGTAAATGTAGCGGGTATAGGCTTTGATGCACACATAGGTTATTTGTTTGCTACCGCTGCATCACGTGGGTTTAAAACCTATACCAAAATAGTAATGAAAGAGCTTAGTAGTTTTAAGCCTGAAAATTATACATTAACTATTGATGGAAAGGAATACCAAGAAGATGCTTTTCTTATCTCAGTAACCAATGGCTCACAATGGGGCAATAATGCTACCATAGCACCCCACGCCAGCACCCGCGACGGGTTGATGGATGTGGTGGTAATGAAACCATTTAAGTTTTACGATGTTCCCCAACTGGCCTTGCAGATGTTTTCAAAATCGATAGATAAAAACAAACGCATACTATCGTTTAAAGCCAGCAATGTAGTGATACAACGCAACAACAAAGGCGCAGTGCACTTTGATGGCGAACCTGCCGAAATGGGTACAGAAATTAGTTTTAAAATAGACCCTGCTTCACTTAATTTGTTGGTGTAATTGTGCAGTCATGCTGAACTTATTTCAGCATCTCATCGTCAATATTTATTATTATAGAGACAGCACAACCAAGAGCAGAAAAGTATTTTTATGAGTAACAAGAACAAAAACAAATCGGGGATTGTATATAGTACTAGTAGCGATTTTAATTACGAAGACGATAGCCCTGAAGAGATAAATACCCTTCCTCCCCAGCAGCAAAAACTTAGAGTGATGCTGGATAAGAAAAACCGCGCAGGCAAAGCCGTTACCCTTGTAACAGGTTTTATTGGTAACGAGGACGACCTTGCCACATTGGGAAAAAAATTAAAAAATCTTTGCGGCAGTGGTGGCAGTGCTAAGGATGATGAAATATTGGTACAGGGCGACCACCGAGATAAAGTACTAAAATGGCTACTGGATAACGGGTACAGCCAAACCAAAAAAGCAGGCTGATTTCTCAATTTCAAATTTGAAATTTCTAATTAATAATTTAATGACTGAAGCTGATATAATAGGACTAATACATAGCCGTCGTAGCGTATTCCCTCGTCAATACACAGGTGCAAAAATAGACGATGATATAGTAGCAGAGATGCTTGAAACTGCCAACTGGGCACCCACACATAAATATACTGAACCTTGGCGTTTCAAAGTCTTTAGAGGTGATGCACTAAAAAAACTGGTAGATTACCAAAAGCAATTGTATGAAGACAGTACTTTGCCATCAGAAATAAACCCAAACAAACTAAAGGTGTTTGATGAAACACCACAGCAAACTAGCCATATTATTGCTATTGCAATGCACCGCAACCCAATAGTACCCGAAATGGAAGAGATAGCCAGTGTGGCTATGGCCGTGCAAAACCTATGGCTTACCGTTACTGCTTATGGATATGGCGGATATTGGAGCACTGGTGGTGGCACTTTTAATACCCACATGCACCAATGGCTTAAGCTAGACCCAGAAACCGAAACGCTTATGGGCTTTTTCTACTTGGGAGTGCCTGCCGAGCCTTTGCAAAAAGGTAAACGCCGCCCGATGAGCGAAAAAGTAACTTGGATGTAGGTAGGTTGACTTGTTGTTACACAACAATTACGGCAGTAGCAAACTACTATCGCCATAGCTTAAAAATCGGTAATTGTTTTCTAAAGCCGCATTGTAAATAGTTTTCCAATTTCCTTGTACCAAAGCATCAACCAATAACAATAGCGTTGAAGCAGGTTGATGAAAATTAGTTACCAAACCTTTGCAAATTTTAAACTCGTAGCCAGAGGCAATTAGAAGCTCAGTTTCACCAATTAACTGTTCAAGTTGGTTGGTTTGCATAAAATCTAAAACAGCTTGCAGGCTTTCTGTGGGGCTTATACTCTTTGTAGGCAGGTATGGCGCAAGTTTATCTATTAAAAACTCTTGGTTGGTTTCAGTTAGCAGCTTTACTCCGTACCAATACAAACTTTCAAGCGTGCGCATACTAGTAGTGCCTACAGCAATAGTAGTAGCATGATGTGTCAATATGTTTTCAATATTTTGGCGCGTATACACCACCTGTTCGCGGTGCATAGGGTGGGTGCTTAAATCTTTTACCTTTACCGGCTGAAAAGTGCCTGCACCAACGTGTAGTGTTAAAAAATCTTTACCAATTCCTTTTTTCTCCAACGCATCAAACACGGCATCGGTAAAGTGCAAACCCGCAGTGGGTGCAGCTACTGAACCGTCATTTTTTGCATATACAGTTTGGTAAGTTTCGCGGTCATCATCAGTACTTTCACGGTTTAAGTAGGGAGGAATAGGTATTTGCCCCACCTGCTCTAATAATTCTGATAATGTAATATGAGAAGGCAACCAATCAATTTGTACGTGTAGCTTCTCCCTATCGTTAAGTCTAGCCTGTATATTTATTTCTTCACCGTTAAGCTCTAGCTTGCGTTCTAATGTTTCGCCGTCTTTCCATTTTTTCAGGTTTCCTACCAAGCACTCAAACATAGCGCTTCCTTGTGTTGCCATTGTAACAGAGGTAATGCGCGAGGGCAATACAGGGTGCAATAAAAACACCTCGATAAGTGCCCCTGTTGCTCTGCGAAAATGCAAACGAGCAGGTATTACCTTAGTATTGTTAAAAAACAAAAAGCTATTGGCAGGCAATACCTCGGGTAACTGGGCAAACTGCTTATGCTCCAACTTTCCACCATTGTATAACAATAGTTTCGACTGGTCGCGCATTGCCAAAGGATATTTGGCAATGCGTTCATTAGGCAAAGGGTAGTTATACTCTTCAAGGTCAATTTGTTTCAGTCGCTCCAGTTTATTCATTGCTTGGGGTAAAGCTCCAATACTCTTAATTCTATCTAAACAAAAAACTAATCAATAGTAGCTACAACCTTTAGCTCAATAGCTATTGGGGTGGGCAAGCAATTAATTTCAAGCGTAGTACGGCATGGTAAATTATCTTTAAAATACTCCGCCCAAAGTTTGTTGTACGTAGGGAAATCGTCTTTCATATTGGTAAGAAAAACAGTTACATCAACAATTTTATCCCAGCTGCTGCCTGCATCTTCCAATACATAACGCACATTTCTAAACACACTGTGGCATTGTTCGGCAATATCATAGCTGGTTATGTTTCCGTTCTCATCCAAGTCAACACCCGGTATTTTTTTAGTGCCTCGCTCACGAGGGCCAACGCCTGAAAGGAATAATAAATTACCTACACGACGTGCGTGAGGATATAAGCCCACAGGTTCGGGGGCTTTGCTTGAGTTGATTTTGCTATCTTCCATAGTGCGCAAAAATAAGTCGTTCAAAACTTGTTTGCACCCTTAAAATACGTGCCTTAATTTTGAGACAAATATTTGTGATATGAAAAGAGTAGTAGTTTTAATATTTTCAGTAGTAGTTTTACTGGCTGCTTGCAAGCCTCAAGATGAAAAACGCACCACTATAAAAGCCGAAATTGGTGCTTTTGATAGAGATTGGGCAGCTACCAACGATATTGTAAACAATTGGGGGCTTGAGCTTAAACAAAAAATAGCAGCGGATAGCTCCATTGCAATAAACTGCCCTCAACTTGAGCAGGAATATAATACAGCACTAACAGAGTGGAACACGGCAGGCAAGGCTTTTAATGATTGGAAGGTGAAGTTTGAAAACGATGAGGTGAAAACTGACGATGCCGCCCAAAACCTAAAAGAGTTTAAAGAAATACTTGAAAAGTATAATGTGAAGGCAGTAGAGTGGCAAGCATTGCTTGAAAACTGCTTAGCAAAAACCAAAAGACACAACGATAGTTTATAAAATACTACATTGACAAAAGCAGTTTTATTTGGGCCCGGCCCACAGTTTAAAGGGGGAATAAGTAATTACAATACATCGCTGGCGAAGGCTTTGGATAAGTTGGGGGTTGAGGTACATATAGTATCGTGGACGCAACAATACCCAGCCATTATTCCGCGAGATTTTATTGATCGAAGCAGTAAAACCGACCATTTGGAAGGGACTAACATAAAGGTTACTTACATTACCAACTACAATAACCCTTTTAGTTGGGCAAAAACTGTTAGTTTGATAAAAGGGCTAAAGCCCGATATGGTTATTTTTCAGTGGGCTATTGCTTTGCAAGGTTTGCCTATGGGTTGGATGGCTCGCCGATTGCTGAAAACCAATATTGAGGTGATTTTTGATTGCCACCTTGTGGTGCAAAAAGAGAGCAGTAGCGTAGATAAATTTTTTACCCGCTACGGGCTAAAAAAAGCCAATACATACCTCACCCATGCCTATAAAACGGTGGATGAACTAACCAGTACTTTACCCGAACTAAAAATAACGGTGAATGAAACCGGCGACAGGGCAAAAGACGGCACCAATACGGTAATAAAACTATACCACCCCATATACGATTTGTACCAACCCGACCCTAATTTTGATATTGAGGCTGTAAAAGCAGAGCTAGGCTTGCGCAAATACGTGTTTTTGTATTTTGGGTTTATACGCAAGTACAAGGGGCTGCACAATGCCATAAAAGCATTTAAAAAAGTGGCCGATAAGCGTGATGATGTGAGTTTGCTTATTGTAGGCGAATCGTTTTGGAATACGCTGGATAATAAAAAACTGGGGACACGCATCAAACAAAACCTATTCAAATTTGCAAAATCGCTGGTATTGAAAAACAGTGATAATGAGCAGGATTATAGACCTATTGATTTGGTGGATGAATTGAATTTGCAAGACCGTACGGTAATTGTGAACCGTTTTGTGCCCAACGAAGAGGTGAATAAATACTGGCAGGTGAGTGATGTGGTGCTGTTGTATTATCTTACGGCAACCCCATCGGGTGTTGAAAGTTTATCGTACAATTTTAATGTACCCGTATTGGCTACTAAAGTGGGGCATTTTCCTGAAACTATTAAAGATGGCTATAACGGCTACCTTGCCGAAGCTGAAAACATTGATAGTATGGCTGCACAAATGGAACGTTTTATTGAGCACCCCATACCACGCCAAAATATTACTGAAACGGCTAAAGTATTAAGCTGGGAAAACTACGCTAAGGCTATTTTAAATAGATAAGACTGGATACATTATTGTTTTTAGAACGCTCTTTTACAAGCCTATATATAGTGTAATAGGGTTTAAAATTCTGTTAACCTGCACACTGTAGAAATGTAAAGTTGCAGATATCCAAAGGTTCTCCACAAATCCACAATAAATTTTGTATGTGGGTTGGCGGCGTTGTTGTAATTTTGTTTTGTGGTAAAAAACTTTCTTATCAAATACCGCTACGTAATGATATTAGTTACGTTTATAGTGTGGATGCTGTTTTTTGATAAAAACAACTGGTGGGATGTGATGCGCTTGCAAAAAACATACAACCAAGCCCAAGAAGAACGCGACTACTACCGCGAACAGGCCGAAATAGCTCGCAGCGAGTATAATGCCCTATTTACACACGCTGATAGCCTTGAGAAATTTGCCCGCGAAAAATACCTGATGAAAAAAGATAACGAAGATGTTTTTGTTATTGTAGAAGAAGAAGATTAGGTTTATTTCACCACAGCTATCATCACCCCAAAACGGTCTCTTTCACTCCCCTCCTTCCCTGCTGATGGCAAGTACATTTTACTTACAAAACCATCTAGGTACAAAGCATTTTTGCAACCTTTGTTTTTAAAGTGCATAGCAAAATCGTATAGGTTTACAGGTTGGTTTGATATTGAGAATACAACGCCGCCATTGGGCAATATACCTACTCCGTTTCTTATATTTATATTGGCCGATCCATCTTTAAATTCAGGGTGTACTTCACCATCTACCAGCAACATTGGCCCTGATTGTGTAGCATACTTTGCTTCTTTTATCCTCTCAGCCGTCATATTTGGGGTGGTAACTATATGGGGTTTGTTTTTTTGGGTGATATAAAACACACCATTAGGCTTTAGGTAAAAGTTGCCACCTGCATCGCGGGTGTTTAAAAAGTGTAGTTGCTTACCCTTTTCTATATATAAGCCCAACGGGCTGCTGGTTTGGGTATACATACCGCCATTGGTAGCAAAAACCAATTGTTTGCCTTGTGCGGCCAATAGGGTTTTAAGTGCATTAAAGTTTTTAAGGGCGTTCCCGTTACTATCTTGCCATACCATTAACAGGTTATCATCAACTGCATCAATGCTATAATCGGTATAGGTTTTTTCATCAGCAAAAGAAAAACTAAATATTATAGCTAAGCCTGCAAAAGCAGCTATAAAAACAGCCACACCTTTTTTAATTCCCATTTCTAAATAGGCTTAGTGTGCCGTTGTATTGTTTTCGTTCATCAGTACCTAAAATTTCATAATCAAATACTACAAAATATACCCCTTCAGGGCAAGGAGAGTTTGTTTTGTAATGATTACCATTCCAGTTAAATACATCAGCATTGCCTTCTCCATCTTGCTCACTCTCAAATACTTTTTCTCCCCAACGGTTGTATATGCTCAGTTGATAGTATAAAGGGTAAACAATATCAATATCAAAACGATTGTTTAAGGTATCAATAGCATTGGGGGTAAATACGTTGGGTATAAATAAACGGGGTACATAATCGTTTACCACAGGTTTACAAATAGTATCAACACAGCCCAGTTTATTAAAAGCATACAGACACACCCAAAAGCTACCTTTCTCTAACTTATAATTATGGCCGGCATTTACTTCCGTAGAATGGTTGTTTTTTCCTGATGATGGCTGACCAAAATCCCACAAGTAGCGCACTGCATTGCTTGATTTATTGGTAAACGAATACACAGGCGCACGTGATGAGGCATTAATATCAAAATCGGCCAGTATGGGTACTACCACTATATCTTTAAAAGTATCGGCAATACACAAGCGTTCTTTATCAGTAGGTGTGTAGGTAGGTTTAAAGTCAATACGGTAATTACCTGTACTTTGATAAGTATAAGAAAACTGAAAAGTATCGGTAAATATACTATCTCCATTACCCATCCACCACCTAAACCAATCGTAACGTGCTGACGATATACTTTTTACTGTAAAGGGATTATTCTGACAAACGGTATCGGGCAAATCATATCCCACAGCGTGGTTGGGTATCACTATTATTTGTTTTACTAAAGGAGTATCAGGGTATGTGGTTTCACAAAAATAAGTATTGCCTGTACTAGGGTTGTATATACTATCGGCACCGTATAGGGTTACATTATAAGTACCTGCGGGTGTATAGGTAAATACAATATCGGTATCGTTATCGGTAGTAATAGTAGTGTTATTAGGGTCGCCCATATTCCAAATCCACGTCCTCACTCTTTCCGAAGTATTTTTAAAAACCACCCTGTGCGGGTCGCAGCCGATAGAGTCGGTTGTTATTTCAAAATATGGCACCGGCCCTACTATCACTATATCTTTAAAGGCAGTATCGGTGCAGCCTGCTTTTGATTTTACAATAAGGCTAACCCGCTTTTTGCCAAACGAACTGTAAAAATGAAATGGGTCTTTTAGCGAACTACCATTTTTTCCATCGCCAAAACCCCAACGCCAACCTGTAGCTATATCACCGGGTATTTGCGGGCTACCAAACGATGAATCGTAAAAACGAATAATATTATCGTTGCAATAAAAGGTATCGGCCATATTTTTTATATGTGCATCAGCCTTTACAGCACGTATAAAAAAAGTAAATGTATCTCTGCAATCGTTACTATCGCGCGAAGCCATGCGTATTTTATATACCCTATCTATAGGAAATACTACTTTTGTTGATGGCTTTTTATATACAAAGCCATTGCCATCGTCAAAATCCCACCAATGTTGTTCTTTATTATTAAAATGCCTTGCACTATCCAACCACAAAGTATCGGCTTTATCGAAGTATGATATGTACTCTTTTAAAACTACCGAATCGCCTGCGCACACTAAGCTATCAAAATCAACAAAATTCTGAAAGCCCAAAGCAACACTTAGGTATTGTGTTTCGCCACAACCACGTGAGTTATATAGTGTGATAAATGGTGTATAAATACCATTTTTTAAATAAGTGTGATATTTAACAGGAATTATCGAATCGAGAGTTGCATACTCAACACTATCCCTATCTCCATCACCCCAATCCCATACTATTTTTTTAACGTGTTGTTGCACGGTATCATCTACCCTAAAAGTAAAATTATATGGAGCGCACCCTTTGTAACTAAATACAGAAGTGTATGGGTTAGCCACCCCTTCCATATTTATTTTATGATGGTACCAAACCGTATCAGCACACTCTTGTCCTACTATTGGCAGTAGATTATTACACCCTCCATACACATCTTTATTGCCATTTTTTACTAAAAAACCTATGGTAACATTTCCATCAGGGTCTGAGGTGCCGTAGTAAACATGAATAGGCGGCGGACTGGGATTTACCTTTTTAAATGCTTTTGAATCGAATGCTGAATCAAAATTGAGCATCATATCCCACTGCTGATCGCAACTTAACCCTTCAATTTTAAACGATACAATTCTATCATCATCGCCACCACCCAAATCAACACAGTATTTTTTTGCTATATCAGTAATTTTTAAATCGTCCAACGGTGGCATACCTAAAAGCACACTTTGTACTGCATCGCTTTCGCATTTTGTAACTGTATCTTCCAAATGCAGCTTGGCTGAAAAGCACGAATATTTATTATTCACTCCAGTATGGGTGTATAAATGTTTAGGATTAACATCAACAGAAAACCTGCAATTGCTGTTTACATTCAACCCCCTTTTTGTGTCGGTAGTACATTGAGCACCGTGCCCTAAATCCCACAAGCGTTTAACATTATAAGCACGGTAATAGTTGCTTGCATCGCAAAAGTATGTGGTATCGCCAGGCGTGCATTGTTTATTGTTTAATGCCGTAAAATCAGCTGCAGGCCCTTTTACAATAAGAGTATCAAAACCATTTTTAGTGCAACTATCCCTTAATATATTAAGTTTAATATAAAACTTACCGGGGCCACCAGTACCATAGTTTATAGGGTTGGCAGGCGAACCAACAATTTTTTCGAGGTTGGTAGCACTATCGCGAATGAACCAACGGTGTTCTGCACCAGGGTTTATAGCATTATTAAAAAAAGTAACAGCATCACCCAAGCAAACATTATCGGGAATTTCAATGTTAAATTTTATTTCAGGGTTTTTAACATTTACTGCTGTAACTGCCGAATCTACACAACCACTTTTATGGGTTATTTTTAGATAGGGGAAATAATTACCGTCATTAGGGTAATCGTAGCACACCGTATCAAAACTTGAAGAGTTGGTCACTTTATTGCCATCACCAAAATTCCATTCATAACTCACCACGTCATTATCCCCTTTTGGTGTCGAAGTGTTTTCTAAACAAATACGGTATTTACAAGTTGCTATACTTACAAATACATTGCTGTTGAATGACACATCATAATCAGGCAAAATAGTTACCGTTTTTGTGCTTTTGGCAATACAACCTTTATCATCGGTAATCTCCATTAGCAAGCTATATGTACCGGTTTGTAAATAGGTGTGACACAATGTTTTTTGCCCTGCGGGGTTATTAGTGTTATCGCCTGCCCCGTCGTCCCACAAAAAAACACGTTTTGCTATTGGGTTGCCCGTTGGGCCGGGTGTAGAAACATCATTTATACAGGTTTTATTTTTACTAAAACAAGCATTGCTACTGCCGTTATCTATTGTAAAATTGTTTATTGGCTTGGGATGAATGGTAAGCGAATGCGTAGTTGTACAAGATGTGCCATTGGGATATTTAAGAATAACTTCTACCAAAAAGGTACCGTGTGCAGTGTATGAATAACTTGGCTTAGGCTGTGTTGAAGTTATTCCTGCCCCCAATTTCCACTGATAACTAATGGGTGTACTTGCTGTTGTTACAGAAAAACTAACAATATCGCCTACACAAGCATCTGCTTTTGCTACAATTTGACAAGATTGTCCATATAGCAATACAGGTGCTAGTAGCACAGCTATTAAAAGCTGCCATTTAACAAAAGATGTTATTTTCTTAATCAAGCCCTGCAAGTTTGTTTGTATTGTATAAACGCTTTTTGGTTTAAATTCGTTGCTCTTTTTAAAATAAACATATACCTATTTAGCCAAAAATAATGCGTTTTAATAACTTTCGTCTACTTTTTATACTACTTATAACTATTTCAATAGCATTTGGTTGTAAAAAAACCCATAGCAAAACACCTGTAAAAAAAGATTATACCACACAAGCTGTAATTGAGGTAGAAGAAAACGAAGTGAGTTTACTTTTTATTGGCGATATAATGCAACATGGCCCTCAAATCAGAGCTGCCTATATTGATAGTTTAGATACTTACGATTACTCCTCTTGCTTTGCCCCCATTGCTCCTATTGCACAGGCTAATGATTTTACTATTGCTAATCTTGAGCTTACACTTGCAGGCGAACCTTTTAGTGGTTACCCCCAGTTTAGTGCTCCCGACCAATTGGCTAATGCCATAAAAAATGCAGGAATACGCTATTTAGTAACTGCAAATAACCACAGTTGCGATAGGCATAAAAAAGGGATTGAACGCACCATTTATGTTTTAGATAGTTTGGGTATACCCCATACAGGTACTTTTACAGATGAAGCAAACCGAGCAAAAAACAATATTCTTTGGCTTGAGAAAAATGGCATAAAGATAGCCCTGCTAAACTATACGTATGGAACCAACGGCATCCCTGCCCCTTCGCCAACTATTGTAAATATTATTGATTCAGTAACTATAAAGGCTGATATTGAGGCTGCACAACAACTAAACCCAGATAAAATTATTGTTTTTACCCACTGGGGTGACGAATACCAAATGCTTCCCAATGCTTTCCAAAAACTATATGCCAACTTGTGCATAAAGTATGGTGCTGACTATGTAATAGGCTCTCACCCCCATGTATTGCAACCAATGGAACGTTTTTACGATAGTAGCCGCCAAAAAGAAAACGTGGTGGTATACTCGCTGGGTAATTTTGTGAGCAACCAACGCGAGCGCTATAAAGATGGTGGTGCTATGTTTAAAATGGTTTTACAAAAAAACCAAACAGGCACGCAAATTAAACAAGCAGGTTATTTTCTTACTTGGGTTGATAAAACTACTACTAATGGTAAAAACAGTTATGCCATTTACCCAGTAGACCAATACCAAAACGATAGTATAACGCTTGATAAAAACAGCTTGAAAGATTTGAAACAGTTTAGTGATGATAGCCATGAACTGTTTGGCAAACACAACAAAAACATTGGCGAGTATACCTATACTAATTCTATGTGGCAATACAACCCGCCACAAAAATAAAAAAGCACGAGCATTGCCCGTGCTTACAAACCTACCTATCAATGTATGTTACCTTATAAACTCATACTTCCATAGTACACCACTAATGGTTTCTTCTATAACCATAGAAGAAGAAGTTATACTTAACAAACCCCAAGTGTGTGTGCCCCCTTGATTGGTAATCTCTACTTTACTTTTGGTAGCCGAATTAAACACCCAAGTACCGTTTGCTGATGGAAAACCAGGTATTGAGAATATGTAAGTATTGGGCAAATTGAACTTATACGATGTATTAATAAGAAAATGCCCTACTTGTTCTACACCATCTTTGTATACCTTTTGGGTTATCCACACGTTATCTGTAAACATAGCCGTTGTATCTCCTCCTGAAGGTGGTGGCGGAGGAGGAGGTGGTGGTGGATCTTCTTCAACAACTTGTTTTGGCTGTGGCTCAGGGCTTTCTTCTTTTTTACTGCAAGAAGATATACTGCCCCACAGCACTAAAGTAGCCAAAAGCGGCATCATTACTTTCATCTTCATAATTGTATATCACTTAGTTATATACTAAAGAGATAATACCCTATTACTTTTGTTGCCACGAAAACGCCCACTAATACAGCACTTTATACACCCCTATGTGTTTTATATACGTATATACTAAACTCATCTACTTAAACAAAAAAATCCCCAACCGAAATTTGGTTGGGGATTTAAAGTTGGTATTAAAACTTCTGCTCTATTGTTTCACTATCTGAACAGTTGCTTGGCCATTGTTTACTGATAGCATGTAAATTCCGGCTGGCTGTCCTGCCAAATTAACTCCCTGTGTGAACACTCCTTGCGGTTGTTGCCCATAATTTTTAGTAAAGACTACCGAACCTGTAGAATTAATAACGCTTATAGCTACAGGCATTTCTTGAGGTATATCCATACTTACAACAAACTCTTCATTAAAAGGGTTTGGAGCTACTCGTAACCCATGTGGGGGACAAGTAGGGCAAGGGCCTCCCGGGCTAGAATATGTGCGGCTGCAACATAAGTGTATTGGCTTAATGCAAAGCAACCTTCCGTTGTTATCATAAATAGCCAAATACCTATCAATACAATAGGTTACAGTTATAGAAGTGCCCGGTGCAGGATTTGGCGCATTTATATACGGCGTGCAATGTCTGCCTTGGTACGGATTGCTTGGAGGCATGTATAACGGGTAGGTTGCAGGTACTTGGCTTATACTATCATACACCTGCCAATTCCAAATATTACACTCCATTGAAGCTGAGGGAATTACATTAATATCCCAACAACAACGATCAAGCTGATTAGGTTGTGTAGGTACGTATGTTGCTGTATAGTCAACCAAATCGCAGCAATTAGGACACGATTGTATTATCTCTTTGGTGCATATTACCTTACCTGAGCTATCTTTTATAAACACCATATACCTAGCTGTATCTCCGTTGTTAGAGCATACATCAAAAAATATTGGGCGCGAAATACTAAAAGTATCCATACCTGCTGTTGCCCATCCGCCTCCGGTATCTCTCATTAGCTCAGCTGTATATGTTTTATTACAAGCAAAAGCCCACACTTCTATTCGGTAGCAGCATTTTGTAGGGTCGGTTTCCGTTGTATCTTTTTTGATGAAATAAGAAATGTTTTCACAACACGTTTCTTCACACGATACATTTTCAACTTTTGAACAAATAACTTTTCCTGTAGAATCGAGGTATTCAATTCTTATTGGAACAGGTAAGCTATCAAACATATAGCTGCCCAAGCAAAATTTAAATGTATCGGTTGATGTGCCTGCACCTGCTCCTCCTAATGGTGTTGTAGGGTTTAAAGTATCCAGATAAGTAAAGCTGGGAGACCATGCCATACTATCTTTATAAACCCTAAAACCATAATACGGACATTTGATTGTTGATGAATCTCTAAAAGGGGTGAAAGTGAAGCAACAATTTCCTTCAGTTGAAGCTATTGTATCTTTTTTTATTGTAGTTGTTTGCGCAAAATTAGGATTGGAGAAAAGATTATCGCAATTACAACCTGTTGATGTATAACAAGGTTCTATTACCCGTTTAATAGAATCGCAAATAAGGTTTCCTTTTGAATCATAAAATGCGACTACTAGTGTTTTGGGTGTTGTAAAACTTGACCTATTTATACAAAAATCCAATTTGTTCAGTTCTGATGCAAAACTTTCATCAATAGGCTCAGTACCCTGATAACTTGAATATACATTAGAGGGATTGGACTCCTCGTATATTTTTATGCCAAACGGTGAACATTTAAACACTTGGGCTACCAATAGCGGTAATGAAAAGCGATAACAACAAGAAGAATCTGTACTGCCTTTATACTGAATAACTGCGTACTGCGTATATAAATCTGTAAGGTTAATAAGATCTTCGCACGTTTTGCAACAGCAATTGCCAAAACATACATCGTCTATATATGCATAACCGTAATGGCCAGATTGCCTGCAATCGGCGGTAGTAAACTCAATTTTCACAGATTTTCCTTCATATTCACAACCTAAATCAACAGTATATTTTGTCCAATCACGATAAACAACTCCTCCCGTATGCAACGAAAAAAAAGAGCTGTTTGACGCTTGACGAACAAAGCTATCTATTACGTTATTGGCACTGTCAAGCAACCTGAACATAAAAAAGGGTTGGTCGTTATAAGTATGATTAGGATTTTCAAACACCAATGCGTACCAAAACGAAAGGCAACTACCAGTAACAGTAACCGTTTGAGCCACTCGTTCGGCATATGCACCGTTATGTTTGTTACCCAATTTTAGTGAATATGTGCCACCACCCGGTCTTACAACCGGAATTGTATTTACAATTGAATCATAACTGCCTGCCGACATTATTGTTTGCCTATTTAGCCCCACACCTGTTGCAAAAGAAACAGAATTGTTAACAAAACTGCTAATTCCAAAGGTATTCATTGCTGTATAACCAGTCCACGGTGAAACGGTTCCGTTTTCAAAGTTTCCAGGACATGATGTGGTCGTTTTTCTTAACAAACTTAAAGGCGGTGTAGTAAGTTTAGTTCCCCCTCCATTTTGTTTCAGGTTTTCAGTAAAGTAGTAATACTCTTTCTTAGCATTTAAATACCCCTTTATCTCATCATTCTCTATCCCCTCACGCAAAGCCTCTTTTCGTTCCTTTTCAGCATCAAACCCTGGTGGGTCTTTTACCTGCCCAAATGAGGCTGTAAATACACTTAATAAAATAATGGTTGTTGTTGATTTTAGACACACCTTCATTAGGTGTTTTAATTGGTAGATAGTTTTTTTCATACTTGCAATAAATTAGATTGATAAACAATATTACTAAATTGTTAACAAACCACAAGCAGTTAATAACACACTCATTATCAAAACTAAACAGAAACACCCTTACAATTTACTATAAGGGTGTTTCTATTTTATAAATCTATGTATGATTTACTAAACCAATACTTAACTGTTTTTAATGCCTAAACTCGAAAACAAATCCCCAAATAACCTCTCTAACAACCAATCTGTCCGAACTGATTTCATTAATAGTCCAATCTTTTGTATACGTTTTAGTGCCGTCGTTATACGTTCTAGTAAGCTTTTTCTTTGAGTCTGTAAATCCCCATGTTCCTTCCTCACTTATCCAATCCGGCCCACAAATCCACTTATAAGTTCCATCTTTATTAAACTTTAGTGTTGTACCCTGTGCAGGGTGCCCAGGAAAATCAACCCCTCCCGGTTTAGCTTTTTCAACAATCCATGTTTGTGATGTAACCATATCCATTGTATCCGTTGAAGGCGGCGGTGGTGGCGGAGGAGGAGGTGGTGGTGGAGTAATAGTATCACTAGGATTATTGTTATTATTATTGTTTTGAACTGTTAAAGGGTCGGCACTTTCTTCACTTTTACTACACCCGGAAATTAAACTTACCCCAAAAACTAGTATCACTGAAAAAATCAACAGTTTCTCTCTTGTCATTTCTTATTAAATATTAGGTTAAAACCTTAATATTCATATTTCTACACAACAATAAAAAAAATCAGGCTTTTTTAAGACAAAACAAATAATCGCGTATACAAAATTAATTTTGTTACAAAACATATAAAGCAAAAACCCCAATCGAGTAGTCGATTGGGGTTTTTACTTTATTTTATATTATGCTACGCTGAAACAGATCCAGCACACTCTTTACTTCACGTATTTAAAATCCATGCCCAAAAAGCGTGCTTGGCTTCCTAGTTCTTCTTCAATACGTAGTAGTTGGTTGTATTTGGCTATCCTATCCGTACGGCTGGCACTACCTGTTTTTATTTGCCCGCTATTCATAGCCACAGCAAGGTCGGCAATAGTAGTATCTTCAGTTTCTCCGCTACGGTGACTCATTATATTGGTATAACTGTTTTGCGTAGCTAGGTTTATAGCATCAATAGTTTCAGTAAGGCTGCCTATTTGGTTCACTTTCACCAAAATACTGTTAGCCACACCTTCTTTTATACCTCTACCCAAACGCTTCACATTGGTAACAAACAAATCATCACCAACAAGTTGTACTTTATCACCAATAGTTTCAGTAAGTTCTTTCCAGCCTTTCCAGTCGTCTTCGGCAAGACCATCTTCAATAGAAACTATTGGGTATTTTTTAGTCCAATCTTTCCAGTAAGTTACCATATCGCTTGAAGAAAGCTCTCGCCCGTCAGACTTATGAAATTTGTATAAGCCTGTTTTGGCATCATACATCTCGCTAGTAGCCGCATCCATTGCTATCCAAATATCTTTACCAGGTTTATAACCTGCACTTTCAATGGCTTTTAGTACTATTTCAATAGCTTCTTCATTGCTTTTTATATTTGGAGCAAAACCACCCTCATCACCCACATTGGTGCTAAAGCCCTTTTTCTTTAAAACGTTTTTAAGGTGATGAAAAACCTCAACACCCATACGCAGGCTTTGACCAAAACTATCGGCCTTTGCAGGCACAATCATAAATTCCTGAAAATCAATACTATTATCAGCATGAGAACCACCGTTCAAGATATTCATTAACGGAATTGGTAATGTATTGGCATTAACACCACCTACATAGCGATACAAAGGCATTCCGCATTCCTCGGCAGCTGCACGTGCACTTGCCAGTGATACTGCAAGTATGGCGTTTGCACCAAGTTTGCCTTTGTTTTCTGTTCCGTCTAAGGCTATCATCACACGGTCAATCTCATTCTGATCAAAAATGTACATGCCTTGCAAAGCATCGTTAATCTCTTGATTAACGTGTTTTATGGCTTTTAAAACACCTTTACCCATGTATACTTTCTTATCACCGTCTCTCAATTCTACCGCTTCATGTATACCTGTTGAAGCTCCTGATGGAACAGCTGCACGGCCAACAGCACCACTATTGGTTATTACTTCAGCTTCGATGGTAGGGTTGCCTCTCGAATCAAGGATTTGACGGGCAATAACTCTAGCTATTAAACTCATGGTTGTTTATCTATTATTTAGTTATTGAGATTTTGTATTGGCTTATTTGGCCATCATTTTAATAAAGTCATCAAAAAGGTAGCGGCTATCGTGTGGACCCGGACTGCTTTCAGGATGGTATTGCACCGCAAAAGCATTTTTACCTTTAATTTTTATACCGGCTACAGTATTATCGTTTAAGTGCACGTGGGTTACTTCTACTGCACTATTCTCAGCTTCAATACCCTCAATGGCAAAACCATGGTTTTGGCTTGTAATTTCAGAAAGACCAGTTTGCAAGTTTTGAACAGGGTGATTTAATCCCCTATGCCCATTGTGCATTTTAAACGTTTTAAGTCCGCTAGCCAAGCCCATTACTTGATTTCCTAAGCAAATACCAAACGTAGGCTGGTTGCTATCAATAACCTCTTTTACAGTTTGTATTGCATAATCCATTGCTGCAGGATCACCAGGGCCATTGCTTATCATAAACCCATCAGGATTCCAAGCTTTCATTTCGCTATACGTTGTTTTTGCAGGAAATACTTTTAGGTAGCAATCGCGCTCAGCTAAGCAACGCAAAATATTTTTCTTTACACCCAAATCTAAAACGGCTACTTTGTATTTGGCATTCTCATCACCATAATAAAAAGCTTGTTTAGTAGTTACTTTTGAAGATAATTCTAAACCAGCCATATTGGGCACTTGCTTCAATTTTTCTTTTAGCGCCTCAACATCTAATACCTCTGATGAGATAATAGCATTCATAGCTCCTTTTTGGCGTATATGACGAACAAGCTGGCGTGTATCTACATCAGCAATACCTATTAGATTGTGCTCGGTAAAATACTCGTGCAGCGAATATTTAGCTTGCTTACGAGAAAAGTTGTAGGAAAAGTTTTTTACTACTAAACCTGAAATCATTATCTCGTCAGACTCAACGTCACCTTCAGCGGCACCGTAGTTGCCGATGTGGTCGCTAGTCATCACTAAAATTTGTCCGAAATAAGAAGGGTCGGTAAAAACTTCTTGGTAACCGGTCATGCCTGTGTTAAAGCAAATTTCGCCCGTTGTTGTACCAATTTTACCTATTGATGTTCCTTTAAAAACAGTTCCATCTTCAAGAAGTAAGATGGACGGCATTTTGTTTACAGTACTCAAAGTGGTTTTTTGAGGGGCGAAAATACACAATTGAACCTATAAATTAAAACCAAACCCATGCTTTTGGGTTACTATGTTATCTACATATTAATAATGAACCTGCAAATACTCCCTAAAAAATGGTGTATAAGCCCAATACTACTGCTAATACCCCATATTATGTTTTCTCAAAATATTGGTGTAAAAAATATTAGCACACACACGAACTCAGTACAACAAATTGATAGCGTGGTTCAGCTCGGATTATCCACTCAAACCCCACAAACTTATTTTGCTGCATTATATAATACTATGGTGGGAGAAATACACGCAGCAAATCAAAATGGGCATTTTACTGATAGTGTATTAATAGATTACATACAAAACAACTTCACCCAATACTATTTGTACATGCTTAGTGCATACAAAACAAACGATAGCCTTCCCTATGCTTGGAAAGTAGCCCTTGATACCCAAAACTGCAAAAACTGTAGCTATGTGCAGTGGTTGGCACTAGGCACCAATGCGCACATAAACCACGATTTGTATTATATCTTACTTGAGTACTTTAAGGCAAATGGGACTACAAACCACAACGATAAAAAGACTAGAAAAGAGTTTTTTACAATATCAGCCAGGGAAACGGATAGGATAGTTAAAAACTTTGTTAGCACCGACCCTAATATTAATTGGTTAGAAGGTCTTTTGTTAAGAAGCGGCAAAAACGGAGTAAAAATGCAAATGAAAAAATTTTTAAAGATTACTTGGAAGCGTGCCATTGAAGCTACTGAGCATCCTGAAAGAAAAGAGGAGCTTACCCGCAAACAAATGAAGTTTACTCAAAAAAATGCACAAAAAATTTTACACCCTAATTTCCCTATAAAAACAGGTTTTAATATGATGAATAGTCTTGATAGACTGCCTTTTGAAACCAAGATAAGAATGCTAAAATAATGATAAAACAAAAAACCCCGCAAATGCGGGGTTATATATTTTATAGCAAAAAAGTACTAATTACTCTTTTGTAGTTTCTTCTTCTTTTGAAGGAGTTTCTGGCGTTGCAGTTTCAGCTACTGGTGCTGCTTCTTTAGTTTCTTCAACTACTTTTTTAGCTTTAGTTTCAGCTTTAGCAGCAGTTTCAGTTTTTGAAGCACCTGAACCACGACGGCTACGACGGGTTTTCGTTTTACCTGCTTTATCTGATTTAGCTTCCAACATCAATTCGTTGTAATCAACCAATTCAATTATTGCAGTTTCAGCATTATCACCTAAACGATTGCCGGTTTTAAATATGCGGGTGTATCCACCTGGACGGTCGGCCACCTTGCCAGCCACATCACCAAACAATTCTTTAACTGCATGCTTATCTTGCAAGTAGCTAAATACAATACGACGAGAGTGTGTAGTATTGTCTTTTGCTTTAGTTATCAATGGCTCAACATATACCCTTAGGGCTTTAGCTTTAGCCAAAGTAGTGCTAATACGTTTGTGTATTATCAATGAGCTAGACATGTTGCTAAGCATAGCTTGGCGGTGCTCTTTGGTACGCCCTAAGTGGTTATTTTTCTTTCCGTGTCTCATGACTGTATTTTTCTACTATTCTTCGTTTAGTTTATACTTGGCCACATCCATACCAAAGGTTAGGCCTTTTTCCCTTACCAATTCTTCTAACTCTGTAAGTGATTTTTTACCAAAGTTACGGAATTTCAATAGGTCGGCTATATCATAGCTTACCAAGTCACCAAGGGTTTTAATTTCAGCTGCTTTCAAACAGTTATAAGCACGTACTGAAAGATCTAAATCAGCTAAAGGTGTTTTAAGCATCTTACGCATATGAAGCAAGTTTTCATCAACCTCAACAGGGGCTGCTTTTACTTGGCTATCTATGGTGATATTCTCATCAGAGAATAACATAAAGTGCTGTATTAATATCTTAGCTGCTTCTTTCAATGCTTCTTCAGGACGGATGCTACCATCAGTCTGAATTTCTATCAAAAGTTTTTCGTAGTCAGTTTTTTGCTCAACCCTAAATTCTTCTACATCAAATTTTACATTTTTTATAGGAGTATAAATAGAGTCGATGGGTACTAAACCAATTATATGTTCTTTAGGCTTGTTTTCTTCAGCAGGCACATATCCCCTGCCTTTGTTCACCGTAAGTTCAACCTCTAGGTTTACAAAAGGTTCCATATTGCATATAACCAAATCAGGGTTTAGTATTTCAAATGCATTAGTGTAACGGCTTATATCACCAGCTGTAAATTGTTCTTTACCTTTGATTGATATAAATATTTTTTCGCTATCACCCGCATCTGAAACTTTTTTAAACCTCACTTGCTTAAGGTTAAGCACTATTTCGGTTACATCTTCAACAACACCTTTGATGCTTGAAAACTCATGATCAACACCTGGTATTTTTATTGAAGTAATGGCATAACCTTCAAGCGATGATAATAATATCCTACGCAAGGCATTACCTATAGTTACTCCATACCCTTTCTCAAGGGGACGGAATTCGAACTGACCAAAGAAGTCAGTTTCTTTATGCATTATAACTTTATCGGGTTTTTGAAAAGCAAGTATTGCCATTGGGCTAATATGGGTTAAATGATTACTTAGAGTAAAGCTCTACAATTAGCTGCTCTTTAATATTTTCAGGTATTTGGTCGCGCTCAGGATAAGCCATAAATTTACCTTCCATGCCTTTATCATCCCAATCCAACCAGTTAAACCTGCGGGCACGTCCACCAGCTAATGATTCAGTAATTGATTCTAGAGTTTTTGATTTCTCACGAACACTAATTACATCACCTGGTTTCAATTGGTATGAAGGTATATTAACTATACTACCGTTTACTGTAATATGTTTATGACCTACCAATTGACGTGCAGCACTACGATTACGTGCTATGCCTAAACGGTATACGGTATTATCTAAGCGTGCTTCTAAAAATTTCAACAAGTTTTCACCTGTTATACCATCTTTAATATTCGCTTTACGAAAAACACCACGAAACTGGCGTTCTAAAACACCGTATGTATATTTTGCTTTTTGTTTCTCGTTCAATTGGATAGCGTATTCAGATTTTTTAGGTCTGCGACGTGCATTTCCGTGTTGCCCCGGTGGGTGGTTGCGTTTGTCCAACACCTTATCGGGTCCGAAAATTGCTTCTCCAAACCTTCTTGCTATCTTACTCTTTGGTCCTGTATATCTTGCCATTTATATGGATAATTATTCAGTAGGTTAATAAATTATATACGCCTGCGTTTTGGTGGGCGGCAACCGTTATGAGGTATAGGAGTAATATCTTGTATAGATACAACTTCTAAACCTGCTGTTTGCAAGGTACGTATAGCTGACTCACGTCCTGAACCTGGTCCTTTAACAAATACCTCAACTTTACGCATACCCAAATCGTGAGCAACTTTGCCACAATCTTGGGCGGCAGTTTGGGCAGCGTAAGGGGTATTTTTCTTAGACCCTTTGAAACCCATTTTACCGGCAGATGACCACGACACAACTTGACCGCTAAGGTTAGTTAGTGATATAATGATATTGTTAAAGGTAGCTTGTATGTGCGCTTGTCCTTGAGACTCTACACTTACAACCCTTTTCTTGTTTGTTTTCTTATTTGTTGCCATTTATAAAACCAAATACTGCTTTATACCTTATTATTTAGTAGCTTTTTTTCTTCCTGCTACTGTTTTACGTTTTCCTTTACGAGTACGTGCATTTGTACGAGTACGTTGACCACGTAATGGAAGACCTTTTCTATGCCTTAAGCCACGGTAGCAACCGATATCCATCAAACGTTTGATGTTTAGCTGCACTTCAGAACGAAGCTCACCTTCAACTTTAATGCTATCAGTGATGAAAGTACGGATGTGATTTAAATCATCATCGTTCCAATCGTTTACTTTTTTGCCTAAATCAATATTGCCTTCTTCCAATATTCTACGAGCAGTAGTACGACCAATGCCATATACATAGGTTAAACCTATTTCGCCCCTTTTGTTTTTGGGTAAATCTATACCAGCTATCCTTGCCATAAATTATTATCCTTGTCTTTGTTTAAACTTGGGATTCTTTTTGTTAATAACAAATAGCTTGCCTTTGCGGCGTACTATTTTGCAGTCTACACTGCGTTTCTTTATTGAAGCTCTTACTTTCATTATAGTAATTAGTTCTTATTTATAGCGGTATGTTATTCTTCCTCTTGTCAAATCGTAAGGAGACATTTCTACCGAAACCCTGTCTCCTGGTAAAATTTTGATGTAATACATCCTCATTTTACCTGATATTGTAGCAATAATCTCGTGTCCGTTCTCTAAGCGCACCCTAAACATTGCATTCGAAAGTGCCTCGGTTATTACACCGTCTTGCTTTATTGAAGGTTGTTTTGCCAATTTATACCAATTTTAAAATGGGCTGCAAAAATACTTTTTTTACTTTATTAATACAAACTTTAATTTTTTAAATTGCAGTTTGTTGTGTTGTCATAGCCTGTTTGCCTTTTATTCCAGACTTCACAAAACCATCGTAATGACGCATCATCAGGTGACTTTCTATCTGTTGTAATGTATCTAATACCACACCAACCATAATTAGAAGAGAAGTTCCTCCAAAGAAGTCGGCAAACTGGTTATTTACACCAAACACAATTGCAATGGCAGGAAACACAGCCACAAAGGCTAAGAACACTGAACCAGGCAATGTGATACGTGACATTACATTATCTATAAAGTCAGCGGTATTTTTACCCGGCTTAATACCAGGTATAAAACCGTTGTTCTTTTTCAAATCATCAGCTATTTGAACAGGATTAACCATTATGGCTGTATAGAAGTATGTAAATACCACTATCAGAAGACCAAAGAACAAATTATACCCCCAAGAGGTATAATCTGTTAGAACTCTTAAAAAGTAGCCTGCATCAGATCCGCTAGCAAACTGTGCAACAGTGCTAGGAATAAACATAAGTGCTTGTGCAAATATTATAGGCATAACACCTACTGCATTTACTTTTAAGGGTAAATATTGGCGTGCTCCACCATATTGGCGATTACCTTGTACTCGTTTAGCATAGTTAACCGGTATACGGCGTGTACCTTGAACTAAAAGAATAACTACGGCTACAACGGCAATAAGTGCAAATATCTCAACTAAGAAAATAACAAGACCACCGCCTTCAGCTCCAAAACCAATGTTAAACTCTGTTAATAATGAACCAGGGAAACGTGCGATAATACCTACCATTATTATTAGTGATATACCATTACCTAAACCTTTATCGGTGATACGTTCGCCCAGCCACATTACAAACATTGTACCTGCAATAAGAATGATTACAGATGTTATATTAAACATCATATCATTACTGTATATGGCAGGACCTACAAGTTGACGTAGGTTAGTTAAATAAGCTACAGCTTGTAATAAGGTTACTACTATTGTTAAATAGCGAGTAATTTGATTCATCTTATTACGACCATCTTCACCTTCTTTTTGTAAACGTTGGAAGTAGGGTACTGCCACCGTTAAAAGTTGTATGATAATAGATGCCGATATATAAGGCATTATACCCAAGGCAAAAACCGAAGCACGTGAAAAGGCTCCACCGGCAAACATATTAATAAGGCTTACTAAGCCTTGTTCACCTTGTGAAGCAAGATCATCAATTGCGTTAGGGTCTATACCCGGAAGGGTGATAAATGAACCAATTCTGTATATAAGTAATAACCCAAGGGTGTTTAGTATCCTTACCCTTAGGTCGTCTATACTCCAAATTTGCTTTAGCTTGATAACTATTTTTTTCATTGATTAAATGGTCTGCGCGGTTCCTCCTGCGGTTTCAATAGCTTTTTTAGCGGTGTCAGAAAAAGCATTAACTTTTACTTCTAGGCTTGCTTTAATCTCACCTCTACCTAATACTTTAACTACATCAGTTTTTTGTACTAAGCGGTGTTTGCGCAATAGCTCTATATCAATGGTTGTAACATTGTGTTTTTCTGCTATCTCTTGCAATTGGTTAAGGTTAAGCACTTTAAATTCTACCCTAAATGGATTTTTAAAACCAAATTTAGGCATACGGCGTTGTAGGGGCATTTGTCCACCCTCAAAGCCTTTTTTACGGCTATAACCAGAGCGAGACTGTGCACCTTTGTGCCCACGTGTAGAAGTACCTCCGCGGCCTGAGCCTTGACCCCTTCCTATACGTTTGTCTTTTTTTATAGAACCTGCAGCAGGTTTAAGTGTATGTAATCTCATTGTTTTAAACTGTTTCTACTGTTACCAAATGTTTCACCTTTTCTACCATACCAAGTATAGCAGCATTCTCTTCATGCTCAACGGTTTGGTTCATTTTGCGTAAACCCAACGCTTGCATGGTTTTCTTTTGGCGCTCAGACCTATCTATTATAGATTTTACCTGAGTTATTTTGATTTTAGCCATGTCTTTTAAAATATTAACCGTTAAACACTTTTTTCAAATTCACACCTCTGTGTTGTGCTACTGTATAGGCATCACGCATATTAACTAATGCATCTATAGTAGCTTTAACAACGTTATGAGGGTTTGATGAACGTTTTGATTTTGCCAAAACGTCTGTAATACCAGCACTTTCTAGCACAGCACGCATCGCACCACCAGCTATTACACCAGTACCATGTGATGCAGGTTTAAGGAAAACCAAACCGCCACCATATTTGCCGTATTGCTCGTGAGGAACAGTACCGTTAATAATAGGAACTTTTATAAGGTTTTTCTTAGCATCTTCAACACCTTTGCTTATTGCATCGGTTACCTCACCGGCTTTTCCTAAGCCGAAACCAACTATACCTTGTCCGTCTCCAACCACAACTATGGCTGAAAAACTGAAGGTACGGCCACCTTTGGTAACTTTTGCTACACGATTTATAGCTACAACCTTTTCTTTAAGTTCAAGGTCGCTCTGACGTACTTTTTTTATTGTTGCTTTTACCATCGTTATCTATATTTTAGAACTCCAATCCACCTTCCCTTGCACCTTCAGCCAAGTTTTTTACACGACCGTGGTAAAGGTAACCGTTCCTATCAAAAACTACTTTTGTTATACCAGCTTGTTTTGCTTTATCGGCAAGTTCTTTACCTACCATAAATGCTTTCTCAACTTTAGTTACACTTGCACCATCAATTGCATCAACACGAGAAGATGCTGCTACAAGTGTATTGCCGTTAATATCATCAATAAGCTGTGCATATATTTGCTTGTTACTTCTGAAAACCGAAAGCCTCGGCAATTCAGCAGTACCAGAAATCCTGCTTCTGATGCTGGTTTTAATTTTTATACGGCGTTGAACTTTTTTATTAATTGCCATTGTCTTATTATCTCTTTATACGATTAATAATTATTTCTTACCTGCTGATTTACCAGCTTTACGCCTTAATACCTCACCGCTAAATTTAATACCTTTTCCTTTGTATGGCTCAGGTTTACGCATACTGCGTATTTTTGCGGCAATATGACCGATAAGTTGCTTATCGGCCGATTGTAAAATAAGGGTTGGGTTTTTACCTTTTACAGTTTCAGTGGTTACACTAACTTCAGCAGGTACTTGGAAATAAATTTCGTGAGAGTATCCTAATGACAACGAAATGATTTGCGCATCATTTGATACTTTATAACCCACACCTACCAATTCTTGCTTGGTTTGATATCCTTCGCTAACACCAATAACCATATTATTGATAAGCGAACGGTATAAACCGTGCATTGCCTTGTGGCGTTTTTGCTCTGTAGGGCGTGTTAGCACTAATTCACCTTCTTCGATGTTTAGTGTAATATCTGCATCAACTTTTTGAGTTAGTTCACCTTTGGGGCCTTTTACGGTTACCACATTTTTATCACTAACTTTTATATCTACCCCTGCGGGTATTTTAATGGGTGATTTTCCTATACGTGACATTTTCTTAATCCTCCTGTGTTAGTGGTTAATAAACATAGCAAATTACTTCGCCTCCAATATTGTGTTGGCGAGCATCTTTATCTGTCATCACACCTTTTGAGGTGGAGATAATTGCTATACCTAAGCCATTAATTACACGAGGTAATTCGTCGGCTTTTGAATACTTTCTTAAACCGGGTTTGCTTATCCTTTTTAGTGTACGGATAGCAGGCACCTTAGATACAGGGTTGTATTTAAGTGCCACTTTTATAATGCCTGGTTTGGTATCATCTTCAAACTTGTAGTTTAAGATGTAACCTTTTTCGTGTAATACCTTAGTAATCTCTTTTTTAAGATTAGAAGCTGGTATTTCAACAATGCGATGATTTGCTTTAATCGCGTTTCTTAATCGTGTTAAATAATCTGAAATAGGATCAGTCATTTTAATTTTTTGTTAATTGTTAAACATAAAACCGATATCCATGGAGTTACCAACTAGCTTTGGTAACACCGGGGATTAGGCCCTTAAGAGCCATTTCTCTAAATTGGTTACGGCAAAGACCAAACTCACGGATGTAACCGCGGGGTTTGCCGGTAAGGTTGCAGCGATTACGCAAGCGAACGGGAGACGCATTACGAGGAAGTTTTTGCAAACCCTCAAAATCACCAGCTTCTTTCAAAGCTTTACGTTTTTCTGCGTAGCGTTCAACAGCTCTTTCGCGCTTGCGCTGACGCGCTTTCATTGATTCTTTAGCCATTATTATTTTTGTTCTGCAGTTTTAAATGGTAAGCCAAATTGCTTTAACAGTTCAAGGCACTCAACATCAGTTTTTGCATTTGTTACAAAAGTAATGTCCATTCCGTTGATACGGTTAGTTTTGTCAATATTTATTTCCGGAAAAATAATTTGCTCAGTAACACCCAAAGTATAGTTACCTCGTCCGTCAAAACCTTTAACAGCAAGGCCACCAAAATCACGCACACGAGGTAATGAGGTAGATATTAGTCTATCTAAAAACTCATACATGTGTTCGCGACGTAGGGTAACACGTGAACCTATGGGCATATTTTCCCTTAGTTTGAAGTTTGAAATCGCTTTTTTCGATTTTGTTGGAACTGCTTTCTGACCGGCAATAAGTGTCATTTCAGCAACAGCTGCATCAACTAACTTCTTATCAGCAACGGCAGCACCTACACCTTGGTTTATGCAAATTTTAAGTAGCTTAGGTACTTCCATACCATTTTTGTAGCCAAATTTTTCTTGCATAGCAGGTTTCACCTTGCTTATATATTCGTCTTTTAAACGCGGGCTATACATTGTTCTATTTATTAATTATTGTCTTTAATCTCTTCACTTGTTTTTTTAGAATAACGGACTAATTTTCCGTTTTCATCCAAACGCCTTCCCACACGGGTAGGTTTACCACCCTCAACAACCATAAGGTTTGAAATGTGTATAGACGCTTCTTCTTTAACAACAGTACCGGGTTGGTTAGCCGCTCTTGATTTTTGGTGTTTTGTAACTATGTTAACACCTTCAACAATGGCGCGTTGTTTTTCTGTTAATATCCTAAGAACACGACCTTGACCTTTTGGGCCTTTGTGTTCTCCTGATATTACCTGCACCATATCACCTTTTTTTATGTGCAGTTTTTGTTTTTTGTTTGATTTTCTTTCCATTATAGTACCTCTGGTGCTAACGAAACTATCTTCATAAATTGTTTTTCCCTAAGCTCGCGAGCTACGGGGCCAAATATACGGGTTGCACGTGGCTCATCTTGGGCGTTTAGTAACACACAAGAGTTATCATCGAAGCGTATGTACGACCCATCAGGACGACGTATTTCTTTGCGTGTACGAACTACAACGGCACGAGATACTGATCCTTTTTTTACACCTCCTGAAGGCATGGCAGATTTTACACTCACCACTATTTTATCGCCAATACTGGCATAGCGTTTTCTAGTTCCGCCCAGTACCCTGATGCACAGCACTTCTTTTGCACCGCTATTATCAGCCACTTTAAGTCTTGATTCCTGCTGTATCATTTTAAATAATTACTTAGCTTTTTCTAATATTTCAATCAGGCGCCAACGTTTGGCTTTACTTAAAGGCCTAGTTTCCATCAAGCGCACTATATCATTTACATTGCACTCGTTGTTCTCATCATGAGCATAAAACTTAAAAGTTTTCTTCACAAACTTGTGATACTTTTTGTGTTTCATCCTACGTTCAACAGAAACCACAATAGATTTTTCCATCTTATTGCTGGTCACTTTGCCTATAATCTCTTTGCGCATTTTGCGCTCTACTGCTACAGTATTGTTTTCCATCTTATTTACTGTTTATTATGCCTGCTTCTCTTTTTCCTGATTTCTTACATTTAACTCAGTAAGATAGCGGGCTATAAGCCTACGTGAGGCTTTAATTTTCATAGGGTTTTCTACAGGCGAAACCGCGTGGCTAAAGTTTAGCTTTTGCAATAATGCCCTTTCTTCCTTTAGCTTTTCAACCAAATCTTGGATTGAAAGTTGCCTTATCTCATTACTTTTCATAATTACTCTTCGTCAATAAAGTCATGTTTTACCACAAATTTTGAAGCAACAGGCAGTTTTTGTGCCGCTAGGCGCATAGCTTCACGAGCTACTTCTGTTGAAACACCTTCGGCTTCAAAAATAATGGTTCCTGGTTTAACTATTGCTACCCAATATTCTGGCGCACCTTTACCTTTACCCATCCTTACCTCTGCAGGTTTTTTGGTAATTGGTTTATCAGGGAATATGCGAATCCACACTTTACCTTCCCTTTTCATAAAACGGGTTAAGGCTATACGCGCGGCTTCTATTTGGCGCGAGGTAATCCAGCTAGGTTCCATGCTCTTTAGTGCGAATGTACCAAAGGCAATTGCATGTCCACGTTGGGCTATACCTTTTACCCTACCCTTTTGTTTCTTTCTAAATTTTGTACGTTTTGGCTGAAGCATTGCTTTAGACTTTTAAATATTTATATACCCTGCAAATATCTTACTCACAAATTATTTATCTCTACGACGACGGTCTCCACCTCTGTCGCCTCCACGGTCACGGTTATCACGACGATCACCGCCTCTTCTTGGGCCACGGTCAGATTTTGGACCTTTTTCTTGGTTTGTCATAAAGTTGGGTGATAAATCACGTTTACCGAATATCTCACCACGACAAATCCAAACTTTTACTCCAATCTTACCATATACTGTAAGGGCTTCGCAAAGAGCATAATCAATATCAGAACGAAGGGTATGCAAAGGAATACGTCCGTCTTTATACATTTCTGTACGAGCCATCTCCGCACCGTTTAACCTACCTGAAGCCATTACTTTAATACCTGCTGCACCCATACGCATGGTTGAAGCAATTGCCATTTTAATGGCACGTTTGTATGAAACCCTTGCTTCAATTTGGCTAGCAATATTATCACCTACCAACTTAGCGTCCAATTCAGGACGTTTAATCTCAAGGATATTTATTTGAACATCCTTTTTGGTAAGTTTTTTAATCTCTTCTTTAATTTTATCTACTTCACTACCGCCTTTACCTATAACAATACCTGGCCTAGATGTATGAATAGTTATAGTAATACGTTTAAGCGTACGCTCAATAACTATTTTTGATATACCACCTTTGGTGATACGGGCATTAAGGTAGCGACGGATTTTATCGTCTTCAAATAACTTTTCGGCAGCATTTTTACCACCGTACCAGTTAGAATCCCAACCTTTTATTATACCTAGCCTAAAACCAATTGGATTTACTTTCTGTCCCATGTTTAGTTTTTATCTTCTTTAGAGTCTACAATTATTGTTACATGGTTAGATCTTTTCCTAACCCTGTATGCCCTTCCTTGTGGAGCGGGGCTGATACGCTTTAACATAGCACCACCATCAACAAATATGGTTTTAACTACTAGGCTATTATCTTCTATACGCTCACCCTCATTTTTCTTTTCCCAGTTGTTAATAGCCGATAGTAACAGTTTTTCTAATCTTACTGCATACTGACGTCTTTGGCTAAATTTAAGCGTGTTAAGTGCTTTATTTATCTCCATACCACGTATTTGGTTGGCTAACAACCTCATTTTGCGTGGAGATACTGGGCAATTATTCAATTTTGCTATTGCTTCCATTTCTTACTCTAAGTATTTTATTTAACGGGGTGAGTTTTAAATGTACGTGTTGGTGCAAACTCGCCCAGTTTATGGCCTACCATATTTTCGGTAACATATACGGGGATAAACTTATTGCCATTGTGCACAGCAAAAGTGTGTCCAACAAAATCAGGTGTTATTACACTACCACGCGACCAAGTTTTGATCACTGATTTCTTTTTACCGTCATTCATTTGTTCCACTTTACGCTCTAGTTTCCAGTGTACAAATGGTCCTTTTTTTAGTGAACGTGCCATATATTACCTATTTCTTTCTTCTTTCTAATATATACTTACTTGATGCTTTTTTAGGCGAACGGGTTTTGTAACCTTTTGCCAAAACGCCTGTGCGTGATATAGGATGACCTCCAGAGGCTCTACCTTCACCACCACCCATTGGGTGATCGACAGGGTTCATCGCAACACCACGAACGCGTGGGCGACGACCTAACCAACGGTTACGCCCTGCTTTACCTAATACTACTAAGCTATGATCAGGGTTTGAAACTGTACCTATAGTAGCCAAACATGTAACTAATATCATGCGAGTTTCGCCTGAGGGTAGTTTTATTGTAGCATATCTTCCATCACGAGCTAGTAGTTGTGCTGATGAACCGGCACTACGACAAATTTTAGCTCCTTGACCGGGACGTAGCTCTATATTGTGTATTGTGCTACCCAAAGGTATTTCATCAATATATAATGTGTTTCCAACGTCTGGAGAAACACCACGACCTGATTCTACTTTTTGACCCGCTTTTATTCCATTAGGTGCAATAATGTAGCGTTTTTCGCCATCTGTATATTTAACCAATGATATAAAGCAAGTACGGTTGGGATCATACTCTACTGATATTACTTCAGCAGGCATGTTTTGTTTTTCCCTTTTAAAATCAATAATCCTATATTTTTTCTTATGCCCACCGCCCATATTGCGCATGGTCATTTTACCCTGATTGTTCCTTCCGCCTGATGATTTCATCGGGGCTATCAAGCTTTTTTCAGGTTTGTGACCTGTCAGCTCGGCAAAGGTATTGGCAACCCTGAAACGGGTACCTGGGGTAACTGGTTTAAGTCTCTTTACTGCCATTGTTTAATTATACGTTTTCAAAGAAATCAATGTGTTGATCATCTTGAAGTGTAACAAATGCTTTTTTAAATGAGGCGTTACGTCCACTAAAAACACCCTTTTTTGTGTATTTAGATTTTGTTTTACCTGCATATATCATGGTATTAACCGATACAACATTAACACCAAAAACTTTTTCTACTTCAGCCTTAATTTGGTCTTTTGTAGCCTTTTTCTCTACCACAAAACCGTATTTCTTAAGTTTATCGGTAGCTACTTGGCTTTTTTCGGTTACCAAAGGCTTTTTTAATATACTGCTCATGCTTTCGGTTATTTACTTAATGTTTCTTCTAAAATTTTGATAGCATTTTCAGCCAAAACCAAACTTTGGTTATCCAAAATAGTATAAGTATTAAGGTCTGAAGCAACCAACACTTTAGAATTTGGAAGATTACGGCTTGAAAGCACTATATTACTGTTAACCTCTGGCAATACAAAAACTGCTTTTTTATTACCTATTTGTAGGTTGTTTAGAAGTGCTATAAATTCTTTGGTTTTTGGAGCCTCAAAATTAAAGTCTTCTAGTATAATCAACTCGTTTAGTTTGGCTTTGTGTGCCAATGCTGATTTACGAGCTAATTGTTTTACCTTTTTATTAAGCTTAAAGCTATAATCACGGGGTTGAGGTCCAAAAGTACGTCCACCACCACGAAATAAAGGTGATTTCATACTACCTGCCCTTGCTCCTCCTGTACCCTTTTGGCGTTTAAGCTTTTTGGTGGTACGTGATATTTCCCACTTTTGTTTGGTTTTGTGGGTACCTTGGCGTTGGTTGGCCAAAAATTGTTTCACGTCTAAGTATATAGCGTGATCGTTTGGCTCTATACCGAAAATAGTATCACTTAAAGTGACTTTTCTTCCAGTATCGGCACCCTGTATGTTAAATACACTAAGTTCCATTTTCTTATCTCTCTACTATTACGTACGAACCTTTGGGACCGGGAATCGAGCCCTTAAGCACTAATAAATTTTGCTCTTTTATAACCTTAACAACTGTTAGGTTAATTGCCATAACACGGGTACCACCCATACGGCCTGCCATGCGCATACCTTTAAATACTCTTGAAGGGTATGAACCTGCACCCAGTGAACCTGGTGCACGCAACCTGTTATGCTGACCGTGTGTAGCCATACCAACCCCACTAAAACCGTGGCGTTTAACTACACCTTGAAAACCTTTTCCTTTTGATGTACCGATAACGTCAACAAATTCGCCTTCGCTAAAAATGTCTACATTTAATACATCACCTACTTTTAAGTCGTGTTCAAGATCTTCACGTATACCTTTAAATTCGGCAAGTTTTGCTTTTGGAGTAATGCCTGCTTTTTTAAAGTGTCCAATCATGGCTTTTGGAGTATTTTTTTCTTTTTTCTCACTAAAAGCCATTTGTACTGCATTGTAACCATCCGTATCGTTATTCTTAACTTGGGTTACAGTACATGGGCCAGCTTCTATAACCGTACAGGCTATATTTTTACCATCGGGGGTAAAAATACTGGTCATTCCTACTTTTTTACCTATAATTCCTAACATTGTGCTATCAAACTTTTATTTCCACATCTACGCCACTAGGCAATTCTAATTTCATAAGCGCATCTACTGTTTTTGCAGTAGAACTGTATATATCCAACAGTCTTTTGTATGAGCAGCTTTGAAATTGCTCGCGCCCTTTTTTGTTTACGTGTGGAGAACGAAGCACAGTAAAAATCTTTTTCTCGGTAGGAAGTGGTATTGGCCCACTAACTACAGCGCCTGTGCTCTTAACCGTCTTCACGATTTTTTCAGCCGACTTGTCCACCAGGTTGTAGTCGTATGATTTTAACTTTATTCTTATTTTTTGGCTTACCATTATTGTATTTCAGCGATTACGCGTTTACTGTTCCTTTAATTTTAGCTAAAACATCTTCAGTAATGTTACGAGGAGTTTCTGCATAGTGCGAGAATTCCATTGTTGATGTAGCACGACCTGAGCTTATTGTACGCAGGCTAGTTACATAACCAAACATTTCTGAAAGGGGCACTTTAGCTTTAATAACTTGTGCACCTGCACGTGTATCAACACCTTCCATTTGTCCACGACGTTTGTTAAGGTCACCCATAACATCCCCCATATACTCTTCTGGTGTAATAACTTCAAGTTTCATAATAGGCTCAAGCAAAATTGGTTTTGCGTTACGGCAAGCGTTACGATAACCCATTTTAGCAGCAGCTTCAAACGAGAATGAATCCGAGTCAACTGCGTGGAACGAACCATCAAACAAACGTACTTTTAAGCTATCAACAGGATAACCTGCTAATACACCGTTTGCCATTGATTGTAAGAAACCTTTTTGTACTGATGGTATAAATTCACGAGGAATTGCACCACCAACTATTTCATTAACAAATTGAAGACCTGTTTGTCCTTCGTCAACAGGCATAACTTCAAACATAATATCGGCGAATTTACCACGACCACCTGTTTGTTTCTTGTATGTTTCACGGTGTGTGTAGCTACCTGTAATTGCTTCTTTATAAGCAACTTGTGGAGCACCTTGATTACATTCTACTTTAAACTCACGTTTTAAACGGTCAAGAATAATTTCCAAGTGTAACTCACCCATACCAGAGATAATGGTTTGACCGGTATCTTCGTCAGTTTGGGCACGGAATGTTGGATCTTCTTCTGTTAGTTTAGCTAATGCTGTACCTAATTTATCAAGGTCGGCTTGAGTTTTTGGTTCAATTGCCAAACCGATAACAGGCTCAGGGAATTGCATTGCTTCAAGAATGATTTGACTTTTCTCGTCGCAAAGTGTATCTCCTGTTTTAATATCTTTAAAACCAACTGCTGCACCAATATCACCAGCACCTAATCTTTCAATTGGGTTTTGTTTGTTGGCGTGCATTTGGAATAAACGAGATATACGTTCTTTGTTGCCAGAACGCATATTGTATACGTATGAACCTGAATTGATTACACCTGAATATACACGTATAAAGCACAAACGACCTACATAGGGATCTGTAGCAATTTTAAATGCTAGAGCCGAAAGAGGTTCGTCTTCACTAATTTTACGTTCGATTGGTGCTTCAGTTTTTGGGTCAAGACCTTTAATTGTACCTCTGTCAAGTGGGGTTGGCATCAACTCCATAACAAGGTCAAGCATGGTTTGAACACCTTTGTTTTTGAATGATGAACCGCATACCATTGGAACTATTTTCATATCCAATGTAGCTAGACGAAGTGCATCAAGTATTTCACGTTCGGTGATAGATGATGAATCTTCAAAGAATTTCTCCATAAGATTGTCATCATATTCTGACACTGCTTCAAGAAGTTTCTCGCGCCATTCTGTAGCTTCGTCTATCATATCATCAGGAATAGGAACTACTTCGTAGGTCATTCCTTTATCTGCTTCATTCCACACCATACCACGGAAGTTGATCAAATCAACAACACCGGTAAAGTTATCTTCAGCACCTATGGGTAATTGCAACGGAATTGCATTACTACCCAACATATCACGCACTTGTTTAACTACGCTTAAAAAATCAGCACCCGCACGATCCATTTTGTTTACAAAACCGATACGCGCAACGTTGTAGTTATTGGCCAAACGCCAGTTAGTTTCGCTTTGAGGCTCTACACCATCAACTGCACTAAATAAAAATACTAAACCATCAAGTACCCTTAACGAACGATTTACCTCAACGGTAAAATCAACGTGACCAGGAGTATCAATAATGTTTATTTGGTATTTTTGATCTTGGTAGTTCCAAAATACAGTTGTAGCAGCTGAAGTGATAGTTATACCCCTTTCTTGCTCTTGTGCCATCCAGTCCATAGTAGCTGCACCATCGTGCACCTCACCTATTTTATGGTTTACACCAGCATAGTACAAAATACGTTCGGTGGTAGTTGTTTTACCGGCATCAATGTGTGCGGCAATACCAATGTTTCTAACGTATTTTAAATCGCGTGACATAATTTTTTATTTAACGGGTTTATATTTGTTAATACTTTCTTTATCAAACTCTGAAATGTGAGAATGCTTTGTTGGCTTCAGCCATACGGTGGGTATCGTCTTTTTTCTTAACCGCTGCACCTTCTCCTTTTGATGCTGCAATAATTTCTGCAGCTAATTTTTCAGGATATGATTTCTCGTTGCGTTTGCGTGAGTAATCAATCATCCATTTCATACCCCTAGCAATTTTTTTGTCAGCGGGCACTTCAATAGGTATTTGAAAGGTAGCACCACCAACACGGCGGGCTTTAACTTCTACCGAAGGCATAACGTTGTTTAATGCTTTTTTCCAAACATCAATACCACGCTCTTGCACTTTGGCTTCAACTATATCCAATGCTTTGTAGAACAATGCGAAACTAAGTTGTTTTTTACCGTCGTACATTAAGTTGTTCACAAAACGTGTTACCAGTAAGTCATTAAACTTAGGATCCGGATCTAATATTCTTTTTTTGGCTTTACTCTTTCTCATTGCCTATACTTATTTTTTCTTTTTACCTGCTGCTGCTGGTGCTGCACCTGGTTTAGGTTTTTTTGTTCCGTATTTAGAGCGGCGTTGGTTACGTCCCTCTACACCTGCTGTATCTAGTGCACCACGAACGATGTGGTAACGTACACCGGGAAGGTCTTTAACCCTACCGCCACGCACCAACACTATTGAGTGCTCTTGCAAGTTGTGTCCTTCGCCTGGTATATATGCGTTTACCTCTTTACCATGAGATAACCTTACACGTGCAACCTTCCTCATTGCCGAGTTAGGCTTCTTAGGTGTAGTAGTATATACGCGGGTGCAAACACCCCTGCGTTGGGGGCAAGAATCTAGGGCAGGAGATTTACTCTTAAACTCTATGGTTTTTCTGCCTTTTCTTACCAGCTGTTGTATAGTTGGCATATTTTATCTCAGTTATTCAATTTTAAAAGGACGGCAAAAGTACACCTATTTTTAGGTAAAAACAATATGCCCCTTAACTTTTTTAAAAAATTATTACTTCTTTGTTTCTAGCAGGTTAAATACCAAGCGAATTGCTAACGCATACCCCCTACTAACAAAGGGGTGCAAAGATAACCAAAAATACATATCAAAATATCTAAATCTTTTATTTTCAATAGTTAAGCAAAACATCACAAAACGGCTACTTTTGCCGACATATATTATATATAGTGAGCGATACTAAAAAAGCTTGGCTGGCATTTGCCAGTGTGTCATTTTTTTGGGGTACAACATACCTTGCCATAAGGGTAGGGGTGCAATCTTTCCCCCCATTATTGTTTGCGGGTTTACGCCACTTTATTGCGGGTTTGCTTATTCTTAGCTATTTCTTGATTAAGAAATATCCTATGCCCACCAAAAAGGAGTTTGTTAATATTACTATTATGGCTTTGCTAATGCTGGTTATTGGCAATGGCTTGTTTGTATGGGCTGAGAAATCTGTTAGTAGCAGTGTTGCTGCTATTATAAGTAGTACATCGCCCTTTATTGTATTCTTTTTTAGTTGGGTTTCTTTAAAAGAAAAACCTCATATATGGGTAATACTTGGTTTACTATTGGGTTTTGGCGGGCAGTTGGCTAATTTGTATGAGAATATTGATGCGCTACAAAATGCAGAGTACCGTTGGGGTATAATTGCCATGTTTGTGGCTGTAACAGCTTGGGCTTTTGGCTCTGTATACCGTCAAAAAACAAAAATCACTTTGCACGCACTGTACTTTACAGGATGGCAAATGCTTATTGGTGGTTTTGTGTTTTTGCCTTTGGGTTTGTTAAAAGGGGAGCATTACCACATGGATGCTATTGAGCCGAGAGCAATATGGGCGTTTATATATTTAATTGTGTTTGGCAGTATAATAGCTTATGGCTCGTTTATGTATGTATTAAACAAGCTACCAGCCACTGTAGTATCTATGCACAACTACATTAACACCATTGTAGCGGTATTATTAGGTTGGGCTATACTGAGTGAAACACTTAACGAATGGATAGCTTTATCAACCGTATTAACGCTTTTGGGGGTATACTTGGTAAACAGAGGTATGCGCAAAACAAAAAAAGCCGCTGAAAAAGCGGCTTTGAAATAAGATTATCACAACTAGTATTATTGTGCAGTTGCCGAATCGGCATTTTGTGTACTATCGCCAGTTGCTATTGGTTCTTCTGTTTGAATAGGTGCAGGGGGGGTATTTTTCAAATACTCTTCAAGATTTTTTAATGAAGCATCGTAATTTCCTCCCACCATTTTATCGCCACCTATATTAAATATATATTTTAGTAATATATTATTACCAATATCTGAATCCATACCAAATATTACCTTCACTCCTCCCCCTTCGGCGGGTTCAAACTTGTGATAAATAGTAGCAGGACTCATTCCTTCAAATTCCATTGTAGCTTCTACTAAATTCATTGGTTCTGATTTAGTAATGGTTACTTTACCTTTACCCACATTCTCGTTTTCACTTACCCACGAGTATGATGCGCCAACACCCGATGTTGCTTCGCTATAGGTAAGTTCCCAGTTTGGATCCATTTTATTCCAAGCATTCCAATTGTTCCAATTTTTCACATCGTTAACTTGGCCAAACACTTGTTCTTGTGGTGCATTAATTACAGCCGAGCGTTCAACATGAAATTTTGAAGGTAAAAACAACCCTACTATTACAAACAAGGCTGCTAATACAACTAAAACAATAAGAATAGTTTTTAAGATTTTCATGGTTAATTAATAAAATATGTCTTTGTATATACGTGTGTTGACGCAATATAGAATAAATCTATATTAATTAAGAAAAAACTTACCACACAAAGCTTTAAGGTTTTAGCATAATTTTATAGTTATTGGGTATTATAGTTGTTGAAAATCTAAACTGATAAAACCACTCTCTAGTTTTATTTACAGTAGATAATGCTATTACACTTGCTAACTTTGCTATATGAAAACCGCACTTGTATTTGGAGCAACAGGGCAAACCGGCGAGCAACTAACAGATTTGCTTTTAAATGACGATAGTTATACTACTGTAAAACTTTTTGTCCGCAAACCAACAGGCAAACAGCACGCAAAACTACATGAGGTAGTTAATCCACTAACAGATATAAACACAATACAAAGTGAGATTATTAATGGCGATGTATTCTGTTGCATAGGCACTACTATTGCCAAAGCAGGTAGCCAAGCGGCTTTTACAAAGGTAGACTATGAGTTGCCGCTAGCCATTGCCAAAGCTGCGGCTGCAAATGATATTGCAACTATGGTAACCATAACTGCATTGGGTGCAAATGCTAAAAGCAATAACTTTTACCTACGCACCAAAGGCGAGGTTGAATACGATATTGCCCAACAAGGTATTGCCAATACTGTTTTTGTGCGCCCATCATTATTATTAGGAGACAGAAAAGAGTTTAGATTGGGTGAGCGCATAAGTAAAAGTATTGTAGCATTAATAAACCCTTTATTTATGGGTAAGCTAAAACATTACAAAGCAATACACAGCCGTACCGTAGCCCAAGCCATGATTAACCTAGCCAATGATGGCAAAACAGGTGTGCACTATATTGAAAACGAGGATTTATTTGATATTGGAAAGTAGATGAACAGAATTGACCGCCTTGTAGCCACGCTAATTCACCTGCAAAGTAAACGGGTAGTAAAGGCCGAAGAAATAGCTAAACGTTTTGAGATTAGTCTGCGTACCGTATACCGCGATATACGTGCATTGGAGGAAGCTGGTGTACCCATTGGCGCTGAGGCAGGTTTGGGTTATTTTATTATCGATGGCTACCAATTGCCCCCTGTAATGTTTACCCGCGAAGAAGCTGCGGCACTGCTTACAGGTGAAAAATTATTGGAAAAGCTGACCGATAAGTCGCTGGCAACAAACTACTCTACCGCAATGAAAAAAGTACGGGCAGTGATGAAAACTACCGACAAAGAGTTTCTTGAAAAACTGGATGGAGGCATAAAGGTATTTCATACTCAAAACAGTACACCCTACCCTGAGCAATTGCCCAATCATTTCTCAGCCGATATACAAAATGCCTTAGCCACACAGCGGGTATTGGATGTAGAATACTACTCGGCCTATAACGACACTTTTGCCCATAGAAAAATTGAACCTGTGGGGATATTTTATATCAACAATAAATGGCATTTGATTGCCTACTGCCGATTGCGAAACGACTACAGAGATTTTAGAATGGACAGGGTAAAATCGTTACACATACTTGATGAAACTTTTGTGCGAGACAAAAACGATACGCTTGATGCTTACTTCGACCGCGAGATGACCCGCCAAGAGGTTAAGAAAATGGTGATACGTATAAACAACAAACTAGTACCTTATATACGTGAGCAAAAATTTCATTACGGTTTGATAGAAGAAAAAATGGGTGAAACCCATACAGAAATGACCTTCTTCTGCTCGTCGTACAACTATTTTGCAAGCTGGGTAGTTAGCTGGGGGTGCTCTATCGAAATTGTATCTCCTCTTGAATTGAAAAGTGAAGTAATAGCTTTTGTAGAGCGACTTAAAGCCCACTATATTGATAGTGCAGTTTTGGAAGAAGTATAAAACTAATTGATTTAGATTTTTACTGTTGACATAGGGTTGTCAGTTAGCTACATTTTGTTTGTGCTATAAAACAAACGAAACCATGCAAACAAAACAAATTGCCCCTATTAATCTGCTATACTTTAGCACAGAAACCAAAGTTACCGATTTAGCCCAATACGTGGGTGTAATTGCCGACCGTCTTTATAAAGAAGCTGTACAAAGCAACCTGCGTATTTCAGGCCCGTGCTATTGGCTATACGATGGCTTTGATGGTGATGTAGGCAAAACTTTTACGCTTGAAATTGCCCTACCTATTGAAAGCCTGCCCCAAACCCACACGGGTGAGTTTAAAGTAAAAAGCACCGAACACTTTAAATGTATATGGACGATACACGAAGGCGAATGGATGAAAATACCTGAAACCTACGGTAAGTTGATTGAACACATCACTCAAAACAACCTAAAACCAAGTGGCAAAAACCGTGAGGTATACATACACATGGATTTAGACGCTCCAGAAACTATGGTAACAATGATACAAATGGGTATTGAGTAAACAACAAAATTATGAAACACCTAAAACTACTTACACTCTTATTTATTGCAGGATTTGTAGTTGCTTGTCAAACAAAATCAAGCGATATAAATAATACTCAACAAAACGTAACCGGTAAGATGAAAATATTTTCAGGTATTATCACAGAAAAACTAAAAGAAAGCAAAGATTTTTATACTAAGGTGCTTGGCTTTAAAGTAACTTATGAGAACGATTTTTTCTTATTGCTCGAAAGTCCAAATGGTGAAGGTAGGTTTAGCTTTTTATTACCAAATCACCCTACACAACAGCCCATCTTTCAACCTGCTTTTAACGGAAAAGGAGCTTATATTACAATTGAGGTAGAGGATGCTGACGCTGAATACAAACGTATTAAAGCTTTCGATATACCCATTGAAATAGAATTGCGTGATGAGGTTTGGGGAGATAGACATTTTGCTATTATAGACCCTAACGGTATCGGTATAGACATTGTTAAATACACACCACCCGCAAACAACTAACTTTATTCAACAACTTCTAAATAAAAACCCCTAAATATTGATTAAATCAATATTTAGGGGTTTTAACTATACGTAAACACTTGTTGAAACAACTCTAAAAGTCGTTATCTGCTTATTTCTATCTTTTCCCAAATTATATCATTACCACTTTTAGCAAACAGCATATAATAACCTACGGGTAATGTTTGGGTAATTATTTCTAGTCCTTCATTTGTTCTGCTATGACTTATCGTATGCTCCTTCCCTTCCATACTAAAAAGTTTCACGTGGCTTTCGCCGTAGTTAGGTAGTGTTACAATAATTTTATCAGTAGCAGGATTAGGATATACTTTTACTTGCACACCACCTACTACTTGTACACTTGTATTAGGGTTAGCACTTTTATCTTGTGTGCGGTAGCGCACAACAGTGGGTACAAAATTACCTGCAACTGTATTGCCCGATGTTTCAAGCACAGGCACATTATCTTCATTAGACAACCATTTATATTCGGTACGGGTGGAAGGAAAACCAAAAGAAATTGGAAAAGGCTGTGAAACTGAAAACGAATCCACCTGATTAATTTCTGATTTCACACGTATACAATTGTTATACGTTTTGTAGGGAGTAGTCAATTTACCCCAACCGTCTACTTTGTTTATGCGTGTCCCTCCTTGCTTATAACTTCCTAAGCCCGGTATAGCTACTGTAACTTTATAGCTTGAGCTATCTCTATCGGCATACTCTAACGGAAATTTATATATTTCGTCTTTATCGGTATAAAAACCGCCTAGCGGGATATTGTTAAACTTAAAACCTATACCCTCTGCCGTAAAATTGCTAGTAGTGTTTTTATAAAAATTATATACGTCAGATAATGCAAACTGACCAAAGCCAATATTATCAGCTATTAGTGTACCAAATGTATTGATAAAATAAAACGAGTATGGGGTTTGTGCCGAGCGTTTATACTCAAGTATCGCCTCATCGGTTTTGCTTAGGTTGGCAAAATTCCAGTTAAAGTTAGCCCCTGTATTGCTCACATTTATATTACTACCTATTGCTTGCACATTGGCATACCTAAAGGTATCGCCTGCGGCAGGCATATTGCTTTTGGTAATAGTTATTTGTGCCCATGTAGCTAGTGAGAGTATACTAAGAAATAATAAGGTAGATATTTTTTTCATTGTGATGGTTTTAGCAAAGTTATTGTGTTTTTTCAATTTACACTACAATAGACATTATTATCCATCAACTTGTTGCAAAAGGTTCATTTTCAAACATTAAAGCTTGAAAATGAACCTTTTTATTAATTATTTATGGTAGCCTATTGCTTACGCATAACGTGGTCTGTCAGTTTCAATTGGTTTAGGCTCTACCCATTTACCTTCTGCCCTTAATTGATTTTCTTTTGCTTTCTTTTTCCCTCTAAAAAATAAATACAGGTTCATAAATAGCATAATACCTAAGTAGATGGAGAATCCACCAATTTTTTCACTCAATACCTCAAATACACCTTGGGTACTTGCTATAAGTCCCTTTGATTTTAGAGTGAGCAGGGCAAAACCTATGTTTAGCAAATAAAAGCCTACCTGAAACAGTTTATTGGTTGATGTGGCAATTTCTTCTCTGCCTCTAAAAATATCTAACATAAAAACCTTTCCGTTGCGAAACAACACGCGGGCAACATAATAGGTTAGCCCTATGGTTACGGGCAAATAAATACTGTAAGCGATAATAATGGGTGTTACGGTGTTCATGGCTTTATTGTTTTATGATGAATGATTATTTAGGTTTTGATACAAGTTTTTTAGCTGTTTGCTAAAGTGGGTGAAACTATACATATTGATATAGTGCATAATGCCTAAAAAAAGAATAAGGATGCCTAGGTGGCTGGCCACATCTTCTATTAGCTGGACAAGGTTTTCTATGTTATCCCAACTGCTTATTGAAAATGTGGCATAGCCCAAATTGAGCAGGTAATAGCCTGTGAGCAAAAACGTATTAAAGGCTTTTGCCATTTGTGCGTGCCCGTGAAAACTATCTACCAAAAAAGGCTCTCCGCTTTTATACAATGCCCTGCCCACATATACGGTTACGTAAAATATTATGGGCAGGTATACAAAGTATGCGGCGACGTTATAATTCATAATATTGTATTTTCAATAAAAATTGAAATTTTATGCTCTTAAAAAAGGGCGCATTGCCCTTTCTTCAAAATCACAGTACAAAGATAAATTAATTTTCAAACTTTCAAAATTTATTGAAATTAAATTTACACACTTTGATGTATGGAAAATATGAATCTACTGTATTGATACTTTCATTTGACAAATCTTTAAGATTTGTCAAATGAAAGTATCTCTGCATGCCCAAATAATGACTCCCCGCCCTTCGACAGGTTATGGAAGACAACCACACAAATCATTTTACATTGAGCAGTAAATATTTACCATTTCCAATTAGCACATTGGCATATTTGCTTATTTACACATATTTCCCTTTGGCAAGCTCGGGATGATGGCAGCACAAAACACATCTCACATCGTCAAAAATCAACAAATCTGTTAATCGCTAAATCAAAAATTAGCGCAGCGTAACAATACTCACCCCTGCCCCGCCAAAGTCAACGTGTTCATCAACTATACTATCAACCACCTTTAATTTCTTAAGGTTTTCGCGTAGCAGCTTGCGCAATATGCCATCGCCTTTGCCGTGCACTATACGCAAACGTTCAAAACCTGTTATTACGGCTTTATCTACAAAAGCAAAGGCATCATTAAGGGCTTCATCACCGCGCAAACCGCGCAAATCAATCTCAGGTTTAAAGTCCATTAACTCCCTAGTCATATCAATACCTTTTACGGTTTCTTGTATTTTTTTGGCTTCTTTCACACTTATCTTTTCCAGCTTAGCCAATTCAATATTGCTGCGTAGGTCGCCAAAAGCAACTACAGCTTTGTTACCTTTTGTGCTGATTAAATCGCCGACTACAAACTGCCCTTTAATGCGCACTTTGTTACCTGCTTCAAAACCGTTTTGAGGTAATACGGTTACTTTTTCGGCTTGCACCTCTCGGTTTAGTTTTTCGCGGGTAACCTCAAGTGTTTTACGAGCCTTTTCGGTTTTCTCTTTATCGGCAGCGTTTTCTTTTATAGCCCTAATAGTCGTTTCTACAATTTGGTTAGATTGATTAATAATTTCCAAAGCCTCTTCTTTGGCTTGGCGTATCATATCTTTCTTTTTGGCCTCTATATCGCGTTTCAGTTGCTCGTAGTGGCTCATCAGTTTATCAACGTGTTCTTGCTTTTGCAGTAAGGTGCTTTGCAAGTCAATCACATCGTTGCGCTCTCGTTCCAACTGCACTATCAATTCGTCAACGTTTTTTTGCTTGCTACCTACCTTTTTGCGAGCTTTCTCAATCACACGTTTGTGCAGTCCAATTTTTTGGGCTACTTCAAACGCAAACGAGCTGCCCGGTTTACCTATCTCAAGCCTAAATAATGGTTTAAGGTTTTCTGTATCATAGGCCATGCTGGCATTTACCATGCCTTGCGAGTTATTGGCCAACAATTTTAGGTTGCTAAAGTGGGTGGTGATAACACCATAAGCCTTTTGGTGATTCAATTCTTCCATAATGGCTTCTGCCATAGGCCCACCAAACTGAGGGTCGGTACCTGTACCCATCTCATCCACCAAAAACAAGGTTTTACGGTCGGCAGAGTTGATAAAGTATTTAAGGTTGGTGAGGTGCGAGCTATACGTGCTTAAGTCGTTATCCAGCGATTGCTCATCGCCAATATCAATAAATATTTTGGCAAACATACCTACTGCCGATTTTTCGTGCATAGGGACAGGTACGCCACATTGTACCATGTATTGCAACAAGCCCAGTGTTTTAAGGGCTACTGATTTACCTCCAGCATTTGGCCCTGAAATTACCAAAATGCGTTGTTGTGGTGTCATCTCAATACTAAGGGGTACAACATCCAAACCTTGTGCCTTATGGTTTAGCCACAGCAAGGGGTGATAGGCATCGCGCCACGTAAACGAGGTTTTATCGTGTACTTTGGGTGCAATAGCTTTTATACTATTGGCAAAACTTGCTTTGGCACGTATAAAATCAATAATACCAAGTTTTTGGTAGTAGGTAAGCAATACGGGCACTTCAGGCGTTATTTCAGCCGAAATTACTTTTAATATACGTTCAACCTCGCGTTTACGGTCAATTTGTAACTCGCGCAATTGGTTGTTCATTTCCAATATTTCGGTAGGCTCTATATAGTATACGTGCCCTGTGGCCGATTCATCGTGCACCAAACCTGCTATTTTGCGTTTGTGCTCGGCCAGTATGGGTATTACCAAACGGTTATCGCGTACCGATACATCGGTATCAGCCGCCCAGCCTTCGCTTTGGGCACGTTTAAAAATGCTGTTTACTTTGCGTTGCAATTCACGCTCTACCGATACAATTCCTGCTTCTATATCTAACAATTCGTGTGAGGCTGATGGTTTCATTTTCCCATCTTTATCCAGCACACGGTCAATTTTTCGGATTATACTATCATCAAAACTAACATCTACAAACAATTGATGCAGTTGTGGGTATAGGTCTTTTTTTAAGCTGATGAACTTGGCTACCTGCCCAAAGGTGGTAAGCGATTGACGGATTTCGTGCAGTTGATGCTCTAACAAGAAAAACCCTTCTATACCCAAATGTTTAAAGTGCTTGGTAGCATCTATATAATTATCGGCAGGGAAGTTATTTTCTGTTTGCAGTATGCGTATAAATTCGTCGGTTTGCTCTAGCCAACGCACTACCAATTCGTGCGTGGTGGTAAACTTCATTTTATCTACAAAAGATGCGCCTAGCGAGCTAAGGCATTTTTCGCGTATTTTTTCTCTTATCGTATCGAAGCCTAATTTCTCTTCGATGTTACGGGGATAATTCATTTATGGATATGTGGTATTTTGGTATAAAGTAAAAGGACTTTAGTTTTTTGCTTTTACTTTTTGTGTTAAATGATAATTGTTTATTGCCAAATGATAAAGCTACTTCTCGGTAGGATTCTTTTTGCCAGCCAATAATTTTTCAAGGGTTTTATCAAGACGTAATTGTCGCGTTTCCTCGCGTTTGGCATCATTTATCCAACGGGCGTATTCTTTACGATTGGTGTACGATAGATTATCGAAAAAGGTTTTGGCTTGTGTATTAGCGTTGAGTAATTTGGCTAATGGCTCGGGTATATCAACTACACGTTCTTCTGTATCGCGTTCTATTACAAAATGTACGCTATCGCCCACTTGTTTGCCTATTTTCTCTCGTATGGCTTTTAATACAGGCATTATATGGCAGCCTGTGCCCATATTGGCCAACGAGCCTTTATAGGGTTCGCCATCAATAGTAGCTTTTATGGGTATTATTCCTTTGCTTCCAAATACTTCTTTTACATCAAAAGGTACTTCAGCAAACACACCTCCGCCACCTGCGGAAATTAAAGGCGCATCAAATTCTAGTTTGTTGTTCATTTTCACTCACCCCTTATAAAAGGGATATATATTTTACGTTTCGCTTCCTTTTCTAATCTTTATCAGAAAAAGACATTAATTGTTTTAATTAATTGCTTACGTTGGGGTGAGTTATAGGCGATTGCCTTACCAACCCAACAGGTAAGCAAAAATCAGGGGGGCTACTATGGTAGCGTCTGATTCTACTATAAATTTAGGGGTGTTAATATCTAACTTGCCCCAAGTTATTTTTTCGTTTGGTACTGCACCACTGTATGAACCGTAAGATGTTGTCGAGTCGCTAATTTGACAGAAATAACTCCAAAACGGCACATCGTGCCACTCCAAATCCTGATACATCATGGGCACAACACATATTGGAAAATCGCCCGCTATACCTCCACCAATTTGGAAGAAACCAATACCTTTTCCACCACTATTGTGGCGATACCAGTCGGCCAACCAAACCATATATTCAATACCGCTTTTCATGGTACTGGCTTGTAGTTCGCCTTTAATGATATAGCTGGCAAAAATGTTGCCCATTGTACTGTCTTCCCAACCCGGTACTACAATAGGTATATTTTTTTCGGCTGCGGCAAGCATCCAACTGTGTTCAACAGGTATTTCGTAATCTTCTTTCATCACACCGCTTAGTAGCAGTTTATACATATACTCGTGTGGGAAGTAGCGTTCGCCGGCAGCTTCGGCATCTTTCCAAATTTTGTATATGTGCTTTTGTATACGACGAAATGCTTCTTCTTCGGGAATGCAAGTATCGGTAACGCGGTTGTAACCTTTTTCTAACAAATCCCACTCATCTTGCGGGCTTAAATCACGATAGTTGGGCACACGTTTGTAGTGTGTGTGCGCAACAAGGTTCATTATGTCTTCTTCAAGGTTAGCACCAGTACAGCTTATTATGGCTATTTTATCCTGACGTATCATTTCGGCTAAAGAAATCCCCAACTCGGCAGTACTCATAGCACCTGCAAGGCTCACCAACATTTTACCACCTTCTAGCAAGTGGGTTTCGTAGCCTTTGGCAGCATCAACCAATGCTGCGGCGTTAAAATGACGGTAGTGGTGGGTAATAAACTGCGATATAGGTCCTTTAGTCATGATTATCTCTGTCTTAAAAAATTAGGGTGCAAATATATAGGTTTTAGGCTTATTTAGTCCAAAATCTACATTAGCAGCTTTAGCAACGTGTAATAACTCTAAATTCACTATCTTGGTCTTTAAAGTATATAAACCCCATGATGTACCGCTTACTTGTGCTGCTATTTCTATTCTCGCCAACCCTAAATGCCCAAATACAGTTTTGGACTAAAGATGCAATTATTGAAGCTCAGTTTGAGCCCGCCCTAAAAGCAATGGCAATAAAAACGGCTTACAATTATATAACTAATGAAAATGGGGCGGTGGACGATAGCACCCGCTATAACGAAATTACACAATACAATAGCAATGGGCAAAAAACGGTGTACATGAAATATAAAACCGATTGGAATAAAAAAATACGCTATTACCAAACCCTAGATTCAATTTTTTATACTGATAAAGGTGTTTTTAGCACGTTTAAACGCTACACGCCTATACGTGATGGCAAAGAATACCAATGTACTTATCGCGCCACATCAACCCTAAATAAAAAGGGGCTTATTGAACGTATTGATTATTATGGTGGCTATATGGCCTCTGAATTAAACAGTTACGAGCTACATACGTATGATACAAAAAACCGTTTGCTAACTGTTGTAAAATATACCAAAGACGACAAGGAAGATTATAAATGGACATTTGAATACAACAAGAAAAACAGGATTACAAAAGTTACCACCGCCTCAGCTTGGGGAGGAAACAATACCTATGCGCTTACCTATACCACAAAAGGTTTACTTAGTAGCTATACTGAGTTGTATGAGGGCAAAGAGCAAAAAAAAGACACTTATACCTATGATGCAAAAGACCGTTTGACAAAGCGTGAGCAAAGCACAACCACAGGCCATTTTGAAACTATGGAGTATAGCTATGCCGATAAAAACAGTGTGCCCCACCAAAGCCACTTGCAATATCCGCGTGGCTATGGCTCCAGCGACATAGCGCATGAATATTTAACCTATAAATTTGAGTTTTTTGAGTAAAAACACTTACTTCTCAATCACAATAAACATATAGTCGCCATCAGTGCTATGGTATTGACGGTGTATGTTTTCAAAAGTACCACTATCTATATCCGCTTTTAGTTTTTCTAAACCTGTTGCTACTTCCTCTTTAAGCGAAAGCTGCGCAAACGATGATATACCGCTGCGTAGTTGAGCATCAAAGTATAAACGGGGGTTGTTTTTACCTACAAACAAAAACTTATCCTGCAAATCGTCTTGCACAAAATACTTTTGAGTTGAAGCTATTTTAAATCCTGCACCTTCAACAGCACTAACTAGGGCACTGTATTTTGGTTCTTTTTTAGTGGATGCTTCTAACATTTTGGGGAAGTAATGCTTTAACCAAAACTTCTCGGTCAAATCTGATAGGGCAGCAAAAATCACCATACGACTTTGTGGTTTCAGCACCCTGTACAACTCAACAAAGCCTTTATCCATACTATCCCAATGGTGTAGGGTAAGCGTGGCCAGTGCGCCATCAAAAAACGCATCGCTAAAGGCTATATTTTCAGCAGTACCAATATGCCATTGCACCGCATTACTTTTGGCTTTCGCTTCGTCCAGCATCACGTTTGATGGATCTATACCGTGCAAATGCACTCCCATACTAGCCAACGCTGCGGTATAATTACCTGTACCGCAGCCAATATCTAAATACACGCCATCAGGCTGAGGCTGTAATAAATCATAAAGGGTTTGAGCGATTAAAGGGTCGGCAGTGCGGGTATTGTTGTATTGGTGTCCTATCGAGTTGTAAGCAGTCATAGTTGTTGCAATTATATCGGGTGCAAACTTACACAAGGTATCTTTAAGTTATTGTTTTTTATGTGTTATGACCTGGACTGCAAAAGTCTATTGTTCAGATATGTGAGCTTTATGAAATAGGGTTTCAACCTGAGGCAAAAACAAACAAGCCTTTCAACTCAAATAGTTGAAAGGCTTGTTAATATTGTTAATCGAGTATTTTAAACTGTTTGAAATATTGGTTGTGTCCAACTAGGTATATTACCTTGTGCATCTTCAACCAAACCGTCGCGCAAACGTATCACACGTTTAGCACGCAGGGCTATATCTTCTTCGTGGGTTACTATAATAATGGTGTTTCCTTGGTTATGCAAATCTTCAAACAACTGCATTATCTCTACCGAGGTTTTAGTATCTAAGTTTCCCGTAGGCTCATCGGCTAGTATTATACTAGGGTTGTTAATAAGTGCACGGGCTACGGCTACACGCTGGCGTTGTCCACCCGAAAGTTCGTTGGGTTTGTGCCCCATACGGTCGCCCAAGCCAACTGAGGTAAGTACTTTTGACGCACGCTCAACTCTTTCTTCTTTTTTTGCACCGGCATATATTAGTGGCAAAGCCACATTTTCTAATGCCGAAAGGCGAGGTAATAGATTGAAGGTTTGAAAAACAAAGCCAATTTCGCGGTTGCGAACATCAGCAAGGTTATTATCCTCCATATCACTTACATCTGTTCCATTTAGTATATACTTGCCCGCACTAGGGGTATCTAAAGCACCTAAAATATTCATTAGGGTTGATTTTCCTGAACCCGAAGGCCCCATAAGTGCTACATACTCGCCTTTTTCGATGGTTAAAGAAACATCTTTAAGGGCAAAAAGCAACTCTGTGCCCATTTTGTAGTAGCGTTGTATGTGTTCTAAACGGATTAAATCACTCATGACGGTTCTCTATTTGGAATTATTTTTTTTTTGACTTAGCCTTTGCTAATTACTTTTGGTGCACGGAAATAGTCGCTGTCTTTTGCAGGCGCATTTAACAAGGCTTCTTCTTTACTAATTTGTCCTTTCACCTCATCGGTGCGCAATACATTAGTATCATCGGTCATATATATCAAAGGTTCTACACCTTCAGTGTCCACCTCGCTTAGTTTTTCGCAAAAGCCCAATACTTTTTCCAAATCGGCTTTCATGGCTTCTTTGTCTTCGGGCTTCACTTCAAGCCTTGCCAAGTGTGCTAATTGAGCTACCAATTCATCATTTACCTGCATACTCGTTCAATTTACTTTCAATAATATGAAAAACATTTTGTTTCAACTCTGCTGCATCAGTGGGTTTTAGATGGGCAGTAGGAATAGCACGATGAACATACATTCTTAGCCTTCCGCCTCGTGCAGCTACGGGTCCATATTCGGGTACTTTAAGCCAATTATCGGCAAGAGTAACGGGCAATATGTATGCCCCTGTTGCAATGGCTGCTTTAAAAGCTCCGTCTTTAAATTTACCCAACTCGGGCACCCAAGTACCTATTGTACCTTCGGGAAAAATTACCACATTGGTATGGTCTTCAAGCAATCTTTTATTCACTGCATTAAAGGCATTTGCCCCGTCGCGTGCATTTTTTCTATCAACCCCAATATCCATCGTTCTAAAAAAACGACCAAACACAGGAATTTTTGCCAATTCTGATTTGGCAACAAAAATAAGGTATCCGGGTAAACCACAGGTTAATGCAGGAATATCAATATATGATGCGTGATTGGCAACCACTACATACGTTTTGGTTTTATCAAAGGGAACTTCAAATTTCACCTGCAACCAATGCCCACTCATGATCATTAAAATCCACCCCCATATTTTGCGTCCAAAATGGGCAGCAGGGTACATTTTTTTGTGTGAAAGGGTGATAAGAAACCAAGGGTATAAAATAATAAAGCCTAAACCCAGCCACAAAAAAAACCACCAACCGTGTATGCGCTGTAACCAATTGGGGTGTGGTAATAAGGGAGCTTTTTTTCTACCCATTCATCATGGTTTTAAGTTTTACTATCTGATACTTTAAGAAGTTTTCAAGGGGTTTTGCTGCTACCATTTTGATAAACATATTCATATCAGCAGCCAATACTGCGCCAACAATTGCATTATCCCCTGTTGCTTCTATATTCCATGTAAGTGTAAATGGAAAAGGCACTTTTTCGTAAGGTTCTAATACTATGCTGCTATTGGGTTGCACATCTTTTATTCTTAGCGATAAATCGGCCGTGCCTTTTATTGTAAACTTACAGCTATTGGTATCACTTTGCCAGTTTACTACCTGCTCTGGCATGAGCTGTTGGTGATTGTTACAGTCGGCTAAAAAGGCATACACCTCTTGCTGACTTTTATTGATGGTCTCTAGTCCTGATTCTATTATCGTCATGCGCGTTTATTGGCTATTACTGCTGCTATTAGTATTGAGAAAAACAGGCCAATAAGTACAAAAGGCCCTGTATACGATATTACCGAGCCCGAAAATGTAAATATTCCGCGAGTACGTTTTACTTTGTCTTCTATGGCTTTTGCTGTGTCTTCTGCCATTTGCTTTATTTTTGGCAAATCTTGACTGGTAACGCGTACAGTATCTTGGTAATTTTTAATAAAGTGTTCTTTATACTCAGCTATTGTAGTAGCTGTGGTGTCTCTTTCTTGTACAAAAAACTGCTCGCTCTCGGCTATTACCATTTCTTTTCCTTCAGGAAAAATATAATTGTAATATACTACTGAACCCACTGCGGTTATTACAGCAGCAAATGCTGAAATAATGATACTGTTAAACATGCAACGCCCAAACGATATTGCATTATCATTACGCAATTTGTAATCGCGTAAACCCATATAAATACCAACGCCTAGCGTTAGTAAGTTTATCATTAACACATATATTTTTGTTGATGGATCAGCAAAAAAATCCAGTTTATTGCCTACAAGTGTTTCTATGTAAATAAACACCCCAACCAACGCGCCCCACATGTATATTCTTTTCATTCTGCAAATAAAAAAAGCCTTTGGCAAAAGTACATTACCAAAGGCATATAATAGTTATGCACCATAGGGTGATAACAATAAAAAAGTCTTTTAAATTTTAGAATTAATCTTCGCTGCTTTCACTTCCGTAGCTGCCACCTTCGCTATATTCACCTTGTGGGCGGTTAAACTCCTCAAAATCATATTCGGGCATCAATTCGCTTTTTACATGATCTACGGTTTCATTAAGGGCATCCATAAACTTGTTAAAATCTTCTTTGTATAAAAAGATTTTGTGTTTTACGTACATCCCGTTATCCTGCCGTTTTTTACTTTCGGTAATGGTGATGTAATAATCGTTTCCCCGCGTAGACTTAACATCAAAAAAATAGGTTCTCTTCCCTGCCCTTATTTTCTTAGAAAAAATCTCATCACGCTCGTTCTTGTTAAAATCCTCCATTTTATCCTCTCTTACGTTACGTTTTACCTTATCTACAGCAATTTTCTGTAAAAATATAGAGTACCTTACATCATTTGCAACTTTTTAGGCGTTTTTTTTTTGATGTACATATAATAAAAGCCTTTTAACTTTCGGCAACCACCTCAATATCTTCATCCATTTGCTTGTAATACAACTCGTTATACTTACCTGCTTGTGCCATAAGTGTTTTGTGCGTTCCAGCCTCTATAATCTCACCTTCATCAAGCACTATAATGTTTTGGGCATCCATAACTGATGATATACGATGGCTTATTATAACTGCTGTTTTTTCTTTCAATATCTCTCTAAAATTAGCCAAAATATTGGCTTCGGTTTTTGTATCAACGGCCGATAGGCAATCATCCAACAGCATTATTTCGGGCTGTTTTATAATGGCTCTTGCTATGGCTACACGCTGTTTTTGTCCACCCGATAGGGTAACTCCACGCTCGCCCACCATTGTTTCAAACTGTTTGGGAAACTCCATTATGTTTTCGTAAATATCCGCACGCTTGGCGGCTTCAACTACACTGTTGTATGAGTTTTCTCGGTTCCGAAGTCCAAAAGCAATATTCTCTTGTATATTATCGCTAAATAAAAATACCTCTTGAGGTACATAGCCAATACTTTCTCTGTAATCCTCAAGGTTTATTTGGCTTATAGGTTGTCCGTCAATTAAAATTTCACCGTCTTGCACATCATACATACGCAACAGCAAAGCTGCTATGGTACTTTTTCCTGAACCTGTAGAACCTATTATCCCAAAGGTTTCTCCTTTTTCAATAGTTAGGTTCAAGTTTTTAAGCGCATACTCTTTAGCATTCTCATACTTAAAACTTACGTTTTTAAACTCAATTTTATGTTTAAAGCTAAAGGGTTGTTGGGTTAAATTTACAATTTCGGGTTTTGCTTCCAAAAACTCGTTGATACGTGTTTGTGATGCGGCAGCCCTTTGTACTAACGATGATATATAGCCTAGCGAAGCTACCGGCCATGTTAGCATATTAACGTAAATAACAAATGCAGCAATATCTCCATATTCCAGTTCGCCTGCTATAACCAACTTACCACCAATAAAAATGGTTAGCAAAGTGCTAAGCCCTACCAAAAGCATTATTAGCGGAAAAAACAACGAATCAACTTTTACCAAAGCCATCGATTTTTGCTTATAATCCTCACATTCTTGTTCAAAAGCATTTAACGATGCTTTTTCTTTTGAAAATGATTTTAAGATTTTTATGCCTGAAAATGCTTCTTGTGTAAAAGAGGTTACTTTTGATAACTGTGCTTGTATTAAATCACTTTTATGATTTATAATATTGTTTACAAAATAGATGGCTACAGCCAAAATAGGCAAAGGTATTAGTGAGTATAGGGTAAGTTCAACATTCTTTGAAAGCATCAGATACAGCACTATTACAAATAAAGTTACAGTATTAATAACATACATAAGGGCAGGCCCTATATACATACGTACACGGCTAACATCTTCACTAATCCTATTCATCATATCGCCCGTATTGTTTTTGCGGTAAAACGATAGTGACAAGTTTTGGTATTGATTGTAAATCTCGTTTTTCAAGTCAAACTCGATGTGGCGAGAAACCACAATAATTTTCTGGCGCATAAAAAACATAAACACACCTTTTGCTAATGATGTACCCAGTATAAGCAGCAAAAAGTTGATGCTTATGCGCGATATTTCGGCAATAGTTTCGTCATTCCATTCAAAATTAGGTTGCTTAGTTATGTTAACTCCGGCATTTATCGCATTGCTAACCAATGGTGCTATCCACACACCAAAAACATTAGATACTGTTACAAACAAAGTACCTAACAACAATTGCCAACGGTATTTGTAAAGATATTTATTAAGAGAGCTTAGTGATTTCAAGGGGTTGTTAAAAATAAGTTATGTATTGCAAAAAACGCTACTTTTGCGCCATCTTTTCTAAAAAAGGAACACCACAAAATTATTACCAATATGTTGGAAACAAAAGAAAACATATCAGCCACAGAGGTTGACCTATTTGGACAATTAGCTACTCACGACCATGAGCAAATAGTTTTTTGTCAAGATAACCAAACCGGGCTAAAGGCAATTATTGCCGTGCACAATACTGTTTTAGGCCCAGGCTTGGGTGGTACCCGCCTGTGGGCATACAACAACGAAAAGGATGCCATAAATGATGTTATGCGTCTTTCTCGTGGTATGACTTATAAAGCATCTATTAGCGGATTGAACTTAGGCGGTGCAAAAGCTGTGATTATTGGCGATTCAAAAACCATTAAAAACGAAGCTCTTTTCCGCAAGTTTGGTCGCTTTGTAGAAAACCTACACGGTAAATATATTACTGCTGAAGACGTGAACACTACTACAAAAGACATGGAGTATGTGAACATGGAAACTGAACACGTAGTTGGCCTTCCTGAATGGATGGGCGGCGGCGGAGACCCTTCGCCAGTTACTGCTTATGGTACCTATATGGGTATGAAAGCATCAGCTAAAAAAGCATGGGGTAACGACAGTTTGGCAGGTAAAACTATTGCTGTACAAGGCATAGGCAAAGTAGGTTATCACTTGCTTGAGTTTTTGAACAAAGAAGGTGCTAAACTTTATATTAGCGACCTTAACGAGACTATTTTAAAGAAAGCAAACAAGGCTTTTGGTGCCATTGTAGTGCCCGGTGATGATATTTTTGGTCTTGATGTAGACGTATTTTCTCCTTGCGCTATGGGTGCCGTTTTAAACGACACACATATTGCTCAACTAAAATGTAGCATTGTGGCAGGTGCTGCAAACAACCAATTGGCTGATGAAAAAATACACGGCCCTCAGTTGGTAGAAAAAGGAATTGTATACGCGCCTGATTTTGTAATAAACGCAGGTGGTTTGATAAACGTTTATAGCGAATGGACTGGCTATAACCGCGAAAAAGCAATGTCGCAAACTGAGAACATTTACAACACCATTTTGAACATATACGAACACGCTGATGCTAACAACACCCACCCACAAGCGGCGGCTACACAATTGGCAGAAAAACGTATTGAAGATATGGTACGCGTGAAATCAACTTTCTAAATCTAACCTTGTTTGGAGCAATCCAACATTAGTATACAAAAAATGGCAACCCGTTGGGTTGCCATTTTTTTTGTTACGATTAGTAATATGATTTAAAATCATATTCTATAAAAATTGCGGCGTTTATAAGGACTTAAAGTCCTTATAAACGCCGCAGTTTCAAAACGATGGGTTTAAAAACCATCGAATGTGGTTGTCTCTACTCTACCCGCGTAGCCTCAATAATATTTACAAAATCTATATCACCACTAATACGATAAAACTCAAAAGTTGTATCGTATTGTTTAAAATCGGCAATCGCTCTATCTTCAAAAGCAGTAATAATAAAATACCTGTCAACCGCTGCAATCTTGTCAGTATTAGGTTCCCAGTTTATACCGTGTATAGGCAAATAGCCGTGCATGGCATATTTATCTACCTCGTGCAAAAAAACAGGTATACTATCAGCATAATATTTCTGTTTAAAATCGCCTAACCTCTGTTGTGGATGATAGTGAGCCAGATAGTAGTTGTAATAAATATTTTGGTGCCTCACTCCTTCAATTAGTCCCTTAGTTAGCTGTGCATCTATATCCTTTTTTGCATCATCAAAACTAAACATCAATGCTATTAAAATTAGTCCCCACATGGCATTGCTTAGCACTGTGTTCTTAATCCAGTAATTATACAGTATTTCGCCAAACAAGGCTACTATTAGTACCAATAGCGGGCTAATCCATAAAAACGTTCTATCAAAAGGCTTTCCTCCTTGTATAAAACTAAATACAAAGGGCAGCACAATTAGCAATGCTAAAACGCCTATCACCCGTAAATCAGCTTTCTTTACTAATGCTACAATAAGTCCTAAAACAATTAACAGAAGCAAAACATAATAAGGCTTGAAGATATAGGTAAAAATTTGCCCCGCTTCGCCCCAAATCTCCCCTCTAAACAAACCTTCTGATTTTACATATTCGTTATTTACCACTTGGCGGGCAACAGGCAAATATAGCAATACACCCAGTGCTATGCCCAATAATAAACACCCCATAAGTTTAGCCGCATTAAAACGAATGGCTATACGAACATGATATTTATAGCTTTGACTTATAAAAATAAATCCCAAGACCACCAAAGCACTCAATACGGCATACAAGTTTGATGGAATAGTGTATAGCAATAAGGCTGAAAGTACTGCAACAACAACCCCATACCTAACTTTTGGCTTTGAATAAAACCCTAAAGCACAATAAAGCAATATACTGCACAACATTATGCTTAAGCCATAGCCTCGCACTTGTGCTGCAAAATTGAAGAAGGGTATTGTTGTAAGAAGTATTATTATGCTTATAAAAGCGGTGCCTTTATTGAAGTATTTTTTTCCTGTAAGGTATACAAACAATACAGTTGTTAATGTAAAAAACAAGGGAAGCAGTCGTACTATAAAAACAGCATTGGCCGCTTGTGCAAAGGTATTAATGCCCCATAGCTTGCACCACAAATTCATTAACAGGTTAAAAAAAATGTGGTTGTTGGGCGCAGGATAATCAGTAAGCGTTTTACTAATGGGTACAAGAATAAACTCCTCAAGACTCATCACTTCATCGTACCAAAAATCAACAGTTAAGTGTGGCTGCAAAGCCAAAACAAACAAACCTGTAAACACCAAAGCTACCGCCTCACCTATGTAGTTTACCCATCTATTGTTTTTTATTTGCTCTTGCATTACTGCTGTTGGTATTTAGTCCAAAATAACCCTCTGTAAGTGATACTAAAAAGATATTTTTGAAAAATATGAAACCCCACAGTGAAGAAAACCCTTGGCAAACCCTATCGTCAGAGATTGTACACCAAACCCCTTGGGTGCGCATTAATCACCACAAAGTAATAAACCCCGGTGGCAGTGAAGGCGTATATACCGTTACCGAATTTAAAAACCTTGCCATTGGCATTTTGCCTTTGGATGATGAATACAATACATGGATAGTGGGGCAATACCGTTTTCCGTTAAAACAATACAGTTGGGAAATACCCGAAGGCGGCGGCGACCCAAATGTGCCCCCTGTTGAAAGTGCCCAACGCGAGTTGGAGGAAGAATGTGGTTTGATAGCCAAAGATTGGAAACTGCTGCTTACAGCCCACACCAGCAACAGTGCTACGGATGAAATAGCCTATATATATGTTGCAAAAGGACTAATCCACACGCAAGCCCACCCCGATGATGACGAACGACTGGAAGTACGCAAGCTACCTTTTGCCGAACTGTACCGCATGGTAATGGACAATGAAATTACCGATAGCCTAACGGTGATGGCGGTGTTGAAAGCTAAAATATTGATGGATAACGGTATCATTTAACAATAAACATTTTTCATTGAACATTTAGCAATCCCTGATAGGGTATGAGTAGAATCGGTTTTCAAACCGATGACACGCCCTAAACTACTAAATACATTCACGACAAGTTAAAACCTGCCTCTATTAATACCCTATCGGGATTGCCCTTAAGTATAAATAGTATTGATTCTCAAGTACATTTTATAGTGAGAATTGTAAAATGTTAAATGAAAAATGATAAATGCTAATTGCTAAATGAACAATGCAGAATGGTGCAACATTTGTATATACAAATAATAAAATTTAAGGAGATACAACCATGAGCCGTAAAGTAATTAAAACCGTAACCGCTAATAAAGAGCAACTTGCTCCGGGTCTATATATAAACCGCCCCCTTCCCCACCCTACAATAAAACATTTCGACCCATTTTTACTGTTAGACCAAATGGGGCCTGTGGAACAAGAACCCAGTGCTGAACAAAAGGGAACGGGCGACCACCCACACAGAGGCTTTGCCACATTGTCATACTTTTTGTCAGGTGAGTTTGAGCACAAAGACAGCATGGGCAATTTGGGCTTAGCCAAATCAGGTGGAATGCAATACATGATTGCAGGCAGTGGAATAGTTCACTCAGAAAAACAAAGCAAAGAATTTGCCGCCACTGGCGGTACTTTGCACGGTTTCCAACTTTGGATAAACCTACCCGCCAAAAACAAAGGCGAAACACCTGCCTACTTTAACCTAAACGACCACGAAATACCCCGCCATACTTTTGAAAACGGGGCTTATATAAAAGTATTGGCAGGAGCTTATAATGAGACCATATCGCCCGTAAAAACCTTTAGCCCTTTGTTTGTATACCACTTGCACTTGCCTGCAAAAAGTGAAGTGGAGCTTATAGTGCCTATTGATTATAACGTATTTGCATACATACCCGACCGTGAAGTGCAATTAGGCGAAGACAAAGAGCTTGTGGCAGGCAAACAAATGGCTATTTTTGATGGCAATAGTCCATCAATAAAAGTATTTAACCCTGGTGCACTACCCAAAGATGTAATGCTTTATGGTGGCGTACCCATTGGAGAACCCATTGTTCCCTACGGGCCATTTGTGATGAATAGTTTTAAAGAAATACAGACCGCCATTTACGATTACGAAGCAGGAAAATACGGTACAATAGACTTTTAATAGTTACTAAACCCACGCTTGCCGAAAAAAGTTACCTTTGCGGCTCGAAAATTGTAATATAGCCAACACTTAACCTGATATAATAGATGAATGAATTGGTAATGGCCGGGCAGTTGATACTTTCACTGGCCATTTTGGTAACGCTACACGAACTAGGACATTTTGTTGCTGCACGTGCTTTTGGTATTAAGGTAGAAAAATTTTACCTGTTTTTTGATGCTTGGGGATTTAAACTATTCAGCTTTAAAAAAGGCGATACCGAATATGGTATAGGCTGGTTGCCACTAGGCGGCTATGTCAAAATATCGGGCATGATAGATGAATCGCTGGATACAGAGCAGTTGAAACGTGAACCTGAACCTTGGGAATTTAGAGCCAAACCGGCTTGGCAACGTCTTATAGTAATGATAGGTGGTGTTACGGTTAATGCTATTTTGGGTATTATCATTTTTACCTTTATAGCTTTTGCCTATGGCCGCGATTATTTACCCATTGAAAACGCTAAAAACGGTATTGCTGCGCTTGAGTTTGGACAGAGTTTAGGCTTTAAAGACGGTGATAAAATACTAGAGGTAAACGGCAAAAAGGTAGAAAACTTTAGTGATATACTAGATCCAAACGTATACCTAAGCGAACACCCAACTTACAAGGTTGAACGTGAAGGACAAATAGTAAATATAGAACTACCCAAAGGCTTTATAGATAGTATGGCCGATAAAAAAGGCAGCTTTATTATTGCGCGCGAAAAGTTTACTATCGATTCTGTTTATGCAAACAAAAACAACAAAACAGCTCCCCTACAAAAAGGAGATATAATACTTAGTCTTAACGACACTGCTACGCCCTATTACCACAACCTAAAACTAATAGTATCTCACGTAAACGATAAAGATATACCTATGACGGTGCTAAGAGGTAGTGATACCCTTAATCTTATGGCTAACGTGGATAAAAAGGGTGCAATAGGTTTTAAAATAAAAAGCGATTTAGAAACCAAAACCCAATATTTCAGTTTTGGACAAAGTTGGGGCGAAGGCTACAATATGGCTGTAGAAAACATTGCCCTAAACGTTAAGTTTTTTGGTAAAGTATTTACAGGCAATGCTGATGCTTCAAAATCACTTTCGGGGCCTATTGGTATAGCACAACAATTTGGTGGCACTTGGGATTGGCACCGCTTTTGGAACTTAACAGGCTTACTATCGGTAATACTTGCCTTTATGAATTTACTACCAATACCTGCACTTGATGGCGGACACGTAGTATTTTTATTAATAGAAATGGTGATACGTCGCCCATTGCCCGAGAAGTTTTTGCACGTAATGCAAATGATAGGCATGATAATACTGTTAGCCTTAATGGTATTTATTTTTGGTAACGATATTTTTAAACTGTTTAAATAGGTTTGGATAAAGGGACTAACTATTTCGCTTTTTTTAATCTTCCCGTAGCTTTTACTATTGATGAAAAGCTGCTGAAAGAAAAATACTACGAGAATACACGAAATTTTCACCCCGACCAATACGGGCAAGATAGCGAGGAAAAACAAGCTGAGATGCTGGAGTTTACCTCGCTAAACAATGCCGCCTACAAAACCCTTAAAAACTTTAACCGTCGTGTGCATTATATATTGGATATGCACGGTTTGGTTACCGAAGGAGATAAGCACACCCTACCCCCTGATTTTTTAATGGAAATGATGGAGGTAAACGAAGTATTGATGGAAATGGAGTTTGAACCAGATGCCGAAAAGCTAAAGGCTACACAAACCCAAATAACAGCGTGGGAAAACGACATAAACACACAACTGCAACAACTGGGCACTACCTACGATGCTGCAAATGATGCCGACAAACCCGCACTATTGCTGCAAATAAAAGAAGTTTATCATAAGAGTAAATATATTTTGCGCTTAAAAGAAAGTTTTTCTACATTTGCAGCCCTCTAAATGAGAAACGCCCAGGTGGCGGAATTGGTAGACGCGCTGGTCTCAAACACCAGTGAGCTAAAACTCGTACCGGTTCGACCCCGGTCCTGGGCACAAAATAAAAGCCTTTCAGAAATTCTGAAAGGCTTTTTTATTTACCATTGCATAGCTATTTTGCTCCTCTTATGACTAAGCTGTTAAAACTATTCTCACTCATTTGCTTTATAGCAGTTGTTACACCTTCATTTGCCCAGCTTTCAGTTGGAAACGGTAATAGTGCATTAACACCGCAACAATTAGAGTTAGTTAAAAACTCTGATTTGTATCTAGTCATACCTAATTCACAATATTATCTCACTGAAAAGTATAATAGTCTTTTAAGTGAAGTATGGACTTATGGAAGCGTACATATTATTACTAGCAATGATAGGGCAATACTAAACACAAAGAAAAATATAACAATTGCAAAAATAATTAGTACAGCCACCGAGATGCCTGTGATGCGTTATACTAAAATGAATGGGTTCACAGAAAAAACCGTCAGCAAAACACAAAAAATAACTCTTTACACCTTACTTTTAAACTTTAGGTATTATAATGATTATAAAATACATAAAGATGATTTCACCTTTGCTAATATGGAGATATTAGCTCAATATACTAAAGAATATTTTTCTTGTAAAAACGATTCAACCTTTAAAAAATACATTGACGAAAAAGCAAAACTAAAAAACTTTACTCCAAATTTTATTGCCCTTACTATCAAAATGATCGATTACAATTTAAAACATAACAAAATTCTTAATCGCCAAACACAAAATAATACTATCAATATACAAGAGGTCTCACAACTTAAGAACAATATACTTTACACAACCGATGAACCACTTGTAAAGTTAAACTCTAAAAATAATACCCAAAGGAGTGAGATAAAAACATTTAAAAAATATAGATACAAGTATATTTTAACCGATTATGATAGTATAGAAAAACTGTTGGATACTAAAGAGATTAAATATCTTATATACCCAGTTACTAGAAACGCATGGGGAGAAATTTGCCTAACGGTGGTAAATGTAGAAACAGGAGAAATAATTTACTCTAAAAAAGCAAAATCAAGAGATTTTGGAGACCGTATAGGAAAAAGGGAATTAAAAAAATTATCAAAAGCAATAGCCAAAAGTTAAAATAGCATTTAGCTATATGAGGAATCTTTAACCTGTTATGCAATACATCACCATACCACCACCAATACAACTTGCGCCATACGTGCGCTCGTTTTGGGTGCTGCAAGGTGAAGCAACAAAAGAAATACCATATACCTACCGTTCGTTTGCCGATGGTTGCCCCGAACTTATTTGCCACTACAATGGTGCTTTTAAAGAAATTACCCCTAGTGGCACTTATATCACATCGCCATTATACCATTTGCACAGCCAATCGCAGCATTTTCGCAGATTTATAGCTACTGAAAATTTTAGCATATTTGGGGTGTACTTATATCCGTTTACACTGCCACAACTATTTAATATACCCAGCTATGTAACAACCAATCAACACCCTGATATTGAAACACTTTTGGGGCAAACAGGTAAGCAGCTACAAGAGCAAATGCTATTAGCAAAAACCACAGCACAGCGCATAGCAATTACTACACAATTTTTAGAAAACCGTTTACTACAACAACAGCCAAAACCAATATATTTAGCCATAAAACAAGTATTGCAGGGCAATGACATAGCCAATATTAACCAACTGGCTTATGCTTTTAATCTTTCTACCCGCCAGTTCGAGCGTAAGTTTAAAGAGCAGGCAGGCTTTAGCCCCAAACTATACTCACGTATTGCACGTTTTCATAAAACATTACAACACTACGGTACTACGCTACCACTAACAGAAATTGCCTACAATTGTGGCTATTACGATCAATCACACTTTATACGCGATTTTAAAGCATTTAGTGGTCATCATCCCAAAACATATTTTAGTGGCAAAGCCGAAGGCACAGAGTATCTCGATACCGAATAAAACTGATGTCGTATTTGTACAATTATAAATACGTCTGCTACATTTGCTTTGCAGGTAAATAATACCACTATGAAAACACAAACAAATATTCCCACAGGGCACCAAACAGTAATGCCTTACCTTATTATTGAAAACGTAGCCGACTTTATACACTTTGCGGTTGATATTTTTGGCGCTGAAGAACTAAGTAAACACTTGCGCGAGGGTACTAACGAAATTATGCACGCCGAAATAAAAATTGGCACCAGCATTATAATGATGGGGCAAGCCAGCGACCAATGGGGTGTAAGCAATGCAGGGCTATTTATATACGTAAATAATATTGATGCCATGTATAATGAAGCGTTGGCCAAAGGTGCAACCGCTATTTACCCGCCCGACGATAAAGATTATGGCCGCAGTGCAGGCATTGTTGATCCTTTTGGCAATACTTGGTGGCTCACACAGGTATAGCGTTTACCCGTTTATCACATTATAAATCAAAAGCCTTTCAGAATTTCTGAAAGGCTTTTGATTTAAATACTTTTTGCTGAGAGATATTTCTACTCTTCTTTTTTAAGAATAGCGTTTACTGTACTCAAAAATTTCACTTCCTCTTTTCCTCTTTCAGCTCCTGATGGGTACCCGCAAGAGCCTAAAGCTGAAATAACATAGTTCTCAGGGTCTACTTCATTGCTCATGGTAAACAACCAAATAGTAGGATACCCCCTTACTTGAAAAGCCTGCTGCAAACCTGCATTTTGTTGAGCTAACTCAGGACTTAATTTTGTATATCGTGGAAAATCCAATTCAAGTAAAATAACATTTTCTTTTGCCCATTCTATAAAGGCTGGTTTAGCAAAAACATCGCGTTGTAGTTTTTTACACCACCCGCACCAATCACTTCCTGTAAAAAAACCAAATATTGGCTTTTTTGAAGCTTCAGAAGCTGCATTAGCTTCCATTAAATCTGTATACCATACTAGGCCTTCTTCTTTGGCACTATCTTGCTGTGCTTTAGCACCAATGCCCATAAACAAAGCAACTATTACAATTATTAGTTTTATTCTTTTCATTCAGCGTTCAATATAATTAACACATTTTAATATAACACAAAAAAAATCAGCAGTTTGTTCTGCCGTAGTAAAAGTATTTATCCTGTGCTACTTTATTTTTGCTTCTCTATAAACTCTTTTAAAAGCCCAAGTGTAACCGTCTAATAATACACCAAGTGCTTATAAATAGCCTCAGTGGCAAAACCGCTTAGTGTAAGTATTAATGTAGTCTGATTATCCATTGACGATAATCTAAACTCAAGTATAGTATAGTTTTCAGGCTCATCTTGCAATCGTGATAATGAACTTAAATGACTATACTTTAACACTCTTTCAGGTTCAAACGTCAAAACCGTTCCCATATTTTCAAAATATACTCAGTGGCTATCGCCTTTTATAGTTAACGGGTTGCCCACATTCTAATCGGTAATAACAGTTATCTCCTCCTCAGCCATCCACTGCTTCATCAACATTGTGTTTGTTAAAGCCTCCCACACCTTTGCCGGTTGCGCACCTAAAGTGATTACTTTCTCAACAATTTCGCTGCTTAGTGTTCCTTTATCTACCATTTTATAGACCCTTGAATTGCAAAATCCGTGCTCAATTCGCACAGTATAAAAAATGTCTAAATCACCCCGATATAAAGTCTATTTCACCCCCTTATATACACCTGTTAAGCCTCTAATTTTGTGTGTTTAATTTAAAATATCACTTTGTAAAAAATAAAAATCATGACACAACAAAATTTTACAACTACCATTTTGGTAGACAAAACACCAAAAGAAGCCTTTGATGCCATTAATAATGTTAGAGGATGGTGGTCGCAAGAAATTGAAGGCAGTACTGATGCGCTAAACAGTGAGTTTAATTACCACTATAAAGACGTGCATCGCTGTACAATGAGGATAACAGAACTTATACCCGCCCAAAAAGTAGTTTGGCTGGTTACGGCTAACTATTTTAGTTTTACTGAAGATAAAAGCGAATGGGTGGGCGATAAACTATTATTTGAAATAGCTGAAAAAGGTAATCAAACAGAAATCCGCTTCACTCAACAGGGTTTAACACCTGCGTACGAATGTTATGATGTTTGCAACGATGGGTGGAGCAATTATATAAACAACAGCTTGCGAGACCTGATAGCTACAGGCGAAGGAAGCCCTAACCCAAAAGAAGGTGAAGGTTTTAATGCTGAATTAGCTGAAAAGTGGAACATAAACGAATAATATTAGCTAGCGTACAATAACAGCATGAATACACAAGATTTTACAACTACTATTTTGGTAGACCAAACACCTAAAGAAGCTTTTGATGCTTTTAATAATGTTAGAGGATGGTGGTCGCAAGAAATTGAAGGCAGCACTAGTATGCTGAACAGTGATTTTAATTACCACTATAACGACTCGCACCTTTGCACAATAAAAATAACAGAATTTAAACCCGCCCAGAAAGTAGTTTGGCTAATGACAAACAACTATTTTAATTTTACAGAAGATAAAAAGGAACTAACGGGTACAAAAATTATTTTTGAAACACGCCAAAAAGACAAAAAGACTGAAGTAACCTTCACCCACGAAGGTTTAGTCCCCAATTTAGAATGCTTCGATATTTGCTCTAATGCTTGGAGTCAATACGTGCAGCAAAGCTTATACAACCTTATCACTACAGGAAAAGGAAGCCCCACTCTAAAAGAAGGTTAAGGCTTTAATGAATAACACTAATTAACGTGAGTTCTGGATAAGAGACAGTTCAAACCCCATGGGGATAGGAGTGCGTGGACTGTCATCCTGTGGTCCTCGAAGGGTGAATACGTGTTAGGCCTGCCCCGCCATGCTTCGAGAGCCTCTACATTACAACAGCCGCACTCCAACACATTCATTTTGAGTTAGTTTTATTCCGAACTCACGTTAATTAGTATACGTTAAAAATATTTTGGCTGATAACCAACTGTATTTTGTGTTCGTTTAATGATAAATAGACAACTCACCACTAAAAAGTGGTACAGAAGCCGCACAAATAAACCAAACCATACAAACAAAAAGCCTTTGCCACTTATGGCAAAGGCTTTGATATAATAAAAACTTATGGTTGATTAGCTTTATTATGGATGACAGTGAAAATGTATGCTCTGCGTTTTTGTATTGCCCTCATGGTCAACATACACAGTTATTTTAACTACCATGTCACTATGCATTGTTACATTGTTCACCCAACTTTCATCAATGGTGTATGATGCCCCATGCTCGTGCACCTCTTTTTTAAACACTTCTTCATTATTGTTTGATGTGTTGGTAATTATTAGCTCATAACCGTGCATTTCAATATCGTTTGATACTGTAGCCCTAACATTAACAGTACTTCCATTTGGAAACGTTTGCATAGCTGTGGGTGAGGTAATAGTAAGAGAAAAATTATCAGTAGGTGTTGGTGCTGGGGTGTCTTCATTTTTTTTGCACGATGAGGCAAAACCTATTGCGGCTAAAAAAAGAATTGCAGTTGCTATATTTTTTGATTTAAAATTTTTCATTGATGTTTTTAAAATAAATAAATGATGCTTGTTGAAAAACTTGTTTTGGGGGTTATTTGTCCGCTGCCCAAATGGTAGCTAATGGGCTGTTTTAATGCTACGCCAAACGAAAACGACTTAAAGTAAGTATCAAGTCCTGCCACAATATCAGTACGCTGCCCGCCTGTATACTTTTGTATTTCTTTATAACTTACATCTTTTGCCAGATGCTCGTAGCTAACACCTAGTTGAGGCAAAAAAGTAGCGTTTTTTATATTCTTCCAATAAAAAAAACGTAGGGTTGCCCCTGCCCTATTACCAAAACGGTAGCTATTAGTATTTGTAGTGTTTAGCGTATAATTTAACTCGGTATTTACACCTGCCTTTTTATAGCGCAAAGTATACATTGCATTAAAGGGTATATCTACCGTGCCCGATCCCATTTGCATGTTGGCCAATAATAAAGCCCCATTATTTGTTCGGTTATAATTACCTGTTGGCAGTTTAACTCCAGCCCCTAATTGCAACGCATGTTTAAACTTACTACTCATACTGTCTGCAGAGTTTATCACCACATAATTAGCTAAAAGAGTTGCATCGCCCCAACCTTGTGATGTTGTGGTTCGGTTTTCTTCTTTTCTACTAAAAAAATGGTAAGGCATAAGTGCAAATACCTGTACTCGCGGATGGGGTACATACCTGCCCCAAACTTGTATAGTATTAAACTGCTCGCTAGAGTGTTGTGGAATTTCGTTTTCAAAAAGGGTGAGGTGCTGCGATGTGAACGCTGATTGGCTATAACGCACACCAACAAAATGACGACCGAAACGAGGCATAATGCCCATAGTGCCGCCACCATTGGCAGCACACCCGCACACATCACAGGCTATGGCAGTAGTGTATACGCATGCCAATAGCCCTATTGTGGCTATTAATTTTTTCATGTAATAGAATTAAAATGTCTGACTTAAAAGAGAAAGTGAATGTCAAACATTTATTTCAGGCGGATGAAATACAGAATACCGTATATCAGGCATTATAATATCTTCATCGCCTACCAGATAGGTTATTTTTTCTTTAGCTGCATTTTGCCCGGTATATTTATCGGCTGTAATAATGCTAAAAACTGATAACTCAAGCTTTTCCAGTCCTGCATAAGGCAAGAAAGGTTTTTCGTTTGTATCGCTTTTTTCAAGCTGTTTCACTAACTGGCACTTGCCCTCGCAGGTTGATGTTTCATCGTTGCGACTTTCGCATAAATTTTGCGCTATATAATCGCGATTTAGTTGCCAAGCAGTAACAATATATACCTTTATTCCTATCGGCCAAGCGATTAGTAGGGCACATATTATGGCAACTATTTTTTTCATTACTACTGCAATATTACTACTTTAGACTAGCTTTTAAGGGATAACTTGCTACATAAAATTATGAAAACAGAAAAAACAACAATTACTCGCTTACCCAAACGTGGGGCTTACAATACTGATACCATTAATAGTATAGTTGATGAGGCTTTGTTTTGCACCCTAAGCTATACCAATGCCAAACAGCCGTTTAGCATACCTACAGGCCATTGCCGCATTGGCAACCACTTATATATACACGGCTCGGTTGGAGCCGGTTATATGCGCCAAATGGCAGAAAATATACCTGTATGTATTTCTATTACGCTGCTTGATGATTTAGTATTAGCCAAATCGGCTTTTCACCACTCTGTAAACTATCGTTCGGTAGTAGCATTTGCTACTGCTGAGTTGGTGGAAGATTTTGATGAAAAAATGAAGGCTTTAGAGGTTTTTACTGAAAAAATGATACCCAACAGATGGAAAGATTGCCGCTGGCCAAACGAGGCTGAAATGCGTAAAACTATGGTATTAAAATTTAGTCTTGAAGAAGCCAGTGCTAAAATACGTGCCGACCAAGCTAATGACGACGACGAGGATTACAATTTACCCCATTGGGCAGGTTTGGTACACTATACAACAAAAGCTACCGCGTATACCGCAAATGCTATTACTGAAGAACAGAATATACCTTATCCAAACTATTTTGGATTATAAGCGTATGTATCATCCACATGATACAAACAAAAAAGGGTGTACCAATGGTACACCCTTTTTTATACTTTTAGTTTCGATATAAAACTAAGCTTGTTTTTTCTCTTGTCTTTTTATCAATTGTGCTGATAGTGGGCTACCGATACACAATGATGAGTAAGTACCTAAAATAATACCTACGGTTAAGGCGAAAGCAAAACCTTTAATAGTTTCACCACCAAACAAGAACAATATAAATACTACTACTATTGTAGTTAACGAAGTCATAATAGTACGGCTAAGTGTATTATTCAAAGCCATATTAATTACTTTATCAGTATCACCTTCTTTTTTGTGTTCGCGTAAGTACTCACGTACACGGTCAAATACCACCACCGAGTCATTTATAGAGTAACCTATAATGGTTAGTATAGCTGCTATAAATGCTTGGTCAATCTCTAGCGTAAATGGCACTACACCATCCAGTAAAGAGAATAAAGATAATACCAACATCACGTCATGCACCAACATCACAATAGTTGCTAAAGCAAACTGCCAACGACGGAAACGCAATTGTATGTAAATAAACATACCTAAAAGGGCTAGTACAATTGCCAGTATAGCTGATGTTTTAATATCATCGGCTACCGTAGGGCCAACTTTGTACGAGGTTAGTATTTCAAACTTTCCTTTTCCAAGAGCGTTAATACCTTCACCTAATTTCGATTCAACCAGTTTACTTGCATTTTCATCTTGGCTGTTTATTTGGTATTCGGTAGTAATTTTAAATGAATTATCAGTACCATATACTTTTACTTCTGGAGCACCGCCAAGAGGTTCAGCTAAAGCTGTACGAATTTCTTGTGCACTGGTAGGGTTTTCGATTTGTACTACGTAAGACCATCCTCCTTTAAAATCAACTCCCAAGTCAAAGCCTTTAGTAAACATTGATATTACACCTGCAAGTATTACTACACTTGAAATGATGTAGAATATTTTGCTTTTACCTACAAAATCAAAATTTGATTTTTTAAGTAATTGCTTGCTGTATGGGAAAAAGAACTTAACGTTTTTCTCACGCTTCATCATCCACTCGTATACTACACGAGTTAGTAAAAAGGCGGTAAATAATGAGCTAACAATACCTATGATAAGTGTGATAGCAAAACCAGATATAGGTCCTGTTCCAAATATAGCCAAAACAGCCGCAGTTAATAAAGTTGTTACGTTTGAATCTATAATGGCTGAAGCAGCATTTTTATAACCGTTAGAAATTGCATTACGCAAGTTTCTTCCCAGTTCAAGTTCTTCTTTTATACGCTCGTATATAAGTACGTTAGCATCCACAGCCATACCCAGTGTTAGAATAACACCCGCAATACCGGGTAGGGTAAGGGCAGCTCTAAACGAAGCTAAAGTACCCATTATAAAGAATAAGTTAAGTAGCACAGCAAGGTCGGCTATCAAACCGGCAGTGTTGTATACTAAAAACATTATTAATATTACGGTTAGGAAACCAACTAGTATTGATATTGTACTGCTTTCAATAGCTGCTTGACCTAAGCTAGGCCCTACAACAGCTTCTTCAACAATACGCACGGGAGCTGGCATTTTACCTGCTTTTAATATGTTTGCTAAATCTTTAGCTTCTTCAGCACTAAACCTACCTTCTATTGATGATTGTCCACCGGCTATTTTACCATTTACAACGGGTGCAGAGTATACTATATTATCAAGAACAATAGCTACGTGTTTGTGTGGCTCAGTAGCAGATGCAGCAGCAGTAATGTCTTCCCATTTCTTTGCTCCAGCTAGGCTCATACTCATGCTTACTTGTTGCTCGCCAATTTGACCTATCACAGCACGAGCATCAGTAACCACATCACCTGCAAGTGCAGGGTTACCATCACGTTCAGCTTTTAGTGCGTAAAGTGCTAGTACTGGGGCTTTATCGTTTCCAGATGCTTTACCCCAAGCAAAATGAATATTTGAAGGTATGCTTTCGCGAACTTCAGCGCTATTTAAATAACGATTAATATCAGCTGTATCATTAAATTTAGCAAAACCAACTTCAGCTCCTTCGTTTAGTATTGTTTGACCGTCTTTTTCGCTGAAGTTTAGTTGTAAACCTTCTGCATAAATAGGATACTGTTTTTTAAACTCTTTGGGGGCATCAGCTGAATCTACTTTTGAAGAATCAGGAGCAGCACTTGATAAAAGTGATGAATCGCCACTTGTATTAGAATCGTTACCACCTACGATAGTAGGTGCAACGGTTGGCTCTACAGAAGCAATTGCTGCATCAGTAGCAGTTGATTTCGGCTCATTTTCAGCCTCTTCAGCAGCTAGTCTATTTCTTACAACTTCGTTAGCTTTTTCAAGAAACTGATAGGCTTCTTGGTTGCTGTATGTATTCCAAAACTCAAGTTTTGCAGCACCTTGTAATAGACGACGCACACGTTCAGGATCATCAACACCTGGTAATTCAACCATTACACGACCTGAATTAGATAGCAGTTGAATAGTAGGTTGGGTTACACCAAATTGGTCGATACGTGTTTTTAGAATTTTAAAACTTCTATCAACAGATTCAGAGGCTTCTTTGCGGATAAAATCCAAAACCTCATCATCAGTAGATGTAAATTTTATGTACTCAGAGTTGCCTTTGCTAAAAAACAAAGCCGCCAACTTTAGGTTGGGGTTTATTTTGTTTAACTGAACTTTAAACTCTGATATGATATCAGCATTAGGGTTAAGCTCTTTTGCTTTTTTAGCTTGTGCTATTGCTTTTTGAAGATCTTCGTTGTTTTTGTTATTGGCCAACGCTTCAATGATATCTGCTACCGATATCTCTAGCACCACGTTCATACCGCCTTGCAAATCGAGGCCTAAATTAAGCTGACGCTCTTTAACTTCTGAATAGGTAAAATCTTTTACTAAAAGATTAAATACTTTTTCTGTAGATAGTGAGTCGAGATATTTACGGGTTAAGGCTGTACTATCGTTAGTAGCCTCCCTAGCTTCGCTTTCAATAGAAAGGGCTTTGAAGGTAAACGATAGCTGATAAATACACACCAACACTAGCGCAACAGCAAAAAACTTTACAACGCCTTGATTTTTCATTCGGTTCTCTTAATTTATATATTAGGTTTACGCGGTTCTTACCAAATTTTTGAAGAACGGCAAATATAGAGGTTAGGGTATTAAAGTGCAAAGCCTTATTGAAAGGCTTTCAAATTTTTATAAAAAACAGATTTACAGATAGATAAAAATATTTCAACTGTTAATTTCGATAAAACGCTCAACATCTTGCTCTTTTCCAAGCACAATAATGGTATCTGTATCGTAAATTATAGTATTGTCTTTGGGTATGCCAAAAATATGTGCTTCTTTAACGGGTTGTCCGTTTTCGCTCATTACTTCGTACTCTCTCTTTATTGTTATCAGGTTTAGTTCGTATTTCACCTGCATTTGAATATCGCCCACAGTTTTATTCCAAATGCCTTTGGGTGGTTTTATCTCTGCAATCTCATATTCATCAGGCAATTGCAAAAAAGTCATCACACTAGGGTGAATAAGGCGTTCGGCTACTATTATACCCACCTCATCTTCGGGTGATAGTATTTCTTTTATGCCCATTTTTTGCAAAATCATATTTTGCTGGCGGTTTCCCGCGCGGGCAATAATACGTTTCACATTCATATCCATCAGGTGAGCAACGGTAAGTAGCAGTGCCTCAAAGTTTTCGCCAATAGCAACTACTACGGCATCCATTTCGTCAATATTAACAGCTTCTAGTGCTTTTACATCAGTACTATCCATGGTTATGGCATAAGCCACATCATCACGCAGCACATCTACACGGCTTTCTTCGCTATCAATAGCTATCACTTCTGCCCCCCTTTGCGAAAGGGTTTTAGCGATTTTTGTTCCAAATCGCCCCATACCTATAACTGCAAACCTATAATTCATACTATTACAAATGTATAATAAACCTTTACGTTTTTGAGGTTTGACTTTCTAATAAGGTTTTAAAATGATTTTCTATCACCTGCAAGCTGTTATTAAAGTGGCTATTATTAATTACTATAATATCTGCCAGCTCTCTATACGGGGCTAAATATTTCTGAAAAGCAGGTTTAACATGGTGGTTCCATTGGTAGGTAACCATGTCTTGAGGTATACCTCGTTCAGTTACATCACGTTGTATTCGTCGTTGTAGTTTTATCTCCTCGTCGGCATCAATAAATAGTTTAAGATCTAAAGTCTCAAAAATATCAGTGTAAAAAAAAATGAATAAACCTTCGATAATAATAATAGGTGCAGGGTGAAAATCAAGCCATTCACACTTTGCCTGCGGATTATTAAAGGTATACGATTGTTTCTTAATTGTATTTCCTTTTGCCAATTCTAGCAAATCGGTATGAAAACGTTCTAAGTCAATAGCTTCAGGAAGGTCAAAATTAACCTCACCATTCTCATCCTTAGTCTGTTGCTCAATGGGCTTATAGTAATCGTCTTGCGAAATAAAGCACATTTGCTTGTGCGAAAACTTTTCTTTTAACTGTTTTAAAAACCTTGTTTTCCCCGACGCGCTTCCGCCTGTTATACCTACTAAATAGGGCTTACCATCCATACTGGTGCAAAGGTAATAACATTAAACATTTTACATTGAACAATTAACATTTAGTATACAATGCTAATTTTCATATAGCTTATTTGTGGGCTTTTTAAACACCCTCCTGCTTATCTCCTTGAGCTTCTTTGCGCATTTTTGCTGATAATTCTTTACCCAAAAATCTATCTACTAAATTGTGAACCAAATACAGCAAAGGTGTAATAGCTAAGGCAATAACAAATTTATAGTTGTAGTTATTTGTTCCTACTGCTGCTACTTGCAGCAAACTCCAATCGCTACCTATATAAAAGGCTATGTATAGCACCACAAAACTGTCGATAATTTGCGATATAAGTGTTGAGCCTGTGGCACGCAACCAAAGGTATTTTTCACCTGTTTTTCTTTTGAGCCAATGAAAAACGGTAACATCAGCCACCTGCCCTATAAGAAACGCTATTAACGAACCTGCAATAATATAAAGCCCCTGCCCAAATACTTTTGAAAATGCTAATTGCATATTAATGGTTTGCCCATCACCCAAATCTTTTACTTCCCACCAACTTGCTGGCGCAAGGTGTATTACTCCATAAATCACTAAAAAAGAATAAGCAATAAGTGCAGAAGCAATGTATGTAAACGTGCGCACGCCTTTTTTGCCATAATACTCGTTTATAATATCTGTCATTATAAACACAATAGGCCAAGGCAGCACCCCTGCTGTTAAATCCATATTAAGGGTATAACCAAAAATATCCAGTCCAAAAGGAGGTATACCCAATGTAGTTTCAAGCGAAAATATCTTTACGCCAATAAACTCAGCCAGTATGGCATTGCATAAAAAAAACGAGCCAAGTATAAGAAATAACAGCGTACGCTTGCGGTGTTCTTTGGGTTGCATTTTTATAGTTTAGTCTTTCAATTATACATCAATTTAATCTTGTATTAAATTAGTAAAAGGTTTTAATGCTATTTTTGATAGATAACCATTCGAAACAAAATCTGTTGATAATTACGGCATGAAACCAACTTTTTTATTGTTTGTATTCTGTTGTTGCATAGCAACAAACCTTACTGCACAAAAGTTTGCAACAAACTATTTGCTGAAAGACCACTTGGCTCCAAATAGTGAAACAAGAATTACACGTAGACCGCAAAAAGGTGCGCCAATGGTGGGGCTAAATTATATAGGCCATTTCCCCGGTTTGCCTATTGGTATAGCTTTTCCGGTGTTTTTTAAAAATAGTACGCTTGGTATTTATGGTGATTTTAAAGGTAATTTCTCGAACAATGGCCCTGAGGGAGCTGATATGAGCGACTCTTTAACCCAGTTTGAAATTGAAAATTATCTAAAACACCCCTTTCTAGGCAATCGTGAAAGCAGCCCATTTATTTTTAATTTGGGTGTAACGATAAAAAGTAAAACAGAAGGATTGGTATACTATGCTGCTATTGGTGCTGTAGTAAAAAGCTATTATAAGCAATATTTTGACCCTAGTGGGCAATGGAGCAGGCAGGGCAACTACTATATTTTATATAAAAGAGAAAGAAAACTAAATGTAACAGGCGGTGCTATGTATATTTTTAAGAATGGGCTAATTGTGCAAGGTGGTTTTGACACTACCCCATTTGGGTTAAACTTGGGTATAGGCATTGTGTTTTCTCGTTACCCAAGATCTATTTCCAGCAAATAACTTTTATTACTTCAAAAATAAAAAAGCGGCGCAATCCTTTGGGTTGCGCCGCTTGTATTTAAGACTTTCTTTTTTTTACGATTCTTTCAAAAAATCATACCCGTAGCTGGTTGGAGGCACAAGGGTTTCTTTTATACTGCGTTGACTTGTCCAACGTAGCAAGTTTACCTTAGCTCCTGCCTTATCGTTTGTACCCGATGCACGCGCACCACCAAAAGGCTGTTGACCTACAACTGCACCCGTAGGTTTATCGTTGATGTAGAAGTTACCTGCACTATCGCGCAATTTATCGGTAGCAAGGGTAACGGCATAGCGGTCTTGACCAATTATAGCTCCTGTAAGTGCGTATGGCGACGTGGTGTTAACCAAATCAAGCGTTTCCTCGTATTTGTTAGCATCGTACACGTATATACTAAGTACAGGGCCAAATATTTCTTCGCACATGGTGGTATACATAGGATCTTTTACTACCAACACTGTTGGGGCTATAAAGTATCCTTTGCTTTTATCGTAAGTTCCACCTGCTATTATTTCAACATTAGGGTCGTTTTTAGCAGCATCTATATAAGAAGCTATTTTATCAAATGATTTCTCGTCGATAACAGCATTTACAAAATTGGTAAAATCTTCAACAGGTCCCATTTTAAGACCATTTACTGTAGCAGCAAATTTATCTTTCAATTTTGCCCAAAGCGTATTGGGTATATAAGCACGTGAAGCTGCTGAACATTTTTGACCTTGGTACTCAAATGCACCGCGTGTTAATGCAGTGTTTACCACATCAACATCGGCACTTTCGTGCACCATCACAAAATCTTTACCACCTGTTTCGCCTACTATGCGGGGGTAGCTTTTATACAGATTTATGTTATTGCCAATTGTTTTCCAAATATTTTGAAATACGCCTGTTGAGCCTGTAAAGTGTATACCTGCAAAATCAGGATGGTTAAATACTACTTCACCTGTATCTGGGCCATTTACATAAACAAGGTTTATAACGCCATCAGGCACACCTGCTTTTATAAATATTTCCATTAGCACCTGCGCGCTATATATTTGGGTGTTGCTTGGTTTCCATACCACCACGTTACCCATAAGGGCAGCACTGGTAGGCAGATTTCCTGCAATAGCCGTGAAGTTGAATGGAGTAAGTGCAAATACAAAACCTTCAAGCGGACGGTACTCAGTACGATTCCATATACCGGGAGACGATATAGGTTGGTCGTGGTAAATTTCGGCCATAAAACGTACGTTGAAACGCAAAAAGTCTATAATCTCACAAGCAGAGTCTATTTCGGCCTGATAAGCATTTTTACTTTGTCCCAACATGGTAGCTGCATTTAATTTAGCGCGGTATGGCCCTGCTATTAAATCGGCAGCTTTTAAAAATATAGCGGCACGTTGTTCCCACGGCATATCTGCCCATGCAGCACGAGCTGCTAATGCAGCATCAATGGCTAGTTGCACATGGCTTTTATCTCCTTCGTGAAAAACGCCTAATAAATGCTGTGTATCGTGTGGCGGACGGATTTCTTTGGTTACTCCGCTTCTTACCTCTTTGCCATTAATATACATAGGTATATCAACTTGTTTGGCACGGGCATCTGCAAGAGCTTGCTTTAGTTCTGCTTTTTCTTTGCTACCTGGCGCATAGTTTAGCACCGTTTCGTTTATAGCTTGGGGTACATTAAAAAAACCGTTCATGGTGTTTAATTATGGGGTATTTATGGTGTTTATTCAGCCTGTTTTTCTCAAGCTGTGCAAATGTAGTTGTTTTTTTTACAGATGGAAATACACAAAAAAGGGGTGTTAATGGACTTTTTAAAATAAAAAAAATCCACAAGCTTTTGTAAATGCTAAAATTGGTAAAGAAAAAACTAATCGAACAACCCCCAAATTTGCCCTTGTGGCAAAGGGGCGGTAATACGTACAGGCTCTTTTTTTACAGGATGAGAAAAACTAAGCTCCGATGCGTGTAGGCATATTGAGCCGTTAGAGTTTTTATCTTTATACCCGTATTTAATATCACCTACTATAGGGCCTATGGCTGTAGACAATTGTACACGTATTTGATGTGGACGACCTGTAAGCGGATTAATTTTTAGCATACTATAGCCTGATAGTTCGCCTACCAACTCGTATTCTAATTCGGCTTTCTTGCTATTGGGTACTTCTTTTAACTTGGCTTTCGATTTATTCAAATCGTGGTCTTTTACCAACCAATGTACCAGTTTGCCTGCCTCGTTGTGGGGACGTTGTTTCACTAGGGCTATGTATGTTTTTTGCAATTCGCGCTCGCGAAACTTCTCGTTCATACGCTCTAGTGCTTTGCTGGTACGTGCAAATAGGCACACGCCCGATACGGGTCTGTCCAAACGATGTATAACACCCAAAAAGGCTTCGCCCGGTTTGTTGTATTTATCTCTGATGTATTCCTTTACCAAATCGGCAAGGGTTTCGTCGCCTGTTTTATCACTATGCACCAACAAGCCGGCAGGCTTGTTTACGGCTATAAGATGGTTGTCTTCGAATAAAATTTTTATTGAGGTAGCTTTCACTATTGCTTAATTATCCTGCAAAGGTAAGTGCTTTTGTTGGTTACCGTTAAATAACTTAAAACAAGAATATGTAAACTAAAGCCTAGTAGCTTTCTTTATCGTTAGGGAAATCGTTTTGCTTAATATCTTCAATATAACGCTCGGTAGCATCTTTAATATCGTCGTATAAATTCATATATCGGCGAAGAAAACGTGGGCTAAATTCTTTGGTAATGCCTAGCATATCGTGGCTTACCAATACTTGTCCATCAACATATTGGCCTGCACCAATACCTATTACGGGTATCTTAATACTCTCGGCTACTTTTTTTGCCAATTTTGAAGGTATTTTCTCTAATACTATGGCAAAGCAACCTGCCTCGGCTAATAAATTGGCATCGTGTATTAGTTTTTCGGCTTCGGCTTCTTCTTTGGCGCGTACTTCAAACGTACCGAATTTATATATCGATTGTGGAGTTAAACCCAAATGACCCATAACGGGTACACCTGCTGATAGTATCCGTTTAATAGATTCTAATATCTCTTCGCCACCTTCCATTTTTATGGCGTGCGCTCCCGATTCTTTCATAATACGGATGGCACTGCTTAGGGCTTCTTTACTATTACCTTGGTATGAACCGAAAGGCAAATCGACCACCACTAAGGCACGAAAAACGGCACGCAAAACTGATGATGCGTGGTATATCATTTGGTCTAGCGTTATAGGTAAGGTAGTCATGTGCCCCGCCATAACGTTTGAGGCCGAATCGCCCACCAACAATACATCTACTTTAGCCTCGTCAAAAATTTTAGCCATGCTAAAATCGTAGGCAGTAAGCATACTGATTTTTTCTCCGCGCTCTTTCATTTCTTGCAGCACGTGGGTGGTAACGCGGGTAATTTCTTTGTATTTGTTGGTTGTCATACGACGGCAAATATAATGGAATGATACTAATTGCCGATTTACGGCTAATAAGTGTTTTAGGGTTTTAAAAACTTTTCTTTTCTAAATAGGCTCAATAAATCAACCTCGCGGTTAATATTATTAGTAGTACGGGTACAAATATTTGTTTCCATTTGCACCAGCACCTCCTTTTTAGGGTCTTCCTTCACAGCACTGCCATAAACTACATACTCGCTTCCTATTTTAAACCTGTAACCACAATCGCCACCACCTACACCCGTTTGTATATATATGGTGTCGGTTTTAAGCTTGTGTTTTGTTTTGAAGTATGATGATACTTTAAGTGTAATTATACGTTTGGTAACTTTAAACCTAAATCTGCTAATACTATCCAGTTGCTTATCGTCTTCATAAGGGTATAAGTAAACAGTTTCACTATTTATTACTGTACCTCTTATAACGTAGTCGGCATTTTTAAGTCCACTTTTAGCTTGAGCAGTATCGGAGTGATTACCTATTGTAACACAACTGCAACCAAAAATAGTATTTGAAATTAGGAAAAGGCTAACGAGCACTAACAACTTCATAATTAAACATTTAAAAGAGCTTTGCTAATCAGGTTTGACAAATTTTAAAAATTTGTCAAACCTGATTAGCAACTAAGTATTTTTACCGTAGCCCACGCAGGCGTTTTATCTCGTCGCTAAGTTTTTCATTTTCGGCAGCAAGTATAGCTACCCGCTCGCGCTCGGTTTCTAGTGCCTTGGTAAGGGTTATTATTATATCGCCACTTTCGCCGTTTTCAATAGTTTCTTTAAAATCACGTAACTGGGCATTTTCTTTACCTAGCAATGTATTTTCTTTTTTTAGTTGAGCTATTTCAGCCTTAAGGTCTCTATTTTCAGCACGTAGCTTTTGCACGCTGGTGCTGCCTTGGCTTTTCTCGTTTTCTTTTTTCAGTTGCTCTACAATTACCCTTAAGCTGTCGCGTTCAATTTCAAGTTGCACCATTTGCTGGCGAAGTTTGGTAATAACACCGGTAAGCACAGGATCATCTTTGGCTTCTTTTTCTTTCTGAAATTCTTTGCGCAAACGTTCTTTTTCTTCCGAGCTAACATATACCCGTACATAATCTACCCTTGCACTACTGCCGGCTCCAACAAACAAACCTATTTTTCCGCTTTTGTACGATACTTCACTAAAACCGGTTATAAGTTTACCGTTTATATATAAATCATACTTGCGGTCGTCCATGCTCACACTTATCACATTGTAGTCGCCGCGCCCTTTTATGGCTTTGTCTTTTTTCCAACCATCGTTTATGGGTTTAAAGTTGGTACCGTTGTATTTGCTTATACGGTATTGGCGTTTGCCGTTAATTTCAATCAAAAATGCACCCTTACCATCTTGCTGCGCCATTACTACTACTCCTGCAGTGGCAGTTTTTTCATTTTCATCGTCCAACATTAGCCTAAACTCAGCCTTGTGTGAAGTAAAAACAGCATTCTCGTTAGGAAAAATTAAACCATAATTTACGGTACTTTTCTTTACTAAAATGTATTCTCCGTTTTGAACTATAAAAAGTTCATCGGCATTAGTGGTTTGTCGCCACAAATCAGGCTTTTGCCCATCAAATTCATCTGCCCAAACTAAAGATTCAAAACTGCTTAACACATTTTGCTGTGCCAGCATGGGTTTAAAAAATGAAGCTATTGTTATTAGTAATACGAAAATCCTTACCATTATTGGTTTTTTCTTAAAGCAAAAGTATTAAAAGTTACGCATATAACTTAAAAAGTGATAGTTTAGCACCCTTTTTTATACCTGTTAGAACCTTTATAGTAAAAGTTTCGTTTACACTAGTGAATATATTTAAACACGTTAACTACCCAATGAATAAATGGATACTTATGCTACTTGCTGTTGTACTTTTTGGTACAAATGCTTGTAACAATGATATTAATACCAATGCCGACTATAAGGAAATAATGGTTGTATACGGTTTGCTAAATGTAAACGACACTACTCATTATGTACGTGTAAACCGTGCTTTTTTAACCAATAACCAAAGTGCTTTAGAAGTTGCTAAGGTTTTAGACACTAGCTTTTTTAATGATATTGAAGTAAAAATTGATGCGTTTGACGGTGGCGGACAGTTTAAGGCCTCTTATATTTTAAATCAAGATCGCAGTGTGGCTAAAGACCCGGGAATTTTTATAAGCGAACCCAATGTATTATTTAGCTTTAAAGCTAAGCTTACTGCTGATTATTTGTATAAGCTAACGGTAACCAATACAAAAACGGGTAAAATAGCTAAAGCAGAAACTAAGTTGGTAGATGACCCTACAGCTAGCTCGCCAAGTACCTCTACATCAAAATACCTTATCGATACTTCTAAAAACCTTATTTTATACTGGGCTGGTGGCAGAAACTCTAAAGTGTATGATTTAACAATGCGCTTTTACTGGAATGAGTACGATGTGGTAACCAATCAATTATTGAGCAGTGATTTGTATTTTGATTGGCCTATGGTGCAAGACAAGGATATTTCTGTTTCAGGTACAATACGCAGTAATTTATCAGGGGGGAACTTTTATACCTTTGCCGCAGATGCCATACCTGTGAAACAAAATGTATATAGGCGTGTACAAAAAATTGACTTTATATATTGGGCGGGTGATGAGCAGTTTGATCTTTACCGTTCTGTAAATCAACCCGGTGTTGGTATAGTGCAAAAGAAACCTGAGTACACTAATATTAGTGATGGTAATTTTGGGTTGTTTGCCAGCCGTAACAGGTTTGTTATTAATGGGGTTACTGTATCGGATAAAACAACAGAGTTTTTACAAACAAATAGCCAAACGCGTAGCCTAAACTTTAGACCGTAAGGCATTTTACTTAATAGTACATTAAATTCAACAAAAAATAACAGAAAGGGGGACTACTAAGTCCCCCTTTCTGTTATAAAACCTGTCGCGTCTCAAAAAAAGAATTGGTTTACTTAGTAACTGCTCTTCTTTTCCTTCTTAAGTAAATAAATATACCTACTGCAAGCAAAGCCAAAATTGGCCATATATTAATAATAAACAAAACTATACTTTCCATTACCCCTATACTATTTTTAAAGGCTCTGCCCAACTTGCTGCCAAAACTTGGCTCATAGGGTACTATGGGTTTTACTTTGGGTACACGAGTATATTGTACCTTTTCTTTCTCGTATATATTTATAGCTATGGTGCTATATTTTACTTCGTCAAGGGTTATTAATCTATCAATAGCCATTTCATCGGCCTGTAATTGTCTGTTTAGCAAATTTTCTTGCGCATAAATGGTTTCATCCAGCTTGCTCTCTTTATTTTCAATGGCCTTTTCTTGCTTCTTTTCATAGGCTTGCAGTCGTTTTTGTTGCAACGTATTTTTTAGTAAACCCATACCCACATCATTAGCATCAAGTACACGGTAGTCAAAATATTCAGCCAGTTGACCTATTTGCCATAAAAAAGTATCCAGTTGGTTTTTTGGCACTCGCACCTTCATAGTATTAGTAAGAGAATAATGTATTTCGTCCACAGTAGTATCAACACTAATTTGGGTTTGCAATCGGTAGCTTTCGTTACTGCGCATTTCAGTATGTATAACAAAACCACCCACTTGCACTGTTTTATTTTCAATGGCATAAGTGGCTTGCACAACATCACTTACCCTAAATTTCAACTCCCCTTTCACTACAAATTTTCGGGTACTATCATTCAAACCCATTCGCTGTATTGAGTTATTAGAGGCATTAAAATTAGGCTGAGATGAATTGCCCATTTCAGCTATGTCCGCCATATCATCAACTCTTTCTTCACTAAGGTTTTGATTTTCTTGAGTTACTGATTTTTCAGAGGCACTTCTTTCACACCCCCATAGTACAGTGAGTGTTACTAGCAACACGGTGATTTTTTGCAATGGTTTCATAATGTATGTTTTAGGTTCAATAGATACAACGGTGTTAATGCCGCTATATTTTGGTTTATACGGTATATACTTTAACGGTTTAAAAGGTAAATGAAATGAAAAAAGTAACTCAATTATGTCAGTATGTCAGTATTTGTCAGTTTCACACGTAATAGTTTAGTTTAAAACTGACTATTGTTCGGAAATTTTTACGCCGTTTTGTAATGGCATTACCATTGATAACTACTAACTGATTAAAAAACATATTTAACGAAACAACATGGGAAAAATAATTGGAATTGACCTTGGAACTACCAACAGTTGCGTAGCCGTAATGGAAGGTAACGAACCTGTGGTAATTGCCAACAGCGAAGGAAAACGTACAACGCCTTCTATTGTAGCATTTTTAGACAATGGAGAACGCAAAATTGGCGACCCTGCAAAACGTCAGGCTATCACCAACCCGCACAACACCATATCGTCTATCAAACGCTTTATGGGGCACACTTTTGACGAATTAAAAGACGAAACTAAACGTATACCCTACAAGCTAGTGAAAGGTGATAATAACACCCCACGCGTGCAAATAGGTGATCGTATGTATACACCTCAAGAGATTTCGGCAATGGTGCTTCAGAAAATGAAGAAAACTGCCGAAGACTTTTTGGGTCACGAAGTAAAAGAAGCGGTTATTACCGTGCCTGCTTACTTTAACGATGCACAACGCCAAGCAACGAAAGAAGCCGGCGAAATTGCAGGTCTTGAAGTAAAACGTATTATTAACGAGCCAACTGCTGCTGCACTTGCTTATGGACTTGACAAACAAAACAAGGACATGAAAGTGGTAGTGTTTGATTGTGGTGGTGGTACGCATGACGTGAGTGTGATGGAACTTGGTGATGGTATTTTTGAAGTGAAATCAACCGATGGTGATACTCACTTGGGTGGTGATGATTTTGACAACAAAATTATCGACTGGATGGTTGATGAGTTTAAACGCGACGAAAACGCCGACTTAACTAAAGACCCTATGGCTATGCAGCGTTTGAAAGAAGCTGCTGAAAAAGCTAAAATAGAGCTTTCAAGCTCAACTTCTACCGAAATTAACTTGCCTTATATAATGCCTGTTGATGGTGTGCCTAAACACTTGGTGCGTCAGCTAACCCGCGCAAAATTTGAGCAATTGGTTAGCGATTTGGTAGACCGTACCATTGCACCTTGCCGCAGTGCACTTAAAAATGCAGGCCTTACAGTGGGCGATATTGACGAGATTATATTGGTAGGTGGTAGTACACGTATACCAGCTGTACAAGAAGCTGTTAAAAAATTCTTTGGTAAAGAACCTAGCAAAGGCGTGAACCCTGATGAGGTTGTGGCCGTAGGTGCTGCCATACAAGGTGGTGTGCTTACTGGTGAAGTAAAAGACGTTCTTTTGCTTGACGTAACTCCACTATCACTGGGTATTGAAACTATGGGCGGTGTAATGACCAAGCTTATAGAATCAAACACAACTATACCGACTAAAAAGTTTGAAACCTTTAGTACTGCCAGCGATAACCAACCTAGTGTAGAAATACACGTATTGCAAGGTGAACGCCCAATGGCTAAAGACAACCGTACTTTAGGTAGGTTTAACTTAGATAATATACCCCCTGCACCACGTGGTGTGCCTCAAATTGAAGTAACTTTTGATATTGATGCCAACGGTATATTACACGTAAGTGCTAAAGATAAAGCCACCGGTAAAGAACAAAAAATACGTATTGAAGCCAGCAGCGGACTTAGCGACGAAGAAATTGCTAAAATGAAAAGCGAAGCCGAAGCAAATGCTGAAAACGATCGCAAAATAAAAGAAGAGGCCGATAAACTAAACCAAGCAGACAGCCTTGCTTTCCAAACTGAAAAACAGTTGAAAGAATATGGCGATAAAATACCTGCCGATAAAAAAGAGCCTATTGAAGAAGCATTAAAAGAGTTGAAAATGGCGCACGCCAGCAAAGATATTGCTGCAATGGATGCTGCTATGGAAAAACTTAATACTGCATGGACTGCTGCCAGCCAAGATATGTACAACGCACAACAAGCCGATGGCGGTGCCAATGGTGCTGCAGGTGAAGGAGCTAGTGCAAGCAGCAGCGATACAAAAGAAGACGTAACTGACGTTGACTACGAAGAAGTGAAGTAACAACTTCCGCTCTGTCATCCTGAGCTTGTCGAAGGATAACAACAATATCAAATCCCCTCCAAAATTTTGGAGGGGATTTTTTTGTTTTAATAATTATCACAATAATACTATATTTGTATATACAAAATAAGTAAAGAAATGAATGACATTCAAAAAAGAACATTTTATAAAATCCTAAAAGAGCAAACACAGGATTCAGAGAATTTAATAAATATTATACTGAAAAAATTAGAGAATGAAGGAATTAGATACTATTTTAACTCCAAAACAATACCTCTCTTGGATTCAAGAAAAATAAAGAATTACCATTTAAGATCTCCATTTACATTTCTACTAAGCTCTGGAACACATGAAATTATTCAAGTACCTAATGAAGATGTTGTTTTAAGACTAAACCCAAAATTCTATTTTTTGCTCAATAGCTATAAACAAGATTAACCTTGCTTCATAATAAATTCGGCATGACTAAAGGAAGCAAACAGCTTTAAAAAAATCATCCCTTCCCGTCATGCTGAACTTGGTTCAGCATCTCGTTGAACAAAAACTAAAACAAATTTCTATTCTAAACTTATCAATGCTTATCCCCAAAAAACGGCACTTTGAGAGAGTGAGATGCCGAAATAAATTCGGCATGACTAAAGGAAGCAAACAGTTTTGCAAAAATCATCCCTTCCCGTCATGCTGAACTTGGTTCAGCATCTCATTGCCCAAAAACCAAAGTAAATAACAATACAGTATCAATTCTAAAACAGTTCGTCATACAAATCAACGCAACTTGGGTTTTGCTCTCTTATAAGATTCATTTTCCACTCACGATGCCAGTTCTTCAATTGCTTTTCTCGTTTTATAGCAGCACCCATACTAAATAGTTGTTCGTAATACACCAAATTGGTTAAAAAGTACTTTGATGTAAACTTGCTGCCAGTACCATTTTTATGTTGGCTAACACGTTTCTTCAAATCAGCAGTTACACCAACATAAAGTGTTGTGCAAAGCCTATTGGACATTATGTATACATACCCGTTTTTTAACACTCTTATTTGAATATTGAGATGTCGAAATAAATTCGGTATGACTAAAGAAAGTAAACGGTTACGCAAAAGACTACCCACTCCGTCATGCTGTCCCGAATACTTTCGGGATTCAGCATCTCGTTGCACATAAAACAAAAACAAATTTCTATTCTAAACTTATCAATGCTTATCCCCAAAAAACGGCACTTTGGGAGAGTGAGATGCCGAAATAAATTCGGCATGACTAAAGCGAGTAAACAGTTTTGCAAAAATCACCCCATCCTGTCATGCTGAACTTGGTTCAGCATCTCATTACCAACTTCCAATGTACTGAGCATAAAAAAGCCCAACATAAAGTCGGGCTTGGCATCTGTTTTAGTGTCTGTTACTTACTGGCAATGTACTTCTCTAGCTTATCAGCATAAGAAGTAAAAGAAAAGGCTTCGCCCACTACAAAAAAGTTTCCTTTGTCGTAGCTTACATCATAGGCATATTTGGCTACATCAAGTTTATAGTTGTCAAATGAAAACGTTTGTAATATCTGTTTCACCTGTGGTGCACTATAATAGGTATATCTTAACGCATTTTTAGCTGTTTGTACCTTACTGTTATCAAACGGTATATCTTTTAATCGGGTTAGCAAAGCATCCAACTGATGTTGGGTAGCAAAAACAACTTGTGGTTGTGGTGGCACTTGTGGGTTATTCCAATTAGGCTGTTGCGGAAATTGTTGTGCTATTACCTCACGGTTGGTAATGCGCAAAACTCCATACGCATCAATAGTTGCAAAAATGCGGGTGTTAGGCTCAAAATTTATAGCTCCGTTATAGGCGGTTTGCCAAGCCGCTCCATTAGGAGTTTGCTGTGTATAGGCAATTGAAACCATCATCAAACCGGGGTTCAAATTCTCAAAAAAGAAACTGTTACCATAAAAATTAAGGCTTTGGTTGGCAATGGTAATAGTGTAATTGTTGTTTGATGTTAAAGTAAGATGCAAAGCGGCAGGTGTAGTAACCTGCGCAGGTACATAAGGTGTTTGTACAACACGGTTACCGTGTTGTCTTTGCGGCTGATTCCATTGCGCATGGGCAGCAACAAATACCAATAGAAGTGCGAGGGTTGTGTAGATTTTTTTCATAGTGTATGTCTCCTTTCTTCCCGACTACCCGTCGGGCTGTATAAAATAGAATACACTTTTTGTGCCAATACAATAAAAGTGGGCTGTAACGCTTTATTAGTAAGTCATATAAAATTTCTATTCAAATAAAAAACACAGTAAATTGCCGCCACAGCCATGATAAAACGAATTAAAAAAATTGCTTTTGCAGGTATACTATTAGCCCTAATAGGTTTTATCACTACGTTTTGGGCAAACAAGCACATTAAAAACAAAGCCGAAAAATACATTTATACTTCTGTTGATAGCATCCCCGACAATGCAGTAGGTTTGGTATTGGGCACGGTAAAAAACCAGAAAAACGGTAAGCCCAACTTATACTTTGTATACCGCATAAATGCAGCAGTTGAGCTATTTAAAGCAGGAAAAGTAAAGCACTTTATTGTTAGTGGCGATAACCATATAGAAGGATATGATGAACCCGAGGATATGCGCCAAGCCCTTATTGCCAATGGTGTACCCGATAGTTGCATAACGCTTGATTATGCAGGTTTTCGCACTTTAGACTCGATAATACGTTGTAAGGCTGTATTTGGCCAAAGTAAATTCACCATCATATCACAGCAATTTCACAACGAAAGAGCTATTTTTCTTGCACGTTATCACGATATGGATGTTTACGCATACAATGCCCAAAGCGTAAACAAACACTACGGTTTTCGCACCAATATGCGCGAGTATTTGGCTAGGGTAAAAGCCACACTTGATGTTTATATTTTGAAAAAGAAACCCAAGTTTTTAGGCGAACCCGTAGAGATAAAGTTATAAAAGGTGTTTTTTAGCTATCTAAAAAAACCATTGTATTGAGGGTGAAAGCACAAAGGCACGGGTAAGTCCGTCGGGGCGACTTTCACGCACTACCGCAGGTACACCCAACAATAAATGGGCTGTAAACTTATCGTTTATTTTATACTGTCCGTTTACTACAAAGTTTAATGTCAAGCCCGCACTGTTTTTCACTTCAACAGTAGTTTGCTGCGGAAATGTGTTTAAAGTAGCCTCGTCATTAGCTAAATGATATATAGGCAATAGTCCCAGTGCCAACTGAAACTTGTTAAAATCGAAACGGCGTTCTACCCTAAACATTATATCAGCCTTGCGGCGCAAATTGCGCGACAGGTAATAATCGGTATCGCTTTCATTCACTAATGGATTTGGAACAAAACCATTTTCGTTCATTTGGCTTATAGGTTGTTGGTAACCCAGTGTAAAATTCCACATTTTGTAAGATAAGGCTACACCCAACAACAAATCATTAGTGCCCAAACTGGTTTGATAGGGCATTGGTAAAGCACGGCCATTTTGTATAATATTGGCTTTATTACTGGCCAGTCGTGCACCAATTATTCCCTTTAGTGCAAAGCTATCTTTACTAATAATAGTATGGCTATAATTTACCTGAAAATCTCCCACTCCACTTGTATTCCCTAAATTTCCAGAGGTAAAAACATAAGGCAGCCTTAGCTGCACCCTTCCCTTTTTTTGTATACCGATATTTACATCTACCTGTGGTGTAAATATTGAGGTAGCACCATCCCCCACACCATAAATACCATATACCTGCACACTGTTTTTAAATTCGTCTTCTCCTGCCGACGAGTGCAGTGAACCTGCTGTACAAAAACCTGCATCGCTGCAACCTTGTGCCATTAGGCTATACTGTGCTACTGCAAAAAGCACTACTAATAAGGTAAGTTTTGTTTTCATCTCATTATAAGACGATTAAGACTTTAGAAATGTTTTTTCGTAGTACTTGCAAAACTCTTGCATACCACAAATTTCACATTTGGGCTTGCGAGCAAGGCAAACGTATCTGCCGTGAAGTATTAGCCAATGATGAGCTGTGGCCACATGCTCCTCGGGGATGTATTTTATCAACTGCTTTTCGGTCTCAAGTGGTGTTTTGGCATTGGTAGTTAGTCCTATGCGTGCCGATACTCTAAATACATGGGTATCCACCGCCATTGCAGGCATATTGTATACTACACTGGCTATTACATTGGCTGTTTTTCGCCCCACACCGGGTAGCTTTTGTAGTTCTTTTATATCGGCAGGAATTTCGTTATTAAAATCTTCTGACAACATTTTGGCCATACCTATAAGGTGTTTGGTTTTGTTGTTGGGGTAGCTTATTGACCTGATATAGGGAAACAATTCATCAAAAGTGGTAGCAGCCAAAGCCTCAGGAGTTGGAAAAGCCTCAAACAAGGGCGGAGTGACTATATTTACCCGCTTATCGGTACACTGTGCCGAAAGTATAACAGCTATTAGTAACTGAAATGGATTTTCGTAATGCAACTCGGTTTCTACCTGCGGATGGTGTTGCAGTTGGTATTCTATAAACTTAGTAAAGCGTTCTTTCTTTTGCACACGCTAATGTAGCTACATTTTACAGAAAGTAAAAAGCACATCCTTTTAAATAGCAGTTAACCGGCTATTCAACCTAAGTTGTTATTATATCAATTGGCGATTGAAAAAGGCTAAAAGAATTTGCACATAGCCTTTCTATACTCGATGGCATTTTTCTCTTCCAAAGATTAATTTTTCTAAAAAAGAATATTTATAAATTAATCCAACACTGCTCACCTCACCGAAAAACGATAAAGCATCAATTGATAGCACCTGAAAAAAGTGACGAACTACTCTGTATGGTGCTCGGGCGCAGAGTGAAAACTTGCCGAATAATCCATTACCATATTAATGGTAGTGGGGTTTGGCTCTTGGTGTTCGTCATCCAACTTGTTTTGTATTTCCTTAAGCTTCCTGTATTCTTCGGCCAACTGAGGGTTTCTTACAAGTTCTTCCCCTAATGCTGAAGCCGTGGAAGGCTCCATTTCATCGTACATATAGAGGATTAGGTCGTCGTTTGTATAAGTAGAGTTCATAGGCTTACACCTTTTTGTACATAACCCTAACGAAAGTAACCTTATTTTTATTTTACTGCAAACTGATTTCTTTTTCAAGCATCATTTTACGTAAGTTGTTTAGAGCATAACGCATACGTCCAAGTGCTGTATTTATGCTAACTTGAGTAAGGTCGGCAATTTCTTTAAAACTTAAATCACCGTAATGACGAAGCACTAAAACTTGTTTTTGCTCATCAGGCAATTGGTTGATTAAAAAACGAAGTTGCTTTTCGGTTTGTTGACGAATAATTTGCTCTTCACGATTTTCATCGGCCAATTCAATATACCTAAAAATATCCTCACCATCACCGTCGGTAATAGTAGGGCTGCGTTTGCTTTTCCTAAAATAATCGATAGCCATATTGCGCGCTATGCGTATTACCCAAGGAAGAAACTTACCTTCTTCATTATACTTTTCGTTTTTAAGCATATGAATTACTTTGATGAAAGTTTCTTGAAAGAGGTCTTCGGCTATGTACCTATCATTTACAATAAGGTATATTGTAGTAAATACCTTTCTCTTATGCCTTTTAATAAGCATTTCAAGGCAAGCTTCGTTGCCCTCTACATAGTGGTGTACCAACTCTTGGTCAGTGATCTGATGGGTAATCATAAAAAACCTCCTTTATTAGAACAATTTAAAAAAAATACAGCCTTATGGCTATTTTAAAAAGTAGAGGTTTTTATCTATAGGCGAATAAATTTTGGAACAGTTTTAACGTTTTGTTTACGTGAATTTACGCAAAAAGATTTTGAAAAATGCAAATGATGTTAAAAATTTTATCGATTATTTTTTTTCAACGCAACTTTTTGATAGAAAACGACGTCTGTACAACCCTTTAACAGTAAGGGTTTAATGCCTAAAAGAACATACCTATAATTGATGCGGTAAGTAGGCATGCAATTGTGCCCCCTAAAAGTGCTCTTAGGCCTAATTGTGATAATAAAACACGTTTTGAGGGTACTAGTGCACCTATGCCTCCAATCTGTATTCCAATGGATGCAAAATTAGAAAAACCACAAAGTGCGTAGGTAGCAATTATTATAGATTTTGGGTTGGCAAAAGCATTAGCAGCTTTTAGTTTGCCCAATGTTGTATAGGCATAATACTCGTTAAGAATGGTTTTTTCGCCAAGCATTTGCCCTACTATTAAAGAATCATCAGTACTAACACCAATAAGCCATGCTATAGGCGAAAAAACATACCCCATTATGTATTGCATTGAAAGGCCATCGTACTTTCCGCCGGTGCTGCTTTGTATATTTTCGTTTACACCAAGCAGTGCTCCTACCCCGTCTTTCATTATATAGTTTAGCATAGCCATTAGTGCTGTAAACACCAATAACATTGCGCCAACATTTATGGCTAATTTCAAACCATCAGTAGTGCCGTTTGCTACAGCATCAAGCACATTACTGCCTGCATCAATTTTAGAGAATTTCATCTCCTTATTATAATCTTCGGTTTCAGGCACTAAAATTTTTGCGGCAACAATAGCTGCTGGTGCTGACATTAAAGAAGCTATAAGCAAGTGGGCTGCAAACTCTTTTCCGCCACCCAAAAAACCGATATATGATATAAGTACCCCACCGGCTATGGTGGCCATCCCACCTGTCATTAAACTCATTATTTCTGATTTGGTCATCAAGCCCAAATAGGGTTTCACTACCAATGGTGCTTCTGTTTGACCAATAAACACGTTGGCAGCTGCGGCTAAACTTTCTGCACCCGATAAGCGCATAGTTTTTTTCATTACCCAAGCTATGCTGTATACTATACGTTGCAAAATACCAAAGTAGTATAGCAATGATGTAAATGCTGAGAAGAATACTATGGTGGGCAATACGTGAAAGGCAAAAACAAACCCCATATTTCCTGAGCTTTTACCCAAACTAGGCCCTAAAAGAAAAACTACACCTTCTTCGGTAAAACCTAAAATCTGAATAAAAACACCTCCAACCCCTTCAAAAAAAGTAGTTATGGTAGGAATATGTAAAAAACTGATTGCTAAAAGAATTTGAAGACCAAGCCCAATAAATACAAGCTTCCAATTAATTTTTTTTCTGTTGGTGCTAAACACCCAAGCCAAAGCTATAAGAAAACATACACCTAATATTCCACGTCCAATACCAACACCGGTTATGTTTACTTCATTCATAAAAAGAGGCTATTACTTTCGCTTGCGTATTTCATCACGAATATAAGCTGCTTTTTCGTAGTCTTCTACTTGTTCGGCTTCATCCAACATCGCTTCAAGTTCGGCAAGACTATATTGTGATAAATCGTTTTGCTTTGGCGCACGCTTTAGCATGGGCTCTTCTTGTGGTGGTGGGGCAGGACGTGCAGGCTCATCATCAGTATCGCTATCAAGTGTTATACCTGCTACTTCCATTATATGATCGAAAGTATTTACAGGGCAATTGAAACGAACCGCTAAAGCCATAGCATCGCTGGTGCGGGCATCGATTTCGTGTAAATCGTTGCCCATTTGACAAATTATTTTTGAGTAGAATACGCCTTCAATCAGGTTATATATTACTATCTCTTGTATTTTTATATCGAATGTATTGCAAAAAGACACGAATAAATCGTGGGTCATCGGCCTAAAAGGCACAATTTTTTCAATCTCAATGGCAATTGCTTGTGCCTCAAAGCTACCTATTATTATAGGCAGTTTTCTAACACCATTGGTTTCCCCTAAAATAAGGGTGTACGACCCATGTGCCTGCCCTGAGGTGAGCCCCACTATTTCGAGTTGGATTTTTTGCATCGGGGGTGGGTTAACAATTTTAGTTTGATGAAGCTTTTAATTGTTTAGCTGCATCAATCAGTTTGGGTACTACTTCAAAAGCATCACCCACTATACCATAGTCGGCAGCTTTAAAAAACGGTGCTTCAGGGTCTTTATTAATAGCTACAATAACTTTGCTTGAGCTAACGCCCGCAAGGTGTTGTATAGCCCCCGAAATACCTATTGCAATATACAAATTGGGTTTTATTGTTATACCTGTTTGGCCTACGTGTTCTTCGTGTGGTCTCCAGTGCATATCGCTAACCGGTTTTGAACACGCTGTGGCTGCACCTAGTGCACCTGCCAATTCTTCTATCATCGTCCAGTTTTCGGGACCTTTCAATCCACGACCTGCTGATACAACTAACTCAGCCTCAGTAAGAGGTATTTTACCTGTTACACGGTTAGTTTCAACTATTTGTGTTCTCCAAGCATCGTCGCTCAAATTAACAGTATAGTTTACTATTGCGGCTTCGCCTCCGTTGTTGTTTACTTGGTATGAGTTTGGGGTAATTGCTATAACTTTTACAGGTGTTGTTAATTGCACATCGGCAAATGCTTTACCTGAAAATACGCTTTTACGTACGCCAAAACCGCCGGTTGTATTGGGCAATGCAACTACGCCCGACGCAACTCCTGCTTCTAACTTAACTGCTACAAGTGGGGTGATTGATTTACCTGAATAGTTGTTTGAAAACACAACTACTTGTGCATTTTCTGTTTTAGCTACATCGGCTATTATACTAGCAAATGCTTCAGGGCTAAATTTATCAAGTGCTGCACTGTATACAGTTTCTGCACCGTAGTTACCTAATGCTTTTGCATCGGCTTCGGCTACGTTGCCTATTGATACTGCTATGGTTTTTGTACCCAATAGGTTAGCTGTTTCTTTTGCATAAGAAACTGCCTCAAGGGTAGATTTTTTAAATTTTCCGTCAACGCTTTCAGCAAATACAAGTACTGCCATATTCTCTTATTAGATTAGTATAAATCGTTAAAACTTAAAAAAAATTATATCACCTTAGCTTCAGCATGAAGTAGGTTTATCAACTCAGCAGGGTTATCAGCCGAAATCATTTTGCAACCTGCTTTTGGTGCAGGCAATTCAAACGCATTATAAGCTGCTGTGTTTTTATTGGCCGATGCTTCTACTACTGCCAAAGGCTTGGTGCGAGCTGCCATAATACCACGCATATTAGGTATACGAGGTTCTGTAAGTTCTTTTTGGGCACTGGCTACAAATGGCATTGCTACTTTTACGGTTTCTTTTCCACCGTCAATATCGCGTACCAAAGTGGCTTCGTTGCCGTTTACATCTATTTTGGTTACTATGTTAATGCTTGGTAAACCTAGCATTTCGCCCAAAATACCGCATACCAACCCTCCGTTATAATCTATACTTTCACGGCCGGTTAATACCATATCAAATCCTTTATCTTTTGCATAGGCGGCTATTTCAGCAGCTACAAAGTAGGCATCTTTAGGTTCAGCATTTATACGCACTGCATCGTGCGCACCTATTGCCAATGCCTTGCGTATATTTGCATCGGCATCTGGCAAACCAACGGTAACGGCTGTAACTGTTCCGCCTTGTGCTTCGGTAAGCTCAAGGGCACGGGTTAGTGCCAACTCGTCGTAAGGATTAATAATAAACTGAACACCTGAGGTGTTAAATTTGGTATTATTATCAGTGAATGTGATTTTTGTGGTGGTATCGGGAACTACACTAATACAAACTAAAATTTTCATTAAACAGTGTTTTAAACGTTTAGTTAGGTGGTGTTTTTAAAAGGACTGCAAAGGTACTTAGAAAAAGTGAATTTTACAGATGGAAAATAACAGAGTAGCGCAACTGCAAGTGTACTTGCAAGATACGCCTGATGATGCGTTTTTAAATTACGCTTTGGCGATTGAATATGTGGGTATGGGACGTGATGGTGATGCACAACCCATTTTTGAGCGATTGATGGCTGAACAACCTGAATACACGGCTACATACTACCATTTGGGTGCTTTATATGAACGCGCCAATCGAAAAGACGATGCCGAAACGGTGTATAGAAAAGGCATTGCCTTAACTATGAAAAACCGCGAACAACACGCTATGGCCGAGCTGCAAAATGCTATGGCCAATTTGTGGATTGATGATGAGGATTAACCCTTAGTACTTTGTTGTATTAGGATGAAAGGTTTGCCACGAGTGCCAAAACTCTTGGTAGGCTTGTATCGGTTTAAGTTGTTCATCCTCCATTTCTCCATCGGTGCATAGCCCGCTAAAATTCCATACAATCGGGCGGGAAGCATCAAACATACTTTTCCCATCAGTGCTAAGTACCAACTTTATTACTTCATCATCTACGCTGCGCTCAAAAACATGAAAAGTGTGCCCGTCGGGTTCGAGAACCAATACAATAGGTGTATTGTTAAATGAATCATTAATTATACGCTCTTGTTGTAATCGATTCCAATCGTAAGCCCGTGAAACACCACCTATACTAACCCCCACTACTAAAGATTTTCTTCCCCACGATGTAGTATCCCTTCCTTCAAGTTTGTTTTCTTTTTCTTTTAAAACTGCTCTTCCGAAGCCCGCCAAATCTTCATATTTTTCAACAAAATTAGAATCGGGTTGCAGCACCAAAGTATTAGGGTGTTTATTTGCCCAGCTCTCTAGCGTTGTTTGCTCGCTATATATCTCCTCTAATTTTTGTCCTTCAAGCTCACCTGCAATAGCCTCACCAGTGGCTTGTCGCCACCAACTACCTGTGGTTTCATCTTCAAACATGGCATTAAAATGATCCATACCCACTAACCTAAATTTTTCATATTCACCGTTAACCATCGGTTTATAAACCCTACCTGTGCGGCATACTGTACAATAAGTAACCATAATAGGTTCTCCACCCAATGTGTCTGCTACCTGATGGTGATAGCCTATAATCTCTAGCGGATAAGCTTTTGCTTCTCCATTTATGGTTACCCCCAATACTATATCTTTAGTATCAATAACATTTTCATCCAATGGCAACAAAACCTTGGTTTCGGGTTGATAAAACATTTTATCAGCCATAAATTTAAAATTAAAGGCATATACCACCATACCATACATTAGTAAAGGAATTGCCATTACTATGCGTGCCCACGGTTTCACCCGCCAACCTTTAAACAACAGGTAACCCAATAGTACCCACCCCACAATGCGCATTAGCCATATATATTGATGAAAGGCATAGGCAATGCGTATGGTTTCATCTTCTTGACTACCGGGAAAGGGCATTATATAGTATACCTTAAAAACTTCGACCACTATAAGCAAAATACATACAACTATTGCTGAACCTAAAAACTTATTCATTTTGGTAAGACTTTAAATGATAAAAAAGTCTAATATATCGATTTAATACTATCTAAGCTGCTTATAAATAAATAAAATCTTACTATTTACACACGAGCAGTGGGGGTATTTATGTGTATGGTTGTATAGAGTAATACCAATGATTTTTTAACTTTGGAACGGAAATTGAATTTACCCTATTTAAATAAAACTTACAGACTATGAAAAAAGCATACATTGTAGCCCCTGCCCTAGCACTAATGTTAATTACCAGTGCTTGTCAACAACGTAAAGTAACCCGTATTGACCCTAGCCAGCAAACCGATATAAGTGGACGTTGGAATGATACCGACAGCAAAATGGTTTCTGAAGAAATGATATCTGATGTTCTTGGTCGTCCTTGGTTAAAAGAATTTACCGAAAAGATGGGTCGTAAACCAGTGGTAATAGTTGGTCGTATTCGTAACAATACTACAGAGCCCGACATTCAGCCCGAAACTTTTATTAAAGATATTGAGAAAAACTTTATCAATACTGCTACAGTTACCGTAGTACAAGCAAAAGAAGGGCGTGATGATTTGCGTGCTGAACGTGAAGACCAACAAACTTTTGCTACCGAAGAAAGCCGTAAAAAATGGGGCAAAGAAAAAGGTGCTGATTTTATGCTAAACGGTGTAATAAACAGCAATATTGATGAGTACAAAAAAGACCGTGTGATTACCTACAAAATAAACCTTGAGTTGATTGATTTGGAAAGCAACATTAAGGTTTGGATTGGTGATAAAGAAATTAAAAAACACATACGCAACTAAGTGTTAGCGGTTTCATCTCCCTTCATTACATTTTTTTCAACCTAAATTCCCTCTTTACCCTATGAAAATGAAACATACGGATAAGGCTAAACGCCTATTGTTGGCAATAAGCATACTTTTGCTTTATCCGTCGTGTTCTTATTATGCACGCAATGCTGCGCAGTTTGATGCACAACTTACCAGCGGTAATATAAAAGAAGCCTACAAAATTGTTAGTACTAACGAGAAAAAGTGGGACAAGGGTAAAGACCGTGTACTGTATTATTTAAACAGAGGTACACTAGCGTGGATGCTGGGAAACAACCAAGAAAGCTATAAGTATTTTTTAAAAGCCGATTACTACTGGGAAGATTTGGGTATTGATTATAGCCGCGAGGCATTATCATACCTTATTAATCCCCGTGTGAAAGAATACGGTGGTGAAGACTTTGAGGGGATAATGCTTAGCTACTACCAAATATTGAACTTTATACAAATGAACGATTTGGAACGAGCGCAAGTACAAGCTCGTCGCTTAATAATACAACTAAACCAAATTGACGATAAGTATAAAGACTGGCAGGGCAAAAACAAAAGTACTAAACTGCAACACAATGCCTTTGCCCACATGCTTTTGGGGTTGGTGTACGAGTTGAACAAAGATTATAACGGTGCTTTTATAGCTTACCGTAACTCACTAAAATTTTACGAGGACGAATACAGTAACTTTTTTGGACTGAATGCGCCTTTGCAACTTAAAAAGGATTTACTACGTACTGCCTACCTCTCAGGTTTTCCGAACGAGGTAGATTATTACAGCAAAAAATTTAATCTTCCTTTTGACCCTAAAATTGACGCGACAGGTGGAAATCTTATCTTTTTTTGGGGCAATGGTCTTGGCCCTGTTAAACAACAAACATCGGCTGAGTTTGCAGTAGTAAAAGGTTCACAAACAGGCTGGTATACCTTTAACAATCCCAACTACGGATACTCTATACCTGTTTTTGTAGGTGGCAATAGTAATAATAACAATGCCAGTGGTAACCTAAGTGATATTGAGTTTGTGCGAGCCGCCTTCCCTACTTATGTTGAGCGTAAACCATTTTATCAAAATGCTACACTAATTGCTAACGGACAACAACATCCTTTTGAGGCGGTTGAGGATGTAAATGCTACGGCCATGAAAACCCTTAACGACCGTATGCTTATAGAGTTTGGTAAAACACTGGCTCGTTTGGCTTTGAAAAAAGTTGCCGAACACCAAACCAAAAAAGAAAACGAAGAGTTGGGTGCAGCGGTAGGACTTATAAATTATTTTACTGAGCAAGCTGATACAAGGGGCTGGAACAGCTTACCACACACCCTTTACTATACTCGTTTATCAGTGCCGCAAGGCAAACAGCAAGTAAAACTAACCTTGCAAGGATTAAATAATGCGGTAGATACTGCTACCTTTAATTTTGATATAAAACCCAACAGAACTTACGTACAACCTTATCAAACTGTGCAATCTCACTACTAATGGCTATTTTCGCAGCCATTTAGATTATGAATAAAGATTTTTCGCACTACACAACACAAAACCCTGATTTTGTAAATACCATACATCAAAAACTAGAAGGGCAACACTTTATGCACCACATAGGTGCAAACCTTACCGTTATTGAAAAAGCCTATATAGAAGCTGAGCTGCAAATGGAAGAAAAGCATTTGCAACAAGCAGGCTTTACACACGGTGGCGTAACGGCTACTTTGTGCGATTTGGTAACAGGTTTTGCAGCATTCTCGTTAGTGGGATTGGGTGAAGCAGTAGTAACCGCCGACCTAAAGGTGAGCTACCTAAACCCCGGTGATGGCGAACGCCTTATAGCAAAAGGTTGGGTAATAAAACCCGGCAACATGCTACACTTTTGCGAGGGCGAGGTTTGGATAGACAAAAAAGGAAAACTTACCCAAATAGCCCATTGCACAGCACTAATGGCTGTGGTAAAAAACTTGGCCAAACGTGATTAAACAAATCAACTAGCATACAAAACACACAAGCCGTTTGAAACAAGTTTCAAACGGCTTGTGTGTTTTATGTTCTTAACAACAAAGAGGAATTTAGAATATCTCGAGCGTATAATCGGTTCCCGTAAAATTCAAATCAAAATTAAAAATTGTGCCTGCACACGAGGTATAAGTAAACATTATTGGGTTTGATGTAATGGTTACAGGTATAGTAACAGTTACAGGTGGCGTACAGCTATTATCAACAAATGTTACTACAATCGAGTTTAAATTACACCCAGTAGTATATGGTGTAAAAGTTGTGGAGGTTGCCGGTGCATTAACTACAGTTTTGCCACACGGGGCATCAAAATTAAAAGTTATGTCAACCTGAACTGCCATGTTGTTGTTAACATAAATGTCTTGAGCAATAGCTTGTTGCCCCGCAACAAATAGTACTGCAAAAAATAATAGTTTAATAGCTTTCATAAAATACAATATGTTAGAATTTGTATCTCAAAAATAGCTGAGCAATCTATACTCATATAAAAAAATATACCTAGGTAGTTTTGTATAACAAAAAAGGCTGCAACAAATGTTGCAGCCTTTCTTTTATAAATAGCTTAACTAAATTATTAGCGAACTACGTTGATTTTTTTAGAACCAATTAGTACATCACCTGATTTCAAAGTGTAGAAGTATACACCTGGTTGGAAATCAACAGTGGTACTTGCAGTATGCTCACCAGCTTCAACTTTTTCGTTGTTTAACACGGTAGCAACTTTTTTACCTAATAGGTCATAAATTTCGATAGTAACATTACCTGCTGTTTTCAAAGCATAGTCGATAAACAAAGTATTACCGTTAGCAACAGGGTTAGGGAATGCTTTACCTAATGAGAAACCTAAATCTTGAACCTCACGAGCGCTGGTAGTAGATACACCACTAACACGAGCAAGAGTGTTGTTGAAAATAGGTGAGTTGAATGCTGAACCCGGCATGAAACCACTCCAACCTGTAGGTAGAGTTTGACCGTAGCGAGTTGAGCTATAAAGTATTAATGAGTTATCGGCATAGTTGCGGCTACGTAAAGTAACTGGCAAACCACCGTTGTTTTGATCGATACTTACAAAGCGGTAACCGAAATAGTTAACACCATTTGCTGGACGAGTAAAACCTCTTGATTCGATAGTATCACCTACGTTCCAAGCGTGACCAGGCCTAAAGGTTACTGTATAAGCAAACCAGCTAGCAGGGTTACGGCTAATTGCATCACCGGTGGTACGTGAAATGGTAGCGCCTACAGGCAAAATCATAAAACGTGAACCCCAACCTGTTGATGAGAATGTAGTAGTATCAGCAGCGGTTAACAATACAGTATCTACTTTAAAGAAAGACTCACCTGATAAACGAGCTTGATCTAAACCTTCAACACCTGCATATAGCATAGTATCACCAGTGTTAAAAATAATGCTACCACGACGTATTTGACCTGTAGTTGCATTGTTATAGTAGTATACAAAGCAAGTATCTACAACATTAACATCAGCGTTGTTCCTGCGATATAGGTAAGCAAAGCCTACTGAATCCCAAACGTAGCTATCTCTTTGTGCAAAAGGTTGAATAGGATTGTTTGGATCGCTAGGTACAGCAGCCCAGTTTTCGTGACGTAAATCGAAAAGGTGTCCCCAAGCATGAGAGAACACAGAGCTTACTTCGTTGTTTTGATTCACATTAACAACTGTAGAATCAGGGAATACAAGGCTTACGAAATTGTCGAAAGGACCCGTAGCGTTGTTGCGAATAAATTCTTCTGGATCGAACCAACCATTAACAGAACCACCTTGTTTAGAGAAGGTGCTTTGTGATGGAGAGAATTTGTCAGAAGATGGATAATTTTTGTAGTCCTTTGGTAATGCTATGGTTTGCTGTGCAGAAGCGTAACCATAAGCCATAATTACTAAAGCCAGTAACAGTACTTTTTTCATCATTGTTGGTTTTTTAAGAGTGCAAAAATAAGTAATTAAGCGTAATGTCAAATAATTGTTAAATGTTTTTACAACCTTATAGACTAATAGCCGTTTTGAAATGTTGTGGTGGTATTAAAAAAAATTATTGAGTAAGTAATATTTTCTTCACATCAACAGTAGTTTGTGTGGTAGTTTCAGTCAACAAAACATAGTATACCCCTAATAATAAACCACTTGGTATAGCTAACTCCAAATTGGTTTCACTATCACCATTACAAAAAGTATTTGTAGTATATACGGTTTGGCCTAACATATTTTTTATTAAAACGGTATAATTTGCCGTCTCTTTACTGTGCAAGGTAAGCGTTAACACATCATTTTTTGCGACAGGATTAGGGTACAAGGTTGTAATTTGGGCTTTTTTAGATTTGTTTATCTCCAGCACACTTATTGGCCTGCAAGCTCCCCCTATATAAACACCACAATGCAAATACTGCGCTGTTGGATATACTACCCAGGGCACATAACCCTTTATATTGTTATAACTACCTCCATAAGCATTTTCATAGCTTAGTAAAACCGAGTTTTCACTATAATTTACTGTATATAAACTAGTTGGTAGTTTAACTTTTGTAGTATATACGCCAAACAAGTTGGCTTTATTTTTATCATTTGCACTTACCCCTACTGTATCTCCGCTAACATAGTTATACCCTGGCTTAAAGTTTATGGTATACCCAAAAAGGATTTTGGATGTTGAGACTCCGATAATTGGACGCCCACCTTGAAAGTACGTACCATTAAGTCTTTCACGAATGTTTTTTACTCCGTATCGGCTTGATGTATCTTTAGTTGTTAGCAATATTGTATCAACGCTATGAAAATTTTCGCCTGTTTTAGTGTTGTGATTAAAGCCCTTAGGAAATGCTATTGCCATGGCATTGTTAGAAGAAAAAACATACTTTGTTTGAAGAATTTGGGTATCAATAAAGTTTTGATAGTAGTATAAAAACAACGTATCAATAATAGTACTATCTATAATACCCCTTATATATGTATAATTAAGCCTTAAACTATCTACAGCAAAAGAACATCTTGTAGGGCTAATACTAGGTATATTGTATTGCAGTGGAACAGCAACTGCGTTCCAGTTCTCATGCTGTACATCAAATATCTGACCTACTGCATACCCTGTAAAAGGGGTAATATTTCCGGTTTTATCAACCTTTTTAACACTACTATCAGGAAAAAGCCAAAACTCTGTAAGATAATCACTAGGCAAAACAGCATTGTTAGCTATAAACTCTTCATTATTATACCAACCAACAATAGTTTCTGTCGTACTCTGCCCTCTCCCCTCTATGACAATAAGAAACAGGCTAAACAAGAAAAATGCTTTGTATAGTTTACGCATAAGGTGGTTTTTATTATCTCAGACAGAAAAAACAAGACCAACGTTTGCCTATACTATATCGCCCAATTGGGGGCGAATAAGTAAATCCTCAATAACAGTTGATGGCGAGGTATTGTAAGCCCCCCAAATAGCATCGGCAATATCTTTAGCAGGTATAAAACGTTCGTTGGGCAAATCAGTACCCTCCCACGATGCTGTAAAAGTTGCACCGGGTAATACTGCGGTTACTTTTATATGTTTATCCTTCATTTCTTCGCGAAGCACCTTGGTCATCCCATACAAAGCATATTTGCTAATACAGTACGAGCCTCCATTTATATAAGGTGTAATACTTGCCGTAGAACACATATTAAATATATGGCTGTGTTTCTTTTTCATCACCAAAGGCAATACCCTACGGGTAAAATGATAAGGTGCTACTAAATTTAAGTTTAGCTGAGTTTCAAAAGCACCTTCTTCTTCCTCACTTATTTTACCGGGTATAAATACGCCAGCATTGTTTACCAATACATCAATGCTTTGCCACTTGTTGTGTATGGCTTGGGCAAAATTTTCTAAATCTTTGGTTTTTGCCATATCACAAGGCATAGCCAATACTTCAACACCGTATTGTTGTGCCAAATAGCGAGCAAATTTTTCTAAATCTTTTTTATTACGTGCACACAGGGCAAGAGCAAAGCCTTCTGAAGCAAATTTTTCGGCTATAGCAGCACCTATTCCTTTTGATGCACCTGTTACAACTACTGTTTTCATGCCATAAAAGTAACGTTTAGTAGTCAAAATAGTGCAATTGAGCCAAAGCAAGTATGCAATACCATTGCAAAACATTTATCTTTACCGCCTTATTTAATACATGAATATTTTTTACCATTTCGGCCGATACTTACTATTTCTTAAAAGTATGTTTACGCGCCCAGAAAGGTTTGCCATATACTACCAGCGCACTATGATGGAGATGGTATCTATAGGCATAGGCTCGCTACCCATTGTTGCTATTATTTCGCTGTTTATTGGCGGGGTTACCACTTTGCAAATTGCTTACCAATTGGTTACCGGTTTAGTACCCAACTCTATAATAGGTTCTATTGTTAGCGATAGTACCATATTAGAGTTTGCGCCTACCATAACCTGTTTAGTACTTTCAGGTCGTGTAGGCTCAAGCATAGCATCAGAAATTGGCACAATGAAGGTATCAGAACAAATTGATGCCCTAGAAGTGATGGGCATTAACTCATCGGGCTTTTTAGCACTGCCAAAAATTACTGCCGCCTTGTTTGTATTTCCCCTGCTTATTATGTTGGCTATGGGATTATCTATATGGGGCGGTATGATGGTGGGCGACCTTGCTGAGATTTTGCCCAGCGAAGCCTTTGTTCGCGGAGCTCGCTCAAGCTTTAGAGGTTTCACTGTTACCTTCTCACTTATCAAATCAGTAGTATACGCCTTTATCATCACCAGTATATCGTGCTACCAAGGGTATTACACTACTGGTGGGGCACTAGAGGTGGGCACATCAAGCACCCGTGCAGTGGTATACAGTAGCGTTATGGTTTTATTTGCCGATTATTTGTTGGCACAACTGCTTTTATAAATAATGATAGAACTAAAACAAATAAATAAAAGTTTTGGCGATAAGCACGTGCTGCAAGATGTATCTGTTACATTTAAAAAAGGACGACCTAACCTTATTATAGGGGCAAGTGGTAGCGGCAAAAGTGTATTAATGAAATGTATGGTGGGGCTGATGCAGCCTGATAGTGGTGAGATTTTGTATGAGGGAAAAGACTTTACTACTATTAATTACGACGAGAAAAAATTAATTCGGCGTGAAATAGGTATGCTTTTTCAGGGAGGTGCTTTGTTTGATTCGCTTACAGTAGAACAAAACATAATGTTTCCTCTGAATATGTTTACCGAAATGAGCAAAGAGGAAAAGCACGATAGGGTAAACTTTTGCCTTAACAGGGTAAATATGCAAAATGTTAACAAGCTGCTACCATCAGAAATTAGCGGGGGTATGAAAAAACGTGTGGGTATAGCCCGTGCGATAGCTATGAACCCTAAATACCTTTTTTGTGATGAACCCAATAGCGGACTAGACCCTATAACCAGCCGCGTGATTGATAGTTTGATTTTAGAGATTACTGAAGAGTATGATATGACTACTATTATTAATACCCACGATATGAAAACGGTATTTGATATAGGCGACCATATTATATACATCTATAAAGGTAAAAAAGCATGGGATGGCGGAAAGGATGACATTACAACTGCTGATAGCGATGCCCTGCAAGAATTTGTAAAAGCTTCTGTTTTTTAGTAGTTGCTATAAAAAGTAAACCCCACTATTGTGGGGAAGTACTTTGAACAAACAAACCTACCTTAACTCGCTTGTTGCTTACTACTTACTTCATGCGCATTGATAGAAAAATGCAGAAAACCAAATGATGACTTTTTAAACTGCACTTGCAATATACCACCCTGCATAACCCTATTTTTACTAATGCTACATATACTTACCGTATAGGCAGTTTCAGTTATTTATAGGGCTAAAACAAACACATTTGGGTTGAAATGCTGAGGTAAAATAGATGATAATGGGCTAAAAAAACTGCGGGGGTAATAACTGCAAAAAGCTACCAACGGCTTACCATAAAAAATCTACTTTCAACTAATTGATTTATAAATATTTTACTACCAAATACACCCTAATATATACAACAACAAGTGTTTACTTTTGGTAATAAGTGTACAGTGGTAAATTGGGGTAACAGGGGTAACACACTGTTGCAGGTGTTACCCCTGTTACCCCAATTACATATAGTATTAATAATCAATTCAATAAAAAAACAGCATTACCATTAGTGTAACACTGTGTAACGTTTCATAGTGTTACGTTATGTTACACAGTATATCTTAAACCATTAACATTCTTGTTATCAATACAATATATAAATAATACATACAGTTCAAGAATAGGGGTAACAGGGTAACAGGGTAACAGGTAACACCAAAAGTGTTACCAGTTACCCCCTTCAACCTAAGCATAAATAAAAACCATAAATTACATCATAAAGAACTGATTTTATGATAATTATACATAAAGTAATACTTTAAGTGTAACATAACAGCTAAGTGTTACAGTTTGTTACACCTAGAGAAATTAACCCAGCCCGTCACCCTGAATTCATTTCAAGGTCTCATTGCCCAATTCATGTATAATGTAGAAAAGATGCTGTCTAGAAAGCTTTCGGAATTAGCATTACTAAAGGCAGGCAAGTAGTTAGGCTATTAAGCATTAAAGACAGCAATTCCGTCATGTCGAATTTAGTTCAACATCTTATTGCCAATAATAACCTAAAATACCAACTAAACTACTTCACCAAGAAAGGTATTAATCAAAAATATTTCATTGTTTCGATATATCCTGCCCATCACCTCTCCCACCCATTTAATACCTAAGGCATTGGTGGTAAAAATTTCATCGGCGGTGTTTAGCTCTTCAATTTCAATAGGTCGTTCAGCAACTGTATAACCCTTTTGAGGCAATGTGTTTAGCAAATGCCTTCGCATCACACCATCCAAACATCCTTCGCTTAGTGGTGGAGTTATAATTTCGTCGCCCTTAATTATAAAAATATTGCTACTGGTACATTCGGCAATACGGCCATAGTTATTTAAAAGTATTGCATCATCAATACCTTGCTCTTGTGTCCACAAGCTAGCCAGTGTATAAGTGAGACAACCCACTGTTTTAAGGTTAGCCAAAAAATCAGTGTTTTTGTAGGTATCTCTGTAAATATCAAGGGTTAAACCCTTTTTATTCAGTTTAAACGGCTGGGCAGTTATAGGTGTAGCCTCAACAATATACGAGGTTGAATTTTCCGTTGGCAGATATGCCCCTTCCCCATTACGCCAAAAACTGATACGCACTTTGGCTGTTAGGTGTTCTTCTTTCAGTAAAAAATCTAATACTAAACGCTCAAAATCATTAGTACCAAAACCTTCGGGCAACTGCATTTTTAACAACCCTAACGTTCTGTTTGCACGTTCAATATGCAGTTTCAAAAGGGGAATTTGCCCCTTGTGGTACAGCATCGTTTCAAAAAAAGCATCACCGTATTTAAAAGCACGGTTGCTCGTTTCGATACTCAAATCGGGTACAGTATTTCCATTGTATAAGTACATATAGTCTACGGTCAGTAGTAAGGCAAATATAGACAAGCTAATCGACCAAAGAATGAATTAGGGGTGAGTTAACCCGATGATTTATTTCACGCAAAGTGTTGAAGACGCAAAGTTACTAAGCCAGATTATAGGCTTGTATGAATACTTTTATATGGTTAGCTCTAAAAGAAATTAAGTCGCTGTGCCCCCCTGCGGGCAATGATACAGCTACAGGTTGAAACTCGATGCTAAAGTAATTTACTCACCCAAAATACAAAACCGCCCGACTTCTCAACATTCCCCTCTCTTACAAAATAGAGAGGGGCGCAGTGACACAAATCGAGCTAAATAATAAATTGGGGTGAGTTAAAGGCTCGGCTATCCCCCTGACATCCGACATCACACTTCTGACATCAAAAAAACAAATAATAACTGTTAAATGAAAATTGAAACAATCCCTATTCGATAAAAGGAGTACTAAAATAATTTAAACGGCGTTTACCAAACTGAAACTAACCAACAACTATCTATATGAATATCAAACTAATGTTTTCTGTTGCAGCCCTATTTTGCATTATTTTATTATCATCATGCAAAAAGGATAAAGACAACCCGTCGCCAGAACCTACACCCGTACCCGAATATGCAGCTTTAAAAGTGGGCAACTACTGGGTGTACGAAACTTATTTTACTAATGCACAAGGTGCAACCTCAGTTACCGAATACTACGATAGCACATTTATTGAAAAAGACACTCTTATAAACGGCAAAACATACTTTAAAAAGGTAGTGCAATCTCAACTGTTTCCTTCAGTTTCATTTTGGAGAGAAGAAAACGGCGTATTAGTAGACCAATTGGGCAAGGCTTTACCCACCAAGGCGGGTGTAATAGACAATAAATTTGTTATAAATGGCAATGACACTTTGTTAGAAATAATATCAACCCTATTGCCCGATGAAACCACAGTAAATGTACCCGCTGGTATTTTTAAAGTTAGAACTATTGAACACACAAATAAGATTTTTGAACAAGGGCTCAATGGTAAAACCACTAGAATAAAGAAAAACCATACGCAATACCATACTACTTTGGGCGAAATAACCCGTAGCTATTTTTACGCATTCCCAAGAGATATCTCACATTTCGAGCTTGTTTTAGCTAGAACTAATGTGAGGTAAAAGATAGCTGACAATCAAAAACATTTAATTCTTTATACACTATTAGTATAAATTTAAAAGTGGCTACTTTTGAAATCATGAAAGCTAAATTAGTGCTTATTCTTTTATCTGTGTTTCTTGTGCAATGCAGTAAAAAAGTAGATTTTAAGGAGTTAGAAGCAGAAGAGATAAATTGGTGTGAAACCACCCCTTCTGATAGTACACTATCTGCTACTATGATTGATTATTATCCTGTTTACAAAACTTCCACTGAAAATGATAAGGAAATTTATTGTTCTGCATCAATAGTGGTAGAAAAAACAAATTATGATACATTAATCATATTATCTCTTAGCCGAGAAGACGACTTTACCAGTGATGTTTTAGAGGGGGAAAGTGGTATTCTTAACACCAAAATTGATAGATTAGGTGCATATAGAAACTTAAGAGATAAGAAAATAATGGTTAATGCCAAATTTACATCTCCAAAATACAAAACATACTTTGGTGATATTACTCTATTTATAGATTAAATCAACAAAACATTTAAATCCAACCCTGTGTTGGTATAAGGTGCAAAGTGCTGTAATTTTGCACCTTCTTTTTTTATGGCGGCAAATAACATTTTAATAAAAGGTGCGCGCGAGCACAACCTTAAAAATATAGACGTAGAGATAGCCCGTAACCGTATGACGGTGATAACGGGTGTGAGTGGTAGCGGAAAATCGAGCTTGGTGTTTGATACCCTGTATGCCGAAGGGCAGCGCAGGTATGTAGAAAGCCTATCGTCGTACGCAAGGCAGTTTATGGATAAGATGAACAAGCCTGAGGTTGACTATATCAAAGGCATATCGCCCGCCATAGCTATCGAGCAAAAAGTAAATACACGCAATCCGCGCAGTACCGTTTCTACCAGTACCGAGATATACGATTACCTAAAACTATTATTTACCAAAATAGGAAAAACCATTTCGCCCATTAGCGGCGAGTTGGTAAAACGCCACAGTGTAGGCGATGTTGTAGATTTTATTTTAGGTTTAGAAGACGAAAGCACCGTACTGATACTTAGCCGCATAAACAGCAGCCGTAAACTTGCCGAAGAGCTAAAAGTATTGCTGCAAAAGGGTTTTTCCCGTATGCAAGCCAACGATGAGATACAAAAAATAGAAGAACTGCTAGAGGACACCAAAGCCCTTAAAAAACTAAAAATTGAAAACTGTTTTTTGGTGGTAGACCGTATACTTACTGATAAAACCGACGACGAACTTCCTTCACGCTCAGCAGATAGTATACAAACAGCCTTTTTAGAAGGCGACCAAGAATGTTTTGTAAAAGTAACCAACCCCGAAGGCAAAGAACATACCCTGCAATTCTCGGCAAAGTTTGAAGCCGACGGGATGAGCTTTGAGCAACCCAACACCAACTTTTTCAGTTTCAACAACCCCTACGGTGCTTGCAAAACCTGCGAAGGATTTGGTTTGGTAATAGGCATTGACGAAGATTTGGTGATACCCGATAAAAGCCTAAGCGTGTACGAAGGTGCAGTAGCCCCTTGGCGTGGCGAAACCATGCAAGAGTGGAAAAACGAGTTTATAGCAAAATCTATACACCTCGATTTCCCTATGCACCGCAGCTATTACGACCTAAACGAAGCCGAAAAAGACCTGCTTTGGCAAGGAGGCAAAAATGTATTGGGTATAAACCAGTTCTTCAAATACATCGAAGAAAAAATATACAAAATACAATACAGGGTGATGCTGAGCAAATATAGAGGCAAAACCACCTGCCCTGATTGTAGAGGAACACGCCTGCGCAAAGATGCCACCTATGTTAAGCTGCTAAACGAAGCCAAACCCGAAGAACGTCTTTCAATATCTGATATTGTATTAATGTCGGTTAGCCGCGCGCACGAGTATTTTACTACACTAAAACTTACCCCGCACGATACCAAAATTGCCGACCGTATACTAAAAGAAATCATCAACCGCCTCACCTTTATGCGCGAAGTGGGTTTGGGCTACCTAACACTAAACCGCCTAAGCAATACCCTTAGCGGTGGCGAATCGCAACGTATAAACCTAGCCACATCACTAGGCAGTAGCTTGGTGGGCAGTATGTACATTTTAGATGAACCCAGTATTGGTCTTCACAGCCGTGATACAGAAAACCTTATTAGGGTACTAAAATCGCTGCGCGATTTGGGCAATACCGTTGTAATAGTTGAGCACGATGAAGATGTGATGATGGCCGCCGACAATTTGATAGATATAGGCCCTTTTGCAGGTCGTGAAGGTGGCGATTTGATTTTTCAGGGTGATTTTAACACCATGCTGACCGATGAAAACAGCCTAACGGGCAAATACCTTTCAGGCCGTCAAGAAATACCCGTACCCGAACGTCGCCGTAAATGGAGCGACCATATAGAAATAAAAGGCGCAAGAGAAAACAACCTTAAAAACGTTGATGTAAAAATACCCCTGCACGTTATAACCGCCGTAACAGGTGTTAGCGGTAGCGGAAAAACATCACTAATAAAAACCGTATTATACCCTGCCCTACAAAAAGGAATAGGCAGCTACACAGGTGGCAAAACTGGTCAACACGACCGTTTGGAGGGAGATTATAAAAAAATCACACAGGTAGAAATGGTCGACCAAAACCCCATTGGTAAATCATCGCGAAGCAACCCTGTAACCTATATAAAAGCATACGATACCATACGCGAATTATTTGCTACGCAACCATTGGCAAAAACTCGCGCTTATAAAAGCAGTTTCTTTAGTTTTAACGTAGAAGGCGGCAGGTGCGAAACTTGCCAAGGCGAAGGCGAAACAACCATAGAAATGCAGTTTATGGCCGACCTTCATTTGCCTTGCGAAACCTGCCACGGTAAACGATTTAAAGATGAAGTGCTAGAGGTACAATACAAAGGCAAAAATATTGCTGATGTGTTGGGAATGACTGTTGACGAAGCAATGGACTTTTTTGCCGATGCACGCAGCATACACCACAAACTAAAACCTTTGCAAGATGTGGGTTTGGGCTATGTATCGCTAGGGCAAAGCAGCAGCACCCTAAGCGGTGGCGAGGCGCAACGTATAAAACTAGCCTCGTTTTTAGGCAAAGCCAGTAAAGACCAACACATACTGTTTATTTTTGACGAGCCAACCACAGGCTTGCATTTCCACGATATAAACAAGCTGATGGGCAGCTTTAATGCCCTTATAGAACAAGGCCATACCATTGTGATTATTGAACACAATATGGACGTGATTAAGTGTGCCGATTGGATTATAGATATAGGTGCTGAGGGCGGTGATGCAGGCGGACACATTGTGTTTGAAGGTATCCCCGAAGATTTAGTGGGTGTAGAAGAAAGCTATACAGCCAAGTATTTGGCTACTAAGTTAAAGGTGGGGGCGAAGGCATAACCATTGAGTGGGCGGATTGTCATCCTGAGCGAAGTCGAAGGAGTGCGGAGGGAGTCATTCCCATTTAAAATGGGAATCTGTGCGGTAGATACGATTAAGCCTTGCCCACAGATTCCTGCTTTCGCAGGAATGACTGGTCTGCGTACTCTTTAACTCACCCCAGAAACAGTATTAGCCCGACGTTCTGCCAGTCGCCCCTCTCTAATTGCAATTAGAGAGGGGAAAAGTTGTGTAACCGTTCGAATATTAGCCATTCAGGGGAGAGTTAAACAAAACGATTGCTTCGGTAGACCTCGCAATGACAGGATGTGGGCAGTCATGCTGAACTTGATTCAGCATCTCATTGCCCAATTCATGTGTAATACAGAGCGAGACCCTGAAATAAATTTAGGGTGACTAAAGAGAGCAAGCAGTATCGCATTATTTATATCCCACGCTGGTACGAGCGTCCGCTCGTACCGATAAATATTAAAGCATCCGCTTTCTAAATACTAACTCAGTCTATCTAATCACTATTGGTTTCTATATTTAATTCTTTAAGAAGTTCATGTGGTTTTTTAATAATATCTGGATTCTTCTTTAGAAGCATTAAATCTTTAGCTGTTAGTGTGTAGGAAAAAATTTCACTCTCACCACCATCACCTGTAACCTTTATTACTATTATTGTTCCTATTACTATTGCAGCATTCTGAACATTAGAAATTGATTTAATTACTTCCGCTGCAGCTAAGCCTTTCAGATTATCATTTTCAGCCTGAAATTTTTCTACAGTAGCTTGTCTTAAGACATACTCAATTTCTTGCATTTTATCTTTAAACGCTTTGTCTCTCGTTATTTGTGAAAATCTTAAAACCCACCGCTTAAACCAAGAACCATAAACATCTGGAAAATCATCTTCCTCAATTAACCAAAAAGCCCTTCTAAAACTATAGATCGCTTTTTTTACTTTCATTACATTCTCTTCATCATTTGTATCTAAGTATACAAGTACATTAACTTTTCCATTCAAGTTATCATACAACGATGACTCTTCTGAATACACAGAAAGAATAATATTTGATTTAATATATGCTTCTAACTTTTTTCTATTCTTTTTTAAATAATAAAGTAGCTCCCACAACGAATGGAAATCCACACTTCTTGGATTAGAAAAACTAACTTTAGATAATATAACGGTAGTAACATTTAAAATTAATTTTTCGTTTGCTTGAGAAGAGTATGCGATTAAAATAGATAACAGGTTATATTTTTTACTTAAAAATGCTTCATTAAGTAATAAAAAAAGTTCAGACTCAATTCAATGCTTAAATTATCTAATTGTTCAAATCGCCTTGAATATTCATTATCGCCAAGTTTTCTTAAATATTCATCAATGAATATTAAAGATGACATTATTCCCTTAACAGCTTCTGAATCTTCCTCTAGATTGACTACGTTCTCTTTTGCCCTAATCACAGCAATAGTCAAAAAATCCAATGTCTCAAATGTTTTAATATCATCAACTACATAATAAAAATTTTTTATTTTTTTTGAAATCGATTCAAATATCTCAAGTGGATTATGGTAACCTTGATAGAGTAAACTCATGTTCTTTTTTATAAATCAATTATAAATATACTCTTATTAAGAAAAAAACAAAACTCAATTCTATCCCCACAAAAACTACAAAAAACCTATTTTTGCCTTCTATGGTAAAACGTAAACTATTAAAAATTATAGCCATTGCCTTTGTGGCCATTAGTCCCGTGCTATTTATTGCAGCCAACTATGCCGAGGGAATGTTTCCGCTTAGTGAAATCAGTTCACTTGATTTGAAAAAGGCAGGTCTTAAAATAAAAACCAGTGAAGTATACAACCCCAAAGGTGTAAGCCTTGTTGATGCCTTGGTGCGTGTAGGCGGTTGTACAGGCTCATTCGTATCAAACGAGGGGCTTATTATCACCAACCACCACTGTGCCTTTAGTTCGGCAGCAGGGGCAAGTACTCCCGAACACGATTATATCACCAACGGTTTTTTAGCAAGTGATAAAAGCAAAGAAATTCGCACCCCTATTACTTGCCGCATCACCGCATCGTATATAGATGTATCGACAAAAGTACTTGCAGGTACTGAAAACGCTGCCAATGCCAACGAACGTGCCGACATTATCCGCAAAAACATTAAAACCATTACTCAAGAAGAAGAAAAAGCCAACCCCGATTTGGAGATAGAAATATCAGAAATGTTTGTGGGCAAAGCCTATACCCTATTCCGTTATCAACTGCTAAAAGACCTACGTTTAGTATACATTCCCCAACGCAGTATTGGCGAGTTTGGCGGCGAAAGCGATAACTGGGTTTGGCCACGCCACAATGGCGATTTTGCCTTTTTCCGTGCCTATGTAGGGGCTGATGGTAAACCTGCTGAATACTCTGAAAACAACGTCCCTTTCACCCCAAAAAAATTCTTAAAAGTAAACCCTGATGGTGTAAAAGAAAACGACTTTGTATTTGTGTTGGGCTACCCCGGCCGCACCTATCGCCACCAACCTGCCAGTTTTTTAGACTACCAATACGATTATATTTTACCCAATGTTAGCGAATGGTATGATTTCCAGATAGAAACAGCCAAGCAAGTATCGAAAAACAATAAAGAGCTTGAAATTCAGCTATCAACCTATATAAAACGCCGTGCCAACGTAACCAAAAACTACAAAGGTAAAATGCAAGGGTTAGAGCGTACCACCATTATTGCCGACAAAAAAGCTGATGAAGCGGCCATGCAGAAAATGATTGATGCCAACCCTGAACTGAAAGCCAAATACGGCACACTGTTTACGGATATTAACAGTACCTATAAAGGTATTTTTGCAACCGCCAACCGCGATTATTATTTGGGCGAATTGTTTAATAGCAGCGGCGCGTTTTACTTAGCCAGCTTTATTGCTTACCATAGCAACGCTATAAAAGACCTAAATGATGCCGACAAGGCTAAATACCTAAAAGAAGTTTTGCCACAGCAACGTGCTTTACTAGAAAAAAACTATACTATTACCTATAAAGAGTTGGATAAAAAGCTGTTAGTTCAGCTGCTAATGTATTGCAAACAATTACCTGCCAACGAACAACTTGAAGCGGTAAACAAAGCCTTTGCTGGTGCAAACTACGAGGCGCAAATACAACAAACTATTGATGCTGCCGACACCAAAAACAATATGTTTGACCGTGCAGCTATGCTAAAACTATTTGACGAGAACCCCGAAGCATTTTTAGCCATTAGCAATCCATTAGTGGATATTGCAGGGGCAACTTTTGGACTGTATAACGAAACTGTGCAAAAAGATGCTGAACGCCGTAATAAGCTAACAGAACTTAGCGCAAAACTGCAAGATGTGAAACAGCTTTACCACAAAGCCAACTTTATACCTGATGCTAACAGTACCTTGCGCTTTACCTACGGAAATGTAAAAGGCTATTGGCCTAATGATGGTGAGTATAACGCACCTTTTACCACCATTAAAGGTATAATTGAAAAAGCCAAAACAAGCGGTGATTATTACCTTGAAAATGAAATAAAAGAAGTGCTGAAACGTGCTGATCAAAAATCGATAGTGTGTTTGTTGTATAACCTTGATACTACGGGCGGTAATAGCGGTAGCCCTATTTTGGATGCTAAAGGCAACCTTGTGGGCGTAAACTTCGATCGTGCTACATCGGCCTGTATAAACGACTATGCTTGGAACGAAGAGTACAGCCGCTCTATCGGGGTTGATATTCGCTATGTGTTGTTTGTACTAAAAGATATAGCCCACGCCCAAAACCTAGTTACCGAAATGGGTGTGAAGAACTAGAATATCTATTTTGAAAATAACGAAAACCGTTGCTAAGAAATTAGTAACGGTTTTTTATTTTTACAAAAATCTATCTACATGGAGTTTTTAAAAGGAATAAGAATTTACAATTACCGCAGCATAGATAGCGAAGGAGTTGAACTAGATAAACTTGGAAAAGTAAATGTATTGATAGGCAAGAATAATAGCGGCAAGTCTAACATCCTTAGGTTTATATCATACTTAAGTCAGCTAATTGATATTGATTTTGGTCAAGCTGTTAGAAAACATACAGAATATAAAAATGATTTGCCAAATTTTGATGCTGCTAAAATGTATGATTTTGCTATAAAGCATAACAAATCTTTTATCAAGGAATATAAGGATCAAGTTAAGAAAAATATTTTAGAGGGGCTTACAATTGATAACCATTCACAAGAAATATGGTTTAAATATAATTATTCATTAAATGAAAATCTTTTTAGCCCTGATTTTTATCATTTTACCTCACCAATACTTAATTCAAAAGCAAAAAATAATGAAGGAAACAGTAGCCATTTTCTTAATGGGTTGCTCGATTTTTCAAAAAATTATATTCTTAGTCACCCTACATATTTAATTGAAAACTATAGAAAAGTTGATAATGACAAAAAAGACAATTCCATTGATAAAAGTGTTCAAAAAAGAAGTGAGGTTTTTAATGGAAAATATTTTATTCAAGAATTAAAGAATGTTTTATATTATGAGGCAACAGACTATCATTTTGCTGCGAAAGAAAAACTTTTTAAGAATTTTTTGAAAGATATATTAAATAATCCAAATCTTGAAATTAGCATATCTATTAGTAATAGCATTCAACTAAAACTTAGTACTGAAGATCATTCATTAAGGCCAATAGAAAACTTAGGCACAGGACTTCACCAATTAATACTCTTAGCATTTGCAGTAACGAACATTGAGAATAGTATCTTTTGTATTGAAGAGCCTGAAATATTTATTCATCCAGAAGTTCAACGTAAGTTTATACGTTACTTAGTAGAAAACACCAATAACCAGTACTTTATAACCACGCATTCAAACGCTTTTATAAATGAGGAAGGTTTGGATATATATAGAGTTTGGCATAATGGGAATAGGACTTTGGTTGAAAAAGCTATTGATAGTAACAGTAAAAATCATATCCTAGATGATTTAGGCTATCAGGCAAGTGATTTATTACAAACCAACTTTATTATTTGGGTAGAAGGGCCTTCGGATAGAATTTATATAAGACATTGGATTAGTATTGAAAGTAATGATAAATTAATAGAAGGTATCCATTACACTATTATGTTTTATGGTGGTCGCTTGTTATCACATCTTACTATTGAAGAGAATGATGATGAAGTGAGTAATTTTATAAACATCAACAAAATCAATAGAAATGCAGCTATTTTTATTGACAGTGACAAAAAAGAGGCCGACGAGATTATCAATGCCACCAAAGAGCGTATGATTACTGAATTTACAACTCAAAAGAAACAACATATTCTAACCAAAGGCAGAGAAATTGAGAACTATATTGATATAGAAACTCTTAATGCAGCCTTAACCAAAATTAATCGCCCCACACTAAGCGAGTATGATTTGTTTACTGATATTTTTATTGAAAAGAATATTGATAAAATGAAACTGGCAAAAGCAGTTGTAGAAATAAGTAATGAGGTTTTTGATGTAGGCGGGCTTAAAGAAAACATTAAGCATTTAGTAGCATCAATTAACAAGGCAAACAATTTAGCTATATAACCATTTACAAATCATCAACATAAAATATTAACCCCTATGAAAAAAACAGTAGTATATACCCTTAGCCTTATTGTTCTATTGGCAGTGGCCTGTAAACCATCAGCACCAAAAACCAACCCCGAAGAGGATGCAAAAAAAGCGGCTGAAGAACGCCAAAAAATAGAAACAGCTTGCTATACAGCCATCAAATCACATTTTAAAACCATCACTGTAGGTGCAAGCAGCACCTTAGATACTTTGATAATAGAATCTATTGATAGTGCTACTGAAAAAATGGCGGCTGAAAATTATTGTGCATTGACATTGAACATAAAAAATGCGGTTGACAACTACATAGAAAAACAACAAAAGGTAGTTGATGCAGCAAAAAAAGTGAGCCCCATACTGGCTGAACCCGAACAAAACACACTGAACCAAGCGTTGGAAAAACAAAGCAGAACAAACAAAGAATACGAAGACTGCCAAGAAAAACTAAAAACTACTGACGATAGTCAATACAAGTATTACAAAGTAATAACCCAAGTTATACATAGCCAAGAAGGCAAAACCGATACCCTAAACAGCAATTACTTTTTAGATAAAGAATTTAAAATTAAAACGTTTTAAGACTTATCTCCCTCGTTTTCAGTAGCAATAGGCAGGGGTTTGGCTTTCATTTCTCTATACAATAAGGCCAAGCCCAGTGCTGCCAAAGCGGCGCAACCCAAAAATGCCCATTTAAAATTAGCAGGGTTATTACCGTACAACCAAGCCGAAAGCATTGCACCGCCACCAATACCAATTTCAAGCGCAATAAATACAGTAGCTATCGAGCGACCTCTATACTTATCTTCGCTCATATCAATAGTCCAAGCCATTACGGTAGGCGAGTTATTACCCAATGCAATACCAAAAAATACACCTGCCGTAAAAAACAAAACAGGCTCTTGCGCAAATGCCAACATCACCAAAGCAATTACCAAAGTAGCAAAGCCAAAACGCAGGGTTTTTATCCGCCCGATTTTATCAGACAGTTTGCCCGAATACACCCTTGTAAGCATACTTGAACCTGTAAACACCGCAAAAAACACCCCTTTGTATTCATCATCCAAACCTACGTACAAACTAAAATCGGGTATAACGGTTAGCACAGCTCCAAAACCCACCGAAGCCAACATTAATAAAACAGCAGGACGTAGTACGCGTGGTTCGTAAAAATCATCGACGGTAACTGTGAAAGAGCTTACTACTTCTTTTAGTGTTGATTTTTTAGCGGTGGATAACGATTCGGTAAGGGGGCGCACAATAAGAAACGATGCTACCCCAAAGGCTGAGGATACGTAAAACATCACCTCGATAGAAAAATATTTGGCTATTACACTACCCAACATGGGTGAAATGGCCATACCTACAGTACCAAACATACTTACCAAGCCAATAGCCTCTCCCCTGCGGCGCGAAGGGGCAATATCACCTATATAAGCCATAGAACCAGTGGGCGCAAAACCCGTAGAAAAACCATGCAAAAAGCGCAAAAACAAAAAGAAAGCCAACGATGCCACAAGGGGATAAAGCAATCCGCACAAAGCCGTCATAAATATACCTACCAACATTACAGGCACACGCCCTATACTATCGGCAAGTTTACCGCTAAAAGGTCGTGAAATGGCGGCGGCAAGTGTAAAAAGTGCTATTATCAATCCTTTGTATTCCTCGCCCCCCAGTTGAGTGATAAAATTGGGTAACTCAGGAATAACCATATTAAAACTGGCAAAAAATAAGAACACCGCTACCGAAAGTTGCCAAAACTGACGCGTGAAAAGTTTTTGATTGCCATTATCCATAAGAAGGCGCAAAGGTGATAAAAAACAATACTAAAAACCATACTGTGCAATGTGTGTGCGTAAGTTTTAACTTGTTATATTTGAGTGTATGCAGATTGAAGATTTTAGAAAAACCGATTTTGAGCGCATTGCTACATTGCCCCACAATATGCCTCCTCAATGGGGCAGTATGACTTTGCAACACATGATTGAACATCTTGCCGATGTTTTTAGTGCCAGTAACGGTACGCTGCAAGTGAAAGTAGAAACTCCACCCGATAAGCTAGAGAAAATTAAACGTATTATGCTTTTTAGCGACAGGGAATTGGTGCAAAATTTTAAATCGCCCGTACTTCCTCCCGACCCTATCCCCTATAGGACTACGAATATGCAAGAAGCTATTACAGTTTTGAAACAGGAAATGGAAAAGTTTGAACAGCATTATAGTACCGATAAAAAGAGAACTGAAAACCATCCCTATTTTGGGGCTCTTAATTATGACGAGTGGGTAATTTTTCAGAACAAACACTTTACCCATCACCTAAAGCAATTTAACTTGTTATAGCCATGCACCATAAAAGTTTACTAGTACTATTTTTATTGGCATTTTTAGTACAAAGCTGTTGTAATGATGAACACTGTATTGAACTTGTGGAAGAGGAAATTATTTTTAAACTAAATACAGACACTAATAATAAAGGTTTTAGTGAAGCTGAAATTAAAACTATGGTGATGGTATTGTACAACCCTACTACGGGTGCGCGTATTGATTCATCTATTTTACACCGATATAACAGGTATTATTTTGAAGAGCCAACTTATGATATATTTGGTTACAACGAGGTTTATTTAAAGAAATTAGAAAAAACCACAAAAGGGATGAATATTATTGTAAAAGCAATAGACGGTAGTTTTGCCGATACCTTGTTTGCTATTGATTTTGAAGAAAAAATTCATACCTACACTTGTGGCAGTTGCTTTTTTAGTTCTAATAAAGAGCAAGCACCTTATATAAGTAATCGCAGTTTAACGTTTCGTGGTAATTTTATTACTGAAGATAATTGGCCTGTTGTTATTTCTAAATTTTAAATCGCTAATAATACTTCTTAGCTATAACGAATAAAAGCAGGGCAAGCCCTGCTTTTATTCGTTAATATACTATAGAGATGTCTTTTTAAACCTATTCGGTTTTTATCAGTTTTTGAGTGAACACACCGCCTTGTGGCGAGGCTACTTTTAGAATATATACACCATTGGCAAAACCTGCCATATCAATACGGTGAGCATAAAATTGGTCTTGCGCAACGGTTTCGTTCAATACTACGCGTCCGTTATAATCCATCACCTGCACAGTAGCTGTTGGGCTTTGAGCTAAGTTTATATCCAACCAAAATTCTCCCTTAGTAGGGTTAGGAAATACAGTAATATTATTTTCGGTTACAACCTCAGGCACACCCAAAGTATAACCTGTGGTAAAACTTTCAACAGTTGATGTTCCCCAGTCTGTACCAAAGTTTTTAATCAACTGGCCGTTGCCTATCCTGCGGAAATATAACTGTCCGTTACCCGCATTAGGGTTTGCCCAAAAGCCAATACCATCACCACCTGTATCGGTGATTTTAAAGGTATAGCAACCGTTTATCAAATCAATAGTATCTTGGTATAGAGTGGCATTAGCCATATTGTCTTTTTTGTATACCACATTACCATAGTGGTCGGTAATGGTATACGTGTTTTCACTTGCACGGTTGTTGGTACGCAACCATACAATAAACTGATTAGGAAGCACAGGCGTAGCATCGTAATTGGTTTGAACAAGATTATTAAAGCTAACCTCATCCGTTTTGCCGTTCACCTTCACTATTTCCATTTCAAAGGCATTGGTAGGGGTGGCAACACTAAAGTTAATATTTGTACCCATTGTTATTTCCGCATACTCATGTGGTTTCAAATCACCATTCCAAGTATAAGTATTGCGTGTTCCGCCTTTAGGGCCAAATGAAAACTCGATAGATTTTATGTTTTCACTACCGTTGTTACGCACTTTAACTATCGGGTAATCGCAAACAGGGTTAAAACGAGCATAGCGCATGCCATTGTTAGGCGCCATCACTTCTTCAAGCGATGCTTCATCTTTATAAACATTGTTTTTATACAAAAACAAGGCTCCTGAAACAATGTACGATGAATTGTTATTGCCTTGATTGGTATAGGGTTCCATATCCAAATCAATAGTAGCAGTACTATTGGCAGTAAGAAACTGCCCTACTTCGTAATCGTAAGGAGCTACCTCTGCACCGGGACACCAATTACTACGGTTGTATACCCATGTACCCCCTTGTGGAAACACGGGATTTTCACCGCAGTTATCGCGCCATATAGTTTTCTCAAATTTGGTATCGTTGTTAATTTTTAAGAAATGTTTCTTTTGGCAAAATTCTGAACAACCATCAGCACCGCCAAAACCATGACCTGTTTGTATGATACGAATTTTAGCCTCTTTCATGTCGGCATCAATAGCCACATCGCGTGAAACTAAAAAGTTTTCTATAGTTGTTGCTCCTCCGTATGCGCTTGAGCCATTCCACAAAGGCACTATCTTATAACACTCACGAGCAGGAGTACCTTCTATCATATCAAAATCAAGGGTAACGGTAAATCCATCTTGATAGCCACTATAATGAGCACGTATTTCTACACTATCGCGTAAAAGGCTGGCATAGTCGGTTATATCAAATGTGTAAGTATACTTCCAAGTATTGCCCACATTGCCATTGTATGGCGTAATAATACGTCCCAACTCAAAATTATCGTACACCTCAAAAACGGTGTAATACGTCCAGTCTTTACGAGTAAGCACAGTTTCGAAACCAATATAGGTAGAGTCAGTTTGAGTACCTACTGAATCGTATACAGGTTTGAAGTAATCTCCTGCCCAGCCCAACACCGATGAGGTTTTAACCAACGGGGTTAATGAATCGCTGTACAAATCAATTTTAAGCGTATCATTAGCGGTAGAGTCTATCGCTTTAGTAGTGGTATTGAAAAAATAGTTATAAGTAACAAAACTATTGTAACGTAAAGAAGCTTTTGCAGCACCTCCAACTTTAAAATTTGGAGTAGTTTTTTTGGTACTGTCGTATTTGCCTGTTGGTTTACGCAATTGCACTTGTGATGTATAATCCCACTCGCTGCACCCTTTGTTGGGGCAACCTAAGGTGTAGTGCATTAGTATTTTGTTGAACTTTTTAGTAGCATCGGGAAATTTGGCTTTTCGGTCAAAATTGCCATACCAGTTCATGTGCACCTCATTGTGAGAGCGTACTTTAATAGTATCACCGGGCGATGCCATAAGTGCTGATGCAAACGAAAGTATTGAGAAAAGTAAGAGCGTTTTTTTCATATTACGGTAAGGTTATCAAGACAAAACTACTGTTATTTAGAATATCTCGCAATTAACAGACTAACATCTTTGCTTCTATGTGGGTTGTGCTTCACTATTTTTAAAGATAATAGCCTAATAATCATTACAGTTTCCCAATTAAGACATAAACTTTCCCAATTTGGGAAAAACAAACAATTTAACTGCTATTGCAAAAAAGCCACTACCAACTGTAAAACAACAAGTTACACAAAAAACGTCGCTTTTGGCTACAATCTTGAACTAGGATAAGCAACCAATAACTTATCAATATGAAAACTACCATTTTTAAAACAGCAATTTTATTTACCGTATTAACATTTATAGCTTCAAGTTGTAAAAAATATGAAGAAGGCCCTATAGTTAGTGTACGCTCAAAAGAAGAGCGAGTTGCCAATACTTGGGTAATTGAAAAGGCATACGATAATGGAAACGATGTTACATCTGACTACGACCAATATGATTTGATGATGGACAAAGACCAAAACGCCAAACTAACTTCTAACTACAAATCGGGCAATGTTACTTTCTCATTCTCTACCGAAGGTGTGTGGAGTTTTGAGAACAATAAAAACGACTTGCGCCTCGACTTTGATGATGATGATGCCGACAGAGTGTATGAAATATTACGCTTGAAAGAGGAAGAACTGTGGCTGAAAGAAAAAGGGGGCGAACAAGAATTACATTTAAAATCTAAATAAGAAAGGAAAATATTATGAGCAACTTACTGTATTTAATAGCCGTGATAATGATAATAGGATGGTTGATAGGCGTTTTTGCCTACAGTCTTTCAGGTCTGATACATATACTACTAGTATTCGCTGTAATATCAATTTTGATGCGACTGATAAGAGGTAAAGATGTATAAAACAACCTCCTCAAAGTATAAGTGTGTAAGGCTGCGAGTTGAGAAACTTGCAGCTTTTTTTTGTTTTTATTAAGCCTTTAAAACTCATCTGCTAACATTTTACATTTTTTTGCTTATACTTTATACCTTTGTGTACCAAACCAACGCACTTAGTAATAATTTTATGCAGCAAACAAAAACAGTATTGATAATGGCCACACTAATAGTTTTGGGTGCTATTGCAGGCTGCAAAAACAATACTAAACAAGAGGTAGCTACCGATAGTTTGCCTCCTATGATTGAAGAAAACGCACAGGCAACTGCTGAAGTGCAACATAATTTTCCTGAGCAACCGGTTAACATAGTAAAAGATACAACTGTTGCTATTGGTAATAAAAAATACAGTATTGTAACTACCAAAAAAACTATTGATACTAGCATGGTGGTATTTGTGCACCAAGCACAAGGCAAGGTGATAAAAGATGTTTACCTTGATTTTGAATACACCCTAAAGCCCAACGCTGCCGAATATACCGGTGGTGAAAAACTGATAACCAAACACACCTTTACTAAAGATTTTAACGAGGATTTTATAAATCACGCGGTGCTATACGATATGCAGTTTTTGGGTTTTAACGATTTATCAAAAGAGTACGAGCTAAAGTTTATCATCACCAAACCCGATACCGATTTTAGCTATGTGATATACTATTTCATCAACCTAAAAGGTGAAACCGTATACGAGATTGACGACCTTTAGCCTGCTGTTGATATAACTGAGGCATCAAAGCCACGCAAAAACTCCTCAATACCCATTCTCTTTTTTCCTTCTAGCTGAATATCTTTCAAACTAAGCCAACCGTTGCTGCACGAGACTTTTAGGTAGGTTTTATTATCTGTTTCTATAGCACCTGTTTTTGCAGGTTCAGTAAATTTCTTTTCTGCCCAAAAAATCTTTAATGTCAATTTTCCCAATTTAGTCCAAGCCGTTGGATAGGGTGAAAGTCCACGGATAAAATTGTAGTTCTCCTCAACTGTTCTACTCCAATCAACAATACAATCTTCTTTAAAAATTTTGGGGGCGTGCTGTGTAGCATCGGTCATATCCTGTTCTTCAAGCACATACGTTTTATCTTCTATCGAGTATAAGGTTTTCACCATCAACTCAGCTCCAGTGTGCATCAACCTATTGTATACAGTTCCTGCAGTATCATTTTCTTCAATAGGTACAGCTTGGCGCAATATTATACTGCCTGTATCTATTTGATGTTTTAAAAAAAATGTGGTTACCCCTGTTTCTTTCTCTCCATTTATTACCGCCCAGTTTATTGGCGCAGCACCTCTATACTGTGGCAGTAAAGACCCATGCAAATTGATTGAACCCAAAGGAGGCATATTCCAAACAATTTCGGGCAGCATCCTAAAAGCAATAATCACAAATAAATCGGCATCATATCCCTGCAATGCTTCAATAAACTCAGGGCTTTTAAGTTTTTCGGGCTGCAGCACAGGTAAACCTGCTTGTACAGCATATTGTTTCACTGCCGATTGTTGCAGTTTCAATCCTCGTCCTGCAGGTCTATCGGGTGCAGTTACTACCGCTGCCACATCAAAACCTTCTTCTACCATTTTTTGCAATGATGCCACTGCAAAATCAGGAGTACCAAAAAATATAATCTTCAAAACTTCGTTTTTGTATAATTATCAATAAAATAACACCATTATGGCAACGTTTGGCCTTTGGTTTGCGTTTACAAAAGTACGTGCAACATTTCATTAGCAAAAACACTCTATATTTATAACATATAAAACCGCATTACTTTTGAAGTTAAAGTTAGTATACCAATCTGTCTTCCTTGCATTTTCGCTCATATTCTTGGGCGGGTCTGTTGCATTTGGCCAGCTTACTTTTGTTGAAAACAAAGGGCAATGGGGTGATAATGTAAAATTTAGAGCCGATATACCTAGTGGGCAATTATTTATTACCAATGGCGCACTGCATTATTTATTGGCCGATCCTGAACCTTTTAAAGAAATGCACGACAAGCACAAGTATGATAAACCTGTGCAAATGCACTACTTTAGGGTTGTATTTGAAGGTGCAAACCCCTCACCTACTTATAAAACAGAACTAACTGTACCTACGTATTACAACTTTTACTTGGGTAACGACCCTAGCAAGTGGGCGACGGGTGTTGCAGGGCATGAAAAGATAACGGTAAAAGATTTATACCCTAATATTGACCTTGAAATATTTGGTTCGCGCAATAATGCCTTAAAGTATAATCTAATTATACATCCCAACGCTAACCCTGATGTGATTAAAATGCGCTATGAGGGTTTGGATGATATAAGTCTTAGGGGTGGGCAACTACATCTTACTACTTCTGTAGGTAAAATTACTGAGTTAGCACCCATTTGTTATCAGTTAGCAGACACGAGTATTAAGTATGTTAAAACCGACTATTCGTTAAAAGACAACCTACTTACGTTTGATATTAAAGAAAAATACAACCGTCGCAAAAGTTTTATAATCGACCCCGAACTTATTTTTAGTACCTACTCTGGCGCCTTCGGCGATAACTGGGGGTTTACGGGTACGTGGGATAATACTGGAAAAGCCTACAGTGGTGGTGGTGCGTATGCCTATGCAGGATCAAACGGTAGTTTCCCTGTCACTCCCGGAGCATTCCAAACCAATTTTAGAAATGGTGTAGGTGGTGTGGACGAAGATTTAGCTCGTGATGCTACTGTATATAAAGTAAGTAGTGATGGCAAAACACTAATTTATGCTACCTATTTAGGTGGAACACATAACGAAGAACCACACAGTATGGTGGTAAATAGTCGTAACGAATTAATCGTTTTTGGAACTACATTTTCAAATAATTTTCCTGTTTCGGCTAATGCTTTTGATAATTCTTTTAATGGAGCAGCCGATATTTTTGTATTTGTACTTAGTGCCGATGGTAAAAGCATGGTAGGCTCTACCTTTATTGGAGGTACAGGCATAGACGGACTTAATGGCGATGCTAACCCTGGTAATTCACCTCTTGCATACAACTATGGCGACCAATACCGAGGAGAGGTAATTGTTGATGGTAACGACAATATATATGTGGCTACAAGCACACAATCAGGTGTTGGATTTCCTATAAAAAATGCTTTCCAAAATACTATTGCCGGCGGGCAAGACGGTTGTGTGTTTAAACTAAACCAAAATGCAACAGACTTGGTTTGGAGCAGCTATTTGGGCGGCCCTGCTGTTGATGTTTGTAATGGCTTGGATTTAGACAGCAAAGGCAATGTTTTAGTTGCCGGTGGAACTACATCAGGACTTAGCTTTATGACCAGTGGTATGGGTGAAACAACCTCGTATCAGGGTGGTGTAGGCGATGGCTTTATGGTAAAAATAGCACCTAATGGAAATCAGATACTTAATGCAACGTATGTAGGCACTAGCCTATACGACCAAGCCTACTTTGTTAAAGTAGATAAATACGATAACCCTTATGTTACAGGCCAAACCAATGGTGCATGGCCAATAACAACCCCAATCTATTCACATACGGATGGCGGGCAATTTATATGTAAGTACACCCCGGATTTAAAAGTACGCCAACGCTCGATGTTATATGGGCACGGTACTGTGCGTCCTCAAATTTCTCCGACAGCATTTTTAGTAGATGAATGCGAAAGGATATTTATAAGCGGCTGGGGAGGCAGAGTTAATGAAGCCCCTTCAGGGCATGGAGGTAACACAACACAAATGCCTGTAACTACTGATGCTTATCAAAAAAATACTGATGGATCTGATTTTTATTTGGCTGTTTTCTCACAAAACTTAGATACCATTTTGTATGGGACTTTTTTTGGTGGGGTAAGCTTTAATCCCCTAATACAAGGAGAACATGTTGATGGGGGCACTAGCCGTTTTGATAAAAAAGGAATCATCTACCAATCGGTTTGTGCAGGCTGTGGAGCATCAAGCCTTTTCCCATCTACTCCGGGTGCTCACTCAGAAACTAACAATAGTAATAACTGCAATAACGCTATCTTTAAAATTGATTTTGAAAATCTAAATCGCGCCCCTGAAGTTAATGATGTTTTCTATTCAGCTATTGCAAACAACCCTATAAAATTTACATATATAGGAACGGACGCTGACCGTTACGATACTTTGTATTTTGATGTTGACGAAGGTGATTTTGCTAAAGCTGGTTTCCCCGGCACTAAACCAACCATTAGCTATCCCAATAAAGGACTTAGGCAAGTACAAATGGGTTTTGATTGGACTCCGGGTTGCGAACACGTTACCGGCGATACTATTTATATGCGTGTAAAACTACACGACTTAGGTTGCCCTGATACCAAAAGCGACAGTGCTACCATAAAAATATTAGTACTTCCTCCCCCTGTTATCGACCCTCCCAATGTGCTTTGTGTAGTACCCAGTTCACCTACTAGTTTAAAAATAAGATGGGAAGGAGCTGATACTAGTAACCCCTATTTTTCACACTTTGTTATTGTTAAAACCGATCCACAGGGCAATATTTTTAACTTAGGGCCATTTGGCAAAAATGATATTTTTGAATATACAGATATGGCAGTAAGCGATTACCGTAATAGAAATTACTGCTACTATATATATGCTGTAAATATTTGTGGGGTTAAAGGAGCAAACTCATACATTATTTGCACTAAAGATCAATTTAATGCGCCTATAAAGACTACAGAAATTATTACAGCAACTGTTGAGGACAATAAAAACGTAAAATTGATTTGGCGTGATACCAAAGAAGATGATTTTGACACCTACTTAATATATAGAGCGCCAAGAACAAGTAATGGACACGTGCCCAATTATATATTTTATGGCAGCACCACTAAAAGTACTGATACCGTTTTTATTGATGAAAAAGTAAAAGTAAACAACGAGTCGTTTTGCTACCAAATACAAGTAACCGATAAATGCGGGCATATTAGCAATTTTAGTAATATTGGTTGTAATATAGTATTGCGTGGTGTTTCAGAACCGTATTTACATAAACTTACTTGGGACGAGTATAAAGACTGGAAAATAGGTATTGATAATTACGAATTAATACGTTGGGACGACCGCAAAATTCCTGCACAAATCTACCAAGGTACTCCGGCGGTTTTAAACCACAACGACGACAAATTAGATTATGACTGGGGAGCCTATTGGTACAAGGTAGTTGCTCACGAAAGCCAAGGCAATCTTGCTGAATCACAATCAAACGAAGTTAAATTAATTCAAGCTCCTTTACTGCACGTTCCTACAGCATTTACACCCACAGGTGATAACCTTAACGATGTTTGGGGACAGGTAGATGTTTTTGTTAAAGACTACCACATGCAGGTATTTAATCGCTGGGGCGAAAAAGTATTTGAAAGTTTCGATAAAAACGAACAATGGACAGGTGCGTATTCTCGCAAAGGCCCTGCCGATGATGTGTTTATTTGGTTGGTTCGCTATACAGGTTGGGATAAAAGCATACACTTAGATAAAGGCACTGTTACTATTTTAAATTAGCGTTTTGCATTTTGACGTTCTCTATACACTAACTCGTCAACTTCAATAGCTTCAAATAAAATTTCTCGTACTAAATTTTCGTTTATTTGGTTGGCTTGGGTATAGTTTATTATGGCAACTTCTTTGCGTTTGCCCATATCAAGCAAGCCTTGTTGGTTGGCTAGCAAAATGCCTTTGCAAAAGCCTAGCTGTACGCCTTCTTTTTCAATTGTCAATGGCGATGATGAAGGCCATATAAAGCATACCCTATAATTAATACTAAAATAGGGTACGCCGTATGATAATTTTGTTTTGAATTTTGGTGAGGTGCTTTGTATTATCTCGTAAAGATAACGGGCAATGCCTTGCTCTTCTCCTTCTAGTGCAGCAATATACTCTTGTACTGCATCCATAGGGTTATTTGTTTTCGCCCAACCACCATTTGCTTTTTGGTTTCACTTTGCGTAAACCATACTTTACAACAGCATGCTTTTGTATATAATTCATAGCCTCTTGCATATCATCAGTTACTAAATATAGGTCTTTATCGGCCTCGTCAATAGTACCCTCCGCTGCCATATAGTCAACAAACTCTAAAAATTTAGCCCAATATTCTTTACCCATAAGCACTACAGGAAAGTTTTCAATCTTTTGGGTTTGTATTAAAGTAAGCACCTCAGCCATTTCATCCATAGTACCAAAACCACCGGGCAACACTACAAGTGCATAGCTGTATTTTACCAAAAACACTTTACGTACAAAAAAGTACTTTATGCCTACCCATTTGTGCAGGTATTTATTAGGATATTGCTCAAAAGGCAACTCGATATTACAGCCAACACTACGCCCACCATTTTCATAAGCACCACGGTTAGCAGCTTCCATAATACCGGGGCCACCACCTGTCATTACTGTAAAACCAAGTTGAGCTAGGTTTTTACCTACCTCAACACCTAGTTTATAATGTGGATGGTCTTCTTTAAAGCGCGCCGAACCAAATACGGTAACACAAGGGCCTACAAAATGTAGTACCCTAAAGCCACGTACAAATTCTTTAAAAACTTTAAAGGCTAGCCCTAAATCGGTTAAACGTTTACGAGGGCCTTCAAGAAGTTCAAGTTCTTCTTTACTGTGCGGTTTATTATCTGTCATCTATAAGTTGCCCCTCAAATCCTGCTCACGTTCAATAGCTTCAAAAAGTGCTTTAAAATTACCTTTACCAAACGATTTTGCTCCTTTACGTTGTATTATTTCATAAAACAAAGTAGGGCGATCTTCTACAGGTTTGGTAAATATTTGTAATAAGTAGCCTTCATCATCATGGTCAATCAAAATACCTAACTCAGCTAATGGAGCAAGATCTTCATCAATTTTTCCCACACGATCAAGTACAGTATCGTAGTATGATGCCGGTACTTTTAAAAATTCAACACCGCGATTTTGTAAATCGGTAACTGTTTCAATAATATTATTAGTAGCTATGGCAACGTGTTGTACGCCTTGACCTTTGTAAAAATCAAGGTACTCTTCAACCTGAGATTTCTTTTTCCCCTCAGCGGGTTCGTTTATAGGGAATTTTATACGACCATTTCCGTTACTCATCACCTTACTCATAAGTGCTGAGTATTCGGTTGAAATGTCTTTATCATCAAACGATAATATTTGTTGAAAGCCCATTACATTGGCATAAAAATCAACCCAAGTATTCATCTCATTCCAGTCAACATTGCCTACACAATGGTCTACATACAATAAACCTGTTTCGGTAGGATTATACTGGGTTTTCCACTCTTTATACCCCGGTAAAAACAAACCGTTATAGTTTTTACGCTCAACAAAAATATGAACAGTATCACCATAGGTATGTATACCTGAACGTACTACTTCGCCTTGCTCATCTTTCTCAACAGTTGGCTCCATAAAACTTTTTGCACCACGTTTTGTGGTTTCTTCCCAAGCAACGCGAGCATCTTCTACCCATAAAGCAAGTACTTTTACACCATCGCCATGCTTATACACATGATCGGCAATAGCACCTTCTGGTTGTAAAGGAGTTGTGAATACAAAGCGTAATTTATTCTGTACCAAAACATACGATGCGCGATCACGTACACCTGTTTCGGGGCCTGCATAAGCATGACTTTGAAAACCAAAAGCTGTTTTATAATAGTGGGCGGCTTGTTTAGCATTACCTACATAAAATTCTACATAATCGGTACCGTTAATGGGCAAAAAGTCCGTTTCGGCAACAGTATCTTGTATAGCAGTTCTTTCCATTAATTTTAATCTTTTTTTGAGAGTGCAAAGGTACGTATTTTTTAGGATTGGTGAACAACGTACTGATGGACACTATTAGGTTCTAACTGATTTGAAAACAACAAAAAAGCCTCTTTCGAGGCTTTAATATCTTTTATTTAAAGACCATTTATTCAGTCCAGCTTTTCCAGTAAGCCGGGTCTTCAAGGGCAAGAGCTTGCTCGGTAATTTGCAAGGGATGAAAAGGATCTATCATCACTGCCAATTCTTGCGTTTCTTTTGCACCTATCGATTTTTCAACCGTTCCCGGGTGTGGCCCGTGTGGAATGCCTTTTGGGTGTAGGGTTATCATACCGCGCTCAACGTGTTTGCGACTCATAAAATCGCCATCAACGTAGTACAATATCTCATCACTATCAACATTGCTATGGTTGTAGGGTGCGGGTACTGCCTGCGGGTGGTAATCGAACAAGCGAGGCACGAATGAACAAATAACAAAGTTATGCCCCTCAAACGTTTGGTGTACCGGTGGCGGCTGGTGTACACGTCCTGTAATGGGCTCAAAATTGTGTATAGAGAAACCATAAGGATAAACGTAACCATCCCAACCTATGGCATCAAAAGGATGTGTGGTGTAGATATACGGCCACATCATACCTTGTTTTTTTATCATCACCTTAAACTCTCCGGTTTCATCGTGAGTTTTAAGGTTTTCGGGTAATTTTATATCGCGTTCGCAATATGGGCTATGCTCAAGCAATTGCCCAAAATTGTTGCGGTAACGTTTTGGTGGTACTATGGGGCTAAACGATTCTGTAATAAACAATCGGTTGTTTTCGCCATCAAACTCAAATTGGTATATAGTTCCGCGCGGAATTACCAAGTAATCACCATACTCAAAAGGTATTTCACCATATAGTGTTTTTAGTTTACCTGTTCCTTCGTGTATAAAAATAACCTCATCGGCATCGCTGTTTTTTACAAAATAATCTGTTGTAGATTTTTTTGGGGCAGCACTGCTAATATGCAAATCGTTGTTTACCAAAAGAGGTATACGGCTCTCTAAATAATCGTTTTTAGCAGGCACATCAAAAGTAAGAAAACTGCGGTGGCGCATATTTTTGGCAATAGCCACTTTTGGTTCTACACTATACGGTTCGGCAATATCTTTTACCAATGTAGGCGGATGACAATGATATACTAATGAGTATATGTTTGAGAAACCTTCGGTAGATACTAGCTCTTCAGCATACAAATTGCCATCAGGCTTGCGGTATACTGTGTGGCGTTTTTGGGGTATTGCTCCCAGTTTATAATAAAACGGCATAGGGCAAATATAATACTGATTGTGCTTGTTATAAACTGATAAAAATCATGTTTACTAATCCACCTCCATACTAAACAGATTATTTACACTTTGCTTTAAGATATACATATCGCTATCTTCTTTTATACCAAACTTAACAATGTATACCGTACCATTATTAGTATAAAAAATTGTCCCTTCATCTTTTGGTACTTGCGATGTATGAACTGATTTTATATGCTTAAGGTTATTATCAAATAAAATATAGGTATTCCAAGAAGCATTTCTGCACTGCATTAAATAGTATTTATCGTTATACCTATCAAAATAGCTTATCATAAATTTCATATTATTGATATCTCTAGCAAAAACAATAGAATCAATGCTACTTTTCAGCAGTTTGGGGCTACCTAAAAGTGCTATATCAGTAATTTTTGTATTGGTAGTGAGGTTATAAATAGCTGGAAAGGTGATATAACTGCCCGCAATCTGTTCGCCATGCTTAAATAAATACATATGGGGCACATTATAGTCGCCCGTAATTCCCCCTTTATCATCAGGTACAGTAAAGGGTAGGAACGAGTGAAAAATTATGCTATGGTTTTTATCTAAAATAAATTTGGCGTAATTGTATTTATTGGGGGGTATTTTCCCGTAATGTATATATGACACAGACAAACACACCGTATCACCTAATAACAATAGCGGGGTCATTTCTGTATTTTGAGGTATGTAAAAGTCTCCTGCTAAATGTTGTATAGGGGCAACCCAATAATCCATTATTTGTAAACTATCATTAAGCTGAAACAATACCTTAGTATTTTTTCTAAGAGTATCCCCCTCCGCATTGATGTACGGGAGATGAAACTTGACTGAAAGTATAGTACGCTTGTTTTTTACAGTTATATTTTCAGGCTGAAACTCTTGTTCATTAAAAATCCTATCTTTCTTTAGATACAGTTGCCTCGATTTTAATGATTTAGATATTTTTTCTTTATCACCATTGTATAGTACAGCGTAAATTTTCTCTGCCCATAGTTTATTATCTATAGTAAACTGCTGTGCAATCTCGCCCGTTTGCATATTAATTTTATGCAATTTTTTTGTGTACCTTAAGTCCATCACCAAGCAGTACTCTTTGTTTAAATAGGCCGCACTGCCCGAATAAAATTTGTAGGAAGTATCAACGGGAATAGAATCTACCTTTTGTTTATCTTTTGTTTGTGTCTCTTCTTGAGGTTCTTTAGTAAAATATTTGCTTAACGACTCGACATAATCACAATCGGTGTGGTGTAGCACAGTAGTACCCTTGAGCAGGTAAACAGAACCCAACTCAATAGTTTGGCTCAGTTCTTTATCCAGCACAACTGGGTAATCAGTAGAAAAACTATTTTCCTCTTTGAAGGCTTCCAAATCTTCTTTGGCAAGTCCACTTATACTAAAGTACGTTTTGTATCCCGCCAACTCAGCACTCGCAAATACCTCTTGATTTAAATAAATACAGTTTTTGCAGCTTGCCGCATATATATTTATCAGTAGGGTATTTGCAGCACTATCTATACCGTTGCGCTGCAACAAATGCCCTGGTATGGTTTGTCCTATTACTGCCCCTTTTAGTAAAAAACTAATTATAAATAAGCCTATTTTCATACATATATTTAAAACGGGTAATAGAGTTTCTATTACCCGTTAATGTTAATAATTAAGGTATCTGTACATTATAAATTTCATGTTGTCCACTTTCATCAGTCCATGACACCTTGCAGGTAGTATCATCAGTATCTCCACAATCTCGTACTTGTTGACCTCCTGTCACAAATACATTATATGGGCCACATTTAACAGCAGTTTGCCCCCAAGCTACTCTGCCTTCATAGCAGGTCATGGGTCTAAAGTCAACCACGGGTGTGCCGTTAATAGTGGGTGGTGCTACTTGTTGTAATGTGTAGGGAGTTGCCACCCCAACGCTTCCATTGGCATACATCCAAATATCGGCAGTTACCACTTTAAAAAAGTAACCACCTGTGAGGTCGTACAATGTTACAGGTACTGATGATCCGTGAACGGTTGTTTGTGCATTTGCTTTAGCAATACATACTAAAGAAATAAATGTTAAGAGAATCGCTTTTCGCATAAAATAAATTTTATATAGTTATTTAATACATCTGATTATAGGTTCAGACAATACCTCTACAATTTGATAAAGCCATGCATGATATTTTAGCAATTGTATAACGAAGAAAAATATAAAAACTGATTTAGACAAGAATAGAGCTTAATTTTTTGAAATAAATTTCCTTTTACAGAAACAAAAATCATGTAATGACATAAAAAAAGGGGCTAAAGCCCCTTTTTAAGTTTTGTATTGTTGTTTTGTTAGTAAACGACTTATTTAATTGCGTTAACTACAGCTTTAAATGCTTCTGGGTTGTTCATTGCCAAATCGGCAAGTACTTTACGGTTTAGTCCGATGTTTTTATCGTGTACTTTACCCATAAATACTGAATAACTCATACCTTCTTGGCGAGCGGCAGCGTTGATACGCTGAATCCACAAAGCGCGGAAGTTACGTTTTTTGGTTTTACGGTCACGGTATGCGTATTGCAAACCTTTTTCGACAGCGTTTTTGGCAACTGTCCAAACGTTTTTACGTGCACCCCAATAACCTTTGGCCATTGAAAGTACTTTTTTTCTTCTCCTGCGAGATGCTACAGTGTTGACTGAACGTGGCATAGTGTTTAAATTTTGGTATTTAGCGTTCCCGCTTATGGGACACTTTGGGGCTAAATCCCTGTTGTTGTATAAAAATTAAATTTATTTTCCGATGGTAAGCATCAACTTTACGTTGCTCATATCAGCATCATTTACGTATGCTGAGTAAGTAAGATTACGTTTTTGTTTTGTACCTTTTTTAGTAAGGATGTGACGTTTGAACGCGTGGTTCATCCTTATTTTTCCGCTACCAGTTACCCTAAAACGTTTTTTGGCACCTGATACTGTTTTCATCTTTGGCATTATACTGTCTATTTAATGTTAAAAGTTATTGTTACTTGCTTTTTTGCTTTGGTGCAAGCATCATTATCATTTTTTTACCTTCAAGCCTTGGCATCATTTCTACTTTTGCCACTTCGCCCAAATCTTCGGCAAATTTTAATAATAATACCTCTCCTCTTTCTTTGTATACAATAGAGCGACCTCTGAAAAATACATAGGCACGCACTTTTGAACCTTCTTCTAAAAATTTAATGGCATGCTTTAACTTAAAGTCAACATCATGCTCATCGGTATTGGGCCCGAAACGAATTTCTTTAACTACTGTTTTTACAGCGTTGGCCTTTATTTCTTTTTGTTTCTTTTTTTGCTCGTAAAGAAACTTTTTATAGTCTACCAAACGGCAAACAGGGGGCGTAGCATTGGGAGAAATTTCTACCAAGTCTACCTCCAACTCTTGAGCCATCTCGATGGCTTTTTTCGTGGGATATACGCCGGGCTCAATATTTTCACCCACAACACGCACTTCTTGTGCAATGATGCGGCCGTTTATTCTGTGCTCGGGTTCTACTGTCCGGGGCCTGAAAGGTTTTCTCCCCGGTTTCTTTTTAATGCTAATAGTTACCTCCGTTAAAAGTGTACGTTAATTATTATCTAACTGTCCGTTAAAATACGCTACAAACTCATCAAGTGAAAAAGTGCCCACATCGCCTTCGCCATGTTTCCTAGCTGAAACTTGTTTGTTTTCAACTTCTTTCTCACCCACGATAATCATAAACGGTACTTTAGATACTTCTGCATCGCGAATTTTCTTACCAATCTTCTCAGCGCGTTCATCCACGAAGCCGCGAATATCGTACTTTTTTAAGTAATTTAAAACATCGTTTGCATAATTCGAAAATTTATCGCTGATGGGCAACACGGCAACTTGCTCAGGAGTAAGCCATAGCGGGAAGTTTCCGGCACAATGCTCTGTAAGAATTGCAAAAAATCTTTCTAGTGAACCAAAAGGTGCACGATGTATCATCACAGGGCGATGTTTTTGGTTATCCTCGCCTATATACTCTAGCTTAAAGCGTTCGGGAAGGTTATAATCTACCTGTATAGTACCCAACTGCCATTGGCGACCTAGGGCATCTTTTACCATAAAATCTAACTTGGGGCCATAAAATGCTGCTTCGCCATACTCGGTTACGGTTTCTAAACCTTTTTCTTTGGCGGCTTCAATAATTGCATTTTCTGCTTTTTCCCAATTTTCATCACTGCCTATATACTTGCTGCGGTCTTCTTTATCTCTTAATGATATTTGCGCAGTGTATTTATCAAAGCCTAGTTTGGCAAATACATACTGCACCAATTCAATCACAATTTTAAACTCCTCAACCACTTGGTCGGGGCGGCAAAAAATATGTGCATCGTCTTGAGTAAAGCCACGTACACGAGTAAGCCCGTTTAGCTCACCACTTTGCTCGTAGCGGTATACTGTACCAAACTCAGCAAATCGCAAAGGAAGGTCTTTGTATGAGTGGGGTTTAAATTTATAAATCTCGCAATGGTGCGGGCAGTTCATTGGCTTTAACAAAAACTCCTCGTCTTCATTGGGTGTTTTAATAGGTTGAAAAGAGTCTTTACCGTATTTCTCATAGTGTCCGCTAGTTACGTATAGTTCTTTACGGCCAATGTGCGGGGTGATAACGGGTATATACCCCCTATCGGTTTGCGCACTTTGCATAAATTTGGTTAGCCTTTCGCGTATCATAGTGCCTTTGGGCAACCACATGGGCAAGCCTGCGCCTACGTTTTCGCTAAACATAAACAGCTCCATTTCTTTGCCTAGTTTGCGGTGGTCGCGGCGTTTGGCTTCTTCCAGCAAATGCAAATATTCTTCTAACTCTTTTTGTTTGGGGAAGGTGATACCGTATATGCGGGTAAGCTGTTGGTTTTTTTCATCTCCACGCCAATACGCACCAGCTATATTAAGTAGTTTTACTGCCTTTACATATCCTGTTGAGGGGATGTGAAAACCACGGCACAAATCAGTAAAACTGCCTTGTGTGCAAAAGGTAATTTCGCCATCAGGCAAATCTTGTAATAAGTCAAGTTTAAGGTTATCTCCCTTTTTGGTAAAGTAGTCTATGGCATCGGCTTTGCTAACATCGCTCATTACAAAGGCGTTGTTCTCTTTTGCCAATTCTTTCATTTTGGCTTCAAGCTTGGCCAAAACTTCTGCGTTTACTGTTTCATCACCAAAATCAATATCGTAGTAAAAACCATTTTCAATGGCAGGCCCTATACCAAATTTTGCTTTGGGGAAAATGCTCTGCACAGCTTCGGCCAACAAATGCGCCGATGAGTGCCAAAATGCTTCTTTTCCGTCTTTATCATTCCACGTATACAGGGTAAGTGTTGCATCTGCATTAATTGGCGTGCTGGTTTCGGTGCGTACACCGTCTACCATTGCTGCTAATACATTGCGTGCTAATCCTTCACTTATGGATTTTGCCACTTCCATAGGAGTAATACCTTGTTGGTACTCCCTCACTGCCCCATCGGGAAAAGTTATCTTTATCATTGGTTAATTAATGTCTTTTGCTCCAAGCTGTTTCAAAAAATCTTTTGCAATATTATAGCTATCGTCAAGTTTTATTACTGTTCTAAAATCTTTTATTGCATTTTCTTTATCACCTATTGCCATGTGTGCCAACCCTCTGTAATAATATCCCCTAACGTATTCAGGGTTCATCAACAATGCTTTATCATAGTACTCCACAGCATCTTCATACCTATCAAGGTTATAGTTAATAAGCCCAACGCCTGAGTATGGCCTATAATCATCAGGGTCAATACGTATTACCATTTCATAATCATCAACTGCTTTTTTCAAAGCATCTGCTTCGTAATAAACTAGAGCGCGGGCATAATAAGCCTCTGCACTCAACTCTTTAATACGTATGGCATTGGTATAGTAATCTTCGGCAAGTTTCAGTTTTCTTTTCTCAAAATACAGTTTACCTAAGCCAATATACGCATCATAATAGTCATTATTGTACTCAACCGCTTTTTTATAGCTATCAATGGCACGTGTAGTATCTTTTTTACCCAAATAATCACGCCCTTTATAGTATTGTGCAGTAGCACTAAGCGGGTCTATTTCTATTACTTTATCAAAGGTGGCTATACTTTCATCAAACTGAAACAGTATCATTTGCAACTCGCCCAGTTTTATAAGTGCATCGGTAAAATCAGGTTTTAGTTTTACTGCTTTTTCAAACGATGACATGGCATTGCTAACGCTATCCATCATAAAACTAATTTCTCCTCTGGCAAAATAAAACAGCGGATTTTCTGGCTGCATTTGCAACGCTCTTTCAATGTCATTAAACGCTCTGTGGGGATTATCTTCTCTAGCCCATTGCAACGCACGCCTATAGTACAACTCAGCATTATTAGGTTCGTTAGCAATATCAGTACTTAATTGCATTATCACTTCCGAACCTTTGCCATACTTTTCAGCAAGGCTATCTTCAAGGCTTTGGTTATTTTTAGGCGTATCTGTATTGTTTTTGCACTGGGCAAAAAGCAAACACAAGCCAAAAGCAAATGCTAAAAGCAAGTTTGATGGGATACTATTTTGAGTTTTTCTTATCAAATCGTTTATTTTTTGTGCAAGGTGTGCAAAAATATTGAGTATATGCATTAGTGCCAAAATAATTATGGGTGTATTGCATATTGTAACGCTTTTTTATTGAAAAAAGTGGTAAAACAGCTTTGCAAATGGTGATGGCATTACTATATAACGGGTGAAAAAACTGTATTGAAAATGGTAGTTTTAACGTATGCCCTTTTGCTTATATCTGCCTAGCTTTGAAAAAAACTATTAACCAATGCCAATTAGTACTTCTTTTTTTGATGTGTACAGTGTGATTGATACATCAACCGACAATGTAACTTTAGCGATTACCATTACCGAATTGAAGGCCGACCCTGCTAATGCAGGACAATTTACCGAAGTGCCCAATAGCGATATTGAGGCTACTACTACTGTAAAACTGGGTACTAGCACCGTTGGAGACCCTAAAATGGGCAGCTTTAACGGTTTTATTATCGGTAGAAATAACGACTTAGGAAACTTGATGATTACAGTAACTACTTCGCTGGCTGATGTAAACCCCGATAGTAATATTGTACGCCTTAGCTATACCCTAACGGGTGGCAATAGCACGCTTAGTCGCGATTTGCTTTCGGGTGTATTAAACCAAGGTGATATTGTTGAGTTTTTAGCTACTATTCGATTTTACTAAACTTTTAAGGTTATGAAAAAACTACTACTGCTAGCTGCCATTGCACTGGCTTGTGTAAAAGGTTTTGCGCAAGCTGATTCAACGATATCGTTGGATATTTTACGCGCACCCAGTCAACCCGGTTTTGTGTTGCTAGGCATTGAACCTGAAAATATTGAAACTCCGCAAGACCCTACTGATGTTTTGGTATCGCTGCGCAATGCTACTAATAATTTTAGCACTTTGCCTCGTAGTTATGCTATTGACATTGCCCCTGCTTGGGTTTTTAGAAGTAAGGTAAGCGCTTCTTCATTTTTAAACCAAAAAGGCGACAAGCCTTTGCCAAATATGTGGCAAACTTTTCGTTTTTCTTTTGCTACCAACACTCCAAACACTACCGGTGCCGATAGCAACCTTACCCAAATGGGTATTGGTTTTAAAACTTCTATTTTTAGAGGCAATAAAATGGATGTGGATTGGGATAGCTCCCGCCAACAGCTTGACAGTATGCGTGCTATACTGAAAAACAGAAATTTTGCCGTGGCCAACTACATAGCTAATGCGTTGAGCAATGATTCTGAACTGAAAAATTACAGCGATAAGTTAGTAGCTGTTACCATTGCCCTAGCCCAAAAACAAGATAGTGTGCGCCAAAACCCTGCATTAGCTTCTGATGCCGCCTTTATGCTTCGCCAAAGCCAATTGGAAGGTGAAAAAACTACATATAGCACCTACCTGAATATGCGTAATGAAAACGTGCGCCAAGCTGCTGTGAAACATTTTGACGACAGCTTAAGTGTGCAAATGGGTATTTTTAAACAACTGGCGGGCGAACTTAAATTTAGACGTTACGGGTGGAAACTGGATTTAGCGGGAGGTATTGTACTTAACTACCCCAATCAAAATTTTGATTATAGTTTGCTAACCCGCTATGGCGCATGGCTTACGGGTGGGTATGAAACTAAACAGGCAGTAAACTTTTTAGGTGTTACCCGCGTGATGCTAAACCCAAACGAGATGTACAAGGATAAAAACGATAGTTTGCGTACTGCCGATAACCTAAATTTTGATGCGGGCGCAAAAATAGAATGGACTCCACAAGGGGGTTTAAGCCGTTTTAGAGTGGCTGGCGAGGGTATTTACCGTACTTCGCTAAACAACACTGCTATTGATGGCCGTTTGCGTTATACCGTTAACCTTAGCTATGCGGTGGATAAAAACACGCTGCTAAACTTTTCGGTAGGTAAAAACTTTAATAGCCCTACTGAATTGGGTGGCAACCTAATTGCTGCCTTAAACCTATTGGTTGGTTTGGGAGGCAGTCGCCCTGTATTGATGAAATAATATTTATAACTAAACCATTACAAACAATTTTCCAATGGGTTTAAAACCCTATAAAACAAAAATGGCTGCCTCCCGGCAGCCCTTTTTGTTTGCGGTGATCCTGGGGAACCACCGCTGCTAACTAACTATATATGGAATTTACGTGTCAGCCGTATTTAAAAACTAGCGTAACAATGTTACTGTTCCGCTATAGTTGTGGTACTTGTAGTCCATGCCTTGTGCATTAATAACATACAAGTACGCTCCTTCCTCCGCAGTCTCGCTTTTGTACATTCCATCCCAACTATTTTCAAGGTCATTACTTGTAAATAATTTTTCGCCGTAGCGATTATAAATATTTATTTCAAATTTCTTAATAAAAGTACCAATAATTACAAATTTATTATTGATTTGGTCTCCATTTGGGGTAAAAGCATTGGGTACAAACAAACTTGAACGCCCTTTTGCACAATCGGTATTTGAGTAGCTTATTGTTCCATTATTGCTTGTAGCTTTAATACGGTAGCATACTTGTGGCAATTGATTGTATAAATTGCTTTCGTCGGTAAACGTTGTATCGTCAAAAGTATTTTCACCGGTCCAATTGTACATACCGTTAATATCTTTTAGCTCTATTTGGTAGCTTGCAATACCATCGTCCCATTTTTGATAGTTACTCCAAGTAGCATTTACATTTTCATCGTCATCAGCTTCAACACTTAATAATATAGTTTTACCTATGTTTCCTGCGGCACTTATATCACCACAAACATCGGCTGTGCGTATACGGTAATAGTAGCTCTGATTGTGTACATCAACTGCAAAATCTTCAAAAGGTTTGCAGCACTCTTTAGTGGTAAAAATATCTTTATAGTTAATGCCATCTGCTGACTTTTCGATTGTATAATAATCAATGGGCGCTTTTTGAAATACAGGTTGCGAAAATTCAACTAAAATGTGGTTATCATCATGCACAGTAGCGCGAACTAATTGCGCGGGCTGAACGGTTGATTTGTGTATGGGCGCAGCAGTAGAGTTATTTGAGCGTGATAATAAGGCATCTTTTCCTTCCTGATGTGCGTAAACGGCATAGTGATAAGTATAACCACATATAACATCGTTATCAATATAGCTTGAATCGTTTGCTCCAACAGCCCCTATTTTTACAAAACTATTATCTGTGGGAGATTGGCGGTGTATAGTATAATTGCACAGGTTATCCCAACCAGAATATGGGGTAAATTTTAGTATCACTCTATTGGTATCGGCAGTTGTTTTAAGCAAAACGGTAGTGTGTTTTTCACTTTCTCCTATCGATGATAGTTTATCGCATTTAGTTTGGCTAAATACTTTGTAACTATATGTTTGTGCGTGTGTGTTTACATCATTATCAATAAGAATAGTATCTAGCTGACTTTGGATTGTTTTGTACAACTCAAATCCTTTTCCAAGTGTGCTGCGAAATATTACATAGCTGTCAAACTCGCGGCTTAAATAAGGAGAAAATTCTAAACGTACAGTATTGTTTTCTTCAACTGTAACCCTATGTGCAAGGGGTGTTGGTGGGGTAAGTGTATCAAAAATTATAATTTTTCCTTTGGGCGCCAACGTATCAAAACAGCCATTTTTATCTTTTACTATCAAACCTACACTAAACTCTCCCGGTGTATTGTAATAGTAAAAGGGGTTTTGTATGCTATCAACCCTGCCATCACCCAGACTCCATTGGTAGCTTTCTATACCTGCTTCGGCTATGCTTTGGTCGGTTAAGTTTATGTAATCAAAACGGCAAACAGGATTTTCTTTTACAGTAAATGCAGCTTTCAGGCTTTTAATATCAATAGTTTGTGTGGTAGTAGCTTCGCATCCATTGGGAGCAATTGCTTTTAGTATTACTTGGTGTTTACCTGCACTAGCAAATGTTTTGTTATTGTTATAAGCAGTGTTGCTATCACCATTTTCAAACAACCACACAAATTTAGTAGGAAGGGTATTGGTATCTGTTTGGTTTTTTAGTTCAAAAACATCGTATAAGCAATTTCCTTTTGTGCTAAAACTTGGTTTTGGTGAAGCATAACCTTTAATAGGATCAACAGGATAAGCAACTTTGCAACCTGCTGCATCTTCTAATACCATTGTGGGTACAAATGTTCCTGTTATTACATATTCAGCCGTTGCACTGGGTGCATTTGATAGGGTTCCGTTACCAAAATCCCAACTTACAGTTTTTGCATTTTGACTTTGTGATGAGAAGTTTACTTTAAAAGGCACGCAACCTTTATCAGCATCTTTATAGTACCGGCCTATTGGCCCTCCTATTTTTATTTGATTTTTAAGCACCACCGAATCGGTGCAACCATCTACATCTGTTACTTTGTAGGTAATATCATAATTACCGGGGTAGAAATAGCTTTTTACGGGTTGTGTTAGTTTTGATACTGCACCATCGCCAAACAACCACTCTACCGATTGAATGCTGGTGTTTTGCACTGTTGATTTATCAGCAAAAGTAGATACCAATGGGGGGCAAGTAGTGGCAGTATTATCAATACTAAAACCTGCTTTTATTTTTTTAAGATTAATGGGTATTTCTCTTACACTGCTATCAACACAACCCAATGCAGTTTCGCGTACTACAAGTTTCAAGGTTTGTGTTCCTTCGGTATTAAAACTAAAGCTGTTGGCTTGCTGATTAAATGTTTGGTTACTATTAAGTACCCAATTGTAACTTAATGCTCCTATATGTTGCGAGTTGCCTGCATAATGGCCAAAGTTTAATTGTGTTGAGCTACACAACAGTTTTGAACTATGTTGAACTTCTGCAAGAGGTTGAGATAATTTTACGCTAGCTGTGCGGCTTACTTTACAACCCATGTTATCTTCAACAGTAAGTATAATTGCCACACCTTTGGTGTGCATATCTACTGTTTTGGTATTAAACAAATAGGGAACGCTATCGGCCAAAGCAGGGTATTGTTTCTTATTATCACTCCAATAAGCATTTGCAACACCATGTGCTGAAAATCCAGTTTTAACCAATTTTGCATCTAATGGAAAGCAACCTTTATCGGGCGTAATGCTTGGTGTAAACTCAGGGCCTAAAATTTTAATAGCATTGGTTTTGGTTAGTGTTTCTTTACAACCGTATTTATCCTCAACTTCTAACCTAATAAAAGGTGTATAAGGTTGGCTAATTACATGGGCAATTTGTTTTGCCACAATAGGGTTATTGTTGCCTATATAAAAGGTGCTTTTTATTGCATTTACTGAGGTATCGTTTACCAAAAAAGGCACATTAGCACAAACAGAATCGGCACTGATAGTAAAACCGGGTAATAAAGGTTCATGTATATCAAGCACATAACTTTTAGTATCCCAGCAACCTGTATTTGTATCTTGCACCATCAAATCAAGCACATAGCTGCCCGGCTGTAAAAACTTTTTCACTTCGGGTACTTGACCAATACTAACACCATCCAAAGTCCAATTAAACTTGTGTGCACCTACCGATTTATCTTTAAAAGTAACGGTATCTAGCTTGCAAGGGTCTTCTATAATAGCCGCATTAGCATGAGGCATTAATATGGTGATGTAGTCCTTTTTTACCATTGTATCAGCACAACCGTTTGAAACCGAAATTAACTTTACGGTATAAGTACTTGGGTATTGGCGATAATCAATTATGGGGTTACTTTCAGTTGAGGTTAATACTCCAAAATCCCAAAAAAATCCGTCAACCCTTTGGTTAATAGTATCGGTAGTGTTATGAAAATCAACAAAACGCATATCGCTTTTGCACCCTTTAGTTTGGTGAGTATAAAAATCAGGATTGGTTTTTATACCTACCATTATAGAGTCGTATACCATTGTATCGGTACAGCCATTATTATCAACAATAATCAAACGTGGATAGTATGTTCCTTCTGCATTAAATACAGTTTGTGCTTGTTGAGCGTTTGATGTTTGCCCGTTGCCAAAATCCCAAGTGTAGCTGTTAATACCAAAAAAAGATGAACTGTTATTGCTAAACCCTACTTGAAGCGGAACACATCCGTATTTTACAGTAGGCTTAAAATTGGCAATGTGTGTATTAACCTTTACTATATCTTTCTTTTCAAAAGTACCTTTGCAACCGTTTGCATCAGTAAGGGTTAGGCTTACCGAAAAAACACCCGATGTATCATAAACTTTACTGGGATTTTTTTGTGTTGATGTTTCACCATCACCAAACTCCCACAACAATTTGGTAGCAAACTGGTTTGTTGGGCTAAAGCTAACAGTATAAGGAACTGTGCAGCTAATAGGGTTATTATGACCAAAAGTAGCCACAGGCGCAGGCAATACGGTTATTACATCTTTTTTTACTTCTACATCATTACAGCCTGATGGTGAACTAACACTTAGTGTAATAGTATAAGTACCGGCTTGTTTGTAAGTATACTTTGGCAACTGACCCACTGCCGAATCTCCGTTACCAAAATGCCAAACCCAAGTTGTGTTTGTGCCCACACCTATACTTTTATCCTCAAGTGCGGGCATAAAAGGCACACAACCTTTGTTTTGTACCAGTTTAAAATCAGCTTTGGTTTTACCAATATTTATAAACTTACTTTTGGTAAGTGTTTGGCTGCAATTATTATCATCGGTAACAGTTAGCGTTATATCATTCTGCCCCATGGCAGTATATGTGTGTGCAGGGTTTTCTTGTGTCGAAACCACATTACCCCCCAATTGCCATTTATAGTTATAGCTATGTCCACTAATAGTTTTTGTATTGTTTGTAAACTTTACCTGTAAAGGAATAGAGCACCCTCCCCTATTATCAGCATCAAAAGCAACTTGTGCGGGTGGGGTTACTGTAATTAGGTTGGCATGATTAACAAAACTTTTGCAACCATTATCATCAGTTATAATAAGGCTAACCCCAAAAGTACCCGCTGCACCAAAGCTGTGTTTTGGATTAGGAGTTGTATCGGCTGAACCATCACCAAAGCCCCATTGCCATTTGGCTATATTACCTACAGCTTTTTTACTTGTATCGGTAAAAGTAAAGTTTTGACCTATGCAAGCTCCATTAGCTGAAACCTCAAAACCCGCTTGCGGATTTGCTAGAGCTTCAATTGCAAATGGCTTTAGTAAAGTATCTTTATCACCATTAGCATCAGTAACAACTAAAAGCACAGTATATGTGCCTGCTTGATTATATATAGCTCCCGGGTTTTTAAGCGATGAAGTATTACCGTTTCCAAAATCCCAAAAGTAATTTGTTATGCTACCTGTTGATGTATTTGTAAAATTAACCACCAAAGGCAAACATCCTTTGGTTTTATCTTGAACAAAATTTGCCTTTGATGGGGTAAATGATTGAGCAAAAGCTCCTGTGTATAGTGACAATGCAATTAAAAGGGCCAATATTTTAATCACTAACAATTTGTAAATTCCATTCATAAGTTTAAAATTTTTAGTTAAACAAGAAGAACAACTCCCCAGATTTTTATAATAATACACAAACTTTATACGTAAAATTTAAAGTTTTGGTTTTATTACCTGTTCTTCAACACATCAAATTTCTAAAACTTTTTACACTTTATTGCAATTGAAAGCAATATTTAACAAAAGGACAATAAAGAACATAAGCCCAACAGCAACACTAACACCTTAAAATCAATACATTAAAACGCTATTTATATTGAATATAAATTACAAAGAGAGTATCGTATTTTACCAATAAGTTAAATCTATTTACTCAAAAGTTAAAATAATGAACAAATATTTTAGATTCTAAGCAATATGTTTTAACAAAAAAGTAAAATAGATAAAGTCAGGATTAGAGAAAAAACATCAGTTAGATTACTGAAAACTCTTTTAGAATAGTTTTTTTTTAGAAGGTAAACCTATCTCTATCAGCCAAAAAGGGGAATGATGCTCGGTATTGTTGTTGAGCCTCTTTAGAAAATGTATGCGTAAGTACTGAAGAAGCATTTATGCTTTCGGCTATTACCTGCCCGCTGCAATCAATAAGCATACTGTTACCATTATGAGTAACACCACTTCCATCAGCACCAATGCGATTACAAGCGGCAACATAGGTTTGATTTTCAATTGCGCGTGCTACTAATAAGTTACGCCAATGGTAGGCACGTCTTTCAGGCCAGTTGGCAACATAAATAAGTAAGTCGTAATTGTGGCTATTACGCGCCCAAGCCGGAAAACGCAAATCGTAGCACACCAATGGACATATTTTCCAGCCCAAATAGTCTACTAATAATAATTGAGTGCCTGCGGTATAGTAGTTTTGTTCATTACCCAAACTAAACAAATGTTTTTTATCATAAGTATACACCTGTTGTTGGGGAGTTACAAAAAACAAACGATTAAAGTATTTGCCTTCATCATCTACCATAAGGCTACCTATAATAGCCGCATTTTTATTAGCTGCGGTTTGTTTTAGCCACGCCAAACCTTTGGTATGTGATTCGCTTGCAAATTTTTCAGGCTGCATACTAAAACCTGTTGTAAACATCTCGGGCAATACATATATATCAGCAGGTGCAGCGTTGTTTAATAGTTGGGTAAATTGCTGAAGGTTGGCATCAACATTTTCCCAAATCAAATCTGTTTGAATAACCGATACGGTAAGCTGTTCTTCGTTTTCCATTAGCTTATTTTACACAAAATTTCTGCCGCTTTTTCAAGTGTATCTTCGCTTTTGGCAAAGCAAAAACGCAATACATTATTGTCTTCTCCATTTATACTAAAAACAGAAACAGGTATCGATGCAATTTTATGCTCTCGTGTAAGCCTTTCGGCAAACTCAACATCACCCTCTTTCGATATCTTATCGTATCCTAATAACTGGAAGTAAGAACCATTGCAAGGCATTAGCTTAAACTTACTTCCCCTTATCATAGTAGCAAAATGGTCGCGCTTTTGGGCATAAAACAATGCTAATTGTTTCCATTCCTCTTTATCTTCTAAAAATTCAGCAATAGCATACTGCATTGGCGTATTGGTGCTAAATGCCATGTATTGGTAAATTTTTCTAAACTGAGCCATAAGATTGGCGGGGGCCAAACAATACCCAAGTTTCCACCCCGTAGTATGAAAAGTTTTCCCAAACGATGATATGATAAAACTACGTTCGGCCAGTTTTGGATAGCGAGCTACGCTTTGGTGTTCTAGTCCGTCAAAAATTATATGTTCGTAAACCTCATCACTCAACACTATAATATCAGTACCCTCCAATATTTTTTGCAGCTTCTCCATATCGGCAGCATTTAATACAGTACCCGTAGGGTTGTGTGGTGTATTAATTATAATCATGCGGGTTTTAAAGGTAATCAGCTTGCGTACCTCGTCCCAATCAACACGATATTCAGGGTATTTTAAAGAAGTAAAAACAGGCCTACCTCCATTAATAAGTATAGCAGGCAAATAACTATCATACGCCGGCTCAATCACAATCACTTCATCCCCTTCTTTAATCACAGCAGTAATGGCTGCCCAAAGACCAAGTGTTGCCCCAGGGGTAATGGTTATTTCACTATCAACATCGTATTGTGCTGAATAAAGTTCAAAAGTTTTCTCAGCAATTTTCTCACGCAATGCGGGTATACCCTGCATAGGAGCATACTGATTGTGCTGGTTATTCATAGCTTTAGTAACCAGCTCTATCAACTTTGGCGAGCAATTAAAATCAGGAAAACCCTGCGCCATATTAATAGCATTTTCCTCGCGTGCCATTGCACTCATCACACTAAAAATAGTGGTGCCGTGTTTGGGTAGTTTAGAAGCAATGCTCCCATCAAAATTCAACATATTCAACTCACTTGTGAACCATCGAATATAAAAGCACTGATTTGAAAGTTATACACAAATTAGGATTTAAGACACTCTAAAACACCTTAACTTATTGTTATTCAACATTTTTACAAAACAAATTTAAAGACGATATAAATAAATTTTAGAAAATATAGAGAAACAAAGTAAGATTGCCTGATGCCAAAAATGCATCACTTGCAACAACTACTCATTTTTGGCACAGCTAGGCAAAATACAAAATTTTGTCATAAAACCTATACAGTTGTATACTAAACTGCACTTACTTAGCCAATACCGCTCCGCTTCTTATAATCTACTTATACACAAGGCTTTGCCTACAACACCATTTATATACCAAATAGTAAACAGCATATAAACCCTGTGTTACTGCTAGGTTAGCACAATATGTAGTTATACACAAAATACTGATATACAAACTACTACAAAAACGGCATAAAAATTGCTATTAGCACATGGTCTTAGTGAAAGCTAAGTTTAACTTATATTAATTATGATGAACACAAATAATTTCAGCTTACATATTTACCATCAGAATGGTAAATGGGTTATTTGCAGAAATGACAGGTGCTACAATCTTGTCCCAATAAATGTACTTACCAACCGTAAGTTTTTATTAGGCCTTAGTTTTTTGGCTGTTGCTACACTACTGTTAGCCTTTGGCCCTAAACTACCCTTTGGCAAAAACAATGCCCCAGTAGTTTTTGATATTGAACAAACTGCTGATAGTATACCTGCACTAAACGAAGACAACTTGTTATCGGAAATAAAATCACAAGGTATTATTTGCGAAAAACACGTATTAGCACAAGCTAAGTTAGAATCGCTGCACCTTACCTCACACCTATGCCGCAAAGCAAATAATCTTTTTGGTATGCGCTACCCCGGCCGCAGGCAAACAACAGCAATTGGTGTTTACTTGCAAGGTAAAGACACTATTATATATGGTAGCCACGAAGAGTTGAAAAAATACCTTAAATACCCTACTTATGCTGTATATGCTAGCTGGGTAGATGCGGTAAAAGACTATAAAATGTGGCAAGACAATGCTTTTAAAGTAGAAGAAAAATACCTTAGCTTTTTAAACAGAATATATGCCGAAGCCCCCGACTACGTAAGCGTGGTAGACAAAATGGCAAAGAAAATAGAAGACTAATAAACTGATTACTTGTTTAATTAGTTAGGTTAGAAGCCCTTTTCTATATGGAAAGGGCTTCTTTTTTACATTACTTTATTGTGACATCCAAGCCAAAGACTTGCAAATGTTAAATGATAATTGATAAATGAAGAATGCTAAATATCTTCGCAGCCTGTGAGCCAAATTTTCCGTTTTAAACAATTTAATCTTAACCAAGAGGGTTGCGCCATGAAAATGGGTACAGATGCCATGCTACTGGGCGCACTGGCACAACCACACAATGCCCAAAACATATTAGACATTGGCACAGGCACGGGCGTACTGAGCCTAATGTTGGCACAACGCTGCCCCGATGCTATTATTGATGCGGTAGAAATAGACCCCACCGCTGCAAAATGTGCCAAAGAAAATTTTGAGAATAGCCCTTGGGATTATAAACTAACACTATACAACGAGCCTTTACAAGATTACACCAATATAGATGTGATTTTGTACGAATATATAGTATGTAACCCACCCTATTTTGAGCCCTCGCCTACTACACGCCCAGATAGAATAAATGCCCGCACTACCGTAACTCTTGACCATGAAACACTGATACATTATGCCGATAAGTTATTGGGGGCAAATGGAACTTTGGGATTGATACTTCCTGAACAGGAATGTGAACGAGTAATTAACATTGCAGCACAAAAAAACTTACAAACCAAAAGGCAGGTTTATATTCGCAGTTATGCTGATGGATTAGTAATAAGGCGTGTGATGGAATTTTGCAGAGAAAAAAACCTTCAACAGCAGCAAGAACACTTGTATATATATAATGAGGATAAAACTTGGAGTAATGAGTATCAATTGCTTACCCAAGATTTTCACTATATTGAAACCCGTTAAGAAATTTTTTTAAAAATTAGAGTTGCACAGTATACCATTTTAGGTTTTAATTTGAAGATATGCATATAGCGATAGCAGGAAATATAGGATCGGGAAAAACAACGCTAACAACCCTACTGGCAAGGCACTACAACTGGGAGCCACACTACGAAGATGTGGAGGACAACCCTTATATAAGCGATTTTTATGAAGATATGCCCCGTTGGTCGTTCAACCTGCAAATCTATTTCCTAAACAGCCGTTTCAACTCTATAATGCAAATACGCCAAACAGGGCGTAATGTAATACAAGACCGTACCATATACGAGGATGCTTATATATTCGCACCCAACTTGCACGCAATGGGGCTAATGAGTACCCGCGATTTTGAAAACTATACACGCTTGTTTAATACCTTAAACGAGTTTATACAACCCCCTGATTTATTGGTATACCTACGCACAGGCATACCTACGCTGGTAAATCAAATACAAAAGCGTGGTCGCGACTACGAGGATAGCATACGACTAGATTACCTAAAACGACTTAACGAACGCTACGAGGCTTGGATTAGCACCTACAAGGGTGGCAAGCTATTGGTGCTGGATGTAGATAATCTTAACTTTATTGACAACCAAGAGCATTTTGGTGAAGTGCTGCGCAAGATAGAATCAGAGATAAACGGTTTATTCTAGTTTTAAGTTTTCGGTTTACAGTTTTTAGTTGGTTGAAGGGTAGCACCCGTCATGCTGAACTTGTTTCAGCATCTCATTGCACAATTCATGAGTATTACGGAACGAGATCCCCGCTAGCGCGAGCATCTCGCTCGTGTTAAGCAACAATGTAGCGTCAGCTACTTGTAATACACTCACTAACCTACGCTTCTCATCTTTAGAGTTTCTCAAGATGACGGCCGCACACCGCGCAGTCACGCTGAACTCGTTTTAGCATCTTGTTGCTCATAAAACCAAAACAAATTTCTTGTATCAAATAATATCTTTTGGAAAGTGAGATGTCGAACTAAATTCGACATGACTAAAGAAAGTAAACACTTTTGAAAAAATCAGCCCATCCCGTCATCCCGAACTTGTTTCGGGATCTCAATATGTATTAACGACTGTTGGACAACGAGACCCTGAAATAAATTCAGGGTGACTAAAGCAATACCCTAAACATGATGATACGGTTCGCCTTTTAGAATAGTAAAGGCACGGTATAGCTGTTCAGCAAAGATTAATCGTACCATTTGATGCGAAAACGTAAGTGGCGAAAGAGAAACTTTAGCATCAGCACGCTGGTATACTTCTTCACTAAAACCATACGCTCCGCCAATAACAAATACTATTTGCTGACTGCCTCGATTTAGCAATTTCTGCACAAAATCAGCCAACTGCGGTGATGTATATTGCTTTCCGTTTTCATCCATCAACACTAATATTTCACCTTGGGCTAGGGTATCTAATATCAGTTTACCCTCTTTTTCTTTTAATTCTTCTTTGCTAAGGTTTTTAGCGTTTTTAATATCGGGCAAGGTTTGCGTTTCGAAACGGCAATAGTGTTTCAGTCGGTTGGCATATATGCCTATACCCTCTTCTAAATACTTATCGGCAGTTTTGCCTATCCACAATAGTTTTATTTTCACTTCCTAACTCGAACTAGAGTAAACAGTATTTTAGCAATATTTTTAGCATCGTCAACCCCTCTGTGGTGTGTACCTTCTAAAGGTATATACATTTTGGCCAAAGCCCCCGACATACCCAATGGCCTCTTCAAATTATTTTTCTCTGCAAAAAGTGCTTTCACATTAATATGTTCCTCACTAAAAGGGTATTCAACACCAAAACTTTCGCACTGTCGCTTAAACATATTCAAATCATAAGCTCCGTAACTTGCCCAAGGGTAATCTTTCACCTGATATTCGTTTTGCAACTGTTGACAAGCCTCTTCAAAAGATATTCCTTCATCTACCATTTCTTGCGTTAGGGTGGTAAGTTGCGTGCAAAAACTGCCTACTTTAGACTTTTGAGGTTTAACAAAAATCCCTTTATTGTTTTCAATCTTTCCTGTTTCAGTATCTAAAACACAAATACCAATCTCAATAATCTCACTTACTTCACCTTCAGGTGGTTTGTGTTCCCAACAAGTTGACTCTAAATCAACCACTATTATTTTTCCCATATTTTCTTATTCTCTCTATTATCAACTCATTCAACAAAATATTGCTTCATCCCGAATACATTCGGGATCGCAATGGCGAGGCTACTTAAAACTACCTAAAACTGTAAACTTAAAACTAGTCGCCAATCTTCCGCCACTTTAAACGTAGCGAGTTACCTATTACCACTACATCGCTAAAGGCCATACTAAGTGCCCCTAGCATAGGACTTAAAAAGCCCATAGCCGCCAAGGGTATAGCTACTACGTTATATGCCAATGCCCAAAACAGGTTTTGTTTTATGGTGCTGTATGTTTTTGTACCTATATAATAAGCTGCAATAAGTTTATCCAATTGGTCACCAATTAGCACTATGTTAGCACTTTGTCGCGCTGCATCAGTAGCGTTTGATAGGGTTATACCTATATCGGCCATTGTAAGTGCGGGGGTGTCGTTTATACCGTCGCCTACCATAGCTAGTTTACCTTTTTGGGCAAGCTCTTTTAGCTTATCCAATTTCTCTTCGGGCATTTGGCTGTGGTGAAACTCTTTTATGCCCAAACGTTCGGCTACAAAGCGGCATTTCTTTTCGTTATCGCCACTAAGCATAAGGGTTCTTATACCTTTATGTTTCAAAAAGTCAATGACAGTTTTGGCCTCGGGACGCACTTGGTCTTCAATATCAAATGATGCCACTACCATTTTGTTGTAGCTTAGGTATATATCGGCTTCGTATTTTATATCGCCTGTGTTATCATCTACAAAATCACGGTTCCCCAAGCGGTATTTTATACCAGTGGCATCTTCGGCCATTATGCCTTTGCCTTTTATTTCTTCTACTTTACTAAAGTTCATTTTTTGCCACTTCCAGTCTTTGTAGTCTTCTACAATCGATTTGGCAATGGGGTGATTACTCACTTCTTCTAAACTGTATATTACCGATTTGGCAACAAAATCAGCATAGTTATAAGTGGTGAAATTTTTAACGCGGAAACGCCCTGTGGTAAGTGTACCTGTTTTATCAAATACAACGGTTTTTATCTTACCCAGCTCTTCAATAGTACCTGCACCTTTAATAAGTATTTGATTTTTTGCAGCACGACCTAAGCCCACCATAACCGCAGTAGGGGTTGCCAAGCCCATAGCACAAGGGCAAGAGATAACCAAAACAGCTATGGAACGAAGGAGTGAGCTGGTCATACCCACATCAAGCGCAAAATACGACAGCAAAAAGGTAAGCACCGATAAACCCACCACTATGGGCACGAATACTAGACTAACCCTATCACTAAATTTTTGGATGGGTGGTTTATGTGTTTGCGCATCTTTTACAGCTTGGGTAATTTTTGACAGTAATGTATCTTTACCTACAGCAGTAGCTTTATAATGTACTTTTCCGTGATTTACCACTGTACCACTAACCACCGATTTGTCTTTATCCTTAAATACAGGCATACTTTCGCCTGTAATGGCTGCTTCGTCTATTTCGGCATCGCCTTCTATAACCACCCCATCAACAGCTATACTATCGCCTGTGGTAGCTTCAATTATATCACCAACAACAATGTTTTTAAGGTCGGTGCTTTGCACCTCTACCCTATTGGTTAACAGGTTGTTTATTACCTTTTTCACCTTTGCAGGTTGCAAGCGGTTAAGGTCGGCAATGGCCGTAGTTGTACGCTTCACTGCGCGTTTTTCAAACACATTACCCAATAGCACCAAAGTGATAATGGTAGCCGCTGTTTCAAAAAACAGGTAATTGGCCTGCTCAGGCAATCCGTCAAACTCTAACGAACCCCAAATACTATATATAAATGCCGAAACCGAGCCTAAGAAAATAAGCACATCCATATTGGGTGCACCTACCCTTACTGAGTGATAGGCACTTTTTCCAAAGTGGGTGATACCAATAAACATAACGGGCAAGCACAGTATAAACTGCACTTCGGGGCTATGTAAAAAATGCCAAGTCAACACCATGTGCAGCAATAGCGGCAAGGTGAAAATAAGAGATATAAGAAACTTGATTTCGAGCTTAGATAGCCCTAAGAGACGTTTTTTTTTTCTTCGGTATTAGCAGTTTTGTCTTTCACTACCTTGTATCCCAACCCCTCTATATCATCAATCAATTTATCTATTGCAACTGAATTGTCGCGCGAAAATTTGGCTTCGTTGGTAGCATAACTCACCACTACATCTTTTGCTCCACCACGTTCCAGCACTTTTTGCACACTCATTGCGCAACTGTTGCAGGTCATGCCTTCCACCTCAAGTTCTACGGTTTGTAGTTTATCGTTTTGCATGGCGCAAAGATAGCAAAAAACTGTCCACAGTGCTTAAGTCTTGTTTCACTTGCCTATCAACTTTTATCGAATAATATAAATGTCCATGTACAAAAAGAATTATATTAGTTTTATACCGCCCTACACAATCTTTTGTCAACTAGATGATTTCGACAATTGAACTTTCTTTAAACTAAAATATGAATAAGGTTAACAATTGGTTTACATCAATTTACTTATACAAAATCCTTGTCTTAATTGTATTTGTGGTATTGGTAACACTTGTATCGTGTAAAAAAAATAGTGCTCCTGTGCCTAGTGAAGAAACAAACAGGTGTAATTGCCCAAATGAAGGTGAATGTTACAATTTTGAAAAAACGGACAGACCCACTGTTGGTTGGACATATATTTCTGATTCAACACAAAATGTTAGACCTTGTTTTAACCCTAAAAACTCATCAGAAATAGTATTTGTGAAGCAAGGGCAGCTTTCTGAACAATTAGTTAAATACAATATGGCTACTAAGGAAAAAAAGATTTTATATACCGGCAGGGTCTTTTTTCAACCAAAATGGAGCAGTACAGGTTGGATAATTTTTTCCGGTACAGGTAACCAAATATGGAAAATTAAAGACGATGGAAGTAATCTTACTCAGCTCACTTTTAAAGACAGAAACTTTTACCCCGAATGGGCACCAGATGGAAAACGTTTTTGCTATGGAAAAATAATTGATACCGTTTTGAATGGTAGAAATACAGCGTTAGGGGTTGGGATAATTGCAGATGAAAATGGTTATACCATCAGCGAAATGGATTATACCCAAAATTTAGGAATTGGTATAATTAGCTTTTGGGATAAAAGCAATACTATTTTGGGTGGTTCAATTAACAATAGTATTCTATTTTATAATCCTGACAGCAAACAAACACAAAGCTATAATCTTAATTTCTGTGATGATATTTACTCTCTTTATTGCACTTCGGCAAAAGATTCAAATCAGTTTTTTTTAAGTTCCAAAGGAGGGATTTTCAATTTTAATACACACACAAATTCCTATTCATGTATTGCTAAAAATTGTGATAGCCGAACTTACATTTTTTTCAGTTATTCAGAGCTTTCAAACAAAATAATTGTTGATTGTGCACATAATACTCCAAATTATGATAAAGGAGAGATTTATCAAAAAAATGTTCTCTATTTGATGAATGAAGATGGAAGTGATAAACAGCTTATTGATATCCCTAATTAATAAGTTGTTACCCTCTTGTCAATTCTTTAATCAGCTCTCTATGCTGAGGGTATTGGGCTGATAAGGTCTCACAATCCGCCAATTCAAAATCAGCAAAATCAAAACCCGGGGCAACGGTACAGCCTACTAAGGCATAACTGTTTTCATCATCGCAACGAGAGCCAAACCAACTGCCTGCTTTTATAGTTGTTTGAAACGATTGTCCATTTTCAATATCCCTACCCAATTGATGGGTGATAAGGTTACCGTTTTCTTCAATCTCGTATACGGTTAGTGATGTACCCTCGTAAAAGTGCCAACCTTCATCAGAGGCTATGCGATGAAAGGCTGAGAAATCTCCATTTTTCAGCAAAAAGTAAATAGCTGTGTAGGCATTTCGGTCGCCTTTAAAAGTAGCGGGTAAATTGTTTAATACTAATGGCGAGCGATATACTTCTTTAAAAGCTCCGCCCTCAACATGGCTTTCAAGCCCTAGTTTTTCAATCCAATATTCAGCTGTTTTCACGGGTTTAAAAATAACGGTTTCTGTTTATACAAAAAAAAGCAATTGGTTTTGAAAGGAATAGGTTTAGAAAACCTATCCTGTTAAAAATTGCAGCCCGAAGGGTGACTTAAGTCACCCTTCGGGCTGCAATTACAAAAGCGGTTGGTTTCAACCTGCCGCAAATACTGAGTATTTTAGATTTTACTTCTCTACCAAACTAAGCCACTCATTTAGTACTTTTTGCAATTCGTTGGCTTTGGCTTCTACATCTTCTATACTCTTTAAAGGTATAAAACATCTACCGTCTTTTCGTTTATCCTCAAGTATGGTAACAGCTTGGGTTATTTTTGCCCCAGTAGGGAACACCAACAACGGATATCCTTTGCTGGTATTTACAACAACAATATCTCTTTTATACTCTTTTGGGTCGAAGGGCTGCATATCACCTGAATAGAAAAAACTAGGCGAGTTCCATTTTACCTGCTCACCAATTTCTTTATCGGTGCTCAGTATTATTTCTCTCACTTTTTGCACCAATAAAGCCAAGTCAGGCTTCATTTTTCCTATAAGTGCTGTTACCTCTTCGGGGCTATTTATGTCTTTTGCCATTTCTTATCCTTACTGCATTTTACTCATATCCATATACAGCACGTTCCACTTGTGCCCGTCAATATCAGCAAATACACAACCGTACATAAAACCTTGCATATCGTAGGGTTTGTGTGCACTTATTCCACCTGCTGCAACGGCTTTTACGGCTATTTCGTCCACTTCTTCTTTGCTTTGGGCATCAAAAGACAATAAAACTTCGGTTGCTTTTGTGGTATCGGCAATTTCGCTGCCACCAATAAAGCCCTTAAAAGCGGGTTCTTCAAAAAGCATTACAGTTACTCCTTTTTCACCTAGTGAGAGTGCTGCTGAGGTATCGGTATTACCCGGCCCATTGTTAAATGTGAAACCTAGTTGAGTAAAAAACTCTTTGGATTTTTTCACATCCTTTACAGGAAGATTTAGCCAAAATTCTTTTATCATGATTTTTATATTTAAGTGGTTTGCTGTTGACTACTCAGTTTACTTATGAATTACCTTGTTGTAATTGACTTGCTAATATTTCATCCATTTTCTCAAAGCCTTCGGTAACACCCTTTTCCATACCCGACATTACTATCCCGTCTCTATCAGCCACCGATTTAAAAACAGATTGTATAGTTACTTTTGTTCTGTTACCGTCAACCACCTCAAACGTAGCTGTTTCTAAACTTACGTGTCCACGCTCTGGCAATCCTTCAAACTCAAAAGTTTGTATAGCCCTTTCAGGTGCAGTAACTTCATGTATCACGCCATGAAAACCCCATTGGTTTCCCTCTGCATCAACACTATAATAGCGGTATTTGCCCCCGCTTCCCCCTTCGTAATAATCAAATATCACCTCCATATCTTTTGGCCCCAGCCACTTTGCCATTAATTCAGGATTGGTAAATGTTTTAAATACCAACTCGCGGGGTGCATCAAACTCACGAATAATAAACAATTCTTGTTTGTTGGGTTCGGCAGTTACAGTTGTTTTGTTTGTCATAGTTTTAGCTGTTGTTTTTTAATTCGTTTAAAAGGTTGTCTAGTTTATCAAATCTTTGTTCCCATAGTTTTCTAAAGGGTGCTAGCCAATCATCAATCTCTTTTATTTTTTTGGGCTGAACGTAGCATATTCTTTCCCTACCCTTTTGGTTTATAACTACAATACCGCACTCTTCTAATAGCTTTATGTGTTGCGATATAGCCGGCCTGCTCACATCAAAATTTTCTGCAATGGCATTTAAATTTTGCGGACTATCTACCAACAGACTTATTATTTCCCTACGTGTAGGGTCGGCTATTGCCTGAAATACATCTCTACGCATTTTTTTAATTTTTGTTTAATAGTTCTGTAAGGTATTTATCCAAACCTTTAAGAACAGAGCCCCAACCGTTGAAAAAGCCCATTTCTTCTTGTTGTTTACAATACTCTTCGGTAACGTGTAGAACATTAAATGTAAACTTGGTTTGTTCTCCTTTATCCTCAAAAAGCATCTCCATTTCCACCCCCTCTGTCATTGGTTTAAAATTGGCTGAAGTAACAATTTTATAAGGTTCTTTAATTTCTGAGTATACTCCTTCACTAATAAACTCACCTCTATTGGGGACAGTCATACTATACCTCCAAGTCCCTCCCTCAATAAAATTATGCTCCACTATGTTCACCTCCATTCCATTAGGCCCCCACCACTTAGCAATGTATTCAGGTTTCGACCATGCTTGCCAAACTAAATGTATAGGGGCGTTAAAAATCCTCTCAATGGTGAGTGTTTTTCCGTTTCGTTTATTTACTGATTCCATGTTTGTATTTCTAATATGTAAGCAAATTCTTACACAAAGAAATAAGTAAGCAAACACTTACGCAAATAATTTTCAAACAATTTTGCAGAAATGATTATAAGTTACTGAAAATCAATACAAAGAAAAATATTAAGAATAGATTTAAACGAAAAAAGCCCTCGCTATTGCGAAGGCTTTTAATTTTTTTGGGTGGGAGACGGGGCTCGAACCCGCGACCCTCGGTACCACAAACCGATGCTCTAACCAACTGAGCTACAACCACCGTGTATTTTTAGGGAGTGCAAAGATAATACTGATTTCGATATTTCAAATTCGATTTTCAATATTTATTTCAAAAATAATGAACTAACCTGTTCCCAATTCACCACATTCCACCAGTTTTTAAGGTAATCGGCGCGTTTGTTTTGGTATTTAAGGTAATACGCGTGCTCCCAAACATCAATTGCTAAAAGGGGTATTCCCTGCACATCAGTAATAATATCCATAAGAGGATTGTCTTGATTTGGTGTACTGCTTATTTCAAGTCCTTTGCTTGTATTCACCAACCATGCCCAACCCGAACCAAAGCGCGAGGTAGCTGCTTTTTCAAACTCACTTTTAAATGTGTCTATACTTCCCCATTTTTTTGTAATGGCTTTTTTCAGTTCATCACTAGGCTGGCTATCGGGCTTATCAGTCATTATCTGCCAAAAGAAGGTATGATTCCAATGTCCTCCACCGTTGTTACGAACAATAGTTTGTATGTCATCAGGAAGTGTTGATACCCTTTGCAGCAACTCTTCAAGCGATTTGCCCATCATACCACCATGGGCAAAGGCTACCTTGTTTAAATTTTTAATGTACCCACTATGGTGTTTGGTATAATGTATTTCCATAGTTTGGGCATCAATATAAGGCTCTAAAGCATTGTAAGCATAGCCCAACGGAGCTTGTACGTACCCATCAGCTGTAGGGTAAGTAGCAGGCTTTACTATTGATGGTACTTTGGTAGTTTTACAGGCTAAACTAGGCGCTATAGCTAAACCTGTGCTAATAATGGCGGTGTTTTTTATAAAATCCCTACGGCTATTGTGCTTCTTCATCATAGTAATGCCCAAATATACAAACAATAAAAAAGGGATTGAAATGTGTTGAAAACAATACGGCCTTGCTGCGTTGCAGCAAGGCCGTATAATAAATGTGCATTGTATTGAAAACCTTATTTGGTTTCCATTGCTTTTTCTATAATAAATATAATACGTTCGCGATGGGCACGGCTATCAGCATCGCCTTTGGCGCGTGAAGCTTTTACCTGACTTAATATATTTTTTAGCGAAGCAAAAGCCGCAGTTTGGCTCACATTATCGTATTTAGATTTATCACCCATAATACTTACCAATTTCTCTACATAAGATATTTGTAAGTTCTGACGGAAGGTATTTACACTACTGTTAATATCAGCTTTAAATACAGCATCAGAAAGGTCGGTTACCATTTCGTTAACGCTATATTTGTTACCATACAAACGGCTATCGGTAAGCCTTTTCATTACAGTAGGATGCAATATGTGTGCTATTACCAAACCTTGAATGTTTAATACACGATCATGTATTTTAGGATCCTCAGTAGCAGCAAAGAAACCAAAACCCCTGCGTTGCATTTGCAGATAGTTGTACAAATCTTGAGGTGCTGATAGTGCCTCAGGAGCAAATACATTATCAGTAAGTGCTTTCATAGCACGTTTTTGATCTTCGTATTTTACAGGGGTAAAAGGCTGTGTCTCACCTGCCTGCCCTACCATTGCACGTTCAACATATACACCACCGATATATCTAGATATTGTTGATGCTGCATTGGCATACTCTGATGTTAATACCAAAAATGCTCCGCGCAATTCATGGTACGATTGACCTTTTTTGCTATACTTGGTTTTAATTGTACCCATTATTTTATTTGCCAATTGCATTCGCTCTACCGAGTAGCTAATAGCATCGCTACTCAAATCGTTAACATTTACCCTAGGGTCAATTGCTTTGCCCGGTGCGCGCATATCATCAGCATCATTTCCAAAAATCAAATTTGGTTCTGTGCTACGCTCTAATATTTTTTCTAGCCTAGTTTTTTCAGCCGCTGCGCCTTCAACCGAGGTTGAGTAACCAAACTCTATAGCCCAATTATCATAAGGGCCTGGTTTGGTAGTAAAGTATTGAGTGTTTTGCTCTGGGTTTAAGCGGAAGTTAGTGGCGGGATAATCCATTACTGAACCTATAAGCCCTAATTCGGCTACACGGTTTTTATCAGCCAACTGGGCGGGGCTATGTAACTGTGATGCCTTCATGTTATGGTTTAACCCCATTGTATGCCCCATTTCGTGCAAAATCAAATAGTTTAACGACTGTTTGATAAAGGCATCTTTGGCTTGTGGTGAAGCGCCTTGCATAGTTAACCCATAAAGACCAAATAGTGTGCTTTGGTGTAAGTAATGCCCTGCCTCACAAAAATGACCTGTTTGCTCAGTATGGTGCTCGTCCATTTCTGTCAAATAGCCTTCAAGACCCACCATATCAAATACACTCTCTTGTTTTAAACGATTGGTGATAAATATGTATTCTAACATAATATCAGCACCCAAAATTTGTCCGTTGCGCGGATTTACAAAACTTGGGCCATAGCCACCAAACGGAGGGTTGGGGCTTGATGTCCAACGCAATACATTGTAGCGTATATCGCCTGCTTCCCAAGTAGCAGTATCGGGTTGTATTTCAATTTTTACAGCATTTTTAAAACCAGCTTTTTCAAAGGCTAAGTTCCATTTTTCACCGGCTTCTTTAATTGTTTGGCGGTATTCTACCGGTGTAGTATTTTCAATCCACCATGTAATAGGCTCCACAGGTTCAGAAATTTCGGCAGAAGGGTCTTTCTTCACCAAATTCCAACGGTGTATCACATCACGATAAGGCACTGCATTTTCAGAAGTCATATCAGTTACCTGATGAGTAAAATAACCTACACGAGGGTCGTCAATACGAGCTACAAAATCGTTTTTGGGCACTTGCAAAAAGCTGTGTTGTATTTTTAGTGTTACCGAACGCGCATCGGTAACCTCTGCACCACCTCCATTAATAGGTGATGGATTATCGTATACATACTCAACTATTATATCGGTATTATCAGGATAGTTGCGAACTGATGCGTACTTAGTTTTATCTTTACTAAGTCTGCCCAACTTGAAAGCAAATGCTGCTGAAGCACTTGGAAACGATGGTGGAGTAATTTGGCTTAAATCTTCTGAAAGAAAAATAGCATTAGCATCTAACAGGTATTCACCGGTTGCAGTGTCTTCTGCTATTATTTTTTCGCTTACCAATATTGCAGGCGAAATATTGGCTTCGGCGGCTTTACTTATCGCATTTTCAGGGTCGAAATAAAAATTGGTGTTTTCTTTTACAAACTCAATACGCTCGTATGTTTTGCGTATGCTAAAAATGTCGTTATCTCTATACGCTCCTCTAAAGCTTCCTGTTAAAACCAAACCATTTTCGGCATAGTTAAAGTATATAAACTCGCTACCCAATTGGTCTTTTTTAATTACCATATACGCTTTTCCTGTAAGGGTATCTTGGTAAAGGGTAAACAATCCTGCAATTTTTTTGCAATTCTTTGTTTTGCTTTTTATTGAAGGCGTAGCTGCTGCCTCCTTTTTGGGAGAATTTGCTGCACTGGCTTTTGCAGCTTTTTTAGGGCTTTTGCATTGGGTAAACACCAATAACATCACTACCAAAACAATATTTATTAGTTTCATTGTAAATAATTAGTTTCTTTTTTCAGAAGGCAAATAAACGAAAATAATAACATAAGCCTTGCTTATCGATTAACAACTCTATATTACAGATTAGCTTGCACAAAAAAAGCAGCTTCAAAAGAAGCTGCTTTTCTATATTTACGATAATGGTCTATGACTAACTTTTCTTAGGACGGCCACGACCGCGTTTTTTTGGTTCAACTTTAGTTGCAACCGGATTATTTTTCTTTGGACGACCTACACTGCGTTTTACTGCTACTTCGCGAGTTTCAATAGGGTTTTTACGGGGACGACCCGGCCCAGCTTTTTTAACTACTTGCACGTTGCTTACAGCGTTTTTGCGAGGACGACCCGGACGACGTTTTACTGTGTTATCAATATCAACCACAGGATTTTTACGGGGACGACCCGGACTACGTTTTACTGTAATAGTATCTGTAGATATAGGGTTTTTGCGGGGACGACCTACACTGCGTTTTACTGTTACTTCGTTAGTATCGATAGGGTTTTTACGGGGACGACCCGGCCCACGCCTAACACTAACTACATTTTCAACAATAGGGTTTTTACGAGGACGACCCGGACGGCGTTTTTCAACGATTTCATCCTCTACTATAGGATTTTTGCGAGGACGACCCGGACGACGTTTTACTGTTGATGTATCAGTATCAACTTGTAGAGGAGTTTTTCGGGGACGACCACGACCACGTTTCTCTGTTGAGGGTATAACAGTGCCTCCTAAACGAGCTAAAATGTTTTCGCATAGTTTTGATAAGTATTCCAGTTTATTATAAACCGAATACATATTAGTAGTATCATCAATATACATCATACCTTCACCGAAGTGAAGCCATATTTTATTTATCCCAAATTTTTCTTCTAAAATTTGAGTTACTTCTTGACTGATACTTTTTATTTGCCCTTCTTCAAGCTTATATACAGCAACCTGCGATATATTAAGCTCTTTGGCAAATTCATTTTGTGTTAGCCCAAGCTCTTTACGTACAGCTTTAAAGCGCTCTGATGGTGTATTCATAATTATTTTAACAGTACAAAGCTAATATTTATATTAAATAATACAAATTTATTACCTGTATTTTTAAAAGGTTATAAAAATTAAAAACTAAAAAATATAAAAAACTTAAAATCAAATACTTAAGAAAAAAAGAAACTATGATTACCTATTATCTAAAATAAACGAAACCATATTTTTAAAACCTATTTCAATTTTTGTTTACATCTAAAAAATAACAACAAGGATATTTTGATATTGTTTTAAAACAAACATGATAATCAATACGTAAAAGATAAAATGATTTGTTTTTTAATCAGCTTAAAACACATTGAAGCCCTTACTACATAAAACTAAAGCAAAAATAATAGTTACAACATAGCACAACAATTTTAATAAACGATTTTTTCTTTCCCTCATATATATTAGTGTTTAGCTCATCACAACATATTACTAAGTTTCATAATCAGCATTTTAGCCTAAAAAAAATAATGCAAAAAAAACGGCATTGTTTTACTTATATATTTACCCATTGCATAATACCTTTTGATTAATCAGAAAACGTTTTAACAACATATATTGAAAACTTAAAAGCCAAAACCAATTGCCTTATTATAGCGTATTTTTGTACTAATACTTTTGTGGAAGACAGGCATATTGTACATATTGATTTAGATTCGTTTTTTGTATCTGTAGAACGACTATTAAACCCTTCGCTTATTGGCAAACCAGTTGTAGTAGGAGGCTATAGCGATAGAGGTGTGGTGGCATCGTGTAGTTATGAGGCGCGCAAATACGGTGTGCGTTCGGCAATGCCTATGCGCCAAGCTCTTAAACTTTGCCCCCACGCAATTGTGGTAAAGGGAAGTATGGGCGAATATGGTAAACACTCTAAAATGGTTACCCAAATTATTGAAGAGAAAGCCCCGCTAATGCAAAAAGCATCTATTGATGAGTTTTATATTGATATTACCGGATTAGATAAATTTTTTGGTTGCTACAAATGGACTCAGGAACTGCGACAAACTATTATTAAAAATACAGGGTTACCTATATCATTTGGGCTTTCTATTAATAAAAGTATTGCCAAAATGGCCACCAATGAGGCCAAACCAAATGGCGAGTTGTATGTGCCCCGCAACAATGTAAAGGCATTTTTAACTCCATTACCTGTTGGCAAAATACCTATGCTAGGCAAAAAAATGCAAGAATCGCTTAATGCTATTGGTATACATACTATAGGGCAACTGGCAGGCCTAAGCGAAAGTTTTTTAGAAACTAAGTTTGGCGAATACGGCAGTTATGTTTGGAAACGTGCAAATGGTATTGACAATAGTGTTGTATCGCCCTACCGCGAACGAAAATCGATAAGTACAGAAAATACCTTTCATACAGATACTAACGATGTAAATTATTTGGATAAAATTTTGGCAGGAATGGTATCGGAATTAACCTACCGACTTAGACGTGAAAACTTTATTACAGGTAATGTTGCTGTAAAAATTCGTTATGAAAATTTTGAAACCCGCACACAGCAAAGCGTTATCACACATACTAATGCCGACCATGTATTGCTTGAAAAAGTACGTAATATTTTTAAAGATGCTTACAACAATAAGCGTTTAATACGTCTTATTGGAGTTCGCTTTGGCAACTTGGTACACGGTTTAGGGCAAGTAAATATGTTTGACAATACACCTGTCCGCCAAGATTTGTATAAAGCTATGGATTCTATAAAAAACAAATTTGGTGAAGGATTAATAAAAACAGCCACTGAGCTAGGCACTAGTAAAAAGAGATAGCAAGTATTGCTACCACGCAATCTCTCGTCTATCCCTATAAAACCTACCTGTTTCTATATTAGTTGCAGTTGCCAACCAAAACGCAGTATCAGCACCTTGTTGTACACTACGTGGCGCACTCATACCGCCCATGTCGGTTTGCACCCAACCGGGGCACATACTGTTCACTTTAATGTTTGTATTTGCTAAATCTTTTGATAATACCATTGTTAAACCATTTAATGCAGTTTTAGAAGTTCGGTAGGCCAAATGTCCCGCCCACATTTCATTAAAAGCCCCCATACCGCTGGCAATATTAATAATACGAGCTTCATCAGCACTTTTAAGCATAGGTAAAAAAGCCTGTACTAATAATATTACGCCAAAAAAATTAGTATCAAATACCTGTTTCACCTCCCCTATTAATGCAGTCTCTATATTATTACTATTTGGCAATACTCCTGCATTGTTTACTAACACATCCAGTCTGTTGTACTTTTGCTTAATTATTTGTGCTAAATCATTTGTACTTTTTTCATTTCCCACTTCAAGTAGTTCAAAACTTACATTTAGCCCTTCTTCGCGAAGTTTCTTTGCTGCATCATTTCCTTTTTGTTCATCACGCGCGGCAAGTATTACCAAAAAACCTGCTTTTCCCAATTGGCGACAAATTTCAAAACCAATACCTCTATTTCCACCGGTAACTAGGGCTACTTTATTATCCATCATTTTACTTTAAATTTATACTTAAATACAGTAACTATATAACATATACTCTTCTCTTTTTGTGTTACTGATTTTGTAAAAAACCGACTTTGTTTTAGATAAGCTGAAAAAATTTTCATTCATATCAAAACCATATTTTCAAACAAAAAATGAAAAACATTTTCATTTTGTATATATTGTTGCATTAACACTTTCTTTTTTAATGTCCAAACCCAAAGGCTTAATACTTTTAAAAGGTCTGCTGAACTCAGCTTCCGACGCTATAGTTGCGGTAAATGGCAACTTAGAAATAGTGTTATTTAACAAACAGGCTGAAAGAATTTTTGACTACGCTAAAGAAGAGGTACTTGGTAAATCGGCATTAACCCTTATGCCCAAAAGGTTTCATAAACCTGTTATAATTTTTGCCCAACGCTATTACGCTAAAGAACACAATGCACTTATAGCGTCGAACAGAACATTTTTGGGTTTACGAAAAAACAATGAAGAGTTTACTATAAACTATAGCCTAAGCGAGTTTAGCACAGGCAATACAAATTTGGTTGTTTGCAGTTTTAGGGATGTAACCGAAACTATAAAATCCAAAGCTCTTTTAAAAGAAAGTGAAGCTAAATACCGACAAATTGTTGAAGGTAGCCACGAGCTAATACAAAGTATTGATGTGAATGGAAAAATACTGTTTACCAATACTGCTTGGAAAAGAACTTTAGGCTATACAGATGAAGAAGTAGCACACCTTACCCTTAGCGATATTATATCAAAAGAATCAAAAAAAGTATGTGCGATAGGTTTTGCTAAAGTAATGCGGGGGCAAGCCCTTCAAAATATTGAGCTTACTTTCTTAGCCAAAGACGGCAGTAAAGTATATGTTAAGGGTGCATCAACACCACAATACGAAGGCAAAAAAATAGTAAGTACTTTAGGCTTTTTTAGAGATGTAACCGATAAAAAAATAACCGACAAAGCACTAAAAGAAACTAAAGCTAACCTTCTTGCTCTTTTACAAAGCTCAACTATTGGCTACTTAATGCTTGATGCCCAAAAAAGAGTTATTACCTATAACAACATAATGCAAAAATGGGTAACTGATGAAACAGGGCAACAATTACAAGAAGGTATTGTATATACCGATATGCTTACCGGCAAAAGAAAAAAACGCGCATCAGAAGCATTTGAAAAAGTTTTGAAAGGTGAAAGTATTGAATACGAAGCTGACGGAAATAACGATAATGAGCAGAAATACTGGTTTTATATTAGCATAACCCCCATGCTGCACGATAATGGTAAAATAATAGGTTTAAGTATTACTTGCCTTGATATTACTGAGAAAAAGAAAGCTGAGCTTGAAGTAAAAAGAACATCTGACGATATTATACAAAGAAATAAAGACCTTGAGCAGTTTGCCTATATAGTATCGCACAACCTACGCGCTCCTTTATCAAACATTATGGGTGCAGCAACTATTTTACAAAACAAAACACTTAACGAAGAAGATAAAGAACAACTTAGAGAAGGAATTTATTCATCAGTAAAAAAGCTGGATGAGGTGGTTATTGACCTTAACAATATACTACAAGCTAGGCAAAGCATAAGTGAAAACAAACAACACGTTACCCTATCAGCACTTATTTTAGACATTAAACACAGCATAAGCAACTTGATTGTGGCTGAACAAGTTGAAATTGTTACTGATTTTTCAGAAATAGACACACTTTTCACCCTAAAAAGCTATATATACAGCATCTTTTACAACCTTATATCAAACAGTATAAAATACCGCAAGCCCAATGTTGCGCCAATGATAAAGATAAAAAGCCGCAGTTTAGAAAACGGGGTAGAACTAATTTTTATTGATAATGGGTTGGGTATAGATATCAAAAGATATAAAGATAAAATATTTGGGCTATACAAACGCTTCCACGAAAATGCTGAAGGCAAGGGTCTTGGCCTGTTTATGGTAAAAACACAAGTAGAAACACTTGGAGGAACAATAAATATAGAGAGTGAAGTAGGCAAAGGCACTAAATTTATTGTGTTTTTTGACAAAGAAAGCATAACCCAGTCATCAGAATAGTTTGAGTGATTTACTATATAAATCTTTGTAGTCATAATTCTACATTCAGCCTTTAATCCTATCTTTGCAGCTTCTTTTTTTAAGCTATGACTGATAAAATCCTGATACTCGATTTTGGTTCACAATACACCCAACTTATAGCCCGCCGTGTGCGCGAGTTGAACGTGTACTCTGAAATACACCCATACAATAACATACCCGAAATTGATAGCACAGTAAAAGGGATAATATTATCAGGCAGCCCATTTTCGGTTCGCGACCACGCATCACCCCGTGTTGATTTAGCTATGCTAACAGCTAATGTACCATTATTAGGCATTTGCTATGGTGCACAATTATACGCCCACGTAAATGGTGGCGAAGTACAACCCAGCAATCACCGCGAGTATGGACGTGCGCATTTAAACATTTTACAGAACGACGAATTGCTAAATGGTATTGATGCTAATAGTACGGTATGGATGAGCCATGCTGACACTATTACTTCAGCTCCTGAAAATTCAACACTTATAGCCAACACAAGCAGTATACCCGTTGCTGCTTATAGACTGAACAATAAAAAAGTTTGGGGTATTCAGTTTCACCCCGAAGTAACCCATAGCGAACAAGGCTTGGTATTGCTTAAAAACTTTGTAAACAATATTTGCGGTTGCAAAGGCGACTGGACACCTGCGCACTTTATAGAAACTACTGTTGCCGAAATACGCCAAACAGTGGGTAATGATAAGGTGATATTAGGTCTTTCGGGTGGTGTAGACAGTAGCGTAGCTGCTGTATTGATTGAGGAAGCCATTGGAGACCGCTTGCATTGTATTTTTATTGATAACGGATTGCTGCGTAAAGATGAATTTGACAGCGTGCTGGAATCGTATAAAAACATGGGGCTTAATGTAAAAGGTGTACGTGCCGGCGACTTGTTTTTGGATGACCTTGCGGGTATAAGCGACCCTGAAAAGAAACGCAAATCGATAGGCAAAGTGTTTATTGATGTGTTTGATACTGAATCAAAACAAATTGAAGATGCCAACTGGCTTGCACAAGGCACCATATACCCTGATGTGATTGAAAGTGTTTCGGTAAAAGGGCCTTCGGCCACCATAAAAAGCCACCACAACGTAGGCGGCTTGCCCGAAAAAATGAATCTTAAAGTACTAGAGCCTTTACGTAGTTTGTTTAAAGACGAAGTACGCAAAGTGGGCTATGCTTTGGGTATTGATAAAAATATACTTGAGCGCCACCCCTTTCCCGGGCCTGGTTTGGCTATTCGTATATTGGGCGAGATAACTCCTGAAAAAGTACGTATTACCCAAGAAGCTGATGCCATTTTTATAAACGAGCTAAAAGAAAGCGGCTGGTATGAAAAAGTATGGCAAGCAGGCGCAATATTCCTTCCTGTAAACTCAGTTGGGGTAATGGGCGATGAACGTACTTACGAAAACGTAATTTGCCTTCGTGCAGTTATTAGTTTAGATGGCATGACTGCTGATTGGAGCCATTTACCTTACGAATTACTTGCTCGCGCCAGCAACAAAATCATTAACCGCGTAAAAGGTATAAACCGTGTGGTATATGATATAAGCAGCAAGCCTCCTGCAACTATTGAGTGGGAATAAATAGCTTACGAGTTTTTAAGTATTTTATGTGCAATGGCAGGACTGATGCGCAGCAATAGCTTTAGCAGTTTTGTTTTGCCTACATAACTCTCGTATACATCTCCTTCAAAGCTTTTTATAAACTCGGCGACTAATTGAGCAGGCTCAATTTTGTCTTTGCCACGCCCTGCCGTCATTTTAGTATTTACTAACGGAGGCAATATTTCAAATACTTTTACTGTTGAGCCTTCTAACTGGTAGCGTAGTGCTTTGCTAAAGTTATGAATAAACGCTTTACTGCCGCAGTATACCGCTGCCGATTTTTTGGGCACCAATGCCAACCCCGATGATATATTTACTATAGCTGATTGCTTTTGTTGTTTTAGTAGCGGCAGCAACATACCTATAAATTGCAATGGCGCATTAATGTTTATCTCTACTTCTTGCAGCATTTTTTCATTAAGGTAAGCCTCTTGCAATAGCAGGTAATTATACTGCACGCCCGCATTGTTTATAAGCACATTTAGTTGCGGATGATGCTCTAGTAGTTGTTGAATCAATTGGCCAACTTCTTTTCTATTTTCTAAATCACAAGCATATAAAAAAAGAGTATCAGGATATTGCTCTTTTAAAACATCCAATGCTGCTATATTTCTACCGGTGGCTAAAACCGTATTGCCCAATGAAAGAAACTTTTGTGCCATGGCCAACCCAATACCAGCAGTTGCCCCAGTTATCAGTATAGTATTACCCGTTGTTTTCATTGTTCAAACGTTCATTAAAGGTTTTAAAACGGTTTTCTACACTAGTAATAATGTCTTTTATTTCAAAATAAGGAACACCATATATTTCCGTATCGCGCAAGTACTCTATAAAATCAGCATACGCTTCTAAATTTTCAGTTTCCACCATCATATAGTCTGATACGGCAGCATTAAAAAACTCAGCATCAAACAAGCGCACAGTTAAATCTTCCGAAAACTCATCAATTATGGGCGATAACTTCCCCTCAAAAAAAACACTTCTTTCTTTTCTTGTTAACGATAACCAAGCAGGTGTAGCCTGCATTAGCAGTAGTATGGTATACTTCATACCGCAAAACTACCTACACAAAAAACACCAAGCATTTACATAGGTAAAGAAATAAGCCCTGATAGTCATTCCCGCAAAAGCAGGAATCCATGTGAAGGTGTTACCCTTCCGCAGATTCCCTTTTTCAAGGGAATGGCTTTTCACACTATTTTTTGCCCCGTATACGGCTAAGCTGTGTTGCACTTACCCCCAAGTATGATGCTATATGGTATTGAGGTATTAGATTTTCTAATGTAGGGTGCTCTTGCTTAAAAATTTGATAGCGTTGTGTAGCATCAAGGGTAACCAATTCAATCTCACGTTTTTCTTTCACCACAAAAATAGTTTCGGCTATTATGCGTGCCATTCGCTCAAGCATGGGGTGCTTATCGTACAAATCTACTAGCTGCTTATAATCAACCGTCAACAAACTGCAATCGGTAAGAGCTTGTATGTTTATATTATTAGGATTACCAGTGATAAGAGAATTATAGGTTCCTACAAAAGTAGCGGCATCAAAAAAAGTTTTGTTGTACTCTTTGCCGTCGGCACCACGAAAAAATGCCCGCAATACTCCACTATTTATAAAAGCTAGTTTTGTCTCTACCCTGCCCTCAATAGCAAGATACTCTTCTTTTTTAAGTTGTATGGGTGAAAATAGTAATGCCAAATCGTTTTGCAAGGCATCGCTAACCGGTATTATATTTTTTATGTATGCTAATAGTAAATCCACACTTACAGCACATTTTTTATATTCAAATCCTGCCCAGCATAAAAACCCAAATCTTTATCTTTTAATACTTTGGTTAAAAATGCTATTTGCCCCACGTGGTACGATAGGTGCTCGGCTACGTGTATTACATTGCCCATACCGCTATAGTTAAACCCCTGCACACTGCGCACGCGCATTAGTTCCTCAGGCGAGGCATTGTTTATCACTGCACAAGCTGTACTTATAGTGCTGCTTATTTTATCAAATAATTCTGCTTTGGTATAGCCACCCTTAGCTCCAAATTCTTCATCACGTATACGTTTATCGGGTTCTCCTCCTAATGATGACACAATGTATTGGGTGATATTGCCACACAAATGCAACAACAAATTGCCCACGCTATTTAAATTAGTATTGGGTTTGTGCCATACCTCATCTTCACTTAGCAAAACAAGGCATTTTTCTATACGAGGTATATTTTCGCCCATGCGCAAAACAGCATTGGCTTTAAACTCATCAAAAATTAAGCTGGCATCCATACCGCCAAATATAAAATATCTATTGACGACAAAACTAATATGCCTACAAAACAAAACCCTAAGAAGTTGTTAAATAAACACTTAGGGTTTTGTTAAAATATTAATTAAACACCTATACTGTGTGTGTTATGCCGTTTTTAATAATTGTATGTGGCAATTAATGGTTACTTCATTACCTACTGCAACGCCACCTGCATCAAGCAAATTATTCCAAGTCATACCCCAATCTTTGCGGTTAATTATCCCTGTAATTTTAAAACCTGCTTTGGTATTGCCAAACGGGTCTTTTTCTATTATTCCGCCAAAAACAACATCAAGAGTAACTGACTTGGTAACACCCCGCATGGTAAGATCGCCAACCAATGTGTAGTTATTGTCTCCAACCTTTTGGTAACTAGTGCTTTTAAATAATAATTTTGGATGTTTTTCGGCCAAAAAGAAATCACTTGATTTTAAATGATCATCGCGTTGTTGTTCGTGGGTATCAATACTGTCAACATCTACAGAAAAATCAACTTTAAAATCAGACAAATCGGAAGTATTGTTACTAATCGTACCCTCGTATTTGTGAAATAATCCTTCCACTTCCGAAATTCCAAAGTGGCGTACGCTAAAACCTATTTTGCAGTGGGTAGGTTCAAAAACCCATTGTGTAGCTTGTTGTGTGGTCATTTTTTTATTGTATTTAATGCCACAAAACTACTTTGAAGGTAAGCCTCACCTTTAGAACAAATCTTATCTTTTTGGGTACTTTTCAGAGATTTTTGTTTTAAACTCTGCCGGAGTCATATTAGTATCTTTTTTGAATACTCGGGCAAAGTACGAGGGGTCTTCATATCCCAAATGGTCAGCAATTTCAGTAATAGTATTATCGGTATAGGCCAGCAAACGTTTGGCTTCTAAAACACTACGAGCCCTTATGGCACTACTGGCAGTTTCGCCTGTTATCTGTTTCACCACATCGTTTAGGTGATGTTGGGTAATATTAAGTTGTTCTGCATAGCTGCTAACGGTTAGGTTTTGGGTAAAACTTCTATCCAACAGGTATTTAAACTTTTTAAACAATACTATATATTTTAATGAAAAAGACTTGCCCCGCTCTTCATCTACACAACGTTGTATTTGCTCTAACAATACATTTAACAGTGAGCGAAGTATGGACGGCGAGTAATCTTTTCTTCTCTTTTCGTTTATCAGCAATTGTATGGTGTGTGCCACCTCTTTAAAATCTTTTTGTGCTAACTGTAGCAAAGGGTTACTATACAGATTATCCAAAAAACTAAGCTCAAACAGTTTACTCTTATCTTGCCTGTCAACCAAAAGAAAATCTTCAGTAAACATCACGCTGCCACCTGTAACCTGCTGCCACTCTTCAAACTGATGTAGTTGGCCGGGCGAAATAAAAAACAACGATTGCGGGTTTACATCGTAGCTCATATAATCAATACTTTGCCTTGTGCTGCCACTCTCCACCCAAATTATTTCGTAAAAACTGTGTTTGTGCGGATCTTCAACATCAGGTTCGGGCATACAATTAAATAGCGTTACCTCAAACTCGGTTGGGTTTTTAGGTTCGTTAATAAAATGGCCTATTGAATAGTGAGGGAAAACGTCTTTCATTTTTTGAAGTAGCAAAACTATAATTTTGTTAACTATGAAACTGTGGTGCAGTTAATTTTACTTCAACGTAAATATATACTCAGTGCATCATTTGCAATTTTTCATTAACGCATAAAAAAACCGCTAAGCAGATATAGTCTGCTTAGCGGCTCTAAATAATTTCCCAACGCACACACCGCATTATGCAAGCGGTTTTAACTTAATTTTATCAGTAAATAATTTTCAACGATTTACTTTCTGTTTTGGAAACAACGTGAACTATATACAGTTGCGGAACAGTGTTACCGGGTGTGTAGTTAATCACATTATTTGCCGATACATTTTTTGTTTCAAGTAATCTTTGTCCAAGGGTATTGTAAATGATAATGTCACAATTAGTTGAGGGGTTGCTTGATCTATTAACAATATGAATGCCTGAAGCATCCTTATAAACATACGGAGTACTGTTTTCAATACCTACTTCGTTTATACCAACACCACTCTTTCTTTTAAACAATAAGTCAAAACGATTAGCAGTATATGTTTTATCGTGCAAAAATTTGTAATCATTTTCAAGAATATTAATGGTGGCCCCTGTTTTTTTATCTTCAAGTACCACATCGTATAACATGCTATACTCAGACACCTGAGCCGAGAATGTATATTCTGTACCGTTTGTTTTATTTTCAAGGTAAACAGGTACAACACGGTTATCCAAGTATGGCACTGCGGTAAGGCTTAGGTTATCACCATCTACCACTGAGTATAGTGTGGGTACTTCATCATCAAAAGACTTAAACTTATAAATATCTAAATTATTATCCATTGCTTCTGTAGCGTCGTCTTTAAAACAAACAGAAAGCTGATCAATATTATCTTTAGCATCTTTTACTGTAAGTCTAAAAATATCAAAACCTGCTTTAAAATAAGTATCAGGGGGTAGCGAGTCTTTTAGACCCGTTCTATGTGCATTAGTTACATCAACTTCTTGCGACACTGCATTTGCCTTTACCCAAAAACCTGTAAATGCTGATATATGATTAAACGAACCTAAAACAGTCCCTCCCCCTGTGTTGTAATTTATTATTGATGATATATTGATTGCTTTCATTTGTTTAGTACTCTGATCCCAAATATGTATGGCTTTATAAGCAGGATCGAAACCTATACTGGCAATAAAATCAGTAACATCAAAATTGCTTGGAAAAGGATTAGGAATAAAATTCCATCCACGTTGACTGGCGGTTGATGAATCACCTTCAGGATCAAAAGTGTAATCCAGTGAAAACACCTTAGTACCATCGTTTGGCACACCTGTCATACTAACGGTTGAACTAAAATCCCAAGCACCGTGAGCAGTATTGTCTAAATAAATCGAGTATGCCTTATTCTGATCGTCGGCAATGCTAGCCTGCACCCAACCAACAGCAACGTTATTACTACTACCGCCTCTAACACTTCCATCCCAGTAATATACATTACGTTCTTCGGCAGGTGTATGGTTTGAGCACAAAGTATTTATCCCTGTTTCAAAATTATCAATCGTACCTACTACGGGTATAGAAAACCCACGCCATCCTTTATCTATACTACCTATATTTTTTTCAAAAGTAATATTGCCCGATACACCGCCACCACCATTAGGTGTACCCGTGCCGTGCATAAGACTTCCACCACTAGCAATAGTAAGCAATCCGCCTGTGGCCAAAGTAGTTCCTGTACCAACTTCAACTACTCCTCCAAAAGTAAACGCATTACCACTTAGTGTTGATGTACCTGCTTTTGAAAGTGCTATTGTACCCACACCGGTAATACCATTTCCGTTGTTTGCTATATCGCCTGATATTGTTGCAGTTACACCATTACCAATAGTAAGCGCACTGCCCGAATTGATGGTTAAATCTTTACCTGAAAAAGTACCGGGTGTTGTATTTGAAGTAATAACAGCATCTAAATTTGTTGTTGGGGCTCCGTTACTCCAAGCAGTACCGTCCCAAGTTGAATACGAAGGACGACAAGCTGTGGGGTCAAAAGGGGTAGTGGGGTCTTTACTCCAGTTATTAGTATCATTTACTGCTGCCCGCACAGCAGCTGCAGTAGTTAAAGTAATAGAGCAATTGTACCTAGCATTATCAGCCGCAGAACCAAAGTACAGCGCATTTACACCATTAGTTAATACATCGGGCAAATCGGATTCGTTGACAGAGGAAATTGCTCCTTGATTATCCCAGTTAGATGAACCTGTGCCAACAATAAAATTTCTATGCACACCTGCTAGTATTGTACCTGCAGCTAAAGTACCCTGCACAGCAAAAATCTGATCGCCCAACGCATCCAAACTAAGCCCGTCGCCACTAACAATTGAGCCTTTTGAAGTCATTGCCGTACCGCTATTATTCCAAAAGGTTACTTGTTCGCCAAAGGCAACTCCACCGCCGGGAGCTTCCCACACAAACTCAGCATCAATCAATCCTCCAACGGTTAAAAAACCTGATAAATCAGAATACCCGTCGTCAGTAAAGGTTATTTGCGTACCACTGGTTACTGATACTAAAAAAATAACGCTGAAACTGTCAGCAGCATTATCAAAACCAAAGCCTGAAAAGGCTATATCGCCTGTAACTAAAGTAGTTTGGGCATTAGTTTTTTGGCTTTGGAAAGCGAAAAGAAAAATTGCAATAAAAAAACAGCAACTCTTCATTGATAGGTTTGTTATTAATTTTTTCATAAGATTTGTTTTAAATTTGATAGTTATTGAAGTTTTATTTTTATAAAAATTTATCATAAACCATTAATAGTAAAGGAATAATAGACAAATATCAGTAGAATTTAAAAATAACTTACAAGCATATAAACGCAATTATTACAGTTATAAAAATAGTTAAAAAAAAGTACAAAAATAGCGGTGCTTAGCAGCAAAACACTTTTAAAAAGCACTTTATCACCAAACAACAATTTTATCCAAGAAAAAACACAACTAACTCATTACAAGATATTTATACATAAAAAAAACCGCTTTAGCTGCAATATGATAGTCAGTATTTATATTGGGGCATCAAAGATATGCAATAATTTCACACATCAGTAAAAATTTTAAATAAGTTATTAATCAAACATAAAAAATGACAATTATTAATCAACTTACAAACAACTAATAAATATTACAGGTTATTCAACTCGCTTGTGCGCATGCAAACAGTTAAAACAAAAGACATCTTCCAACCAGCAAAACCAAAGGTATTAGCATGTGGCAAAAGCAATCACCAAATTTTGCTACCTTTGCACTAAGTGATGAAAATATACTTTCGCTTTTTAGTTGTTATAATTATTGCACTTGCAGGTTGCGGAAGCACCAGTAATGCTAGTGTGTTTAAACCTGCACCTATAAACGTAGATACTACTACTGAACCCAAAGTAGTTATCCCCCCCGCTGATACAGTAAAAAAACAAGCTGCAAAAAAGCGTACCCTAAAAGATATGGGAGCTTTGCAAATTTCTATACTGCTACCTTTTAATATTACTGCGGGAGAATACAAAATGCCCGATGTTATTGCCGATTACTACGAAGGTATTTTGCTGGGTTTAGACTCATTAAAACACATGGGCTTAGATGTAGTTGTTAATGTATACGACACCAAAGACGATTCGGCAACGGTGAAACGAATTACTTGGAAAGAAGAATTGGCTAAAAGCGATGTGATAATTGGCCCTACCTTTAAAAAAGGGCATGCACAATTACTTCAATACGTTAAACCCAGAAACATTGCTTTAATCTCACCTTTTTCAAATGCTAATATGTGGACGGATAGTAACCACTGCGCCCTATACTGCACCCCTGATGAAAAATCGGAAGCAGCTGTTTTAGCAAAAACCATTAAAGAGAAATACCCAAAAGCCAATATCCTTTTGTTTAATGATGATACCAAAGAGGATAAAGACTTTTTATGGCGATTTAAACTAGCCGCAAAAGAACTTGGACTAAGCGGGTGGAAAGATATTACTTACAAAGCCGAATGGGATATAACCCCACACCTAAAAACAGGCGATAGCGCTGTTAATGTAATAGTAGCACCAACCAACAATGTGCGCATAGCAATGCAGTTGCTAACCCAATTAAAAAATCCTGAAAACAATAATATACTTTTTGTAAAAGATAGTTGGTTGAACTTTGACAATATAAACTACCAAACCTACCAATTGTGGCAGCAAAACAACCTGCATGTACTTACCCACTTTTTTGTTGACGACACCGACCAAGGTGTGATAAACTTTAAGCACAAATACAAACAAAAATACGGTGCTATGCCCGGTAATTTTGCTTTTAGAGGGTTCGACCATATAATGTCGGTAGGGCAAGCATATTATAAAGGTGAGGCACTTACCCTTGCCGAATCGATTGACTCATTAGAGTATAAAGGCCTGCACAACAATTTCAAATTCAGGTTTAATGGCAAAGCCATGGAAAACCAAGCAGTTAATGTGATACGTTTTGTTGATTACAGGTTTATAAAAGTAAAATAAACCACCCCAATTTGAATTATTTACATACTTACCTAAGTGTTGCAAAAAACCTTGTAGAAGGCTACGCATACCCACAACCTTTTCATCTTTACATTAAAAAATATTTTGCTGCCAACAAAAAGCACGGCAGCAGAGACCGAAAAACTATATCGGCTTTGTGCTACGCATATTTTCGTATGGGCAAAAACCTACCCCAACAAAGCACCGAAAATAAAATGCTTGTTGGCCTTTTTCTTTGCCAACCCGAATTTGTAAACGAACACTGGAATAAACTACTGCTAGAAAACTTCCCTGCTTTGGGCGAAGAATATAACGCCGCACCATTAGCCCAAAAAATAGAATTGTTGCAACAGCATTATAGTTTTAGTACTGCATTATTGTTTCCTGCTACACAATTGGTATCAGCATTACAAAATAAAGAAGCTTTTTTTGCCGCTCAACTACAACAACCCTTGGTTTGGCTAAGAGCAAGACACAATAAACGCGAACGTATTGAAGGCTTATTTGCAGAGGAGAAAATACAAGCTCAGGCACATCCGCAATTGCCCAACGGTGTAGGTTTGCCTCAAAATACTAATGTAGAAACTGTTTTAGGGCGTAATCTGCACAATTTTTCGCAGGTGCAAGATGCTTCGTCACAACTAACAGGAAGCTATATTGAATTGCATCCTTTGCAAAAAGTTTGGGACTGCTGCTGTGGCGCAGGGGGTAAAAGCCTAATGCTAAAAGATATTGAACCTAAAATAGAACTGCATTGCAGCGATGCCCGCCCGCAAATATTGCAAAACCTTGCCGAAAGGTTTAAACTTTCAGGCTTGCCTGCACCTTATACTGTTGCTGCCGATATTATAGCATCAACCCCTACACAATGGGTATTTGAAGATAAAAACGAGCGCAAAACGGCAAAGCACAAGTACTTTGATGCTATAGTAGCCGATGTACCCTGCACGGGTAGTGGCACATGGTCGCGTACACCTGAACAAGCCTACTATTTTGACGAAAAACAAATTGATGCCTTTGCCCAAAAACAAAAAGCTATTGTGGCAAACGTAGCTCCTTTTTTAAAGAAAGGCGGCAAGCTGTATTATATTACTTGTTCGGTATTTGAGGCTGAGAACGAAGGACACCTTCCCTATTTTGAAACTTTGGGATTAAAGGTTGAACGACACGAAACTATTGAAGGCTACACGCACCAAGCCGATACTATGTTTATTGCTGTTTTAGAGAAACAGTAGTACTCTTCTAATCCAAACATAAAAAAGCCATCCTATATGAATAGGATGGCTTTTCTTTTATTCTTGGATATAGATATAATATCTACTCAAAATCAATAACACTAAACAAGCGTTCCCAGCGTATTTTGTTTAAGCCCAAGAAACCACCTTTCTTTTCGTAGTCTAGTGATAACCAAATAAACACAGGCTTACCCACTACGTGATCGTGAGGTACAAAACCCCAAAAACGTGAATCGAGCGAGTTATCGCGGTTATCACCCATCATAAAAAAGTAATCTTGTTTAAAGGTATACGTAGTTACCTGCTCACCGTTTAGCACAAACTTATCACCGTTAATAGTAAACTCATTGTTGCCTTCATACACACGTATTGCTCGCTCATACAACGGGTAGTTTTCTTTGGTTAGCGTTATAGTTGCACCTTTTTTAGGTATCCACAAAGGGCCAAAAAAGTCTTTGTTCCAATTGTGGTATGCACTACGCGGATAGGCAGTGCTATCAACAAAGTTGCTTGGGTATTTATTAGGTACTGCACTAGATATAATGCCTTTTTCTTTCAACGTTGCTAAGGCTTCATTGGTTAAGCTCATTGTTGTACCCTTAAAATTATTAGCATCAGTTGATATACCTAATTTAGAAAGCTCCTCTCTTCTTGGCGTTTTGGTAAATGTTACATTATAGCTGTGCGCCATTTCTTTAGGCTCTTGCAAAGGTTTACCGTTTATATACACTTTGGCATCAATTACTTGCAGGGTATCACCACCTATGGCCACACAACGTTTTATATAATTGTCTTTTTTATCTAGGGGACGAACCACATAAGGTTCTTGCTGAAGTATTCTTTCTTTGTAAGCATCGTAACTAACACCGTGTGCAGCTACCTTGTTTTGTATGTAATAACCATACGTCAACTGATAAAAACTGGCTTCTGGTGCATTTAGCAATACCGTATCGCCTTCGGGAAAGTTAAATACTACTATATCATTATTATCAATCGTTTCTATAGCTGGAAAACGGTAATAAGGAAACTTCACCGCATCGATATAGGCTTTACCACCAATAAGGGGCATAGTATGGTGTGCAAACGGAAAAGCAACAGGTGTCATAGGTATACGAACACCATAGTGTACTTTACTTACAAACAAAAAATCGCCCACCATAAGACTACGTTCCATCGACGGGGTAGGTATGGTATACGCTTCAATATATGCACCGCGTACCTGAGTAGCTACAATGGCTGCAAAAAACAGCGCTTCGCTCCAGTCTCTAACAGTAGTTTTCTTTATAGGGTTTTTCTCTTTAAACTCTTCGGTATTGCAAGGCCCTATATATTTGGCGTTTTTATCCCAGCCCAAATACACTATATAGAACGAGAAAAACATTACGCCCAACACCTCATCAACAAAACGGAGTTTACCAAAGTTTTTAAGCGTATCGGTACGTATATTATAGTTGGTAATAAACTGTACTATGGGCACAAACAATAGCAAAGTCCACCACCAAGGGCGGTTTGAAATTTTAGTAAGTATATAATAATTATAAACAGGTATTAGCGATAATATAGGGTTTTGATTCGCCTTTGCAAACAAAAGCCACAAACCTACTTGGTGGGCTACAAATACAATTACTAGAAAAATTATAAATCCTGTCATCAGTATATCAGTTCAAATATTTAATTAAAATTTAAGCATATCGCCCATGGTGTACACCCCTTTTTTCTGCACCACCCATTCGGCAGCTATTACGGCACCTTGTGCAAACCCTTTGCGGTTAAAGGCACTGTGGCGTATACTTATCTCGTCAATCTCACTTTTGTATATCACTTCATGTATACCCGGCACATCGTCTTCGCGGTGGGCAGTTATAGGTAGTGTATATGCGTTAGCATCATCTCTACCTGCCAATCCCCACGCTGTATAAGCATTGTGTTCATCAATAATTTGTTCGGCTAGGCTAATGGCTGTTCCGCTAGGTGCATCCATTTTTTGGGTATGGTGTGTTTCGGCCATAGATGCCTTATAATCAGGCTGACTACTCATTATTTTGGCCAAATACCTATTTACAGCAAAAGTTATATTTACACCAATACTAAAGTTAGTGGCCGTAAACAAAGTACCACCCATTTCTAAGCATTTTTGTTTAATAGCCTCGTATCGATTATACCAACCTGTTGTACCCACTACAACGGGTATACCAGCTTCAAAACATTTGTTCATGTTTTCTACCGCAGCTTCAGGTTGTGTAAACTCTATAGCTACATCTGCCACCTTTAATACTTCGGCAGCATAATCTTTATTTATCATATCGATGGCCAAAACTACCTCGTGGCCGCGTGCTACCGCTTCCTGCTCAATAATTTTGCCCATTTTTCCGTATCCAATAAGTGCTATTTTCAATGTATATACTTTTTTAATAGTGAAAAGGCAAAGCTACCTTTTTGCAGCCTTCAATGCCACAGCAAAATCTATAAGCACAAATAATTTAACGATTGAAATTATTTTGGTTTTGCTCACGTTGTATATTTGCATGATTATTATACCCCAGTGTCTAAGAAAAGTTTATTTAAAAAGCGTAGTTTTTGGTTAACCCTAGTGGCAATATTTGCCCTTATTGTTTTGGTTGGCGGCTGTTTTTACAATAAAGTAACCAACACCCGCATAAACATTGCCAAAGGCAATAGCACCTTGTTTTACATTGCCAAAAACGAAACCTATACCGATGTATTGGAACATCTCATCCAACAGGGTATAGTGAGTGATAGCTCACTTTTTGATTTTTTAGCCCAACGTGCCAACTACCCCAACAAAGTAAAAGCTGGCCGCTATAAATTTATAAAGGGTGAAACATACATAAACGTTATTCGTCAATTACGATCAGGCAAACAAGAGGAAGTGAAACTGGTGATAAATGCAATGATAACTCCTCGCCAATTAGCATCAATTGTAGGCAAAAACTTAGCTGCCGATAGTATAGTGCTAATAAATATGCTTGAAGATAGTACCTACCTTCAAGCATACGGCTTTAATAAAGATAATATTTTGTGCCTGTTTATACCCAATACCTATAACTTTTATTGGGATACTGACGCTACTGCATTTATGGAGCGGATGAAAAAAGAATATGATCTTTTTTGGACTAAAAAACGCTTGGCACAGGCTGATGCTATTGGCCTTACTCCTATTGAAGTGGGCATTTTAGCATCTATAGTAGATGGTGAAACCAACAAAACCGACGAAATGAGCATAGTAGCGGGGCTTTACCAAAACCGCCTTAACAAAGGTATTATGCTGCAAGCCGACCCTACGGTGAAGTTTGCGTTGCGCAATAGTGCTAAGCAACGTGTATACGAAGCCGATTTGAAAGTTGAATCCCCCTACAATACCTACCTGCACACAGGTTTACCTCCAGGTCCTTTAGCACTTCCCTCTCAACAAGCAATTGAGGCAGTACTTAGTCCATCAAAGCACGATTATATTTATATGTGTGCTAAGGAAGACCTTAGCGGCTACCATAATTTTGCTACTACGCTTGCGCAACACAACTTAAATGCTGCCCGATACCGTCTTGCACTTGACAAACTAGGTATTAAATAGCAGGCTATGCCGCCTATTTACTACTTTTGCAACGTATGTTTACCTCAGAAACAAAAATAAGGGTACGCTATGGTGAGACCGACCAAATGGGCTACGTGTATTATGGCAACTATGCCAGCTACTTTGAGGTAGCTCGTGTTGAGGCCATTCGTGCAGCGGGTTTTACCTACCGTATGATGGAAGAAAGTGGTGTGGGTATGCCTGTGGCTCATATGAGTATTGACTATAAACGACCTGCGAAATATGACGACCTGATAACTATAAAAACTGAAATAGCAGAACTACCCAGCAGCAAACTAAAACTATACCACGAGGTATACAGTGAAGCTGGTGAATTACTTACCAAAGCTCACCTTGTTTTAGTTTTTATTAATATGGAGACACACCGCCCCACCCGTTGTCCACAAATGTTTATTGATGGTTTAGCCCCATATTTTAGCTAATGTTTGAAAAAATACATAACTGGCTAATAAAACGTTTGCCCCCCTACAGGGTGCTGATGGATGTATTGAAAAAAATTACCCTACCGGGGTTTCAAGGTATACGCGTGTATACTACACTTAGCTTTTTTATAAAAGGCTTTAGCAGTAAAGATATTAATACCCGAGCATCGGCCATTGCGTTTAACTTTTTTTTAGCCCTGTTTCCTGCCACCATATTTTTCTTTACTCTTATAGCCTACATACCCGTTGAAAATTTTAAGGACGAGATTTTTAACTTTATAGCTACCATCACCCCAAAAAATGCTTTTGAGGTAATACAAAGTACCCTTAGCGATATTTTGAAAAAACGTCAAGGCGGGCTGCTATCATTAGGTTTCTTTTTAGCCCTTTATTTTAGCACCAATGGTATTAACTCACTTATAAGTGCTTTTAACGATTATAGTGATGTAATAGAAGTACGTAGCGGGTGGAAACAACAATTAGCCGCCCTTTGGCTCACCTTGTATGTAGCACTACTTGTAGTTATTACAATTGTATTAACTATTGCAGGAAACATTACTTTAGATTTTTTGCACGGTAAAAACTTCTTAGGCGACTCTGTTGAGTATTATGCACTGCTGTTTACCAAGTGGTTGCTTACCATTTTGTTTATCTATTGCCTTATATCGGGTTTGTTTTACTACGGCCCGTCAAAAAAACGCAAATGGGCGTTTTTCTCGGCAGGCTCTACATTAGCCACTATACTGTCACTTATCACCACGTATGGGTTTATGTTTTATGTCAATAATTTTAACAGCTACAACAAACTGTACGGCTCTATTGGTACGCTAATAGTTATTATGTTATTGATATTTATAAACTCAATGGTGCTTTTAATAGGTTTTGAGTTGAATGTAAGTATCGACCGCGCGCTTGAACAAAAGGTAGCGGCCGAAGAACTGACACCAAAAAACCTTGAGAACACCTTTAAAGACAAGAGGTATAAATAAAATTACCTTTTTGTAAATATTTTTTCGTTACCCTATTGCGTTGATGCCGAAAAAGTATATTTTTGCACTCCCTAATCGGAACCACTTACGGAGAGATGGCAGAGTGGTCGAATGCGGCGGTCTTGAAAACCGTTGAGGGTTACACCTCCGGGGGTTCGAATCCCTCTCTCTCCGCTTCAACAGAAAACCCAAGCATTTGCTTGGGTTTTCTTGTTTATAGCCTGTTCTAAAAAAAATTCTCTATGGATATTGAAATTGTAAATAGCAACGGTAAAAGCATCGCCTTAGTAACAGCTTCAAACGTAATAATAAGCTGCATACAAGATGCCGTTGATATTATAGGTAATTGCTACTACCAAGGTGCGGAAGGAATAATACTTCACGAAAAAAATATTGATACAAGTTTTTTTGATTTAAAAACCCGCTTTGCCGGCGAGGTTTTGCAAAAATTTTCTACCTACCAAATGCGCTTGGCCATTGTGGGCGATTTCTCAATATATAAAAGCAAAAGTCTAAACGATTTTATTTTTGAAAGCAACAAAGCCGGCCGTATAAACTTTGTTAACTCTATTGAAGATGCAAAAGAAAAGCTGGCAAAATAGCATTGCCCCCTTTTTTCGCATATTTTATTAGCTTTACGTCTTACAAAGCATTACTTAAACCCATAAAAAATGTTTGCAGCTATCTATTCATTTAAAGTAAAACCCAACCAAACTGAAAGTTTTGAGAAGGCATGGGAAGATTTAACCCGCCTTATATACCAATTTGAAGGCAGCTTAGGCTCGCGCTTACACAAAAGTGATGCGCTAAACTACATAGCCTATGCACAATGGCCTGATAGGAATACATGGGAAAACTCAGGCAAAAAATTACCCGATACAGCCAACGAGATAAGACGAATAATGAAAGAAGCGTGCGACAAAATTGAAACTGTATATACGCTTGATACTGTTACAGATTTATTGATGGATAAAACCTTTTCCAAATAAAAGATCTTCTTTCCCTACACCTTTCATTTCTTAATCAGCATACTACCTGCTATAGCCTTCATCAATAAAGGTAACATATAAAGATCACAGGTTGTTTACCGCTTAAAACCACACTTCGTATACATAAATTATTCGTTCATCCCAACAATTTCAAAACCATAGTAGTATAGCCCCTTTTTTGCACAAAAGAATTTACTATGAAAAAGAAATTTTACTCAACTATTATCGGGCTATTTGCTGTAGCTGCAGTTAATGCCCAAATTACAATTACCGCTCCACCGGCATCAATAGCTTCTCAGATTGATACTTTTGCACGACCTGATAATGTTACGGATTTTAAAGCAATGGCTACATCACAAACCAATGCTAAATGGGATTTTACCACTGCACAATATCCTAATATTCAATTTTTTACACTACGTTCAACAACACCATCTTCAAACTATCCTTCTTCAAAACTAAACCACAAAATTACTACTTCATTTGCAGGTGGCTTAAGCTATGAAGCCATTCAATATTACGATATAACAAGTAACTCAATAGTAACAATAGGCGAAGAAGTAGAGGTTGAACAAATATTGCCTTTAGGTTCAGTTACAGGAAACTCAAACGATGAGTTGATATTTCCTGTACAAAATATGCCCTATTCAGAACCTCAGATAGAAAGAGAATTTCCTGTAACATTGGGAAGTTCTTTTACATCAACCAAAGTACAAGACACTAAATTTAATTTAACGGTAACTGCTTACTCTCTTAATAAGGTACCGGGGGTTAGAAGATCGTACAGAACGGTAAAAGATACTGTTGTAGGTTGGGGTACAGTAAAAATTAAAGGAATTTCTACCAAGAAAACTTATGACAATATACCTGTATTGCAAGTACGCCATCAGGTAACAGTTTCGGATAGTTTCTTTTTAGGAGGTAGCCCTGCACCACAGCCATTGCTAGATGCTTTTGGTTTAACACAAGGAGGTAATATTGATTATTATTTTGTTGATTTTATAAGCCAAGATGAGATTGATGAGCTAATCCGAATTGATTTCCAACAAAGCCCTTACCAAGATGTAAGCAGTGTAGAAATTCAACAAAATAGGATTGAGAAATACGAGCTGGTAGGCATTAACAATCCATCATTGCAAAATGCAATTAATGCTTATCCTAACCCTATAATTAACAATACGATTAATATTGATTTACCTACTAACCAAGCAGGTAATTGGACGTATAACTTAATAGATATTTATGGAAGAAGTATTGCCAACGGGACTATAAATACTATTAATGGTGAAATTAATTTGCCTACTATGGCAAAAGGAAACTATGTTTTAACCATTAAAAATGAAGGCATTACTGTTTCTGTAAACAAACTCTTAAAATAACAGTAATTCTGGTTTTTCTTTTCTAAGTGATAACCAAGCAATTGGTTATCACTTTTTTATTTAGTTAAAAAGAAAACAAAAAACATCACTTGCTACCTACTGTATAAAGGTGGTATTATTTATCAAATAAGTTTTAATTTAGGCAATGCGTTTAAAAATACTCTTTATTCTTAGCCTTATCGCTTTTCTTCAGGTAGGCAAAGCCCAGTCTACCATTAAGGGTTTAACGGATACTTTAAAAATAGTAAAAACAGACTCAGCACGGGGTGCAATTTGTAGAAAACTATCGCTAAAGTTTTACGCCAATAATAATAGTAAGGCAAAAGAATACGCCGAAAAAGCTAATGCCTATTTTATAAAAGCTAACGACAAAAACGGACAAGGTCTTGCTTTGCAGATGTTGGGCTTCATATTAGAGATGATGGGTAATAATATTGAAGGCTTAGAAGCACAAAAAAAATCTATACAACTTTTAGAGGAAAGCGGAAACTACAAAGCATCAGTAATTAGTTACTCGGGTGCGGCGTATTGTTTAGAAAAAGAGGGCAGAATAGATGAAGCATTGAAACTAGTGATTAGAAGTTTAGAAGTGATTGACGAACAAAAGCTACCCGATGCACAGAAGGCCAAAAACTTAGTTGATTTGGGCAGAGTTTACCGCGAGAATAATCAGCTACAAAAATCAATAGATACCTACAACCAAGCCTTAAGAATATCGATAAAAGAAGAAGACCACGCTACGGCAGGTATTCTTTATATGAATATTGGCAATGTATACACACAAAAAGAAGAGTTTGAAAAGGCATTAGAGTATTTTAAAAACGCATTAATAGAAACTGAGCTGTGCGAATGCAAAAATAGAATAAGTGCTGTATGGAGTAATATTGGCTTTACCTATTACCATTTAAAGAATGCTGAAAAAGCAATTGAGGCAGCTAAAAATGCAGAAAAAGCACTTCCGGATAATACAGGCTTGGGAGCTGAGGCAGATGTAGAATTATTGAAAGGAATGGGTTACCAACTAAAGAACGACCATGCTAATGCTATTAAACACCTTGAAAAAGCACTTATACTGGTGCAAGAAAACAACTTTAAAGAAAAACTGGTAAGAGTATCGTCGATTTTAGGTCAAAGCTATGCAGCCACAGGTAATAGCGAGAAATTGGAGGAGCTGCTAGTAACTGCAATAGCTACTAAAGACAGCTCGTACAATCAGGACATGGCAAAATCTATTGCCGAAATGGAAATTAGGTACGAAACAGAACTAAAGGAGCAGAAGCTAGCCGAAGCTGATGCACAAAACCTTTTAAAAGAAAAATACATTACTGATATTAAAATAAGAAATAATTGGTTGATAGCTTTACTAATTGTAGGGCTTTTATTAGCTGCATCAAGTTTTTGGTTGCTGCAACGAAGCCGAAAATCGGCTAAAGAACTAACTGAAAAAAATACTGAACTGGCTGCCTTATTAGAGCAGAAGAAAATACTGCTAAAAGAAATTCACCACCGTGTAAAAAACAACTTGCAAACGGTAAGTAGCTTGCTAAACCTACAAACCCGTTCATCAGACAACCCCATTGTGAAAAAAGCAATGGTAGAAGGACAAACAAGGCTTAAAAGTATATCGCTATTGCACCAAAAGCTCTACCAGCACGATGAGTTGACCAAAATTGAAATGGACGACTACATTAACGATTTAGCCCAATACATTATTAAAAATTTTAACCTGCTTAATAAACACATATCGCTAAAAACCGATGCAAACCAAATAGCTCTTGATTTAGATACGGCAATCCCATTAGGGTTGATTTTGAATGAATTGATAACCAACACCATAAAACACTCGTTTAAGTATATTGAAAAGGGCGAAATTGAAGTATCGATAACAAGGCTTGATGCCGATAAACACTTTGAACTGAAGGTTAGTAATAACGGCGAAGGACTATCGAACGAGATTGACATTGATAAACTGCCTAGTATGGGATTAAAACTGGTGAAAAGCTTAAGCAGGCAAATACACGGTAGTTTTGATACTTTTATGGACGAGAGGGCAAATTTTGTAGTACTGTTTACCGAGACGATATAATATGCCTAAACTAAAAATACTGATAGTTGAAGACAATTTTATAATTGCCGAAGATCTTAAAAATATTCTCACAGATTTGGGCTACGATGTGGTAGACATTGTGATGAGCTACTATGAAGCTATTGAGTGCATTATTACCAAGCAGCCCGATTTGTGCCTTTTGGATATTGTGATAAAAGGTGAAAAAGACGGTATTGACCTTGCCCATACCATTAATCAAGATTTTGGGTTGCCTTTTCTGTTTATCACCTCACACTCTGATAAGCATACGGTAGAACGAGCAAAAAACACACTGCCCAAAGGGTATATTATAAAACCGTTTGATCAGGACGATGTATACGCCTCAGTTGAGATGGCTGCGGCTTTGGCTGTGGGCATTAAACACCAAAAACCTTCAATTCTAATTCGTCAAAACGGAATACTAAACAGAGTTTTTGTACACGACATTTGTTTTGTAAAAACTGACAAAAACTATCTTGAAGTTTTTACAATACTTGGGCAAAAATATATACTTCGGCAGGCGCTTAAAGAGTTTTTAGACCAAATACACATGGGCGATTTTTGCCAAATACACAAATCGTATGCGGTGCACATAAAACACGTTTCATCATTTAATGCCGATGGTATTACCATAAACAACGAGCAGATACCTATTGGCAAAAAATACTACAACGAGCTGAAGGCAAGGTGCAATGCTGAACAGGTATAAACCTACTAAGCAACACAAGTACTACGAATAATTTATTAACTACTGTTTCATTTCTTACCAAAAGTCAACGTTATTAAAATTACTGATTGGCACCTTTGCTCTATCAAATCAAAGGTAAAATGAATACAAGTAAAATTACTCCCCAACTTAACAACATTTCAACCCGCAAATCAGCAATTATAGTAGGCATATCGCTTTTGGCTATGGCTATAGCTGCTATATTTTCATACGGCATAGTGCTAGTACCTATTATTAAAAATGAAGGCGCTATAACAACAGTTGATGCCATAAAATCATCAGCTCTATTATTTAGATTAGGAATTTTAGGTTGGCTTCTTATTCTTGTTTTAGATGTAATAGTAGCTTGGGCACTATATCATTTTTTTAAACGGGTAAATAAAAACATTGCCATACTCACCACTTGGTTTAGGGTTATTTACACCGTGTTTTTAGCTACAGGTATACTGTGTTTGGTTTTAGCATTATCGCTTGCCACTTACCCCAACTATTTAGAAGGATTTAGTACCACACTGTTAAATACACTAGTAGAATTTTTTCTAAATGCGTTTATCACTATTTGGACTATTGGTTTAATAGTTTTTGGGCTGCACTTGGCAGGGCTTAGTTATTTGGCCATAAAACATCATGCTATTCACAATACATTTAGCATTTTTCTTGCTATTGCTGCATTTAGTTATATAGTGCTGTCAATAGCTAAAATAGTGCTACCCGCTTACCAAAGCCAAATTGCAACTACCGAAAGTATATTAAGTGCACCAATGGCCATTAGCGAAATTGGCTTTGCCGTATGGCTTTTGATAAAAGGAGGAAAAGCTGAAACCAACCAATAACTGATTATTTTTTTGAAATAATCCTTTTTCTGATTCGGCTTAGTGATTCAGGAGTAATACCCAAATAACTAGCTATTTGATGTTGAGGCACACGGTTTAGTAAATCGGGGCGAGTATCAAGTAAATCAAGATAGCGTTTCTCTGGCGAGTAATAAAAGAGGCAAAATCTTCTCTAGTGTTGTTAAAATCTTGCTCAATCATCACGCGGGTAATAGTAACCAACTTTGGAAACTGCTTATACATCTCCTCGTCCTGATGTATTTTCCCAACTATTACTTTAGCATCTTCAACACAAACTAAATAATATTTCGATGGCGTTTGATCAATAAAATTGGTAGCGGCTACGGCTTGTCTTTCGGTAAAAAAAGCCGTAGTCTTTTCCTCCCCATCTATTAAATAATATTGCCTCACACATCCTTGCAACACAAAATAGCATTCAGAGGGTATTTCTCCTTCACAAACCAGTGTATCTCCTTTTTTGTACTCTCTAACAGGAATTTTTTGCCCAATGGCTATCCTCTCCTCTTTGTCCAGCTCAGGAAAACCTGAAAGAAAGTCTAATAAATCGCTATCTATTAATGTATCAGTACTATTCATTACAATACAAAGTTAGCATTTTCATTACAGACACCTAAAACAGCACTTCTGACACTGATAAACAAATGGTTAAGGCTTTTCACAGCACTCCATTTGGTTGTTGTTGTTTATTTGTGGACTAACGTAGGGTATGCCTAAATTTAACCCTCTAAGAATAAACAATACCGCTACCACCATAACAAAATAGGGCATGGTTTTCATAATTGTGGTGCGTACTTTAAAAGTAACCCACCGTGAGGCTATGGAAACAGAAAACATCATGGGTAGTGTGCCCAAGCCAAACAAAGCCATATATAATGCCCCTTGCGTGGCATGGGTGGTGGTGGCAGCACCTGCAAGTGCCAAGTATACCAAGCCACAGGGTAATAATCCATTAAGAATACCTACGGCATATTGTGCGCCCAAACCGGGTTGAGTAATAAACTTTGTAAACTGTTTTTCTATTTTCTGTTTGTAGCCGCTAAACCAACTGTTGTTACCCAATGTACCAATACCTGTAATTTTTGATAGTGCTATCAGTAACAGCAATACACCCATTACAATTGAGATGTATTGTTGTATACCGGCTAATTGCAGCCCCCTGCCAAATGCGCCCAATAGCAAGCCTATGGTGGCATAGGTGGTAATGCGGCCTAAATTATATATAAGCCTGCCACTTATAAACAAGCCATACGATTGCCCTTGCGGGGCTATCATAGCTATGGGGCCACACATACCCAAGCAGTGAAAACTGCCCAAAAGCCCTGTAAGAAATGCTGTTAAGTATAGCATAACTAATTTCTAATTCTAAATTTGATATTTAAATAACTACTTCTTCTTCGTAGTAATAATCTTTGCCATTGGCTTTCCACTGAAGTTTTATCCACCAATTGCCTTTGGCTAATTTCTCTAAAGGGAAATTTTGTCTCAAGTTAGAATCGGGTTTTAGTGCTATACTAAAATCTTTGTCTTTTTCGCTTGGGCGAAAAAACAATACAGTGCCTTTAACAGACTGATTGCCAAACTCAGCCGGAAGAGTTATTTGCACCTGTGCCGCCGAATAATTTACAGCAACTGTTACAGGTTGGCTAAGTGCATTAGCTGCTTTTACTTGGTTTAGATGTTCTTCAAACTCTATACCTTGCTCGTAGTAGTCTTTGGTTACTAAATCTACTTTCGAGCCTATCATTTTAACACTAAGGGTGATGATAAAACCCATAAAGAGTATCATACCTATTGTTATACCTGTGCCCCAGTTAAATTTCATGGTTGTGTTGTTTTTAGGGTTGTTATTATTACTTATTCTTCAATTTTTACAGGAGCTAAAAAACTGGTTTTTATACGGTCTATTCGCTCACCGTCGGCCACCACATCTATTATTACTACACTGTTGTTTCGTTTTACATTTCCTTTAGGTAACTCAATAAAAAAGGTGCCTTTGTACACACTTTCTTTATCTACGTTTATTTTACCCCCGTTAGCACCTACCATTACAATTTTTGCTCCTTCCAGTTTTTCTAAACTCAGTGTTACAGGCACACTGTGAAAGGTTTTGTTTACCAGCTCAAAGTTGTATAGGTTACTAACAGTAGTCTCTGTTTGTTGGTACATCTGACCCGGTGCACGCAATAGTGTTGCCTCAATTTCGGTGCGGGTAGCTAAAAGAAACACAAATACGCCCATTAACAGCACAAGCAATATTGTGTAAGCTTTTAATCGCGTGTTATAGTGAAAACTTTTACCTGCTTTTATACCTTCAAGCGAGGCATAACGAATAAGTCCGCGTGGTTTATTTATTTTATCCATCACCCCATCGCAGGCATCTATACAAGCTGTGCAGTTTACACATTCAAGTTGTGTACCGTTGCGAATATCTATCCCCGTAGGGCATACATCTACACACAGGCCACAATCAACACAATCGCCTTTTGGGGTTGGGTCGTTTTTTTTAATTTTCCCTCGTGGTTCACCACGTACATCATCGTAGGCTACTACTATACTGTTTTTATCCAGCAAAACACCTTGCAATCGGCCATAAGGGCAAGCCCAAATACATACCAATTCGCGCATTTTACTAAACACTAAATAAAACAGGGTAGTAAATACCACCATAGCCACTAAGCCGCCAATATGGTCGGCAGGATTATCAGTAATAATTGCAAGCAATTCATCTCGTCCAATTATATAGGCCAAAAATGTATTGCTGATAAGAAAAGCTATGCCAAAAAACAGTATGTGTTTACTTCCTTTTTTCAGTATTTTTTCTTTATTCCAAGGTTGGGCATCCAGCTTTTTTTGTTTGTTGACATTGCCTTCTATCCAGTTTTCTATTTTGCGAAAAACCATTTCTAAAAAAATGGTTTGCGGACAAATCCACCCACAAAATATACGCCCGTATACGGCGGTAAACAGTACAATAAACACAATAAAAGTAAGCATGGCCAAACCAAACAAGATAAAATCTTGCGGCCAAAAGGGCACGCCAAACAGTATAAATTTTCGCTCTAAAATGTTAAACAGCATTATAGGCCTGCCGCTTATTTTGATAAAGGGAGTAGCAAATAGAACTGCTAAGAGGATATACGACAATACGGTGCGGTAACGGTAGAATTTACCTTTTATAATTTTAGCGTAAATCCGTTGACGTTTACCTTTTTCGCCTGTATTGCCCAACTGATTACGAAAGCTATCAGCCGACTGGGTATCAAATACAGTTGATTTTGACATGATGGGGTTGTTTTATGAAATCTTCGGGTTGTTATGAAAGGAGAAAAAACCGGGCGCGTAACAACCCTAATAGAACGCGACCCGGTGTTTAGAACGTTTGCGGCAAGCCACAAACGCTATATTTTTAGTTTCTTTATTTCATACTAATATCATTGCCGCCCTCTGTCCATTTCTCACCTTGAGGGTCTTTGGCATTGGGAGGGTTGCTGCCTTTTATCGAGATGATATAACTGGCTATTTGTTGTATTTGCACCGGCGAAAAGTCTTTTTTCCAACTTTTCATACCTTTTAGCTCCACACCTTCAACAATGGTTTTAAATACATTTTTTACACCACCTCCGTGCAGCCAATACTCATCAGTAAGGTTAGGTGCTATTTGTGTTCCCTCGCCCAATGCACCGTGGCAAGCTTTACAATTTTTAACAAACAGTTCTTGTCCTTTACCCAAATCGTCTTTAGCTGTTAATAGGGTTACGGTTTCAGCATTTATTTTATCGCCTGCTGTTTTTAAGTATACTTGGTAGTCAATCTCGGCTTGCTCCAATTCGGCAGTATATTCAGCTTCTTGCAGTTTACCTGTATTAAATACATGATAGTTTAATAGATATACCACTGCAAAAATAGCAGTGATATAAAACAACCACATAAACCACGAGGGTATAGGATTGTCTAATTCGTGTATATCATCGTAGTTATGGTCTAGTATTTTGTCTTTATCCTCACTAACAGGAGTTAGCCCAAAAACACGTGCCCAAAGGCCTTGGCTGGCGCGTGCTGCCAATACAGGGTTGTTTTCGGCCATTATATTATCTCTAAGCCTTAGTACCGATAGGTATACTACACCTACCAAAAACAATACTATAAGAGCTATTGAAAGGATTATATACAATAGGGTATCGCCCATGCCATTTACCAAATCACTAATGCCAAAAGGCTTATCAGGGTTGCCCAAATGCTGCGCCTGCATTGGTATAACCAACAACAATAACAGAAAGGGAAGAATATACTTTTTCATTTTTAGGGTTCTATTTAGGGTTATTATTTCTTTTCGGTAACAGGTTTTGCATCGTTTAGCGGAACTTGCTTTGCACGCTCTATATAGCTTTTATCAACTTGTAGTAACCAAACCGATACCGCTATAAAAAAGAACAGGAATATTAGAAATGAGGTTACCAAATACACATCGGCACCTTCTACTACTTTTAAAAATTGCTTAAACATAATGTTAGGGGTTTAGTTGCTGCTTGTTTGTGTTTGGTAACTCATTTTAAAAGTCTGCCCTGCTTCGGGCGATACATCTTTGCCCATACGTTGCAAATAGGCTATTATGGCCACTATTTCGGTTTTGTTTAGTGGGGTGATAATATTGCCATCATCATCAGTTTCACCTTGAATACCACTTTTAGTTAGCGATTTGGCAATTTCATCGGCTTGCTTGTTCAAATCAGCCAAAGCCATGTTTTCATACCCATCAGGATAGGGTACGCCCAGTGTGCGCATGGCATTTATTTTATTCTGAAGTGATGCTGTATTTAATACTTGTGTGGCTAGCCAATAATAGGGCGGCATTATAGAACCTGTTGAGGTAGATTGTGGGTTTACCAAATGGCTATAGTGCCAATCGTCACCTTTTTTCAAACTACCCACACCTTCGCGATGCAAATCGGGCCCTGTACGTTTACTACCCCACAAAAACGGATGGTCGTATACATATTCTCCTGATTTTGAATAATCGCCGTAACGTTCGGTTTCACTACGGAAAGGACGTATCATTTGCGAGTGACAGTTGTTGCAACCTTCTCGTATATATAAATCGCGACCTTCTAACTCAAGCGGAGTATAGGGCTGTACACTGGCTATTGTAGGCACATTTGATTTTACTAAAAATGTAGGCACTAACTCAATAGCAGTTCCTATAAGGATTACCACTAATGACCAAAACAGCATTTGCATTGGCTTGCGCTCTACCCAACGGTGCCAGTGTTTATCACTGCCTTCGGGTGCGTATGCTTTTTCAAGGGCAGGGGCTTCGGCGGTTTCGTTAGCTACCAATTTGCCACTGCGTGCAGTTTTTACAAGATTCACAGTCATTAGTATCACACCGCTTAGGTATAGTACTCCACCAATACCACGCATGGCATACATAGGTATTATTTGGGTAACTGTACTTAAAAAATTAGGATACATCAACCTGCCATCGGCAGTAAATTCTTTCCACATCAAACCTTGGGTAAAACCACTCCAATACATTGGTATTGCGTAAAAAAGTATACCCAATGTACCCAACCAAAAGTGGGTTGAAGCCCATTTTACTGAGTGTAGTTTGGTGTTGTATATTTTTGGTATGATGAAGTAAAGCATGGCAAAGGTTAAGAAACCGTTCCAGCCCAATGCACCAACGTGGACGTGTGCTACTATCCAATCGGTAAAGTGGGCAATAGCATTAATGTTTTTTAATGATAGCATTGGCCCTTCAAAAGTGGCCATACCGTAGCAGGTAATACCTACCACCATAAATTTTAATAAAGGGTCTTCGCGCACTTTATCCCAAGCACCACGTAGAGTTAATAAACCATTTAGCATACCTCCCCACGATGGAGCAATAAGCATTATAGAGAATGCCACACCTAATGATTGTGCCCAATCGGGCAAGCTAGAGTATAATAAGTGGTGAGGACCTGCCCATATATAAATAAATATAAGTGCCCAAAAGTGTAGTATAGATAATTTGTATGAGTATACGGGACGGTTGGCCATTTTGGGCAGGTAATAATACATTAAACCCAAAAATGGAGTGGTTAGGAAAAACGCAACAGCATTGTGCCCATACCACCACTGCACCAGCGCATCTTGCACACCTGCGTACCATGAGTAACTTTTGAAGAGAGAAACAGGAAGCTCGAATGAGTTGACTATATGCAGCACAGCTACTGTAACAAATGTGGCTATGTAAAACCATATAGCAACGTATAAATGGCGTTCGCGACGTTTGATAATAGTACCAAACATATTAATACCAAATACTACCCATATAAGGGTAATTCCAATATCAATAGGCCATTCTAGTTCAGCATATTCTTTTGATGTACTTAAACCCAAAGGCAGGGTAATTGCAGCTGCCAAAATAATGAGCTGCCAACCCCAAAAATGTATATTGCTTAGGGTATCGCTAAACATACGCGTTTTTAGCAAACGTTGCAGCGAGTAGTATACGCCTGCAAAAATAGCATTGCCTACAAAGGCAAAAATTACAGCATTGGTATGCAAGGGGCGAATACGACCGAAAGTACCGTACTGAGTGAGATTAAGTGTTGGACTTACTAATTGAAATGCGATAAGCAAACCTACCGTCATACCAATAATACCAAACACCACTGTGGCGATGGTAAAATTTCTGACGATACGGTTGTCGTAGCTAAACTGTTCTACTTGGCTCATATAGTTATTAGGGGGTTAAGGTTGTTAATGCATAGCTTTCGCTATTGCAATACAAAAGTCATATTCCCTTTTTCGGATTAATATGATAGCAGTCAAGTAGGTTTATGACTTTTATCATGTTTTATAACACGGATTGAAGCTGATTTAAAAGATGAAAGGATTTTAAAGAATTAGTTTCTATATTTTCAGCCTGAATTATTGGTATGGAAGAGTTGAAACATAAGGACATTACAGAAAAAATTATTGGAGCAGCATTTGAAGTGCATAATTTTTTAGGTAACGGTTTTCAAGAAGTTATTTATCAGAGAGCATTAGCTTATGAATTACAGCAGAAAGAACTTCTATTTGCAAGAGAAAAGGAACAAGAGATTTTTTATAAAAATTTGCCGAATCCTATAGGAAAAAGGAGAGCCGATTTTATTGTTGAAGATAAGGTAATGCTGGAATTAAAAGCGGTAATACAACTTGAGGATGTTCACTTAGCCCAAGCATTAAATTACCTTAGAGCCTACAATTTAGAAATTGGATTACTGATTAATTTTGGAGCAAAAAGCCTTGAATTTAAACGATTGATATTATCACCCAGAAAAAGAAATCTTCAATAAATCAAATATTATAATCTCACTAATCCGTTAAATCCTAGTTCGAATTTTCTTCTTTCTTTTCATCATCAAACAACACCCTATACCCCGGGGTAACAAGGTCGTCGTTTTGACCGCTTTTCATGCTCCAAAAAAATGCACCCAAAAACACCAAAGCCAATAAAAGGCTGCATCCTATAAGTATAAATATTACTGTCATAACTTTTTTTTGTTGTTGGCTCTTGGCCTTTGGCTGTTAGCAAAATGCCAACGGCCAAAAGCTAATAGCTAGTTTAATAACTCCAATCTCTTAGCGTAAATATTAGTAAAACCTGTGGTAAAGGCAACTACTGTTATACTACTTATGGGCATTAGTATAGCTGCTGTAAGCGGTGATAATGTGCCTTGTATAGCAAATGTCAATCCCACAGCATTATATATCAAAGATACCACAAAACTGGCGTGTATCACTTTCACACATTTGCGGGCAAACAACATGTACACAGGCAATTGTTGCAGGTTGGCAGCATCAAGCACGGCATCACAAGCGGGGCTAAAATTACTTACCTCATCGGTAAGTGCTACGCCTACATCACTTTGTTTCAAAGCTCCTGCATCATTTAGCCCATCACCTATCATCATCACATTTTCACCTTGGTTTTGCAAATGCTGTACAAAATCGAGCTTTTGTTGCGGTTTACTATTAAAGTGTAAATTATCGGTTTGAAACCACTGTGCAAGCGCCTGCTTCTCCCCTTCATTATCCCCTGATAAAACGTGTAAACCATAGTTTTGGCTTAAATCGTGCGTCAACGCCTCTACCCCATTGCGGTATTTATTTTTAAACGAAAAATACCCTCTCAGTTCTTGATTAATGCTTAGGTATACCCGTGTATCAACAGCTGAAAAACTATCAGTTTTCCCCTCAGCATCAACACCAACAAACGAGGCATTGCCAATAAGTACTTCGTTGTTATCTATTACACCCTTTAATCCCTTGCCTGCTATTTCGTTACAGTATTGAGTTTGTGGTACATTTTTAACATCCAAATATTCATACAAGCCCCTGCTTAGTGGGTGCGCACTATTTTTCACTATGGCTGCTACCTGTGTTTTTTCTTCATCACTAAGCCTACCTATAAAGCTAATGTGTTGGCTATTGTTTTGCGTTAGCGTACCTGTTTTATCAAACACAATTTGGTGTATGTGTGCCATGCGCTCTACTACATTAGCATTTTTTAGGTACATTTTCTTTTTACCCAAAATACGCAAAGCATTTCCTAGTGTAAAAGGTGTAGAAAGTGCTAATGCACATGGGCAAGCCACTATAAGTATAGCAGTAAATGCTGCCCATGCTTTTGTGGAATCTCCAACAAAAAACCAAAAAAGAGCCGTGCCAATGGCTAATGAAAGTAGCCCGAAAGTGAAATATTTACTCACCGTATCAGAAAAGCTAACCAAACGCCCTTTATTGCTTTTAGTAAAAGCCTCGTTGTTCCACAATTGGGTTAAGTAGCTTTGCGATACTTCTTTTACAATTTCTACTTCAATGGCAGTACCCATTTGGCGACCGCCTGCATAAACCATTTCTCCCAATACCTTATCAGTAGCGTTGGTTTCGCCTGTTACAAAACTGTAATCAATGCTGGCATTGCCTCGCATCAAAATACCGTCGGCGGGTATTAGTTCGTTGTGGCGAATAAGTAAACGTTGTCCTTTTTGTATTTGCCCTGCCGATATGGTTTTTTCTTTTCCATCTACAATAGTGGTAACAGCTAAGGGGAAGTATGATTTATAATCTCGCTCGAAAGAAAGAAAATCGTAGGTGCGGTTTTGAAACCATTTGCCTACGAGCAGAAAGAATATTAATCCTGCCAGTGTATCAAAATAACCCGGCCCCACTTGGGCAATAACCTCATACAAGCTACGCCCCATTAGCGCTATTATACCCAGTGCCAATGGCACATCAATATTTATATATTTTTGTTTGAGGCTTTGTATAGCCGATGTAATATAGCCCCATCCACTATAAAACAATACGGGTAGTGAGATAAGTACATTAAGTAAATTGAAAAGTAATGGGAAATTTTGTCGCGAATAGGCATCAAAACCAAAATACTCAGGAAAGCTAAGCAGCATAATATTGCCAAAGCAAAAACCGGCTACTGCAATTTTTTTGATTAGTGCACGCTGATTATTAGTGTCGCCTTTTTTCACCACATCGTTTAAGCTAAGCAAAGGCTCGTACCCGATAGATGATAGCAGTACCACCAGTTGTTTCAAACCAATTTCATCAGGCTTAAAAACAACATTTAGTTGCTTACGCACAAAATCAATACGCGATGTGGTGATGCCTGTGTTTAAACGGTATAGTTTCTCAAGCAACCAAATACAAGAACTGCAATGTACCGAGGGGATATAAAAAGTAGCACGAGCGGTTTTTCCGTCGTTAAAATCAAGTACTTGTTCTTGTATTTCGGGCAAATCTAAAAAAGCAAATTTGCTTTCTTGAATAGCCATTTTTTGGCTATTGCCCGGTGTATTTTCTAGGGTATAGTAGTTGCAAAGGTTGTTTTGTTGCAATATGCTATAAACGGTTTGGCAGCCGCTGCAACAAAAATTTTTGCTATCGTACTCAATAGGGTTTGCAGTAATACTATCGCCACAGTGATAGCATTTTTCAGCATTTTGGGTTGTTGTTTGTGGCATAGGGTGGGTTGTTTTTATAAAAAAGCCTGTATGTGCCGGCTTAGCACATACAGGCTTGAGAATGTTGTTTTACATCCACTCACTTATAAAGCGATAAAAATTGCTTTTCATCTCATTATATAGCTGTGTATAGCGTTCTACTTCACCTGCAAGTGCATCATTAGCATCAAACAGTACATGGTTAATAGCCACCGGGTTATTTTTAGCATATTCAACAATCTCTTGCTCGTGTAGGTTTATTTTATGGCGTAACTCATCGTTTACCTCTAGTTGGCGGATAAACTGATTTTGAAATTGCTCAATACTTGCGGTTACTTCAGTTTTTGTATTACGTGCCACCAACTCTTCTAGTCTGTGTTTAAAAATCCCAATTTCTTGTTTGTAAAACTCAAGTTGGTTAAGGTGCAATTTGTTTTCAAAATGTAGTTCGTCAATATGTTTGCGGTTATTTTTTGCTGATGCTGTCATACTATTTAAGGTTTAGTTTTTTGTTATAAAAATGGGAGGTTGTTCAAAATATTCAAGGCTACTTTTTTGTATCAAACCATCAACCGAACCGGTGGCACCAAAAACCAAAAGTGTATCGGTAGTTTTTTTGATGTACTCTATAATATTAACTATTTCATTGCCTACAATTTTCATAAAGCCCACATCGGGTATATGTAGCTTTGCATATTGCATCAGCAATTTATCCTCGTACTGCTCTCGCTCTTGGTTATTGGTAGTTGATATTATAGTAACCTCGCACCCTTCATACAAATGCGATAGCATATAGTTAAAGTCTTTAATCGCTTTCATTGATGTTGGTTTGCCATCAAATACCAAAAAAATATTTTTTATTTCGTGGGCAGTATCGGGTATTACAAGGGTTGGGCAATTAAAATGGGCGCAGCCTATTTGTGTATTTATACTTTCATAGGCCAATACCTTTTGCAAGGTGCTTGTTGTGCATAGCAGCAAATCGGCAAAAAGAGTTTCCTCATACAAACAATGCTGCAAGGCTTCGTTTTCAAAATTCAGTTTGGGTTGTACTTTACATTTTTCAAGCAAATCCAATACTTCATTCTGTTGAACCTTGCTTATTGATGAAAGAGAAAATATTTTTTCAAAAATTTGTGCATACGAGTATTCTAAATGCGGAAGAGGCGTTTCTCTAAAAGCGTTTTCTATATCAGTATTAAACAATTCTTGATAGAAAAGGGCTATCTTCAAGTCTCCGGGCAAACAAATATTGTTTAGCGAAAACCGGGCTAGGCTTTGCAATGCTTCACCTGAATCCATAAGAAATATCACTTTTCTATGCGCCATAATTTCAATAACAAAATTATTGGCAACACAGGCCATTAACTATGACTTACATCATGTTTTAAAATGACTTTAACCAAGAAATTGAGTAAATATTAGTTTTAAGGGTTAGCTAATTTTTTTAGCTTTTCCATATCAAGCAAGCGTATTCTCTTACCCTCAAACTCTACCAAGCCATCGTTTTTAAATTCTGATAATAAACGTATTAGAGTTTCGGTTGCAGTACCCACAATATTGGCAATGTCTTCTCGTGGAAGGGTAATATCAATCATCGCGTCTTCTGTTGCCTCCCCATGAAAGGTTTCGTGCAACAACAAAAGTGTTTCAGCAAGTCGTTCGCGTACATTTTTTTGAGCTAAACTTTGTATGCGCTCATTGGCTATACCAATTTCATGGCACAAACTTTTTAGCATAGTACGGCTAAGCTGGGGATTTTTATCCAGCATATCTACAAATGTATCGCGAGGAATAAAACACGCTATTGTTTCTTCTATTGCTGTGGCTGATACTGTATAATTTTCTTCGGCAATAAGGGCACGGTATCCTAAAAAATCGCCAGCCTGCCCAAAATGGATTATTTGTTCTTTACCGTCTATACCGGTTTTGTATATTTTTATTTTGCCTTTGTTGATGCAAAATAAGCCTAGTGGACGGCTATCTTCAAAAAAAATGGTTTGCCCTTTTTTATAAGTGTAGCACGATTTTGCCTCTGAAATAACGTCTAAATGCTCGGCTGCAACACTACTCATAAAAGAGTGTTGGCGAGTATCACATTCAGTGCAATGAAGGCAGTTATGAACCATTGATACAAAGGTACAACTTATTAGAAAAATTTTGGGTTAACCTTTTCTTTTTGTTGACTGCTAAACTTAATCAAATTTAAAAAGCATATAAAGCATTGTTAGCAGCTATTTTCTACCCAATGCCTTTAAACTTTTTACGTGAGACAAAAAAGCATCCCATAGTGTAGGCATCACTGTGTAGGTATATCCAAACTCTTCGGCTGTTTTTTGCACAATGGGTGCAATTTTTGGATAATGTACGTGGCAGGTATTAGGAAAAAAGTGATGTTCTATCTGAAAATTAAGTCCACCCACATACCAACTTAGTAAGCGGTTGTGTTGTGCAAAATTAGCTGTAGTGTTTAGCTCGTGCACCATCCAATCGCTTTCTATTGCTCCCGCTTCATTTGGCAGAGGTTGCTCTAACCCTTCTACCACGTGTGCCATTTGAAAAACAACACTCATTATAATACCTGCAGTTAGTTGCAGTAGTATAAAGCCCAATATCACCTGCCCTACTGTAAAATCAGTAAGCAGCAAGGGCAAACCAATTGTAGCAAACAAGTATATCACCTTTGTTGCCATAAGTTTAAAAATCTCTGTGCTAAGTTTTACTTGTTGCTCTTTAGTTATTCCCGCTTTGTCATATTTTAACAATTGAAAAACATCAGTTAACAACCTAAAAATAGTCATCAAACCATAAAACAAAAAGGCATATATGTACTGAAACCTGTGGTATTTTTTTATAGGTGCATGGTATGAAAGGCGAATTACAGCTTTGGTTTCAATATCTTGGTCAAACTCATAAATATTGGTAAAAGTATGGTGCAAAATATTATGCTGTATTTTCCAATTAAGGGTGTTACTGCCCATTAAATACATGGTTGAGGCAAACAAGCTGTTTACCCATCGTTTGCTAGAGTATGCACCGTGTGCTGCATCGTGCATTACCGACATACCTAAACCGGCTTCGCCAATACCCATAAGTATTACCAACATAAGTGCCGGCCAAATACCCATTGGTACTGCCAAAATAAGTATAAAGGGAATTATATACATACTAAGTATAACCGCTGTTTTGGTATACATACGGCTATTCCCTTTGTTAGATATACCGTGTTCTTTAAAATATGCGTTAACGTTTTTTCTTACAGCCGCACCAAATTGTTTTTGGTTGGCATCATCAGATGTAAATTTTACACTTTTCATTTAAGAGAGTATTGAATACAAAAGAACATAAGTTTTTAAGTAAAGTTTATGATTTTGCATATTTTTAAACGTGATTTATGTCAATATTATTAAGAAAAGGGCATTTAGAAGACCTTGAGCAACTTTTAATTTTGTTTACAGAAACGATACAACACACTTGTAAACAAGACTATACAGAAAAACAAATTGAAGTTTGGACAGCATCAACAAAGAATACTGAACGGTGGATAACTAGATTGACCCAACAATTTTTTTTAGTGGCTGAAACTGACGGCATTATCACAGGTTTTAGCTCGCTAGAGAATAACAACTATGTTGATGTGATGTATGTGCACAAAAACTATCAAGGAAAAAAAATTGCACACACGCTTTTACACGCCATTGAAAATAAGGCAAGGCAACTAGGTGCAGTGCAACTAATTACTGATGCAAGCATTACAGCAAAACCATTTTTTGCCAAACAAGGCTTTGAGATTGAAAAAGAAAACAAGCTAAGTATTAACGGTGTGGCTATATCAAACTTTAGAATGATGAAACCTTTGGTTTAAAACCTATTTGTATTTTACCTGTTAGATTTAGCAAACTGTTAAAAATATTTTCAAAAGCAATAATGCAGTAAGTTTGTAATACCATTTATAGCCTGCCATGAAACCACGCCAAATATTTATTCTACTTTCGGTAGTAATAACAATCTTAATTACTGCACTTTATTTTGTTTGGCCACCTGTATTATGGGCATGGCTGGTATTTGCACCACTTATTATTTTAGGGTACTACGATATTCTTCAGCAAAAGCATACTCTAAAACGCAACTTCCCTGTTTTAGGTAATTTTAGGTATATGCTTGAGGCTATCAGGCCTGAAATAATGCAGTATTTTGTTGAAACAGATACACAAGGTCGCCCCATAAACCGCATTTTTCGCTCATTAGTATACCAAAGAGCAAAAAAAGTTAACGATACCACCCCATTTGGTACTCAAATGGATGTATACAGCACAGGGTACGAGTGGCTAAACCACTCGATATACGCCCGTAGTGCACACGAGTTAAACACAAACCCTCGTGAAATAATTGGAGGGCCAAAATGCACACAACCCTACAATGCCAGTGTACTAAACATCTCAGCTATGAGCTTTGGTTCACTCAGTCAAAACGCTGTATTGGCTATGAATAAAGGAGCTAAAATTGGGAATTTTGCTCAAAATACGGGCGAAGGTGGTATTAGTGCCTATCATTTAGAGCACGGTGGAGATTTGATTTGGCAAATAGGTACAGGCTATTTTGGCTGCAGAACCAAAGATGGAGAGTTTAGTCCCGACGAATATCAGAAAAATGCTAGTCGCCCTAGCGTAAAAATGATTGAACTTAAACTTTCGCAAGGTGCAAAACCGGGGCATGGCGGCATATTACCCGCTGCAAAAAACAGCGAAGAAATTGCGGCTATACGTGGTGTGCATCCACATACTGATGTTTTATCACCTCCCGGGCATTCAGCCTTTAGAAGTGCCGAAGAGTTGATGTATTTTATACAACGTTTACGTGAATTATCGGACGGAAAACCTGTTGGTTTTAAACTGTGTGTAGGTGTAAAACAAGAGTTTATTGATATATGCCACGCTATGATAAAAACGGGTATTGAGCCTGATTTTATTACTGTTGATGGTGGTGAGGGTGGCACCGGTGCCGCTCCGGTTGAGTTTTCAAACTCGATAGGAATGCCTATGCGTGATGGTTTAGCTTTTGTTTACGATACTTTAACAGGTTTTGACCTTAAAAAACATATAAAACTAATAGCATCGGGCAAAATAATATCGGCCTTCCACATGATACGCGCGTATGCCTTGGGTGCTGATTTGTGCAATAGCGCACGCGCCATGATGTTGGCTGTAGGCTGCATTCAAGCCCTAAAGTGTAATACCAATACTTGCCCTGTGGGTGTAGCTACACAAGATAAGAGCCTTATGAAAGGATTAAATGTGCCCGATAAGGCACAGCGAGTAGCTAATTTTCATGAGCAAACTGTAAAAAGTTTTGTTGAAATGATAGCCGCTTCAGGATTAAGCCACCCTGATGATATTAACCGCTCACACATCAACCGCAGGGTAAGCTCACAAAAAGTGGCTACATACAGCCAACTTTACCCTGAAGTAGCGGTAGGACAATATTTATCTTCTATCCAAAACCTTAACTAATACGTTTTACTCAAACTCCCACCAAGTACTATTGGGTAGGCTTTGATTTAGTACTACAGGCTCTCCAATTTGTGGGGTGGTTATTTGTGCTCTACAGGTTTCTTTGGCTGCTATTAACCTTTTAATAGGTTCATTCCATGGGTGAAGCGCTAGTGTAAACTTTGCCCAATGTACAGGCATTAGCACCTTTGTTCCCAAATCGTTTGCTGCTTGCAAAGTTTGTTCGGGCAGCATGTGTATGTACGGCCAGTTTTTACCGTATTGCCCGTTTTCTAAAAGAGCTACATCAAAACCGCCAAATTTATCCCCTATAATCTTAAAATGACTATCGTAGCCTGAATCTCCGCCCAAATACAAAGTATATCCGTGTAGGTTTAATACAAATGAACTCCATAAGGTTTGTGCCCTTTTGAATGAACGACCTGAGAAATGCCTTGCAGGCGTGGCTGTTAAGGTTATATCATTAGCAAAAAAACCTTCTTGCCACCAATCCAACTCAGTAATTTTTGCAGCAGGTATACCCCAGTACTCAAGGTGCGAGGCTACCCCAAGCGAGGTACAAATTTGTTTCACCTTTGGTGCAAGCGCTGTTACTGTTTTGTAATCCAAATGGTCGTAGTGGTCGTGCGTTAGCAGCAAAACATCAATAGTATCAAAATCGTCAACACCATAATTGTCAGCCCCATCAAATGCTTTAGCAAAAAATGAAAAAGGCGAGGCGCTGCCACTAAAAACAGGGTCGACCAATATGGATACACCTTGCGATTTTATAAGGTATGATGAATGCCCAAACCAAACTATTGTTGGCTTATCGGCTTCTAAAGTTTTTAAATTAGTGGTAACAAAAGGTATGGCTTTTGGTGGTGCTGTATCTTTTGGGCGTTTGCTATACTCACGCATCATTTTCACCATTGTAGCGTCTTTAAGAGTTACTTCGGTTGGAGATTGGTTGGAGAAAGCACCGTTTTTATAGTTGGCTGATTGTTGGGTTTCTTCCAACCTTTTACCGCTGGGGTTTTTGCCAAGTGTTTTTAACATGGTATTAAAAAATAAAGTACACAAAGTTGTATGTATACGGCACTTTTACATTGGCATTTTAGAGTAACACCTCAATAATATCTATAAACAAACTTTAGTGTGTTTTTGGGTTTTGTATAATAAATGACCACTAATCGACAAAACGATGCTTGTATAGATTGTATATGAACTTATTACTAAGTAGATTTGATAAACTCAACTTATCAAGTACTTATGAAAAAAACTATACTTTTAAAATATAAGTTGGCTCTGATGTTCTCATTTATTGTATCAATTGCTATTGCCCAAACACAATGCGGTGTTGATACGGTAAACTATACCTATTTTAAAACCACACAGTTTAGAGGGGTATCGTTAAATGCTTCATCAAGCGGCAACTCTTTTGCACAATGGTTTCCTGCACCACAAGCTATTACAATAGAAGGTTTTGATTTTTATGCTTGGCAAAGTGAAGGTACTAATGCTGTAGTATCATTAACATGTAATATTTATAGGTCGGGTGCAGATTCTTTGCCTATAGGTGCTCCCTTAAGGTCTGTAACAATAAATGTTGATTCAACTTTTGGTGGAGGCCAACTTAGCACATTAATAAAACGTGCAGTGTTTAGCTCGGCAATAACAATATCAACGCCTTATGTGCTAACAGTTGAAAACTCAACAGCTACCAACGTTTCGGTATTAGCCAATGATTATGCTGCAACGGCTCCCAATGGGCGCAGCGAATGGCTTAGTTCGGTAAGAATAGGTGCAAACTACCTGCGTTCGTATGTTATTAATGTTGGCGGGATTCCTTTTAACGCCGATTTCATCTTTCGTCCTTATGTAAAATATACTCTAACGTCTGATTTTAGTTTTGTAGGCTGTAACTCAGTAGGAAACACTATCAATTTCACAAATAAATCATCTGATATTATAAACAGTCCCTTTTACAACAGGTATGCTTTTTACAACATAACTCAGTTTTGTTTTTTGTGGGATTATGGAGATACCTCAGGTCAAAGCTATACCATTAACGGCAGCCACAAATACAACTACAAAGTAGACCATGATGTTAGCCTAAAAGACACTTTATACGGATGGTTTGTAGGCTGTAGCGATAAAAAAACCAAAACAGTTTTTGCTACCCCCGATAAACCTACTGCCCATAATACAGGGCCTGTTTGTAGCGGCGACAGTATACGTTTGTATGTAGATACGGTACAAGGCACAACCTATGTTTGGGGAGGACCAAAAGGTTTTACTACTAACTTAATAGACACCACTTTTATTAATAGTGATACTGCGCTAAACGGCACTTACGGAGTTGTAGCTCTAAAAAATGGCTGCCCCTCGCCTGCCGGTGTTACTCAGCTATTAATAAACCAAACACCACAAACACCAATAGCTAGCAACAATGGTTCAAAATGTGTTGGCGATACGTCTGTTTTCACAGCCAATTCAGGCTCTGCACCAATAAATTATTTTTGGAGTGGCCCTAATGGCTTTATGGATCAATCAAAAACCTTTTCATTTAATGGTGTAGATACTACCCTTAGGGGAAAGTATATAGTGTATGTTGATGATGGTTTATGCAAATCATTAACTGATACTGTTGATTTGTACGTTTATCCCCCTCCGCAACCTCCTATGGTTACAGCTGCTAAAACTACTGTATGCGAAAAAGACACTTTGTTTTTAATAGGCAATTCGGTGGCTGGGGCTGTGCTTAGTTGGCAAGGGCCAAAAGGCTTTAAATCATCAACTACCAACCCTGTGGTATTAAATGCAAATCAAGATAATGCGGGCACATACAAAGCTTTTGTAATAATTGGCAGTTGCTCATCAACAGCTGATTCTGTAACGGTGGGTGTAAACCCTACTCCCACTGCATCACTACAAACACCACCTACCAATACTTTTTGCAATGGTGATAGTGTTACCATTGATGCGCAAGCTATTACAGGGCTTTCATTCCAATGGCAAAAAGACAGCGCAGATATACCTAACGCAAAAGGAACTAACTATACTGCAAAAGCAACAGGCAACTACCGTGTTGTAGCAGTAAACTCTTTTATGTGTGCCGATACTTCATCAAACATAAACATAACGGTTAAACCCTTACCTACTTTTACACAACACCCTATTACAAAATTGGTACGCAACGGTTGGGATGCAAATTTTACGGCATTCTCTCCTGAACTTGGTGTGAGCTACCAATGGCAAGAAGATAAAGGTAGCGGTTTTGCTAACCTTACTAATACTTTGCCATACGTAGGCGCTAATACAAGTAGCTTAACCATTATAGCTGCCGATGCTACTTTTAATACCTACAAGTATCGTTGTTTGGCCACACTAGCCGGCTGTGAAACACTATCGAACGAGGGCGTATTAACTATAAATATTAGTGTAGGTGAATTGAGCAAAACCAATGTTTTAAATCTATACCCCAACCCTACAAGCAGTGTTTTAAATATTAATTTACAATTAGAGAAACCACAGCAAATTACTTACACTATTGTTGATGCTTTGGGTAAACAATACACAAGCCCCACTAGCTTTATTGCCAACAATAATCAACAACATACTATAAGTATAACGCAACTGGCAAAAGGAATTTACTTTTTAAAACTAGAAGCAAACGGAGTTGAAAAAATAACCCGATTTGTGGTGGAGTAATTCAAAATTTCGCTATAAATAAAAGACGCCCTTGCACTACGTGCAAGGGCGTCTTTGTTTGTAGGCATTGCCCCAAAGTTGCGGAAAGGCAAATAGTTGCCTCTATTCTTTTATTAGTTTTATTGTTTTGGTTCCGGCATCACTTTTCACCTCAACAATGTACAAACCAGCAGGTAATGTTTCCATGTGCAGGTAATATTGATTAAGGTTTACATTTTCGCCGGTAGTAACAACAACACCGGTTAAGCTTCTTAATGAAACTTTTGTATTAACCAAGTTTTTAACAACTACCAATGCCCCATCTTTTGTTGGGTTGGGTAATACGCTAACTTCACCGTGGTTAATATCGTAAATGGCAGAACCTCCTACTTTAACCTTGTTACAATACTGGTTATCATTTTTCTCGATAAGGCTGCCATCATCGCCGTATGTATAGCTGGTAACAACCAAACAAACATTGTATTCACCTTCTTTAGCATAAACGTGTGCAGGGCTTTGCACACCCGATTTAAAGCCATCACCAAAGTCCCATTTATACTCAGTAAACTCATTAGTGCCTGATGAATTATTAATGAATTTTACAGCATTTGTAGGCGATTCCATTGGTTTAGTATTAAAGCCCGTAGAAGGTAAAGCCTTGTCTGGCTCAGGTACATCAATAATCATACAGATACGTTTGCAGCAAGTAGTATTACCTACTTTACGTATCACAGTTAAACACACTTCGTATGTACCACCACTAGCATATAAATGATTAGGGTTTTGAAGATTGGAAGTCATTCCATCGCCAAACTCCCAGAACCACCCTACAGATGTACCCGGTCCCGTTGATGTTTCAAAGAAATTAACAGGATTTACAGAACCATCAGCTTCAAACGAAGCTTCAAATTCATCACAGTTACACTCTTCTACCAACACTTGTATAATTATTTGGTACGAACAATCACCACTAACAACTTCCATAGTATAGTCACCACTCATACTTGGGTCGGCATTAGGAATATTAACTGATCCTGAACCAATGTATACCCCCGAAGGATCGTACCAGTTGGTGGTTACACAAGGTTGCGCAGCACCTGCTAAATCAATATCACCCCCACAAGGCACAGCAAGGCCATATCCAAGTGGTTGTTCAATAACATGAACTCTTGATATACGTAGCTCATATTGCTGATTGTTAATAGGAGGGCTTTGCATAAATGGATAAATCCATAGCTGTTTAAAATCAGCCGTTGGGGTGTAATCAACCACAATTTGTGTCCAAGCAGCATTGTTTACAAATGAATTATCAATTAACTCAGTTGTAACTGCTGGTAGTGTAGTTGATGCTGCATAGGCGGGTTGATTTAAACCATTAGTAGCTTCAATAAATAAGTTGCCTAAGTTTATAGCGTTAGAACTTTGTACCCAAAGGCAAATTCGATAGGTACGGTTTCTTCTAAAATTGAAGCAAGAGTAAACACCCTCTCCTCTTCCGCTGTACGACCACATCCAAATAGAATTTGAACCGCCTACACCATTTCCTAATTGAACCGTTGGAGTTCCGTGCGAATAGTACCAGTCGTTCATGGTAGTGAAACCGGGGTTAAGGTTTCCCGATTGAGTTGCTACCATATCCGGATTTAAAATACAATCGGGTGGATTGTCACACTTTTGGGCTGACGAATAATTAAATGTACCTGCAAGTAGCATTATAGCCATGCAGAAAAGCAATTTGAAATAATTTTTAGATTTCATAAGAATTATGATTAATTGATAGAAAAAAATGCAATTGAATCTTTACTCAAACTCCGCAATGATTTGATAAAGATTAACTTATATCGAAGTTACCGTATTTAAATCATTTAAAAAAGCAAGCCCACCATTAATTAGCTGGTAGCACACAATAAAAAAGCCTTTGCACATAGTGCAAAAGCTTTTGATGTTTCAAAGGGTTAATATGGTATTAGTATCTTCCACCGCCACCGCGGTTAAATCCTCCGCCACCACCGTTGTTCGATTTTGGACGGGCTTTGTTTACAATAAGTGTACGATCTAAGAATTCTGTTTCGTGTAATTCTTCAATAGCACGGTCTACAGAAGAATCGTCTTCCATTTCAACAAAAGCAAAACCGCGTGAACGGCCTGTCTCCATGTCTTTTACTATTTTAACTGATGAAACTTCACCGTATGGTGAAAAAAGGTTGCTTAAATCCTGCTCACTGGCCTGATAGCTAAGGTTACCTACGTAAATTGTCATTTTTTTGGCTGTTAATTAACTTTAAAATTTTAGAAGAAGAGACAGCCTACTGAAAAAGTGAATTTTACAAACAGGTCGACTGTAACGCCAACTAAACATACAAATATAAACTTCGTTTTGTATTTTTTATTATTTTTTTACCATACCATAAAACTTTATGTAATTGTTTTCTAAAAAGTTAGGTAAATATTACCCTGTACTTTACAAAGATTAGTATGTTTGCGCCCATCTCATTTTCAGCTATGCAAACGTTAACTGCCAACAAAATAGCCCTGCTACGCATTAGTATTGGGGTGCTTTTTATATGGTTTGGTGCTTTAAAATTTTTTCAAGGCGAAAGCCCTGCCGAAGATTTAGCCACAGAAACTATTTCTATGCTCACCTTTGGCGCAATTGCCCCTTGGGTATCTATAAAAATTTTAGCAGCTGCCGAAGTTATTATAGGTGGTTTACTTGTTTTTAATGTATTGATAAAGCCCGCCATTATAATGGCCTTTGTTCATCTTTGTTTCACATTTTCTGCATTATTTGCTTTTCCTGCAATTTGTTTTTCGCATCCCCCCTTTTCGTTTTCACTTGTAGGGCAATACATTATGAAAAATATTGTGTTTTTAGCAGCGTTGTATTGTATTTATCCCACAAAAAAATAAAGTTACTTTTGCCCTGCAAATGATTACTTACCACAGCCATACCCACAAAAGGGATGAAAAATTTACCATACTGCTACCCAGTTGGAATAATTTGCCCTTTTTGCAAAAATGTATTGAAAGTATACGCAAAAACTCAACCTACCAACATCAAGTGGTTGTGCATGTGAACGAGGGAAGTGATGGTACTATTGAGTGGCTTGAACAAGAAAAAATTGATTACAGTTACAGTAAAACTAATGTAGGCATTTGCTATGCACTTAATGCAGCCCGCACATTGGCATACACTGATTATATAGTGTATATGAACGATGATATGTATGCTTTGCCCAATTGGGATAAAGTGTTAATGGATGAGATTGAAAAAGCAGGTACAACAATGTTTTTCTTTTCGTCAACTATGATAGAGGCGCATTACCATGCCAACCCCTGTGTAATAGCCCCGCACGATTACGGCACATCGCTAGATGCCTTTGAAGAAGAAAGATTACTGAACGAATACAATACTTATACAATCAATGATTGGATGGGTGCAACTTGGCCTCCAAACATTGTACATATATCAACTTGGGATTTAGTGGGTGGGTATAGTGTAGAGTTTTCTCCGGGTATGTATAGCGACCCCGATTTTAGCATGAAACTATGGCACGCAGGCGTACGTTTGTTTAAAGGCATAGGTGCTAGTCGTGTGTATCATTTTGGTTCAAAATCAACCTTACGAGTGAAAAAGAACGACGGTTACAAAACCTTTGTAAAAAAATGGGGCATTACACCTGGTTTATTAAGCACTAAGTATTTAAAACGTGGACAACCATATACCGGAGCCGCCCCAGAACCCGTTGAAGGACTAACAGATACTTTGAAAAAACTTAAAGCCCGAATACAAGGATTCTAAAAAAAAATTGCTTAATACCTCAAATACTCAGTATTTTGATGGTTTAAAACATTTACACCTACCTTTGTTTATGAATTCTCCAGTAAAATATACAGGGTTAGTTCCTGCCCTTGAAACTTGGGATATAGAGGCTACTCTTACTTTTTATGTTGATACATTAGGCTTTACTGTTGATGGCAAAATGGAAAACAACGGCAGACCCTTTTGGGCAATGCTAAGACGAGATAATGTGTGGTTGATTTTTGCTGAACCACGTGTGCAAAAAGCCGATAAAGAGCCAAAACTTACGGGGCAAATAAACATATATACCAACGATGTAGATACTGTGTGGAAGTATGTAAAGGATAAAGCAAAAGTGGTATACCCTATCGAAAATTTTAAATACGGTATGCGTGAGTTTGCTATACACGATAATAATGGCTACATAATAACTTTTGGCAAGCCTATTGATAAATAATAGGTATGAAGTTAAACATTGTTTTAGTTATTGTGTTTTTACTCAGTAGTACTACCGCTTGTCAAACCAAAACACAAGTAAACACAGGTAATGCTACTAGCACCGACACATCGAACAAAGTAATATTTACTACCGCCAAAGAAAAAAATAAAGCCAATATGAGCGATACAACAATACATTACGATACTGCAACACTTGGAGCAGGCTGCTTTTGGTGTGTAGAAGCTATTTTTCAGGATTTAAATGGGGTAATAAGCGTAGCCAGTGGTTATAGTGGCGGCGGCATTAGCAACCCTACCTACCGTGAAGTATGTAGCGGACGTACAGGCCATGCAGAGGTTTGCCAAATAGTATACAACCCTAAAATACTAAGTTTTGATGAATTGCTTGAGGTGTTTTGGACTACCCACGACCCTACAACTTTAAACCAACAGGGTGCTGATATTGGTACGCAATACCGTTCGGCAATATTTTATCATAGCGACGAGCAACGTAAAACGGCTGAAGAATATAAACAAAAACTAAATCAAGCCAATGCTTACCCCAACCCTATTGTTACAGAAATAGCACCCTATACTGCTTTTTATAAAGCCGAAGATTACCACCAAAACTACTACAACCAAAACGGCAGCGAACCTTATTGCCGCATTGTAATACAACCTAAAGTAGATAAGTTTAAAAAAGTATTTAAGGATAAGTTAAGCAAACAGCAATCGCAATAAGAAATTAGCAAAAAGTAGATTTTGCTTTTTACATCTGAGGCAGGTTAAAAACCAACCGCCATTAACAAATATAATGCAAAAGAGGGCTTTTAAGCCCTCTTTTGCATTATATTTTGGGTAGAACAGGATTTCAAATCCTATTGCTGTACCCATCATTTTCCAAAACCTTCAACAACTTCTTGGCTCACTCCTGTAAAAGAGAAACCGCCATCGTGGAAAAGGTTTTGTTGGGTTACATAACGAGTTAAGTCGCTAAACATACTTACACAATAATCAGCACAAGCCTCTGAGGGTGCATTACCCAACGGAGATATTTTTTGTGCATAATCAAAAAAGGCATCCATACCTTTTACACCTTGCCCTGCTGTGGTTAGTGTTGGTGATTGTGAAATTGTATTTACCCTTACTTTTTTGGTTTTACCATAGTGGTAACCAAAACTACGGGCAAAAGATTCTAAAAGCGATTTTGCATCAGCCATTTCACCATAATCGGGAAAAGTACGTTGTGCCGCTATATAGGTAAGTGCCAAAATACTTCCCCACTCGTTCATTGCATCTTTTTTGTATAAGGTTTGCATCAAACGGTGAAATGATATTGACGATATATCCATAGTTTTATGCATAAAATCGTAATTCGAGTCAGTATATGGTTTGCCTTTGCGTATGTTTAAAGACATACCTACTGAATGAAGAACAAAATCAAGCTTACCACCCAATATCTCTTGTGATTCATCAACCAATTTTTCTAAATCTTCAGCCAAAGTAACATCAGCACCAATTACTTTCGATCCTGTTTTCTCAGCCAAGCCGTTAATAGTACCCATACGTAGGGCTATTGGGGCATTTGTTAATGTAAATATAGCTCCTTCTTCGTGGCAACGTTCTGCTACCTTCCAAGCTATTGATTTGTCGTCTAATGCGCCAAAAATTATCCCGCGCTTTCCTTTCAATAAATTATTAGCCATTGCTTTTATTGTTTATGGCACAAGTTTAAGAAAAATAAATGGCTTGTATAAGATGTATAGTGTAAATAGCACTTGATGTTTATTGATAAAATCACCATCTTTGCAGTCATTAAAAAAATTTAAACACGATAGTACCATGGGTAAAGGTGATAAAAGAACAAAAAAGGGTAAAATAATAATGGGTTCATACGGTAACTCTCGCCCTCACAAGCCTCAAAAGCAAAAAGCAGCTAAAGGCAAAACCATTAAAAAAGACTAATTACGTTTAAAAACGTAGTACTGTATTAATAAAGCCGTTGATGCGAATTTTCGTTTCAACGGCTTTTTTCTTTATAAAAATATATTTAAGAGTGTATCAAGGCGAAAGCCTATCTAGTTTCCAAAAGCCTTCATTGCCTTTGGTATATTTTAGCCTATCGTGCAATCGGCTGGGGCGGCCTTGCCAAAACTCAACCGATGAGGGTAGTAACCTATACCCACCCCAATGCGGGGGACGTACTACGGGTTCGTTTTCGTATTGAATGGTAAGTTCTTCTAAACGCTTATCCAGCTCTTCACGGCTTTTTATTATATGGCTTTGTTCAGATACCCAAGCACCTATTTGGCTCCCTTTGGGTCGGCTGGCAAAATACTCGTCAGATTCTTCGTGAGATACTTTTTCAATTTCTCCCTCAATGCGCACCTGTCTTTCCAGCTCAGGCCAAAAAAAAGTAAGGGCGGCGTAGGGATTTGCGGCAAGCATTTGCCCTTTATCGCTGTGGTAATTGGTAAAAAATGTAAACCCTCTCTCGTCTAATCCTTTTAGCAATACTACGCGCGCCGATGGTTTCCCATCGGGTGTAGCCGTTGCCAAAGTCATAGCATTTACTTCTAGTACTTCGGCTTCAAGGGCTTCTCTAAACCACTTATCAAATTGCTGAAAGGGTGATGAAAGTACATCACCTTCGTTTAATGTTGCCGCCTGATAATCGGTGCGTATTTCTGAAAGGGTTTTCATCAATTAGAAATTTAAAATATCAAATTTGAAATTGGTTTATCTTCTAAAAGGTAAGCCTTTCATACTGCGACCTGCACCTTGAAGTTTGTTCATAGTTTTCATCATCTTGCGCATATCTTCAAACTGCTTCATCAGTTGGTTTACTTCTTGTATATCTCGGCCTGCTCCCATGGCTATACGTTTACGACGAGAACCATTCATCAAAGCAGGGTTCTGACGCTCGGCGGGGGTCATTGATTGTATTATAGCTTCAATATGCTTAAATGAGTCGTCGCTCACATCTACATCTTTCATAGCCTTACCAATGCCGGGTATCATGCCCATCAAATCTTTTAGGTTACCCATTTTTTTGATTTGCTGCAATTGGCTATAAAAGTCTTCAAAGTTAAACTCGTTGCGGCTTAGTTTCTTTTGTAGTTTATCGGCTTCGTCTTGGTCAAAAACACTTTGAGCACGTTCTACCAACGATACTATATCACCCATGCCCAAAATACGTTGCGCCATACGATCAGGATAGAATACATCCAATGCATCCATCTTTTCACCCATGCTCACAAATTTTATGGGTTTGTTAACTACCGATTTTATTGATAGTGCCGCACCACCGCGTGTATCACCATCAAGTTTGGTTAGTACTACACCGTTAAAATCCAATCGCTCGTTAAAGGCAGCAGCAGTATTTACAGCATCTTGCCCCGTCATACTATCTACTACAAACAATATCTCACCGGGTTTAATAGCCTTTTTCACATTGGCTATCTCGGTCATCATCTCTTCATCAACACTTAAACGACCTGCTGTATCCACAATAACTATATTGTTACCGTTTTGCTTGGCAAACTTTATTGCTTCCTCAGCTATCTGTACAGGGTTTTTGCTATCTTCTTTTGTAAATACGGGCACACCTACTTGCTCACCCAATACTTTTAGCTGGTTTATAGCCGCAGGGCGGTACACATCACAGGCTACTAATAGGGGCTGGCGACCTTTTGATTTTAGGTAACGGGCTAATTTTCCACTAAAGGTGGTTTTACCCGAACCTTGTAAACCTGCTATAAGTATAATGGCAGGGCTACCGCTAATATCTATATCACTTTTTTGGCCACCCAATAGCTGGGTAAGCTCATCGTTTACAATTTTAACCATTTGCTGCCCTGGTGAAACGCTGGTAAGTACGTTTGAACCTAATGCAGTAGCTTTTACATTATCAGTAAATGTTTTAGCTATTTTATAGTTAACGTCGGCATCTATAAGTGCTTTACGTATTTCTTTTACGGTTTCGGCAACGTTTAGTTCAGTTATTTTACCTTGTCCTTTTAACGACTTAAAGGCTTTCTCTAATTTCGAACTTAAATTCTCAAACATTATTTAATTGTAAATTTGCAGGTACAAAGTTATGGATTTGAACGAAGATTATAGCAAGCACGGCATAGTGTTGTTTGATGGTGTTTGCAATTTGTGCAATAGTAGTGTACAGTTTATAATTAAGCACGATAAAAATGATTTTTTTCGGTTTGCTGCGCTTCAATCTGAAACAGGGCAAAAGATGCTGAAAGAAGCAGGCCTACCACAAGATTTTTTAGGAACCTTTGTATATTTTGAAAACGGCAAACACAGCACGCGCTCTACTGCGGCGCTAAGACTTAGCAAACACCTAAACGGGCTTTGGCCAATGTTTTACGTGTTATTAATTGTCCCTGCTCCTATCCGCAATTTTTTTTACAATTTGGTGGCCAACAACCGCTATAAGTTTTTTGGTAAGCAAGATGCGTGCATGATTCCTACGCTTGAATTGAAGAATAAATTTATCTGATAAGCATTACTGTGCCGTTAAATACGTGCCAAGCACTAAAAATATCTAAATACTCAATACTATATAGGTAAACATCTTGCTGGCAAGGCTCATCTTTAAAAGTGCCGTCCCATTGTTGCTCTACCCTATTGGTTTCAAACAATTGTTGCCCGTAACGATTAAATATACGCATTATATACTTGCGTGCCCATATTGGACCATAAGGGCCAAATGTTTCATTTCCTTCCCTACGGTTGGGTGTAAAGGCATTGGGTATATAAAAAAAGTAATCGGGGGTTACAAGTATGGTTGTATCAGCAGAGTCTACACAACCTTGTGCGCTTATGGCCAACAGTTTAATTTTTTGATAGCCTGTATCTTTAAAAGGATATCTAAATGTTGGGATAGTGCCTATCAGCAAAGTATCTAAATACCATTCGATTGAAGTGAAGTTTGAAGACAGGTTTTGAAAATCGTAATAAATATTTGCTGTATCAGAATCAAATCTTGAGTATGTAAAACCTGCTTGGGGTATACTAAATACCTCTACATAATTAAGCAGAGAATCGCTTCGCCTGCAACCGTATTGCGAACGTGCGTGTAGTTTTACTGTTTTAAGCCCTACCTGTTTGTATATATGTGTAGGGTTTCGGGCAGTATCATCAACACTACCATCGTTATCAAAATCCCATTGGTATTGTTTTACAAAGCGAGATGAATCGGTAAAATTAACAGTAAGTGGGGCACACCCTTGCACGGTATCGGCGGTAAATTTTATTTGTGGTTTCTGATATACTTCTACTTCAATAGGATATACGTTTTCTGAAAAACACCCTAAAGGGTCGAGCAAAAACAAACGAGGTTGATATTTGCTAAGCTCCGTTAAAGCATTATTTGCAGTATATATATGTGTGCCGGGGCTACCGGTAGTATCAAACTTACTACCATCACCATAGTCAAAATAATACTCGCTATACGATGAGCTTTTATCAGTAATAGTAACCGAAAGAGGCTCGCAGCCTTTGTTAATATCAAGGCTATAATCGGGCACCGGGCCATCAATACGGATATAGCCAAAACGTGTAACCGAATCTTTACAACCTCTGCTATTTATGGCTACTTGTTTTATATCAAAGCCTGATGGGCTGCTGTTTTTAAAATAAATATAAGGCAATGAAGATACATTAGTGGTTACTTGCCTTTTACCATCACCAAAATACCAAATAAGCGTATCGGCATTTTGGGCTTGTGAAACAAAATTAACTGTAACAGGGGCGCAATAGCTTAAAGTATCAACACTAGTAAAACCTGCAATTGTTTTTATAGCTTTTACTGTTGTTGATGCTGTATCAAAACAAGTATTCCGCTTTGATGATACTAAGTATATTGTATAAAGTCCCGAATCAGGCAACTGAAGTTTGGGTGATTTAGTGGTATTGCTGGGCGAAAAAATTGCTCCTGTGGGGCTTGAAAACCATTCATAACCATCAGGTACATAAAATGACGAATTAGATATTTGTAAGGTATTTTCTACACAAACGGAGGGGCTTGGAATTGAAAACGTGGTTTGCAAGCCTGCCTGTATTACTTTGCTATCAAAAACTGTGTCTCTGCATCCACTGCCATTTTGTGCTATTAGTCGTATGGTATATACCCCATTAGTAGTAAAGTTAGCCCCTGTATTGGCTGCTGTTGGTGAAGTAAGTACAGCGCCACCCGATGGTGTTGCCGACCAATTATAGGTTATTGTATTATTGGCTGGTGTTTTATAATTATGATTGAATACTACGTTTGAAGTAAGATTAGCGGTTAAGGGTATACAATCGTTATAGTTGCTTGAGGCTATTGTAAACGCAGGGGCACTTATTTGCACATGGTTAGTTTGCAATACTGTATCAGTACAGCCTACGCCCCAATTTGTTATGGTGTATAAATTGTAAACACCGGGTGTATCTGGTGTGAATGTAACATTCTGCCCCTGAGAGGTATAACTTTCTGCTGTATCTGTAGGGTTTTGTAATATCCATGTATAAGTATACCCCGTTGAGGTTGATACTGCGGGTATACTGCTAGCCGTAAAGTTAATAGGTGTTTTTACACAAGGGCGGGTATCGCTAACTACTACATTTGTAGTAGGCTTAACTATTTTAACCGTTTTTGCCCTGCGCACCGTATCGCCACACTTTGAGTTATAAACTATCAGGGTTACGCTATATTCGCCCGTATCGTTAAACGAATATTTAAGACTTGGGATTACCCCAGTATTTTGTGTTTTTAGTACTGTAGTGCTATCTTTATCATACACTGTCCAAAAATGTATATTGGGTTCTCCTGATGAGAATGCAGGCGAATTGGAAATAAAGCTCACCTGTCCACCCACACAAGATGTTTCCGGAATAGCACTAAAGCTACCTACTCCGTTCGATCGTATTATCGAGTTATCAAGCCGAAGTGTATCAACACACCCTTTTGATGACTGAACTATCAGCTCCAACGAGTATGAACCATTGCCATTTGTAAAAAATACAGGTATTGAGTCGTTTGATGTGCCTAATAAACTATTACCAGAATAAAAATTCCACGTATAGGTATGTTTAGCACTAGGGTCAATTTTTGTAGTATTAAACAAATACACACGAGCATTAGGGTCGCATTCTACTGAGTTTAGAATGGTAAAATTAGCTTTTGGCGGAGTGGTATAAATACTTTTGGTATAAGTTCTTTCAGATAAACAACCGTTAAAATTTCTACTCACTTTATAATATTGGTAGCCAGTATCATTAAACTCAACAATTTGATGTTTAGGATTAGAACCTTGTTGCGGTGTACCATTTCCCAAATCCCAAATAAAATTTCCCGGTAATGAAGGGTCTGACAGCACTAAATCAATCGCTTCATTTCGGCACGCTACACTTTTTGAGTTGATTACTGAAAAATTAGCAGTATCACCCAATTGCAAATGATTTCCTTTAAATACTGTTTGACTGCACCCATCAGTATTGGTAAGTGTTAACCCCACCGAATATGTACCTGCGGTAGCATAATTTATGACTGGGTTTGGCAAATTTGATGTTGCCGGTGAACCACCTGTAAATGTCCAAGAATATGTACCAAAAGAATGCCCTGCTGTTACATTATTGGTTGAAAATGTAAAATTAGCAGGTGCACACCCTTTATTGGTATCAGCAGCAAAATCAAAATTTAAAGCATTGTATACCCTAACCGCCGAATCAACTTTTTTGTATGAAGTGGGGCAATTGGCTGAGTTTAAAACCAGCAAAATTTCTTTAAAACCTGCTGTGTTGAATGTGTGAATAAAACTTTTAGAAGTATCGGCTATTGGCAATCCATCAACTACCCAACTTCTGCTTATCCCGCCAATACTTTGGTCGGTTATTGTAACTGTATCACCTCCATTACAAAGCACTTTTCTACTTACAGAAAATGCGGGTATTGGCGAATCGTAAACAGTTATAAAATTTGGTTTATTTACAACGCATTCTGTAACACCATCACTTAATGTAACCTTAAGGTTTACCCCAAAATTTCCTGTCGAAGTATAGATAAACTGCCCCGTATCTTTCCCTGTTTTAAACCCACTTCCATAATCCCATGCAATTGTGCTTCCTGCGGGTATGTTTTGAGAGTAAAACCTAACCAGTTTTGGTGCGCAAATGCTATTTTCACTTGCAGTAAAATCAATGCTCCCGCATTGTGCATTTGCAGCACATACTATCAGACTAAGGAAAAGGGGTAGTAGTACTTTATGTATCAAACAACTATACTTCAAAATGTATACAAAAATAGCGATTACATATGTTTTTATTGTAAAGCCATTGAAAACGACACAGCAAAGGTATAAAACACCTAACCACTTGTATAATATAAACTTATTGTTTGTTTTTTAAAAACTTTTTTTGATATTATTGTATCATAATTATTATCTTTACAGTTGAATTTTTAAAACACGCATTATTTGAATAAACATCTACTTATACTTTGGGTACTAGTTTCATTGTCATTACAAGCATTTAGTCAAAATCAGGCCAATATTTGGATGTTTGGGCTTAATGCCGGTATCGATTTTAATAGCAACCCGCCTACCGCAATTGATAATAGCGCGCTAGTTTCTACCGAAGGTTCAGCAGTAATGTGCAACCCCGGTGGGCAGCTTTTGTTTTATACAAACGGCGTAAATGTATGGGATAGAAACAATACCTTAATGCCTAGAGGGAGCGGATTACTTGGCAGTTCATCTACCACACAATCATCTGTTATTGTACCTCGCCCCGACCATAAAAATAATTACTACATCTTTACCCTTGCCGAACAAGGAGGTTCAAACGGGCTTACATACTCAGAAGTAGATATGAGCCTTAATAGTGGTAATGGTGATATTGCCCTTAACAATACTACTTTAACCAAGAACATACCACTTCAACCTTTTTTAACCGAAAAACTCACTGCCATTCGTCATAGTAATGGAGTTGACTACTGGGTATTGGTACACGGTAATAACGACACAAAATTTTATGCGTTTAATATAACATCAAGTGGCCCTTCAACCACTGCTGTTGTTAGTGATATTGGAAGTCTTCACCCAAATTTTAGCGCATCAGGTTACATGAAATTTTCGCCCAACGGCAAAAAAGTAGCTTGTGCTGTTGGTAATACCGGTAGTTTTATAGAGTTGTTTGATTTTAACGATGAAACCGGCGAACTAACCAATCCAATGCGAATTGATTTTAATAGTTCAAAACCTTATGGAATTGAGTTCTCGCCCAACAGTAAATACTTATATGTTTCGGCGGGGAACACCATTTTTCAATACGCTATCCCAAAAATCTCAAACAGCACACTTTTAGCTATTTCAGAGAAAACTATTCACGCTGATGCTGATGTTTGGGGGTTGCAGCTTGCATCAAACAACAAAATTTATGTTTGTAAGCCCAACAACAAAATTGGTGTAATTAATAAACCAAATAATGATGCCAGCACTGCTAATTTTATAGACAATTCCTTTTCTTTAAACGGTCGGTCGGCTATACAGGGTTTGCCAAACTTTATGACACATTTGTTTGCTGATAACTTTATTGTTTCTGAAAACACGTGTGCAAAACAAGCTACTGAATTTAAAGTAGCATTAAATCAACTCGACTCTGTGCATTGGGAGTTTGCATTCGCCAACGGCACTTTAGTAGCTACAAAAACAGGTATCAGTACAAAATATACATTTGTTAACCCTGGTAAATACAATATAAAAGCTACTATATACAGCGGTAATTATAGCCAAATATTGACTAATGTAATACAAGTTGAAGCACTGCCTAATTTTACACTTGGCAGCGATACTACTTTGTGCAAAGGGCAAAGTGTTAAATTTGATTTCTCGCTACCCAATGCCACCTACAAATGGAATAACGGCAAAACAGGAAGCAAGTATATTATTACTACCCCAGGTATTCATTTTGTTGATGTAAGCCAAGAAGGATGTACTGTTAGAGACAGTATTAGTGTTACTTATGATTTGATACAGGCTAGTTTTACCGTTAATAACAGCATACAATGTTTTGATAATAATGCCTTTGAGTTTACCTCTACCACAGTTGGCGCAGCAAATGCTGTTTGGTACATTGGTACCGACAGTAAAGGCAACGGTAAACAACTAACACACACTTTTACCAATACAGGTTCGTACAAAATTTCACATGCCGTAATTTCACCCTTAGGTTGTGCGGATTCAATTAGCAAAGATGTAAACGTTGCCGAAAGTCCAAAAGCATCATTTACTATAACCACCATAAACAACTGCAGTAGTAACAACAGATTTATAATCAAAAACACAACTAACTATGCTGACGATTATACTTTTGAAGTTGCAGCAGATGGTCGTATATATAGAAACATTAGTCCCTTAGAAATAAGCTTCCCCACACCCGGAGAATACAAATTAAAGTGCTCTATAAAAACTAAAGAAGGCTGTACAGACTTTATTGAAAAAACAGTTAAAGTTTTTGCTGCCCCAAATGCAACATTTTACGCTAAAACCAATAGCTCTTGCCTTAGCGACAATAATTTTGATATTATTTTTGAAAGAGAGTTAAAAAGCTACGAGAAACTAGACTGGAAAATTGACGGAGTAGCGTTTGTTCCCCCTTCAACTAAATTTAATCACTCATTTAAAACAACAGGAAAGCATACAATTTTTGCTGAACTAAGCAATACTTCAGGCTGTAAAGTATCATACAGCCAAGAAGTTGAAGTTTTTGAAAACCCCGAAGCTAGCTTCACCACCAATACTTCAAACCTAAATTGTTTAGGCACTACTGCTCCTATACAATTTAGTAACCAAAGTAAAAGTAACCTACCTATTACCGATTTTGTATGGGATTTTGGAGATAATACCGAGGCTACAACTGAAAACCCAAACCATAAATATTCTTTACAAGCCCAATACATAGTTTCGCTTACAGTAACAAACGATAAAGGTTGTAAAGGATATTCTAGTAACACTATTAGTACTTTTGAGCAGCCCGAAGTTTTAATAGATATTAAAACACTAAACGCTTGTGAAGGTAAAAACTCTTATCAACTTGGATATACCAACGTTAATAATGCGGCTTCAATAGCTGAACTAACATGGACTTCAAATAGCGGTATCAACATACCATCACAAAGCCCTGCATTAGTAAGTTTTCCATCAACTGGTACTCACAAAATTTCTCTAAAAGTAACTACTGATTTTGGCTGTAGCACCGAAGAAACTGCATCTATAAATGTATTTCCCAACCCAACAGGCACTATCACAGCCAACAGTGATGAACAATGCTTAAATAAAAACAAATTTGAGTTAAGTACTTCTACTCAGCACAATGGTATAGCAAACACCAGCTATGTTTGGGGTTTTGATGGAGGAAATGGCACTGCTAATCAAAATCAAGCCACTGTATCTTTCGCTGTTGCCGATAACTTTACGGTTAATGTTGAAGTAACCGACGAAAACGGATGTACAAATACATTTAGCAAAGAACTGACTACTAACCCTAACCCTGTTTTTGATATACTTAAAGTAAACGGATGCGCCAATACTCCTATTAAACTTAAAGTAAGAGTAAAAGATAGTTTTTTGCCTGTGGTGCAATGGGACTGGGATTTTGGTGACGGTAATTACAGTAACAATGCACAACCCATGCACAGCTATACTGAAGAGGGCAACTATAATTTAAGTGCTACTGCTACTTCAGATAAAGGTTGTTTGTATACAGCATCACTGGCACACGGTGCACAAATAGCACCTATACCAAATGTTTCTTTTGAAAGTGAAAAAACACATTGGGGCTTTGATGAAACAACGCTTAAGTTTACAGCATCATCTAGCATAACTATTGATAAATGGCAGTGGACTTTTGGTAATGGACAAAGCGGAGTTAACAAAACCGAAAATGTTAAATTTAAAGAAGCGGGATACTATACTGTAAGTCTTTTGGGCACAAGTAATCAAGGCTGTGTTGGCAGCACTAAAAAGAGTGTACTAATAGTACCTCCTTTTGATGCTTACGTACCAACTAGTTTTACCCCTAATGGTGATGGCATTAACGACTTTTTTGGTATGGAAGGTGTTGAATTTATAAATACCTACTCAATGAAAGTGTTTAATCGTTGGGGACAAGAGTTATTTTCAACCTCAAGCCTAAAAGTTATGTGGGATGGCAGGTATAACAACAACGTTTTACCAGGCGATATGTATACCTACGTTATTCATGTTACCGACATTGATAATCGCCCTTATAAACTAAGCGGTACAGTGCAATTAATTCGCTAATTACTTCTCCTATTTCCTACTTTAAATACCAATGGAAAAATGATTCCATTTGAAGCACCTATTGCATAGCCTGCAGCAATATCACTAACAAAGTGTTTACCGGCTTTGTAGCGCAAATAGCCTGTTATTAAAGGCAACACCACCGCCCCTGCCCATACCAAAGGCTTGTATTTACTTTTAGGAAAATATAAACCGTACGTTACTGCACCATAAAAACAAGCTGTTGCCGCAATAGCAGTATGCCCTGAAGGGAATGAAAAACGTGCCCCTGATGCTATTCTATCATCCATAGGCGCATCAACACCGTATAAAAATGGCCTTCCTTTCTTTACTAATGATTTAAGTATTAGCACCTGCCCTACAGTTGATAGCATAGCTTGTGCGTATACATTATTATAAACATAAAACTCAGCTCTTACATTCTTGTGTAAACTTAGCAGAGTAGGTAATGTTGCTGTAGAAATTGCACTTACATAGCTATACATATCAGCACCGGTGCTGTATTGATGTGCTGCACTCCTATCAAAGCTACTTAATTGATTAATAGAAAATGCTGATACCTGCGAACTAGAAAGCCCTTTGACTTGTGATGAAAGCCAATAGCCTGTACCTGTTGATACAACACCATAGGCCATGGTATAATATGTTAAAGGCTTTTTAAGCCTTAGTACAGTTTGTGCCTCAGTACCTAAAAAACTGATGCAACAAAAACAAAAAAAAATTGTCTTATACACAAACCCAACCATTGTATCTAATTAAAATACAATCATACAAAAAGGTTTCTACAAATAAATATAATCCTAAAAATCAACGAATTAAGATGAAAATACACACGGGAAACATTTTTTATAAAAAATGTTTCCCGTGTGTATTCTTTGATTATCTTTGCCCCCGATTTGCAAACACTATTAAAAATACTAGAAGGAAGTGAGCATCTTTTCTCACGTTATGGCATCAAAAGTTTAACCATGGATGATGTGGCGCGCGAATTGGGAATGAGTAAAAAAACCCTTTATCAATACGTAAGTGATAAAAACGATTTGGTAGAGAAAACACTCGATTTTCATTTGCAACACAGCAAGCACACTTGCGAGTTGCTTATTGAAGACCAAAACAACCCCATTGATTGTATGTTGGCTATTGGCGATTTCTTTAGTCAACACATGAAAGACACAAACCCATCGCTAATGTTTGATTTACGTAAATACCATATAGGTGCGTGGAAAAAACTTGAAGAGTATAGGTTTGAAACTATTTTAAAACAAATAGAGCAAAACCTGATAAGAGGGGTTAAAGAAGGCTATTACCGTGAGAATATTGATATTAATGTAATACCACGCTTATACATAGGTCTGACAGATGCAATACTAGAAAGTAACTATTTCCCAAGAGACCAATTTAAGTTTGAGGAAGTAGTACATCAAATGCTATCCTACCACATACACGGTATAGCTACACAAAAAGGAAAAGAATATCTAAAAAACAAAAACAAATAATTATCTATGAAGTCGAACATTAAAAGGCTTGTGGTTTTACTGTTAGTTATGGCTGGATTTACAGCTACACTATTTGGGCAACAGACCACAAAATTTAGCATCAAAGAAGCTGTAGCCTTTGCAAAGAAAAACAACCTTAGCTTACAAAGTACACGCCTTGAGGAAAACATTGCCAATAAAAAAGTAAAAGAAACCTTAGCACAAGGCTTACCTCAAATTAGTGCAGGCGCTAGTTACAACAACAACATACAAATAGCCACCCAAAGGCTACCAAACTTTATAAACGATGCCTTACCAGCAGGTTCACCACGTGGGCCAGAGTTTATTGATGCACAGTTTGGTGTTGCAAACTCGCTAACTGTAAACGCACAGCTAAATCAGTTAATTTTTGATGGAACATACTTTTTAGGCTTAAAAGCAGCACAAGAGTTTGTAAAAATTAGCGAATACCAAATACAACAAAGCGAGATTGATGTTGAAGTTAACACCATTAAATCATACTATGCTGTATTAATGGCGGATAAGCGTATTGATTTGATAACTAGCAATATGCAAAGTCTTGATTCATCACTATACAGTTTACGTGCCTTAGCAAAAGAAGGTTTTGCCGAAATGGTTGATACAGCACGCGTAGCACTTTCATTATCAAACCTAAGCATCCAAAAAGCACGCTTACAAGACCAACGTAAGGTAATGGCCAACCTGCTAAAAATGCAAATGGGTTACGATGTTACAAAACCAATTGAGCTAACAGAAACTACCGAAAGCCTTGAAGCTGCCCTAAAAGCAGTTGATGTAAGCACAACAGGAAACATCATTAATCGTGCTGAATACAAATTACTTGAACAACAAGTAAAGCTAGGCGTATTGGATAAGAAACGCTACCAAATGGCATATTTCCCTACACTTAACGGTTTTTTAAGTCATCAGCAAAATACATTTGCGGCAAAACAAGAACTAAATCAACTGGGTAACCCTTGGTTTCCTGGAACAACTTGGGGACTAACTTTAAACGTACCTATTTTCAAAGGGTTCAAAACGTCAAGCCAAATAGCCCAAGCCGATTTAAGGCTTACACAATACAAGCTAAGTCAACAACAGTTTGAGCAAGCCTACCAAAACGAAGTAGCAACAGCACAAAACAACTACCTACGTGCAGTTGAAAGCTACAACCTGCAAAAGAAAAATGTTGATTTAGCAAACGAGATAAAACGTATAGCTAAACTTAAATTTCAAGAAGGACTGGGCACATCGCTAGAATATACTACTGCTGAAAATGAAAGTAATGCATCAGAAACTAACCTAGTAATAGCTTTATATGAAATGATGATGGCTGAACTAGATTACCGCAAAGCCACAGGTTCAATAATAATGAACTAACAAACTATTTGAAACAATTAAAAAAGAATAACAACCTACAAAAAATGAAAAAAATACTTGCATTGGCCCTTGTTGCTATAGTGGCCATATCGTGCGGACAACCCGAAAACAAGCAAAAAGAGCTTGAAAACCTTAGAGCAGAATATAAAACACTTGGAGACAAAATAGCTAAGCTAGAAAAAGAAGTTGCAGTAACAGACACAACAAAAGCCAATCAAACGCCAGTACGCATAGTAACACTAACAACAGAGGTTTTTAAACGCCCTGTAGAAATACAAGGTATTGTTGAAAGTGATAAAAACGTACTAGTAAGTAGTGAAGTTGCCGGTCGTATAGTTGAAGTATTAGTAAAAGAAGGACAAGTAGTAAGCCAAGGTCAGGTATTGGCAAGAGTTGACGGCAGCATTACCGCAAACTCTATAAACGAGGTAGAAAACGCCCTTCAACTAGCTGAGGTCACTTACAAAAAACAAAAAAATCTGTACGCACAAAACGTTGGTACAGAAATGCAATTGTTGCAAGCCGAAAATCAACGCAATGCATTGAAAAAACAGCTAGAAACCCTACGCTCACAATATGCCAAATACACCATCACAGCCCCTGTAAGTGGCACTGTAGATAATGTACCCGTAAACAGTGGCGAAAACATAATGCCGGGTATGCCTGTAGCTCGTGTGGTAAACAACAGTCAACTAAAAGTTACCGCCGATGTATCAGAAAAATATATCAAATCGGTTAAAAAAGGCAACGATGTATTGGTAAAATTCCCTGGTTTAGATATTGAAATGGAAGCCAAAATATCATCAACAGGCCAAATAATAAAACAAGCCAACCGCACTTTTGATATGGTGATAAACCTAAACAAAAGCAACGAGTTGCTTAAACCAAACTTGTTGGCCATGGTAACTATATACGATTATATAAATCCAAAAGCCATTGCAATACCTTCAAACATAATATTAACCACAGGTTCAGAAAGCTATGTATATGTGTTAGAAAACAAAGGCAATGCTAAAATAGCAACGAAAAGAGTAATAGAAACAGGCAACGTATCGGGAGCCTTAACAGAAATAAAATCAGGGCTTAGTGAGGGCGATAATGTGATTATTGAAAACTACAACAACCTTACGCAAGGCGCTGAGGTAATGGTAATTAAATAAGCTAGCCCTAACAAAAACAAGTTATGAGTAACAAAGAACAAAAAACACATAAAGAGTTTGGCATTTCTTCGCTATCCATAAATAATCGCATAAGTGTTTATGTGCTAATATTTATAATAGTTGTAGTAGGGTTGGTAAGCTATACCACCATGCCAAAAGAAAGTTTTCCTGAGATAAAACAACCTACCATATATGTAGGTACTGTATATCCCGGTAACTCTCCGGCCGATATGGAGAACTTGATTACAAGACCTATCGAAAAGGAAATAAAATCGTTAAAAGGCATTAAAAAGTTTACCTCAACATCTATTCAAGATTATTCGACAATTATTGTTGAGTTTGAAGTAGACGTTGACCCCGAAGATGCTTTGCAGGATGTGAAGGATGCGTTTGACAAAATGAAATCCGAACTGCCCAACGATTTACCCAACGACCCTAATATTTTTGAGCTTGACTTTTCTGATTTCCCCGTGCTAAACGTAAACGTTTCGGGAGATTTTAGCTACGACGTATTAAAAGATAATGCCGAGTATTTGCAAGACGAGTTTGAAAAACTACCAGAAGTATCAAAAGCAGAATTACGCGGTTTACTGGATAAAGAGGTTAAAATTTCGGTAGAGAAAAACCAAATGGAAGCCTTGGAGATAAGTTTTCAGGATATTGAAAACGCTATTACCGGTGAAAACGTAACCATGTCTGGTGGCGAAATACTAAGTATTGATGGTGATAATTTAAACCGCAGAAGCATACGTGTTGTAGGCGAGTTTAAAGATTACAAAAAAATGGGTAACATAATTGTGAAGGATGAAGACCAACGCATTGTGTACCTAAGAGACATTGCTACAATAGAGTTTGGCCCCGAAGAACCCACAAGCTTTGCCCGATTGGATGGAAAACCCGTAGTATCAATAGATATTAAGAAAAAATCAGGCGAAAACCTGCTAAACGGTGTTGACCATGTAAAAGAGGTAATAGAAAAGGCTAAAAAATCAAAACTACCTCCCGAGATGAAGGTGGTTTTTACCAACGACCAATCAATACAAACCCGTGATAACGTTGATAACCTTGAAAACAGCATAATATCAGGTATAATACTGGTAGTACTAGTGCTACTGTTTTTTATGGGTGTTCGCAATGCAATGTTTGTGGGTATAGCCATCCCCTTATCGATGCTATTGGGCTTTATCATATTATATATGATGGGAGCTTCGCTAAACATGATGGTGCTATTTTCATTAATTATGGCACTGGGTATGTTGGTAGATAATGGTATTGTGGTAGTAGAAAACATATACCGCTTACACAACGAAGGATACTCTAAAAAAGATGCCTCTAAATACGGTATTGGCGAGGTGGCCATACCTATTATATCATCAACCCTTACCACACTAGCTGCTTTCTTCCCCCTATTATTCTGGAAAGCTCTTATGGGTGAGTTTATGAAATTCCTTCCTATTACCCTAATTATAGTGCTATCATCATCACTATTTGTGGCACTGGTGGTAAACCCTGTACTTACATCACGCTACTTGCAAAAAGAAGGTGAAGATACCCCCTCTCCCGTAAAACGCTTCTGGGCTATAAATGCAGTACTTTTTGTACTAGGCCTATTGCTTGTAATTAGCGGAGGAAGTACAACTTTGGGTAATATATTAATGCTTATAGCCATATTGCGTATACTTACACGTTATGTATTTAAGCCCGGTGCCGAACGTTTCCAAAAAAGAGGTTTAGTAAAACTTGAAAAAATTTATTTAAACCTAATTAACGGCGCACTAAAACGTTCAGGTTGGATTATAGCCTCAACATTTGGTTTATTAATATTTAGCCTTTGGTTTTTTGGAATGCGTGCCCCAAACATTTTATTCTTTCCTGTAAATGAACCACTGTATTTTAATGCTTTTATTGAAACACCAATAGGTACTGACATTGAAAAAACCAATGCCATTACCAAAAAAATAGAGCAACGCATACAAGAAACCATTAAAAACGACAGCCTTATTATTGAAGCCGTACTAGCACAAGTAGGTGAAGGTACTGCCGACCCTGCCGATGGTGCAGTGCAACAAGGTGCATCGCCTAATAAAGCCCGTGTAACCGTATCGTTTATTAAAACAGCGGAAAGGGTAAACGTACCGGGAGCTAGAAAAACGGCGGAAGTAATGGAATCTGTGCGCGAGGCTTTGGCCGATATACCCGACGCGAGTATTACGGTGGAGAAAAACAGAGATGGCCCGCCAACTGGTAAACCTATAAATATTGAAATAAGTGGTGAAAAATACGACACCCTTATTAAATATAGCACCATGATAAAAGCCATTCTTGAAAAAGAAGATGTACCTGGTGTTGATAAACTAAAAAGCGATTTAGATATTGACAAGCCTGAATTAGTGGTGAAAATAAACCGCGAAGCAGCCCGCCGTTTTGGTGTATCAACCTATAGTATTGCCAATACAATACGTACTGGTAGTTTTGGTAAAGAAATATCAAAATATAAAGAAGGCGAAGATGATTTCCCTATAAACCTACGTTTGCGTAACAGCGAACGCTACAGTGAAACCAACTTGCTTAATCAACGCATCACCTTCCGTAATCCTTCAAACGGACAAATAGTACAAGTACCCATATCAGCCGTTGCTGATGTAGAATACGGTACTTCATTTGGTTCGATTAAACGTAAAGATATGGATAGGGTTGTATCTATATACTCAAACCTAAAAGAAGGATATACAGCTAATGATATTATAGCTCGCTATAAAGAAGTGTTGGCTGATTTAAACCTACCTGAAGGCTACGACTATAAGTTTACGGGTGAGCAAGAAGAACAAGATAACTCATCAGCGTTTTTGGGTAATGCCTTTATGATTGCCTTTATGTTGATTTTCTTAATCATTGTTGCCCAGTTTAATAGTGTTGTAGGGCCACTTATAATAATGCTTTCGGTAATATTTAGTACCATTGGTGTATTCTTAGGCTTTGGTATCTTTAAAATGGATTTCCCTATACTAATGTGTGGTATTGGTATAATATCGCTTGCAGGTATAGCTGTAAATAACGCCATTGTATTAATTGATTACACTAACCTTACCCGAGTACGACGAAAAGAAGAATTGGGTATTGCTGAAGATGATTACTTGCCCCTTGATGAACTAAAAAACACTATTATTTCATCGGGTAGTACACGCTTACGCCCTGTATTGCTAACGGCTATCACCACCATTCTTGGTTTGATACCTTTGGCTGTTGGTATTAATATTAACTTCTTTACGCTGTTAAGCGATTATGACCCCCAATTTTATTTAGGCGGTGATAGTAATGTATTTTGGGCTCCTATGAGTTGGACTATTATTTTTGGATTGGTATTTACCACCTTTTTAACACTGATAGTAGTACCAATAATGTTTTATATGAGTGAGCGTATTCAGCGCAGATTGAAAGGGATTAAACCCGACCATAATGCAGATGTTGTAAAAGCTCTTGCCAATGCTAGTGAAAACACCGGCAGCACTAGTGAAGAAAACTAAGACACTATTCGTTTCGTTAAATTTGATTAAAACCCGTTGTTACATTTTGTAACACGGGTTTTTTATTATTGGTCTAATTTGAACACGATAATTTAAAAATCGGTTTATATTGCAACAACATTTTTAATGTATAACGCATCTCTATAAAAATAAAAGACAGGAAAAAAACCATGAAAAAAATTTACGTACTATTTATGGCGGGTCTTATGGCCTTTACAGTTGCATCGTGCAGCAAAGATGATGATAACAGCAACAACAACAATAACAACACTGGCGGTGGCGGAACTCCAACCATCGATGTGTGGGCAAAGGCTGTAGGCACTTATAATGGCGACGCTACTACATCTGTAGGTGGCACTACAAGTAATATGGAAGTAACTATTACTAAACTAAGTGATTCAAAAATACGTATTACGCCTGCCGCAAATAATACTATAGTGAAACAACTTGATATTGATGTATTTAAAGGTGATACCTCTATATACCACCAACAAGGTGCATTTAATGGTTCATTTTATATCATAGCCAACTCTAATCCTCCACAAATAGTTTTAGATGATAAAAACAATGCCGTTACCTACTACGGTCAGAAAAAATAAGGTTATAAACTTATTATAAAAGAGAGAGGGGCACGCCTGCGGCGTGCCCCTCTCTCTTTTTTTACGGGCTATAAAAACTAGCTATTTACCTAGCGTACTATTCTTTCCTGCCTCTGCATCTTTCACCAATTTATCAGCCTGTTGGCGGGCTTCATCCACTACTCCATCAGCTTTAGTATCAGCTTCGGCAACTACCTTATCGGCTTTTGTGCGAGCATCGGCTTTTAATTTATCAGCTACTTTTTCAGCAGCTCTTTTGGCTAGCGGATTGCTACCTGCAAGTTTCACTTTATCATCGGCTTGTTTCTCAGCTTCGGCTACAATAGCATCAGCTTGTTTACGGGCTTCGGCTTTTAAAGCATCAGCCTTTTTCTGTGCATCCGCTATTAACTTATCTCCTGCCGCTTTTGCAGCATCAATACGTTTTTGCAGTTCGTTATCTACCTTATCAATAGCTTTATCTTTTTCCTCTTTTAGTTTTTGCTTGGCCGCATCTTTAACATCATCAAGGGTGTTTTTGGCTATTTCTTTAAGGCTGGTTTTTATTACGGGGCTTGTCGTAAATCCGCCTATCAGTGCATTTACATTTATCACTTCGCTAGGTTTTAGGTTTATACCTTTTTTTCCAACCTCGGCTAGCATATTATCTAGGGCATTGTTAGCACCGCTTCCAAATAAGCTGCGTGGTATACCCAATTTTATATCATAATCAAGTGATTGATCGATACCTGATGAACCCGATACTAACATATTAACCCCATTGGTAGCTATATTAAATGGTTCAAGGCTAATACGTCCATCTTCAATCTTAAACAGTAATAGTATTTTCTTTAAATCAATAGATTGCAATTTATCCACCTTTAAAGTACTTGACAGCTTGCTAAGTGGAGGATAGCCCGCCAATGACGCTTGGGGTACTTCTAATTTACCACTACTGGTAAGGCTATTAAATATAGGCATCATATCGCCCCCCAAAAGGGTACTCATATCAAAGTTTGCTGATATTTTACCGGTTAGGTATTGGGCTATGGGTGCAAGTTTTTGCACCGTATTCATATACTTAAAGGCTTCGGCTGCATCAATAGATGTTACTGCAAATTTTAGTTTTGTTTCAGGTTTAGCAGGGTTTTGAGTGCTGTACAAACCATCCATTTTAACATTACCGCCAAAAATATTAGTGTGTACATTGTTAAGTGTAACTGCCTGATTAGCAACTACAGCCTGCCCCCCCATATCGGTTAAACTTAAGTTATCGTACAAAAAGCGATTGATATTTAAGTTCAATGTAAAATCAATATTCTTAGGCACTTCTACCACTTGCAGTGGTATTGTATCAGCAGGTTGTGGTGCTTCAGTTCCGTTGGTTTCACCTGTTAGGTATTGGTTGGCATCAAACAAGTTTGATTTTACATCTAAGTTCCCTTTTAGCACTCCATCACCCAAAAAGTAACCAAAAAAGTTGCTTAGGCTACCTTTCATACTCACATCACTATTGCCCAGTGTAGCAACAAACGTAGGCAATTCAACCGTTTTTGGGTTAAAGTTTAGTTGCGCTGTGCTAATGGTTGTTTTGGGTAAACTATCGGTATTGTATACCACATTGGTAGCAGTAATGCTGCCTGCGGCATTAAAATCTTCATAATTTCCTTTTTCTAAGGTCGATACCCGTCCTTTTGCACTCATATCGGCAGCTATCAAGCCACTTAGTGTTGTGCCTTTTTCAAGCGGAACTAATGAGGCTACTTGTGCTAAATCAACCTTGCCTTTGGCGTACATATCTACATAAGGGTCGGTAGTCGGGTTTTTAGCCAATAGTTTTGCACTAAACGGCTCGTTAGCCAAAATAAAATCAAACTGTTTAAGGTCAATTATTGTGTTATCAATTACACCATCAGGGTTGTTAACGTTTAAGTTCACAAAAATGCCTTTCATATCCGTAGGCATATCAGGGTATTTAAACGTTCCGTTATCTATTGATAGGTTAATATTGAAAGCAGGCAAGCTATTATCGTTATATATACCTTTTACCATACCGTCCAATCCCATTTTACCAGTGGTTTTTACAGCCTCAAAGTCTTTGGTAAACACAGCAGGCACAAGCGATAGTATATTTTTAAAATCAGTTTTTTTAGCTGCAAACTTCAAATCCATTTCTATATCATCAGCAGGCATAGCCACAAAACCATCAAAGCCTGCATATAACTCGTTCATTTGCAGTTCGTTTTCTTTAAACGTAAATTTAAATTGTTTCATATCGGCTTCTATATCCGCCGATAGTATGGCTTTCACTTTATTTAGATAATTAAGCCCATCCATACCAAAAGTAACTGCTTGTGCTTCGGTATGGGTTTTTAGGATAAAAAGGTCTTGAGTAAAATCACCACTCAATTGGTGATTCAATCCTTCAAGAGCAGTATATATTCCCCCCTGTTGGTCGTCATATACAATACGCCCGTTAGCAATTGCCAGTTTTTTTAGTCCCAATTTAAAAGCCGAAGTAGTATCGGCAGGGTCTTCCACCGCTACCGTATCGGTAGAAGGTTTCATTATATCCCAGTTGGGTTTGCCATCCTTCCCTATTTTGGCATATATACGAGGCTCGTCTAATACTATTGAGGTGATTTGTATTTTATCACCTGAAATAACCGACATTACATCAAGTGTAGCACTAAAGTTTTTTACTGATATTAAGGTATCAACATCGGCACTATCGGCAATGCTAAAGTTTTTTAGTTTTATAGTAAACTGAGGGAAGTTTTTAAATAAACTAAGGCTTACATCGTTATCAAAATCAACAGTGGCAGTAAGTTGTTTGTTGGCTTCGGCTTTTACCAACTCAACTATTTTACCTTTAAACATAAACGGCAGTGCTATTATTACTGCTAATAGCAACACCACAACAATGGCCAAAACTTTAAAAAACTTCTTCATATATTTTTTAATCTACTTTACAAAACTACTAAACATTAACAACTGTGTTATTAAGCCAACGTTTAACGGCAAGAAATAATATACCAATACGTGCAGTAATTATGCCCTTTTTTAATAACAATAAAAACAATAGCGGTATGGAACAAAAACAAACAGCGCGAAGCAAGAATTTAAACTCTCTACTTCGCGCTGCGTATATAAAAATATGTACAGTTAGTCAATAGTAACCTCAAACGGCATACGGGTTTGTATACCTTGGTAGCGTGTAGCGCGACGCATTTGCAGGTAGTACTTATAGTTTTGACCTAGTTCTTCTTGCAAAAATTTGGCTTTAGTTTCAGCACTCATACCCATCAATATTTCTTCAAAAGGGCTTTTTTGTATGGGCAGTTCTTTAATTTTATAATTGGTTAGACCGCCTTTTTTAGCAGCCAAATCAATAGCAGCTTGTAAACCACCTATCACATCTACCAATCCACGTTCTTTAGCATCGTTACCTGTCCACACACGTCCTTGTGCTATTTCGTGCACTGCTGTGGTATCCATACCACGTCCTTTTGATACAACGTTTAAAAACTGAACATATACCTCGTTAACATAGTTTTGTATTATAGCGCGTTCTCCTTCAGTAAGCGGACGGTCCACACGACCTAAGTCGGCAAACTCACCTTTTTTCACACCATCAATGGTTATACCCAACTTGTCATTCAACAACTTTTGCATGGTAGGAAACATACCAAACACACCTATTGAGCCTGTAATGGTATTGGGTTGCGCCACAATAGTATCAGCAGCCATAGCAATATAATATCCGCCTGATGCGGCTACATCGCCCATAGAAACTATAAGAGGTTTTTCTTTTTTAAGTAATGATAACTCACGCAAGATAACGTCTGATGCCATAGCGCTTCCTCCAGGTGAGTTGATACGCAATACAACAGCCTTAACATTTTTATCTTCGCGAGCTTTAATAATGGCTTCTCTAAACGATGCCGAACCTACAGTTTCTGCATCACCATTACCATCAACAATATCACCAACAGCATATAGTATAGCTATTTTGCCTTGGCTACTTCCCTCGCCTTCTTTTTTAATGGGGTTTACTTTGCTATAACTGTATGGGCTAAGAAAATTGATATTGTCATCTTTTTCAATACCCAGTTGGTCGCGTATTATTGTCATCACCTCATCGTGATAAGCCAATTGGTCAATCATTTTCAAATCAACAGCTCCTTTGGCACTGCGTATTTGCATTTGCTCGGCTATTTGACGCACTTGTGCAGCGTCCATTTTGCGGCTTTTTGCTATACCATCTATATAGGTGCTAAATAATGAGCTAAGGTATACATCTATCTGTTGGCGATTTTCAGGGCTAAGCTTATCAAGCAAAAATGGCTCAACTGCTCCTTTAAATTTACCTACTTTAAATACTTCCATCTCTATACCCATTTTATCTAACGAGCCCTTAAAAAAGGTAATAGTGCTGGCCATACCGTTAAATATCATTTCACCCGCTGGGTTCATATATATTTTATCGGCAGTTGATGCTAAGTAGTATGCTTTTTCGCTATACAACTCGCCATAAGCATATACAAACTTCTTCGATTTTTTAAAATCTATAATGGTGTTGCGTAAATCTTCAAGCGCAGCATATCCTGCGCTAAACGATGGAGTGAACTCCATATATATACCACTAACTTTTGGATCGTCTTTGGCGTTTTGTATGCTACGTATAATATCTGTTAAGCCCGCTTTTTTGCTGCTTTCAAACGTGTTGAAATTTATCATTTCAAACGGGTTTTTATTAGTACGCTCTGCTAAGTAATCGTTTAAATCTAACTTTAATACGGTATTGGTTTTCACCTGCACCTCTTTTTCGGTTTCAAGTCTCGATACCTGTGCTACTATAATGCCTATTACTATAAGTATAAGAAGTATACCTGCAATGATGAACCCTGTCATCGATGCAAGCATCATTTTAAAAAACTGTTTCATTTATATGCCTTTAATGTTTTAATACTTTACAAGTTTGGTAACAGAACTTAGCGTTCCGTCATTTACTTGTACAAAGTAACAACCAGTTGGTAGGGCAGATAAATTTAATTCGGTAAAACTTTCATTTAAAACGGTAGAATGTACTTGCTTGCCCGCTATATCATAAAACAATACTTGACAAGGATAATGCAAAACTTTATCAGCTTGTAAGTATATTGATGATGTTGTGGGATTGGGGTAAACACTAATATTAGCACGTTGTACATCGCTAACACCCAAACCTGATACATTGGCATTAAATGCTAATATGGTTTGCGTGCCGCCTTGTACTTGCAAGCTAAACGAATCGGTAAAATTGTTACCGGCATTTTTTCCAATAAATCTAAATGATATAAAGCGCGATTCGCGCGGTTGGATAGTAAATGCTCCTTCGGCAGTTGAGCTTACATTGGGCTGAGGTTTTGGAGTAAGTTTTGCCAACACCAAATCAACGGCTGCATTACCTGTATTGGTAATTACCACACCATGATTAATGGTATCGTTTAATGGCACATAGCCTAAATGTACAGGCTGAGTATAAGTAAGCGAAATAGTTTTAATAGCAGCGGGTGCAGCACCTGCAAAATTGTTTATACGCTCAATAAATTCGGGATGGTCTACATAGGGATTACGATTACCTTGTGCTTGAAATGCTTTTTCATTTCTCAATGAATCGGCAGAGGTAGGCGGAAATTTAAGTGCCCACTCGCGCAATAACTCTTCTTGAGGATCAAAAAAACCTGTAAAATCTTGGTAGCGGGTTACCATATACAACATGGCTCTAGCTGCATTTCCTTTGTGTTCATTACGGGGTTCAAATTTCTGATTGTCGGATAACGAACCGCCCACCATCCATACGGGTGAGGTAACAATACCAAAAGGATCGTTGCTGCGGCGTGTATTAGCCGAACCGTCAGCAGGAAACAAATGGTGCACATCAGACTGCATTGGGTCTGAAGAACCAAACTTACTTTGCGGAAAAGTGTGCTCGGCAGTAAAGCTATTAGCATTTGCTCCTGCACGAGTATTAAATGTAGCCACACGACCGGTATAAACACAGGTTACATCGCCATTAACATTATCAACAACACTATACATATTATCACGCACAATATTATAGCCTAATACATTATGCCCCTGCGTAGCTCGTGTTTTAAGAGCCGTTAATAAATCACCATCCCAAAGGTTTTGAGTGCTATTATAAAACGATCCTGAAAAAAAACCGGTACCCGTAAGGTGCGCTGTAACTGTACCGTAAGGGCTATTGCTTATTACCATAAACTTATCGTTGTAGGTAACATTTTGGTGGGGCTTAAAGGTAACTTTAACTGTTTTTGCAGTTTTTGCAGGTAAATCAATAAGGCTATCGCTAACTGTAAAATCTTTGTTTGTAGTTTTTAAACGAATACCCTGCATATCATAAGGTGCATCATTAGTAATAGTAATGTTTACTGATGATGATAGGTTTTGAAACAATGTACCGTACTTAACGGTATCAATAGATACTTGCAGCTTTTGCGCATTTAGCGAAACGGCGCACAACAGCCCCGCAATAGCTATAACAATTTTCTTATTCATAAATAATTTGCAAAATTAGACTATTGCCCTTCAACTTAAGCAGATTAAGCTGTAAAATATGTGTTATGAAATTTAGCAACTAATAGGGTTTGAAACCCTATTTTATGAAGTTGTAACGCAAAGAGGGATTTGAAACCCCTCTTTGCGTTACAACTCCAAAGGGTAGAAATTTATTTCCTACCCAAAAACAACCCATAAATCTATTTAATGTAATTTCGCGGAATGGAATTAAATGCCCTTACAGCCATAGCCCCCGTTGACGGGAGGTATAGAAGAGTTACCCAACCCCTTGCTCAATATTTCTCTGAATTTGGATTGATACGCTACCGTGTATTGGTAGAGGTAGAATACCTTATATACTTGGCCGAGATACCTTTGCCCCAGCTTGAAAACAAAATAGATGCACAAGCAAAACAAGCATTGCGTGATATAGTAACCAACTTTAGCCTTGCTGATGCAGAAACTATAAAAACTACCGAAAAAACCACCAACCACGATGTAAAAGCCGTTGAATACTTTGTAAAAGAAAAACTACAAGGTTTAGGCTTACAAGATATTAGCGAGTTTGTTCACTTTGGGCTTACCTCACAAGATATTAATAATACAGCCATTCCCCTTAGCCTTAAAGAAGGTATACAAGCCCAACTTCTACCCCAATTGCAAAGCTTAATTGGCTTGCTAAACGAAAGAGCAACAGAATGGAAAGATATACCCATGTTGGCCAAAACACACGGCCAGCCTGCATCACCCACTAAATTGGGTAAAGAAATACAGGTTTTTATAGAGCGTATAAAAAACCAACTGGCTCAATTAGAAGCCATACCCTATGCGGCTAAATTTGGCGGGGCTACGGGAAACTTTAACGCACACCATGTGGCCTACCCTGCCATGGATTGGGCTACGCTGGGCAATAATTTTGTAAATAATAGTTTGGGGCTAACTCGTATGCAATACACTACGCAAATAGAGCATTACGACAATTTTGCTGCACTTTGCGATGCCCTAAAACGCATAAACAATATACTTATTGACCTTTGCCGCGATGTTTGGACATATATCTCAATGGATTACTTCAAACAACAACTAAAAGAAGGCGAAGTGGGCAGCAGTGCCATGCCCCACAAGGTAAACCCCATTGATTTTGAAAATGCCGAAGGCAACTTGGGTGTAGCCAATGCTTTGTTTGAACATTTTGCTGCTAAACTACCCATAAGCCGCTTACAACGCGACCTTACTGATAGCACAGTATTGCGCAATGTAGGTTTACCGCTTGGGCATACCCTTATTGCTTATGCTAGCATAATAAAAGGACTAAACAAATTACTATTGAACAAAGAGGCTATTGAAGCCGATTTGGATAAAAACTGGGCAGTAGTGGCTGAGGCTATACAAACCATACTTCGCCGCGAAGGATATGAAAAACCCTACGAGGCACTTAAAGCTTTAACCCGAACTAATGCTAAAGTAACCCAACAAAGTTTGGCCGAGTTTATTGATACACTAAACGTAAGCGAAGTTTTAAAAGAAGAACTAAAAACAATAAGCCCTTTTAACTACGTGGGAATTTTTTGAAAAACAATATAAACAATTATCTGCTAACAATTGTTAGTAAGGTTGATTTAGAAGTATTCTAAATTGTTACTATAAAGTTGATAATGGGCGGCAGATACGTAAATTCGCACCATCTTTAAAATACTGACCTTTCTTACACATACTGATAAAATATGAATTGGGTAATTAAAACACTTTCATCATCCATAGGTAAAAAAATTACCATGAGCCTAACAGGCTTATTTTTGTGCTCGTTTTTAGCGGTGCACTTAATCGGAAACCTTCAACTACTTAAAAGTGATGGTGGTTTGGCCTTTAACACCTACGCGGTGTTTATGACCACCTTTCCCCTAGTCAAGTTTATATCGTACGGTTTGTATGCCTCTATAGTATACCACGCTGCCATGGGTTTATACCTTGCCAGTAAAAACAGTGCTGCACGCAAAAGCAAATACGCAGTTGCAGCAGGCAACGCCACCAGTTTTTGGGCAAGCCGCTGGATGGGTGTTTTAGGCACTATTATATTGGTATTTATAACTGTGCACATGAGTGACTTTTGGGCTGAGTACCACTGGGGACATATACCTTACGTACAATATGAGGTAGACTTAAACAGTGGTTTAACCACTAGTGTTGATACAGGTATAGCACCCATAGAAGCTAAAATGCAAGAAAGCTACCCACAACCAACTACCAAATTGGTAATAGTGAAAGACCTTTTCCGCGAGGTGAACGGAGCATTTAAACATCCATTGTTGGTATTGTTGTATGTATTTTCAATGTTTGCTTTAGCATTTCACTTAATACATGGTTTTAAAAGTGCATTCCAAACATTGGGTGTTAACCATAATAAATACAACGGTTTAATTCGCTTTTTGGGCATTTGGGTATTCGGCATTATTATACCTGCCCTATTTGCTCTTATTCCTGTTTACATTTTTATATCATAGTTTAGTAGAAAGTAAAAAGATAAAAGTATAAAGACTTTATAGCCAAGCAATGCACAACTTTAAAGAGTTAAAAGTTTGGAATAACAGTATGGATTTAGCAACAAGCATATATAATGTTACCGAGTTCTTTCCACAAGAGGAAAGATTTGGCATTACTTCGCAAATGCGCAGAGCATCCGTTTCTATTCCATCACTTATTGCTGAGGGTGCAGGCAGAAATACCAACAAAGATTTTGCTAACTTTATTGGTATGGCAATAGGCTCTTGCTATGAACTTGAAACACAACTAATACTTTCTTCAAGATTAAACTTAAGAAAAGAAAATACATTTAAAACTGTTTTAGAAGATTGCCTTCATGTAGCAAAAATGTTGGTCAACTTCAAAAAAACGCTTAATACTTAGTACTTTATACCACGTATCCGATACTTTATACCTATTACCTATATACAGTATAACCATGTCTGAAAAACTAAACTCAAAAATACCCGACGGCGCGATAGCTGATAAATGGACTAACCATAAGTTTAAACTAAAACTGGTAAACCCCGCCAACAAGCGTAAGTACGATGTAATAGTTGTAGGCACAGGCTTGGCAGGTGCATCAGCAGCAGCATCGCTTGCAGAGTTGGGGTATAACGTAAAAGCATTTTGCTTTCAAGATAGTGGTCGCCGCGCCCACTCAATAGCGGCACAAGGAGGTATAAACGCAGCCAAAAACTACAAAAACGATGGCGATAGTGTATACCGTTTGTTTTACGATACTGTAAAAGGGGGTGATTACCGCGCTCGCGAAGCCAACGTACACCGTTTGGCCGAAGTGAGTGTTGATATTATTGACCAATGTGTGGCTCAAGGTGTTCCTTTTGCCCGCGAATATGGTGGATTGCTTGACAATCGTTCGTTTGGTGGTGCGCAAGTATCGCGTACGTTTTACGCCAAAGGACAAACAGGCCAACAATTACTTTTAGGTGCATACAGTGCTATGAACCGCATGGTAGCCGAAGGTAAAATAACGATGTACGAACGTCATGAGATGTTGGACGTAGTTACTATCGATGGTCATGCACGTGGTATTATTGCCCGTAATATGGAGACTGGTGAGATTGAACGTCATGCAGGGCACGCTGTATTATTATGTACAGGTGGTTACGGCAACGTATTTTTCTTATCTACCAATGCAAAAGGTAGCAACGTAACTGCTGCTTGGCGTGCGCACAAAAAAGGTGCTTACTTTGGTAATCCTTGCTATACTCAAATACATCCTACTTGTATACCCGTATCGGGCGACCATCAATCAAAACTTACGTTAATGTCAGAATCATTACGTAACGACGGACGCGTATGGGTTCCTAAAGCCGTAGGCGATAAACGCAAAGCCAACGAAATACCTGAAAACGAAAGAGATTATTACTTAGAGCGTAAATACCCTTCGTTTGGTAACCTTGTTCCACGCGACGTTGCCAGTCGTAACGCAAAAGAAATGTGCGACGAAGGCAAAGGTGTAGGTAAAAGTGGATTAGCCGTTTATCTTGATTTTGCCGATGCAATTAAACGCTTGGGCAAAGAAGCAGTTGAAGCCAAATATGGCAATTTGTTTGATATGTACAAACAAATTACCGGCGAAAACCCATACGAAGTACCAATGCGTATATATCCTGCCGTACATTATACCATGGGCGGTTTGTGGGTTGATTATAACTTAATGACTACTGTACCAGGCCTTTATGCCTTAGGTGAAGCTAACTTTAGCGACCACGGTGCAAACCGTTTGGGTGCATCAGCGTTGATGCAAGGTTTGGCTGACGGATATTTTGTAATACCCTATACTTTGGGTGATTACTTATCAGATGTTGAACGCAAACCAATTTCGACAGATTCAGCAGAGTTTGAAAAAACAGAAGCTGAAGTAAAAGAAAGAATAAATAAACTGCTTAGTATAAAAGGTACTAATACTGTTGATTATTACCACAAAAAACTAGGTAAAATAATGTGGGATAAATGCGGAATGGCTCGCAACGAAAAAGGCTTGAAAGAAGCTAAAGAAGAAATACGTGCCATACGCGAAGATTTTTGGAAAAATGTAAACGTTACAGGAACTAACGAAGAGCTGAACCAACAACTTGAAAAAGCAGGTCGTGTGGCCGACTTTTTAGAGTTGGGCGAATTGATGGTTGATGATGCTTTGCACCGCAACGAATCGTGTGGAGGGCACTTCCGTGAGGAGTATCAAACTGCTGATGGCGAAGCAAAACGTGATGATGAGCATTTTGCTTATGTGGCTGCATGGGAATTTAGAGGTGAAAACCAACCCGAAGAGCTACACAAAGAAGAATTGAAATTTGATAACGTGAAGCTAACCACTAGAAGTTACAAATAGTAGCAATTCCAAATCTCAAATTAGAAATTTAAAATTCAAAAAACTACAAACTGTACAAGATATGAACCTTACACTTAAAGTTTGGAGACAAAAAAACAGGAAAACTGAGGGTAAATTTGAAAGCTACAAAGCCGAAGGTGTTTCGCCCGATATGTCTTTTCTTGAAATGATAGACGTAGTAAACGAGGATTTGTTGCACAAAAATGTGGAGCCTATTGCTTTTGACCATGATTGCCGTGAGGGTATTTGTGGTAGTTGCAGTATGTATATAAACGGACGCGCACACGGCCCTTTAAAAGGCGTTACCGCTTGCCAACTGCACATGCGCAGCTATAACGATGGCGACACTATAACCATAGAACCTTGGCGCGCAAATGCATTTCCTGTAATAAAAGATTTAGTGGTTGATAGGTCGGCTTTCGACCGTATACAACAAGCAGGTGGTTATGTATCTGTAAACACAGGTTCAGTGCCCGATGCAAACGCAACACCTATTGCTAAAGAAAATGCAGACGAAGCCTTTAATATGGCTGCTTGTATTGGTTGTGGTGCTTGTGTAGCTGCTTGTAAAAACTCATCAGCTATGTTGTTTGTAGGTGCTAAAGTGAGCCAATATGCTTTATTGCCCCAAGGACAAACCGAACGCCAAGACCGTGTGCTAAACATGGTAGAACAAATGGACAAAGAGGGTTTTGGTGCTTGTACCAATACGGGTGCTTGCAGTGCTGAGTGTCCAAAAGAAATACCTCTTTCAGCTATTGCACGCCTAAATCGTGAGTTTTTAGGTGCTAGCCTTAGCAAAAAAGATTAAAAACAGACAAACAAACCTTTATACTTTTTGCCTTGTAATACTAAGTATTACAAGGCTTTTTTGTTCACATTAATCTATCATTACCTGCTTGTTAAATAGCCTTATTAATGTAAATTCGTACTTTAGGAATTTTAGGTACAAAAAAAACACCACCATTTGGGCAAGCAAAAATGAACTTGAAAAAATATATCCTTTCTTTACTTTTCATCACTTTTTCGGTCATCACTTTTGCACAAAGTGTGCAGGTTAATCCCACAACACCAACAGATTCGGCTTGTTTTGGAGATACAGCATTTGTACAGATTCAAATTTCAAACTCAGGTGGCCCATCATTAACTATCGATTCTATTGTTGCACCTGCCGGCTTTGGCCGTAAAGGAACTTATCCGCAAACAGTTACATCCGGTAATTTTGCTTCAATAGATTTTTACCACGAGGGAAGCACGCTTGGCTTATTTACAGATACATTTTTGGTATATAGCAATGCAGCAAACAGGCCGCGACCATTTAAAATTGGAGTTAGTTTGGGTATTGTAGCAAGACCAACTGTGGCTTTTAGCGTAAACGATACCGACCAGTGTTATAGCAATAATAGTTTTGTTTTTACCAATAGTTCAAGCATATCATCGGGAAGCATTACTACTTACAACTGGTTTTTTGGTGATGCGGATAACTCAAATGCAACTTCGCCTACTAAATCTTACACTACTGCCGATACTTTTAATGTTACCCTATTTGCCACATCAAACCTAAATTGTGATAATTATACTACTAAAAAGGTAATAGTATTCCCCAATCCAACGGCTAAAATTGAGAACAACAATACCTTTTTGTGCTTCAAAAACCATACGATTAATTTTGTTGATTCAACCAAAATAGCTTCAGGCACATACACTGTAAAATGGTTTTTTGGTGATGGTGATTCTACAACAACAGCAAATCCAACACACAGCTATCCAAAAGATTCTACATTCAGAGTAAAACTAAGGGCAGTAAGCGGTAAAGGTTGTACTGCTTTAGATTCTCAAGACATAACTGTAAACCCCACTCCTTCTGTATTGTTTAGTGTTAACGATAGTGACCAATGCTTAAATGGAAACAGCTATACATTTACCAACACTTCTACCATACGCACAGGAAGTATATCGGCACACTCGTGGAGTTTTGGTGATGCCACAGCATCATCGGCAACATCACCAACAAAAGTATACACAGTATCGGGTGCAAAAACAGTGCGCCTTATTGTTACAAGCGACCTAGGGTGCAACGATACCCTAAGCAAGCAAGTAATGGTGTTTCGTAAACCTACTCCCGCATTTACCATAAACGACTCCACCCAATGTCTTACCAATAATATCTTTAGTTTTACCAATGCATCAAGTATTGGCGGCACAGACACTATGTTTTATATGTGGTATTTTGGTGATGGAAGTACATCTACTGATACCAATAAATTATACAATTACGCTGCCTACAACAACTACACTGTTAAGTTAGTTGTAACATCAAACTATGGTTGCAAAGACTCGGTAAGTAAAAATACGTATGTGTATCCACAACCACAGCCTGCTTTTACTGTAAACGATACCGACCAGTGCTTAAACACTCAAAACTTTGTTTTCACCAACAACTCAACAATACCCGCAGGTTCAATAGCATCATACTCGTGGCGTTTTGGTAATAACGATACATCTAATGCTACTTCGCCAATAAAAACCGATTATAGCGCGCATGATACCCTAACAGTGTTACTTATTGCATTATCAAACCAAGGCTGTTACGATACTGCTTCACAAGAAATTATTGTTTTTCCTGTTCCAAAAATTCAATATACCATTAACGATACTGTGCAGTGTTTTAATAATCATGCCTTTATTTTTGATGATAACTCTACAATTGATTACGGAACATTAAGCTACCTATGGCAATTTGGTGATGGAGGATCATCATCAACTGGCGACACTACATATACTTATAACAACTACGCTACGCTTTATCAAATTGGTTTTAATGTATTTTCTGACCAAGGGTGCGCTGCTACCGAAGACGATAGCGTTTACCTATACCAAAATCCTGTAGCCGATTTTGTTATTGTTGATTCGGCAAAATGCCTTCGTGGAAATTCGTTTACATTTTTAGATAATAGCAATATACCAAGCGGCACATACACTACTTTTTGGACTTTTGGTAATGGAGACACCACCAGCCAAACCAACCCTAACTATACCTACAATGTTGTAGATACTTTTAATGTAGAACTAAGGGTAACTTCTGATTTGGGCTGTCAAGACTCTTTAATTAAACAAACCATCACTTTCCCACACCCAGCCACACAATACAAAGTAAACAAGCAAGAGCAATGTTTTGTGGGGCATCAGTTTGATTTTAGAGATACTACAACCATTAGCTATGGTACATTAACCTATAACTGGGATTTTGGCGATGGCACATCAATAACAGGAAATACTACACCAACAAAGCTGTATAGTGTAGCCGATACTTTTGATATTACTTATACGGTAACCTCAGACCAAGGCTGCGACAGCACAATAAGTAATAAAGTATATGTGCAGCCTAGTCCTACCAATGTTGGCTTTACTACTAACGATACCACACAGTGTATCAACGGAAATCAGTTTGTATATACCAATACTACTAACGTAAGCGCAGGAACTCTTTTTTACAATTGGACTTTGGGTAATGGAAGCACAATAGCCTCGCGCGATGCCACAATCAGCTACTTAGCCACTGATACCCTTACAGTAAAAATGGTAGTTCGTACAGATAAAAACTGTAAAGATTCGTCTACCCAAACAGTGTACATATTTCCTAAGCCTACAGTTAGCTTTACTGTTAACGATCCTATACAATGTTTCGACGGTAACAGTTTTACTTTTACAAATGCCAGCTCAATAGAATATGGCAACCTTAATTACAATTGGAACTTAGGTGACGGAACAACATCAACCCAAGCCGTAACACTAAACCATAGCTATGCTATACCCGATACATTTAGCATTCGCTTAAAAGCAACCTCCGATCAGGGTTGTGCCGACTCTATTGTTCGAAATGCTTTTGTTCATCCGGTACCCGTTGCTGATTTTGTGGTGAATGACTCTATACAATGTATTAACAATAACTCGTACCAGTTTACTGATAATACAGTAATATTATCGGGTACTATCAACTACTCATGGAATTTTGGTGACTTTAACGGAGCATCAATACAAAACCCTAGCCACATATACACCCAAGCAGATACATTTACAGTAACTCTTATCACAACATCAAACCTAAGCTGTAAAGACACTGTAACAAAAAATATGTATGTTACACCTAGCCCCGACCCTAGTTTTACCGGGCTTGATAAGCAATTTTGTGTTAATGGTGCAAACGTAGTTCTTACCCCCGCTCAACCCGGTGGTACTTTTAGTGGCGATAATATTGTAGCCAACCAATTTGCCCCTGTTCAAATAGGTTGGAATATGGTTAAATATGTGGTTGAATTAAGTGCAGGGTGTAAGGACTCTTTAACAGATTCAACCTTAGTAGTACCAATTCCAATAGTTGATTTAGGTTTAGATACCGTGCTATGTAAAGAAGATTTTTATACACTAAATGTATTTACCCTAGGCGGTAGTTATATGTGGAGTGATAGTAGTGAGGAATCGTATTTCCGTATTTTGCAACCGGGTACACATTGGGTTAGAGTTACCAACGCCTGCGGAACATTTAGCGACTCGGTAACTGCTGAATATTTAGACTTTGCCTGTGATGTATTTATGCCCAATGCTTTTACTCCTGAAGGCAATACCGTAAACGATTATTTCGTCCCATTTTTAGATACTAATATTGTAAAACAAGTTGAGTTTATCGTATTTAGCAGGTGGGGCACTCAAATATTTAAAACTACTGATGTAAATACGCTTGGTTGGGATGGCAACATTAACGGCAGCCCCGCACCTGAAGGTGTTTATGGATATTTACTAAAAATGACTCTTTTACGCGAAGATGTAAAAATATTAAAACTGGTAAAGGGTAGTTTTCACTTATTAAGATAAAGGTAGTTTAACTACCACACCTCACCCTATTTTGTTACCTTTGCGCCGGTAAAATTATGCCCGGCACATTAAAAGTTAAAAAGCTATCCGTTATAATACTACTGCTATTTTGCAGTGCATTTGTGCAAGCACAAGGCAATAGAAACAAACCCATAGCACAAAAAAAAGATTCGCTTGCAACTCCTTTATTAACACTTATAACAGATTGTTCTAAAGGCATACACAGCCTGCAAATACTTTTACCTGCACCTGATTCGCTCACGACTCCCCCGCAATACATTCAACTTTATAGCGATGTTGATACAGAACCGGCAAACGATTCTGTGCTTGATGCAAGCCATATTACTGATACAATAGAGTTGGTACAAACCTATACCATAAAAGATATTGAGAAAACTGAAGGGCGGCTATATCCTGAAACCGAAGGAGTATATTATATACGCACCGCAATAAGAAAAGCTGATAAATGGGAGTTTAGTTTATATACACCACCTGTTCGTTTACACTATTGCAGTATTGTAAACTTTCCCTCAATATTCGAGTTAAGTAAAAACAAAACATACACCCCAACCCTTATCAATATTCAAGTAGTAGAGTTTTATATTTTTGACAGAGTGGGAGAAACTGTATACACCCATAAAAACAATAATATAAACTGGAATGGAAAATACCCAAGTGGCAGCGAGTGCGCCGAAGGGATTTATTATTTTCATTGCGAGTATATTGATATAGCCAACGGGGGAAAAAAGCAATCAGTTTCAGGTATGATTGATTTAAAAAAATAAACCTATGTTTACCGGTATTATAGAAACTATTGGCACCGTTACAGCCATTGAACGTGAAGAAAGCAATATCCACTTCACTATACAATCACCCATATCTCACCAGCTAAAAATCGATCAAAGCATAGCTCATAATGGCGTTTGTTTAACGGTTATTGGCCTTAGTGATACTACACATACTGTAACAGCCATACACGAAACTTTACTAAAAAGTAATATTGGCCTGCTTAAAACAGGTAGTATTGTCAATTTAGAACGTTGTATGCCTGCCAACGGTCGTTTTGACGGCCACATAGTTCAAGGTCATGTTGATCAAATAGGAACGTGCACCCACGTAAAAGAAGATGGAGGCAGTTGGCATTATACTTTTGAGTATGAGCCGAAAGGAAATATTACGGTTGAAAAAGGTTCGATAACTATAAATGGAGTAAGCCTAACTGTAGTAAACTCTACCAATAATGGATTTTCGGTAGCAATTATCCCCTACACATATCAACATACTAATTTTAAAACTCTAAAAGTTGGAGATACTGTAAACCTTGAGTTTGATATTGTAGGCAAATACGTTGCTCGCCTAGTAGGAAATAGTAATAAATAAAAAGTACTTAAGTATAAAAGTAAAAGAGGGGTAAACAATATGTCTACCCCTCTTTTTTTATTGTAGAAAAAAATCTCTTTCTACTAAAATGTTATTTGCTCATTTCGGCAAAGTTTTTAAAGAAATAAGGGATGGTTTCAATACCCTTTAAGTAGTTAAAAATACCATAGTGCTCATTTGGCGAATGCAAGGCATCGCTATCTAATCCAAAACCCATAAGTACAGATTTTAAGCCCAAAACTTCTTCAAACAAAGCAACAATAGGTATACTTCCACCACCACGTGTTGGTATTGGTTTTTTACCAAAAGTAGTTTCCATTGCCTTACTGGCAGCTAAAAACGGAATTGAATCTGTTGGAGTTAAAACAGGCTCACCACCGTGATGCGGACGAACTTCAACTTTTACCGTAGCAGGAGCAATCTTTTTAAAATGTTTGGTAAACTTCTCGGTTATCTCTTCTGATGACTGATTGGGCACCAAACGCATTGAAATTTTTGCAAATGCTTTTGATGGCAACACAGTTTTAGAACCTTCGCCAATATAGCCGCCCCAAATACCGTTTACATCCAATGTTGGACGTATACCTGTACGCTCAATAGTTGAAAACCCTTTTTCGCCGTCAACCTCATCAACACCTAAATCTTTTTTATACTCTTCTAAATCAAAAGGTATTTTTGCAAGTTCAGCTCTGTCTTCGGCACTTACCTCAAGCACATTATCATAAAAACCATCAATAGTAATATGTCCGTTTTCATCGTGCATACTAGCTATCATTTTACTCAATACATTAATAGGGTTTTCTACGCCTCCACCATATACACCCGAGTGCAAATCGCGATTAGGGCCTGTAACTTCAACCTCTACATAGCTAAGACCTCTTAAACCTACATCGATTGATGGTGTATCATTAGCCACCATTGATGTATCAGATATTAAAACCACATTAGCTTTTAACATCTCTTTTTTATCTTTAATAAAAGTAGCCAAGTTAGCCGAGCCAACTTCTTCCTCCCCTTCAATCATAAATTTCACATTGCAAGGCAAGCTGTTTGTTTTCATCATGTACTCAAACGACTTTAAGTGCATATAAAACTGCCCTTTATCATCGGCTGAACCACGTGCATATATTTTACCATCGCGAACTGTAGGCTCAAACGGAGGCGTATCCCACAAATTATCGGGGCTAGAGGGTTGCACATCATAGTGACCGTAAGTTAATATAGTTGGCAATGATGGGTCGATTATTTTTTCACCATAAACAATAGGGTGACCTGCTGTTGGAAAAATCTGAACATTATCTGCCCCTGCTTCTTTCATTCTATCACTTACAAACTCAGCAGCACGTTGTACATCAGCTTTAAAAGCAGAATCGGCACTGATAGAAGGTATGCGAAGCAAATCAAAAAGCTCGTCTAAAAAACGTTGTTCGTTTTGTTTTATGTAGTCAATTGGTGTCATATCAAATAAGTATAAAAATTAATTATCTAGTTTCACTAACGCTTATCCGCAAAAATAGTTGATAGGCGTTACAATAAAAGTTTTTTTGAAAAGTTAAACCCTTATGCAACCCATTTGTATTCTATACGTCTTATAAATGTTAAGACATTATGTATAAAAACATAGGTGTTTATTAATGAAACGTTTGATAAACCCTATTTTTTTCTATTTTTGTTGAAACGAGATTTGGCAAAGTACGCACTAACTCTATGAAAAAATACATACTAATCTTTCTGATTGCCTTCGTAACAGGCTTTGTGAACCAATCGATGGGGCAGCTTAAACCCCCACCGCCAATTAACCCTAACATTCCTAATCAATGGACTGCAATAACTCCAATGGACACAGGATTGCATTCACCTGCATCATTCTCTATTGGTACAAAAATTTATATTGTTGTTGGTGATACCACCAGCCAATTTTTTAGAGGCCGATTAGTACCCACCACTTGGGCATACGATACAGTAGCAAAAACTTGGGCTAGGCGCGCTCCTTTTCCGGGCAAACTTCGTATTGGTGCAGTTGGTTTTAGTATTGGCAATAAAGGATATATTGGTGGCGGACGTAACTTTGGTAAGCCAGACTCACTAAATAACACCATCAATTTAAACCGTGATACTTTTAAAGTAATTAGTACTGCCCCAAAAACTTGGGAACGTATTGACACTGCCTTAACTTATACCAATGCAAAAGGTGATTCTGTATTGAATGATTTTTGGGAATATGACCCAGCTGGTAATACTTGGACTAAAAAAGCCGATATACCCGGCACTAAAATGGGTAGAGCTTACCCTGTTGGTTTTTCAATGAATGGCAAAGGTTATATTGGTTTAGGATACGACAATGAAGAAATAAAAGGAACTGTAACAGCGCCTGTTTCTACTGTAATTGGCCCTTACATTGATAGTATTGTACATACACAAACTTCTATTTCGCCACCAAAATATAAGATTGACACTATATTTAGGCAAGTAGTAAAAACTGAAATTGACTCCGTTTTTACTGACGATATTACGTATTTAAAAGATATGTACGAGTATGACCCAACGAGTAATACTTGGACTAAAAAAGCTGACTTTCCGGGTCAACCCAGAGCTTATGCCAGTTCTTTTGTTTTGTATGATAACATCAATGATAGAATGCAAGCTGTTGTGGGACTTGGTCTAGGTGACTCCGTGGCTGGAGCTCTTTATGATGATTTTTATTATTATGATAGAGTTAACAATACATGGAAGAGAACTGCTGATTTTCCAGCATCGAAAAGATATGGAGCTTCAAGTTTTGGACTTGGAAGGTTTGGTTATATTGTTGGTGGGTCTGATGGGTTACCTCGAAAAGACTTTTACGAATATAACCATACCTCAAAAAACTGGGATAGGTTGCCGAATCTCCCTGATTCAGCACGTTTCATTGGCATCGGAGGAAATGTTAGTAAATTAGGATATATTGGAATTGGAGCTGGTGTTAAAAATAGTTATAAAAATCTATTCAAATGGGTCATAGATTCAACTAGAGTTTATATTAATGGCATTTCTTGGGCTCCTGTATTTAACAATCCTTTCTATGCTGTAGATTCTGTTTGCGCAGGCCAAACTATTTATGTACAGATTAAACGGCCTGTAGATTATAAGATTGATACAACAGTATTTATTGCTGAGCTTTCAGATACTTCTGGTAGCTTTTTCTACCCAATAACTTGTGATTCAACATTGTTATTTGATACATCTAAAAATACAATTGACCTAAGAGTTATTATACCCGATTCACTTGTTTCTTCAAGTAAATACAGAATAAGAGTCAAGGCAAACTTCCCTAATTACAACGGAAGTCCCTTCGAGTCACCTATTTTTATTCGAAGGATAGTAAAAATTAGTAATCAAAAATTTTCTGATACCGTTTGTCTATCTACAACAGCAATATTAAGTGTAACTGTTCCTTTAGATACCTTTTATAAAGACACCGCCCACTATACATGGTTTAAGAATGGAGTCCAAATTCCAGATACATCGGTACTAAAATTTGGAAAACTTAATAATGACTCCTTATTCATTAATAATGTAACTCTTGATGATGATGCTTTTTACTATGTTGTAGCAAAAGGTCGTTGTGGTTATGCTGATACCTCAGACTCGATAAAACTAGTAGTTCAAAATATCCCTCCCCCAACAATTACTTTACAACCGGTAAAAGACACAGTTTGTGAAGGTAGCAGCAAGTCGTTTACTATAAATGCAACCGGTACTAAACTTAACTACCGCTGGATGAAAGGAAATGACACTCTTCGCAATGGCCCATTTATAGTAGGTGCAGCCTCTCCAACGCTTACAATTTCACCAACTAGATTAATCGATTCTGGTAGTTACAGGTGTATAGTATTTGAAAATTGTGGTTCACGCACGGTTTCTAGTTCTGCTAAGCTTAATTTTTATTTAAGTACGCAAATACTTGAGCAACCTGTAAATGTTGATACTGTTGAGTTTGTTGATATTGGATTTAAAGTGAAAACAATAGGTAATAACAATAAATTCCAGTGGTTTAAAGGTAATACTCTACTTAATGACGGCACAAAATACGACGGTACTAAAACCGACTCACTAACTATTAAAAATCTTATAATGAGTGATGTAGGATTTTATAGAGTAGAGGTAACCGGAGATTGTGGTGCAACACAAAAATCTTTATTAGGATTGCTTGAGATTGACCCAATGCCTGTTATTACACAACAGCCCGATAGTACCTCAGACTGTGAGGGTTCAACGGTATTCTTCTCTGTAAAAGTTGATGGTGCGGGTATCAATTATATATGGCGCAAAAACGGTACTCCGTTAAATAATATTGGCAATATTAGCGGTGCTGACACTCGTACTTTAGTAATAGCGGGTATATCAGCGGGCGATAATGGCACATACGATTGTGAAGTATCAACAGGCCCTTATACCAAGGTAGTTTCAGACCCTGCTACCCTGCTTGTTAAGCCAGTTCCACCTAAACCAGTTGTTGGAAGTTTTGGAGCTAACTTTATACAATCAAGCATTAGTGGTGATGTTTACCGTTGGTATTTGGATAATATATTTGAACCCACTTTAACAGGTCAAACAGTTAAAGTTACCAAAGTAGGCGACTACCGTGTAAGAGTTACTAAAGATGGTTGTATATCTCCTCTATCAGATCCTTACTTCTGGTTCCCTACCACCGGTATAGCTGATGTAAACGCAGGCAGTATAAACCTATACCCCAACCCTGCCACCACATCGGTTGATGTAGAAATACCATCAACCATTACTGATGGAACTATTAAAGTTTTTGATATTGTAGGCAAACAAGTATCAGTAGTAAACGTTAATAATGCTACTACCTACAAACTAAACATAAGCAGTTTAAGTCAAGGTATGTATTATATAACTGTATCTGCTGCTGATGGAACTACTTATGTAGGTAAACTAGTAAAAGAGTAATCTTATCCAAATTTTATACAAAGCCGCCCTTTAATAAAGGGCGGCTTTTTTATTTACTACCAAACACTGTTGATATTTATTTACCGCTGTTGCGGGACTAGGGCTTAATTTTGACACCTTATTACATGATGCAATCAAACGACTTAGATTTTTTAAAAGACCTTAATCCTGAACAAAGGCAAGCAGTAGAAAATACCGAAGGCCCTGTTATGATTATTGCAGGCGCAGGCTCGGGCAAAACCCGAGTATTAACCTACCGTATAGTTAATTTGATGAAAAAAGGGGTTGACCCTTTTAATATACTTTCGCTAACCTTTACCAACAAAGCTGCTCGAGAAATGAAAGAGCGTATTGCCAAATTGGTAGGTGATGAAGCGCGCAACTTGTGGATGGGAACATTTCACTCAGTATTTGCAAAAATATTACGCATAGAAGGTGAAAAACTAGGCTACCCCTCCAACTTCACTATATACGATACTGATGATAGCAAAAGCCTTATAAAAAGTATTCTAAAAGAAATGGGCTTGGATGATAAGGTATACAAACCGGGTATGGTACTAAACCGCATATCATCAGCAAAAAATAATCTGATAAATGCCCAGCAATATGTTAATACGCCTGAATTGGTTGATTACGACCTAAATACGGGTAAGCCAAAAATTGCTGAAATTTTTATGAACTACACCCAAAGGTGTTTTAGGGCTGGTGCTATGGATTTTGATGATATACTATTAAAAACCAACGAGCTACTGGCCAAATTTCCCGATGTGGTAAACAAATACCAATACAAGTTTAAATATGTAATGGTTGATGAGTTTCAAGATACCAACCACGTGCAATATTCTATTGTGCGCAGGCTATCGGCCATGAATGAGAATATTTGTGTAGTGGGTGATGATGCACAAAGTATATACGCTTTTCGCGGAGCTACTATAAAAAATATCTTGAATTTTGAAAAAGACTACCCTGATTTGAAGGTGTACAAACTTGAACAAAATTACCGTAGTACGCAAAATATTGTAAACGCAGCGGGGGTTGTTATTGCCAATAATAAAGAACAACTTAAAAAAGAAGTTTGGACTGACAACGAAGAGGGAGAAAAAATAAAAGTGTTGCGTGCCAGCACAGATAACGAAGAAGGCAAACTGGTAGCCGAAGGTATATTTGAAGAAAAAATGCGCTACCATCGCCCAAACAGCGATTTTGCTATACTGTACCGTACCAATGCCCAATCAAGGGCTATGGAGGAGGCTTTGCGCAAACAAAACATACCGTATAGAATATATGGCGGATTATCGTTTTACCAACGCAAAGAAATAAAAGATCTTTTGGGCTATTTACGCATGACGATAAACCCCCAAGATGAAGAAGCACTAAAAAGGGTTATAAACTACCCCACTCGCGGTATCGGCAAAACTACTATAGATAAATTGGTGGTATTGGCCGATTTGAACCAATGCAGCGTTTGGGATATTGTACACAATGCAAATAGTTTTCCTGATTTGAAGGGGGCAATTAGCAATCTTACTGATTTTAAAAACATGATACTTAGCTTCACTGCGTTGGCAAAAAAACAAAATGCTTACGATGTAGCTACTTATATAGCCAAGCAAACAGGTTTGCTTAAAACCCTGTACGAGGATAAATCGGTTGAGGGTGTTAGCAGATACGAAAACATTGTGGAGTTACTAAACGGTATTAAAGAGTTTACCGAAGACGATACCAGCGAAGTAGAAAAAACTATTGATGTGTATATGCAGGATATTGCCCTGCTAACTGATTCTGACAAAGACGATGAAAGCGATAACGATAAGGTGAAGATGATGACCATACACGCGGCAAAAGGGCTTGAGTTCCCCGTTGTGTATATTGTTGGGTTAGAAGAAAACCTATTCCCATCACAGCTATCATTAAACAGCAGGCAAGAGTTGGAAGAAGAACGCAGGCTGTTTTATGTAGCCATAACCCGTGCTGAATCAAAACTAAACCTCACGTTTGCCACATCACGTTTCCGTTTTGGTAGTATTTCATTTTCAGAGCCTAGTCGATTTATTACAGAGATAGATTCAAAATATCTTGCGCTCGATCCTCGTATGGTAAAAAATAGTGCCCCTGCCCCAAAACAAGGCGGGTTCAATTATTCAAACTCATACGGAAAAAGCCCACAAGCACCACAAAAGAAAACTACAGTTTCACCTAGTTTCACCTCTAGCATAAAGCCAAAATCAGTTACCCCGGTGGGCTACAAACCCGACCCTAACTTTACCCCGCAAGATACCAGCGGACTGGCAGAGGGTATGCAAGTAGTGCACCAACGTTTTGGCCCTGGTCAAGTAATAAAAGTAGAAGGCGCTGGCGATAACCGCAAAGCCACAATATCATTTAAAGATGCCGGCGAAAAACAATTAGTATTAAAGTTTGCCAAACTGCAAATTGTAGGGTAATCATCATAAAAATTAAACAGCCTAAAGAAATAATTTTCTTTAGGCTGTTCTTATTTTTAAGCACTTATAAAGCAATCGTTTTATTTACTATCTGCTGCCACTTTTGCAAAAGTTTATCTTCATCACTTACCGCAAAATTGCTGTTTTGCCCATTATAAAACTCAATATTAATACTGCCGTTTGCACTATTAGTTAAATCAAAAATCAACTCTAGTCGCTCAGTAAACAGCTTACTTTTGCCTTTGGTTTCAAACTCTCGGCATAGTTTCACAAAAGTTAAATCAACCACAACATCATTTTTTGAGTCTTTTTTAACGTAAAAAACCTTTTTTGATGATTTATCAATAGCTATACCACTAGTTCCCCAAACATCGTACTCATCAATTTTACAGTTGTTAGCCTCAGCCAAGTGATTCAGTGCTTTATACACCCTTTTCTCACCACTTTTTTTCATTGTATTGAAATATATTATTGGGCCTACCAAAGCCATTAGTATTATTATACTTGTAATTATCATTGTTATTAAAACTTATATTAAACCAAAAAACATACAGGCATTGGCAAACACATAAATTATTTGCCTAAAGTCTGTAAAAAGAAAACTTAAAGGTTTATAAGCTGCTACCAGTGGCTATGAAAAGGGTAAATGATATTTACCGAAGGTGAATAAGGAAGTGCTGCTTTTGCATACGATAGATAGCACGTAACTTTATTTATCAGGTCAAACTCAAGAGTTCTCCATCCCCCAATAAAACTTTTAAGTTGGTTTTTAAAAACCGAAAGTGCGCCTTGTGTTGAACCGCTAGCCTCAATTTGAGTAACTGCTGATAAATTGAAAGCACTTACTTTAGACAGAAAATGATTTGCCTCATTTTCTTGATTATCTCTTGATAGTAGATTATCGGCTAGTTGATGCGAGGTAAAAAAAAGAGAAAAAACAAAACAATAAAGAATAGTCATTGCATAGTATACAAGTATCCTTTTTTGTTTAAACATGGTACAAAGGTAAATATTTGCTTATGTTCAAATACAAATATTTCATTCATTCTATATTATCATCTCAAAAGCCGGCTTTTTATGCGCTGCTAAACCACTTATAAGCACAGGCCACCAAGTGTTTACAAACTAAATAAAAAACTTATAGTAACCATTTTGTAATTGCTTGATAGAAATAAACACATGTATGGTTTGGGATACCGAACAACTACTAAGAGGGACTAAAATGTAATTTCTTGTGGCAAAAAAGGGCTTTTAACCTATAAATAATAAAATATCATACCGTTTTATCACCCAAAAAATTGGGTGGTTGCTACCTATTTTATACCAAGCCGTTACATTTACTTTGTACTCGATGTGTGTATAAATTACATTAGGTATAGCACCAAATATTTGCCCCTTGTTACTGATAGCTTTACTGGGCAAATAGCTATGAACCTCTCATGATAAAACCCGCTCCGGGATGGAAGCGGGTTTTTTATTTAACTACAAAAAGAATATTTACTTTTTTGATTCAACGGGACAGGTTCTTATACCAAAAATGGCGTATATAGGGCAAAAACTAACCAAACCGGTAAGTAAAAATATTACCGCTAACACCATTAGTGCTATGCCCAGTGTACCTGTAATTATGTTATTAAAAAATAAGATTGCAACAACAACCGCAACTATCAAACGGATAATTCTATCGGTATTTCCAACATTTTTTTTCATTGTATTATGGTTTAGTTAAAATATTCAATTAATAAAGCAATAGCAGTTGCTATGGCTACGCAACTAAAGCAAGCCAAAACAAACTTTACTATGTTACTTTTAAAATTCATTAACCAAAATTAGCAAGTACTACACTGAAAAACAGTGACATATATCATGTTTTAAAAATAAGAACAAATAACTTTTGTAAGCACAAAAAAAGAAAGGCCACAACATCCCGTCGCAGCCTTTCTCCCTTGCATTAAAGCCTATGAAAAAGTACTATCTAGCCATTAATGGCCGTATCAATTGCTTGTTTTAGTGTTTCGTTGGTTTCTTTTACGCTTATTTGTTGTATTACCTCATACGTTTCGGCATTAAGTAAAATAATTAACCCTGTTGCTTTAATACCTTTTACAGCATTGTAAACACCCTCTTTTTCAAGGTTTTCTTTGCTTTGCTTTTTGGTGCTTTTATCACTCAGGTCGTTTACCAAAAAAGCAACATCAGTACTGCCTGCATACAATGCCACAATATCTTTTTCTACACGCTCGCCATTGGCTTTGCAAGCGGGACACCAATTGGCTGTATTAACTACTGCTATAACTTTGGGTTGTGATTGTGCAAATGCCGCTACGGCAAATAGCATCATTAAGACTACAAGTTGAATTTTTTTCATATTAGTCTTTCTTAGTTGTTGTTTCACACAAAATGCAATACAAAACTAAATAGGGCTTGCCCCTTCTATGTAGGACGTTTATGGATAGCCCTTGCACTTAAAAACTAATACGTGTATTAACGGATGTGTTGACGGTATTCTTCGGGCGTTATTTGTGCCCATTTTTTAAAGAAACGGTTAAAATATGCAGGGTCGTCAAAACCCAGCCCGTAGGCAATTTCTTTTACACTGTTTTGGGTTAGGTATAAAGTACGTTTGGCCTCAACCATCAAGCGTTCTTTAATTATTTGGCCGGGGCTTTTGCCATAAAACCGTTTGGTAAGTTTTGATAATGTATTGGGCTGTATAAACAGCTTATCAGCATAAAAAGCTACGCTGTGTTGTTTTTGAAAATTTCCTTCTACCAACGTCTGAAAATTAAGTAACAAAGCATTTTCGGGCTGTATAGGTTGCTCGCTTACCTTATCCATCACTTCTACCTTTTCACGACTGGCCTTTATCAAAAAAATCTTTAAGTAAGAAAAAAGCATTTCTTCTTGACTCAATCCCTCACCTTTACTAAACTCATCAAAAATATTATCCGCTACCATACCCAAATCGGCAGCTAGCTTAGGTTTTGCCTCTAAAAAAGGAGGGCCATACACACTATTAAACAATACCCCATTACACGACACCTCGTGGCGGTGTTTTTCGATACAAAAAAACTCACTAGAAAACTCAATCAACAAACCTTTAAACGTCTTCCCTTCCTCAACCACAAACGGTTGGAAAGGTAAAAGAAACATTAATGTATCGGGTTGTAGTGTATGCCTGCCAAAATCAATTTTTATCTCTCCCTCCCCTTCTTTCACCCAAAACACAGTGTAGTACTCAAAAAAAGCAGGCTTATTACTGCCTTTTTCCATAGATAATTCAGTTTCAGAAATTCTAAAAGCTAAATCATCGGTGGCTTTATAAATACTATGCGTATTTTTGGAAAGTAGTTGTATCATAGCAGACTAAAATATAGGTGTATTGCACAAAACATAAATTGTGCCTAAGTTGTCGCCTGTATTTATTATCCACAAAGGAAGCTATACAGCCAACTTTTACACATAATAGGTGGTCTATATTAAAATTATTACCCGCAAGCCACTTGTTTTTATATTTTTGCGCGGGTTTAAAAACCAGAAGAGAGATGGAACTTAAAGATATTGTATCAGTAGCCGGTGTACCCGGACTACACAAAATAGTGGGACAACGCCCCTCAGGTCTTATATTAGAAACGATAGATGCGCTGCAACGCCGTTTCCCTACATCGTTAACGCAAAAGGTGTCTATATTAGAAGATATAGCCATGTTTACCACCACTGATGAGGTGAAACTGAAAGATGTTTTAGTAAACATTAACGAAAAAGAAAAAGGCGGACTTACTGTACCTGATAAAAAAGCCAGTAACGACGAGTTGAAAACATTTATGGAAGCTGCACTGCCCGATTATGATAAAGAAAGGGTGTATGTAAGCGACATTAAAAAACTTGCCGCTTGGTACTTGTTGCTTAAAGACCATCTGGATTTTGAAGCACTAAAAAACAGTGATGACAGCAGCGAAGAAAATGCTGATGATACCCAAAAAGCTGATGTAAAACCTGCAAAAGAGGTAAAACCAAAAGTGGCCAAAAAACCTTCGGCTAAGGTGAATACCAAAAACGTAGGTGCAAAACAAAATGCTATGCCCCGCAAAACAGGTGGTGGTTGATATTTAGCAACACCCGATATACCAAAAAATCCGAATGGGCTACCCGTTCGGATTTTTTGCTTTTATAGCAGTGTTAGCAAAGGATTATCCACAACCCCTGTAATTCTTAAACAAATTCCTCAAATTCGCTGTTCATTCAAAAAACACAGAACATGAACGGCACTACTTCATTTATATTGAAAGACTATACTATTACCGATTGGGCTCACCTTGAACCTTATTTTACCCAACTTTTACAGCGCGATATTAACAGCAAAGCCGATTTGGCACAATGGCTGAAAGACCGCAGCGACCTTGAAAGTGTGGTGAGCGAAGACTTGGCATGGAAGTATATAAACATGACCCGCGACACTACCGACAAGGAAAAAGAACAAGCCTATATTGATTTTGTAAGCGAAATACAGCCACAAATTTCGCCTATAGAAAACGATTTGAATAAAAAGCTGGAAAGCTCGCCCTATACAAAACAATTTAGCGATAGCGCACATAAAATATACCTGCGCAACACGCTTACCTCGCTAGAGCTGTATAGAGCAGAAAACATACCGCTAGAGGTAGAAATACAAACCGAAAGCCAAAAATACGGCACCATTAGCGGAGCTATGACGGTGGAAATGGAAGGTAAAGAACTTACCCTGCAACAAGCTGCCGTGTATATGAAAAAATTAGATCGAGATATACGCAAAGAGGCTTTTGAGAAAATTAGCAACCGCCGCCTTCAAGACAAAGACACGTTGGATAGTTTGCTAAACAAACTGATAGAACTGCGCGATAAAGTAGCTAAAAATGCAGATTTTGATAATTTTAGGGATTATATGCACACTGCTCTTTGCCGTTTTGACTATACGGTAAACGATTGTTTCAAATTCCACGATGCAGTAGCTGGGCAAGTAGTGCCTTTGGCTAAAAAATTGGCCGAAGAACGCAAAAGTAAACTAGGATACGAAAGCCTGAAACCTTGGGATGGTGATGTAAACCCCGATGGTTTGCCACCCGTGCACCCTTTTAACAACGGCGAAGAGCTTGCCGAAAAAACCATAGCGGCATTTAATAGACTTGATCCATTTTTTGGCGAGGTAATAAGCACTATGCGCGCCAAAGGTCATTTGGATTTGGACAGTCGCAAAGGCAAAGCCCCGGGAGGTTATAACTACCCATTGGCGGTGAGTAATTATCCCTTTATTTTTATGAACTCGGCAGGTACGCTGCGCGATTTGGAAACTATGGTACACGAAGGCGGACACGCCATACACAGTGTACTAACTAAAGATTTAGAACTAAATGCTTTTAAAAGCTGCCCCAGTGAAGTAGCCGAACTGGCCAGCATGAGCATGGAACTGATAAGCATGGATGTTTGGGATGAATTTATAAAAGACCCTAACGAACTACGCCGCGCCAAAGCCGAACAACTGGAAGGTGTGATAAAAACCCTGCCTTGGATAGCTACGGTAGATAAATTTCAGCATTGGTTGTATACCAACCCTACCCGCAGCAACGAAGAACGCACTACGGCTTGGACAGAAATTGCCGACGAATTTGGCACGGGCACAACCGACTGGACAGGCTATGAAGAAGCGTATAAATACGCTTGGCAACGCCAACTGCACATATACGAAGTACCTTTTTATTATATAGAATACGGTTTTGCCCAATTGGGTGCTATTGGCGTATGGAAAAACTATGTAGAAAACAATGCGGAGGGATTGCGCCTATACAAAGCCGCCCTTAGCTTGGGCAATACCGCCACCATACCCGAAATTTATGCAGCAGCAGGCGTGAAATTTGATTTTAGCCCTGAATACATAAAACAACTGTTTGATTTTGTTTGGGCTGAATATGAAAAACTTAAATAGTAAAATAAAAGAATGGGTACAGTTTGTTCCTTTACTCATTCTTTTACTAATCAGTATAAACACTATTTATATAGTCTTAACTACAAATTACTCTATTTCATTAGCACATTATATTGGCTTAAGTCTAGTACTAATAACTTCAGTTGTATTTTTCTTTAGCAGAAACATTGGCAACATTTTTATATTAGTACTATTGTTAGCGGGTATGGTCAATGCGATAGAGTTTTCCCAAACCACAACACAACTAAACATAAATTTCTTGTCTCTTTCAGTTACTTTTCAGCCCTATATATTAGGAGTCTTAATATTATTTGTTGTTATCAATTTTAAACTATTAATATCTTGGTTTAAAAAGTAATCCCTATAGTAAAAGTTAAACCGCCCTGTGCTACAAGAAATATAAGTACAGATAGTGTTATGAGTATTATAGGAACAGAAAGGATTAGTGCAAAATCGGCTTTGGGTTTGCCATATTCGCCTGTACGCTTAATTTGCCTTAGGGCTATAATGGCAAAAATGAATGCCAACAAAGCAAAAAAGGGAATTAGCAAAATAAAAAACTCACCAAAAGCCATTGCAGCAGCGCCTGAACCCAAAGTAGCGATAGCACTCCAAAAAGCAATTTTTGCATTTTTGTTTACGGCATCAATTGTATCTGATAATGTATTGTCCTTTTCACCAACTTTTTGTTCGATAAAATTCTTTACCTGTTGATCTTGCAATGATTTTGAAAACAAAATAATGTCTGCTTTTTGAGGTACTGGCAGGCTTATTATTTGCTGTGTAATTTCTTTGGACTTTAGCTGCTCGGCAATAACAATAGGTTTCTCCTCAACCTCTTTTTTGGTAGCTTCTTTTGTAGTCTGCTGCTTTTTTACTTTTGGATAATGGCTATACAGACCACCTGTACAAGAAGCCAATAATAAAGTAATAACACTGATATATAGATACATTTTCCCCATAAAAAATGCAATAACAATTAAAGTAATACTATTATAAAATATGCCAACAGGACGGTTAGAGATAAAATAGCAACTACTGACAACGCTCCTACAACTAAAGCAAAAATAGCAGCGGCTCTATTTGTATATGCTTCTGGCTTTTTGTTTATATCACTTAAAGCCAATATAGCTACAACAAAAGCAGATAGACCCAAAGCCAAACCACCTAAAAATGCAATAAACCCTATAAAAGGGGAAGCTATAAAAAGAATAACGGCAAATATGCTTAATAGTAACGCTGTATTAGCCATATCATTAGGTCTAGGCTTTTCATCTACTTTGTGTTTTGTTTCCCTCTTGGGTTCTAGGGTTTCCTTAGATTTCTGCTTTGTAACTATATTCTTTTGTGCCGTCTTTGACTTATTTTGAGCGACTTGATGTATCTGCCTAACTTCATTATTTGCGTAAGACAAGTCCAATAAACTATCCTCAACAATCAGCTCTTGCTCTGAATTTAAAACAGACTCCGTAATATTATTATCGATTGGGGTTAAAGAAACTTGTTTCTTTTTCTCTCTTTTTTCTTTTGCTATAACTCTATCATTTTTTTTCACATAGCCATAATGACCATACCTAGCCCCTGAACATGCTGAAAGAAGCAACGCACATAGTAATAAATAGTATAAGTTTCTTTTCATAAGTGTAAAAGTAACTTGTAGGTTTGAATACAAATTTGCGGTTATTGCAACCCGCCCATTAAGTATTTGCAAAAACTGCAACAAGCAATAAAGTACTACTAATAGAAGTTAACTAAGGAATAAACACATTGCCTATTTGCAAGCCTGTCCCGTTGGCCGATAGGTAGGCAAAAAGGCCAACAATGCTTAAAAACAATAAGGGTATGGCTACATATAAAGCAAACTCGGCTTTGTAACGCCCATGTTCACCTGTTTTCATTATTTTTCGTATGGCTTTAATTCCTTTTACAAAAGCTAAAAGGGTGCACAAAAACATAGCTATTAAAAAAGCAGGATGTATTAACAATCCCCCGCCCAAAAAGGCTAATGCGCCTATAGCAGCAGCAAAAGCTACTTTAGCATTTTTATTGTAATGGGTAGCATCGCGCGGTCTGCCATCGCCCTCAATAGCAGCTTTTTGAGTAGGTTTAGTAATTTGTTTTGAAGTTGTATAAGGTTGGTTGACAAGTATAAAATCGGCTTTTGTTGGCGGTATAATAGCTATTGTCTGCTTTTCAACTCTTTTTAACTCTAAAGTCTCTATAACTAAAAACTGCTTCTTTGTTTGCGTTGGTTGGTGCCCCTCGCTTTTTGCTTGATGCTTCACCATTGGATAATGGCTGTATACTCCGCTTGCACAACCTGCAAATAGCAGCAAAAACAGTATAACCAAACACCTAAACATACACTAATATAGCATTTTACTCATAATCTTTTCCTAGCCTAAATTGCAAACTAAGGGAGGGAATAATAGTAAGTCCCTTAAAGTTAAAGTTATCGCCATTAAGTAACTTATACGTACCGTAGTTTTGATAAAACATAGAGCAGGCAGGTATAATGTATACATATTTATAGCCCATTTTAGCATTTATAAATGCGCCAAAAGAGGCAAAACCTTGTTTATTTTTCACGCCAAAAACAGGCTGGTTTTTATCGTTAAAAATTCTATCAGGCTGCGTGGTATAGGTAATACGACTATACGATGCAGCAACACCAAAGGTAAGGCTACCGTATTCTTCTTCTTCGCCAAATGAATAACTAAAAATAAGCGGCAGTAAAAAATCGTTGCGTTTAAAACTGTAGCCCAATCGACTTTGCAACTCTCCAAATACATTGGGCAGTTTATAGCCCTGCCAACTGTATTGCAAAGCTACACTACCATACAATTGGTTAGATTTTCCCACAGTGCCAATATTTCCCGTAGTACCCATAAACTGATATTGCAACATAAAAGTATTGGCTTTTCCTGCCAGTTTATAGCCTGCTTCAAACCGTTTGGCAATTCCTGCACGTAAGTAAAAATCATATCCACTGCTAAAAGGGTCTACCGCGTAGGCAACAGCCGCTTTGTTAATGGTTTCTAAATTTCCGCTAACAGTTATACTGTCTTTATTAGCCAAATCGCTAATGTTTTGCTCAACAATTTTACCCATTAGTATGGCGGTGCGCACAGGCACATTGGCCGTATACGATGCACCTGCCACCACATTTCCTTTAGGCGTTACTTTACCCGATTGATTGATAACACGCGGAGCCGCACACGCTGAAAACAGCAAAACGGCTGAATAAACAACTAAAATTTTATACGGCACTAACATTTTTGCTTTATTAATAACTACTTACACAAAACCCACTCTAAAAAGGGGAATTTTTTAATATCAGCGTCAGCAAACAAATCATTAGTATTATCAACAAGCCTAAAATAGATAACTTGATTTGCCATAGAGGGCTTTAATATTCCACCATCTTTTCTTTTTATGATTACTGAAAATATTTGCTTTTCATTATAAATAATAGGCTTATCCAGTGTTACCAACAACCAATCTTTTTCTCCGGCAACTTCAATTCTTTTAATAACCGAACCGGTAACAGGAAATACTTCTGCAAAAACCGAATCCTCTTTAAATTTATAAAAAGTAAGTTTTGTGCCTACTAAACTTGATATTCTAAGAAGCCTAAAAACAACTAAAAAAATTATAGCAAGTATATTTATATGCACAGTTGTCTTGCTGTAAAGAGTCCCCGCACTAAGCCCAAATTTCAGGTTTACCCCTTGTGTAACATCCCAATACACAGTATGAACATTTGCACCTGATGGAAGAAGAGTAACCTTGTCAATAATTAGCAATTGCACCAGTATCCACACAAAAAAAAGAGGCTGAAAATATCTATTATTCTTATAAAACAACCACACTCCCACTATGCCCACAAGCGACACAACAAATGATAGAATATTCAAAAAATACGTTTGTTGAAATAAAGCAAAAATACTAGCTACCAATACAACAACAGGAAATATAGCCTCTTTTGACGATAGTCTTTCTTTATTCATTTAATCAAATAATTACGTTTATAGTTTCTAATTGCAAGATGCACCATTTTAATACAAACACAGTAATTGATTACTAAAAACCTATAACTGCCTTATTTGTTATTTCAATCAATAGTAGCATTTTTGTGTAATGAGTGCCGTAGCGTATTATATTTTATATCCCTTTTTATACTTGCTTTCGTTGTTGCCTTTTAGGGTGCTGTATATCATTTCTGATTTCTTGTACTTTGTGATATATACCCTAGCAGGCTACCGTAAAAAAGTGGTGTACCAAAACCTTAAAAACTCTTTTCCCGAAAAAAGTGATGCCGAGATTGATACCATTGCCAAAAAGTTTTACCACTTTTTTTGTGACTTAATTCTTGAAACAATAAAAACCCTTACTATTAATGAACGTGCACTACGCAAACACATAAGTTTTGATGATACCAGTTTGTTTGAAAAATACGCTGCCCAAAACCAAAGTGTAATAATAGTGATGGGGCACCTAGGCAATTGGGAACTGGGCGGAGCGCGGTTTGCCGTTGAGCCCCACCACCGTTTGTATGTAATATACCACCCACTTAGTAATAAGTATTTTAACAACCTTATAGTGTATATGCGTACCAGGCTGGGCAACCGCCTGTATGCTATGAGTGAGGTATTGCGTGGTATGGTGCGTGATAGGAGTGAATTGACTGCAACTGCTTTTATTGCCGACCAAACGCCACAACCCAATGGTGCTTATTGGACTACTTTTTTAAACCAAGATACACCTGTGTTTGTAGGTACTGAAAAAATCGCTCAAAAATTTAAGTACCCTGTTATTTACCTCTCGATAAAACGACCAAAACGAGGTAAGTATGTGATGGAGTGTGAACTTTTGGTTGAGAAGCCTGAAAATACAAGCGAAAATCAGATATCGGAAATGCACACCAAGCGTCTTGAACAGGACATAATTGAGAACCCTGAAATTTGGTTGTGGACACATAGACGCTGGAAACATAAACGTAATGATTAATTTACAATACCTTTGCAGTAAATTATAACGAATGAAGATTGGTAACGACCTAATACTTGCCACCAAAAAATACGCTAAAGAAAATCGCACCCAAAGCTGGTTGCACACATTTTCAACCTTTTTCCTTCTCACAGCCTCATACATAGGGGGCATATACCCTTCACATTGGGCAATACAGTTGTTTTTTGGCATACTTTCGGGCTTGTTATTGGCAAGGGCATTTATCATTTACCACGATTATTTGCACAATACCATCCTTTTCGATTCGCCTTTGGCTAAAGTAATGTTTACCTTGTTTGGTTTCCACATGTTAGCCCCTGTAAGTGTTTGGAAGCGTTCGCACGATTATCATCACCAGCACAACTCAAAACTATATACATCAAGCATAGGCTCCTTCCCTATCGTTACCAAGCAAAAATTTCTTGAAGCTTCAAAAAAAGAACGCTTTGTATACCTTTTCATTCGCCACCCCTTTACCTTGTTAACAGGTTATATTTTTACCTTTTTGTATGGAATGTCGGTGCGTACGTTGCTACGTAGCCCATCAAAACACTGGGATGCTATTTTTGCTATACTATACCATTACGGCATTTTTGTAGGAGTACTTTTACTATTTGGATGGCAAAGTGCTATACTGGGCTTTTTATTGCCTAGCGTTATTGCAGGGGCAATGGGTTCGTACTTGTTTTATGCACAGCACAACTTTCCAACTGCAACTTTTCAAGATGCTAAAGATTGGTCGTACATTGATGCAGCTATAAACTCATCAAGTTTTATGAAACTAAGCCCTATAATGAATTGGTTTACAGGCAACATAGGTTATCACCACATACACCACACCAACCCGCGCATACCCTTTTATAACCTACCAACAGTGTATAAAGAAATGCCCGAGTTTCAGCAAAATGCAAAAATCACCTCACTGTGGCCAAAAGATGTTATAAGTTGCCTGCGCCTAAAAGTTTGGGATCCTGAAAAAGGCCGTATGATTGGCTTACGTGAGATATACCAAAAAGCTTAAGTTTTTAGTACATCATAATAAATCCAGCTATGGAAATTGCAATAAGAATTATTAGCAAAAGAATTAATAGAATTAATAGTACTACTCCTGCCATAAAAATTACCCAAAAAAAGTAACCTATAACATAGCCTATTGCAGCCTCATCTTTATTGCTATAAAGCTCAGGTCTACGTTTAATCTCGTTTCTAGCTTCTTTTGCTAGTGCAAATGCCCCTAAACCAAACGCAAATGCCACAAAAATTAGCGGTGTAAATACCAGAGCAAACAAAGCAAAAAACAATGCAATAATACCTAGTGCCATACTTGCACCTGCTTCGTAATTACGTATAGTAAAGGTGTTTTTTACAATAGTATCAACTGCAGCAAGTTTATTGCTATCATCACTTTGCACAGTATAGCTGTACCTTTCTGTTTGCCATTTATTATTTTGTATTGCCTTAGTAGTTGAAACACCATTATATATCCCCCTATCCATTTTTGCCACAATGGTGTCTTTAGCAATAGCATCTACATCCTGAGCAGTAGCCTCAAGAGGCTGTATTGCAGATATTGAAGTTACTTGCTCAAGTTTTTTCTTTTTTTTTGCAGACGTAGCATTATGCAGCACTTTCATCTTCACATAAGCGTAGTGTCCGTATCTTTTACCTGAGCATGATGCTAGTGTAACAACAATAAGCAGTAAAGTAAGATAAAAGTGCATTTTCATTAGTGTAAAACTACCTCTAGCCCTTTCTAAAAAATTGGCATTATTTGCAACTTGATAAAAAAGATTTGGCAAAAGTTGCAATCTTTGTACCCCATGAAATTTATTTGTATTGGTCGCAACTATGCCAGCCACGCCAAAGAGCTGCAAAACGAAGTCCCTACCGAACCTGTAATATTTTTAAAACCCGATACGGCACACTTGCGCAATAACTTGCCGTTTTATATTCCTGCTTTTAGTAGAGATGTGCACCACGAGTTAGAATTGGTAGTGCGTATAGACCGACACGGCAAAAAAATTGAAGAACGTTTTGCACACAAATATTATAGCGAAATAAGCGTGGGTGTTGATTTTACAGCACGCGACAAACAAAACGAACTAAAAACCAAAGGTTTGCCTTGGGAACTGGCCAAAGCATTTGATTTCTCGGCAGCAGTGGGTAAAATGGTAGACAAAACCCAATACGCTAACCTGCAAAACTTAAACATAAAACTGCTAAAAAACGGCGAGCAAGTGCAAACAGGCAATACCGCCGATATGCTTTTTACTATTGATAAAATCATCAGCTTTGTATCGCAATACTTCACACTTAAAAAAGGCGATTTTATATTTACAGGTACACCCGCAGGTGTAGGCCGTGTAGATATTGGCGATAAGCTACAAGGTTTTATTGAAGATGAAATGCTGTTTGATTTTGAGGTGAAATAAACCGCTTCTCTTAGCCCAAAATATTGGGCACAATCAACCCATTGTTAACAACTACATTCGCAAAAAAGGGCACAGAAAATGTACTTTGTAGTATATGATGAGTTGGTTAGTGCGTTTTTCAATCCTGTATACATTATCTACCCTTCAACCTGTTGCACCGCAAACAGAATACCCGAAGGGATATTTCCGTTCGCCCCTTGATACCACCTTGTATCTCTCGGCCAATTTTGGAGCCATCAGAGGCAATCATTTCCACTCGGGCATAGATATACGTACTTATGGGCAAGAAGGCTTGCCTGTGCGTGCCGTTGCCGATGGATATGTAGCCCGCATAAAAGTATCGCCCTACGGATACGGTAGAGCACTTTATATTAATCACCCCAACGGTTACACTTCGGTATATGCGCATCTGCAAACCTTTAGCGATGAAATAAACCAGTATGTTGAGCAAGAGCAGTACCGCCAAAAAAGTTTTGATATTGATGCTTTTCCTGCACGCAATGCTTTAAAAGTAAGCCAAAGCGACCTTATAGCCCTTTCGGGCAATAGTGGTGGCAGCACAGGTGCACACCTGCATTTTGAAATACGCCACACAAAAACTGAGGAAATTATAGACCCTTTGTTGTTTGGCTTCCCCGTTGAGGACAGACTTTCCCCCCGTTTTGCAAACAGTTTTATTATTTACGAGGAAAATGCAGCCTTTAAACACAAAAACGGGCATTACCCTTATGTAGAAATAAAACAAAACATAATAAGCAAAAAATGGGGCGATACCGTAAAAGTAACACCCGGCGGCTATGCTTTTGCTGCTTGGGCTGATGATTATATGACCCCTGAAAATAGCGATGTAGGCATTAACTACCTACAACTATATGCCAACGGCAAACAACAATTTGCTATGGAATTGCAACGCTTTGCCTTTGACGAAAGCCGAATGGTGAATTGCCATATTGATTATAACGACTACAGGGCAAGAGGTAAAAAATGGCACAAATGTTTTGTTGATAATGGAAACTCGCTGCCGTTTTACCAACAAACACAAAAATTTATTACTGTGGCTCAGCAGCAAGCTGTTTCTGTTACCATAAAAACTAACGATTTAGCAGGCTATGCCGATAGTATCACTTTTATTCTTTTGGGCGATAGCACACAAGCACATTTTATGGAGTTTCACCCCAACAATAAAGAGGCTAACGAGTTTGTTTATCCCGCAAAAAATAACATCTTTAAACAAAAAGGATATAGTTTTAGCATACCAAAATGGGCGGTATACGATACTATTTTAATGACCACTAAAAGCACCAACCACAAACGTCGCGATTTGTATGCACCCTACATTAGCATAATGAAAACCGATATACCGCTGCAAAGAAGTTTTACCGTAAATATTGATGTAACTCCCGATAAAAATATTGCTACTGATAAGTTAGTAGTGGTTCGCCTTAGCGGCAAAGGATTAAGGTATAAAAGCAGCGAAGGCGGCACCTACAAAAATGGTGTAATAACTGCTACCAGCAAAAGCTTTGGGGTATACAGCGTAGCTTACGATGATGAAGCACCTACCATTACTCGCTTTAGTAACAAAGGAGATAAAATAAGTGCGCGCATTGCTGACAACCTAAGCGGCATTAGCACCTACAATGCCTATATAAATGGCGATTGGTGGCTAATGGAATATGATGCCAAAAACGATATGTTAACAGGTATTTTACCAAAAGATTTGCCTGCGGGCAAACATGAAGTAAAAATAGTTGTTACTGATGAGAGAAAGAATACTAAAACATTTACACAAACTATAGATAAACCATGACATTGAACGAAGGAGACAAAGCACCAGCATTTAGTGCCAACAACCAAAAAGGCGAAACCATATCACTAGCCAACTATGCAGGTAAAAAATTGGTGTTGTATTTTTACCCAAAAGACGATACCCCTGGCTGCACCAAAGAGGCGTGCAGCCTGCGTGATAACTATAACGTATTGCTAAAACAAGGTTATGAAATATTGGGAGTGAGCCCCGATAACGAAAAGAAACACCAAAAATTTATTGAGAAGTACGAACTGCCTTTTGACCTATTGGCGGATACCGACCAAGCCGTTGCCAACGCTTACGGTGTATGGGTTGAAAAAAGTATGTATGGCCGCAAGTATATGGGTATAGCCCGCACTACCTTTATTATTGACGAAAAAGGGGTGATAAGCGAAATAATTAAAAAAGTAGATACAGCAGCCCACGCTGAGCAGATACTGAAGTAGTTTTTTAGTCAGAAAAAAAAGAAATCCCGTCTGCTGTTTGCGGATGGGATTTTTTTATGGCTGAAACTATACCTTATTCAGCTTCGATAATGTATACAAAATCTTGTATTGCTTTTACTTGTTGTGGCAAGGTTTTACCCACCAAACCATTGTTTGAATTACTGATTGATTTTACCCCTGCCCTATCAATGGCTTGCATTAGGTATTTTACTTTTATTGCATACGTAGCGTTTTCAGCACCACGCAGTTTTGCGTTTACAATACCAATAATATTACCGTCTTTATCAAACAATGGTGCGCCACTATTGCCCGGCTGAACAGGAGCCGATATTTGATAGCTGGCGGTATCTCCCTTAAAACCATTTTGCGAACTTACTAAACCATCGGTAAGTTTTATATCCTCGCCCATTGCAGTGGTAAGTGGGTAGCCTAATACATAAATACTTTCGCCTACATCGCAAGTGGTATTTCTTGTCTTGTAAGCAGGATTTTCAATTATTATTTTGTCTTCTAATTGTAGCAACGCCAAATCGTTGATTGTATCTGTATAAACTACTTTGGCTGATAGTGATGAATTTTTATTACCATTTACCCCACGCACAGTAACTTTTTTGGTGTTTTCTATAACATGGTAGTTAGTTACAATATATCCTTCTTTCGACAGTAAAAATCCGCTTCCGCTGCGTTTCCCCTTATTTTCTTTATCATCAAAACTTTCAGGGTTATAAGGATAAGTAATGCGCTCGGTAGAATATAAAGTCAGATAGTTATCTCTTTCTTTTTTTTCTTGTTCAATTTCTGCAATAGCCTCTTCTTTATTGACAACTTGAAAATTACTAATGATACCTGCAGAGAGTGTAAGCACTTTTACATATAGGGTATCATGTAATAACAACTGTGTGTTAAAATTCCTTATATCGCCTCTACTTGAAATACTTAATAATGCTTGTCCAGAAGAATAAACTTTATGATATAATACCCCCTTATAAAGAGTAACAGCATTAATATTGTTAATAGAGAATGTTACATTAGAAGTATATTTTCCTTTAGTATAAAAGACAACAACCCCAAATTCTCTATCATTTTTTTGGGCAAAAAGAACATTTGCAAACAGCACCAAAGAAACTACTAAAAAGAAAAGCCTTTTCATAACTATTGTTTGCCGCAATATTATGAAAAGGCTTTTACATGAGGTATTATTTTTCGATACGATATCTATTTGTCAAACTTTAAAAGTTTGACAAATAGATATCGATTAAGGAAACTTAGGGTATTTGCTAAAATCGGGTTTACGTTTTTCTACAAAGGCATTTTTACCTTCTTTGCCTTCTTCACTTAGGTAGTATAGTAGGGTGGCGTTTCCTGCCAGTTCTTGTATACCTGCTTGGCCATCCAACTCAGCATTGAAGGCGCTTTTTAGCATACGCAGTGCTATGGGTGATTTTTCTAATATTTTATTACACCACTCTACAGTAGTTTGTTCCAGCATTTCTAAAGGCACTACTTTGTTTACCAAGCCCATGTTTAATGCTTCGGTAGCATCGTATTGGTCGCACAAAAACCATATTTCGCGGGCTTTTTTCTGCCCCACAATGCGTGCAAGGTACGAAGCACCAAAACCACCATCAAAGCTACCCACTTTAGGGCCTGTTTGACCAAAGCGAGCGTTTTCGGCGGCTATACTAAGGTCGCACACCACGTGCAATACGTGTCCGCCACCAATAGCCCAACCGGCAACGGCTGCAATAACGGGTTTAGAACTACGACGGATAAGCATTTGCAAATCCAATACATTTAGGCGGGGCACCCCATCATCGCCCACATATCCACCTTCACCGCGTACTTTTTGGTCGCCGCCACTGCAAAAGGCTTTTCCGCCTTCACCCGTCAACACAATCACACCAATATCTTCGCGTTCGCGGCAAATATTCATGGCATCAATCATTTCTTTCACTGTTAGTGGTGTAAAGGCATTGTGCACCTCTGGGCGATTAATGCTTATACGCGCAATACCATTGTGCTGATGAAAAAGAATTTCCTCGTACTCTTTTATGGTTTCCCAATTATATTTTTTCCAGTCCATGTATTAAATTTTTATACTCTTTAAAAATTTTTGTGTTCGTTTCTCCATCTGTAAAAACCTCCAATACTTTGGGTTTGTTTGCCGGTTGGTAAAAATTTTTCAATTCTGCCTCCAATTGCTCAAAGCTTTCAGCTTTATAATATTCAACGCCCATATCCTCGCAAAGCAAGCGGGCATTGCGAGTATGTTGAGTTTCTAAAAACTCGCCCAACTCGGGCATTTGCCCGGGGCCATCTATCAACCTAAAAATACCACCGCCACTATTATTCAGCACAATTATTCTCAAATTGGCGGGCGCAAATTTATTCCAAAGGGCGTTACTATCATAAAAAAAAGCAACATCGCCCGTAATAAGGGTTACTATTTCTTGTGGTATTGCAACGGCAGCACCTACTGCTGTTGATGTACAACCATCAATGCCCGATACTCCCCTATTGCTGTGAACTGCTGCAAGTTCTTTCTTCACTCCCAAAAGATTTGCCCAACGTACAGACATACTGTTAGCCAATTGCAATTGGCTTTGCTGTGGCAAATGGAATAATATATTTTTCAATGCGCTAAACTCGCAAAACTGAGCTTGAGCAAAATAGTTTGTATTAAGGCTTTCAATACGTTTGTCCCAATTATTCCACAGTTGCCAATAGTCAGTTCCTTTTTCACCCCAATTAAGTGAAGCAAGAACTTGAGCTATATTGCCTTTTACTAATTGAGGTTGAGTTTGAAAAGGGTCGGCAATTTCACCTGTTGGCGATATATGGAAATGGTATTTAGGCTTATTTTTCCGCAGAAATAACTTCAAGTTTTTCGATACAGTGCTAGTGCCGGTTGTTATTAAAACATCAGGTTTTAACTCATCAACAATAGCATCTTCTTTTTTCGATAGTAAAAAATCCCAATACTGCACATTGCCTGCACTGTGGCGGTTACTTACCACATCGCTAAGTATTACAGCTTTGTTATTAATGGTTTTAAATGTTGTATTTAGCACATCATCACGCTTACCTGCACCGTTAAAAACCAATATTTTTTTTGCTGATGAAAACGCTGTAACCAAAGCCTCAACACCTTCAACTAAAGGCTGGCTTTGGATAGATTTAAAATCTATAACAGGATACTCAAAGTTATCATTTATGGCGGCATATAAAGGCTCACGCAAAGGCACATTTATATGTACAGGGCCTTGCAAGTCATTTATACTATCATCAAAGGCTTTTAGTGTGGTTTGGCTAAAAATATCAAGCGTATCATAACTATCAGGCAAGGTATAACTTGCTTTAATGTGCCTACCAAACACACCGTTTTGATGCATGGTTTGTCCGTCCCATTGATCTATCAATTCAGGCGGGCGGTCGGCGGTAATTACCAATAAGGGGATGCGCTGGTAAAACGCTTCAACAATGGCAGGGTAAAAATTTACTACTGCACTGCCCGATGTACATACCAAAGCAATGGGAAATTGCTGTTGTTGTGCTATACCCAATGCAATAAATGCTGCGCTACGTTCATCCACCACGCTATGACATTCGATTTCAGAATGACGTACAAAGGCCATTGTAAGCGGAGCATTGCGACTACCGGGGCAAATTATGGCTTGCTTTATTCCTGCTGCGGCGCAAGCAGCAGCTATATGGTTAATGGCGGTTTGCACTATTGGTGTATAAACCCGTCAAACCTAAATCTTGTTTAGCTAATAATCAAAAAAGTTTAAAAGAAAATAGATGGAGGTATTGTGTTACAAGGCATTAGACGCAAAAGCAAAAAATTTAAAAAAGGACTTTGGGGGATAAGACAACGTTTGCTGTATAGTAAAGTACAAACTATGAAAACAGCAGCATTTATAAAACGTAGCACAATTGGCTTTGTATTAGCATTTTGTGCATTTGCTATCCCTTCATCGGCGCAGCACTATATTGGTTTATATGCCAACGGTGCTGCCCCCATGAACCAACTAAACGATAGCGGCTACCGCAATGGGGCAGGCTTTTCTGTTGAGTATTTAAGCCCTTCGCTTTTTAGCCAAACCCCAAGTGCTTTTGAGTTTCGCTTGGGTGCAGGTATCGAGTTTTTGCACCACGGTAATAGCAAAAAGGTTAAAGATTTGGTGTTTAACACGCCTAATAACGACAAGGGTAGTGTGAAACTGCAAAACCTAATGTTTGGCTTTTATGTAGCCCCTAAGTTTATTTTTAATACTGGTAATTTTAGCCCCTATTTTGATGTAATGGCCAACTTTAGGGTATTTAATACTTACCAAATAAACCGCTTTAACAAAGAGGTGCAGGGGTATGAACGTGAAAGTTCGTCACCTATAATTCAAAACGGGGTAGCTCATTATGGTGGTTCAGTAGGTTTACTATACCGCCTACACAGTACTATTTGTTTTGACGCAAGAGTTAGCTACACCACAGGTACTGCCATAAAGTTTGCCGATTTAGGCAGTATAACTAAAGACCCTGCTTTTGAAAGTAATGTTAGCTACCGCACAGTAAAATCGCCCGTATCAGATGTATTGGTGTTTCGTTTAGGGATATTGTTTACCATTACCCCAAACAGCCAACAAACCTATGATAATGATAGCCGCCCTTTAAACCTTACGCCTAATACGCCCAACCGAAGGCCTGCTGAGGTAAAACCTATGCCCAAACCCACACCTCCTGTTAATCACTAAAAATAAATTCTGATAGATATTTCTTAGGCAGGGCATACCCTGCCTTTTTTTGCTCTTGTCAGTTTTATCATTAAACAGGTAAAAGTATCAGCAAATTACACTTTGGTCTAAAAACAATAACACTAACCAATCATTTTCAACCACTTACAAATAAAACCAAGCACTCATAAAATATAACACATTGCTTTACTGTATTTTTTATTGATATTGCTTTTGCATTGTTCTCTAAATTTTTCTACTAATAACTATCAATAAAAAAATCATGAAAAAACTATCTATTCTAGCTATCCTTTTTCTTTGCGTTTCATCTATACAAGCGCAGTATTTTGAACACCTTTATGGCAGACCAATGGACGAGGCATTGGGCGACGGTAAAAACACCACTAATACTATTGGGCACATACTGGTGGGAAATGGCAATGGATTTAACCTGCCGATGGCTCAGATTTCGGTAACACATACTGATATTAATGGCACGCCTATCTTTAATCACGAGTACGAAATTTACAACCCTGCGGGTGATGCTGTTGGGGCAAACACACCAAAGGTATTTGAGTTTACCAATGGCAGTGGCGATTTTGGTGTGGTAGGTATGCTTAGCGATCCTCCACTTACTACTGCTCCGCCAACAACGGGTGTATTTTATTTTACTGTTGATGCAACCGGCGTACCCCTTAATGTTTACGAGTATAGGGTAAACCCTACCGGCAGTGTATTTGAAATATACGATGTAGCTGCTGTTGCCCTTTCTGCTTCAGGAAATGAGGCTTATATAACAGGTACAGCACAAGTATCTATTACCGAAGCATATACATTTATAATAAAAATTGATGTTAACTCAGGAGCTTTGCTTTGGAGCTGGGTGTATGATGTGAGTAATAGCGCCAACCCTAATAGAGATATGGCCGCTGATATTATTGAAAGCCCCTATAGTTCTGATGTAGTTGTAGTAGGCCATACCTACGAAACCGGCCTTAGCGAAGATGCTTACCTATTTACTGTTGATGCTGCAAGTGGTGCTGTAACAGGCACTGTGCAATTGTATGGCGGCAGTTCGTCTTGGGATTATTTCAGTTCAATAAACATAGCCAATCAAGTAGGCGGTTTTATTATTGGAGGCTACACAGCACCTTCATCAGCTTCGCCTTACGATTCATGGATGATGTTAGTAGACGCAGCGGGTACTCCTATTTGGAACAATACTTATGATTATAGCCAAATGCCCGGCACCGATGACCGTTGCTTCGATGTTATTGAACGTTTAAATACATCCGGCCTGTACGAATACTATGGCGCAGGTACTGCCTTTCAGGGTATTTTTGGAAGCTCGGATGCTTTAATAATAAAGGTTGATGACAGTGGTAACGGTGTTGGCGAATACACTTATGGTGATGCTAATTTCCAAAATTGCTATAAAATAGACCAAATGAACGGTACTGCTGCTGATGGACTTAGTATTTTTGGTGCCGGCGATTTTTCTTTAGCACCAATAAGCCCTTCAGACTTATTTTTGATTAAAACCTATTTTAACGGTGAAACCCCTTGCCATTTTTCGGCAAGTACGCCAAATCCGGTTGGAGTTGCTGCAACTGTTAATCCATCTCCAACTGCTGTTCAGCTTACCGATTTCTTCACTAACCCTATCACCATTAATTATGACAGAATGCTTGATAAACAACAATGTTTCCGCCGCAGACTTCTGTCAGGAAGCAATGCAAGCATAGCCCCCAACGAGCCTAAAGGCGATAAACAAGCTATTATTAGTCCAAACCCTATGCAACAAGGTGCTACACAAGCTATTGTTGAGTTAAATACTGAAACAGCCACTACCGTATCAATAAACATATACGATATGCTAGGCCGAAACTACTATAGCGGTGAGCACACACTAGTAAAAGGTAGCAACCAATTGCCTATTGATGTTAGCAATACCAATATGGCTGCAGGTATGTATACTGTAAAAATTACAAGTGCTACTATTTCTAAAAACATATTGCTAATGGTGAAGTAAATATGCTTCGCTTATACAACACCACAAAAGCAGCCCAATTGGGCTGCTTTTGTGGTTTTATACACACTACTTAATACCTTATAAAAACCATAATATCAGTGCGTGGCATTATGTTTGAAATACATTTTTCAAATACCACGCCTATGAAAAGTTTATTTACTGTTTTATTTATTCTTTTGTTAAGTACCACAGGCTTAAAAGCTCAATCTTATCTAAACGTTTACCTTAATGGTTCATGCCCTATGGATGAGTTTAAAGATTCAGGCTATAAAGGTGGTGTGGGTTTTTCTATCGAGTATCTTAGTCCTTCACTAATAAAAACTAAAAACGATTGGTTTCAAATAAGATTGGGGTTTGGGCTTGAGTATTTTTATCAGGGAGGCAGCAAAAAAGTTACCGATTTGGTTTTTAACACTCCCAATAACGATTTGGGAAGTGTGCACGTAAACAACCAAATGAGTGCGGTTTACTTTGCCCCAAAATTTATATTTAATACAGGCCGCATTAGCCCATACTTTGATGTATTTGGGGCTTCACGTTCATTCACTACCCACCAGGTTAACCGATTTAATAAAGAAGTTGACGGATATGAAAGAGAAACTACAAAACGTCTGTTACGAAATGGTCGTGCACATTACGGAGCATCATTGGGTTTAATATACAACCTAGGCAGTAGGTTTGCTTTTGATGCTAGGGTTAGCTATTCTACAGGAAACGGTATTAAGTTTATTGGTTTAAACTCGGTAAAGCGAGATGATAATTACGAAAGTAACGTGGCTTATAATGTGGTGAAAACACCCGTATCAAACGTACTTGTTTTTAGAATTGGCGTGATGTTTCGCCTAAAACGCTGCGAAAACTGCCCACGAAGTTCAAGCAATGGAAGCTCAACCCGTCCAAATAGTAACCGCAATACGGTTACCCCCACACCCAAAGCAGCTACACCGCCAAAAAAACCTGCTGAGGTGAAACCCGTACCTAAACCAGTACCTCCGCCAAAACCTGTAGAAAATTAATTTCCTTTTTTAGCAAAGGCAATAACATGCCCGTCAAGGTCGGCACAATAACCTACTTCATCGCCCCAGTCGCGTCTCCTATTAGGACTTATAAGAACCGCGCCTGCGTTAAAAGCACGCTCCAGATAATCTTGAGGACTATCTACATATATGTATAATTCGCAACGAGGCGCACCTTTAGCCTCATTTGGGTGTTGTAGTATGGGTTGCAGTATTTTGGCTATATTATCTTGAGGCATTAGCCCAAGCTTGCAGTTATCGTTTAGCACAAACTCCGTCATCCCCTCTACATCCGTAACAGGTGACTTTTGTAAAATTTCGGCATAAAACTTCTTAGCAACCTCTTGTTGGGCTACATATAAAATAAACTCTACCATTTCCATGTATAACTACCTGACTTAAAGTTCCGAAATTACAAAAACAATTTATCTCAACAACAAAAAAATACACTATATATAAAACTTTTTACTCAAAAATATCAATAAATAGCTTTTGAATTGCCATTAAAAAACCGTGCTCCCTTACAACCTTTACCCCAATATTATGGTTATTGCAAAGTACAAGCCTATTTATTAATTTATATTTGCACCTATCAAACATCTCCCTATGAAAATACTTGCTATAATACCCGCACGCTATGCTTCAACACGCTTCCCGGGCAAACCTCTTGCTACTATTGGCGGTAAAACTATGGTACAACGGGTTTACGAACAGGTGAACAAAGCCACTGAGATTGATAAAGTATTGGTAGCTACGGATGATGAACGAATTTTTGAACACGTACAAGGCTTTGGCGGTGAAGTAATAATGACTCACCCGCACCACCAAAATGGTACTGAACGATGCGCCGAGGTGATAGAGAAAGTATATGACGAGTTTGATGTGGTACTAAACATACAAGGCGACGAGCCTTTTATTTTGCCTGAACAGGTAGATCAACTGGCTTCGTGCTTTGTGGATGAAGTAACCGATATAGCCACATTGATGAAACAAACCGATAGCAACGAGCAACTGCTTAGCCCCAACACTGCCAAAGTAGTTTTTAATGATGCTATGCAAGCCTTGTATTTTAGCAGGCAAGCCATACCACATTTGCGTGGCGTACCCCTTAATGAATGGGCTGACCGTAAAGTACATTACCTGCACGTAGGTGTGTATGGATATAGAAAAGAAGTACTGCGCGATATAGTGAAACTTCCGTTATCAACACTAGAAAGTTTAGAAATGCTTGAGCAATTACGTTGGTTAGAAAACGGTTACACCATATCTATAAGGCAAACCTACCACCAAAGTATATCTGTTGATACGCCTGATGATTTAGCCGATGCAGAAAAATTTTTACAACAGTTTCCACAGTTTTGTTAACCTTCGGGTAAAATATGGTAACTTTGCATCCCGTCTGATAATTGGTATTTAAAGCTGTTTTTAAATACCAATTTTTATTTGCTACCACACAGTTTTGTCATGAAAAAAGTTAAATACGTTTTTGTAACGGGCGGGGTTACTTCGTCATTAGGTAAAGGTATCGTATCAGCATCGCTGGCCAAATTATTACAAGCCAGAGGCTACTCAGTTACCATCCAAAAATTTGATCCATACATCAATGTCGATCCGGGAACAATGAACCCCTACGAGCACGGTGAGTGCTATGTAACGGATGATGGTGCCGAAACCGACCTTGACCTTGGCCACTACGAGCGTTTCCTAAACATCCCTACATCACAAGGTAACAATGTTACCACAGGTAAAATATACCAAACCGTAATACAAAAAGAACGTAACGGAGATTATTTGGGTAAAACTGTGCAGGTAATACCACACATAACCGACGAGATTAAAACCCGTTTTAAACAATTGGGCAATACGGGTGATTATGATATTATTATTACTGAAATTGGTGGTACTGTTGGCGATATAGAATCGCTACCGTATATAGAAGCAGTTCGCCAATTAAACTGGGAACTATCTGAAGAAGATTGTATAGTAATACACCTTACCCTTGTTCCCTACCTTGCAGCATCAAAAGAATTAAAAACCAAACCTACTCAGCACAGTGTAAAAATGCTGTTAGAGTATGGTATACAACCCGACATATTGGTATGTCGTACAGAGCATTCTCTTAGCCCTGAAATACGTAAAAAACTAGCCTTGTTTTGCAATGTTAAAGCCAATGCCGTTATAGAGTCTATTGACGTAGAAACTATATACGAAGTGCCTTTGATGATGCAAAAAGAAAAACTGGATAAAGTAACCCTAGCCAAGCTAAAGTTACCTGCCAAAAACGAACCGGATCTTGATAGCTGGAAAAACTTTTTGCTAAAACTAAAACACCCAAAAACCGAAGTGAAAATTGGTTTAGTGGGCAAGTATGTAGAGTTGCCTGATGCCTATAAATCTATTACAGAAGCATTTATACATGCAGGAGCAGAAAAAGAGTGTAAAGTAAACCTTGAGTTTATACATAGCGAAACCTTGCACGAGGAAAATATTAAACAAAAACTAGGGCACCTAGACGGTATACTGGTAGCCCCCGGCTTTGGTGAACGTGGTATTATTGGTAAGATTGACGCTATAAAATACGCACGAGAAAACAATGTGCCATTTTTTGGTATATGTTTAGGTATGCAATGTGCCGCTATTGAATTTGCGCGCAATGTATTGGGTTGGTCGGGTGCAGACTCTACTGAGATGAACCCAAAATCGAAATACCCTGTAATAGGTTTGATGAGCGAACAGAAAAAAGTAACCCAAAAAGGGGGGACTATGCGCTTAGGCTCATACCCTTGTGAGTTGCAAAAAAACTCGATTGCTTTTACAGCCTACGGCAAAACTAAAATTCAAGAACGCCACCGCCACCGCTACGAGTTTAATAACAAATTTCTTGATGACTATGCTGAACATGGCATGATTGCCAGTGGCATAAATCCTGAAGGGGAGTTGGTTGAAATTATTGAATTAAAAAATCATCCGCACTTTGTTGGTGTTCAGTTTCACCCCGAACTAAAAAGTACTGTGGCCAACCCACACCCTTTATTTATAAGGTTTATAAAGGCTGCCAAAGAGTTTAATGCCACAAAATTAGCCTACTAAACAGTAGGCTAATTTTATCTTTTTTAATTTTATCACTTATTTTATTGATTTTATAACAATCAAAAATCATTACTTTGTATAAAACACTATAATCGCTATGAAGAAAAATTTACTCCTAATTTCAGCATTAATACTATGCATGGTTAGCTTTAATACTGTAAAGGCTCAACGTTACCTTACAGAAGTTTACACCAATGTTACAGTTACAAAAAATGTAGTTTACGATTCAAACATGTCGTGGCCTGCATTGCCAAACGTACCACCACCATTAATTCAAATACCACTGCTATGTGATATTTACGAACCGGCTAGCGACACTGCTACTAAACGCCCAATGGTGATTATTTTACATACAGGCAGCTTTTTACCTGCACTTATTAACCAACAAACTACTGGCGGCCGTACCGACAGCACTATTGTAGAAATGTGTAATCGCTTTGCACGCAAAGGATATGTTGCAGTGGCTATGAGTTACCGTTTGGGCTGGAACCCCACTACCACTAACAGCGATACTGCTACATCATTACTTTTACAAGCCACTTACCGCGCTATACAAGATACACGTAACTGTGTACGCTTTTTCCGCAGCAACTCAGCAACATATAAAATTGATACCGACCGTATAGCTCTTGGCGGACAAGGTACTGGCGGGTATGTAGCTATGGCTTATGCCTCGCTTGACAAACAAGCTGAAATTGAACTTGAAAAATTTAGCTGGAGCAATACTTCGCCCATGGTGAACACTGCTGCTTTTGGCGATTGGTTGGGTGTTGGCGGTATACCTCAACTAAACATATCAGGCGATGCAAGCGTATCTACTGATGTTGATTTTGTATTCAACTATGGTGGTGCCACCGGCGATTCATCATGGATTGAAGCAGGTCAAGTGCCTATCGTTTCAGTACACTGCGTATTAGACCCTTATGCCCCTTATGGTTTTAGCAATGTAATAGTACCTACTACTGGTGCTACTGTAATAAACAACGCTTGCGGTAGCCGCGAAACTATACGCAAAAACCAAGAGTTAGGAAATAATGATATTATTAATGGCCGCAACTATAACGATGTGTTTACAGCACGTGCTGCTACTATGAATGAAGGCTTTGAAGCTCTTTACCCATTAATATTACCTGCCGCTTCACAACAATTCTTAAATCAAGGTTCACCTTGGGAATGGTGGGATAGCACAACTATTAAAGGTTACGGTGCTATTGGTATAAATGCTCACAGAAACTCAATGCTTACCAACCCTGATATGAGCGAAACAAAAGCAAAAGCGTATATTGATACTATACAAGGTTTTGTTACACCACGTATGGTATGTGCTTTAGGCTTACCCGGTTGTGCAGCTAAAAAGAGTATTGGTATTAACACTATTGATTTGAGCAAAAAAGTTGAGGTTTACCCCAACCCATCAGCATCAAACGTTACTGTTTACTTCCCTGAGGGAACAATAGAAAGTGTTGCTATTTATAACCTTAGCGGTCAATTGGTTACCACACAAGAAAACCTAAACGACTCTCGTGTTTTGGTGCAACGTGGAAATCTACCTACGGGTATCTACTTGATAAAAGCACTTTCAGACAAAGGTATTGCCTACGGCAAAGTGATTTTTGAATAACATTTAATAACTAACCTATAAACCATATAGCCCTGCCAAAATCGGCAGGGCTATTTTTTTGGTCGAAATTATACTTCACAATATACCAGCTCCTCATACAAGTGTTATCTTTGATATATCTATGAAAAAGATAATACTTGTTGTGTTTTTATTTAGCCTTGCTCTTACCACAAGTGCCCAAAAGTATTTTGACATCTTTCTTGGTGCCGAGGCTGCAAAAAGTAATACTTTGTTTTCTCCAAAAGGTTTCAAGTCAGATCAAAAAGAAGGTTCTACCCATATAGGTGTTGAGTATTATTACAACAAGTGGAAATTTTCTATAGGCTATGGGTATGGTAAAACCTTCACTCCAAAAAAAGAAATAATTTGGAATATGGGCACAGGAAATCCTACTATACATTTTTACGAAAAATATACAAATACTAACTACCAAGTACCTATAACAGTGGGATTCGATATGCAGAACAATCCTAAAAAACCGCTACAAGTATTTTTAATTATGGGATATACTTTAGGTATTAACTACAGAGCAAAATATTACTTATACCTAAATAACCCTGATGATTTAACCACAACCCAAGAATACAATATAAAACAAAAATTAAGATACATTTCAGCAGGTATTGAAACCCGCTACCTATTAAACAACTTTTTTATATCAGGTACCTTGATGCTGAAAGACAGCTACAGCTCACAGTATTATAGCCCCATAGAATACTCAATTTGGAGCGCCAACCTTAAAATAGGTCATATTTTTGAACAAAAATAAATGAAACTGTTTTTTACCTTGCTATTGCTTTCGCGATGTTACTTTTTAAAAGCACAAACCACTTACTCAACAATTGGAGTAACCTCAAGTTGGTATATACCCGAAACAAGCCAGCCTATTCATTACAATGGCGATAACGCAGTATCGGGCGGTATTTTTGGCGAGCACTATTTTAAAAATCACTTTAAACTTAAGGTAGGTGTAAATTATTACCTTAATGCCTATAACGAAAAATTTTTAGATACCTCAAAAGCGCCAAAAATATACACGTACAACGCCACAGAAAAGTTTATAACTCTGCCTTTTGAGGCAGCATACAATTTTATGAGAGGAGATGAAAAATGGGAGTTTTTTGTTGATGCTGGTTATGTGGCATTTATCCACCTAAAAACACATATTGGCGATTTTACAAACAACTACGCCCTTACTCCCTACAACTCAAAATTATCCTACCGAAATGCACATTATTTCACCGTTGGATTTAGTGGAAGGTATAAATTTACCCAAAAATGGCTAGCAGGTTTTGGCACTAAAAGCTATCACTTTTTGCCTGTAATTAATAAAGAATCAAGAGGGTTCCCTTCTATATCCATTGATGTTTCAATGGCGTATGCCTTCTAAAACTATTCAAGCATCAATCTATCACTTCCATCAAAATAGGGAGATTGAATAGAGATTACTTTTAATGGTTCTTTTGAAAGCGTAACAACCTTGTGTGCAGTGCCTTTGGGTATAAAAACCACATCGCCCCTTTTTATGGTAAATGTGCTATCGCCCAAAACCATTGTCCCCACACCTTCTAATACAATAACGTGCTCGGTATGGGCAGAGTGCTTGTGTAGTTTTACCTCTTTTTTAATAAAAATAACAAAACTGCTGCTAAGGCTATCACTATACAATGGGCGCACATATATGTTTTCAAGTAAATCGGGACAACTAACCGTATCGGCATTTTGATACGTTTGTGCTTGTGCAGCCACAGAAAAAAGAAAAGCAAATAGTAGAAATAGATATTTCATAAAAGTAAATAGCAAGATACAAAACTATTTACCACAGGTTTACGCCAACCTGTGTTTCAAAATACTGTCAATCCGTTCAAACATTATTTGTGGTGATAATTTACGCCACTCCAACTCATCCAACTCACCTCCAAAATTTACGTAATAATCAATATTGCTCGATTTAAACTCATCCAATACGTGCTCTCTAAAATTTACAAAAGCAATCCAACCGTTTTCGGCCTCGCTAAACCATTCTTCGTAATACGAGTCGTCACTGGCATGAAAATTAAGCACATTCTCCCCTATCATCACAAACTTATCAATCCCTTCATCCATCAACAACTCCAGCACCTCACGCTTTAGGTACATTATATCGTTGTCAATAGCATCGTTCCACTCGCCCATCATTTCTATAATGGCAAAACTATCTACATAGTCTGTATAAATAATTTTAATATACAGGGTCGACGAGCCAAAATCATCCCACTGAGGATGTATCAAATGGTCGTAAATCCTGTTGGTGTATTCAAACTCGCTGTACTCTCGTTCAAAAAAAGGCGATTGAGAATCGTCTTCTGCCCTGTACAGTTCGCGCCACAAATAAAAAGGCTCTAGTGTATGCATAAATTTAGTGCAAAGTTAGATACTTGCTTTTAACAAAAAACTTTCATCATAGCTTAAAATAGCATTAGGTTTGCACCTAAGGTTTATGTTAGAAATAGATTTAAGAAACAAACGCGCCGTTGTATGCGGCAGTACACAAGGTATAGGAAAAGCTACCGCCATGCTAATGGCTGAAGCTGGGGCAACCGTTATTTTAATAGCCCGTAACCCTGAAAAATTGGCAGCGGCAAAGGCAGAACTGCCCACTCCATACAACCAAAAACACGAAGTTATTGCGGCAGATTTTAGCACTCCCCATATTTTAAAGGTGAAGCTAGAAAATTATTTGCTGCGTACCCAACCTGTGCACATATTGGTAAACAATACCGGTGGCCCACCTGCGGGAAAAGCTGTGGAAGCAAGTATTGAGCAGTTTATGACTGCTTTTCAGGCACATTTGGTGTGCAACCAAATATTGGTGCAAACTGTGGTTGAGGGAATGAAAAAAGAGAAATACGGCAGAATTATAAATATTATCTCTACATCGGTAAAACAACCTATACCGGGCTTGGGAGTATCAAACACTATACGAGGCGCAGTAGGCAATTGGTCTAAAACCCTTGCCGGCGAACTTGCTCCTTTTGGTATTACAGTAAACAACGTATTACCCGGTGCTACTGAAACTGAGCGCCTAACCAGTATTATTGATAATAAATCGGCTAAGGCAAATAAACAACGTGATGTAGTGGAGCAAGAAATGCTGCACGAAATACCCGCAGCACGTTTTGCAGCCCCTAAAGAAATTGGCTATGCAGCTACGTTTTTAGCATCGCCAATGGCGGCATATATAAACGGCACCAACGTGGTGGTTGATGGTGGCCGTACGGCTTGTTTGTAGTTTGCTTAAAGTAAAGTAAAATTTGATTGAACATTTCAAGGTTTTATTTACTATCTTTGCCGTCCTTTAAAAATTTTAATGCAATGGCTGTTACACGTTTAAAAAGAAAAGAAAGAAAAAATAAAGTGGTTTCGGTATTGAAAAAACAAACCCGCAAACTGCTTACCAATATAAATAACATTGAATCTCCCTACAAAGGAAAATCTGGGGTGATTATAGAAGATGAAAAATAAGCCTAACAACTAGGCTGTTAGCTAAAAAGTTACCTCTTTGGTGGTTTTTGGCGCAGTTATTGAAAAATAGGTTTTAGAGCAATATTTTTTCATTTTTATCTAAATTATATAGGTTAAAATGATTTTAGCCGCAGGGTGGTTCCTGCGGCTTTTTTTGTGTTCACATGTTTTTACTTCACCATTTTTAGCGATATTTTTTCGCCACCTGTTTCAACAATAATAAAGTACACCCCTTGCGGTAGTACTTTGGTATCGGCTACTAGGTTCACTTGGGTACTTGTGGTGGGCGCATTCCACACATCAGCCACTTTTCTACCCAATATATCAGTTAAATAAACATTTACGGTTTGTGCATTTTTAAGCGTAAAGCTAATCTTTATGCTATTATCAAAAGGGTTTGGCAACGCCTGCAAGCCAATGCTGTTTTGTGCAATATTATCTATGCCAACCGACGTGGGTATGTTTACTGTATCAGTAGCATTGTTATTACACCCGTCGTTTTCTTCAACAAACAAGTTTACATTATACGTGCCTTTTGCAAGGTATTGATGGGTAGGTGTAAATACCAATGCTGAGTTTCCATCACCAAAAGTCCAATTATACACGGCCATACCGCTAACTAAAGGAGTAAACTTAATGTTTCCATTACCCAAATAGGTTTTGTTAAATGCTGCCGATGGTTTTGCGCCTACCTGAACGACTTGTGTACTATCGTGTGAGCAACTGTTTGTGGTAACAGCCTTTAGCTTTACTGTATAAATACCTGCTGCTGTATAGGTATAACTTGGCGATGTGGCAAAGGATGAATTACCGTCGCCAAAAGCCCAAGTATAAGCAGCAGAAGTGCCAGCGGGCAGTGTTGAGTTATTGACAAATGTTGCCGCACTGCCAGCACATACTTTTGTTGGAGGTATAAAAGATGCAATGGGTTGTGCCCACACCTCTATGGTTTGCAAAGTGCTATCAAAACAACCTTGTGGCGATTGTGCTTTTAGTTTAACTGTTTTAACGCCACTTGTGGTGTAGCTATGCGAAACAGTGCCACTTTGGGTAGCTGTTTTACCATCGCCAAAATTCCATACATAAGTATTTCCACTGCCGGTTGTAGTATTGATAAAACTGAAGCTATTACCCGACAAACATTGTTGGCTACTTCCTTTTGTAAACGACGCTACTATTTTACTATCTACTGGCGTAATGCTTTTTTGCACTGAATCAGCACAACCAATATTGCTGATAACAAACAACTTAACGGTATAGGGAAACACTGATAAATAGCTATGATTTGGATGTACGGCGTTAGAAGTGTTTCCATCACCAAAAGTCCAAGAATAATTAAGTGTTCCTGTTGGAATAGTTGATGTATTGGTAAAGTTTACTGTTGCATTTTTAACACACAAAAGGGTATCGGCCTTGTTAAATGAGGCTTGAGGAGTATATCCCACCCATATTGCCGAATCGGTTTTATTAACTACTATTCCGTTTATGGTGGTGCTAATTGTTTTATACCCTGCTGTTAGATACGATACTGAAAATGGCCCTTGCCCTGTAGCTGTGGTTGGTGTGGCATCAGCCCCAAAATCCCACTCTATACTACCAACTTTACCATCAATAGTTGCATCAATAGTGGTGGTTTGTGCTATACAAACGCTATCGGCACTAATATTTAATTGAGCTTGGGGAACGCTTACATACACATTATAATCTTCTGACTGTCCGTTGGTAAGTGTTGGACAATCGGGGCTGCCAATGGTATTAAAATCTGATATTACACGCATACGCAATAGCTTGTTGGCTTCGGTATGGCTGGGTACTGTAAATGTAGTACTGTGGTTGGTGCGTTGTTTTGTTCCTGTAAACACATTCTCAAACGGGTCTTTAAAGTCCCCATCATCATTATAATCAATAAACACCTTTACAAATTCATCGTTGTAAAAGCCTGTTTTTATCTCTAATAAATATGAGCTATCGCGCTGTAGTTGAACTATTGTTCCGCAAGAATAATCTTCATACGACCCGTTTTGATCAAACCCTTGTGAGCTATTATCCAAATTGGCCACTTTTACATTGCTAATACCAATACCAAAGCCACTTTTTCCTGTGGTTGTGGTGGTACATATACGTTTAGCAGTATCGTACACATAAATCATATTGCTTTGTACCAAAGTATCTACACCATTAGCATTTTTAGCTATCAGACTAACGGTATAGTTTCCTTTAGCATTAAACTTAACCGATATGTTTTGAGAAGTATCAGCAGTATTATTTGTGTAGCTAATGGTTGATGGAGAAAACATCCATTTGAACTGTGTTGGGATATACCCTGTATTGTCTTCAAAATTTACCACACTGCCTAAGCAAACATCTGTGGCATCAGCAATAAAATCAACCATTGGTTTTTTAGTCCCATCAGTATACAAATCACTTTCCCACGTGCCTCTACCATAAGTAGCAGCACGCAATTTGCTATTGCTTGGGTTGCGTTGATTGTAAAATATTTTTAGATCGTTAGCATCAACACTAAGTGGCAACCCTGCATTAAAGTATATCCAGCTAGTTGAACTAATGTTTCTATAATACACCCCCACATCAGTCCCCACATATATATCATCAGTATTGGTTGAGGTATCTATTACTATGCTATTGATATTAAGATTAGGAATATTAGCTGTAATATCTGTCCAAACTACACCCTTATTGTCAGAACGGTATACTTTTCTATTCAATCCCATATATAGCCTATTGGCATTGTATGGTGTAGTCTCTAAGCAACTAGGTGTTCCATTAACGGGTAAATTTGCTGTCAAATCAATCCATGTAGGTATACTATCGTTAATATTATCACTTCTAAATAATTTTTTATCGCTACGCGATACATACAGAATATCGCTATTAACTACCGATTGTTCTAAAAAACTAATATTGCTGTTGTTACTGCCGCTAAGGTTATTACTTATTTTATCCCAACTAACATCGGCTACCTTTTCGGTCAGTCCATTTTTAGTTCGCCAAAGGTTTTTATACCCTGCAAAAAATATATTAGCATTGCTACTGTGCTGTATAATGGGTGTTACCCATGCACCCGACTCTGTTATTCCTCTTGAACCATCTTTTGCAAATGTTCCTTCTGAGTTTCCATTTTTATAGCGAACAAAATCACCATAGTATACTGAGCCAACCATTATAGAAGGGTCGGAATAATCAACCAAACAATCCATACCATCACCCCCGCGAATGGTTTTCCACTCACCATCATAAAAAGCAGTTCCGTTATCCTGATAGCCATTAATATACAAATGACGTTTTTGAGCACTTTGCCCCATGCGGTAAATTTGTGCTATTTCAATACCGCTTGATATATCCACCCAGTCGTTACCACCATCATTAGTAAAGTAAATTCCACCGTCGTTACCTACAAATAAGACTTCGTTTACGGGCGAATACTCCAACACGTGTTGGTCTGCATGAACGGCATCACCTCCCCCACTGCCTGTCCAGTGCCCACTAATAGTCCACGTTACCCCCCTATTAGTCGATTTAAAAATATTTACACCGCCCGCATACACAATGTTTTCATCGTTGGGGTCAACAGCCAAACACAGGTCGTACCAACCTTGCCCCGTTGTTCCGCTACCATCAGCAGCATAACCTAAAATATTGGGCGAGGTGGTTTGGGTAGTAAAACTACCCCCTCCGTTAGTAGAAAGGTAAATACCTTTGAAAACGTTACTTTCAGACAAAAGAAAATATACATAATTAGGGTTTGCAGCTGATACAGCTATTACACCGCGTTGCCCACCGGGTAACCCCGCCGTAATTTTAGTCCAGCTATTACCCCCATCAGTAGAACGGTAAAAATTACCGCCTTCGGCAGCGTAAACAAGACTTTGGTTGGAGGGATTGTACACCAAATCTTTAAAATTGGCTGTACTTGATTTTTTACTCCACAATGCGCCACCATTACCCGAAACATAAATACCGTTATTGGTTGCGGCTATTAAACTATCTCTAAATTTTGGGTGTATAAGCAATTTACCCACCGTGCGGCTACCCATACCTGTATTTGATAATTGCCATGTTTTGCCTGCATCAAAACTTTTTAGTACCCCATAGCTGTATGAGTCTCCTCCATCCCTATCGCCTGTACCAATGAACATCGTGTTAGGATTAACAGGGTCAATAGCTATTGATGAAACACCTAAAGTGGGTAAGCTATCGGTATGGCTTTCCCAAGTTTTACCGTAATCGTGGGTAACCCATAAACCACCTGCGGGTGCACCTATATAAATAATATTACTATCGGTAGGGTGAAAACCTATGCCGTTTACCCTACCCAAACCGTTGGGCTGACCTGTGTTGTTTTTGGGGAGAAAAGTAGGTCCTAGTGGTTTCCAATTGCCTGCATTACCCGTGTATTGAAAAATATCGTTTTTGCTTCCTTGCTCAAAGGGGTTGGTGTTTCTTTCATCACGAATGCCAAAAAAGTTTTTCCAAACAGCATCAGCGGGTGGCAAATTACCATTACTATCAAGCCTGTTTTGCCAATAATTCTCCCAACGTTTAAAGGGTTTCCAGCCGCTACCTTTTTCTATAGTTCGGTTTTGCCAATAAAGCTCAAATGCACGTTGCACTTGTGCAAAATTGGCTTGTGGTTGCTGCATCATTTCTGCCCAGTATGGGTAGTTGGCAGTATCAGTTGGGGTAGTTTGTGCAGTAGCACTATAGCTAAAGCCTCCTAAAAGGATAAAAAAAGAGTAAAAGTATGAACGCATAGGTTTGACGTATGTACCCCTGCAATTTATACAAAAACATTTTAGTTTCTTCTAATCCAAATTTTGTGAGATATTGTGTCGGTTACTGTTGTACCTAGTGCTTGGTTGGTAACTGTATGATTAAAATAATATTCATCTAAGCGTGATAATCCTTTGCCGTACACAAAGTACAAATGGGTTTGTTTTGATGAAAAATTAGGTTGATTAACCACATTAAAAGCCAATGAATCAATACGCGAATGTATGGTAGAATCGTGCACCACCCCATCAATTTCAACAGTGGTTAAGGGTGAGTAATAGCCATATACAAGCCACGGCCTGCCAGGTACTTCTTTTGAATAAAAGTGGCTACTATCAGCAACTGCATAATCCAATATCATTATGGGCATATTGTAATTGCCTACGGTTTGAAAATAAAGCCCCCTTAGATACAACCACATTAGCAAAGTCTCGTAAGGTTTTGAACTGTTATTTCTATATTTCTCTACTACCGAATATAATTGATCACGTATCAATGTGTCTGACTCTTTGTAAGTCCAATTTTCAGTAAATAACATTTGATTGGTTTTTGCATCAAACACATCAAAGTTGGTGGGTTTCTCCCAATTGAGTTTATAAAACTCACTTAACGCATAGGGAAATTGATGTTGCGTGTTAGGAGGAAGTTCTTGTGTATAATCATCATCCCTGCAACTTTGTAGCCCAAAACAAAACACTAATAGTATACTAGCAATAAATAGTTTCATATTTTATCTATTATAAAATTCTAGTTCAAATTCTAAGCCATAATTTATACCCCAGTTATTGCCATTAAAATGATATAGCATACTTGGAGGAACTATCGTATCTAACTGCCAATTTTTCCATTCAAAAGGAGTTACTTGCACTATATGATTCCATCCGCCAACACCGTCTCCCTCTTGGTGTGATGGAGTAAAATGGTCTTTAGTACCAAAAGGCATACCCCAACCATCGTTACCGCTAAGATACGATAAAGTACCTACATTAATTGGGACGGTCTTAGTACCACTTTTATTTGTATATACTTCTGTCGACTTATGTGTGTCATAATCTTCTTCGTAAAACAATAAAAATATATAATCCGTTCGGGGGTTAAAGTTTCTTGATAATATACATTCTCTAGGTTCCTTTCCAATTCCCCCCGTTAGTTTTGTGTGATACTCATACCGTTCTAAATTATCAATCCACACATCATTATCGCTATCACAAGTTACATTACCAAACAGTATCCTGCGTTTACAGTGGTGTATATCGCTTCTCTTCACCCTATTCCAAAACCTATCTTGGCTCACCCAATCGGTTTTATCATTAGCATGAACCACAATGGCACTGTATGCCATTTCGTACTCACCATCCCACCACGCTTCTCTCCAACGCTCATTACTATTAGCTACTCGTTTATCATCGCGCAATACCTTTATGGCTTTTATTCTTAACATTTTGTTTTTATCGGGGTGGCAATCCAAACAAGGCGGGTAAACTTCTCCACATTCTTCATCACAATAATTATCGCCACAAATTGGGGCATAATCACCCGTGCATTTCCCTTTTCCTGTACCTCCTGATGATGACGATGGAACTGTGCAGACTTCTGTATCAATATGCCATATATACCATTGTGTTTGGTCTTCGTATTCATCCTCAGTATTAAAAGTAAATTCTTTTATCATTTCATCGGTTTCATCGTAATAAAAACCCGTCATAGGAAAACTACCTCTTACATTATATTGCACCCAAACATCTGGTATTACCAAGAGTGGTCTGTTTTTTTCCGCTAATGTTAAATCGTCTAAATTTGGTATTCGTACATAAGTAGCTCTGCAAACATTATCTATTACAAACCCTTCTAATTTATTCGAGTTCCAATCAAAAGGATTGAAAGAAAAACCACCTTGATGAAATAAGTAATTCACTAAAAAATCGTGAGCATCACCAAAATCATTACCATTAGGTAACTGCAATGGTTCTTGAAAAAGACTATCGGGCAAACCCTGAACTAACCAAGCTATTCGTGCTTGTTCCCACTTTGTTAAGTTTTCTACCTGTCTTTTAAAATTAGTTGTTTGTATTGTTGAATCTCTTTCTCCAAGTGCGGCAAAACCTTTGGCAATAAATCCAATTGTACGGTTATAAGCAGCATAATCTCCATAGTTTAAAGTTACAAAAACGGCAGGAGTGGTATAATCTAATGGAGCATTTTTTACACGTGTTTGATCATCACTTTTTTTATTACACGATAAGACTAATAGCAAAAAGGCAAGAATTGATAGTTTTTTCATTAATGTATTAATAGGTAAACAAAAATAAACTATATTCTTATCTTACACAAAATTAATAAGAAAAATATTTCCAATTAATGAAATTATATTCCAACTTAAGTTTTTGTACTTTGGCAGCATGTGCTGCTAAAAACTTTTGATAGGCTTGGGTATCGGTATTAAATGGCCTGTGTTGCCTCTCGGTGTATAGTTGTTTTATTTGCGGGTAAAGGGTTTGAGCATCATCATCAAAAGCTGAACTCACCAGTTTTTCCCAAACGTATTGTATGGCTTGTGCATTGGGGTGCACTAAATCTTCAGTAAAAAAACGATAGTCGCGCAAGTCATCCATCACCAACTCATAAGCAGGAAAATAATTTACATTCTCAAAGCTATCGCACAAACTATGCACAGCTTGCAATAGTATGGCTTTGCTAAGGGTGTTGTTTACCAAACCATCGCGCACGTAGCGCACAGGACTAACGGTAAGTAATATGTTTAGCTGCGGATTATACGCTTGCAGTTGCTGTATTAGTTGCTGCCATTGTGCTATAATGTCAGCAGGTTGTAACAGTATTTTATCAAACTCTTTGTTAGGATATTTATGGCAGTTGACTACATTTTCACCTGTGTTTTTTAGGGTATACACATACGCCGAACCAAAGGTGATGATAAGCCAATTTCCTGTTTGCAAGCAGTTTTGTGCTTTGGTAAACTCTTTATTAATTCTCTCCAAACAGCTTATTTTATCAGTGTTTGAAAAACTACCGTGGTGTTGCCAACTGCTCCACAACTCGTTGTATAAAAACAAATCATCTTCGGTATAGGCATTACCAGCCATCAACCTTTGTAGCATTACTGCAATACTGTGTGGGTTATAAGTAATTCCGTTGGGATTGGTGTGAGCATGAAAGGCGTATTTATCCATCATTGCCCCTATGTTTTCGGCAAAGCAACTGCCTGCCAATAGTATTTTGTGGCGATAACTTATTTTTTTATCGAGGGGCTGTATGGGGAAATTGAGTTTAAAATCCACACCCCAAAAATAGTATATAAACAGGAGTAAAGAACTAAACATGAAACTAGAGCGATGCTCCAAAGTTTTCAACACGAGTGGACACTTGAGCCAGCTAAAGATTAATACACAGTAACTGAAAGGTCTAATAAATCATTGTTTTCTTTTACTGTTACCGTATTTGTGATAATAGCTTTATACTTCAACTCTTCAGAAAGTGGTGCATTGAGACGTTGAGGCGCGGCAGGTGCTGAATACGATTCTTTCTTTTCTAAATTTTTAAAAGTAGGTTCAAATGTTTCAACCTGGTTTGTTATTGGTGCCACTTCATCTTCAACGATTTCTATATCTTCAGCTACTGATTCATTATTACTTTGTGAAGCAGTATTTGTATTAAGGTCGTGTACAAACACATCTTCTGTTGAAGGTGAAGGGGGTAATTGGTCTTGGGATCCGTTTTTGACTATTTCTTTTTCTTGAGCAAAGGGCTTTTCAGTGGGCGCTTGCTCTGTTGTTGGTGTTTCGGTAGTTACAGCAGTGGGCGATGTTGTGTTTTCTTTTGTAAATAACACCCCAACATATACCAACAAAGCTACCGAGGCCGCTATGGAAACTATGGCTATGGCGCGCCAACTAAAAGTACTACGTTTTTTTGGTGTGTATTTTTGTGCAAAAGCCTGTTGCAAATTGTTCTTTATATGCGCAGGCACTTCGTCTTCATCAGCAATAAAAGCTGTATTAAGCCCTATAAGTAATTGGCGAATATTGTTATACTCGTCTTCATCACTTACCCACTCGGCCACCTGCTTTTTTTCAACTTCGCTAAGCTCGGTATATAATTTGGCCAGTATTAGTTCTTCTATAAAATCAGGGTAACTCATTGCTTTAAAAGTGATTTATAGGGTTTTAATTTATCGGCCAATGCCTTTAGGCTATAATATAAACGCGATTTCACAGTTCCTTCACTACACTCCATCACTTCGGCTATTTCTTTTAGGCTAAGATGTTCAAAATAGCGCAACCTAAAGGTGGTGCGGTGGTTTTCTCCCAATGTATCCAACTCCTGCTCCAAATCATCCAAAAACTTCTGGTTATCAACTGTTTGCTCTTGCATAGGAGGCAAGGCTTCTTCGCCCATTACAGATTGTTGTGTATTATTTATATTGGGATGTGTATCCATTCGTCGGTATTCGTTTTTGCATATATTGTGTGCGGCGCTGTATATCCATGTTTTAAAATTTCGAGATGTATCAAACAACTCAGGTTTTTCAATAATTTTTAAAAACAGCTTGTGCAGGCAATCTTCGGCAAGCTCTTTATCACTCCAAAGCATACGCCTAAAATAGCTTAACAGTTTGCCACTATACCGCGCATATAGTTCTTCAAAGGCTGCCCCATTGCCCTCGGCTGCTTTTGTCATCAACTCCTCGTCGGTATATTTTGTGTATTTATTTTTTATAAACTGCACAGGCTATTTAAAATATGCTTCGTATTTATCATTCCAAAAGCCGGCCTTTTTGCCTAGTGTTTTTGCCTTATCGTAAACTTGTTTGGCAGTAGCAGCATTGCTTGTTTTATAATAGCGGTGCAACACAATATACCCTTGCAATAAGTTCTTGTAAATTTGATTACTGGCGCTTGTGGCGATGGGAGTGGCCTTTGTAACTAGGTTGGCATACAATACACTTATGTTATCTATTGCTATGGCTGAATATTGATACGCATAACCTGTTAGGTATAACTTATCTGCCATTTTATTAATGTATTGCTTTGAAACTGTAAGGGATATATATACTGATTTATCAGTATTAGATGCTGCTAATAACTCTAAATAACTGTCGTGTTTCTTTGGATTATATACAGGGCTATTAAGGCCATACTTTTTTAGCACTGCCTCTCGGTATTCTTTGCTTTGCAACAAGGCATTACTTATTACATTTATGTTTTTGTTTTTAGCTGAAACGGCTCGCCAAAGGGCATACGTATCGTATTCGCCATTGGTAAATAGTATTGCTCCATTGGACAGGCTTTCTACTAAAAGTGTGCTATAAGTGTATAAACCAGTTTTATCATCAACTTGGGCTATTTTATCACAAAAGGCATTGCGTTGGGTAATATTGTTTTCAATCTCGTAATACTTAGCTAACTCAGGGTATAAAAAAGTGCTTTTAGTATTAAGGTTATAGGCAGTGAGTAAGTACTTGCTTGCTTGGTTATAGTTAACATCTTTGGTTTCAAAATAGCGTACCAATTGTTTTTCAAACGTGGTGTTTATATCACCCGTTGCCTCTTTATCCATTTTTTCGGCAATTTGGCGCAGTTGCTCTTTGGCTTTGTTGCTAAGCTGGTTGCTATTTTTTTGCAAATACCACAGGCGCGATGCCATATAGTAATTCATCCAGTTGTTTGCACTTGAGGGTGTTTTTTCTACTGCCTGTTTCCATACTTCGGTTTGATTGCCTAACTGTTTTGTGTTGGCAACATCTAAATATGGGCTAACGAATTGTTCGGCACTCAGCTTAGTTTGTTCTTGGCCTAAATCTTTACTGCCTTGCTGGGCTTGACCCCAAAAAGCCCAACATACCAGTACTATGGTTGTGACTATTTTCATACTATATACCTGTACACAAGCTATTATTAAAAGTTCAAAAAAAAGTTTTAAATGGTTTTAACACAAATACAAGCACCCATTAAAACAGTAGCATCACCGCTTACATAAAATTAAAACCACTAATGTAAAACTACTGTTAAGGGAGAAATAACTGTTATACTTTTGATATTACAATTAGGAAGGTAATGCTTAATGACTTGTGATGAAAGCATACTTTTCTAATTAAGCTATTTAGGAATATTTTTTCAACGAAGTGATATGGATACAATGATGTGGTTTGCCACACTTGCTGTGGTTTTGACGGTGGTACACAGTATACCACAAGCAATAAAAGTTTACCTTTCGAACGTGCCGAAAGCAATTTCGGGATTTTCTATTTTATTTATGGTTTTTGGTAGCTTAGCGTGGACACTGTACGGGTATTTTACCAAGGCTGAACCAATAAAAGTAGCCTACTTTTTTCTTTTTGCCTTTAACATATTTATTTTAGTTTTTATAGTACAAAAGGCGGGAATAAATAAATCTCGCATGGCTTTAACTGCTGTGTTTTTAGCTGTTTCACTAATAATAACTCTATTATACTTACCTGTACCCGCTCTTGGATATTACGGTGCAATAGTATCAGCCTTTATGGCTATACCTCAAGGTTTTAAACTTATACGACAACGCGAGGCTACCGGTGTATCGGGCTTAGCGTATCTTATCTTAGCTGCATCTAGCCTTTGTTGGATGATTTACGGACACCTTAGCGGAAATTTATTGTTAGTATTGCCCAATTTACTAATATTTCCAACAGCATCTTTGGTTTATATAAATGTGATAAAATACCGTTCGGCCAATTTCTGGTATCAAAATCTTAGCAGTCCAAGCCACTAAACAACTTGATGGTTGAAGGGTTGTATAACCATTTCAGAAACCACACCCGATGAGGGTTGCTGACATAGAAACCAAATTGCTTTTGCTGCTTCATCAGCCATAATAAATTTTTCACGTTGCACTCTCATATCAATTGTATCCCAAAAAGGGGTATCAACACCTCCCAAAAACAAGTTTGTAATTCGTATTTCGGTACGTTTCAACTCTTCTCGTATACTTTTCAGCATTCCGTTTAAGCCATATTTGCTTGCTGTATAAGCTGCTGCGCCTGCCATTGGGGTTTTGCCCAATACACCCGGTATATTTATTATCAAACCTTTATTTTCTTTTTTCATAGCCGGTAAAAAGGCTTGCAACAATAAAAAAGGGCCGTACAAATTCCAGTTAAGACTACGCAAAAAATCTTGTTCAGTAAGTTGTTCAAAGGGTTTTATTATGCCAATGCCTGCCGCATTTATTAATACATCAATTGTATTAGCTGTATTAAAGTAAAGTGTAGCCATAGCTCTTACTTGTTCTTGATTGCTAATATCTGTAACAAAAATATTGCTAGTGGGTATGCCTATCTCTTTTGCTAAAGTATTTAGCTTTTCTTCATTTCTTCCCGCAATAAAAACATTAGCACCACTTTGTTTTAGCAATTTGGCTGTTTGGCTGCCTATACCGCCCCCAGCACCAATTACCAGTATATTTTTTTCGTTTATTTTCTCCATTATACTAACGCTTGTTTGTTTAGTATAACCTTTTTTCCGGCAAATGGTTTTTAAGCCTACACACATAAATAAAAGGGTCAGCCCCGCCTGCGGCGGGGCTGACCCTTTATTATTAATTACACAAATCTAGAGACTTTACCTGTTTACATTAACCATTCGCCCGCTAAACTGCCCGCCTTCGGTTTTTAACACATAAAAATATATACCTGTGGGCTGATTTGCCAAATTAAGTTGAACCCTGTTTTCACCTGCATTGTAATATTGTGCAGGTATGCTTTGCACTACTTGCCCCAATGTATTGTATACTTCTATAGTTCCTTTGGTTTCAAACGACAGGTTAAATACTAATGCGGCACTGCCACTAAATGGATTGGGCACTACTTTTACGTCTTGTAATGGATTTTTAATTTCATCGCCTATACTAAGACCTGCGGGCTTGGTAGCGCAAGTAGGAAAATTATTATTTACGTACCAGTTTTTTACCGCTTTAACATGGTTGAGGTTTTTTGCCCAGCTTGTATTTAAGCCATTGGGTTGGTTGGCTTCTCGACTATAAACTATAGCATAGCTAAAGGTTTTAGTTTCGCCTGCATTAAAAGTGTATGGGCCTGTTGATTGAACATATCGCCTCTCTCCTTTTACTGCTCCTACTTCAGCCTCGTTCCATTCGCCAAGTGTATAGGGTGTACCTGATAGGGCTAAGTTTGTAGACATTCCCTTATTAGCACCTACCGGCACAACTAAGCCTGAATCATTTTTATATTTCGCCCTTAATAGGTTATAATAATGCTTACTTATTGTTGGGTTACCAACTATTGAATAATCGTTAGTATAGGGTATAAAGTTCGTCATACTATCTGATAAGAAAACAGTACTAATAATGGGTGGGTTTTCGCCATATCCATTTACCCCTTCATCATCATTATCGCCATTATACCCAAAGGCAAAATTATTTTCGGGATTACAGCCTACATAATCATCAGTACCGTTTCCCAAATCCACATCAGTCCATATACCAATATAAGCGCTATCGTATTGGTTGGTACTTCTGTTAATTATTTTATACTCGTAAAATGTTGTGTAGTTTATCGCCTCATTAAAACTACCAGCTTGTATTGAATCACAGTTGTAAGCATAGGCCATTGCATGTACTTCTACCCCAAGTGGCAAACCTTGTGATTCGCTATGTACATTCCCTGCATCATTAAAAATCCAGTAAAGGGCTTGCTCACCTTTTATCTTAGGATAATCACCTTGCAGCGGTTCATAAATTCCATTATTATCAACATCAACAAAAGGAGCTAAGTTGCTGCTATAATTTCCTGTACCGTGTGCAGGCCACGAAACAAAATCACCAGGCGGGGTATAACTTCCGTTGGCTAAAGAGCCATCGGCATAGTGCTTTTTAAAATCTTGAATTTCCCAGTTGTTTATTTTCCAAATTTTAAGGTAAGAGCTATCACCACCTGTTGGCGATGAAGCCGAAATAGTATCTAACGGCCCGGGGAAATAGTCAATACCATACCTATAAGTCATTGCAGCAGTATGTAAGTTTTTCCCGCCATCTATACCTCCCATCCAAAGTGCTGATGCAAATATGGGCGACTTGCATGTGTTTTTAGGAACTTCGTATTTACTTTGAGAGAACAAATCCCAAAACATATCACCATTGTTTAGCGCTAAAGCACTTACTTGGTTTATATCCAGTTTTTCTGGAGCTGCATTTTGCAATACCGAAAGATTTTCATCCTCGTTGGCTATTTTACTAAAATCATTAATTATAAATGCACGTTGATCAAAAGCACCTAACCAAAGCTGACCATTGGGCATTTTTTTGAGATGCAAGGGAAGATATTCTGAGGTATACACCTCTCTTTCAGCTGTGCTTGGGGGTGTAGGGGTTGTTTTAAGGAAGTATTTTGACAGTCTATTTTTACTGTCAATCTTAATAAGTGACGGTTTAAGTGCAGTTAATGATGGATTTCTCATGCCCAAACTAGCCACTATTTCGCCTGTTTTGGTTTCAGTTATATTAAAAATACGTGATGGAATGCGATCTACTTCTTTAAAACCACAGTCCACCACTTCTTCAATAGGATTGATTATTCCCGAACGGAGCACTGACATACCAAAGTAAACTTGCCCGTTTTTACTGGCCGATTCGCTACCAATCCAAAGTTCCTTTTTATCGCTTCTCCAATACAGTGAATATATGCTATCGCATAGCAAACCTGAGTTTGATTTATCGTATACGGTGTAGGTATTGTTAGCCGACATTTTCACTATTCCACCATTAGTACCTAGCCATATATCACCATTATCGCCTTTGGCAATAGTATATATCATAGCGTTGGCCTTGCCCCAAAGATTGCTTCCGTAGTAGGTAAAATTGTTTATGTTGTTAATTTCTAACTTACCCAAACCATTATCAGAGCCTATCCACATAAAGCCATTATCCTCTTTAAGGGCAAGAATTTTTTTTCCCAACCCTTTTTGGGTAAGTCCCGGAGAGTAAATTATTCCGTTACTTAAATTATTAGATTTTGATTGACTTTGCAAACCTACATCGGTGCCAATCCATATAGAAAATTTGGTGCAAGCAATTGCGTATACCGAATTGCTCATCAGCTTCCCATCAATATTGCTGTACTGAACAATACTGTTTCCATCCCACTTGGCTATTCCTGCACCTTGTATGCTAACTAGGGGAAACTCTCGGCCAAAACTCATCCATACGTCTCCGTTAGAATCAAAGTCAACATCGCTTATATATAATCCGGGTAGACTAAAAAAATTATCGGTAAAATTTACTTCGGTATAGCCCTTTTGTGCATTGGCATTATTAATTAAAAGGCAACCAAAAATGAGAATAATAAATATTTTTTTCATAGCAATAGAAGGTTAGTGTAAAACTTGTTTCTCACTTAATCTAACGCATCTAGCCACTAACAGGTTGGAAAACAGCACAAAAAAGCAATTGCGATTACTTTTTTGTATCCCCCTTTAATGCTGCTTGATACACCTTTAAACAACGTTCGCGAGCTATGCGATGATCAATTATTGGACGTGGATATAATGGAGTACCGTATTCTTTTACCCAACGGCGTATATATTTAAATTCAGGGTCGAATTTTTGTTGTTGCAACTCAGGATTAAACACCCTAAAGTAGGGTGCAGCATCTACCCCACTGCCTGCTGCCCACTGCCAACCTCCGTTGTTGCTTGCCAACTCAAAATCAAGAAGTTTTTGGGCAAAATAGGCTTCGCCCCAACGCCAATCTATTAACAAATGTTTGGTAAGAAAACTAGCCACCACCATACGCACACGGTTGTGCATGTACCCCGTTTCGTTAAGCTCACGCATACCTGCATCAACCATTGGGTAGCCTGTTTTCCCTTCGCACCATTTTGCAAAATGCTCTTCGTTATTGCTCCATTGTATTTTATCGTACTCAGACCGAAAGGCATTTTCTACCACATGGGGATAGTGCCACAAAATGCTCATATAAAACTCTCGCCAAATAAGCTCGTTAAAATATTTCTCGCTTATAGCTTTGGCCTTTGCAGCCTTCTCTCGTATACTCACAGTTCCAAACCTAAAATGCACACTAAGCTTTGAAGTTCCGTTTACCGAAGGTATATCGCGGGTTTGGGCAAAGTTTTTAATTATACCGCTTGCCACTGTGGTTGAGGGAAACTCTTTACCTGTGGGTATAAAGCCCATTTCGGCTAGGGTTATAGCTGCCAACGGTTCAACTTTTAAAAAATTAGAAAAGTATTTCTGCGTTGGATAAGGTTTTAGGTAAAAATCGGTCAGTTTTGCTTTCCACACTTTGCTGTAGGGTGTATATACAGTATATGGAGTACCATCAGCCTTTAGTACTTCATCTTTCTCAAAAATTACTTGGTCTTTATGGGTAGAAAACAGAATGCCTTTTTGGTTTAGCAATTCGCCTATTTGCTCGTCCCGTTGTTTAGCATAAGGCTCGTAATCGTGGTTGGTAAACACCATTTTTACGGTATATTTTCGGGTGATATTTTGCCACGCATTTATAGGGGTATCGTAATACGTTTGCAGGCTACTACCCATTGCCTCTAATTTGCTTTTTATATCGGCTAAAGCATTGTAGATAAACTCAACCCTGCGATCGGCTTTATCTTCCAACTTCTCCAAAATATTTTTATCAAAAATAAATATGGGCAACACAGGCAAACCACTTTTTAAGGCATGGTACAATCCTGCATTATCGTGTAATCGTAAATCTCTACGAAACCAAAAAATACAAACTTCTTGCTGCATTTATATTTAACACCAACCTACAACACATTGTTTAGGGTAGTTTCTAAATCGGGGTATTTAAACTCTAGCCCCGCATTTACAATTTTTCTAGCCGATATATTGTGGCTTACCAACAACTCGTAACTAAAACCACCAAACAGTAATTTAAGTGCAAAAGCAGGCACATTGGGTAGCCAAATAGGTTTGCCCAAATGATTTGCTATGGCAGTTGTAATTTCTTTATTACTGGCTGGTTCAGGCGAAACTGCATTGTATACACCAACCATATCTATGTTTTCTATTGATTTTAAAAACATAGCACACAAATCATCAATATGCACCCAGCTAATTTGCTGTTTACCATTGCCCAAAACAGCACCAAAACCCAGTTTAATGGGCTTAGCCATTTCGGCAGCAAAACCACCTTTTGGCGATAGTACAATACCTATTCTAAATATGCACAAGGGTATGTGTATGCTGTCAAACCGCTGTGCTTCTGCTTCCCAATCAGCACATACTTTAGCCAAAAACACTTTACCGGCGGGTTTATCCTCAGTCATCAAGTCTGAAGTACTATTATAATACCCAACAGCTGAAGCCGATATTACTTTTTTAATAGGAATGTTATTTTTCTCAATGGTTTCATACAATAAGCGTGTGCTTTGCACTCGGCTATCATACAACTCTTTCTTTCTACTTTCTGTCCATCTTCCCTCACTTACATTTGCCCCTGCAAGGTTCACCACACAATCGGCGTCGGCAAAAGCTTCAATATCTATATATTCTTTTTTATAATCCCACTTATAGGTTTTCACCCCCTTCTTCTCCCCTGCTTTTCTCCCTAAATGTGCTACATTGTATCCTTTCTCAATCAATATTTCGGTTAGCCGACTTCCTACCAAGCCCGACCCTCCCGTAATTAAAATTTTCTTCATCCGTTACAATATAATAAAACCTGTTATATACCAATGTATTACTAAAGTTTTTAAATTAACTTTTGTCTATTTTGCCACTCGGTATTTTTTTCCTTCAAGTTTTTTAAACAAACTAAACATTCATGTGTTTTAAAATTTGAAATGGAGGTAGCGAGCTAACTTTAAATGTCAACTTTTTCAATAAAAGATATAGAAACCATTACCGGTATTAAGGCACACACGTTGCGAATATGGGAGCAACGCTACAACCTTATTACTCCTAAGCGTACCGAAACCAATATAAGGTACTACGTTGATGAGGATTTGCGCTATATACTTAATGTATCCATTCTTAATAATTATGGCATTAAGATTTCAGAGATAGCCAAAATGTCTCATGAGAAAATACGTGAGATGGTATTGGTAATTTCTGAAAAAGATTCGCCACATTCATCACAAATAAAAGCCCTTATTGGGGCTATGTTTAGCTTAGATGAAGGCGCTTTTAACACCGTGCTAACGGGCAATATTTTAAAAATGGGTTTAGAAGATACTGTTAGCCAAATAGTATTCCCGTTTTTGCACCAAATTGGTGTTTTATGGATGACAGAGGCTATACACCCTGCACACGAACATTTTATTACTAATCTTATCCGCCAAAAGCTATTTGTAGCTATTGATGCCCAAACGGGTAAGGTAGACAAAAACGGCAAGAAGTTTTTATTGTTTTTACCTGAAGGAGAAACACACGAAATAGGTTTGTTACTGGCCAATTATACCTTGCGTACCAAAGGGCACCAAGTAGTGTATTTGGGGCAAAACCTTCCCCATGAGGATTTAGCTCGGGTTTTTAACTTTTACGAACCCGACTATGTATTCTCTACAGTTACCTCAGCTCTTGATGGACAAGGTGTACAAGCATTTATCGACCATCTTTCAGAAAGCTGGCCTGATACTACTATTATACTTACTGGCTATTTAATTGTATCAAACACTAAGCTCAAATTTCCGCACAATGTAAGAGCGATAAAAGAAATTGCAGAGCTAACCAAAATAGCTACCGAAGCGCAAAAAATATACAGCTACCCTTCTTAAGTATAGATTTTATGCTTTAAGTTTGTTTGCATAGGTATGCTGCAAATAAATAATCTTCACCTTTCGCTCACTACTGATAATGGCTTTTTTACCGCCCTTAATAATGTATCGTTATCGGTAAACGCGCAACAATGTACAGCAGTTGTAGGTGAAAGCGGCAGCGGAAAAACACTTACATCATTGGCTATAATGGGCTTATTGCCCCAAAAAGCTATTCACAAAATATCGGGAGAAATACTGTTTCAATCGCCCACCAAAGGCAAAATAGACTTATTAAAACTTGCACCGCACCAATGGCAAGAGATACGTGGCAAAGAAATAGCCATGATTTTTCAAGAGCCAATGACGGCTTTAAACCCCGTGTATACTTGCGCCAAACAACTTTACGAAAACATAGGGCTGAACCACAAATTTGATAAAAAAACAATAAAAGAAAAGGCCATTGCCTTGCTTGAAGAAGTGAAACTGCACGATGTGGAGCGTATACTTTCATCATATCCCCACCAACTAAGCGGAGGACAACGTCAAAGGGTGATGATAGCTATGGCATTGGCACAAAACCCAAGCCTGCTGATTGCAGATGAACCCACAACCGCATTAGATGTTACCGTGCAAGCCGCTATAATGGATTTGTTGAGAGAATTGCAACACAGTCGCCAATTGGGTATACTATTTATATCGCACGATTTGGGTTTGGTGCGCAGTATAGCCCAACAAGTTGTGGTGATGTATAAAGGACAGGTGATGGAAAGCAATGCGGCTGAAAGTGTTTTTATTTCACCCCAAAACATATACACGCAAGCCTTGTTGCAGTGCAGCCCTGCCTCACACCCCAATGCACAGGTATTGCCTACGCTAAAAGACTTTTTTGACGAAACCCCAACGGGTTTGGTAGCCAAACCCTATACGCCGTTTGCTGAAAATAGACTTAAAAAAGTCCCTTCAAAAGAGGCTGTAATAAGTATAAATAATCTGTTTGTAGAGTATGGGAACGATGGTGGTTTTTCATGGTTTAAAAAGAAGGAAGGAAAGAAAGTACTTAACAATATTTCATTAGAGATATACAAGGGCGAAACCCTTGCCGTTGTTGGCGAAAGCGGCAGCGGAAAAACCACTTTGGGCATGAGTATTTTGCAAACTACCCAAATAACTGGCGGAACGATTAACTATGCAGGCAAAACCTTTGACCTTAAAAAATATGCGGGACGAAAGGAGTTTAGAAAATATTTTCAGTTGGTGTTTCAAGACCCTTATTCGTCATTAAATCCGCGTATTACTATTGGCAGCCAAATAGATGAGGCAGTGAAAAATTTTGACAGCACTACCAATGCTAAAACCCGCACGTTTGAACTATTAAAAATGGTGGGACTGGATGAAACGGCCTACCCCAAATATCCCCATGAGTTTTCGGGCGGACAACGCCAGCGTATTTGTATAGCCCGCGCCCTTGCTCCCAATCCACAGTTTTTGGTGTTGGATGAAGCTGTGTCGGCATTGGATGTATCGGTACAGGCGCAGGTACTAAACTTGCTAAAGAAATTGCAGGAAGAACTGGACTTGACTTATTTCTTCATCACCCACGACCTTAATGTAGCCCGCTTTATTGCCGACCGTATTTTGGTGATTCAAAACGGACAGGTGGTTGAGTTGCAAGACACTGAAAGTCTTTTCACAAAACCACAATCAGCTTATACGCAGCAGTTGCTTAGTGCTGCGCACTAGCCGTTTATTTTACATTTATCATTAAACAAAAAATGAGGACTAAAAGCCCCCATTTCTATTATTCAATTAGTTAGGTAAGTTTTTATACTTATTTAGCTATCACAACCTTGTACACGCTTTGGCTATTGCCCATTTTAAGATTTAGGTAATACACACCCTCTCTTAAAGCTGAAATATCAATACGGTTTTCACCCTCGCTAATTTGTTGGGTGGTGTGCAATACCTCTTTGCCTTGTGCATCAAAAATACTTAGCTCGCCCAAACCACCAAAGCTGTTATTATTAGCTATAAACAAATAATCTCCACTTGCAGGTACTGGATAAACACTTATATTTTTATCAAGATTTTTAATAGAATTTAAAATAGTCCATACTTGGAAATAGGCAGTATCAGTTTTGCATCCGTTGGTATCTCTGGCAATTGCTTTTATGGTAGCCGATAGCAAACCGTTATCCCAACGCAAATGCATACTATCGTTAAACGTTTGCATAAAATCAGGTGTTTGGCTCACGCTCCATGTATAATTATAGCCTGCACTTCCACCATTAATAGTATAAGTATACTGGCGGGCGTGTTTCATAAAAGGTTCTCCGCTTATAGATACTGGTAAAGGTTTATAAATAGTACCCAATATACTTGGAGCAGAAACACCCGAAGTGCAACCCGTAATTGTATCTGTAACATTAAGCGTTACTGAATATGAGCCTTCTTTGGTAAAAGTTATTGATGAAGTTTGCTGATTACTTGTGCTTCCTTCGCTAAATAACCACATATACTTATAGTTAATACCCACAGCAGTGGTTGTAACTTTATACCCATTACTATCTAAGCATTTGCCTAAATTGGCTTTAATTATATCATTAGTTGGTGTATTATTCACCACTATTATTCTTGAGGCACTATCTATACACCCTTGTTGTGAAGTAACAATCAAGCGTACTTTATAGCTTTGCGCTAATGTTGGTACAAATACAAAAGAATCAGTAAAAGTGGTATCATCTCCTCCTATTTGCCAGTTTTGTATATAAGGTGCATTGTGAGTAGTTCCGTTTTTAATAATAAAAGGTTTTGTCCATAAACAAACTACACTATCACTGAGCACTATTACTGGTTTTGGTGCAGGGTAATAACTTACACTATCAGTAATACCCAAAGCCATATTATAGTAAGTTCCTGCGGGTGTTTTTTGTAGTCTTTCAGCACGTACCATATAGTAGTAATGACCTGCGGGAGCTGTAATATCAACAAAGCTATCAGCAGTAACAGTAGCTACCCATTTATATTCATCGTCCAAACCTGTTGCTCTATAAATACGGTAACCACTTATACCTGTATCGGCACTTGCAGTCCATTTCAGGTGTATCCCTTTACAATTTGGGGTAATTGTGAGGTTTGATGCCGCCGACATAGGATGCAATCGCAAAGAAGGGTCGCCCATCAGTCCCATGTGTACACCATTGCTTACGTACTCTGAAAAATATAAGTTTCGGGGCGAATTGGCCGAAGCCGTAGCACAATAGCCTACTGTTTGTCCCAAAGCCATTTGATGATAATAATATACAGGCCTTCCGCTCCATGTTGAAGTTAGTATTAACGAACGTGAAGCTAAAGGAGCTTTTAGCAGGTTGTTGGTATTGTCCCAATCACCAAAATAACTTCCAAAGTATGAAGTAAAAGGGCTTGTAAGTGAATCGTTTACAAAATCGCTTGTACTGGCTATGCCCGAACTAGAAGTATAACTTCCAAAGCCGCTTGTAGTAGTAAACATATACGAGCGGGCTTTTAATTCTGTTAAAAAATCTGCCTCACGTATAGAATCGCCAAACATTCCCGAGTAGCTTCCCCAACCACCACGCACAAAGGCCTCGCCACCAAAGCTGCCTATGGCATCTTCAATTAATCCGCGTAATACAATAGCATATTGGTTTTGTTTAAAACCGTGTGCTTTAGCTAAATAGCGTTTGGTAAGCAGCGTATCATTAAGTCCAAAAGCAGGCATATTAAACATATCTACCCTGCCCACATTCAATTTAGCACTACCGGGTACTATTGCATCAGCATCAAACTTACCATCATTCGGCACATTATAATTTCGTGGGCTTGATGATACTTTTACATTCAGTACATAATCCGTCCACTGGCTGTTGCTAGGGTCGGCATAATACAAATCAGCAGGCCATGCACCATAATGGTCGGTGTGCCCATCAGGCCCTACATAGCCCGAATACGGCACGGGAACGTGCCCCAATAGATACACCGATTTAAAGTTTACCGAATCTTGTTGCCACAAACCTGTAATATGCTGTTTAACCTGTATTGCTGTACCTGTGCGGCTAACATAACGGGTAATAACTTGCCAACCGTCGCCACGTAAATCGGCTTGCAGTTGCTCTATTTCAGCGGCCAAAGGCAGTAAATAGTTACTATCGACCAATAGCATTAGCTTACCACGATAGTTGTATTTATCCAAGCCATCAGCAGCATATATATATCCGTACCCGTTATAGTTTGGCGTAAGTTTTACCACCTGATATTCTATACCCTGCCCTGCTACTACACTGCTATCTGTAAAAGTAGTATCGGTAGCCGAAAGCGTAGCTCGTGCTGTCCAGCTAAGTGCTGAGGGAGCTTTTGAAAAAACTTTGTATTGAGTAGCTGCCGCAGCCTTATTCCAACTGAGTTGAAAACGCAAAGGGCTTTGCAACACCGATAGTTTTATACCTACGGTATAATCTTTTGAAACCTGCCCAAAGGTGTACACCGACACAGTAAGGGCAATGATAAAGAGGGTTAGCTTTTTCACTAACGCCAAAGTTACAAATAGTTTACAATCAATTTTTTATTTCTGTTTAACTAAAATGGTAAGCAGAAATATTGGCGACTTTGCGCCTTGGCGTTCATAGCTCTAATTCACAATCTTATTCGCACAGTACGAGCTGGCAAAAGCATTGGGTTTGGCTTTAAATATAAAACCCATACTTAGTATATAACCCATAGCCTCGCTAAGTGCACTGTTTGATTTGAATTGAGGGCTGGTATTTATATCAGCGTGTACTTCAAGCTCTACATGGTATTTATCCAGCATATTGCACAGTTGGTAGGCAATATCAATAGATTTTGCAACCTCGTTTAGCATACGTTCTTTTACGCTAATACCTGCTTTTTGTTTGTCGGTTTTAATAAACATAAAACCGCCGCGTTTATCACGCACAAATACAATTACGGTAGCATATTCTATCACCTCGCCATATACCTGCGAGTCTGTACCAATGCATACTTTTAGTTTGTTACCTAGCTTGCGTTCGTTCAAGATGGTTTTCTCCACCTCGGCAATTATGTCGTCGCTAAGTCTTGATCCATCTAGTTTTCTCCACATACTATCAAAGATAGCAATTGTGGCGACTAATTGAATATCAATTTATTGTAAAGAAAATTCGGGTATGGATGAGCGTATGCATAGCAATAATAAATGAGTTTCAATTTAGCTTTTAGCCATTAGCCTTTGGCTATTAGCAAAAAGCCAAGAGCCAAAGGCTAAAAGCAAATAGCTTATACCAATTTTTTAAACCTCACCCTAGTAGGAGCTGCATCGCCTAAGCGTTTTTTGCGGTTCTCTTCGTAGTCGCTAAAGTTCCCTTCAAACCAGTAGGCGGTAGAGTTTCCTTCAAACGCTAATATGTGGGTAGCTACCCTATCTAAAAACCACCTGTCGTGGCTAATAATAACGGCGCAACCTGCAAAGTTTTCAAGGGCTTCTTCAAGCGCACGCAAGGTGTTTATATCTATATCGTTAGTAGGCTCATCCAGTAGCAATACGTTACCGCCATCTTTTAGCGTAAGCGCCAAGTGTACACGGTTACGCTCACCACCCGATAACACCCCTACTTTTTTGCTTTGGTCGTTACCGCCAAAGTTAAATTTAGAGATGTAGGCACGAGAGTTTATTTGCTTGTCGCCTAGCATCATAGTATCAGTGCCGCCTGCAATTACTTCAAACACAGTTTTATCAGGCTCAAGTCCGTCGTGGCTTTGGTCAACATAGGCTGTTTTAACAGTCTCGCCTACTTTAAATGTACCTTTATCGGGTTGTTCTAAGCCCAAAATCATTTTAAACAATGTGGTTTTACCCGCACCGTTAGGGCCAATAACACCTACTATACCTGCTTTGGGTAGATTGAAGCTTAAATCTTCAAACAACAGTTTATCGCCAAAGGCTTTGCTTACGCCTTGTGCTTCTATAACCACATCACCCAAACGAGGGCCTGCGGGAATAAATAATTCTAATTTCGATTCTCTTTCTTTTCCGCCTTCGCTCATTAGCTTATCGTAAGCTGCCAAACGGGCTTTACCTTTTGATTGACGTGCTTTTGGAGCCATACGCACCCATTCCAACTCACGTTCCAACGTTTTTTGGCGTTTGCTTTCGGTTTTCTCTTCCTGTGCCATACGCAGCGATTTTTGCTCTAACCAGCTGCTGTAATTGCCTTTCCAAGGAATACCCTCGCCCCTATCCAATTCTAATATCCAACCGGCTACATTATCTAAAAAGTACCTATCGTGCGTTACGGCTATAACTGTACCTTTATACTCTTGCAAATAACGTTCAAGCCATAGTACGCTTTCAGCATCCAAGTGGTTGGTAGGCTCATCCAATAACAAAATATCGGGCTCGCTTAATAATAAACGACACATAGCCACACGACGGCGTTCACCACCTGATAGATTAGCCACAGGCGCATCACCCTCAGGGCAACGCAAAGCATCCATAGCCACTTCAAGCCTTTGGTCTAATTCCCAAGCATTGTACTGGTCTATTTTCTCCATCAATTCTGATTGTCTATCAATCAGTTTCATCATCTCATCTTCGTCAATAGGCTCTGATAGTTTAAGGTTCACAGCATCGTATTCAGTTAATACATCAACAATGTGTTGCACACCTTCTTGCACTATCTCTTTTACTGTTTTGGTATTATCCAACTCAGGCTCTTGCGCTAAATAACCGATTTTATACCCCGGGCTAAATACAACTTCGCCCAAATGGTCTTTATCTAAACCTGCAATAATTTTTAGCAGGCTCGATTTTCCTGAACCGTTTAAACCCAGTACGCCAATTTTTGCACCGTAAAAAAATGATAGGTAAATGTTTTTAAGGACTTGTTTTTGTGGAGGGTAAATTTTGCTTACGCGCTCCATTGAGAATATTATTTTTTCAGACATATTGTTTCGGGTAGAATTTTTTGGAAGTGCAAAGTAAAGGGGAATTTTTCATCCACTAAAGTTTATTTGCCAAATCAATCATCAATTTTTGCTCTATCTGCAACTTTAACATACCCTTCCAATTTATTTATATCAGCAAATATGGGGGCTACTACATTTACAAACCTTAGCTGGTTTTCTTTGCTATCGGCATAGGCATAAAACGCACCGGCTTCAGGGTCAAAATCTATATGGTTTAATAGCTCTGTATCTTCTTTTTCTAATATTTGGATAATGTGGCCTGCCCAGCATTCTCCATTGCCTTCGTATCCATGCTTGGCAAAAAAATCATAGTATTTAGGGAATAAATCTTCTGATTCAAGGGCAGCAACAATAGTATGCTGTCCATTATCCATAATCTCAAATGGGAAATAATCTTTCATGGTATTTACTGTTTCTCTATTGGTTTGTTGGGGCAACTTATTTTTTGGTGCGCTGTTGCACCCAAAAAATAATAAGGCTAGGCTAATGCTAAAAATGGCTTTTATCATCACTGCAAAATAACAATTTGCTTACAACTGCACTATTAAATATTAGCATACACCTAAATGATATTAGAAATGGTATTTAGGACTAACCACCAAAATTAGGGTAGCTTTGCCCTATATGGAAAATAATCTTTTAGTTAAACTATTAATACAACTGGGCTTAATAAACCCCAATAAAAAAATAGCCGAACAACTACGCCAACCCCACGGCGAATTGGGGCAGTTTGTCGGTCAGCAAATGAATGTGGGCAACCGCCAATTGTACAATTTTATGTTTGAAAAGATAAACCTTAGCAATAACGAAGCTGCGTTAGAAATTGGCTATGGCAACGGTAATTTTTTTAAAGAGATTATTGAGAAAACCCAAGTAGGTAAACTTAGCGGGATAGACTTCTCACGCGATATGTACAAAGAAGCCATTACTACCAATGAGGATTTGATTAAAGAAGGCAAACTTGACCTTCACTTTGGAAGTAGCGATGCTATGCCTTTTGAGGACAATAGTTTTGACAAGGTATACTGCCTTAATGTGGTGTATTTTTGGCAACATCCACAGCATCATTTAAAAGAGATATTGCGTGTGTTAAAACCTAACGGTACTTTTTATGCGGGTATACGTACTAGAGAAAGTATGCTAAAAATGCCTTTTATTAAGTATGGTTTTACTATTTACGACCCTAGCGATTTTGAAGAGGTTTTGAAACAAAACGGCTTTACTAATATTACCCACACACCCACTATTGAAAACAGTGTTGAGTACGACGGCAGCAAGCTAGATATAAGCTCGGCGTGTGTGCAAGGCAATAAACCTGTTGTTTAAATTATTACTAATTACGGTTTACGGTGGGTTTGAAACCCATCACTTTTATAATTATAGCCAAAAGAGGGACTTTAAGTCCCTCTTTTGGCTATAATTTGGATAGAATAGGATTTTATATCCTGTTCAAAAGATTTACAAGCAACAAATTCGTAAGCCGAACCATTACTCAGTGAGTAGAGGGTCAATATCGCTTCACTGCCGAGCGGATGCTCTATTATTTTCGGCACGAGCGGATGCTCGAGCAAGCTTTAATAGATAAAATTAGCTTAAAACTTAGCTATTAAACTAAGGTTAATACGGCGACTGGTAAGGTAATTAGGTACTCCGTAGGTAGTTCCTTCAACATCGCGCACCCAAATAAACGATATGGTATTGTTGGCCTGTGTGAGGTTAAATATTTGCACGCTAAGAAACAGCGATTTGAATAGTTTGCTGAAACGCGTAGTACGTGGATCGTCCTCGGTATAAATATCGCGAGAGAAACCAATATCAACACGACGGTAGGCAGGTAGTTTAAAGCCTTCTTCAAAACGGTTATCACCTCCCAAGTAAAACGGCAAGTTTGAACCATACACCAAGTTTAGCTGCATTTTATAGCGCGGCCAACGGTCAAGCTCATCCTGAAACAAAACACCCATATTTACTCTTTGATCGGTGGGGCGACGTATATAACCCGATTGACGTTCAACACCCTGAGCATCAGTATAGGTAATGTTTTCTTTAATACTCATTATAGAAAAACTAAACCACGACTCTAGGTCTTCTATAAACTCTCCATTAATACGGGTATCCCATCCAAAAGCACGTCCCTTGCTATTGTTATTAGCAAAATAGCGTATACGCACATTCTCTATTTGGTAGCCCACCAAATTATCCAACTGTTTGTAGTATACCTCGCTATAAAACTTAAATGGCCTGCCCCACATTTTAAAATTCATATCACCGCCAAACACATAATGTATGCTGCGTTGTGCTTTTACGTTGGTATTTACTGAACCGTCAAGCCCTCTCAACTCGCGGTAAAAAGGCGGTTGGTAGTAGTAGCCAAAGGCAAACTTAAACACCCAATCGTGTTTTTTAAGGCTATCGTGTGCCACACGGCGATTGTATGCACGGTAAGGTTCAAAAGATATTTGCACACGCGGACTAACTACATTTTGTTGGTTTAGCGACCAATAGTTAGTGCGTATACCATAGGTTACCTTTAGTTTTATAGAGTCTATAAGGGTATTGCTGTTTTGTATGTAGCCACTGTAGCGTTGGCTTTGCAGGTTGGCACTACCTTTTACAAAGTTGAACAGGTTAAGCGTATCGCCGCTATTAAAAGGCACTGCATATCCTGCCGAATCAACATAGTACCACTCGCGTTGTTTATCGTTTATAGTCTCTTGCTGAAATTTCACACCCCAATACAAAGCATTGTTTTTGGTAATATGGCTACCCTTGTGCCCTACTGCTGCTACAGTAGCATCAAGCTGGTTGCGGGCATGGTTGATAAAGTAACCTACCCCACGATTAAATCGGGCTTGACCAAAATTATCGCTGCCCAATTCGTTATCCAATTGGTCTAGCCTATATGCACCTTCGGTAGTAAAATATTCTCTTTCTGAACTATTAAAATACGAGCCAATAAGTTTTAGGTTGGTATACTTGCCCACATCGTAGTTTAGCGTTAGCCCATTCATTAAGGTATTGTAACGCATTAGCTCGCTACCGTCAAAAAACACGGTAAGCTGCAAGGCATTGGTAACTGTACCGAAAGATGTGCGCTGTGTTTGAGGTACCAGCAAAAAGCGACTTAGGGCATAGTTGCCCAAATAGCTAATGCTTAGGTTTGATGATATATTGTAGGTAAACAGCCCTTGTACATCAATAAACAAAGGTTTGTATGAGCCTTGTACATCTAAGCTGTTGAGTAAATATCGATTGCTGCGTATACGGCTACCTGTAAGCCAAGTGAAACGGCCTTTTTTGCTTCGGCCTTCGGCATACAGTCCACCCCCCATAAAATTAACGTTAGCACCTGCTGCAAACTGTTTTGGTCGGCGGTATTGCACATCCAATACGCTTGATAGTTTATCGCCATAACGAGCCTCAAAACCACCTGCCGAAAAGCGTACGTTTTCAACCATATCAGGGTTTATAAAACTAAGCCCTTCTTGTTGACCGCTACGCACTATTTGTGGTCGGTATATTTCAATATCATTAACGTATACAAGGTTCTCGTCAAAATTTCCCCCGCGAACATTATAGGCAGAGCTTAGCTCGTTATTGCCCGATACTCCGGGGAGTGTGCGCAGTATAGCTTCAAAATTACCAGATACATTGGGCAATGTTCCGCTCAGTTTAGGGTCAATAGTTATGGTACTTGCTTTATCGCGGTCGCGTTCAATTTCTATTTCTGTCTCTTTAACTGTAATTGCCTTAAAGTTAAGGGTAACATCAATTTCTACTTTTTGCCCTGCCGCTAGTGGCCCTACTTCACGCAAAAATGGAGTAGCACTTAGGTAGCTGTATATAAGGTTTACTTTTTGACGCGCAGGTATTGTTATACTATAGTAACCATTGGCATTGGTAAAACTACCTTTATCATTGCCTTGTATATATACAGAAGCATCGGGCACAGGCACGCCTGTACTATCGGTTACACGACCAGATATAGTGGCGTTTTGTGCAAACACGCATACGCTTAGTAAGCTAAGTAGAATTAGTAATTGGTATCGCAACATCAACAAGCTACTAAACGGCAAAATGGTTATTAAATTGTAAGGTTTTTAAACGCGGCAATAGTTTCTTCGGGATTAGGGGTAGCAAACACAGCATTGCCTGCCACAAGCACATTTGCACCTGCTTTTACCAAATCGGCAGCATTTTCAAGGTTAACACCTCCGTCTATTTCAATTACTGCATTAGAGTTTCTGCGTTCTATCATATCCCTAAGATCGCTTATTTTGCTGTATGTGTTTTCAATAAATTTTTGCCCGCCATAGCCGGGGTTTACACTCATCAACAACACCAAATCAACATCGGCCACTATATCTTCTAAAAAGCTAACAGGCGTGTGTGGGTTTAGCACTATACCTGCCTTCATTCCTTCTTCTTTTACAGCATATACGGTGCGGTGCAGGTGTACTGCTTCCTCGTAGTGTATACTTAGTATATCGGCTCCGGCTTCTTTAAATTCTTTAATATAGCGTTCGGCCTTGGTTATCATCAAATGAACATCCAAAGGCTTAGTAGCATACTTTTTTATGGTTTTAATGACGGGAAAACCAAACGAAATGTTGGGTACAAACACACCATCCATTATATCTACGTGAAACCAATCGGCCTTGCTGCGGTTTATCATTTCAATATCGCGTTGCAGATTACCAAAATCGGCCGAAAGTACAGAAGGGGCTAATAGAAAACTCATGCGGGCAAAGGTAAAACTTAATGGCTAAATACATATTTTAAAAAAATATGTGAGGTTTATACGTTCCTTACTACACTATTTCAATATTTTTGGCTACAAATATGTTAAGAAACGCCACTTACAAAACACTTATAGCGATAGCAATTCTTTTTAGTGCCGCAAATGCATTTTCTGATAGTTTAAAGGGGCATATTGGATTAGACCCATACTCCTTAGGCGTTTTGACAGCTAATTTAACCTTTCTAGTTATTGCATCATGGCTTTTAAAAAAGGACTTCCATAAAAACGAGTCTTCATTAAAATGGGTAGCTGATTTAAAATACTTCGTTATCTCTATACTAATATTTCTGACTTTTTTAGGTACTAGGCTAGGCTCTCTTATGACTCCACAGTATTATACTGAAGTAAATGGAATGACTATACCTCTAAAAAAGTGTATCGATGGACAAAAAGAGTTTTTCCCCGATTTTGAAGAAAGAAAAAAACTATGCGAGTGTATGGCTGAGAACTTATCAAATTCAGACAAGATAAAAGAAGAGTTTCAGTGGGAATTAAGAAAAGGAAGGTTTGATATTATAGCTGATGGAATAAAAAGCAATAAAGAACTAGCTAATGAGGTTGACTTAGAAGTGTGCATGACCAATGTAAGAACTATAACATGGACTGATAAGTTGATAGAAGCATCTAAAAAAAGTATGCTTCAAGAACTGAATAATTCTGACCTAAAAGAGACTAACGATATTGAAAAATACTGCGATTGTATTATTGATGAATTTACAAAAATCCCTTTTAAAGAAGTTCAAAATGATTCTTTTGCTAATAGTAACGCAGCTGATAGTATCAGAACTATTTGCCTAGAAAAAAGCGAATTGAAAAATAACACTGCACCATTATAGTAACCTGTTCACTTTTATTTGGCATAATCTGTATTAGTAGTAGATGTGTGCTAACAGTTTACAAAACTGATCTTAATTCCTAGTAAATACATTATTAATTACTGATGGAAATCCCCTTCATTTTCTTTTTTAAGATGAACAAAGGGGATTATAATATATTATTTAGCCGCCAAACATATTTCCCAAGCCGGGCAATAGTTGGCTGGTAAGCGCGCTCATTTCAGTTTCAGCCAAATTGTCGGCCTTTTCAAGGGCGCGGTTCACTGCTACAGTCAATATGTCTTGCAGTTGTTCCCTATCACCTAAAAGTTTTTCATCAATAAAAACATCAACTATACGCCTGTTGCCTGTTGCTGTTACTTTTACGGCACCGCTTTCGGCTTCGCCCACAACAGTAATAGTTTCTAAACGTTGTTTTATTTCGTCGGCCTTTTGCTTGGCCTCTGCTAATTTTCCAAACATAATTCTTCTTTTTGTGGCAAATTTACACCTTAGATATGGTTTAGCATGGTTTTAGTACCTTGTGTTTTTGATTTTTTAGATTGTGAAAGAAGAATTAAGAAAGATAATAGCTAGTTTCAAAACATCTCTATTTTTTGTGGCCATCATGTGGGGTATAAAAATAGTAGAAGTGGTACTTAATATTAGTTTTAGCTCGTACGGAGTATTACCACGAGAAACCAGTGGACTAAAGGGCATACTGTTCTCTCCCTTTATACACGGCGATTTTTACCACTTATTTGATAACTCTATACCGCTACTGGCACTTGGCACATTGCTTTTTTATTTTTATAGAAAGATAGCTTGGGAAGCTTCGCTGCTTATACTACTAATGTCGGGCTTTTGGCTTTGGATTATAGGTCGCTCTTCATACCACATTGGCGCAAGCGGATTTATATACGGTTTGGCTGCATTCCTGTTTTTCAGCGGCATTTTTAGGCGCAACGGGCGTTTACTTACCATATCTCTATTAGTAGTTTTTTTATACGGAAGCCTTATATGGGGCATTTTTCCAATAGAGCAACACATATCGTGGGAAGGACACTTAACGGGTGGCATTGCAGGAGCTGTAATAGCTTGGTTTTACCGCAAACAAGGCCCTGCAAAACCCGAGCCTGTGGTATTGGAAGAGCCTGATGAAAGCGACCCTTATTGGTTGGAAGACGAAAGTAATAGCGAAGAACAACGCAACCCATACAAAATATACCGCTACCATTTTAGAAAAAACGATGAGGGGGATATGTTGTAAGGCTATCTGTTAAATATAGCCGCCAAATCAGCCTCAATACTGTTTTCTACCGATTCTACTACGCGACCAACTTCAACACCATTTTTAAGTATTATAAACGTGGGCACACGTTCTATTTTGTATTGCTTTTCTATGCCCTCTCCGCTTTTTTTATCTCTATCCACAAGTACTAAAGTAGTTTTAGGTGTTGGCTTAATACCGTCCATTACCTTATAAAACTTAGGCAGTAAGTTTTGTGTATCGCCACACCAAGTGCCTCCAAAAACTATAATTTCATTTTCAGCAGTAATACTGTTTTGTAATTTGGTTACAGCATCAGCACTTGGTGTATACTGGGCATAACCATCAGCATACCAAGGGCAGGTGGTAGAATCATTCAAAATTTCGCGATTATGCGAGCCGCGTGAGTAGGTGTGTGAAAACATTTTACAAGAATTTAAGGTAATTATACTAATTGAGATAATGAGAATGGCTATTTTACGTTGTGATAAATAAAACATTGTATCTATAAATAAAGTTTAAACAAAAGTAACCTATATCTTATTTTTGGCGAATGCCCCAATCGGGAAATTTATATAACATTTTAGGACTGCCCAACTACGCATCTGTTGATGACGTTCGCGCCACTTTTAGGCGATTGGCAGTGCTATACCACCCCGATAAAAACCCTAATAATACTGAGGCCGAAGAACGTTTTAAGCAAATATCTGCTGCCTATAATGTATTGGGTGATGAAAACAAAAAGCGCGAGTACGATATGCGCCTGACAGGTGTTTTTACTTTTGTACCCGAAGAAACTCCCGAAGAAAAGTTACGTAAACGCCGTGAGAAGGTGGCACAAATGCGCCGCCAAATGAAAGAGCGTGAAGAACGTGAAATAAAAAAGGTATATGAAACAGCAAAACAAAAAATGCCCTATACGTGGCGGTATACCATTACTGCCATAACAAGTTTTTTTGCACTGTTTATTATACTTAGCAACTGGTATTTGTACGACTATATTGGTGAACGCGAAACTGCCTTTTTTAAAATGTTTTTGGGCTATATAATTTCTCTTTCATCATTAATGTATTTTTTAAGCTCACTGTTTAAAAAATGGAATGCTGAGAATATTGACAGGCCTTTTAAGTTTGATATTCGCAACCGTATTACCGTATTTTTTATACTGTATATAGTTTTAATCTTTAATTTCTCTTTTAATGTGCCCTCGCTATACAAAAAAGTACATTTAGCTACTTTTGGCGAAACTACTCAAGCTTTACTTAGCAATGGATATGGCACTGACTATATACTTTCGTATAATATTGACGGAGTATCTTACCAAAAAGTAATAAAGACTCAAAATCTATACTTTGTAAAAGTGTATGCAAAAATCGATATTAAATACTCCAGCCTTAGCCCTCATATTGTAGAAATGCTGGGTATATCTAAGGTAGAAGATCTGTAAACTACTCGTCTATCTCCTTAGGAAAATCGCATAAACCTCCCCATGTTTTAAATGCCCTTTTCAACAAATGATTCATTTGAGTTTGAGCTTTATGTGCCCTACTAATAATTACCCCCTCCCCTCCAAACGCTGTTGATTGTTCACCTCCATTAAAAGTCCAAACAATTTTTGAGTTCCTTAAATCCCACAACTCCAAAGAAATATTAACCTTAGGCCCTTGCGGATTATCACCAAATATTGGGTTATCCCACTGATTAACTATTCCTCGTAATAAATATCTATAAGGGATTACTTTTCTCAAACTATCCATCAGTATTATTGTAGTATGTTGTGGAAACACAAATACCCCTGCTTTTTGTAATAGTTCTTCGGTTTCAGAAGCAGTAAGAAAGCTAATGTTTCTACATTGTTTTAAAACACTTTCAGCCTCAAAGGTTGCCATAGAACTGATATTTGTTTGATGATGTGTAAAATACACAACGGCAACACTATCCACTATTGTAGTTTTATAATTAGGGTGCAGATTTGCTTTACCACTTTTGTTATATGTAGTTACACAAGAAGAAAAGTGCAGCAATACTATCGCTAATAAAAATGCAAACGAAGTTTTCATAGTTATTAGCTAAACGAAAAAATGTGATGAAAATTTTATTTTGAATTCATTCGTGCAAACACCCCTAAAGGAAGTTTAACGCCCGAATTAGCATTGAGATATAATTCGCCTACTTCACGGTTTTTAAATGACGAAAAGTGATTATTAATTAAATTCTCGATAATTAAAGCTGAAAAACCTAATGAATAAGTATTTAGCACCAAAAAATAATCTTTAGGGTCAAGCAATTGGGCTACGTCTTTTAGTAAATCGTTAATACTTTCTTCCAATTTCCAACGCTCGCCACTAGCACCAATACCATAAGCAGGAGGGTCTAATATTATACCGTTGTATTTGCGCCCACGTTTCACTTCACGTTTCACAAATTTTGCAGCATCCTCAACCGTCCAGCGTATATCGCGCAATTGGCTCAATTCCATATTTTCGCGCGCCCAGCTTACAACTTGTTTCACGCTATCAACGTGCACTACATCAGCACCCGCAGCTTTAGCCGCCAACGATGCGCCACCAGTATAGGCAAACAAATTAAGTACTTTGGGTTGAGGGGTAGAAAAACCTTTTATACTATCAATAATAAAATCCCAATTTTCGGCTTGCTCAGGAAAAACACCCACGTGCTTAAAAGAAGTAAGAGCCAGTTTAAACCTAAGTTTATGCTTGTGGTAGCTGTATTCTAAATGCCAGTTATTGGGCATTTTTTTCAACTTTTCCCACTCGCCGCTGTGGCTGCTTTTTTGTGCAAACCTAGCAGTGGTAAGATTATCCCACTCGCGTTGTGGCAATTGTTTATCCCAAATGGCTTGTGGTTCAGGGCGAGCCAGAGTATAGTCGCCAAAACGTTCTAGTTTTTCAAAGTTGCCACAGTCAATCAATTCATACTGTTGCCAGTTTTTTGGGGTAATTAGTTTCAAAGCCTTTTTGGATAATTTCAGGCAAAAGTAATGTTTTCATCACTAAGGATGGGTAAACCCTTATAGCTTAATAAAAGACGAGCCACAGTTATTACATCTTTTTGGCAATATTCTTTTATCCGTTCTAAATCGTTTAGCTTCCAATAAATATCGCCTACCATGCTACCATCAATATCGTCTTTTGGGGTAGGTATATCAAAAATAGTAGCTAATAATTCTAACGAAGTGTAGTTTTTATAATCGCCAAATTTCCATAGCTCCATAGTATCAATATGCTGCACTTCCCAAGGCTTTTTACCTTGATTGTTAAGTATGGCGGGTATTTTAATTCCGTTTACCAACATACGGCGACACATATAGGGGAAATCAAATTCTTTGGCATTGTGGCCACACAAAAGGCTATCACCACGATTGAATTTTGCGGTTAATAAATCAGCAAACTCTTGCAATAATATTTTTTCATCGTGATTGATGATAGATTTTATACGAAAATTATAACCGCATTCTGTTGTATTATCTTTAACAAAAATGCCAAACGATATGCAAACTACTTTGCCAAATTCGGCATATATCCCCGCCCTGCCGTAGGCTTCGGCAGGTGTAGGGTTTTCGTTATTTTTTATAAATGTTTCTGCTTTTTTCACCCAAAGTTCTTTAAACTTTTCGGGCAAATCGTGATAATCGGGCTGTTGGGGTACAGTCTCAATATCAAGCATTAATATTTTTTCTAAGTCAATATACTCAAGCATTTAGCTAATGGTTGCTTGCTGTTAGTTATAAGATTAAAAGCTAATTACCAGCTTCCGCCTGAACCTCCACCACCAAAACTTCCACCACCAAAACCACCAAAGCCGCCACCGCCTCCGCCACTATATCCGCCACCACCATAGTACCCGCCGCCATAATGCCTTCTACCACCATAAGTACCGCCGCCACCGCCACTTCTTCTAAATATGGTTATAACAATCATAATGATCACAAATAATATTATCATCCATGCGGGTAAACCTTTGCTTCCTCTAGTACTGTGCTTCTCGGCTTCATATTCGCCCGCGGCAGCTTTCATTATGGCTAGTGCGCCATTCCTTATTCCGTTATAATAATCTGCTCTTTTAAAATAAGGTTTTATTTCGTTTTCTATAATCCGCCCTGCAAGTAAATCAGTAACGGCTCCCTCCAATCCACGCCCCACTTGTATATACATTTTACGGTCGGCAATGGCTACATATAACAAAATCCCGTTATCTCTTTTAGCACCACCTATGCCCCATGCTTCAGCTATATTAATACTACGTGTAAAGGGTTCTTCTCCATCTAAGCTATTTTCAATAACAACAGCAATCTGATTGCTGGTACTATCGCTATAGGCTACTAACATACTTTCTAAAGAGCCTATTTCTCCTCTAGTTAGTATATTAGCATAATCGTTAACAAGGGTATTAGGTTTAAGAGGTATTTCTGCACCAAAAACAGGTATAACAAAAGCTAGAATATATATTAGGCTTAAAACTTTACGCATTACCACCTCCATACGAAATATCATCACTCAACTCATTCTTATCATCACTTTGATATGGAAAATGTACTTTTAGTTGTTCTCCCGCCATTCTAATTCCCTCGCACAAACCTTCTACTAATAATCCGTTTTTAAAATGTCCGGCCATTAATTCCTTTGTACTATCCCAAAAATTCTGACCTACTTTAGCATGTATGCCCTCATCGCCTAAAATGGCAAACTTATGGTCTTTAAAAGCTACATAAATTAACACCCCATTTCTAGCTGCTGTGCGGTATAATTCTAACTGATTAAAAAGCTGTTTAGCTCTTTGCATTGTATCCGTTTTGCAGTAGGGTTCTATATGTACTTTTACCTCGCCACTGGTTTGGTTTTCAGCCTCAGCAATAGCTTCTTTTATTAGTACTTCGTCTTCTTTGGTTAGTATAGGCATTATGTATAGGGCTTACTACTATTTATCTTTCTTAAAATCAATTTTTGGAGCATTTTCAGCACCGGCATCAGCACTAAAGCTACCTTTTCTTTCAAAACCTAACGCACCGGCCAATACACTACCGGGGAATCTTCTTATCGAAGCATTATAGTTTTGTACGGCCTCGTTAAACAAATCGCGAGAACGATTGATGCGGTTTTCAGTACCTTCTAATTGATTTTGAAAATCCTTAAAATTTTGTGTTGCTGTAAGTTGCGGGTAACGTTCTACTGAAACTAACAATCGACTTAAAGAACTACTTAACTCGCCTTGAGCAGCTTGAAATTTTTGAATATTTTCGGGGCTTAGATTGCTTGCATCAATATTTACCGAAGTAGCTTTTGCACGTGCTTCAATTACTTCTGTCAAAGTGCTTTTCTCAAAGTCTGCTGCACCTTCTACTATTGCTTGTAGGTTGGGTATTAAATCAAAACGACGTTGGTAGCTGCTTTGCACATCTGACCATGTTTTGTTTACTGCTTCTTCTTTATTAACTAAACCTCTTTGTACAGATATACCCCAAAGTATAAGCAAACCTGCAATAACTAATACAATAATGGTTGAACGTTTCATAAATTATGATGATTATTTTTTTGTGTTTAAATGTCTTTAATATACTATCAATCGTTAAAATCTATACCAAACAGGTACGAAAGGTGAAAACTAAACCTTTCCTTCACTTCTGTCAGGTCAATATGTCGGTTTAGTTCTTTTTGCATACTGGTTACTGCCTTGTCGTCAATACCACAGGGCACAATATAGTCAAAGTAAGCTAAATCAGTGTTTACATTCAAAGCAATACCGTGCATAGTTATCCATCGGCTGCAACGTATACCCATAGCGCATATTTTACGTGCCTTTTCGGGATCATCACCATCCAACCAAACACCTGTAAACCCTTCTAGTCGTCCTGCTTTAATACCAAAATCGGCCATGGTTAAAATAACAGCCTCTTCTAAATCGCGCAAAAAACGGTGTATATCGGTATAAAAATAGGTTTCCAAATCCCAAATAGGATACACCACCATTTGTCCGTATCCGTGGTAGGTTATATCTCCTCCCCTATTTATCTTATAATAAGTAGCGTCAATTTCTTTCAGCCCCTCATCATCAACCAACAAGTTTTCGGGTTTGCCGCTTTTGCCCAATGTATACACGTGTGGGTGCTCGCAAAATAGCAAATGGTTGGTGGTGTTTGGTTTTTCTGTCGACGGTTGACTGTCAACAATCGACGGAACAGTTAACTCTTTTTGCCTGTGCGCAAACTTCAAGTCTACATTCTCGGCGAATAGTTTTTCCTGAAAATCCCAAGCCTCTTTGTAGTCTATTGTGCCTAAATCGAGTTTTTTTACGGCTACCATTGGTGCAAAATTAGTTATTTTCGTTGTGATGGCTGATGCACCACATATTGTACTGGGACAAACGGGCGAAAACCTTGCCACAAACTACCTTGTGGAGAAAGGCTACGAGATTTTGCACCGAAACTGGCGACATGGACGTGCTGAGGTAGACATTATAGCCCGCATAGGTAACGATTGGGTATTTGTGGAGGTGAAAACCCGCGAAACCGATTATTTTGGCTACCCCGAAGAAGCCGTAGGAAAAGCCAAGCAAAAACAACTGCAAAAAGCTGCGGATGCTTTTGTTGATGCTACACCTATTGATGGCGAAATACGTTTTGATATTGTAGCGGTGATATTAAATGCTAAAAAACAAGAAATACACCATATTGAAGATGCCTTTTGGCCTATGGAGTTTTAGCCCCGACAGATGAAAACCCATGAAAATATTTTCACGCAAAGGGTTGAAGTCGCAAAGTTGATAAGCTAGACGTATGCACTATTAGTGTCTTTATAGTATTGGCACAGGAATAGATGAAGCCGCTATGTTCGCAAGCGAACAAGAATAATGTTTACTCACCCAAAAAACACAAAGCCTTATTCGACAGTTTAAAACCGATGAAAAAATGTACTTGTAAAAATTTTAAGACTATTTAAAACAAACATTTTTAACCCGTTGCTTATATTCGCCCACATGGCTATACAACGGGCATACCCTAAAAGCCATCTTACAAAAAAACTGAACAGTACATGGAATACAATTTAGGCATAGGCTCTCGCATTAAACACCCCATACATGGCGATGGCGTGGTGATAAACGTAAAATCATCAACACTGCAAATTACTTTTATGAGTAGTGGCTATAAGGAAATACCCAATACTGATGAATTAGAAGTGATTGATGAAATGGTGCCCGATACCGATATGGTGAGTATGTACGAGGTTGAACGCTCGCTAACGCGCATATTGCAAAAATGGGCTGATGTTAGCGAATTAGTACCCTTAGGTGAAAAATGGACGGGCGGTAAAATGATTTTGCAACCCGGCCGTAGGGATTTGGCCAACAAAGAAGTACCTATTGAACAATTTTTTCATAAAATAGTGATGCTGCGCGACCGTCTGCGCACTATGGAACAAAAGGTAAATGCCAGCAAATTGCCCGATGAAGCAAAGGTGGATATACAACAATACATTACCCGCTGCTACGGTAGCCTAACTACTTTTAATGTGTTTTTTAAACACCCGCAAGACCAGTTTGTGGGCGAGAAGGGGAAGGAATAAACTAAAACATTATTCGTATTATTTCCTCGAACTTAGTACTAGCAATATGACCTGAGCTCATTAGTCTTTGCTCTCCATTTTCACCTTTTTCAATCTCTTTTAGTTCGTCAGCTTTTCTCTTTTCGTCTTCAGTCATATCTGGTTTCCACATTTCTCTTAATCCCTTTCCTGTATAGTAAACAACCTCATTTTCCGTTTTTCTTATTACGCCATAATTAATTGTTTCCCCATTTTTTAATTGCATTGCTCCTGCATGATTAAATTGGAGTAATTCAAGCCCTTGTATTTTAGAGTTTTTCATTTTTTTCTATTTCATTCATTTTAACAAAAGTATCAAAAACTCTATCACCATAAACACTCAATTTTTTATTCAGTTAACTATATTTGGCTATGGACTTAGCCCAAACCCTTCGCCAATTTATTGCCATTGATGACAATGTGTTGAAAGATGTACTTTCATATTTCAAGCCCTTACATCTTGCAAAAGGTGATTATTTGGTAAAAGCAGGGCAGGTATGCACACAGGTTGCCTTTGTAAACAAAGGTTTACTGCGCACTTGGCACGAGGTGAACGACACCGAAATAACCCACTGGATAAGTGATGAAGGCTTTTTTGATACCTCGCTTAGCAGCTTTAGCTATAAAACCCCCAGCCGTTGGAATTTGCAAGCCATAACCGATTGCGAACTTTTGGTGCTGGATTGCGACGATCATCGCACACTACTACAAAAACATACAATATGGCGAATATTTGAAAGCCAACTGCTTATAAATAGTTATTTAGGGTTAGAAGAGCGTATGTTCTCGCAATTGCACCACACTGCCGAAGAACGCTACGAAAAACTACTTACTGATAGGCGACAATTGGTTTTACGTGCACCCCTGCAATACCTTGCCAGTATGCTGGGCATGAAGCCTGAAACTCTTAGCCGATTGCGCAAAAAATTGACAGAACGTAATTCTTGATTTTTGTCAAGCGGAGCTACTACCCTACCCTTGTAGGTTTGTAGTATGAAAAACACACTAAAACTTGAAGAAGCCGCCCAATTTGCTTTGGGTATACTTGTTTTTGCCCAACTTCCCTTTTCTTGGTGGGTTTTTGCGGCACTTATCCTTACCCCTGATATTGGTATGCTGGGCTATTTGGCAGGCAACAAAACTGGTGCAGCCATGTATAATATTTTTCACCACAAGGGCATTGCTTTGCTAATAGCAGGCTTAGGTTTTTACCTGCACAATGATGTTACAGTACTTATAGGTGTAATACTTTTTAGCCACTCGGCTATGGACAGGCTAATGGGCTACGGACTAAAATACGAAACAGGTTTTAAACACACCCATCTAGGCCAAATTGGAAAATAGTTTAGTGCTTAGTTGATAGTTGTTGGTTGATAGTGATAAAACTTGAAACCTAAAACTTAAACTGTTTGCTAAACTTTTTAGCCATCTCCACAATTTACCACCACAAAAAACAGTTATACTATTATAATCACCCACAACACACAAAAAATATAGCGCATGAAATAACATTTACTTGCAACGTTTAAGCTAATTATGGCGTTTAATAATATAAAGAAAGAAACTTTGGCACTGCTTTTGGTTTTCATTTACCATACGGCTGTTAAAGGTATAGAGAAGAGAGATATAGCTGTTGATTTTTACGGCCATAACATTAGCATTAACTACGATAACAAACTAAATGATATACGATATGAAAGCGCTGTTGAACAATTTATTGCAAGGTTTGATGAAGAGAGCATTAGCAAGGACTATGTTTCTTTAATTCATCAGTTTAGAACTACTACCGCCCAATACGGGCTTGACGATGTGGGGAAGGTACTTTTGGTAAATGCTTTTGCTGAAAAAGCATTTGCCCACAAACCCCCAAATTTTAGAACACTTATCAAATGGTACATTCTGTACCACGATAGCATGGATATAATGCTGTGCTACACCAAAAAAGACATTACTATTTACGGGCGGCTAAACATTGAACCTTATGGCATAGCCTATATAAACAAAGGTGGTAAACGCTATACCGACCTCAGCTTTACCCTTGCCACCCCAACCAATAGCAGCGTAGCCGAATACCATCCCAAAAGCTTTAATACTCGCACTAAAATTTTTAATTTTAATACTACTGCTTATCCCAAACTAAACGCACTAAAAAAACAAAAGGACTTTGCCTTTGATTACGCAGGCAAACAATATCGTTTTAGTGCTACCATCAATCAATCATTAATACTATACCTAAAAGATTTGCCTGTAATGGAGTTGGGCAATATGTATGTAAACTATGGTTTTTCTCAAAGTATGCAGCAAAGCCTTATTGCCAGTTTGCACAAAACCATCGCCCCTATGAAACAACGTGAGGCACTGGGCTTTTTACTAAAATTTGTGCAAAGCATACCCTACAAAACCGATGATGAAAACTGGGGCTACGAGCGTTACTCTTTCGCCGAAGAAACCCTGTACAATGATTTTGCCGACTGTGAAGACAAGGTAATTTTATACGCTACGCTTGCCAAAGAATTATTAAACGTGCAAAGTGCTGCCCTGCTATACGAGAAAGACGAGCACGTAGCTATTGCCCTAAAATTACCTGCCAATGCAGCCAACTTTAGTTTTACCTATAAGGGTGATAAATACCTTAGTGCCGAACCCAGCGGACAGGGTTTTGACTTGGGCAGATTAGGTTTTGATGTAAACCGTGTAGATAAAGTAGTGGCTTTGTATTAGCCTACTTAGTATCGTAGCACTCGGCTAAATAAAATTTAAACTTCTTTGATTTAAACTTGATAAAAACAGCCTCTTTTTGCCCTGCCTCGTATTTATCTTTTGGGGTAAGGTAAATATATTTTTCTCCCTTCACCTCCTCAATCACTAAATACATTCTTTGAACAGTGTACGTACCCTTGCTTTTTGTTACCCAAATAATTTCTTTGCCATTGTAAGGCTCAGCATATTTTAAATCCTTTTTGGTATTAACATATTTAATCTTCAATTCAATTTGGCAATCTTTTACTGCCTCTTCCCCCTTAAATACTTCTTGTGCGTACGATGCCGCAAATACTAAGCAAAAAACAAGTAGCAGAATAACTTTTTTCATAGATTAGATTTTTTTAGTAAATATAATCTATTGGGCTAAAAAAAAATCATTAACTGCTTTTAGCCACTTTTCAGGTTCATTTTGCAATAGCGATTGATGACCTGCGCCTTGGTATACTTCTTTTATTTTTTTGGGTGAAGTAATATTGCTGTATATAGCTTCAATTTCATCCATCCCTACCCTATTATCTTGTAAACCTGCTTGCAATAACACAGGGCAATTTATCTTTTTTGCATACGAGGCAGGTTTTAGTGCAAAGGCATTGAAGCCGTTTTCTACCCCACCCCAAAAAGTAAGCAGTGATGCGATGGGCTGTGCAGGCAACCCCATCATTTTGGTGCGCGCTTTTACCGCTTGCAGCAAGCTACCATAAGGCAACTCTAAAATCACTCCTTGTGGCTGCATATCGTATTTATCAAAAGCACTGGTAATAGCTGCCGCCCCCATTGATACTCCCCAAAGCACTATTTTCTTTTCTCCTTTTCCTACTAAAAAATCATAGGCCAGTTTTACTTCTTCGCCCTCTTTATATCCTATGGTGCAGTAATCTCCCGCACTATTGCCATGCCCTCTAAAATCAACCAAAAGCACATCATAACCCATTTTGTAAAATGCCATAGCCTCAGCCAACACAGCCGATTTGGTAGCCAAATGCCCGTGAAAAAGAGCGACACAGCCTTTAACATTGTTTTGAGTGGCATACCACGCATCAATAGTTAAATTATCGGCAGTGGTAAATACAATGGTATCGTGTGAAAGAGGAATTACATCACCAATTTTTGAGTCGTTTACCTTTATTCCAAAAACAATGGCATTTAGTTTTTCACCAAAACTAAACTGTTGGGCATTTTTGTGCTGAGGTGCATCGGCATAAAAGTGTGTAAACTTCCAAGCATGAAAGGCAGCCAAAACATTTAGAGCTACAAAGGCCACTAAAAGGGCTCTCCAAAAATATTTCAGCAGCTTTTTACTCAACTCAGTATATTAGCTTAGTTCTTCAAAAGTGCCCGTTTGCTTATTTTTGCGCACATTATCCCAATTAAAAAAGCGTCCGTTCATAGCCACATACACCCCCGCAGGTAGGGATTGTGCATAGGCCAAAGCACTACCTAAATTAAATAATCCGTCGCTACTACCAAACTTAATAGGTATCATAGCTCCTGTTATCACTATGGTTTTATCTTTTATGTGTTGAGCCAATAGTTTGGCTGTTTCAGCCATAGTATCGGTACCGTGAGTAATTACTATTTGCTTTTCGGGGCAACGCTCGCAACTTTCAACAATAATATTACGGTCGGTATCGGTCATTTCCAAACTATCAACCATCATCAGTGTACGTATACTAATATCTAAGCGACTTCGCCCCTTTTCTAACAACTCAGGCAAATGACTATCTTTAAAATGTAGTTGCCCTGTTAGCTCGTTATACTCTTTATCAAAAGTTCCGCCTGTTACAAAAAGTCGTATTGCCATTTTTTTAATTTCAAATTTAGAATTTAGAATTTGAGATTTATTTCTTCGGTCCTTTGGGTTGCAAGGGGCGAATCTCGTAGTTTACCGTATGATAGTTATCAGGGGTTTCTAATATTTGCACCAAAGCTGTTGCCACATCATCAGGCATTAACATATAATCGTGGGGTTTTATACCGGGGCTGTTTTTAAAAAAGTCTGTTTTAACTGACCCAGGGTATACGCAAGTAGCTTTTATTCTAAAATCGCGTACTTCTTTATACAAACTCTCTGTCATACCACGTACCGCAAATTTGGTACTGCAATATGCGCCAACCTGCGGATAGCCCTCAAGTCCTGCTACTGATGCTATATTAATAATGTGTCCGTATTCTTGTGCTTTCATTTGAGGCAAAACTAATTTGCAACCGTAAAATGTACCGTTTACATTAGTATCGTACATTTCTTTCCATTGCTCAATAGTGGTATCTTCTAAAAAAGCAAAATAGCCTAGTCCAGCATTGTTTACCAATATGTGCAACTCTTTACCAAAGTGTTGTTGCACTTGGTTTACGCTAGCCTCAAAATTGGCATAATCGCGTACATCAGTTTTTACAAATAAAAAATTGGGGTGGGTATAATCGGGCTGCGTTTGACCTAAGCCCGCCACGCGGCAACCTTTTCCTAATAACTGAAGAACAAGGGCTTTGCCTATCCCTTTGCTAACACCTGTAATAATTGCTGTTTTGTTTTGCAAATCCATTGGGTGCAATATTACGGCTTAATGAAATGAAGTTGAAATAGTTTTTGGCAAAAAAAGACTATGCAATGTAGGCACTTACTATACGATTTTTGCCCTGCATATCTTTATATAATTGTGTGTGGGTATACCCCTTTTGATGCAACATAATTTGGGTTTGAGGGCCAAATGCTTCGTTTATTTCAAAATACAGTTTACCGTTTGGGCTTAAATGTTCTAAAGCAAAATCGGCAATAGTATCGTAATATTTCAAAGGGTCGCTATCGGGTACAAACAAAGCCAGTTCAGGCTCGTAATCAAGCACATTTGGCTGCATTTGTTCTTTCTCTCCATCAGTCACATAAGGTGGGTTCGATACTATTATATCAAACTTGCCCAAGCTACCCCACCAACTTTTATCAAAAATATCACGGGTAACAAATTTGTCTTCTTTATTCTTTTGTAATAATAATAAGGCATTGTTTCTGGCAGTGCGAATAGCATTCTCTTCTTTATCAATTGCATACACCTCAGCATTGGGGATTAGACATTTTGCGGTTATGGCTATACATCCGCTGCCCGTGCCTATATCCAAAATCTTAGGGTTGGGCAAGGTGTTTTGTTTCACCAAAAGTTCTACTAACTCTTCGGTTTCGCGGCGAGGAATTAATACATTTTGATTAACCACAAACCTAAGCCCATAAAAATAAGCTATGCCCAAAACGTATTGCACAGGCTCGTGTTGATACAAACGTTTTAGTATCAAATCCAACTGCTCGGCAATATCAGCAGGAATAAGTTCATCCTTTTTCTGACGAAGCTCTATTGCATTTACCCGAAGTAATTCCTGAAAAACGTACTCAGTTATGCTTTCAGCCTCTTCTTTAGAATAAATATTTTGTAGCAGTAAAGAAAATTGTGTTTGCTTTTGGTTAAACGTCATATATGATGAACACAAAAATAAAATTGAGCTTACATATACAAACCGTTTTTAGGGCAGTGCTTATTATTTGTATATATTTCGATGGCAATTTCACCTCAAAATTAATAAAACTTGCACATTTGTAATACAAAACACGATAAAATCAACGTGAAGTGAACAAAATAAACGACGATTTATATATGCAACGTTGCATACAACTGGCAGCCAATGGTTTAGGTAGCGTTAGCACCAACCCAATGGTGGGCTGTGTAGTGGTTTACAACGATGTAATAATTGGCGAGGGCTACCACCAAAAATATGGACAAGCCCATGCTGAGGTAAACGCCATAAACAATGTAGCCGATAAAAGCCTTTTACCCCAAAGCACCCTATACGTAAACTTAGAACCTTGCGCGCACTACGGAAAAACACCGCCTTGTGCCGATTTGATTACTCACCATAAAATACAACGCGTGGTTATTGGCACTGTTGATACCTTTAGCCAAGTAGCAGGAAAGGGAATAGAAAAATTACAAAATGCAGGTATTGAGGTAAAAGTAGGAGTACTGGAGCAAGAATGCCGTGCGCTAAACCGTCGTTTTTTTTGTTATAACGAAAAGAAAAGACCTTTTGTGGTGCTAAAATGGGCGCAAACTACCGATGGTTTTATGGGTAGAGGTAAAGAAGGAAACAGCTTAGATAAACGTATAAGCCACCCTCAAACAGATGTATTGGTGCACCGTTGGCGCACTGAAGAGGATGCTATTTTGGTGGGTAAAAATACAGCGTTGCTTGATACGCCATCACTAACAGCCCGACTGTGGCAAGGCAGAAATCCCGTCCGCGTGCTTTTAGATTTTAATTTAGAAGTACCTACACAGCAACCACTTTTTAATAGTGAGGCTAAAACTATTGTGGTTAACAGCAAAAAAACTGCACAAGAAGGCACGGTTTTTTATGAACAGGCTGAAAATACTATACCTGCCATATTAGAAATATTATACCGCCATAATATACAATCGGTTATTGTAGAGGGTGGAGCAGCCACTCTGCAAAGGTTTATCGCTGCTGATTTGTGGGACGAAGCACGAATAATTACTGCACAAAAAATGTGGGGTGCAGGCATAAAAGCCCCTACCCTATTGGGTACTACTATAAACCAGCTAATTATTGAGGATGATAGTATAAATATTATTGCACACAGCTAATTTCTTGGTAAGCCATAGTGGTGGCATAGGGTGTATTGATATTATAACTAACCTCTCCTGTTTTACCCATTTCAATTTCTAACCGATACTGAAATAAAGGAGCATTGTATACAAAGGTGTGAAACTCTCCATTTTCGCCACAAGGATCTATGTTATCGGGTAAGTTTTTAATAAACTCCTTATCATATTCAGCCCCTACATAATGCACAGGCAGATACTTTGAATCAACAGAAGCTACAATTGCTTTTATGCCTAAATCGATAATTTGTTTGTTTAGAGCTTGTGTATTTATCCCCCAAAGCGGAAAAATACATTCGATACCTATTTTTCGGTGCAATGCTATACGGTAGTTTTTAATTTCTTCTAAAAAAATATCACCACAAATGGCGTGGGTATAGCCCTCTTGCTTTAATAATGATAAGTGTTTCAGTATAATATGTTCATACACCTCATTGGCCGAAAATGCAGGTATTGTAATAAACTGTATAGGCATTTCTATTGCTTTGGCTTGTGCCACAATACAACTTTTATGCACTTGGTGGGCAGCTACCCTATCGTACTCATCAACTGTGCAAACTAGCAATTGCGGGTATATTCCATAATTATTTATAAATAAATGTAGGGCGGCTAAAGCGTCTTTCCCGCCACTATGGTATACAAAGGCCTTCATCTGTTAATGTTAATTATTTGTTAATACAAACGTTTGGTAAACACAAGATTAACTTCGAAATTCGGTTTTTTTATTATTTTGACACTCCAATGCCTGAGTTAGTTAGCAACCTTTACGATTTGAATATGCTTTACGAGCAAGTAAGCTACGACGATTCGATGTTAAAAAGGTTTATTGATATTTTTTTAAGTACGGTGCCCGATGATATGGGAAACCTTGCCGATGCTTTAATAGCTAATGATTTAGACAGGGTACGCTCAGCGGCACATAAAATGAAATCTTCTTATGGGTTGATGGGTGCAGAGTGGGCAAAAGATTTGTGTTTTGAAATAGAAACAATAAGCAAAACAGGCATAGAAACAGAAAAGCTCCCCATAATATTTGGAGAGCTTTCTGATAAATTTACTAAAATGGTAGCTTTGCTACAATATGTTATTTAGCAGCGTTAGCAGCTTCTTTTGAAGCCCTTGTTGCCAATACGCTCACAATAGCATTTGCAGGTGCATCAAGCAATTCAAGGCCATCAACACTAATTTCACCAACTTTTACTGATTTACCCAACTCAAGGGCATCAATATTAACTTCTATAAAGTCAGGCATATCTTTAATTAAGCCTTTAACTCTAAGTTTTTTGTTTTTAACAAGTAATTTACCACCCGCACGTACGCCTGGTGAGTTACCTTTCATTTTCACTGGAAGTGCTAATGATACAGGGTTGCTTTCAGAAATCTCTAAAAAGTCAACGTGTGTAATTAGGTCGTTTACCGGGTGAAATTGAATATCTTGAAGAATAGATTTGTATTTCTTATCTCCAATTTCAATTTGTACCAAATAGGTATTAGGGGTATACACAAGGTTTTTAAAATCATCACGGTAAACCGCAAAGTTTATGTGTTCTTTACCGCCATACAATACGCATGGTACTTTACCCGCTTCTCTTAGCAGGCGAGATTTTGTGGTTCCCAAATCCTCTCTGGGTTCACCAATTAGTCTAATGGTTTTCATTTTTAGAGTAATTAATTACTGTCGAACACCGCGTAACCACGCCTCAGCACTACGGAGCTCTATCATATTAATTAACAGGCGTTTAAAAAAATCAAGTTTGCAAAGGTAATGAAGATTGTATTGAATTGCTAATTTTAAATAGCGAGCTTATAGAGCCGTGCTCGTTAATATTACGTATAGCTTCGGCAAACAATGGTGCGGCACTAAGTACCCTTATTTTTGGGCTTTCTTGTTTTAAAGGTATTGTATCACACACTACCAACTCATCCAATACAGAGTTATTTATATTATCGTATGCCGCACCTGATAGTACCGGATGGGTACAAAATGCGCGTACACTGTTAGCACCTTTTTCTTTCATCATTTTGGCAGCTTTGCAAAGGGTATTACCCGTATCTACCAAATCATCAATTATTACCACATCAGCACCTTCTACTTCACCAATCACCGTCATACCGGCAACCTCGTTAGCGCGCTTTCTTTCTTTATCACAAACTACCAAGTTGCAACCCAAAATTTTGGCAAAATAACGCGCCCTTGCAGTTCCACCCATATCTGGTGCAGCTATAGTAAGTTGCGGTAATTTTAAACTGTGTATATAAGGAATAAATATTACCGAAGCATCTAAATGATCAACAGGTATATCAAAAAAGCCTTGTATTTGTGGTGCGTGCAAATCCATAGTCATCACACGGCTCACTCCTACTGCTTCTAAAATATCGGCAACCATTTTAGAACCAATAGCCACACGGGGTTTATCCTTGCGGTCTTGTCGAGCTAAGCCAAAATAAGGTATTACAGCAATGATATAATGTGCCGAAGCCCTTTTGGCTGCATCTATCATTAACAACAACTCCATTAGGTTATCGCTAGGTGCAAATGTGGATTGTATTAAGAACAAATCGCACCCGCGTACCGACTCGTTAAAGTTGGGTTGCATTTCACCGTCGCTAAAATGTTGCACAGTAATATCTCCCAAAGGCTGTTCCATATAGTCTGAAATCTTTTGAGAAAAATAGTGCGAAGCTGTACCTGAAAAGAGCTTTACAGGATTTCTGTTGTTTGTGGTAGAATTCATTTGTTGCAAAAATAAGCGTTTGCTTATTTCAACAGTCCAAGTGTTAATAAAATATTAAAAAAAACTGCACGAACTGAAAACAAAAAAGCACCTATGCAGGTGCTTTTTCTATGTTGTCCGACCAGGGCTCGAACCTGGACTCTTCTGAACCAAAATCAGACGTGTTGCCAGTTACACCATCGGACATTGTAGTGCAAAAGTAAAAAAAAACTTAATTTTTTAAAATTGTGAAGCTAAAAAAATCTAATGAGCTTAAATAAAAAAAGCACCACTAGGGTGCTTTTTTGTTGTTGTCCGACTAGGTTTCGAACCTAGACTCTTCTGTACCAAAAACAGACGTGTTGCCAGTTACACCATCGGACAGTTTCATTTACAGGGCTGCAAAAATAACAATCTACACCAAGTTATCAAACAATTTTTAAAAAAATTTAAAAAAAGTTAGTTTGCCATTTCAGAAATAAACTGAATACGCATTAGTTGCAACTCTTCTAGCGAGTATTCGCCATCAAATTCTTTCACAGCATCGTTAATAGAATCTTCTTCGGTTGATTTAAAATAGTCAAAAATTTCTTCTTGCCTATCATCATCCAAAATATCATTGATGTAGTACTTGATGTTGATTTTTGTACCCGAGTATACAATATTCTCTAGTTCTTTTATCAACTCGGGCATAGTCATACCATTTGATCGGCTGATATCTTCAAGATTAACTTTCTTGTCAATATTTTGTATCAACTGTACTTTTTTGCCTGATTTATTGGGCACGGTGCGTATTACAATATCTTGCGGACGTTCTATATTGTTGTCTTCAACATATTTGGCTATAAGCTCAATAAATGGTTTACCAAATTTTAAGGCTTTGTTTTTACCAACACCCACAATCACTTCCATCTCTTCCATACTTATGGGGTACTTGCCCGCCATATCTTCAAGCGATGGTTCTTGGAATATAACATAAGGGGGTAACCCTTTTTGCTTTCCTATTTTTTTGGTAAGGTCTTTTAAAAGGCCAAACAGTACTTTATCAAAAATATTCTCTACAGGTACGTGGTCAAAATCGTCCTCGTTTATTTTCTCATAAGTAACATCTAAAGGCATTTCTACAGGCGTAGGCGAGTTTATAAAACTAAGCCCATCGTTAGTAGTTTTTAGCAAGCCATAGTTTTCAATGTCTTTACTAATAAGACCGTTTAGCAAGCCTAAGCGTATAATGGCTTTCCAAAACTTCTCGTCTTTATCTTTACCAATGCCAAAATATTGTGTTTTATGGTGCTCGTAGTCGGTAATTTCTTGCGCTTTCACCCCCATTAACACTTTGGCTATGTGTTTAATATTAAACTTATCGCCCAAGCCTTTAATAGTTGATAATGCTTGAGACATTTCGGAAGTTACTTCAATTTTTTCTTTAGGATGGCGGCAGTTATCACACATCTTGTTGCAATCAGCATCATCAAAACGCTCTCCAAAATAATGCAATAGCATTTTGCGGCGGCATTGTGATGATTCTGCATACGATGAGGTTTCAAACAACAATTGCGAGCCTATTTCGCGCTCGGCAACGGGTTTGTCTTTCATAAACTTCTCTAGCTTTTCTATATCGCTAGGGTTGTAAAATAAAATACAATCACCCTCTAAACCATCACGGCCTGCACGGCCTGTTTCTTGGTAATATCCTTCAAGACTTTTGGGTACATCGTAGTGAATAACAAACCTAACATCAGGCTTATCTATCCCCATACCAAAAGCAATAGTAGCAACAATTACATCGGCTTCTTCCATCAAAAACATATCTTGATGCGATGCACGTGTTTTTGCATCCAAACCGGCATGGTAGGGCAAGGCTTTTACGCCGTTTACCTTAAGCATTTCTGCAATTTCTTCTACTTTTTTACGGCTTAGGCAATAGATTATACCGCTTTTGCCTTGACGTTTTTTTATGTAGGCTACAATTTCTTTGTAAAGTTTTTCTTTTTTGTCTTTGCTACGCACTTCGTAGTAAAGATTGGTGCGATTGAAGGATGATTTAAACACCTCAGCATCCATCATGTTCAGGTTTTTCTGAATATCAGCCTGAACTTTTGGGGTAGCGGTAGCAGTTAGTGCCATCATGGGTATATCACCCAATTCTTTCACCATTGTTTTTATGCGGCGGTACTCAGGGCGAAAATCATGCCCCCACTCTGATATACAATGCGCCTCATCAACAGCTACAAACGATACGTTTATACTTTTTAAAAAATCAAGGGTTTCTTCCTTCTTTAGCGTTTCAGGGGCTATGTATAGCAACTTTGTGTTGCCATCGCGTATATCTTCTTTTACTTTTTGTATCTCGCCTTTTGTAAGCGATGAGTTTAGAAAATGCGCAACAGCATCGGTACTACCAAAACCTCTAATAGCATCTACCTGATTTTTCATCAAGGCAATAAGGGGCGATATAACTATGGCCGTGCCCGGCTTTATTAGTGCCGGCAGTTGGTAACATAACGATTTGCCCGCTCCCGTGGGCATTATTACAAAAACATCTTTGCCATTAGTAACGGCTTCTATAACTTGTTCTTGGTTTCCTTTAAATGTGTCGAATCCAAAGAACTCTTTTAAGGAATCTTTAAGATTAACAGAACTTTCTACCATCTCTTCACCGGTTAGGTACAACTTAATTTACTTACAGGCTTTATTTTCACGTTGGTTTTTGATTTCTTTGCGGTACCAACTTAAAGCTGTAAGTTACAATAAAACTTTATAAAATATATTAGGTAGAGATTTGACTCGAATAGGGTAACTTTTTAATTAAACGCAAAGTTAAGAAAAAATTAAACATATAGATGGTTAACAATTATTATGTGGTGATAATGGCGGGGGGTATTGGTAGCAGGTTTTGGCCGCTAAGCAAATCATCTCATCCAAAGCAGTTTTTAGACATTTTGGGCACAGGAAAATCGTTGATTACGCAAACTTTTGAGCGTTTTAACAAAATTATTCCTGCTGAAAGAATTTTTGTAGTAACCAACCGAAAATACGATGGTTTGGTGCGCGAACATCTACCCCAATTGCCACCCGAGAACATTTTGGGTGAACCATCGGCAAAAAATACGGCACCGTGCATTGCCTATGCTACACACAAAATTAAAAAGCTAAACCCTAATGCAAATTGTGTGGTTGCACCTAGCGATCACCTAATACTGAACGAACAACAGTTTTTAGCTGATATAGAGCGCGCCCTTGCATTTTCAGCATCAAAAGATGCGCTGGTGTCACTTGGTATAAAACCAACGCGCCCTGACACGGGATATGGCTATATTCAGTTTTTGGAAGGTGAAGCTGCTGCAGGAGTTAATAAAGTAAAAACTTTTACTGAGAAACCTGATATTGAGCTTGCGCAAAAGTTTTTAGAAAGTGGCGAGTTTTTGTGGAATGCGGGTATCTTTATTTGGTCGGTAGCGGCAATTGCAGAAGCATTTGATAAGTATTTGCCCGACTTGAATACAAACTTTGAAGGGATTATTGATGATTTGAATACTGAAAAAGAGGCCGATGCGGTAAACACTATTTACCCATTGTGCAACAGTATTTCTATTGATTACGGAATTTTAGAAAAGGCCGATAATGTATACGTATTGCCTTGTGATTTTGGATGGAGTGATTTAGGCACATGGTCATCACTTTACGAAGTGCACGACAAAGACGAGAACGACAATGCTATAAATGCGGATGTGGCCGAATTGTACGATACTAAAAATTGTATGATTGATGTACCCAAAGGAAAACTGATTGTAATAAACGGCTTGGAGGATAAAATTATTGTTGATACTGATAAAGTACTTTTGATATGCGATAAAAGCCGTGAGCAAGAAGTGAAACAAATAGTAACTAATATAAAGCTTAAGCTGGGCGAAAAATACTCGTAAAATTTGTAACTGATTAAAACCAGCCGCATTTTTATAATTACAACCAAAAGAAAACCCCGTTTAGAAATTCTAAACGGGGTTTTATTATTTTAACCCAAGCTTACACTTAACTTATTCTCCAGAAAAAGTGGCTTTGCGTTTGCTTAAAAATGCTTCAACACCTTCTTTAAAGTCTTTTGTTCCAAAAGAGTTTCCAAATTCAGCAATCTCAGCCTCAAAACCATTGTTTTCTTTATCGTGGTGCATATTTACCAAACGTATCACGCTTTCAATAGCCAATGGAGCTTTGGTTTTAATTTTATTTAAAATCTCAAGGCACTTAGCCACAAGTTCTTCTTGTTGCACTACATGATTTACTAACCCTAATGCTTTTGCCTCATGTGCATTAATAGCATCACCGGTCATCAATAGTTCAAGAGCTTTGCTTTTACCTATCAACCTCACCAAACGCTGTGTACCTGCATATCCCGGTACCAGTCCTAAATTTACCTCTGGTTGGCCAAAACGGGCATTATCACTAGCTACACGTATGTGGCAAGCCATAGCCAACTCGCAACCACCACCTAATGCAAAACCGTTAACGGCTGCAATAACAGGCTTTTTAGAGTTTTCTATACTGTTCATCACCATGTGGCCGGCTTCGCTCATGGTTTTACCTTGGTCAGGTGTAAAATTGGCAAGCTCTGCAATATCAGCACCTGCTGCAAATGCTTTAGTGCCTGCCCCTGTAAGTAGTATACCGTATATAGTTTTATCGTCCTGCACTTCGCCAACTGCGTGGTGTATCTCTTGCAGTGTAATTACATCAAGAGCATTTAGTTTGCTTTCGCGGTTAATTGTAATGTGTAAAATTCCGTCTTCGGATTTAAGTAAAATATTCTCGTAAGTCATAGTGGGTAATATAGTAAAAATATGGCGGCAAATTTAGAAATTATTTTCGCTAAACTTTAGGTAAACTTGTGTTATGGATATGTATGGCGAAATAAAACCCATAAACGGGCACAATTTTATACAATACACGCCCGAAATGATAGGCGAGGCTGAAATGAAGGAAAGTGCAAAAAAAATAGCTGACTATATGGATAAACGCCGCACAGTAAGAGATTTTTCTGACGCACCTGTTGACAAAGAAGTAATAGAAAACATAATAAAAGCCGCATCAACTGCACCGTCGGGTGCGCATAAACAACCGTGGACGTTTTGCGCAATAAGTAATCGTGAATTAAAAAAACAAATTAGAGAAGCTGCCGAAAAAGAAGAATACGAGAGCTATAATGGCCGAATGACTGAAGAGTGGCTTAAAGACCTTGCCCCTTTGGGTACCGATTGGCACAAACCTTTTTTAGAAACAGCTCCTTGGCTGATTATAGTTTTTAGAAGGATTTTTGAATACGACGAGGAAGGTAAAAAACACAATAACTATTATGTGAATGAATCGGTAGGGTTGGCTTGTGGTTTTATGTTACACGCTATACAGCGCGCAGGTTTGGTTTCGCTAACGCATACGCCAAGCCCGATGAATTTTTTACAAAAAATATTGAACCGACCTGATAACGAACGTCCATTTTTGTTAGTACCCGTTGGCTACCCTGCAAAAGAAATATTAGTGCCCCACATACACCGCAAACCTTTGAATGAAGTAGCCGTGTTTTACGAGTAAATTAAAACAACTAATATTCGCTATCAATAAAACACCCTACGGCTTTGGTTTCTTTTACCTCAACAGCTTCACCTTGCAAAAGGGCAACAATAGCATTTTCTAAATAAGCTATAACAGGGGTGGTTTTGCGTTTGCCCAACGCAGCAAACCTATCGTCTATACCTCCTTTATAATAAACACTATCGTTGGCTACCACAAATACCTCAGGTGTAATTGTAGCACCAAAATGTTTCATCAGCTTTCGTCCCTCGTCTTTTTTTAAAGCAAATTTTATTTTATATTTCTGCTTAAATTCTTCGATAGCTGCCGAATCAGACTCAGGATTGGGGAATACTCCGATTATTTCAACACCTTGTGCAGCGTATTTTTGGGTAAGATTATTTAGCGTTAGCGTATGGTGTTGGCAAATGGGGCAGTTTTCGCCAAAAAAAACATAAACGGTAAGTTTGTTTTGTGCTTTTGCTGCAAAACTAGCCAATACCATTAATAGAAATACCCATGTACGTTTCATCAGAGCAAATATAGAATTGTTTTTTATTGGCTACTAAACCGCAAACTAATAATCTATGGCCTTGTATATCTTTTCATAAAAAACAAAAAACTGTTTTCTACTGACATAATGCTGTCATTTGTAGCATAGATATTTGAACCAAATTTATTTTTGATATGGAAAAAACCTATAAAATTTGCCAAAGTTGCAGTATGCCATTAAAGCAAAGCCTTAATGGCGGTGGAACTGAGGCTGATGGAAGTATTAGCAAAATGTATTGTGCTTACTGTTATGAAGATGGAAAATTTAAACAACCAGATATGACAGCGAAGCAAATGCAAGATTTTGTAAAAAACTACCTAAAAACAGAAAAGAAACTGCCCGGTTTTTTAGCCTCACTATTTAGCATTGGTATACCCAAGCTTGAAAGATGGAAGCAACAAGCTAAATAACAACAGGTTACAGTTGTGCAAAATAGCCCAAGCATAAAACATATAAAAGTGGGTGATTTATTTTATTTTTGCGCCTCGCAATACAAAAACTAAACGATGAGAGAAATTCAATTCCGTGAGGCACTTCGTGAAGCAATGAATGAAGAAATGCGCCGCGACCCCAATGTTTTTTTAATGGGTGAAGAGGTTGCCGACTATAATGGTGCTTACAAAGTGAGCCAAGGTATGTTGGATGAGTTTGGCCCTAAAAGGGTGATTGATACCCCCATTGCCGAATTAGGTTTTGCGGGTATTGGTGTTGGTGCAGCTATGAATGGTTTGCGCCCCATAATAGAGTTTATGACGTTTAACTTTTCGCTTGTGGCTATTGACCAAGTGATAAACAGTGCTGCAAAAACACTAAGTATGAGCGGTGGCCAATTTGGTGCCCCAATGGTATTTAGAGGCCCTACGGGTAATGCAGGTCAACTGGGTGCACAACACTCTCAAAATTTTGAAAACTGGTATGCCAACTGCCCGGGTTTAAAAGTAGTTGTACCTAGCAATCCATACGAAGCGAAAGGTTTATTAAAATCTTCTATTCGTGATAACGATCCTGTTATTTTTATGGAAAGTGAAGTAATGTATGGCGATAAAGGCGAAGTGCCTGAAGAAGAATACCTATTACCATTAGGTAAAGCATACGTAGCACGTACAGGTACTGATGTTACTATTGTATCTTTTGGCAAAATGATGAAGGTAGCCCACGAAGCTGCTGACGAATTGGCTAAAGACGGGGTAAGTGCTGAGGTAATTGATTTGCGTTCAGTTCGTCCTATTGATTACGATACTCTTATAGAATCAGTAAAGAAAACCAACCGCATGGTTGTTGTTGAAGAGGCTTGGCCTTTGGCTTCAATATCATCAGAGTTGGCTTATATAGTTCAACGCAGAGCTTTTGATTTTCTTGATGCACCTATTCAACGTATCACCAACCGCGATGTACCTATGGGTTACTCTCGCCCTTTGGTTGATGCTACTGTGCCTAATGTACAACGTACTTTAGAAGCCATTAAATCTGTAATGTATATCTAGTACAAAAAATATTTTGTGTATAAATACGAAAAGCCCCAAATTGGGGCTTTTTCATTTTCTATATAGCTGTAATATCCTAATGGTTATTGCTTAATAAACCTTGCAACGCCTGTGCTTGTAGTAGTTTGTACAGTTATTATGTACAAACCTCTGTTAAGGTTTTGTATTGGCAATTCAATATTTGCATTGTTACCTGCATCAAAAGTTGCTACTGTTTGTCCTTGTATGTTCATTACAGTTACGGTAGCCTTCTCGCTGCTTGTATTCTCTAACGAGATATTAATACTTTCAGTAGCAGGGTTAGGATATACGTTTACACTTTTAGTGGTTACAGGTGTGTAAATGCCTGTACTAATAGGTACATACATCCCGTTATCGCTCATTTGTCCACGAGCTTCACCATTCATATTGGCAGCAGTATGTATATTTATATAAATTTCACCTGCCCTAAATTGTTGTGCATTGGTAGAGGTAAAACCTGTAGTCCAATATCCAAAGGCAGTATCACTTGTTCCCATTTTGCCAAACGATGGGCTCAAATCATAAACCACAGCCCCATTAGCACCTGCCGCAGCATTGTGAAAATGTGCACCACCAATTGGGCCTGTTAGTCCGTTTACAACAAACATATAGTGTGCATTGGTTTCCATTGCATCAATTGATACAATACCACTACCCATTGCAGTTGTAGTAACAGCAGGAACTTCTTGCAAACCGTTTATTAGTGCTATATAACCTGTACGGGCAAGTGGCATTAATTGTCCCCTAACTTCACCGTTTGCATTGGCAGCAGTATGTAGGTTTACATACGCATTGCCCATCATTATTTTATTAATGGTAGCGGCTGTTATTCCTGTTGCCATGCCTGAAAGCATATTGCCGTTGATACCTGACGAAAGATCGACAATAACACCGCCGTTAGCTCCTTTTGCACCTTCGTGTATGTGGCCTCCGCCGATAGTTCCAGACACTGAATCTACCAATATATTGTACCAAAGCGAATCTAGTGTTGGGCTTACTCTAAACAGAGCAACTCCTTTACCTACTGATGAAACTGAGGGCACTTCCTGTGCACCGTCTAACCACGATACAAAATTTAGCTTATCGCTCCAATTAAGTTGTGCACGAATTTCGCCATTTGCAAAAGCATCAGTATGTATATTAAGATAGATATTACCTTGAATTAAATCTGATACAAAAGCGTCATCAACAGGTATATCAGCATCAATAGTATTGCCTGAGATGTTAGAGCTTAAGTCGGCAACAACACCGCCATTCATACCCATTGCACCGGTGTGAAAGTGTGCTCCACCAACATTACCCATCAAATTTCTAAAAACAGCCCACACGTGTACCATTTTCTTGTTTTTTGATAAGCTGGCTACAACCCAACCTTGACCGTTTGAATTGTTTGCAGGATTTTCTTGACTGCCTTCAAGCATACCATAAAATCCCCAGTCTGATTCAAGCTCAAGTTGTCCCCTGATTTCTCCATTCGGATTTGCGGCAGTGTGTACATTAAGATAGTATTTACCCGAAAGTAAACCAGCTATCATTGTACTATTAAGGTTTGCACCTGTAATAACGGTTGAAATAAAATTTCCTGCTACAAATGTGCTAAGGTTGGTAAGTACACCGCCGTTAGTGCCTTTAGCACCATCGTGTATGTGTATTCCTGTTATAGCACCTGAAAGATTTGCCACCGATACGTTTATAAATAAACTATCTCGGGTGCTGTTTAATAATAAACCTGCTACACCTGATGCACCAGTGCTAACTGCTGGCACTTCTTGTGCCCCTGATAAGCGTGCGGTGATTAATAATTTACCGTTGATTTGCGCAATACTTGCTGTTGCAAAACCAACTACTAATGCTAATACTGTAAGTAATTTTTTCATAACTCTTTTTTATTGTGTTTGCATATACCTACGGTATAAATCTTAGCTTGGTTTTTTATTTTGTTAAATATTTTAAAATAAATCTTAAACACTATTGATTAATAGTTAAAACATTTGATACTATATCGTGATAATCTTGAAAAGTTTGAATAAATACTTCGGCACTACGTTTATTAAAAAGCTCTATGCCGCAATAGGTTAGTTCAAAATCAAGATGTATAAATTTTAACAATTCAGAAGCAAATAAGTAATCGCCAATTTCGTTCTCATACCTATAATTTAATTCGCCAAACCCGTTTGTTTTAGTATCGCGCCAAAATATGGTAAACGAAAACCTATCTCCAAAGTAGTCATTAGGCTCAACAAGCATATATGCTTTGCTTTTCTTATTATCGTTAATAATAGCCAAATTTATTATTGGCATATAATGTTCTGTAATTCTGTTTTTGTGCCTATAAAACTTTTTTTCATTAAAAGAGTCATCGCTAAGTTCATAATTATCAAGTTTCATCTTCGCTCTATAAGTAGTATTCTTATTTTCCATTCTAATATTTAAACATGTATACCTAAACACATACGAAAACGACCGAAACATGGATTTATTTTTAAAAAATTTTACACATTTTTTAAAGCAGGTGATTTTGACACATTGAAATAAAAAAAGCCCCATACGGGGCTTTCAGTTATTTTACTACTATTTTAAAGATTTTTAAACAGTACCCAATACTATCATTTGCTCTAAGGTTGGGCTAATAGCTCCCCCTTTATTTTCAAGAGTAATAGCAAATGCCTGTGCTTTATCAATTGATTTTAGCTTTTGCAAGTTATCTAATGTAAGTTCCATCACACCGGCATCAACAGGTTTTCCATCCACCAATGCCCACAATTGGTATTGCTTATCAGCAGGTGCATCGGGCAGGTTATTTATATTTACAAAAATATCTTCTCCCTCTGTATCCCAATAAACCGTTACACGGGCATCAACACCGTCTTTAACACTATTAAGGGCAACCACTTTAAGTGATGGACTTTTTAATATTTTCAACTCACCGCTATATTTATCAAGGGTTGCTTTTTGTATATCGGCTTCGGCTAAAATATTTCCTCGCTCACCCTCCAATTGTGCCACTTGTTGTTGGCTTTTCTTCCAATTGTTAAAGTAAATTACATTTAAAATTACACTACCCAACAACAACACTATTGATGCAGCAGCAGCAAAACGCATCCACTTTAACTGTAGTGTCACTTTGTGTGGTGCGGCCTTAAAATCAATACCCAGTTGTTCCAGTATTTTTTCTTTTAAATCAGCAGGAGGATGGGTAGCATATTGTTGCACGTATGCAGCCACTGTTTGCCCTATCTTGGCTATTTCATCGTTAAGCAGCGGATATTGCACACGCCAATCATCAACCTGCTTGGTTTGTTCGGCAGTAGTAAGGTCTAAAACATACAGTTCTAGTAGCCCGCTATCTATTATTTCGTTAATATCCAAAACAGTAAAAATTTTAATACTTTCCTAAGTTCAATCATTGCTGCCCTCACGCGGGTTTTCACAGTACCCAGTGGTATATCAAGTTCTTTTGATACTTCCTCCTGCGTATATCCTTCAAAATACAGCTTCTCTATCAGTATGCTATATTTCTCGTCAAGGCCAAGCGCTTTGTTTTTTATGCCAATGGTATTTATATTTTGGCTTGTTGAGTGTTGCGCTTCAACTATATTTACGGAGTCATCAATATTTTGGTTTTCTAAGCCTACTCTATAATTTTTTGACCTAATAAAATCGATGGCCGTATTGCGGGTAATATTAAGCATCCACGTAAAAAGAGTAGATTTTTGTGCTGAATAATTTGCAATGTTTTTCCAAATTTTTACAAAACTATCTTGCAAAACATCGGGCGTAAACTCCTCATTACGAACAATTTTGTTTACTACCCCAAACAGCGACGCAGAATATTGGTCGTATAGCTGCGAGTAAGCATCTTGCCTACCTTGCTGCATAGCTGCTACCAAAAGAGCCTCTGTTGGGTATATTAGATTTTTTCTTCCCACTTAGTAAATACAAGTTTAGTTAATATGTTGCACTAAAACATTAACAAAACAAAACCGCTATTAAATGGTTTTGTACTATTATAAGTTATGTGGTTATTATCTGTTATTTGTGCATTAGCCATGCACCCAACTAATGAAAGAATCGGCACTTTGGTGGTTGAAGTGCAAGGTATTACCCAACCTAAAGGCGAGTTGCAAATTGGGGTGTACAACAATGCACAAGGTTTTGGAGAAAAAGAGAAAGTATATATAGGTAAAGTTGTTGGAGTCAACAGCAATACAGTAACCGTATCGCTACCCCAATTGCCACACGGCACTTATGCTATTTGTGTTTTTCATGATAAAAACAAAAACGGGATATTGGATAAAAGCCTTTTGGGTATACCTACTGAAGCCTATGGATTTTCTAACAATGTACGCGGCACTTTTGGCTTACCCAGTTTTGATGCTGCCAAATTTGAATTTAATTCAAGCAAAAATAAAATCTCGCTAGTGGTCAAATAAATGTATTTTATTTGCCACAATAGCTATGGAAATAAAAGAAATATTAGCAGCCAAAGACATTAAGGCAAAACAAAAAACTGATTTAATTAGCAGTGCATTACTAAGCCAAACACTTTCTGTTGATGATTTAATACAGTTTGCCCAAACCGCTAAAGACCCACAAAAAGCTACTTGTATAGAGGCTATTGAATACGCCACAAAACAAACCCCTACAATAATAAATGCCAATGGTTTCAGTTTTGCTATTGAAAACCTTGCCCACAAAGCCCCAAGGGTGAAATGGGAATCGGCAAAGGTTATAGGCAATACGGCGCACCTTTTTCACAATAAACTTGATACTGCAATTAAAAATTTATTGGATAATACTACCCACACGGGCACAGTAGTTCGCTGGAGTGCTGCCTTTGCACTGGGTGAGATATTGAAGCTAAGGCTACCGCTAAATAATGATTTGATTGCTGCTGTTGATGAAATTATTGAAAAAGAAGAAAAAAACAGCATCCGTAAAATATATCTTGATGCGCTGAAAAAACTAAAAAAATAGCATCATCCTCTCCCCTATCATTTACTTTTCTTTCGGCTATCATATAAACACTAAACCATACGTTTATAAAGTTTAGTGCCTATGCCAAAATGCTTACTTGTTTTTAATTTTTCATTTAACCCCTACCAATATGAAAACACTAAGCAAAACTCTTGTTTTGGTAATTGCCTTTTGCGTATGTGGATTTACCAGTGCAAAACTACCTACGTACACCCTTACTGAAGCAATACAAAAAAAACTGATATCAGTACAAATTATGGGTGCCGACCAAACGCAGCCCAACAGCAGCAGCCATTATGGTAAGTGTATGCAAATAGAACTAACCAATACCACCAGCCAAAGTTTTAAAATAAAACTGGCAGCGGGTCAACAATTTGAACCCGATGATAGTGCTATACAAAACATGATGGTAACCGAAGGCGTATTATTTGTGCTAACTCCCAAAAAACAGCGCAAAGAATATATAAATGCTATGTGTGTGCAGCACCACGACGGTGGCCCTAACAGCTCGGTTAAATTTACTATGGGAAGTATGAGCAATGGACATTTGCTTGGCATAGCCCAACTGGTTGAAAAACACAAATATTTTAACAGCACGGCACAAAATGCAGTATGGTGTATTAGTGACGGTGAAGACATAAGCACTATACAAAATGACGAGGACACGGTGATGACATACGTATTGCAAAAATTTGTAAGCGAAGCCACAGGGCAACCCATACCCACTAGGCATAAACAAGTGCATGCACAACCTGCTAAACGTTACTCAAAAACTACGGTAACGTTTGAGTGGAGTACACACGATACCTACACTACTACTTTGGTGGTGCTTGATATGCAAAACAAACCTGTGATGGAAATTTTGAAAGATGTAGGCTTACCCGCAGGCGAACACAGCCAAACAATTATATTAAACGAGGCCAACTTGCCTAAAGGTTATTATAAAATAATATTGTACCTAAACAATAAACCCCAAATGACCCGAAAGGTTAAACTAGGGCGATAATAAGAGAATGTGTTAGTTTTTCATAGTTTCCCCTGTTTGTGGCGACACGGCAGGGGTTTGTTTCTTTACAGCACTGAGTCAACTATTAAGTAACATTATAAAAGCATTTAAGCTAATGCAGATACAATAGCTTAAAAATGAAATTATTCTTCTGTTTCTTTTGCGCTAGGTATATATTTTTTTATCACCCAATACAGTACAGATACTATTACAGATTTTAGTATGGCCTCGGGTAGTAAACTATAAAAGCCGTTCTTTATAGTGTATAGCAAGGGTAATCCTTTGTAAAAAGTCCCCCAGGCTACTCCGCAAATAAGTATAAGTGCGTGTGCCATTAACAACCACGAAAATATGGTGAACCAATCTTTAAACTTATCCTTAACGCCTGAAAGAAGAAGCACTGCTAAAGGAAAGCTAACCACATAGCCGGCGGTATACCCTTGATAAAATTCTTTACCAAAAACATTATCACTAAAAACAGGGAAATACAAACCTGCTATCATATAAAGCAAAGTGCCCAATAGATTGGCTTGCCTGCCAAAATACAATACAGTAACGCATAGCGATAAGGTTTGCAGGGTAAGGGGTATAATGCCTAATTCAATTTTTAGCTTTGCTCCCGCAATCAATCCACCGGTTACAATGGCAGCTTGCCATAAGGCGTGTTTTTCTATTTTATACGTAAACTTCATTTGCAGGGCGCAAAATTAACCATTGTGGCGGGTTTACGGTAGATTGTATTTAAAGTTATTGACTTTTAATCAGTAAAAAAGGTAAATGCTGTATTCTACTCAGGTTTTTCGGGTGAGTTCTCTTGTGGTGCTGATTGGTTTTGTTGCTCTTCAAGAGCTTTTTGCTTTTTTTCTTCGTCCTCAGGCGAAAGAAAGTGGATTAATCCTTTCTTCACCTCTTCATCTCCATTAATAAATATTTTGTATACGTAGGTATTGGTGATAATATTATCACGCTTTATATTATTTACAGGTAATTTAAGCTCAGGAAAAATGGCAACAACTTGATACGTTAAGTCGTATATCATCAAACTAACTGTACCGCGTTTAAGCATGTCTTTGGGCAAAATCACCTTAAATTCATACATTATCTTGCGGTTTTCGGGATCAAATTTTATTTGCTCACGCCACAAATCAATCAACCGAGGAGGCACTTTTCCTTTTGCACCATATATAATTTCTTCTAACCTAAAGGTAAGTTTTGTAGTTACTGCCGGTTCTATATTTGCTAATCTATATTTAGAATAAGGAACAACATATAGCACAAGGTTTTCAAGGTCGCGATTGCTACACTCAATAATCAGGTTTTTTTTGCCCAGTCCTAAAGTATCAATATTTATGTGCAGGGGTATGGGCTTTGCATCAAAGTTTTCCATATTGCGCAGTAAAAAATTACCGCCCGTATCTATTACCAAAGCACTACCATCGGTTTCAAACAAAATAAATTCTGTATTTATTATATGCGAAAACTCAAGTGCATAAACATTATCATCAGACAATGGCCGCCCTGCTTTGTTCTTTAGTTTAGCACTATCAGTAGCAAGCAATGTATTAAACAAAAATACCTTTTTATAATCCGTAGCAGTGGTAACATCGTATGCTATGGTTTGTTGCCCGTGCAAGCGGGTACACAAAATTATTCCTACAAGTACTAATAGGAAGGTTTTAATATGGGCTATGCCATCGCTCAAGCTCGTCGGGTATTATTTTTTTAGAATTACTTCCCCTTTTTTTATCAAGGTGCCGTCGTACACTTCTACTTTATACGTGTATTTGCCTTTTGGTAAATCGTTTATGTAAACAATATTTTCGGCAGCACGCATATTTATAAATTCTTTTACTTGCCTCCCTCTTTTATCGTACAACCAAAAATTTACCGATACAAGCTGGGTAAGGTATTCGCGCGGCAACAAAACCAGCAATGCTTTTTTATCATCTTTAACACTGGTTTTTTCTGCCACTTTTTGTATAAATGTAGCAGGTTGTTTGCCCGTAGCATTAGCATAAGTTTCTTCAATATTTATTTTTAAAACTACTGTTCCGCAGGCAATGGTTTCTTTTCCCTTTTTTATACTTTCGCCTTTGGTGTGTGCTACAACTACGTTTAGTATGTTTTTGTCGGTTTCATCGGGCACTATATAGGCCACCGCTCCCGCTGTCCAACAGGGGCTTTCGCTTAAAAAGTATTTTAAAAATATTTCGCGTTTCCCATTTTTGGCTTTAAAGTATAGCGATAAGCTACGGTCGGTTTCAATATAGTAATCGTTATAGGTGTATATAGATTTACGCTCGCCATAGTTTACTATAGCAGGTTGTATGGCTGCTTTGTTTATTTGCCTATTGTAGGCCATTACTGAAGCAAAGCCACTATCGGGTTTATAAAACAAATAGCTGCTGCCTGCATTATCAGGCATGGGGGCTATATAAAAATCTTCTGTTTGTGCAGTTAAAGGTAAAAATGTACCAAATAGCACAAGGCAAAACAAGCTCTTTATCAAATTCATCTTTTCAAAGGTATTATTACAGAAACAAAAAAGCTGCCAGTGTTTTATGCACAAGCAGCTTTTGGGTGTATATTTTGCTGAATATTACTTTATTTCAAAGCTCTGAAAATTGACATCGGCAGGAAAATTATTGAAGCTATTAGCAGTTAAGGTATACGTTCCGCTAAAATCAGCCTCTTTTTTTACTTCGTATATGGTTTGACTAAAACGAACATAACTGTCGGCTTTTGTTGAAGAAGTGGTATAATTTTGTTTTTCGGTTAGTGATAAACCTGCATTTTCTAGCGAGTTTAGGTTTAAGGCGGCATATTTAGTTTTATCATCTTTTTTATTGGGTAAAAACTGCTCTACCACTACGTATTGCTTTTGTTGATAAACTACTTGGCGAACTATTATTTGATTTTTTTGGACTGGCAATGCTTCTTCTACTTCAATTAATACTGAATCGGTAATTAATTCTTTACCGTCAATTTTAAATGTAAAAGGGCCTACCCACATAGAGCCTGCTTGGGTTATCTGTTTGTTGATTTTTATTTCTGATTTTATAAGGTAATCATCAGTAAAAAAACTTTTTTCTTTTTCTGTTGATGTTGTTGGTGTATCAAACAATACTTGTATTAGTATTTCATCGCCAACGCGAGGCGCAATACTTTTAACAATAAGTTTGGCCTGTGCTTGTGCGGCAGTGCTTAGTAAACTTGCTACAAGTAGTACTAATGAGGTTTTAACAATTTGCATAATTGACTGTAGGTTAAGTGTATAAAAAAAGCCAAGCTACAATGTAGCTTGGCTTTATAACGTTAGTTAAATAACTTTTATTTTGCAAAGTTTACCGCACGACGCTCGCGTATAACGGTAACTTTTATTTGACCAGGGTATATCATTTCTTTCATTATACGTTGGCTAATATCAAACGATAGCATTTCGGCTTTATCATCAGATACTTTTTCGCTTTCTACCATAACGCGTAGTTCGCGGCCTGCTTGTATAGCAAATGCTTTGCTTACTCCATCGTACGAAAGTGCAAGGTTTTCCAAGTCTTTCAAACGTTTCATGTAGTTTTCTACATCTTCGCGTCGAGCACCCGGGCGTGAGCCTGATATAGCATCACAAGCCTGAATAATAGGTGATAGCATAGAAGTCATTTCTATCTCGTCGTGGTGGGCACCAATGGCGTTCACTACTTCGGGGTGTTCTTTGTACTTCTCGGCCAGCTTCATACCCAACAATGCGTGTGGAGTTTCAGCATCCTCATCGGGCACTTTACCAATATCATGCAATAAACCTGCGCGTTTGGCTAGTTTCACATTCAAGCCCAATTCGGCAGCCATAGTAGCACAAAGGTTGGCTACCTCACGGCTGTGTTGCAATAGGTTTTGTCCGTATGACGAACGGTAGCGCATACGCCCTACCATACGCACCAATTCAGGATGCAAGCCATGCACACCCAAATCTATACAAGTACGTTCACCTATTTCTATTACTTCTTCTTCAAGTTGTTTTTTGGTTTTGGCTACCACTTCCTCAATACGAGCGGGGTGGATACGACCGTCTGTTACTAACCTGTGAAGTGATAGTCGGGCTATTTCGCGACGGATAGGGTCGAAGCCTGAAAGTATAATCGCCTCAGGCGTATCATCCACTATAATTTCAATACCTGTGGCTGCTTCAAGGGCACGTATGTTACGGCCTTCACGACCGATAATACGTCCTTTTACTTCATCGCTTTCAATATTAAATACCGATACTGAGTTTTCTATTGCCAACTCGGCAGCAGTACGCTGTATGGTTTGTATAACCACACGACGAGCTTCTTTTGTAGCGGTTAGTTTTGCTTCGTCAACAATATCTTTTACCCTAGCTGATGCTTCTGAAGATGCTTCGGCGGTAAGGGTTGATACTAATTGTGCTTTTGCTTCATCAGCAGATATACCTGCTATTTTTTCTAACTGTTTCACCTGTTGTTGGTGAAACTTATCTAAATCTTCCTTTTTCTTAGAAACCAGTTCAAGTTGGTCGCTTAAGTTTTCTTTAATACTATCCAGCTCTTTTTCTTTTTTGTTTTGGCTTTCAAGTTTTTGGTTTAGGCTTTGTTCTTTTTGTTTTAGCCTGTTTTCTATTTGTTGTGCATTTTGTGTTTTGGCGTTTATTTCTTTTTCATGCTCTTCTTTTAAGCGCAAAAAATGCTCTTTGGCCTCCAATTGTTTGTCTTTTTTAATCATTTCAGCCTTGTGTTTGGCTTCACTAATTAAATCGTTCGCTGCTTTTTTGTTCCGTTGGTTTATAAGAAACCATGCTATTACAGCCCCCAGCGCGAGGGACCCTAAAATGGATACGATAAGGATAATACTGTCCATACTTGTTCTTTAGCTTTCGTTAGGCTTTAATACTACACACAAAACAAAGGTGGTGAAAAGAAGATTATTTGCCCAGTTTACTATCAAGCAAATGGTTTATTTGCTCTATCAGTTCTATGGTTTGGGCAGAGTAGCCAACGGTTTTTTTGTCGGCGGCTATAAAATCGGTAGCTAAATCAAGCGATGCCATTGCTAGGGCATCTTGTTTATCTTTTACCGAGTAATTTTCGGTATAGGTTTTTGCTTTATCATTGGCCAATTTTGCAGCAGCACGCACGTTTTCTTCAAACCCGGCGTTTATACGCAATGGGTAAACCCTATCGCAAATATTTACTTTTACTGAAATCTCTTCCACAAACGTTTCTTCTTTTACTCACTAAGTCTTGCTATACAGCGGTCTATCTCTCTAATGTACTCGTTTATTTTTAGTTTTACCTCGCGTACATCGGTTTTAGAAAGATTTAACCCTCCTGCAATTTTAATGATTTTATTATACTCTTCTAAGTCTTTAATTGTATTTTTTTGTATATCAACTGTTTCTTTCAACCTATTGCTTTCCTTTGTCAATCGGGCATTTTCATCCTTCAATAGGTCGTTGGTGGCGGCCAATTGCTCTACTTTTTGTTTTATAGTTTTAAGCTGTTCTACCAACGAGTCCATCTAATTTTTTTAGTTTTCGGTTTTAAGTTTACAGTTGTTTATAATATCGATTACTTACGTATCACTGCGCCTGCTTCTTTTTCAAAGCCCTGCATCAGACGAGCCATTGTTTTGTCTATATCTTTATCTGTTAAGGTTTTGCCTTCATCTTGCAATATAAAACTTAATGCGTATGCTTTTTTACCTTGCTCAATTTTATCACCCATATACACATCAAATACATCTATGTTTTTAAGCAATTTGCGCTCGGCATTCACCGCTATTTGGTGCAATTGTGAGAAGGGAACTTGCTTGTCTATAACCAAAGAAAGGTCGCGGCGCACCTCAGGAAATTTTGATATTTCTTTTAGGGTGAATTTTTCTGCTGTTGCCAATTGAACCAGTTTCTCCCAATCTATAACGGCATAGTACACATTGCCTTCAATATCAAACTTTTTGGTGATGTTGGGAGCAACTGCACCATAGTTTACCAATACTTCAGGGTTAATATCTGCAGGCGATGAAATAACATTTTTATCAGCAAAACCTGTGTTGGCACCCAAAAGGGTAAACAAGTTATCGCAGCTTTGTTTTAGGGTATAAAAATCGCTGTTGCGGCTGGGATATTTCCAGCTTTCGTTTTGTTCATCACCACAAAGCCAAAGACTAAGCCACCATTTTTCGTCGTATTTGCCTTCGCCGGTTTTGCGGTAAGTTTTACTAAGCTCGAAAAATTTAAGGTTTTGTGCCCTACGGTTACGGTTAAAGGCAATAGCTTCAAGACCAGAGTATAAGGTGGTCATGCGCATTACTTCCAAATCGGCACTTAGCGGGTTTAGCATACGCACGGCGTGCTGCAATTCTTCTTCGGTATAATACGATGTTTTGGTAAGCGAGTTGGTTACCAACTCGTTATAACCTTGTGCAGCCAACATATCGGCAGCGCGGTTGTATAGTTTTTCTACATCAACACCTTGATTGATATTAAGCGAAAGCGTAACACTATCGGGTATTTGTACTTGGTTTAGCCCGTATATGCGGATAAATTCTTCTATCACATCAATTTCGCGGGTAACATCCATGCGGTAGGCGGGTACTGTAACTTCTATACCCTCAGCAGTTTCGTTTTTTATGGTGATGTCTAAGCCTGAGATAATTTGTTTTACCTCGTCGTTGCTTACTTTTTGACCTAATACGTCTTGCAGTTTAGCATAGCGAAGAAATATGTGTGATGGCTCAATTCTACGTACATACTCGTCTATAACTGCGCTACTAACTGTGCCACCTGCATTTTCAAGCATCAATTGCACCACCATTTTTAGTGCATTAACGGTAATTTCAGGGTCGGTGCCGCGCTCGTAACGGAATGAAGCATCAGTGTTTAATCCCTGTGCTTTTGCCGATTTACGAATAATAGCAGGGTCGAAGTAAGCACTCTCAATAAAAATATTTTTAGTTTCAGAAGTAACTCCACTTTCCAGTCCGCCAAAAACACCTGCAATAGCCATAGGGGCATTTGCATTGCAAATAAGCAAGGCATCGGCAGTAAGGGTGCGTTCAACCTTATCAAGAGTGGTAAATTTTTGCCCTTCGGCTGCTTTTTTCACCACTATTTTGTTGCCTTCAATTTTATCGGCATCAAAAGCGTGTATGGGCTGCCCTAAAGTGTGCAGTACATAGTTGGTTATATCTACTATGTTGTTTATTGGGCTTAACCCGATTGCTTTTAGGCGGTTTTGCAACCAAGCAGGACTTTCTTTTACAGTAATACCACTAATGCTGATACCACTGTATCGGGGACAGCCTTCGCTGTCTTCAATAGAAACTGTAATGGGGTTATTGCCTTGTGGGGCAAGAATTTCAGGGTAGTTGATGTTTATTTTTTCGCCTGTAAGGGCTACTAAATCACGTGCTACACCTAAATGCGAAGCTGCATCACCACGATTTGCAGTTAAACCGATTTCAAGAACTGTATCAATTTCTACATTAAAATAATCGGCGGCGGGTGTGCCCACTTTGGCACTGGCATCTAATACCATAATACCCTCGTGGCTGGTGCCTAAACCAATTTCATCTTCGGCACAAATCATCCCTTCTGATACTTCGCCGCGAAGTTTTGATTTACTTATTTTAAACGATTCTCCCCCCGATGGATAAAGAGTAGCACCAACGGTAGCTACCACCACTTTTTGGCCTGCGGCTACATTGCTTGCACCGCAAACTATTTGCACAGGCTCACCTGTGCCAATATCTACTTTGGTAACGCTAAGTCTATCGGCATTGGGGTGCTGCACTTTTTCAAGTACTTCACCAATAACAATGCCTTCAAGGCCACCTTGTATACTGCTTACCTGCTCTATACCTTCAACTTCCAAACCGCAGTTGGTAAGCAAAGTATCTAGTTGCTCAGGGGTTTTATCTGTATTTATTACGCTTTTTAGCCAGTTGTACGAAATTTTCATGCACGGCAAAGATATGTTTCAATGTGCAAATGTGCAGATATGTAAATGAGGGAATTTGTGGATTTGAAGATTTGAATAAGTATTAATATTCTGAATGGTAATTTTTAAGAAATTCTTTTTGCTTTTTATTTGGAGCATCCGAGCAATCGACTTGACTTAGTTGATATATTTTAGCACCCGTTTTGGTATCAGTATCATAAAAACATTTTCTATATTTATTAATATCATCCATATTTACTATTATTTTCTCATCAATTAGTGCACCAATCAAATTAGGATCATTAAAGTTAGCATAAAGTAAAAAGGCAGAACGTAAGTTAGCATCATAAAAATCCGTTCTATATAATTTTGCATAAGAAAAATCAGTACCTATTAGTGTTGCATCGATAAGTTTAGTAAATGTTAAATCAGCATATTGTAAATTAGCTCTCTTTAAGTTTGATTTTGATAAATCACAGTATTTTAAGTTTTTCTCTTTGAAGGTTACATTTTCTAAGTACGATTGTGTAAAGTTTGCATTAAAATAAATAGTTTCTAAGCTTGCACTGTCAATATCGCTATTTACTAAAGTGATTAGTAATTGACCCCTCTCGGGACTATATTCTCTATCAGTTAAATTATCGCCTACTAAAAATTTATAGGGTGTAAGGCTATGGCTTAATGCTATTATACGCCCAATTAATTGAGGTGATAATTGTCTTTCTTTCCCTTTCTTGCCTTTCAATTCATTATTTACTTCTTCAAAAATATTTCCCATTAGAAATACCAAAGCACTGCGCCTCTGGGCTTCAACTAAATAGGTTTGTTGTTCAATTCTTGTGTTCTGTTGCGCAATTAATTTGTTCTGATTGTACAAAAGGCAATATTGTAGAATAGCAAAAACAATTGGGGTTGCAACTACTATTAATGATAACAAACCAATTCGAGTAAATCTTCTTACAATAGCTGCTGCTAATTCTGAAAGAGTTTCAGTAGTTATGTTTTTCTTCTCTCTTAGGTCAGAAAAGAGTTTATAAAATGCATCCTTAAGTCCTTTACCAATGAATATTTTAAAAAGAAATAATAGAAATTTGTTGAATAAACCTTTTAGTTTTTCATCTCGCTTTTCATAGTCTCTAATTTTCTCTTCTAATTTTTCAATATGCTTGTGCAGTTTTTCTTCTTCCTCAGTCATTTAGATAGATATATTCCTAAAGTAAAGATAAGAAATAACTATTAATAAGCGATTAGAATTATTTACACCACCGAGCGGATGCTCCTTTATTTTCGGCACGAGCGAGACGCTCGAGCCAGCACAAAAAATAGTCGGTATTAGTTTTTGGGAGATGCAGGAATTATTTTTCGAGGTGCATTGTCTTCTTTATGAGTTTAGTTTTGAACAAAGCTGAAGTGCGGACGAGCTTCCTCTCCTACACTTCAACTTCGCTCAATATGACAACTGCACACAACTACCAAAAGACTAAATTGTCTTCTAATATATTACCTTTATCGTCCTCAATATGCAAGTACTCTCCAACTAATTCAGACGAACTATTCCATAAAGTAATCTCCACTTCAATAGTATACTCTCTTATTTCTTCGCTGTGAAAGACAATCTTTACATTAGAATGTTTTAATACAATAGACGTATATAAGCCTGGCAATTCTTCACTCAAATAATCATTATCCTTATCATATATACATTTATAATAGCCTTCTTTAGCTCTATTATAAAGTTTGTTTAACTCTTCTTTACTTAGGTTAAATTTCATAGTTTAAATAATTTAATGGCTTACACTCAATATGCCAAACATCGATTTAAAACAAAGAGTATCTTTCAGCTTATCAGCAATAATATTCATAAATAAGTTCGGGATGACAGTTTACGTCAATTCGCCAATGTGTAATGTCCCCCTCGGGAGGAGGGCTCAGGAGGAGGAAAACAAAAAATCCCCGTCCTGTATTACTACAAAGCGGGGAATAAAATTTTTAGTTGTATTGATGCGTGCGGCTGACTGTCATCCTGAGCGGAGTCGAAGGATGGTGCGGAAGAGCAACCCTCACGCACTTCAACTTCGCTCAATATGACAACCGCACAAGGCTAAAAACTAATGACTAATAGCCTTAATTATTCAACCTCAACAGTTTCGTTGCGAAATACAAATTGGTTATCAAACATATCTAAAACTATATGGCTATCGTTGGCTATAGTACCCGCCAATATTTGTTTCGATAATTCGTTTAATACTTTTTTCTGCATCACACGTTTTAGCGGACGAGCTCCAAACTGTGGGTCGTAGCCCAATTGTCCCAACCAATCCAACGCTTCATCGGTAGCTGTAATTTTTATATCCTGTTCAGCCAATAATTTTTGAAGATGTACAAATTGCAAATCAACAATGCCACGTATATCCTCGCGAGTAAGCGGGGTAAACATTATGGTTTCATCTATACGGTTCAAAAATTCGGGACGAATGGTTTTCTTCAATAAATCAAACACTTGGTTTTTGGTATGTGCCATCACCTCTTCTTTGTTATCGTCTACCATATCCTCAAAGTTATCTTGTATAATGTGCGAACCTATATTGCTGGTCATTATGATAATGGTGTTTTTAAAGTTAGCAGTACGGCCTTTATTGTCGGTCAATCGGCCATCATCCAACACTTGCAACAATATATTAAACACATCGGGGTGGGCTTTTTCTATCTCGTCCAACAACACCACACTATATGGGCGACGACGAACTGCCTCAGTCAATTGTCCGCCTTCATCATACCCCACATAACCCGGAGGCGCACCAATAAGGCGCGAAACGGTGTGTTTCTCTTGGTATTCGCTCATATCAATGCGTATCAACGCATTTTCTTGGTTAAACAGATACTCGGCCAATGCACGAGCCAACTCGGTTTTACCCACACCAGTAGTTCCCAAAAATATAAACGAACCTATGGGGCGTTTAGGGTCTTGCAAACCTGCACGGCTGCGGCGCACCGCATCAGCAATGGCTGCAATAGCTTCTTCTTGCCCTACCACACGTTTGTGTAGTTCGCCTTCCAAATTAAGCAGTTTTTCACGCTCGCTTTGTAGCATACGGGTAACGGGAACACCTGTCCAGCGGCTCACCACTTGGGCTATGTCTTCGGCATCTACTTCTTCTTTCACCAATCTACTGCCCTCTTGCGTTTCGTGCAATTTGGTATTTAGCTCGGCCAGCTTGGCTTCGGTTTCTTTTATTCGGCCGTAGCGTATTTCGGCTACGCGACCGTAGTCGCCTGCACGCTCAGCCTGTTCAGCCTCTTGTTTCAGGTTTTCAATCTCTTGTTTGTTTTGCTGTATGCCTTCTACCACCGCTTTTTCTGCCTGCCAACGGGCACGCAATTGGTTGCGCTGGTCGCTAAGGTTGGCTATTTCTTCGCCCAAAGCTGTTAAGCGGTTTTTGTCGTTTTCGCGTTTCAATGCCTCACGTTCAATTTCAAGGCTCATTATTTCACGCTCTATTTTATCCAACTCTTCGGGTACGCTGTCAATCTCCATACGCAGGCGGGCAGCGGCTTCATCAATCAAATCAATAGCCTTATCGGGCAAAAAACGATCGGCAATGTAGCGTTGCGACATTTCTACGGCAGCTATAATAGCTTCGTCTTTTATGCGCACTTTGTGGTGCACCTCGTAGCGTTCTTTCAACCCGCGAAGGATAGAAATTGCATCTTGTGTATCAGGCTCTTCTACTATTACTTTTTGAAAACGACGCTCTAAGGCTTTGTCTTTCTCAATATATTTTTGGTACTCGTTTAGTGTGGTTGCTCCAATAGCACGCAATTCGCCACGGGCAAGGGCTGGTTTTAAAATATTGGCTGCATCCATTGCGCCTTCTCCCCCACCGCCTGCACCTACAAGGGTATGTATCTCATCAATAAACAGTACTATTTGTCCGTCGCTGTTTATTACTTCTTTTACTACCGATTTAAGACGTTCTTCAAACTCGCCTTTGTATTTAGCACCTGCTATCAGCGAGCCCATATCTAACGAATAGATTTTTTTGCTTTTAAGGTTTTCGGGCACATCACCATTAATAACACGGTGCGCCAAACCTTCAGCAATGGCGGTTTTACCCACACCGGGTTCACCAATCAGCACGGGGTTGTTTTTGGTACGGCGTGAAAGTATTTGCAATACGCGACGTATTTCTTCATCGCGACCAATTACAGGGTCTAGCTTACCTTTCTGTGCAAGTTCGTTCAGGTTTTTGGCGTATTTGTTTAGGGCGTTGTATTGCTCTTCAGCACTTTGACTGGTTACTTTTTGCCCGCCACGTAGTTCTGAAATGGCTTTTTTCAGCTCTTTCTCGCTTACACCGGCATCTTTAAGTATTTGGGCTGTTTTATCTTTTCCTGCTAAAATAGCCAGTAAAATATGCTCAACACTCACAAACTCGTCGCCGCCTTCGCGGGCTATGGTTTGTGCTTTTACTAGGGCAGTGTTGGCATCGCCTGTAAGAAACTGATTGCCCGCACCGCTTACCTTAGGCAGACTGTTTAGCGTAGCATCAATAACATCAGCCACACGGGCTTCGTTTACATTTAGTTTCTTAAAAAGGTAATCAAATACACTTTCATCAGTAGTTAATAACCCTTTTAATATATGCGCTGTATCTATACCCTGATGTTGGTTTTCAACAGCCAGTTGCTGAGCCATTTGGATGGCTTCTTGTGATTTTATTGTGAAATTTTTAAAGTCCATAATTGGTTATGCAAGTAACAATTTTACATCCAACGGTTTAATAGTGCCGTTTTGACTGGATTTCAAAGATGAATATTTAAAAAGAAAGACAAAATGACCTTAATCAGTGAATTAAATTAATTTATCACGACATATTGTACATATACAACGTGTTGAAACTTTATCCTCGTACGTAGCTATCTACCTAAAACCATCTTTAAACTTAACCGGTGTTTGCCCCGTATGCCTTTTAAAAAACCGAATAAAATAAGCCGGGTCGTCAAAGCCTAGTTGTTCAGCAATTTGTTTTATGGGTTTATCAGAATATGTTAATATGCGTTTAGCTTCTAATATCAATCTTTCAGCTATTAGCATACCTACAGTTTTGCCAATGGTTTCTTGGCAAATACGGTTTAGGTGCTTGGTGCTTACATTTAGCAATGCTGCATATTCTTTAGGATATTTCAGCTGGTTATAGTGCTCATCAATCAGTTTATACAACTCAGCTATTTTATGCTGGTATAATATTGATTGATTAAGGCTTGTATCCGTATCATAAGTTCGCAGGCCTTCCATATCAATATATAAAAGGTTACACAAAGCTGTTAGCAGCTCGTATTTATGTTTCGAGTCAGTCGTTTGATAGGTTTGTACAATACGTTTAAAAAGAGCTTCTTCTTGTAGCAAAATATCTTTGTTCAATTGAATAAACGGAGACTGCTGCGTAACGGAAAAAAACCAAAAATCGCTAATGCGTTTGTTTACAAAACTTATATCGTAAAACTCTTTGGTATGAAAAAATATATAACCGTCAGCATCATTGGTTAATGTCCAGCGGTGTACCTGACCGGGTAGTAGAAAAAAAACAGCGCCCTTTGCCACGGGGTAAGTCTTAAAATCAATTTCGTGTGTACCTGTGCCCTGCGTAAAAAGTACTGTAAGATAAAAATCGTGTTTGTGGGGATATTGTATAAAACCGTGTGTTTTTATATGCTCCTTTAGCTGTCTGGCATAAAAGGCAGTATTATAAAACTCAAAATTTTCAATTTTATATACAGGTAGGTTTTCAACAGCCATTCTCAAAAATACACAAATGTCCGTATAATACTATTATCTGCGTGTGTTGTTATCCAATAACAGCGAGTAGTGAGGGTATTTTTGTATGTCTTTAGTAACACCAATATGAGCACATTATCCAAAGTAATAAAAGGTGTTTGTCCAGTCTGTGGTCAAGCACCAATTTTTGAAAAATCAGCTTTTTTAAGCATCAAACCGCCCAAAATGAAAACCGAATGCCCTAGTTGCGGCTATTTATTTGAAAAAGAAGCTGGCTTTTTTTGGGGTGCAATGTTTGTTAGCTACGCATTTACTGTAATAGAAATAATTGCTACTATATTACTTTCTCGTATTTTTTTAGACGGTGCTTTAGACAATCGTATAATAATAATTGTAGTAGCTGTTATTATACTACTAGCCACTTTTAATTATAAACTATCGCGCATTGTATGGATTTATTTTTTTGCTCCAAAAAATAAAGCCTATTAGCACTACCTATTAGTGTTCCATTTTACCTTTGTATTAATGAAACAAAGGCTTGTATTAATTTGCTTTTTCTTACTCTCACTTAATAGTTTTGGTCAAAAGAAACCTAAAAGAATATCTGATAACCTAAGCTACACCAAACTGAATAAAAGCACCTATATTATTGTAAGTCACGGCTATTGCAACGGACTGGTGTATGTAGACGGGAAAGAAGCCGCTATAATATCTACCCCAACATCTGATACTGCTACTAAAGAACTTGTACAATGGATTAACACGAAATTAAAAGCACAGGTGGTAGCTTGTATAGCCGACCATTGGCACGCAGATGCTATGGAGGGTATTGATGTATTGCAAGCAAAAGGGATAAAAATATATGCTAGTAAAAAAACTCAACTAACAGCTATACAAAAGCATCTCCCCATTCCTGATATAAGTTTTGATAATGAAAAAATCATACCTGTGGGAAATAAAACTGTAGTAGCCAGCTATTTTGGCCCTACACATACTGCTGATGGGTGCATGGTGTGGCTACCCGATGAGAAAATTTTGTTTGGAGGCTGTGCTATGAAGAGTTTAGGTGCGACCCCCGGAAACCTTGGCGATGCACATTTAACGGAATGGAGTACCTCTATCGAAAAGGTAAAAGCCGCCTACCCTGATGCTAAAATTGTTGTACCTGGGCACGGCAAGCATGGCGACACTAGCCTAATAACTTACACTATAAATATGTTTGCTCCTTTTAAAAATACTTTTGGAGGCAGTAGAAGAGTTGGTTATTATAATTTCTCAAATGGGTGGTCAAAAATTCTTCGTTACGATAGAGATTCTGTTGCTAATGGAAAGTATTTTCTTATTGATGCCGAGGTAATAGTGAATAGAGGTGATACGGACAATATTTTTATCACTTCTCCCGCGCTTGAATATGATAGCACCCACCAAACCATTAATGCTAATGAAGGTTATTGCTATATTGAAAGTACTGATGCGGTAAAATTTAAAGGCAAATTTGGTTTTATGGGGCTTACGCTTGAACCCTTTACCGATAGGCGCGGCCTAAGTATTATGGTAGATACGTTTATTTTTCTACGCTAAAAATTACTGAGAAAGAGTACTGCATAAAAAAATTTCAGACGGGTTGAAACCCGCCTCTTTTGCAATTACAGCTTGAGAGACGACTTAAGTCGTCTCTCAAGCTGTAATCTTAATAAAATAGGATTTAAATCCTATTAACCGAATAAACAAAAAGGGTCTACTGTATACAGCAGACCCTTTTTTATAACTTGCTTGCGTGATATTATAATATCAACATGGCATCGCCATAGCACAAAAAGCGGTATTTTTCTTTCAAGGCCACGCTGTATGCTTCTTTCAAAAAGTCATAATCAGCAAAGGCAGCCGCCTGCATCATAAGGGTTGATTGTGCAGGATGAAAGTTTGTTATAAACGCGTTAGTCATTTTAAAATCGTAAGGAGGGAAGATAAATTTATCAGTCCAACCTGTTGAAGGGTTCAACCTATCCATTGATGATACCGACGATTGTAAAGCACGCATTACTGATGATCCAACAGCTACAATACGTTTTTTCTCGTCAATAGCTTGGTTTACTATATTTACAGTGTTTTGAGGCACAGTGTAGTTTTCGCTGTCCATCTTGTGTTTAGTAAGGTCTTCAACTTCTACATCTCTAAAAGTACCTAAACCAATATGCAAGGTAACATCGGTAAATTTTATACCTTTTATCTCCATACGCATCATTAACTCACGCGAAAAGTGCAAGCCTGCTGTTGGAGGGGCAACTGCACCTTCTTCTTTAGCAAAAATGGTTTGGTAGCGTTCTTTATCGTCTTCTTCAATAGGGCGATTAAGGTAGCGAGGTATTGGTGTTTCACCTAGTTTTTCAATGAGGTTTCTAAACTCTTCGTCAGTACCATCAAATAAAAACCTGATAGTACGTCCGCGCGAAGTAGTATTATCTACCACTTCGGCCACTAAATCGTCGTTACCAAAATACAATTTATTACCAACGCGTATTTTACGTGCAGGGTCAACCAAAACATCCCAAAGGCGTAACTCGTTATTAAGTTCGCGCAGCATAAAAACCTCAATTTTGGCTCCTGTTTTTTCTTTATTACCATACAGGCGTGCAGGGAAAACGCGGGTGTTGTTTAATACAAACACATCGTTTTCATCAAAAATATCAAGTATATCTTTAAACTGTTTGTGCTCAATAGTATGGTCTTTGCGGTTTAGCACCATTAAACGAGAATCGTCTCTGTTATAAGTGGGGTTTTTGGCAATAAGGGTTTCAGGTAGGTTGTACTTAAACTGCGATAACTTCATCTACTCTTTGTTTAGTTTTTAGTGGGAATTATGCCTGTGTTCAGGGTATAACTTACCCTAAAATAAAGCGCGCAAATATAGGCTTTTGATTTAGCAATAGCAATTTGCTTGCTGTGTATTTTTAAAACTGTATCTCGCTCGACAATATTACCCGCTTTGTCGATACACTTACAGTGCACACCGGTAATTTTGTTTTTATTTGTAATTAATGAAACGAATAAGCCTGTACCTACGTTTGTTTGCCGAAAGTGTGGTGTTTGCTGTGCAGGCATTAATGCTTAATAAGTTGCGTTCGTTTCTTTCAATACTGGGCATCACCATAGGCATATTTGCCATTATTATGGTATTGTCTATTACCAACTCGCTCGAAAAAAATATTAAAGACAGTGTAAACTCTTTGGGTACTGATGTTATTTATATACAAAAATGGCCTTGGGGTGCTGATGACGGAGGTGAGTATAAATGGTGGAAGTATATGAATAGGCCCACACCAATTCCAAAAGAACTTCAAACTTTGCAAAGAGTATTTGATGGCTCAGAAACCATAATGGGTATGGCTTTTATGTATACATCGGGAGGAAAAACAGCTAAGTACCTTGATAATAATATTACTGGAGTTGATGTATTTGGTGTATCCGAAGAGTATTATGCTATAAACAACTTTGAGTTGATGTATGGACGCTATTTTTCTGATTTTGAGGCAAAAAGCGGGGTAGCTTCTATTGTAATAGGCTACGATTTATATGAGGGGCTGTTTAATGCTACGGGAGACCCAACGGGTAAGGAGATTGTGATACTGGGAAGAAAGATGCGTATAGTGGGGGTAATAGCCAAGCAAGGAGAAAGTATTTTAGAGATTGGTATGGACGATAAAGCCATTGTGCCAATAAACTGGATGCAAAGGGTGATGAATGTGAGCAACAATAGGGGCAACCCAATGATAATGGTGCGCGCAAGTGACGGTTCGTCAATAGATGAGTTGGAGAATGAACTAAAAGGAAAAATGCGTGCTGTACGCAGATTAAAACCAAACGAAGAAGATAATTTTGCGCTGAACCGTATTACTATGATATCAGGTCAGTTGGATAATATATTTTGGTCGGTAAATATAGGCGGATTCATCATCGGAATATTTTCAGTATTGGTGGGAGGCTTTGGTATTGCCAACATTATGTTTGTAAGTGTTAAAGAACGCACCAATCAAATTGGAATACAGAAATCATTAGGAGCCCACAACAGCTTTATACTTATTCAATTTTTAACAGAAGCCATTGTGCTTAGCTTAATTGGCGGGTTGATAGGTGTACTTATAGTTTATGGAATTACGTCACTGGTAAGTACCTTTTTAGATTTCAAACTGTTTCTTTCGTGGGGTAATTTTGCCTTTGGTACAGGTCTTTCAATTATTATTGGAGTATTATCGGGTTTAATTCCTGCCTATACTGCATCACGTCTTGATCCTGTAGAAGCAATACGAGCTAAAATATAGCATCCAACATTTAGTATTTTACATTAAACATTTATCCATTCGGAGTAGGCCCATCATTAAAGGGGTATCTATACTTTATTGATAAATGCTAATTCTTAAATGTTAAATGGAAAATGCTGAATGATTAGCCAATCATAATATGCGAGTTGGGGTATTTGTAGGCATTGGTTTCTACTTCGCTGCTTAAGGCAAAGGCTAAAGTAAGTATACCCACCCTACCTACAAACATACTAATGATAAGTACTATTTTACTAGCATCAGCAAGGTCTGCTGTGATTCCCGTACTAAGCCCCACAGTGGCAAAAGCCGATACTTCTTCAAACAACAACTGTGTGATAGATAAGTGAGGCTCTATAAGGCTAAGGATAAATGTACATATAAATATAAATGTGGCCGAAAACACAAAAACAGCAAAGGCCTTATAAATAAGCTCGTGAGATATAGTTCGTCTACCAAAAGTAATTAGTTTTTTGCCCCTTATTATACCCCACATGGCAGCAAAAATTACTACAAATGTGCTGGTTTTTATACCACCGCCTGTAGATCCTGATGATGCACCCACAAACATTAAAAAGATGATAATTATAAGTGTGGGAATAGCTAAATCACCCATGTTTACGCTATTAAAGCCTGCTGTACGTGTAATTACGGATTGAAAAACTGAGGTAACCATTGCAGGGAAAGAATCCTGTCCCTTTAGTACACCATTACGCTCTAAAACATAAAACATAATGGTTCCAAAAATCACCAATACAATACTGCTGTAAAAGGCAATTTGTGTACTTAGTTTCCATTTTTTCCAAGGCATACGCAAGCGTTGACGAAGATTATCAACCTCAAACATATCGCGCATGGCGGGAAAACCTAATGAACCAAAAAATATAATTACAGCAAAGGCAAAGTGCAATATGTACTTATCGCGTATGCCTTCTTCGTATAGGCTGTCTGTAAACAAAGAGAAACCTGCATTGCAAAAGGCTGATATGGCATGGAAAATTGAAGAGAATATCTTTTCTCCCCCACTGGCAAACTGGTAATCGCCCCAAAGCATAAAAATTACAACAGCAGAAATAGCCTCTATACTAACAGTATAAATAAATATTTTTCGCAACAAGCCATACGAGCCTGACAGGGTTTCACTATCAAAAATTTGTTTTAGGGCAAATTGATGTTTCACACCAACTCCCTTTTTATAAAATGCTGCAAAAAATGTAGCAAACGAAATAATACCCAAACCACCCAATTGTATTAGGAAAAGAATAATTACATGGCCTTTAAAATTGAAAAACGTTGCCGTATCAACCACAATAAGCCCTGTAACACATGATGCACTGGCCGAAGTAAATAAGGCATCTAAAAAGCGCATACTATGCCCCTCAGTAGTTATAGCAGGCAGGCAAAGCAAGCCGGTGCCGCTAAGTATTAACACTATAAACGATAACACAAACAAAGCCCCCGGTTTTATGGGTAATTTGCCCAAGTTTCGTGTAGTTTTTATGGCCTCTATTACCACAAAAAGTATTAAGAAAAACTGGATAAAAAAGGCGTATTTGGGGCTTAGCGGGTCTATCTCGAGATAGAAAAAAAGCTTATTTATTACAGGAAACTTAAAAATATAGTAGCTAATAACATCGTACACAACTAAAAGTAGTAGCGTAGCCTCTACCCATGTTTGCTGTAAAAACTCTTTGGGATGCTGAACTATTATAAGTTTGACAATGTAGTTTAGAAAAAATACACCAAAAAATATCTTATTTACTGATAATAGAAAATCGAGAGTTTCTTGCGTGTTTGGAAAACCGTGATAGTATATAGTAGTGCCAATGGCTAATATAGATACTAATACCTTTAGCACCCGCAACACTTTTTGTATAGGCGCGCGGCTTTCTATGATAAAACTTTTTATGCTTTCTTTTACCATGCGGTAAAACTAGTTGTACAGGCGGAGAGCTTCTTGCAGCAGTTGCTGCTTTTCTATGGGTACCACACCCACTTTTTCGCACACCAATCCACCTGCAATATTCGATAAAAATGCGGTTATTTTCATATCACTACCCAAAGCAAGGCACAAAGCGGCTACACTTACTACTGTATCGCCTGCACCGCTAACGTCGGCAATATTACGTATATGTGCCGGCCAATGGTGGTGCTGTTGGTGGTTGGTTATTAGTACCCCAAGTTCACTAAGGGTTACCATAACCATTGGATTGTCCAATAAATCCTTCAGTTGTGCTATAGCCTTTTTAAGGTTATCAAAATCTTTCAGGTTATCGTCAGTTTTCAGCCCCTCTTTTATTTCTTTAAGATTGGGTTTAAACAGAGTAGCCTTTTTGTAGTGCGCAAAATTTAGCTTCTTAGGGTCTACTATGGTAGGTATATTGTGTTTATTAGCCATTGTTATAATGGCCTCAATATTTTGTTGCGTAAGTACGCCCTTGTCGTAATCTTCAAAAATTACTACATCCATTTGTGGCAATAACTTTTCTATCGCAGCAACAAGGTTTTGACTTTCTTGATTGTTTATAGGGTTGGTAACCTCTTCATCAATACGCAGCATTTGCATATTGTTGCCCATAACGCGTGTTTTAACTGTAGTAATGCGTGATGTAGAGCTAACAATACCCTCACAATTTACCCCTGCATTTTCAAACAACTGGGTTATTTCTTTTCCGCCCTCATCATTACCAATTACTGAGCATATATAAGGTTGTGCCCCAAGTGATTTTATATTTAGAGCTACGTTTGCAGCTCCACCCAATCGGTGTTCGCGACCTGTTACAGAAACAACAGGAACAGGAGCTTCGGGCGAAATACGATCAACCTTACCCACTATATAGGCATCAATCATCACATCGCCTACGATAAGAACTTTTAGGCGATTAAAATCTTCAAACAGGCGATTAAAATCCACGCTCATTTTAGTTGTTTCAATACTTTTTCTATTCGAGTAAAAGCCTCCGTAAGATCAGCTTCTGAAGCCGCGTACGATAGCCTTAAATTATCAGGGCTGCCAAAGGCCTCGCCTGTTACTGTGGTTACATGAGCGTGTTCTAAAATATACATACTCAAATCCATAGCATCACTAATGGTTTGTTTTCCGTCGGTTTTACCAAAATAGGTACTCACATCAGGAAAAACGTAAAATGCACCAGGAGGCACATTGCACTTAAAGCCGTCAATGTTTTTCATCATATCCAATACCAAATCGCGACGTTTTTTAAAGGTATCGCGCATGGAGTGGGTAGGTGCAAGCGACTGTGTAAGTGCTGCTATTGCTGCACGCTGTGATATAGAGCTTGTGCCTGATGTAAACTGACCTTGTATTTTTTCGCAAGCAGCAGCCACAGGAAGGGGGGCGGCTATATAGCCCAATCGCCAACCCGTCATAGCATACCCTTTTGATACACCGTTTATCACTATCACCCTATCGCGCAAGTTTTCAAACTGAGCGATAGACTCGTGCTTGCCTATGTAATTTATGTGCTCGTATATTTCATCGCTTATTACATATATCTGCGGATATTTTTCCAGCATTTGCGCAATGGCTTGCAACTCGGCTTTGCTGTATATGCTGCCGCTAGGGTTGCAAGGCGATGAAAACATCATTAATTTAGTTTTGGGGGTGATGTGGGCTTCAAGCTGTTCAGGCGTTACCTTAAAATCTTGCTCAATGCCTGCTAAAACCAAAATAGGTTTAGCCCCTGCAAACTCAACCATTGATGAGTAACTTACCCAATATGGGGCGGGTATTACCACCTCATCACCGGGGTTTATTACTGATAGCACCACATTCATCAGCGATTGTTTTGCACCTGTTGACACCACAATTTGATTGGGGGTATAATGCAAATTATTATCACGCAGTAGTTTAGTGCATATTGCTTCGCGCAATTCGGCATAACCTGCTACGGGAGTGTAGTGCGTGTAATTTTCGTCTATTGCTGTTTTTGCAGCTTCTTTTATATGTTCGGGAGTGTCAAAATCAGGCTCACCCAAGCTAAGGCTTATCACCTTATGACCTTGTGCGGCCAACTCACGGCCTAGTTTGGCCATTCCCAATGTTTGTGATTCGGCAAAAGAGTTTACCCTATTGGCTATTTGTAGTTCCATTAGCGATACTAAAATGCGAATATATAGAATTTAGGGGCTTTGAAAGGGAGTAGTGACGGTTTTTTCTGTGAAATGATTGTGGGATGAAATAATAGGATTGAAATCCAATTTTATTAAGATTACAATATTCAAGACGACTTAAGTCGTCTTGAATATTGTAATTGCAAAAGCGATGGGTTTCAACCCGTCGGAAATTCTCCCCATCAGCAAAATCAAAATATCATTTTGCTTCAAATAAATACCGCATATCCAGAGTAGTTTTATTTTCAAATGAATCATAGAGGCTAACGGTAATTATTAATTATGTTATCTTGTAGTCTTTTTTAAAGTTTTCTTCGATCTTTTTGATTAATGTGGGGAGTGTTTCAGTAAAATCAGTAGTTCTTATTGTTGTTAATTTTTTAAATAATTCTTTGTCGTTATGATTAAATGCCATATTAACTTCTAATTCATTAATTGTTGAAATTATAAAAGTTATTTTTTCATGAAGTTCATCAAGTGCTATTATTTCATTCTTTTTCAGAAAGAACCTCACGTATACAATATGAAATCTAAATTTCAAAGTTAGATTTGATAGCTTCTTACTAATTTCTGAATAGTCGATATTCTTTTGGCTTATGATAAAAGGTAGTTGTCTTAACAGGTCCTCTAATTCGATGTAAACTTCAAGAAACTCTCTTACTTCTTTTATTTTATTTTCATATATTTTAGAAAACAAAATGTCTTTTTTTCTTATTTCCCAATCAGAGTATACTTTTATGATAAACCCTATTCCTAACAATAAAACTGAAATTTGAGCCCAATATTTAACTACAAATTTAACTACAAGTTCTAGAAATTCCATTTCACACAAATAATAAGGTCATAAAGTTATTGAATAATAATAGAATTTTAACCAGCGGCTGTTTAAATCCTATTTTATTAAGATTACAGCATAAAGGACGACTTAAGTCGTCCTTTATGCTGTAATTGCAAAAGAGGCGGATTTCATAATCGCCCGATAACTAAAACCGTAATGTAAAATGTTGTTTGGTTTGCCCTTTATGAAAATATACCAAACCAATAAAAAAAAGGTCGACCGTTACGGTTACTTGCGGATGGTTTTTAATTTCTTCCCAAGCCTTCTCCATCTCATCACTCCATCGTATATCATCAAATACAAAAAGGGTATTCTCATGCGCCAAAGGCAGGCATTGTAAAAAATAATCTATTGTGGGTTGATAGCGGTGGTTGCCATCAAAAAAAACGTAATCTAACTGAGGAAAATTTTGCAAATACTGCGGTAGTACCTCATCAAAATTACCTAAGCCAATGGTTACTTCGGTATTTATACCCAAACCATTTAGGTTTTTACGCGCTTGCTGGGCTACTGCGGGGCTACCGTCTAGCGAGGTAAACACAATTGTGTTTTGCCCTTGCTGTGCCCCCATTGCCTGATAGGCTGTGCTAATACCTAATGATGTACCCAACTCTAGCATATACTTGGGTTGGTGGTAAGCACACAAACGGTAAAGCACCTGTGCGTATTTGCGTGGCTTTGCCGATGTTTTTGCTATTTGGGCAATTGAACGAGTATATGTGGGGTTCTGTTCTCCCCCTGCTCCAAAATCTTGCAGAGTAAGAGTTTCAGGGTTACTGCGCAGCTGCTTGCGCAATGCTTCTATACGCTTGTAGGTAGGATACTGCTTCCTATCGTTTATCACCTGTGTTAGCAGGCGATAAACAAACGGTGAATGTACCCCATGTCGTCCAACTGACGACACAAGGTATTGAAGGTATTTAACCCCTATGCGAAACAAGTGCAGTAGTTTATGATGAAGATGACGCTTGCGTTAGTATCACCTTTAACTCACTTTCAAGGCGTTCTAATTGGCCGTTAGCTTTTTTAATTTTATCCTCAATTTGCTTAGCAAAAGGGTTGTTGCCTTTACTATTTCCTTGTTTAAAGAAACCCATATTGTTTTGCAGGGTTTGAATATCGTTACGCAAAAATTTAATTTTATCGCGTACACGGCGTTCCTCGTGCTTCAACTTGTTTTTAGAGTCGGGCAGTTGAGATATCTCTTCATAGTGCTCTTTAAGCCTTGCGCCGCTCATTTCTTCAGGATTGCGTTTCAGCTTTTTGTAAAGCTTATCCATAGCATCGCTAAAGCGTGCTTGTATATCCTTTTTGTTAGCAAAAGGCACAAAACCCACACTGCTCCACTCTTTTTGTATTTGTTTAACTTTACTAAAAGCGGCCTCAGTATCTTCTTCACTGTTAAGCAAAGCCTCAAGCTTAGTAGCCAATTCAATTTTTAGCTCTAGGTTTTTAGCTTGCTCTTCTTTTTGACCTTTAAAGTGCTCCTCTTTTTTATTAAAAAACTCGTCGCAAGCTGCACGGAAACGTTTCCAAATAGCATCCGATAATTTATCGGGTACTGGGCCAATTTTACGCCAGTCTTCTTGTAGTTTTTTAAGCTGGTTTCCGGTTTTCTGCCAATCTTCACTGCTTTGCAGTGCTTCTGCACGCTCGCATATTTCGGTTTTCTTTTTCAGGTTTTCTGCCTTTTCAGCGTTCAACTCTTTAAAGAAAGCATTTTTATTGTTGAAAAAATTGGTGCGTATTTCTCTAAAACGTCCCCAAACAACATCGTTATGTTCGCGAGGCACTTTACCAATCTTGCGCCATTCATCAAACAACTCATTTACTTGCTTGGTCATCTCTATCCACTCTTTCGGCTTAGCTGGCTTTGTAGTAGTTAGCATTTCCAAACGCTCGCAAATAGCTTTTTTCAGCTCAAGGTTTTGGTTGCGTATTTCTTGCAGTTTGGCAATTTCTTCCCTTTTCTGCTCGTATATCTTGTCAGATGCTTCTTTAAAGCGTTTCCAAATCTCTTCGTTAAACTCTTGCGGAACAGGCCCTGTGTTTTTCCACTCGTCGTGGTATTTATTCAATAGTATCAGCGATTTTTTGATAGATTTCTCTTCTTCCAATTCGCTAACGCTTTTGCAAAGCTCTATTTTAACCTCAAGATTCTTTTTACGGTCAAGCTCTTTTAGTTCATTATTAATAGATACGTTATCATAAAACTTATCTAAGTAAAAACGATAGCTATCCCAAAGCTCTTGCACAAACTCTTGTGGCACAATACGAATTTTTTTCCATTCGCGTTGCAACTCACGCACCTGCTCTAAACTGTTTTCTGTTTCATCAGTTTCGGTAAGCTGTTTAAGTTTTTCTAAAAGCTCACGCTTTACGGCAAGGTTTTTAAGTTTTTGGCTTTCTATATGTTCGCGCTGCTCGGCACGTTTACGTTGCACAGCTTTGTATGCAGCATAAAACTTTTCTTTTAGTTCGTCGCCTTTATACTCAAAACTGTCTTTCTCGTTGCCTTCTTCTATATAGGCTTCAAGTGCAGCATTGTATTCATCACTAAAAATACTGTCCAAAATAGGGCGAATATTACGTACCACCTCACTAGCTTCTTTCAAATCGTCAGTTGCCGCAGCTTTTTCAGCCAATGCCACTAATTCTTCTTTGCTCAGTGTAGCGTAATCGGTATTCTCCTCCTCTTGGGCAACCCCTAGGTCGTAGTCTAAATTTTCCTGTTCAGGTTCATCCCCCAAATCGTCCACCGTGTCTACAACTTCGGCATTTATCTTTTCCAATTCTTCCTGCGAATTCAAATTCTCCATTAGTGTACTATGATACTGTAATGTTTTATGGTTCTCTACCTATTTTTTTAAAAAGGATAGCAAAGTTACTAAAAAACAAACGGCAACCATAAATTTTTAAGGCAGGCACGGGCTTTGCATACAATATTGAGCTTAGTTTTTTGCAATTTTAACAATTTGGCGTAGGTTTGGCGGGGTAAGTAAAATTATTGTAAAGTTTCTAAAAAGGTGAAAATAATAGAGTGTCCGCGTGACGCAATGCAGGGCTTTAGCCATTTTATAAGTACCGAAAAAAAAATTGAGTACTTAAACAGCTTACTAAAAGTAGGTTTTGATACTATTGATGCGGGTAGTTTTGTTTCACCGCGTATAATACCCCAAATGCGAGACACTGAAGAAGTGCTGCAAAGTATTGATTTGAAAGGAAGTAAAAGTAAATTACTAACTATTATAGCCAATACTAAAGGTGCTGAAATGGCTGTGAAACACAACAATGTTTCTTATTTGGGCTTTCCGTTTTCAATATCAGAAACTTTTCAGATACGCAATACCAATAGCACCATAGCCCAATCGTTTGAAAGGGTAAAATATATACACTCGCTGTGCAAGGATAACGGCAAAGAGTTGGTAATATATATAAGTATGGGTTTTGGCAACCCCTATGGCGATGCTTGGAATACGGATGTGGTGGACGAATGGACAGAGAAAATGGGTGAGTTGGGTATAAATATCATCTCTTTGTCTGATACTGTGGGAGTAGCTACACCTGATAGTATTGCTTATTTGTTTAGCCACCTGCAAAAAAAATATCCGCAAATAGAATTTGGAGCACACTTGCACACCCGCAAAGACAATTGGCGTGAAAGAGTTGAGGCTGCTTACGAAAATGGCTGTACTCGCTTTGATGGAGCTATAAACGGTTTTGGAGGCTGCCCAATGGCCGATGACGATTTAGTGGGTAATATGCCTACCGAGTTTTTATTGCAATACATGAACGAAAAAAATATTGATACGGGGCTGAATATGCAGGCTTTTGAAAAAAGTATGTTTATGGCCTCTTCGGTGTTTATTTAGAAGCTAATCTTTTATAAAAAAATTCACTCCCAAAATTTTAGGTTCATCGGCTAGTTTATTCACTTGTCGGAAAATATTACAGCCTGTCATCAAGTATATATAGTTTTGCTGTAAACCAATAGCATAACTATGTACTTGAGAAACTTTACTACTTCACATAAAATATTCACTGCATTATTTTTTGTTCTGATACTTTGTAGCCCCACCAAAGCTCAAAATATCAATCGTGCAAAAATGGACTCTCTTTTTGCCAGACTTCACACACACAATAAAGCCATGGTTGAGGTTACCGTTTATAAAAACGGAAAGGTGCTTTACAATAACGCAATTGGCTATAAAAAAATTGAGGGTGAAAATAAAACTCCTGCCGATGTGCATACCAAATACCGCATAGGGTCTATCACCAAAATGTTTACTTCGGCAATGATAATGCAGTTGGTGGATGAGAAAAAACTAACACTTGACACCAAGCTTAGTAAGTTCTTCCCAAAAATTGTAAATGCACAAAAAATTACCATTGGCAATTTACTAAGCCACCACAGCGGTATACATAATTTTACTAGTGATGATGAGTATTTAACCTACTACACCACACAAAAAACACAAGCTGAGTTGCTTGAACTGTTTTATAAAATGCCTTCTGATTTTGAACCCGGTGCAAAAGCCCAATACAGCAATACGGGGTATGTTTTACTTGGTTATATTATTGAAAAAGTAACAGGAAAAAGCTACGCCGAAGCTGTAAAAGCAAGAATAACAGATAAGATACCTCTTAAAGAAACCTATTTTGGCGGGGCTATTGATACGAAGAAAAACGAAGCTCAATCGTTTTCTTTTGATGGTGAAAATTGGAAACTAGAACCTGAAACCAACATGAATATTCCACACGGTGCAGGTGCATTAGTTTCTACCACTACCGATTTGGGCAAATTTGCAACTGCACTATTTCAAGGCAAGCTATGCAGTGACTCTTTACTACAAAAAATATCAACCATGCAAAACAATTTTGGTATGGGCTGTTTTGAAATGCCTTTTGACGAACGAAAATCATACGGACACACGGGTGGTATTGATGGGTTTTCGTCAGTATTGGGTTATTTTAAAGATGATAGTGTAGCTGTGGCTTTAGCCTGTAATGGTAATAATTACTCGCTAAACGAAATAATGATTAGTGTATTAAGTATCACTTATTATGGTGATAGATACAAGGTACCCACTTTTGTTTCAAAAAAATTAGATGTGCAAAAACTAAAGGCCTACGAGGGGGTGTATGCCGCACCTGATTTCCCTTTAAAAATAACTATACTATCTGATGAAAAACAACTAATAGCACAAGCCACAGGGCAAGGCCCTTTTCCGCTGAGTGCTGAAAGTGAAACTCTTTTTAAGTTTGACGCGGCGGGCATAATTATGAATTTTATTATTGATGATGGTGGCAGCATAAATCAATTTAATTTCTCACAAGGTGGGGCTAAGTTTTTATTTACTAAAGAATAGCTGCTTATTTTAGTTTCTATATTTAGCATAAAAGCTAAACATTAAAAAAGAGGTATTGCGGCCTACGGCCGCAATACCTCTTTTTTAATTGAAAACACCTTAAAATTTGATACTAAATACTTTTAAGCAAGTTTTATTTTTTTACGGCTTTAATAAATAACACTCCCCCTTTAGCATCGTTTATTACCTCACCCGATTGATGCGTATACCCTATGTATTTAATCCACTCAACAAAAAAACCACACTCTTCAAGTAAACTTCTTAAATCAGTTTCGTTGAAATAGTGTAGAAAGGCTACCATTTTCCCTCCATTTTTCTTGTAAAACACATCCCCTATATCGTATCCCATACGTTCAAGTTTCATTTGTTCGTATGCACGCACAGCTTTTGGCCCCCACTCGTGGTCATCTAAAACATTAAACACGTCAAAATAAAATGCCCCACCTTTGTTTAGGTATTTGTATACTTTTTGCAGCGCCTCTTTTCGCTCGCTATGGCTACATATATGCCCAAAAGCATACAAAAAGGTAATTACATCAAATTTTTTATGGGGTAAATCTGCTTCAAGCCATTGCTGATTGTAGGCTTCTACACCATTTTGTCGAGCAATTTCACACATTTCGCTGCTAAGGTCAACCCCTACAATATGGTACTCTTTTTGGCTTAGTTCTTTTATTTCAGCAGCTCTTTTTCCTGTACCACATGCCAGTGCCAACTGATTTTTCAATTGCTGGCGTTGTTTATACTCATCAGCTATTAACTGATTAACGGTGGTATTATAGGCACTGCGCGAAACGTGTGAGGTATCAAAAAAATCGTATTCGTGTGCTTGTTCATCATAATATCCTCCTAGCATTTCATAAATTTTACCAGGAGACGGCTTGGGAAGTATTGGAAAAATACGGTGGCTTGCTTTTTTGTGCTTGGCAGCATCAATATAGGTAAATGCGTTTTTATGTATGGCTTCAAATGAGCTTTCAGGCTCTTGCCAACTAGCAGTTTGGGCTTGTGCTGATAATACTCCTACTTTGCCTTCTTGCAAATCGTATATTTTCATCCCTTCAAAACTCTCTAAGGGAGGATAGTATATATGTAATGTAATTGCCGGCTGATGGCTTGAGGCATTTACAAGCCTATGCACTACACCATCACGTTCGGGTAGTATGCCGCCTTGCAAACCACACATACTTTGTGCTTCGTGTATTTTTTCATTGCCAAGCCTATACTCTTCGTTATTAAGCTGACCTTTAAGCACTACCACATAGCCATAAAAGCCTTGGTGATAATGCACAGCACTGGCCACACCCGCTGGCCAATGCAACACAGCCACCTCTATGGGGTGCATCATTAAAATATTACGGGCATAATTACTTTTATCTTCAATTTTGGGCACAAAACTTTCAAAATTGAGAGTACTATAATCGAAAGAACGGACAAACTCACCCAACTTGTCAAAATCACATAGGCTTGCTGCGTTCTCCTTTAGCTTTTCTATAAAGGATTGCATACACAGCAAATATATAAAAGCCACAAGTTATGTGCCTGTTAATTATTCATATTCACTAATAATTTTAAAGCTGATTTTTTTTTGGAATACCTAAATGTATTTTAATTAGGTCAAAAACTACAAATATTAAATGCTTCATTATAGGGTTAAAACAGAAAGGGCTGTACAAATTGCACAGCCCTTTCTGTTAATATTTTTAAGTAGGAAGATTAAAGCATTATTTCTTCGCCTACTGAATTTAAAAAATGATACTCACCAAAATGGAAAGTAGGGTCTTCTTTTACTTTTACCCAACGTTTGTATTTAAAAAACCATTTGGTACGTATTGAAGGGAAACCTCTGAGCGCATAAGCAGCTATATAAGGATGTGCTGAAAGTGTAATATCTTTTAAATTAACGTTTTTAACTAAATACGATAGTTTTTGTTCAATCTCATCAGTTATAACAATACTAGGGCCTGCCTGTCCAGTGCCTTTGCACATAGGGCATTGCTCTTGTATTTCAACGTTAAGTTCAGGGCGAACACGTTGGCGAGTAATTTGTATTAGTCCAAATTTACTCATAGGCAAAATATTATGCCTTGCACGGTCGCTCTTCATCTCCTCTTTCAAACGCTCGTATACAGTGCGTTTGTTTGCAGCAGATTTTTGGTCGATAAAATCAACTACAATAATACCACCCATATCACGCAAACGCAGTTGGCGGGCAATTTCAGCAGCAGCCTCAAGGTTTACCTTCAAGGCATTTTCCTCTTGGTTGTTATCGTTATCGCTTTTGCTACCACTGTTTACATCAACAACGTGAAGTGCTTCGGTATGCTCAATAATAAGGTACGACCCTCCTTGAAACGATACGGTTTTGCCAAACGAAAGTTTAATTTGTTTATCAACACCATAATGCTCAAAAATGGGTGTTTTACCTGTATGCAAGCGCACAATTTTTTCTAAATCAGGAGAAATTTGTGCGATGTAGTTTTTTACATCATCGTAAACGGTTTGAGTGTTTACGGTAATGCTGGTAAACTTATCATTAAGCAAATCGCGCAATAGCGAAGAAGTTTTATCCATCTCACCCAAAATACGCATAGGCGGGTTGGCCTTGTGCAGTGTTTTGGTTATCTCGTCCCACCTACTCATAAGCTCAAGCAAATCTTTATGCAGCTCGGCGGCTGATGCGCCTTCGGCTACAGTGCGTATAATAACGCCAAAACCTTGCGGCCTAATACTGCCCGAAAGGTTTTTAAGACGCGAACGCTCTTCAAAAGATTTTATTTTTTTAGATACCGATATTTGGTTGCTAAAGGGTACTAGCACCATATAGCGGCCTGCTAAAGAAATTTCAGTACTTATACGGGGGCCTTTGGTAGAGATTGGCTCTTTTACCACTTGCACCAATACATGGTTTCCACGCTGAAAAACTTGGGTAATTTTACCTGTTTTCAGTATGTCTTTCTCAGGCTTAAAATCTTTAAGCTCGCCGGTTTTCATGCTGCCTTGCTGAGCAAAGCGCACAAATTTTATTAGCGACCTTATTTGTGGGCCTAAATCTAAGTAATGTAAAAACGCGTCTTTCTCATACCCTACGTTTACAAACGTAGCGTTGAGGCCGGGCATTATTTTACGAATTTGTCCAAGATAAATATCACCTACAGAAAATTGGTCGTTACCTTTTTCCTGATGAAGCTCAACTAATTTTTTATCGCGGAGTAGCGCAATATATAAGCCCGTAGCGGTTGCGTTTATGACAAGTTCATCTGCCACATTAATGCGTGTTTAATTAGCTTCGCAGCTACCGTTAAGGGAAGGGAATTATAAGATACGAGGCTTATTTTTTCTTATGCCTGTTTTTTCTAAGTCTTTTTTTGCGCTTGTGAGTAGCTATCTTATGTCTTTTTCTTTTTTTTCCGCTTGGCATGGTTAAAATGCTTTAAAGTTAAATACTATTTAATTTCTTTTAAAATGTCGTCTATGGCGTGCCTTGTTTCGTCGTTTGGGGCAAGCATTTTCGCTTTTTCGTAATTCAAAATGGCTTGTTTTCTATCACCTGTTTTTTGCTGAACATCAGCCAGATAGAAGTAAAACTCTCCATTAAAGGGCTGCAAAGATACTAACTTTTCAAAACTTACCAATGCTTTTTCTAACTGTCCCGATTCAATTTGCAATAAACCCAGTGTGTATGTGGCCATTATATTTGTGCTATCCTCTTGCAAAACTTCACGCAACAAGGGTACACCCTCCATAATACGGTTTCTATTCTCTACAATACACAATGCACGCCCCACTTTTGCATCCAAATTTTTTGGGTTCATTTCATACGCTTTTTTAAACCCTTTTTCAGCAGTAGACATATAATATTGCCTTGCAGCACTATCAGCCACTATTCTACCCTGCTCGTAAAAACGTTGCGAAGCATTCATCAGGTTAAACTCACTTCCGTTGCGTTCAAACAACCTATTGTAATAGAAACCCGAAATATCAAAACGCTCTAGCGAATCCCAAAAATGTATCAGGTTGTGCGAAGCATCAAAAGCAATAGAGGTATCCGCTTCGCCTGCAATTTGATCTTGCTCTGTTAAAAAAGCTTTCTCAACTTCAGTAAGCGGTTCTTTTGCTTTGGTAATAATAGATACAAAATCTGCTGTAAACTTCTCTCCGCTTTGTTGCGGAGTAAGTACTTTGGTATCGCTGTTAAGCCCATTGGGTGTTAAAGCCAGCATGGCTATTATAACAGCACAGCAAATAAATAATAAACCTGCAACTATATGTTTTTCTTTCAATCTCTTGGTATTTTTAAAGTTCAAAAACGAGATTGCAAATAAACAACAGTTGCAGGTTTAAGAAAAGTTTAAATGCTGCTTATTCGTCAGCATCCGGAAGCAATGATTTTACTGCTTCACTTTTTTTCACTTTGTCAACAAAAGTTTTAGCGGGTTTAAATTTAGGTACATAGTGCTCATCGATCACTATAGCCGTATTTTTAGAAATGTTACGAGCCACTTTTTTAGCTCTTTTCTTCAAAATAAAGCTACCAAACCCCCTAAAATAAATGTTTTTACCATCTACCATAGATGATTTCATCACTTTAAAAAAGGTTTCTACTGTTTGTTGTACTTCGGCTTTGCCGATACCTGTTTTGTTTACGATTTCGTTGATTACTTCTGCTTTTGTCATAGACAACGGAGTTTTACGTGCTTTATTTATATTCATTGCCCTGTAAAAAAGGCTGCAAATGTAAGACTTTTGAAATTAACTACTTAGTGTACTATCAAAAATCATTCTAAAAAACGTTTATGCACTAGTTTTGTTTTGATTATACTGCAAAAAAAATGGGATTTAGTAGCGAAATAATCAATTGGTACTTAGCCAATAAGCGAGATTTACCGTGGCGGGGCACGCAAAACCCTTATAAAATATGGCTTTCAGAGGTTATGCTTCAGCAAACCCGTGTGGCACAAGGCTTGCCTTATTATTATAAATTTGTTGATAAATACCCCACCATTGTTGCCCTTGCCAACGCCCCTGAGGATGATATTTTAAAGCTATGGCAAGGTTTGGGCTATTATAGCCGCGCTAGAAATATGCATGCTGCCGCCAAAATGGTAGTAAACGAATACAATAGTGAGTTTCCAAAAAGCTACACCGAAATTTTAAAACTAAAGGGCGTTGGCAAATACACTGCGGCGGCCATTGCATCAATAGCGTATAAAGAACCTGTGGCTGTGGTTGATGGTAATGTATACCGTGTATTATCCCGCTACTTTGGTATATCTGAGCCTATTGACGGAGGCAAAGGGCAAAAACTTTTTTCTGATTTAGCTAATGAGTTGCTTGACAGGCAACAGCCCGATAATTTTAACCAAGCCATGATGGAGTTTGGCGCGTTGTACTGCACTCCCAAAAACCCTAACTGCAATGCCTGCATTTTTGCTGCTACTTGCAAAGCACGTATTGATGGTACAGTGGCTCAACTACCTGTAAAGGCTAAGAAAACAGCTGTAAAAAAACGTTATTTCAACTATTTGTTTTTTGATAAACCCCAAGCCGCATTTTTACAAAAACGACCTATGGGCGATATATGGGCAAATTTATATGAGTTGCCACTGTTGGAAACAGATGCCGAAGTTGCCAATAAGAATGTATTGTGTGAGTTGCCCGACTATAAAAATTATACACAAGGCTTTGACATAAAATTTTTGAAAAAAGCCTTTGCCATAACCCACAAACTATCGCACAGAGATATACACGCAACGTTTTGGCATATTGGGGTTACCCACGATTTTTTGATAAATAATTCGCGTATATTTGAGATAAAAATTGATACTTTGCACGATTATGGGGTATCGCGTTTAACCGAACGCTTTTTTAAAGAATACCTTGATAAAATAGCAAGTACAGAATAAAGAACCAGAACAATGTCAGTAAACAAAGTAATTTTAGTAGGAAATGTGGGTAGAGACCCTGAGGTGAAGTATATAGATGCCAACAAAGTGGTAGCGCGTTTGGCTATTGCCACTAACGAATCGTACAGAGACAGAAACGGCAACTTAGTAGACCAAACCGAATGGCACAATGTGGAGCTTTGGGACGATTTGGCTCGTTTGGCGGAGAAGTATGTCAAGAAAGGTAAAATGCTTTATATTGAAGGTAAACTGCGCACTAACAAGTGGACGGATAAAGAAACCAATCAGGAACGCCAAAGCAAATTTATACGTGCTACACAAATGACGTTTTTGGGTGGCACCGGTGGTGGCGGAAACGACGAAGGTAGCGGCAGCCAATCATCATACAACAAAAGCAGCAATAATAGCGGCGGCAACCAAAACTATAACAATTCTGGCAACGACAATACAAATAGCAACAACAGCAATAATAGTGGCAACAACAGCAACTACGAAGCTCCTGCTGCTCCTGAACCTATGCCTGATGACGACCTTCCGTTTTAATTATAAATCCATACAGTAGTGGACATACCGGAACGAACGCATACACTATCTCTTTTTGTGCTACAAATTTTAAAGCCTGATTTGTTGCCAAGCGATTGGCTAAATATAGGTGTAGCACTGTTTTTTATCATTTTATTTATAATATTCTCAGCACTGTTTTCGGCATCAGAAAACGCATTTTTTTCACTATCGCAACAAGTGATTGATGAAATGCGCGAGGATAAAGACCGTGCTTCTGAAACTATTATTTACTTTACAGAACACCATAAAAAGCTGTTGGCCACTATACTTATAGCCAATAACTTTGTTAATGTGGCCATTGTTTTGGTATCATCGTTAACGTTTGATTTGGTATTTCAGTTTACTGAATTTCCTATTTTGGGTTTTGTGGTACAGGTAGTAATAGTAACCTTTTTGCTGCTTGTTTTTGGCGAAATAATGCCCAAGGTATACGCCATTACCAATAACCTAAAAATAGCTAGGCTAATGGCTTTGCCATTGTATTTCCTTAGTCATAGTTTTCCACTTAAATATTTGGTGCGTTGGCTAGAGCATTCAACTACCATTATTGATAAACGCATAACCAAAAAAGGCCACCAACTTAGCATTGAAGAACTAAACCATGCTATTGATATAACCACAGGTGAAAAAAGCAGTGAGGAAGAAAAAGAAATACTGCGCGGTATTGTAAACTTTGGAAATATATCGGTAAAGCAAATTATGAAACCCCGCCTTGATGTGGTGGCGTTTGATAATACACTAGGTTTTATTGAGTTGATGAAAAAGGTGAACGAGTTTGGCTACTCGCGCATACCTGTTTATGAGGATAGTTTTGACAAGGTTGTGGGTATATTGGGTATTAAAGATCTTTTGCCACACTTAGATAAGCCTGATAATTTTGAGTGGCAACAACTGCTTCGCCCTCCCTTTTTTGTGCCTGAAACTAAAAAGATTGACGACCTGCTGAAAGATTTTAAAGAAAAGCGTATGCACATGGCCGTTGTGGTGGATGAGTATGGAGGAACATCGGGCATTGCTACTATGGAGGATGTAATGGAGGAGATTTTTGGTGAAATTAACGACGAGTTTGACGTTGATGAAACCAATTATAGTAAGCTTGACGAAAACACATACGTTTTTGAGGGAAAAATATTGATAAACGATATGTGCCGCTTGATGGATTTGGATACTGAAATGTTTGATGAGATACGTGGCGAAGCTGATTCGCTATCGGGTTTGTTGTTAGAAATTGCAGGTAAAATACCCAATATTGGCGCAAAGCTTTCTTTCCAAAACTTCCATTTCTTAATAGAATCGGCTGATAAGCGTAGAATTAAACGAGTAAAAGTTACTATTGCTGAGGAAGGTACTGACGACTAAACCTATTATTTTATTTTATAGACATCAGAAGTGTTTTAGCTTCATTTTTTCTTTTCTTATCCGTAAAAACAGTAGCATTTAATACTTCTTTAGCCTGTATGGGTTTGTTTTGTTTAAGCAATGTTTTTGCTTTTAGCAAAGCAGCCAACTCATTATAAGGTATTGGGCTATAAACAATATTTTGAAGGGTGATAATACAGCTATCGTATTGTTGAACATCAAAAAAAGCTAGTGCATTGGCATAGTTAATAGAATCTTGCTGTGGTGAAAACACCCATGTATTGGTATTGAGGTTGTTAAAATTGTTGAAGTTATTGTTAGTAGACATATTTGACGGGTAAATATCCCGCTTTGCTCCCTTTTTAGTAGGGTTTACATCAGTACTTTTTTTAAGCAAATCAACCACTTGGGGCGTTTCTGCATCATCACCAAAATATATTGCTGTATCTACTTGCACAGGCTCTGTTATTGCTTGCTGCACCCCATTATCAATCCTTAAAGCATCATCGCTTTGGTTGTTATTAGCACTACTGTTGGCAGCATCAAAATTTTTATTATTGGTAGCGTTTGGCGCAGGTGTAGTTTCTGTTTTTTCCTGCGTTGGGGTTGACCCTAACACATCAATGTTTTCCGTTGTTGTTTTTTGGCTGCTAGTATCAATTATTGTACTCTCTTGTTGTGGCTTAGTACTATTTTGGGCTACTTGCTGGCTAGGCAACACAGGCATACTATACCATACAATACCCAAAGTTACCAGCACCACTGCTGCTGCACTACTGAACCAAAAAACTGATAACCTTTTGCGTTTAGGTTTCAAATACTCGTCAACATCAGCATTTATTTGGGCTACAGTTTGAGATAAAGTTTCTGCTTTTGCCAAGCTATCTATCCCCTCTTTTATATCCGCACACAGTTCACACTCCGCTGCATGTTTTTGCAGTGTAAGCATATCGGCCTGGCTAAGCGTTTTTTGCGCGTAACCTTCCCATATTGTATTGCTTATGCAGTGTGTTGTATCCATAATGCTATTGCCCAACTAAAAAGTATGCCTTTTTGGGCAAGTGTATTTTTTAAGTTTCGTTTTCCGTTTTGTATATAGCTTTTTACCTCATTAGAGGTGTAGCCTGTATGGTTACTAACCTCGTCGTAGGTTTTTTGTTGCAGGTAAAATAAATCAATACAAACCCGCTGTTTATCGTTTAGCTGCATCATTGCACTTTCTAATGCTTGCAACTTATGTTCTTTATCCCCTCCCTCTTCTTCTTGATGCAATAACGTATCAAATTGCACAAAAAAATCTTCATTTTCTTCCTCTACCTCATTTACCAATACTTCTACAACAGGTTTGCGCAATTGCATCAAGCAATAGTTTTTGCAAACACTGTATAGCCAACTTTTAAAATTTTGGGGGTTGTGTTTTAGTAAATCAGTAAACAGCTTTTCAAAAATAGCCATACTGGCATCTTTGGCGGCATCTTTATCTTTAAGATATTTATGGCAAACCGTAAAACTGAGCAACGAATGGCGTTTAAACAACTCGCCAACCACATTTTTGTTGTGGGTATTTTGGTAGCTGGCCACCAATTCTTCATCAGTTTTATTAGGGCTGTTGGTAGCCATTAAAAAAAGAAGGCTAAATATTTTTTTGGTTAGTGTTTATGGAATTTAACAAACCTAAGCATCAAATATTAAACCAAACACATTAACATATATGAAACATCTATTTTTAGCCCTAGCCATTATATGCTGTGGCATTATTAAAGCACAAACACCCAAAACTATTAATGCCAAGCTTGATAAAGCTACAGTGTACTTACAAGGTGCACATTTGTATTATACTGAAAATGTAAACCTGCGAACCGGTGTAAACGAGTTTGCTTTTGAAAACATATCGCCATACATCAACCAAGCATCAATACAAGCAGGTATAAAAAGCGGTGTGGTAATGGATATGAAGTATGAGTTGACGTACGAGGAAACCAAACCCAAAGCTGTTATTTTAAAAAAATACGAACACGAAATACAACAGGTAATAGATTCATTGGAAGATTTGACCTACGAGGATAAGGATATTGACAATAAAGTAAGGGTTTTGGCTACTGAAAAAAATATGTTGCTAAGTAACCGACTTATTAAGGGCGACCCAATACGAGACTCGTTACCCCTACTGCAACAGGGCATGGCTTTTTTAAAAGTAAAACTAAACGAAATATATGCCGAAGAGTTAAAACACGAAAGGGCAAAAGGCAAGATTGCTAAAAAAAGAGCACAACTAAATGCCCGCCACAAAAATTTACTATTACTTCAAAATGGTGATATAAACCCTAATCAAGATGCTAAACCCATACACAGGGTTTTGATTACTGTATACAGCGAGATTGTTACAACTACACAACTGAGTTTTAATTACTTTATACAAAATGCCAGTTGGGTACCTGCCTACGATTTGCAAGCATCATCAGCCAGTAGTACTTTAAAACTGAATTATTTTGCCAATGTATCTCAAAACTCGGGCCTCGATTGGAAAAACATTCCGCTTACGCTTAGCACATCTACACCAACACAAAACAACACCAAACCTGTGCTTAGCCCTTGGTATTTAAGCTACCAAGTGCATAATAATTACGCATCGCCTTCTACCAACTCAATAATGCCATTAAAAAAAGAATCGCTTAATTTTAGAGACGTTAATGATGCCGAAACCGATTTAAGCGCGGCATTAGATTATATAAACATTACTGAAAACCTACTGCGGGTAGAGTATGAAATAAAACTAAACTACACTATAAACAGCGATGGCAAAACACACAAAGTACTTATTGATGATAAAAACGTGCCTATGGCTTTGCAGTTTGCGGCCATACCCAAACTAAGTTCTGATGCTTTTTTAATGGCACGCATTACAGGCTGGGAGGAAATGAATATAATACCCGGTGGTGCCCGTTTGTATTTTGACGGCTCGTTTGTGGGCGAGATGTACCTTAACCCACAAACTACTGATGACACTTTAAGTGTGAATCTTGGCAGGGATAAAAGTTTTGCTACCAGTCGCAAAAAAATAAAAGAAAAACGCAAAGAGCGTTTTATTGATAACGACAAGGTTGAAACCCGAACTATTGAATTGGTGGTACGTAACACTAAAAATCAAACTATAGAGATAGAGGTGGAAGACCAAATACCTGTGGTAAGTAGGACTAATGAAATTAAAGTAACACTAAAAGATAGTGATGGCGCTGAACTTGACGAACCAAGCGGCAGCCTAAAGTGGAAACTTAAATTAAAGCCCAAAGAAGCTAAAAAAATTCAATTTACGTATGAGATACGTTATCCAAAAAACAAACCCGTAGCGGGGCTATAAAAGCACTATTAAGATAGGGTTATAATAAGTAAGGGTTGCCGTTGTATTACGGCAACCCTTACTTATATATTTAATACTGTTTGTTTAAACACAAATAGTTTCTACTATTGAGGCATTTCGGGAACAGAGTCTTTTACAGCATCAACTTTATTTTTATAATGATTGAAAATAGAGTCAGCTTTTTCCTTTTCAGTTTTTATCTTTTGCTCTACCTTCTCTTCCACCTCTTTTTCCGTCTTTTCTTCAGTGGTTGTTTTGCAAGAGAAAAGCAGCAAGCATGCGGCTAAAATTAAAGTGTGTTTCATATTTTTTTCTGAAAATTTAGGCAAAAAAAAAGAGTGCTAAAGCACCCTTCTTTTTTAATTTCATTTTCTTAATTAAAAGAAAGAAATGAATTACATAGCTTTTTCAGCGTGAGCTGCAGTGTCGCTGTGAGCTGCAGTGTCTGCAGGAGCAGCTTCAGCTTCAGTTTGAGCTGCTTCAGCTTCAGCTTGGTCGTCAGCTTGTTGCTCAGTTTGAGCAGCAGTGTCTTCAGATCCTTCAGTTTTAGTGTTGTTTTTGCAAGCTACGAAAGACATTACAGAAACGATGGTTAACAGAGCAAATACTTTTTTCATTTTTTTTGGTACTTTTAAAATTCCGTGCAAAGGTAGAATTTTTACGATACCATGCAAGTTTACTAAATTATTTTTTTCTAAAAAAAATACGAAGGGGTACTCCATTAAAGTTAAACTCCTCTCGTAGCTTGTTTTCCAAGAATCTTTTGTAGGGTTCGCGAATGTATTGCGGAAGGTTACAAAAGAATACTAAAGTAGCTGCTCTGCTTTTTAACTGCGTTATATATTTAATTTTTACGTACTTACCCTTATAGGCAGGTGGGGGCGTATTTTGCACCACAGGCAACATAAAATCGTTTAGTTTTGGTGTGCTAACCCTTTTTGAAAGATTTTCATACACCTCACCTATCTTCTCCATTGCTTTGTAAATACGTTGCTTGTTTAGGGCTGAAATAAACAACACAGGATAATCAGTAAAAGGAGCTGTTTTTGTTTTTATCTCTGCCTCATAATCTCTGGCTGAGTTAGTATCCTTTTCATCCGTCAAATCCCACTTATTCACCAAAATCACAATACCCTTTCCATTTTTTTCTGCCTGATGCAAAAGGTTAAGATCTTGACTTTCCATGCCTTGTGTAGCATCAATCATCAACACACAAACATCGCACTCTTCAATAGCTTTTAGTGAGCGCATTACCGAGTAAAACTCAATATCCTCATTCACCTTACCTTTTTTGCGTATACCTGCCGTATCAATCAACAAATACTCATGTCCGTATGCTTTGTAGTGCGTATGTATAGTATCGCGCGTAGTACCTGCTATTGGGGTAACAATATTTCTATCTTCTCCTAAAAGTGCATTTACTAACGACGATTTACCAACGTTTGGCCTACCCACAATAGCTATTTTGGGTATATTTTCTAACGTTTCATCAGCAGCTTGTGGAGGCAAAGCTTTTAGTTCTTTAACTACTTTATCCAAAATCTCACCTGTTCCACTGCCCGATACTGACGAAATAGGATATACTTCGCCTAAACCAAACGAGTAAAACTCAGCAATATCGCCTAGTTTATCGTTATTATCCACCTTGTTCACCAACACCATAGATGGTTTACTGCTTTTGCGAAGCAAATCAGCAAAATCACTATCAAGGTCAGTAATACCCGTGCTCACATCCACCATAAACAACAGCATATCTGCTTCGTCAATGGCTATTTTTACTTGGCTTCTTATGGCAGTTTCAAAAACATCGTCGCTGTGTTCTACATATCCACCCGTATCAATAACGGTAAACTCGTAGTCTGTCCATTCAGCCTTTCCATAGTGTCGATCTCGGGTAACCCCGCTTGAATCATCAACAATTGCTTTCCTGCCGCCCACAAGGCGGTTAAACAAGGTTGATTTACCCACATTGGGGCGACCTACTATTGCTACAATTCTTCCCATCTTATTAAATTAATCTGCAAAAGTACGCACTTTATACGGATTGAAATACAAACACTTAGTAAAGGCTTAATAACAGGCTCCTATTTTTGCCTTATTTCAATGCCAAATGCCACAAAAAACCTATAAACATAAAAAAAGAAAGTTAAAGGCAAAAACACTTTTCCGTGTGGCTCGTCGCACACTTTTAAGCCAAAAAGAAAGTCCCAAAAGGCGCGCACAAAGTGTGGCTTTGGCTGCTTTTATGTCGTTTGTTCCCCTATATGGGCTGCAAACTTTATTGGGTATATTTTTAGCTTTTGTACTAAGGCTAAATAAGCTATTAGTTATAGTGCTTATAAATATTATTACTCCCTATCCCCTAGTACCACTAATCATTTATCTTAGCTTCAATATCGGCGGGTGGTTTGTTGATAATCCAACACAGTTGGGCAAAAACCAAAGTTTCTCGTGGCAATTACTGCAAGATAATTTAGCCCAATACCTTGCAGGTGGTATGTTGCTTGCCATAGCAATGGGCAGCTTATTGGGAGGGCTATCCTATCCTTTATTTGTATATTTACAAAAACGTAGAAAAAACAAAGCCACAGCAACAGTTGTTCAAAATGCCTGATAGCAGAACATTTACTAAAAAAGAACTGTCTTGTTTGCTACAAGCTTTTTTTACTTAAAAGTGAGGAAAGAATTGAAACGAAGTAAAGTATTGCAGCACAAGACATAGGATACAGAAAATGAACAGTTTGGATAATAGTATACATTTATACAGTAGGTTGCTAGTATAGCCTTAATGTGATATTTTTGTTTAATCCTACCTAGAAAATCAAAAAAACACAATATGACTTTAAAAAAAGCTCTTTTATTTGGCCTTATATTTTTTGCATTAGTAGCGGCCTATGTTTGGTTTTTTGTATACAACAAAGACCATCAAAACATTGAAAAAACTAAAGCCAAATACAAAGTAAGTGCAATTGATTTGGTAACCGAGTTTGAAAATGGACACGATAGTGCTTGGAAAAAATATAACGAGCAGGTGCTTGATGTTAACGGCACAGTAAGCTCAATTATCCCCAATGACTCTATAAGTTCGATAGTATTTAAAGTAAACAATAACTACGAAATATATTTTGAGGTATACCCGCACCATAACGAAACTGCTAAACAGCTAAAAGCTAACGATGCTATTACAATTCACGGCCAATTTACCGGTGCTGAAAAACCCGACACTGATTTTGAACTTAGTGGTTTGTTGAGACTGAAAAAATGCTCAATTAGTAAATAGAAGAATATTTATGAAGAGAAGTTTAATTGTATTAGCCTTATTAGCATCCTTTGCAATAACTTTAAATAGCTGCCACCATGTACCTGATTATACCGATTTTATTAAAGACTCAACATCAGTAAGCAGCAATTGCAACCCTGATACAGTATATTATGAAAACGACATACAACCTTTGCTTACCTCAAGCTGTGGAATATCAGGCTGCCATGATGCCGGAACACGTGAAAAAGGCATAAGTGTTGCCAATTATACAGATGTACTAAATAGCGAGTTGGTAGTACCCAACCGCCCCGATAAAAGCGATATAATAGAGGTTATAACCTCAAACAACAGCAATAAAGTAATGCCTCCTCCCCCACGTTCAAAATTAACAAGCGAGCAGGTAGCAAAAATAAGTAAGTGGATAGAACAAGGTGCACGCAACAATAAATGCACCAACGATTGTGATAGTAACCAGTTTAAATTTGCCGCCAATGTAAAGCCCATAATTGATAATGTGTGCAAAGGTTGCCATAGCGGTACATTCCCTTCAGGAGGTATAGCATTAACCAATTATAACGAAATAAAAACACAAGCCGACAATGGCAAGCTGGTAGGCACAATAAGCTTTCAAACGGGTTACAAAGCCATGCCTGACGGAGGGCCTAAAATTCCCGATTGCAAAATAGCTGTAATACGCAAATGGGTGCTAGCTGGCGCACCTAACAATTAAATAACAAACTTCTTATACATTTTTGGCACGAAAATGTATTGATGTTTAAACAAGAAACATATTAAAAACATAGCATTATGAAAAAATTTATCGCAATAGCACTTTTTGCTTTTACTGCCCTTAGCACTTTTGGGCAAGTAAAATACCTTACTCGCACAGGCCACGTATCTTTCTTTTCTGATGCAGCTTTAGAAGATATTGAAGCCCACAACCACCAAGTAACTGCCCTTTTAGAGGCAAGCACAGGTAAATTGGCCTATAAGATACCCATCAAAAGTTTTGAGTTTGATAAAGCGTTGATGCAAGAGCATTTTAACGAAAACTATATGCAATCAGACAAGTTTCCTGAAGCTACTTTTGATGGAGTTATTGCTGATATAAGTAAGGTAAATTTTAACAAAAGCGGCACTTACGTAGTAACTGTTACAGGCAAACTAACCATACATGGTATTACTAAAGATGTAAGCGTTACAGGTGAAGTAATTGTTGATGCAGCAGCAAAAAAAGTTACCACTAAAGCCAACTTTACTATTGCCTTGGTTGACTACGGCATAAAAAACGATAAAGCTCAAAAAATTTCAGACACTATTGAAATAAGGGTTAATACAGAAATGCCTATCAAAAAGTAACCCCCATTAAAGTACTAAAGAATAAAATAGAAAAACCCGAGTACTCGGGTTTTTCGTATATATACTAACCTATGCAAAAACTAATGATGGTTACAGCCGTGCTAATGCTTAGCCTATCGGCTTGTTATTATGATAACGAGGAAGAACTTTATCCTAGAGCTGCCGGTAGTGGCGAGTGCGATACTGTTAATACAACATACGCTGCTGTTATCTCAAAAATTACAGCTACAAGTTGTGCTTTATCAGGCTGTCATCAAGGAACAAATGCTAGCCGTACTATTGGTAGCTTTGAGAACCATGAAGAGACAAAGAAGTATTTAGACCTTAATAAACAACGCTTTATTGATGCAATAAATCACAATGCCGGAGCACCAAGTATGCCAAAAGGAGGCTCGAAACTGGCACCTTGTGATATAAAGAAAATTGAAAAATGGATTAGTAAAGGATACTTAAACAACTAAGCTATGAAAAAAATTATACTAAGTTTTGTTGCATTCCTTTTTATTATACCTTCTGCTTTTTCGCAAGGTTTACTTGATGAGTTGGACGAGATAACAAAAGATGACAAACAAGAGCCTGATTATGCTTTTGCTACCTTTAAAGGTGTACGCCTTATTAATGGACATAGTGTAGAAATGCCTGCCAAAGGCGAAATGATATACATGATTGCGCACCGTTTTGGAAGTATGGAAAATGGCTTTTACGATATGTTTGGTTTGGATAGGGCAACTATGCGCATGGGGTTTGAGTATACCTTGCCTACCGATTTTTTGTGTGTGGGCATAGGCCGCAGCACCTATAACAAAACCTACGATGCCTTTGTAAAAGCAAAGCTATTTCGCCAGCAAAAAGGCACAAAAAATTTCCCGTTTACCATTACTTATGTAGCTGATATAGCCATGACTAATTTGCGCTGGACTAATCCTGAACGCAAAAATTATTTCAGCTCGCGACTTATGTATATGAATCAGTTGCTTATCGCTCGAAAATTCAATAGTAATTTATCACTACAACTAATGCCCACAGTACTGCACAAAAACCTTGTACACACACTTGATGAGCAAAACACAACTTTTAGTATGGGTATTGGTGGCCGAATGAAGCTAACCAATCGTATATCGATAAATGCTGAGTATTTTGGCTACATACCCGGACAAAAATTACCACAAATTGATGGTAAAAACATACCTAATACCTTTGCAATAGGCTTTGATATAGAAACAGGCGGGCACGTATTTCAGTTACAATTTACCAATGCCAATGCCATGTATGATGGCGGATATATTACTGAAACAACTACCGATTTTTTTGCCCCACAAGGCAGAGGGTTGCATTTTGGCTTTAATCTAACCCGTACCTTTAGCTTCAAAAAAAATAAAGGAGAGTAGTTTTGTACTGCCTTGCGGCACAAATATTGTAAGTTAGTATACCCATGTACACTAAATATCTTTTATCAGTAAGCTTATTTTTACTGTTTGGAACTAATTTAATTAAAGCAAACGATACCACAAAAGTGCCCATAGTTGGTTTTGACTATGTGCAGCAGGTTTTGCAACAAAAAGATAACGATACCACCTACATTATTAATTTTTGGGCTACTTGGTGCAAACCCTGCGTAAAAGAACTGCCCTACTTTGATAGCTTGCAAACTAAATATGCAGGAAAAAAAATAAAGGTGCTTTTAGTTAGCCTTGATTTTAAGAAAAACTACGAAAAAATGTTGCTTCCCTATGTAGCTAAGCGCAACATAACAACTCCCGTAGTTTTATTGCACGCTCCCGATGCCAACGCTTGGATTGACAAGGTAGATAAACGTTGGAGCGGTGCTATACCTGTCACTATAATTTTTAAAAATCAACGCCGCGAGTTTTACGAAAAAGAGTTTCACGCACAAGAATTATATACCTTGGTAGAAAGTTTTTTATAATTTTAACCCTAAACTATTTTATAAACATGAAAAAAATATTTGTTTACGCATTTGCATTTATTGCACTAGCAGCTATAACTACCGCTGCCACTTACAAAACAACAGCAACCCAAAATGATGGTTATGAAATTGGCGACGAAGCCGCTGATTTTAAACTAAAAAATGTTGATGGTAAAATGGTATCACTAGCTGATTTTAAAGATGCTAAAGGTTTTATAGTAATATTTACCTGCAACCACTGCCCCTATGCAAAAGCTTACGAAGATCGTATTGTAGCCCTTGATAAAAAATACAAAGAAAAAGGCTACCCAGTTATTGCCATTAACCCAAACGACCCTGAGGTAAATGCTGATGACAGTTATGAAAACATGATTGTACGCGCTAAAGAAAAAGGCTTCACTTTCCCTTATTTGTTTGATGACGGGCAAAAAGTATATCCTGAGTTTGGAGCTACACGTACACCACACGTGTATATTCTTAAAAAATCAAAAAACAAAAACATAGTAAGCTATATTGGTGCTATTGATGATAACTACGAGGATGAAACCGCTGTGAACACCAAATATGTAGAAAATGCTGTTGATGCCCTAATAGCCGGCAAAACACCCAGCCCTGAAACTACCAAAGCAATTGGTTGTAAAATTAAAGCAAAAGACTAATTCACTTAGCACAAAAAAATATAAAGCGGGGCAAATGCTCCGCTTTTTTTATGTCCATAATTTCGCCGCAGGCTCAAGCATTTGCTCGTGCCCACAATAATTAAGCGTCCGCTCAAAAAAGCAAAAGTCATTCCCGTACCCATTTCTCTAACCCAAAATCAAGCCTCGAAAAGAGGCAATTCAATACAATAAAGTATCTTTAATTGTACCAAGCATCCGTTTAGTTTCAAAAAAAATCCCTGCCAAATGGCAGGGATTTAATAAAACCAAAGTCTTAATTATCTATTAGATTAATACCACAAAGTATTTTGGCTCACTTTATCATCACCACTTAGGTTAAAGGTAATAGCCTTAGGTTCTTTCCAGCTATCAGCATCATTTTGTTCGATAATAAACAACTTGTATACACCAAGCTCACCGGTTAAGCGAAGAGCAGCACCCAAATCGCTAAGTTTTTTAATACGGTATTTTGATGAAAAGTTAGTAAACTCGGCACCTGCACTTACTATATCATAGTTAACACCTGTAGCCAAATCATCAATATCAGTTATACCGCCTTTACTCACATTACCCTTATTATTTTTTGATTTTGCATTTTTGTTATCGGTTTTGGTACTGCGCAACGATACTGAACCGTTATCGTTTTTCAATAATTTGTATTGTCCACCGCCTTCTACTACTGATATAGCTATTCTTTCTAAACTGTTTGGTGTAATATCAGCAGTTTTAATATCAACCGTTTCTTTTCCTTTAGCAGTTATCAAAACAAGTTTTACTGTTTCACCGGGGCGTACATTTTCAAGTTCGCCAAGTACTTCTGCATTATTACGAACTTCTTTACCGTTTATTGCAAATATTTGAGCACCCACTTTATTGGCTAATACCGCCGCTGCAGGCGAACCTGGTATCACTGATTTAAGTACAGGCAATGTATCGCCAAGCACCCAAGGGCTAGCACCAAACCAAGTCATCCACTCCTCATAGTTATAGGCTTGTTTTACCTCAATACCAACATAAGCGCGGCGAACCAAACCTTTGTTAGTTACAATATCATCTAATAGACGAGCGCATATTTCATGCTCAAGCGCAAAGTTTATTTGTGGCTGCCACAATTGCTCATCACCGCGAGGTGCAAAAGCTATTTGTGAGTTTATACCTACCACTTCGCCTTTTTGATTTACTAATGGGCCACCGCTGTTTCCCCATATTACAGTAGCAGTACTTTGCAAAAAGCCAAACTTACCGGTAATACCATTACGTACACGATTTTTAGCACTTATAATACCATCAGTAACGGTATAAGGGTAATCTCCCAAAGGGTTACCAATTGCAAAAACTCTATCGCCAATGCGAGGAGAAGAGCCTGTAAAACCAATACTAGCAATTTCTTTACCCGGAGGGGTTACAAACTCCAACACGGCAAAATCAAAATAAGTATCGCCACCTAATACTTTTACTTCGTATTTGCTGCGATCGATGCTAAATACATATAAAGCACCGTTTTCATCAGCAGCGCTTTCTACCACGTGGGCGTTAGTGATAACATATTTTTTTCCGTTTTTTTCAACCACAAAACCTGAGCCTGATACTTTAGAGCTTCCTAAATCAAGCATTTTTTCGTAGGCTTTTTGTGTGTTACTTTTATCAGCCCTAAAACCCAATGCTTGTGCATTGGCATCGGTTTTATAAACGGCAACAGTTACAACAGCTCCAATAGCTCTATCAAGCATATCGGCATCAGTTTTTTGTGCATTTACACTACTAAGTGTAAACACAAAGGCTACCAATAAAGCAAACATCTTGCTTGCCAATTGGTTGGATTTAAAGGTTAAGTTTATCATAGGTTTACTAGTTAAAAGATTTGCTATCGGGTTCATTTCTTACAATATTAGGTTTTTCAAAATATTAAGTTACATGGTTTTATTCATCGGTAACTACTAAAGGTAAATGACGAAAATAAAAAAAGTAATAGCACATACCTTAATTTTTTAGCCAACAGCTAATTTCAGTAATAAAAATGCCAAAATAATATTTTTTGGCGGAGTTAATTTACATTTGCATAAACACATTTAAGCTAAACCCAAAACTATTTAACAAGATTTGGGTTGTTTAGTAAAAGTGATTTAGTAGCCTTTTGGAACAAGAACTAACATCGGCGCGGAAAAAAGCGCACATCGACTTGGCTTTTCAGTCCCAAGTTTCACAAATACAAACCGATACCCGTTTTTATTACGAGCCTGTATTGGCGGCACACCCTACTGAAATTAATTTTCCTACCTCATTTGTAGGCCGTCAGTTAAATGCCCCTTTGTGGGTAAGCAGCATGACGGGGGGAACAGAAATGGCGGGGACTATAAACCGAAACCTTGCACGTGCTTGCCAAAAGTTTGGCATGGGTATGGGCTTGGGAAGTTGCCGTATAGTTTTAGATAGTGATGAATATTTGCCCGATTTTGCCCTTCGCGAACTAATTGGCAATGCTATGCCATTTTATGCAAACCTTGGTATAGCACAAGTGGAAGAGTTACTAGCGCAAGGTAGAGTAGATAAAATAACCGAACTGGTAAAAAAACTTGATGCTGACGGTTTGATAATACACATCAACCCAATGCAAGAGTGGTTGCAACCCGAAGGGGATAAAATACAACACCCTCCTATTGACACAATAAAACGTGTGCTTGATGCGCTTGATATTAAGTTAATAGTAAAAGAAGTAGGGCAAGGTATGGGGCCAAAAAGTTTAGAAGCCCTATTTGCACTACCACTGCAAGCCATAGAGTTTGCTGCACTTGGAGGCACAAATTTTGCTAAACTTGAACTAATAAGAGGCACTGACAGTGATAATAACCTGTACGGTGAATTGGCCTACATAGGGCATACCGCACAAGAAATGTCGGGTTTTGCCAATCAAGTTCTTCAAAAATTGGGAAATAAAGCCCTTTGTAAGCAAATAATACTTTCAGGCGGTGTAAAAAACTTTTTAGACGGCTATTACCTAATGGAAAAAACAAACTGCAACGCTATATACGGGCAGGCATCGGCATTTTTAAAACACGCCGCCTCATCGTACGAAGAGTTGGAGTATTATATAGAAAAACAACTGCAAGGCCTTGCCCTTGCCAAAGCATTTTTAACTGCTAAATAAACAGTCATACTGAACTTGTTTCAGTACCTCACTGTTTATGCAGTTTAACTATAACCAACAAATTACAAGAATGGAAGCAGTAAGCGGATTTTCAAAATTATCAAAAGAGGCAAAACTTGAGTGGCTTAGTAGCCACACCGGCGACCCTGAAAAAGCATACGAACTTTTAACCAGCTATTGGCACAATAACCCTAAGTTGCAAAAGCTGCACGATGAATTTGCCGAAAATACCCTTAGCAATTTTTACCTTCCGTATAGCATAGCCCCAAATTTTCTTATCAACGATAAGATGTATGCCATACCAATGGCTATTGAAGAAAGTAGTGTGGTAGCAGCAGCAGCCAAAGCAGCCAATTTTTGGCTAACACGTGGCGGTTTTAAAACTACCATTATTAGCACCACTAAAATAGGACACGTGCATTTTGCCTACTATGGCGATTGGGAAAAATTGTTGGCCTTTTTTAACGAGATAAAACAACGCTTTTTTGACGATACGGCTGATATAACCGCCAATATGCGCCAACGCGGCGGCGGTATATTAGATATACAACTGATAAACAAAACCCTTGAAGAGCCCAACTATTACCAACTGCTTGCCACTTTTGAAACGTGCGACAGTATGGGGGCAAACTTTATCAACTCGTGCTTAGAGCAGTTTTCAAAAACATTTCAATCGGCTATTGAGCAAGACGCTAGGTTTACCGAGCGCGAAAAACAACTTACTATTATTATGTGCATACTTTCTAACTTTACACCTGAGTGTATAGTGCGCACAGAAGTAAGCTGCCCCGTAGAAGATTTGGAAGACGAAAAGAAAGACTACACATGGCAAGAGTTTGTGAAAAAGTTTGAGATGGCCGTACACATAGCCCGTATAGAGCCTTACCGCGCTACTACACACAACAAAGGTATTTTTAACGGAATAGACTCTGTGGTGTTAGCAACGGGTAACGATTGGCGCGCTATTGAAGCCTGCGGCCATACCTACGCCGCGCGTACAGGGCAATACCGCAGCCTTACCGATGTAGAGGTAAAAGACGGTATTTTCCGTTTTTGGTTGGATTTACCATTGTCTATGGGCGTTGTTGGCGGGCTTACCACCCTGCACCCAATGGTGAAATTTTCGCTTGAAATTCTTAATCACCCCAGCGCACAAGAATTAATGGGCATTACCGCCACTGTTGGTTTAGCGCAAAACTTCTCGGCACTTCGTTCATTAGTTACTTCAGGCATACAAAAAGGGCACATGAAAATGCACTTGCTTAATATTTTGAACCAACTGGAGGCTACTGATGAGGAGAAAAAGCTAATTGTGAAACACTTTGAAAAAGACACCGTATCACACCAAGCTGTAGTGAAAAAGTTTTGTGAGTTGCGCGGAGTAACTACCTTAGCCGATATTAAAAAATAACTATGCAACACTACCACAGCAACGGAAAACTGTTGCTATTTGGTGAATACTTTGTATTAGAAGGCGCAAAAGCCCTTGCTATACCCACACAGTTGGGGCAAAACCTTACTATTACACCCCAAACATTTTTAGTAAAAGGGCTAAACTGGAAAAGTTTTGACCACGAGGGTAAACTGTGGTTTGAGGCTTATTTTGATGAAACCCTTGATATAAAACACACCACCGATGCCGAGGTGGCACGTACCCTGCAAACTATACTTTTTGCTGCAAAACAACTTAACCCCAACTTACTGCAAGGTGATTTTTATTACGATGCCGAAACCCGTTTACAATTTCCCCGCCAATGGGGTTTGGGTAGCAGCAGCACACTTATAGCCAACATAGCCCAATGGGCACAGGTTGATGCTTTTAATTTATTCTTCAACTCGTTTAAAGGTAGTGGATACGATATTGCCTGTGCCATTAGCCCCCAACCTATTATATATCAACTAAAAGAAGAAAAAGCCCTTTGGCACACTGTTAATTTTGCCCCTGCTTTTGCCGAAAATATAGCTTTTGTGTATTTGGGCAAAAAGCAAAATAGTAGAGAGGGCATACAGCATTTTAGACAAAAAAGTCGTCAATTAAGTAGAGAAACAGAATTGATAAGCACAATTACTCAAAAAGCACTAAACTGCAACACTATTGATGGCTTTATGGCGTTGATGGGCGAACACGAAGAAATTGTTGCACACGCTTTAGAATTAAGTAAAGTGAAAGGTATATATTTCAGCGATTTTGAAGGTGAAATAAAATCGTTGGGAGCATGGGGAGGTGATTTTGTGATGGCAGCTGCTCGTTTACCTTTTAATGATATTAAGAATTACTTTATAAACAAGGGGTTTACTACTATTGTACCCTATAACGAAATGAGGAGGCACTAAAATGCACCAAACACAACACATGAGCGATAAAAGTAATATTGAAGAGGGCAGCGTTACGTGGAAAAGCCCCTCGAATATTGCTTTAGTAAAATATTGGGGCAAACATGGGGTTCAACTACCATCAAACCCTTCGATAAGTTTTACCCTAAATGAATGTTATTCCCAAAGCACCCTTGAGTATACCCGAAAAGAAGAAAAGGGCTTTGATATACAAGTGCTTCTTGACGGAGAAAAGAACGAAAAATTTGCTCAAAAGATATTAGGCTTTTTTGAAAAGATACAAGCCGAATTGCCCATAATATCGCAATACAGTTTTGTGCTAAAAACACACAATTCATTTCCGCACAGCAGCGGCATAGCTTCATCAGCATCGGGCATGAGTGCCCTTTCGTTGTGCTTGCTATCGCTAAATGAATTGGTAAACGGTGCACAGGGCGACGATGCTTTTTATCAAAACTCATCGTATTTGGCACGCATTGGTTCAGGCAGTGCGGCACGCTCAGTATATGGTGGTTTGGTGGTTTGGGGACGACACGCTGAAATTATTAACAGTAGCGACGAATTTGCCACCCCCTACCCTTTTGAGGTAAACCCTGTATTTGATACCTTTAACGATACTATACTTTTAATACACGAAGGCGAAAAAAATATATCAAGCACCGTAGGTCATTCTATGATGACCCACCACCCTTTTGCAAGAAGGCGTTTTGAAGAAGCTCGCACCAACCTTTCGCGTTTGGTATCGGTTTTCCGTTCGGGCGATTTAGCAGAGTTTGGGCAAATTGTAGAAAGCGAAGCATTAATGCTACACGCATTAATGATGTGCTCTACACCTCCCTATATTTTAATGAAACCCAATACTTTGGCTGTAATTGAAAAAATATGGGATTTCCGCAAACAAAATAGCGTTTCGTTGTTTTTTACTTTAGATGCAGGTGCAAACGTACATTTGTTATATCCTGACGCCGACAAGCAAGTTATTAACAGTTTTATAGAAAGTGAGTTGGCACAGTATTGTGAAAATAAAAAGTATATTTGTGACCACGTAGGAAAAGGGCCTGAACTTATTGCCTAATGATTAAAGAATCGCTGTTTTACGCCAAAATATTACTGTTTGGCGAATATGGTATCATCGAAGACTCGATGGGCTTATCTATCCCGTATAACTTTTATAGGGGGAAGATGTCGTTCGAGGCTTCTGTAAACCCAACAGCCGATAAAAAATCGAACACCGATCTTAAAGATTTCCACCACTACCTTTCATCTTTAAAAACAAACGGCGAATTAATTGCCGATTTGGATTTAGATGCTTTTGAGGCAGATATACAAAAAGGTATACATTTCGATTCTAGCATACCACAAGGGTATGGTGTGGGTAGCTCAGGTGCAGTGGTTGCTGCTATATACGAGCGATACGCTGTTACAAAACTAATAGCTAAAGACAATAGCGACAGAAGCGACCTTTTGCAGCTAAAAAGTATGTTTAGCCAAATGGAATCGTACTTTCACGGTAAAAGTAGCGGACTTGACCCTTTGATTTGCTACCTTAATATTCCTATTTTAATAAAATCAAAAACTGATTTAGATACTGTGGGCTTGCCCGGTGCTGCCGCACAAGGCGAAGGTGCTATATTTTTGTTAGACACGGGAAATACCGGTGAAACACAACCTTTGGTTACTTGGTTTTTAGAGCAATGCAAAGAAGAAGGCTTTAGAAACATGGTGCGCAAAAAATTTAAAAAGTATAATGATGAGTGTATAAAATCATTTATCAGCGGTGATTATAAGCCACTTTTTAAAAGCCTAAAGCACCTTTCATCGCTTATACTTTCAAACTTTCAACCTATGATACCGCCCCTTTTCCATAAACTTTGGAAAGACGGTATTGAAAGCAACGCTTACTACCTAAAACTATGTGGTAGCGGCGGCGGCGGCTTTATTTTGGGCTTTACCCAAAACTTTAGCGAAGCCAAAGAAAAGCTTAAAGATTATAACCTAGAGGTGATACATAGGTTTTAATTAGTGTTTACAGGTTGAAAATTGCTTAAGATTTTCCTCAACTCATCATATCCGCTATTAATTCTTTTTTCTTCTATAATTAAAGCCTCTTGCAAGGTCTCTACATCAAGTATATTCACAAAATTTGACGCTTTTGGATGTTCATAGTTATCAAGTATTTTGATATACTCATTAGTTTTTGAAGGTTCTTTTAGAATAATGTTTAGCGCAGTTATAACTTCTAAATATTGTGCAATTTCAATATCAATTTTATACTCTAAATCTCTTTGCTCTTGGCCTTTTTCATAGTGCTTTTTGTGGTCTTCCACATCTCCATTTAGTTTATAAGCTCTGAAATAATATTCTTTATGCACCTTATACATTACCAAGTCTTTTAAAAGTTGAAAAATGAGATACTTCTTTGCATAACTTTGAGCAATTAGTTCTTTCCTCTTTTGATCAGTCTCTTTTGATGATTGCATAAGCGAAAGAAGAAATTGTATAATTAATGTTAAGCCAGAGCCTATGATAAGAAATACGATATCTTTCATATTATGCAATGTAATTAATTTATACCTTTTCGCTCTTCTTCACCAACCACTAATCTTCTAATCACAAACTACCCAAAAAACTACTATTTCCACTGCAATGTTTCAAGCATGCGGTTAATGTCCTTCATCAGGTATTCTTGCACAGGTGCAACCGAATCAATATTAGTATGGTGATTAAAGTAGAAGGCACCATCAATATAATGGTTTTGATTATCGGTAGCATAAAAACGAAACGATGTAGCCGTTTCGCCTTCTAAGCTATAGGTAGTTATGTACATGCGGCTAGCCGAATCATCAATAATACGTGGTGTAATGTCTTGTGCTTTTATGGTATGCTCGTAGGCATATTTACGGCTTTGCTCTTCCAACTCTTCCAATAGCTTTTTATCGCCGTTTAGCGGCTTGTAGGTAAGGTGTATAGCGGCATTAAAAGGTTGGTAGCGTATATTTAGCCAACAAGGCTCAGTATTTTGAGCGCTATCTCTAAATACACCCGCGTATTGGGGAACATCAAAAGTAAATGGGCAATCTTTATTATAGGTTGAGTATTCTTTTGTAGGAAAATCAATTCTAAAATACCCTTTGCGTTTGGGGGTATAATCGTCTTTGCAGGCTTGCAACACTAGCAAAAAGACAAGGGCACAAAAAAGTAGTTTACGCATAGTGCAATGTTAACGTAAAATAGTTTTAGTTTAATGTTCGGCGTGCTTAAATTCACTCAATCTATAAGGTGTCTCTTTATTCTCGTCGGGTTTCAACCCGACGCTTTTACAATTACAACCCAAAGGACGACTTAAGTCGTCCTTTGGGTTGTAATTGTAGCAAAATAGGTTTTAAACCCTATTTGTATTAGAAAATTATTTCACCTTTTGGGCAGTAGCAGCACTATTGCCTTGCAATAAAGCCTCGTAGTTGTTTAGGGCTTTTAGTGCAGCATCAACAGTATTATCTCCTGTATTAAGTGCTTGTTGGTAGGCTTGGCGACCATACAACTGGCGAGCTACATAAGCATTGGCTTGCCTTTTAATGGTAGGCATCAGTTTTGCCAATTGCTCATTAGTAAATGCTATTTCGCTTTTGTTTAGTAACTCTTTTATTTGTTGTTCTAGCAAGCTGTTAAAGTTAAAGCCTGCAACAAAAGCATCAATATTTTTATATTTTTTTAATAACTCCTCACGGTTAGCACTTCCGTATTTATAAGCTATACGGCTAATAAAACCATAACGGTAAATATTGGTAAGCAAACCCGAGTGCAAGGCACTATCAATAGGTACAAAAATATCGGGGTATATGCCGCCGCCGCCGTATACTTTACGGCCTTTTGGCGTGGTATACTCCAACTCTTTATTTGTTTTTAAACTATCCTGACTGTCAAACTCACCCGCATTAAAACGGTCTAAAATATCCGACTCGTAGCTATCGTAACCATCATCATACGGTTTTTGTATACAACGCCCTGTAGGTGTGTAATAACGTGCTATTGTTAAACGTAAAGCCGAACCATCATTTAACCCATACGATTCTTGCACCAAACCTTTACCGTACGAACGACGACCAACAATAACGCCCCTATCCCAATCTTGCACCGCTCCCGATACAATTTCACTAGCCGATGCAGACCCTTCATCAATCAGCACCACTAATTTCCCATCCATAAAACCACCCTTGCTGTCGGTTTTATATTCTCTTTTGCCTGCTTTACGTCCTTCGGTATACACCATCAATTTATTTTTTCCCAAAAACTCTGATGCTACACCTGTGGCAGCGTGTAAATATCCACCCGGGTTACCGCGTAAATCCAGTATTAGCGATTTCATTCCACTGGCTTTTAGTTGGTTTATACCGTCCATAAGCTCTTGGTAAGTATCGCGTGAAAAACTCACCAATTTTATATAGCCCGTAGTTGGGTTTAACATATAAGTAGCCTCAACACTATACAAGGGTATTTGGCCGCGAGTGATGGTAAAATCAATCAAACCTTTCTCGCCCATACGTTTTATACCCACTTTTACTTTGGTGCCCTTCTCTCCTTTAAGGCGTTTGGCTACACCGCCGTTATCAATTTTTATTCCCGCCACAGTTTCACCATCAACAGTTATAATTCTATCACCGGGTTGCAAACCTGCTTTTTCCGATGGGCCATCGGGCAATACACTAGCTATAAAAATGGTATCGTCCAAAAGGTTAAACTCTACCCCTATACCTTCAAAATTACCCTCCAATTGCTCGTTTACCGATTTTAGCTCGTCGGCAGGTATATAGCTACTGTGCGGGTCAAGCTGGTGAAGCATCTCCACAATAGCTGTTTCAGTAAGTTCTTCGCTGTTTATTGTATCAACATAGTCGCTACTTATGCGACTAATTACTTGGTCTAGCTTATCGTTACCGCTAAGTTTAAAACCTCCTGTATGATTGTTTTGAAGGAAATATCCGCCTAAAATACCTATGGCTAATACTGCACTGTATATAAAAGGTTGCCAAACCCTGCTGTTTTTTTCTTGCACGTGTATACTTATATTTAAAATGCCAAACCTACACTATTTAGGTCAAAAAGTTTACCCAAATACGGCGAAAGCACAACAAATATCGTTCCCCAAAAAACACCATCTTTGCGCTACAATAATGGAACTAAGAAATACCGAGCAACCATCAAACCACCAACACCTTGATAAAATGAGTGTTGCACAGCTTTTGCAAGGCATAAACAGCGAAGACAAAACCGTGCCTTTGGCTGTAGAAAAGGCATTGCCACAAATAGAGGCTTTGGTTACCGAAATTGTAGCCAATATGCAACTGGGCGGCAGGCTATTTTATATTGGCGCAGGAACTAGCGGAAGATTGGGCATTGTTGATGCCAGCGAGTGCCCGCCTACTTTTGGCGTACCGCAAGGTTTAGTAATTGGTATTATAGCGGGTGGAGACAGTGCCATACGCAAAGCTGTAGAGTTTGCCGAAGACGATACCCAACAGGGCTTTGCCGACCTTGAAGCCTACCAAATAAACCGTAGTGATGTAGTGGTGGGTATTACCGCAAGCGGCACTACACCTTATGTTTTGGGTGCGATAGAAAAATGCAATGCAATGGGTATTGCCACAGGCGGCATTACTTGCAACCCCAACAGCCCATTGGCAAAACTAGCTAAACTACCCGTAGAGGTGAACACAGGTGCCGAGTTTGTAACGGGCAGCACACGCATGAAGGCCGGCACAGCACAAAAACTGGTGCTAAACATGATAACCACTGCTACTATGGTGCAACTGGGACACGTTAAGGGCAACCGTATGGTGGATATGCAACTAAGCAACCACAAACTAATAGAACGCGGTACACTTATGATAATGGAAAGTACCGGTTTGAGCTTTGACAAAGCAAAAGAACTATTGCTGCAAAAAGGCAGTGTGCGCAAAGCTATTGAGGGTTTGGAGTAAAACCTGCTTTAGGATGAAATATCATCTCTCCACTTTCTTTTAAGCAAAGATTGTTCAGCTCTGCATCATTATAACGATGCACAAGGCAAGAATGAGTGCGGTGCAAAATCTAAACTTATACTACGTGTTTGATACAAAAAAAGAGATGATAAACTGTGTTTATCATCTCCTCAGTCTTATAATCAGATAATCAAAAAACTAATGTCCATGACCTTCTTCTTCGCTATTAAACATTTTGGCTAATAGCATATATGCCCCTTGAGTAACTATTTTTTGCTGGGCAATATTTTCAGGTAGTATAACTTCGGTATACCCCATTTCGCTAAAGCCTGTTTTTACTTCTACCATTTCATACTCTTGCATCTCTTCACCGTTTTCGGTTTTGTTGCCTTTAGCAATAAAAATATATCGTTTATCCTCGTAGGTTACTATTGCCGCATCAGGTAACGAGGGTACTTGGCTGCTTTGCGTTTCTATTATTGCGTTTATATACATCCCCGGTAATAATTCAGGGTCTTCATTATCCAAATGGCAATGTATACGCACAGTACGGTCGGCCTCAATTTCTCTCCCTATAAGGTATATGTGGGCTTTGCGTTGCTTACCCTCGTGGGCTATATTAAAATAAACCATATTGTTTAGTTTCACCTTACTCAAATCACGTTCAAACACACGTATTTCAGCGTGCAAATGTTCGGTATCAACAATTCTAAACATCTCAATACCGGGATTGATAAACGCCCCTATATTAACATTTACTTGGGTTACATACCCATTTATAGGTGCAGTAATAACAAAGGTTTCTTGTATGCCATCTTTTTCAATTTTTGCAGCATTCACTCCAGCCACTTGCAATCGGGCTTTTAGTCCGCTCACAGTTGTCTTAGTTCCTTCATAGTCGGCTTTGGCTTGCTGCAAGGTTTTTTGGGCATTTACGTTTTCTTTGGCAAGGGTTTGTTGCCTTGTATATTCAGCCTGTAAAAATTCAAGTTGGCTAAGGTTTTCCAAATAGTTTTGTTGCAATTGTATATAATCGTTGCTTTTTAATACAGCTATTACCTGTCCCTTTTTCACACGCATACCTTGCAAAAGTTCCGTCGAGCTTAAAAAACCACCTAGCGGTGCTGTAACCGATACAAGGTTTTGTGGCGGAACATCCAGCATTCCACTGGCTTTTATTGTGCCGCTTAGTTGGCGCATTTCTATCAAACCAAAACCAATATTGGCGTTTTTCGCCTGTTCGGCAGTTAGTTCTACAGTTGTCAAATGCTCATCGTGGTGGTCAGTAGTTTCTGCTTTGGTATTGGGTGTAGCATCGTTGCTTTTGCACGCAAACAAAAGGGGTGCAAAAAGCAGTATATATATAATTCTATTAAGTCTCATGGGTGTAATTCTTATTTTTTACCTGATAAATATTCTATTGCTATAACTGCCATATTGTAGTTGTTTATGGCCAACGCTGCATTTTGTCTAATGCCTAATGCTGTATTGAGGCTTTGCAAATACTCAACATAGCCTATTTCTCCACTTTGCCATGCTTGCTGTGCTTGTGCTAGTATTAGCTGCGCATTGGGCAAGGCTTGCGTATTGTAATAATCCATAGTGGTTTGGCTTTTTTGCAATTCTTGCAAGGCTTGCAAAAATTGGTTTTGCAAATCGGCTTCGGCTTGTTGGTACTGGTTTTGGGCAATATTTTTTTGCACCTGTGCGGCACTAATTTTTGCACCTTGCGGCCTATACCATAAAGGAATTGAAACTCCCAACTGCACGCCTGTAAATCGCTTATCTGAACCAAAATAGGTTGGGCTTCCGTTTATATCTTGTGTGCCTATAAGGGTTTGGCTAAAATAGCCTACCGAAATATCGGGCAAGGTTTGGGCTATTTCTACCTGCTTTTGCTTGTTGGCTATGGCTTGTTGTTGTTGCCACCATTGCAACACAGGGTTATTGCTTAACTGGCTACCATCAGCCAATAACTGCATGGCTTTGGGTATAAATTTTTCTTCATCCATCACAATGCTATCATCAGTATTTAGTAGCGTTTTTAGTTGGGTATACAGCTTGTTTATTTCTGCCTTGTTTTGCGCCACACTGTTTTGCGATAAACCGTGTTGTGTTTGGGCTGTAGTTTTTTCCAACAAGTTGGTTTCTCCCGCATCATACCTCGCTTTTGATGAACGGGCAAAACTGCCATAAATACTATCTTGCTGTAAAAGAAGATTTTGTTTTTCTGTTAGGTATAAAATACCGTACCATGCTTGTTTCACAGCCAATACAAGGTCGTTTTCAGTAATACCCAATTCTATTTGGCTACTTTTTACTTGTGCACTTGCCAACTGGGCACGTTTACTAAAAAGTGTGGGGAAAGGCAGGCTTTGACTAACAGTGAAACTATTGTCGTTTTTGATACTATTGTACTGCCCCAACATTATGTTGACATTGGTTTTGCCCACGTCGCTAGCTGTTTTCTTTAACAACTGACTTTGGTTTACTTTTTGGCGAGCTGCTTCAACGCTAAAATTATTGGTAATAGCTGTGTTTATTGCTGTTTCTAGGCTGATAGGTGTTTGGCTATTACCAAGCGCAGGCAATAATATAAAAGCTATAACAGCCAGTGTGGCTGCTTGTACTTTATTTTTCTTTTGGGTTGATTTTTCAAAATACGAATACAAAATAGGTAGCACCAAAAGGGTAAGCAGTGTGGCTGTAATTAAGCCACCTATTACCACAGTAGCCAGCGGCCTTTGTACCTCAGCCCCCGATGAATTAGAGATGGCCATTGGCAAAAAACCCAGTGAGGCTACCAAAGCCGTCATAATAACGGGGCGTAGGCGTACGGTTGTTCCTGTTAATATTATTCTATTCATATTGGTATAGCCTTCTTTTTTCAGTCGGTTAAATTCAGCAATAAGTACAATGCCATTAAGCACCGCCACACCAAACAGGGCAATAAAACCCACACCTGCTGATATACTAAAGGGCATACCGCGCAACCACAAAGCCAATACACCACCAATAGCCGATAGGGGGATAGCAGTAAAAATAAGCAGCCCTTGTTTTATTGATTTAAAAGTGAAATAGAGTAAAACAAATATTAGTAATAATGCAATGGGTACTGCAACGGCAAGGCGTTGGCGTGCTTCTTCAAGGTTTTTAAATGTGCCGCCATAGGTGGTATAATACCCTGCATCAAGGGGTAGTTTTTTATCCAACAATACTTGCACTTCTTCAACTATGCTTTGTACATCGCGGCCACGCACGTTAAAACCTACTATTATTCTGCGTTTGGCATCATCGCGTTGTATTTGGTTAGGGCCTGTACTGTATTCAATATTAGCCAACTGTTCTAATGGTATTGGTTGCCCCTTAGCGTTATATACATACAAACCGCGCACATCGGCTATTGCATCTCGGTTCTCCCTATCCAACCGCACTACCATATCAAAACGTCGTTCGCCATCAAACACTTTACCTGTTGCCTCACCCGCAAAGCCTGTGCGCAAAGCACGGTTTACTGTTTCTATATCTAACCCATATCGGGCAATCTTTTCTCTGTCAATATCAACCACTATTTGCTGTAAACCGGTAGACTTTTCTACATATATATCTACTGCCCCCTCAACACCTCCAATCAGTTTACCTGCCTTTTCAGCATATTGAGTCAGCTTGTCCAAGTCTTCGCCGTATATTTTCAGCACCACATCTTGCCTTGCGCCTGTCATCAACTCGTTAAACCGCATTTGTATAGGCTGCTGAAAACCAAAGGTTACTCCCGGCAAGGCTTCTAATTTTTTAGCCATTTTTTCGGCCAGTTCTTCGCGGGTATGGGCACTAGTCCATTCGCTTTTGGGTTTCAGCATCACTATAAGGTCGCACGCCTCAATAGGCATGGGGTCGGTAGGTATTTCGCTACTTCCTATTTTGCCTATTACTTCTTTTGCTTCAGGAAAGTTTTTAATAATAATATCCGATGCCTTTTGCGCCATTTCTACGGTATGACTAAGCGATGAGCCTGTGAGTACGCGGGTTTCAATGGCAAAATCGCCTTCGTCAAGTGTAGGAATAAACTCACCCCCCATATTGGCAAACAACAGCAGTGCTGCTGCAAAGGCTATGATAGAGGCAGAAACTACTGCTACTTTTTTTCGTAAAGCAAAACGGATAATGGGTGAATAAACACGTTGAAAATAATCCATAATCCTATCCGATATGGTGCGCTTGTGGCTTATTTTTTTACTAAGCAACAACGCCGATACCATAGGCACATAGGTAAGTGATAGTATAAATGCACCCAAAATGGCAAACGATACGGTTTGCGCCATTGGGCGAAACATTTTTCCCTCTATACCAACAAGCGCAAGTATGGGCAGGTATACTATAAGTATTATAATCTCGCCAAAGGCGGCTGACTTTCGTATTTTTAAGGCTGATTGATATACCTCCTCGTCCATTTCATCTTGGGTTAGCTTGTTTTGCAATTTGCGTGCTCCCAAATGGTGCATGGTAGCTTCAACAATTATTACTGCCCCATCTACTATCAACCCAAAATCAATAGCCCCCAAACTCATCAAGTTGCCTGATACGCCAAACAACTGCATCATACCAACGGCAAACAACATGGCCAGCGGAATAACCGAGGCTACTATAAGCCCCGCCCTCATATTACCTAGCAATAGTACCAATACAAAAATTACTATTAGTGCGCCTTCGGCAAGGTTTTTTGTAACGGTGCCAATGGCATTATCTACCAATTTAGTCCTATCTAGGTAAGGCTCTATTACTACACCTTCGGGCAGGCTTTTTTCTATTTGGGCAATACGGTCTTTTACATTTTTTATCACTTTTGATGAGTTTGCCCCTTTTAGCATCATCACCATAGCGCCCACCACTTCGCCTTCAGCATTGCGGGTCATTGCCCCATAGCGTGTGGCATAGCCTAAATGTACTTTTGCTACATTACGCACCAATAAAGGTGTACCCCCATTAGCTGTTTTTATAGCTATGTTTTCAATATCAGCAATACTACCCACCAAGCCCTCGCTACGGATAAACCACGCTTCGGGATTTTTATCAATATAGGCGCCGCCCGTGTTTTGGTTGTTACGCTCCAGGGCTGTAAAAATCTCGTCCATGCTCACACCTGCACTTCTCAATTTATCAGGGTCAACAGCTATTTCATATTGCTTTAAGTAGCCTCCAAAGCTGCTCACTTCGGCTACTCCTTCCGTACCCAACAACTGTCTGCGAACAATCCAGTCTTGTATGGTACGTAATTCCATAGCATCGTACTTTCCTTCGTACCCTTCTTTGGTATGAATAACGTACTGAAAAATCTCGCCTAAACCTGTAGTTACAGGTGCCATCTCAGGCGAGCCAACCCCTGCGGGGATTTGATTTTTTGCTTCAGTAATACGTTGGTTTATTTGCTCACGCGCCCAGTATACCTCTATATCTTCTTTAAAAACTATGGTAACTACAGATAGTCCAAACCGCGAAAACGATCGTATTTCTTCAATACCGGGTATAGTAGCCATAGTTTGCTCTATGGGGAAAGTCACCAATCGCTCAATATCCTGCGCCGCTAATGATGGAGAGACTGTGATTACCTGTACCTGATTGTTGGTAATATCGGGTACAGCATCAATGGGTAGTTGGGTTAGCGACACGCCGCCCCAAGCAATAAGGCCAATTACAAATAGCCCTACTACCAGCTTATTTTTTATTGAATAGGCAATTATATTGTCAAACATTGTAATACAAAAAAATGAAAATGAAAAATGGCAGCCCCTGCCGGCAGGTAGCTACGTTTGTGATAGATTTTTTGAAAAGAAAAGATTAGCCTATTGGCGGTGGACGTAATGAGAAGCAGGTAATATGTGCCTGCAATAGTGTGGGATGGGGTATATTATTACTATGGCTTATGCCTTGCACAGTGGGCAAAGGCATTTCTATAAATAACGGAATAATAAATGCCTGCAAAAATACTTGCACCTGAGGCACATTGTTTTGTGCTTGGCCAACGGTATAGTGTTCTAAATGGTTAGCCCCTTCATCTAAACCAAAAATATCATCCCAAATACCGTGTTCCTTTTCTTGGTCGGGTGTACAAATATCAGCAACATCCTCAGCAGTGTGGCAATGCGGCACTATTTGGTGTGCTATAAGCAACGCCAATGCTACAAAAGCTAATATAGATGTTATACGTTTCATTATCTGCACTGCAAATATACAATTTAAACACACCAAAGGAATTTAAGTTTTTCATACTATAAATCAACAGTTTACAAAAAACAATTAAACTTTTCGATAAGCGCATTTAGCAGTTGTAGTAAAATTTACATTGGCACTCTATTTTTGCGATTAATAACCTTTTGGTAAAACTAAGTATCGGTAGTTTATCTAAAGTTGCAATTTATTAACCCTAAACTATAACCTATGAGAAAGGCTATACTAGCCCTTTTTTTTCTTGCATCAATTACCCTTTTACAATCGTGCTTTTATTTCAATGCCATGCAAAGAAACAAAGCCCTTTACGACCCGTACTCGCCTTTTCAATATGGTTTTGTAACTGACGATATGATTGAGGACGGTGAAAAATTAAAAGAAAAATACCCTGATGAAGATTTCTTGTACAACCGTGTTGCTACTACTTATACTTTTGATGTAGATATGGCCTTGCTTAAAGCTGAAGCCAAAGAAGACAACAAAAAAAATAATAATCGCAGCAGTAGCAGCAAGAAAAAGAAGAAGAAAAAGAAAAAAGAATCGAAAGTTATAACCGTAACCGAGAAAAACTTGGAAAAGGTGATTGGTGATTTATTGAGTGACGTTGATGAATCATCGTGGACAAAAAGCGGTGTTACTGTTATTGAAAAGAACAACTTAGATATAACTGCGCTTGACGACGGGCTTAAATTTAACCATGCTATTTTTTATACGGGCACTGAAAGTGTATCGGGAGTAACTGCTACTTATGCTGATGATGTTACATCAAAATTTATAGTACCTACGCTTACCAAAAATTACGAGGATAACGGTATTTTTCATGGCGATGTAAAAGTAGCTTTAATGTCGTTGCCCACTTATGTGGTAGGTAATTCATTACAACTAAACTATTCGCGCTACTATAACGACTACCGCTACCTAACCAGCATTTACTTCCCAGAAGACCATTTGGTAAAAGAAAAGGTAATAAGCATTGAATTACCCGAGGGCTTAGATATTGAAATTGTAGAAATGAATTTTGACGGGTACGAGATAACCCGCACCGAAGGAGAACCGCCCAAGCCTGAGAAGAAAAAAACAAGATCAAAAAAATCAAAACGTACAAAAAAAGAACGTACAAGCCGCAAAAACCGTAGGGATAAAACCAAAACCCCTACCAAAAGGATAATCAACTATGTGATAAAAGAAGTGCCTGCTATGCACAACGAGGCAGCTAATTATGGCTATAGCCACACTGTACCTCACCTTTTGGTAATGTGTAAAAGCTATACTGATGGAAAAGACACTATACAATTGATGAACAACACCGGCGATTTGTACAAATGGTATAGCAAATTGGCTAACCGTATGGAAAACAATAATGAAAAGGTGAAAATAATAGCCGAAGATTTGACCAAAAACTATACTACCGACGAAGGTAAAATATCAGCTATTTTTTATTGGGTACAAGATAATATACGCTACTTGGCTTTTGAAGATGGTATTGCCGCCTTTAAGCCCGATGAGTGCCAAAACGTATACGAAAAACGTTATGGCGATTGTAAAGGGATGGCCAACCTAACCAAAGAGATGCTAAAATCTATTGGGTACGATGCCCGATTGACATGGATTGGCACCGACCGTATAGCCTACGATGGCACCACCCCTACTCTATCAAGCGCCAACCACATGATATGTATGGTATACACAGACTCGGCAAGTAAAAAACGTTACTTCTTAGACCCTACTGAAAAATACGTTTCGTTTGGCGATTATGCCCAGCGCATACAAGGGCGTAAAGTGGTGGTTGAGGATGGTGACAGTTATATTGTAGACTCGATACCTGTATACAACTACGACCACAATAAAACTGAAAAAACAGAAAACTATACTGTTGAAGGTAAATTGCTTAAAGGCACTGTGAAAAGGGTATACAATGGCGAAAGTAAAACGCTTATTCTACGCTCTTACAACAGCGTAAAAACAGATAAACGCGAACGTGCACTGCGTGGTTTTTTGACCAACCAAAACGATTATAACCTTGAGGCCGAAGGCATGCAACATTCTGATTTTACTAATCGCACGCAGCCTTTTGAAATTAGCTACAACTTAGCTGTAAAAAACCATGTGCTAACTAAAGATAAAAAACTATACATAAACCTTGAGTGGGATAGAGAATGGGCAAACTATACTATTGATACAGCACGCTATAGCCACTACTCTTTTCAGCACAAAAAACACCAAACAAAAACAGCTACATTGGCTATACCTGCAGGATATACTGTGAGCCATTTACCAAAGCCCATTGAAGTAGTAAACGAGTATTTTATTTTCCGTGCAGCCTATAAACAGCAAGGCAATAGTATTATTTATACTAAAGAAATAATAATGCCCAAAGGACATCTGCACCGCAAACAAATAAAAGAGTGGAACAAAGCGGTGTTGCAACTCACCGATTTTTACGACAGTTATATAGTTCTTACCAAATAATTGCCTGCTACAAACATGACTAAACGAATAGTATTAACGGTTTTTATACTTAGCATAAGCCTTAGCATTTTTGGGCAGCTTAACCGTAAGAAGTGGAACCCACTATATACTGAAAAACAAAAGAAAGACCTTTTTAAAGAAGCTCAAAAAAAGGGTGATTTTAATGACGAAATTTTTGAAACTACAAGGGTTCCTCTCGAATGGAAAGATGAATCGGTAGTTATATTGGCTCAACGTGCCCGCTACATAGGTTATATAAACCGATGGAACAACATAGGCTACTTTACCTACCAAGTGCGTGTGCGCATAAAAATGCAGGATTTAACTGCCATAGAAAACTTTTCGACCTATTATTTTAATAAGGAAGACAATATTGAAATAACTATTGAAAAGCCTGATGGTGAACGCAAAAAAATTGACCTGAAAGAGGCTATTGATGTAGAAGAAAAAGTAAACCTAGCCTACTTTGGTGATATTGAAGTGAGCAAATACAAAAAAATTGCTTTTTCAAACCTTGCCCCCGGCGATATATTGGATGTAGTATCTATGGAAACGGTAAGATTTAATAAAAACCTACACCACTGGACGGATATACCCTTATTTTTTCTACCCATACAAGCAACTAAAAACACACTGGGTATTTTATTTAACATAAGTAGTCCGTTTACTGTTGATGATGTTCAGCAGCTAAATGGATCTTACCCCATTGTAGAGCAAAAAATTGAATTTGACCTAGGCAAACACTTTTATTTAAACTACCGTGCACTAAACGGAGCACCTGAATTAGAAGAAAAAATAAGTACAACCCGTGCAGGCAATAAATTGTGGGTTTTTCATGATGTAATGCGCCAGAAGTTAAAAGATGAACCTTGGAGTGAGCCAATGTTTACGCTTCCTGCCATTAAGTACGAAGTAACTTTTGCCAACAGACGCTCAAGAAATGACATCAATAGACTTATAGATACTAAAACACGACTAAAAACTACGGTTAGCGAAAAAGATATTCGCAAAATGGCCTATAAATTTTATAGAAAAAGCCGCGAATCAACAGGCGATATTTACTATAACTACTATAAAAAACAGGGGTATAAAATTAGCAACGACCGCGAGTTTATTGATGGCTTTTACAACTATTACCGCAACACCAAATTGTACGAAGTAGCCCGTTTTAGAAGCGATGCGGTATACAAAACCGCTATGCCCAACGGTGCTTTTGTGCAATACATGGTAAAAATACTAAACAAGCGCGGTATAAAACACAGCCTAATAATGGGAGTGCCTCGCTACAAAGGCAGTATGGACGGTTTGATGGGCGAAAACGATTTAATGTGGGGTATAATGGTATACTACAACAACGATGAGGTATTGTATACCGATTGCGATTTGTATGCCCGCCCGGGTGAACCCAACCCTCAGTTTGAAGGCATAAAACTTTACGAAATACGTCCTGCACGTTACAAGCGAGGTATGGTGATTGATGAAACATCTATACCTGTTACTCACCCCTCAAAAAACCAGTTTTTGTATACCATAACGGCTGAGTTTTTACCTGATTTTGATACTTTGTTGATTACCCGCAAAACTGAACTACAAGGCAGACCACGATATAAACACAGGGAAGAAACATTTTCATACAATAGTTACTATAAAAAATTGCGCGAAGAATTGAGCAACGACCACCTTTTTGTGCGTGAGTTTCTGTACGATAAAAAACTGCTTAAGAACAAACGCTTTTTGGATGATGAGGAAAAACGTATTGAAGAAAGTTTCTTAAACCGTTCAGCAAAAAGAACACGCAAAGGATTGGAAAACACGTTAAAATACGACTACCAAGTAGCCGACTACAAAAGCCTGAAAGTAGAAAAAGACGGTTTGAAAGAAGATGAACCCAGCATGGCTTTTGTTGAAGAGTTTAAATTACGTGATTTACTGGATGCCACAGGCGATGGCAGCTATGTACTAAAAGTAGGCGAGTTTATTGACGGGCAAATTGAAATAAAAGATATTGAAGACCGCGAACGCCAAGGCGATATAGTACACCCTTATGCACGCACCTACACTTACGAAATAGAAATAAAAATACCTGCTTTGATGCAAGTGAGCGGAATAGAACAACTAAACCGTGATGTTGAAAACGAAACAGGTAGTTTTAAAAGCAGTGCAAAAATGCAAGGCAGCAGCCTGATAATAAAGGTTGAAAAAACCTACAAAGACATTTATCAATCTAAAGATAAGTGGGAAGACCTGCTAAAATTTATTGACGAAGCAGTTGATTTTAGAAGTACTAAACTAATACTAACCCGCTAAGCTAATGACTGTGAAAAAATATATACTTACCCTTATAATAGCTATTACCCTTCCCTTTGCCTCAAAAGCACAAACCTTTGTAGAAGGTAGTGTAGGATATATTCCTTACGAAGAAAACTCAGGCGATATTCCTTCACATGGGGGTATCTCTATGCAATTTCAGTACGGTAAATTTGTAACCAACTACAAAATGCGTTCGGTATCACTTACAGTAAACAAACTTGAATACAATAACCCTGATATAAATTATACAAGCATAAATGGTGTTACAGGCAATTTCCACAGTACTATAAATACCAGAGCTACCGCGTATAGGTTAGGCTACGAACGTAAAGGAACATTTGGCAATACTGAGTTTGACGATACTTGGCAATACTATAATATAGTAAACTATCACCTAACTATGTTAGTTATTAAAGAGTCGTACTCTGACCCAAAAGTAGTTTTTCAGGATAAAAGGAGTGCTGGCACCTACATTAGCCCCGATATTGAGTTTGGATTGGGCATGGGCAGAAAGTTTAACCAAAAAGCCTATTTGTATACAGAGGCTAGAATATATATGCCACTTATTGGTGAATTAATATATTACACAGGTATTGGTTTTAGGTTTAATGCAGGTGTTCGCTATTTTATACGCTAAGGTTGCGCACTATTTATCATTTCTTTGCATCTTTGCCACAATAAGATGAAAGAAATTATTACATGGCTAATGCGCCACGTGCCTAGGCCTATACTTATCCGTTTTAGTTATGTATTTAACAAGGTATCGCCGCTTTTTCTAAAAGGTGATAAAGTACATTGCCCTATTTGCGATGGCGATTTTAAATACTTTTTACCCTACGGAACTGTAAAACGCCGCGATAATGTGCTTTGCCCGCGTTGTTTAGCACTTGAAAGGCATAGACTTTTGTGGTTGTTTCTTAAACAAAAGACTAACTTTTTTACCGACGATATTAAACTGCTGCACATAGCCCCTGAGCAGTGTTTTTATAAAGGTTTTCGCAAGCAAGCTAATTTGGATTACCTAACAGGTGATTTATACTCGCCGCTTGCGGATGTGAAAATGGATATACACGAAATGCCTTTTGAGGATAACCGTTTTGATGCGGTATTGTGTAACCACGTTTTAGAACACGTTGAAGATAGCCACAAGGCTATGACTGAAATTTACCGTGTGCTAAAACCCGGTGGATGGGCAGTGATGCAAGTGCCATTGGATACTACACGCGCTACTACTTACGAAGACCCTACTATAACTAGTGATGAAGACCGTGAAAAGCACTTTTGGCAAAAAGACCACGTGCGTTTGTTTGGCCTTGATTATCCTACAAGATTAGAGGCGGCAGGTTTTAAAGTAACCCCCATTGATTTATCGGCTGAGTTACCTGCTGATTTGGTAGAAAAATACCGACTATCAAAAGGTGAGGTGATATATTGGTGCCACAAGTAGGCAACACTATTCTTCGTCAACCAAATACTCTTTGTGTTTCCCGTATTTTTCTAGCACACGTATGCTGGTTGAGCTTATGTGCTCAAACTCTACATCGCAAAAAATATTTACGTGTTGTATTTCAGGCATAAAATCTTGCATATAGCGGTATTGCTTTTTCTCAAACTGCAAATCATCAGCATTTCGCAATCCACGCACAAGGGTTACATCGTACCCTAAACCTTTTATAAAATCGGTAATCAAGCCGTTATACTCTTCGGTTTGTTTGTATTGTAAAAATGTTGGTCGAGGCCATTGCGCATCGTTTTTTTCTAAATTTCTGCCAAAGGCTATTATCACCTTATCAAAAATTTGCTCAGCCTTTTGCAAAATATTCAAATGCCCTTTATGAAAGGGGTTAAAACTACCTGCATATACGCCTATTTTGGGCTGGCGGGTTTTTATATAAGCTATCAAACCATCCAGCTTTGCGTTGGTATTATATCGCTCTAATATTTTTATGCGTTCGGCTTGATATATTTTCCAATCAACAAAGGCAAACTCTTTAAATATTTGGTGTTCGTATTCAATCAATCCCTCTAATGGCCTATCCAAAACGGCCAAATCAGCTTGCTGAAATTGTTGTGAAAGCTCATTACTACCCTTGTGGTGTTTAGTATCTAGTATTATAGCTTCTACTTGTTGGGCTATGCCTTCATCACCCTTGTAAACCTGCCTAAAATAAGCTGCCGATTGTTGTTCGTTATCAATAACGGTGGGGTTGTATACAATATCATGAAAAACTGCCGCCAAAAACAATATATCGCTTTCAAGACCGCCACTTTGTTCAATGGCTTTAAGCACATCTTCGATATGGTTTAAGGTGTGGTAGTGCCTGTGGTTTTGTTGGTAATTCTGCAATACCTGAGCATCTATGCCCAATGCTGCCAACCTATTGGCTATATATGTTTTATCAATTTGTGGCATGGGAATAAATTTTATTATTGCTGCCCTACAACTTGTGCTGCTGTATTTTCACGTTGTATTTTCCCACTTTCAGTAAGCACAAAATCAGGGGTATAGTAAAATATTTTGGGAACTTCGTATTTCTCTAAAAAGCTACGCAAATCAACCTTTGCCTCGTATTCGTCCATAGGGTCAATAGGCTCACCTTTTATCACCGCAATAAGTTTTTGCCCCAAATGTTCATCGGCTTCATACCATGCAAAATATTGCCTGCCGTGCAGTTGCTTCAAGCGCGCAAGGGCATCTTCTATCTTCTCCAACTGTATTTTCACCCCGCCTGAGTTGATAACATTATCCATACGCCCCAATATTTCAAAACTACCATCGTGCATTATCTGCACACGGTCGTTAGTTACAATATCAGCATAGCCGGTTATCTCACCATTTATCACCAAACGCTCTTCGCGGTCTTTACTCACCTGTATACCCTGCATAGGCGTAAAACGTGGTGTAGCACCTACCCCATTCAGCTTTCGTAGGGCTATGTGCGTATAAGTTTCCGTCATACCATAGGTATGGTAAAACTCAGGATCAAGATCGGTAAAACGCTTGCTCCACTCATTATTCATACTTGCACCGCCCACCAATACTTTACGAAAACGATTTAGTTTTTGTACCGATGTAAAATCAAAACCTGTAAGTATAGTGTGCATTTGCATAGGCACAAACGAGGCAATGGTATAAGGATGTTTGGCTTCTAAACCCAACATTGGGTTGCTTGTAGGCTCTACTACTGCAATTGGCAACTGACTTATTAGCGCACGTATAAGCATCATTACGCCGCCGGCTGTTTGCACCGAAAGGCACAAAAACACCACATCATCGGCTTGGGGTTGCAGCACATCTAGGGTTTGGCGTGCACTTTTCTCAATAAACTTACGCCTCCACTCAATAGGTTTCGGTGCACCTGTGCTTCCCGATGTATGCACCACAAAAACATCATCGCCTTGCAGCCATTGCCGAGCTATTAACAGTGCTTGTTGCTGGTTGTAGCTTGCTGTTGAAGGTGGCACGAAGTTGGGCTTTTGCACCTCGCTAAATTCAATATTCTGCCCTTTAAGTATAAAGTATGCCACAAAAAGAATTATTATACAGTTTTCTTTACTAATTCGGCCAAAGCATCGGCCTCTTCAAAGGTATTATAAATATGGAATGATGCCCGCACCGAGTTTAATCCGTTTTCAGCAACACCGCGTATGCGCATTTTGTTTTGCATGGTAATTACCTGAAACTCGTTGTAATCCATATTTTTAAGTTTAAAGCCTACAATAGCCGCCCTTGATTTTTCTTCTTCTGGCGTTAGTAACTCAACACCATCAATATTTTGAAGCCGGTTATAAAAATGATTGGCCAGTGCTTTAACCCGTGCTTCAATTTTTTCTTTTCCTATCGTATTATGAAAATCAATGGCAGCTACAACACCTTTAAATAATGGCGCACTCATAGAGCCATAATAAAACCTATGGGCTGTATCAACATAACCTTTAAGGTATGTAGGGTTTTCTACCAAGCTCCATCCTGTATCACTATACCCGCCTACCCAACGCGCCTGTACTTCGTCCAATTTTTCTTTCTTTACATATAAAAAACCTGTGCCTTTAGGTGCCAACATCCACTTATGGCAACACGAGGCGTAAAAATCGCACCCCATATTGTGCAAATCCAACTGCAACATACCCGGCCCATGTGCGCCATCAATAAAAGAGTAAATGCCTTTTTCTTTGGCGAGTGCACATATTTCTTTTACAGGCAATACCTGCCCCTGTGTACAAGGCATGTGCGGCACAGCAATTACCCTTGTTTTTTTAGTAATAAGCGCATTTATATTATCTAGGGTTTGTGCTGCTGTATTGGCCAATGCAACGGTTTTTAACACTATACCTTCAACTTTGGCTCTATTAAGCCAAGGCAAGGCATTGCCCACATGCTCGTGATTGGTGATAATTACTTCATCGCCTTTTTTAAGGTGCAAACCCCAGCATATTATATTAATGCCTTCAGTAACGTTATGAGTAAGGCAGATTTCGTCTTCATCAACACCTACAAATTTGGCCAAAGCTGGTACAGCTTCTTCCCAACCTCCATAATTGCCTGTGGTGTCAACATCTAAAGTAGTTTTATATTGTTCTTCAATAACACTATATGGCGATGGCCCCATAGTACCGTTATTTAAATAGGCTATTTTATTTGATAAGGGAAAGCTTGCCCGCACCAGTTTCCAAAACTCTTCGCCTTCGGCAAGATTAAAATCACTAATTTTTTTCTCTTTTTTAGGCGCGCCAATTGCTGGCAAGTACATTGCTCCTGCCGCTAGCAGCGCACTGTTTCGTATAAATTTTCTGCGTGAAGGCTTCATGGTATGTATATCAAACCTACGCTATCAAATACGGTTTTTCAAAAAAAATTAAAGATACTTCTATGTTTTTAAAATACGCGTGCTATATTTGACATAGTACGCACGGTAGTTTTTTTTGTTATTATACCTGATTTATAAACCATTATAGATACTTAGTTTCAGCATCGGGCAAGCGTGGATAGAGCATCAATACATATATGTTTAATTGATGATGATGAGATACAAAATTTCATCAACGAAAAGATTATTCAGCGTTTTATACCTTCGTCTCAAATAAGCAAATACCTTAGCGCACAGGCTGCTATTGATGATTTGCGGGGAGGTAAAATAAAACCCGACGTAATTTTGCTTGACATAAATATGCCTATTATGAACGGGTGGGACTTTATGGAAGTTTTGCAAAAAGACCACTTGTATAATCTTAACGGCCATATAGTAAAAATCTATATACTGTCTTCATCAAAAGATCCATCAGATATCGAAAAAGCTACAGAATACCCATCGTTACTTGGTTTTTTCCATAAACCACTTACCCAACCCAATATTCAAAAACTTATTGAAACCATAGGCGCATAGATTGCAGCATTACCCCTGTGTTTTCGTTAAACTTTCATAAATTCGCACCGCGCAAAAGCTGTAGGATGCTTTTTTGCCTTCAAGTGGCTGCACGGTAGTGCTTTCTTTTTGTTATGAGTATTGCAGCTACACACGATTATTACTAATTGAGCAGAAAATAAATATAGATAATCAGATATGAAATACAATGTTTTAGGGATTATGTCGGGCACATCGATGGATGGAATTGATTTAGCACTTTGCGAATTGACTGATGATGGCGGCCAATGGACATACAAAATTTTACACGCCGATACTATACCATACGATGCTAAATGGCGCATCAGGCTTTCGCAATTGCGCAAGCAAACACCGGTTGTTTATGTAAAAACAGATACTTTCTATGGTCATTACTTAGGTACACTTGTAAATCAGTTTATAGAAAAACATAATGTAAAGGTTGATTTGATAAGCTCGCACGGACACACTGTGTTTCATCAACCCGAAGGCGGTATTACTGCACAAGTAGGTAGCGGTGCTGCCATACATGCTATTACAGGTATACCTGTTGCTTGTGATTTCCGTACGGTTGACGTGGCTTTGGGCGGACAAGGTGCTCCTTTAGTACCCGTTGGTGATGAACTTTTATTTGGTGGATACGATGCCTACCTTAATATTGGCGGTTTTTGCAATATCAGCACACGCCACAATGGTAACTTAGAGGCTTTTGATATTTGCCCGGGCAACATTGCCCTAAACCGCATAGCCCGTAACTTGGGTAAAGATTTTGACGAGAATGGTGAAATTGCTCTACAAGGCGGCATTAACTACGATTTGTTAAAAAACCTTAACGAGTTGGCACATTACAGCAAAGAAGGCCCTAAATCATTAGGTCGTGAATGGATAAACAGTACCTTTTGGCCGGTAGTGCGTGAGTTTGAAAAAACCAGCAAACAAGAAGATTTGATGAAAACTCTTGCCGACCATATTGCCGGGCAAATAGCTAAAACAATAGACAAAATAACCAACAACCAGCCCGATGGTTTTAAAGTATTGGTAACAGGTGGTGGTGCATATAACAACACACTTCTTGAGCTATTGCGTACCCACACTGATGCTGAATTTATTGTACCTGACGATAAAAACATTATTGAATATAAAGAAGCCTTAATATTTGCCCTATTGGGAATACTAAGGGTTAAAAACCAAATCAATGTATTGGCACAAGCCACCGGAGCATCAAGAGATAATATAGGTGGAGCATTGTACGGCAACTTCTCAACCCTATTGTAGAAATTAAAACAACACCACATAAATACATAAACAGATGTTTTATAACGAATCACTAAAAAGTTTATTAGAAAAATTCCAAAGTAAAAGACCTGAGATAGTTTTTGAATGGAAAGATAGTGAAACCGAAGCCGAAGGCTGGGTAGTAATCAACTCACTTCGTGGCGGTGCTTCGGGCGGTGGTACACGTATGCGCAAAGGCTTGAACAAATACGAAGTAGAATCACTGGCCAAAACAATGGAAGTGAAGTTTACCGTATCGGGCCCTGCTATTGGCGGTGCAAAATCAGGTATCAACTTCGACCCTTCTGACCCTCGCAAAAAGGGTGTATTAGAGCGTTGGTTTAAGGCCGTTGCCCCAATAATGAAAGAATACTACGGCACTGGTGGAGATTTGAATGTTGATGAGATACATGAGGTAATACCTATGACCCAAGCCAACGGAGTACCTCACCCCCAAGCCTGTGTGGTAAAAAGCCACCTAAAAATTACTGAACCTGTTGAGCAAAAACGTCGTATAGATAATTTGGTTGATGGTGTAACAAAACTATTAGATGATGCCCGCTTTAGCCCTGATTTGAGTAAACCATACACTGTATCTGATATGATTACAGGCTGGGGAGTTGCCGAAGGCGTACGTCATTTTTATCACCTATATGGTGGTGTGCTAAACTACAAAACAGCTGTAATACAAGGTTTTGGTAATGTGGCAGCTGCTGCTGCCTACTACCTAGCCAGTTATGGCGTGCCTATTGTTGGTATTATCGACCGTAACGGTGGTTTGATAAAACAAGAAGGTTTTACCCTTGACGAAATAAAACACCTGTTTGCTACCCGCAAAGGCAACGCACTTGATGCACCTGATATGTTGAGTTTTGATGAGGTAAACGAAAAAATATGGAAGCTAAAACCCGAAATATTTATCCCGGGTGCCGCCTCTCGCTTAGTAAGCAAACAAAATATGGACGACCTTATTGAAGGCGGTCTTGAAGTAATGAGCTGTGGTGCTAACGTACCTTTTGCTGACGACGAAATATTTATGGGGCCAATAGCGCAGTATGCTGATGAGCACGTAGCTGTTATTCCTGATTTTATTGCTAATTGTGGTATGGCACGCACTTTTGCTTATTTGATGAGTGAAAATGCACAGTTGACCGACGAGGCTATTTTCCACGATAGCTCAAAAATAATACACGATGCAATGGCTAAAATTCACCAATTTAACTCTAAACCTACCGGCTTGATGAGCAAAGGCCTTGAAATTGCATTAATAAACCTAGTTTAAACCTATGAATTTTGATGAAATTATAGCGATTAAATACCACGACAATACTGTTGGCGAATTCCTGCTTTGTGCAGGAATTTTGCTTTTTGGCTTTCTATTTAGAAAGTTTGTAAGCAAAAATATCAGCCACTTTTTTTTCAGGTTCTTCAAAAAATTTGCTCGAAATAAGTTTTTGATGGAGTTTGACGAGCTGCTGAAAAAACCTATTCAAGTATTTTTTGAGTTGGTGTTTGTTTATGTAGCCTTTTATCCCATACACCTTCCACACGAGTGGAATTTGGTATTGTTTAAGGGAATGAATGTTAATGGCTTAATCACAGTAGTTTTTGATTTGTTTCTTATTGGCTCAATTACATGGATAGTACTGCGAAATGTTGATTTTATTTCGCTTGTACTTATGGATAAGGCTTCGGAAACTGAAGATACTACCGACGACCAATTGGTTGGCTTTTTTAAAGAGCTTTCAAAATTTGCGTTGGTTATAGTAGCTGTATTTATTGTATTGGGCATAGTATTTAAGTTAAATATTGCTGCCATAGTTACCGGTTTAGGTTTGGGAGGTTTGGCCATTGCCCTTGCTGCACAAGAAACCCTAAGCAACCTGTTATCATCGTTCATTATTTTTATCGACAAGCCTTTTAAAGCAGGTGAGCTAATTAGCACCAATAGTATTACGGGCACAATAGAAAAGGTTGGTTTTAGAAGCACACGCATACGCACACTTGAAAAAAGTTTGGTAACTGTGCCCAATAAAAGCCTTATAGATAGTCCGCTAAACAATATCACCCTAAGCTCGTTTAGGAGGGTAAAAACAATAATAGGGTTATTGTATGGCACCAAAGCCGACCAGATTAGAAATGTTTGCCAGCAAATTGAAAAAGTGCTTACAGACCATGAGCTGATTGACAATGACTATACTGTTCGCTTTAGTGATTTTAACTCAAGCTCGTTGGATATAACCGTGCTTTATTTTGTTAGCACCAACAGTTGGGATGTGATGATGGAAGTGAAACAAGGTATTAATTATAGCATTATGGATATTGTTGAAGCCAACGGTTGTGAATTTGCTTTCCCCACGCAAACAATACATTTGCAAAAAAGCGAATAAGGCTTGATTGTGAATGGTTTTTTTTGTTGATTTGCAGCCCTCAAAAAATAGAAATATTTTTAAGGAAAGGTTCGGGGTGTAGCGCAGTCCGGTAGCGCACTCGCTTGGGGTGCGAGAGGTCGTGGGTTCGAATCCCGCCACTCCGACTCTAAAATAAAAAGTCTTTCAGGAAACTGGAAGACTTTTTATTTTATATATTTCAGCAAAAAAGAAGCTGACTATGTTACTATCAAAAGAGAGCTTTGAAAAACTCTACTCTATATTTCTTTCGTTTATTGAGAAGAACTCAGGCGACCCCTCCCTAAAACCTACGCTATCAAAATATCAAGACCTTCATGAAAATTATAAATACAAGGTAAATGAAGAAGCTAATGAAAACTTAAACTCTTCATCTTGGAAACTAGAAGATATTGGAACGGGTAAGATATATAACAGCGTTGTTTCTGCAATAAAAACATCGGTAACTTATAACTCATTAGACTATAATAACAACCTTATTGATTGGAGAAAAAAAGACGATTTTATTAAGAAAAAACCAACTAAACGACTTGAACAGGCTCTTTATAACCTATTTACCTCAAAAACAGATGAATCGCAAATATTTGAACAGTTAATTAAGGAAAAACTTAGTTACCAAATTATAGCCTATTTCTTTTTTATTAAGGATATAAACAGATTTTTACCTATTTCACAACAACGTTTTGATACGGTCTTTGAGTTCTTAAATTTAGATTTTAAAACAAGTAGAAATGTATCTTGGAGTAACTACCAAACTTTTTGCGATATAGTAAAACAAGCACAGGAGTATTTGTTAAAAATTGATAAGAAGGTAAGTCTTCTAGATGCGCATTCATTCTTATGGACTGTAAGTAAAGCCATATCTGAGGAAAAATCAACAGTAACAATACTAAATACCCAACAATGGGAAAAAATACTTAAAGACCAAAGTTTAACGAAGGACTTAAATATTGATATTTTTAGGGCATTCTTCTCATTTCCTTATTACACGGCAACCTCACAACAAGCAGGGGTCTGGGCTAATATAGAAGCACAAACCATGCACTTAAGAATAGGTGAGTATGCCAAACGAATAGCTGCCAAATACCCCATAAACTTTACTGTAAGAGAGAATGGTAAGAACAAGTTTTGGGACTTGTTTTTTGAAGGCGCCGAGGGTAAAGGTAACAAGTTTTATTGGACATTAAGAACAGCTTTGCGTAAAGCATTAGAGAATTTGCAGTTAGATGAAGAACATCTTTTCCCAAATGAAATAATTGATAAGAATGAAAGCTACCGTGAAGGAGCACAAAAAACTATAACTGTTAATGTATATGAAAGAAACCGAGATGCAAGAGAAGATTGCATCAAGCATTTTGGAACAAAATGCATTGTTTGCAGTTTTGATTTTGAAAAAGCGTATGGTGATATTGGAGCAGGCTTTATCCATGTACACCATATAATCCCAGTTTCTATAAAAAAGGGAAATACATATAAAGTAAACCCTTTGAAAGATTTAGTACCAATTTGCCCTAACTGCCATGCTATGATACACAGGGGTAAAGAAGCTCTATCAATAGAAAAATTAAAGCAAATGCTAAAACAATAGCTATCAATAAACTACTTACGGGAATGACCTCCAACCGCACCCTAAACTGTTTACAACCAAACAGAATGCAGCATTGGGAGTTTTTTGTGAATAGCAGTTCCTAAAAAGCTCTTCCATTCCTCTAAAATCGCTTTAAAGTCGGCCGTTGATATCACAAAATCAGGTTTGCTAAAATCAACATCGGCAAAAGCATCAAAAAACTCAGTCTTATCTTTATAAATATCAATCAAAACCGATTCACATCCCGTTGCTACATCTGTTACCTCACCATCAAGTAGTACTTCAATTTCTTTAAGCAAACCATCTACCCTGTTTGGTTTTTGCCAGCAACTTAAAAAACAACCTAATGTTTTTTGTGTATTTTCATCACCTGCCGAGCAATGTTTCCATCGTTCGCCCAAAAGCTCAACTATTACAAATTTCAATCTATACTTTTCTATTATGTATTTGTTCATATTAATAAATTCTATAACGTGTGAATTTGTAAACAACATCTAAAAAAGCCCCACAAAGCGTGCGCCTTGCGGGGCATCAAAATTTATACGCTATGAAATTATTTTTAAAACTGAATTTTGTAGCTAATATTAGGTATCACTACTGCCTCGGCATCCATTACCACACTGTTGGTTTTTTTGTTGAATGTATGCCCAAAAAATTCTTTACTACCTAAGGCATTTAACACTTGCAACGATAGCAGTGTTGAATATTTACCATAGTTTTTGCGGTAGGTTACCGTAAAGTGCAAAAAGTAATTAGCGGGGGCTTGTGCTTGAAAAGCTCGGCTATAATCTTGTCTCACCTCTCTTGCTGCTATTGATGCTTGGGTATTAATTGGGGTAAACCTATCGCCGCCCAAATAGCTAAATCGGGTACTGATGTTTAGTTGGTGTTGCTTGTTCTTACCCATAGCCCACTCTTTACCAATTAAAAAGTTACCTACAAAATTTTTGTTAAAGGCCGTATTGCGCCATACATCATCACCACCTTTATATTTTGAATCGAAGAATGAAGCTGTGGCCAAATAGTACCACCCTTTGTTTAAAAACCGTTCAAAAGTGATATCAATACCTATGTTGCGCCCTTTACCTGCATTTTCAAACCTATCGTTAAGGTACCAACTGTCTTTTAGGTTTATAAATGAAAATGAGCTATCGGCAATTACAGGTATATCAAACAAATATTGGTAGTAAGGCTCAATGCGCAGGTGAGTATTTTTTCCCACCATGCAGTTATAACCAAAAACAAAATGGTGAGCCTTACTAAAATCAAGACTGGTATTGGGTTTTGTAATGCCATTGGGCGTTTGTACTTCTCCAAAGTAAAAATTCAACTTTTCTAAACTGCTATGCAAGCCATAGCCAAAGGTTACATTTTGTTTGCTGTCTACTTTCCATTGTGCTGATAAACGGGGCTCAATAATCCATTTTTTTGATAATAAGAAAGTTTGAAAGTGAACACCGGGGTTTAATTGCACCCTTTGCCCTATTTTGAACGATGACTGGCTAAATGCTTGAATAAGAGCACTGTTTCCCTGCGCATCAACATAAGTAATTAAAGGATGTCCATAATCTTGCTGATTTTTAAAAACGTAATTATAATACAGCTTTTGCACTATAAAACCCGTGCGATTGGTGTGTGTAGCACTAAACTTATGATTGATATATGATGATAGGGTGATATTAGAGTTACCCATCACTATCTTATCCTCGGGCACACGGATTTTATTAGAGTCTTGATAACTATCATCGTAATTAATTACATGGCTTGTACCCGCAATAATTGTTTTTATGTACGTATTACTTCCAAAAAAGTATTTATGGGTAACACCTCCTATACCCATTGTTATTTTTGAATTTTCTGAAAACGAGTCATAAACACTCTCCCACTGGGTTGTATCTTTTTCTCCATCCTGCTTCAACCCGTCAAGCAAACCCAACCCCCAAACCGAAAATGTACCCGCTTTTTTGGTTGGAAAATGCAACTTAAAAGATAAATCCTGATACTTAATACCTCCCACATCTTGAGCCATTACCTTATCTATCAGTCCAAGTGTAGAGTAACGATAATTGAACAAGTACGATGAATTACCTCCTTTTTTAAAGGGGCCTTCTGATGAAGCATCAATACCAATTGCACCTACCTGAAATGTGTGTTCGTAGGCGGTATTATTACCTGTACGCATTGATAAATCAAAAACACCCGATGTTGCATTTCCGTACTCAGCAGGAAAAGCTCCTGTAAAAAAATCAGAATTGGCCAGCATTTGGCTACTAAGTGCTGTAATAGCACCAGCACCCACGCCCGATACTTCGCCAAAATGATTGGGTGCAGGCATTGCTACCCCTTCTACACGCCAAAGCAAACCCTTTGGTGCATTACCGCGTATTACTATGCCATTGTTGCTAATGGTGCTTGCCACACCTGCAAACGATGATACCATACGGGCAGGGTCGTCCAATCCCCCTGCATATTTATTAGTTTCTTCTACTGTAAATTGTTTGGCACTAACGGTAGCCATTTGGTTTATGGCTTTTTCTTTTTCTTCTTTGGGTTTCACTACCACTTCGTTTACAGACAATACTATTTCTTGTAAACGAGCTGTAACGGTTTGCACTTTGCCCGATATTATTAGTATTCCACCCAAAATAGCAGGATCGTACCCTACTGATACTATTTTTACATCGTAGCGGCCTACGGGTATATTTTCTAAGGTAAAATTACCATCTTCATCACTGGCAGCGCCTATTGGTGGATTGGTATTTAATAATAGAACGGTAGCATAAGGTATTGGAGCTTCTGATGCGGCATCAATTACCTTACCTTTTAGAGCTGATGTGTGTTGTGCCTTGCCAAGTTGTTGGCTAAGAATAATAATTAAAATAGTAAGCAGAATTGTTCTAACAGTCATAGTTTGTATAAGTTTTGTTTCTACACGGGGCTTTTATACCCTTTTCACTAATACGACAACTATGTTTTAAAATACCCTACCTTGAGAATGAAATATTTTTTATTTTTTTAATATTCTTAATTAACATGAGTTCAGGGTAAGAAATGCCATTTATAGCGGGTTAAAACCCACTGCTGTTTCAATTACAGTCCTCAAGACGACTTAAGTCGTCTTGAGGACTGTAATTTTTGATAGAATAGGTTTTTAACCCTATTCGAAAAAAAACATTAATGTTCTTATAAACAACGTATTATATAATCTATTATGTCGAACTCACGTTAATTAAATAATCGAGCAAAACCATGCCCTATAAAGATTACAGCCGCGTAGGGACTTAAGTCCCTACGCGGCTGTAATCTATTAAAAAAATAAATTATTGCTTATTAAAACTGTAAAGCGGCATTTAGCCCAAACCAACCTTGTATATGTGTTTTGGCAATTTTTTCATTAAGAAAAAGAGGCTGTTTGTTTAAAGAGGTTTGTTTCTCAAACTTTTCATTGGCTACATAAAAATTGATAGAAGGGCCTACTACCAATGCTACCTTTTTATATAACCTGAAACCAATATTGGCATCAAAACGGTAAAGGCTGTTTTGCTCGTTTGCCCATCTACCGGGGTTAAGCCAATGTGCCGATGCCTCAAGATTGAAGAATACAGGTTTTTGAGCACGGAAAATTGTACCCACACCGTAGTTTACATCCCACAATGTAGGAACAGAATCACTATTTCTTGCTCCGCCAATACCCAAGTAGGTATAAAACCTATCCGTACCCGATTTGTATTTTAAATTAACTATACCACTTTCGCTTCCTTGTATTTCCCAACGGTGGTAACCATTGCGAACATAGTTAAACACGCCAATGGGCACACCTCCATCAACACTATCAACAAAGTTAAAAACTCCTACCTGCACACCTTTCAGCTTGGCAGTATAGTTTAAAAAACCTGCTATTTGTATGCCATTTACTTCTTTTGCCATATTCATAAAACCAGCTATTTGCGCACCGTCAATTTTTCCGCGAGTTATGTTTATAAACCCACCTATTTGCGTTCCTTCGTAATTACCGCCAATGGTATTACCAAAACCTGCTATTTGCGCACCGTAGCCCGAATCGGTAGCTATATTATAAAACCCGCTTATTTGTGCACCATCAGCACGGCCACGTACAAAGTTGGTAAAACCTGCTATTTGTGCACCTTTCATTTCTTTACCTGCAAAATTGCTAAAACCTGCTACTTGCCAGCCGTAGGCTTTAAGTTTGGTAACGTTTGCAAAACCTGCTATTTGTGCTCCTGTAACTTGCCCGCCCACAATATTGGCAAAACCTGCTACTTGCGCTCCGTGCACATTAAACCTATCTATATTTAGCATTGATGATAGCTCAAAACCGTTTACACCGGCATTAAGCCCAGCAAAAAGGTTGAACGAAAAACCGTTTACTTGGTTTCTGCCCACAAACTGGTTGTACATTCCTACCCCTGGTATAATACTAAACTGAAAAGGGGTTACATTTAAGTTTGAATCGTTGCGAAGACTATCCAACACATTTTTTGACACCAATAACTCTAACGATTTTTTTTGAATAAGGGGCTTGGCAAGCTCTTTCATTTCCACGCTATCATCAGCAACAGTTAGCATTTGCTTTGCCAAAGCATTATGAAATGTTATAGCCTCTACCTTCTGAGTATCTGTATTTATTATTGGGGTATTATTTTCTTTACTTTTTAATGATACGTTAAGGGTTTTGTTATCGCTTACCTTTATTAAATATGATTTTTTTTGATAGCCTTGTAAGCTATATGTCAGCTCGACGGTATAATTTGGATTGGGCACAATAAGCTGATACCCTCCTTGTGCATTGGTGTTGGTATTTAACCTAAAGTATTTTTCGGTAACGGTAACGCCTTGTAATACGTTACCGGTTTGGTAATCGGTTACTTGCCCGCTAATAAAATGGCGAACACGCCGAGCTTCTTCTCTGCCTGCACCAAAAAATATTATCTGGCTGCCCATTTCTTTGTATTGTATGTTGCTTTGTTGGCAAATAGTGCCTAATACTTGCCTTAAAGGTTGGTGCTGCGCATTAATAGTAATAGTTTGATTGGGTGATATTACACGGTTATCGTACGAAAAATCGAAATGTGCTTGTTCACTTAGCTGAAACAATACTTGCGATAGGGGTTTGTTGTTTGCCTTAATACTTACATTGGCATCTAATACTTGTGCCGTACATACGTTTTGTACTACTACCAAGCAAAGCAATAGTGCATATTGCACAATGTTGTTTTTGGCTATTTGCAACCTTTGCCCTTTATGGTTACTGTGTTTCCGTTTTGTTGAATGTTCCATGTAAAGTAAATCTTCAGTGTTTCTAGTATGTCGTCTAGGGAGCTTTCTTCAAACTTTGCAGTTATTTTGCATCCCTCAATTGTGCTTTGTTGCACATTAAACACCACGCCGTATTGTTTTTCTAAATCTTTTAAAACAAGGTTTAGCGGTGTGTTTTCAAACCTTAACACCTTATCGTACTGCGATAGGTAATTAATGTTTTCAATAGTTTGTTTTACAGGTAATTTTCCTGTTCTGGCCAAAAAGCCTTGTTCTCCTTTTACCAAAACCACAGCAGCATTGTGGTTTTTGGCAGAGTAAAGTTTCACCTTACCCGTTTTCACCAACACACTCACCCCACTGTCTTTACTATCGCGCACCAAAAACGATGTTCCCAATACTTGTATATTGGCATTTCCTGCTGAGATAATAAAGGGCTGGGTGGTATCCCTTTCAATATCAAAAAACGCTTCTCCTTTAAGTTGCACATTGCGCTTTCCACCTTCAAAAACTTCAGGATAGGTAAGCGATGAATGTGCATTTAAAGTAACCCTGCTACCGTCGGGCAAACTCACCAGCAGGGTATTATTTTCTGTTTTCATAGTTTTTAGCGTTGCAGTTTGGTGTGAGTCATTATTATTTACAACCCACCAAAAAATACTTGTACCTATAACCAGTACTGCTGCTATTTTTAACCAAAAAGACCAAACTGCATTGCCTTTTACAACTTTTAATGGCGACGTTCCCCCTACACTTTCTGTGGTTTTGCTTGCCACCATTTGCCATGCTGCATCTACATTAACATTGGCAGGTGTAGCACTTTGGGTATGGGGCACACGCATATACAGTTGCTTAAGCCCTTCAAAATAAGCAAGGTTTGCAGGGTGGCTAAGCCATTGCTCCACTTTAGCCATTTCTTCGTCATTTACCTCTAAATCGAGATACCTGATTAATAGCTCTTGCATTTGCTCATCTAATCCCTGCATACTGCTTGTTATTTAATTGACACTTAATCTTGATTATACCCTATGTGCTCGGCTAAAAAAAATCGCCAAAAAGTAAAAAAAGTAACGGAAGGTAGTCTTTCAACTCCTCGCGAAGCACCTTTAAAGCCTTTGAAACATGGGCTTCTACCGCTTTTTTGCTTATCCCTAATTCGTCGGCTATTTCTTGGTATTTTTTTCCCTCAAAGCGGCTCATACTAAAAACCTGTTTGCATTGGGCGGGCAAACTTTCAATTACAGCATTTATCTTCACGTCCAACTCAAGGGCTTTTATGGTATCGTGGGCGGTAATAGTATCGGCAATGTGGTTTTGAGCGATAACTTCTTGCTGGTGCGCTTCGCGAATTTTAATATGCCTGAAATGATTGAGGCAACGGTTTCGCACCGATTTAAAAAAATAGGCACGTAAGGTTTCTTGTATAACAAGGTTTTCGCGTTTATCCCAAATATGGCAAAAAAGCTCTTGTACTATTTCTTCGGCCATATCTAAATCACTCAAAAACTTTTGAGCATAACCGCACAACTCTGCATAGTATGTTTTAAATACTTGCTCAAAGGCTTGGCTATCGTGTTGTTGTATACGTGCTAAAAGTTCGGATTCCGTCAAAACGTTATGGCTTGCTTTTTATGGGCGCAAAATTAGTTTTAGATTGATAGAGTTGTTACTCCTTACATATTTTTTTAATTCTATAATGTGAGTTCGGGATAAGAAAAGCCATATACAGCGGGTTAAAACCCACTGCTTTTGCTATTACAGATCACAAGACGACTTAAGTCGTCTTGTGATCTGTAATTTTCGATAGAATAGGTTTTTAACCCTATTATGTCGAACACACGTTATTTTTATTTTTTGATTGTAAATTGTATTGAGTATGAAAACAGATATAACCGAGATACAAGCTATACTTATAGGTATTTTAAATGCCCAAGCACCTCCGCTAAAAGTACGCTCTAATAGTATTATGGGGTTTGAGGTAGCAGGTACTAAGGAGACTATGCAAGGCAAACAAAAGGTTGATGGAATGTACTTTGCCAGCATTGTACCCAAACCAAAAGATGTACGTTTATATTTTTTTCCAATTTATACGCATCCGCACAAGTTTGATTTATCTACCGAACTAAAAAAATACCTAAAGGGTAAAAGTTGCTTCCACATTAAAAAACTGGATGATGCGCTTGAAACCGAAATAAAAGCAATGGTAGCAAAGGGTGTTGAGATTTTTAGGCAAGAGAACTGGGTGTAACCTTACCAATACTTTGGGTTTAATTTACTAACTAGCGATATGAAATGGGTAAACGCTATTGGACTGTTGCTGCAATTTATTGCTTTTTGGTTGGCTGCTCCTGAACTTTTGGGCGAACCCACCCTACGCCGCTTTGAAAAGGGACTTAAAAAATTGGTTACTCAACTACCTATTATTATCATTTGGATAGTAGTATTGGGTTATGGCATTACTTCCATTTCTCTTAGTTTAATTAAAGGACTTGATGCCGCCAAAAATGGCATTACCGTTGAAAATTTAACCCGATTTTATATTCTTTTAGGTATTTTTAGTTTTTTATATATCCTTTTTATGGTTTTTTATAAACGCATAAAAAAAGGATTAGAAACTAAACTTGCACAACCTTTGGTAGAAAAATTAATAAACAATACTGAAACCCGAAAACAGGCTTTAATACTAGGCGCAGTATTGTTTAGCTTGGGTTTTATATTACAGTTTGTGGTTGTTTTGATTGATTAATATACGCAATTAAAAAAAACCCCAACATTAATATATTAATGTTGGGGTTTTTATATAGTTTCCATCTTTGTCAAATTTTAAAAATTTGACAAAGATGGAAACTAAAGGAAATTAAATACGCTCGATAACCATGGCCGATGCGCCACCGCCACCGTTGCAAATACCTGCTGCACCATAGCGACCGTTGTTTTGGTTTAGCACGTGAACCAGCGTAACCAATATACGAGCACCTGAACAACCTAGTGGGTGTCCTAGTGATACCGCACCACCGTTTACGTTTACTTTATCAGCATCAAGCTCTAATATTTGCATATTAGCTAATGATACTACTGAGAATGCCTCGTTAATTTCAAAAAAGTCGATATCATCTTTGCTTAAACCTGCTTTTGCAAATGCTTTAGGCATTGCTTTGGCAGGAGCAGTAGTAAACCATTCAGGCTCTTGTGCTGCATCAGCATAGCTACGGATAACCGCCAAAGGTTTAATATTTAATTCTTTTGCTTTATCGGCACTCATAAGCACCAAAGCAGCAGCACCATCGTTAATGGTTGATGCGTTGGCAGCAGTTACAGTACCTTCTTTTTCAAACACAGGGCGAAGTGAAGGTATTTTATCAAACTTAACGTTTTTGTATTCCTCATCTTGGTCAACAACGGTTATATCGCCTTTACGACCAACAACTTCAACAGGCACTACTTCATCATTAAATTTACCGGCTTCCCAAGCAGCAGCACTACGTTTGTATGAGTTTATAGCGTGCTCGTCTTGCGCTTCACGGCTAATATTGTATTTGGCAGCAGCCAATTCAGCTGCATTACCCATCAAGTTGTTATGGTAAACATCGGTTAAACCGTCTTTTACTATACCATCAATCGTTTGTCCGTGTCCGTATTTTTGTCCGTAGCGGTTATTTTCAAGATAGTATGGTGTTTGGCTCATGTTTTCCATACCGCCTACTACAACTATATCATTATCACCAAGCATAATGCTTTGTGTCCCCAACATAGTGGCTTTAAGCCCTGATGCACACACTTTATTTACGGCAGTACAAGGCACTGTATTTGGTAAACCTGCAAATATTGCTGCTTGCCTTGCAGGTGCTTGCCCTAAGTTGGCTTGTAACACGCTGCCCATAAATACCTCTTGCACTTGCTCGGGCGTAATACCTGCTTTGCTAACTGCTGCTTTTATTGCAGTAGCACCCAGCTTAGTAGATTTAACAGTTGACAATGAACCTCCAAAGCTACCAATGGGGGTACGTACCGCTGAAACTATATATACTTCTTTCATAATTATAAATTTGTCTACCGATTGTTTACTAAAAATTTATATTAACTTGCTATTTTTGTGGGCAAAAGTAGCCTAAAAAAAATTTTTTTATTCATTTTGCTTTGCTTTTGTAACCTTTTACGCATTTTTATCGTTTATGTAAATAAGAAATTACTTATATTAGTATACAGAACAAACTACCTAAAATTACCTAATGCCTATGAGTAAAATTATTACAAAAATCCTAGCCTGCATTTACGGTGCAGACAATGATGATGCCGTATTGGAGGGCTCTTTAAACTTTGCGCGCGCATTTAACGCCCAACTTATTGTGGCTACCACAGAAGAAGGACGCAGAAATAGTGCCGAAGTGATTAACAACAGACTTGGGTCTGAAACTATGAATGTGGAAAAAACCACACTTGATGATGAAAGCATTAAAACAGTGGTTAAACTAACTGAGAGTACCAATGCTGATTTAGTAGTGGTTTCATACTCAAAACACACACAAGGCTTGATTAATTTGCTTGAAGTGCCTGTATTATCAATACTAAAAGGCTTTAAAAAAGGGCAAATACGTGAAATTGTGATGCCTATACACGACAATACCGGTACCCGCCAAAAAATACCTGTGGCAACTGAAATTGCTAAAGTATTTGGTGCGACCATAAATATTGCCGTAGTAACTACAGATGACAAAGAAGAAATAGCAAGGTTAAAAACCTATGCTTATCAAGCTGAGAAGTACATACACGAAAAAGGTGGAAAATGTACTTACCAAATAGAAACGGATAAAAAAGTAGTGCCTGAAACCATTCGTATAGCCAAAGAAAATGGCTCAGACCTGATAATAATAATGAATGACCGTGATGGTGGTGGCTGGTTTAGCAAATCGCAAAGCCAACTTATTATGGAAGGCAGCGAAATACCCGTGCTTGTGGTTGAACCTAGAGATACTACAATATCGTACGCACAGTTATAAACAAATTTGGTTTAATACCGTATAAGCTTAAAAACTTGCGTTTGACCTAATTCTTGATTTTTAATCACTAAAAAATAAATACCGGGGGCAAAATTTTGTCCCCGAATTTGTTTATGATCATCAATAACTTGGGTTGTATTATTGTAAACAGCCTTGCCCGCTGCATCAGTTAAGCTAATAACATATTTACCAGTTTGGTTAAAACTTATTTGTAAATCTTCACCGTTGGCAAAACCAAAGCTATTGTATACAGTACAAAAACCTTGTGCTTTATTGTTTATATCTTGCACACTAAGTGTGCACCCCGCAGGCCTGTCTAATATGCCCATGCTTGCAAAAGCACATTGAATAATAAAAGTATTTGCCCCCCCGTTTTGTATACTATCTACCTGTAAAACTGCTTGTGCCAATTGGGGCATATTAATGTTTGATGCAAGGCGATACAATGTACCCAACATTAGTTTATCGCTTTTCTCTCGCCCTAGTTGATCGTAAATACGTATAAAAGCCGTACTCCATAGTTGCCCATCCGTCCAAATACTATTAGTAAGGTTGGGGTATTTATTACCATAATCAATGGTACGACCTCTCCATCCACCATTATTACCATCCCACCCAAAAACCTTAGTCCAATTAAACGAGTCAATAATTTTACTATACGATACCGCAAAATAATCGCCCAAACCTTCATCAATTGCCCTGCGCTCTTGCCCTATGGCGGTATTGGGTGCTGCCCCAAATGAAAGTGCGTGCCCAAACTCGTGCACCACAACCTCTGCATCTTCTCCATCGGCTATACCTCCGTCGCCAAACAAAAGTGCCGGTGGTGAGTTTGATGCTGAAAACTGTGAGTTTTCAGTACTAAAGGCGTGTGCATCAACCTGTATTCTAAAATTAGGAAGATTATAGCCTAAGCTATGTACGTGGTTAATTTGTGTATTGAGATGATAAAAAGCATTTACCTCAGCAAACGAATATTCAGAGCGCAAAAACCTAAAAGTATCGCCCAAAGCCTTGCGAGTTGGTGGCCATACAGGGCCTGTAATTTCTTCAATATAAAAATTATTGTTTGCCAGTATAACCGAGTCGCCCTGAAGTGTACCGCGTATAATTCTTTTCTTTAACTCAGCTTGTAGCTCGGCATTGTCGGCACCGTTGTTATTAGCATATTGTCCTCCATACTCTTGGTGTGCAGTAGTTAAAGGGTCGGGGTCGTATACATAAGCATAAGCAGGAGTATCAGCAGCCATGTGCATATCAAGCTTATTGGTATACAACAACTCTCCATTTGAAGCAAATACAAGCTGATTGGTTATTTGTTGTTCACTATTTTGTAGGGTGAGATAAAATGAAGGCAAAATTTCATTTTGATGCTGCACCCAAACCGCTACGCTATTTAGCAGGTTAAGTGCGGGGTAATTGCTTTGAGAAAAGCTGCTTATTTGTTGTTGTGATAAAAAGTTTAATGATGTAGCATTGTTAATGGTTTCAAAATTGTGATACACCCAGCGTATAGTACTACTTTTATCAATAAAGGCTTTTATTTGTCGGCCGTATACCTCTTTCCCACTAAAGGTGAGAGCATAGGTATAATAAGCTCCTTCAGGGCTTTGACGTGTGCAGGCTAGTTTAAGGCTTGTGCTTTTAGGATATTGAGCTAAAAAATTCTGTTGTAAATAGGTTGCTAAATCTTGTTGGGGTTGTTGTGCATCAATTGCTTGATTGCTAAAAATTTGTGTGCCCTTTAATCCCTCAATATAGTTTTGCAAACTACCACCTTGTACAGGGCTTTGTGAATAGCCTGCAATAGCTACTAGCAAACTAAATAGAACACTAAAATATTTTTTCATGTATAGCCAATAAAACTAAGTTCAAAATTGCGGAAATCGTGCCACAAATTATGCACTTCTTCAACTTTTGATTTTCTAACCGTAAAAATAACTTTGCCTTGTACCTGCTTATCTACTGACAGTATTTGTGCGCCTAACGTTCGCAAAAATCTAAAAACATCACCTTCTGCATCGTAATTATATACGGCACTAAAACTGCCTTCTATTAGTTTTTCTTCAATACCTGCTTCGTCTAATGCCAATTTTGCGGCATTGCCATAGGCAGTAATTAATCCACCTGCACCCAATAATGTACCGCCAAAATAGCGTACCACTACCACCAGCACATTGGTTAGCCCTTTTGAGGCTATTTGGCGCAATATGGGCTTACCTGCTGTATTTGATGGTTCGCCATCATCATTGGCGCGCTGGGCACTTTTATCAGGGTTTAGCACCCACGCATAGCAATGATGGCTTGCATCAGCATATTGATTTTTAAGTTCTTCAAGTCGGGTTTTTATGTCTTCATCATTAAACACAGGATAGGCATAGGCAAAAAATTTGCTTCCGCGGTCTTTTAACAGCGCTTCACCTGTTTGTGCAGGTATGGTATAGGTATCGTCAAACAACATTTGCCTTCAAGTTTACAATTTATAGGGGCAAATACTAAATAATGTACTGTTTAAATGTTAGACTGGTTAAAACCAGCCTCCATGGCTATTACATCACAAAGGGCGACTTAAGTCGCCCTTTGTGATGTAATTTGGAGAGTAGTGGGTTTGAAATCCTATAAAATAGCATGTCGGGTTTCAACCCAACACTATTCATACCTATCGGAGTATGAAGTTATCCTTACAGGTTATTTATCTCTTTTATCAAGTTAGGCCCACTATAAATAAAGCCAGTATATAGCTGAACCAAGCTTGCTCCTGCATCCAATTTTTCTTTGGCATCGGCAGCCGTCATAATACCGCCAACGGCTATAATGGGTATTTTACCATTACTTTTTTGGTGTAGATAACGTACCACTTCGGTACTACGATTTTTTACGGGCGCGCCGCTAATACCGCCTGCGCCCAGTTGTTCTACTGTTAATGCATCGGTTTGTAGGCGTTCTCTACTTATGGTAGTATTGGTGGCTACTATACCGTCAATGCCTGCTGTAGCCACTATTTCCAATATTTCGTCCAGTTGCTCGTTGGCCACATCTGGTGCTATTTTTAAAAATATAGGGCGGCTGGGTTTGCCGTTTTGCACATTTGTTTTTCGTAAATCGGCCAATCTATTTAAAAGAGCTGTAAGCGGTTCTTTATCTTGTAAGGCACGAAGATTAGGCGTATTTGGCGAGCTTACGTTTACTGTAAAATAATCAACATCATCGTACAAGCGAATAAAGCATTTTTCGTAATCGCTAATGGCTTGCTCGTTTGGGGTAATTTTGTTTTTGCCAATGTTACCGCCTATTATCACTTTACTTTTTACTTGTGGCAATCGGTTAGCCACTACATCTACCCCTTGGTTGTTAAAACCTAATCGGTTTAATAAGGCTTTATCTTTGGTTAGGCGAAAAAGACGGGGTTGCTCATTACCCGATTGTGGCAATGGGGTTACCGTACCTACCTCTATGTGTCCAAAACCCAGTGCTGCCAAAGCATCTATATATTTTGCATTTTTATCAAAACCTGCTGCTAAACCTACCTTATTTGGAAAAGTAATTCCTGCTATGGTAACCGGTTGACTTTTACTTTTGAATAATGCTTTTATGATGAATGCCGTTGGCGGAAAGGCTACTAAACGATGCAACCAATCCATTGTAAAATAGTGTGCCCTTTCGGCAGAAAGCATAAATAGTATGTTGCGAATAATGGAATACATATATAATTTTCTAAAACGGATAACCTAAGCCTAAATTGAGTACTAATGATGGAAAAAATTTACGGCTGCCATTGCTGTAATCATCTAGCAACCAACGTTCTTTACTTGGTAATTCAGGATTGCGCAAAGGCACTCCAAAATCAAACCTCAACACAAAAAAAGAAAAATCGAATCTTAGCCCAACTCCTGAGTTAAGAGCCATTTGATTGAGAAAGGTTTGGGGGTTAAACTCAACACCCTGCCTACCTGCAATGGGGCGGGTGTACCAAATATTACCTGCATCAATAAATAATGCACCTTCAAGCAAGTTGTGAATAATACTAAACCTGTATTCGGTTTGGGCTTCTATAATTAGTTCTCCGCTTCGGTCGGCTCTTACCCCTGGGTCGTTGTTAGCATAATTACCTGGCCCCACAGTACGTGGTCGCCAACCGCGAAGGCTATTTGCTCCACCTATAAAATAGCGGCGTACAAAGGGCATTGTGGTTGAGTTGCCATAGGCTCGCCCAACACCTGTATGCAGTCGGTAGGCAAATGTATTGTACTCGTTTAGTACTTGTGTATAACGTATATCAATATCTAATTTTACAAACTGCTCAAAGTTTACATTGTCAATCTTATAAATACCATCTGCGGGTAAGGGCACACTTGCCCCTTTCATAAAACGGGTTAAACCCCATCCTGCTGATTCTAACATTACCCTAGAAAAAAAATGTGACCCCGTAGGGCTAAGTATCTTATCGCTATATACCCAAGTGATACGGGTATTGGTGATAAGATTGGTAGTAAACAAATTAGCAATAAACACACTATCGGCAGGGTTTACCAATGATAGAAAATCGCGTTTGGCGTTGGTTTTGTTAAACGATACTTCAAACAAAGAGACATTGAAATTGTGTAGCAAATTACTGCTTGCAAATAATTCACTATAACCTAGTGAAAGTACTCTACGGCTAAAATCTATATTCGACTCGTAAATAAAATTCCCCACCAATGCCGAGCGGGTATTTCGCAACTCCCACCGCTTTTGAAAGGGCTTTAGCACTGTTACTCTTGGCAAACCTAGCGTTCCTGTAACATTGTGCTCAATATTGCTTAAAAACTGTAAACTATCGTTGTTACGCACTTGCCCTTCTAGTGATATTCGGTACCTAAGTTCAAAAGTTTCTGCACTACCAAACAGGTTTCTGTTTCTATAAGTTACGGCATTTGCCAAACCATAGTTTCGCAAGTTATTTTGTTCAACAGCATTATTTTGGTCAGAAGTTATTAACTGAGGTTCAAGCAAGTATTCATGCCTTTTATCGGGCACAAGGTTAATATAACAGTTTAGCTTTCCCTCAATGGTGTCTTTATCAAACGAAATACTGGTTTGCCTAAACAACTGCACATCGTTAAGGCTATTATAGGTATTATCTACCTTCTCTTGATTAAAGGTTGCCTGCGGCTCAATCAAAATTCTGCGCAGCAAAATTTCTTCGTTTATTTTATACTCGTTAAGGTTTATCCATACACCATCAGTTGTGTGCCAATTTATACGTGTATCCGGACTATCAACGTCAGCAGGGTTAACCACATTTACATATACATTGTTAATACTGTACCGTTGGTGGGGGGTAAACAAATCAGGGTTTCGTATTTGTAAATCGATGTTTACATAATTACCTGCAATAGCACTATCAACAGAAAAAACAATATATTCTTTATTGAAAAAATAGTAGCCGTCTTCGCGCAATTTTTTTGTAATCCGTTCTCGCTCTTCAGCAATTATTTCTGCACTAAAAAATCCACCTTCTTTTAGTTTCGAGTTTTTTGCATCATCAAACACCTTAAAATACAATCGTTTGTCATCAATACCATAGGTTATAGTTTTAATCCTATACTTGGCATTGGTTTGCACATTGTATTGTATGGTAGCTTTTTGGCTTTTATTTTTTTTGGGAATAACTGTATAAGTAACTTCACGGTTAAAATAACCGTTATTGAACAAATAAGCTTCTATTTGCCTTGCCGATTCTTCAATTTTAACGGTATCAAGTATTACAGGCTCTTCGCCAATTTTGTTGCGTACAAATTTTCTGATTTTTTTTGATGTATCGCCGCGCATACCATAGTTGTATGCCCGCAAATAAAACCGCCAAAAACCAAACAGGCGTTTATTGGGTTTTTGTTTTACTAATAGCTTTGCACCTTCGCTTAATTTTTTTTCCTCAATCCCTTTTATTTCTACTTTGTTTACTAGTAGTTCATCGTTGTTTAATTCTTGTGTTATTTTGCAACTTGATATAAAAAGTAGTACCGTTAACCCAAGAAAAATATTTCTTGTGCTTATATAAAGCCCATACTGCCCATGCTTACTAAATCCGAAATTCAACTGGTAAAATCGCTACGTTCAAAAAAATTCAGGCAAAAATACAACCAATTTATTGTTGAGGGTGAAAAAGCAGTTGCCGAAGCACTACAAAATAATTTGGAAGTGGTGCAGGTGTTTGGTACTGAAGAGTGGAGAACACTATACCTACCCCTATTAGGAAAAGTGCCTTACACTACCGTCAACACTAAAGAACTAGAACGTATCAGTGGTTTTGAACAGCCCAATAAAGCGTTAGCTTTATTGGCTTTGCCACAAACCGATTTTGATACAAATATTTTTAATGAACACTTAACTATTGCACTTGATTTTATTCAGGATCCCGGAAACTTGGGTACTATTATTCGCACGGCTGATTGGTATGGTATAAAACATATTGTATGCTCTGAAAACTGTGTTGATGCCTTTAGCCCAAAGGTAATAAATGCTACTATGGGCAGTTTTGCCCGCGTGCAGGTGCACTATGTTAACCTTGAAGAGGTTTTAACGCCCTATGCTAACCGCTTGTATGCGTGTGTAATGAATGGTACTTCTGTATACGAAATAAAGAATGCCGACAAGCCTATTGTATTAATAGGAAACGAGGGTAAAGGTATTAGCGATAGCTTGCTTCAATTGGCACAAAATAAAATAAGTATACCACGAAGGGGAAAGGCAGAATCTTTAAACGCGGCGGTAGCAACGGCTGTTATCGTTGATTGCGTGGTGAGAGTTCTTCCATAGGAATATTTCTTACGTTTTCAAACAGCATCTCGCGCTTTAGCCATTTGCCTTTTTTAAATATAAAATAATCGTAACTGCCATCGGGCAAATAGGTTTCGTACATTCCTACTGCATTAGGGCTTGGGGGTATCAGATTTTCAAAGGCTATTAGTTTTTTCGACTTTACGTAGCGTAACGTCATCACTGCATCATCCCTAAACTCAAAAATAACCCTGTGCTTCAAGGGCTTGTCTTTATCAATCTCAAAAATTGGTGCACCAAAAACAGGTTTCCCCATCTCGTCAAAACTAAGTACATCAATAATTTTGCGATTACTAGCCATAGTATGCCCGTCCCACCCCAGTAAAGTATAGTACTTTTGTTTTTTATATTTAACGGGAACTAGTTGGTAGTACAACGCACCGTACCAAAAGCGGTTGTTAAGTTCTTCATACTCTGGTTTACCTAGCCTAGCAGAACTATCGTACAGTCCGTACAACTCAAGGCGTTCTTTGTTGTTCATTTGTATAGCTCCAAAAAACTCAAACGAATCGGCCGTAACCAACGAGTCTCTACCGTGCTTTAAGCTCCACGTAAAAATCCTAAAAGTATTGTCATCAGGTGTAAGTATTGATATGTACTTTTTTACTGAGTCGAAAGGATATTCGAATGAATTGGGCAACTTTAATGCTCCTATCAGTGTACGAGCAAAGTTGTAAGTAGAAACAAAGCGTTCTTCTTCGGTTTGAGCCATTATAATACTCTCGCCTAAGCCTATTAGCCTACGTTCAAAAAAGCGCAACGAGTCTTTTGGGCTAAGGGGTTTGCCGGTTACCTGATAATCAGAAGAATCGGGCAAAGTATTTTTTTGCTGTGCATATACGGTTGAGGTACAAAACAGCACTAGGGTAATTGTAAGTGCAAAAAATTTCATCATCTAGTATACATTCAACGAATGGCAACGAAAGTAAATTGTTTTTTATGAAGATGTGAAAGGAATTATAATATTGTTTTTTTAAGTTTTAAGACTTTGAAAGTAAAGAAATGCTTTGCGGCATACTACACATTCATCAAATCAATTAATCCTAAAATATCAGGCAACTCTTTGGTTTTGTTTATAGCATCATCAAAAGACACTAAAGTAACCTGATTGTTAACTATAGCAGCCATTTTATTGGTCTCGCCTTTTAATAATCCCTCAACACAAGCCGCACCCAATCTGGTAGCCAACACTCTATCGTAGGCAGTAGGCGAACCTCCTCTTTGTATATGCCCTAATATGGTTACCCTAGCATCAATTTCAGGAAAGGCTTGCTTTAACTCATCGGCTATTTTGTATGCTCCGCCTTCTTCGTTGCCTTCGGCCACTACAATTATTGAGAAGCTTTTTTTACGTTTGCGGTTGTTAAACATTTCTTTTAGTGGCCCAACCTCTCCACTAACTTCGGGCAACATCACAGCCTCTGCACCACCTCCAATAGCTACTTCAAGGGCTATTGCTCCGCTATTTCGTCCCATTACTTCAACAAAAAACACACGGTCGTGGCTATCGGCCGTATCTCGTATTTTATCAATAGCATCTATGGCCGTATTTATAGCTGTATCAAAGCCTATGGTATAATCGGTGCCGTACAAATCGTTATCAATAGTACCCGGAGCACCCATACAGGGTATGCCGTATTCTTCAAAAAATATTTTAGCTCCCGTAAATGTACCGTCGCCACCTATACAAACTATACCTTCTACCCCGTGTTTTTTAAGGTTATCATACGCTTTTTTTCGTCCTTCAGGGGTCATAAACTCTTTACTACGCGCTGTTTTAAGTATGGTTCCCCCACGCTGCACAATGTTTGCTACACTTTGAGCTGTTAATGGTTTTATATCTCCATCTATAAGGCCATTATAGCCCCGTGTAACGCCCATTACCTTCATACCATAATATATGCCCGAACGTACTACTGCACGTACACACGCGTTCATTCCGGGCGAATCACCTCCTGATGTAAATACTGCTATTTTCTTCATTTCAACTTAGTGTAATAAATACACCACAAATTAACTAAGGTTTTATGACTTGCTAAAGTAATTACTATTAACAATTTAATAAAAAGCAAAAAAGCCATCCTTGTACAAGGATGGCTTTTGTAATATCTATTCTACTATTAACTAGAATGCTGGGTTAGCCATATCGAAAGTGATTTCGCTATTGCTTGAACCAGAGTTGGTAATAGCATTAACTCTAAATAGAGCGTAGTGAGTTCCATCTTGTGTGCGGTAAGCGATAACATCACCAACAGCTAATTGAGTAACTTTTGATACAAATACACCATTAGTGCACTCAGCATCAATTTTGCTAGCATCAGCAGGATCAAGAGCATCAAATTGTGCTGAAGTCATAGTAGTTTTTCTAAATACAGTAGCGTTACGTACTGTCCAGTTAGACATACTGCTAAATACTTGAGTGATTTGAGCATCGTTTGGAGCTGAGAAAGTAGCTTTATTAGTTGAACCCATGTAGTAAACTATGTGTGAGTTAACTTGGTCACCCGCTGCAGCTGCAATAGTCATAACACCTGTAGCACCAATTTTAGGATTGAAGAACGAACCTACATTTGAGGCTTGTGCACCCAATACTATATTGGCAGTAAGTTGTGTATTTCTTGCAGGAGCTGAAGAAGTGATTATAAATGAAGCTGAAGAAGTTTCATTGTTAGATTGAGTAACAGTTACAGTAAACTGGCTTTTTGCACCTGCTAACTCTGCTAATTTAATATCAATCCAATCTCTGCTGTAGCTAGTAGCTTTCATTGTTGAATCGAAAAGTATAGCGTTTGCGCCACCATTAACAGCTAGGTTGATAACAACCCTAGTTATTTTTTCGCCAGAAGAAGGAGTAGCAATTACACCAAATGAGATATTATTACCTGCTGTTTCAGTTCCGTTTGCGAATTTGAAACCTGTAGTTGTTTTCCACGATACTGATGGTTTTGGTTTGGCAACAGTATCATCATCACCGCCACTGCACGATGCTAAAAAAAGACTTCCCGCTAGGGCAAATAGAAATAGGAATGCAAATTTTTTCATAAAAGTAAATGTTTTCTTTACGCAAATATACGCGAGTTAAGTTTGTATTTCAAAATACAAACTTAACTATCTATAGCCACTTCTTACGTTTAAAAAAAATAATTTGTGCAATACCAATTATAAGCATCAATATTAAAACAGCCACATACCCCCAAGGGTGGCGTAGCTCGGGCATACTATATGGCAATGGGTTACCCTGTTTGTCTATAGCTGCAAAATTCATCCCATACAGGCCGGCTATAAAAGTAAGTGGTATAAAAACACTACTTATTACGGTTAGTACTTTCATTACCTCGCTAAGTTTATTGTTAACGGTGTTTAGGTACATATCCATAATACTGTGCGAGATTTCTTTGTTGGTTTCTATCAAATCCATTATTTGCACACAATGGTCGTAGGTATCGCGCAGGTATATTTCGTGTTCGGGCAAAACAAATTTATAGCGGGTGCGTATCAACTCGTTCATTTTGTCTTTTTCAGGCCAAATGGTTTTGCGCAAATCAATAAGTTGACGTTTTATACCTTGAATCTCGTACACTGCTTCTTTGCGGGGTTCTTTTATTACATCATCTTCTAGGGCTTCAAGCTGCGCCGACATCCCGTCAATCACAGGAAAATAGTTATCTATAATGGCATCTTGTATGCTGTATGCTAAAAAAAACGGGTTACCTGTGCGTATGCGTGTATTTTCTTTTCTAAGCCTATCGCGCACGGGCTGCAAGCAATCTTCTTCGTAATCCTGAAAGGTAAGCACAGCATTTTCAAACACAAATGTGCTTATCTGCTCATCAATAAAAACACCGTCTTTATTGGTGTATTTCATGCGCGAGATGATAAACAAATGGTTTTCAAACTCTTCTACTTTGGGGCGTTGGTATTGCGCCACCACGTCCTCAAGTTGCAAGGCGTGCAGATTAAAATAGCCTCCCATGTTATCAAAAAAGTTTTTATTGCCATAGCCAGCCACATCTACCCAATGCTGTAGGTGTTTATTTTCATCAAGGTATTTAAAAAGCGACTCTGTACTACCAAACTTCCGCTCCTCGCAGGTTTGGGTATTGTATGAGAACACCCCCACCAAAGGACACTCTTCGCCACTTAGGCTAAACACCCCCGGCTCTGCACCGGGCAGCATTGAGCTTTTGTTTATTCGTAATCGGCGTTTTTGTTTCTGATGCTTTGTTTTGGCCATAACACCAACAAATGTAGAGAAAATGGGTGGCAGGTAAAAAATCAGCTTTTTAGCACTTGCAGTGAGTAGACAAATTTGTAACTCACCGCCGCATATCCTATTTTCACCAAAAAATTACTATGGGTTTAGCTATTGCCGATTGGCTAATAATTGCCGCCTACCTAGCTTTTGCTTTGTGGGTAGGTTTAAGGTTTAGGGGTACTGCATCAAAAAACCTTGAGGGGTTCTTTTTGGGCGGCCGCAACTTACCGTGGTATATAGCGGGGGTAAGTATGGTGGCTACCACTTTTGCTGCCGACACTCCTTTGGCTGTTACCGAATTAGTGGGCAATAAAGGTATTGCAGGCAATTGGCTGTGGTGGAATTTTTTGATGGGCGGCATGCTAACTACTTTCTTTTTTGCCCGCCTGTGGCGCCGCAGTGGTGTGGTAACAGAGGTGGAGTTGATAGAGTTGCGCTATGGTGGCAAGCCTGCACAGTTTCTGCGCAGCTTTAAAGCAGTTTATTTGGGTTTGATTATGAATGTGCTGGTAATGGGCTGGGTAAATCTTGCTTTTATGACCATTTTACAGGTATTTTTTGGTATTGAAGATAGAGCAACCTTGTTTGCCATTATGGGCGGTATAATGTTGCTTACGGCTGTATACTCGTCAATTTCGGGCTTATTGGGCGTTGCTATGACTGATTTTGTGCAGTTTATAATTGCTATTACGGGTTGTATAATATTGGCAGTGGTGGTGGTAAATAGCGATGCTATTGGCGGCATTGAGGGATTGAAAGCGAAACTTCCTGCACAAAGCCTCGACTTTTTCCCGTCGTTTAGTAGCAGCGAGGGGCTGGCTTCTACACTTACAATAACTGTAGGTAGCTTTTTGGCCTATTTGGGAGTGATGTGGTGGAGTAGCTGGTACCCAGGGCAAGAGCCGGGTGGCGGCGGATATATTGCACAACGTATGATGAGTGCAAAAGACGAAAAACACTCATTAATAGCCACTTTATTTTTTCAGGTAGCACACTATTGCCTTCGTCCTTGGCCTTGGATTATTGTAGGCTTATGTGCACTTGTTCTTTACCCTGATTTGGGCGGTGATGATAAACGTTTTGGTTTTGTATTTGCCATGAGAGACTACTTACCCGCAGGTCTTCGCGGCTTACTATTGGTGGCTTTTTTGGCGGCGTATATGAGTACAATTTCTACCCAACTAAACTGGGGGGCAAGTTATTTGGTAAACGATGTTTACAAACGTTTTATCAGCCCAAAATCAACCGATAAGCAACAGGTAATGGCGTCACGAATTACTTCAATAGTTCTTATGGTTATCTCACTATGGGTTACTACTTATATTACTTCTATAAAATCGGTATGGGAATTTGTGATGGAAGCAGGAGCAGGCTTGGGCTTGGTGCTTATACTACGTTGGTATTGGTGGCGTATTAACGCTTGGAGTGAAATTGCGGCAACTGTGACCCCATTTGTAGTTTTTGGGGCAATTCAATTGATGAAATGGCAAATTACCACAGATTCCAATTCTCAACTTGTGTCTACTACTTTGATGGAGGATATGGGGCTCACATTTCCTATGAGTTTTTTCATCACAGTAGGGGTTACCACTGTTGTTTGGCTGTTTGTTACTCTTATTACAAAACCTGAGAGCAAAGAAACTTTACAAAACTTTTATAATAGAGTACAACCCGGTGGTTGGTGGAAGGATTTCTCTAATACTTCAGATACTCAATACAAAAAAGTAAACCATACCTATTTATGGTTGTGTTGGGCTATGGGTGTGGTGTTTACCTATAGTATATTGTTTCTTACAGGTAAAATAGTGCTGCACCAGTGGGACGAGGTGGCACAGTATGCTATATCGGCCTCGCTATCGTTTATAGTTTTGTGGTGGGGCGCAAAAAAAGGCGGAGTGTTTAGTTAAACACCCCGCCTTTAGTTAATATTATTTCCTTTAGGATTACTCAATAATAATTTTTGATATTAATTTTTTGCCGTCTGTTTCAACCTCCAACAAATACATCCCTGCTGCTAATTGGCTAGCTGGCACTTGTATTTTACTGCTATTATTTTGGGTATAAACAGACAGTATTTTTCCTGTTATGGTGGTTACAGCAACTTTAATTAGTGTGTAATTTTGCCCTAAATCAACAGTAAATATATCTTTAGCAGGATTAGGATAAACAGATAGATTTTTACTCAGTACTTCATCAACCGCTAAAGTGTTCACAGTATAACACACTGAGGTATCTGTACAGCCATTTTTACTTATAGCTACTGCATAATTACCGTTGTTGGTAGCTATAAAGCTTTGTTGGGTTTCACCTGCAATGGAATCGTTAGCATTGTTACAATCTAACCATTGATAAGTAGCTCCGCTTTCTTGCGCTATAAGTACGTGGGCATTTTGACTAACGATTGTATTAATGGTGTTTACACTAACAGTGGTAACCACAATACTATCACACCCATTTGTTGTACTTAATGTATCATAGTAAACACCCATGGTTTTAATATAGTTGCTGCCAATAAGCAAACTATCACCACTGCATAAGCTTATTGCTTTGGTAGATAAGTGGGTTGGGTTTACTATAAGTGTAGTTTGTATTGTGCTATCGCAACCTTTGGATGTATTGAAGTTTTGGCTAACTACTGTATGAGTATAATAATATTTTCCTGCTATGTAGGCGCTATCTCCTAAGCAAATAGTTATTGTATCTGCTTTAAAAAAAACAGGATTTACAGTTAAAGTAGTTTCAATAATACTATCGCACCCATTTTTTGTATTTAGGTTTTGCTGATATACTCCGGCACTTTTGCGGTAAGCTCCTGCAATAAATATGCTATCTCCAAAGCAAATAGCCTTGGTATTTGCTGTAAAATAAGATGGGTTAACAGTAAGCTGAGTTACTATAACACTATCAAGTTTAGAGTTGATAGATATAGTATCGTAGTAAGTTCCTGCAGTACCTCTGTTTTCTCCTTGTGCAAAAACACTATCTCCCTGACAAATTGTTTTCGGCAGGTAATTATAAACAATAGAAAATTCGTGGTACAATACGTCTATCTCACTTTTGCTTAGTGCCCTATCATATATTCTGATATCATCTAAAAAACCTTTAAAATTATTTCCGCCATAAGGTTTGCGCCCCCTGCCAATAGCCAAACTATCGGTTGAGGTATTAGAAACAAAATTTCCTACATATAACGAGTCTGATATTACACCATTAAAGAAAATACGCATATACCCATCGGCAGAAGTATGGGTAGCTACAATATGTACCCACTGATTTACATAGTTAGTATAGTTTTGTGTTGTATAATTTTCTTTATTTGTACTTGTACCACTTCCTTGAATAAACGATACTTTTCTCCTTGAAGAACCATAAGCAGGGTCTTCACGTAAATATAATCCAAACGTGGGGTAATCGTTAATACCTTTTTTGTAAACTATTATTGGATATAAGGGTAATCCTATTGAGCTTTCAATTTTATACCATACGGAAATAGACTTATCTTTAGTTAAATTAAGTTTAGCATTATGCGGCACCATTATAGCATCTCCAACACCATCAAACTTCATTGCCATATTGGGTATTCCATTTCTATCAACTGAGTTAACCGGAGACCCTACAATAGTTCCGTCAAAACCATTGCTGCTTGAGTCAGCCGCATGACCATCAAGAGTATAATGAGCCACTAAACCGTTATTAAGGTTAACTTGAGTTTTTGCTGCTGTGAAAGCAAATGCAACAAGTATTAAAGCAAAGAATATTTTTTTCATACAGGCACAAAAATACTACAATGCCCCTTATGCGGAATTTATTTTCGATTAAATAATAACCGTAAGAAGAAAATAAGAGAGGAGTTAATCACTATTCATTCAAGGCTTGCCAAATCATATCTTTCAATTCCATTATATTTTTACCTGTAACAGACGATATAAATATTGTAGGAATATCAGCGGGAAGCTCCTTTTTCATTTCTGCCATTAGTTCTTCATCAAGCATATCGCTTTTGGTAATGGCCAATATGTGCTTTTTGTGTAGTAACTCAGTATTAAATTGCTCCAACTCGTTAAGCAACACTTTATATTCTTCAATAATATCCTTACTATCAGCAGGTATCATAAAAAGAAGCAACGCATTGCGCTCGATATGACGTAAAAAACGATGCCCAAGTCCTTTACCCTCGTGTGCGCCCTCAATAATACCCGGTATATCGGCCATTACAAACGATTTGTAATCGCGGTATTTCACTATACCTAAGTTGGGAACAAGAGTAGTAAAAGGATAATCAGCAATCTCTGGTTTTGCGGCGGTTACTACTGATAATAGGGTTGATTTTCCAGCATTTGGAAAACCGACCAATCCCACATCAGCAAGTATTTTTAATTCAAGTATTCGCCATTTTTCTTGTCCATCTTCACCCGGCTGGGCATAGCGTGGCGTTTGATTGGTAGGCGACTTGTAGTGGTTATTACCTTGTCCTCCCCTACCACCTTTTAGCAGTATTTCGCGTTGGCCGTTTTCAGTAATCTCAAAAAGCACTTCGCCTGTCTCAAAATCTTTGGCAACAGTGCCTAGTGGAACTTCCAAAATTTCATCTTTACCACTAGCTCCTGACTTTAGCCCGCTACTGCCCGGTTGTCCACCTTCGGCAATAACGTGTTTACGAAATTTTAAGTGCAGCAACGTCCACAACTGGTCGTTACCCAGCAAAATAATATCACCGCCACGTCCACCGTCGCCACCATCGGGCCCGCCTTTAGCGGTTATCTTGTCCCTGTGTAAATGTATAGAACCGCCTCCGCCTTTTCCGCTACGGCAGTTTATCTTTACATAATCTATAAAATTACTTTCGGCCATTTATAATTGTGCCACATCAATCTGTGCGCAAAGAGCTTTAAATATTTCGTCAACTTCACCCACACCGTTAATTGATACAAATTTACCTTGCCCTTTGTAGTGGTTTGCTACGGGTAGGGTTTTGCTATTGTATACATCAATGCGCTCTTTTACTACTTCCTCATTTTGATCGTCGGCACGACCACTATCTTTACCACGAAGCAATAGGCGCACTATCAACTCGGCATTTGCTACTTCTAAAGCTAGCATTTTGGCTATTTTAGTACCTCTTTCGGCCAACAGATTATCTAAGGCTTCGGCTTGAGCTACTGTACGCGGGAAACCATCAAATATAAAACCCTTTGAATTAGGGTTATTTTCAAGTTTACTACGTATCATGCCTATTACTACTTCATCAGGCACTAACTGACCTGCATCCATAAGGCTTTTAGCCTTCAAGCCTAATTCGGTACCCTCGGCAATCTCTCCACGTAATAAATCACCGGTTGAAAGTTGTATTAATCCATATTTTTCGACCAACTTGGCCGATTGTGTACCCTTGCCGGAACCGGGAGGGCCAAAAAGAACTATATTGAGCATCAGCGTTGTACTTTATTTTTAAGGGGTGCAAAGATAGGTATTTATTGGTTGTATTTAGCAGATGACCTATACCCTCTGTAAATGATTACTTTAACGCACTGCTCTTGTATCGGTATCAGCTTCTTTCAACACATACACCCCGTCCAAATTTCTACCTAACCCATTGTAGTCCATACCATAGCCAACCACAAAACGGTTGGGAATTTCAATTCCCTTAAAGTCAATTTCTAACGGCACTTTTAATGCGTCAGGTTTTGCAAGAAGTGTAGCAATTTTAATACTAGCAGGTTGGTGTTGCTTCAACTCGGCAAGTAAATAATGTAGTGTAAGCCCTGTATCAATTATATCTTCAACCAAAAGAACATCCTGCCCTTTAATATCTATATCCAAACCAAGTAATTGGCTCACAGTGCCTGTACTTTGTGTATTGTGGTACGATTTATACTTAATAAAAGAAAACTTTGCTTGTATGGTAAGCTGTTTTGCCAAATCAGCGGCAAACACAAAAGCCCCATCAAGTACAGGCAGTATAACGGGTGCTTTTTGTTTGTAAAAACTATTTATCTCATTGGCTACTATACCAACAGCGTTTTTAATTTCATGCACTGCTATAAAAGAGGCAAAGGTTTTATCGTGTAGTTGTATATCCACACTGCAAAGAAACTATGTATTAGCCTGAAAAAAAGAACTTATAAAATTTTATACTCCAACTAAATCAGCATAGTTTAAAATAAAATGGTGCAGTTATTGCTTATTTTTTTCAAGAATTATTTTTTGGCTAAGTCTGTGGCAAAATAGTGTGGTGTTTGTCTAAATTGCAGGCGGCTATACTTAGCTTTAAATATATTCGTTGCTTAATTGTTTGTGTAAACAGCCTATGAACAAGAAATTTTTACTGTATACTGCTATTGCAATTGTTGCTCTTTTTGCCATTTGGTGGCTTTTTATAAAAAGCAATGCCCCTGATGGTGCCGATGTAACAGCCAAAGTTAAAAAAGGACGTTTTGATGTAATAATAACCGTTACAGGCGAATTGCGTGCTAAAACTCAAACAGATATTACTGTTCCTTCAAGCCTTCGTTCAGCAGGTATATACCAAATAAAAATAAATGATTTAGTAGCCGAAGGCACCGTGGTTCAGCCCGGTGGTTATGTTGCCACGTTAGACAAAACCGAGGTGATGAACAAGCTGAACGAAGAATTATTAAATCTTCAGAAAAAACAATCAGAATACAACCAAACCCAACTTGATACGGCAATTCAGTTGCGTGAAGCCCGAGACGAGGTTGAAAACTATAAGTTTGAATTAGCCCAAAAGAAATTAGAATTAGAACAATCGGCATACGAAGCTCCATCAGTAAAACAACAGGTAGAAAATGCTTACGAAAAAGCCCAGCGTACACTAAAACAAAAAAATGAAACCCTTGCCAACAAGGTAGCGCAGGCTAGAGCCAAAATGAGCATTGTTGCATCAGACCTTGCAAAAGCCCAAAACAAGTTGGATAAATACGAAGAGTTAGTCTCACAACTTACCATCACCGCCCCAAAAGCGGGAATGATTATATATGCTAAAGAATGGAACGGACGCAAGAGAGTAGTTGGCAGTACGGTAAACGTATGGGATCCTGAGGTTGCAAACGTACCCGATTTACGAGAGATGGAAGTAATATCTTACGTAAACGAAGTAGATATTCAAAAAGTAAAAGCAGGTCAAAAAGTTGATATTGGTTTAGATGCCGACCCAAATAAAAAACTGATAGGTAAAGTTAAAAATGTTGCCAGCATTGGCGAGCAACGCCCTAACCAAAATAGCAAAGTTTTTGAAGTGGTAATTGATGTTCTTTCTAGCGATAGCACTCTTCGCCCGTCTATGACTACAAGTTGCAATATTAACTATGGCGGTTACGATGATGCCCTTACTGTACCAATAGAAGCTGTTAATGTATCGGGAGCAATGTCGTTCGTTTATAAAACCAAAGGAGGCGAAATTACCCGCCAACAGGTATATGTAGAGGCCACTAACAATAAAGATGCCTATATAAAACACGGTCTTGAGGAAGGAGACGTGGTAATATTAAAAGACCTTTCTGATACTGCGGGTATGGACTGGAAGCTATTACCTGAGAGTATTACTAAAGTACCTTTGGCTCCGATTGATACTTCTAAAAAAGAAGAAAAACCCAATGCCGCTGCCACCGGAGGTGATATTTTTATTATTAGTGAAGACGAGTAAACCAAAGGTAGCTAATGAAATTTAACCGCCTCACGTTTAACTTTTTAATAGGGCTTGAAGCCATTACCTACAATGGTTTCCGCACCTTTCTCACCTCATTGGGTATTATTTTTGGCGTATCGGCAGTTATAGCCATGCTGGCCATAGGTAAGGGTACTGAACAAGAAATTGCTGAACAGCTAAAACAAGTTGGCTCAAACAATATAACCATTACGGCCATTTGGAAAGATGACCAGCAAAAGGATAAGAACCAAGCATCGGAAGAAAAGGAAAGCGAAAAGGTTAAACGATACACTCCCGGACTTAGCATTGCCGATGGTGAAAACATTGTAAACACCCTAAAAAACTATGTTGATTTTGCCAGCCCCGAAATTGAGCTTGAAACTCCTATTATGCGTAACGGTAAGCGATTATCGGGCAAAATAATAGGCATCAACAACCATTTTTTTGATGTAGCTGTGCTAAACGTTAGCGATGGAAACTTATTTAGCAATGTAAACTTTTCTCTTGCCCAACCTGTGTGTATTATTGGTAAATCGTTGCGAGCAAAATTATTTACTGATATTGAACCTATTGGGCAAAAAATGAAATGTGGTGATGTTTGGCTAACCGTAGTAGGTGTTTTGGGCGAAAAAAATGTATCCGACCAAACCATATCATCCTACGCAGTACGTAATGCCAACGAAGAGGTTTATATACCTGTAAATACCATGCTGGCAAGGTTTAAAAATCGCGCAAAAATAACCCCAAGCGATATGCGCCGCAACAACGGGGATGATGACGACCAAGAAAAAAAGCCTGAAAACTACCACCAAATAGACAAACTGGTGATAAAGGTGAAAAACACCGACCAAATGCGCGAGGTATCTGAAGTAGTAAAAAAAATACTGAAACGCCGACACAATGATGTGGAGGATTTTGAAATACAAATACCTGAACTACTGCTTAAACAACAGCAAAAAAACAAACGCCAGTTTAATAATATGTTAGCCTTTATTGCAGGCATATCTCTTATTGTTGGCGGTATAGGTATTATGAATATTATGCTTGCCAGCGTAATGGAACGCATAAAAGAAATTGGTCTTCGTCAATCACTTGGTGCTACCCGTAAAGATATATCGCTACAATTTATCAGTGAAGCTGTTACCATCAGCATATCGGGCGGTATACTAGGTGTTTTGGTAGGTATAGGCTTTTGCTACGCCATTGATTACTTTATGGAAACAAAAACCATTATCACCCCCTTTTCAATTCTCATATCGTTTACTATATCAATATTTGTGGGCTTAGTTTCAGGCATTGCTCCTGCTAGGCGTGCCGCCAAACAAGACCCCGTAGAATCATTAAGGTATGAATAAAAAAATTACCGTACTGCTAATATTTACCCTTTGCACAGCCACCCTTTTTGGGCAAATGGTACTAAACCTGAAACAAGCCATAGCCTTTGGACACGAAAACAGTCCAAGCGCACGTAGCATAAAAGCAGCATATAGCAGTGCCGAGTGGAATTATATTTCATCACGTTCTGCCCTATTGCCCAGTTTATCACTTAATGGAAATTTACCCGGTTTATCGCGCAGGGTTACACAAATAACATTACCCACAGGTGGTTATTCTTTTCAGGAGCAAAATGCGGCCAGTTCAATAGGATCGCTAGATTTATCACAAAATATAACCGCTACAGGCGGAAGCGTATTTCTTTCATCAGGACTGGGACGAATAGACCAATTTGGAGCAAATCCTTATTCTGAATGGCAAGCGGCTCCATTACAATTGGGCATACGCCAACCCTTATTTAAAGTGAATACTTTACGTTGGAACTGGAAACAAGCTAAACTGCAATACGAGTTTGCCAAAAAACAAGCTACCGAATCGTTAGAAGATTTATCAATAGCCATTACCAATGCCTTTTTTGATTATTATATCGCTCAAAAACAGCTGAAAAATGCTGAGTACAATGCCGCTATAAACGACACACTGTATACCGTAGCCGAGGGCCGATACAATGTGGGCAAAATTGCCGAAAACGACAAACTGCAAGCTGAACTAAGTTTGATGAATGCCCGCAACACAGTCGATCAAATAGGCATATCGTTAATCACTTCAGAAAAAAGACTAAAAAACTTTTTGGGCATACACGATAGTATAAAGTTGGAAGTGGTATACGAAGAAACCCCACCCTTGTACGTGGTTGAGTTTGAAAAAGCACTAGCCGAAGCCCGAGAAAACCGCAGTAACTATGTTGGATTTCAGATGCAGGAAATTGATGCTGATATAAATATTAACCAAGCTCTTGCCAGCCGTAGATTTACTGGCGACCTTACGGCTAGTTTTGGGTTAAACCAACGTGCAGGGCAGCTAGAGCAAGCATATAATAACCTACAAAACTCGCAACAACTAACTATTGGTTTTAGTATGCCTATTTTAAATTTTGGGCGAAACAAAGCCGCCTACATGGTAGCCAAAAACGACAAAGAAAGCCGACTGGCACAAATAGAAAACAACCGCAATAGCTTAGAACTGGAAATAATGAGTAACGTATTGCAATTTAACCAACTTAAAAAAATACTATTAATATCGGCAAAGGCCGATACCATTGCACGCCAACGTTACGATATAAGCACTAAGCGATTTATACTGGGCAAAATAGACCTTACCAACCTAACCATAGCCCAAAACGAGAAAGACCAAGCCCTTATAGGCTATATACGCAACCTGCAAAATTTTTGGGTAGCTTATTACCAACTGCGCCGCCTCACCCTGTTTGATTTTGAAACGGGAAATAAAATATTGGTGAAATAGTTAGTATACTTGCCCTGTCATCACACAAAAAAATAAGTAATGCTGGTTTTCCCCCGTGTATTTTTAATATTTAGCAATAAAACCCTATTGCAAACATTACTGGTAGGTGTTGTGCTATTAATTATAGCCTACTTAGGGTATCAGTTTGAAATAATGGAGTATGGCAGAGTATCTAGCGGATTAACCCTTATAAGTTCAGTACTTGTATATGCAGGCGTATCACTGCTACTTAAAAACGGAAAATTTGCATATAGCCGATATGCCAACTTGCTAAACATTAATGCAGCAATAATAATTATTGGGGCACTGTTTAAAATACAGCATTGGCCATTTGCAGATATGCTATTAATTATAGGTTTGTTTCCAATACCGGTTATTTATACCCTTTACTTTTTCACTACCAAAAAAGAATACTCGGTAATAGCTTTTTTAAAATTGGTATTTGTATTTACTTGGATACTTTGGCGACTGTTTAGAGTAGAGCATTGGCCGTATGCCGATGAGCTGCAAATAACTAGATTGCATTACTAATCATTTTAGTTGCGTTTATTCTGTCTAACTATAAAAAACTAAATGATAATTAACCCTTCCTCACATTATTCAAAAAGCGTAGAGTGAGAAAGTAGTTTAGTCCGCGAGAAACATTATTCCACAGCGTAGTAAAAAAACCAAAGTAGTGTATCATTACCCCAAAACGTTCGCGCACTCCCGCCCAGCGTTGTTGCGAGCTTATACCGTCTTGCATAAATTGGGTAATCACCAAATGAATATTCTTGCTGCTTTTAGCATTTTTTAGCAAGCGTATAGCCCAATCTATATCAGCAGCTATTTTATAGTTCAGATTGTAGCTTGGGGTAATCTCTTTTTTACTGATGATGGATTGATGACATACTACCATACCCTGCTCAAAACTTTTCCATGTCAGTTTTTCAGGCGGGGTAAAGTGACGCATACCCACAAACTGGTAGTTAGTATCAATAATTTTGGTATCGCCATACAGCACATCCTCGCCATTGCATTGCGCAAAAGCATTAGCAATAGTATCGGGGCTATCCAGTAAATCGCCTGCATTTAGCACCATAGTATAATCGCCCGTCACCATTTGCAAGCCCTTGTTCATAGCATCGTACAAACCGTTATCGCGCTCGCTTACCCATTGGCTCACCACATTAGGATATTTTTTCACAATATCCACCGTACCGTCTTTGCTGCCACCGTCAACAATAATGTACTCAATATTAGTATAGGTTTGCGCGGCAATGCTTTGTATAGTAGGCTCTAAAAACCTTTCAGCATTGTAGGTAACAGTAATTATGGATAACTTAGGCTGCATTTAGGGGCAAAGATATTTCTTTTTTCTTCTTCGTCGGGTTGAAACCCGACGCTATTCATACCTTACGGATTAAAACAAAATAACACACCAAAAACTAAGGCTCACCTTATGATTAGAATAGGCTTTAAAGCCTATCGCAAAATACATCGGGTTGAAACCCGACGCTACTCATACCTTACGGATTAAAACAAAATAACACACCAAAAACTAAGGCTTACTTTATGATTAGAATAGGCTTTAAAGCCTATCGCAAAATACATCGGGTTGAAACCCGACACTACTTATACCTTACGGATTAGCAAAAAACAACACTCCAAAAACTAATACTGACTTTATGATTAGAATAGGTATTCATACCTATCGAAAAATACATCGGGTTGAAAACCAACGCTATTCAGACCTACGGATTAGCTAAAATAACACACCAAAAACTAATACTGACTTTATGATTAGAATATCATTCATGCCTATCACCTCATCAAAAAAGCAAAACCTTTAATTTTTCAAAATAGCATAACAACACATTTCCTAACTTCGCCCGGTGCAATTTAAAGATATCATAGGCCAAGAAGCCATAAAGAAAAAACTGATAACAGGTGTGCAAGAAGGGCGCGTTCCTCATGCCCAAATGTTTTTAGGTCCCGAAGGGAACGGCAACCTTGCCCTTGCCCTTGCCTATGCACAGTATATAGGCTGCCCCAATAAAACCGACGATGATAGTTGCGGCACTTGCCCCAACTGTACAAAATACAGCAAACTAATTCACCCCGATTTGCATTTTACCTACCCTACGGTGGGCGCAAAAGAAATATCAGACAATTTTATAGAGCAGTGGCGCACCACCTTTTTAGCCAATCCCTATTTGGGCGTTTTCGATTGGCTGATGAGTTTGGGGGCTGAAAACAAACAGGGCAATATTACAGTTGATGAATGCCGAAACATCATCAAAAAACTATCGCTAAAAAGTTTTGAAGGCAACTTTAAAGTGTTAATAATGTGGATGCCCGAATATTTAGGCAAAGAAGGCAATACACTACTAAAACTGATAGAAGAGCCACCACAAAAAACACTGTTTTTATTGGTGGCTAATAACGACGAGCATATTTTGGGCACCATAAAATCGCGCACCCAATTGGTAAAAATACCCGCCTTGCAACAGCCCCAAATACAAGATGCTTTGATGCAGCGAAACCAAGCCGATGCCGAAACAGCTCGTGCAGCAGCATTTTTAAGCGAGGGTAACTACAACCTTGCCGTAAAATTGTTGAGCCAAACCGAAAACAACTTTTTCGACAGTTTCCGCAATTGGATGCTAATGTGCTACAAAAACGATATGGCTAATGTATTATCGTGGGTTGATGAAGCCGCTACACTTGGGCGCGAAATGCTGAAACACTTTTTGGCTTACGGGCTACACATTTTCCGCGAATGCCTTATCGCCCAAAATACTGACGGGCAAATGCTACGCCTTACCGAAAAAGAGCGTGATTTTGTGGGCAAATTTTCTAACTTTCTCACCACCAACACTATCGAAACCATTACTAACGCCTTTAACGACGCTATTTACCACACCGAACGAAATGCTAATGCCAAGATTACATTAATTAATTTATCTTTGCTTATTAAAAATAACTTGGCCGTTAAAGTGGGGTAGCGTATAGTGCTGATATTTAATGGAAGATTAGTGAGTTGGAGCGCCAAACGTTTGATTTTTTTTGCGAGGTAAACCTTTAGCAACCAATTTGTTTTGGCTCTGCGTATAATCTATCAAAAAAATACAGTCTCAAACCTATGTTTGGGGCAATATTACAGGTATACCTGCAAAGCAAATCATTTGTTTAGCCCTACGCTTTTTTGTGCTAAGTTGTACATATTTATTAACTTACGGATAAAAGAACGATATAGAGTATGGGATGTGGATCATGCGGAACAGGGGGCGGTTGCTCGCCCAAAGGGTGCAAAAATAATGGCACATGCAACACAGGTGGTTGCAACAAACTAAACGTATACGATTGGCTGGGCGACATGGAAACTCCTGTTGGCTACAAACCCTTTAACATTGTTGAAGTACGTTTTAAAGGCAGTCGCAAAGAATTTTATAAAAACGATAGCAATCTTGAGCTTTTTACAGGCGATGGCGTTGTAGTTCAATCAGACAACGGAAACGACTACGGACACGTATCGTTAAGCGGTGAGTTAGTGCGTTTGCAACTAAAAAAATATGGTGTTGACCCCGATAGCAACAACATGTTTAAAATATACCGTCGCGCCACTGAAAAAGACACTGAAAAATACGACGAACTAAAGGCAAAAGAACCTGCAACACTAGAACGTGCGCGTACTATAGCCCTTGAGCTAAAACTACACATGAAACTTAGCGATATTGAGTTTCAGGGCGATGGCCGCAAAGTAGTTTTCTTTTATACCGCCGAAGAACGTGTAGATTTTAGAGAACTGATAAAACGCTTTGCCGAAGAATTTAAAGTACGTATTGAGATGAAACAGATAGGCTACCGCCAAGAAGCCGCCCGATTGGGTGGTATTGGTTCTTGCGGTCGCGAATTGTGCTGCTCAACATGGCTTACCGATTTTAAATTGGTAAACACATCAGCAGCACGTTTTCAAAACCTATCTATCAATATGCTTAAACTTTCGGGGCAATGCGGCAGGCTAAAATGTTGCCTTAACTTTGAATTAGATACTTATTTAGAAGCTCTTGAAGAGTTTCCTAGAGGTGAAAACATTACTATAGAAACCAATGTTGGTTTTGCCCGCTCGCTAAAAACCGACATTTTAAAACGCCAAATGTGGTTTGTTTACGAAAACAGCTCCGATTGGTTTCCGCTCCAAATAAAAAAAGTAAACGAAATAATTGCCCTAAATAAAGAAGGCAAAAAAGGAGAAATATTTGTTGACACACCCAAAGGTGCAACAGCCCTTGAACGCTCTATTGACGAGGATATTATTAGTGAAAACGATCTTACCCGTTTGGATAATCTAGCCCCTAAAAAGAAAAGTGGTGGCGGAGGTCGTAAAAAAAGCGGCAACAGAAGGAATAACAATTACAGGAAAAAAAAGAGGAACGACTAACTTTGTAAACCTGTGAGAATAAAAGCCATCATTTTATCGCTTTTTGTTGTTGCCCTGCTAAGCAGTTGTAGCGACAATACTGTTTACGATCAAAACCTGTTTCTTCCCAAAGAAGGTTGGCACTATAAAAACCGTGCTTCGTTTGATATTGAACTGAACGATACTACGCACTACCACAACTTTTTTGTAAACCTGCGCATAACGCCTGATTACGAGTACAGCAACCTATACATATTACTGTATGCCAAAAACCCTAATGGCGACAGTTCAGTTCGTCGTATCGATTTAAACCCATTAGCTGCCAGTGATGGCCGTTGGTTAGGAAAAGGCACAGCTAGTATAATAAGCTACCGTATACCCATTGTAGAAAAGTATATACCCAAGCCAGCCGGCGTATACCATTTTGAAATTGAACAAAATATGCGTACCAATACACTGCAGCAAGTTGTAAATATTGGCATGGCAGTTGAAAAAGGCGACGAAGTTTTTTAATTGTTTGCAAACAATTTCGACCGGCAAGTTGTAGTATTATTGGTTACATTTGAAGTAAACACGGCACTACCCGCAGTGTTATGATAACAACCCTAAAATTGCTTCTTTTTATAAAGTCAAATTTTTTGTAAACCCGCCTGTACCATCAGGCAAAAAACTTCTAAAAAAACATGAAAACCAACATCGGAATTTCAGCCGCAAACCTTGAGATTATTAATAACAAGCTAAGCACGCTATTAGCTAACGAGCATGTTTTGTACATCAAAACACGCAACTTTCATTGGAATGTAACAGGGCCAAACTTTAGCAGCTTACACCTTTTGTTCGAGGGTCAGTATACCGCAAATGCACTAAATATTGATTTAATAGCCGAACGTATACGCACACTGGGTTATCCGGCAGTGGGCACTATGAAAGAGTTTCTTACCATAGCAACAATAAAAGAAGCCGAAGGCAAACACAAAGCAACCGAAATGGTGCAACAGCTTTTGGCCGACCATGAAAGTATAGCATCTAGTATTAGAGATAGTATTGAAACCCTTGCTGCATTTAATGATGAGGCCTCAGTAGATATGCTAACAGGTTTGCTAGAGCAGCACGAAAAAACAGCATGGATGCTGCGTTCGTACCTTGAATAGATAATTTTAAACCACCTGCAAAAAACAGGATATTGCAAGCCATTCTTTCTAAAAAAAACAGAAAGAATGGCTTTGTTTTTTATAATAAGCCTTAACTTTGTAGTAATATGGAATTGAACAACTACCTAAAACAGCTACTCTACCAACACGACTGTGTTATAGTGCCCGGCTTGGGTGGTTTTGTGTGTGCACACAAAAAGTTAGAATTTAATATTCAAGCAGGCTATATTATACCTGCTCGCAAAACAGTTGCCTTTAACCAAAACCTTAATACTAATGATGGTTTGCTGGCCAATCACTTGGTACAAAAAGAAAAAATTGGTTTTCAAAAAGCATTAGAAAATATAAACGCATGGGTTAGTGCCCTGCATTATAGCCTGCAACAAGGCGAAACTATTACTATTGAAGGGCTAGGCAGCCTTAGTTTTAGTAGTGAAAAAAAGATAGTTTTTGTTCCCTTTGCCAACGTCAACTTTTCGCAAGATAGTTATGGTTTAGCTACGCTTGATTTGGGCAAAAAAACAGGTTCGGTAAAAACAACCACTACACCACAACCTGTAAAAGCAGTAAAAGAAAAACCTAAAAAAGAGCAACCCGAACCCAAGCCCAGTATAGCTCCGCAACGAAAAAAACGAAGTACATTGCGCACCATGCGCAGAGTATTGGGCATTGTAATATTGCTAATTCTTCTAGCATCAGTAGTCTTTTTACAAGACCATTTTTTCCATTCGCAAGCGCACAAAGGCAGCATGCTTAATTTTGATAGCAGCACTAAAGATGCTTCAAAAGATGATGCCGAAACACTTGAATACAAAACAAGTAAAGAAAACAACGAAGCTGAAAGCAGTACCAACACACAAACTACTGGACCTGAACAGGAAAACAGTTTACAAAACACTACAATCACACAACCGCCTGTAGAAAGTTCTGCAAGCGCATCTACCAAAACCGACTCGGTTTTTTATATTATTGCGGGTGCTTTTAGAAGCGAGAGGAATGCAAAAGACCTTCGTGATGAGCTTAACCGCAAAGGTTTTTCGCCTGAAATCATAAACTTACCCAATTCTTCGTTATACAGAGTAGGGTACAACACTTATGATAGCCGCTTGAAAGCAGAAAGTAAGCTGAATGACCTGCGGAACAAAACCCACAATTATGCCGCTTGGGTTTTGGCCGTTAAACCTTAACATATGCTATTACAGATAAATATGGATGGAGCTGCTGTTGCAGACTCTACATCTGCCCTACCCCCAACTGAACAACAGTTAGATTACATTGAACTGGTATTAAAAGGTGGTATCATAATGATACCTATTGCCATTTTATTGATAATAGGGCTATACCTTACCATAGAGCGTTGGCTTACCATACGCAAAGCCAACAAGCTTGACCCTAGCTTTATGGCCAATGTAAAAGACATGGTATCTAGCGGAAACATTGCAGGGGCAAAAAACCTGTGCCAACGTACTTCTACCCCTATAGCCCGTATGATAGAAAAAGGTATATCACGTATTGGTAAACCTATGAAAAACATTGAGGTTGCTATTGAAAACGTAGGTAAACTTGAGATTTACAAACTAGAAAAAGGGTTGGCAACACTAGCCACTATATCAGGTGCTGCGCCAATGATAGGCTTTTTGGGAACAGTAACAGGTATGATTACCGCCTTTTTCGATATGGCAAAATCAGGCAATAATGTTGAAATTGATACGTTAGCAGGTGGTATATACGAGGCATTGGTAACCACTGTTGCAGGACTTATAGTAGGTATTATAGCCTATATAGCCTACAACTTGCTTACGGCTTCAATAGAGCGTGTTATCCATAAAATGGAAGGTGCCGCCGTTGAATTTTTAGACTTACTACAAGAACCCGCATAATGAATTTTAGATCGAAAAGTAAAGTACGGTCAGAGTTTAATCTTGCTTCAATGAGCGACTTGATTTTCTTGTTGCTTATATTTTTCTTGATAACCTCTACAATGATTAGTCCTAACGGGATAAAAGTAGTTTTACCCAAAGCAAATAACCGCCCTATTACTCCAAAACAGAGTGTTACTGTTTCTGTTGATGCAGCAGGGTTGGTATATTTGAATAAAAATCAAACTTCAATTGAACTTTTACCTAGTCAGTTGCAAACTGAATTAAACGGAATAGAAGATGCTACCGTAGGTATTAATGCCGACAAAACAGTTCCTTACGATAAAGTAATGGACGTAATAAAAATAGCTACAAAACTTAAGTACCGTATATTACTTAAAACAGACGCAGAATGAGCTTAGTACAGGCACGAAAACAAGAAGAAGAAAAAGAGGAAAAAAACCGCAAACTTATAAGCGGCTTTGTCACCTTTGGGTTTCTTACGGCTTTAACTGCCCTGCTGATAATATTTGGTTTCTCTTATCCTGACCCAATGCCTGATGAAGTAGGTGCAGTGGTTAGTTTGGGCGAACCTGACGGCGGAACTTTTGATGATGTAAATCAATCACCCCCCGAACAAACTGCTTCAAGTACTCCACAAACAGAAGAAAGTTTTGAGACACAGGATTTTGAAGATGCTCCTGAGGAAACTGTAACACCTCCTGTGCAAACACAACCCAAACCCATAACTCCCACAGAAAGGCCAAAGCCTGAACCACCAAAACCACAAGCCGACCCCAATTTAAACTTTAACCAAAGCAATACCCCCCCTAAAAATCAAGGAGAGGGAGATAAACCTGCACCCGGTGGCGATCCTACTGGTCAGCAAGGTGGCACACCAGGTGGAAACGGTATAGGAACTTCTGGCGATGGAGGAGATTACCGCATGGGATTGGGCCGTAAACCCGAAGGTAGAATTAATGCCTCATGTAATTTCACCAGTAACGAGGTAATAGTTGTAAAAATTAAGGTTGATCAAAATGGCTATGTAAAAGAAGCCGAATGTGTTTTGAAATACAAAGACCTTAACGCAACTACAGTAGGCGAACCGTATTGCAGGTGTGCCAAACAAGCTGCAAAATCAGCTAAGTTTACCGCCAAAGCCGATGCACCTACCACCCAAGAAGGTGCTGTAAAGTTTGACTTTAGGGTGAAATAGGGCTCACAATTTCTCTACTTCCATAATAAAATAGATAATTCTTCCCATCTTCGCGGCAAATTTGCCTACTGCTATGGATTACAAGCAAACGCTTGATTATTTATACTCACAACTACCCATGTTTACTCGTGTGGGTGCAGTTGCCATTAAAAAAGACCTTACCAATACTATTGCCCTATGCAATGCTTTAAATAACCCTCAAACAAAATTTAAGACTATACATGTTGCGGGTACTAATGGCAAAGGCTCAGTATCGCATATTTTAGCATCGGTATTGCAAAGTGCAGGCTACAAAACAGGTTTGTATACCTCGCCACACTTAAAAGATTTTCGCGAGCGCATCAAAATAAACGGTGAAATGATACCCCAACAATTTGTGGTTGATTTTATATCCGAAAACAAAAACCTTTTCAGTACCATCAGTCCCTCATTTTTCGAGATGACAGTAGCCTTGTGTTTTGATTATTTTGCCAAAGAAGGTGTTGAAATAGCCGTGATTGAAACAGGTTTGGGCGGCAGATTGGATAGCACCAATATTATCAACCCACAGTTATCAGTTATTACCAACATAGGTTGGGATCACATGGATATGTTGGGCGATACCTTAGAACTTATTGCTGGTGAAAAAGCAGGTATAATAAAACCAAACACCCCTGTTGTTATTGGCGAAACCCAACAAGAAACCACACAAGTATTTATTGATAAAGCCCAAGCCTCACAAGCCCCCATAGTATTTGCTGACGGTGAGTATAGCCTTACAAACTTTGATAACACGGGCACACTATCGGTATGTGATGTATACAAAGGCAAAACTCCTCTTCTATTGCAATTGCAGTGTGAATTAACGGGTATCTACCAACAAAAAAATATAATAACAGCCATTGCTGCTATTGAACAACTGCAACAAGCGGGCTATAAAATTAGCGAAGCCCAAATACGCCAAGGTTTTGCCCAAGTAAAAAACCAAACAGGCTTACTAGGCAGGTGGCAAAAACTAAGCGATATCCCCCTTACCTACGCCGATACAGGTCATAATCTAAATGGAGTGCAAGAGGTGTTGAAACAATTGCAACTACTGCACTACAACCAACTACATATTGTGTGGGGTATGGTAAAAGATAAAGACATTAGTAAAATACTGGCACTACTGCCCACCACAGCTACCTATTATTTTTGCAATGCGCAAATTCCCCGTGCCCTTGCTGCCGAAGATTTACAGCTACAAGCTAATACTTTTGGCTTAAAAGGTGAGGCTTACCCAACTGTTGAACTTGCTGTGCAAGCAGCACAAAATGCAGCCAACACCAACGATTTGGTATTTGTAGGCGGCAGTACTTTTGTTGTGGCTGAAGCTGTTTAACATTGGGCATTGTTCATTTAGCATTGAAAAGAGAAAGAACCTCTACGCCTTCTCTGACATCAGACATCCAATATCAGACATCTAAAGTTCCCCCACATCTTTCTTCTCGCATCACACATCATTACCACCCCCTGCCCCAAACACTAAACAAATAACGTTGGTGTGTGCACAAAAAAAAGTACTTAACCTACGTTTCCCGTCGTTTTACCTATAGTTTTGAAGCTATTATTTTGGGCTAAGTATGTTTAAAAAACTTGTTTTCAGTACCCTCTTATTTGTTATTGTCGCCACTGCAACCAATGCACAAAAAACTATTGCGCTTACAGACCCTGTGGCCTTGTACAATCGTGGTTTAGCTTTATTTGATAAAGAAAAATACGGTAGTGCTATTGCCGAATTTGAAGAGTTTATTACCAAAACTGATGATGCCGAGCTGCGCACCAATGCACAATATTACATTGCAGTTTCAGGCCTACAATTAGAACATCAAGGTGCTGAGGAGCGCATGGAAGCGTTTATTGAAGCTAATGAAGGGCATATAAAAACCAATTTGGCTTACTTTCAGCTTGCCCGTTACTACTACAATACTGAAAAATACAATAAAGTACCTGCGTTGCTAAAAAAGGCCGATGACCGTGCCCTTACTATTGATGAAAGTCTTGAATATCATTTTATGTTGGGCTATAGCTCGTTTAAACGCGCCAAATGGGAAGATGCCGAGCCTGAATTTACCATTACAGCCAACGATAAAACCAAATACTACTACCCCAGCCACTATTATTTGGGGTATATAGCGCTTAAACAAGAGCAATACACAAAATCGTTAAAGCATTTTGAAAGGGTAAAAACATCTAAAGTATATGCTGATGAAGTGCCTTTGTTTTTCGCACAAATCTATTTTGGGCAAAAAAAATACAAAGAGGTAGTAGCTATTACCGACACGCTAAAAAGCGAAAAAAACAAACGCGAGATTAACTGGCTGCGCGGTCAAAGTTTATACTATACAGAAAACTATAAAGAGGCATTGCCTTTGCTTGAAAAAAACCAACCGATACACCACAACCAACTAGACGCGGTAGACCGCTACATGATAGGCTATACTTATTATGCCAACGGAAACTACGAAAAAGCCTTTGAAGAGTTTACCACCATAAACAACACCCGCGATACCATAACCCAATACGCCTACTACAATGCCGCCGAGTGTTTTTTACGTTTGGATAGAAAAGCCAATGCCCGCGATGCTTTTTTGCAAGCCTCGTTGTTAGACTATAATACGCGACTTAAAGAACGATCAACCTTTAACTATGCAAAACTTAGCTACGATTTAGGGTTTAATAGCGAAGCATTAAGCACACTCCGCAAGTTTATAAGCAGTTTTCCAAAATCAGAATTAGTTACAGAAGCCAAAACCTTACAAGGTGAGGTTTTATTGGGTAGTAAAAACTACAAAGAGGCTATTGAAGTGCTGGAAAGTATTACCAATATGAACCAGCAAACCCAAAAGGTATACCAACAAATCACTTTTTATCGTGCCATACAAATGTTGGATGAAGGTTGGGCAAATGCTGATGCAGCTTTTGCTTACCTTGAAAAATCGAAAAAATACCCTTGGGATAAAAAACTGGATGCACTTGCCGATTTTTGGAAAGGTGAAGTAGCTTTTCAACGTGGTAAATATTGGGATTGTATAAAATACACCCGCACGTTTTTAGAGTATGATGACGTGAAAAATACCGAAATGTATGCTACTGCCTTTTACAATACAGGCTATTGCTACATAAAAGCGGCTGATGAAGACAAAAGCTATAAAGATGTAGTATTGCACTATGGCAAAGCCGCTGAAAACTTTAAAAACTACACCAAAAATGTTAAGTTTTTAGACCAAAGCTCACCGCGCTTTTTAGATGGTATGACTAGGCTTGCCGACTGCTATTTTGTACTAAAAAACTACGATGCTGCCTTAGAAGCATATAATTTTATCATCACCAAAAACGCATCAAATGCTGATTATGGCTACTACCAAAAAGGGCTTATTTTTGGCTTACAGGATAAAGACGAATTAAAAATCACCACTCTTAAAAAAGTAACCGCACTTTTCCCACGCTCGCAGTACATTGATGATGCGCTTTACGAAATTGCCAACGTACACCAAAAAATGAACAACCTTAGCGAAGCCTTACGTGGCTTTAGCTACCTATTGGGAGAAAGTCCAAACGGTATGTATGCTGCAAAATGCCATCTAAAAATTGGGGTAATTAACTACCAACAAAATAATACAGAAAAGGCAATAGCCTCATTTAAAACTGTAATAGAGCAATTTGGTTCATACTCAGAGGCTAATGATGCAATTAAAGCCCTTGAAGAAATAGCCGCTTCAAATGGCAATTTGGATGAAATTTACGCTTATCTACAGCAAAAAGGCAAAGGGTTTAAAGAAGGTCACCGCGATAGCACTTCGTACGATGCCGCTCTTGACCGCTATAACGATGAAAAATGCAATGCCGCAAGCATAGAGTTTGCCAAATACCTTAAAAATTTCCCCAAAGGTATATTTGTGGTTGAAGCCAACTACTACAAAGCAACTTGTGATTATAAACTACAAAATTTAGATGAATCGCTAGAAGGATTCTTAGTTGCCTTAAACTCAAAACGCCCTGAGTTTGTTGAGCCTTCTACACGTGCCGCAGCCACAATTTATTACCTAAAGAAAAAGTATGCCGATGCCTTGGCATTGTATGAAAAATTGGAAGGATTGGCTAGCCAAAACGATAACCTTTTAGTAAGCCTTTTGGGGCAGATGCGTTGCAGTTACTACCTAAACGAAGATGCAAAAACCATAGCCAACAGCAAAAAACTATTGGCCTACGAGAAAGTAACCCGCGAGGGTATTATAGAAGCCAACCTATACCTTGCCCGTCTTTTTGTGAAAAAAGAAAACTGGCAAGAAGCCGAAACGGCTTGTAACAACTTACTAAAACTAACCACCAACCAAAACGGTGCTGAGGCCAAATATTATATTGCCTTTATTCAATTTAAAAAGAACAAAACAGCCGATGCCGAAAAAACCATACTTGAGGTAGTGAAAAACTTTGCCAGCTACGATTATTGGAAGGCGAAAGCACTACTGCTTCAAACCGATATACTTGTTGCACGAAACGACTTATTTCAGGCACGTGCCACCCTAAAAAGTATTATCAACGGCTACGCCAACAAAGAAGACGGTATTATTGAAGATGCAAAAACCAAACTTGATGCCATAGGCGAAGGCGAGTAAAAACCTGCCAAAAAATACAATGCCTGCCCCGTTATTTATAGTAACAGGGCAGGCATTTTTCTTGTACTGCACAGCATTGTTTTAAAACAGCAGCAATTTAAAACGGTTCTAAATTCCGCAAAAGCCTTACCAGTAAAGGCTTCTACAAAGGTGTGGATAGTGGTTTACATTAATTTCATCTAAAAGTTAGTTAAATATTGATTTTGATATAAATTTGCGCAGGCTTAAAACCGTTGCTACGCCTATTTTGTTTAGGAAGTAAATAGATTTTAGCCAGCTTTGATAACCGCTTAAATATCAGCAATGAACCTTAAAAGATTCATCACAAAACTAACCGCTACCCTTACTGCCATAGTTGCAGTATTGGCTTTTTCTTTACCTGCAATAGCGCAAGAAGATGTTGCCGCAGGAAAGAAGTTGTTTGAAGAGAACTGCACTGCGTGCCATGCTCTTGACAAAGATCAAATAGGCCCTGCATTGAAAGGTGTTCACGAAAGACCAGGACGTACCAAAAAATGGCTAATCAGTTGGATTAAAAATTCTCCTGAAATGATAGCTAAAGGAGACCCTTTAGCCGTGAAATTATATGAGGATAACAAAAAGCAAAACATGACTGTTTTTGCCTTTTTGGCGGATACCGATATTGAAAACATATTGGCTTATATTAAAGAAGCTAAACCAGAAGAAAAGGTTGCAATTACAGATACACCTCTACCTCCAACACCTGGAGATCCAAATCCTCCAACAGCAGGTGCAAACGAAAGTGTTGTAAGCCTAATCAACGTATTGTTGGTGATTATAGTAATAGCTGTATTGCTAATAATCGGTTATGTATTTGATGTTCTAGGCCAAATAAGCCGCTATACAGGCATACCACTTACCAACCCACACAAAGTAAATGCGTGGATAATGATAATTTTTATGGTAGTTGGTTTGGGTGCTGTAATATGGGAGTTTAAAGCACACGGACAATATGTATTGATTGATAATGCCGCATCAGAACACGGTGATGCTGTAGATAGTATGCTAATGGTAACCCTTTGGATTACAGGTGGTGTATTCTTTATCACTCAAATATTATTGTTTGTTTTTGGTTTCTTATACCGTTACGACCCAAAACGTAAAGCACTTTTCTATCCTCACAACAATATGTTGGAGTATATATGGACGTTGGTTCCTGCGGTGGCACTAACTGTTTTGGTTATAAATGGTTTCACCAAATGGTCGGCTATTACCAAAAAAGCACCTGCCGAAGCTGAAACAGTTGAGGTATTTGCATACCAATTTGGCTGGAATGTTCGCTATGCGGGCGACGACAACAAATTGGGTGAGTATAGCTTTAACCTAATATCGGGTACCAACCCACTAGGTTTGGGCGTAAAAGGCGAGTATACCAAACTGGTAGATGAAATTACAGCAGCTGAGCGCGCTACCGATTCTATCATCACAATAATGAATAAAATACCCGACCCTACTTCTAAAGAAAAAGAAGAAATGGCTGGGCTTAAAAAACGCTTAAAACTTCAACAAGCACACCTTTCAAGGTTACTAGCTATAAACAACGATAAACGTTTGTTTGATAAAACTTCAGAAGATGATGTTATCACTAAAGAAATAGTTTTAGTAAAAGGAAAACCTATTCACTTTGTATTCCGTGCCCGTGATGTAATACATAGTGCATACTCACCCCACTTCCGTATGCAAATGAACTGTGTACCGGGTATGCCTACTACTTTTTGGTTTGTACCTACAAAAACCACAGGCGAGATGCGCAGCATACTTGATGACCCTAAATTTGATTACTACCTATACTGCGCTAAAATATGTGGCGCAGCCCACTACAATATGCGTATTAAAATACGTGTAGTAGATACCGAAGCCGAGTATGACCGTTGGATGGCTGAGCAAAAACCTGCTTTTAAAGCCGACGATGTAATACCTGCTGTTGAAGAAGTAGCACCAGCTACAACAGATAGCACAGCGGCTAAAACAGTGGCATTACTTAACTAAATCCCATTGTATTTAAAAAAGATTGTTTAACAGTAGAATAAGTATCAAAATTTAAAGATGGCCCACACCCAAACACATACAGCAGACGCACACCACGAAGTGCACCATCACGAGCAGTCCTTCATATCGAAGTACGTATTCAGTATGGACCACAAGATGATCTCAAAACAATTCCTAGTAACAGGGATGATTATGGGCTTCATCGGTATGTTTATGTCGGTTTTGTTCAGGATTCAACTTGCTTGGCCTGATCAAAGTTTTAGCTTTTTAGAAACCATTTTAGGCAGCAAATGGGCACCAGGTGGCCGTATGGATGCAGGTTTTTATATGGGCTTGGTAACCATACACGGTACAATAATGGTATTTTATGTACTTACTGCAGGATTGAGCGGTACTTTTAGTAACCTTCTTATTCCACTTCAAGTAGGTGCGCGTGATATGGCTTCGCCATTTATGAATATGCTTTCATACTGGTTCTTCTTCCTTTCAAGCGTGGTGCTTATGAGTTCTGTTTTTATAGAATCAGGCCCAGCTTCAGGTGGTTGGACAATTTACCCTCCACTAAGTGCCAACGAGGTATTTATGTCGGGTTCGGGATTAGGTATGACACTCTGGTTAGTCGCCATTATACTCTTTATAGTTTCATCGCTACTGGGTGGTATTAACTATATAGCAACTGTGCTAAACATGCGTACCAAAGGTATGAGCATGAACAGGTTGCCACTTACCATTTGGGCATTTTTCTTAACAGCTGTTTTGGGTTTGCTTTCATTCCCAGTATTGTTAAGTGCGGGTTTACTTTTAATGTTCGATCGTAGTTTTGGTACCAGTTTCTATTTGTCAGAAATTTGGGCAAACGGAGCAGGTGCTTTGGATAATGTAGGCGGTAGCCCAATACTTTTCCAACACTTGTTCTGGTTCTTAGGTCACCCTGAGGTGTATATTATCTTAATGCCTGCATTGGGTATTACCTCTGAGGTAATTGCAACCAACGCACGCAAACCTATATTTGGTTATACAGCTATGATTATATCATTAATGGGTATTGCCTTCCTTTCGTTCCTAGTTTGGGGTCACCACATGTTTATCACCGGTATGAACCCATTTTTGGGTGAAGTATTTATGATACTTACCCTGATAATAGCTGTACCATCGGCAGTAAAAACATTTAACTACTTGGCTACTTTGTGGCGCGGTAATATCCGCTTCACCCCTGCCATGTTGTTTGCTATCGGCTTGGTATCGTTCTTTATCACAGGTGGTTTAACAGGTATTTGGTTGGGTAATGCCACACTAGATATTAACTTACACGATACTTACTTTGTAGTTGCACACTTTCACTTAGTAATGGGTAGTGCTGCTATATTTGGTATGTTGGCAGGTATTTACCACTGGTTCCCTCGTATGTATGGCCGCAGGCTAAACGCTACTTTGGGCTACGTACATTTTTGGTTAACCTTTGCTGCTGCCTATATGGTATTCTTCCCAATGCACTTTATGGGTATGGCAGGTGTTCCCCGCCGTTATGCACAATTTAGCTTAATGCCTGAGTTTGCTATATGGAACGATGTTAACGTATTTATTACCATTGCCGCTATATTGGCTTCGGTAGCACAGTTAATATTCTTATACAACTTTGTACGCTCAATATTCTTTGGTAAAAAATCAGAGCAAAACCCTTGGCAATCAAACACACTAGAATGGACTGCTCCTGTAGAACACCTACACGGCAACTGGCCTGGTGAAATACCAACTGTATACCGTTGGCCTTATGATTATAGCCGCCCTGATGCTGATGAGGACTTTATTCCTCAAAACGTGCCTTACGAAGGACAAGAAGAGCCTACAGGAACTCCAAAAGTTGCGCCTACGCACAATGTTGAAGAGGTTGCTGATGAAACATCTTCTGACTCTAAAGTACTTTTCTCAATATTTAAAAGGTGGTTTAGTTTCAGGTAAAATATAAAAAGGGGGCAATGGTGAAGAAGGTTTTTACAGAGGTTTTTTTTAGAAAAATCGGCCTTCTAACGGTTGCCTCCATACTGTTTCTTATTTTTATTGGTGGGCTTGTACGTATAACAGGCTCAGGGATGGGTTGCCCCGATTGGCCTAAATGCTTCGGCTACTACATCCCTCCTACTGATATAAGTGAGCTAACATGGACGCCCCAAAAAGAGTATAAAAAGGGGCAGATGATAATAAAAGACGAAAAGTTGTGGGTGGCACAACAAAAGTTTACCTCCACACAGCAATTTGATACGGCCAATTGGGCAGTATATACCAAACACGACTACGCTCTTTTTAATCCTACACATACCTATATAGAATGGGTAAACCGTATGGTGAGTGTTTTGGTGGGTATTTTTATGGTGCTTACAGTGCTATCGTCGTTCCAGTTTTGGAAAACCAAAAAGTCGATAGTGTTTTTAAGCATCGCATCGTTCTTTCTCACATTATTCCAAGCATGGCTTGGTGCCAAAGTAGTAGAGAGTAATCTTGACGGACTAAAAATAAGCGTGCACATGCTAGCAGCTTTTGCCGTTGTAGGTTTGGTAATGATAGCGGTATTTAAAAAACATACTGCTGTTGGTGTAGAGCAAATTAATAACCTTAAATGGTTTAGAGCAGCTGTATACTGTATAATAGTGCTTACCCTACTGCAAATATTTTATGGCACACAAGTGCGTGAGGCGGTAGACCATTGGCGCGATGCTAATGCCAACAACACAAGTTTGGCATGGGTAAACGCGGTTGATTATGTGCTTGCCTCGCACAAAGCCTTATCGGTTTTTGTTATGGCAGCCATGTTGGTACTGTTTGCTATAGCACATAACCGACTAGAAAAAACCAATGCGGTGTACAAATACATTGCAGTGGGCATGGTGCTAACTGCTGTACAAATAGCTTTGGGTAGTGTGAATGTATTTTTTAATATGCCTGCAATAAGTCAGGTATTACACGTAACCTTGGCGGGCACATTAGTAGCCAGTCAGTTTTATGTGGCCATTCTTCTTTATAACAACCATAAAGAAGTAAAGAAAAGTAGTAAAAAGAATAAATGATTAGTAAATCCATAGATAATGTAAGTTCGGCTTCGTTTTCATTAAAAGCGAAACTGCAGGATTATACTCAGCTATTAAAGTTGAGGCTTACCCTTACTGTGGTATTCTCAGCCGCCATGGGCTTTATACTAGCACCATCTACTTCAATAGATTGGGGCTATATGTGGCTATTGGTATTGGCGGGCACTATGGTAGTGGGTGCAGCAAACGGTATTAACCAAGCTATTGAGCACACTTACGATAAAATGATGGTACGCACAGCCAACCGTCCTGTTGCTGATAATCGCATGGGCGTTGCCGAGGCCGTAATATTTAGTTTAGCACTAGGCTTGGCAGGTGTTTTTATCTTTGGGTATTACTTTAACCAAATGACAGGCTATATAGCCTTGTTCTCATTAATATCTTACGCTTTTATTTATACACCACTAAAACGAGTATCGCCAATAGCGGTATTTGTGGGTGCATTCCCCGGTGCTGTTGCACCTATGTTGGGTTGGGTTGCCGTAACCGGCAGTATAGATGAAGGTGCTTTGGCGTTGTTTACCATTCAATTCTTTTGGCAATTCCCCCACTTTTGGGCTGTTGCTTGGATTTTGGATGATGACTACCGCCGTGCAGGCTTTTTCCTTCTCCCCTCTTTTGAAGGCAGGGGAAAGAAAAGTGCTTTCCAAGTACTTATTTGGACTACGGTTTTGATACCTGCTGTGCTATTGCCCTTACAATTGGGTATAGTTGGTATTGTATCAACCATTATAGCCCTAGTGGCATCGGCAGCTATGGTATGGCTGGCCGCCCGTTTGTATAAAGATTGTAGTATAAAAAATGCCAAAACACTTATGTTTGGCGCATTTATATACCTGCCTGTAGTTTTATTAGCCTTCGTATTTGATAAACTATAAAAAAAGGAATGAACACAGTGGCCAATAACTTAACACCGGAAAGTAACTACGTTGTGCAACCTAAAAAGTTTGCACTTTGGATGCTTATTTTAGGTATGGTAATGTTTTTTGCAGCATTTACCAGTGGATACATTGTGCGCAAGGCAGAAGGTAACTGGGATGTTTTTCCACTACCTATGCAGTTTATGTATAGTGTATTTATAGTGATACTTAGCAGTATTACTATGCAGTGGAGCTACTGGGCTGCCAAAAGAGACGAATTGGGGCAAGTGAAAATTGGTTTGCTGATAACACTTGTGCTTGGTATAGTTTTTTGTGGGGTGCAGTTGTGGGGTTGGGAAGAATTAACTAATAATGGTTTCCGTTGGACGGGTATGAACAACCCTACACAAGAGTATATTGATAAATATGGGGTAACCTTTGTAGGCAGTCAAAACCCTGCAAGTACCTTTATATATGTAATATCGGGGGCGCATATCCTCCACGTTTTGGGCGGCATTATCTTTTTAGTGGTAATGGTTGTGCAAAGCTTTAAGTTAAACATTCATAAAAAAAACCTGTTAAAATTAAGTATGTGCAATACATACTGGCATTTTGTAGGTGTATTATGGATTTATTTGTATTTGTTTTTATTTTTGAACCGCTAAGTAATAAACACTAATAATGTCAAGTCATTCAGTAGCAACAACAAACACCGACAGCGTTTGGGCAGGAGGTAAATCTCCCTTCAACGTAAGCTATGGTAAACTTATGATGTGGATTTTTCTACTATCAGATGCTTTTACCTTCTCAGGTCTTTTAATAGGTTACGGTGTAACCCGTTTTAGTGCCGTAGGCGATACAGATTTTCCATGGCCTTTGCCCGATATGGTGTTTAATCACTTTCCCTTTGCGCACGGTATACACCTGCCTTTGTTTTTTGTTAGTTTAATGACTTTCATACTTATCTTTAGTTCTGTAACAATGGTATTGGCTGTTGAGGCCGGCCATCGCAAGGCAAAAGATGAAGTATCAAAATATATGTTCTTAACCATTTTGGGTGGTGCTGCCTTTTTGGGTTGCCAAGCTTGGGAATGGGCACAATTTATAGGTGATGGTGCTACTTTGGGTTACAATCACTTTGCACTTAGCCCTATTGGCGAAGAAAAAGCAAAAGGGTTAAGCCTCTTTTCACATATACATTGGGAGGGTGTTGACCGCATAAGTGGAGCTCAGGGCTTTTCGGCACTATTTTTTATAGTAACAGGTTTTCACGGTTTTCACGTATTTAGTGGTGTGGTGCTAAACATTATTACCTACATAAACGTAAAACGTGGTTTGTATGAAAAACGTGGCCACTACGAGATGGTTGAAAAAGTTGGACTTTACTGGCACTTTGTAGATTTGGTTTGGGTATTTGTATTTACCTTCTTCTACCTGATATAAGTTCAGTTTAAAAAAATCAAAACATCACCTTTAAAAAAGAAAAACAATGTCTAACGTAGAATATAAAGACCAAGAAACTTACCTGTACGAAAATGCACAAGAAAAATTGTACCATGCCGAAAGCCACGGTACAAAAGAAATTTGGCGCATATTTGGTTTGCTTACAGTAATTACTTTTATAGATATATTACTGTACTTTGTTTTGGATGCATCTATGGGTCGTAACATATTGTTTATTGCTTTGGGTATAGTAAAAGCTGTACTTATTGTGGGCTACTTTATGCACTTAAAGCACGAACGTGTAAACCTTATACTTACCGTTACAGTACCAATGATGTTTGTAGTATTCTTTATCATTTGGATGCTATACGAAGGTAACTTTTGGAGCACATTTAACCACTAATGGCAAAACCCCTCAACAAGCGAGTATACCTTTTATTACTGCTTCTTATTCCTGTTGCTTTTGTTTTGTTTTTAAAACAAGGCTCATTTAGGTCTAACGAAACACTACCCATTTATGGTAATCGCTTTTTACCTGAAGGAAAAACAGATACAACCTACCACACGGTGGGTGAGTTTGCCTTAACCGACCAAAAGGGTAATGTTTTTACCCAAGATACCGTAAAAGGTAAAATACGTGTAGTTAATTTCTTTTTTGCACGTTGCCAAGGCGTATGCCCTAAAATGAATAGCAATGTGCTAATGGTATACGATAAGTATAAAAACAGCCCTGATATTGTTTTTATATCTCATACGGTTGACCCTACGCACGATAACGCGCAGGTATTAGACAATTATGCTACTCAACTTAATGCCAGCTATAAGCGTTGGTATTTTGTTACTGGCAACTACGATGATATTGCCGAAGTGCAAAACCAATACCTACTACCCAAAGCTGACGGAAGCAGTACCGACCAAATAGCACACTCGCAATACATTATTTTGGTGGATGACAAAGACCGTGTACGCGGTGCGTATGACGGGCTGAACATTAACCAAGTATTGAAACTGAAAGACGACATAAAGCTGCTGGTAAACAATCGCAACAAAAAATAGATGAAGGCCATAGTTAGCAACGATAAGCTGTATTTCCGTATTATTTTGGGTGTATCTATTGCCATACCCATTGTTGTTGCATTATTACTTTTAATACCCGGTAAAGAAAACTTAAGCGGTAGTTTTAATGTGCACCTACTACCTAAGCTAAATGCTTTTATCAACTCAGCTGTATCTGTGCTATTGGTAGCCGGTATTTGGGCTATAAAAAATAAAAAGAAATATACGCACCGCAGCCTTATGCTTACTGCATTTTTGCTTTCGGGTGTATTTTTAATCTCTTATGTTACCTACCACTTTTTGTCTTCAGAAAGTAAATTTGGCGACACCAACCACGACGGACTTTTAGATGCTGCGGAAAATGCAACCGTAGGTAGTTTACGCTATGTATACTACTTTATATTGCTTACCCACATATTGCTTTCTACCGCAATAGTACCTATGGTACTGATAACTATTTATCGTTCGTTTGCAGGGCAGTTTGAGAAACACAAAAAACTGGCCAGATGGACATTTCCCCTATGGTTATACGTGTCGGTAACAGGAGTTATTGTATATTTGCTCATCGCACCGTATTATCCCCTTTAGCAATGAAAAACCTTTTTAAAATCCTAGTTTTAGTTGTGTTTGTTTGCTTATTATCAACAACAAACGATGTAGTGGCACAATGCCCTATGTGCAAAACCTCAGTTGAATCTGGATTGAAAGAAGGAAACTCTACAGGTTTAGGCTTAAACGATGGTATTTTATACCTGCTGGCTATGCCCTACGTATTGGTGGGTGGTGTAGGCGTTATTTGGTACAGGAACTACAGACGTAGAACTGCCAAATAAGTTTTTCTTTTCCAACTTTACTTTATTCTCATCCTGCCCATGTGCAATCAACACGAAAAAAGTGGTTTCATGGCTTTTGCAAAAAGCAAATGCCCACGTTGCCGAAGCGGAAAATTCTTTACCCATCCTTTTTATAGTCTAGGGAACTTTTTAAAATTTCATCCTATATGCCCAGTGTGCGGATTGAAGTTTGAAAAAGAAACCGGCTTTTTTTGGAGTGCAATGTATATTAGCTATGGTATAAATGTGGCTATAGGTGTTACAATAGGCATAGGTTTAAACATATTTTTTGATGAAGTTAGTCTTAATACCTACCTATATTCTATACTAGGGGCAGTGCTGCTACTTTCAACACTTATTTTCCGATACTCGCGTATGATAGCCTTGCATTTTGTTAGCGGCTATAAATACAATGAAAAATATATAAAAGAAAAAACTGAATAATATTATTCAGTTTTTTCTTTTATATCAATAGTGTTTTATGATTTTAAAATTTTGTAAACAGCCCAGCAAACTGCTGTTGCAGAACCAATCACACCTAATAACATAGTTGTATTTGAAACTTGAGGTACTTTAAACATAATTTTGAAAAAAGCACCTATAAATATAAAGCCCCATGAAGCAACTAGCAATAATGCAGGCTTTTTAAACATACTGGTTTGGATATTATTAATATTCATACAAAAATATATTTAGTCGTATAATATAACATCGTTATTGTTATCGTAAACTTCAGTGATTTTACCATCTTTAAAGCCGCAGCTAATAGCGATAGCAACAGCAATCCAATGTGGTTGGGTATCTTGTGCTATACAGCCCACAAAATCACAACAAAAATTATCCCAGTTCCTTTCAAAACAATCACTATAGCTTTCTCCACTTCTTCTTGCTCCCAACTTGGCACAATCGCCTGGATAACCATTTACATGGTTAGTATTTGGATTTGTATAAGGATGTTCATATAAAAGTGTACCCGTTAAATTATGTAACCTCACATATTCATCAACAGAAGTATAAGAACCAATTATAGTATTATCAAGATTCCCTGAGTTATCATAAAGATTAATCTGATATTCATCTGAATTACTTGTACTTTCATAAAACACAGCCGTAGAATTATCATCCCATTTGACAGTGAAAGTAGGAGAAGAGGAGTAACTTCCTGTCTTCCTATTAGTTGAATAATTTTTTTCAATTGACGGAGATTCTTCTCCACCTTTTGTGCAAGAATAATTACTGATAGAAATTATGCACAATAACAGACATAAAAATTTAGTGTTATTTTTCATAAAAAGATAGAATTTATATAACAACAATTATAGTTTGCCTAAAGACTCATAAAAAGGGTGATTTAACCCTTTTTAACAGTTAAATAACCCATGTAAGCTTTTGCAATTGAGCAAATTACTATCAAAAATATGGAATTAGCATATAAAAACAAAGCAATAAGAGGTTTATAGTCCTAATAGTAAACTCTATTCTTTAATTTAATCTACCCATATACTACAGTCTACCCTAAAAAAACAACATCTCGTCAGTTTATAAGCAAGAGCCACATTTGGGCTCGTTATTTTTGCTAATAATAAACAGCAAACACAATGCAAACAATACTAGGAGCGGGTGGTGTAATAGGTATTGAATTGGCAAAGCATCTGCCACGATACACAAACCACATAAGATTGGTAAACAGAAACCCTAAACAGGTAAACCCAAATGATGAGCTTTTTAAGGCCGACCTATTAAACCCAAACGATGTATTAAAAGCCGTTGAAGGCAGCGAAGTAGTATACCTGACAGTTGGCCTACCCTACAGCATTGAGGTGTGGCAAAAAGACTGGGAAACGGTAATGCGAAATACTATAAATGCCTGCAAAACACACAATGCCAAACTGGTGTTTTTTGATAATGTGTATATGTATGGTAAAGTGAAGGGCGAAATGACAGAGGAAACACCACTACACCCAACAAGCGAAAAAGGAAAGGTACGTGCTAAGTTGGTGCAAATGCTGCGTGATGAAATTGCAACAGGTAAGTTAACCGCTTCAATAGCCCGCAGTGCCGATTTTTATGGCCCAAACTCTAACACCAGTGTTATGACAATTTTAGCATTCCAAAATGTAGCTAAAGGTAAAAAGGCTCAACTATTACTTACCGACTCACAAAAACACTCGTACACCTACACACCCGATGCAGGTAAGTACACGGCGTTGCTGGGCAATACACCTGATGCGTACAATCAAGAGTGGCATTTGCCTACTGCAAAACCTGCTATTTCAGGTAAAGAATTTATACAAATAATGGCTGATGCCACAGGAACTAAACCCAACTATATGGTAGTGCCTAAATGGATACTAAGTATTATAGGTTGGTTTGTAAAGGACATAAAAGAAAGTATGGAGATGCTTTATCAATACGAAGGTGATTATATTTTTAACAGCGATAAATTTGAAAGCTATTTTAATGTAAAACCGACCTCTTACAACGCAGGGATAAGAGCTACCGTTGAGTTTTATAAAAACAGGATGCAATAAACTTTCTTTTTTAATCTTTAAGTAGCTAAGGGACTTTTAGTCGAATTTAGAAATTTGTAAATATAAAAACTACTATATTACAAGTTGCTACATGAAGATAAACTCGATAATAACCATTCTATTTAAAACTGCTTTTGCAACAGCACTGTTACTACTTTTAACACTGCAAAGCTGTATACAGCGCGAAGACAATTTTTTGCTGAAAGAATATAAGGTAAAAGGTCGGTTGGTACAAAGTTGTGATAACCATACCCCTATTGCCAATAAACTGATAATTTTAGAATCGGAAAACAACCCTATTCTGTTTTGTAATAATCGCTACAAAGTAGTATCACGAACATATACCAACAGCGACGGGTATTTTGAGTTGAAGTACGACAGGCAAGAGTGCATTTACAACCCAAAAGTATCTATCGAAGATCCTAATGGCCACCCAACCAATAATTACCCTTTGGTAACTTATTTAAAAGGAAACGAAAATACCAATTTGGGCAATGTGTATTTGCACCCAACGGCTATATACAACTACGTTATAAAAACCAACACACCCTATACCACGGCCGATACCTTGTTTTATAATATTAAGTATTTAAGCAGTAAAGACTCTGTTTATTCGGTTGCAATAGGCCCATTTACAAACGGTCAAGATCTTACCACCCACTCGCATAGCGCCCAAAGGCAAGTGCACCATGGCGATGAGGCTTTTAAGGATAAGGTATACGATATGAAGAATATATGGAGTCTAAAGGCCACTAACGGGCTGAAAAGTAAAAAGCATTCAGATTCTATTATTTTTTACAACTGCGTGCCCTATACCATTACAGTTGATATACGCCAATAATCTACTTCTTCACCGTTAGGTATTTATACTTAGCTATACCCCACTTTTGCAGGCGGTATTGTATACTGGTAAGCAATACACCCAAACCGTATATAGAACTGCGACGGAAGTTGATGGACGATGCCTCATCAAAATACTTGGTAGGGCAAGTAACCTCAGCAATTTCAAAGCCTGCCATAAATATTTGTGCTGTCATCTGATTGTCGTACACAAAATCATCACTGTTGGCCTCAATATCAATTTTCTTAAAAACCTCAGCACTAAAAGCACGGTAACCCGTATGGTATTCGCTTAGCTTTTGGTTGATTAATATATTTTGGAATAAAGTGAGGCAACGATTAAAAATGTACTTGTACATTGGCATTCCACCTTTTAAAGCACCCTTGCCCAATATACGGCTTCCGTATACCACAGGGTAAACATCATTGGCTATAATACTAGACATAGCTGTAATAAGCGTTGGGGTATACTGATAATCGGGATGTAGCATCACAATAATATCTGCGCCAAGCTCTAAGGCTTTGGTATAACAGGTTTTTTGGTTTCCGCCATAACCACGATTTTTGGGATGCTTTACAACGTGTTTAATGCCCAACTCTCGCCCTTTTTCTGATGTATCGTCTTTGCTTGCATCATCTACCAATACTACATCATCAACAATATCAAAAGGTATCTCTCGATATGTTTTTTCTAGGGTTAAGGCGGCATTATATGCAGGCAGCACAATTACCAGTTTCTTTCCGTTTATCATTATTAGTGGTGCAAAAATAAAAAACCCCGACTAATAAGTCGGGGTAATATCAAAAACTAATGTTTTTAGTTTAGTAAGTAACTGCAAATATGGGGTGTATGGCTACATAGCATAGTATACCGGCAAAATAACCTATAAGGGCTAATATCGTTATACGCTTCATATACCAAATAAAATCAATCTTCTCCATACCCATTACAGCTACACCCGCTGCCGAACCAATAATTAAGCAACTTCCACCTGTACCGGCACAAAAAGCAATAAACTCCCAAAGTTTAGCATCTTGCAAGAAATACTCAACACCATTGTACATTACAATACCATCGTGTATAAGATTGGTATGAGACATTGCAAAGTGATAAGCATCAGGGTTTACCAATTCAGTAGCTAACGGGTACATCCCTTGTGAAGCGGCTACCAACGGCACGTTATCAACTACGGCTGATAATAAACCTATTGCAACCACAATAATATCTTTATTGCCTATGGTTTTATTCATCCACATGGCTAATTCTTCAAGTATTCCGGTTGATTCAAGAGAGCTGATAGCTAAAAGTATACCTAAGAAAAACAATATACTTGAGGTATCAATTTTACTAAGTGCGTGTATAGCAGTGTAGGGTTTCTTTTCTTCTTCGTCTTTATCAATATGTATAAGTTCAGATACTGCCCATATAACAGCCAAGCCCAACAACATACCCATGTATGGAGGTAGGTGGGTTACCGTTTTAAATATAGGCACAAACAACAATGCGCTAACGCCTAAAAAGAACATAAGCTTACTACCTTTTACATTCTCGTCTTTTTCGGCAGCTTCGTAATCGTAATCGGCGCGTTTAATTTCGCCTTTCATTTTAAAGCTAAGGTATATTAATGGCGCAGCCATACACACCAAGCTAGGTACTAAAAGAGTTTCGATAATGTTTGCAGCCGATATTTGACCTTTTATCCAAAGCATTGTGGTAGTTACGTCACCAATTGGCGACCATGCACCACCTGCATTGGCTGCAACAATTACCATACTGGCAAAAAATATGCGTTGCTTATCATCGTGTACCAAACGACGAAGTAACGACACCATTACTATTGACGTAGTAAGGTTATCTAATACTGCCGAAAGGAAGAAAGTAAGTATAGATATAATCCAAAGCAGCTTTCGCGAATCTTTAGTTTTAATACGGTTGGTTATTATCTTAAAACCTTGGTGAGAATCTACCATCTCAACAATGGTCATTGCCCCCAAAAGGAAAAATAAAATCTCAGCAGTTTCAGCCAGGTGATGGCTAAGTTTTTCGCTTATCAAATGGGTTTCGCCACCCATAATTACCCAAGCCGTCCATGTAAGCACACCTATTAGCAGTGCGGGCGCAGCCTTGTTTATTTTTAGCGGGTGCTCAAAAGCTATTGCCAAATAGCCCAGCACAAAAATTACTACCAATACTAAAGTTAATGACATAAGTATATGTTTTTACGGCGGCAAATATAAAATTTAATGCTGTTGAACAAAGCTAAATATTAGTAATATAGCAACAACAAAATACTATATACCACTCCTACAATATTAATCGTAGTACAACAACCCCTTAAACTACGTAACTATGCTTACTACACTAAACGCCGTTAGCCCCCTTAGCCCCAATGCTGTAAAAGCTCTTGAAGAAATTATTGAGCTAAAAACATATAAACGAAATACCCATTTGCTAAAAATTGGAGGCGTACCACATTATATGTATTTTGTAAAAAAAGGAGTAGCCCGGGTACACTACCAGATTAACGGTATGGACGTAACCGATTATTTTGCTATTGAAGAGCAGTTTATTGGCGGCGTGGCTAGTTTGTTTACCAAACAACCATCAAAAAAAGGAGTACATGTGCTAGAAGATGCCGAAATATATAGTGTACACTACGATAGTTTTGAAAAACTTTGCACACAATACCACGATATTGAAAGAGTGGGGCGCAAATTGGCCATTTTTGCTTTTTTAGAAGAACAACAACGTGTTGAAAGTATTCGTTTTCATGAAGCAAAAGAGCGCTATAACGAGCTAAACACTAAATACCCCGGGTTGATAAACCGATGCCCGCTAAAATACATAGCATCGTTTTTGGGCATTACCCAAGTAAGCCTTAGCCGCATACGCGCCGAGGTTTAGTTTTTTTTAACATATGTAAAACAAAAGCCTTGTTTTGTGCCCCACCTTTGCCCCTGTTAATACACAGCAAAGAAAATGAAGTTTACCATACTGGGCGGCGGCATTGCAGGGCTAACTACCGCCATAGCACTAAAACAAAAAGGATTTGAAGTTGAAATTTTTGAAGCTGCACCACAACTAAAACCTGTTGGTGCAGGCTTAGGCTTGGGTGCAAACGCTATTAAAGCATTGCAAGCACTGGGTATTGATAAACCCATTATAGCCGCAGGGCGCAAACTACCCACCTTTAGCTTTTACAACCACAAAGGCACACTATTAAACACTACCGATAGCCAACTACTAAGCCAAAAATACGGCCTTGATAACTTTGCTATACACCGTGCCGCATTGCATACACAACTACTGGCACAACTAGCTAATACTAGCATACACCTTAATAAAAAGGCCATTGGTTATATACAAAACGGCACCACCACAACAGTACGTTTTGCCGATGGCAGCACACACAATACCCAATGCCTTATAGTGGCCGATGGCATACACTCGGCTATACGCCAAAAACTATTGCCCGCTGTGCAGCCCAAATATGCAGGCTATGTATGCTGGCGCGGGGTGGTAGAGGGTAGTGAAATAGAGCTAAACGAGGCATCGGAAACATTTGGCCCCAAAGGTCGATTTGGCTTAGTACCTTTGGCCAACAACCAATTGTATTGGTACGCCTGCATCAATGCCCCGCAAAACAGCACCGTATACCCCAACTATACTGTTGAAGACTTAAAACAACATTTTGCAGGCTACCGAAACCCCATACAAAAGGTATTGGAAAAAAGTGCTGCTATAAAACTACTTTTTGGTGATATATCTGATTTACCTCCCCTTGAAAAATTTGCTTTTGGCACAATACTACTAATTGGCGATGCCGCACACGCTACCACCCCCAATATGGGGCAAGGTGCTTGCCAAGCTATTGAAGATGCTGTGGTATTGGCCAACGAATTGGACAAAACACACAACATACAAACCGCATTTGCAAACTATGAAAACAGAAGGCGTGCGCGCACACGCTATATAACCCTTCAATCGCGCAAAATTGGGCAAGTAGCCCAATGGCAAAACCCAATATTGGGTGCAATAAGAGATACTCTTATGAAAAGCCTTCCCCACAGCGTGCGCATGAAACAGTTTGACAAGCTGTATGCTGTTGATTTTTAAACTCCCACAACAAGCCAAAAAAGTATTACATACCATAGGTGCAAGTTGTAGCAGGCATTTATTAGGGGTTGCTATACCTAGGCAACCCCTATTTTATTTAGCTGAAATCAAATGGAAAAACAGGCAACTCGGTAGTTTCAGTCATACGCTGGTTTTGTTTATCAATAGTTAAGTAATGATGCTCTATACCATTAGTTAGCATAATATAATCAATACCAAAACCATAGGTATATACTGCCGCCTGAGAAAAAACCGAAGAGTTTATGGGCACAGTAGGTGCTTTGCACTCTACCAACAATACAGGTAATCCACTACGACCAAATACTACTACATCAACACGACGTTTTCTGCCCAGCACTGTTATGCCCTTCTCCACTCCTATGAGGTTAATGGGTACATTTTTTTCTACCATTAAAAAATGAATAATATGCTGGCGTACCCACTCTTCGGGAGTTAAGGTTATATATTTCTTCCGCACTACATCAAAAATTAGTTTTCTTTGTGCCTCGGCCTTCACCTTATATTCAAATGGGGGCAAATTGAGTTGGTACATAGTAAAATTTCAAAAATATTCAATTCATGGCAGCATCAGTAACAGCATCTTTTGATAAAATACTAAGCGCGCTAAAAGCACGCCAATACTCGCCGGTATATTTTTTACAAGGCGAAGAAAGCTATTTTATTGATGAGATAGTAAACTATATAGATGATAATGTATTAAACGAGGGTGAAAAAGGTTTTAACCAAACCATTTTTTATGGTAAAGAAACCGATATGGTTACTATTCTTATGGCTGCCCGTAGGTTTCCTATGATGAGCGACTATCAGGTAATAATTGTAAAGGAAGCCCAAAACCTAAAAGACTTTGATAAACTTGAAGCCTACCTTGCCAACCCTGTAAGCAGCACCATATTGGTTTTTGCTTATAAAGGCAAAAAACTGGATAAACGTACTAAAACCGCCAAAGCGCTCGAAAAATTTGTGTTGCTTGATGCTACAAAAATGTACGACAATCAAGTACCTGCTTGGGCTGAAGACTTTTTAAAGAAAAAAGGGTACACCATTAACCAAAAGGCGTTGGCATTGGTGGTAGAATCGTTGGGAAATGATTTGGGTAAAATAGCCAACGAGTTGGGCAAAATGCTTTTAAACCTTGAAGGAACAAATATTAAAACCATCACTCCAAAAGAAATTGAAGAGAATATAGGTATAAGCAAAGACTATAATATTTTTGAATTGCAAGAGGCCATTGGTAAACGCAACTTTACCCGTGCTATTGAAATTGTAGACTATTTTTCGCAAAGTAAAAACCAAAACGGCAACTTGGTAGTAGTGCTTCCCCAGTTGTACAACTTTTTTAGTAAGCTATACAAAATACACTACCTAAAGGATAAGAGTAAAGAGAATGTAAGCCGTCAACTGGGTATTAATCCCTTCTTTTTCAACGACTACAACAACTATTTCAAAAATTACTCGTCTATAAAAATTGAAAACATTTTCACTACACTATCTGAGTTTGATTTAAAATCAAAAGGCGTTAACAATGCGGGGACTCCTGATGGAGAATTAATGAAAGAGATGTTAGTGCGAATTTTTCGTTAACATATTGTAAACTTTTTATCGATTTTTACTGTTTATTTGCCTAAAACTCCACTTATTAATATGAAAAAACATCTACTTTTAGCACTTTTAGCTTTACCTGCCGTGGCCTTTTCACAGCAAAAAGGAGCTACCGATGCAGCTGTGATAAAGCAAGAAACCAATATTATCACACCTGCCCATGTTGAGCCTTTTAAAACCAAAAACGCCTACAACAACAATTCTTTTCAAAGAAAATCAAGTAATCTTCCCTATAAGTTTGATACTATCGGGTTCACTTACTACGATTTACAAACCAACGCATCAATAGGCAATCGCCTATACGTTTACCCTGATGGTAAAATTTCTGCTGCATGGACTTTCTCGCCTGATAATACTGCAGAATTTCCATTACGCGGTTCAGCCTACAATCACTTTGATGGTAGCGCATGGGGCTCGTTCCCTTCATCTCGTGTAGAAAACGTACGTTTGGGTTGGCCTTCTATTGGTGTATTACCCGGAAACAAAGAGTATGTTATTGCGCACTTTGCTACTAGCGGGGGTATGCACGTAACTACTAACACAGGTGTTGGAAGCACTACTTGGACTACTGGTAGCCGCATACTTACATCTCCTAACGGTAAACCCATTTGGAACCGCTCTGATAACAATGGTAACACTATTCACCTTATTTCTAATTATTCTGATTCGTCAGCAGCAACTGACCCGCCAAATATAAGAGTTGACGGCTTAATACTTCCAACCACATACTCTCGCAGTACTGATGGTGGTCTTACTTGGAGCACATCGTTAAGCATGTTGCCGGGTTACGATACCAGCCGCTATGTACGTGGTGGTGGCGACCAATACGCTATTGATGTAAACGGTAATAATGTTGCCATAGTAATTGGCGACAACCTTGGTGGTGATGTTGCCCTATGGAAAAGCACTGATAATGGTGTTACTTTTACTAAAACCATAGTTGATACTTTTGCCTTTGCGCCATACACAAGCGATAAAGTAATTGGTACAGCAGTACCTACAAATGATGGTTCTGTTGACGTTGTTGTTGATGCAAACGGATATGCCCACGTATTTTGGGGATACTCTGAAGTAACTAAAAACCACCCTAGCCCTGATTCATCTTTCTTCGTACCTGCATCAAACCGTATTATGTACTGGAACGAGCAAAACAATACCAAACAAATAATTGGTGGTATGTTGGATATGGACGGTGACAATACCCTTTCATTAGGTTTTGGAACTACCCGCTCGCTTGGGGCTAATAATGCATTACCTGCTTATTTAGATAGCTTAGGCAACAGGGTTGATTTGGTATCGGTAGCTCGCTACGGAAATACCTCATTGGCTACTATGCCAAGCGCTATGGTTGATGCTCAAGGACGTATTTTCTGTGTATACTCAGCTCCGCTTGAAGGTGATATTTATTTGGGCGATGCTGCCACATCATCAAACTACCGCGATGTATTTATTACATTCTCTACTGATGGTGGCGCTACTTGGGCCGATCCTCAAAACATAGTTCAAGGTCATGGTTTCGAAGATGTATTTGCCTGCATAGGTCAAATAGTTGAAAACGGAAACTTGCACATTATATGGCAACGTGATGAAATACCCGGTACTAACCTTCAAAATAACTCGGCCGATAACTCTCACCCAACAGTTAACAACATTATCATGCACGCTAAAATACCTGTGCAAGCTGTTATAAACAACCAAATAGGCCTAGGCCCTGGTGTTGGTGTAGCCGAAGTAGCTAAACAAAACGTATACATTACTACAGGTTTTTACCCTAACCCTACCAACAATGGCGGTGAGGTTGAAATTTACCTAACAGAAACCAGTGATGTAAAACTTACTGTTAGCAACCTATTGGGTCAAACCCTTATGAGCCAAGATATGGGCAAAACTGCCCCTGGTAACTCTACATTTAAAATCAGTACTGATAAACTAAGCACTGGTGTGTATATGTATACCATTGCTACCGATACTTACTCAGTAAGCGGTAAAATGATAGTAAACAAATAAGCAGTCATGCTGAACTCGTTTCAGCATCTCATTGCCAAATACTTTCATTTATACATATTGAGATCCCGAAACAAGTTCGGGATGACGAAATAAGTAAAACCCCGTCTGAAATTCAGGCGGGGTTTTATGTTATTAGTATTTTACGGAAATGTGCGGCGGCCAGTCATTCCCAACTTGATTGGGAATCTGCGGGTGGACAGCCAACACACAGATTCCTGCTTTCGCAGGAATGACTGCCCACGCACATCGTTTGCTAAATAATTCATATTAGGGTTAAAAAACTTTTGAAGAAACTACACCTTGACATATATTTTGTTAACTCATCCTAAATAATGCGTTTAGTCCCAACGTTCATAATTCCCCCTCTCTTTAGTAAGAGAGGGGCGCATTTATGTAGTTCTAGCTTTTCCATATAACTGGGGGTGAGTTAAATAAAACCCAACAACTATTTTTAGGTTCAGAGTAAAAGGGGTAGTCATCCTCAAATACTAACATTCCATCTAAATCGCTGCATTTTTCGTTAAAAAACTTTAGGTTTGAAAACTTGCCATACTTCACTTTATGAAAAAAATACTTTCTCTACTAATTATAGCGGCTTTTGCAACTACCGCCTTCGCCCAAAAGAAAATTACACTTGAAGATATATTTCTGAACAATACTTTCAGACTGAATTATGTATCGGGTTTTGTACCCTCTGCCGATGGCAAAAGCTATTATAACTACGAGGGTGGCGACACTCTATTGGTAGTTAAATACGAGTACAGCACAGGCAAAGCCACACAAACCGTTTTTAATCCCTACGATTTAGGCTTGGGCTTTAGCAAAGCACCTTACTACAGTTACGAGTTTAGTGCCAACGAAAATCAACTGCTGATAAGCCTTGAAACTGAACAAATTTACCGCCACAGCTCGCGCAGTAAATACTATGTATACGATTTGAAAGAGAAAAAAGCCTATCCTGTTGCTACTGAAAAAGTAATGTATGCCAGCTTCTCTCCCGACGGCAGCAAAGTAGCTTATGTTAAGGATAACAACCTATACTATACCGACTACAAAAGCGGCAAAACCACACAAATAACTACCGACGGTAAAGATGATGCTATAATAAACGGTGCTGTTGATTGGGTGTATGAAGAAGAATTTAGCATGAGCCGTGGTTTTGAATGGAATGCCAACGGCACACAAATAGCCTTTTATCGTTTTGATGAAAGCCGTGTGAAAAAATTTAGCATGGATATGTACGGCACACTTTATCCTGAACAAGATGTGTTTAAATACCCCAAAGCAGGCGAAGACAACTCAACCGTTGATGTAAAAATATACAACCTTGAAACCGCTAAAGTACTTGAGGTGAACGAGGGTAGTGAAAACGACCAATACATACCCCGCATTAAATGGACACAAAACCCCAATGTACTGGCATTTGAAAGATTAAACCGCTTGCAAAACAAACTTGAAATTGTGTTGGTTGATGCTGCCGCAAACGCCCAGCTAAAAACCATATATACCGAAGAAAACAAATACTATGTTGATATTAACGACAACCTTACTTTTTTGAAAGACGGTAAGCATTTTATATTCTCTAGCGAAAGAAGCGGCTACAACCACTTGTATTTGTATGCTATTGATGGAAAAGAAATTAACCAAATAACAACAGGCAATTGGGAAGTAGATGCCTTTTTAGGTTATGATGAAAAGAAAGAAACCCTTTACTATACCTCAACCGAAAATACGCCTATCGAAAGGCATCTGTATAGCATTAGTCTAAAAGGTAAAAACAAAACACAGCTTACTAAAAACGGTGGCACGCACAGCATTACCTTTAATCCAACATTTACATACTATATGGATTTGGAGTCGTTTATGGGCGGTGGTTATACCCAAAGCATATTTACCAACAAAGGCAAACTGGTACGCGAATTAGCCAATAACAAAGAGCTTGATGCGAAGATGAAAGAATATAATTTCGGAGGTTCTGAGTTTTCTACCCTAAAAACAAGCGAAGGTGTTGAGTTGAACTACTGGATGATTCGCCCTGCTGATTTCGATCCAAATAAAAAATACCCGCTGCTAATGTTTGTATACGGTGGCCCGGGCAACCAGCAGGTAATGAACCGTTGGGGCGGCAGTAACTACCTATGGTATCAGTACCTTGCACAACAAGGCTATGTAATAGCTTGTGTAGATAACAGAGGTACAGGCGGACGTGGCGAAGAGTTTAAAAAACTTACCTATAAAGAATTAGGCAAATACGAAACTATCGACCAAATAGAAGCGGCCAAATATTTTGCCAAACAAAGCTATATTGATGCCAGCCGTATAGGCATTTGGGGTTGGAGTTATGGAGGTTATATGTCGTCACTATGTATTAGCAAAGGTGCTGATGTATTTAAAAGTGCTGTTGCTGTTGCCCCCGTTACCAACTGGAGGTATTATGATAATATTTATACCGAACGTTATATGCAACGCCCGCAAGAAAATGCAAACGGTTACGATAATAACTCACCCATAAACCATGTAGAAAAAATAAAAGGCAATTACCTTATAATACACGGTACGGCTGATGACAATGTACATTTTCAAAATACTGTAGAAATGGTAAACGCCATGATAAACAAAGGGGTGAAATTTGACAGTGAAATATATCCTAATAAAAACCACAGTATTGGCGGTCGCATGACCCGCTATCATTTGTATAGCCGAATGACTGCTTTTTGGCTTGAAAAACTATAAGCTGCTTGCTTTTTATAATTTAACAACTAGTTTTACGAAAATTTAATTTTAACAAAACGTATAAATGAGTACTACATCTGAAAAACACCCTAAAGGGTTGTACCTATTGTATATGACAGAAATGTGGGAGCGTTTTAGCTACTACGGTATGCGTGCCATATTCTCGTTATATATGATAAATGCTTTGTTGTTTGATAAAGCAACAGCATCAAAAATATACGGTAGCTATACCGGTTTGGTATACCTTACCCCCCTTTTGGGCGGTTACATAGCCGATAGGTATTGGGGCAATCGCCGTTCAATAATTTTTGGTGGTGCACTTATGGCCGTTGGGCAGTTTTTCATGTTTGCAAGTGGTGCCATGTACGAGTCGACAGACACTGCTACATTAATAATGTACACAGGTTTGGGTTTCCTTATTTTTGGTAACGGTTTCTTTAAACCCAATATCTCTACAATGGTAGGTTCGCTATATCCTGATGGCGACCGTCGTGTAGATTCAGCTTTTACAATATTTTACCAAGGTATTAACTTAGGTGCACTTATAGCCCCCGTTGTTTGTGGTGGTTTGGGCGAGCAATACGACTCATCAAAACTTATAATGCCCGAAGCCTTTAAGTGGGGCTTTTTTGCAGCAGGCGTAGGTATGGTTATAAGCCTTATTACCTTCGTTTGGCTTAAAAACAAATACATTGTTACTCCTGATGGCGAAGCCGTTGGTATGCCTCCTAAAAAGGCAGAACTTGTTAAAGATGCCAATACCCCATCATCAAAACTTAGTCCTAAAGTATTAGGTATTGGTGTTATTGCTCTTGTTGTTCTTTTCTTTTTATTCTATATTCCTCTTGGTTTTGATGTTATTGGTTCAATAATATTTGCTATATCTATTGTTCTTCCTGCTATTATTGTTAGCGACCCTTCGCTTACCAAGATTGAGAAAGACCGTATATGGGTTATTTACATAGTAGCATTCTTTGTTATCTTCTTCTGGATGGCGTTTGAGCAAGCGGGTGTATCACTAACCTTCTTTGCACAAGAGCAAACTAACCGTACCTTATTTGGGTGGACTATGCCCGCCAGTTGGTTCCAATCGTTCAACGCAGCCTTTATAGTGCTACTGGCACCTGTTGCAGTATCAATTTGGGGAGTTTTGGGCAAACGTGGTAAAGAACCCGCATCACCAGTAAAACAATCAATAGGTTTAGGTTTTCTAGCCCTTGGTTATTTGTTTATTGCTTGGGGTGTATACGGAATAGAGCCTTGGGATAAAGTAAGTATGATATGGTTGGTTGGTCTTTACCTAATCCACACCGTTGGCGAGCTTTGCCTATCTCCTATTGGTTTATCAATGGTAGTAAAACTAGCTCCAGCCCGTGTAGTATCACTACTTATGGGTGTTTGGTTTATGAGTCAATGCGGCATCAAACAAACTTGCCGGTGAGCTTAGCTCATTATACCCTGAAGAGGTTAAAATAGAAACCGCAGCAATAAAATCTGATAGTACTACAATGAGCATTATTGCATCACAAACTATTGATAGTGCTGTTTGGGAACAATCGGCAAAAGAAATGTATAAATTACCTGTAGCCAATATAGAGTTTGCAGGCGAAAACGATTCAAAAGACACTATCTCTTCTTTTACATTAACTGCTGAAAAGAAAGAAGTATCAGTATACCACTTAAAATTAATGCACATCACCAGTAAAGAAATTAGCAATGCAGTAGTAAGTGCTGATGGAAATTACTTGATTGGATATAAAGTAACCGATCGCCCCACTGCTGAAGGCAGAGTGAAAGAAAAAGAATTAGAGGTTTGGAATTTAAAACCCGTAAAACCATCATTCTTAGGCATGAAGATTGACAACCTGTTTGATTTCTTTATGATATTTGTATACATGGCAGGGGCTGCCGCTATACTTCTATTTGCCATTAACAAATGGCTGCTAAAAATGATGCACGGTGTTGTATAAGCAACATTTTATCTAAAATATATAAGCTAAAGCCTTGCATTTTGCAGGGCTTTGCTATTTTTACATAAATAAACAAACATCAACTATTTATCAAATGAGTAATAAAGAACAAAAACACCCTAAAGGCCTGTACGTCTTGTTTTTTACCGAGATGTGGGAACGCTTTGGCTACTATCTAATGCTAGGCATATTTTCGTTATATATGCTTGATAGTTGGGATGCAGGAGGCATGGGCTTCTCTCCCGAAAAAAAATCTGACATTTACGGTACATACCTTGGTTTGGTTTACCTAACCCCTTTTATAGGCGGACTTTTGGCCGATAGGGTTTTTGGTTACCGAAAATCAATAGTAGCAGGGGGTATATTAATGGCTGCGGGCTATTTTGGTCTTTCGCTTCATGGCGAAACTGCATTTTATACATCATTACTGCTTATCATTTTGGGTAATGGCTTTTTCAAGCCCAATATATCTACCCTAGTAGGTAATTTATACAACGACGATCGCTACCGCGACAATAAAGATGCAGGCTACAACATATTTTACATGGGTATAAACATAGGTGCATTTGTATGCAACTTTGTGGCTGCCTATATGCGTAACAACTTTGGTTGGGGACACGCATTTATTGCTGCAGGTGTAGGTATGCTTTTAGGTGTAATTATTTTTATATTAGGTACACGCCATGTAAAAGAAGCCGATGTAATGAAACCTACCCAAAAAGGCGATATGTCGCTCTTACAAATATTTGGATTTGTACTAGTGCCTATGTTTGTATTTGGGGTAATAGGTTATTTTATCAGTGGTGTAACCAGCCCAAGCAATCCACACGGTAATCTTTTGGGCACTGATACCAATGATGCCTTTATATTTGGCTGTATACCTGTAATTCTATTTTTTGTATACATGTATGTAAAAGCCAATCACGAAGACAAACGCCCCATTGGTGCGCTATTAGCGGTATATGCTTGCTTAGTGGTGTTTTGGGCTGTTTTCCATCAAAATGGTGATGCGCTTACCGTTTGGGCTGAAGACTATACCAACCGTGAAATGCCTGCCAGTTTTGAAAAAGCATCCAACACACTGGGCATATCACAAACCATTACTTATGGCGAGTTTGTAGATTATTCTAACACAAGTTTGAAAAGCCACATGGATAGTTTGGGTGCATTAAAGCAAACTTATATTGATGCCAATGATAATGTGGCATCAAAAGCTATTGCACAAAGAATAAAACTAGAAGAAAGTTCAATAAAATACCTTTCTAATCTTCCTAAAGAAAAATGGCCAAATCAGGGACAAGATTTGAAACTGGTTTCAACAGAAATATACCAATCGGTAAATCCATTTTGGATAATACTACTTACCCCAATAGTAGTTGGCTTTTTTGGTTTCTTACGTAAACGAGGCAAAGAACCTAGCACCCCCAGCAAAATTGCCATTGGTTTATTCATCACCGCACTATCGGCATTGGTAATGGTAGGTGCAGTAAAAGCCACCAACCTTGATAGCGAAAAAGCCAGTAGCTGGTGGCTGATAATGACATACGCTGTTATAACCATTGGCGAGCTTTGTTTATCGCCTATGGGACTTTCACTGGTATCAAAACTAAGCCCGCCGCGTATTACCGCATTAATGATGGGAGGGTTTTTCCTCTCTACAGCAGTGGGTAATAAACTATCGGGTATGTTATCAAGCCTTTGGGAAGGGTTTGAAGATAAATCACACTTCTTCCTACTCAACTTTGTATTGGCATTAGCGGCATCGTTAATGATGGTATTCTTGCTAAAATGGCTAAAGGCAGTAATGCGAGAGAAAAACATTAGATAAACTAATAGTAATACTTAATAACAAAGCCACCTAAAATTTAGGTGGCTTTGTTGCTTTAGCACTTATACAAAAAATGAATACAGTTGTTCTAATAAACAATGCAGAAATATTACATTTGTAACCTTAACCTAAGCAATTGTTTATTTACAACCATTTCATAATATAACAGTCAAAAAAGTATTAAAATAAATAACATAACTTTGTAATTGTGCTTTGTAATCGTTTGAAATTTCTAATAATCACATTAAAAGTTACAAAAGGTTATATTGAACTGTAGTTTTTGCCTTGTATGAGTAACCTACCCAATAAATACTGGTATGCAGTGTATACCTTGCCACGCTCTGAGAAGAAAGTGGCCGACCGTTTTGAAAAGGCGGGTATTAGTTACTATTTACCCCTATACAAACAGTTAAAAAAATGGAGTGATAGAAAAAAATGGGTTGAAGAGCCTTTGTTTAAATCGTACATATTTGTTCAAATATCTGAGGCTGAATATTTTAAAGTTTTAAATACATTGGGTGTAGTACGCTTTATTACCTTTTCGGGCAAAGCGGTATACATACCACAACGTGAAATTGAAATAATACAAAAGCTACTTTTAGAATTTCCTGATGATTTAGAGGTTGCCGACAACCTTTCGCCGGGTACACCAATAGAAATTATTGCAGGCGCAATGATGGGTATAAAAGGTGAATTGGTGGATTATAGAGGAGAAAAAAGAGCTTCAATTAAAGTGGAATATATAAACCAATCGGTATTAATTAATATACCCGCATCGTTTATATCCCCACTCGAAACAAAAAAACTACAAGTCGTACAAGGTTAGTGCAACTGGTATAATAGTTTGGTAAATTTTGGAATATATTAATATAAGTTTGTGATTATGAAATGGGATGAAGTTCTTAATAAATCACCAAAAAAGCATATCCCGCGTTGGATTATTTTAATAATCGACCTTAGTATTTGTCTTTTTTCATTTACTCTAGCCCATGTATTGCGCTATAATTTTGAAATGGGCATACAGCAGTACAATGTGATTTATAATGCAATACCCCTATTTTTAGCCGTTAGGTTTATCACCTTTTATATAGCCAAAACATATCATGGCATTGTTCGTTACTCGGGCACACAAGATATTATACGCATTTTTACTACCCTGTTTATAGGCAGTACGCTATTTATAGCCTCAAACTACATCACCACCTTATTTACAGAAAATCACCGTTTCCTTATACCGCACTCAGTAGTAATTATAGATTTCTTTATATCATTAGTACTGATGACTTCATCACGCTTTGCCTATAAATATTTATACAAACGCATTAATGCTACCGACAATAACAATAGTAATAACGGACGTATAAATGTAATTATTTATGGTGCAGGAGATTCGGGGTTGATTACTAAACGTACCCTTGAGCAAGAAAACCGTAATAGGTATAGAGTAATTGGCTTTGTTGATGATAACCCTGCCAAAGCAAAAAAACGTATTGACGGCGTACCTATTTACCACAGTGGACAACACCTTGAAAGGGTAGCCAAAATTAATAAGGTTGACGAAGTAATTATATCAATACAGAACATAAGTAAGCAAAGCAAAAAAAATATAATTGAAACCTGCCTTGCCCTTAACCTTAAAATAAAAGTAATTCCACCGGTTGAAAAATGGATTAATGGCGAGTTGAGCTTTAGTCAGTTTAAAAAAGTAAATATCGAAGATTTGCTTGAACGTGACGTAATACAACTTGATATTGAAAAAATAAGCGAAAACATTAAAGGTAAAACGATAATGATAACAGGTGCAGCAGGCTCAATAGGTAGTGAGATTGTTCGCCAAGTTATCCCCTTCTACCCATTAAAACTTGTGCTTATAGATCAAGCTGAAACACCATTATACGAATTGGAAAGCCAGCTTAAAGAATTGTTTAAAAACCACGGTTACAGCAAAACAGTTGAAATTATTGTTGCTGATATACGTTGCCTTGAAAAAATAGAACAAATTGTGGCTACCTATTTGCCCGATGTGATATACCATGCTGCGGCATACAAACACGTGCCTTTAATGGAAGCCAACCCTGATGAAGCCATAGCTACCAATGTAAGAGGCACAAAAACATTAGCCGATTTAGCCGTAAAATACGGTATTGGTAAGTTTGTTATGGTATCAACCGATAAGGCTGTAAACCCTACCAATGTTATGGGTGCAAGCAAACGTATTGCCGAAATATACGTTCAATCGCTAAACAATTCGCCAATCAATACAAAAACACGTTTTATCACCACCCGCTTTGGTAATGTTTTAGGCTCAAACGGTTCAGTAATACCTTTATTTAAGAAACAAATTGCCGAAGGAGGCCCAATAACAGTTACCCACCCTGATATTACCCGCTATTTTATGACTATTCCTGAAGCCTGCCAACTGGTAATTGAAGCAGGAAACATGGGTAATGGCGGTGAAATATTCATTTTTGATATGGGGCAAAGTGTTAAGATTGTTGATTTAGCCAAAAAAATGATAAAACTATCAGGCTTAAAGCTAGGTAAAGATATTACCATTGAGTTTACAGGCTTGAGACCAGGCGAAAAACTGATGGAAGAATTGCTAAACGATTCTGAAAACACACTGCCTACCCACCACCCTAAAATCACTATTGCTAAAATAAAACCATACGATTATGAAGTGATTACCGAAGAGGTAAATGCACTTATTGAACTGGTAAACAAGCACGATTACGACCTCATAGTGAAGAAAATGAAACAGATAGTGCCTGAGTATATCAGCAACAACTCTGTGTACTCATCATTAGACATGATGAAATTACCTTCGTAATTTTTTTCTTAAAACCAACCCTCCCCCTACCTCAAACCACTGAAAAACAGTGCACTTTTTTGTTTATTTAGACGGATTTTAAATTAATAAATTTGTGTACTTTTTTTAGACTTCCATTGCAATTGCACACTATATTTGCGCCCAAAACAACGGTAAAATTGTGAGTAAACTAACCCTACCGTATGTTTTAAACCCTTTTAAGTATATGGTGCATACTTCAACGCTAAAACGTCTTTTAATATTACCGGCAATCATCGGATTGCTTTCATTACCTACTGTGGCATCTGCACAAGATGCAGCCGAAGGCGAAAAACTTTTTAACGAAAACTGTACAGCTTGCCATGCCGTCGATTCAAAAATGATTGGCCCAGCACTGCGTGATGTACATAAACGTCCGGGTCGTAGCGAGGCTTGGCTGATAAAGTGGATACGCAACTCACCCGGCTTAATAGCCAGTGGCGATGCACTAGCAGTAAAGCTTTACGAAGAGAACAACAAATCTAACATGACCAACTTTGAATTTTTGAACGAAGGTCAGGTTAAATCAATATTAAAATATATAGAAACCGCCCCTGTAGCAGTTGCAGCAAGCACAACTACAATAGATGGAGGCGAAGCTACAAGTGTAGCTGTTTCTCAAACCGCATCAAGCGGAGGTGAAGGTTTCTACTCAAGCAGCACATTGTTTGTACTAACAATACTTATAATAGTATTGTTGGCCATTACCCTACTATTATCAAGGGTAAAAGTAATGTTAGGCTCATTAATGGCAAAAAAATTCCCTGAGGATGTTGCCGCAGCCAAACCTAGCTTTTACGAAAGCAAATTCCTTCCTTGGGTAAAAGATTTAAACCCTACCATTACCATATTGGTAGTAGGCGGATTGTTTGCCGTAGTTGGTGGTGGTTTTTACTTTAAATACGCAAACCAAGAAATTGGAGTACAAAAAGGCTACGCACCCACTCAGCCCATTGCTTTTGACCACAGTTTACACGCAGGTCAGTACAAAATGGACTGCCAATTTTGCCACTCAACAGCATCGTATAGCAAACAAGCAAGCGTACCCGCTGTAAACACTTGTATGAACTGCCATAGCTATGTTGACGCTAAAGACAAATACAATGGAGAAGTATCGCCCGAAATTCAAAAAATTCGTGATGCTTACAAAAACAATACACCAATAAAATGGGTACGTATACACAACCTACCCGACCACGCATATTTCAATCACTCTCAGCACGTAGCAATAGGCAAAGTAGAATGCCAAACTTGCCACGGGCCTATAGAAACCATGAAAAAGGTTGAGCAGCACACAAGCCTACAAATGGGCTGGTGTATAAACTGCCACCGCGAAGCTAAAGTTGACGTAGCTAATAACGATTACTACGAAAAACTACACGAAGAATTGAAAGGCATGGGCCGAAAAGAATACACCGTGGCAATGAATGGTGGGCTTGAATGTGCCAAATGCCACTACTAATCTCAATTTTTTAATTTACACGTAACCACCTTCATCATTAAAATCGATAGATGGAAAATAAAAATAAATACTGGAAGGGTTTAGAGGAACTGAATAGGGAACCTGCCTTTGTACAGGCTAATAAAAATGAGTTTGCCGAAGGTTTACCTTTAGAAGAAGCATTTAGCGAAGATACCATGAGTATGTCGTCGAACCGTAGGGATTTCCTAAAGTTCTTCGGTTTCAGTGTTTCAGCAGTTGCTTTGGCAGCCTGTAATACAGCTCCTGTAAAAAATGTAATACCCTATGTTATAAAGCCCGAAGAGATTACCCCCGGTAATCCCAACTGGTATTCTTCTACCTATAACAACCTTCCTGTATTGGTTAAAACCCGCGAAGGTCGTCCGATTAAGATAGAAGGTAACGACAAATCGTTTACGGGTGGTGGGGTTGATGCTTACGGGCAAGCCTCTATACTTAGCCTTTACGATAGCGAGCGTTTAGATGCTGCGCTAAAAGAGGGCAAAGCAGCCAACTGGGGTACAATTGACAAAGAAATAAGCGATAAACTAGCACAAATAGCTGCCTCAGGTGGAGCTATACGTTTAGTTACAAACTCGATAAACAGCCCTTCAATGCTTAGTGCTATTGAAGAGTTTACCGCCAAATATCCTACTACTAAACACGTTACTTACGATGCTATTTCATATAGCGGAATTATTGAGGCAAACAAAATGTGCTTTGATAAAGCCGTTGTACCTCAATACAACTTCGATAAAGCAAACGTTATAGTAAGTTTTGGTGCCGACTTTTTAGGTGCTTGGTTATCTCCTGTTGAGTTTTCTCGTCAGTGGGCTAAAAACCGTAACCTACGCAACGGACAAAAAGAATTATCACGCCACTATCAGTTTGAAGCATTGTTATCATTAACAGGCTCAAATGCTGATATACGTATGACTATGAAACCTTCACAACAGGGTACATACGTAGTACAACTTTACAATGCTATTGCAAAACTGGCAGGTAAAGATGCACTTAGCAGTGGCACTAAAGAATTAGCAGGTAATGCAATAAGCAAAGCTGCTGCCGACCTTTGGGCTAATAAAGGTAAAGGTTTGGTAGTTTGCGGTAGTAACGACCACGCTACACAGTGTGTAGTAAACGGCATTAACGAAATGCTTGGTAACTATGGTACTACAATAGATTTAGACAATTACAGCAAACAATATACTGCTACCGATGCCGGTTTTGAAGCCTTTGTTGGTGAATTGGCAAGCGGTGGCGTAAAAGCAGTGATAATGTATGGTGTAAACCCTGTATACACTTACCACGACAGTAAAAAAATTGCTGATGGCATTAAGAAAGCAGAACTAAGTGTTAGCCTAAGCACTAGCATTGATGATACTGCTAAAGTTTGCCAATACGTAGCTCCCGACAATCACTTTTTAGAAAGCTGGGGAGATGCAGAAATAAAAGCAGGCTATTATGGCTTTGCACAACCAACCATACAACGTGTTTTTGAAACTCGTCAAGCTCTTGAGAGCTTCTTGGTTTGGTCGGGTAATAACACCCCTGCATACGACTACATAAAAAATAACTGGAAAACTAAAATGTTTGGTGCGCAAACCAAATACACCTCTTTCACCACCATGTGGAACGAAAGTATACAAAACGGTGTGTTTGCATTGCCTGCTAAAACACCCGTAGCATATACCTCAGCTACCAACTACGCTGAGATGGCATCTAAAATTGCCGCTCCATCAAAAGATGGTTCGCTTGAGTTTATAGCTTACGAAGGTGTAGCACTGCGCGATGGTAGCCAAGCCAACAACCCTTGGTTGCAAGAAATGCCCGATCCTATTACTAAAGTAACTTGGGATAACTACGCCAGCCTTTCTAAATTTAACGCTGATAGATTAGAAGTTTCTGAAGGTGATACCGTAAATGTAACTGTAAACGGTGTTAAATATGAAAATGTACCCGTAATTATTCAACCGGGGCAAGCTCGCGATACCATTGGTATGGCAATAGGTTATGGCCGTGTTGAAATGGGTAAGGTTGCCGCTGAAGCTAAAGGCTTTGACGTATACCCAACCCGTAGCTTTACTAACGGTGCTTACAGCAATATAGCGACTAAGGTAGAACTTACTAAAGGTAGCAAACGCTACGAGTTAGCCCGCACACAAACGCACCACTCTATTGAGGGACGTGATATAGTGCGTGAAGCTACTTTGAGCGGTTATATAGCTGATCCACAAGTAAACAACCACGATCATCATGGTTTGATACGCGACCCAAAAAACAATAACCAATACCACACCCTTTGGGAAGAGCACGATAACAAAGGCCACAAATGGGGTATGGCTATAGACTTAAATGCTTGTACCGGTTGCGGTGCTTGTATAGTAAGTTGTAATGCTGAAAATAACGTACCTGTTGTAGGTAGAGACGAAGTACGTCGCCGCCGCGAAATGCACTGGATACGTATCGACCGCTACTACCGTTTTTCACCAGAAAAGTATAACGAAGAAGACAACCAATTAAATGCTGGTTTCACAAAATCAGGCGATTTAGCTATTGGTGAAAACGAAGGTTACACAAGGCTTGAAGGTGAAGAAGCAGCAAAAATGTACGATAGCGTAAGTGTTATACACGTACCTATGATGTGCCAACACTGTGGCCATGCACCTTGCGAAACTGTATGCCCGGTATTGGCAACTACACACAGCAGCGAAGGTTTGAACCAAATGACTTATAACCGTTGTATTGGTACTAAATACTGTGCTAACAACTGCCCTTATAAAGTACGTAGGTTCAACTGGTTCCGCTACAACGATAACGACAACTTTGATTATTATATGAATAACGACTTGGGTAAAATGGTCATCAACCCTGATGTAACCGTACGTACCCGAGGTGTTATGGAAAAATGTTCGTTCTGCGTACAACGTATCCAATACGGTAAGTTGCAAGCTAAATTAGAAAACCGCAAAGTAGCCGACGGTGATATAAAAACAGCTTGCCAACAAACTTGCCCTACCGGTGCTATTGTATTTGGTGACTTAAAAGACCCTAAAAGCGAAATTAGTCGCCTATTCCGCAACGAACGTTCGTACCACATGTTGGATGAATTGAACGTGCAACCTTCAGTGGCTTATATGACTAAAATACGCAATACTGAAGAAGTGAAAGGTAATGGCAACTCTAGTGCAAAAACTGAAAAACACGAAGAAAGCCACGCTCACTAAGCATTATTATTTTAAAAAGAGGACTAACACATTTAATCAAGAATAGATAAGCCATGTACGAATCTCCCATAAGAGAACCACTTGTAACGGGTGGAAAAACGGTAGCCGATGTAACTGCCGACATTTGCCGCCCTATGGAAAACAAGCCCACCAAAGCATGGTGGATTGGGTTCATCATTTCGGTAATATGTTTAGGTATTTTAGGCTGGAACCTATGGACCTCTTCCACTGTTGGTTTGGGTTTGTGGGGTATAAACAAAACAGTAGGTTGGGCTTGGGATATTACCAACTTCGTGTTCTGGGTAGGTATTGGTCACGCCGGTACCCTTATATCAGCAATTCTTTTGCTGTTCCGTCAAAAATGGAGAATGTCAATCAACCGTTCGGCTGAGGCGATGACCATTTTTGCGGTAATGTGTGCGGCAATATTTCCTTTGTTTCACATGGGTAGGGTTTGGATTGGTCCTTATTGGGCTTTACCACTTCCCAACGCATTTGGTTCACTTTGGGTAAACTTTAACTCTCCCCTACTTTGGGACGTATTTGCAATATCAACATACTTCTCAGTATCATTATTGTTTTGGTACTTAGGTCTTATTCCTGATATCGCTTCAGTACGTGACCGTGCTACCACTAAAGTGCGCAAATTTATGTACCACTTCTTCGCTATGGGCTGGGATGGTAGTGTACGTACTTGGGCTCGCTACGAGGTAGTATCGCTAATATTAGCAGGTATATCAACTCCACTGGTACTTTCGGTACACACCATTGTATCTATGGACTTTGCTACATCATTAGTACCGGGTTGGCACACTACCATCTTCCCTCCATACTTTGTGGCGGGTGCAATCTTCTCTGGTTTTGGTATGGTGCTTACGCTGCTAATTATAGTACGTAAAGTGATGAACTACGAGAGCTACATTACCACAGGACACTTGGATGCCATGTGCCGTGTAGTAATGCTAACAGGTTCTATAGTAGGTGTTGCATACATTACAGAGTTTTTTATCGCTTGGTACTCAGGCGTACAATACGAGCAATACGCGTTCCTTAACCGTATGAGTGGTGAGTACTGGTGGGCATACTGGACAATGATGTCTTGTAACTTGCTAGCACCTCAAGTATTTTGGTTTAAATGGGCACGTACTACACCTTGGTTTATCTTTATTATGTCGATAATAGTGAATATAGGTATGTGGTTCGAGCGTTTTGTAATCATAGTAACTTCACTTCACCGTGATTATTTGCCTTCAAGCTGGGTAATGTATTATCCAACAGCTACTGAAGTAGGAATATTTGTAGGTTCGTTTGGTTTATTCTTCACTTGCTTCTTCTTGTTTTGCAGGTTCTTACCTGTAATAAACATGGCTGAGGTGAAAGCAATATTGCCTCCGACTAAAAAACATAACGATAGCGATAATCACTCACACTAATTAGTAAACAGCAGGCAATGAGCAAAAAGAGTAATAATATGTTGTACGGCGTTTATGATGATGCCGATCAATTCCTAAAATCTGCTTACAAGATGAAGGATATGGGAGTAGCTATGGAAGATTGCTACACACCTCACCCTGTTCACGGTATCGAAAAAGCAATGGATATTAAACGTACCCGTCTTACTATAGGTGCATTTATTTGTGGTTCTTTGGGTGCTATATCAGCGGTTTCATTAGAAATGTTCACTAACATTTTCGACTTTCCAATGAACATTGGTGGTAAGCCTAACGATGGCTATATGCCTTCTTTTATACCTGTAACTTTTGAGCTTACCATATTGTTTACCGCTTTTGGTATGATGATATTGTTCTTCTATCGTAACCGTATGGTACATGGTCAGCGTGAAAAATTGGTTGACTTACGCCAAACTGATGATTTGTATATCATTTCTATAAATATGGATAAACAAAAATTGGGGCGTGATGAGTTGGGTAATGTGTTGAAACAAAACGGAGCGATTGATATACGCGAGAAAGGAGTTAGCAAATGAAAAAAACTATCTTAAAATATATACTGCCTTCATTGGGCTTAGCTTTGATGCTTCAAAGTTGTGGCACTGCAGGTGGTGATAACCCAGGCGTTGAGTATGCCCCTGATATGTATGTATCAAAAGGCTACGAACCCATGAGTCAATTGGCCGACAAAGTTTATATGATTGTTGGTGTTAGTGGTAAAGAAAGAATGCTTACTACAGATGGTAAAGCCATGCGCGAACCTGTGCAAGGTACTATACCTCGTGATTTAACATTTGAAGCAGGCCATAGTTATATGAACAACTACTTGGCTATGCAATACCCGTTTACAAATAGTTTGGCGGGAAAAGATTCAGCACAAAAAATGCTAAAAAACCCTATTCCATTAACGGAAACAACTTTAGCATACGGTAAAAAATTATTTAACCGTACCTGTGCACCATGCCACGGTATTGATGGTTTAGGAAAAGGTACTGTTTCAGTAAAATTCCCGCCCAACAATATTCCATCATACAAATCAGGCAGGATACAAGCTTTGTCTGACGGTGGAATGTACCATACCATTACCTACGGGTTAAACCTTATGGGTTCATACGCATCGGTATTAACACCCGAAGAGCGTTGGCAAGTTATTCATTACGTAAACTATTTAAAAAACAACTAATCCTGCAATGGCACATACCGAACTAGTACAAATAGCTGATGAAAGATATGTGATGAGTCCCCGCACCAAAATGTGGATTGGGGTACTCATAATAGTGGGCATAGTGCTTACTACTGCCGGTATCTTTATGCACAAATCAGGAGCCGGACATCACGAAACAAATACAACTGTTGTTGAAGAACATGGCGGTCACCACGGTGATGCACATGCTACTAAAGCAGCAACAGCGGCACACGATAATCACGCTGAAGAAACACATAACGAAGGTAATGCAGCTGCAACAGAAGGACACGGTCACGAAGCAGCATCTGCACACCACGCAGATGTACCTTGGACTGCTCGTTTGTGGAGTAACTTACTTATAAACAGTTGGTTCTTTTTCCTTTTGGCTGTAATAGGCACATTTTTTATAGCTGTTAATCGTCTTGCCAATGCAGGTTGGTCAGCAGGTTTAATGCGTATACCCGAAGCAATGGGTACTTTCCTCCCTTTTGCTTTAGTATTGCTTCTTATACCTATTGCTTTTGGAGCACAAGACTTATACCACTGGATGCACGAAGGTATTACCGACAAAGCTAGCGAACATTACGATGCTATTATTGATGGTAAATCAGGTTTCCTTAACTCAGGTATGTTATATGGGGCAACCATTGGTTTTTCTGTAATATTCATCCTGTTTACTATGGCTATTCGCAAACAATCGCTTAAAGAAGACGAAGCCGAAGCGGGTGAACTAAAACACTTTAAAAAGTCAATTCGCTATTCAGCACAGTTTACCTTCCTATTTGCCTTCTTATTCTCTATCCTTAGTTGGTTAGTAGTAATGTCGGTTGATGTTCACTGGTTCTCTACTATATTCTCTGTATACAACTTTGCAACAGGTTTTGTATCAGGTATAGCAGTAATGACTTTAACCGTAGTATTCCTTAAATCTCAAGGTTACCTTTCATTTATCAATGAAGATGTAATGCACGATTTGGGTAAATACATGTTTGCTTTCAGTATTTTCTGGACGTATATCTGGTTATCTCAATACCTATTGATATGGTATGCTAATATTCCTGAAGAAGTAACTTACTATACTGCACGTTTTAATGGCCCGTATAGCTTCCATTTTTGGACAAACATTGCTTTGTGTTTCTTCTTCCCTTTCATTTGGTTTATGACACGTAATAACAAACGTAAACCAATGCCACTGGTTATAGGTGCTGTTGTAATATTAGTAGGTCACTGGAGTGGCGTATACATGATGGTTACCCCTGGTGTTATGCAAGAAACAGGTTCAATTGGCTTACTTGAAATTGGTATGCCAATGATATTTACCGGTTTGTTTATGTATGTATTACTTACTTCGTTAAGCAAAGCCAACTTGTTCCCAAAAAATCACCCATACTTGCAAGAAACTGTTCACCACGATGTGGGTGCATAATTTGTAATTTATTTTGTATAGAATATAAAATGCCCGCAAATGCGGGCATTTTTTTTTGACCTTATATTCATTTTGCATTGGGAATAAAAACCAACAGGTAATCTGCCCCAGCCTTAGTCACTATTTATCTACACACAAGCCTTTTATGAAGAGATGAGAGGTATTCCTGCGAAGTCAGGAGTCTTGTTCATTCAAGTACCTATGCTTGAAGTTCACTCTTATTCTAGTCCACTTTAAATATTATTTGCAGCGGAACACTACTAAACACTATCCCAAAGCAGGGACACTTTGAGCAACAGGGTAATGTTATAGTAAAAAACAATGCGGAACAGGCAAAAGCCTGTTCCGCATTATAAACTGCTAAATAACAGTTAAATCTTATTTTAAAGTACGTTTAGTATTTAGCCTGCCATCGCACAAATCCACCTCAATAGGTTTACTATCAAATACTGATATTGAAGCCAAAAAGCCCAAAGCCTTAAAGCTAAAATCTAAAGAAGTATCTTTTTCTTGGTATTCTTCGCTAACAACTAAGCGTATTTTATAAGTGCTATCAACTTTGTCTAGCTGTATACTTGTTTCTTTATCATCACTTAAATACCCCATTTCTTTTAAAAAGGCACCTGCCTTATCGGCTTGCTCTTCAGTAATATTTTCAGTGTAGTACAAAGAACCTTTTCCAAAGGTTTTCTTTTTTCCGTAGTTGTTGCAAGCAGCCAAAAATGTAGCTACAATAGCCAATAGTATTAGTCCCTTTTTAATCATAATTTTAGTGTTTATAGGTTATTTATGAACAAGTTAATACGTCTTAATCAATTAAAGATGAAAAAAGTAAATGAAAAATATGATTACCCTTTAAAGTCTTGATTAAAGCATCGGCGGCAGCGTGGCTCGTAGCTTTCTTTTTCACCTAACAGCACCTGACTGTTTTCTTTAGAAGTTCGAAAAGAATGCGTTGCCGAATCACCACATTTCATACAAATTGCGTGTACTTTGGTAACAAACTCAGCTTGAGCCATCAAATTAGGCATAGGGCCAAAAGGCTGCGCACGATAATCCATGTCTAAACCTGCAGCAATAACTCTAATACCCTTTGCAGCCAACTGGGCGCAAACATTGGGTAATTCTTTATCAAAAAACTGAGCTTCGTCTACCCCTATCACTTCGGCATCACCTGCCATCAATAATATATTTAATGATGAATCAACAGGAGTCGAGCGTATCTCATTAGCATTGTGCGATACAATATTGTCTTCATGGTAGCGCACATCAGTAAGTGGTTTAAAAATTTCAACCTTTTGATGCGCAAACTGGGCACGTTTAAGCCTTCGGATAAGTTCCTCAGTTTTACCGCTAAACATACACCCACATATTACCTCTATCCAACCCCTCTGGCGGTCACGATTTCCTATCGGCTCTATAAACATACTTTCTTTGCCCTGTTACAGTTTAATAATTATACACACACAATGGTGCAATACTTGCACCGCATTTTAACGTGCCCTAAACCCCTTAGGGCTATATTTGAAACGCAAAATAATTGAAAATGAGCAATAGGACTGAACTGCACGACAAAATTCAACAAATTACTGCTAAGATAATAGACCTAAACAACCAATTTGCCCAAGCAAAACACCTGAGCCAGTTGGATATTGACTTGCTTCGCCGCTATACGGTAGATTTATATGATGCAATGCAAGGGCTAAAAGTGGAAGAAAATACACAACCTGTGGTTACTGCACCTACGCCCCAAAAAATACAGCCCCCTGTACAAGAGGTAAAAAAAGAAGTACCCCCAACTATTGTAGCTAACGAGCCTAAAATAGTAAGTACTCCTTTACCTCCAAAACAAGAAATACCAAAGCCTGAACCAATACCTGTACCTACCCCAATAGCCGAGCCTGTTGTAGAAGCTCCTGTGGTAGAGCAACCAAAAGTTCAAGCGCCCATTGTAGTTGAGGAAAAGAAAATAGATACTCCTGTGGTTGAACCGCCAAAAGTGGAAACACCAGTGGTGGTAGAGGAGAAGAAAATTGAAACGCCTGTACCGGTTGTTGAGGAGAAAAAGATTGAAGAGCCTATGGCTACACCTCCGCCTGTACCTCCAGTTACTCCTCCACCTATAACTAAGCCCGTTGCTACTGCACCTACGGTAGAAGTGGAGGAAACCAAAGAATCATCGCTAAACGACCGTTTGCACAAACCCGAGGGCAGCGACCTTGCATCGAAGTTGCAACAAACGCCTATACACGATTTGAAAAAGGCCATAAGCATTAACAAGAAGTTTGAGTTTATTAACCAATTGTTTGATGGCGACCACGAATCGTATACAAAATCGGTACACTATATCAACGGATTAAACAGCGGGCACGATGCTACTATGTTTTTTAATAACTTGAAACGTGAGTATGCCTGGGACGAGGAAAACAAATTGTTTTTAGAGTTTTCTGATTTGGTGCGCCGTAGGTTTATGTAACTAAGGTGCTTTTAGCCTTTAGCTATTGGCAGTATATTTAAACGTCAAAAATAGCAGCTACGTTAGCGGTTGTAATAGCAGCTATTTCTTCTTGACTAATATCTTTTAGTTCAGCTAGTTTTTGAGCTATATTTAAAATATAGGCACTTTCGTTTCGCTTGCCTCTGTAGGGTACTGGGGCTAAATATGGCGAGTCGGTTTCAAAAACAATATGCCTTAAGTCTATGGGAGCTAATACTTCACCCAAATTTGAGTTTTTAAAGGTGAGTACGCCACCAATACCCAGATGGAAGCCTAAACCTATAATTTGTTCGGCTTGCTGTGTTGTTCCTCCAAAACAATGGAAAACACCTCGTGCTCCTTTTAGCTCAGGCATACTAAGTAATTCAATAGCCTCATCGGTTGCCTCACGGGTATGTATTGATAAAGGTAAGTTTAGCTCAATAGACCATTTTGTTTGCTGTATAAAGGCAGTTTTTTGTTGCGGGTAAAAGGTTTTATCCCAATACAAATCCAAGCCCATTTCGCCTACACCGTAGTATTTGTAGTTGCTAAACAGTTCTTTCTCTACTAAAGCCAACTCGGTTTCAAAATCATCTTTCACGCTACACGGGTGCAAACCCATCATAGGGTAGCAATTATCAGGATACCGGGCACAAAGATTTTTCATGCCTTGCAACGATGTGCTATCAATATTGGGCAGTAATATTTTTGTTACTCCATTCTTAAAAGCCCTTTGCAACATTTCATCACGGTCGGCATCAAACTCCTCAGCATATAAGTGCGTGTGTGTATCTACCAATTGCATTACCAAGTCAGCTTTTCTTTAGTTAAAAATGAGTTTATCCCTCTTTTGCAATCGTCGGTAGCACGGGCGTTGGCATTCATTCGGGCGGCATATTCCAAACCCTCTTCAACGCTAAGGTGCTGTACTTCGGCAATCATCTCCTTCACCAATGCTATCGATTGCCCCGATGCCTCGTTGCACAACTTAGTAGCAAACTCTAGCACTTCGCTATCAATCGTTTCTTTAGTACTGATAAAGTTTATCAAGCCAAAGTTTTTAGCTTCATCTGCCGTAATTATTTTACCTGTAAGTAAAAGCTCGCGGGCTTTACCCTCCCCTATTTTGCGCAATAAAAACACTTTTACCAAAGCAGGCACAAAACCAATTTTAACTTCGGTATAGCCGTATTTGGCTTCGGGTATACTGAAACTAATATCGCACAAAGTAGCTAAACCGCAGCCGCCAGCTAGTGCATGGCCTTGTATTTTGCCAATTACTGCTTTTTTGTGGGTGTATATTTGCAAAAACAACCCCATTAGGTGTTGGCTATCTTGCAAATTCTCATCGTAGGTATTGTTTTGCAGTTGTTGCAAGTAGGCCAAATCAGCCCCAGCACAAAAAGCCTCACCGTTGGCTTGCAACACTATCACTTTACAGTTTTCGTCGTTCTCAGCCTGTGTAAATGCGTTTTTAAGAGCCGTTACCATCTCGGCATTCAAGGCATTGCGTTTCTCAGGTCTGTTTAGGGTAATATACCCTATTCTATTTTCGGTATGGTAGTTTACCAATGTTTCACTCATGCGGTATAAAATTTAGTTGATACGCCCCTCTCGAGGTCATATCGTACACATTACTATCAAATTGTTTTGCCTCGTCCACCCATATTTTTAGGTTATAGGCTTTGTTGTTTGCAGTAAGCACCACCCGCTTGCAGGCTATACTTTCACTCAATTGTTTTAAGCTAATTTTTGGATTGCCGTCTACAACCAACACATCCCATTGGGTATTGGCCATTGTATTTAATTGGCTTTCCTCGCTCAGCCACAAAATATTTTTCTTGTGCAAAGCTATAAAGCCCTTGTTGTTTATGCTAAAATAATTGCCGTTAAATATTAGGCTATGGATATTTTGAGTTGAACCAACATTGCTTTGTAATAAGTGAGGAGCAATTTTTTGTCGGTAGGTTTTGCTTTCAACAGTTAGTAAACTATCAGTATACACCACAGCAGTATTACTTTTAATATAACTAAAAGCCGTATTTCCATTAGGCAAACTATATACCGTAAATTGGTCAATTTGTGCAGTGCGGTAGTTCCGTTCTAAATGTAAAACGGCCAAACCAATGCAACAGATGATACCTAGGGCAAGGGGTATGTATTTTTTTGTTTTTAGGTAGATAAAAACCGAGAGAATTAGTCCGTAAACTATTACTACTGCTACTTTACTAAAATATAAACCTGATGAATAAGAAAAAGGCAAAGCTTCGATACTTTGGGCTGAATAATTAGCCGCGTGCAATACAAAAACTAAAACCTTTCCTACAAAAGAAGCTAAAACAGGCACGGGTGAAACTACAAGCAACAGTAAACCCAGATACACCCCGACCATGCCCAAAGGCACTATTAGTAAGTTGGAAAGCAGAAAATAATTAGGAAACTGATGAAAATAATATACCGCCAAGGGGAAAGTAGCTAGTTGTGCCGCGAAAGAAACACAAAGCAATTGCCACACCTTGCGCAGTGCCCAAGTTTTTGGCGATAACAGGTTCTGTATTGGTGCATACAACAAGCCAATGCCCGCAACTGCCAAATACGAAAGTTGAAAACCTACGGTAAACAATGCTTTAGGGTCAAAACACAACGTAAGTAATGCCGCACCCGCCAACGAGTTGAAAAGGTTGGTTTTGCGCCCCATAGCATCGCCAATAGCTATAAAACTAAACATTACTGTTGCGCGCACTACTGATGGAGATAAACCTGTGAGCAAGGCATAGAACCACAAGCCTAAAATAAGTAGTAAAAGCCTAGCGACTAAAAACCATTTCTTTTTAGGTATAAAAGCAGTAATAAAAACCAAAAGCAAATAAATAGCCCCTACGTGCAAACCCGATACTGCCAAAATATGTATGGTGCCCGAACGGGCATAAGCATCGGTTAAATCATCATCTACTTGATCGCGAAGCCCTAAAACAAGGGCGGCAGCAACACCGTAAGTTGAGCTATCGGATAAATAACGCTGTAAAATCGTATTAAAATAATCCCTTGCCTTGTAAGAAAATGTAAATAGAACATTGCCCCCCTGCAAAGTGGTTTTGCTATACTCGCTTTGTTTTAAAAATGCAGTGTGATACACATTTTTTAAAGCCAACCATTGCGAATAATCAAATTCGGCAAGATTGGGGGGCGGTTTTGTAGGTTGAGGGGGCTTATTCACCCATAAATAATCGCCGTAAGAGATAGTACTATCGTACCCACTCTTGCTCAAATAAAGAATTATTTTACCTGATGTTTTTTTGAGTATACTATCGGCATAGGCATATTGTGCGGTTACTTCAATGCCAAAGCTATTAGCTTTTTCTTGTGGTGAAGATATTACTTTTACCAAAAGCTGGTTTTGAGTATTTAATTGTTGGTTTTTGCTTGTTGGCGAATTAAAACACACTGCAATAGCCCCAATAAATATTAATGCTATATTATTAACCAAAGCGGGAATTACAGAAAGTGAAAGTTGGGCTTGTTTTTCTTTTCTAACAAAAAATAATAGCAAAAGACAGCACAGTGAAATAGCCAACAGTATTAGCAATAAACCCACATTAACAGGCAAATACATTGCCCATATAACACCTGCAATAAATGGAGGCAAAAGCCTAAGTAGTGGTGCTCTGTGCCATTGCATATTGGGCAATATATAAAGTTTAGTTGATATTAATAAATCCTTAAAAATAGCAAAACAAAAAACTCCCCTTTGCTTTTAGCAAAGGGGAGTTTTATTCACTATTAATACTATTATAATTAGCCTAAAAAGCCTTCTTTGGCAATATTAAGGTCGCAAGGAACTGCTTCACCCTTTTTACCTTTAAACGAACCTGAACTGCTATATTGCCATATTAGGTAATCCGTCCAACCATTGGGCAATGGGGGTGTTTGTATTTTACCATAATTAGCTATCCATAAAGGGATAGTTCCCAAACCGTGATTGGCAGGCAAATTGGCATCAAAAAAGTATTTGTAGCTATAAATAATATAGTTGGTTATGCCTGCTGCTTTTAAAGTATCAAAAAAGCTGTTTATATACGCCAATACCTGCGGTGGGGTGAGGTTTGACGGGTTGCTTTCAATATCTAACACAGGGGGTAAATCTGCCTTGGGCAACGTGGCAAAGGCTTGTATAAATGCTTGCGCTTCTGATTTTGCATCACCCACAGGGTCGGTGGCATTGTTTAGTGTTGCAAAATGGTAATAGCCTAGTTTTAACCCTGCTGATTGCACACCTTGCGCATTGGTTTTTGCATAAGGATCAATATAGCCCACGCCTTCGGTAGCTTTAACATAACTAAACTGCGTAAGGCCTTTTTGGGGCACAAGAGGTTGACTGATAGTTTGCCAGTTAATATCCCATTGGTAACGTGAAACATCAATTCCGTTGATAGTGTAATTGCTCATTGTAGTGTATTTGTTTATTACTAATTTGAAAAGATATAAAAAAAGCCTCACCAATTGGTGAGGCTTCCCATTTTTTGTTAAATAAATATGATTTTTGTAGAAATCATATTTTGCATGGTTGCTTAGTTAACTACCTTTATAGTTTGGGCTTTACCGTTAGAAATTACTTTAACTATATACACCTTTACGTAACCGCTGGCAGCAGTGTTGTATTTTACTATATCACCACTTTTTACATTGCTTTGGCTAAATAGTTTTTGCCCCATCATATTGTATACTTCAACAGTAGCATTTGCAGCAGTATTGTTATTACTGTACGATACGTTTATTGCACCATCAGCAGTATAAGCATACATTTTTTCTTGATTAAACAACTCATCAACACTAGTAGTGCTTTTCTTACGGAAATTAAGTGTTAAACGGGCTGATGTAAAGTTTTTGTCGTAGTTAAAAACATAGTTATCATTTAACAAATCAGTTTTTGTTCCTGTTTTGTTGTCTACCAATTCTACATCAAAATAGTTTTTGTATTCCTCAGTAATTGCTTTAACAGTATATGCTTTACCGTCTTTAAAACTTTCTACAAACACGGGCACAGTATAACTGGTTTCTATTGGCATAGACGATAAACTAGCCATATCATCACCAATTTTGGTATATAATGTAGGTACTTCACCAGAGAACGATTTGAACTTATAAATATCAAACTCATAGTCAAAGTTGTGTGTAGCACCATCGGTAAAGCAAGTACTAAACTGGTCAGCATTACCTTCAGCATCTTTTACTTCAATTCTAAAAATATCAAAATCAGTTTTAAAGTATGTACTTGCTGGCAAAGAGTCTGTGCGGCTAGTACGGTGAGCGTTTTTAAGTTGTATGCTTTGTGATGTAGAAGTAGCTTTTACCCAAAAACCGGTAAAGGGAGATATTTGACGAATAGTACTGAACACACTGGTACCAGAGTTATTGTAGCTATTCATGGAACTTTGGTTAACCCCCACTATCTGACCCAAACCTTGATTCCAAATATGAATGGCTTTGTAAGTACTACCAAAATTGGCGTCATTAATCAAGTTAAACACAGATAGATTACTTGGGAAATAGTTAGGTATCATATTCCAACCACGTTGAGTTGATGATATCAGGTTACCCGATGGGTCATATGTATATTGCAAGTTAAAGGTTTTAGTTCCATCATTAGGAGTTCCTGATATTGAAACTGTTGAACTAAAATCCCACGTATTATGACCTGTATTATCTAAATAAATAGAGTATGCTTTGTTTTCATCATCAGTAGTGTTGTTTGCTTGAGTGAAACCAGCAGCAACGTTAGAACCTACGTTAGTGGCATCCCAATAATACACATTTCGTGCACTGGCAGGTGTATGGTTACTACACAATGTGTTAATACCTGTCTCAAAGTTATCAATAAGTTCATCTACAGGCAAAGCAAACATCCTCCATCCTTTGCTAGTACTACCAATTGCCTTTTCAAATGTTATACTACCTGATACTGAACCACCACCATTGGGTGTGCTTGTACCGTGCATTAGGCTGGCTCCATTGGCTAGGGTTAGTTTACTATTGGTAGTTAATGTACTACCCGTAATTACTTCAACAACACCACTGTGTGTAAAAGCATTTCCGCTTAAAGCCTGCGTTGTCCCAGCAAAATTGAGCGTCCCCACACCACTTGTCCCATTCCCATTATTGGTTAAATTACCGTGTATAGTAGCAGTAACTCCACTACCAAGTGTTAGCGTAAATGTGCTGTTAATAGTTAAATCTTTGCAAGTAAATGCACCTGGGGTTGTGCTGCTAGCTATAATAGCATCTATTGTGCTTGTAGGAGCACCATTGCTCCAACTTCCCGTCCAGGTGGTGTTTGTAGGGGCGGCACTTACACAAAGTGTAGGCGAAAAACCTGCTGCATCATCATAATCCCAATTGGCACTATCGTTTAATATGGCAGCAGTAGTTCCTACGCATTTAAAACGCACATTATCCACCTCGTTTAATGAACCAACACCAATATAGTTAAACAACACACAATTGGTACCTGTTGTTAAACCGGGGGGCAGTTCAGAAATATTTTGATTACCGGCACTGTATTGCCCATTGTCCCAGTTAGACGCATTAGTAGCACCCGTTACATAATTGGTATGGATACCACAAATAACAGTACCGCCACTAATAGTATAGTTTGTGGTAGAATCGATTGTAGGATTTTGTATAATAAAAAGCTGATCTCCACTGGTCGGTAAATTAACCATCCTACCGGCAGTAATAGAACCTGCAGATACTGCTGGAAACGTTACTCCGTTGGTTGACGCTACGGGATTCCATATCTGCACTTGATCGCCCACATTCATAGCTGATGTAGCTTTCCATATCATAAACCAATCAGAATATGTACCGCTATTTATTTTAAAATAGCTGTTTGCATCCGACCATGCTCCATCAGTAATCACAATTTCTGTATTTGCAGCTATATTTTTTAGCAACATAAAAGCAAATGAATCGTTCTGAGTTGACTCTGAATTGTATGAAGAGAAAGCTATATCTCCGGCAGCAAGTGTTGTTTGTGCACTAACACTATGATAGAAGCCAATAATAAAAGAGAATAATACAGCTAAAAAAACAACGGATTTCTTAGCCTTTTTTGTAAAAAGGTTTTTCATAAAGCAACTAATTATTTCTATATAATTTAAAATGGTTTTACTAGCAATTGATTTTCTTTTAAGCCTTGCTTCACTAGAAAATCTGCGGTAAAAATACCCTCATCAATAGAAATAACCTCAACAACCACAACCTTATTATCAACCGTTATAACCTCTATTGTCTTATTTACAGAACAATTAATTACACTACCCGGAATTAATTGTTGGTTATAAACATTTAGTTGTTCTTTAATGGACAATTGTACTATTTTAAATACGCTATTTCCACACATAGTGTACGCACCTTTATTCCACGGATTGCAAGCATTTACCAAGTTGAATATCTCACTAGCAGTCATAGTTGCCCAATCAATAGCTATATCCTTTGCGCTTGGGCGGGGATAATAATGCGCTTCATCAGGATTTTGGGCACTTAAAGGTATTGCATTGCCCAGTAACATTAGTTTTTGTATAAAACCAGCTACACCTTGCAAGGTTTCCCAACCTATGCGTCTATTATGCATACCAAATGTTTCGCCCGGCAGCATTGCCACTTTGTGTATATGTGCAATAGCACCCGTATCCCAACCAGAATCCATACGGTGTATTGTAAGCCCCCCAAACAACTCTCCATTACGTATTTGCCAAAACACAGGGCTTGCACCCCTATATGCAGGCAATAATGCAAAATGGAAGTTAAAAAAACCCAGTTTAGGGATAGATAGTATATGCGCTGGTATTTTCCACGGAAAGGTGATTACAAACACTACATCAATATTGTTATTGCTTATCCAGCGCTTTACACCATTAGCAAATCCTTTACTATCAAACTGGCTGGCTTTTATATTGATTGATGTAAAAAAATTTTCAAGTTCAGGGGTATCATCAACAACAACATCAGGCACACCAATAGCTACTAACAGTTTATTGTTTTGCATTAACTGTATGGCCGGTATAGCCAAAATACTATTACACAATACCCCTATTCTCATATTATCACTTATGCGCAAGGATAGGGATTAAACCATCCTGCTTGTATGCGTGTTGCAAAACTATCAACAATACCTTTTACCTCGTCAGCTGTTAACGACATTAATGTTTGCTTTCCTCCATCATTAATAATAGTATCAAAACTTCTATTCTTTTGTGTTGTACTATCAAAAGACATTACCCCACGTGGTGATGAAATTTCTGAAGCCTGTAATACTTTGCAAAAAGCATCAACATCAAAACCATCATCCGGTATTTTACTAATAGCATTGCAAACAGCTAAAGCGGTTTCGTATGCTACCATTGTATAGGCATCAGGCACAACTTTATATTTGCTTTCAAAAGAAGTAACAAAATCTTTATTAACTTCATTATCCATTGATGTATTCCAGCACTGTGCACTAATAACCGGATAATCTTTACCAATATACGGGGCAATACCTACACCCAAAGTAACAATAGGTAAACCCTTTGTTATACCTGTTTTAACACACAAATCATATACTTTATCAGCATCAATTCCACTATAAAAAAGGGTAAGCAGATTGGGGTTTGCAGCGTTTATCATTTGCGGCAATGTTTCAGTAAAATCTACATCTTCCATTTTTTTACTGATATGAGTTGCCACAATTTTGTTTTCATCGTTCTCAAAACCTTCGGCAAACAAAGCTGAAAAGTTATATCCGCATTCAAAAAAACCTATCGAGTTGAGCACATTACCTTTGTAGTGTTGGCCAACATATTTACCCAATAGTAATGTACTTTGCCACATATCAAGCGAGTTACTAAATATGTATGGAGCGTCACCCATTTCATCATCAGTATCAACACTTGCACTCACTCCCATAAGCAATAAAGGCTTTTTAGCTGCTTTATAAAGTTCTTTTAGGTTTTCGGCAACCCTTCTTCCAACCCAAGCAAAGGTAATATCAACCTCTTCCATCAATAAACTGTTGGCTTTGCCCAAAACCACATCAGGAATAACGGCTTTTCCAATATCTTCTACCTTAAACTGAGGGGTTATACCTTGTTTTTCAAACGCTAATTTTATTCCCCTTAACACCTGCTGAGGAAATAAAGGAAAAATATCCGACCGTGGAATAAGAACACCTACTTTAATATCCATATATACTATTAAAAAAATAAAAAAAGCCTAAACTATTAATAGTTTAGGCTGAAATATTACAATTTTCCATTTGGTAATGCAACCAATACAAATAATTTTAATTTCTTGACGGGAAAATACCTTCGGTACAAATAATAAAGTTAACCACCTGATATGGGCTTAGAATTTCAATTGGCTGTGAGCCTCCATTGGTAGCTAAACTCATTCCTGAAAAACTAGTTGCTACCACTGGAGCACCAAAGTTAGCATCACCCGGTGTAGCATAAATATTTTCTTCAGCTACACAAAAACTAGCATTAGCTGGCGTAGCCGCATCAGGATCGTTACTAGATGCCATAATGTTTGCAGTAACAGAAATAGAGCCTGTAATAGGGTGTGAGTGTACAGGCATTTTTGAAGTTGTAACAACAGTAGTTTCTGCTCCACCTTTTTCACCTAAATAATAGGTGCTAAGCCCCGGGCCAGCCCCATTATGTACAGCTCTTCTTCCCCTAAAATCAGGCAAACCAAAAGTTTGTACTCCATTACCACCATAAGTGGTACCTAATAAAGCAAAAAGGGCGTCGTTTTGACTTATAGATAGAAGTTGGCCTTGACAAAGAGCCCAACCTCTTGGGGCAAAATTGCCACCAAACATTCGTATTTCAGCTAAATATTGATTCATAATAGTGGGATAAAAATTTAAGCAATTGTTTTAATTAATTCCTACTTGGAAAAATACCATACATGCAAATAATATAATTTACAACCTCAAAGGGTGATAAATGGTATAACGGTTGCGACCCGCCGTTGTTTGCACCGATAAAGTTTGTTGTTGCAGGCACTTCTATAGTGGCTACAGGAACATCGGGAGCAGCTGTAGTATAAGGGGGTGTTATTTCTGACGGTACAGCAGGGTATTGATCGGTTGCTTCAGTTACATTACCGGCTCCAGTATTACAGCGAGGTGCAATTGCCACAGTTGGCAAACCTGTTAATGTATGGCTATGTTGAGGCAAGTTGCTTGCTGTTAGTATAGTATATTCTGAACCAGCCTTTCCTGCCAAAGGATAATTAAGTGTACCCGGGTTACTTCCAGGGCTAACTGCACTACGCCCGCGCATATCAGGTAGTGCAAACGTTGTTCTACAGTCGCCACCATAAGTACAACCTAAAATTGCAAATAGGGCTTGATTTGAATTTATTGCAATTAACTGACCGCTGCAGTAAGCCCAGTTTTTTGGACTAAAATTTGCCGCAAACATGCGGATTTCGCCTATAGTTCCTTCCATTTCTTTGTCTATTTAAATAATTGATAAAATTAATTGCGTGAAGGGAACACGCCATACATACAAATGATATAATACACTGCCAAAGTAGGGTTAAGTGTTGAAAAAGGCACACCGCCACCTGCATTTGCAACAGTTAGTCCACCTGGGAAACTTACTGCTGTATCGTAAGGATGCATCACATCATTACCCGAAGGTGAGCTTGTGTATAAACTTGCCGTTTCTGTTGTCCCTGCAAACAACTTATCACCGGGTTCTGGTGTAGAAGCATCAGAACTAGATGCAAGCGCAACTGCAGCTGTATTAACAGAGCCTGAAACAAAGTGATTGTGAATTGGCATTGTACTGGTGGTTAATGTAACTGTTGATGCTCCACCAACTTCTCCAAGCTCATAGCCACTTAGCCCTGGCCCCTGACCAAAGCCTACTGCTGCTCTACCCATCAAATTGGGCAAGCCAAAAGTAGTAGTTCCATTACCTCCATACCTGGTGCCTAAAATAGAAAACAGAGCTGTATTTGAACTGATTGGCAAAAGCTGCCCCTCGCAAAAAGCCCAAGCTTTTGGGGAAAAGTTACCCCCAAACATTCGTATTTCTCCAATAAATCCTTCCATAATTAATAGTATGTTTATTTTTTGCGAAAGCAATTTAAAAATTTATTTTTCAGATACAAGATTATTTTAGCATTAATTTTATTAATTGTTATGAAAGCACTGTTTTTACTACTTTTACAGCATTTATGATTAGTTATATGTACACCAAACACTTAACACAACTATTAGTTGTATTACATTAATTTAACAACCAATAGTTGTACAATAGTGAATTAACCCCCGTTAAATAACCCAATAAGTGTCTAAAAAGAATACATATATATTAGGTATTAACCTATCGCACGATGGTAGTGCATGCCTACTGAAAAATGGCCAAATAGCTGTTGCAATTGAAAAAGAAAGGCTTACACGAATAAAGCACGATGGAGGCAACGATAAACTGGTTGTAGAGTACTGCCTTCAGTCAGAAGGTATAACACTAAACGATGTTGACCTTGTGGTACAAAACGCCAATTTTGAGAAAGAAACTATTGCTATTGACAGTTATATGGGCAAAAGAGCTTTTGCTGCAAACAATACTATTCCCGTTGTTACCATATCGCACCATTTAGCCCACGCATACAGTGCAATAGGCACTAGCACTTTTGACACCTGTAATGTAATGGTGATTGATGGCGCAGGAAGCCCAATAAAACAATGCGACGACCTAAAAGGTGCTACAATACCAAATTTTGATGAGGTAGAGAATACCCCACAAAATTTTTGGTGCGAAAAACTTAGTCTATATAATTATAGCAACAAAAAGCTTACGCCTATATATAAAGACTTTTCTCCTTTTAGACACATGCAGCCTGATAAACCTTTGCAAATGCCTACAATAATGCACTCAATTGGCGGTGTATACCAAGCCGTTAGCCAATATTGTTTTGGCAGTGTTGATGATACAGGCAAGCTAATGGGACTTTCGCCCTACGGAATAGAGGGTGCATATAAACAGCCTATTTTTGATTTGAAAGACGGCCGTGTGTTTAATACTTTTGATTGGATGGATGGACTGTTAAGCCCGTCAAACTCGTACCTAGATTTTAAAGAACGCTTTCAGTACTATGCCAATATAGCCCGTTGGGTGCAAGATGAAACCGAAAGGGCTTTGCTGTATATTTTTAACTACCATCAAAAAAAACACCCGCAAGACAATTGGTGCTATGCAGGGGGTGTGGCACTTAATGCTGTTGCCAACCAGCGTATTTGGGCAGAAACCACCATAAAAAACCTATATATACAACCCGCTGCGGCTGATAACGGCATTGCCATTGGCTGCGCCTACTATGGCTGGTTAGAAATTTTGAAACGTGAAAAGGTGAGCCATAACGGAAGTTCAAACTTTGGGAGGCTCTACCCCACCCCAATAATAAATGACAGTAAAAAAGCCATAACACAAAGTGAAAATGAAAACATAGAAAGCATTGCCCAACTACTTGCTGACGGCAAGGTTATAGGTTGGTTTAGTGGAGGCAGTGAGTTTGGCCCCCGTGCTTTGGGTTTTCGCAGCATACTTGCACACCCTAAAAAAGAAGGCCTACGCGACTATATTAACAGAGAAATAAAAAACCGCGAAGACTTTCGCCCCTTTGCACCCGCTGTTCTTAGAGAAGATGTTTCAAAATATTTTAAATACGATTGGGATTCGCCGTATATGGTATTGGTAAATCCTGTAAATAAAGAGTGGATGCACAAACTTAGTAATGTGGTTCACTTAAACGGTACTGCGCGTGTGCAAACTGTAACACAGCAAAATAATCCAGCTTTCTATAACTTGCTATTAGCTTTTAAAAATATAACAGGTTTATCGCTGCTGCTTAATACATCGTTTAACAGTAGAGGTATGCCTATTGTTGAGACTCCCCAACAAGCGTACGATTTTTTTATACAATCGCCCTTAGATGCATTACTAATTAACAATACACTTTATTGCAAAACAACTAATGAAAAAACAGCCACAGTTTAATAACGCTACTACCCAAATCATCAGTACTTTTTTATGGCAAATAGGTATACCTGTGTATAGCGCTGAGATAACTACTGAAACTTTTTTACCCGGAATACGAATTGTTGAGGGTGAAATTTTAGTGGACGAAGAAAAAATGCTTTCGCCCGGTGATATTCTTCATGAAGCGGGACACTTGGCCATTCTTTCACCCGAAATAAGAAAAAGCCTTACGGATACGGTAGTACACAATGAAGCTAGCCAAGCAAGTGAAGAAATGGCTGCTATAGCATGGAGTTGGGCGGCTATGAAACATTTAAAAATCGCCCCTGAAGTGGTTTTTCATCCAGAAGGGTATAAAGGAGGGTCGGACAGTATTATAGAAAACTTTGAGCAAGAACACTATTTTGGCGTGCCGATATTGGCCTATAAAGGCTTATGTTTTGATACCTCACCGCGAGATACAGGCACCACTACTTCCTACCCTAAAATGAACAAATGGATTGTTGAATAAAAAATATAAGTAGATGCAAAACACCCATACACCCTTAACCAACCATACGGGAATATACTTGCAAGTACCTCAACTACTAAGTAGCGATCAACAAAAGGTAATAGATGACCTGCTTTCGCAATCAGACTTTGTAGACGGTAAAACAACTGCCACAGCGGCGGCTCGTGAAGTAAAAAAGAACACGCAAATTGATGTTACCGACCAAAAAACACTGCCCTATATACAACAACATATTATTGATGCAATAAATCGTAATCCCGATTTTCAGGCAGCAGTAATGCCCCGCCATATATATCCGCCATTAATAAGCAGGTATAGGCAAGGGATGAGCTATGGCAACCATGTTGATAGTCCGCTGATGGGCAGCTACCCCTCTATGCGTGTAGATATTGCTATGACTATTTTTTTGAGCGACCCTAACACTTATGAGGGGGGTGAACTTGAGGTACAATCGCCTGCGGGTATGCTTACTTACAAGTTAAACAAAGGCGATGCTATTGTATACCCGTGTACACAAGTGCATCAAGTAAAAGAAGTAACCAAAGGCGTGCGTCAAGTTGCCGTTACTTGGATACAAAGCCATGTGCGTGATGCTGCTAAACGCCAATTATTGTTTGAGCTATACAATGTACACAAGGCTATAACTAAAAGCAGCCCCAACTCTGCCGAAGCAAACCAACTATTACAAACCCACAGCAACCTTATGCGTATGTGGGCTGATGCATAACCTTATTTTTATGGAAAAGGCTACTATAAAACTACCACTACAGTTTGATACTGAAAAACTAAAAGCTGATATAAACCAATTTGCCGAAAGCGACTGGATATTACACTACAATAAACGGGATTATGATGGCGATTGGCATATTATAGCTCTAAAAGCAGTTGAAGGGAATAAGTACAAAATATTTTCTCCGTTTGAGGTTGATGAACCCACCTTGTATACAGAGCACATGGCAAAGTGCCCTTATATTAAAGAAGTACTTGACACACTGCAATGTGAAACTACAACAGTAAGGCTGATGCGACTAAAATCGGGAGCGAGAATAAAAGAACATACCGATTATAATTTATCGCTTGATGATAAAGAGCTTCGCTTGCATATACCTATTACTACTAACCCCAAAATGGAGTTTTATTTAGATAAGCAGCGCATTATTTTAAACGAGGGCGAGTGTTGGTACTTAAACTTTAACCTTATACACAGCCTTTATAACGGTGGCGATGAACCCCGTGTGCATTTGGTTATTGATTGTGAGGTGAACGATTGGTTGCTTAATATTTTGAATTAAAGAAACCTAAACATCCTATTTAAAACTTAAAGTGCCATTATTATAAAATATAAAAGCTCCGTTTGGCAACGGAGCTTTTAAACTGTTAGCGCAAGTAAAACCTAATTATTTATCCCGTAGTAATGAAAGTGTGCCCTTGTACACTTTATCAGCTTCACCGCGTAAACGGTAGTTTATCACTACAAAATACACCCCTGCGGGGCAATCAACACCGGTACCCATGTGTTTTCCATCCCATTTGGTATCTTTACTTTCAGTTTCGTACACCTTTTCTCCCCAACGGTTAAATATTGTTAGGCGGTACTCTTCTTCATTTAGTACGTCAACCTCAAACACATTGTTTAGTGTATCTCCATTACCCGGCGTAAACACATTGGGCGGATCAATTAAAGTAGGATAAAAGTAATTCAAATCGCAAAAGGCTTCCGCTTCGCACCCTTCAGGGCTAATTACTTTTAATCTCACTGTATACTTACCCTGTTTTTCACCATAGTTGTGGCTACCGTGCGGAAAATCGGGCAAAGTGGCACCATCAACATAGCCATCTCCCGCACCAAAATCCCAAAACACTTGCTGTGCATTTACCGATAGGTTTTTAAAATACCTAAAAGGATTATCAGATGTATCACAAACAAAATCGGCTTTCACCTCTCCTACCTGCACTTTTTTTACTGCTGAGGTTGGGCAAGCAGGGTCTCCAAAGTCGGGAAAATAAGTTGGGCGCAACTGCACATACCATGTACCGGGTTTGTTAAAGGTATGCCATTGTTTATCCGCGCCTTCAGCTTTTGTACCTTTAGTGGTATCAGCATTATTTTCCCATATCCATGTAAATCGGCTATATATAGTATCGGATGTACTGGTAAACAATGTAGAATCGCCAACACACAATACGGTATCACCTATGGTAAAACTTGTTTTGCGTGAAGGCAATACCCGCACAATATATTTGCGGTAATTACCTCCTGTTTGGGCGGTATCAGGATACAATCCATCACATTTACCTCCTCCTAACTTAGTACTATCGTTTTGAAGTAAGAATATCTCAAACACACCTGCCGAATCGTAGGTATGCCTTACATTGCTATCTGCTCTGGTAGTTACAAAATCCCCATCACCAAAAAACCAAGTCCACTCAGCATCATTAGTTGCATTAATACTTGTATTTCGCAACTCAACCGTAAAAGGCACACAACCTACTGAATCGGCGGCAAACTCAAAACGTGGGCGAGGCCCTTCAAGGCTTATGGTTCGTGTTATAGAATCTTTACAACCTAACTGTGTTGTAATTATCAGTTTCACTTCAAAATCTCCAAATGAAGTATATACTTTTGATGGTTTTTTAAGGATAGAAGTACTAGCGTTACCTTTATTATCACCAAAGTCCCACTCCCAAGATACAATGCCATCACAATTGGTATTATTTATCAACAAGCATGGGTCTAGCATTATTGTACTATCAACAAAATCAACAGTTGGCCTACACTTATCAATTTTACGATCGAAGGTAAAGTTTGCGGCAACTCCTGTAACCGTTATTCTTTTACGGGCAATTTGTTTGCAACCAATGCTATCAGTATACTCCACCTGAACATCATACACACCGGGATCGGAATAACTACGAACAGGGTTTTGCGGCACAGACGAGTTCCACCCCGATCCATCGCCAAAATTCCAGCGTATAGTCTCGTATTGACCCGGATTAGGTTTATCTCTAAAAGCACCATTGGCATCAACCGTAGGGTTAGCCCAATAATCATGGCGATCTAAAATATAAGGATATGCTAGTGTGGGAACTTCAAGATAATAGCGAGAAGTGTCATCAAAAACTATGGGTTGATTACGACACACTATTGTATCAGACACTAACAAATCGCTTAAAAATCCTGTAACGGCAATATTTGCAACTTGAAACGGCGGATTATCGCAGCAGCTTTTACGGTAAACTGTGTGCCCTAATGAATCTATCGGCATCATTTGACAAGGAATAATTGTGTGTGATATTTGATTTCGTTCACTATTGGTATACCTGTGCGAGCGCACAATATCAGGCGTTGAATCTCTTGCATCAACAAAAGTAGTGCGCCCCAACACAGGGTCGTATATACGTGTAACCACTGAATCAGTTATAACAGGTGCATTGTTGCCAACTAGTTGGTAGCGTATACGGTAGCTGTATAGTTTATCTCCTTTGTTTATGTACCTAAAAAAACTATCTATTTCCATCACGCCATCACCCCAATTCCAAATTTCAGCACCAATACTATCGCTAGAATAGGTACTTGTTTTTGTTGTAGGTTGATAGGTAGAGTCTCTTTTCACAAATATTTCTTGTGGCGAGCAGGTACGGCTAAAGGTGTATGTACTATCAGGATTATCTTGGTTAAAAAATTTAAAACTTGGATTAGCTTGTATATAGCGATAAGCATTGTGATACCATTGCTCGTCTATACATGGTTGCCCTGTTGTTGGATCAATCCCGTTTTGTATACGTAAACCTATGGTTACCCAACCATCAGGACTGGCTATTTTATTAGGATAAGCCCCGTTGGGTTGGTACTGCCAAAATATACCGCCTACATTTGGTGGTGTACCGTTGTTTGTAGCGGCATTCCAAGGAGTACCCGACCTATTAATAATTGTACCGTTTTGAGGAATCCATTTATTAAAAATATTGGGGGTATTATCTACCCTATCGGCAGTAGAATCAAAATGCACCCAAAACTGCTGCCTATCGCAACTAGGCCCTGTATTGCTAAAATCAAACTCAAACCCGTACACATTTGATGGGCCGTAACAAGGTATTCCAGTCCAACGCAACCCCTTTGCACTGGGTTGAGTTAAAGCCAAAGGTATAGTTGCTATTGATTCGCAAGCTGAATCAGGCATTGCAGGATCGTTATGACTTGAGGTTAGTGCTCTAATATTAGGATCTTTCTTGCTTGTATCTTTAAGTGTAAAAATTACAGTATAACACTGTTCGAAACCGGGCGAATACCAATGCTTTGGTAGTGAATCTCTATTAAAATTACAGTTATACCATTTTCCATTAGCATCGTAAGTCCAAGCAGGTGCAGGCGAAGTTGGCCAGTGTAAGTTACCATACCGTGCATCTTTGGGATAAATTGGGCGTGAATCAGTAGTACACTGTGGTGCTTGATTGTCAGCAAAATCCCAAAGGCGAAGTGTGTGTGAGTTTTTGGTGTTAAAGTTATCTTTAACTACTATAAACTGACCTTGTTTTACAATATTCCCATCAAACACTAAAGTATCTCTATTAATAGCAATGGTATCACCGCTTGCGCTAATAAATACATTTTTGCCCGTGCGGGTAACTATATTTTTGGCTACACCTGTTTTTAAATCAATTGTATCGTACTCAACATTTAAATGTGTTTTATCAGTAAACTGAAATACTTGTTGGTTGGCTGATATATAGTAAAAATCGTTAAATGGCTCTTCATCGTTAAGGTAGTATTGTGATTGATTGACAAAAAACACGGTATCTTTTATTTTGCATTGATAGCGTTGGCTGGGGGTTACAAAAGTTACACCAGGGTTATTAGCACGGGTTTCTAAAAGTGCTGCTGGGCCTTTTACGTGTACAGGGTACAAAGTATCAAAAGTGCAACCGTTGGTTTCTAAACGAAATGTAACATTATAAGGACCAATGCCAGTAAAAGTATGGCCAGCTTCCCAATCATCATCATTTTCATTTAAATTGCCCGAAGGAGGATCGTCAAACCTCCACAAAAAAGTAGCTCCTTTTACAGGCAGGTGTTCAAAAATGAAATTCTGATTGTTTAAACATTGTACATCACCATTCTTTACACTAACCCTAAGTTCAGGATTTGTATTACAAGCTGCTTTTTGCACCACTGTATCGTAACACCCGTCGTTTGATTGAACAATAAGTGTGGCATTAAAGCATCCGTTTTTGGTATACGTATGTTTAAACCCAGTCCAATCAGAAGTATTTTTGGCAGTTCCATCACCAAAATCCCAAGTAAAATTCTTAACATCACTTAAAGTAATTAATGATGTATTAGTAAACGTTGCTTCAGTGCTTATACAATCTTTTGGATCGTTAGTAGAAAAATTAGCACCTATATCGGGTTTAATTTCAATAATATTTTGTTTGCTAATTGATGAAACACAACCTTTACTATCTATCACCTTTAAATCATTATCGTACTTTCCGCCCGTTTTGGCCACCGTCATGTGGTGTGGCCCCAGTGTTTTAGGAATTGGATTTGGAATACTATCCCTTAAGGGGTATTTATCGCCAAATACATTCTCGAGAAATACAATAGGATTACCACTAGGTGTAGTAGTCAGATTTTCAAAACTAAAGCTATTGCCTTTATAGCATTGCACAGCCGAAGACAGCAACCGAAAATCGGCAATAGGGTTAGCATGAATAGTGATTTTTGTTTCTGCCGAACAAGTAACCAAGCCTCCTTTATACACCTTTACTTCAATAGTAATAGGTATGGCAGGCGAACTGCCGCCCGTAGGTTTATTCCATACATTGGTTACTGAAACTCCTGTCGACTTTCCATCCAAACCATTATTAAAAACCCACACTATTGAATCGTAAGGGGCTGAAACCGGTGCACCTGAAACAGTAAAATTTTCTGACACACCAACACAACCGTCGGGTTTAGATGTAATAACACATTGCGCTTCTACAATTTGTGTTGCAAAAAGGGCAAAGAATAACCCTGCCACAATACGGCGTATTAAAAAAATAAATCTTATCATAACTTATAGGTATTTAGACAAATGAAGAGCTAATATTTCACTAGAAATATTACTGTGTACTATCAGTGTACAATAAATAGATGCCTCATGCTTACAAAGAGTTGCAGCAAACTAAACAATTATACAAAACCACATAATATACATACAAAAACTAATTATATATAAATAACCGAATATTTATATATAATTAGAAAACATTAAGCAATATTTTTAATAAATTTTCGTTGCACAAATCATCAACTAATAAGTGCCGGCTAAACAACAATTAGTTTTAACCTTAATTTACTGTAAGTAGGGAGAGTTCTCTAAAAAGACTTTGCAAGCGCTTAAAAAGCCTAAAAACACATTCTACAATCATTCTTATAATAGGCAGCGTAACCAACTATGGTTGCCGTATTTCTACTGACGTTTATCACTAACCTAATAAAAGTAAAAAGCCCTTGCACTATTATGTGCAAGGGCTTTAAATATTAATTACTGTGATGTAACTATTGACGTTTAAGCGTTAGCGTACCACGATAAGTTTGATCAGACTTACCACGTAATCTGTAGTTAATTACTACAAAATATACACCTGCTGGGCAATCTCCGCCTGATCCCATGTGTTTACCATCCCACTTGGTATTTTTATCATCGGCTTCAAATACTTTTTCACCCCAACGGTTAAATATAGCAACATTGTATTCTTCTTCGTTTTCAACATCAACCTCAAACAAATCATTCAAACTATTTTCATCACCAGGAGTGAAAATATTTGGTGGGTCGAAGGTGGTTTTAAATTGGTAGTCAAGCGTACATTGTGTTTCAGCTTCGCAACCCTCTGGGCTGATTACTTTAAGCTTAACAGTGTAGCTACCTTGTTTTTCACCATAGTTATGTGTACCATCAGGGAAGAAAGGTAGTGTACTTCCATCTACATATCCATCGCCTGTACCAAAATCCCAGAATACTTGCTGTGCATTTACCGATAGGTTTTTAAAGTATCTATCAGGCCTATTAACTGTATCACACAAGAAATCAGCTTTAACCTCAGCCACAGTTATTTTTCTAACTGCAGATGTAGGGCAAGCAGGCTCACCCGGAGCTGGAATATAACTTGGTCTTAATTGAATATAGAATGTACCGGCTTTATTATATTGGTGGTATTGTTGTCTTCCTCCGTTTAAAGTATCCAATATAGTTGTATCACCATCACCCCATATCCACCTATAAGTACTATAAATTCCATCAGCTGTACTGGTAAACTGTGTTGAATCACCAACACAAAGTACAGTATCAGAAATATTAAAGCCTGTTTTACGTGAAGGCAGTACCCTTACTATAAACTTACGGTATGTACCAAGTGTAAGTGCAGTATCGGGGAAAGTAGCAAAGCAGTTAACTCCACCACCCAGCGGGGTAATGTCTTCTTGTAATAAGAATATCTCAAATACACCTGCTGAATCGTAAGTGTGAGTAACATTACTATCAGTAAAAGTATTAACACTCTTACCATCACCAAAGTTCCATGTCCATTTAGCAGAAGAAGTTGGGTTAATACTAGTATTCCTCAATTCAACTGTAAAAGGAACACAACCTACTGAATCAGCTGCAAATTCAAAACGAGGACGAGGGCCTTCTAATGAAATAGTACGTTTTATAGAATCAATACATCCCAATCGGGTTTGAACTATAAGTACCACATCAAAATCACCAAAAGAGGTATACACTTTTGAAGGATTTTGCAATATAGATACACTTTGATTGTTTGGTTTATTATCACCAAAATCCCAACGCCAGCTTTGTATATCATCACAAGGAACACCTGCACCTACAAGACGGCAAGGATCTAACATTAAAGTTTCATCTGTAAAGTCAACCGTAGGACGACATTGTTGCAATGCTCTATTAAATGTAAAGTTAGCAGAAACACCTGTTACGGTTATTTTCTTAGTCATTACTTGCTTACAAGCAAAACTATCTGTGTATTCAACTTGTACATTATAAATACCCGGATCAGGGAAACTACGTGTTGGATTATCAGGCACTGAAGCATTCCACCCTGAACCATCACCAAAATTCCAACGTAATTTTTCAAAATCTTTTGGAGCAGGGCGTGGACGTGGACGTGGTGTTACACCATCGTTTAAGAACACTTGTTTTGCTTTATCCCAAAAATCGTAAGAATCAATAATATATGGTGCTACCGGTATTGGAAATTCTAAGTAGTAACGTGCTGAATCAAAAAACTGTATAGGTGTATTACGACAAACTATTGAGTCAGTTGAATTTAAATAAGACAAGAAACCTGAAATAGCTATCCTTGTTGTCCCAAAAGGAGGGTTATCACAGCAAACCTTACGATATACCTTAATAAGATTACCCAAATTATCCAAAGAATCAAAAGGTAGTTTCTGACAAGGTACTATTGTGTGCTCAACACGATTCCAAGCCGGTGTTTTAAACCTATGTTCTCTAAAAATATCAGGAGTTGAATCTCTAGCATCAACAAAAGTTGATTTACCTAAAACAGGGTCATATATACGGGTTAATACAGAATCGATTTTAACAGGGGCGTTATTACCTGAAAGCAGGTACCTGATACGATAGCTATACAATAAGCCACCTATTGGGTTGTACCTTATAAAGCTATCAATCTCAATTTCACCATCACCCCAATTCCAAATTTCTGCTCCAATACTATCGCTCGAATAGGTATAAGTATTGGTATTTGGTAGGAAAGTAGAATCACGTTTTACTTTAACATCGTTTGGAGAACATATTCTCTCAAAAGTGTATAGGCTATCGGGCTTATTTGGGTCTGAATTAAATTTGAAACCTGGGTTTGAGTTAATATAACGATATGCACTATCATACCATTTTTCATCAATACAAGGTTGGCCTGTTAAAGGGTCGATACCGTTTTGAACACGGAAACCAATTGTAGCCCAACCTGCCGGATCAGATATTTTTGAAGGGTAAGCACCATTGGGTTGGTATTGCCAAAATACTCTACCAACGTTTGGTGGTAAGCCCAATGTAGCCATTGGCCATGGAGTAAACATCCTATCTACTACAGTACCTGTTTGAGGTATCCATTTATCAAAAACATTAGGTGTATTATCTTTTCTATCCGCTAATGAATCGAAATGAATCCAAAATTGTTGCCTATCGCAAGCGGGACCTGTTTTATCAAATTTATAAAAGAACCCATAAATATTTGCAGGGCCATAACAAGGTATACCTTCCCATTCTAATCCACTTGCATCAGGGCCTTGAAGAGCTAACTGAACTGTAGCAACAGATTCACAAGCTTTAGCACCTGAAGGGTCATTACCACTAGCTGTTGAAGCTTGGATATTAGGATCGGGACTACTTGTATCTTTAAGCATTAAACGTACTTGATAGCAGCGCTCTTCTCCGGGCGTATACCAGTGTTTAGGTAATGAATCCCTGCTAAATCCGCAATTAATCCATTTACCGTTCACATCATAAGTCCATGCTGGAGCTAAAGGTCCAGGGAAATGTCCATTACCATATTTTGCTTGATTAATAGGATATATTGGCCTCGAATCTGTGGTACATTTTGGAGCTACATTATCTGCAAAATCCCAAACTCTATCCACATGCTTTCCATTATTATGAAAAGCATCAATTGATGATACTTTGGCTCCTTTTACTAAAAACGCGCCGTTGAGTATAAGTGTATCAGCACCAACAGCAACGGTATCGGCAGCAGCACTAACATAAACCTGACGTCCTGTTTTTGTGGTAAAAGAGCGAGGAGTTCCAAGTTTTAAATTAATCGTATCAAAATCAATATGAGCTGTATTTTTATCTATAAACTGGAATATCGCTTTTGTAGCATCCAAAGTATAGAAAAAGTCATTGTATGCAGAATCGTCGTTGAAATAATATTTTGATACGTTAGGGAAATAAACCGTATCAGTAATTTTACATTGGTAGCGTTGTGAAGGCGCAATAATAGGTGATGGTTTAGATTCAATACCAGCACCGGGGCCTTTAACGTGTACCCTGTATACAGTATCAAAATTACAACCTGCTATAGTAACTCTAAAGCCCACATCATAAGGACCAGGAGCACTAAAATCGTGCGTTGTATTCCAGTTTTTGTTATCAAAATTTAACAAACCAGTTGGTGGATCATCAAAATTCCACAAGAAACTTTGTGCAATTTGTATAACAGGATGATCGAAAACAAAGTTTTGTCCTGAATGACACTGAACGTCACCATTAGCAACTGTTACATTAAGAGTTGGATTAACGTTACAAGCTGCTTGTTTGATTGCTGTATCTAAACAACCGTCTAACGACTCAATTATCAAACGAGCGTTGAAACAACCGTTTTGAGTATATTTATGTGTTACGTTTGTCCATGTTGTTGAATCAGGAGCACTAGCTGTATCACCAAAAGTCCAAATAAACCTTTTAACATTAGCTTGATTTATTAAGGACGTATTGGTAAAAGTAGCATTTGTAACTTTACAATTGGTTGGGTTTGGAGTAGTGAAATCAGTACCTAAATCAGGCTTAATAGCAATAAGCGCTGTTTTAGAAATAAATGACACGCACCCTTTGCTATCCCTTATTTGCATGCTAGGGTCAAAATTACCACCCAAAGGAGTTGGAGGGGTATATTTATATGGCCCTATAACGGCAGGTATACTTATAGCTGTACTATCAAGCCTTTTACCACCATCACCATACACAAATTCACGCCACACTACGGGGTTACCGCTAGGGGTTTTACTATCATCTTGAAACTGAAAACTATTACCGTTAAAACACTGCGGTGATGGCGATAATAATTTAAAATCAGCAACAGGATTTTCATATATAGTAACGTTAAAAGTAGCTGTACATGGCGTTACACTACCGTTACTATACACTTTAACTGTAACAACAACAGCACCGCCCGTGGCAGTGTTCCATACGTTTGTTGATGAAGCTCCTTTTGCGCTTCCGTTTGGAAAAGTCCACACAATAGAGTCGTTATTTAACAGTGCCGGCCCCGAAACGGAGAAGTTTTGCGGCACACCAACGCACCCTTCGGCCTTGGCTGTAATTACGCACTGGGCATTTGCGGTGCCCACCGAAACGAAGGCAAAAAGTGCCCAAGCCAGTGCAAATCGGAATAAGAATTTAAGTTTATTCATGCTTAACAGTTAGTTTACTTATCGGTTACCCGTTTTACAGGGATTATACAAAACTATAATATTTTGTGATTTATACATCATCGTAACACCATATAGATGGTTTTAAACTACAAACAGTTGCAAAGTTTATATTTACTCTCGTTTTAGTGTCACCAGTCCGCGTTGGCTACGTTCATCAAATCCTTTTATTTTATATACAAATACCATAACATAGCTACCTTCTGCACAGTCCTCGCCTGTAAACATATTCTTGCCATCCCAAGTATTGTTTTTATCGGTACTCTCAAAAACTTTGTTTCCACTTCTATCCATTATTATCAAGTGGTATTTGGCTTCGTTTTCAATTTCTATAACGTAATGATCGTTTCTACCGTCAGCACCTGGCGAGAATACATTGTATATTTTAGGTTTAATATCATTGTAAGTATAGGTTTGGCTTACTTTTGAGCTAAAAGAATCTACACAACCCATAGCATCCATAGCTATTAGTTTTACGGTATAGTTTTTAGCATCAAAACTATGGTAGGTATGTGTGGGTGATATTGTATTACTCATCTCACTTCCATCTCCAAAAAACCAATTGTAATATGCCGATTCTGTACTTGTGTTTGAAAATCTAAACATTGCCTTTTCTACATTTTCAGATGTAAATGCAGCTTTGGGTTTATTTACAGTAACCCATTGCTCGCTTGTTTCTTTATTGCCGTCAAGCGATGTGGCTATTACTTTATATTTACCTTTGGTGGTATACGTATGCTGCGTAGGCTTGCCAATTTTGGTTGTTTTTATTGTACCATCGCCAAAGTTTACTTTATACGCAAACTTTGCCAAATCATCAGCTATAGTAATGGTTACATCATCGCCTGCACACACCTGCTGATTTGATAAATATAATCCAACACTTATTTTTTGTTGCTCACTAGGCTTTCCGTTATCGCCCCCGCTATTGTTTTGTTTTGGAGTAGTGGGCAAATTAGCCTGCGATGATGACCCGTTATTGTTATCGGGTGTTGAAGGGGTATTATTACCCTGTGATGATGTATTTGTAGGCGTTTGATTACTTTCTCCACCTGTGTTTAAGGGTGAATTTTTTGTGCCATTTTCTTTATCTGCTAATGGCTGAGTATTCTCTGCTGTAGTATTATCAATAGTAACTGCACTACTTGATGTTCCTTCATTAGGAATTACAACTGTTGAAGTTGTTTCTTGATTGGGTACATTAGCCTCTGGTTTTGCAGCTATATATATAGTAGTAGCTATTGTAACTGCTGCTACTACGCCAACCACTATTTTACCTATGCCCCATTGTGCCACATTGCTCAGTGTTTGAGCCGCTCCACCCACACTGCTACTACCTGCGGCAGTACCCAGTTGGCTTTGCACGGCCTCAAAAACACCATTGGGTGCAGGTGGCTCAAAGCTATTGAAGGCTTCTTTAAAGAAGTCATCAAAGTTTTGTATGTTATTTTCGTTAGACATTATATGCTTTTTTCACGTCTTCTAATGAATCTTGTAATAATTTTCGAGCGCGTGATAACTGAGATTTTGATGTATTCTCACTTATCCCCAACATTTCGGCTATTTCGTTATGTTGGTAGCCTTCAATTATATACAAGTTAAATACCGCCCTATAACCGGGTGCCAGTTGCTGTATTTTACTTAGCAGATAATTCATATCGTACCTATTAAAGTTTACGTGGTAATTATCTTGCAAAACTTCGTGTACATCTTCCACATCAACATGCTGGGCTTTTGCACTTAGTTTTCTCAAACCTTCTAATGCGTGGTTTACCATTATTCGCCGCACCCAACCTTCAAAAGAGCCTTCGCCCTTAAATCGGTCTAAATTTTGAAACACCTTTATAAAACCATCTTGCAATAGGTCTTTGGCAGCTTCGTCACTGGGTGCATAGCGCAAGCACACACCATACATTTTTTTTGAGTAAGTATTATAAAGAACTTCTTGGTATTTAGGGTCGCCTTTTAAACAACCGTTTACTATTTCCTCTTCTCTTTCTGTCATGCGCAGGGCTAAAAGGCTTTACAAATAGTATGATGTACGGCGACGTGAAAAGGTTGCAAAGGGTTGGATGTTTTTTTATACTAAACTGGTTTAAGCTTATATTTTTGTATCAAACGGGTTTGAAAAAACTCAGCATAGTAGCCAACGCTTTCTACAGCTTGCACCACATCATCAATATCCATTTCAAGACCAACCCAACGGTATTTAACGGCAAGCATATTCTCTTGTTTGTTTACCACAAATGAGGCATAAAACAAATGGCGGTTTAAATCCAGTATCTCTTCGTAAAACTCCTCCAAGTCAAATACCGGTAATGTTGTTATTGGCGCAATTACCTGCAATACAGGCATATCTTCTTCCTGAAAATAATAGTTCCATTGGGGTTCTTTTCCGCTACCCCACACATCAACAAATATTTCTATTTCATCTCTAAATAATGACCACTGACCTGACTCGGCATTGCGAGCATTAGCGGGGTCTATACCTATTACTTGCAAGGCTTGCTCTACTATTTGGTAGTATCTTTCCATCACTAAAAAAACTTTCTTTAAAATTCTGTAACAAATGTACCAACTTAACCGTAATAAGGGGGTACAATGTGAAAAACTATGAAAATATTGGCTATAATTTTATTGGTGTTAATGCTGTTTTCAGTATTATTAGTGTGAGTTTTTAATCTGTAAAGTTGAGCCAATTGATGGGCGTGTAAGCACGCCCATTTATTATTATTTCTGCTTTTAATTAAAAAAGAAAAGCCATTTAGAGAACATTCTCTAAATGGCTTTTGTATTAAAGTTTTAAGATACTAATTAGTATTTCTTTTTAGGGTATCCACCTGTGCGGGGTCTGCGGCCTGAGCCTGAACCACCGGCACCACCATCACTACTTTTTGAGTAGCGGCTTGATGAATCACCTCCACCGTCGCTTCTTTTGGTGTAGCTTTTTCCTCCGCCACCACCGTATCCGCCACGACTTCCGCCGCCGCCATATCCGCCACGGTCTCCACCTCTTCTGTCTCCACCACCACGGTTATCGTTACGTCGACCACCGCCGCCACTGCCGCCGCCACTTTCACCACTCTCAAGCTCAACTCTCACTTGGCGGTTGCCAAATATTGCATCAGCCATATTAGCTTGCACTTCATCAGCACCACTTTCGTCAATCTCAAAGAAAGAGAAGGTGTGTTTTACGTTTATGCGACCTATTTTGTAGTTACCTAAACCTTGTTTGTTTAAGAATTTAAGCAAACCTGTTTTATCAACACCGTCTTTTTCACCAATGCTAATAAAGAAGCGGGCAAAACCGGCTTCATCACGGTAGCTTCCACGTTCACCGCGCTCACCACCTGAACTTACATTCAAATCGGGTGCATTGCGGTAGTAGTTTAAAAAGCGATTAAACTCAAGCGAAGCAAAACGTTTTATAAGTTCTTCTTTCGATAAATCTTCAAGCTGTGCGTATATGCTAGGTAAAAAAGGCTTAATTTCAGCATCATTCACCTCTACATCATGCACCTCTTGCATTATTTTAAACAGTTGCTTTTCGCAAATTTCAGCACCGTTTGGTATATCTTTTTTGGTAAACTTAGAGTTGGTCGACTTTTCAAGTTGACGAATTTTACCAAGTTCTTTACTGTTTACTATAGATATAGCTATACCTTTTTTACCGGCACGGGCTGTACGTCCGCTACGGTGGGTATATACTTCTAGTTCATCAGGTAATGAATAGTTTATTACGTGTGTAATATCAGTAACATCAATACCACGCGCAGCAACATCGGTAGCAACCAATATTTGCAGGGTACGTGCACGGTAGCGTGCCATTACCTTTTCGCGCTGTGCTTGCGATAAATCACCGTGTAAAGCATCAGCATTGTAGCCGTCTTTCATCAACTTATCCGATATATCTTGCGCGTCCATTTTAGTACGCGTAAAGATGATACCATATATTTCCGGTGAAAAATCAACAATGCGTTTAAGGGCGGCGTATTTGTTACGCGCCATTGTTACATAATATTCATGCTCTATATTAGCATTAGCTGTATTGCGTGAACCCACTGTTACCTCCTCAGGGTTGTGCATATAGCTTGCAGCTATACGTCTAACCTCGTTGGGCATGGTAGCACTAAACAACCAAGTTGTTTTTTCGCTAGGGGTAGAATCTAATATAGTATCAATATCTTCTTTAAAGCCCATATTCAACATTTCGTCGGCCTCGTCCAATACTAAGTATTCAACGGTTTCTAAACGAATGGCTTTACGGCGCATTAAATCAACCAAACGACCTGGGGTAGCTATAATTACATGGGTACCGCGTTTAATATCGCGTATTTGTGCTTCCATGCTTGAGCCACCGTAAACGGCAGTAATTTTTGCATTGCCCAGTTGTTTTGAAAAATTTAAAAAATCTTTCTGAATTTGTAGGCAAAGTTCGCGAGTTGGGCATAGGACTAGCCCTTGAATGTGATTTTGTGAAAAATCAATTTTGTTAAGCATGGGCAACCCGAAGGCTGCTGTTTTTCCTGTTCCTGTTTGGGCAAGACCTACCAAATCGGTAGGATTTGCTAACATGATTGGAATAACCTTACTTTGAATTTCCGTAGGATTTTCAAAGCCCATTTCTGTAATGGCTTGGACGATTTCTGGGCGCAAACCAAGTTGCGCAAAAGGTGTACTCATTAATATTTTATAAAATAGAAAAATGCGCTATGTTTACGCGCTTATATAAACCGCAAAGGTAACATAAAACATTGACTGTTTTTAGATATCCTTTTAAAATAGATTTTTGCAGTAATAAAAAAGGGCTAGATAGCTAAAATTACTTTTACTTATTAGTTGTGGTGTCTTTCTTAAATCCTATTGATATTGAGTTTACACAATAGCGCAAACCACTATCAGTAGGACCATCATCAAACAAGTGGCCTAGGTGCCCTCCACAACGTGCACAAACAATTTCTGTTCTCACCATTCCGTGCGAAGTATCTTTATGGGTAATAATAGCACCTTCAATTTGGTCGTCAAAACTTGGCCAACCACAGTGGCTATCAAATTTTTGATTGCTTTTAAACAACTCGTTACCACAAGCCGCACAGGTATACAAACCTTCTTCTTTGTGGTTTAGTAAAGCACCTGTATAGGGGCGTTCAGTACCTTTTTCGCGCAAAACAGTAAATTGCTCAGGCGAAAGTATTTGTTTCCACTCTTCTTCTGTTTTCACCACCGTATCTGTGGGGGCAATAGTGGTATTTTTCACCACTTTCGATTCCATATTCTTCATACCAGTATTATTTTCAGTATCGCTATTCACTTTATTATTGCACGCTGTGCCAATAACAGCTATTAGTATAACTGCTAAGGTTTTTATTTGTTTCATTGCAATTATTTTTATGGTTCTAAAACTTATATCCAAAGGTAAAGTACCCCCGATAATCAGCTACTCCTGTTGCTTTGTAAACAGTTAGGCTTATAGGCCCGCCAAACCAATTATAGGCAAATGTTATACCATAACCGAAACCGTGGTTAATACCGTTTTCAAAATTTTGGTATTTAAAGTTGGGGCGAATAAAGTTTGCTACATATTTATTAAACCGTTGGCCTGTTGCCTGAAAAGATACTGATGGAGAAATAAAAAACTTATTTATTGCCTCTACTTGCAATTGGCTACTTATAACTAAGGCTTGCCCTACTTCTAATTCAGTTTCGCGATAACCTATAAAAGGCACTGTATTTATACGTTGCCTTTGTTCAGGGCCTCCTATAAAAAACAAACCCGATACAGCCCCGTCGGTATAAAACTCTCTATCTTGTATAAAATCATCAATAATAACACCTGCAAAAAAATTATTTACCCATGCTACCCTATTATTTATTGTTTTAATTGCTGTATGCGAGAGCGATATTTTTAATGCGGGTGTAACCCTACTGTATACCTCAAGCCTATTATCGGCAAAAGCACTATCAGCAATATAAAAGTTTATATTATACTTATGCGTTGGTATAAATTTTATATTTAAAAAAGTACGGCTTCCGCTTGTGGGAAATAAAAAACTATTTAATGTGTTTGAAGAATAATTGAAATTAAGGGCAAACTCGTTCGACTCTATATTTCTAAAAGCGAAAGTATCAGGGTTGGCTCTATCCTCAGGATATATTTTAGCACGGGTAAAATTTAGCTCGTTATTAATAGAAAAACCCATATAACTATTTTTTGTAAGGGTTTTGTTTATACCCATATAAAAATTATTATAACTATTTATAAGTTCATCCTTTAAACGCCCAAAATTATAAAGCCTATACGGTATCAACTCGTAATGATAGCCTGCTTGCGCCCACAAGTTTTGTTTTTTATTAATAAACTTTTGGTAGTTAATGCGCACTTTAGGATATTCGGCCACATCTAAAGTTGCCAACACACGGCTTCCTCGCCCCAACACATTGCGCAAAGTAAGGTTTACCAATATGCCCGATGCTTGCTCGTTATCGTAATGCAAACCAAATTTAAATGCGGCTTTTCGGCTTTCTTTTACATGAACCGTTATTTGGTTTCCGTACACGGTGGGCTCAATAGTATAATATACTTTATCAAAAAAACGAGTACCGTAAACACGGTTTATAGCATCGTTTATTTGGTCGATATCGTACGTTACACCCTCTGTAAGATTCAACTTTCCCCATACCAAAGGCAAACTCTCTTCGGATGCACCTTCAATATATATTTGGCTCACACATATATCGTTCGAATAGTACCGTTGCAAGGGTGGGCGTGGCGATATATCGGCCATATTTAGCGAATCGGCCAATTGCTTTAACTGCGGATATAACTCTAGTGCTACACGGTAGCCAATATCTATTATCGAGTCAATATTTTTAAACGATGCCGCCGAATATTCTTGCAACTCTAAATCGTAATCGGCTAAAATATTGCACAAACCCATTTGCATTTTACTATCGGCTATGCGATTGAAACTAGCCGATTGGTATATAAGTTTTATCGCTGAGTTTAGCTCTTCTTCGGTATATAACCTTCCACCTGTATAACCCCCAATAACTATATCGGCGCCCATTTTTTTTACATCGGTAACGGGAAAATTGTGTACCAAACCGCCATCAACCAATAAATGGCCATCAATCTTCACAGGTGTAAACACTGATGGTATAGCCATACTGGCACGCATAGCGGTGGGCAAATAGCCTTTATCTAACAGTACAGATTCGCCTGTAATAATATCAGCACCAATGCACCTAAAGGATATGGGTAGCGAATCGAAACTGGTAATTTGATGCACAGGAAAAGTGAGGTTGCTAAGCAGTTTGTTTAGCTCTTGCCCCTCAATAGCACCCAAGGGTATAGAGGGTTTTAGCCCCACCATTGGTAACTCGGCTACATAACGACCCGATTCGTCTTTTTCTTCAATATTAATTTCGCTAAGGGGTATATTGTTGCTAATAAGCAAATCCCAACGAGCATTGCGAGCTATTTTATCTAAGTCGTTACCGGTATAGCCAATGGCGTATAGGCCGCCTATTACAGCACCCATACTTGTGCCTGTAATATAATCAATACGTATGCCTGCGCTATCAATCACCTTTAGCAAGCCAATATGCGCTGCACCCTTTGCCCCTCCCCCACTAAGGCTTAGCCCTATTTTGGGACGCTGAGCAAAAACTGCCGCAACGCAAAAAAACAGTAGTATGCAGGTAAAAACTTTTTTCATTTAACGCACTACAAAAATAGACCGAAAAGATGAGGCAAATGTTACCTTACTCTATTAACTGGCAATTTTTTAGGGTGAAACGTATTTACAGTGCTTTGAGATGGTATTGAAATAACTACCGTGCCTCGACTCCGCTCGGCATGACAGAGCGCGTTGTCACTCTGAGCAAAGTCGAAGAGTGGCGGCGTAGGCAAATAGAGAGAAAGGGTGGTTTGCAACGGTAGTTGCTATTTTAACCTCACCCTAAATATATTGTTTACCGACTACGCTGCACTGCGTCCCTCTCCAAGTGGAGAGGGAAATGTTGGGCACTTGTACCTTTTTGTATTTTTGGGTGAGGGTATAAACCAACCGCACCGTACCTCCACTCCGCTGGGCATGACACAGCGCGCAGGCTGTCATGCAGATAGGAGTCGAAACATGGAAGCGTAGGCAAAGGAGAGAGAAAGGGTGGTTTGCAACGGTGGTTGCTATTTTACCCCACCCTGAATTTATTGTTTGCCAACTATGCAGCACTGCGCCCCTCTCCATTTGGAGAGGGAAATATTGGGCATTTGTACCTTTTAGTATTTTTTGGGTGAGGGTATAAACCAACCGCACCGTACTTCCACTCCGCTCGGTATGACACAGCGCGCAGGCTGTCATCCTGAGCGGAGTCGAAGGGCGCGCGGCGGGCTGTCATGCTGGACTTGTTTCAGCATCTCACTCCGTATTAACCTAACGACATCTCGAAAACATTCGGGACGAAAGATGAAAATTATGGTTGTTCGGGCTGTCATCTTGAGGCACTCGAAAGATGAGAAGAGTGGTAGATTATCTCGACCACCCCTAACCCCTCCTTAGCTTACCCACTAACCCAACGAAGGAGGGGAACAACCGCACATGGCCTTGCGCATTGGGTTTCCCTCCTTGTAAGGGCAGTGCGCAGCAAAGGAGGGAGAAAGGGTGGTTTGCGACGATAATTACTAATTTATTGTATGGCCTGCGTATCAATAAGTCTCTCTCTATTCGATAGACGAAATTATATATCTACTAAATTTTCGAATTCATACCGACTACCAATAATATTATTAACTTTACCATATTGAGCCTTTATTAATCTTTCTTTTCCTTTCAAATATTCCACAAATTTTTGGTGATATTCTAGTGGTGGCTCAACATCTATAAGTTTAAGTAATTCTATTCCAGTTGTTGTATATAAAAAAACTGGAATCGGTATTGTTTTAGCCATAGGGGGTATACTTATAAGAACTGCATGATTACCAAATGTAAATGCTTGTTTAACTTCTTCATTTTTAGGGCCAATACTTAAAGTCGTAAAATCACTGGGTTGTAATATTCCAATTTCAACCATAGCTGCAAAATCTAAGTAATAAAGTCCATAATCTTTATAGACTTCATCATCTCCTTTAAATATTACTTTAAAAGTATTATGACCGATTGCCAACTTAGAAATATTTATGAATGTCTCTGCTTCCGTTTTCGATAAGTTTCGCAACAGTTCCAGTGTTCTTAAAGAATATGAATTAGGTTGTTTGACTTCACCAGCTAAAATTCTACCCCATAATGTCTGCATTTCTTCGTCAGAAACGTCCCCAACAATATTAAAAAATCTATTTGCCCAATCTTGATTTACAGGCTCATCAGATATTTCATTCTCATTTTTTAGTTCTTCGGCAGCAATTGCAGTTACGTTTTCAATATTTAATTGTTTTATAATCCCCTGATAACTTTCTTTTAGCTTTATTCTATCAGCAATAACTGCCTCTTGTAAAACATAGTTTTCTAAACCATTATTTTCCTTATTGGAAGTTATTTCAATTCCATTATTAGAATATTTTATACTACCAGTACCAAGTGTGTTTTGTCTTACGGCAGTTGCCATTATTCCTAATGCCTTCGCTTGTGCTTCTGCCAATTTTTCAATTTCCAAAGCACGAGTTTCAATATCTTTCCTCTCAAAATTAGCTTTGAAAGCTCTTCCTAAGCCTTTCTGAATAACATCGATAAGTTTGTCAATACCTTTCCCTGCACCTAATAGATCACTAACTTTCATAAGTACTAAATATTATTTATCAAATTTAATCATTAATATATTTATTCTCTTTTCTAATTTCAAATCCCATTCACCCAAACCCAAAACACTTTGCCTACCTTTGCGGTTTATTCCAAAATGAGTATCGAGAATCCTGCAATTGAAGAGGGAGTGTTAGAGGTGATAGGCGCCCGCGAACACAACCTGAAAAATATAGATGTTACCCTGCCCCGCAACCAATTGGTGGTTATTACGGGCCTTAGCGGCAGTGGCAAGTCGTCGTTGGCGTTTGATACCATATATGCCGAAGGGCAACGCCGCTACATGGAGAGTTTTAGTGCCTATGCTCGCCAATTTATTGGCGATATGGAACGCCCCGATGTAGATAAAATAAACGGCCTTAGCCCCGTTATCAGTATCGAGCAAAAAACCGTTAGCCGTAACCCGCGCAGTACCGTGGGTACCATTACCGAGATATACGATTTCCTACGTCTTTTATTCGCTCGTGTAGGCGAAGCATACAGCTACGAGACGGGCGAAAAAATGGTGCGCTTTAGCGAAGACCAAATAAAAGACCGCATACTTGAGCAATTTAAGGGCAAAAAAATATTGCTGCTTGCCCCCGTAGTAAAAGGCCGCAAAGGGCACTACCGCGAGTTGTTTGAGCAATTGCGCAAACAAGGGTATGCCAAAGTGCGTGTGGATGGCGAGATAATGGAGATTGCACCCAAAATGCAACTCGACCGCTACAAAATACACGATATTGAGGTGGTGATAGACCGCATGGAACCTGATGATAAATCGGCGTTTCGTATATCGCAAAGTTTGCAAGCGGGCATGAAGGCGGGCAAAGGTTTGGTGTTGGTGTTTGATGTGGAAACCGAAAGTTATTTCCACTTTAGTAAATACCTTATGGATCCCGCCTCGGGCATCTCTTACGACGAGCCGCAACCCAACAGCTTCTCGTTCAACAGTCCCTACGGCTATTGCCCCAACTGCGAAGGTTTGGGCTCAGTTACCGAGGTAGACGTTAGCTTTATAATTCCTGATGATAATTTAAGCATCAATCGCGGAGGTATAGCTCCACTGGGCGATGTGCGCGAAAACTGGACTTTCCAACAATTGCGCGCCATAGCCAAAAAATATAAATTCAGCCTTGCCGATCCTATTAAAAAAATCCCTCAAGAGGCATTAGAAATAATACTTCAAGGCAGTGGTGATGATACTTTTGAAGTTCCGTACGAGTATAGCAGTGGCGCAAAACAAACCTACCAAAGCAAATTTGAGGGGATAATCCCCATGCTGGGTCGCCACTACCAAGAAAAATCGTACGATGCCATATACCGCTGGGCTGAGGAATATATGACCGAAAGCACCTGCCCCACTTGCAACGGCGCAAGGCTTCGCAAAGAATCGCTGCATTTTATTATCGACGGGAAAAATATTTCGGAACTAGGCCGAATGAATATCGGTGAACTGAAAGAATGGTTTATGGGGGTAGAAACCCGACTAAACGACCGCCAAAATATAATAGCCACCGAAATATTAAAAGAAATACGCAGCCGCATAGATTTTCTGCTGGATGTAGGTTTGGATTACCTCACCCTCAATAGTCCTAGTAAAATACTAAGCGGTGGCGAGGCACAACGCATACGTTTGGCCACCCAAATAGGCTCGCAGCTTACAGGCGTGTTGTACATATTGGATGAGCCTAGTATTGGTCTGCACCAACGCGACAACGTGAAGCTGATAAACTCGCTAAAAAACCTACGCGATATTGGCAACAGCGTTATTGTGGTTGAGCACGATAAGGATATGATTATCAACGCCGACTATGTAATTGATGTAGGCCCCGGCGCGGGTATACACGGCGGCAAAATTGTAGCCGAAGGCACTTACGAGGAGTTTAAAAAACAAAACAGTATTACCGCCCAATACATTAGTGGAGAGCGTAAAATAGAAGTCCCACAAAAGCGTAACAAAGGCAACGGCAATAAGCTAAGCCTAAAGGGTGCTACGGGAAATAACCTAAAAAATGTTGATGTTGATTTCCCACTCGGCACGTTTACTTGTGTTACAGGTGTATCAGGCGGAGGAAAATCGAGTTTAATAACTGAAACTTTATATCCCATATTAAAACACCACGTTTATAACTCGCACCAAAAACCTTTGCCCTACAAAAGCATAAAAGGTTTAGAGCATATAGATAAGGTGATAGAGATTGACCAAAGTCCTATCGGTCGCACTCCGCGCAGTAACCCTTCAACTTATGTAGGGGTTTTTCAGGATATTCGTAATTTATTTACCCAATTGCCCGAAGCTAAAATACGCGGTTATAAACCCGGCAGATTTAGTTTTAATGTTAAAGGCGGACGTTGCGAAACCTGCAAAGGTGGTGGTATGCGCCTTATTGAAATGAATTTTTTGCCCGATGTATACGTACAATGCGAAGAATGCCACGGCAAACGATACAACCGCGAAACGTTAGAGGTGCGCTACAAGGGTAAATCGATAAGTGATGTGTTGGATATGAGTATTGAGCAAGCCTGCGAGTTTTTTGAGGGCGTGCCTTTCATTCTCCGTAAAATACAAACCATGAAGGATGTGGGCTTGGGCTATGTTACTTTAGGGCAAAGCAGTACTACGCTTAGCGGTGGCGAGGCACAACGTGTGAAACTAGCTACCGAGCTGAGTAAAAAAGACACAGGAAATACTTTTTATATTTTAGATGAACCTACCACAGGTCTGCATTTTGAAGATGTCCGCATATTGCTGGATGTGTTGTACAAACTGGTAGAACGTGGCAATACGGTATTGGTAATTGAACACAACCTTGATGTGATAAAAGTAGCCGACCACATTATTGACCTTGGCCCCGAAGGTGGACACCGTGGCGGTGAGGTAGTGGCAACAGGCACGCCTGAACAAATAGTGAAGGTGAAAGAAAGCTACACAGGTTTGTTTTTGAAGGAGGAGCTTTAGCATTTAAACATTTGTCAAATTTCTAAAATTTGACAAATGTTTAAATGCTATAATATTAATATCTTGCTTGCATGGCAAAAGTAGCCCACTATAATACTCAACTTACTGAAGGGAATTTCTATCATATTTATAACCGTGCTGTTGGAAGTGATTTATTATTTAAAACTGATGATAATTACCAATACTTTCTTAAAAAATACCACGAGTATATTAACGATTATGCGGACACCTACGCATATTGTTTGCTAGGTAATCATTTCCATTTATTAATACGGATAAAGGATGAACTTCCAAGTTCAGATTTGACAAGTTTTGAAAACTTGTCAAAGCTGGACACGCATCAAATAGTAAGTCGCCAATTTAAAAATCTATTTATTGCTTACACATTAGCCTTCAACAAGCAGCAAAACAGAAACGGCACTCTTTTTCAAACTCCATTTAAACGTTGTTTGGTCGATAATGACATTTATTTTACCCGATTAATCTTTTACATCCATGCTAACCCACAAACACACGGCATTTGTGATGATTTTACCGAATACAAATGGAGTTCGTATGGCTCTGTATTATCTGAAAAATAAGTAACCTAAAACGAAAAGAAGTAATTGATTGGTTTTATGGAAAAGAAGGTTTTATCAATTTTCATAAAGAAAATCGAAAACTAAGTGAAATTGAGTATTTGATGATTGAATAATGAAAAAGAGGTATCCATTTAGTTCCACATTTGTCAAATTTCTAAAATTTGACAAATGTGGAACTAACATAGGGTGATTTAACCCAACAACAATAGTGGTGATACGCTCATAAAATTTGGGCTACACAACTCTTACACACTTGTAAACAGCCATTTACTTTTGCTGCATCAAGCTGCTATCATGTTTATAGCAACTAAAAATAATACACCCCACAGGTAAAATAATAATACCGCCGTCTAAATAAATCAACCTAGATAGGCTACACCTAAATAGTAGTATTGTTCTAAGAAATAGTTGCCCAAATGACTCGTAAAATTGTATATATAGCCCTAGTAGTACTGAGTTTGTTTGCTACATCGTGCAGTAAAGTAGATGAATCTATTGAGCCTACAACTACTACCATACAAAATACTTGGGTAAACTACTCTTTAAGCCCTGAAGACGCCACAATACCCTACGATATTCAATATTTAAGCAATAAAGGCATACAAACCGTATACAACTACACAGGTAATTTTACTGCACGTGTCCCCGTTTTACGTTTCGACTCGGCAGGGACTACCTACACCCGCACATTATTAAGCATAAAAACAAAAGGCAGCGATGCACAAGTTGCCCCTAGTATTAATGCTGAGATGAAAATAGTATCTGATTATGGCTTTGTAATTGCCGAAGTATACCATAACAACTCTAACTGCGGATTTACCGAACGTAAAATAACCGAAATTCGTCCACTATCGTGGTTTAATATTAAATAAAAAAGACCGCTATCGCGGCCTTTTGCTCAATATAAAATATCTTCCTTTTCACGTTAATGGCTACGCCATAACCACATTTTCTAATGAAAATTTAAGCGGTTCATTCTTTGAGCCACCGCCCGTCATTAGTATATCAGCGGATAAAACACCATAAAGAGAAAGCTCAGTATTTATTTGGTTAATAATGGCTGAATTCAGTATATCACCTTCATTAATTTCAGAAACCACACCAATCCAAATAGTCGGTTTAAATTCAAACACAGCTTTTTGAGCAGGAACAACATTTGTTTTTACTGCCAACAATTTACCATTTTTATAAATATTTGCATTAATACTTCCCGCTTGTAATTGGTTAGCAACCTGTATTTCATTGGCATTAGTAGCAGTGCTTGCACAATCCAGTACTAAACCTGTAGGGTGTTCTTTTGCCTCGTACACTTGTCCGTATTCAGCTTCAATTTGCTGAGTAAAATTTCCAAAACTATCATTTACATTGGCAGTATAACCTATAGGAAAAACAAATGGGTGATTATCATTTCTTCCACAGTTTTTTATCACCTTCCATGCCACAGCTATTTCACCAAAATCAATAGCCACGTTTTGCTGGAAAATTACTACGCTTGAATTATTTTGATCGTTAGATTGATTAATAAAATTTAATTTAATGTCAGACATAATTGTTAGTATTTATTTTCGCAAATATTAACAAAATTTCCCATAATAAAATAGGGTACTCTTCAACAAAAGCTAATTTGCAACTCACCTGCAAGCACCCTATATTTGGCTTTACTTAAACAAAGCAACCAACTACAATGAAAATAGGCGTATTACTTTCAGGAAATGGTGTATACGACGGCTCAGAAATACACGAAGCCGTGCTTAGTATGCTTGCCATTGATGAGGCAGGCGCGGAATGGATTTGCCTTGCCCCCAACTACTACCAACACCATGTAATAAACCACACCAACGGCGAAGAAATGCCCGAAACCCGCAACATACTTATAGAAGCCGCACGTATTGCGCGTGGCAACATAAAAGATATTGATGGTTTTGACATTGATGAGATTGACGGACTGGTGATGCCGGGTGGTTTTGGTGCAGCAAAAAACTTTAGCCAATGGGCTTTTGAAGGCGCAGCAGGCGAGGTGAACCCAATAGTAAAAGAATTTTTATTAAAATTGATAAAAGCAGGCAAACCTATTGCGGCACTGTGCATATCGCCGGTTGTATTGGCAAAAACACTTGAGGGCAGTGGAACAACTCCTAAGCTTACTTTAGGCACAGACAAAGCCCCTTCTCCGTACGATATAAAAGCCGACAGCGAAGGCCTGGCAACTATGGGCGCGCAACCACAAATGAAAACCATCAACGAAATTATGGTTGACGAAGAAAACAAAATAATAAGCGCACCATGCTATATGATGGAGGTAAGCATAAAACAAGTAAGAGCTAACGCCAAGATGGCCATAGACAAAATGATAGAGATGATTGGGTAAAAGCTTGACAGAAGAACTGAAAACGGTAAACAGAAAACTTAAAAACTGACATGAAGATAGCAATAGATTTTGACGGAGTATTACACGGATATAGCAAAGGCTTTCAAGATGGCGAAATTTATGACCCACCGGTACCCGGTGCCGCTGAAGCTATGAAAAAAATGAAAGAGCAAGGACACTACTTGTATATTTTTACTACCCGTACCAATAAAATATTTAGAAAAAAGGGCGACGGTAAAGACGAAAAATACCAAGAAAATCAAATAAAGGAATGGATGGCCAAATACGATATTCCTTACGATAAAATATGGACGTTTGGCAAACCAATGGCTGATTTATTTATTGACGATAGAGCAATAAACTTTGCAGGCAATTGGGACGATACTTTTGAAACCGTTACCAACTTTAAAACTTGGCTTGAGAAATAATTTACTGTTTTATTTACCAAAATCCCTAAACAGAAAACTAAAAACTTAACAGAATGAAGATAGCCGTAGATTTTGACGGAACAATAGTAGAAAACAGGTATCCTGCAATTGGCGAAGAAATGATTTTTGCCTTTGCCACACTTGATGCAATACAAAAAAAAGGGCATCAGCTAATATTGTGGACGTATAGAGTAGGAAAAGAATTGGACGACGCGGTTGAGTTTTGCCGTAAAAACGGGCTAGAGTTTGAAGCTGTAAACGCCAACTACGCAGGTGAAGAATTTGATGCCGAAACCCCTCGAAAACTAAATGTAGATTGTTTTATTGACGATAGAAATGTAGGTGGCTTTTTGGGCTGGGGTAAAGTATACCAACTTATATGCCCTGAGGATAAAAACAACTTTGAAAAAATGGTGCTAGACTACGATGCTCACCACAACTACAACAAATACAAAGGACTAAAAAAACGAATTTTATATTCCCTATCGGGCAACAAAGGCCTGTAAAGTATATTTTAAACCAACAAGCGTTCTTTAAGCACTAAAATTGCATTACCAATAGCTACCTAGTGCCTGCCATTTTGGCTAACTACCTTTTTGGCATAAGGCTTGGATAGTACTAAACCAATAATATAACCATTCATTTCATAAAGTATAAGTACCACAACATGTTTAATACTGACGATAACGGGAAGTTTATGTTTACAGAGCTTTCATCAGACGAGCAAGACGGCACAGAGTTTCTTCCTTTGCTTTCGCAAGAAGAAGAGGACGAGATACACAAAGAAGAAACACCCGATGAGCTGCCAATATTACCGCTTCGTAATACGGTAATGTTTCCCGGCGTGGTATTTCCTATAACAGTTGGACGAGATAAATCAATATCACTTATAAAAGATGCCAATAAAGGCAACAAAATTATAGGCGTAGTGGCACAAAAAGATGCCAGTATTGAAGACCCTACTACTGACGACCTTTTTGATACAGGAACAGTAGCCTTAATACTTCGCACGTTGCGCATGCCCGATGGAAATACAACAGTAATTCTTCAAGGTAAAAAGCGTTTTGAAGTAAAAGAGTTTACCACTATAAAACCATACTTTAAGGCTAAAGTAACCCCCATTGATGTTAAACGTCAATCACTAAAAAAAGAGGGGCAAGCCATAATAGAAACGGTAAAAGATTTAGCATTAAAAATTATTGAACTATCGCCAAGCATACCTACCGAAGCAGGTTTTGCCATAAAAAATATTGATAGCCCTAATTTTTTAGTCAACTTTATAGCCTCAAACCTAAATGTTGATACCGCCGAAAAGCAACGCATTTTAAAAGAAAACAGCCTTTTAGACCGTGCTAATTTGGTGCTTGAAAACCTTAACCGCGAAGCCCAAATGCTGGAACTAAAAAACCAGATACAGAACAAGGTAAAGGTTGATTTAGACAAGCAGCAACGCGATTACTTCCTTCAACAACAAATAAAAGTAATACAAGAAGAACTTGGCCAAGAAAACCCCGACCGCGAAATAGAAAATATGCGCGATAAGGGTAAAAAGAAAAAATGGGCTAAAGAGGTAAACGATGCTTTTAATAAAGAGCTTGACCGACTGCAACGCATGAACCCAATGGCTCCCGACTATTCAGTAGGGCTAAACTGGGCACAGTTGGTACTTGATTTACCTTGGGGAGAAACTACCAAAGATAATTTTGATATAAAACGCGCCAAAAAGGTGTTGGATGCCGACCATTTTGGGCTTGATAAAGTAAAAGACCGCATACTTGAATATTTGGCTGTTTTGAAGCTAAAAGGCGACATGAAAAGCCCTATTATTTGCTTGTATGGCCCTCCGGGTGTGGGTAAAACCTCGCTAGGAAAAAGTATAGCAAGAGCCGTAGGTCGTAAATACGTACGTATGTCGCTAGGTGGTTTGCGCGATGAAGCTGAAATACGCGGGCACCGCAAAACCTACATAGGCGCTATGCCGGGCCGCATTATACAATCGCTTAAAAAAGGTCAATCTTCTAACCCTGTTTTTATATTGGATGAGATTGATAAACTGGCCAGCGATTTTAGGGGCGACCCATCATCAGCGCTTTTAGAGGTGCTTGATCCCGAACAAAACAATACTTTTTACGATAACTATGTAGAGATAGACTACGACCTTAGCAAGGTGATGTTTATAGCTACTGCCAACAATTTAGATACTATACAGCCTGCCCTTTTGGATAGGATGGAGATTATAGAAATTAACGGCTACACGGTTGAGGAAAAAATAGAAATAGCAAAAAAATACCTTATCCCTAAACAAGCCGAAGCGCACGGGCTTAAAAAAGACCAAATAAAACTAAGCAACACGGTGCTTGAAAAAATAGTTGAAGACTATACCAGCGAATCGGGGGTGCGTGGATTGGAGAAAAAAATAGCCTCTATTGCCCGCCACCAAGCCCGCAGCTTTGTGGGTGGTGAGGACTTTAAAGCCAGCTTAAGCATTGATGATGTGATGACCATTTTGGGTGCCGAGCGCATGGAAAAAGAGATGTACCAAGGCAATGATGTAGCCGGTGTAGTAACCGGTTTGGCTTGGACACCCGTAGGCGGCACTATACTAAATGTAGAATCGGTATTAACGCTGGGCACAGGTAAATTGACCCTAACGGGTAAATTGGGCGATGTGATGAAAGAATCGGCTGTTACGGCACTTACTTTCTTAAAAGCCCACGCCGATTATTTGGGCATTAACCCCAAATTGTTCGACCAACGCGACATACATATTCACTTTCCTGCTGGTGCAATTCCTAAAGATGGCCCTTCGGCAGGTATTACCATACTTACCTCGTTAGCATCGCTATTTACCCAACGTAAAGTGAAGCCTTTTACGGCTATGACGGGCGAAATAACCCTTCGTGGTAAAGTATTACCGGTAGGCGGTATAAAAGAGAAAATATTAGCTGCCAGACGTGCGGGAATAACCGATATTATACTTTGTGATAAAAACCGCAAGGATATTGAGGATATTAAACCCAATTATTTAAAAGGTTTAACCTTTCACTACGTTAATAATATGCTACAAGTATTGGATATATCGGTAACCAAAAAAGCAGTCGAGCACCCGGTTGATTTAAGCGTACGCGAGACTACCGAACGTAAAGAAGCTAACGTTAGCGTTATTTAACTAAATAACGCCCATATACCATAAATATAAAGGGTGGACTATATAAATAGTCCACCCTTTATATTTTAATTTCAAATTACCTATAGTGGACGTGGCAATAAAAGTCTACCTTTAGGAGTAAGATGAATAATATCATTTTTAACTGAAATAACTTCTAATTGCTGCAAGTGTATTAATGCTTGTGAGTAATCATTTTTATCTAATAGTTCTAATCCTATATTAGCTTCCTGTTTTACCTTATTAATTTCATCAAAAAGTTGTACTTTCTCTACTCCATTTGGAAACTTTCGCATCATTGCAATTACACTCATTGAGCCATATTTTGAAAGCATTTCATAATTGAAAAAATAAACGCCCTGATTGTTTTCTATACTCTCGTTTATCAAATAATACAGATTAATTAACCAAGATTTTGAAAAGTTGTTATCTAAATGAAAGTTCATAAGGTAGCCGATATTATCAAACATAACCATTGTTCCATGTTCATATTTTGGTAATATTTTTAGAAATGCTTCTATTTTACTTTTGAGCAATTCTTTCATCTTTGATAATCTATCAACTTCAATTACGCATTCTTTTTCATTCTCTATTAAATCCAAATCTTGAGTATCTATACATTCAGAAAACCATTCAAGATTTCCCGTCATTTGGTAGCGGGTGCCAAAACCGCAAATTGTGCATATTTTAATTCCCATTTCTCCCTCCTTTGCCAACGCTTCCACTCTCCAACTCCGCTCAGGATGACAGCCCACAAGCGGTACAAGTTGGCGTATTTATTTTATAATTTTCTTAAACCAAACTCAATGAATATTGGGTGCGGTAGGAACGTCATTCCCTCGAAAAAGGGAATCAGCGCGTAGGACAATACTTTTTATTATGTAAGAACTACTTTTTAGCGGTGGCTTTGCTAATCCACAAATCGGCAGCTACATAGGTTACGCTATCGCTTTGCAGCACATCCACCGATTTATCGCTAACACGGGCACGAAAGTGGCAAATAAGTTCACCCTCATCACAGCCTTCAAAATAGTTCATTTGCCCATAACTATATTCGGCTTCTGTTTCGGCCACATCCTCAATAAACGCCCTATTACCACTGGGGCAACGGCTAAACATTTTAGTTTTAGCTTCATTTTTATCCGTCTTTTTGGTATAGGGTGTAGTTAGTTTTTTACGCACCAAGCTATACGTTACCGAGCTAATACCTCCTCCACCATCATCACCTAAAGCAATAGCTTCGCCCAAAACATCTTCATCTTCAGAGGTGCCTTCTCGTTCAGAAATAGTTACTATATTATCTTCTGCATCAGTAGCATAAATATATTGATACGATAGGCCAAAAATGGCTATTAGTGCTAAGGCAGCACCTATTTTTAGTAGAGCTTTCATGGGCTAATTTTTTAGTTCATACTTATTGGCAATATGAGGTAAACGACTGATTATCAAAATTTATTTTACCGTTCGTCGAATAATCCACTCGGCAACAAGCAAGTTGGGTATCCAGTTTATCCATGCAGTTATCTGTACCACAAAATCGTGTTCCCAGCCAAAATACAGTGATAACAAAGGCACATACAAACGTAATGTAACAGCAGAGAAGCTAAGGGCATAGCTTCGTATCATCCATTTTTTATGTTCTGTAATATTATGTTCACGAACTCGTTTATAAGCCAAAAAAGTAAAGCTAAACCACAGCAAACTAAGCACTGTAAACCCTGCTTGCGACCAAAAGCCTCCGTTGGCATACAATGCCATATAAAAGCCCGACGGTGCAGCTAAAAACAATATTGCACCCACATACACCTTGCCCAGTGTACGGTGCAGACTTAAATAGCGTTGGCGTAGCTTTTTTACAAACTGAAAAGGCCCTGTTAGCACTACTAAAATGCTTGAACTGATATGGATGTAAAAAGCCGTCATCCATGCCCTATCAGTAATAAAATCTTGTTTGGCCAGCAAAAAACCAATATCAGTACGCAAACTAAAATAGGCAAAGGTGATTATGCCCAAGTATAGCGAAAGAAAGGCCAGTATAGCCCACAAAAAACCTTGCAGTAATTGTTTTACCACCATATCAAACTTAGTAATTAACGATTACATACCAAGAAATATTGGATGGTAAACAAGCTATACTTGTGTTATACTAAACATTGTGGCTAAATTGTATATTTGTCGCACTATTGCGGTCATGGTGGAATTGGTAGACACGCCATCTTGAGGGGGTGGTGCTTTCGGGTGTGGGGGTTCAAATCCCCCTGACCGCACTCTTAATAAATCAACCTAAAATTATATGGGCATTCACAATGTTAACCCTGATTTTGTAGCTACACTAACGTACCGTACCACAGAACAAGGAGGAAGAAAAACACCTGCAGCTAGTGGATACAAACCCCAATTAAGATTTCCCTTTGATATAATGACTACATCTGGCCAACAGAAATTTATTGGAAAAGACATGATTTATCCAGGAGAAACTATTGATGCAGAAATCCGAATTTTAAGTGTTGAGTATTTTAAGCATAAACTAGAGGTAGGAATGAGTTTTGAAGTACGAGAAGGCTTAAAAATAACTGGCACTGGCATTATTAAAGAAATAATTAATGCTGAATTGAAAAAGCAGTAATTACATATATAATTAGTCTTCTCCCCTCAAAATGGCAAACAGCTTATAAGCCACCGCCTCAGCAGAAACATTATCATTAATTGCAATAGCAATAATAGCTTTGGTTTTTACATCGTATGCAAGTATGGCTTTGTAATTCTCTGTTCCTCCGCTATGCCCCAACCATAAATTTACTGTAGAATCAATTGCCTTAAAATTATAAACCATAACTCCCCTACCATAATATTGTTGCGTGCTTCCGAACATTGGGTATAAATCACCCAACATAGTTTGTAAACTTGTTTTGGGCAACAACTGCCCTGAGAGGAGAATATACAGTAACTTTGCCATATCGTATGAATTGCAAACAATATTGCCTGCACCAAGGGGTGTAGCATAATTACGGCATACTATTGAATCTCCACTATGAGCTAAAGCCAAATTATTAGTAATCTCATTAGGCATCAGTACTTTTAAACTTTGTAACCCAAATGGTATAACTATTCTTTCTTGAACAATTTGCGCAAAAGATTTATTTTCTATTTTCTGAGCAATTAACGCTAACAATAAATAGCCTGTATTACTATACGACCAATATTCATTTGGTTTAAACAAATTCTCTTTTGACAAAGCTATTGCTAATAACTCATCAGGGGTATGATAAGAGGAACTATTATGAAAACTACTATCACTATTAAAGCTATATATTCCACTTGTATGAGTGAGCAAATTTGAAATGGTTATTTTTTTTGCATTGCTAAATTTTGGATACCATTTTGATAATTTACTATTACTTTTAATTTTCTTTTCATTTATAAGCTGCATAATTATAGTTGCAGTAACCAGTTTACATACACTTGCCCAATAAAAAACTGTAGAGCTATCGGCAAATTGTTTATTAGGTTTGTTTGCATATCCCATTGTTGTTTGCCACTGTCCTTTTGGAGTAAACATAGCCACCGAAAGACCTGCTATGTTTTTATTTACAAACAATTCACTTATAACCTGTTGCAGTTTATACTGCAGTGTATCGGGCAGTTGCCCTCTCAATTCATAGTTATCTACTAGATAGAATTGGTCAATATCTATTTCCTCGTGCTTAGGCATACCTCTGTATTTGCATTGAGCCAAAAGTGAGATATAAGATGACATAAACAACACATTTAACAATATGAACTTTAGCAAAGAATATGTTTTACACATAAGTTCTCCAATTTTTTAGCCAATATAGTTTTGCCTGAAGACAAACCACTAAATGTTCTATACGTACACTAAAATCATCTATAAAAACGGAATAGCCTCTTTTCTTTAACTTATATATTAGTTAACTCTGTTTAAACATTATATTTTTACCCCATAAATGGATATAGAAGAAAGTGCAGATTTTATAGCTACGGTTAGTTACCTAAGTGCTGAGCAAGGGGGATTAAAAATACCTGCAACATCGGGCTACAGGCCGCAAATGAAGTTTGAGTTTATAGAAAAACAAACGGCAGGTGAGCAAGTATTTATGGATGAAGAAATGGTATACCCCGGTACAACCATTGATGCACATATACGGTTACTATCACCCGAGTTTTTTACCCGTGCACTTACTGAGGGTACTGCTTTTGATTTTAGCCAAGGCGAAAGAATAATTGGCACAGGTATTATTAAACAGATACTAAACGATGAACTAAAAAGGGTTTGATCTTTAGCAATAACCTATTAATTTTAACCACTATGTCTATCAGCCAACAATACCTTGAAACTTGGGAAGAAGCCCGTACACGGTTTACTAACCAACTTACCACCATTACCGAAGCAGACTTAAAAAAAAAAACTACAAGGCACTAAAAATACGGCTGGGTTTCTTATCCGACATATTACTGATGTGGAACTGCTATTTGCTAAAAATGTATTTGGGGCAACGGATGTAAAAGTATCGGCTAAAACGGTTATTGCCCAACACGATACAGGCGAATGGACTAACCTGCAAGAGTTATTAGAGTTGGTGAGCTATGCACACAATAGCTTATCAGCCATAATTTTAGCACAAACGGATAGTGATTGGGCGGAAACTATTACTACTAAAGAATTTGGCACTAAAACCAAAGCTGAAGCCATTGGCCGTATTATCTCACACACGGCATACCATGCAGGTCAATTGGCTTTAGCTGTTAAGTATGGGGTATAATTAAATAAGGTGAGTTCGGTTTAGAAATTATCAAAAACTTAATAAATATTGGGTGCGGGGGGAATGTCATTTCCATTTAAAATGGGAATCCGTGTGGTTGGGATAATAAAAAATATTGCCCGCGCTCGGCTTCCCTCTTTCGAGGGAATGACTGCCAACCGCACACATTTTAATTATTGACAAAGGTTCTCTTATCCTAAACCCACATTAATAAAAAGTCCCACTTGTACATTTACAAATAGGACTTCTTTAATATTAATTTTAATCTAATTATTTAATTGCTTCCTCCACCTTAGCTATTAACTCATCGGCTTTGGTATGGTTGGTGGCCAATAGCAATTGCGCACGGTTTTTAATATCATCAGCAAAGGCACGGTCTTTTAGTCCCTGTGCGTTTACCAAAACGTTAAAATACGCACCGCGTACAGCTGTTTTTACGCACAAAACACCCACACCCGCATCGGTAATACTATTGGGGTTTCCTTTTTCTATCATTTGCTCTAAAAGCACCAAACCGCTATACGCTAGTTCCATTACTTTATAGGGCACATCACAGGCATACTTGGTAGCATCTTCAATGGCTTGTGTACGGGCTTTCTTTTCCTCGTCAGTTCCTTTGGGTAAGCCAAAAGCCTCCATTATACGGTTAAAAGCGCGTGTATCTTCATCAACCGCTGCTATCAACGATTTTTTAAGCTCTTGCCCGTTTATAGCCCACTCAGAAAAGAAGTCTTTTCTATCCTCCCAGCCGCGTTTGCCTGCGCTAAGATTGGCAACCATTGTACCCAATGCCATACCTAACGAACCTACATAAGCAGCTATCGACCCACCACCGGGGGCAGGACTTTCACTGGCAGTTTCGTTGGCAAACTCTTTTAGGGTCATATTCACCAATTTTTCGTCGGCACTATTGCGCAGCTTGTATTCTATTATTTTTTCTTGTGGATTAAACGCTCCCAACTCATCCAATCCCATCGATTTTATAGCGATGAATATCAATTCTTCTTCGCTCACACCTTCACTACGTCCTTGTTTGTTTAGGAAATAACGACCTGCATCCAACATAGCTTTTAGTGGAATAAGTCCCACCAATTCTGAGCCCGTAACCCTTACGCCACGCTCGGTAGCTTTGCGACACACTTCGTCAAAAGCAATGTGCACGGGGGTAACATTCATATTGGTTAGGTTCATGCTTATTTGCGCCACCGCATATTCTTCTATATACCAACCAATGGCTTTTACCGATTTTAGCGTACCCGGTTCGCGCACTGCTTCGCCGTTTTCATCAGTAACTAACTCACCCAATACAGGATGCCCGATGCGTTTTACACGACCAGCCTCGCGCACATCAAAGGCTATTGAGTTAGCTATACGAGTACTTTTTGTGTTTAGGTTTACGTTGTAGGCAATCAAAAAATCACGACCACCAATAACGGTGGCACCGCGCTTGGCATCAAACACAGAGGGACCAAAATCGGGTTTCCATTCAGGTAATTTTATCTTATCAAAAAAGCCTTCGTATTCGCCTCCGCGAATTACTGATAGGTTACTGCGTTTTTTATTGGGTTGTGCTTCTTCGTATAAGTATATAGGCAAATTAAGCTCCTCTCCTACCCTTTTTGCTAGTTTTTGGGCATACTGGGCGGTTTCTTCCATACTAATGCCGGCAACGGGTATTAATGGGCATACATCGGTAGCTCCCATACGCGGGTGCTCGCCTGTGTGTTTGCTCATATCTATTACCTCGCCTGCCTTTTTTATAGCTTGATATGCGGCTTCTATTACTGCTTCGGGTTCACCTACAAAGGTAACTACGGTGCGGTTGGTGGCTTTACCCGGATCTACATCCAACAGTTTCACTCCCTCAACGGCTTCTATAACATCAGTAATTTGTTTTATAACGGCCATATCGCGCCCTTCGCTAAAATTGGGCACACACTCTATAATTTTTTGCATGGTGTTTTATTTTTCCGCAAAAATAGGGGGTTATGTGGTGATATAAAAATGGTGGACTTGATAAATGAATGTGCCAATTTGTTACTATGCTACTTTATTTTGCAATTAGCATTTTAGCATTGCATAAACGAAGCGGACGCTTCTATTTTATCAGTACGAGAGGACTCTCGCACTAGGTTAAAGTTATTTATTAATCTCTTGACGGGCAACCTTCGCTATCAATATCAATTGGTTCTTCAATACCATCAAGTATTCGTGCTCGGTGGCGCGTACCCCATTCTTCTAATGCTCTAATTACTTTGCCCAATGTATGTCCGTAGTCAGTCATTTCATACTCAACTGTTACAGGTGTAGTTGGGTATACTGTACGTTCTACCAATTGGTTTATCTCAAGGTCTTTCAACTCTTTTGAAAGCATTTTAGAAGTAATACCTCCAATATTGCGCTGTATTTCCATAAAGCGCATTGCTTTTCCACTTCGCAGTAGCTCAAACAATATGGGTAGTTTCCATTTTCCCCCTACTATCTCAAGGGTATCAGTTATGGGCAACATATGTGCTTTGCAGGTTGTTACATTATGTTTTGTGGCTGTTTCACTCATTTTTTACACAACTATACTTTAGTATAGCACTATACAAAGGTATAGTAGTATACTTTATATACCAAATGGACTGACCTTTGTTGCAACATTAATCTAAAAAATAAGTTATATGAAAATCGCATTAATCATTGGTCGTATTGTATTAGGCGGCCTATTTACATTCTCTGCAATTAGTTTTTTATTTGGTTTGGGCGAAATGCCTCCGATGGAAGGTAAAGCTCTTAATTTTATGAGTGGTTTGGCAGGATCGGGTTATTTTATGGTTTTTTTAAAAATTATAGAACTGGTTTGTGGTATTGCAATTCTTAGCGGACAGTTTACTGCTTTAGCCGCTGTTGTTTTAGTTCCCATCACAATCAATATCCTACTTTTCCATGCTTTTTTAGATCCTAAAACTGTTGCAGTTTCAATAGTTTTATTTGCTTTAAACATTTTTATTCTTTTTGCTAATAAAGAAAGGTTTATACCAATATTGGCTCGCAAATAAATAGTTTAATCTATAACAAGAAGCCCCTGTTTAGCTAGCTAAACAGGGGCTTCTCTTTATCACAAATCGTTACTTATCTTATGGTATAGGCTATATCCAAATCTTTATCAACTACACCTAGAGGGCCAGTTACTTTAAAGTTTTTAAGTATTATCAAATCTCCTGCTTTTGCTTTACCAATTGCATCTTTAATTTCTTGAGAAATTTGCGATCCATTAACGGTAAAAGGCCCTTGCACTTCACCACGCACTGTAACTATACATTGGTAGCCGTTAACCATGTATCTCACTCCCTCAAAGCCAATATCGTATTTTGGTGAAGCATATACACGGGTTTGGGCTAAGTAAGCTGCTTTGGTATTTATTTGCTTGCGTAGTGCGCCAAGTGTAGCCTCAGGGTCGGGTATTTTTTTTGCTCTAAGCGTATAACGTCCAAAACTTTTTAGTGTACCATCGTCTTTACGTTCTGAAATATTGATAAATACATCACCGGGTGCATTTGCTGTTACTTCATACTGGTTATCGCGTATTTTTTTAAGAGTACCATTGGTAATTGTTGCCACTACTTTATCGGTAGGCACACCGGGTACTGAAAGCGATACGGGATTTTTTAAACCCACATACACAATATTCATTTTATCGGCCGATACGGCAGCGAAACCATTAAATACATTGTAAGTAGTTGTAAAAGGATATTCTTTTATTCCGTCGCGCTCTCTTACTTTTATTTTTCCTGACACGGTGTGCTCACCTTGCGAAGTAGCGGTTTGGCTATACCTAAATTTTCCGCTTTGGTGCTCATACGTTTGTCCATCCAGCACTATCTCGGCAGCCTGTTCAGTATCAAATGCTGATAGCATTATATCGGCTTCAAACTTCTCGCCTACCATCACATTTTGAGATTTGGGTACAATATTGGCCACAAGGGTATTAATAGGTATAGTACCCTCGCCCACCTTGCTATACAATATATTTAGTACATCAGCGTATGTGTTTTTACCGTCGTTTTGCAACTTGGTAATAGTTGCCATAACAGCAGCAACAGGCACACCTTCAAAAGTTAAGTTTTCCCACTTTATGTTCCCTTCATCAAGGGTAAACATATCTGTTTTAATTTTATTTCTGTCTTCTGCTGGTACAAGGGCAATTAGTTTGTCGCGGGTTTCGTTAATTTTTTGCTTCAACTCTTTTGCTTTGCCTTTGTTTAACATCAAATTGGCGGGCTTTTCAGTATTATCACTAAACTTCATCTCAGTAGTTTTTCCATTATCATCAATAGTTCTTCCCCCTGAAACATCTTCAAGCTCTCTTTTTAGGTCTTCCAAATACTTCACATAGTCTTGGGTAATTTTCTTCCCTTCAAGGGCTTTTTCATTCCATTGTTTAGTTTTCTCGGGCTGGTTTTTCATCAGCATAGAGAAACTATTTAGGATAAAATTATTTTTAGCATCAATATTAGTTCCTGTTTTTTCAAGGCTCACCTCCATTGTATAAAAGGCTTTTAATACTTCTGCCGATACGTTTAAGGCCAATATGGCCAATAGCACCAGATACATCATGTTAATCATTTTCTGGCGTATGCTTAGTTTTCCTGTTGCCATGGTTTTAGTGGTTTATAGTGATTATTGGTTAGTAATTTTCTTTGTTTTTAGGATATAGAAATCCCGTTCAGGCAATTTTTATTACCTGTTATAATACTTTAGGTTATATTTTTAGGCTATTTTATTTACAAGAATATTTAATTAAAATTCCCACAAATCGTGTTCGGTTTCCATTAACCTCTGCTTCATCTTTTCAGCTTGAAGCAAGGCAGCAGTATTATTATCGGCAAACTCTTCCATCGCCCCAATAGGTAAATCGTATACATTGGGGTATTTAACTATATAGCTACTAAATAAACGTGCATTAAAAAAATGGTCGAATGAAATACTGGCAGCCTCGTTGTGGGGGTTTAAAATTTGGTTTTGCGCCAAAGTGGGGCGCAAATCATCGTATTTTACCCAAAATACCGGAGTTTCCGGTAATTCTAACCCCCCAACAATAGGCCTATACATCAATGCAAGGCCAATAATACTAGGTATCATGCGGCTTTGCTCACTATCAAAATACCACTGCTCTACAACCTTCCATTTTGCAGCTTTCTCTATATCCAAAGGCTCACAAATAAATGTATCACAAACGCTCTCAAAATCATCAGCGCAAGGAATTTCAACGTTATAACAATATTCACCAATATGCACAATTGCCGTATCAGGAATAACTTCAGTAAACTGATTATCTTTATAAGCGGGTACTTGCCCAGTTAATACCGCATTGTACATAATATTTCGCAAAGGGTTTTGCGGCCAATTAAGGGCAAGATTTTGTTTTTCGCGGGTATCGATAATACGTTCAACTGTCCATTGAAAAGCAATATCTGCTTGGCGAAGAGGCTCAAAAGCAACGGGCGTAGCTGTCATATCACGCGGGGGCGTATTAAATTGCGCGTTGGCGACAAAGCATAGGGGTAACAGTAAAACCCATAGCTGGTTTTTAATAAATTTAGGCATAACAATAATATTTGGTTAGTATTTAAAGAAGCATAACCGAGGGCGTTTAGTATTTAAACGCATTATTGTATTGCCTTATTACTTATTAATATGGTTTAAAAAGATGTTTTCGACGAACGTCAATTTGATTTATTTACAGCCTCATTGTAAATAGCTTTCAGTACTTGAGCTTCAGTATTTAAAGCATCATTTTTAATCTTTCCAAACAAAGTAATTACAGCTGCCACAGGAGTATGCTCAAACAGTTCACTTTCCCATGTAATTGGAGCCTTATAAGGATCGTCCTTAGCAAATAAATCACTTTTAACTATACTCTTGTCTTCATCATCTAAAAGACTCAAAAGCGCGTCTCTGGTATAATTTATTTTAGCTTTTAATACTGACCCTTCCCCATCATCAATTAATATTTTTTAGAGATTGAAATATTATCACTTTCTCGCCCAACAGCATTTTCAATAATTAATTTAAGGCTATCAATATACGTTACAAATGCTGTCCCAATACTGTCTGCCTTCAATCTATTATAATAATATTTACTTTTAAGAGAAGGATTAACAGCATAAGCACTATCAATTTTAGCAAGCCACTGATTATTAACATCTTCCATAGAAGTTCCCAAGCGTTTCATACTCTCATTCACTTTCTCAAAAGCATCAAGAATATCATTTTTAGGTTTGTAGCAAGAAGATAAAACCAGTAATACTATTAAAGCAATATAAACCCTCATATAGCAGTTTTATTTAACAGTTAGCACAAAAGGTAAAGGGTCTTGCGTAATAGCTGGATTTTCAACAATAACATGATCTATAAGCACCTTATCCCCTTTATTAAGCTTAGCCAACTCTTCTTGCACATTTTGAGGTAAATACTCTCCCTTACATTCCGTTACAATAGGTTTATCTCCAACGGCTTTATAAATGGTAACTCTAAAGCTTTTAATAGAGTATTGCAGGCCATCAAAAGCAAAACTTTCGCCGTGTGATACACTTAACTTTACTGACGATTTAATATCATCAGCACTTGCCTCAGCACCATTTTGCAATGTGCCCAATACCAAATCAAGACGAGGAAGTGGCTTTGCTCTAAACAACATAGTACCCACCAATTTATCAGCACCTTTTTCTTGCTTAGTTTTAATTAGTATTTTCACATCACCCGCATTACTTACCGTAACTCCATAATTTCCACCACCTAAACTTTTAAGACTTCCATTGGCTATGGATAATACAACATTTTTGGGTTCAACCCCGGGCACTAAAACCGTAATAGGGTTTTCTATACCTATGTAGAACACATTCATGGCATTAGCAAAAAAGGTTGCGTTGCCGGGTATCACTTCATACTCAGTAGAAAAAAAGAGTTTTTTAAATTTATCGCCCTCAACATAAGTAATAAAACCCGTTACCTCTTGTTTGCCTTCACCCATTGCATAGGTTACATACTTGGCTTGGCCATTAACCATAGGAATATCACGCCAGCCATTAATATGTACATCAACCTTTTTAGCGGTATCATAGGCAACCAAAAGTATATCAGCTTCAAACTTATCGCCCGATACTACAACACTGCTTTTGGGAATTATTCTCGCCTCAAATTTATTTGGCTGTAATTTTAAGGTATCGGTGTCTCCTTGCGCATTACTAAGTAACGTGCCTATTATTACAGCTATCATTGTAAAAACAAATCTCATCTTATGTGTCTTCTTTTAATCTAGGTGTGAATTTAAAACAAAAAAGCCATCCCTGTTGAGGATGGCTTTAAATATAGCTTTTTGGTGATTAATATTCCCAAAGGTCATGCTCCATTTCAAAAAGTTTGTGCTTAATACGCTCACCTTCAAGTAAGGCTGCCATATTATTGTCTTTAAACTCTTCGTAATCAGCAATTTTGTAGTCGTAAGCGTTTGACCATTTAATAATGTAACTGCTAAACATACGTTTTTCAAAGAAGTGTGCCATTGAAATACGAGCAGCATCATTAAAAGGGTTAAACATTTCTTGATTGGTTAATACTTTTTCGCGAGTTTCATCCCAACGAATCCAAAACAACGGGGTTTCAGGTAATTCTAAACCTGCTGCAATGGGCTTAAACAATGGTGCAATGGCTATGATGCGAACAATCATTACACTGTGTTTGGTATCAAAAATCCAATCTTCCATTATGCGCCACTTTAAAATCTTTTCAGGATCAAATTCAGTGGTAATAACAGTATCAATCAAATCATATATATCATCCGGATTATCAGGATTAGGTATTTGTTGATTTTCTTTAATCGCACCTCTATCAATTACTTCTTCAGCAGTAAACTCTGAAGCAAGAGAATCGTTACGGTAAGCTGTTAAAGTACCATCCAATACCTTATCGAAAATGATTTTACCCATGTGGTTTCTTGGCCAAGTAAGGCAAAGATTTTGTTTCTCACGGGTATCAACAATCCTTTCAATCCTTTTTTGGTAAGCTACATCAGCTTCACGCAAAGAAGGGTATGGAATTGCTTTACGTTCTTTCACCGCATCGTGAGAGAAAGTAAAATCTTCAAAATTTTGCTGTGCAGAAGCAGTAAATGAAACTGCAACTAGCAAAAATGAAATTCCTATATATTTTTTAATACTGTTCATAATCTAATTTATCGAGCTGTAATGATAACAGGAGCTAGGTTACGAGTACCATCAGGGCCGGTAGCACGTATTTGGTCTAACAATATCCTGTCACCTGATTTCAAACCGGCAACCATTTGCAAGGCTGCAGGAGAAAGGTTTGGCCCGTTGCCTGGCACAGTTCTAGGCTCACCCCTTTTAGGAACGAATAAGAACACATAACTAACAACGTTGTAGCGCACACCTTCAAAGGCAAAACCTTCACCTAATGAACCGTAAATACGGTTTGCATTAGCGCGTATTGTACCTACTGATTGTACTTCACCGTTTTGCAAAGTTCCTAACTGAGCTTCGGGTTTAGGTATATTACGTACACGGAATTTAGCTGAACCCATTGAGCGTGAACCGCCATCGTCAGTTTTTACCGATACGCTAATAGTAGCTTCACCACGTTTGTTTACTTTTGCTATATAGGTAGTACCCGATTTCTTAATCAAGGTACCGCCATTCATAGTTGCAGTAACTTTTTCAGGTGGGAAACCCGGTACAGATATAGATACTGGATTATCCAAACCAATATACATTACGTTCATGGCATCTGCTGAAATGGTAGCAGCACCTTTAAACACTGTATATTGAGTTTCGAAAGGAAGTTGCTGAGCACCATCTTTTCCTTGGAAATCTATATAACCTTTAACTGTTTGTGTTCCTTCACCAGCAGTAGTTGCTTCGTATTTAGCTACACCACCAACAGGTTTAATAGTGTTACCGTTTACAACAACATCATTGCTTTGTTTTGAATCGTAAGCCACTAACAAAATGTCAGCTTCAAACTTACCACCCGAAATAACAAAACCTGATTTTGGTATAATTTTAGCCACTACCTGATCGAATGTTTGGCTTGATTTATCAATAGCTTTTGCTAATGTTTCCAACACTTGTGCTTCGGTGTTTTTAGCATCGTTCTTAATTTTTTCGAACAATGTAACAACAGCAGCTACAGGTGAGTGCTCAAACAATTCTGATTCCCAAGTTTGAGGTGCCTTTTTAGGATCATCTTTAGCAATCAAATCAGATTTAATTCTTTTTTGATCTTCTTTATCTAAAAGGGCTAAAAGTTGTTCGCGAGTATCATTAATCTTCTTTTTCAACTCTTTGCCTTTGCCTTCGTTTACTAAAAGATTAGCGTGAACTTCGATATTGTCATTCACTTTCAACTCTTCTTCAGGATTTTCATCCTTACGACCACCAACTTTTGTTTCTATTTCCTTTTTTAAGTCATTTACATACTTAATAAAGTCGTTACCTATTTTGTCAGCTTTTTTAGCTTTATCATAATAGGGACCTACTTTTTCAGGACGTTTTGCATAATCAGCAGCAAAAGCAGCTAATATGTCTTTATTTTTTTGGTCAATATTAACACCTGATTTACTCATTGATACTTCAACCAAGTGAAAGGCATGTAAGATGTCTTTTGATACATTCAGTGCCAACAATGCAGTTAGTACCAAATACATCATATTAATCATCTTCTGCCTAACGGAAACTTTTCCTCCTGCCATTTTACTCCCTTCGTTTTTTTAGGTTTAACAATAAATTATGGCTTAGGCGCTTTCTTTGCCCATAGCAGTTAACATACTACCGTATACTGTATTAAGGCTTGATAAGTTTTTAGTAAGCCTGTTCATTTCAGCGGTAATGTGTTCTACTTGATCTTGGTAATCTTTAGTACCTTGAGATACAGATGCAAGAGTATTCATAGCATCGGCAGCACGGTGATAAGATGAATTAACTTCTTCTAATGATTTAGATGCTTTTTGAACGTTATCAGTATATTCTGAAGTTGCTACAGATGCATTGGTTAAATTAGCCATGCTTGAAACATTATCGCTAAGTGATTTCAAACCTGTACCTAAGCTACCAATCAAATCAGGAGATACTTTTGCTTCCTCAAGCATTTTATCTAATTGTTGTGAAATTGAACCTTGGTCTTTGGTTTCTTTACGAGATGCTTCGCTAGGCTCCATACCTGCTAACTCAGGATAAACTAATGTCCAATCTGGTTCTTGGTGAGGTGGTTCAAAAGCAGATACTAAGAAAATTAATGCTTCAGTACCCAAACCGGCTATAAGCATCAAATCCGCTCCAGGCCAGTGTTGGATTTTGAATAGTGCACCCACAATTACAACAGCGGCACCAATACCATACATTTTGGCCATTACGTTCTTGCCGGTTTTGCTTTCAAAAAAGTTTTTGCTCATTTTTTTTGGTGTTTTAGGTTTAAAAGGATTTTTTGTTTAATAATATGAAACGCTAATATTAATAAATTATTGCGTAGTTAAAAAAAATTCTAATTAGTTAAAAGCTATTGCTTATAAAAAGTTATTCACGGTCGCGGTTAGAACGCCCAACATAGCTCATCACACAACGGAAACCAATGTATGATTTTGCTGTATCTTGAAACTCATAAACACGGCTACCTGTTTGAATAAAGAATGATACATCTTTCCATGAACCACCACGTATTACTTTACGTTTCAGTGATGGAGGATCGTTTTGATCAGCGTTGTACTGTAAATCAGAGTTTAAATCGTGAGTGACTATATGTGATTCATCAGCATAGGCACTAATTGTCCACTCAGAAACATTACCTGACATTCCATATAAGCCATAGTCATTAGGGAAGTACGAGTACCCTCTAACAGGATACACACCTCCATCGGCTTGGTAATCACCTCTACCCGGTTTAAAGTTGGCAAGGAAACATCCTTTAGAGTTACGGGTATAAGGCCCACCCCAAGGATACATACTTCCATCACGTCCACCTCGGGCGGCATACTCCCACTCGTATTCAGTAGGCAACCTAAATGGTGTTACCCTAGGCTCTTCTGCTTGCGTTACATAGTAATCGTTTAGCAAACCTGAACGCCAGTGGCTAAAGGCTTTTGCTTGGTGCCAGTTTACACCTACTACAGGGTAATCATCGTATTTTGGATGCCAGTAGTACATTTGAGTCATTGGCTCGTTAAATGAGTAAGTAAAATCTCTCACCCAAACCAATGTATCAGGATATATTCTTACACGCTCTTTACGAATGAAATCACCACGAAAAGCATCAGGAGAAGCATTAGCTGCGGCTCTTAAATCTATCCATTGGTAATCGTACCATAGTTTACGAGAATCTACCCCGCGTACACCATAATATCTTTCATTTTCAGGAACGAATAAATCAAACTCTAGTTGGTCAATAATATCAGGGTCTGACCAATCTATAACTTCTTCAAAGTTCATAGACTGCATTCCCAAATCATTTTCCTGCACATAAGGATCGCCCAAAAGGTAACGAGCCATAGAGTCAACCACGTATTCTACAAACTGACGATACTCGTTATTGGTAATCTCGGTATCATCCATGTAAAAAGCAGTTACTGTGATTTGCTTGTTTGGTGCCCTGTGTGTGAAAAACACATCCATATCAGACTGACCTGCATGGAAAGTACCTGTAGGGACATAGATAGTTCCATACGGCTGGGGATGGAACCAAGGCCTACGACCCTGAACGCCAACTAGTTCTCCTTCCATATTATTGGCACAACCTGAGGCCAAAAGGGCGACAACTATCAGCATAAAAGTGAATTTCTTCATCACAAAGTTATTTTTCAATTTGGCAATATTAAAAATTTCCACAATACGTTCCAACATCTTATTCAATTTCTTACTCAAACTTTATTCTTTTACTAATAAACGCTAAGGTAATATATTTTATTATACACATGTTAATAAATTGTGGATTACCTATATCCACCCAAGTGTCTTGGATCGATTTCTATGTTAATGCGAGGTGGGTTTGGCGTAATATTAAAGCAGTATGATGCAAATATTTCATGTGTACCACCTCCTGCTAAACCTCTTGTAATTGGTATATCGTATGAGTAACCTAAGTAAAAATTTTGTTTTACATAGTAACCAAACTGTAAAGCAAAGGCATCTAACAATGTGCTTCTACCTCCATCACGATAACTTAAACCGGCAACATACACTTGGCTAATTAATGCACGGCAGTTTAAATCAACTTGTGTGGTAGCAAATATTGTTTTTACCCAAACATTAGGTTGTAAAATAACTCCACCACCCATAATTGGGTGTGATGTACTTGCAACTACATATACATTGGGAACAATAGCCACATCACGTGGCTGACCGGCTACATCGTATGTAACTGTCCCACCTGTTAAGTGTGTTGCAGAAAGCCCTACTTCTAAATTTGCTAAACGAGGATTGTTATAGTAAGCTCCGAAACCTAAATCGAACTTACGACCTGAAGTTACGCCTGTAGGCACCAATGGATCTCCAGGGTCGTGCGGGTTGTAGTAGCTGCCGTCAAATTCTTTTTGCAGCATCCCTACATCTAAACCAACTTGTATTCGGCTATAATTTTGAAACTGATGATGATAAGCGTAGCTGGCTTTTACATTAATGGTGCGCTCGTAACCAACAGCATCACTCATAAACACAAAACCTACACCACCTTTAAGCATTTTAACAGGCGCTGTAACTGTTCCAAAATAGGATTGAGGCCCTACACTTCTACGTGCCAATGATTGGCCTGTGGGAGTAATGTATTCTAAACTCTGATCCTTATATCCAGTCCACTGCCTGTGTGCTAAAACGTTTGCGCAAATAGCATCTTTATACCCTGCAGTACCCGGATTGAACGCAATTTTATTTAGCATAAAATGTGTGTAATACGGGTCTTGTTGGGCTTTAGCAGCTAGTGCACAAGCAAAGACAAATAGAACTAAAGTAAATCTTTTTATCATCGTTCGTCGGTTAGTTTATGAGATAGCGTAATATGCAAATATTAGGCATTACCACCAATAATACAAGCACTGTTGTATAATTAACGACGAAGTGATATAAAAAATTTTATCTCAAACTGAAATAAATTATTTGTTCACCTCAAGCACATATTTCTCAAGAGCCATTACCATTGATGGTGTTTCAGGCGTGGGTGCAGGTATATTTACGGCTAGTTTTGCATCGGTAATGGCCTTTTGTGTGGCTGCTCCAAAGCCTGCAATACGTGTATTGTTTTGCTTGAACTCCGGAAAGTTTTCAAACAACGACTTAATGTCTGACGGGCTAAAGAAAACTATAATATCATAGTTTACGTGCGTCAAATCACTTAAATCACTGGCTACCGTGCGATACAATATGGTTTCCCTGTATTTTAGCTTATTTTTCTTTAAAAAATCAGGTACTACGGGGTTACGCACATCTGAGCAAGGGTATAGATAATTTTCTTTTGGATGGGCTTTTATCAAATCCAACAATTCTTTAGTGGTGCCTTTGCCATAAAATACTTTACGCTTGCGCAATACAATATACTTTTGCAGGTAGTAGGCCATGCCTTCATTCACACAAAAATATTTCATATCAGCAGGCATCTCCGTTTTATGTTCGGTGGCTACCCTAAAAAAATTGTCAACTGCGTTGCGTGAGTTAAAAATAACGGCTGTATAGTTCAGCTCGTTTATTTTCTCTTTCCTAAGCTCTTTTCCCGGTATAGGTTCAACCTGTATAAATGGCCTGAAATCAATCTTTAAATTGTATTTCTCGGCAAAATCAAAAAATGGTGAACGCTCACCCTCAGGGCGTGGCTGTGAAACCAATATGCTCTTTACTTTCAAGGTTTTAATTTAACCGGTTTGTTCAATTACTAATTTAAAAACAGCCAAATATGGGGCTATTTCAAGGGCGCAAAGATATAAAATTAAATAGATAATAGAATGGGGGAAGGAATTATATACTTGAATAAATACTCTTATCTGCTTCATTATTAAATAAATAAGTAGCCCTAAAGAAACATATAAAGGCAAAAATGGCGAGCTATATCCTACAAATGCGCTATTTATTAATGTAAGAATTGGCAATACAAAAATGGCTACCCACATATTGCCCGATACTGTTACCTGTATTAATACACCGTAGGTATACTCGGCTTCTAGCACGGCTGCTGCTAACATAATAGCTATATAGCGTACCATATAAAAAACTGCTAATGCCAAAAAAATAAGCATAAACGATACCCACGAAGAGTTATTGAGCTGAAATAGCCCAAAACTTTTACTAACAAACCATATAAACACTGTATAAATAAGTGCGCACACCAAAGTGGCCATCAGGTTGTAAATATTAATAGGTGTATCGTGTTCTCGCAAAGCTTCATCGCAATACTTGGGGTTGATGAAGGACAAAAACAGCAGGTTGAAAAACCGTATGTTGGCAAACTTTAAAAATACTATGGCTACTAATACCAATAAAACTATCCAAAACAGCCAAGAGGGTATGGGCTTATTACGTATGCTGCTTGCATTGGGCAACGGGGTATCACTTAGCGCAGCCTTATGTACCGCAGTATCGCTAAAATGGCCGTAGTATAAAATATTGTTCAGCACGCTATCGTTAAGCACTGAATCTATAAAGCGTTTATTCTGCAGGGTATAAAACAAAGAGTCTTTTGCCCATCGCTCAGGGTAAAGAGCTTGGTATTCAAGCGCAACAGTATCGGGCAAAGCAGTCCAATCCACCATTGGTTTATAGTCAGGCTTAAACACAATACTATCTTGCGCCTGCCCCAACAAGGGCAAACCCACTATAAAAAGTAAAAGTAAACGAAGTTTATACAAGTGGTGCAACAATACAAAAATAGCCATTAAGGGTTTACTTACATTTGTAAAAAAATGCAGGGACTTTATATACACATACCTTTTTGCAAAAAAGCCTGTCATTACTGCGATTTTCATTTTTCCACATCGCTAAAATATAAGAGTGATTTGTTGGCGGCTTTGCACACTGAAATAGCTTTGCAGGCCAATTATCTTCCTAAAAAAACGCTAAACACCATATATTTTGGTGGCGGCACCCCTTCGCTACTTGCCCAAAACGAGGTGGACGATATTTTAAGTACTGTATCAAAACACTACACTATTGCCGCTAATGCCGAGATAACACTTGAGGCTAACCCCGATGATATAAATACTGCAATGGTAAAGGGCTTGAAGCAAGCGGGTATTAACCGACTTAGTATAGGCATACAAAGTTTTTTTGAAGAAGACTTATTGTGGATGAACCGCGCCCACAACGCTGCACAAGCTAATGCCTGTATTGATATTGCTTTGCAAAGTGGTATTGAAAACATTACTGCCGACTTGATTTACGGCTACCCTTTGCTAACTGATGAAAAGTGGCAGACCAATATGGAGCAGATGCTTGATACGGGTATAAACCACCTATCGGCATATAGCCTAACGGTGGAGGCAAAAACGGCACTAGCCCACCAAATAAAAAAAGGAAACACCCCCCCTCCTATCCCCGACCAAGCCGCCCGCCATTTTGAAATGCTGATGGATGCTATAGCTGCAAAGGGTTGGCAACACTACGAAATATCGAACTACTGCAAGGCTGATAATTTTGCCTTGCACAATACTAATTACTGGAAAAACGAGCCTTATTTGGGCGTAGGCCCTTCGGCACACTCGTATAATGGGAAAGAGCGACAATGGAATGTGGCCAACAACGCACAGTATATTACTGCAATGCAAAACGACACACTACCTGCTGAAATTGAACAGCTTAGCCCTGTTGACACTTTTAATGAGTATATAATGACGGGATTGCGCACCCAATGGGGTATAAACCTGCAAACTATTACCGAGCGTTGGGGAGAGAATTTTTCTATTCAGCTAGAAAAAGAAATCTCGGTTTTTATACAAAATGGCACAATTAAACTACAAAATAGTGCCTATACGCTAACCCGTGAGGGCAAATTATTGGCCGATTATATCTCGAGCGAGCTTTTTGCCGAATGAGCTAAGTATTCTATCTGTCAAAAAAAACAGGCATCCATTTATAAGTAAATACACCTTTTGTAGTTTGTAGCTGCAAAAAAACGGGTTGTTTATTATCGCTACGCTGCACAAGCCATGTGTGTGCAGCTGTTTGTTCTAAACTAATCTTTAATTTTTGCCCCATAAGGGTATAGCCGCTAACACTTAAAATATTTTGCCCTGCCAATGCTTTAAACTCTACACCCTGTTGTGTGGCAGTAATGCTAAAAAACTTTTCTATTTCAGGTACTGATATTAAAAAACCATCGGCTACAAAACCTAAAATTTGCTTTTCATTTCTATAAAAGCTTACATTATCTTTCATAAAATAATTTGGCTTTAGAGTATCCTGTTTCACCACGTCCCAAAAATAAAAATACCAATAATCTCTATCAGCTACATAGGTAAACACCTTGTTTTTATCGGCTAAATTCCACACTACTTTTATAGTATCATCTTTTCTAACCCCTTTTGCCAAAAACCAAGCAGTTCTGTATTGCTTGCTTGTATCTAATACAAAAAAGTCTTTTCCAAAAGGTTCTCCTGCGGCAATCAGTTTAGGCTCGCGCAGCGTATCTAAAAAGGGGATAAAATCTTGCTGAAAAGCACCGTAGCTAATTATGGCAAATGAGGTATCGTAAGCAGGGGGCTTAATCCAAAGCGTTGTATTGGGTGTAAACTGGCAAGGCGCATCCCAAGGATCAAGCACAACCGTATCGTTATATACCTCAAAGTGCAAGTGAGGGTCTTCAGAGTTGCCTGAACTACCTACTTGCGCCAATACCTGCCCCTGAGTAACTATATCGCCACTATCTACCTTTAGCGAACCTTTTTTCAAGTGTGCGTAGTATGTATAATAGTTTTGCCCGTTTATGGTATGTTTTATTCCTATATAGTTACCAAACCCGTTTGCTATCACCGATTTTTTATTCCTATCAAACTGCCCGTCTTGGGTTTTAAAAACTACGCCGTTGGCAGGAGCTAACACATTAACCCCATCGTCCATGTGGTTAAAATTACGTATCACAAAATCAGTCCCATAATGCCCGTTATAGCTTTTTGTACCACAAAAAGCATCAACAAAACCATTGGTAGTATCTTCATCTACATGGTTCACAATAAACCAATCTTTTCCATACACCCCCTCTATAGGTAGTTTAAAAATACTTTGCGAGTAGCTTTGAAAAATTACGATAGCTAACAACAGAAACAACAGGTATTTTCTCGGCATAATGTACCAAAAATACAATTCTTATAGGTAAAACGTTACTCCTCGCTATTCATAATTAATCGATTAAGAATATACTGCTTTTATACTACCCCATTTTTTTTACCGTTTACAAAAGCACTAACCCACTTGTGCTATGAACCGATTTATTTTTGCAGCTTGCTGCCTTGCCTTTGGTTTTTTAAATGTTTTGCTATTCTACCGCCAATCATGGGGCATTAACCTAGCTATTTTTGAAGTTCCCTTACTACTGCTTCTCATCATCTTTAACAAAAAAGCATTGAACACACAGGCAGCAAAGCTGGCCATTATAGGTTGTTTTTGCAGCATGGCTGCGGTAGTGGTGGCACATACGCCTTTTGCCATTGCATTGCATTGTTGCTTTTTTATTTTGATGGGAGGCCTTGCCCTGCAACCCATTAAAAACCCTGCATACTTATTTTTTGGTGCGATAGAAAAAATAGGCACATTGTTTACTCTTCCCTTTAAAAACTATGTGCCTGAGAAAAAAGCTTTTAAACCCACTTATGTTTTGCGCCTATCGGTAGTTCCGTTGTTGGTAATACTGTTGTTTGTTTCACTGTATGCCTTGGCAGTTCCTCGTTTTGGCAAATGGGTTACTAATTTTATAGCCTTTTTTCCCAATATCAACTTTGCCCAGTTTTGGCTAATTGCAGCGGGCACATTTTTAGCTGCTTTTGTGTTGTACGTAAGCCAACAAAGCTACTTTGCCAATAAAGACGGGCTTGCCACCGATACACTAACCCGAAAACGTAAAAAAACACTTTTGCCCCGCTGGGGAATGGGGCTGAAAAAAGAACACCTAAGTGCTATTATAATGCTGGTGGGACTTAATGTGCTTATTGCTACTATTAATATACTGGATATAAGCACCTATTGGTTTAGCTACTCGCCCCAATCGTACGAGGATATGAAGTTTTTGGTGCACGAGGGCACGTATTTGCTTATTGTGTGCATACTGCTATCGGTTACTATTGCCCTTTACTTTTTTAGGGGCAATATGAATTTTTATAGCAAAAACCGTCTATTGCGCCAATTGGTTATGGTGTGGCTGGCACAAAATGCACTGATGGTGTTTTCGGTAGCGTGGCGCAACTACTGGTATATTGCCGATTATAATTTGGCTTATAAACGGATTGGGGTGTTAGTATTTTTGACTGCTACGTTGTTTGGCATTGTAAGCACCATTATAAAAATTAACCGCAAAAAAAGTATGTACTACCTGCTGCGCGTAAACAGTACTTTTATTTTGTTGCTGCTGTTGCCCCTAGCTTTTGTACGTTGGGATGCTTTTATAGCGCGCTACAACCTTAAGCACCAAAACGCATACGTACACAAAAACTTTTTAGCTAACATGAACGATGCCGCCTTGCCTGAATTGCTTGCCCACAAAGATTTTTTTAACAAACCTATGCGTGATGAGTTTGAGAGTGAGTATTCGTATTTGCACAGCTTTTATGCTGATACTGATACAGTAACTTTTACCCAAGCTATTGAAATAAAGGCAGATGATTTTATAGAGGAATTTGAAAAACAACATTGGCTTAGTTTTAATGTGGCCGATTACCGTGCAGCACAACAACTAAAACAAATGGGGTACTAATAGTGTATGCTTGCTAATTAAACTTTTATGACACAAAAAAACGGTGCCGACTATCAACGGCACCGTTGGGTTAAACTTTAATTAATTTTTATTTTTAGTATAGGTGTTACTTTATTATCTCAAGCTTATGAGTTTTTAGTTCGCCACTGTTGGTGGAAATACTTATTATATATATGCCCGAACTAATATTAGTAACATCTAGCTGATGCGAACTTTGTGCATCCATTTTTTGTTTAAGTATCTCGCGTCCAAACATATCTGTAAGTATAACCTGCGCAATATTTTCGCCTTCTATAGTTAAATTATTTGCGGCAGGGTTAGGATATACTTTATAGTTGTTGGTAATAATTTTTTGGGTGGTAAGTGCTCCTGTTTTATACATATCCTCGGGGGTACAGGCATAAACATCTAGCTCTATTCCTTGTTCATGCAAAAAATTATCTCTATCAGGATTGATGTTATTGTTCACAAATGTTAGCGGGTCGTTTACCAACGGATACATTGCAAATGTATCGGCAAAGGTGCTGTCATAGCCACATTCTTTACCTACATTTCCACCTAGGTCGGTTTTCCACCACAACATTACATTTTCATTACCGGGGCTGTTTTCATTTTCAAGTGTTAACATACCATAGCCTCCAAAATCAGGAGCATAGGCCATTATATCGTTATAAAAGTATGAAAACTGTGCTCCGGCACGCAAATACAGCCAATTGTTCTCAACAAAATTAGCTTGTTGATTATTGCTTCCTGCGTATTTCCATTGCCAAGTTATTTGTTTTGTAGCCCAGTTGTATGACATAAGAAAAGGTTGCACACTACCCGTTCCAAAATCGTTGCGCCAACTACAAATAATAAATTCATCATCTCTTTGCAGCGATTTTTTCAATTCAAAACCATACACATCATACAAAGCTGCGCCAAACTGAATTTTACTAAGTACTGAACCTGAGCCGGCCTCAAGCTCAACTAAATTGTAATAGTGGTTTATTGAGCTATTGCCCATTACCCAAAAGTTATTACCATCAAAATAGCCTTCGGCACCTGCATCCCAATGGTAAGTACCTGCGGTTGAATAGTTGTAACTCCACAATACACTGCCGCTTATATCAATAAGGCTAGCCATTGTACAAGGCAAAGAAGTAGAAAGACCATTTGCAGCACTTTTGTTTGATGTACCTACTATAAAATAGTGCCCGGGGTCTACACCCTCAACAATATCGGTAGCCATGTCAAAATCATAAGTGTTGTTTGTTGTAGAAAATATTGACGAATTAATGTAGCCAAGGTTTGCATCTACTTCTAAAACAACAATATCCTTGTTATCAGTAGCCGTAAAACCATCGCCTTCCATGCCCACAATGGCAAAAGTATTTCTACTGGTAACTATTGCTTTTGTGCCCACTAGATTTGAATAGTTTTGTGAACGAAACTCTTTACTGGCAAGCACATTACCGTTATCGTTAACTAAGGCAACCAACATAGTATTGTCGTTTGCGCTATACGCTATACTGCCCACAACTAAATACTCAACTGCACCGTTAAAAGTATATTTTTCGATATGGTTAAACCGATGCGGGATTCCGTTAATTTCATATTGGTTAGTCCATATCACATTACCTTTAGCGTCGGTGCGATTGATCTCTCCTCGCTGTAAAACACCTGAGGGAAGTTCCATTGCTGTTGCCGAAATAATATATCCCGGTTTATGCAATGATTCATCATCAACAGAAATACTTTCTAACGACAAGTAGGTTTTATCCATTTGTTGCGCAGGCTGAGTGTAAAATTTGTATTGCGCTGAAAGTGTAGCTGATGTGCTTGCCAAAAGAGCTAGCGCACATACTTTTTTAAAGTTGTTTTTGATAGATTTCATAAATAATTCAATTTGATAGTAGTACAATGATACATATCAACCATTAAAAAAAACAATAAATTTTAAACCTTTTTGCACAATAGCAATAATAAATTAAGGATAATGCAACTAATTACTATGCTGCACAGCAACTAAAAATGTGTGATAGCACTACACTAATATTGATGCTTATTTTTAGTGTAACCAACCTAAGCTATCAGTTATAAAAGTACTAAATATTGCAAATTATTTTACAGGTAGCTTATATTAACTGTATTGAGTATTGATAAGACTTTGATTAAACTATCACCTCTTAAAAACTTTAACTATTTTATTCTACATTTGCACAAAGTGGGACTTTAGAGAACTGCTGATACTACTATTTATTTAATGGAAAGCTACACGAAAAAAGTACTCCTATTTACTTGCTTAAAACTAGCAGAGGTATCATTACGTCACTGTCTTTGCCACGTATCATCTCGTATTTGCTTAAGTGCCCATAAACTACAATGCATAAAAACACATAATGAAAACAAATAATCCTACGCCGCATTACTCTATAAACCTCAGTTTTGAAGAAATTAAGTTGCCGCCATTTCGTGATATTTTAGTACTTGGAAAAAACTCTTCGCAAGGAAAAATAGGGTTGGGAAAATCATTTGAATTGCTTGCGCCTAATGGTTTTGAAGCGGTTGAAATAAGTGAGGGCAAAGTAGAAGCTATTTTTATAAGCCGAAGAATACTTACCAAAATGCCTTTAGAAAAAGTGATTGCTATTTTACGGTCGAAGGTTTTTGATTTTATTTCTGATGGCGAACTTTTAAAAGTTGATTTTAGAGTTACTGTTTCTTATAACAATATTGAAGAAGTATAGCTAATGGAAATCAGTAATTTTACTAGAAAAGAGTACTGTGTAGTAACACCTTACGAAGGTATTGCTACTCTAAAAGATAGGCTGCTAAAACATTTGGCATTGGTGGTAAAGGAAGGTGAGGAAATTTTAGGAATATTGGTGCCTGAAGATATTATAAAGCACCCCCATAATTTGGTAATAGATTGTATGAGCCCTAAGCCTGCACTTACTTCTGAAATGAGGGTGCAAGAGGCTTTGCTTAATATGAATACAAGCAAAAACGATGTGCTGCCTGTATATGCAAACGATAGTTTTACGGGGCTTATTTTTAAAGATGATTTAATACAGTTTATAAATAACCAAAAAACAAGCCTCGAGGATAAAGTAAAGATACACACCGCCCAGTTGGCCGAGGCCAGCTATACTATTGAGAAGTCGGAAAAAATACTAAAATCGATATTTGATAGTACACAAAATACTATGTTTTTGGTTTCTCCTGAGTATCAAATCTTATTTTTTAATAAAAAGGCTAAAGAGAATACACTTTTACAAAACGCAAGTGAAATAAAAATTGGAGGTTCAGTTTTAGATCATATTCCTAAAACTAGAGACAACCTTTTTGAAACATTTACCGAAGAATTTAAAAAAGCAGTTGAAGGTGAGTTTGTGGTTTCGGAAAAAGAAATTACCAGCCACGAAGGCGCAAAGTGGTGCCGGTGTGAGTATATACCTGTTTATGAAAATAACAACCCAACTAACTTAATTGGTATTGCAGTAACAATTATAAATATTGACCAACAAAAACAATATGAATTGCTGGTGCTAAAACAAAATGAAATGCTAAAAGAGATGGTGCAAATACAATCGCACCAAGTGAGGCAACCTGTGGCTAATATATTGGGGCTTGTTCCGTTGTTGATTGAAGAATCGTTAACTGCTGAAGGTATTGAGATATTAAAAAAACTGCAAATTACAACCCAACATCTTGATGATATTATTGATAAGGTGGTGAGTAATGCTTCTCAGTTTTATGCTCGAAAAAAATCTAATATCTCAAGCCAACCTGTTGCTTCTGAACAAAAGAGTGCATCGCAAAAAAGTAGCCTGCCAAAAAGTTAAAAACTGCTTTTGCCATTTTTATTGGGGTAAAAACTCATACTTTAGTGTATGCCTTTTGGCTATAGAATCTATATGCTTCACTTCAAATTTGCGGGTTAAGTGATTACTGGCTATATCGGCCAAATAATCATTTAGTGAAAGAATATACTTTTTATCCTGCCAATTTTTAGTTGGAACAAATCCCCACTGACTATCGCTATTGGTAGGAATTACAACTCCTTCAACCTTTGTGCTATCAGCAGTATAAACCTCTATTCCTAAGTATGCGGTTCCATAATCAATGGCTTCTGTAAAATTAAGGGTAATAGCCTCTTTGGTGTTTTTGTGGGGAGCTACAAATGTGCTTTGCTTATACGCGGGCATACTCCTATCGGGCGCACAAATTGTAAATGTTTTTTTATACTCCTGCCCCAAAGGTTGCCCATACCTATCAGTAAGGCTTGGCGGAATAATCAATGTATATTGCTTTCCTTCTTCAAACAAAGGCCCCAATTGTTCCATATAGTCTATGCCGCGTTTTATCCGCCCCGGGTGAATCATCAATACCAAATGTTTACCGTCGTTTGCCCAATTCGATTTTTCGCGCCACACCATTTTTTTCTCCACTCCATTTTCATCCACAATTAAAACATCTTTAAAAGCCATAATATCTTCGTTCATTGGGGTTGAAAACGATACATGGAACATTAAAATATTACTGGGAATGGTTTTTACAAGTGGGTAAATATTGTTTACTGATGGGGCTTGCTGTTGGGTGGTATATAGTGGTGTTGTATACCTTTTTGTAGCGGTATGGTTTTGGTTGTACACCTGTACTTCAAAATCTATCCCATTGCCTAATGGCAATACGGGGGTAAAAATAAGTGTATCATCAGTTACAGTATATTTACAGGTAACTGAATAGGGTGAAACCTTATTATTGTTGATACTAAAAAGGCCTGAGATGGTTTCCCACTCGGCCTTTTTAGCGATTAGATTTTTCTGCCTGTCATCTAGCTTAATTTTTATTACAGGCAGGTACACATTGGTACTATCTATACTAATAGTGGCTGCACCATTAGTATTATTGTTTTTACATGCTTGTGCTACTATGCCTATAAGTAGGGCTATACACAGCAAGCGGAAATGTATTTTTATCAAAACCTAATACTGTATTGCTTATATATCTAATGTAGAAAGTGCTCCGGTTCTGTCAACAACCAATATTTTGCTATCGGTATATTTACCTATCATTATATACGTACCCGCAGGGGTTATTACTTTTACATCTTCATCCGTAAGACCTGCCATACGTGTACCTGATGTTGATAGTAGTATTTTAGCATTAGCATTTTCAGCAGCACTGCCATCAATATATTTCTCACCAACACGAGTTATACGTCCGTTTGCGTGAAACTCTACCAAGTAAGTTTTACCTCCATTGTTTACTGTAAACACTTTTAGTGCAGGCAGTGTATTAAGGTTAAAATATTCTTTAACTTCTAATAAACCTGTACCGTTAGATATATCACTAGTTTCAAAAGAGTAACCCGGTGCGCAAACAGTAATGCCCATTAAGCGCTTTTTGCCTGCTACTTCACCATAAGTCATCGTTTCTAAGGGTGCATCAGTATTAAAGGTGTTACCCCAGTTTGATTTAAAAACTGTGGTTGCTCTTGATGTAACACTGGTTCCATTGGTAAAAGGTGCTTTTACAAATGCTACTTCACCGTTTAGGGTAGCTGCCTGATTGAAACTTACATATAATGTATTATCGCCCCAAGTGACATCGTTTATCCTATGACCTGATGTTGAATATGTTACCTCACTATACTTAACGTTATCAAGCAAAACTTGCTCAACAGTATTACCTCCATTGGTTACTTTAAAAATTGCAGAGGTTGAGTTTTGTGTGTTTGTAGCTAATACATAAATAGCTTTTGATATTGGGTTTACTTCAATATTTTTAAGACTAAATTGAGCTCCGGTAGTTCCCAATTTTGCTATCATTTGGCTTGCAAAATTGGTTGCAGGTGCACTAATTGCATTTGAAGCTGCATCGGTAGCTTTATTATCGTCCAACTCAATAGCATAAATTTTTCCTGTGGTATTGTTAGTAATTATCAAGGCTACATTAGTGCTGTTGCTAGCCAAAGTAAAATCACTAATGGCACCTGTTGAAAATGGTGTGCCTGTTTGTGCGCTTGCCAATAATGAAACACTGCCACCGGTGTTTGTTCCGTTGTTTGATGGTGTGGTGCTTTCTGTATCTTTTTTGCACGAAGACAATACAACACTAAATGCTAATACTGCTATTAAAGAGATTTTGTTAAATGTCATTCTGTTTTTTAATTAGTTATTGATTGCGGCATAGACTAATTGTATAGTGCTGATGGTTGCACAACTTTTTTGCAACCTGCCTTGAAACGGCAGTATTAACAAGCGTTTTAGCAAAAACAATACTCGCTTATTATTTTTTTGCCTTGATAGATGAATAAAGAGACACAGCGTTTTAAACTGTTGCCAATACTGGGCTTATTACTACTAATAAAAAAAAGTATAAAAAATCACAAATCCGCTCTATTTTCTACTCTCCATAAAGGCCTTCAAGCTTTCACCAGCTCCTTTACGTACTTTATTTTTAAAGTATGAGGTAAGCCCTAATAAAACTCCTACAGCCCCAAAAGCTTGTTTTGCCCAAGCATAAAAGTTAAACCTATCCGTATGCCTCACTATCTTACCGTTTTCAATTTCAAATTGTGCGTGTATACGGTTTACTACTTTGCGTTTTGTAGAGGTAAAGGTATAGGCTGCTTCCCAATAGGCGTTAGCCCCACTTTCAGTTGCACTTACACCGCAATGCACTAGCTTCAAATTTTTGCCACGTGTACAAAGCATTTCCCACATGGCTTTTACTTGCGCACTGTTTAAGTTCACAAAAACCTCATCGTTAAAAACAGCATTATCAGCGTAGCACTGCTGCATAGTTGCATAGTCTTTTTGGGCAAAAGCAGTGTAAAAGGTATGTATTAACTGTTGGTTTATTGTTTGGCTATCCATAGCATCAAAAATTGCCTATTAGTTCAAATATAATCTGCTTATAGATAAATAGGCTTTTTATAGCAATCTCATTTATAAAAGAATTCTTACCACTTATTGCTAAAAACGCCCACTTATTAGTTTATACCTAATTGTGTGGCCAAAAAAATGCTTTTTACACAAAACACCTCTTTTCACCATGAAAAAAATCATACTTCTATTCTCAACCTTCTTTTTAATTCTGGCAGCAAAAGCCCAAAACACCGTTAACCAAACTAAGTGGCAACAACTGCAATCGTACAGTACTTTATCTGAAGAAAACTCACTTGCCCCCTACATCATGTTTCAGCAAATGGGTAACAACTCATTTCAGCGAAAAGCAACCCGCTACCGCATAAAAGGAGCAAGCGCTGGCGAGTTAGGCTCGCTTACTGATACTTTAACCGTTAAGTTTTCGGGCAATAGAGAATCACAAGGGTTGGTAAACAGCTACTATTATATATACCCGTTAAATACGCCCTACGGCTACTCTCCCTACGATAATATAACTGAATACAGCAAATTTGGCAGTAGCTATAAGGTTAATAAGTGGAGTACAAAAAAATACGATGCTAATGAAAGACTTATAGAATCGGCTGACTCGCTGTTTGGGCAAACTAATAGAAACACCTATACCTATAATACAAGTGGTGATGTTGAGTTGGTTTTGGCTGAAGTGAGCTATGGCAGCGGATGGCAAAACTATAGTAAAAGCGAGTATACCTATACCTCTGACAGCTTGACAAGAAAAAGTTATTCGTGGTCGTCGGGAGCGTGGAAACTAACGGGGACTGAAACTACTTATGGTAACCTTACTTATCCTGACTCTATAGTTAACAATCAAAACAAAAAAACGTATACCTACGATACTGCTAACAATGTACTTACGTATGGTGAGTTTGTATACTCATCACAAACCGGTACTTACGAGCCTACTAAAAGAGAAATCTGGACGTATACAGGCGGCAAGGTTACCGGTATTGAAGGCGAGAACTGGGTGCAGGGTGCTTGGGAAAAAACAGGTAAAAATAAAATTACCTATACCAGTGGTGGCGAAATTGATAGTGTTATTGGCTCTATTTGGAAAAACAGTGTTTACGAAAATTATAGTTTAAATATCAATACCTACCAAGGGGCTAAACTTAAAGATTTTACCAACTATAACTGGGCAAATGGCAGTTGGGCTGTGGTAAATAAATTTGCTTTTATACTTGACGGGCAGCTTAACCTAAACCAAGTACATTTTTATATTAACCAAGGTGGAGTATTAAAATTTGTACGCCGCTACCGCTACTATTACGAAAGTTTTAACAGCACTATAGGTATTGATGATATAAATGCTGAAAGTACAATTAATGTGTACCCCAACCCTGCCACAACTACATTAAATTTTGAAATACCAAGCACCAATGCACAAGTACTAAAAATTTATGATTTGGCGGGGAAACTATTGCTTGAAAAAGCTATTGAAGCCAATACCACATCTTTAGCATTAAGCACAAGCAATTTTACCAATGGTAACGGTGTATTTATTTACACTTTTACCTCAAAAGAAGAGACCCTTACGGGTAAGTTTATTGTGAACCAATAAATAATACTAAACTTAAAAGCGGTTTTTTGGAGTTTAACCCTCCAATAACCGCTTTTTGCTTAGTTGTACCATATTTAAGGCTAAGGCACTAAATGTAAAATTGCTAACTCGCTATAAGTGCCTACTCGCATAGGTGGCCCAAATGTGCCTGTCCCCTGACATACGTATACTTTTGTTCCCTTATAGTCGTGCAAACCTCTGTTATACTCAAACATTTGTTTGGCTATAAAGGTAGCCGGCCACATTTGCCCTGCATGGGTATGGCCTGCTAAGTATAAATCAACCCCTGCCTTGTTGGCGTGTTTTATTCCGTTGGGGCCGTGGTGCAGCAACACCGTTGGCAAATCGGCATCAATATTCAGTGCTTCTAACACACTTTTTACCGAAACTTGTGCACCTCTTCGGGCATGTATATCGTTTGTATCTCCATCGGCAACCATGTGGTTTAGGCCTACAATTTGCAGGCCTTTCCAATGGGTTACTTCGTTTTCAAGCACACGCACTCCAATACTTTTCAGGTAGCCTTTTATGGCTTGTACGCCTGTATACTGGTCGTGGTTTCCTTCTATAAAAAATACAGGGGCTTTAAGGTTTTTAAGTGGAGCCATACTTTCAGGCTTTAGCTGTATTTTACTATCCAAAAGGTCTCCTGTAAAAAACACCACATCAACATTTTGCTTATTGATTTCAGCTACAATTTGTTGAAGGGTTTTTGCTCCCCTAAAATGCCCCAAGTGGGTATCGGTAAGGTGTGCGGCTTTTATAGTATTTGCAAGCCCTTTTATAGGCACTTGCATTTGCGATACGCGCAACGTTTTGGCGTTTATAATACCATAAACTGAAACTAAAGTGGCCAACACAATTGCTGCTAATCCGTAAGTATTGGGTGCTGTGTTTATAAACAAGCCTATACCATCAACCACAAGGGTGGCTATAATTAAATACAACATAAAGCCCATAGAAACGGCAGCTACACCAAATATAAAACTACCCATACGTGATGTAGCATTAATAAGCCTTATAACCGCTACAAGCATAAAAATTGTGTACAAGCTAAAAAACCAATACAAATACGATGTACTGCCAATGCCAAAAAACCATGTAAACCTTTCGGCCAAATAGATATCTGTTCCTGCTAAAAAACCGAAAACCAATACCAACGGTAGCAGGGCGATTAAAAACCTCATTATGAAATTACTTAGCGGTTAAAATTTTTTCGTCAACCAATACCTGAAAAGATTCTTCCATAGTTTCTTTCATTGGTTTAAACACAATACCTAGTTCGTTTTTAATTTTAGAGTTATCGGCTTTCCACTCCACATTCACGTTGTTACGTATAAATTTTCTGCTAAATATTTTGTTAACCATAGGCCCTACTAGCATTAACAGCCATTTGGGCAATGCCTTTTTGGGTAATGGAAACTTATTGCCAAACTTTGGCAGTAGGGTAGTTGCCATTTCAAAAATGTTGGTGTTGTGTGCTGATGTAATATAGCGTCCTTTTGCCTCAGGAATAAAGCCTGCTTTAAAATGTGCTTCTGCTACATCTCTTACATCTACCATACCTAAACCCATTTTTGGTGCACCCATTTTTAGTGTACCATCGCCCATTTGCTTCAAAATACTCATGCTTTCTGAGGTGGTTGCATTTGGGTTTAAGGGAGGCCCCAAAACCAACGAGGGGTTAATGGTTACCAAATCCCATTGGGTTTGCTTTTTATTTATTTCCCATGCCTTTTGCTCGGCTAGTGTTTTTGAGTACGAGTATGGCTGATTGCTTATTGATGCGGTAGTGTTCCAAACTTCTTCCGTCAAAACTCCATTGGGTGCTTTTTGACAATCGCTGGCATCGTTATAAATAGCTGCGCAACTGCTGGTTAGCACCACACGTTTTACTGATGGTGTTTGGTTGGCCGTTTCCAGCACATTTTCAGTTCCTTTTACTGCGGGGTCAATCAAGTCTTTTTGCGGGTCTTTTATTACTGATGTAAAAGGCGACGCGGTGTGGTATACTAACTCGCAACCTTTCATTGCTTCAGTATAAGAACCTTTTTGCAGTAAATCTGATTTGAAATAACGGATAGTTCCGTTGGTTTTAGCGGCAATAGCATTTAAGTGAGCTATTTTCTTTTGGTCGTTAGGGTTTCTTACAGCTGCATGTACTGTTATACCTTCTTCAAGCAATTTTTTTACTAACCAGCCGGCTACATATCCTGTAGCTCCTGTAACTAATACGGGTTTTGTTTTATCTATTTGTACCATGTTTTTTTCTCGCCTCAATAATGAGTGAGTACTTACTCACTTTTACTGACAAATTTTTTTATAGCTTATACTTTTGTTTCAACAAGTGCACAACACTTGTGGCATTGGCATCATTATGCAGCAATATGTGTGCTACTAACCCATCAAAATAAAGCAACAATAGCTCTGCTTCTTGGGTTGGCTCATTATAGCCTAGTTTTCTAAAAGCGTTTTCCAACGCCATCTTTAAAGGTTCAACTTTACTATTATCGTGACTGCCTTTTTGCCACTTTAGTGCATATAATAAACGCCAATACGACCGTTCATCAGCGTTTATCGAAAGGGGTAAATCAATGGTTTTTCTCAATACAGCTTTGGGGTCGGTTTCCATTACAATACCTGCAAAGTATTTTGTAGCTTGTTGGTTGCCTTGCTCTAAAATTGCTGCAAGAAGCCCTTCTTTATTTGTAAAATGGCGAAATATCAACCCTTCAGAAACACCTGCTTCTTTGGCAATAGCACTGGTTGAAACCGTGTTATAGCCCAACTCGCCAAACATTTCTAAGGCTACTTTTAGTATATTTTCTTTTTTATCCGTCATTAGTATGTGAGTAATCACTCACAAAAGTAAGACCATTTTTTATTGACTCCAGAAATTTCCTCTTACTATTTTCTAAAATAAGGGGGGCTTTTCCCACTTATAACTCCAAACCGACCACTTATTGCTAAAAACGCCCACTTATTAGGCGAAACAAATATTTGTGCTGAAACTTTTAATACTTTGTAGTGTAGTACCAAAATTTAACGAAGTGATATAGCCGCATCGTTTTTGTACAGCTTAACTGTGCGGCTTATCTACATTAAATGTAAGTACTGCATATACCTTACTAAAAAGTATTGTTTTAGTTGAAGGGTAATAACAGCGCCACAATAGCATGCTTATATTTCTGGTAGTACAAACGTAGGTTTTTAATAAGCCTACGTTTTTTAGTTTAGGTGGCGTATGTATTAAAGCACACTTTTAAGAAACTTTACAAAAATATTCCTCCGTCGGGCAGCTACCGGTATCAACTCGTCGTTATTCATCACCACGTAGCCTCCCCTGCCGTTTAGGTATTTTTTTATTTGTACCGTGTTTACAATGTACGATTTGTGCACTCTAAAAAACATGGGGGTGTTTAGCACATCTTCATAGGCTTTAATACTTTCTGATATTAAAATGCTTTCGCCGTTGGTAAAGTATATGCGCGAGTAGCTGCCATCAGCAACTATATACAAAATACTGCTTATGTCTTTAAGCACCAACCCGTTTAGGGTGGGCAGGGCTATTTTGCCAATTGGGCTGTTTTTGTGTTGCTCTTTATCAAGTGCGGGAACTGATTTTTTGGCTATAATTATGCGTTTTACCTTTTCAATGGCTGTTATCAAATCGGTAGGCCCTATGGGTTTCATTAAATAATCGGTAACTGAGTATTTAAAAGCTCTAAGGGCAAAATTATCATAGGCTGTGGTAAAAATTATCTCGGGCAGTGGGTGTTCAATTCTATCTAGGGCATCAAAGGCTGTTTCGTCAAACAATGCAATATCCATTACCAACAAATCGGGTTTTAGTGCATTTGCTTTTTCAATAGTATCTCCCACAAAAGCAGCTTCACCAATCAAATCAATATCAGGGCAAAACTCGTGCAGCATACTTTTAAGCAACTTCCTTCCTCTTGGTTCGTCTTCAACCAAAAGGGTTGATATTTTTATATTGTCCATAGCAATTAAAAAGTCAATACTACCTCTGTACCGGCAGCATTTCCATCTTCGTCTTTCAAATCAATAATATCAATATCAAATACCGTTTTGTATAGCTTATTCATCAATACCAAACGTTCTTTAATAATCAATAAGCCTTTTGAGTTGTGTCCGCTAATATTTTTAGCGGCCACCCTTCCCACGCCATTGTCTGTTATAACGCATTTAAACCCTCTTTCGTTGCTTTCAAACCGAATTGTTAAAAGTAAATTTCCTTCTTTTGGACTTAAGCCGTGTTTTATGGCATTTTCTATAATTGGTTGTATAAGCATTGGCGGCATTTGCACTTTGCCCGCATCAATAGTACTATCAACACTTATTGTATAGGTAAGCATGCCTTCAAAACGTAAGGCTTCTAAAGCCAAATACAGTTTTAAAAATGCTACTTCTTCGTTTAAAGATATTAGTTTTTTTCTTGAATTTTCTAATATTGAACGAAGTAATTTGGCAAAACTTGCCATATAGTCGGCGGCCTTTCGCCTTTCTTGATGAAAAATAAAATCTTGTATTGAGTTAAGGGCATTGAAAAAGAAATGAGGATTCATTTGTGCCCTTAGCGAATCGACCTCAGTGGTTATTAGTTTGCGGTGCAATTTTGCTGTGCGCAACGATAGGTAAATAAACACGCCTACTACAGATAGTGCCGTAAGCAATACAAGTGCTATAAACCAAAGTGTTTCCCAAAAGCGCGCAACAACAACAATGGGTATTGCCAGCTGATTGATGGCTGCATTGCCCCTATTGTTTGCAGCTTTTATACGCAGGGTGTATTTACCCGGTGGAAGCTGGGTATATTGTATTATGGGTTTCTCGCCTTCTACTTCGTGCCATTTATTATCGTAGCCATCCAGCAAATACAAGTATTTGTTTTTTTCTACATTGCTATAACTTATTAATGCAGGCTCAAACTTAACGGTTCGCTGGTGTGGTTGTAAAACTATTTTATCGTTTTGTTCTGATAAATTGTTTATCAAAAGGTTATCACTAAGCACTTTTCGCATCATCAAAAAAGGAGCTGCATAGTTGGGTTGGTTTTCAAACGATGAGGGATGAAAGTATACTATTCCTTTTTTTGTGCCAAAGAAAATATTGCCCTGCTTGTCTTTGGCTACTGCCTTATAATTGAAACCGCTTACCACTACACCGTCACTATAATTGTATGTGGCTGTTTGCCTTGTATTTTTTACATTGATTTTTGTTATTGCCGATGGAGTGCTTACCCACACATTATCATAATCATCGGTAATAAGCGCGCAAATACTGGTGGAGGGCAATCCATCTTGTACGGTAATATTTTTAATAAACTTATCCGTACTATCAAAACAATAAATCCCCCCCTCAATAGAGCCCACCCACAGTTGTTTATCTTTGGTTTGACAGGCTGTCCAAACTGAATATGATTTTAGTTGGGTAATTTTTTTTAATACTATTTTTTTTTGACCTATTGATATTGCTTTGTAAAGCCCGTGCGAGGTAAGCACCCACAAATTATTATTCGCATCTTCAAAAAAATTCCACACACAAGTTAAAGGATCCCAAGTATTGCCACCATTTACTTCAATATCCATAGGCTGCAAGCTTTGCATATCTTCACTTAGCCTAGTAAGGCCTGTATAGCGTGTACCCAACAAAAAACTACCGTCGCCAAGCTGCTGTATAGCCCAAACTTGCCTCACTATTTCCTTGTTTTCATTTCTATTTATATTGGGCATATAATTAATCTTATTGTTTTTAATTGCATACAAACCACGATAGGTAGCCACTAACATTTCGTTTTTTTGGGTTTTACACAACTGATTAACTACCAATGTGCCATGGTTAAAACGAAAAGGTATTGTGGGTTCATTTTCTATTACCAGCCCGTATTCTGAGGTGTTCAGTTTTAATTTATCCACTATTAAACCATAGCGCGACCCTACCCACAGGTGTTGAGATGAATCGATATTTATGGCGCGCACATAGTTGTTTGATAGTATTTTATTTTTGGTAGTAATACTGTTAAAATACTGATGCGAGGGATTGATTTTGAATACACGGGTATCGGTAGCTACCCATAGTATGTTCTCTCTATCTTTGCAAGCCTTGTTAGTTGAAAGCAGGCTGTTTTCAAGGTATTCCTCTTCGGTAATTACTTTATAAAAACCTGTTTGGTTAAGATTTTTATCGTACTCCCATATATACGGCAACTGCACTATGGTAATACTGCTATCAACATTAATGGTGTAGGCAAGACCTTTTAGTTTTTGAGTTTGAGCCAGTTCTTTTGTTTTCCCCGTTTTTGCATCAATAAAAAACACTTTGGTTGATGTGTTTACAAGAAACCCTTTTGTTCCATAGGCTTTTAATACTCTTTCAAAGTTTGCTGTACCGGGTAAAATATCTGTACTTAAACCATCAAGGCTATAGGGCAAAAATGTTTTGCCTTTTTCATCAAATTTAAAAACCCCTGAAAGGGTTGAACTGATTAAAACATCACCCTGAGGTGATAAAGCAATATTGCCCAAAAACTCAGTGTTTTTCTTTTCATTAATGGCTAAGGGACTGCGCCATTTGTATATAGCCTGCATAGAATCAGGCGATTGAAACTTTACTATAAAAAAGGGATAACCACACGCCCAAACTGCACCATTTCTATCTTGCACAAACCCAATTATTTCTTGAACTGCGGTGTTGGTGGGCTTATAAAAAAAGGGAGGATGAATTTTCCACTCGCCTGTTTTGGCTATATGCACAGTAATTCCGTTTAGCCTGTCACCCACCCACAAATTACCTTTATTATCCTCAAAAATAGCTGTAATGGCATGCCCTGCCAGTTTTCCGTTTTCAGAAAACTCATTAAAAACTTCTATTTCACCATTTATCAAACGGTGAAGCCCATTTTCAGTCCCTATCCATACCACACCATGCGAGTCAGTATAAACCACTTTTGCCCCTTCGGTTGCTAATCCGTTTTCAACACTTAAATACTCTATTTTGGTGATTTTCTTTTGCGCTTGTGCACCCACAGATAAGTGTATTAATAGCAACACAGCTAAAACTTTAAGCAACTCAAAAACACTTTTGCGACTTTTACTTTTAGTAATCATTAAAAGTTTTTTTGCTGTAATGTACTATTCTACAAAGAAACCATACAACTTGACGGACGTAAAAACAGAATAAAATAACACGCTTATAAGCAATAGCAGCACGTTTATTAAAAATAACTACACGTTTGTTTTTTTTTGCAGTAAGAGTACTTCTTTAAATGTAAGTAATGCGCACCACTATACTAAATGGCAATGCCAAACTTAAAATTGTATGGCAACAGAATATAGGGCAACAGACTTTTTCTGTTTCTACCCTGCCCAATTCTCTCTATCCAAACTACGAAATTGGATGGCTTCGGCAATATGTTCGGGCAATATATCTTCGCTTTGGGCTAGGTCGGCAATGGTACGGCTTACTTTTAATATTCTATCGTAGGCACGTGCTGATAGCTGCAAACGTTCCATAGCAGTTTTAAGTAGTTTTTGACCTATTGGGCTTAGCTTACAAAGCTCTTGTACTTGTTTACTATCGAGTTGAGCATTGCAATACTGTGTTTTGCTATTATTAAACCTTTGGGTTTGTATTTCACGCGCAGCAATTACACGTTCTCGTATGGGTGTGCTTTCTTCACTGCTCCGTTCACCGCTAAGTTGGTCAAAGCTCACAGGTGTTACCTCTATATGTATATCTATTCTATCCAGCAAAGGGCCACTTACCTTGCTAAGGTATTTTTGCACTACACCGGGCGCACATACACAATCCTTCTCTGGATGATTATAATAGCCACACGGGCATCGCTGCGTTGCTTTTTTCCGACATTTTGGAAAGTGTGGGTATATGGGAAAGGGTAAGCTGTATTTCATCATTTCCTACAATAATATGCTCTGTAATCATTTCTACTATTTCTCTCTTTTGTTCATATGGTAAATCATTCCAATGGTCATAGAGTGTTTTGGCTTCTTGCAGTCCTTCTGATGATGATATCCGTTGTGTCTTTAAAGCTTCAATTTCTTCTTTTAGTTCGGGGATTTGAGCATCGATTTGGTAAATTTGTTCTTCGAGGGGTTTATAATATTGAGCGAAGTTTTCTTTGTTCATTTCCCCATCCAATCGAAGGGCAACAAGGTCATTCATGCGTTTGCGAATTGCATTACTATCTGCCGTAATCTTACTTAGTAAGGCTTCTTTTTCTTCTACAATACTGTCAGTTTTTTCTATATAGTCGGCAATGTCAGAATCAGTCAGAAAGAAGGTTTTCAGTTGTTCATGATACGCCTCGTCTATAGTTTCTACGGATATTCTGTTTTTGCAATCTTTACAGGTGTAGGTCGGGGTTTTGGTAGTATGGAATACATACATTCTCTTTCCGCAGGTGCAAGAAATTAAGCCTGCAAGCAGGTGTACAGGTTTTGGACCGGGTTTTCTGCGTTTCTTTTCTTGCTCATCAAGTATGCGATTACATTCGTTCCAAATTTCTTCTAATACGATTGCCGGACATGGTGTTTTTATCCAATCTTTTTCATCTTTATATACCCATTTTTTTTTGTTTCCTGTGCTTTTGGTATAGTTGGCAAGTTTTACTCCTTTTGCCGTAGTGTCGCGAAGTAATCTTCCTATAGTGGTATCGGTAAATTTTCCACCATTACGGGTTCTATAACCAAGTGTATTTAGTTCTTTGGCAGTTGTTTTCTTTCGTCGATGCTTTAAAAACAGCTCATACATAAGTTTGCGGACAGGTGCTTCTGCATCATCCACAACAAGTTGCTTATTTACCCATGCAAAGCCAAAGGGTGCAGCACCTCCCAGCGGCTTACCAAGTTGCGCTCGTACTGGAATGGAGGCGGCAACACGGGCAGCAGTTTCTTCTCTCTCCCATTGTGCATTTGATGCTATTTGGGTGAAGAAGTGCCGACCTATAGGTGTGGTGGTATCTATGGCTTCTTCAAGGGAAATGAGGTGGGCGTGATGTTTTCGAAAGAAATCATCCAATTGGAGCAACTCAACGGTATTTCTAGCAACACGGGCTAGTTTGGAGAATAGTAATCCTGTAATCTCTCCTGTTTCTACATCCCGCATCATGCGCTTGGTTTCTGCATAGTCCATGATGGATTTGCCTGATAATGCTTCTAAGTGATATACGGTTTTTACTTCCCACCCTCGCGCTTCGGCATACTGCCGTGCTCGGTATTCATGGTGCTGGGGTGAATCGCCTTTTGCCTGGTCTTCGGTGGAAACCCGTATCCAAATTCCGGCGTATTTTTTACCTTCCATTTTTCTCGTGTTTATAGCGGTAAGGTACTGATTATACTGGGGTTTATCAAGAAAATTATCGCTTGATTTAATCCTTTTTTCTTTCGGTTATTGCTTTTAAAATTCGTTGCCGTTTTATCTCTGATTCGCTTTCTGGTAGAGCAAAATATTCTACTTTTACACGACAAGCTTAAAGCGTTTAAAAATAATACCCCATCGTTGTTTTCATAGCCAAAGAAAATAAGCTTATTTTTCAAATTAGAGTTTCTCTACAACTTCTTTATGGTCTTGAAAACGTGCTAGTTTGTTTACGCGTTCGGTTAAGTCGTTAAAGCACTGTTGTTGTTCTTTGATAACCTCCTCTGTTGTTTTTTTAGGGGTGTTGTTTTGTTTTTTGTTTCCATTTTTTAATGCTTCTGTGAGGGTTCTCTCTCAACAAAAAAACATTTCCCCGAAAGGGATAAGCAACTCCACAAGGTGAGGTAATGGAATGGCAAGGTTGTAGGTCATAATTATTTTGACCTACTGAGTAAATAATGAAACCAAAAAAATTTGAATACACCGCAAGGCATGACCTTGAACAGGGGGTGGTTGAAATTTACTTAGCCCTTTCGGGGTGAAAAAGAGAAAAAAGAAGTATGCCGATGAAAAAAGAGGGTGGTTGTGTGCTCTACCTAAAATATATGGCAATGGGTATAAGGGAATGGAGTGTAATGGAGTTTCTGAATACGCTTTGTACCGATGTGGTTATTGCGCTTGAGTATTCACGGCGATAGTTCATGTACCTGCTTGCGGTAAGGGTCTGCTATGAAGCGGTGGTGGTGAATGGGCTTATATAAAATTCAAAAACTTATCTAAGCAAAGTTACGTTGCCTTTAAGATTTATCTTTTGGTCGCTATATATCTTGCCTTCCTTTAATGTGCAAGCTTTATAAGAGATAGTATAAATATAGACTCCATCAGGAATAGGTTTGCCTTCAAAATAACCATCCCACCATCTCATATCATTATATAGTTTTTCTTCAGAGTATATTTTTTGTCCCCACCTATTAAAAATTGACATTTTAATCTTTGAATTATAGAAAATAATAATAGGTTTAAATCTATCGTTCATATTATCATTATTTGGAGTAAAAGCATTTGGCATATAAATACCTGTATCTGAAGGACATATAGTAATAGTCTTTGATACTGTATCTCTACATTCTTCATTAAAAACGGTTAATCTAATATTCAAATCTTCAGGTAAAATATCTGGATAAGGGTATTCTTGTTCAACATCTTTTTGATACTCACTAAAGTTTCTACCCAAATCCCAAATAAATTGTGTTTTATGGTATATAAACTCACTCTCATTTGTAAAGTTTATTTTATAGCTAACGTCGTTAGTATTATCTATATCATAAGAAAATTCAGCAATGGGTTGCAAATTTGCCCAAATGGTAATCGTATCAGATTGACTTGTACAGTTATTGGTTAAATCCTTAGAAAATAGAAATATCTTATATTCACCACTGTCTTTAAATGACCATTCAAACTCGTCTAAAATGTAGTTTCCTTTGATGCCATTTCGTTGCTCAATATACCATGTGTTAAGTGTTAATAAAGTATTTAAAGAGTCAGCTTTAAATACTATTTTTTTAGGATTTTGCGAATTGACACAAATTCTCTCATCACTATTATCGAGTCTTACATTAGGTGTTTGGTTAATAGTGATTACACCTGAATCAGAAACTGAGCAACCAAAAAAATCAGTCATATTTACCCTCCAAGTAAAAACTCCGGCACTTGAATATTTATAAGAAGGTTTCTGAGAAGTACTGCTTTCCCCATCTCCAAACTGCCAACTCCAGTTGCTTATTTGGTGCGTACTTGTAATTGGTGCATCAAATACAACCTCTTTCTCTGAGCAACTTTGTATCGGGATAATACCTTTAGTAATTTTAGGTGATTCTCTAACGGTTACCTTAATATTCTTTGATACTGCTTTACAAAGTATATAATTAGTATTTGTAGCCGTAACCGAAAGTCTATACTCACCAATTTCACTAAAACTGTAATTAATACCACCATCATAAGTAATAATGGTAGTATCCGTTCCATTAGGTCTGTTTATAGTCCAAGAATATTCTGCTTTAGATAAAGCACTATCTACTTGTATAGGGAATGATGTTCCAAAACAAATAGTAGTGTCACCACCATTTAATAAAACATTTGGGGTAGGAAATATTTGTACTGTACCACTTTTTTCATTTATACAGTTAAAAATATCATTAACCTGTAGGTTCCATGTATAAGTAGTAGGTGCGCTATAAACATTCTGAGTGTTTTGTAAACTATCCGTCTTACCATCCCCAAAACTCCATTGCCATTTAGCTATAGGATTACCACTAATTTGTTGAGCTGAAAATTTAGTAATTGCATTATTACAGGATAAGGTATCAACCGTTGTGCTAAAAGTAGGCTGTGAACGAACAGTAACAAATTTGTGTGTAGAATCAACATGGCAATTATTGGTGATAACTACAGTAACCCTATATATGCCTGAGTCTTTAAAAATATGTTTAATAGTAGTCCCTGCTTTTGTTATTGTAGAAACTCCATCTCCAAAAAAATAGGAAACAAAACCATTTTGAAATCCCCTCCCCAAACCGTCTTCAAATGTAACTTCTTCATGGGGGCATACTTTCTGTTTAGACATTAGAAAGGAAGACACAAAATCAGAACCTTCTATAGTAATCGACTTTTGGGTACTATCTGCAACACAGCCATTGCTTACTAATAATGAAACCGTATGCAGTGAATCTAAGTAGCCGTTTGATTTAAATATTTGTGCCGGAGGTATGGAATCGGTGGAGAATAAAATGCCGTTATGTCTCCAATAGTAACTCAACGAATTACCTTGTGAATAATTTACAAATGTAACGGTATCAGGTGAGCATCTGTCTTGTTCTATTAAACCAAACCCTGCAACGGGTTTAGTAATTATCCATATAGTATCTTTTAAAGAAATGGTTTTGCATACACTTTGGGCTATAAACTCAATAGGTAAGGTATCAATTGTTCCAATTTTTGTTGAAATGGCAGTAATAATGGGAGGTGTAAAACCTGTAAATACTTGCCCTCTTATCTTCCAAAAGTAAGAAACTCCTGAAACGGGTGAACCGTTAATGGTAGGTTGTGTGGTATTTCCTTCGCATAGTGTATCAACTGCGGAAAAAGAAGGAATAGTGGTTTCTATAACAAATAGTGAATCTCTTACTCCCTCTGCGCAGATATACCCTTGAGAGTTTTTTAATCGCAGTGAAAAGTAGTACCAGCCTCCTTTTTGTAATACTGTATCTAAGGTATTTTTTGTTAAGGTGCTACCGTTATTAAATATTATTTCTGAGGTAGTATTCGGGGTAATATTCTTGATGGAAAATAAACTTCCTAAACATACCGTATCAGGTGCAGAATAGGAAGGTTTTAACAAAGGTTCTACAAAAACTCTTCCCGTATCTTTAAATACACACCCTGAACCATCGGTATAGGATGCATAAAAGACATGGATACCTGAACCTGCGGAAGCCACACTAAAAGTATCACCCGATACATAAAGTCCTGAATAGAAAAGTGGAGTTGGGTTGCCAGTGAGTTTTATTTGGGGATTATCAAAACATACGGTAGTATCTCGAACCTCTGCTTTTGTTCCCCTTACGATAACCGAATAAAAAGATGAGCTACCACATCTAGGTTTATACTGGAACGTATAAGTGCCTGGTAAGGGAAAATAATAACTGGTATCACTTATTTTTTGTTGATTGAGGAAAATATCAACCCCTTGTGGTATTGTGGGTAATGTAATAGTGTTTTGAGCACAGATAGTATCATTATCAGGAAGGTTAATAACTACCGGCTCTGCAAGGGTAAATGTATCTAAAGTGATAACGGTATCGCATCTATTCCATGAGCTATCAATAACAAAATACGTTCCTGCCGAATCTATAGTATAAGGAGGGGGTATGCCTGTGCCGCTATATTGAAAACTTATTCCACCCCCAGACTTTATTACATAGAAATTATTGATTTGCTGGGAATTTGACGAAGAGTAAAATTTCTTAAAATCTAAGGTATAGCTTGTTGGGTTGAAGCAAGAATCAGGGATAGGTGTTTGGGTTATATCAGGATTTGGAAACACAACTACAGTATAACTTTTGGGTGAACCGCATAAAGGAATATAATCAAAAACAAATGTCCCCGAAGTAGTAAAAAGATAGTTGGTATTGGTAACTACCGTACCGTTTAACCTAATAGTTACACCAGTGGGTGGTGGGGGTAACTGTATAGAAGTATTGATGCAAGTAGTATCTGTAGGGGGTAGCGATAAAACAACCGGTGAGACTACCTCAAAAGTATCGGAGACAATTACGGTGTCGCATTGGTTCATTGAGCTATCAATAACAATATAAGTTCCTACTGAGTCGATAGGATAAGAAGGGGGTATGCCCTTGTTATTATATTGAAACTTTACTCCACTACCTGTTTTAAGCACGTAGAACTTATTAGTCTGTTGTGTATCATTGGTACTGAAATGCTTACTAAACACAAGTGAAAACGAACCACCTGAAAAACAAGTGTCTTTTATGGGTTGCAGGTTCATGGTAGGAATTGGAGTGATATATATTTTTAACTGCGTATCTTTTGAGCATACACCTCCTACTCCTTTTACAGTAAAGGTAATTGTGTGCCATCCAGTATCATTAAATTGTATGGTTGGGTTGGCTGTAGAAGCGTTAAAAATCGAGTCTTTTGTAATATTAGAAACAGTAGAATAAGTGGTTGCATTTGTAGCATTAATGGTAGGTGAAATGGAAGTATTAGTACATTTAGTAGTTGGAAAATTGGTAATGCTGTTGATAATAGGTTGAGGCAAAATTTCAAAGGTATCTCTTACCACAAGCGTATCACAGTTATTATAAGAACTATCGATAACAATATATGAGCCTATTGAATCTATGGTAAATGGTGGTGGTATCCCCACCCCTAAATATTGATTTTTAATTCCGCTTCCTACTTTAAACAAAATAAAGCGATTGGTTTGTTGATTGTTTGAAGTTGAAAAATGAGTAGAGTAGTTAAGGGTATAGGTAGTATTGTTTGGAGCACAAAAGTCTGGAACTTTACTTACACTCATTGAGGGTGACGGACTGACATAAACTTTGATGGTGGTATCAAACTGTTTACAGAATACGCCTAAGCCTTTGCCTTGGACTGTGAAAGTAAGTGAGAATGTACCCGTATCGGTAAAATTAATGGTTGGTGATGATGTGTTCCCATTAGTAATAATTACTTTGCTTGAAGTTGCTTGTGTTAAATAACTTACAGCATCTGTAGCGTTAATGGTAAGATTGATGGGAGAATTTGAACATAGTGTATCCGGAAAGTTGGAAATACTGTTTATCTTAGGTTTTGGTAAAACGGTTACTTGTAATGAGTCTGTTTTTGTACCGCAAGTATTAGAAGCTGTGCATTTTACCCAATAGGTTCCTGCTTGATTGTAGGAATAAGAAGGGTTGGGTTGGCTGGATGTATCGGTAGTTATTGAGTCATCTCCAAAATCCCATGAGTACTTTGTATTAAGATTGATGTCATTTAGTAACTTTTGACAGAAACAATTTAGTGTAAATTTAAAAGGTTGCAGGTCGATACATAGACTATCTTTAGTCACTGAAAATTCTGGTCTTGGATTGAAAAAAATTCGATACCCTTGTTTATCATATCCCCTTGAATTAAGACCCCCATTACATTTTTCAAATACCTCCAATTCCATTTCAACTTCAGCATAATTTTTTGAAGTATTGTTTGAACAAACACAACTATCTGGATTGATATTTAATTTGAAAGAATTGCATGATGTGTCGTTATAACTAAACCCTTTGTGTGATGGTATTGTCAGGGAGCAAGAAAATGAAACCGAATCAATGGACGCTCCTCCTGAAAATGTACTAGTATTTTTTAGTACAACCGAGTCAGAGTAACATCTATATTGGTTTCTTGTGAGAACTTGACAATCATCAATATTTCCTGTAACTACACCTAAATTACATTGCGTAAAAGATATATTTGCCCAAAATAAGAGAAGTATCAATGATAGAATTGAAAGTAATTTCATCGCTTTGCCAATAAGTAAATTTTCCTAAAACAAGATTGCGTTTAATCCTTTATTACAACTTTTCCAATAAACACAAACGTTGGACAAATATAACTAACTAAGTCCTATTAAAACACTTTGTTTTAAGCGATATGTTTTTGTTAAATTCCTTTTACCAAATCATCCATTTTTACTTATAGGACTAAAACCAAACTGACAGACTCTAATTTTAGAGTAGATTAATTCCAATGCCGCATACCCTAATCCAAATTCCTTCATATTTTTTGTCTTGCATATCAATTGCAATTACATTAGTAAGCTATCGATTTTTCAGGGCTTTAACAATAAATTTATTTCTTCTTTCTATCAGTAATTGCTTTCAAAATCCGTTGTCGTTTTATCTCTGATTCGCTTTCGGGAACTGCGGAATATTCCACTTTTACTCGATAGCCTTTGACTGTTTTTTCCGTACCTGCATCTTTAGCTACGATGGAATCAAGGTGTAAAAACAATTCTTCGGGGGTGTAGGTATATATAGTAGCTCCTGTTACGGTGAGTGATTGCAATTCTTCTGCTATCTTTTGCAACTTTTGCTTGTCGGTAGCGCAGACAAATATTGTTTCGTACCCAGCACCTGCACATTTCTCTATGTTGTGAATTTCCCATTCTGTTGTGGTGGTAACGGTTACTTCACAGGCATACTTTTTACCATCCCGCTCTAAACTGACATCGACAAACCCACCCTCTACGGGTTCTTCTACTCTGGCAATGAAGCCTCTGGATTCTGCCATTTTTTTAATAAGGTTTTGCTGATACCGATGTTCTGTATGCTCCTTATGTGCGATAACTGTCTGTATGGTTTCTTCTTGAGATTCTTTGGAAAGTGGTTCTGTTTTTCTTTTAACGGGTGGCGGTGCACTGTTTGTTTCTTCTTTTCTTTCGGTGGGGTATGTAAGGTCTGTTTCTATGGGTGTATCTACTATTTCTTTTGGTGTGCCGTAGGTTTTTCGGGATAACTCACGCACTTCTTCAGCTATACTTTCTGCAATATCTTGTTCTATCTCTTGAAACTTTGGAGTGGTAAGGTTGAAATCATTTTCGGCTGTTTCCAAACGGGCGATGGCTTTGCCTACGGATAAATTTTGTAAGTCTTTGGCTTCAAAGAAGGAAAAGCCTTGCTCCATTTTTCGCGCATCGGCATCGCCTAAGCGGAAGCACATACGGATACCTGTATTGGAGAGAACGGAGTTTGCCAGTTCTGCATCACGTTTGGATAATTGCTCCATATCCTGGTGTGCCAGAATTAGTCCGAGATGATACTTCCGGGCACCTGTAAGTATGGAAATCATAGACGGGGTTATGAAGTGCTGGAACTCGTCAATGTATAAAAAGAAGTCTTTCCGTTCCTCTTTCTTAATACTTTGCCGTGCCATGGCTGCTTGCTGTATCTTGGAGACTATAAGAGCACCGAGGGTGTAACTGTTTTCGCTACCGATTAATCCTTCTGAAAGCTTGATAAGAATTATTTTCTGCTGGTCAAGGAATCGGGAAAAGTCTAAGCTCTTCTTTTGCGACACCATATTCCGTATGGTTTTTGGTCGCAGGAAGGCATCAAGGCGGGTAAGTATTGATCCTATGGAACTTGATTTGAGCAGTGGGTATTCTTTCTGCCAGTAGGACACCACATGCGGGTCTTTTACTGTTTTGAGAAATTTTTCTCGATAGTCTTTTTCTATGAGAAATCTGCGGAGGTCTGTGAGTGTTCCCCCTTCCCTGCTTTCTAAAAAGGCTATGATGGCATTGGCAAAGACGGAGTTCATCTGATCCCCCCAACTGCTGCTCATCTTTCTGAATATGGCTACCAAATCGGACGAAAGCAGTTCTTTTTCCATTTCTGAATGTGCGGACAGGATATTGAAGCCTATCGGAAAATCTGCATCGGACGGGTCGATGATGATAACGTCTTTCATTCGCTCATCCGGCACATACGGCAGTATGGCTTCTATCAAATCCCCATGCGGGTCAAGGACGGCTACACCGTTCCCGAGATACATATCCTGAATAATATACGATAACAATGCGGTGGATTTTCCTGTTCCTGTACTTCCGATAATGTGGGTATGCCTTAACCTGAGCGCACTCGGCACTGTTACTTCTTTCTCTATACTGTTGTGAACATTGTGCCCAAGGCAAAACGAATGCCCCTCATACAAGACGGGGGCTTCTTTTGTTCTTGTAGCGATGCGGCGCAGTTTCTTTGACTGTATGCGCGGGCTTGGAAAATGCACTAAGGAAAGAAGTTCTTTTGCATTGAGTAGCATTCCCAATCTGCGGGATTGCCTATTAAGAATATCATCAGCAAGAAAACTTTGGTCATATCCTTCAAAAGAAAGTGGAATGATTCGATTATATGGTGAGCGTGTACCTTCGGAGAGTGTATGCACAATTTGGCGGGAACGGCCTGCAACTGAATCAATAGTATTGCCTTGTATAAGCACACGGACATTGACGGCAAAGAGTGGAGCAGATATTTTTTCTTTTGCAAGCGGGAGCATTTCTGGTGCATTCTCAAAAAAGGCTTTTCCATCGCTTCCTGTAACTGATTGCAATATGCTTTCGCTCCATGAATTGAACGTGCTTTTAAATGCTATTTGCAGTGTTACACCTTCTCCTTCATTAAGATGTTCCAGTATGGAAAATAAGCCTACATACAGATCGTAGTCAGGTGTTGATTGCGTGCGTAGTGGCCGGGTAAATTCTTCTTCAAGCCCGAAGTCTTGTACAAATGCTTCTTGGTAATCAATACATAATGGAACATCAGACGCATTGTGTCGTTCTATTACAATTTCCGGGAAATACCCTTTGAATTGGTTTTGGATAAAATGGGCATCCTGACAATTACATATAAGCCGTATTGTTATTTCCTTGTGGCCTGCATATATCTCAAACGTCATTGGATGCTCCGTATAAGACAGCAATACAAATAATTGCTCGAAGTCAGCAAATCTGGCTTTGTATCCTTCGGGAAGCAAAAATGAAAGACTGACCAATTCATCAATAGAAGTATCGCATGCTGGGAATGGCTCAGGCTCATCGTGCTTTTTTGGTTTTGCACGTTTCGGTTCCTCTGTTCTTAATGACTTTATAAAGGAACTTATCAAGGTTTCTTTTCGGCCATCATCAATGATGTTTCCTTCGGGAAGGAAATGTCCGAAGAATGGTTCAAACGGAGGCTCAGGGTCTACGGTGTACGGATAGGCATACCATCCCCGACATCGATTTTCCCAACGGTAAAAGTTGAGTGTCAGTTGTTCCGCCCGATCCATCAGGGATTACCTTTGGTCTCCACTTTTTGAGCATCAGTGAGAGTGCGGATGCCTTTCGCTCTGAGCGCATCGTCTATTTCCCGAAAGAGAGTGTTTACAATACACTCTTTGAACATATTTTCTGTATCAATTTGGTAATATGTTTTTTCTTGGGCACGTTGTGCAAGGAACTTGCCGACAAAAGGGATTTTGGCAAGGAAATTTACAAAACCGTTGCTTTCCATTCCAAACCAATACGAGAAAAAGAAGTTTTTTCCAAAGGGTGCGGCGCAGATGTCGAAAACCAACCCTTTGCGAGTAATGCGAAGGTACATTCGCTTTGACGAAAGTATTCCTCCCTCTGAAAAGTTTTCCAAAGAGAGTTTTACATTGGGTAGCTCCTGAATCTCAATTGCCCTTTCCATGCTTTTGTAGAAGTCGGCGGATGACAATTGCACGTTGTCAATGGACTGATGCCAGTTTGATAGTATGAGTAATGCCATGATAGTTAGCTTTTAGTATTCAGTACAGGAATAATCTTCTAAGTGAAAGATACAAAGAATTTAAATAACTATGTTACCAAATATAATTGATTTTAAAGGTTATCCAAATGTTTATTAGAAGACAATAATCCTTTGCATTAACCCACTCGTAAAATGTCTTTTGTTTCAATTAAGTAAATGGATCAGACTATTGTTGTTCATGATTATGTTTGCGCTTTATTATATGATTTTTAGATTAATGAATATTTTCAAGCATAATTACCTTATTCTGTCTGAAAAAGATATAAAGTATCTTGAAGATTGGGAAAAGTGGAAGAAAAAATGTTTCCAGTCGGAGCCATCTATTGGGTTTATCGGAATGGATGATCTAGCCCTTTGGGAAGATAAAATTCACAAAAATAAAGCAATACAACATTATTTCAGTTTGTTCCCGAATAACTTTCTATGTGGTATTGACTACCAAAAAAATTACAAAGCGATTTACAGCAAAAAATTAGCAAACTTTTCAAAACTTTTGGATAAAAAAGATATTGGTTAAAGACACATTCTCAATCATATTAGAGCAACGGAATCATATTTTATTATTTCATCAATTTTAAAATTAACTAATTATGGACATCATTCCGCTTACATATTTCCTGAATTTCCTTTAGCAACAGCATATAAATCCGATTATCTAGTAATTGGGAAAGGCTCAGACGGTTACCATCTCATTTTTGTTGAACTTGAAAGCCCATATCAGCAAATAACCACAAAAGAGGGCAGTTTCGAGCATACCATCAGAAAAGGAATATCGCAGGTCGAAGAATGGGAGACATATCTTGAAAAAAGATATTCTCAAATTGTAAATACATTAAAACCATATAAACATCCTGATTATAATCTTCCAGAAGAATTTTATCATTTTGACTCTACACGAATAAGTTTTGTTGTTGTTGCTGGTCGAAGAAACGACTTCAACGAAAAAACTTACAGGCAAAAAAGAAAAACGTTAAAACGTCAAGGTCTCTATATTCTACATTATGATAATCTTATCGATCTTGCTAGAATTAGTATTGAACACGGTATCGTGGGATAATACAATAAGAATATTTTCAAATCTCTTCGTTCCCTGTACAATAGATTTAGGAAGTAGCCCCTCTACAAATATTAGATTTTGCCATACGGCACACAACTGTTGCCTGTGCTAAGTATCATAACTTTTCTAAAGTTTGTCATGTATAGGCTAAAACAATTTTAGTTCTTGTTTTATTTTTCTCACCCTTCGGAAATAATAATACAAAAGCATTGTATGTATTATTAAAAAAGTGAAACTCAAAATCTACCTCTCCATTTTCTGTTTTAAGTGCTACGACGCCTTGAGTGAATTTTTTTCCAAAATAATAATGCTGGACAAATGGCCATCGAAATCCCATAGTTTCCGGCCATGCTAAAATACCAAAAGTCTTTTCAAACTTTGAAGATTGAAAATAATCTCTGGCATTACAACTTGCAGGTTGTCCCATTAGAGATATATTTTCTAATATAAGTAATGCGCATCTTTTCTTTGAATGTTCTACATATCTCCTAATTGTTGCGTGAACCGATGCTCCAAACTGCTTTGCTAATGCCATTGGAGCTTTTATTCCAAGCTCCAGTTTTGACATTTCTGCTATAAATCTGTCATGTTGGAACAACGTTATTGAGGCAAAGTAGTTTGCTTCTTCTTCAAAATCCTCATTCACATATTCACTTAAAGTGGTATCATCGTCAAGATAAGCCAAGGACTTCTTTTGCCAGGGTAAAACCTCATGTCCAACCTCATGAAGTTTTACAAAATTTTTCCTTCCGAAATTTTGTGTATTATCTAAATATATAACCTTTTCACTTCTGTCCAATAACCCTCTAATTTTAGCAAGGCCACTTTTCAAAATATCTGATGAAAAAAACGACAAAAAATTATCCTTTATGCTATTAACATCTATACCGGTACCAACAACAAGTTCAGAATAAGTAACAATTGAATCAACAGGTGTTGGAAAAACTCCATAGGCCCCACAACCTTTTAATATCTCAATTGACCGTTTTTCAATGTCTTTCTTAGTATGTGGCTCAAGCATTCTTTTTATTAAAACGTAGAAATTTAATAAACTCAAGAACTTTTTCTTCTTCTTCTGTTGTCAAGTTCTCAGCAGAAAAAGCAATGTTTGTCAAAAGCTTAGATTTAGAATTCTCTTCATTCTCATTTTTTTCAATAATACCAGCAGCACTCAATAATAGGTTCAAGTCTACTTTATAAAGTGTTGCAAGCTTATATAAAACGTTAGCTGAAGGTTTTTTAATTTTATCATTTTCTAGTTGACTCAAATAGGCATTAGATATTCCAGAGGCCTCTTCTACTTGCCTCAATGTAAGGGAAATTAATTCTCTAGATTCCTTTAATGTCTTGCCTAAAGATTTCATAATTCAAGTATACCCTTTCCTTCTATTGTACTTGCCATTTTTTTATCACAAAGATACTTAATCTGTTGATAACTATTTTAAGCAAGTCTAATTTTTTGCTTGATAGATTTAGATTTGCTAATTATTTTTGTATTGACATAACCTAACTAACTTTAAATACAGAAAATACAAATATGGCAACAGATAAAGACAAACACTTAGAATGTTCACTCAACTCTCACAAAATCAAAAAAGAACAAACACTTTTAGATAAGCACATTGAAAAAAGAGATGACGTGAAAGAAACCTTAGAAAAGAAATATGGGAGTGAAATTTATTCCCCCTTTAATTCTGGCTCGTATGCTAAACATACTGCTGTTAACAAAAAATTTGACTTTGACCTTATTGCTCCCTTTAAACGGGGAACCTTTGATACTCTTGAAAAAATGTACAACGATGTTTATGAAACTTTATATGAAGAATATAAAAGCAAAGCTACAGTTAGAAAGCAAAAGGTTTCAATTGGGTTAGAATTTTATGCTGATTCAGAGGGAGACGTTGTTAAAATAGACGTTGTTCCCGGCAGAGAATTAAATAAGGATTCCTACAAAGATGACGAAAATCTAAATCTATATGTTTATAGTCAGTTCGGCAAAATTGAAAGTGGTAGCGAAAGACTAAAAACCAACGTAAAGTCTCAGATTGAAAATGTTAAAGGGAAGGCTGAAAGGGATTCAATAAGGCAAATTATCAAACTACTCAAAATATGGAAAATCCATAACAGTAAGGTACCCAAGTCATTCTTTCTTGAACTGATAACTATTAAAGCTTTTGACACAACAACTATTGAAGGCACATTATGGGAAAGACTAAAAAGGGTTATGGAGTTTATACGCGACAAAGCAGAGACAATAACGTTGCCAGACCCTGGGAATAGCAACAACGATGTCGCCGATACTTTAACCGATTGGGAAAAGACCACACTCAAAGATGATATGAAATATATGATTGAGCGTATAGAAGAGAATAGCGATAATATTAAGTCATATTACAGACTTAACGAAAAATTTCCATGTGAGGACAAAAATAACAGTAACTCATACGGTCAAAAAAAGGATTCTCCTTCATCACCACCCCCTGCACGTTATTCATGAATAAGGTTGATAGACTATCTTTAATAGTATCAACTATTAAAGCCCTAGAAAATGTAAGCATTACAAAACCGCTGCAATATAACGGTGCCTTAATAGAGGGAAATATGCTTGTATCTGAAAGCGGTGTAGAGTTGGAGTTCAAAATTCATATTTATCCATCATATCCTCTTAAGATACAACAGTGCGAATCAATTAGATTCATAAATAAAGATTTTCTTGAATATGACCATGTTAATAGTGATGGTTCAATATGCATAATACCACATCACAACCCTGCTATAGTGGTAAAATTGCACAGCGATTTTAATGCTTTAAAAGGATGGATACGGAAATACTATTTAAAAATTGAAGGATATTTGGAATATGAAAATATTCTATTACCACAAAACGACAGTCAAAATCTTATAGTTTATCAATATACTCAGGTAGCCTATAATTTTAAGGCAGGTGAGTTTGGTATATTTCAATATTCTTTTCTATCTAATGGAACCCACAGGAATAAGACTACGCAAACATATGTTGTACAAGAATTCATCCTCAACAATAAGCAAACGATAAATTGTAAGTGGAATAGAGCCAACCAAAGTTTAGCACGAATAGAGGGGCTATATTTATATTTAGGACAAAAGCCTGTTACAAAGAACAGATTTATCATTGACAATTGGCATGACCTTGAGCCCTTGGTCAGCCAAGAGTTTCTTACTTGTTTATATCAAATAGACCGGAATCTTCGCAGTGAGAAAAACCCACCTCAAAATATTACTCTATTAATAGGATATGAGGTTTCAGATAAAGTTATCCATTGGCAAGCACTTAATATACCTACTGACAACTTCCCTAATTATGGGGAGAAAATATCTGGAAAATATATAGGTAGGCTTGAGAATAGGACAATTGATTGGTTTCAAACAAGGGACTGCTCATACAATGTTTTTTTTGGACGTGGAGCTTTTCATAATTCAATCACCGACAGCAATATTCTGATTATTGGGGCAGGTGCCGTGGGAAGTCAAGTTGCTACCACACTTACCCGTGGAGGATGCAAAGCTATTACATTACTTGATTATGACTTAAAGGAAGCTGAAAATATTTGTAGGTCAGAATATCACTTTATTACGGGTGTTACTGCCAAGGTACATGAATTAGCAGAAATCCTTACCCGTATATCGCCGTTCATTGATGTCAAAATAAATGAAGATACTATTGATGCCATAAAAATGCTTAGTAATGTTGACGAGTTTATTGAACAAATGGGAACGTACTTTAATGAATACAGTATTATAATCGACTGTACTAGTGATAACGATTTGGCATACTTTATTGAAAAACTGCCACTTAAAGCCCACTTATTTAATCTATCAATAACTAATCATGCTCAAGAATTAGTATGTGCCGTTAACCCGAATGCTTATAAGTGGTTAGGGGAAATTTATAGCTCACTTGAGAAGAGTGCAGAAATTGACTTTTATAATCCGACTGGCTGCTGGAGTCCAACATTTAAAGCATCTTATAATGATATTTCACTATTAGTACAAAGCGCACTCAGATATATAAACAATGGTTTTGCAAATTCATTACCACCAAGAAGTTTTTTTATTTCACATAAGGATAACGGATTAACAACAAGTATCACTCCATTTTGAAATTTAATTGTATACAAATAGGGCTAACAATTCATGTTACCAAAGAGCTTCTTGAAAAGTTCAAAAGTCTGGGACGTGATAAATATCCTTTAGAATATGGAGGAATCTTGGTCGGCCATTATGAAGATGATGGACAGACTGCGGTTATTGTAGATACTATACTGCCAATTAGATACAAATCGTCAAAATTCAACTTTGAAAGAAGCAATGAAGGATTTAAAGAAAAGTTAGAAGAGCTTTACAAACAAACCCCAAAGCTGATTTACATTGGTGAATGGCATACTCATCCCGATCTGTTAGCAATACCAAGCCAAGACGATTACGATTCAATTAAGGCGGTAGCTCATCACCCAGATGTACAAATCAAAAACCCCATTATGTTGATTATAGGAATAGGCAAGAAGAGGTTTGTTCCTAATTTTTTTGTGTTTTATAACGATAAATTATTTATGTATGAACAAGAAACCGGAGAAAGTTGATATGAGAGATATGTTTCTTGGCTTACAAGAAACCATGTGTAGTAAGCTAAATACCTTAAGAAAAAATGTTAATCATTCTCCAACAAAAGGAGAAGGTTCTGAAATGGTCTGGATTAGGTTCTTTGAAAGCTATTTACCCAAAAGATATTCAGTCGCGAAAGGAACTATAATAGACTATGAAGGTCAAACAAGTGATGCAATTGATGTAATCATATATGATAGTCAGTACACTCCGTTTATATTTAATGAGGAGTCTGTGAAATACATTCCGGTTGAAAGTGTTTATGCCGTCTTTGAAGCAAAACAAGAAATTAACAAAGGTTTTCTCGAATATGCTGCAAATAAGGTTCAAAGTGTTCGTGTATTGAATAAGACCACTGCACCAGTTGTGGATAAAGGAATCATAAAGCCAGCCCCAGCACCATTCAACGTGTTAGGGGGATTTCTATGTCTTGATAATGGTTGGAGTCAATCGATTAATGAAATAAAATCTTTTACTGAATGTTTGGAGCAACTCACCGGTGAAAAAATGGTTAATATCGGTTGTGTCTTGAATGATAAGTCTTTCATTCATGCTATTGAACCTGATGGTGGGTTAATCACAAGGTTTAGCACTAATGATGAGACATTAATCTTCTTCTTTCTTAAATTAGTATTGGAGTTACAAAAATTGGGTACAGTTAGACCTATAGACCTTAACAAATACATCGACCAACTAAACTCTCAATAATATGTCAAAGACCTATTCATACGCACGTAATGGCCTGATAATAGGAGGAGCATGTAATGCCGTAATAAATGCCTTTAAACAACTAAGCAAGATTTCCTCAAATGAGCAGGAAAAGTTTGAATGGAGGCAGTTTCTAATTGCTATTGGGAAGGGCTCTGCAATTGGGGGGCTTACTGGATTAGCTATTGGCGCTATTGCTGATTTTGAGAACTCCCTTGAGGAGCCTTTAGATACAGATGCTTTCTTAGTGGGAATGGTAAATCAACTTAGGCTAAACAAAAACGATATTATCTACAAAGAATTATGTTTTGTAGCTGATAGGATAATTGAATGTCTCAAAAATAAGTTTGGTGAAAAAATAGCTGGTGAACCATTTCGAATAGGGTCAACAGAAAAGGGAACTGCTTTAAATTTTGATTTTGATGTTGATGTAAGTGTATCATTCAAGCCGGGTAGTTTCAATTCTACAAGAGAGATGTTTTACAGCGTACTGGAAGAAATTGAAGCCTATGTGGGGCTTTATGAAATAGTTAGAGTTAGGGACCAAAAGAAGTCAATAGGTGTAATAGTTAATATTCAAGGTGAAGAATATAAAATTGATGTGGTTCCCTGCAAGCTTACTAACGTAGGAAAAAATACATCGGGTTATCTATTTGTAAATAGTTCTTCCTATTTCTCAGACAATTCAAGTTATACAAAAACAGATACGAAACTCCTAAGTAGCCAAAAGCTAACAGAAACGCAGAAGAGGCTTGTTATTACTTTGAAAAACTGGAAAACACATAATAATATTCCAATAAGTGGCTTTCTCATTGAGAATTTAGTATTAGAGTCTTATAAGCACAATAAAAATAGGATTCCTAAGAATTTTACACAAAAGCTCATAATGGTACTTGACTATACAGCAACATATCTGGATGTTAAAACAATAAGAAGTATAGAGAACACCAACAATGTACTTAATGATTTATCAATAGAAAATATGAGCATTATAATGAACTCATGTAAAACGATTCTTAAAGATTATGAATATCAGCCCAATACGGTAGTAAACTATTTTGGAGTTCTAGAATAAAAACAACCCCTCTAAAATAATCCCCCCTTTCTCCCCCCACCCTGCATCAGCAACACTTCAGTCATACATTCTTTATAAATCAATAATCGTATGACAACAGAACAAAAACAACGAAAAGACGTGTATCAGATTGTTACTGAACACGTCATCTCATTTTTGGAATAGGGTATTGTTCCCTGGCGGGTATCGTGGGTGAATAACGGTATTCCCCGCAATGTGGTTACAAGAAAACCGTATCGGGGAGCGAATGTTCCCCTGCTATCGGTCTATGGGTTTGACCATAACCTATTTGTCTCGGAGCAGCAGCTACATAACTTGGGTGGAACGGTTAAAAAAGACGAACGGCATGTGCTTTCTACCTATTGGGAAAGGAAGGATGCTACGGACGGAAGCGGTGAAAAGCGGCCTTTGTTACGGTATGAGAAGGTGTACAACCTTTCGCAATGTGACGGTATTGCTGTATCCGGTATTGATGATGTGGAAGTGCCGCACAAGCCACTGCTTGAATGCAAGAACTTAGTGAAAGCTATGCCCAACACCCCTCGCATTGAGTACACAGGAAGGTCAGCCGATTATGTAGAGGCTGATGACATAGTAATAATGCCTTCCTCTACGGAGTACACATCACCGGAACTATTTTACTTTGACTTGTTCCGTATGCTTATTCATTCTACGGGGCATACACTTCGGCTTGACCGTAAGGAGTTGGCAGATCGGGAGCCTGTGTTTTCCCGCGAAGCATTAATCGCTGACATCGGGGCACATTACCAGTGTTTTCATGCAGGGGTGACGGGATTATTGGCACTACCTGACACAAGCCATCTGTATGGGTGGATAGAACGGTTTACCGATGATGCCCGGTTGTTTATGTTTGCGTGTTCGCAAGCGCAGAAAGCGGTGGACTATATCTTAAACACCACTCAATCTTCCCAAGCAGCCAACCAGTCGCACCAAGAATCTACTTCGAGTGAAAATCAAGAATGAGACAATTTTAAAGTCCGATGAAAGTCAGGCTTTTTTTGTGTGGCCTTTAATTTACTGTCGTTTAGAATAATATTATAGTGATTTAATACCCTCAAAGGAACGTAAAAGCACTATTCTAAAAAATTAGTGCCTTTACGAAGTGATTTAATACGTATCTTTAAAATACTCATAAATCTGTGCCACCTCTTGTTCAGAAATTACCCTGTCATACCCCATTACAACTGGTATCTGGCCTTTCCATTGCTGAACGCTACCATACCACCCAATACGTTTTAATGGTGAATTTAAATACCCTATTGATACATTAGATATATGAATTAATTCTCCATCCACATAAAGTTTTATTTCCCCAGCTTTTACAGTAAAGGCAACATGATAAAATTTGGAAAGATCGGTAAGGATTTTTTGAGTAATGTTTGCGGAATTTCCATCAACGCTTACATTAGCTATAGAACCATTCAAATATACTGTAGGTGTGTAATATGTCCCTATCCCATAAAGCCTCACTAGTTGAAGACTCGAGCCACCACCATCGGGACCTATTATCCCTAAGTTGTATTGCCCGTTTGCATTGGGCACTCCCCCTACTTTAAAAACCGTATAAAAAGAGAATTCTGTTTTGTTTAATAACCAGGTATTGGCAAAAGGCATTTGATCATTCGAGCCATCAAAATATAAAGAGTTATTATAGTACCCAGATGTGGTACTACCGGGTGATGCAAATCCGGATAGTGTAGCATCGTTACCATTACCGCTTAAATCTGTTACTATATTCCCCGAACTTGGATAGAAGCTGGGGCTTGCATCCCAAAACATCATTTTCAGGTTGCCGGTAGGCCATGCAGGGCCAGAGATAACGACAGGTTTTTCATCAAGATTAAGTAACCCGTTTGCGTTTTCTGCATCCACTTTGTAGCGGTGATAAATGGTATCCCCGTCTTCATCAACCGTATCCAAACTACTCACCGTATAATTCATAGTCTGATTAGAAGCTACCTCATATACTTTTTGCCAATTACCGCTTGATGTCATTTTGTACAGATAGTACTTACCATTATACGTTGTGGGTTCCCAGCTTAATTCAATATTGGCAATTTGAGCCGGAGGTGAGGTAAAATTATTTACAATAAATGTAAGTTCGGGAGCTTCGGGGTTAATATTATCAACCACTCTTCCTTCCACAATGTTCGACGGAAGAGAAGGGATATACTCGGTCTGATCCAATTCATTGGTTATTTCCCTTAAAGCTACCAATCGGTAATAAATAGTTTCACCAAAGAGTGGAAAATCAAGGTCTGAAAAATCATCAACCACACCTTCAGCATAATCTGTTATGTCAATTTCACTTGCCAGTTGCATCAGGCTCACCGAAGCTGCTGCTTCAATGTCAGTAGTACGGTAAATAGCTACTTTTTTTATGTTCTCATCAGGATGATAAGGGTTGATATAAAATCGTACTCTAGGATTAATTGATGAATACGGATCGGCTAACACCGTTTCTATTTTCCTTAGATAAGGAGCATCGGCAGGCATAGCATTTACCAAGCGTATGGGACCGGCAATATCGCTTCGTTCACCAATTACCATCTCCCTTGATATCTCACGGACAAAGTAGAAGTAAGTGCTTTTTGCAGCCCCGTCTAACGTATAGTCTGTAAACCGTAACTTATCTACTGAGTTTTCCGTAAACTTAACTGCAAAAGGATATGGATTAAAGGGCAGGTCAGTGGCACTTAAACGTTGTCCTTTTTCATTTCTTATAACAGGCAGAATATTCAGCGTTTGTATAATACCTCCGGCCTGTTTTGCAAATGCATATACAATAGGTTCCGGTGTAACCGGTGTAAAAATAAAATTGATTGTCGCCCGAACTGCTTCTTGGATGTCCTCCACAGCAGTTGCACCATTTAAGATATCTGTTTTAAAGATATTTGGCAGTCTGTAACCGTCGTACTCCTTAAATTCTCCCAAATGGTTAGTGTCGTCATCAAATATTACATTGACAAGATCATTAAACCGTTCGTGCTGATATTGATTAGTTTCAAGATCTTCAATAGCATTGTAAATCTGCACCACTACCTCCGGTTCATAAATAGCTGACAGTATCTCAAAATCTGATGCCCTATAAAATGCCAGGGAAAACGGGTCCCCATCAACTATATCCACATCTAATGTGTAAGATGATTTACCAAAAGTATCCGGCCTTGTTGCGAATGCAGAGCCAACGGGTGCCTGCGGTTTAACAGGAGAGCGTTTGTTTATACCGACTAAACCTGCCGGGATAGAAATGCCCGATTTTGCTTCGGGGGTGAGCGTTGTATCAATAGACCGAAGCGCTATTAAACTATCCTTTTTTACAATTCCTTGGGCAGGTAAAAGAGTTGTACGGTCAAATCCGTTTAGCGGCTCGTTATCAATATAGACCTTATATCCCGGGTGAAAATTCACATCAATACCTATTCCTGTAGTAATAGGGTTGTTTGCAAAATCAGGATCGTACACCCAAATAATAAGAGGGTTTTGTGATTCAATAGCCCAGACCTGTAGATCCTTCTTTTCAGTTCCATTAGTAATTCTTGCAGTCCCTTTGTACCAAGTAACCTGTTCAGTGTCTTTTTGAGGGTGATCAGCCAACGTGGCGCTGTCAAAAGTTACTTTATACAAGCCATTGATTGGTTCTGCACCTGGGTCGGTAATAATTTCAGCAGCGCCAAATATTCCCCCGAAATAGTTTGTTACCGTTTTTCCATCAACTGTTTCCGTCTCACTGTGGTTGGAATGGTCAACAAGTGTGATAGTTTTATTTAGTAAACTCCAATTTACCTCGTTGGCTAAGTTTTCTACAATCTGAAATCGTTGGCCCACTTTGGGAATAAGTTTTTTGGGCGAACTCTTAAATAAAGATTTGTTATCAGGATCACCTATTTTTGATGGCTCTGTGATAGGTTTAACCTTGAACACGGGACCGTTTGTGCCCGTTGTTATATCAACCACAACAAACCGTTCTTTTTCAGCTGAAAAGAGGCTTCCGATAAACTTAGGAAAATCAGCAGACAAAATTGCGGGCGATACAGTTTCCGAGGGAGAAGAACTTGCTACTTGAAATGACTTTGTGTAAACATTTATAAATTCACCTTCGTTCAACGAAGTAATACTTTCAATTTCACCCTGAACGATTTGTGGTAACAAAGGTCTGAAGTAAAATTCAAGGGCATTCGCTGTTTGATACGCTATTTTTTGGGTATGATTCCATTCAAAAGTTACCCTCGTAAACGAATTATCTCCCCCGGGATTAGCTATTTCACGTTGATCTAACTCACTTTGCTCCGCTACTGTTGTAAAAAGTAAGTTCTCTTCTTTTTGAATATAATGGGCATTTACATTGTGGGGAGGTTTTAGTGATAAAAACTCATTAAAAACTGTTTCATCGGTGGTGGTTTCAGCACTAGTTCCCGACGACCGTGCAAAAAGGTTAATGCCATACACAGCATACTTGTGTACCCCGCTTTCGGTTTCCGCATGTGTATATACCTTTAATCCGGAATCCGGGGCAGGTATGGTTTCACTCACGTTTCCTGATGGCCCATAATCTGTGTACTCCGCATCGCTAATGATTTCAGGAATGCGATAGGTGCTTTCCGAGGTTTCTTTGTACTCAACGCCATGCATTACAGCAGTTGGGATTTCAGAAACATCAAACGTTATTGATGCAGCAAATGACTCAAAAAAGTCTTCAAATGGAATTTCATAATCGTATTTATCCCGGTAAATATTTATGTATCGAACAGGATCGAATTTTCCATAACCGTCCTCATTTAAAACCCCTTTTTCTACCTCAGGGTCCATCTCATCAAATCCATAGGTCACCTGACTTATCTTAGGCTGTATGGGGATTCTGTAGTCTTGCTTATCTGTGGGGAGGGACATATAAATGTGGTCCCTTAAATTTGCTTGCTGAAACGGGTATTCAGTCAGCATTTCAGGGGCGGTTCTGTACACAGCGATGTAGACATATTTTTGCCCCTGATTATCAAAAATATCAATATGGCCTAACCCCAATATACGGGCAATATGATAGTCAAGGGCAGCAAGGTTTAAGCTATCCAGGTAGCTAATGGTTATCTTCGAAGTATCGTCATTATCCAAAGAGTTTAAAACCGCCTCAGCTTTTGTATCGCTAATACTTAGGTTCAGGTATTGAGTTACTCCCGTCTTGATCCCGTTTGTATCAGACCACTTGTCCTGGTAATTCTGCAATTTTGTAGTTATTCCGTCATTAAATCGCGGCCATTGGTTATCAATTGCAGATGGGGTGTCGTAATCCAAGCGGTCATATGCATCATCATCTGTCAATGTTAATCCAAAATCCCCTACTAAATCCCAAGAGGCTCTTGAAAGAATAAAGTCGTTATAGGTTTCCAATTTTATCAGGCTTGGATAACCGTCCTGATATTGAATCCTGAAATACCTGATGTTTTCCCCCACCTGTCTTCTTGTTATCGGTGTGCCTGTGTACGTTAACCGTGAGGTAATTTGAAGATCGTCCGGGTTTTCCGAATCGGGTTGGCGAATAACTTCATAATTTAATATTGCCGTTGAGCTATCATTTTGAATCTCAAACTCCCCTGCAAACATTAATTTATTTTCCACTTCTATTTCCAATACCCCGCCTGCGTAGGCTTGAATAAAATGGAGTGTTTTGCTAATTGGATCATGAATTATCGAATCGTATAACGTTTCGTCTAAAAAGCGTATAACTACCGTATTACTAAATGAGCCTGAAGAAGTGGTTGTTGATTTAAATATTTCCCAAATTCTACCATTATTGGTGTTTACATTTTGGGGAACATCTAATGAGAAATCTATCTCAATAATTACCGGATTAACATAAGGGGTTTTGTATATCTTTACGTAATCGTCTTCTTTGCTGTAAGCTATATCTGTGTAATATGGCCCGGTTGAGTTTGCTAAGTCTCCCTTAGGTAAATGATTTTCACCCAATTCCTTTAATAAACCCCATCGCAAATGGATACCTTCTAATATTCCCGCAACGTCATCTGTATTGTCGGAGCCACAGGCTTGCAAGTAAATATATGATGATTGCAAAACAGGGTTTTTAAAACCCGGAGAGGATGCACCGCTGCAAATTGTAGGTAAGCTATATGTTAATTCTGCAAATATGCTTTGTATTTGCCGTAAGGGAGCTTTTAATTCTTCGTATTCGCCCGGTAAAACGTCCCACGTATTGAAGTTGGAGGATATTATTCCCAGCATTCGTGTAATATCATTTGCAGTGGTGCAGGGGTAGCTTTCCGACAGATTATAGGTAATGCCTTGTGATAGTAAAAACGTCTGTAACGTTAAAAAATAATCCGAAAGCGCGGTTTCAAGCAAGTCCGCCATATTTTTTTCCGGCGTGCTTAAACTTGCATACTGTGCAAATATTTTACAAATGCAGGAGGCTGTCGGGGCGAAGTCTTCACCTAAGATTCCCAGTCCTTCCCACGATGGGTTGCTTTCATCACCACAGGGGTTGAGACCTGAAATATTTAATGAACTTTTTAAATCCTCTAGCTCACTCTTATAATCATCAAAAGCAGTATCAAAATCCGTTTTTAATGTCGAATTGGTAACCCTACTTTGATTTTCAGTGATAAACCGGATTAAAACACTTAATGCTCCCGTGTTTTCACAAGGTGTTAATGTCGGATAGTATATCCTCCCCTCGCCATACCCCAAGTGTTCTGCTAATGCATTGGCTGCATCAAAAAGATCAGATAAATAACTACCGTTTAACTTATTATTATAGGCGTCCAGCTGATCTTGAGACATCTGTTCAGTTAGCAAACCAATTGAACATATACAACGGGACATTGCTGAAAACTCGGTATAGAAGTCACGTGGTTTGGGTTCACCTTTCCAATACAAAAATGTTAAATGTATTGTGCCTGAATAAGCTGGTTCGCTCTCTGTAGTAACTGGAAAGGAAATGTTTTTAACACCCTCTGCAGTAGTAAACGAAAATGAATCAGACTGATTCGAAGCTACCGGGGAATTGGGATTGCTTGTTGTTACAGTAAAACTTGCCGCTTTTGTGTCTGAACCGGCAGCCTCTATTTCTAAAATTTCTGCGTTTGGGCTTATAACGTGACCGGGGTACAAGGTCCAGTTATAAATTTTATTAACCCCGGCAACAGAAGATGAAAGTTGTATTGAATTACCCGTATTATCCCCTTCATAATACAGTGTAATTAACTTAATATTATGCTTCATTATATTTATAAATATTTATAGTCAGTTAGCTTAAATTGATATTTACTGTAATTTCATTTTCGATTTGTGGGGATTTCAGCACATATCCTGTTCCATTATATTCCATATAGCGCATTGTTATATCCATAGTTCCTGAAGGAATGTCCAGACCATTGTTTGTGAGATATATAACACTACGGTCTTTGGAGAATAATACAGTATAAGCGTTATCGGTTCCACCTGCCTGTAGGTTGTTCACAACCGTAATAGAGTTTTGCAAATCAGTATCAGGGAGTTGAGGATTAAAAATTGGTTCTGGGTTTCTGAGTAAAATACCGGTTGTTTTCTGGTTGTTAGTGTTTTTAATAATAGTAAACTCCGTTCCCGTGGCGGCTTCCATAGGGGATAATTTATTCAGCGCCCCATACAACAACCTGTCAAAATCATCAGCAAATTCTTTTACCAAAACACTATCCTGACTACTGTTTTTTGTGACTATATCTGTAGCTTTAGTGATATCTGAGGTAGACAAATCATATGCTTTGGTGAAGATGGCTGTTAGATTATCACCCAACAAATAGCTTTCCACTTGCTCTTTAAAAGTAGCATACTTTGAGGTTGCAAAAACATGCTGGTGTACTTTTACTTTTTCAGTATTGTAAACCGCGTGGTAAATAGCTGTGTAAAGCGTTGAAGGTTTTAAATCAGGCAACACGTAATTGGCATTATAAGCCTTGCGTTCTATCGGGCCTATCAGTCCACTGCAATTCTGCCCGTTTGCAATTAGATTATTCAGCACCCTCATATCTTCTGTTTCTAAAACAGTTTTTCCGGGCACCCAAACAGGTTGCAAAGCATTTGTCCCGATTTGCTCGTTTAAGGGGTCTGCCACATACAATTCCAAATCATATTCATCAGCAGGCAACCCATTGTAAACATCCCATTCGCTATACAATGCATTTGCATACGCATCATTAAAATATAAATGTACGTTAGGCTGTTTATAGAATATAGGCTTATTACTTAACAGCTTTCCTTCGGCATTAGGGTATGAACGGTTATAATTGATATAGTGCTGGAGGTTGGCAAGTTGGTATTTATCTTTTTCATCCCCTGCTAAACTTGTATACCTGCTATCTAAGTCATGGAAATACCCCACAGGACCTGCTGTTTTAAACCCAATCGAAATCTGGCTTTCATTTTCTCCCGTACCATCCACATTATCACTGGTTGTTATCTCAATGGCATAATTTGTATTGGGTCGCCAAATAGGTTGCAATAGTTTAGTCAACCCGTCGGCCATTTTTGTGTTTTCAGAGGTTAGCTTGCTTTGGGGCGGGATGGCTGCATTGTACTGACTTTCTTTTTCTGACAGTAAACACAGTTGGTGCAGGTAGGCATTATTGTTAACAGGTGTTACTGGTGGACGATAAACCCTGGATTCTTTGACATATTTTCCATCAATATTCAATATACATCTACCCAAATCCCAATTAACCGATACTGAAATAAAATGCCACTGCCCGTCAAAAACAATATTTTTTGAATCTATCCACTCAGCCACTGCAAAAGCATTAGTATCATCATTCATATATCTGAACCGGGTAGTTTCAATACCATTTCGTTGCGGAACGACTTCAAGGTAATACCCTTTATGGGCCGAGTGGCCGCTATCAGGAATTAAATTTGAAATTATCGCAGCCCGTGGAGCAAAGAATTTATTATTCAGGTCATAAGCGGGTAATTTCACCCATGCTGCAATGGTAAAATTGTTTGCCCCAATACACAAATTGTCGTCATAATCTACTTTCATATGATGTTGCAGGTAAGGGCCGCTATTACCGGAACCGGCTCCAAAAGAGACCGAAGAGTTGGAGTTATTATTTCTATCACTTGTGGCTACAGGAGAACCTGATCCGTTTGATACAAAATACCCGTCATATCCATTACCTGAACTGTCATCAGCATCATTATTTAATTGCCACTTTGCAATTACATTTGGGCCGGTAATATTGTTTATTCGAAGATTATCCTGTTCATTTTGGGTCAGCGCCCTGCCGATTAACATAATTTCATCCACCACCATCCCCGGGGCCCCGTTTCCATAATAGGGTTGCCAAAAATACGGAGGATGGGCAATAAGGGTTCGGCCGGCAAACAAATAATCAGGGTTTGACGTCGATTGGCTGGTTCTGTCAATGGAAATTTTTATCTTTTGAACAGGTGTATTAGGGTTATCATATCCGGCATACGTTGTTATATCAACCGCTTCAACTATATCAGTTCTTATAGCAGAATAAATATATACAGGAATGTTATTTGCATCATACCCTTCTAAAACTTCCCGGTAATATTCTATTTGAAGTTTGTTGGGTGAGAATATTGACATTGATGGTTTAACATAACCCTGAGGTTCATTAAAATAAATTTCAATACCTTCAGCAGTAGTGAAATTAAGCCCTTTGTTCAGGCTATATGCACTGTAGGTTTTTACAACCCCATCGCTACCAATAATTTTTAATGTTACCCCTTTGTAGTTGATTATAGTGTCTGATACATATTCAGTGTCTGTAGCAACATCCTCCCAGTTTATACAGGAGGGTTGTATCTTATCTTCTTCACATAAAACAGCCCCACCCTTAAAACCTAAATATTCTAACTTCATCGATCCTTCGGCAGAACTGTTCAGGTATGAAAACATATTCTGCCCAAGTATTCTTAAACTGGTGTTTTTGTTTTTACTCTTTAGCTGCCAGAAACCTTGAGGGAACGTTTTTAAGTAATCTGGATTTGATAATAATTCGATTTGTACATCGGGAATATCTTTAATTGCTGAAACTCCCTCATACACATTGTAGTTTGCCCACGCACTTCCGTCCCAAGCTTTAATTAAAACTTTTTTAAGTTTTAATTCATGTTTAACAGGTTCTGATAATCCTTTATTAGGGGGTATTGACGGGGTGTAATCCGGCGATACAATTTCACCTTGTATTATGGCCGAATCCTGAGTAAGCTCTGTTTTTACACTGTATTCAAAATCAACATCAATATAACTATCCAATGGGATTGTCTTATCAATCCATGAAATATCAAGGGGTAAAGCTGTTTGAGCATAGTTTACCGTGTAATCTTCTCCCGAGAGCATATTGATGGCCTTAACAGGCGTTTTTCCATCTATGGCTTCAATAGGCTTAAAAGGTGTTGTGGGTCTTGTATCATCAAATACCCAAACAAAATTCACATCAACTTCCCTGTTTTTAAAAGGTTTGGGCAGAGTTAATGCTACTTTTGCCCCGCCAGATATTTTGAATGGTTTAAATGCATCTGCCCCTAAATAAGCAAAGATGGATACACCTAACTTGAATTTAAGCACATTAACATGCGCATTTCCGCCCACATCAACCCCGCCTCCCAGTTGAACGGGTTTAAAGCTCAACCGTGCAAAGGTATTTCTGTACAATGAGGCTGAAACCCCAACTGGCCCATAACTTTTTTGAAACTCAAACTTCTTGCCCTCTCCGAACTTAATACCTTGGGCAGAAATCATTAAGTATGCATAGGACTCAAATAATGAGAAGGTAACTGAACGCAAGCGCTCTTGTTCAGGAAAGTCTTTACCCACATTTATATACCAGGCGGATGCATTTTTAAAGAAATAGGCCATTTGGATATCGCCTGTCGTTTTCATAATAACACCGCTTCCTTTAGGGACAAGGTAATTAACCCCAAAACCTGCTTCAATAGATTCACGGGAAATCGACATCATTACGCTATACGGAGGGTCGGGGTCTAAATAAGAAACCCTTTTATTCATAACATCCCCTTGGCCGGATAGCAGGAATACATCGGGCAACCCAAGTAGGAATAATAGTTTTGATGAAAAACTTGTGCCTCCATCAGGAACGGTGGCTAAAATAGTCCCTAAACCTAAACTGAAACCTTTATCCTGAGTGTATTTTTCAAAGTTGATACCCTCCTGTGGTTTTTTGTAAAACTTCCACCAAGTATCTTCTTCAGCTTTATTCAACCTGTAATTATTGGCCATTAGGCCTCGAAAGCCGTAAAGACCCAAACCTGTACTTCCCAATACAATGGGTGAAGATAACTCAGCGCTAATATCTACCAAGAAACTGGGTACAGATGGTTCATATCTCATGGCTCCTGCACCCTTTATTGCCGCACGGTTTATACTGAATGCTATGCTGCCTGCATATTCCGTTGTTGCCGGGCCACTTTCTTCCTGCGGCTTGTTTTTAACAGCCAAATATCCTTTAAGGAACAGTTCAGCCTGATCGGGACTTACGGCATTGCCGGGTATCATTAAGTCTATTCCAATTCCATCAACTCTTATGAATCTATGAGAGGGTTTGCCATTTTCATCATCGTCATCGGTGGTGTAATATAGCTTAACCCCGTTTCCTCTAACCCCCACACCGCCCGGGTTGATATTCAATGCTCCGTCAAAACCTATGTAGTTGTATTGGCGTATATGGTTTCCATGTTTAAGTTCAGCGGAGCCAAAGTGTAGTGCGGTAACAGCAAGCGTTACCGGGCCTACTTTTAAGCTGATGGCACGCGGCAGTATTAATACGCTTTTATCAAATTCTATTTTTCCGTTTTCCCAAACACGGATTTTCATGGGTAATCGTTGAGGGAAATCGGTACTGATATTAGGAACATTTACAGTGAAGTTTACTTCGCCGGTGATAGTGGCATAATACTTCCCATCCCGGCCCCCAACTTCTAGCGCTAAAATATATAAATCAAGAATTTCAGGAATGGAAATCGGATCAAGAACCTGCCCCAATAAAGAACTGATTTTAAAATCCCCATCTTTACCAATCGCAGCATCAATGGGTATTTTAGCTTCGTCTTGGCCTTGTTTAAATCCGGGCAGGGTTAATGTACCTCTTATGTTGGAATTTATTATTGAGTTTTGTTGAAAGGTTACCGAAAAGGCATCTAACGATACGGTAAAACTGGTTCCGAATTTTAATTCTAATAAGGGTGACGGATCTCCACTTGTTTTTGCTTCTAAAGCTAAGGTGCCAGATATTCCGCCAGTGCCTATTAAGAGATTTCTCCCTTTTATTTCACCCGTTGAGTTTGTAGCATCGTGCTGCCAAAATGCTGGAAAACCAATGGTAGCGTCCTGAATATATACCCCCATAAAATCTACAGGACGGCCATCAGCATCGGCTTCAGGAATGTTGGTAATCGAAGAAAAATCAAATTTAGCATTACCAAATGACAGAATTAAGCCGGTCCCCGTTATTTCAGATGCTGTAAAATTTACATTCCCACTTGCAGTGTCAAAGCGAAAACCAGACAAACTGTTATAAGAAAAAGTACCTAACTCTACAAGCAAAAGTGCTTTGATAAAGCTACCATCAGCAGGATCAGTTAACCATTCATTTGTTAATGGGTTTACTTGCCTCAAATAAGCAATGGGGAACTCTAAACCTATCGTAATGTCTGGTATTAATATGTCAATTTTTGGAATGAATAAATTTAATAGATTTTTTATTGAGACTTCATCAATCCATAAACTAAAAAGTTTCAAAGTATTCTCTTTAATCTTTGATGAATCAATATCAAATATGTAGTCATCAAAGATAATTGCTAATATGTCAAGATTACGCCCCTCAATCTGTAAAACTAAATCCCTGATCAGATCATCGCTAAGCCCACTATCTAATATAATAGGAGGGGAAAGATTGTATTTATTGTTACATTCAGTAATAAAAGTATTTGTAGGATCAGAGGTATCAATTAATGAATTAATAGTTCCATCAATCAACTCATCCTGTGAAAGCCCCAGAATATCGATCAACAAATCAAAAATAGAACGAGGGCTTCCAGAGAATTTAGCTTGTGTAAACAACGGTTTATACTTCAATATATCTACCCTATATGAGGCTGATATCTGGAGAGTAGAATAATTTCCTGTTCCTGGTGAAAAGTTGGGATTTAATAGAATTGTAAATTCATCATTCGTCAAAAAAGGAATGCCTACTTTAGTTGTAAAAACTAAACTTATTGAAAAAAAGCCAGACTCTTTTTGCCTACCGAAAACCATTATTAAGTTTTCGTAAAAAATACTATCTAATACAGTGTCTATAGAGTTAATATTTTGAATAATACTAGGGAACTTTTCCTTATTAACAAGGCTTGAAAGCGGAGATAAATAACTTGTAATTGGCATTAAATTATTATTTAAAAAAATATAAAACCTCTCGAATTTCTTTGATGTCTTTTAGATAAAAGATACTAGCATTGGGAAATGCCTCACTAAAGTATTGTGGCACAACTCCACTATCAACATGTCCGTCTTCAAATAAAGATATTACAATTTTCCGATTAATAATACCTGATAATAGTTTACAGTTTTTTTCTGACAGAGCCCCATATTGTGAAAGATAAATCGTGTCAATATTTCTATTCCTGTGTATGGCTCGACAGATTGTAGGATTTAAACCATAAAACACAAGCTTAACATTTTTGCCAACTTGATCAATCCATTTAAATTGTTTGGCAGTAAAATTACTATTAAAACTATTATAGTACCCCCTATTATAATTTATACTTACCAGTTTCAATTTCTTTGATGACAACACTTTTGAATAAATCTGTTCATCACTTGAGGCTGAAAAGTATAATGTGTTTAGTGAATCATATTTATAATTAAACGCATTAATTAACCCTATCCCACTGTCAGAGACCAAATAGAGTTTTCTTAGCATATTTAACTTGTTAGCTTTCTCAAATTTAAAATTTTTAGAATCCATAACCTTTATCCTTAATTCCTCAAGCATACTCGGCTGACTTACTAACTTATCCAGCCCGCTAATACTCTGCGCATTTATTGAAAGTCTTTTTAAAGCCCTGTTGAGGATACAACCTCCATTAAAGGAAATATTATGCGGAGCAAGTAAAGAAAAGCTCTCTAAAGAAGGAAAATCAGATAAAAAACAAACATCTACCATTAATGAACTATCGATTAACCCATATAAAGAAAAATGTATAGATTTTAACGAATTAATTGGTGGCAAGTGTTCTATTGAATCTTTGCACATCAATTCCAGGCGTTCAAGATTGTTAAATTTTGTTGCAAATTTTGAGGTATACCTCTGATTCCCTCCGCAAAAAAAATCAATAATATTAGGCATGCTTAATGCATAGTCCTCAATATAAAAAGGAACATAGTCATTTTCTTTTCTATATAATGCTTCCTTTATGGAAAGAGATTTCAGACTTTTGTAATCGTGAAGATTTTTAAGAAGAAGGGTATCAATGTATGTAAAATGCAAATAATCAACCTTCAAACAATATTTTTTTAAACTATCAACCGCATTATGAATAAATAAAACATTTTGATGAATAACTTTATTCTTTTGAATAAATACATCATCAAAAAACTTCACTTTTTCCAGATTTTTCATACGGGATATAAATTGTAAATTCTCTATATCATCAATATTAGGATTAAGCGTAAGAAACTTAATGCTATCATAAAAATCTGAGGTAAACCCTTGAAAAGTACTATCTGGGATACCTATACTACATTCATAAGGCTTAAAATTAAATCTAAAGTCTTTAATATCATATGCAGCCGTGTTTTCAAATCTAATTATATCTGTGTTATGCAAGCCATTTCGACTAGATTCCCAAACGTAATTTTGACCTATCAAAAGTGTTGTTAAATGTAGATATATAAAAATTAAAAAAATTCTCATACTTATAAATTTGGAATTAATCTTACATAAATATCCCTATTAAAAAAAATAGTTGTATTAGCTGCACTTACACCTATTGAGTGATTAATACCCCCATAGTTAAATTGTGAAACATCATTAATAGACCACAATTCATCCCACAATTGTCTAGCAACTGGGTCTAAAGATGAAATTGGGTCAAGTGTGTTTGGAATTGTAGAAGACCACGCATCTACCCATGGACCTCTAATAATATTTTTATTTACTGGTAGTAAGATGCCAACAAGACTCGGTGGTGTAATTATTACCTGGGTTGCCAAGGAGTTAATAGCCAAAGGGACACCGGTTGAACCAAATTCAGACGTATCATCTATAATACCCAATTTATAACACAGCCTTGTATGGGAACTCTTCCGCCCTGCAGTCACAGGAAAATTTGTCCCTTGTTTTAATGTAGCATATATCCTATTAAGGATAATCCTATTCGTCATGTCATCAACATCACCTACAAATGAATTATCAGTTATGTAATTATTGCTTACATCAAGCCCAAGGAAATCTCTGTGAAAAGGATTAGGACTACCAGTCCCTGTGAAATCAGCAGGTCTTTGAATTAAAAATAAACGTTTATCATTATTTTGAAGATTTAAAATAACGCTTGATTCAGTTGATATTTTATCAATCTCATAATTTTCTATTATATTCCATTGCACTGGAGTAATGAATACAGCACTCCCTGTGTCATAACCAAACATTTCATCTTTATAATTTTGTCTGGTTTCACCAAGATTAGTTGTCGCATCCGCAGGTACATTTGTTTGGGTACTCATAAGATTGTGAAGCCATCGGTATTGATTATGATAATATGTATCTTCAGCATCTGTTAAGTACAATGGAACATTAGCTGTATTAAGATTGTCATTGTCAATTTCATTAACAAATTGTGGGTTTAAAGTGTTTGTCATATAAGTGAAAAAACAGTACCGATCTCCTAAACCCAAAACATGCCCGAATTCGTGAGCAGGTACATTAGAACCATCCCTATCACTGAATGATGAAATTGGTGTTGGTAATGTTACAATACTATTATCAAAAGCTGCAGAATTGTTGTATTGCAAAAAGCCTCTTCGAGCAGACATTCCAGACCTTCCTCCCGGCACCACTTTTTCAACAAAAACTCCTACCTCTTTATTCTTCGGTTTCTCTAAATGATATGGAGCTCCTAACTTAATTTTTATATCATCACCATTAATATTTGTATAATGCGGGAAAGGAAAGATGTTAGGGTAATCGAGATCAAATTTATTTTTAAGAGGTGCTGTTAAACCAACATTTGAATTACTATTCCAGACATGTTTAATATTTTGTTCAAAATAATCTTTATATAAAAAAAGTTCTCTGTAAGTAAGATTACATGATTTAACAACGTATAGTGATGTATCAATTTTCCTTTCAAGAGTTTTATCACTATCGCCACTATTTGTTATTGAAAAACCAAAACCTTCAGGACGTAATTCATAACCGTCAAACTGATGCTGAGCAATATGTGATGAACTTTCGATAGTGCTCCTCACATAAATACCTGTATGTTTCCTAACTATTTTGGCTCCAAGATTATTTTGACTAAAATTAGGATAACCTACTATTACTATTTCATATTTACAAAATGTAGGGAAGTCATTTATATTTGACGAAGGAACCGGATTAATATTTCCAGCTGCATCATAAGAACCCACAAGCTGAAAGTATAGATAAACAGGCACCAGAATTTTATCTGTTGCTATATTATTATTTGGTACAGATTTAACAATTGCAGTAAATGCAGCAACTTGTGATACCAAATCATTATACTCACTTACTTTGATTTGAAACCATTTAAAATTCGATAATCGTGTAATATTGGTAAATTCATTAGGTTCAGCGGGATCAGTATAAGGAACTGCATTAACTAAGTTATCCAATCGCAAATTACTACTAGGTGTACCCGCCGCATAATAATCAATTTCTTGAACATTTACTGGTACATTTGAAATTTGGATATAATTTGTAAGTATGTGATTGATAAAACTTTGATTAAGTGCTATGGTGTTATTTATTGTTAGAGCCCTATCAACCACCCTTTTATTAATGGCATACTTTATCCTGTTTGAAAAAAAGAAAAATGTAACTCGAGGGTTTGGTATAACATTACTATCTTTTGCAATACCAACTCTTCCAAAAAAATCGTCAGCTGTAATACTTTTATCATCTACATAAATAGGTTCGTTTGCTACCTTCATTGTTAGGGCTCCATCAGGGGTTCCTTTTGACCAATTTACATCTAAATTAAATGGGAAAAGAGGTGATAAATAATCAAGTATTGTTGCATCAAACTCAGTAACAGAGGATGTAGTATAACTTTCAAAGTCAATAACACCATTGTCAAAAGTTAATGGATGTCTAACAAGCCATATTTTTATGTAACTAGAGTATACAACAATATTACCTCCATCATTAATAGTATCAAGAGCAATATCTATACTTCTTGAATAACTTGGGTCAACAGTTGAAATATATAATGGTGTTAATTTTGTTTTACGAAAAGTATTATCTCTTCCTGCTATCTCGTAGCTTTTATTTTCTATATTGTATCCAATAATTTCATTTAATGGGTCATAACTTGGGATTGCAATAGCAAATGTTGCATCAATAGGTGTTATATCTGAGTTATTAATTACTAAAATAGGCCATCCATTTGTATTATAGGATTTAATAGACGTTCCCCCTGCTTTAAATAATTTTAATTTTTTTGTTGTTTCTGTTTGACCACAATTTGATAAGCCGTAGGAATAATTAAACCTATTCCTAATATCTATATACACTTTATTTTTATTGTAACATTTGCTTAAAATATTATTGTAAATATCCGCCTTGCTTAATGGGCCGGTTCTTACAATTAAAGGGTCATTAAATGGTTTAGGTACTCCAGGTGTGCCATCTGATTTTGTAAATAATCTATCCCCCTTTGATAGCATTCCGTAAAATGCACAAGGATCCAGATAATTTATTATTTGTTCCTTTTCCCAAGCTGCAATAATTTGATTTGATGAAGATGAGCCAATTAAAGTTTCAACCGCAGCATTTGCGACAGAGTTAATCTTAGGCTTGAAATGTATGTTATCATACATAATCTCAATTCCAAACTTTAATCCTGAACTCTGTGAGGGGAATCTACCAATTTCATCTCCCGCGTTAACTCTTATTGCATTTCTATTTATCACTGCGAGTGTTCCTGGAGGGCCTGAAGAACTTGGAATTGTACTAAAATCTGCATAAAACAAATCTTCCAAATCCTCTCCATATGTATTTGCTAATGCACTACGCCTTTCATCACCCATTTGTGAAAAATTGGGTGGCATGCTTGGAGCAACCCCGGATCTCCTTTGTGCGTCATAATTCAACCATAAACGTCGAGTTACATTGTTATAAAGTGAAATAGCAGTTGGGGCATTGTCTCGACAAGTGTCAGTCACCAATGGAGGATCGTTAGCACAAACTAATGAATTAAGAATGTTATCATTAGCATCAACTAATGATTCTTTAAGAATTCCTTTGTATATAATATACTTAATGTCTGGCAAAACTGTTGACGGCTGGAAGTCTGGCTGGAAAATTATATTTACCAATAATGGGTTAGCGTTTCTCAAAACCAATAAATTTCCATTAGTTATAGCAAATGCCCTTGGTTTATAACTTGTATCAGAACATTGAGTGTAATATTGATGTGTAATTCTGAATGCACTTTGATTGACAGCTTGAAATGCTTCTGATGCAGTTTGGGTAGCTACTTTATCAGGTTCTGTAAAAAAATAAAAATCTGCCATAATTGATGTATTAATTATCGTCTAAAAAATCTCATGTATACGGATAGCCATTATGTATTATTCAATAATACGAACTGTAATTTGAATTTATTGTTATGTGTTCCTAAATAAATCCGATTTTCGATGAAACTTAATTGAAATGCTCAATTCCAAAGCAGCTCATCGAATAATTAAATATCTGAAAAACAAAAGCCGCCCTATTTGGGGCGGCTTTTGTTTATTCTTCCTCCTCTTCCTTATCAGGTTCGGTGCTTTCAAATATTTGGAAGGTGGTATCGGGTTGGCCGTACATAAGCAGGTATCTCGCCCCGCTTGCGGTTTCTTTGATATGACCTGCTTTAAACCATGATACTTTCTCGTTTCCTTCGGAATCTGTATATACTTTCTTTGCAAGTATGTTCAGGTATTTCATTATATGTCGATGGTGATTATTCTGTTGATAGTACGCTGAGGCTTTGAGTTTTTATATAAACGCTAATATTCCCACATACGGTAGCACAGGTGTATGGTGGCTACTGCTTCAAAGATGCGGATGTAGTAGCCGGTTCTATATTTCTTTTCTTTGATGTATTCGTGGTTGAGTTCTGGTCGAATATCAAGCATAGCTTCCATCAATACGCCTTTAAATGTACTTCCCTGCACCCGGTACCAGCTTTTTAGATCCCGTATAGTGTAGCCGTATATGGGGATGTTCTTTTCTTTGGCAAGTGTTGTAAGGCCATTCTTGAGTGCGGCAAATGCGGGCGTATGGTAGTTTTTCCTTCAAAATACGTAAAGGTATTAAAATAAAGAAAATATTGAGTATTCAAACTGTCTTCATGCTACAAAGCTTTTAAGACTTAATTTATAGCAATATTGTCAACTTTGGCCTCAATAACATCTTGTACCATCACAGGCAGTTTAGATAGAAAATCATAGCCTGTTATCTTTTCCAATGAATCTACCGATACCCGATAGTCCGACCAGTCCTTGCGGTACGATGCCTGTGTGTTGGGCATCAACACTGCAATAACCCGTGTATTTCTGTCAATCCGGGTGAGGTCGTTTCGACCCTCTTTTAGCGTTACAATAATCTTCCAGCAAAGGGCAGGCACATTTACACGACCATCTCCAATGCTCTGTATTGTTTCGCAGTAATCGGATTGACCACCACGTCCATGACCCCCGGCGATGATGTAACATTCATTTCCCTTGCCAACCAATTTCTTACGGCAATAATCCTCTAAATCTCCCCACACTCGCTGGTTGAAGTTTGGGGATTGCGGGAAAATGTTAATCATTAAAAAGGTTTCCTTGTTTTCGGCACTCGTTTTTGTTCTGTCTGCTGATGGACAGAGGTGGCCTCTGTCAAAACCAGACTTGGCATAATCATCAGTTGTAATTTGCGTAAAGCCGTTTGGTAATGTGATATCGGGCCGGAAGCAATCGCACCTATCTTTTGTTCCGAACCAAGCAGAATCTAAATGCCAGCTTACCCAATTGGGATGGCCGAGGTCATTGTTATAGGATACAGTGTAATCGGTTTTCCTTATAAGAAAATTCTGCTTCATTGATACATCATTGGTTGCCCCAGAAGGATTACCGAGCGATAAATTATCTTCACGGGTTGGCACGGGAGGTGCAAAAGGATGATTCGGAGTCTTGAAGTAGAAGGAGGTTAACGCAAAGCTTCCGATGAGCAGTAATATTCTGATAGCTTTCATGTGATTAGTTTTAATCAAAGCTATGTATTAACGAACTAATTACTATAGGTGAAATCACCTAATTTTTGTAGTTGCAGTTGACAGGATATCTATATCGTATATACTATACCTATCACCACGAAAAGCCCCCTTGCAGGGAAAGTTCTGCAAGGGTTCTTTTTATTTTAGGCGGCATGTTTATAATCGGCTATATCTTCCCCTATTTTGCCCTTAAGTTCATTCATAAAGGCTATTTTCTTTTTTGCGAATCGTTTTATGAACGCGGAATATCGATGCTGATTTGGCACAAGCACAGTGTGGAGTTTTCCTTGCTCAAACAAATACTGAATAAGGCAGTAAAAGTCTCCGTCCCCAGAAACAATAATTGCCTTATGAAAATTCTCAAACTGTATCATAGTGTGCAAGACCATTTCCGCATCGACGTTACCTTTGACAGTTCCATCGCGGTATTTTAATACGGGTTTAAAGATGCAGACAAAACCCGCTTGTTGTAATTTACCATACAAAGCATTATTACCATCAATGTATCCGATGAACAGAAATGCCTGGGTAACGTGATAATGCTCTTTAAGATAAACCCGAAATCGCTTCCAATCAATCTGCCAGCCGAGAGCCTTTATTGCTAAGTGTACGTTTTGTCCATCAATAAAGGCGTAGTTATTATTCATTAGCTCATCGTATCATCTATTAAATTAGAAACCTATCCATACACCAGTTCGATGGAAATTATCATAAGGCCTTGTTCTAAAAAATTGTAGAACGTTAACTATTTGCTGAGATAGAAATGTACCACTGCAAGCGAAAAGGCATCAAAAATAGCCATGTGGTAACTTTCCGCCATATAAGATTTTCTGTATACAGGCATACGAGATTTCAATTGCGGATACCACGAAGCAAGTTGCTTTGCAATTTCATATTTTGATGAAGCTCCGAATGTAGAAAACACTTCTTTAATTTGTGTGCGACTATATGAAAACACCTCCAAATTCATATTCATCGCCAATTCCTGCAAGGTATCCAACACTCTTTGTGTACGCTTTGAAACCTTAAAATCATCGCCTTTATAATCGCGCAAAATCACAACATCAGGCTTAGAAAATTCATACAACCATTTGATTTTCTCAATATATTTTTTCATGGTAAGAGGCCGGACTTTCTTCAAGCCAAAATCAAGGATGTTTTGTGGATTCTCACAGATTACATACCCAATACCAAAGACATTCGGATACAGTATAAGGGTAATTTTATTCATTGTTTCCATACTTGTCATTGGTATTAAGGCTTTCTAAGATTTGTCCTAAAACCTCCCGCTGGAGCAACGCTTTCGCAGAGCTTTTCTCCATAGTTTTTTGCTCTAACAGCATGGTGATTCGTTCGATCAATGTAGGCCGTATATCTGCGGCATACTTTTTTATCAAGTGGTCAAATGGAATTTTGGCAAGTAAATGATACCCAACCACCACTCGGACGTTAGGGGTTATTTTGCCGTATTCATATTTTGATAAATTAGATACATCCGTACCCAATATAAATGCAGTATCTTGAAGCGATAGATTTAAATTTTTCCTAACCTGCTTGAGAGTTGTGAGGTGGTGCATTACATTTATGTATCATAGGCGTTATTGATAAAAATTACATAAACAAAATCCTATAACATGCTCCATTGTAGGTATGATAGAAGGCAATGAGTAGTTATACTTTTTGGTATTTATTACCAAAAAAATTTCTCTCGTAACTCTAACGGTTTGTATGTTTTTCTTTTTGTATGTATTTATTTTGTCTATCGTAGTTTTTACTCTGAACTACGGTAAATATGTAAACTTCTTTTGTAATTCTTTGGCAGCCTTTTCCTGTTGATAATCCTGCCAATAAGGTGCATAGGCATAATAAATCCGCTTTTGGGCCTTTCTGTCTTTTGGGTTTGATAGAGCATTTCCATGCACATCAAGCGCAATAATTAGGTTTTTATCGATTAATCCCGCAATGGCCAATGAAACGGATTTGGATGATAATTTCGTTTTTCTAACGAAAAACGCATTTGATATCCAATCCGTATTCTTTCGTTGTTTTGTGTATTTGTTTATAAACCCTACAGTTTGGCGAAGAATGATCAGCACTACCCGAAGCTCTGATAGGCTCAATGCTCCGAGATGTTCATCAAGTATGGCGTTTGGAACCGGAGTAAATAGCTTTTGCTTCATTCTTTTACATTGCCCTGTTTTGTATTACTCTGGTAGTTTTAATAATTGGTAAATGACCTTTTACCAAAAGGTGTAACTTCAATCAAGAAACAGCAATTGTCATACTGGTGGCATGAAAAAGCCTCAGATAAATGTGATAGATATTGAACAAGACGATAATCCCCTTTCAGAGCAAACTCTTGTTGCACTTGAAAAACTGGGTGCCGTTCTTACGCGAATCCTCCTGAGATTGCGCACAAAGGGTTATGATATAATCGATGGTCAAGTAGTTAAGATTTCAGATTACAATCCATCCAATGAACAAAAGCCAACCAAATGAAAAAGATGAAAAAGATGAAAAAGATGAAAAAAATCTGCTTTCCGATATAACCGATGGTAAATACAAAGAGTATTACCTGTACTATCATCGTCAAAGTACCGATGAAGCGGAAAGTCAGAAGAACTCCCTCGAATACCAAGAAGCTGAGAATACACGATTTGCACATCGTGAAGGTTTTCGTATTGCGACAATAACTCTATCTGGATTCTGCAAAAATGGCATTATTGCCGAAAAGCATTCGGGATTTTTTGAAGACGACACCATTACTTTTACGGAAGATGGTAAGGCACAATTCTCCATTGAGCGGCCTAAATTTCAACGATTACTCCTTTTTCTCAGTCGTGGGTACTTTAAAGGAATTGTTTGTCTGTGTTGGGATCGTTTAAGTCGTAATAAAGCTGATGACACACTGGTTCGCAAACTTATGCGGAAAGGTATAGATTTCTGCTTTGCATATGCCAAATATGAACAATCAAGCGCAGGTGAACTTCACATGGATGTTGATAGTATGTTCGCCGCTCACCATTCAAGAGTAACCAGAGAAAAAGTAACAACAACCATTCGGTTATCAAAATCACGAGGACTTTGCGTAAGTAAAGCACCAATCGGCTATCTCAATTTAGGTTCAATGGAAAATAAGCCACATGACCCAGATCGCGCACCTGTCATAAAGCGTATGTTTGAATTATATGCCACGGGTAACTGGAGTTTATCCGATATCGCTCGCTTCGCGAATGAGCAAGGACTCACGACACTCCCCCGAAGACGGAAGCGCACACGTAAAGAAATACTTGAAGATGATATTCAAGTTGAAGATATGCCTCAAATAGCTCGTCCCATAGCGATTTGTATGGTAAGCAGAATATTTTCTAATTGGTTTTATACCGGCAGAGTATTAGACAATAACGGAAATTATATCAAGAGCAACAGCCATGAAGCATTAGTTAGCGATGAGCTGTTTACTAAAGTGCAGATGATTCTAAGAAGGAAGCAGGTCAGTATCCACTATGACAAGAAACTTGATTTGCCCCTGCGAGGGATTATGCGTTGTGCCAGCTGTAACCGGGTATTTACTCCATATGTCAAAAAGGGAATCACCTATTATAGTTCTCGCTGTAAAAATGATTGTTCCAATCCCTTCAGAACATTTAATTCTAAGTTTATCGAAAGAAAAATCGCCAAGCACGCAAAAAAACTTGCATTTACAAAGAAAGAAATAGCGCAAATGGATCTCAAAATAGCGGCTCAAATAGCTTTATTGCAGCAGGAAACACTGCGTGAACATGAAAACACTGAACGCAAAAAGAAGAGATTACGAGAAGATTTAGCATATATTGAAACAAACCGCTTAGTTCTTCTTAAAACCGGTGTTTATGACCCTGAAACTCTTATTGCCGAAAAGCATCGCATCAACAGTGATTTAGCCACGTTAGGAGCGAATAAGCAGATTTCTGAAGAAGAAATAAGGGAAACTAAGGCGATCGTGTGGAAACTTTCCGAACTCGTAAAAAACCTTATAAAGATTTACTTTCTCGCCAATCCGCACGAAAAAGATGAAATTACTCGTACTATGTTTTCCGAACTTTTTATTTCTGAAAATATGTTGAGTTTTAAAGTTAAAAGTGAGTTTCGATGCTTTGAAAACCGAGAATTTGCATTGGGTGGCCCATTGGATTGGCTTTCAGAACTTTCATATGAAAAAGACCAAATTTCTGCAACAATCGAAAAGCTAATTGAATTAGATAAAAATTTCAATTGATTATTTTCTTTTTGCTCAAATTTTTATCACATTATTTGTTCACTTCACACCTGAGAAACAGTTTTGCAATTTTCTATTGCGAGTGTAACAACTGCTTTGTTAATGGCAGAGTTAAACCTTTTGGGTATTGCTTACCAATTAGTACAACCAGGGTATATATAACTTTTATCGTTGAAAATCTCTTTACAATTCCTTTTAAAGAATGTATAATATATGCGGGTTAATAAGTGCTTTTATCAAATAAAAGGTACACTAAACACTATGAAAATATCCACAAAATCTAACGACATAAAATCCTCTTCAACAAAAGCGGTTACCCAAACAGCACTAATAATGGATGAAGACATATTTTGGGCCATAGTTGAACGATCACTACAAAACAGTACGAGCTCTAATGGTCAATTAGCATATTTAACCTCCGAGTTGGAAGCTCTTTCACCCTCCGATATTGTTGCGTTCCAAAAGCGGATGAATATCCTGTTTAATGACATTAATACTTCTAAACTATGGAGCGTAGCATTTTCTATAAAGAATGGCTGTTCAGATGATAGCTTTGATTATTTTAAAAGCTGGGTAATATCAAAAGGTAAGGATATATATTATGTAGCAAAGAATAATCCAGACAGGTTAGCCGACACCACATATGCCGAATACTGTGAATTTGAAATTTTCGGCTATGTTGCTATTGATGCATTTGAAAAGAAAACAGGTGAGGACATCTATGGTTATCTAAGAGTTAAATAAATGACTTACTTTTCTGATAAGTCAAGCATTAAATGATACATATTGATATTCTTTCCGTGTTTTGATTTTGCAATTTTCAAGTGCCGGACATCGTCAAAATTAGATGTCAATTCTTCAAACCCCAGATGCTTGTCAAAAGTCAATGCAGTTGTATATATGGTGTTTTTAATATCTTCTTTATATGATTTCCATGTTGATTCAAATGCAGAAGTCGAACCTTTAAAATAGACTAACATATAATATCTATCGAGATTCTTAGCGTAAGAAAATGATTTTAGTACGTGTTTTTCTGTTAGCGTTTTATCTTTTCCAGTAAGAATTAATGCCTCAAATAACGCTATTGTAATGTTGCCTGCTTCTATAGTTATATCGGTTTCACCAGCATTTTTACCAGTAGGAGAGCTACCCTTTCTAGCCTGATCATGGACACTCCACGCCCAGACTTGGAAACGTAGCCTTAAAATAGCTAAAAGTAAATCATTGTATCTATCCTCATGTGGAATTTTTTTGATACCGTGAATCTTGTCAATTAAAACCTTCGAGCCCTGCACTATTTCATTCAAGATAAACTCATCGAGATTACTTTTATCGTTTATAATATCGGGAATAATCAATGGGATATCCTTCGCTTTCAAACTGCGTATGTTTATAAGACTTCTTTTTAAGCTTTCAAGTAAATGTGAGGGACTTGAGTTATTGAAAAGTGACTGGAGTTTTTCTGTGACCTTTGTTCCATTTTCTATGTAGTATTCTTTTGCGTTTTGAAGGTAGCTGAATGCTAATTCATGCAAGCTTCGCTGTGTATAGTAACCGTATATGATTGGGACAATTTCTTCATCGTACAAGTATACTTTGGATAATGTATTTACCATCTGATCAACTCTTACGCTGTCATTCGTTGCAACGTAATAGTGAATAGAGTTACTCCCAATCGCTTCTCCAAATTCTGAAAGAGTTTTCTTTTCATCACCGTTTAAACCGTTGACAAAACTATCCCAATCTTGATGAGCTTGCTTTAGTAAAGCTAAATCTGTCGTCTCAACTGCCTTTAAAGTTTCTGCACGAAATAGGCGGAATGCAAAACGGATGTTTTTTGTTTCTTCAGACAATAAAAGTTCTAGTTTTGAAATCGCATCATCGTAATCTTTATCATTATAAATTTTGTAAAGAGCCATAAAAAAAAGCTTAGTATTTATAGCCTTTTTATCTTCATCACGGTTATACTTCGACTTAGGAATAGGTAAGTTGATCAGCTTTGTGTAGTCCTTTTCTTTGAGTGCCAATAGTAGCCTAATTTCAAACAGGAAATAATTTATATTGTCGTCCGTATATTTAACCTTCGCGAAATGATTTTCAATTTTCTCAATAAGAGGTTTAGATAATTTCCAATGATTTTCCGAGTTAGCCGCTTCAACTAAAGCATACTGTAATTCTGTGGTTGTGATGCTATTTCCAATAAAGTCTTCAATTTGTATCATTGAAAGCCTTTCTGAAATAATATCTTTTAGCTCTCCCGAATCAAAAATATTAACTGCAGTCAACATTCTGCCAATATCAAAGTTGTTTTCGAAAAATCTTTCAACAAATTCTCTCTGTTTACCCTCCTTAAAATTATTTATACATTTATAGAGTAATTGTGACAGATGTTGATAGTATATGTCGTGCCCGAACACACTGAATCTTTCATCAAAGACGTCTATTCGCTTTTGCTTTAAATCGTTGACAGAGTACAAAAGTGATAATTTTCTTATCCATTTTTCGAGCCTCGCCGATGTCGACTTCACGGGCAAGCCGTTCACGGCAAGTGAATCTGCTGATTGGTTTATCGAAATGAAGGCCATCATTGACGATTTTAGGAAAAGTTGTATTTTCGCAAATTGGTCTTTATTTTGGTCGTCGTATTTGTTGCTGTCAGTATTAAATGCTAATCCCCCAGCAAAATTTTCATAAAGACTTTCGAGTATATTTTGTGTTTCAAAATGCAGGTATAGAAGTCCCCAATCGATTATTTCAAAACCAAACTGACTTGTTCCTCGCTTTACCTTTCTCTTTTCCTGCCCAGGGTTTGCGTAAATTTCTACAATAGCTTCTATTTGCGTATAAAATTTACTTAAGTATGCCTGGAGTTGATTAACTGTTTCAAAATATGCTTCATTAAGCAATTCCTGTTGCTCTTCTGATATTTCGAATTCTGAAATTCGCAGGTTTTTAAACCTTAATAACTCAATTGACAAATCAACTATTCCAGCTTCAAGCCGAAGATACTCTGTGCGGGAAGGTCTATGTGATACTAATCTATTATTGAGAAAACGCATTGCAAAGGGAAGCAGAGGAAAAATTAATCTAGGGTGTATAGGTGGTCTAGAATAAATATTGTTTTCTTTGATTCGTTTGTTAGCAACTTGCTTCAATACCATGTCATAGCGTTTCCGCCATGAATTATGTCTTATCATGTTATTAACATGATTCGATGGATCCGTAAATACCTTTTCTGCAATATCGAGTAAAATTTTTGCCAAGAGTTCCCCTCCCTCAACATCAATAGGCCTTGTGGATGAAATTCGATTTAGGGTGACGTCAAACATCTCTATCCAAAAATTATTTATTATTTCACATTTTTCCTCAAATTGCAGCGTAATATTTGACTGCTCTTTTAAAATTTGGCCCTTAACTTCAATTTCTTCAATTGCCTTAAATGCGAGAGGTGATAATTCATGGTTTGTCAAAAAGTAGGGAATTAAATAAGAACTTCTACGGGTTTCATAATACAAAGTACTTAATAGATATGGGCGAGTTGAATCTTCAATCAAGCTCAGAATGGTCTTACAAGGATTACGTTCATCGGGAATATTTTGAATAATTAAACGAATTAGTGTGTAGCAATATGCTCTTGTTTTTTGATGAAAAAAAATTTCACTAAACCTCCCTCTTTGTGACTCAACAAACTCAATAAATTCATATGGGTTGTTATAATTAAGATCAATAATAGGAATTTCTGTATTTAGGTCGACATCACCATGTCCTCTAACATCTAACCACCCCTTACAGAACTCATTTTTTGACCAGAGCAAGTCATCTTCAGCAGTGAGATAGGCTAAGGCCAATTCGCTGATTTTCGCTGTGTTTTTATAGTTTAAGTACTCCTCTAAATTTCCAACATAAATTCCTATCCCTCGGATTAGTTTAAAGTATTTAGCAAATTGCGAAACATCAGCGTCCTCATTACCAACAAGTAGCCATAGAGTGGATGCAATCTCTTTTCTCAGATGTCGAACATAATCGTGATCACACCAGCAATAATAATCGGCCTCAAATCCCTGTTTAATAATTTTTCTTTCGATTAAAAAAGCCGCAGTAACTTCTTGTGATGCAAAATTGGCTAAAATCTCAGTCAACTTTGACTTAGAAATAGATAATTTAGCATTTTCAAAACACCTTTTATAGTATATCTGTAAACAACGGATATGATCATTTTTTCCGTGGGGTATATCAATTGGCTTACCCTTCCCTTCATAATAGCCAACTTCTAAAATAAAATGCCGAACTAATTCTGGTATCACCACTTCATTAAAAATTTCCCTCACCCAATTGATTTCGGTAAAACTTTCGAAGGACAATGTAGTGTGATTCCCTATGTTATAATCGTCTAATATCTGCTCAAAAACCGCCTTGCTCCTTTCGATAAAATCTAAATTTGTTACTATATGTGACAATGTGTAAGACAAATTGAATTGTAAATTTTCAGATTTTATTTTTTGATCAATATAATTCTCATAAGCGTTATTCTCTCCGGAATTGTCTTTCAGACGCTCACTCAGTGAATATAAACTTTTATAAAAAGGGTCAGTTGTCATAGCTACTGCAAATTTTAGCACCGCAATCTAATAAACCTGAAGTATAACTTGAGTTGACTATTTGTTCATTACCCATTACCGTTCTTGAGTTGGATTGACGGTAAAATGCATTTAAATATTGACTCACAAAGCTCATATTATAACAAAGAGTTTATCTATTCTTACACAATATTCGTATAATGTACCATTTTAATTAACTCATTTGACTCCTCAATAATCCACTGGTTATTTGCAATTAGATTTGAAAGTAAAAGTCTTTGCGAATTATTTAAGTGTATGTCCGTTTCTTTTCTTTGATCTATCCACAAACTTTTATGTTCAGACTCTATAATATCTTTGGGTTTCCCATTTGGGGTTAGTAGTTTAATGGATGGAATTTTTTCTTTTACCAAAGGATAAATTATAAATAATCCATCATAGTCCCAATCACATGAATAGTAAATTGGAAGACCCCGAGTATCAGTGTACTCAAGTTTTTTTACGTTTTTACCCCCCGCATACCAAAGTTCAAGATTAAATTGTCTTGGCTTATTGGGCTTTGTGAGAAAATCTAAGTTTTCACACAGCACTATCGCTTTGGGATTATTACACTCTAGCTTATAAATATATTGTTGGTCTTTTTCATTGGAAAACTGTTCCACATCTAAAATTTGCTTTAGTGCACTTACCAATGACGACCTGGTATCCAAATACTTTTCGTTCTTAAAAAACATTTGAGAGACCCCTCGCAAAGACTCATCACAAGCGATTATTTGCTCTCTCAATTCACGTAGGCTCCCATCCACTCTCAAATCATTGATATTCATTAAGATTTTTATATCCGTTTCTTCAAAACGTGTTTGGGACTTTAAGAAACCATTTTCCTCCAGAAAGTTCAGGTAAGTTTCATGCCGCCTTTTATAATCATTCTCATAAATTTTTGCGAATCCTTCCAATGCAAAGACTTTTCTGTGGGTAATATCAATTACCCCAAGTGACTTTTCTAAATAGTTAAATTCCCCACTATTTTTTATAGTCTCATTAAGTTTTGTTTCTTTAATCAAATAGAGATTATTCAACGCCTTCAGTTCAGTCCAGTTCATTATGAGTATTTAAATAAGCATCGAGTAATTCACTGTGATTCTTTGATTTAAAATATGATGCCGACGGATAGTAGTTAATTCTGGAATTTGCTTTTCCTTTAATGAGATGGTGAGCAAACCACTGATCAGCAATTCCAATATTCAACACCCTGGGGCCCATTGTGATAATCTGAAATTTGAACTCTTCTGCTATAGCCGGGAAAGTATTGAAGTTTGTATTGTCAAGGCTACCCAATTCTTCCAAGATTATAAATCTCAGTCCTTTGCGATTTTCCTTTTGAACAGCAGAGAGTCTTGCAACTCCAAGTAGTGAAATGGCAGAATATGTTTCGCCTGTACTGCCCGAAACTTCCGTTCCATCTTCATCGGTTAGCTTTGCGGATAACTCAAAATATGTTTTAGGGTCGAGTAATTTATTAATCGGCACTTTATTCTTTATTCTCGCCTGTTTACTAAAATACTCCTCAACAAAGTCAACTATGGATTGACCAAATTGAAGTTCTCCTTGCTTTGCAGATTGGCGAACTTTGAATGCCATTTCTTTTACATAAGAGATATTCAGCTCTGTATTTTCAATAAAATCTAGCTTAAAATAAAATTGACCACTAATCTTTCTGTTTATAAAAAAAGCGTTTATTCGTTGTACCTGTTCTTTATATTTCTCATAGCGTTCCGTTGTCTTTGAAAAGATTTTGATCATGTTATCCCGAATGCCATCGGCTATATTAGTCCTGGTGTTATTAGCTTCTTGCAAAGCATTGGTTATGTCATCCGTGCTTTTGATTTTGGTTCCTAGCAAGGCCTCTTCCAGTATTCTAAAAGAAAACGTTTTTTCATTTATTGTAAACTGGACAGCATGATTTTTAGCATCAGTTGTTTCGTCAAATTTTGCGACCGTGGCGTAGTATTTTTCTTTATATTTTTCTAGTACATCTCTGTGCATCTGTTCGAGTGAATCGATATCTTTTTTCTCAACTAAACTGTCATTTATATCTTCATCATAAGTAATTCTATATAATTCCCGAAGTTCCTCTACAATAATTTCATTTTTTGATATTTTGTCGGCAATATCAATCATTTCATCGCTGACACCTTTAATTTCTGATTTAACTTGTTTCAAAAAGGATTCATTTTCAGATAGTATTCTTGTGATTCTCGTTACGCGATTAAACCAAATATCCTTGATATTGACGAGCCTTTTCTTTATTTCGGCAACATCACTGAACTCAATACCAAAATCAGATTTTAAAGTTGAGATCTCCTTAATTAGGTCTTCTTTTTCTTCTTTTAAAATTTGAATTTTTTCGCCAACTTGCAACATAAGCGCGACTGCACCCTTTAGTCTTTCGATATTGCTATGTTCAACTATATTGATATCAAAATTATTATCAAATAATGATGTGTCATATAGTTTCCCATCTGTGATGTTGTCTAGCGCCTCGAGTTGTTTGTCAATAAAATTAATTTCTCCGGTTAACTTCTCGATATACTTACCTATTGAACTATCGAGTGCTCCAGTATTGTGAAGTAATTCTGCTTCGGGTTTGTTAGAAACAAATTCATAAAAAGCTCCTAACTCAAGCCACATACCGGTATCAGTCTTAATGACTTTGAACTTTTCAAAAAAACTCTCTGGATTTAAATATTTATCGTTGTCTTTTGGATTTTCAACATTGGTTATTGGTATTTCCGCTAAATGTAAAATCGCTTGCACCTGATCTTCATTAAAGGATTGATTCTGGACATTCAGCAAATACCAACTTAAAAGACTATTCTCTTCTTCATTCTGTAGGAGTAAAATTATTTTAGACTTATTTGATTTACTCGATTTTAAGTTTGATTTTAATGTTTCAATACTATCCCCCTGAGATTTACGAATTTTCAGGAGTTCTTTTAGTGTTTTGTATTTTTTAAGAAGGGGTTCCGCAAAGTCTATTTCACTTAATATTGCATCAACGTCACGAATAGAAATATCAATCTTTATGACATTTTCTAGCCATTCGTCATTAATCATCAATAGTTCCCTATTCTCTAATTTGCCTATTTGAGTTTCTGCGGACTTTAAAGACTCATACTTAGACTTAAATTTATCAAAATTAGCAAAGTTACCATTTGCTTTTTCAAAGTTACTTGTAATAAGTTTTTCAATATTTGGCCCTCTTGTCGAATTTCTTTGCGCTTTCGCTTCTCTCGAAAGTGCATTATCCAAAACCTTCCCCTTATCGTGTTTTTGTGTTGTTAACTCCGCTAACAGGAACTGCATATTTTCAATTTCCGCTTTTTTATACTCTTTTAAGTGGATTTCGCACTGCTCGTCAAGGGCTTTTAATTCTGTGAGCAAAATCTGTTTTTTCCCGAGAGTTTCAATAGTGTGGTTTAGACTTTGATAGTCTCTGAGTATATTCTCAAGTTCTCCCTTCTCCTTGTTAAAGTTAAATACTATGTCCTCATCAGATTCTTCAAATAAAAACTCCTTTAAACTCGTGGATGCCTGATGACCACTCAAATGCAGTGCTTTCACTTTGGAAAATGACTGAATTACTTTTGCAAATGCCTTTAAGTTGCGCCCCTTACTTAGATCAATGGGGATAATATACTTGCTGTAGAGAAAGTTATAATAGTCAAGTATCTCATCATTAGTTTTAAAAAAATTGAGTTTTAAGGCATATTTTGTATGGATATACTCAGCTAATTCTTGAAAATCAATAATCTTATTTTCTTTAATTAAATGTTTAGCGAAGAGAGCTTTAGACTTTTCAATAGCTAAATTTTCTAACGAGAGCCCTAAATCTGCTTCACTTGTAATTATAAATGGGATTATGCGTTGATTGCTTTGACTGCTAATTTGAATACCAATTGTAATAAACCGATCAGCATCAATTTCTATGTTCAGAAAGCTATATGCGATACTTGATCTGTAGGGTAATGTGTGAATATTTCTCTCCTCTTTTTTAACACTATCAGTACCAAATTTTATTAATGATTTATCAAAAACGAACATCAACTGTAGAAGGTCGGCAATTATTGATTTTCCAACACCGTTAGGTCCAATAAAATCTGTTCTCTTCGGATGAAATATATAATCGTGAATATAATGTTTTAATATTCCGATAGTTGATAAAGAGTAGATCCTTGGAAAACTCATTTCATTTTTCATTTGCAAATTGTTGGCTAAAGACTTCAAAATTTTTCAATTCCCACTGATACACCTTCGACAGTCGATGAATAGCTGGACGAATTTCAAACATCAAACTTTCACTTTTTATAGAAGTTTTTTCAACCCATCCCAATTTTTCAAAACTATCAATTGTCCTATTAAACATGCTTTCCACATTGTTCCATTCTTTTTCATCATAAGAGTCTCTTACGCTATTAAATAAAATACGTTTATAGGACTCCTGATGATCACTTTCTAATATTTGACTCCTTATTTCATCCCACTGAACCATTTTTACGTCGTTAAAGTACTTTTGATAGTACATATCGAGCAACATCAGCCCTATGAGTGTTTGCGCTGGAGTTAGCTCCTTGTTACGTTTCTGATCACTTAATTCTCCCCTACCTGTCTCAAAAAAATCCAAATAATAATATTGGCAGCCATCATAAATATCCGATACAAGCCTAAGCTTGTATAAGTTTTCATAAAATGCAGAAAACTGTTTTTCGTATTCTAATAAAATATTGAATAACGAATAATCTCTATTATCAATATGCCTACCTGATAATAAAAGTATATTGATATCCGCAAAGTAAATTTGTACATCGATAATTTCCAGAAAACTGAAATCTATTCTTTCTTCATTGTCATTTTCCATAATGCTATATCTTGTTCTTTGATAAAAATTACTTCTTGCTTTATATCAACTGACACAGCTGCGTCTTCCGATATGTATGAAATTAATTCTGCCGCGACTTGATAGGCAATTTGCACGTCCTTTTCCTGCGTACCAACCATATTAATAAATTCATCAAGCGAAATATTTGCTCTTTGTTCTAATAGTAATTTGGCTTCGTCAACCCATATATTGACTTTTTGTTGTTGGATAATTTCCTCTTCTATTTTTTTAGTTTCAGCATCACAATATGCTTGATCGGATTCCATTTGCTCAAGTTCATTTGGACGCTTATCACCGTAGTCATGGCGTTTTGGAAATAATATTCTTGTATTTTCATAAACCAGACTCTTTAAGGGAAAAGAGTTTATAAATAGCATATCACCGTCATGATATATAGTGTTTTTTAATGCTTCTTCATGAAGTTTCCGTATCTGAAGCCTAAAATTTGCACGAGCGGAAAACTGCTCGTGTAGTTCACTTAATTTGGAACTTGCGTAGTTAATTTGTTTTCTAATTAAGCTAACCTTGTTATCAATTGTATTGAAGAAATCTTTAATATCGATATATATTTCGCGGGCCTTCTCCCATTCCGTGTATAAGTTTTCGGTTATGTTATTCCGGGACTCTCCGCTTAATATCTTTGAATAGAATTTATCGACAATTGATTGAAGCATAACTAGGAATCTATCTTTGGTGATAATAGATTCTGTAATATCATCAGCCTTAGAACCAAATTTTTTAAATACGACTGTAAACTCTTTTACAAGTTTGACTGCGCTAGCAGAATCGTTTCTGAGAATCTGATTCAATTCTTTATATGAATTTCGTAATTCGTCCTCCAATGACTCTAAATGATCGATAATAATTTTTTTTGAGCCTTGTATAAACAGTCGGCCAAATTTTAACTCCAGGTCATCAATTGACTTTATATCGTCACTTTTTAAAGTGAATACATCGTCAAAGCTCTTCTTAAGTGGATGATTTTTGTATGGATTCTGCAATTTGTTTTGCATTAATTCCACAACACTTTTTGCGTAATCAGTAAGGTAATACTTCCATGGTTCTTCCGGATGATTTCTTATAAAATAGTGGAAAAGTGGTTCTTTGATGCGATTCCATTGAGGAATAGACTCTTGGTTAAACGCTTTACTAATTTGCAGCAATATCTCATTGACCTCTTTCGTAGTAAAAAACTCTTCAATTTCACCAGCCTTAATTTTTTCAAATAGCAAAATTATAAGGTAGCCCCCCTCGAATTTGGTTGGTAGAAGTAAATCATACTTTTGATATATATCATGCTGAAACATCCCTAACTAATCCAATATTTAGCACTTGACGGTATGCATAGTTTATACAAATATAGCTAAGATACTGAATTTGCAAGCCAAAGGCAATGCATATGGTTTGATTAAAAATATAATAACGATGACAAGAAATTAAAGGGAGTAAATTTAAGCTAAATTGTTATGGACATAGACTTATATATCAAAACACTCACCCCTCTCATTGTTGAGAGTAATACTGTAATGCGTATTATTCAAATAAGGCAAAACGTACTTGCGGATCTGCTAACAGACAAATATCCAATCAATGTTAATGAGTACAATACGAAAGGGAATGGTCATTACGCGCAATCGGCGAAAAGGATACTGGAAGTACTAGAGTCGTTCCAAATACAAAATAAGTAAACTTACCCTTACACATTGAGCCCCCTGAGGGCTTTTAGTATTTTTATAGTACTCATGCTCGTACGCCTAAAACTTCCCTACTAAATGTCCATACTCCTCTATCGTAGCCATTATGTTTAACCTGTGTTAATGAAAGCCTTAAAACCCAGCATATCTTACTTTGCTAAAACCAATTACAGAAACGAGCACACATTTTTTGGCCTTTATCAGCCCGACCGGATGGTGGGTATGTATGTCATTGGTAAAACCGGCACTGGTAAAACCAATCTCATTGAGACACTCTTGCTACAGGACATATACAGCTATCGAGGAGCATGTATCTTTGATATTGCCGGAGACCTTGCAAAGAAAATCCGCACAACAGTGCCTCCTCATTACCGTAAAGACATTATTATATTCGATGTTACCAATCCTTCTATTACATGCGGGTATAATCCGCTGTTAAAAATCCCTATTCAATATAGACATCTAGTAACATCCCATTTACTTGAGGTATTTGAAAAAGTTTGGGGTAGTCAATCGTGGGGTACACGCATTGAATACATACTCAGGAATGTGCTGCTTACTTTATTGGATCAGGAAACGGCGACCTTTTCTGATGTACGGAGAGTATTAACAAATGAAGAATATCGTAATGAATGTATTAAGAAGCTTCGTTCTAAAGAAGTTGGGAATTTCTGGATACATGAATTTCCAAAATACGGTAAAACGGATTTGCTTCCGATATTCAATAAAGTTGGTAGCTTCTTAACTATTCCCATCATCAGAAAAATACTGGTGGAAAACACGGAACAAATTTCTTTTTCCCGTATTATCAATGAAGGGAAAATACTGGTAGTGAATATGGCAAAAGGAGCAATCGGCAGAGATGCCGCTCACCTTCTTGGTTCACTCATCCTCGGCACGATTGCATCGGCGGGGTTTAGCCGTTCTTCCCTGCTGGAGTCAAACCGTAAGCCTTTTTACGTGTATTTGGATGAATTCCAAAACTATACCACCTTATCACTGGTAGAAATGTTTTCGGAATTGAGGAAATTCAAAATTGGATTTATTGTTGCACACCAGTATCTAAATCAACTTACAGATAAAATTCGCGATGCTGTTTTTGGCAACATCGGCACAATTGTTTGTTTCCGTTTGTCATATCAAGATGCGCAATTTTTTTCCAAAGAAATGTACCCCGTCTTTGATGCCGAGGATTTTATCAACTTAGAAAATTATTCTATTTTACTAAAGCTATTAATAGACGGTAAACCGTCGCTACCATTCTCAGCTATAACAATAACTCCGGGCGACTTGGATATACCAAAAAGTGCAACTAAAGAATATGTTTGAAGCTGTTTACACTGATATAGTAATTATTCTAATAATTCTATTTCATGTCCAAACAGCAAGATTCACCAATTTCATATTACGGAGGCAAAAAGAATATGTTGGGAGCTATTCTGCCACTAATTCCTCCCCACAAAATCTATACGGAATCATTTTTTGGAGGTGGCTCAGTATTTTTTGCCAAAGAGCCGGTACAGCAGGAAGTAATCAATGACATCAATAACCTTGTTATCAACTTCTACAAAGTCATGCGGAGTGATTACACTGCTCTTAAACAAAAAATTGAGGAGACTCTGTTTTCACGTTCTGCGTACACAACAGCCCTTGTTGTATGCCGTATGCCCCATTTGTTCAATGAACTTACCCAAGCCTGGGGATTTTATGTGGCATGCAATATGGGCTTTGCGCACCTTATCGGATCGTGGGGATTCGATAAATACGGTCAACGGCAAAAGGCCTTTCTAAATAAGAAAATGAAGTTCACCGAATCAGTAGTTAAGAGAGTTGAGCATGCGACCATAGAATGTACAGATGCCTGCCATGTAATTAAACTCTATGACACCACAGATACATTCCACTATGTCGACCCCCCATACATAAGCACCTATCAAGGCCATTACAAGGGATATACGGAACACGATTATCGAATACTCTTGGAAACATTATCCACACTACAAGGAAAATTTCTGCTGAGTTCCTACCCGTCAAATATTCTTACTGAATTCACTCAAAAATACGGTTGGTATTCAAAATCATTTACCAAAACCTTAAACGTGCCGAAAATTAAAAAAGGAGGCACACGACCTATTAAAACAGAAGTATTAACTGCAAATTACCCATTATGAAATTATTCGAATTCTCACACCATCCCACATAACAATAGCATTCCAGAGTTTTCATGGATCGCACGAAAGAGATCATTTTCTCAATTAAATACTTAAAACCATGAACACAGAAAACAAAGAATTAATGAAGCATTTTGCTTCCATCTTGCGTAAGCGCGCAAATGAGGAAAAGGAACCGCAACGGAAAATTAACCCTTCAATTCTCTATCTTCTCTCCCGTCGGGATATCGTCGCCATTGTAGGCGAAATGTACAAGGGTAACGTCCCTGGAAATCCAGATTTGGCGGTACTTGAAAATAATGAGTTGCTGAGACTCATCCCAGACGATCTTTTTATTATCTCCCATGTTCTAAATGGGTGGTGCCAAAAATTACTTGAGGTACAAGAAACCGAACAATCAACAGAACACGAGGAGGGTTCAGAATATGAGGATTAGAACACTCTCTATTTTGGTTAGAATGCTAAAAAATTATCAAAAACTTTTAGCAGTATCTGAAACCAAAGCTAGTCACTTTTGGATATCATACTTTATGAAAGAAGAGTTACTTTCTATGATGCCTCTCGACGCACAACTATGGGTTACTAAAGAAAAAACAATGCCTTCCTACAAGACCCTTATAGATTTAGTTGAAGGAGAGGAGCGTATCGTTGAGTATATGATTACAAAATTAGAATCAGGTCTCCCTCAGCAAAGACAGCATTTATCAGCTACTCTTGTACGCGAAGCACTGACTCAATTAGGTCTTCATGACCATTATCTACTTAGCAAGAAAGGAAATGAGTATGATGAATATGATATTTCAAACTCAATGGTTATTCTCTTTAAAGCAGGTTTTGTCTATCCAGTATGGGGCTTCTTTAACTGCGACGTTGAGCCTGATGATATCTTTGAAGTTACATCACTCCCACCTGTCTTCTACGATACAAAAGCGGAAGCAGAGGAAATGTTTAAAATCCTTACAGAGGAGGAATATTTCTCAGATAGTCAAGTCAAAATTTTATCGAGTGAATACGTTACTAATCAAAAGCATCTATGAAAAAGCGGATTTTTAGTAACAAGTTCAAAGCCATAGATATGGCTAAATGGCTTAACTTCATTGACAGGAACAAAAGCTATACGTACGAAATATGTCATCATGGCAATCACCAGTTTAGGGTTACAGAAATTGAAACAACCCACAAGAAACCAAGTAACTGGCTTGATATTCTTCCGCTAAATTATGCTCAAATGAGTTATGATCATTTAGCAAGCATTTTTTCCGATGATGATCCCCTCTCTCACATGGAAGACATTAGAGGAATGTTTTCTATCGTGAATAATCAAGTATTACAATTTATTCTCCAAGAAAAAATACCCCTTGAAAAGTTTCTTAGAAAAGAACTTGCTTCAAGAGGGTATGATGACCGGAATATCTTTATTGGCTTTGATGCTGCAAAGAAGTTTTGGTTAAAGTAAATGTTCTTTTAGTCAAAAATCACAAAAGCAATGGGAAACTCCATTGCTTTTTATATTCTATATATTCTCAAAAGAGATAGTATCTTCGTAAGAGTAAAAATATTATAGCGTTAGCAATTCCCGCGACCTCAGAAACTGCGACCTTCTAAAAGTGTACAGGGAACTTAGCAAAACGCCTACGGTATGCGTGGGCTTTGGCTTTGTCTGTACACGGGGTGTCGCAGCCCTTGAGGTCGGGCATTTGCTTTTGCCCCACGCTCTTTATTTACAGCATGGGACAGCAATTGTGTCCTATGCCTGCACAACCATATATACCACCCATTAAAATTGCTCTACCAACAGTAAAGGGACTGGTATTTTTTACACTGACCGACCTTCTTTATTTTGAAGCTGACGACAAAGAGTGTGTATTGTGTTATCAGGAAAAAGGCACTATTAAAACCGTTACTGTGTTTAAAGGAATCACTGCATTAGAACGAAAGCTATCGCAATACGGATTTTTATTAGTGCGTCGTGAGATACTTATTAATACCTTTCATATACAGGTTTTAACAACTGACAAAACCCTTGTTATGACCGATGGTAAAAGCATTCATCCTTCACTTAGAAAAATAAGGCAGGTGGAGACGTATATCGAAAAACACTTTGGTATATAAAACACTCGCGCATAATTCCCTATCGCTCATTATATAAATCTTTACGCTTACGGACTTTTTATAAATACCCTGTGTACACCGCATACATTCGGTAATATTTTATTGTAAAAGTATGAAACAGCTAACTATTATTTCTTTTGTTTTGGTCATTGTATTAAGTTCCTGCTTCGGTGTGCATACAGGAACGTTTCAATCTTCTGCACAGCTTAGTTCTGGTAATTACAAAGTTGTAAAGCGTGGTGTTCAGGGTAAGGCAACTTCCACTGTTGTGTTTTTTATAGGTGGTTTTACCAAGGAGGCTTTAGTGGCTAAAGCCAAAGAAAACCTTATGCAAGAACATAAGGTAACGGATACACAACTGTTGGCTAATGTGGGTGTGGATTGGAGAATTATTGCTACTCCTGTCTATTTAGCCATGTGGCAACGACAATGTACGGTTACGGCAGATATTATTGAATTCACTAAATAACTAGGGTATGAAGTTGTATCTATTTTCTTTTGTTACAATAGGGTTGTTTGTATCGGTTGGATGCGGAACTAAGGAGTTGAGTAGGAATAAGGCGGAAGCATTAATCACCGAATACTTTCATTACCCCAACGTGGAGGTAAACAGACGCGATGCCAGTTCTGACAATGGCAGGAAAAACATACAGTGGCTAGAGAACAACGGGTATTTAGTTTCCAAAGGCTTACTTGGGTATTCTGAAACACCTTCTGCTATACCCTATAAAGTACCTGCTATGGGTAATTCAGGTGTTCCAAGTTTTGCTACTAATATGAGACGGTTTAAAGAGGTTACAGGTATTCGATATGATACTCCTGATAAGACAAAAGCAACCGTAGAGTTTATGGTAGAACGATATAACATTACTCCGTTTGGGAAGTATCGCTTTTCTGATAATGAGGAGGTGAAATATGAGGTAACGATTGAAAGGTATGATGACGGGTGGCGAATTACTACGCCGAATAAGAAAGATTATACGGTAGCTGATTTTCCTGATGCTGAGGAGTTTAAAGAGAATTAAGGATTGTAATGCAATTGATAGGGCACCGGCCTGTTCTGATTTCAGGGCAGGCTTTTTTATTTTTTCTTGATAAAATCTTGATATGTAATTGAAGGAGGCTTGGTATGGTAATGCTAAACCAAGTCCTTTATGAAAGAACAACTTAATCTATTTGAACAATTATTAAAGCAATTTTCAGGACATCCGCCTGAACGTGTATTTGATGATTTCCTTTCGGTTGCTATTTGTATTTTAGCTGCCGATTCCCCACAGCAAACTTCGGTATCGTTTAATTTTGAGCAATGGTACGCTGAAGTTTCTAAACCATATTCCCGGCAGGAACAGAAGATTTTTCCGTTTCTATTACACGTCCTGATGGATGAGGTACAACAAAGAGTTAAAGTTTCGAATGAGCCTGACGTATTGGGAGAATATTACCACGAGTATTGTTCATCTCAGGATGAACCTCCGTTGCCACCGTATAATGTGCTTTTGGTTATTGCATCTATACTATCGGAACGAGATGCAGATATAAGGTCTCCTAACTTTTTAGTACCTGATTGTCAAAGCGGCGGTTTATTATCAGCACTATATTCTGTTTTTAAAGAAGGTCATATGTACTATGGTTTTGAGCATAATCCCGTATATGCAAAAATGGCTGCCATTAATTTATTTTTATGGGGTGTAGCGGATGCGGAGATTTTGTGTTTTGGTTCTAATGACGATTTCTTAATCAGTTACCGAATAAGTGGCTCTGCTCAAAGGTTTACGATTATTACACATCCTGAAGATTCTGAGCTTTGGCTTGCTAAAAATGCCGAGGGAATCGATTTGAATATTGTTTCTCTGTCTCACGTTCCATTTAAGCCGCAGTAGCGGCTTTCTATTTTGGTGGGGATTAACCAGGCTACAATTGTTCCCTCTTTGCAGGCGGTGTGCTGCTCTTTATACTTTTCTCAGTATTCTTTTTCCCTATTCACATCATAGGGTTTGTCTCCTGAACTTTCGTGGCTTATCCGGGTGTGTTTCTGTTTTGGTAGTGGTTCATATGTGTCGGACGTGTCGTTGTAGAGGGTGCAGAGAATGTGTAACCAATGCTTGCGGGCAATTCCTAGTTGCGCCCTTTCTTTTCTTCCACCTCTGTGGTTATGCCTGTCAATCACATCAACCATTAACATCTTAAAATCATGAAACTTATTACACCTGAATTACAAGCTCACTTTTTGGAAATCGGCGAACAAGCTGAGGAAAGCGACCCTATCATTGTTGCTAAGTTCTTTAATCCTTGCGGCTCTCAAACATGGTGGGCGAATAGTTACGACCCTGAATACAATATTTGTTTCGGGTATGTAACGGGTATGTTTGTGGATGAACTGGGCAGCTTCTCTATTGATGAAATGGAGGCACTGCGGCTGCCGTTTGGACTGAACATTGAACGTAACTTGTACTTTGATGAATGCAAGCTATCGGATGTGAAATCGGGGAAGGTAAAATAACCTTCGAGTTACTCTAAACGCTCAACTAAAGTTGAGCGTTTTTAACATATATCATAAAAAATTTACTTATTTATATCTGTCATAAATAAATTAGCCAAAGAAGAGACTCCATTAATACTGGGTAGGGAATTTCTTATTATGTTTTTTATCTTATTTTTAAGAATTAAAACATCTTGCCACTCTACATCCATTTCACTAGCCAAGTCTTTTCTTGATTTCCAATTAGACACTTTAGCATTAATAATGAATATACATACCACGTATGGAACTTGAATTTTCCTCACATCTCCTTTACGTTCTTTCAATATACATTTAAGACGATTATCACATAAATCAATTATTAACTGGTAATAATTGATTAAATTTTTTATTCCAAATTCATTGATGTTAGAAACTATTTTATCAACTAAATGCTCTTTTGCATCTTTAATTCCGACTTCAAAATCTGTACTTTCAGGTTTCTTTGCAGACGAAATACCAAGTTTTTCAGGATGTTCCCACGCTTCAATAATTTGCAAGGTAATTCTATTGTTTGTATAGGTATTTACATCTTGGGGAGGAAAGGAAATAGGAAAAAGTGAAATTATATAATCAATAACTTCCTTACTCTTATCACCATAACTTCTAACGCTTAGAATATCAATAATGGAATCGAAGGCAAACAAAAGAGCTGACAAATCCCTTATGTCATCCCAATTACCTTCCAAAAGCTCATAACCATCACCGCCAAAATTTTGAGGAACTTCTTCAAACTTTTCCTGTACAATTTTGACGCTATCCATTCGAAAAACCGAAGCATTTTTATGATCAGTCCGCCTATCAAGTGTTATCTCTTCTATCATTGTTGCTGAAATAGTAAATCTCAAAGCATCCTTACCTTTATTTAGACTCAATTCTTTCCATCCCCTTATCATATCCTTCCATAAACCAACAACACACTCATCATTAATATCAGTACTATTCTCTTGATGTTCATACTTTATGGAACGTGACGCCATCCCAAAAGAAGTTAATGACAATACGGCAGTTCCAGGGTCATCTGCTAAACCACTTGCATATCTTGCAGACCATCTGTTTTTAATTTGTGGGCCATCACTAAGCAAAGCCAACAATAAAGTAGGTCCTATTCCTCTAATTAAATCTCCAATTGGCTCTTGCCTTGCTAAATCTTCACATATCAAGGCTGTCATTGCTAACCATCCATTTGGAGCAAGAATAGCTAGGCTTCTCTGACAAACAGATATGTACTCAAACCAATTTTTTTCAGTGGATAATACGCTCTCTAGACCATATTGAATAATTTGATTTCTATCCAATAACCATCTATGATGTTTATTCTGAATAAGGTTATACCATTTACCAGCAAAAAAAACAGAAACCCTCAATTCATTATTTACTCTATTTAACACCCCATTTTCATTCTTTGAGCTAAAAGCAACATCATTTAATACCCCAGCAACAACAATCGGTAATTGCTCCACATTACCATCACTTGCTAAATACCCCCCCAATTTCTTAAGCAAAAAATTATGTTCAGAAACAGATAATCCTAATTCAGGAAAAACTAAAACATCCACACCATGATTTGTTTTACTCTCCTTGTATACATAAGCAACAAGCCGATTTAAAAAATCTTCTCCATGCTCTGCTTCTTCTTCATTACTATTTTTTGACACTTTTATATTATTGCCCTTTTCAATAGCTTTTATTTGAAAATAATTTGTGTGGTGATTTATATCATCCATTGTAATGAATAAGTCCTCATCCACCCTTTTAGGATAAGGTACTGCTAAAATATTCAATCGTTGCTTATGATTATTTAACCATGGAAATGTCCTCCACATTACCTCAACTTCCGATATGTGAAATGTTAAATACAGGGACAACCCACGTATTACTAAACCTGACTGTGGCGTCCTCATTTTGGGAAGGACAATTCCCATAAACTTCGGTATTACACTTAATGACCCCTTATTATTTAATAAAAGATTTGCTACAGCATGAAAAAGCTTTAAGCGTTCCTTTTCCGCTTTAACATTTTGACCAATAGTACCTAAACCTCTACCACAAGTATCTGCTACTGCTAAAATTACAATTAAAGCAATTAAAAACTCTTTAGCCTTTTTGTTATTGTGTATATTAGTGTCATCAATTATTCTTAAATCATTAACATCGATTTCATTCCACCCTGCTTCAATAATTTCAAAATACGATTTACTAAACTTAAAATCAGGTATTAAATTCCGACTTTTTCTTTTTCCTTTCCGAACAAGAATATTACTAGAAAAATCCGTCCATATCTCGGCATCCTTTTCAACAGAAGTTTGCCAATCGTTTCTATCCCAAGGCACACCTATTCCATTATCTGTAAGGCACACCTTATAGCCTCCTGTTCGAATTAGGACAGTTGAAATCAAAGCAAAAGTGTCTGGAGGCCAATTAAACCAATCGTTAATCTCCCCCCAAGAGGGCATTATGCTTTTAGCAATTTGATGAAGAGTTATTTTTTCAAACATAGCAATCCAATTAAAAAAACTGAACAAATATTAGCTTGCACAACTAATATACAAATCAAAATAAATATTAACCAAATATTATTTATTGCTAGATTGCATTGGACGGTATTCATTAACTGTCCAATGCAATCTGGTTGAGGACAACAACCTGTCGAATAGATAGCCTTATTATTTTGCAGCGGCTCTATCTTTCAGTATTGTTTTCCCCAATCCCCTTTCAGTTTTTTGTAAACAAAAAAAAGCCGCCTTTGCCAACCTTTTCAACTTAACAAAATTGTTTTTACTTCTATAAAGATTATGTTTGTGCAACTATTAATCAACTATAATGCAACTACCATTGTCTGACTTATTAGGATTAGTTTCTCTAATATTAGCCATTGTAGCACTTATTGTAACAGTAATCGGATTTTTTGCCTCATTAAAATTTTATAAAAATGGAATTGACCTTCAGGACAGAGCGACCAAAGCGTTAGCTAAAATTGAGGAAAAGACAACTACACTAGGGAAAACAGTGAATGGTATGTTTGATAAAACTTTAGAGGCTGCAATACAGCGAAGTGCGAAAGTTGATGAAAACATTGAGGCCATTAACGGACAAATTGAAAAATTTACTCAGGAGATTTTTGAAAAGAAAATAATAGAACTTTCCTCCATAAGTGAAAGTGAAAAGAATAAGCTTACTGAATTTGTTAAAAATCAATTTGATACTATATCTGCTCAGGTAATCACAACCCAGGAAAATGCAGAAGAAATAGCATCGGGTTTAAAAACTATCGAAGACAACAATATTGGAGACAGCACAATGTTGGCCTTTACTACCAATGAAACGCTTGAAATTAATTTGAAGTATGGAATTTATTATGACCCCGCAGACCGAAACCACAATTCACCGTTTAAATATATCGGCCTTTATGCGTACAAGGCAATACAAGCAGTCGGAGTTAAAAAGAAAGTTGTTTATTGTGATTATGATAATGGTAAGTTAGTCTCCTCTGATATTGAAAACAGTCTTGGTCAATTAACATCTGACGAGTATAATCGGGTTAAAGGCATGATCGAGGATGACGGTTATACAGGTGGCTATTCAGGCATGAAATACTTTATTGTAGATGAGTATTTTGATACTCATTTTATCAAGGTTTCTTTTTCTTCAATCCGCGGAAAAAAATATTTTTATTTGAATGAAATTGATGGATTTATGGAAGGAATGAGCGCCGAAACAGTGGCACAACTATTAGATGGTAAAACTTGGAAATAAATTCTCTTCATTCCCTACCTGTTTCCCTTTCTTCTCTTAGTTTTCGTATAAGATCAAGTGATGATTGTACCTTCTTTTCTTTTATATGCTGTTTTTGTAAATCTTAGATTTTATCCCCAGCCCCAATTGGAAAACCTATGTTTGTGATTAGTTACTAGTGCAAGTACCCCTTGTAACTTGTTCGCTCTTTCATATACTGTTATTCCCTGTTCTTGTAATAGCTGTTTGAGTTCTTGAGGGGATGCTGCAATTGTTAAGGCTTGTTCTACGGTGTGCTTTAGGTATTCTTTACGAGTTATGCCTCTTCGCTTTTTGATATGATATTCGGTATCGTGGTTTCTGTCTTTGTAGTTTTATCATGGTTTATAGTGGGGTGTTGTATTTTGGTTTAGCGTTTTTTCTGTATGGCTTCTAATTCCCGCTTGATTTGTGCCAATTCGCTTTTGCTTATTTAACGATTTTCAGGTACGGTACACACCCATTGGGGATTCTCATAAGAATGGGGGTTTAGCTGATAATCGCTTGAGTGTGCTCTAAGAAACTAGTGAGTATCTAAATTTTCTCAATTAGTATATCAAGAATTTTTTTGCGTGCAATTGTGCTTTGGCATTGATAATTGTGGTAACTGTTTTTTTGAACACGGCATAACATGAAATCACCTTTGGACACAACATTATGTTTTACATAACTCGACAATGTCCAACTCATCTGTGAAAGTGGAATATAAAATCCACTGGATGTTAAACCATTCTTTTTCCAGTTCTTCTGTATAAATTCCTTGCAAAAGCAATTGAAGCCCCTCTTTTGACAAATCCCAAGCGTAATCAAAGAAAAACATCTTATCGGGTATGCCATCAGGTCTAATTCGCACAACAGTAATGTATCTTCCTAAAGAAAAGAGAGAGATTATTCCCCCATCAGCACCAGTAATTTTAATAGAATTACCAAACGAAGTTGACCGTAACAGATTTCGATTGGTCGTGATTTTTGGTGAGTTCGTTGTCCAGGCAAATTTTTGATTCGGGCTTTGGTTATCTATAAGGAACTTCACCATAAAGAGTGCAAGTTATCAAAGAATTAACATATGATATAAATGTTGCTGAGATAATAATTGGTGCACGATGGCTCTAAAAGCTATCAAATAGTCACTAACAAGATGCTAATAAGCAGGTAGAAATGGGCGTATTACTCGTTTTGAAATGTCTTCCCCACTGTTACAAGCTACAGTAAATAAATTTATCCCTCCGAGGTAATTTCACTTTTTGAATTGTCACTATCATCATTGTTATCGACTTCTAAATTCTTAACAATGATCTCAAAAACTATTTCTCCTACGATAAACACAATAATGGAGGTGCTTAACAAAATAATGTTTCCGAAAGAGTTTTCCAATTTAATACATTTAGCGATTATATTGAAGCTAAATATCAGTACGGTTATTGCACGGCTGTATGGTTGACATTTATATCTTTTACCACTAAAAGGCATCAGTAATCTTAAGAAATAAGAAACCGCCATGACACCAATACACTCGAATGTGTATAATTTTCCGGCTTGCATATGATCAAGTGACTCAAAAACACCCAACATAATTATACCGATAATAACTATCCCAATAAAAAAAAGTTTGTTTTTCATTTTATTCATTTTTAGGTTTATAAATAGTTTACTTGAATGGCAAAAGCTGATTTGTTTATCTCAAATAGCTAACGCCGTTCGGTGATGTAAAACTATAATTTCAAAAAGTCGTCACTTGCGTAAAAAAGACTATTTGAAATGATTTTTTAAACTGTTTAGGAGAAATATGTCTAACACAACCTATAAAGCTAACCCTGTCTACACAGTACTACTTAAACAATTAGTTCGGTTCACATACTATTGTTCGCGTGATGACCATAGTGTTGACAATTATTTTACAGGCACAATAAATGACGAAGATGAAAAATCCATTTATGGTGATATTAAAGAATATCTAAAAAAGAATAAAACTGGCACCTCACTCCAAAGGAAGATTATGCCCCTTGCGCCAACTATCCAAGTGTTTTACGCTAAATCGATACTAAATGAGTTACTCGGTTATTTAAAGTCTCAAACACGTGTGACTAAGGGATATTTTGAAAATTTCAAAGACTTTGTTGCTTTTGAGAAGACGATGGAAGTTGACGTAACCTTATTACAGCAGTTTGAAAAATACAAGACAAAGAAGGTCTTTAATACATCTAATAAAGAGGTTCTGCTCACAATTGGTGATCTTGGTGAAGATTTCACCAAATTACTTGATTGGTGTAATGTGAAAGTACTAGAAATACTTGATCCTCTTGACGTCTTTGATCAATCACAATACTTAAATAATTTAAAAGACAACTTATCTGATATCTATGCAAAAGGTGCACTTGACGTGTTACTAGAGATAAACTCTCACGCCCATAACCAATACAAAAATGAAGTAGCGGGAGAGACAAATTACTATGACCCTACTATTTGGGGAAAAGTTCTTACTCCAGAAATATTTGATGCAGAAAAAACGTATATAGACACTCGAGATGAAAAAACTTTTGAAATCTTATCAGACAAAGTCGAGTACATCTTGCAAAACTCAATAGATTCAAGAATCTGGATACAGGGTGTTGCTGGAGTTGGTAAATCAACCTTAATGTATCATGTCTTTTTCCAAATAATGGGTACACCTGACTATCAAAAGAAATATCCAATACCACTCTTACTCCAGCCACAGGAGCTAAACAAAACAGATGTTCAATTATTGAAAGAAGTAATTGATGATCCCCTAACCCTAAGTCTAAAAATATGGCTTAGAAAAAGAAATTATAATATTGAAAATGAAGACAAATTAATCCCTGCTTTAATTCAGCATATTAAACGAGGGAAAATTGTTCTTCTTTTAGATGGCTACGATGAGCTGAGCAAAATGAAGTTTCAAATTGAATTTTTTAGTTCACTGTTCAATTTTGCTCGAAAATACATATGCTTTACCAGGCCAGAAACAATCTTGCGAAAAATCCCTGCAAACTCACTTGTTTTTACAATAAAACCATATTGGGAAATAGAAACGGTGCACCAATACCTAACCAAACACTCTGTTAACCCGCAACTCATTGATGATTTTATTCATTATGTTCGAGGTAGGGAGAACTGGTTAAAAACTCCACGTTGTATTAATATCTTCATTAAAACAGTGGAAAATTTCCCGGAAATAATGAAGTCAGGAAATCATCTTATCCTTAACCAGTTAAAAAGGGGTGAGTACCATATCTTAGGCAAAATGTTTGAATTAGAACTTAACAGGTTAAGACGAGATAATCTTCTATACGTCAAACTGCATGAATCTCAAGGCGAAGCCTTAAAAGATGAAATTTACCGTAGATTAGTTCATGTTGCTTCAGAACAACTAAATCATGGGAGATACCGAATTAGAACAGACGATATGGATGAAATATGGACAATCATCATTTCGTTAACAGATATACTCACTACAAGAAAACATATTGAACAAGATTATACAATAGGCTTTACAAATTACAATTGGATAGACTTTTTCCTAGCCGAAAAAATTTCAGAGGTCATCGACTCTGGTGACTTTGACGAATTATTGCTACTTAATCATTCATGGTCAAACAACTTAATTTCTTATGTAATTGAAGAACTAAAAGAAAATACTCATCCTTATGAAAATACTAAGGCCACCCTCAAAGATTTTATAAATACTATCAGAACAAAAAGCAAATTAGTGAGAAAGGATGGGGTTGAACTTGATGCCCCAGAAACAAAAACTGAAAGCAGTATTCTAGCCGTTAACCTTGTTTCACTATACTTTAAGTTTATAGCAAAGAATACCAATACTATCACAGAAGTGAATGGCACTGATATCTCATTGAATAATTTACACTTACCAGAAATTGATCTATCTACTATATCCTTCAAAAATATTGATTTTAGCAACTCTGTTCTTTCAAATGGAAAACTCAGAAACTGTTCATTTCAAGATTGCTGCTTTTATAACTGTGACTTACATGGAACTGATGCAAGTTTCTCACATTTTGTAGGATGCACATTCAACTTTAACTCCTACACTGGAGATAAGCTAAATTCACTTGTATTTAAATTAATTTTACAAGGTGTTAGTTTTAAAAACTGTGAATCACCAAAGTTTGAGCCTATTTATAAGGAAGAATTTATCAGACAAGGTGCAAAGAGCAAATTTTCTCGTTACAGTGATACATTTGGGAAGCAATTCTTCGAGAAACAAACTGAGTTTCTGGGACATGGTCTCAAAAGTACTGAAATTTTATACACTGAGAAGATAAAGAACTGCATAGAAATACACGGTGAAGAAAAAGACTTTGTGTTGATAGACTTAATGGCAGGCGGGAGCAACTTACGAATTAACCAGTTATTTAGTCAGTTTAAGAATTTGCATGTAATTGCAATCGACAGAGAAACAGGTTCCTTTGAAGAACTCGTGGAAAAGTGTGGAAATAGGATTCGTCCGCTTTCTGAAGATATTAATATAGAAACGAATCTAATAAAGTTAGTAAAATCGGTTAAACTCAAGAACGGTGATTTGGAAATAAATATGATAATTGGCAAAAAGGCCTTGCATGAAGTGAACCTAAATGTACAAATCTCTTTACTTAATCAAAGCTATAAATTACTTGCAAATAATGGTCACGCCATCTTTTTTACTGATTCCCCGCCATTTATTAATGAACCTGGTTATCAAAAATTAAAGAAAATAGTATCGAAAATGAGAAGTATTGTTGCGTCTCATAACAAAGTAAACGCGGCAAAAATATTAGAAACCTATTTATGCGGGTCCGAAATTAGATTTGACCCAATTAACAGCGATCGTGCGCTTTTCTCAAATTTATGGATTCTACTTAAAGACTTGGCAAACGACAATATAAACGAGTTCAATGAGAGGTATTTTAGTGCCGTTAACCAGTTAATAACTATCGCAAACGAGGCAGGGTTTATACTTGTGAACGACCCAATGGAAAAGCGTGAAGTTTATTATTTAAATAATAGATTATTCAATGAGATAGGAGTAAATCAAGCAGGAAACTATATTGAACGACACAATCTTGACTCAAATCAGCACATCAAAACCACGCAAATTCACGCGAAAAAGATTGAGGAGCTACTCTTTGGTAATGAAAACCCATTCTTCCAATTATTTGTAAAGTTCACAGAATTCCATCTTTGGGACTTTCTAAGTAACGATAGGCAGCATGGTGCACCAACTGAATTTGGGCAGTATGTGAATACGAGATATGAAAAGGTAGATTTTGCTAAAGTTTATGGCCCATTATCAAAATTCAATCTACCCGAGAAATACGGTTTATCATTTGAGTTCCCCATCCACCTTCTCGACTTCCAAAAAATATGTAATCATGATAACAAAATATTTTTCTCGCAATGAGTGACTTACCCTTTTGATAGTTTCTCTTGGATACCTTGTTGATGTATTCGACATAATAATTTTGAATGCGGTTTGTGACAAAAGTTTACAAGACTTAGGAATACCGGATTCAATCCTTAGGACACAACTTGGGCTTGAAATTGTACTGTTTCAATTGGGTGGTTTGGTAATTGGAGGATTTCTTTGGGGAATTATTGGCGACCGTTTTGACAGAAAAAAAACGTTGTATTATTCAATCATTATGTATTCTGTACTAAGTATTGCAAACTATTTTGTTAACAATATAGTTGAATACAAAATAATCAGATTTCTTGTTGGCATTGGTCTATCTGGAGAAATGGGAATTGGAGTTAGCTTAATTTCAGAAAATTTCACCAAAGAAAAACGTACGTACGCTGTGACTATTGTATCCGTAATTGGTGTGATTGGAGCAAGTTTAGGAGGAATTGCTGGTGGATATATCTACTGGAGACATTGTTTTCTAATTGGCGGTATAATGGGATTTATAGTTTTAGCCTTACGATATAAAATAAGCGAGAGCGTTTTGTGGCTATCAAATGAAGTAAAGCGAATCAAAAAAGGAAGGCTTAGTTTAATATTCAAAAAATTAAAAAGTACTTTTACTTTTATCGCCTGCACACTAGCCGGTTGCGCAACATTTTTATTCATCATTATTTATATTCAATACAGTCCTATGATAGCTAAAGATTTGGGGCTTTCAATTAAACCGGATGGGGCAATTTCAATTTTTTGGTTTTATTGTGGTACCTTAATAGGAATGGCTATTTCAGGGCCTTTAAGTCATTCATTAAAAGTCAAAAGAAGAGTATGCTTATTTTCTACTTAATATTGTTAATTGGTATACACCTCTATGTAAAACTCCCATCAAGTACGATTTTTGTTTTCTACCTAAAATGCTGCTTTCTTGGAAGTGGACTCGGTTTTTGGTCGCAGTTACTGATTGTTTCGGCGGAACAATTTGGAACAAATATCAGAGCTACAGCAGCAACAAGCATTCCCAATATAGCCAGAGCGTGGGCAGTACCTATCGTTTTAGTCTTTAAAAAAATTGCTGTAAACATCGGGGTAGCGAATTCTGCGTATTACCTGGGACTTTTAACATTGGTGATTTCTGCCTTATCTGTACTCTCACTGAAGGAAACCTTTAATCGTGATCTAAACTTCAATGAATGAGGCTACCACTCGTTAGTATCGTGAGCACCAAAGCATACAAAAATTAAAGTAATTCTTCTCATTGACGAAATGAGGTTTTGGCTATTTTTTATTAATTTAAAAGATCGAGTACAGAAAACTCTCATTAGACTATACTCAAAACTTTTTTAATAAATGCTGTATTCAAGAATTGTGTATTATTGGCATGCAAAAAGTAAGCACTGTCTTGCCTGACATTTTTACCACCCTATCTATAATATTTATTTTTTACGGGTGCAATGCTAACTATAGTAATGTATCTACCAATCGAAAAGAGAGAAATCGTTCTACCGTCAGTCCCTACAATTCTAACCGCATTGGAAAACGGAATTAACCTCAAAAGATTTCGAATAATCGAAATCTTTTGAGTATTGATTGTCCATGCAAACTTGTAGTTGGGACTTTGATGGTCAATTAAAATTTGCACCATATTTGAGCGCAGGTTATAAAAGGTCTAATTAAAGAAGACAACTTGAAAGGAGACTGTTGTTTTATTCTAAATTTAAATGTTTAAACTCTCAAACACAACACTCCAAATCGCTTCCTCATCTATAACAGGCTGCTTGTATATTCCGACTTCATCAGGTGAATAGCCATCCCTAATTATATTGACTGCATTGTCAGAAATCATATTTGTCTTTTGCATTAAAGTTATTGTTGGGTAAGAGACAATTTCGGTGCTATGAAAAATCTTTGAGCCAAACGAATAAATTTGTCCTGGTGAAACTTCCTCAACTTTAATGATAGTAGGTTCAACACTAATATCTGTTACAACTCTTGTTGCGTTCTTGCCGTCATGATACACATTCACTAATTTATAGCGTCCTTGTTCGGAAGGTTGAACATCATATAATTTATTAACTAACCTTCCAGCCAAAATTCGTGATCTCATGTCAAATGTATGGTGGTGAATATCGATTTCCTTACTTTTACGATATTGATTTGGATCTGCCCACACATGCAATAGCAGTCCTTCTGATAAGGCATCTCTTGCTGTCAAAAAAATGCGGTAAAATCCAAGAGGTTGACATACTATCTTTGTCCTCTTAGCTCTTAGATCTTTAAGAAAAGATAAGATTTCCGCAACATCAGAATCTATTGTCATTTCTTACTTTAATTGATTTATTTTTTTATGTTAGATTTTTTTAGTCCAGAATCTAACTGCACAGCACCAATTGGTTTTATAGTTTGCGTTTTGTTTGTCTCTTGCTCCTTTTGTTTATTAGAATTCTGAACCGAAGGTATGCTATATATTGCGACTATACAAGCGACTACACCAACTATACAGGCAATAACAGAAGAATAAAGAGCCACTCTTGTCTCTCCACTTTGCTTAACAAATAAACTCGAAGCATATTTTTTCTCATAAAAATTTTCAGTCAATTCTAACAAACACATTAAATATTCAACCTCAGAATTTGTGTTAGAAATAATACCAATAAGTTTATCATTGAAACGGGTTTTATGGAGCTCCTTAAATTCCTCTATCCCTGCTCTGATATGGGTTAATCTAGATCGATATAAAGAAAGTGTTGAGAACTTATCGTCCCTAACTAATTTCAAAAATTTTCGACGTGGGGATACTTTGTATGCTTCTTCAAGCATTTTAAATAAAGTTCTATTATGATTTCCCATCTCATCCAATATACTTATTACACTACTTGTGAAACCTAAGACATCTGTTTCGATGTCACTCTGATTAAACGAATAAGATTTAGACTCAATTATTCCATTTTTAAAAGTTGTTGTTGCAATTATCGAATTTCTAAAAATTAATCTCCATATAGTGTCAAAAAGAGGCTGAACCTCATTAACGTCAACTGTACTCGGCGCGACCACCTTTAATAAGCCGAATCTAAAGTATAGCGCTGCTATCTCTTTTCCTTCCCCATCTTTTAGAGTCACTTCGGTAAAAAGTCCATTGTCCAATATGGCATCCACATAATATTTTTCCAAAAATAATTTACTCTTTAACCTGTCGAATTCTTCCTTGAAATCGGTGTAATGCCTTAATGCTCGGGGATAATATTTATAAACGGATATCATTTTATTATTTTATCGCAGATCTGAAACGTTCTCAAAGTGTTTGATAGCCTTGTCCGTATTGACTGTCTCAAAATCTACGTCTTGATTAATGATCAGATCTTCAGGAATTGAATATCCCAAATTACTTTTAATTAAATTAACACTTTTGTAAGACATATAATTTAGCCCTATACAACATTTAAGATTATTTATAGGGTTTTTAGGGTATCCTAATACACACTTCTTCTTTCCAAATTCTTCAAAAACAAAAGGGTGTCCCATATGAAAATTTTCGGTAGTTTCTGAACTAAGTAGGAGAAAGTCTCCTCTATAATTGTCTAAACTATTTAAGAAAATTGACACAATTTCCTCAGAAATTATTATGTTACCATGAACTGTTAATACCCCTTTGTCCTCTTCATTAACATCAACTCTTCTAATCCTGCTATTTAAATTAATATCGCCTCGAATAAAACTATACTCGACATGAGGAAATTCAAAATTAGATACGGTCTTTTCAACTTCCACAGCCATGTAGCTAGTTAGCACGATAATATCTTTTATCCCCAATTTAATAAAAGGAGTTAAGCAGTGTTGAATGATTGGTTTTGAATAATATTCAAGTAACACTTTATTTGTGTTTTTGGTTTTGGGTAACATTCTTTCTCCATTACCGCCAGCAAAGACAACTAACTTATACATCAATTAGATAGTTTGATATTGATTTGCAAATTCAACTTTTGATGCGACATTTTTTTGAACACTTTCAATCATTGAACTTTCTTTCCCTTTGGTTTCCGGCATCAAGTGATTTAGTAAAACTAGCTTTAAATGCTTTGAGTCCTTTATTAAGCTGTTTATTTCACTAGGTGTGGCATGTAATGCATTAGGTCCAAATTCATCTGAAAAAGCACAATCTTGAATCAAAACATTTGCACCTTCCACTAAAGCACGTAAATTCTCACACAAAGTTGTATCGCTGCTAATGGCAATTGTACTTGTTGGGGTTTCAATTTTCAGTCCATAGGTTTCGATCTGCCCATGTTTTACTTGCAATGCCTCTATCTTACAATTGCCCAGAGATATCCTTTCCCCTGTAATAGGGATTAAATTTAGCTCAGGAGTGTATCCTTTTGCCATTTCAATAGTTTTGGCTAAGTGACCGTATGTTTTAAAAAAAAGATTGGGTATGAACTCCTGATCTTCTTTTGGTATGTAAATATTCATAGACTTATTACCCGTTGTCAAAAAATATGAAAATAGTATCGTCGGTAAATCTGTTACATGATCTGTGTGGTAATGAGTAATAAAAATCGAATTGAGATTAGCAAGGTCTTCACCACAAGACATCAAAGATTGGGCTATTCCAAAGCCAGCGTCAACAAGCACATACTTGCCATTTCCGATGTAACATATTTCTGCTGAAGCACATTTACCATCAAATGGAATAGCTCCTCCCGCTCCTAGGATCTGTAATGATTTGTTCATGTCAATTGCTTCTATGTTATAAATTTTATTCAAAAATAGCACACAACTACCTAATATAAAATGTCGTAACTTTATTTCTCTATTAAGCTATAACTCGCACCCGTTTTCAAGAATAATATCACATACTCTCGCTACTACCCAAGCGCACCAATGTCTCTCAAAAAATCCCATTTTCGATTTAGTGCTCTTTCAGTGGTTCCTTAACAAATCAAATTCTTTTGGCAATTAAAAATTTCGTATATTTTGCTACAAGAACACTATTGGATGAAACCCTTCAAAATAGAAAGCAGCAGTGTTCTCTTTGTATTTTAAGCGTTTCAAAATGAAGAAATTCATATTAATCTTTGGGCCACCAGCAGTTGGAAAGATGACCGTTGGACAAGAGCTTAGTAAAATTACCGGGTTGAAGTTACTTCACAACCATATGACCATTGATTTGGTGCAAGCATTTTTTCAATATGGCTCCGAAAGTTATCAACGACTACTACGCCTAATTAGAATTGAACTTTTGAGTGAGATAGCGAATAGCAATCTAGGAGGGCTAATTTTTACAAAAAGTTGGCGATTTAATGTAGATTCTGATTCGGAATTCATAAGAACCGCTGCTGGGATTTTTATGGATTCTGGTGCGGAAGTTTACTATGTTGAGTTAGAAGCCGATTTTGATGAGAGGATTAGGAGAAATAAAAGTGAAAACAGATTGCATCATAAAATGTCCAAGAGAAATGTAGAACTTTCTGAAGCAACATTATACGAGGACTCCCAGAGATATGTAACAAATACAAGCGAAAATATGAAGCTCCCACAACATTACATTAAAATCAACAGCACACATTTAACTGCAAAAGAAACAGCTGTTATTATAAGCAAGCACATAAAATAAAAAAATCAACATGATCACCCGTTTAAAATTGTATCTACTAGAACTTTTTTGTTGTGGCCTACAGTATTTTTAGTTTCCCATACTCCAATAGTACTTCCATCTACTCCCAATATTTTACCCATTCTTTTGTGACTAAGCCCGTGCTTTATACGATATGCCTTTATCTTTCCTCCAAGGGTTGAAGTGTTTAGTTCAATCGGCATATATCCCAAGAACTCTATTATATAAGGCATAAACTGTATCTGCGGCTCCGACCTCCCATTTTCCCAATAGGTTATACAATCCTCAGACACTCCAACTATTTTCGCCACCTCTTTTTGCAAGAGGCTCCTATCCATACGTGCCTTACGGATATGCTCACCAACGGTTTGAGGGTGTTCGGGATAGTTGCCAAATGGTTTCTTTTTCAGGGTTATGCAATGTTCCGGAAAAAGGCAACGCGACCACAGGGATTCATAGCCGCAACCAGCATAAACCCTGCGGGATAATCAACCGTAAATTTAGCACGGCTAATGGTTACACGGCGTTCTTCAAGTGGTTGGCGCATTACCTCCAACACTGTTCGCTTAAATTCGGGCAATTCATCTAAAAACAAAACGCCATTGTGCGCCATTGATATTTCACCCGGTTGGGGCATTACACCCCCACCTACCAAAGCAACATCGCTAATGGTATGGTGTGGCGAACGGAACGGGCGCACGGCTGTTAGCCCCACATTATTTCCCAACTTACCCGCTCCCGAGTGTATTTTGGTGGTTTCTAAAGCCTCGTGCAGGCTAAGCGGTGGCAATATGCTGGGCAGCCTTTTGGCAAGCATGGTTTTACCAGCACCTGGCGGGCCTATCATTATTACGTTATGACCGCCTGCTGCGGCTATTTCCATAGCACGCTTTATATTTTCTTGCCCTTTTACATCGGCAAAATCAAAACCCATATTGGCTTGCTGCTCGGCAAACTCACGGCGGGTATCTACTTCAAAACGTTCAATTGCCTCTTCATCGCCATTAAAAAAGCTCACCACTTCGCCCAAATGTTCGGCTCCATACACTTTCAAATCGGCAACTATGGCTGCTTCACGCGCATTTTGTTTGGGCAGTATAAAACCTTCGTACCCATCTTTACGGGCTTGTATAGCTATTGGCAGTGCCCCTTTTATTGGCAACAACCCACCATCAAGCGATAACTCACCCATTATAAGGTATTTACCTACCTTTTCGGTATCCGAAATTTGGTCAGATACGGCCAGCATACCTACGGCTATGGTTAAATCGTAAGCGCTGCCTTCTTTACGTATATCGGCAGGTGCCATATTTATCACCACTTTTTTGCGTGGCATTTTTAGCCCTGTATTTTTAAAAGCAGTCTCTATACGCCATTGGCTTTCTTTTACCGCATTATCAGGAAGTCCAATTAAAAAATAGCCTGTACCATCGCCTGCATTCACCTCCACAGTTATATTCATGGCGTTTACTCCATAAACAGCACTTCCGTATGTTTTTATTAACATTTCTAAACCTGAAAAACTTTATTGTAAAAGTATCTATTTTTTTAAAAGCATAATAGTAAACGGTTTTTTATGATAAATCTTAAACCACACCCCATATATGCTCGTTTGTTAAAACACTTACACTATAAGTGCAAATAAAAGCGTAAGTTTACGCTTTAGTTTTTCTTACTGAGCAATTATACTGCAAAACACCACCTACCCCCACACAAACTTTTTTACAAAATGGTACTGTACATAAAATACATGGTGAGTTTGCGTTGCAAAATGATGGTTAAGGACGAACTAAAAAAACTAGGTATTGTATATGTTATTGTAGAATTAGGCACTGTAACCATGCTTGTAGACATATCTAAAACCCAAAGGGAGTTGTTAAAAGTCAATTTGCTTAAATCAGGTTTGGAGCTGCTTGACGACAAGAAAGCAATACTTATTGAAAAAATAAAGAATGTAATTACAGAGATGATTCATTACTCAGATGAATTACCAAAAGTGAATTACTCCGATTACATAAGCGAAAAGCTAAATTTAGATTACACCTATCTATCAAATATATTTTCTGAAGTAAAAGGCATTACCATACAACAGTTTATTATTATCAATAAAATTGAACGTGTAAAAGAGTTGTTGCTTTATAATGAGCTTACCCTAACCGAAATTTCGCATAAAATGTATTACAGCAGCGTTGCTCATTTATCAAACCAGTTCAAAAAAATCACAGGGCTATCTCCTTCGTTCTATAAGCAGCTAAAACAAAAACGTATGGGCAATCTTGAGAATGTGTGATATGTGTAAGTTTATACTTACCGAATGTAACACATAGCACATCATTTACAAGCATCTTTGTATTGTGATAATAATCTTATTATACAAAATCGGAGATAGTAAATAAATAATGGAAAACTCAAAATTTGAAAGCACAAAAGAGTTCATTATTGGCGAAATCTTAGAATATATGCCCCACTCTGTCTTAATTAAGACAATACTTCGTAAAACCACGGGAAATGTCTCAGCAGTGTCGTTTGATGCGGGTGAATCCTATTCAGATAGAATTCTGCCCTTTGATAATCTGATACAAATAATTGACGGGACTGCTGAAATAATCATCAATGAAACAACGTGCTTACTTGAAATAGGTGATTCCATCATTATTCCGGCACATTCTCGCAGTGCAATAAAAGCTAATGTGAGGTTTAAAATGATTTCTACCATTATAAAAAGTGGATACGAATAAACCTCTAAACAGCAAAAAAGCATTTTAACAAATAAATAAAAATCTAAAAATTATGAGTTCAGGAAAAATAGTATTAGGTGTATTAGCAGGCCTTGCCGCTGGTGCATTAGCAGGCATTTTATTTGCCCCCGAAAAAGGTTCAGTAACACGAAAAAACATCACCAACAAGGGTGAAGACTATATGAACGACCTAAAAGAAAAGTTTGACGATTTGGTAGCCTCTGTATCAAAAAAGTTTGAAACCATGAAAGAGGAAGTTGAAGAATCAGTAAAGGAAGCTGAAGCCAAAGCATAGAAAAAGCATACTATGACTAACGATACCGCAACGCCAATAGAAACGCTTTTTGAAAAGGCCAACGACTTTAGCAAAACATCATTTGAAATATTACAGCTAACTACTATAAGTAAATCAGCAAAGGCTATATCTCTTTTGACTGCAAAACTTATAATAGCATCAGTAATATCATTGTTTGTTATAATTATAAATATTGGGGTTGCACTGTGGTTAGGTGAGTTGCTTGGAAAGGTATATTATGGCTTTTTCATCATTGCCGGCTTTTATGCACTTATTGCAGTGTTGCTAATCATATTTAGCAAACACCTAATAACAAAATCGGTCAGTAATGCTGTTATCACACAACTGCTAAAACAAAAAACAGCATGAAAAGTGAAGAACAGTTGCTAAACGAAAAAATTATTGCATTGCAAGCCATACAGACTATGCAGTTAGAGGTTTTAAAGTTACAACTTGAAATAACCTATCAAAGCTTAAGACCGGTGAATTTATTAAAAAACACACTGCACGAAATAAGCACTTCAGAAGAGATTAAAGAAAATTTACTAAACAACGCAATAGGATTAGCCACGGGTTATATATCAAAAAAAGCCCTTACGGCATCGTCGCACAACCCTCTTGTAAAGCTAGCAGGTTCGCTTTTACAATTCACTATTGCCAATGTTGTTGCAAAACATCCTGAAACAATAAAACAGGTAAGTAAAAATATTTTACAATATATTTTTAAGCGTAAAACCGAAAAAGTTTAAAGCATCAACAATTCCTGTATTTCACACCCAGTTCTGATATTTTAAATAAATTATTTATTGCATTTATCACATCTACTAACTTAAACAAAACAAGTTAGTTACAAAACATTATTTCCATAAAAAAACAAGTGATTAATGTAACTTATTAAAAATGTTATATAACATTTTTGGCATTAAACAATTGCAACTTTGTAACACAATAATAAACATGAAAAAAATACTAATTATAACATTTATATTATCATTAACAATAAACACTAAACTTAGTGCTCAAAATGATAATGACAGCAAAGACCCTCGTGAGGATGTAACTTTTGGAATAAAAGCGGGTATAAACTACGCCAATGTTTGGGATGAGCAAGGACAAGATTTTCAGGCCGACCCAAAAGTGGGTTTTGCCGGAGGTGTATTTTTGGGTCTTCCCATTGGCAAATACTTTGGTTTTCAGCCTGAAATTTTAATCTCACAAAAGGGATTCCAAGGCTCGGGTACTTTACTGGCTACTCCATACTCATTTACAAGAACAAGCACTTATATTGATATTCCTTTGTTCTTTCAAATGAAGCCGGGTGAAGCACTTACAATTCTTGCAGGGCCTCAATATTCATACCTAACACACCAAAAAAATACATACACTTTTGGCGCAAATAGTACGGCTCAAGATCAGGAATTTAAAAACGATAATGTGCGCAAAAACATTTTGGGCTTTGTTGTAGGTGCCGATATTAGTGTTGAGCACATAGTAATTTCAGGAAGAGCAGGTTGGGATTTTCAAACCAATAACGGCGATGGTTCATCATCAACTCCACGCTACAAAAACAGGTGGTTGCAATTTACTGTTGGCTTTAAACTATAACACAACCTTTATACAATTACTCTTCTAAATAAAAAATATGAAAAAACTAATATTTATAACATTACTCATTGCAGTAATAACGGGCACAAATGTTTCTGCCCAAACAACCACTACCACCACAACCACCACTACTACACGTATAACATCAGGAGGAGGAGGCAGCTTTGGCAATACTTTAAACTTAGGCTTAGGGCTTGGCTACTATGGCTACACCAATGGCTACTCAAACCGTTCTGTACCTGTTTTCCATATAAACTATGAACTTAATGTAGCTAAAAACTTCACTTTGGCACCTTTTATCAGTTTTTATAGATTAACAAACAGCTACTATTGGGGAAATAAAAATTATCCTTACAGGCATTATACTTATAGAGAAACCGTTATACCTATTGGCTTAAAAGGCACGTATTATTTTGATGATATTGTTAAAGCAAATTCTGACTGGGATTTTTACCTAGCAGGTTCTATTGGTTTTGCAATTGTAAACCAACGTTGGGATGATGGGTATGCAGGCGACAAAAACTATTACCGTGGCCCAAACCCTTTGTATCTTGATATACACATAGGCACTGAGTATCATTTCAACAATAAAGTAGGGGCATTTCTTGATTTATCTTCAGGTGTGTCAACCATTGGCTTAGCTATTCATTAATAAATAATTAAAAATATGAACGGTTTTCTTTACACAATAGCAGTAATATTAATTGTTGCGTGGGCAATAGGGTTTTTAGGTTACAATGCCGGAGGCCTTATACATATCCTACTGGTAATTGCCGTTATCTCAATCTTACTACGCATAATACAAGGCCGAAAAAACTTTTGATAAGTAATTGAGGTCTGACATTAAACCCTCACAATCTTTTTGATAGTTTATAAAAAAGGAGCTAAAACGGCTCCTTTTCTTTTTGTAGCCCGCTAGTAAATCAAAACCACAAGTTTTACATACTAACCATACAACGCTATTGCCATATCAAAAACCGCATATACAGTTTCAACACAAACATCCTCATGGGGGTTTATCGGCAATATTTTCATTCGCTTTCTATCGCCTTGCTCAAGTGCAGGGTGAGTAATTTTATCACCATTAACCATCAGGTAATAAGGCTGTTTTGTTTTCTTATCCGTCCACAAATAGCAAAAGGGCTTTCCTTTATAGGTTACAAGTGGCATTCCGTACTTTAAATCCTCACCCATTTCAGCATCGTATTGCAGTGCTATTTGGTGCATAGCAAACAAACAGCTTTGCACAGGCTCGTCTTTTTGTATAAAAATATTGTGTATTGCTTGTAGCATTATTGCCTATTAGTAACCCTGTACACTACTTATACTTTGAAAAAGAAGTACGGTATGGTTTATGCACCTTTTATTTTACGGTAAAAGTATTTATTTTGCCGCAATGGGCGCAACTAAAATCAAAAAAATGGGGCGCATATTGCTAACATTTTAAAAACAACACTACACACGATGAGAAAATTTGTAATACTGCTTATTGTTGCTGGTTTTGCAAGCCTTGCAGCAAATGCACAAAAATTTGATGTAAGTATAGAAACACGTTATAGTGATTTTAATAGCTTAGACAGGCGTACGCTTGTTGTTGAGCTTTTGGATGAGAACGAGTTTGCCCTAGCCAAACTGAATAAAGAAATTAGTGATAACCCTGAGGGTGTAACTAACTATTTGGCGTTTATTAAAAACTACAACGAAAACATACAAAAAGCAGTAGCTGCACACTGGAAGTTAAATACTGAGATTGAGTATAAAACTACCAAGCAGATTAAAAAAATGATTGAAGACCGCGACAGAAAATCGGTGATATTATCGCCTGTTGAAGTGGGCGGAACGGATGCTTTTATTACACGCAAAGAAGGTACAGCTATAATGTTGGTATTGTATCGCCCTGAAAAAAGCACTTCAGATCCTGATTATAAAATAATGATGCCCTATGCACACATGCGTAGAAAAACCGAAAATATTGCCAGCGACTATATGTTTACCCTTAAAATGGCGGCAAGCAATATTGCATACATGCTTGAAAAGAAAGCCACTAGCGATTCTTACGATTTTATGGAAACGCAGGCTATGGCCAACTGCGCCAAACTGGAAAAGAAAAAAACATTATTAATTGAGAAAGAGCTTGTTGCACCAAGTGCAGATAAAGACGGAATAAGGAAATACTACGATAAATCGAAATTTAAGGTTGAAAAAGACCGTGAAGAAATAGAGAAAGCTATTGAAGCAAACGATGCTGAAACTTTTTATATGGTGCTTATTCCCTACTCAACCTTTACCAACCCTTTTGACCGTGTGAAGAAAACTTATATGCTTTGCTACAAAGTAATTGTAAGTGCCGAAACTATGGAGGTGGTAAACTTTATGGAGGGCAAAGCAAAAGCATCTCCCGATGTGGCATTGATACAAGAAAAAGACTTTAAAGACCTTAACAAGTGTGAGTTTTAAACCTCACCAAAACAATATTTATTTGTAAGCCACCTTTGGGTGGCTTTTTTTATGCCCATACACATAAGTTGTTTACAAACAATTGACTACATGGCAATAATTTTATCACACTATAATAATCTTGATGATGGAAAATTTTAAATATTATTGAATATATTTTAAAAATTTACCTATCGCATGAAAAACATTAAACTACTGTTACTATCAATTGGCTTAATTTTTTTAGCCAACAGTTGTAAAAAAGAGGCCGACATTTCTTCGCCCCAAACAACTACTACCACATCAGCAAACCAACACACCAACAAGCACTTTAACCGTAAAGCCGGTGTGTATGCTGCTTTTCCTGAAACTTTTGAATCGGCATCAAAAACAGCGTATGCTGCCGCCGATGTAACTCTTGCCACAGGCACATGGAATTTGGACGATGCTCTTTTGGGTACTTCGGCAAGTGATGCAAAAACGGGCTCAAAATCAGTTCGTATAAGAAATACAGGTATGCTTACCATGAACTATGACCTTACGGATGGCGCAACCGAAGTAAGCATTGCACATGCTGTTTATGGCAGCGATGGCAACAGTACTTGGGATTTGTACTACTCTACCAACAGCGGCAGCACGTGGACTAAAACAGGTAATACTATCACCTCATCATCAACCACACTTAGTACTGCAACTTTTACGGTAAACATTAGTGGTAACGTTCGCTTTCAGCTGCGCAAAATTAGCGGAGGAAGCAGCCGTGTTAATATTGATGATTTTTCTATTACTGATAATATTGGCGGAGGGGTAGTTGTTGCCAACTTTCCTGAAACGTTTGAATCAGCATCAAAAACGGCTTACGCGGCGGGCGATGTAACGCTAACCTCAGGCACATGGAATTTAGACGATGCTCTTTTGGGTACTTCTGCAAGTGATGCCAAAACAGACGCTAAATCAGTACGCATAAGAAACACAGGTTTGCTAACTATGAATTTTGATATTACCACCGGTGCAAGCGAGGTAAGTATTGCCCACGCAGTGTATGGAAGCGACGGTAGCAGTACTTGGGATTTGTACTACTCTACCAATAGCGGCAGCACGTGGACTAAAACGGGTAATACCATCACTTCATCATCAACCACACTTAGTACTGCTACATTTACAATGGCTATAAGCGGCAATGTACGCTTTCAGCTACGTAAAATTAGCGGCGGTAGTAACCGTATAAATATTGACGATTTTTCTATTACAGATAACGGCGGTGGAGGCAGCGGTGGCGGAGGAAGCGGCACTGCTACACGCGATGATAATATGGGTATGGGGAATCCTAGTGGGGCTACTACCAATACCAGTAATATGGATAATTACCTGATGGAGAAAACCCAATACACATTATCGTACAACAACTCTAAAGGCGGTGCTAACTGGGTTAGCTGGCACCTTAGTTCGGCTTGGTTAGGGTCGGCAGCACGTTGCAATTGCTTTACTTCTGACAATACCCTACCCTCAGGCTATTTTAAAGCCACTACATCAAACTATACCAACACAGGTTTTGATAGAGGGCACTTATGCCCTTCGGCCGACCGTAACGGCTCTAGCTCCGATAACTCGGCTACTTTTTTAATGACGAATATTATGCCGCAAGCTCCAAACCTAAACCAACAAGGTTGGGCAAATCTTGAAGATTATTGCCGCACCCTTACTTCGCAAGGAAATGAGCTTTATATCATTTCGGGAGGATATGGTCAAGGCGGTAGCGGTAGCCTTGGCGGAACAACTAACACCATTGCCGGTGGAAGCATAAATGTACCCGACCACTACTGGAAAGTGATTGTTGTATTGCCCATTGGCACTAACGATGCCAGCCGTGTGAGCACAAGCACCCGTGTGATTGCTATTGATATGCCCAATACCCAAAGCGTAAGCAGCACATGGGGCAGCTACCGCACCAGTGTTGATGCTATTGAAGCTGCTACGGGCTATGATTTTCTTACCAATGTATCAACTACCATACAAAGCTCTATTGAAGCCACTGTGGATAGTGGCCCAACTAATTAAGGCTTATCTTATTAATTACAAACTTAAAAAAATACAATGGGTGGCAGACTTGGGTTTGCCACCCATTTTTTATGTGAAATCTTTTATTTGATTGTACGTAGAGCGGACGCTCGAGCCCGCTTAAATTTATTTCTTTTTATACTTTTTCTTTTGATACAATCTCTGCATTAAGTAATAAGGTTACTACTGGTTAAATTTTTCATGTACTACAAAAAAAGTAGATTTAATATTTACATTGGTTTCTTTTTTAAATAAACCAATCTTCAATACCCTAATAACTCAGTTATTAACACATCAATGTCAATAACCATATGTTAATTTTTAATTCTTTGGCACTTCTATTGATAAGACTAATGTGCTATTTAGAAAAAAAAACGTGAACAAAACAAAACCGCCCAATAAAGAAACGGCAATTTCCTTATGAGCGGCTTAGCTTAAGGAATGATGTAATGAGTGTTACCTAGCGGGCTATCACACCCGCTTTCATTCCGCAGAAAAAAATTGATGGGCGAAAATATGCTTGTTTATTGAAAAAACAAGCATTTCTTCTTAATAAAGTCACTCTGTACTTGTAACTCCGGCTCTGCTATTCCAGCCGAAAGAGGTACAACCTCTCATAGCATCATTTAATTTAAATACAATAAAAATGTTTCTGCAAAAAAGGAAGTCGGGAATCATCAATATGATCAACCCTTGTTGTACAGCTACAACCTGCCACAAAAACATGACATTATTACACACTTAATGACAGAACTAACTTTAAACAGTAAAAACAAAAGAAAGGAGTCACAATATTTAAAATATGGATAAACATCTACAATCGGAAAAAGAAAGGTTAAAATATAACATTGACAGGTTTGACCACCTTTATGACAGCATTAATAACAAAAGTAATGTTTATTTAGTCATAAACACTTTTGTTATCGGTGGATTAGCTAGTTTATTTCTAACGAACCAAGATAAGATACCCTCTATATTATGGGTAAAAATTATTTTAATATGCCTATCTGTATTAGGTATATTAAGCATAATTTTTACCATTCTGGCCTCAATGCCAAAACTTTCAAAAACCCAAAAATCGATGTACTATTTTGGAGGAATTGGCTCTTATGCTCTAACTGATTTTATTAACCACTCTCAAAATCGTTCAGAAGAGGATGATATAAATGATTTGCGAACTCAAGTATATGAGCTTTCAATTGGCTTAACTAGAAAATTCAAAAGATTAAAAACAGCCAGCACTTTATTAGTAATCCAATTCATCATTTCACTTTTAACAATAATTTTATTAATCACACATCTAATTAAATAATAATACTATGAATATTTATAACGACTACATCAACCAAATACGTGCAATACTAAAAGACAACTCAACAATTACAGAAAGTAACTTACGCGGTTACGAAGGGGATCTTAAAAAAGGTCTCGATATTAAACTTTTCTCAGAAAAGTTCCCTAAACATCAACTACAACCCAGTCTAGATGCCTTTGCGAATCAGCTTGGAGTGCAACCAATATTTAATCAAAAATTAGGTTTACATCCAGACTTTGAGCATTTAAAAACTTCCTATGGATTAGAAAACCACTATATCGTTTCTATGTTTATTGATATCAAAGGTTCTACGAACTTATTTGTTAAATATACCCCTGAAACAGTTTTTTACATCTCGCAAGTAATACAAACTGTAGCTATTCATACTATGTTACTATTTAACGGTTACATCCACAGATTACAAGGGGATGGATTATTTGTATACTTTGGGAGGAAAGGTATGGAAAAAACTGAAGCAGTGGAAAAAGCATTACAAGCTGCCAGTTTATTTACCCATTTTGTAAAAAATGATCTCAAAAATATTTTTAATGAAGAAGGTATAGAAAATATTTATACACGCATAGGTGTAGACCTTGGATATGATCGAGATGTTATATGGGGATTAGCTGGTATTGGAGAAATTAGTGAGGTAACAACTGTTAGTTTACACACAAGTTTGGCTAGTAAAATGCAAAGTTCAGCACCCAGTAATGGAATAATTACAGGTGACAACATTAAATCAGAACTAAGATACTCAGAGGACTACATGATTCCCGTAAGTCAAAGAACAGGTAGAGAAAACGACCGCTATATCTTTAGAATTCCAGACCAGAGATTCTTTTATACCCAATATGATTTTAATTGGGAAAAATTCCTAAAGAGTCAAGACTTCATGATTACAACACAAAATGGGGAGATAGAGGCTAAGATCAAAACCACAAATCCTAACCCTATTTATATAAAACCCTATGCCGAAAAAAGCACTCCGTATTCTAATTATTAACTATGGAAAATAAATTATTAGAAGCGGAAATTGTAAAATTGTCAGATTTCTTCCCTAAACTAAGAAGCCGCTTTATCCAAAGTGGCTTCTTAGTTTTAGAAGGAGATATAGATATTTGTGACACAATAGGCAATTGGTGGGATACTTTCAGAGTAATTGTTTTCATTCCCAACACATACCCACATTGCATACCAATTGTATTTGAGTTAAGCGAAAAAATACCAAGAGAAATCGACAGACATATTTCCACAAAAGGTCAGTGTTGCATAGATATCCCCCATCGGCTATTGCATATGCAAAGTATTGGCATCAACTTGACACAATTCTTTAAAGATAAAATTTACTCATTTTTCACAAACCAACTTTATTTTGAAAAAACAAAATATTTTGCAAAAAAAGAATTCAAGCATGGATTTGATGGGGTAGTCCAATTTTATAACGAAGACCTCAAATTATTTGACCCTGATTTAATTGTACATATTTTGGATAAAATCCTTCGTGGAAAAGTCTTTCCAAAAGATTTCACAATAAGTATTCCATGTATTTGTGATAGTAATATAGAATACAAAAAATGTCATAAAAGTACAATTGATTTTTTAGCATCACTACCAAAAGAAAGACTATTCAGTGATTTAATAATTTTTATTAAGTACACAAAAAAGCCCTTACTGTTATAACAATAAGGGCTTTAATCTACTATTTAAAATAAATCTTATAAGTGTATACACTCGTCGTAGGCTTGGGCGGCGGCTTCCATAATAGCTTCGCTCATAGTTGGGTGCGGGTGAACCGATTTAATAATCTCGTGACCTGTGGTTTCCAATTTACGGGCTACCACTACCTCAGCTATCATTTCAGTTACATTAGCACCAATCATGTGTGCACCTAGCCACTCGCCATATTTGGCATCAAAAATCACTTTTACAAAACCATCTTTTGCACCTGCTGCACTTGCTTTACCTGATGCCGAGAAGGGAAATTTACCCACTTTAATCTCGTAGCCAGCTTCTTTAGCAGCTTTCTCAGTCAAACCAACCGAAGCTACTTCAGGCCAGCTATATGTACAACCCGGTATGTTACCATAATCCAAAGGTTGTGGGTTGTGTCCTGTAAAGTTTTCTACACAAATAATACCTTCGGCACTGGCTACGTGTGCCAAAGCAGGGCCGTGTACTATATCGCCAATAGCGTATACGCCATCAACATTGGTTTTATAAAAATCATCCACCACCACTTTGCCTTTATCGGTTTTTACACCCAGTGTTTCAAGACCAATATTTTCAAGGTTGGTTTGTATACCTACTGCACTAAGCACTATATCACACTCAAGGGTTTCAGTACCTGTTTTGGTTTTTACGGTTACTTTGCAACCTGCACCACTGGTATCAACTTTTTCTACACTGCTATCGGTCATTATATCAATGCCGTTTTTCTTGTACACCTTAGCCAATGTTTTAGACACCTCTTCGTCCTCAATAGGCAAAATATTAGGCATATACTCTACTATGGTAACTTTAGTGCCCATAGCATTGTAGAAATAGGCAAACTCACAGCCAATAGCACCGCTACCAATAACTACCATGCTTTTGGGTTGTTTTGGCAACACCATAGCATCGTGGTAGCCCACTATTTTTTTACCGTCGATTTTTATGTTAGGCAACTCGCGGCTGCGAGCACCGGTAGCCAAAATAATGTGTTTGGCTTCGTGTATCTCTTTTTTACCATCGGCAGCAGTAACTTCTACTTTGCCTTTGGCAGCTAGTTTACCAAAACCTGTAAGCACAGTAATTTTGTTTTTCTTCATCAAAAAGGCAATGCCTTTGCTCATACCATCAGCAACACCACGACTGCGTTTTATAACACTGTCAAAATCGGGTTTGCTATCGCTAACTGTAATACCGTAATCGCTAGCGTGTTTAATATATTCAAATACCTGTGCCGATTTTAATAAGGCTTTAGTAGGTATACAACCCCAGTTAAGGCATACACCGCCCAACTCAGATTTTTCAACTATACCAACTTTTTGCCCTAATTGAGAGGCACGGATGGCAGCTACATAACCACCGGGGCCGCTACCTATTACTATTACATCAAAATTCATATCTATGGGTAGAAAATTAAATTTAAAAAAGCGATGCAAAATAACGCAATTATATTGAAATAGCCTTCAGGCCTGTTTCATTGTACATTTATCATTGAGCATTAAATAGTTACAAATAAACCCACATAGATAAACCATAAACCACCTTGATTTAGTACAAAATGAAAACTGCTAAATGATAAATGGTAATTGTAAAATGATAAATGTTAAATGACACGAAGCACTTCTTCCATCAGCTTATCAATACCCTTTTCGCGTTGCATGGTTCTATCGTGGTAGTAATTGCACGTCAGTTTTAACAATTGCGGAGCATCCGTTTGATAAAACACCTCAACTATTACGTTACCAAACTTTCTGTCAAATTGACCACTTTCGTTTCGTGGAGCATCAAAAGCAGGCTTCAAATAGTGGCGTTCTACTGTTTGTTTTGCGCCACCATCAAGGGTTATTAACTTACTATCGCTCATATAGTTATAGTACCCATTTAATTTCAATACATCTTGTATATGATCCATCAAAAAAACAAACTCGTCTTCCAAAAAATCATCACCGTAATGAAGTATCAGCATACTGTATTGTGCATGACGCAAAATATCGCAACGGATATCTCCATTGCCAAAAAATGATGCTTCGTAAATTTCTTTAAAAACCTTTAAAAGCTGCTTACTGCGCAGGCTGGTTTTCCACTCGGTATAGGCTTGAAGGTAGTTCTCGCTCCGCTTTAGGGCAACAGGTTGCATGGTGTATGGTTAGGCTAAACAGTGTTATAACTTCAAAAATGGTGATTTTGGTATAAATGTGGATGATAAATGTTGTCAAAAAGTAGATAGACACAGTAAAAATAAACCCTTTAGCTCATCCTATAGAAATATTTAACTGAAAAAAAAATCCTAACTACTGTCATTTTGTCGGTATTTAACTAATTTTGAAAACGGTAATCACTACATGGATTTACAATCAATAAAACAACGGTTTGAAATTATAGGTAATTCTACCATGCTCAACCTTTCGCTGGAAACAGCCATAAAGGTTGCGCCAACAGATATAACGGTACTTATAAACGGAGAAAGCGGCGTGGGTAAAGAAGCATTCTCAAAAATTATACACCAATTAAGCAATCGCAAACACGGCCCTTTTATAGCAGTAAACTGTGGTGCTATACCCGAAGGCACTATTGATAGCGAATTGTTTGGGCACGAAAAAGGTGCATTTACAGGTGCACACGATACCCGCAAGGGCTACTTTGAAACGGTAAACGGCGGAACTATTTTTTTGGATGAAGTAGGCGAACTGCCGCTTGAAACGCAAGCCCGCTTGTTGCGTGTGCTTGAAAGTGGCGAGTTTATAAAAGTAGGTTCATCAAAAGTACAAAAAACCGATGTGCGCCTTGTGGCTGCAACCAACAGAGATTTGATGGAGGCTACACAAAAAGGTAAGTTTAGAGAAGATTTGTACTATCGTCTTTCAACTGTACCCATTAAAGTACCACCACTTCGCGATAGGAAAGAGGATATATACTTGCTGTTTTTAAAATTTGCCGACGTTTTTTCTGAAAAATATAAAACCGACCCCATAAACCTGAACGAGGAAGCCAAACACGTGTTGGTAAACTACCGTTGGCCGGGCAACATACGCCAAATACGCAATTTGGTTGAACAGCTAAGTGTACTTGAAGCAGGCACTTTAATAGATGCCCCTACCCTGATAAAGTATTTGCCGCAAGAGCGTGGCAACCTTCCTATGCTATCAAACGACAGCAACAATGCCAACAGTTTTAGCGAAAGAGATATTTTTTATAAAGTATTGTTTGATTTGCGCAACGACATGATGGACTTGAAAAAGGTGGTACTGGGCTTGGTTGAAAACGCAGGCAATGGCGGCAGCGATTTTGTGGAGCATAACCAAGAGTTGATAAAAAATGTATTGGACGTTGAAGAGATAGACCTGCACCCTGTAACTACCACCAACCACAGTCCTGCTGTGCTATACAACACCCCCGCAAACGCTCCCAAAGAAGTATATGTAGAAGCTAGGGATGCCAGCCGAGAGGACGAGGAAAGTTTTTCTTTAGAAGAAAAAGAAAAAGAGATGATAAGCAAAGCCTTGATAAAACACAAAGGCCGAAGAAAAAAAGCAGCTAACGAATTGGGAATTTCGGAACGGACATTGTATAGAAAGATAAAGCAGTATGATATTGAGTAAGCCCTTTGCCCGTTACAAATTTGCCATAGTTGCAGCACTAATGCTGCTTACTTTTCCGCTATTTCAATCGTGCGGAATATATACCTTTAGCGGTGCGCAAATAGGCACGGCCAAAACCATTAGCATTAACTTTATACAAAACAAAGCCAATTTGGTATCGCCAACACTTAGCCAAGTGTTTACTGAAAAGCTGAAAGACAAGTTTATACGTGAAACTACGTTGAAACTGGTAGAGAGCGATGGAGACATGCAACTGGGCGGCACAATAATAGATTATGCCATCACTCCCGTAGCCTTGCAGGGCACCACACAAACCTCGCAAAACAGGCTAACTATAAAATCAAATATAAAATTTACCAACAAAACCGAAGAAAAATATAATTTTGACGATGTATTTCAGAATTTTACAGATTTTGACGCCACTATCAATTTTACCGCTCAAGAAAGAGTTTTAAATGAAACGGTAATTGATATGATGGTACAAGATGTATTTAATAAAGCAGTAATAAATTGGTAAGTCCTCAACAATTTTCATCATACCTACGCAAACCTTACGATTTGGACGTAAGTGCCGAAGCAAACTTGCGTAGCATACTTCAGCAGCACCCCTACTTTAGCAATGCACATCTTTTGTTGGCACGTAGCCTGCACAACCAAAAAAGCCCCGCTTTTGATGATGCCCTAAAACAAGCCGCTATGTTTGCGGGCGAACGCCCCTTACTATACAAACTGGTAAATATTGATGAAAAAGAGGCTGCACCTCTTGAAAAAAACTTCGACTCTCCTGCTGCTATAACCACAGCCCCTACACAGCAAAATGAGCAGCCTACTGTAGAAACAACAGAAAATACACCTGCTGATACTTACCAAGCCCCCGAACAAGTAATTGCCCCAACTGTTGAGGTGGCCGAAAATATTGCCGCGCCCGAAGTTGAAGCCACAGAAGAGCATACAGAAACCGAAGAATTTGTACTACCAGTTACTATTGAAGAGCCTACAACTGAAACTGTAAACGAAGAACAACCTGAGGAAGATGCTATTGAGTATGCTTTAGAAGAAAATACATATACCCCCAAAGCAGAAATTAAAGAAGACCTAAACGAGGAAGACAAGGTAAAATCGGCATACGAAGAGATTTTTGGCAATACCGATAATAAAGACGAGGATATAAGTACTGATTTTGAAAGTTTTGACGATGACGATGATTTTGTGCTGTTGATTGATGACAACGACACTACCGAAGTAATTGATGACGAAACTAGCAAGGAAAAAAACAGTGAAACCGATGCTGAAACAAAAACCGATGCAGAAGAAGTTGAGCAGCACTCGCACTTTAACCTTGCCCCCGAAACCAGCAGCTTAAATCAAGAGCAGACTACTGAAGAAGCTGCTTCACTTGCTGACCAAGAAGAATTTGAAGCCGAAATAGGCTATAGGCTAGATAACGACGGTGATGGCATTATTGCCCCTAGCGATATAGACAACACCCCTGAAGAAGAGTTTGAACTAAATGTTGCTGATGCAATTGCTGCAAATGAACACGAGGAAGTTTCAACTCATAGCGGTGAAGAAAACAAACAAGAGGCTAAAGAACCCCAAAGCGATAATGAATTTGCTATTGGCGATAGCCTTCACGATGATAATATTATAATTCCTGTGCCTGATGATGATGCTGAGGAAGAAGATTTTGACTTGAACGCTAGTGAATACGCCGAAAGCGAACAGGACGAAGAGATAGTGAGGATGATGGAACAAAGCATTGAGGAAATAGAGGAAAAACCTGCCTTTGAAACTTTTGAAGAAAGTACACTTGAAGAGCCTATTGCCTTTAAACTTGAACCAAAAACCACCCCACAAGAAACAAGCACTACACCTGCTGAAAACACCGTAGAGCCTAAAACAAGCGAGGAAGTAGAAGCCGTTACGGCTAAAACTAAAGAAGCCAAGGAAGAAAAAGCAGTTGAAGAAGAAACTACAACTAGCGAAAATGTATTATTAGACCACAATACGTTTTTTGAATGGCTGGGTCAGTTACAGAACCTACAAGCCAATAACGACGAAAAAAAAAGCATCCCTACTGAACAACCCAAAGAAGTTGAAAAAGTAGAAAAAACAATACCTACCCAAACTAGCAGTATTGAAACAAAGGCAGAAAACAATATTACACCACCACCGGCTGAGCCAGCTACTCCCCCTAAAAAAACATCAACGGTTGATGATATAATAAATAAGTTTATCAGCATTAACCCTACCATATCAAGACCTAAGGCTGAGTTTTATAATCCAACCTTAAAATCAAAAGAAAGCGATACAGAAAAGGACGATTTGGCTACTGAAACACTGGCAAAAATATATAGCGACCAACAGCTTAATGAAAAAGCCATTGATGTATACCAAAGATTAATAAAACGATTTCCGCACAAAGCCGAACAATATAAAGCCGCCATTGCCGAACTTGAAGGCAGTAATTAGTTGTTCGTTATTAGTTTTTGGTTGTTAGAATTTTCCCTGCTCGCGTGAGCGCCTTGCTCGTGCTAAGCAATACGGTAGCGTCAGCTACCTTGTAATCACTCGAGTCCTACCCTTCTCATCTTTCGAGTGCCTCAAGATGTCAGGCGTATACTGCACAGTCATGCTCAACTCGTTTCAGCATCTCAATATGTATTTCATAAGAATTGGGTAATGAGATGCCGACCTTCGTCGGCATAACCATGCTAGCGTGAGCGTCTCGCTCGTGCTAAACAATACAGTAGCGTCAGCTACTTTGTAATTACTCACAGTCCTACCCTTCTCATCTTTCCAGTGCCTCAAGATGTCAGGCGCATACTGCACAGTCATCCTGAGCGAAGCCGAAGGGTGGTAGCGTTGGCTAGTCATTCCCTTGAACAAGGGAATCTGCGGGAAAGCAATAGTAAAATCTACCACACAGATTTTCATTTAAAATGAGAATGACACCCATCGCACACGTCTATCGTCATTGCCAGAGTGCTTTCTTAGGCAAACGAAGCAATCAGTTAGCACAGTTTCTAATAAAATTGCTTCGTCTCGAATGCTTTTGGTATCGCAATGACGAGATGGGGAGCAGTCATGCACAACTATTTGCTATCCATAGCCTTATATATTTCAGCAACACTATTCTCCCAAGTGTGCGATTGTGCAAACGTTATGCGTTTTTGCTTCAATTCAGCATCATTTTCATTCAAAGCTTGCTCAATCATAGCCAAATAGTCGTTCTCATCAGTAGCTAGGTAAACATAACCGTCAAAAATCTCCATAGCCTCAGTTTTAGTAGCCACAGTAGGTTTGCCCATAGCCAAATACTCGTCAATTTTTCGAGGATAGTTACCAATAGTTACCTCGTTCAATACCTGCGGATTAAGAGCTACATCAAAATAGCTAAGGTAAGAAGGCAATTCATCTGGCTTTTTTGCACCTGTAAAAAACACATTCTCCATTTGGTGCAAACTGCTGTTTTTAAAAGCATCGTCCTCAGGCCCCACCAAAACCAAATTCCATTGCGGACGTTGGCGTGCAATATTCTCCAACAACTTTACATCCAACCGCAAACCATACAAAGCACCAATATAGCCCACGCGCGGACGGTTTATGTGTTTTATATCTTCAGGCTCATCGTGCTGTATAGCAGCACTAAACTGGTCAGTCTCACAACCTTGCCCCACATAGTAACTTTTTGGGTTATGTTTTTGCGCCACACGCGCCAAGTATACCGAGTTTGCCGTAACCAAATCAACCTTAGCCATCAAAGCAGGCTCAAGGCGCAAACCGTGTTTTTTCCAATAGTCAACCGCCAACAAATTATCGCGGGTATAGTAAATATACTGTTTGGGCTGCAACAACTCTTTCAGGTAAAAACTGCGAAACATATCGCTATCGTTAAACAGCGTAAAATCTTTAAAACCCAGCTCTTTTATGCCCTTTTTTATTTCAGCGGCAAACTTGCGGTTGTTACGTTTATTAAAAAAATCGAACAAAAAACCATCGGGCAACATATTTATAGATTCGATGCGGCAGTTTGGGAAAAATTGCCACAAATTTTCTTGTACTTTTTGCACTTGAAATTCCTTACCTTCGGCTATGTTGATACGTTTTTGCACCAAAGGGTCGTTTTTCTTTTTCAGTAAAGTATTTCTATCCAATGGAGCATTAACATATAGCACACGGTTGTGTTTACTTATTTCTAAAGCTATATTTTTGCAATTGCTACCAATGGGTAAATCCCACGCTTGTAGGCCAACCACTACAAAATCCATGTCCTTTACTGTGTACGCTTCATCCATAGCCATAAATAATTGTTAATATGTTGCGCTGCTAAATTAGTTATTTCGAGGCTTGTATAGGGTTGTAATACATTATTTTTTCAAACAGCCCGTTATTTACACATAAAACATACACAAAACTACCGTGCGAAAAACCATAATCTTACTCTTAATCAGCTTATTTTCAGCCATTACCCTTTGGGGACAGGGAGGAACTCCGTCTGGATTTTTCCCCGAGGTTGAAGGCGATTCTGTGGTAAGAGATACTTTGTTTTTTAGTTCTGACATCGATCTTTCCTTGCAATTATTGCCCCTAGATAGTATTTTAAAGATTGCTTTTGAAAACTCACCCGCAATTAAATACGAAGATGCCATGATTGAAACAAAGGTTCAAAACCTTCGTTATACACGAATTTTAATGTTTCAGGGTATAAGCGGGTTTTATAATTACACACTGGGCGACCAATTTACCGTTGTGCAAGGTACAAACGCACTTAACAATGCACAGTTTAGTAACGGACAACGCTACGGTGTAAGTATACAAATACCACTTTCTACCATACTTGGGCAAGGCAGAAAAAACAAACAAATGAAAGCCGAACTACTGGCGGCTAAGTATAGAAAAGACCAAGTAATACGCGATGTAAACAGAGAAGTACGCCGCATATATGTGAATATGATTGAAGCTCAACGCAAAATGAACGTTCGTGTGGCGGATGCGCAAGCCGCACTTGAAGCTGTTGATGTAGCCGAGGAAGAACTAAGAGAAGGTAAATTACCTCCTATTGAGTTTGCTAGGATAAAAAACATACACGCCATAGCACTAAGTAACCTTGAAAACGAAAGAGCCAATTTTATGCGGGCTTTTTTAGATTTTGAAGTATTGGTAGGCGTAGATATGGCACAATTAAAAAAACCAACTAACAACACACCCAAACCAACAGCACCCAAAAAATAGATGACGTTAATTGGTTTCATAAGATTATTTATAAAGCGACTGCCTTGGTTGGTAATTTTCCCTGGTTTATTAGCGGGTTTGGTAATATACCTTACCAAAAATATACCCAGAGAATATCAATCTGAAACTACCATATACACAGGTATAGCATCAGGCTACAACATTACTGAAACAGGTGAAAGCCGTATTGATTATTTTGCAGTAAACAATGCTTTTGACAACCTTATAGCCACAGTAAAATCACGCGAAACAATAGAAGAAGTAGGCTTAAGACTGCTTACCCAACACCTGTTGCAAGAAGAGCCTTCATTGCCAATAGTAAACGTAAAAAGTTTACAAAAGCTAAACGAAGCTATACCTCCAGCACTACGCAAACAATTGGTAGTACCTAATAATTTCGACTCTACCTATCAAAATCTTAACCGTTACAGGCTTTCATCTAGCACTAACGAGATTGCTTTACTATTAAACAACAGCAAATCGCACTACTTAGTAACTAATATACTTGGCAACCTAACTGTACAACGCAGGGCATCGAGTGATATGTTAGAACTAAGATATAAGTCTGACGATCAAGGCGTTTGCCTTCAAACACTAATTTTCTTAGTTGAAGTATTTGAACGCAGGTATAAAGCAATAAAAGGCTCTGAAACAACAAACGTTGTTAAATATTTTGAAGAACAACTTCGCCTAGCCCTGCAAAGCCTAAGAGAAGCAGAAGAAAGGCTAAAAAACTTTGGAGTAGACAACCGTATTATCAACTACAACGAGCAATCGAAATTTATTGCTGAAAGTAAGGAAGATATGACCACCGACTACTACAAAGAGGTGATGATATTTGGTGCTGCTAATGCTGCTGTTGAACGACTGGAAAAGAAACTTGACGAACGGCAAATACTTATAGCCAACAATACTGAACTGATTAACAAACGAAAAGAACTGGGTGAAGCCAGCCGTAAGTTAATAAACGCAGTAGTTTACCAATTAGACCCTGAAGAGGTAGCCGATTTGCAGTACGAGGTAGATGTATTAACCGAAGAAATACGTCAACTGGCAAAACAGTATTATAAACTAAACAACACTATTGACGGTGTGGCGCAAAAAGACCTTTTGAGCGAATGGTTAACCAAAGTGCTTGAGTATGAAGAATCATCGGCAAGGCTTACCGTTTTTGAAAAACGCTTAAAAGAGTACGATAAAATATACGATAATTTTGCCCCCCTAGGTTCAGAAATCACCCGATTAGCACGCGGTGTTGATGTTGCCGAAAAAGAATACCTATCGGTATTGCACGGTTTAAACCTAGCAAAACTTCGCCAACAAAACCTTCAAATGGCCAACTCGTTAACTATAATGGACGAGCCATATTTACCTTTAATACCACAATCATCAAAACGCCCAATACTTGTTATTGCGGCATTTATGGCGGGCTTTATACTATTGTTGGCTTTTTTTGTAGCTAACGAAATGCTTGATTATTCAATGCGCACACCCGAACGTGCCGTAAAAGCATCAGAGCTAACCCTTGCGGGGGCATTGCCTGCCTACAAAAAACGATCGAATGTAAAACTTGAGCAAGTTGAACATTCGCTTACCGAACAGTTGGTTACAAGTATTACAATAGCCTTGCGCAATGCCGAAAAAGTAAGTACCTATTACCAAATAAACGTATTAAGTGCCCGCAAGGGAGAAGGTAAAACATGGTTTTGCCAACGCATGGCCAATCGTTTTGCACAAATAGAGGGCAATGTATTGCACTTATACCCTGAATCGTCAGAATTGGGCGATATTGAAAGCCCCGACAATGTAATTTCAATACCTTACAAGGTTGACGGTTCATTAGCAGGTAAAAAAGGTATACAAGACTTACTTGAAGGTTCAGGGCATAGCAGTTTTGAGTTTACCTATGTATTTTTAGAACTGCCTTTCCTATCAGACAATAGTGTTCCGTTTGATTTGGCTTCGCAAGCCCACATATCATTATTAGTATTAAATGCTGAAAACAACTGGGCATCAGCTCACGAGCGTGCATTGGGCTTATACCAAAAAGCAGCAGCAAAAAACAAAACTATGTTGGTACTAAACCGCGTAACACCTGAAATGCTTGAAAGTATATATGGCGAAATACCCAAAAGACGCTCTCCACTTCGTCGTTTGGTTAAAAAAATGGTAAGCATGGGAGCTATATAAAAACAAGCAACAAAAACAGTAGTAATGTGGCAACGGATAAAAAAACTAATACAAAGTAATGCCTTTGCATCATTGGCCGGTAACGGGGCAGGGGCACTACTGGGCATTAGCACCATTGCCATACAAGCACGTACACTAAGCAAAGAAGATTTTGGTAGTTGGATAGTTTTTGCCACCACCTTTGGTCTTTTCGATGTTATCCGGTCAGGCTTTATACTCAACCCCGTAATACGCAATATGGCAGCCGCACAAACTGCGGATGAAAAAAGCCGTGTAGCAGGAGCAGCATGGCAATTGTGCAGCCTTTTTACAGTTATTACAGTAGCTATATTTACCCTACCGGGTATAGTTTTTTACAGTTGGTTTCAAAGTTTCGATTTAGGCTTTTTTGTGCAATGGTTTTGGCTATTGGCCTTTATCACCATGCCCCACAACTTGGCCACATGGTTTTTAAACGCATCGGCCAACTTTAAAAAAGTACAATGGGTGCGCATAAGCAACCAAGCATTGTTTTTACTGCTAAACGTAGCCAACATAAAATGGGGCTATGGCATTAGCTTTATATTTTGGAGCTTTGTTATAAGCCAATTGGCTACCACACTGCTTACTTTAGTTTTAGGCTGGAGTAGATTAGGCGATTTTTCGAGAGGTGAAAAAACCGAACGAGGCAACCTATACAGCTTTGGCAAATACAGTATGTTTACCCTACTGTTTTCAAACTTATTGCGCAGTAGCGATACTTACATACTTGGTATATTTTTAGGCCCTGTGGCCGTAGGTATTTACAATATACCCCAACGTTTGCTTCAAGTTTTCGAAATGCCCATAAGTGCCATTAGTATCACCCGTTTGCCAACACTGGCGGGGCTACACACCAAAGGTAACCACGATGAGCTTACCAAAGAGTTTCACCGCAGCACAGGCACACTGTGGCTGGCCATATTGCCCGTAGCCGCATTATGCTTTGTATTTGCTGAGCCATTGGTAGTGCTATTGGGTGGCGAAGGCTTTCGCGAATCGGCAGCAGTATTGCGCTTTTTTGCCATATACGCCTCTTTTCTTCCGCTTGAAAGATATAGTGGTATTGGGCTTGATGTAGTAAACAAACCTCGCCTCAATCTTATCAAAGTAATATTAATGTTTGCCGTAAACGTTATAGGTGATATTGCAGTAATTAAATGGTTTCCCAATTCGCCCGTTGCAGCAGTAGCAGCAGTATCAGTGCTCACCTTTGGCAGCGGAGTAGCTGTAGGCTATTGGTTTTTGGGCAAGCATATTAAGTTTACCTTTGCGGGTATAATAAGCAGTGGCTGGCAAAGCCTTGCCGCTATGGCAGGTATTGGCAAACAAAAATGAGCGAACCAGTAGCAAATAGAAGTGTTTTTCGTTTGTTAGGACTAGCAGTTCTTACAGGTGGCATAGCTGTTTTGCTTTCGCTGGCCATAAGCGGCGGCGGTATCCCCATAGCCGCATCATTAGTAGCACTACCCATAGCTGTTGTATTTGCAGGCCTTTGTATAGCAAAACCCCAAACAGGATTAATACTATACCTGCACTGTAGTTTTTTTGTTATCGGTTTGAACCGATTTTTACCCCCATCCATCCCCTACGGGTTAATGATTGATGCTATACTGGGTATTAGCATATTAGGCACATTATTTAATGCAAAGCGAAGCGATTTAAAGCGGCTCAATAATCCGCTAATGTGGTTTGTTGTTATTTGGTTTATGTACAACCTAGTAGAACTGGTAAACCCTGAAGCAAAAAGCCGCGTAGCGTGGTTTTACGCAGTTAGAGGAGTATCACTATACTGGGTACAAGTTACCGCCTTGCTATTGCTGTGGATGCACGAGCGCAAAGACATGGAGCGTTTTATACGCATTTGGCTAGGGTGGTCGCTGGTAGCAGCATTTTGGGGTTTTAAACAACAATACATTGGCTTAACAGCCGGTGAAAACCGTTGGCTAGACGAAGGCGGACGTATTACCCACGTACTTATGGGCAAACTACGCAGCTTCTCTTTCTACTCTGATGCAGGGCAATTTGGAGCAGCTATGGCGCACGCTGCCCTGTTTGCACTTATTATGGTACCCGGCTCAAAAACAATATTTCAAAAAGGCATATATATAAGTCTCTTTTTTATATTCTTTTGGGGCTTTGCAGTAGCAGGTAGCCGTGGGCCGTTAATAATTTTAGGCGGAGGTTTTTTTATGTACCTGTTTATGGTAAAAAACTTCAAAATACTCTCCCTTGGACTTATAGCAGGAGCTACAGCATTTATAATACTCAAATACACATTTATAGGGCAAGGTAACTATCAAATACAGCGTATACGCAGCGCGCTCGACCCTAATGATGCATCACTTTTAGTTCGTTTAGAAAATCAAAAACGACTTACAGTTTACATGGCCTCACGCCCGCTAGGAGGAGGCATTGGAGCAGGCGGAGATTGGGGCAGACGGTTTAGCCCCGGCAGCTATTTAGCAGAAACCGAAATGGATAGCTGGTATGTAAAAATTTGGGTGGAAACAGGCATAATAGGCCTGCTAATGCACATAGCACAAATATTAATGATATTGTATTTGGGCTTTAAAAAAGTATTCTTTCTCCGAGACCCTGTCCTCAGAGCCCAGTGTACGGGGCTAATTTGCGGCTTTTTTGGCGTAGCCCTAGCCAGCTACGGAAACCAAATATTTGGACAAATGCCAACGGGTACAATACTATATTTTAGTATGGTATTCTTTTATTTGTGTGATAAATGGGATATACCCGAAGAAGAAGATAAAACTAAAGAAGAACAACCCAAACCCAATTTGATGTGGTAACCGATACACCATTAGTAAGCATTATCACCGTAAATTATAACGGAGCAGAGCACACCCTTGCCCTGTTAGATAGTTTACAAAAAATCAGCTACCCTAATATTGAGGTTTTTGTAGTTGATAATGCCAGCAGCCAAAGCCCCGAAGGTATTAGTCAAAAATATCCGTGGGTGAAACTTATTACCAGCAAATCAAACTTGGGCTTTGCGGGAGGCAACAACCTTGCACTGCGGCAAGCAACAGGCAAATACTGCCTACTGATAAACAACGATACCGAAGTACCTGTATCTTTTTTAGAGCCTTTGGTTGAAAAAATGGAGCTTGACCCCAAATGCGGTTGTGTAAGCCCCAAATTGATATACCACTACGCACCCGATACTATGCAATATGCAGGCAGTTTTGGTTTTAATATATACACAGGCCGTGCCTTTGCACGAGGGCACAAGGAAAAAGATAACGGACAATACAATATTGTTGAGGCAACAGAAATAGCACATGGGGCAGCTATGATGTTTCGCACATCACTTCTGCAAGAAATAGGTTTGATGGCTGAGTTATATTTTCTATATTATGAAGAAATAGACTACTGCGAACGCATAAAAAACGCCGGTTATAAAATTTGGTATGTAGGCACATCAAAAGTATTGCACAAAGAAAGCATGAGCACAGGCAAAAGCAGTCCACTAAAAACCTACTACCTCACCCGCAACCGCTTGTTATTTATACGTCGCAACTTTGGTGGTTTTGCAAAAATAGTAAGCGTGATATTTTTTTATTGCGTAGCTATTCCCAAAAATTTAGTAACATTGGTAATAAAAAGAGAGTGGAAATTAATATTACCTCTATTGCGCGGAGCGTGGTGGAATTTATGGCATTATAACATCCACACAAACGAAATTCTTAAATGATAGTTTTACAAATAATTGCTCTTATACTACTTATATACTTTGGTGTAAACGTAGCCTACCTACTGCTATTTGCCGTAGCCGGAATACTTTACCGCCCCAAGCAATATGAGCATAGAGAGCCTGTGGTTAGCTTTTGCGTAATGATACCTGCTTACAAAGGCGATGCAGTAATAGTAAACACAGTTATTGAAAACCTAAAACAGCAATATCCAAAACACCTTTACGATATATACGTAATTGCCGACAGCTGCCAACCCGAAACTATTGTAGAGCTAAAAAAATTGGATGCTACCACCATAGAAGTACAGTTTGAAAACAGTACAAAATCAAAAGCTATAAACAAAGCCTTTGAGGTAATAGAACCAAAGTACGACTATGTAGTTTTGCTTGATGTAGATAATGTGATGGAAAACCAATTCCTTCAAAAACTAAACAACAGGCTAGTTAACAACGTACAAATAATACAAGCCCACCGCATAGCATTAAATGCGGATACACCTTTTGCTATACTTGATGGTGCCAGCGAAGAGATAAACAACCACATATTTCGTAAAGGCCATGTTGCACTTGGGCTTTCAAGCGCATTAATAGGTTCGGCCAAAGCAGCCGGCTTTGAGTTTTTTAAAGATATAATGAGCGAAATAGGTGCAATAGGCGGTTTTGACAAAGAGCTTGAGCTAAAAATACTACGCCGCCGTATAAAAATATATTACCTTGAAGATGCCTGCGTATTTGATGAAAAAGTACAGCAAGGTGCAGTATTCCAAAACCAACGCCGCCGTTGGTTATCAGCACAGTTTTACTACTTCCGCAGGTTTGTATTTTCAGGCTTTGCACAACTGTTTCACGGCAACTTCGATTATGCCGATAAGCTTTTCCAATTTATAATGTTTCCGCGTGTACTATTGGTAGGAGTGTTGTTCATCATCACTACACTACTATATATTACAGGGTTAGACTTGTATAATAGCACATGGTTGCTGCTTTTAGTATTTAATGTAGTAGCACTTCTTATATCAGTTCCTCGCAAATATTACAACAGCCAAACACTAAAAGCACTTTTAACACTTCCCAAAGCATTTGCATTGTTTTTTGCAACCCTTTTCAGACTTAAAGGGGCTAACAAAAAATTTATTCATACCCCACACGGGCAAAAAAAGGAGGGCACATGAGAATTGGAATAGAAGCACAACGACTTTTTAGAAAAAAGAAGCACGGCATGGATATAGTTGCGCTTGAGCTTATAAAAGCCCTGCAAAAACTTGATACGCCGCACCAATTTGTTGTATTTGTAAAGCCAGATGAAGACGACAAAGTAATATTACCTACCCATAATTTTGAAATTGTAAAAGTAGAAGGAGGCCCCTACCCTATTTGGGAGCAGGTAAAACTTCCCGCAGCAGTTAAAGAACATAAAATTGATGTACTGCATTGCACATCAAACACAGCACCGCTAAAATGCCCTGTGCCCTTAGTGGTTACACTGCACGATATAATATACCTTGAAAAACTAAACCTAAGCCAAGGCACATGGTACCAGCGCATAGGCAACCTATACCGCCGTTGGAATGTTCCCAAAGTAGTAAAAATAAGCAAAGCCATAGCCACAGTATCAAACTACGAGCGTAAGCGTATTATTGACCATTTTGGCTTACCGCCTGAAAAGGTAACAACAGTATACAACGCCGTGGGCGAACATTTTAAGCCCATTGACGATGAAATGGCTTTGCAAAGCATCAGACTAAAGTATAAACTGCCCAAAAGCTATATGTTTTTTTTAGGCAATACCGACCCTAAAAAAAATGTACGTGGTGTTATGGCAGCACTAAAGTTGCTAAAAAGCCAAAACAAACTGCCCTTGCCACTGGTAATGCCCGACCTTGACAGAGATTACCTGCAACGTACCCTGCAAGAGCTTAAAGCCACCGACCTAAAAGACAATATTATTACCTGTGGGTATGTGCCCAACCACGAGTTGCCAAGTATTATAAACAACGCCACCATATTCTTATACCCATCGCTGCGCGAAAGTTTTGGGATACCCCTGCTAGAGGCTATGGCGTGCGGTGTGCCCGTTATTACCTCAAATACATCAAGTATGCCCGAAGTAGCAGGCGATGCCGCTTTGTTTATTGATCCTTTTAAACCTGAAACACTTGCTGAAAAAATAGAATTGTTGATGAACACCCCCGATTTGCGCACCGAATTAAAACAGAAAGGTTTGCAAAGGGCACAACAATTTAGCTGGGAAAATACCGCCCGCCAAATGCTTCAGCTATACGAAAATATTTAGCCACCTTATAAATATACATGAAAGATTACTACAAGCACACGGTTTATCAGCACGTTGAAGATTTTAAACGTTTAGATTTTATTGTAGACCAAACTACCCAATACAACAAAGAAACAAGTAAAGTACTTGATATTGGTTGCGGCAATGGAAACATTGCACTTGCACTTGGTAGTTTAGGATTTAATGTAAAAGGTATTGATGTTGACGATGCTTCAATAGAAACCGCTAACAGTATAAACACTTTTGCCAACGTAGCCTTTGAAGTAGCTGATGCTAATAAATTTACCATAAACGACGAGTACGATGTGGTAATATGCAGCGAAGTACTGGAGCACCTTCCCCACCCTGAAGAATTAGTACAAAGTGCTTACCGAATTTTAAAACCCGGCGGTATAATGATAGTAACCGTGCCTAACGGCTATGGCCCCCGCGAAACTATAATGACCAAACCAATGCAATGGATGATGCGCAAAGGCTATACGCGCCAATTGGTGAAGGTGAAAAAAGCCTTTGGCTATGCCAATGCTACCGAGCAAAGTAGTAACCCTGATTTGACGCACATACAGTTCTTCTCGCGCACCAAACTAACCAACATGATGCAAAGTGCAGGCTTTAGCCAACACGCCTTTGCAAAAGCCGATTTTTTCGACCGTATATTCCCATACTCTATGCTTGCCAACCGCATTAGTGCACTACAAAAATTAGACTGTGCAGTGGCCGATGTTTTACCTGCCGCTTGTACCTGTGGCTTTTATACAGCATGGAAAAAATAGAAACAACCCAATGAACACAGCAGAAATACTATTTTGGATATTTTTTACCATAGTACTGTATACCTTTTTTGGCTACGGAATTATAGTATTTATACTGGTGAAGATAAAACACGCCATTTGGCCTAAAAAAGTTGCTTACGATGCTACATTTTTACCCGATATTACCCTAATAGTACCCAGCTATAACGAAGCTGATTTTATACTTGAAAAAGTAGAAAACAGCAAAAACCTTGATTACCCCAAAGACAAACTGCATATACTTTTTATTACCGATGGCAGCGACGATGGCACCTACGAGAAAATAAAAGATATAGAAGGCATTACCGTGATGCACACCCCCGAACGGGGCGGAAAATCAGGAGCAATGAACCGCGCTATGAAGGAGGTTACTACTGAATTTGTAGTGTTTTGCGACGCCAATACAATATTAAATACAGAAGCACTTCGCGAAATAGTGAAACACTACCAAGACCCTAAAACGGGTGCGGTAGCGTGCGAAAAACGCATCATACAAAAAGATAAAGAAAACGCCAGCAGTGCAGGCGAAGGATTGTATTGGAAATACGAATCGTTTCTTAAAAAATACGATAGCGATTTGTACACCACCGCAGGTGCAGCAGGCGAGCTGATGAGCTGCCGTACCAACCTATACCAACACCTTGAGCCCGATACTTTGCTGGATGATTTTATGCTAACCATGCGTATAGCCGAAAAAGGCTACCGCATTGTATACGAGCCACAGGCCTATGCTATGGAAACCGCATCAATGTCGGTAAAAGAAGAGCTAAAACGCAAAGTGCGTATATGTGCCGGCGGTTGGCAAAGTATAATGCGCTTGGGCAACCTGCTCAATCCGTTTTACAACCTGCCATTATGGTTCATCTATGTATCGCGCAAAGTACTGCGTTGGTCGCTTACACCGCTGTGTATGCTACTATTATTGCCCCTAAACATACTTTTAGTGCTTGATGGCAATATATTCTATATTCTGCTATTACTAGGCCAAATAGCCTTTTACAGTGCTGCCGCCCTCGGCTGGTATTTCGAGAATAAAAAGATGAAGTTTAAGGCATTTTTTGTGCCCTACTACTTCTTTATAATGAATTACTCAGTATTTGCAGGTTTTATTCGCTTCATCCGCAAACGTCAGTCTGTTCGTTGGGAACGCGCTAAAAGGGCGTAGCTAAGTGTATCATCTTGAACTTGTGTGACGAGAGTATGGTAAAGAGTTTATAGTGATAATCAAAAAGTTAATCTAGTCAGCACGCACGAACGCTCTCACCTGCCGTAACCCCTTTTACAATTTAATCTTTACACCTATTTCTTTCTATCGATTAATGCTAAATGTATATTGCCAAATGCCTATTTATATTTCTAAGCTATACATAATATCTGTACGGAGTACATATTTTTTCCCTTTACTTATAACGTTTCCTTCATGTTCAAGCTGATGAAGAAAAATTAATAAACTACCTTGTTTCGGTTGGATAATACAATTGTTAAAAATAGTTTCGCCACCAGTAAAATTATCATTTAAATAAATCATAAATGTATAATAACTAGCTTCATTTTCATTTCTTATAAAACTTTGGTCGTGATGTTTCTTAAATTGTTGACCAGGTTCATACCTGTAAAATCTAAATAATTCATTTAATCCTTTTACTTTACTTAAGCCAATCTTTTTTGGTATAAATGGACTTGCTTTATTAAACAATTGCTCTGAAAGTTGAGGGTCTGTAAATAAAACTCTATCATTATTTCTAGTACCCTCTATTCTTTGGAAACCTTTTTCGGTTTCTACTAATGCGTGTTCATAACCTCTTTTCTCAGATAGTTCAATAAAGTAATTACACTCTTCTACCGTTATAAATTCGGTAACAAGAAGGATATTATCTTCTTTTTTTATGAGTTCCATTATTACTTACATTCGGGTTCAATTGCCTTCAATTCCATTACTTCAACAGCATTAAGTTCTTTAGCTACCTGCAAATCAAAGCTATTGGCTTGTTTTTTTAGATAATATCCTTTGCGAATGTATTGACCTGTGTTTAGGTGTCCGCCCCAGCCGGTATAGTATTCTACAGTATCAGTACCGTTTAGCAATTGTACGGTAACAGTGCCTTTGCTGTTGGCTTCTAAAAAAGTGTTTACTACTTGTCCCGCAAACTGCTGCTCGTAGGCCAGTTGACAAGGTTTTTTTAGCTTGTGCGAGTATTTGCCGTACCAAAACCACATATACACACCAAAGGCTATAAAACCAACTATAATAATAATGTTTCTAATAAGCCCCATACGCTTGCTTACCCAATAAATACCCTTATCGCTATCACCGTCAGTTCTGTTGCGTAGTGTATTAAAACGGTTTGATATTTCGCCTTTTTGCATTGTTTATTATTTCACCAATGTGCCTGTGTGCAATGTTTCGCCTATTTTCAGCCGGTAAGTATATACCCCCTGTGCCACATCAGCTAGCCACTGCAAGCACTGTTGCCCACCGGCAAAGGTATAGTTTGTGCTATAAACTTGTCGACCCAATACATCAAAAATTTGTAATTGCACCTGTTGTTTCTTTGGCAGCAAAAGGGTAAATATTTTTTCAGCAGTAAAAGGGTTGGAGCTTACTGATACAAGGGCTTTTGGAGCTTCCACCTGTGGTGTGTTTAGCCACACATTTCCACCTTCGCTTAAGTAGTTTAGCTTATTTATAGTAATGTTGGTAAACCGTTCGGTATTGGGCTTATTGTGCCATCGCACCACAGCACTGTCAATTTTAGTGTGCTGCCCAAGCCCAAAAAACAAGCGGCAGGGCTTTTGGCTTTTTATCCCTCTGCCGGCGTTAACATCTTGCATATAGCGTTTGCCCCCCGCCCAAATACATACGCGCGCACCTATTGCATTTTTATTGCCTGTGGTAGCCCTTAGCTCTATACTAACAAAGTTGCCGCTGTGTGGGGTGTTGTTTTTGTAAAACCTAAAATTATAGCCATTACCTATAATTACATCCAGTTTGCCATCGTTGTCGTAATCAACAAAAGTGGGGTTTTCGCCGCCGTTTACTTTGTTTAGCCCATAGTGAAATGTTTTTAAAGCAAAAGTATTATCGGGTTGCTGTATATAAACATCATTAAAATTACACTCGTAATAGGTGGTGGTGATAATATCCATCAACCCGTCGTTGTTCAAATCGCCAAATGCTGCGTTAGCGTGGGTTTCTTCAAGTTGCAAGCCTATGGGTGATAGTTGTCCCGCCTTTTCCGATACCTGCCCCACCATATCGGTAAATGTGTAGTTTGCAGCTCCATCGTTAGCAAACAAAGTTGTCATTCGGGTATCTTCTTTCACTGTAATATTGCTACCATCGGAGCCCCAAGGGGCTTGGTATTGCACAGGTGGCATATTGCGCGGATGCGAAAAATTGCTATGCAGCAAATCCATATCCCCGTCGTTGTCATAATCTGCCCAATCGCAACCTGTACTCATATTGTAGAACAAAGTACCCTTGTTATTATCTATAGGGGTTTGGTTTATAATATTATCAAAACTGCCGTCTCCATTATTTCTAAAGAAATTATCGTAGCTGGTGGGTCTATCAAGCGAAGCCGCATAATTAGCCACGTACAAATCTAAATCACCGTCGTTATCGTAATCAACCCATTGGCTGCCTCGGCTAAAACCAAGTGTATTTCCGCCCAATCGATAGGTTTCATCTGTAAAGCCTAAATTTCTTGTATTAATCAATAAAAAATTAGGTGTAGGTGTGCCGTACGGCTGCCAAAGCTGACCAATAAAAATATCAGGATAGCCATCGGTATTTATATCGGCTATGCTAAAACTGGTGATTGACTTAAAATTTGGAAGGCCGTTTAATTGCTGTTGGGTATAGGTGTTATCTCCATTGTTGCGATACAAATAGTTTTGTGCAGCATTGTGCGATAAGAAAAGTATATCGTCCCACCCGTCATTATCCATATCAATAAACATATTGGCCGCAGGATTTACAGCGTAATCTATATTGGCGGTATTGTTAATATTTGTAAAAGTGCCGTTTCCGTTGTTTAAAAACAACTTGTTGCCTACCAACATATCCAAATGGCTATCAAGGTTTATATTGCCAATAGCCACATTTTCATCTGTTTTATTGCCGCTTTTAATATTAGCAGCCTCAACCACATTTACAAACCAAGGGGATGATGGTAATGGGTCGTACTCAAGCACTACATCAATTGCAAAGCTACGCGTGCCTTGCAACGCTCGTTTACCTTGTGCATTTTCAGCAGTTAAAAACAAAAACTCTCCTCCTCTTTGCGGGTCGGCTTTGCAGCTTGGGCTAAGGGTATCCAAACCCACACGAAGGTTTGTGTTTACCATATTGCTAATGGCTACAAAAAACTGGTTGTTTTCTACTCTAATATTTAGCCCTGTTAGCAGCACTTCAATGCGTTCATCATCGGCATCGGTTGTTTTGGTAATTGTTACAGGAGGAAATAAATTGGCTTGCAGTTGGGGGTGAACTGTGCCGCCCTCGTGCCCAAACATTTGCAAAAGTGCCGTGCCGCCTTTAGTGCCGCTAAGTGTAACTATTATACTTTTAATACTTGCGGGGCCTTGTGGCTCAAACCGAGCTATTTGTTTTGGGTAAGTGCTTGGCGCATAGGTTGATGCCCACAGCCTATCTACTTGGTAGTAGCGTAGGGTATCGGCGGCATTGCTTAAGTGGCTTATTAATAGTAATAAAAGTATTAGTGTAACTCTCATTAGCTACTGTGTTTTTATTGCTGAAAACACAATTTTTTTGAGAAAATTGGCCACCGGTATTGTACTTTCTACTCCCCCAAAATCAGTAAGTTTTGGAAGGTTGTTTTTGAAAAATACTTGAAAGTGGGATATTTCTATTAACGAGCTGGCCAACGAGCGGGGATATTCAAACTTGGGGTTGAACTCTAAAATAATATTTGCTATTTGTGCACACACATCTTTATAAGGTTTAAAGAGTTGTGTTTCGTTATCGGTGCTTACATTTTTTGTAAGGTATGATTTTGACGATTCAGTAATTACAATTTGCTGTAAGGCTTGTTTATTAATGTGCCCGTAGCCGCTTACTTTATCATCCAACTGAAAGGTAAGAATGTTTATTATTATCTCTATCTTTTCCTTTGGGTCTTTAATATTATTGGTATTAAACATTAGTTGGTACTCAATCCAATGCCAGTACCAAGTAATAATATACATTAACAGCCTGTGCTTGTTTTCAAAATACCTGTATATACTTGCTTCGGTAGTTTTTACTTCCAGCGCCAGTTTTTTAAACGTAAAATCTTCGTAACCCAGTTTTTGCAATAAATTTATACCCTCCGCCACTATTCGTTGCCCCAGTTCCGACTGTTCAGGGTCGCGTAGGTATAGGTTCTTATTCATTTTTATTTGCAGGTACAGCTCCATGGGTATATAATAGTAAAGCTACAAAGTTATAGATAAAATACTAACAAGAAATATAATAGTAACACTATTAATGATAGTATTACTATTATATTTGCATTAACTTTATGGAAGCACTTTTAGACCCCGTAGTATTGTTTTTTGCCCTTGGCGTATTTGCAGCTCTGATGAAATCAGACCTAAAAGTACCGGGCAGTTTTTACCAAACTCTTAGTATTTACTTGCTTTTATCTATTGGTATAAAAGGGGGTATTGAACTTTCACACAACAGTTTTTCACAAATTGTTGCACCATCAGCAGGCACACTTTTATTAGGCATTGTTATTACCCTAATAGCCTTTACCATACTATTAAAGCTAGGCAAATTTGATAGAACCAATGCCGTAGCCATAGCCACACACTATGGTTCGGTAAGTGCTGTAACCTTTGCTGTTGCCCTTAGTTACCTTAAAAACCTAAATGTTGCGTACGAAAGTTATAGCACGGTTTTATTGGTAATGCTAGAGATACCCTCAATTGCGGTAGGCATAGTACTGGCACGTGTAGGCGGAAGAACCAAAGGCGCTGCACCACTAAAGCTAAAAGCAATTTTGCACGAGGTATTTTTTGGCAAAACCATACTATTGTTACTTGGTGGTATGGCCATTGGCCTAGTAACAGGCTATACGCACAATGTGGCCATTAACTCGTTTTTTCTCGATTTGTTTAAAGGCTTCTTGTGCTTTTTTATGCTAGAGATGGGTATTGTGAGCGCAGGCCGTATAAAAGACCTTAAAAAAGTAGGCGCATTTTTGCTGGGTTTCGGTTTGATTATGCCATTAATATCGGCCTTGTTAGGGGTATGTATAGCTTCATTAACCGGCCTAAGCGTTGGCGGTTCGTTTATACTGGCCACTATGGCAGCTAGTGCATCATACATAGCTGCACCTGCTGCCATGAAAATAGCTTTGCCTGAAGCTAACCCAACCCTATCACTTACGGCATCACTAGGCATTACCTTTCCATTTAACGTATTAGTGGGTATACCTTTGTATTATCAGCTAACCCAGTTTTTATATCCGTTATTAAATGGTTAAATAATAGAACCAACACAACAAAAACAGATAAACGTTGTTGACTTTTTTTATAGAAATAAAGGTAAATAGGCTAAAATTTAAAAAAGTGGACAGAAATTTGCTTAGCAACAACTTTGGCAAAATATTTTAAACTTTGCTTGATAGAGTTTTTTACTAATATGTTTAGCAAAAAGGAGTGCCATTTGGCACAAGGGTTATAAAACAAATATGGCGAATAACAGAGATTTTAAAACACATCCTATAGTAAAAATACATCGTCTTTTTTTGAATAGGAAGAAGACGATTATTTCGATATACTTTTTTGCTTTTTTCGCCGGTATTATACAGCTATCGTTGCCATTAGGAATACAAACTATTATTAGCTATGTGCTAAGTAATACAATGTCTACATCACTAGTTATACTTATTGGCTTGGTAGTGTTGGGGGTGCTTGTGGGCGGAGTGATACAGGTGAGCCAAATGAAGTTGATTGAAAAATTGCAACAAGAGCTATTTAGCAGTTATGCACTTGCCTATGCTGAGTTTTTACCTAAGATAGATTTAGGCAAAGCCCAAACCTATTTGCCCCACAAAGTAAATCACTTTTTTGATGTGGTTACACTGCAAAAAGGGGTAGCAAAACTATTGCTTGATGTCCCTTTAGCTTCAATACAATTAGTGTTTGGTTTATTGGTTCTTAGTTTTTACCATCCTGTATTTATAGTATTTGGCTTGTTTTTATTGTTTGTTTTGGTGTTGGTAATGCGTTATTCAGGCCACAAAGGTTTAGAAACCAGTATAAAAGAAAGTGATTATAAATACAAAGTAGCCGCTTGGCTTGAGGAAATAGCACGAAATTTATCAGCCTTCAAATTCACCCCCTCATCAGTACTAAATGTGAAAAGAACTGACGAGGACACTGTTAACTACCTTAATGCCCGTACATCACATTTCAAAATATTAGTGTTTCAATTTTGGTGGCTTATAATATTAAAAGTACTTATAACAGCAGTAATGTTTGTGGTTGGCACGTATTTACTAATAGAGCAGCAGCTTAGTATAGGTCAGTTTATCGCTACAGAAATTGTAATTTTGACTGTAATAAGCGCGGTTGAAAAATTTATAATAAACCTAGAAACCATTTACGATACACTTACTGCTGTAAATAAACTAGATAGAATACTTGAATTGCCCGAAGAAACATCAGGCGCAATAGAACTTAACTCGACAGAACAAGGTATTAGCCTACGCGCCGAAGGCTTATCGTACCATAATGGAATAAAACAAGTGATTGATGATGCTAACTTCACCATCACAAAAGGAAAAAAGGTAGCTATAGTAGGCGTGGGAAGTATTGGAAAATCGACCTTACTACGTTTGTTGGGCGGAAAAATACAGGATTATAGCGGTACACTACTAATAAACGATTTACCATACACCAACTATACCTACGATTCTATTCGCGAAGAAACCGGTTTATTAATTAACCACCACGAGATTTTTGAAGGTACATTACTAGAAAACTTATTGCAAAGCTGCAAACCCATTACTACCCAACAGATAGTGCAAATAGCAAAAGAAATTGGGCTTAGCAGTTTGATAGAAGACGGTAAAGACGGGTTGAATAAATACCTGATTAGCGATGGTAAAAACCTATCGCAAACAGAAATGCAAAAAATACTATTGCTAAGAAACTTAATAAAACAACCCCAGTTGTTGCTGCTTGATGAACCTTGGCAAGCTATGGATGATAACGAAAAGAAAAAAATACAAGATTATATTTTAAATCAACTGCCTCAAACAACAGTGGTAATAGTGTGTAACGACACCAATTTTGCAAAAAAATGCGATGTTACCTACCAGTTAAAAGGCAATAAACTAGATATTATAGCTTAACATGATTGATAAAAAGAACTCATACAATAATTATCAACCAAAATCAGCTAAAGCACTCTACCGTAGTGGTAAAGAAGCAAAAATAAAATACTGGTTTTATGGCTTTATGGTATTTGTGTTTATAACCTTTTTTATTCCGTGGACACAAAATGTTAGCTCAGGAGGTAATGTTACAACACTTCGTCAAGAACAACGACCACAAGAATTAAATACGGTTATTGCAGGTAAAGTAGCCAAGTGGTATGTGAAAGAGGGTGATTATGTGAAAAAGGGAGATACAATAATACAGTTGACTGAGGTAAAAGACGCCTACTTAGATCCTGAATTATTACAACGTACTAAAGAACAGATTGAAGCCAAATTGGGCGCAATAGAAAGCTATCAAGGCAAAGCAAATGTGCAAGGCAATCAACTTATAGTGTTGCAAAAAACATTGCGGTTTAAGCTATCAGAAATAGAAAATAAAGTTACCCAGCAACGTATGAAAATTGATAGCGATAGCATGGATATGCTTGCGGCTATTAATGACTATAAAATTAAAACGGCACAGTATGAGCGACAACTAAAAATGTACGATAGTGGTTTAGTATCGCTAACCCAACTTGAAACCCGAAATCAGGCCAAACAAGATGCCCAAGCTAAAAAAATTAATGCCGAGATAAAGTTTAATAACTCAAAGCAAGAGTTGTTGCGTTTTCAGATAGAACAAAACTCAATTAGGCAAGAGTATATCGAAAAAATGCAAAAGGTTGAAGGAGATCGCTACCAAGTGCTGTCAGAAATTGCCGCAGGCGAAGGTGAAGTAGCAAAACTAGAAAACCAATACATGAACTATAATGTGCGGCAAGGGCTGTATTTTATTACCGCACCACAAGACGGGCAAGTAATAAAAGCTAAAAAAGCAGGTTTGGGCGAGATGGTGAAAGAAGGTGAAATGATTGTAGAAATTGTGCCCGATGATATGCAATATGCCGTCGAAATTTTTGTGCGCCCCGTTGATGTTCCACTTTTAGCAAAAGGTCAACAAGTACAGTTTTTATTTGACGGATATCCTGCATTAGTATTTAGCGGATGGCCTCAATCATCGTACGGTACATTTTCAGGCAAAGTAGTAGCCATAGAAAGCTCGTTAAGTAAAAACGGAAAATTTAGAGTATTAGTAGCCGAAGATTCCACCAAAAAAGCATGGCCAAAAACCCTTCGCATTGGTGCCGGAGCACAGGGTATACTGCTGCTTAATGATGTACCCGTATGGTACGAGCTATGGCGAAATATAAACGGTTTCCCTCCTGATTTTTACACCCCAAAACAAGCTGTAGATGAGAATAAAAGTAAATATTAATACTGTTTTTATTGCACTTCTGTTTTGGTTGCCCCTTACCGTTATGGGTAATGGACAAGAAGATAGCGCATTAAAAATATTATCGCAGCAAGAGTATGTTGATATTATAAAAAAATACCATCCTACGGCAAAAAAAGTAGCCCTTGTAATACAGCAGGCGCAAGCTGAATTAATAAAATCGCGCGGTGGTTTCGATCCATACTTGGCAGCAAAATATCAAAACAAAGATTTTGGAGGAATTAACTATTACAACTACTTAAATACTGAACTTAAAATACCTACTTGGTATGGTATAGAAATAAAGGCTGGTACTGAACAACTAAGAGGGGGGCGAAACAACCCTGAGAATACATTGGGGCAAAGCAGCTATGTGGGCATAAATATACCATTGGCTAAAAATTTGTTGATGGATAAACGCCGCAACTTGCTAAAACAAGCTAAACTGGGCATTAAACAAAGCGAGCAAGAAATGGTGCTGCAAATGAACGATTTGTTGTATAGCTCAATGCAAGCCTATTGGAGCTGGGCGTACAGCTACAAATCGTACCAATTAATTAAAAGCATTGTAGCCATAAACCAAAAGCGTTTTGGGTTTGTAAAAAGCCTTCAAACACAGGGCGAAGTTGCTGCCATTGATACTGTTGAGGCACACGCACAATTGTACAATTTTTTAGTTGCCTTAAATGAAGCCGAAGTAAAACTTGCCAACGCTACCCTTGAAGTATCAAACTATTTATGGCTTGAAAATAATGAACCCTACGCCTTGCCCGAAGGCATAGTGCCCGATACCCTTTGGCACATTGCTGATTTTGAAGCACTGGGGCAAGAATTGCTTGATTCGCTTGATTTATTATCTATTAATCAACACCCTAAGCTGCAAAGCTATGATTACAAATTGGATGCGCTTGAAGTAGAGCAAAGGTTTAGAACACAAAACCTATTGCCCGATTTTACAGTGTCGGCCAATATGCTTAGCAAAGGCTATGGCAATTTTGGTGCGGTTGATAGGGCATATCTTGAAAACAACAACAAATTTGCTATTAACTTTAGCCTACCGCTTCGCTTATCAGAAGCTAGAGGTGAGCGCAATAAAGTAAATCTTAAAATAACTGAAACCGAGTACGGACGGACGTACGACAAACTGGCTATTGAAAACAAAATAGTACAAGCTACAAACAGTATGCAAGCCCTGCGCGAGCAAATACGCCTAACAGAGATTACACAATCTAACTATAGCAGATTGTACGGGGCAGAGGATAATCGTTTTGCATTGGGCGAAAGCTCGTTGTTTTTGGTTAATACCCGTGAGAACAAAATGTTAGATACACAAAAAAAACTGCTGCAATTAAAAGCCGATTATTACAAAGCTATGGCTAGTTTGCAATGGGCTGCGGGAAGTTTATTTTAAAGTAACATAAGCTAGGAATAAGAAACTCCATTTACAGTGGGTTTTACACCCACTGCTATTTCTATTACAGCTTTCAAGACGACTTAAGCCGTCTTGAAAGCTGTATTTTTTTTGATAGAGTAGATTTCCCTATTAAAAAAATAGTCCTCAAATATTTGTGCAAGACCTATAAAATAAAAAAAGCACGTCATCCCGACGTGCTCTTAAAACTATCAATTTTATGAAAAAAAATATTACTATCTATTGTATTTGCTGTTACAAACATACTGCTGATATTAGAGATGCTAAAGACGTTTTACAGCATTGCAGGTATTATTATTTTAATGGCAAACAGTGTTATTTAAGTGGTTTTTAGAATAAAAAAAATAGCACCTTTTGAGTGCTATTTTAAAATTAACCTAAGTGAAAATATGTGTGTATAAACCTATCGGTTAAATATGTTAATGGGGTTGCGGTTTCCTGTTTCATCAAGATACCAGCTTGCACTATTTGTGCCCCCGCTTTGTGCCCAATCGGCAAACTTACTATACGCATCAATAATTGATTTTTTCTCGAATGGATAATCAAAACTGATGGGTAAGTGCAATACCCAAGGCAGGTTGTTTGCTGTTTTGTAGTAGCGCACTTGGCTGGGGTTGCTATTGTCTTTACCCGTATTAAATAAATTTGTATTTGCCTTTGCAGTATTTGCACGGTCGGGCAAGTGTATTTCAGTACCTCTATCATTAGTAAAAATAAAGGGATTAAAGGGATAATCGCCCAAAGTAGTAAAGGTAATGGGTGATGTGAAGGTCATTTTTGTAACAATAGTATCGGGAGTTGAAACAGCCGAGTTGGGCATGGTATTAAAGAAAGAACCCCCGGTATGCGTTAGTTGGTCGGCAACATCATCAAACAACATTACCACCGCTTTTGTATGCCCGTTTTCAAGCCCTTTACCATTAAGTGTTACACGATTACGGGTAATTTGCGAGCCTGTAACAGTGCTAACCGATGATGCATTAAAAGGAAACTCAATACCAAAACCAATAGGAAACGAGCCTCCTTTGGCAGCAGCAAATGCCTTACAGTTTAACTCAATTACCTTATTTTGTGCATCAGCAACAGCATGAAATCTCCAACGTAAAACCAAATCGTTCATGTCATAATCACCAGTGTGTGGCCACAAATCTTCAAACGCTAGTGTACCATACTCGTTTTCTGATGGAAAATAGCGATTGTAGGCTTTGCTGGCATCGCAAGGGTAATCATCGTACACATCGCTTACACCATCATTATCACAGTCGGCAGGTTTATCAATTGGAGGTATATTGCTGTTATCAATACCTTCTACAGGGTTTGATGTGGCAAAAAACAAAGCGTCATTAAAATCGTCATCAGATCCAAAATTATCGCGTTTCAAATCTTCAAAACCAATTATAAAACGGTCGTTATCACCATCGTGTAATAATGCTGCGTGTTGTTTGTACGCCGTAGCTTCGTTATTTAGTTCTTTATTGGTTACCCAAACATTTAAACCTGCCGTAACTGAAGTGCCGCTATAACCGTTTGCAGCAAGGGCAAAACCAATGATATAATCTTTTTTGAAACGACCTATTTTTACTTTATCACCAGCCGTTAAACCACCACCGCTACCGCTAAACGAGGTATTAGGAAACACTATGTAAAAGCTATCAATATTGTTGATTGATGTGGGTACAGAATCTTTATGGTATACATAATACATTAATGAGTTTAGGTAACCTGCACCCTCGTGCACAAACGTAATCCACACGTCTGATAATTCGGTAATTTTAAGGTTACGCTCGTTGGTTTCCAACAAATACTCAGGGTGATTAACAGGTACAGGCCTACTTTCGGGAAACGAAGCGGCTATATTATTTAAAAACGTTGTAGTAAGCACATCACGTTGAGTTTCTTTATAGTTAGGCACACCACTGTTGTTCCATGTTCCTAATTTTTTAGAAAATTTATCAGCAATACCACTTTTGCGTACAATACCATTATTGGGCACATTACCATTAATGTTTTTGGGTGCTTCAAATTTTGATTGTAAAGCCCCGTTAGTAAAGTGAAACTTAACCATATTAGCGCTTACAGCCACTACCACATTATTAGGAATACCAATAGTATAAGGATACACCACCACTTCTTTTAAGTAGGTAGGCAAACTAACAGAGGCTTGCAGCCTGCCATCAGCTCCAGTAAAACCTGTATAAAGCTCTTTTGGATGAAGATTAGGCTCCACCTGTCCGTCGTATAGCGATACCTTAACCCCCTTAAAAGGCGATCCATTTCCATCAGTTAACACCACGTCAACATTTACTACATGGGTAGTCGCGTAGTCAAAACTATTGGGCACCACCATTTGGTCAATATGGGTAACATTTGCTACCGGACCAGAACCATTAGGTGTATTGTCTGTATTATCCCTTTTGCAGCTTTGTAAAGCAAGCAGGCCTATTAGGGCGTAGGCGGGCAGGTTAAGTCTTAGTTTCATACGCGGTAGTAAAAAATAGGTGGTAGTTGTGTTTTTGTAGGTAGTATTAAATTGTAATACAAAAGTATCATATAGGTTTTCATCTTTAAATGTGTTTTATAGCATTGCTACTAAATATTATTCGAGTGGGGAAGGTTTTTATTTAGACAGAACTTCCCTTTTTTAACAACTATTTAGTGCGTAATAATGAGTAAACCCTTTGTTATAGCTGTTTTAGCTGATGTATTTTTTAAGACTTTTATGGCGTCTATCCGTCAATACCCATGTTTGAAGTATATACAAACATACTCAGTTTGTTAAAGCCATATTGCCCACAAGCTGCCTAAGCAAGCAAATAATTTCTTAGTTTTGAAGCCATAAAACTTAGCCAATGAAAAACGCATATATATTTCCCGGTCAAGGCGCACAATTTGTGGGTATGGGCAAAGATTTGTTTGACACAAATAAAGAAGCAAACGCACTTTTTCACGAAGCCAACGGTATACTAGGTTTCCGTATAACTGATGAGATGTTTGAGGGAACCGAAGAAGCATTAAAAGAAACCCGTGTTACTCAACCCGCAATATTTCTGCATTCAGTAATATTAGCTAAAACATTGGGCAATAGCTTTAAGCCTGATATGGTAGCAGGGCACTCGTTAGGAGAATTTTCAGCATTGGTGGCCAATGGTACACTAAGTTTTGAAGACGGATTAAACCTTGTAGCCCAACGCTCTTTTGCTATGCAAAAAGCCTGCGAATTGCAACCAAGTACTATGGCTGCTATTTTAGGCTTAGAAGACGAAAAGGTTGAGGAAATTTGTGCATCAATAAACGGTATTGTAGTACCTGCTAACTATAACTGCCCTGGGCAATTAGTTATATCGGGTGAAGTAGATGCCGTAAACGCAGCTTGTGAGGCTATGAAGGCCGCAGGCGCAAAACGTGCTTTGGTGCTTAATGTTGGTGGTGCATTTCACTCGCCACTTATGGAGCCTGCCCGCGAAAAACTTGCCGCAGCTATTGAGGCAACCCATTTTAGCAACCCCATTTGCCCAGTATATCAAAATGTAACAGCCAGTGCTGTTTTTAATCCTGATGAGATTAAGAAAAACCTTGTGGCACAACTTACCGCGCCTGTGCGTTGGACACAAAGTGTGCAAGCTATGGTGACCGATGGCGCGACCCATTTTACTGAAATTGGCCCCGGAAAAGTTTTGCAAGGCTTGGTGAAAAAAATACACCGCGATGCTGAGGTAGCCAGTGCATAACGTATAACTATTACAATAACTAACACAAAATTGGGATGATTAGCGAAAGCTATCCTCCCAATTTTTGTTTTAAGCAGTAGGTATAATGATATTTTTGAATAGTTTCAATACAATTATTCTGTAATGACGAGGTTGCTGGCAATCGTGCTAAACATAGTTCAGCATCTCTCGCAACATTAATGATTATTGAGCAACGAGATTAAGAAACGAGTTTGGAGTAGTAACTTCAAGAATAAAACTATAAAACCAAAGCTACAAAGCTTTCTTCACTAATCTCCGGCAACCAAACACCAGTCAACCAATAACAAAAGTCTAGTCTTCTAAAATAAGCTTGCGCACCATGTTTAAGCCCATTATTGCGCTACGCTCTATTATAGCTTGGCGTGTACCGTTAAACTTAAATTTTTCAGCAACTACTTTATTGGCGTTCCCTACGGCTATCCAAACTGTGCCCACAGGTTTTTCAGGCGTTCCACCATCGGGGCCTGCAATGCCACTGGTAGCCAAAGCATAATCTGTACCCAGTTGTTGCATCACTCCACGCACCATTTGTTCCACCGTTTCTTGACTCACAGCTCCTACAGTTTCAAGTACATTTTTTGACACACCCAATTGTTGCATTTTCACATTGTTGTGGTACGATATTATAGAACCTATAAAATAGGCCGAACTACCTGCATTGCTAGTAAGCTGATGGGCTATAAACCCACCTGTACAACTTTCGGCGGTAGCTATGGTTTTACCTCGTTGTGTTAGCAAATTACCTACCAAATGCGGCATTGGTGTATCCTGATCAACTACAATATACTCGCCCACAGCTTCGTACAAGCGTTTTACAATTTCATCCAATTCAGCCTGCATTTGGGCTTCGTTATCACCGCGAGCGGTAAAACGCAGGCGCACAATATTATAATTGGGTAGATAAGCTAGTTTTATGTGCTTGGGCAGGCTATTTTCAATAGATTCAATTTTTTTACTAAGAAATGATTCACCTATACCCACCGTCATAATAGTTTTGTGCAGTATATGTTTCCCCTCGCTCATTTTTGCCAAACGAGGTAATACAAAGCTTTCCATCATGCCCTTCATTTCGTATGGCACACCCGGCATCGATACGTATATTACCCCATCAACATCAAACCACATACCGGGTGCTGTACCCAATGGATTAAATATGGCTTCTGAAATTTCGGGCACATCAGCTTGCTCAATGTTTACATCAAGTATGGGCATACCCCTTTTGGTAAAAAACTCAATAAGATGCTGTTTTACTGCTTCCTCAGTGCGGTAACCGCAGTTAAAATATTGTGCAAGGGTTTGCTTAGTAAGGTCGTCTTTTGTGGGACCAAGCCCTCCCGTAATAAGTATAATATTGGCACGGGTTTTTGCACTGTCTAGTGCAGCTATAATATGCTCGTACCTATCGCTAATAGCTGTTTTTTGTACAATTTCAAGACCTATTTTATTTAACTCCTGCCCTATCCAAGCCGAGTTGGTATCTACCACCTGCCCTATTAGCAGCTCATCTCCTATGGTTATTACTTCGCAATAGTTTTGCACGGTTGTGTTATTTTTCGGTTTCAAACCTACGGTTTTAATACTTTGTATATGTAAAAAACATACACAGTTTTTGTTTGACCTAAACCAAAAAATCCTGTTGGCTAGCACCAACAGGATTTTTTAAATAAGTTGGTTTTATATATTAATGTTGTTGGTTGCTTTCTTCCTCTTCACTTTCCAAACCACCCGTTAATGTAAGTATTTGGGTAAGGGTTTCCAGCTTTTTAGTTTCAGAAGGAAGTAACGAGTCTTGCCTATCAACAAGGTTATTGTAAATAGGTATATACTTTTGGTTAACGTCTTTCTTAATGCCATACATAACAAACATCATAAACCAGTTTGAGGCATTTTTATCGCTTTGCAAAAGCTCAAGTCCTTTTAAAACACGGTTTTCATCGCCACGCATCATGTGTGCCCCTAGCCCACTGGCTACCAAAAACATCATTTGCCCGTCTTGCTCATCAAAGGCTTTTTCAAACCAGTTCATATAGTTTTGGCTGCCGTATTTACCCAATACGTAAAGAAAAACAGCTTTCATTTGCTTGTCTTCTTTATTGTAGTTGGCTTCGGCAAAATTAACCGCAGCCATGCTATCAACTTGGGCTAACGAAGTAATAGCCTCACCGGCTACATAATACGATGAATCAGTAAGTAGTTTTTTGTAAATAGGAGCATACTCAGCTTTTTGAGTACTCGATATTATATCAAGTGCACCTGAGCGTACTGTTGATTTTTTATCATTTTCGGCCATATAAGCTACACGCCTTTCGTAGCTCGGGTCTTCGTCTAGCAGTTCAAGTTCTTTAATTGCTTTAAGTCCGCGGTAACGTATACCCCAAAATTTATCGCCAATGGCTGTGCGTACTATATCATTGGTGGTAGTGCGGTTTTCAAGGTCGCCGGCATGGTCTAGTGCTTCTACTTTATCTAAAAACAAAGGGCCACCCATTTGTTCCAACCAGTCAGCTTCGGGTTTGGTTTCTGTTTTTTGACAAAGCAGCATTTTTTCAGCGTCAAAATTTACCCAGCGGGGTTTGCTACTAACAAAAAAGTCAAGTTTTTTGTAGCTTTCATCAACCACAACCTCTTCGGTACGTTTAGTTCCATCAGCAAAATACAAATCAACTTTTACCGGCAAACGGAATACCGCAGGTATATCTTTTCCGTATTGTTGTTGGTATACTTCTATCGAGTATAAACCTGCATCAGCATCATAGCTGTGTTCAATATTTAACACAGGATGGCCTGCACTGTAAAACCATTGGTTAAAAAACCAGTTAAGGTCTTCACCGGTTACTTCTTCAAAAGCTAAACGCAATTGGTGCATTTCTACACTTTTAAATTTGTTTTGGGTAAGGTATATATTCAGTGCTTTAAAAAAGGCTTCATCGCCAACATATTTGCGTAGCATGTGCAATACATGCCCTCCTTTTTGATAGCTGTGTGCATCAAACATATCATTAGGTTTCTCGTGGTGAAAACGCACCAACGGCACTTGTTTTTCTTCGGCTTCGCCTAAATATGTTCTTAGGTACTTGTACAAGTTACCATCGGCTTCATCACGACCATAGGCGTACTCAGTCCACAAATACTCACCGTAGGTAGCAAAACTCTCGTTTAAGGGAAGGTTTGCCCAGCTTTCTATGGTAGTTAAATCGCCAAACCAGTGGTGAAATAACTCGTGCGCTATAATTTCTTCTAAAGGCTCGTCGATGTGTGTGCGGGCATCGTGTTGCAACCTATCAAAATGCACTACTGCTCCGGTATTTTCCATAGCACCCGATACAAAATCGCGCACCACTATTTGATGGTATTTTTCCCAAGGATAATCAACACCTAGTTTTTGTGAGTAAAACTCTATCATTTTAGGGGTGTTACCAAAAATAAGGCGCGCATACTTTGCATAGTCTTTCTCTACATAGTAGTTTACCTCAATATTGCGCCATTTATCTTTTACTACAGCAAACTCACCAACAGCCATCATGGCAAGGTAGGGCGCATGAGCCAAGTTTTGTTTCCAATGGTCGGTACGCGTACCATCGCGATTAACTTTTGATGCTATAAGTTTTCCGTTTGAAAGAGTAACATACTGAGTGTCAACCGTCATTATTATCTCCTGTGTCATACGCTCGTTAGGAGAATCGAAGGTAGGAAACCAGCACGATGCGCTTTCGGTTTCGCCTTGTGTCCATATTTGGCGAGGCTTTTCTTTATCTTCAAACGTAGGATTGATAAAATACAACCCCTTATCTTCTTTTATTGGCTCTGTTGGGTCGTAAAAATCGCCACCGCTATTAGGTAACTCGTTTGGTTTTGCCACATAATTTACAAACAGCGTAATCTCTTGGTTGCTTTTAAGTTCTTTACCCAACTCAATATTCAAATGTTGCAAGTCGCTATACAAATACTCTAATGGAGTTGTATTGTTTTTGGCATCAACCATAAAAACGCCTAGTATTTCAAAGCCTTTAGCATCAAGTGTAACAGTACTAACGGGGTAGAAATAAGGCTTTAAGGTAATATACGCCTTGCCATACATATATTGTTTTTCGTAATCAAACTTTACATCTAGCTTGGTATGTATAATATCTATTAAGCGAGTGCGGCTTGGCTTGTAAGGCATTTCGGGCTCATCAGCAGGCTCAGTAACCTCCCAACCTTCATCGTATTCAATAGCACTAGTATCAATAGCATATTCGGCTTCTTCTAAATCAGAAACAAGAGCTTCAGCCATTGCTTCATCATTTTTAGTAGTTTTTTTTGAGGTTTTGCAAGCTGCAACAGTAAGGGACACAATGGTAAGTGCCAAGAGTATTTTACGCATCGGTTTTTTTATCTTTTGAGTTTTGTTGATTTTTGAAAAAATTTAATCCAGATGATAAAGGCAAAAGTAAACGATAAACGCGATTATACCATCACTGAAAAAGATGAACAAATTGAAATAAACGGCGAAGCGGTGCAGCCTGATGTATATAGGATTGATGAACACCGCATGCACCTTTTGCTAAACAATACATCATACAATGTAGAGATAGCAGGGTTTGATGCCGAGACTAAAACCTATACGGTGAAGGTAAACGGACAAAAGCACACGGTAGGTGTAAAAGACCGCTTTGATATTTTGCTGGAACAAATGGGCATGGCCGACCTTGCTGCAAATAAGGTAAACGACATAAAAGCCCCTATGCCGGGTTTGGTGCTAAAAATGTTGGTGGCAGAAGGTGCTGAGTTTAAAAAAGGCGATGCTATTATGATTTTGGAAGCCATGAAAATGGAAAATGTAATAAAAGCACCCGCTGATGGTGTAGTGAAAGAAATTTTGATTAAAGCAGGCGACAAAGTGGAGAAAAACCAAGTGATGGTGAAGTGCTAGTTGAAAATTTTTTCCTAAATACTATCTTTATGATTAGCATTTTGTTTATCAGCAATTTATGAAACTAAGCTTAGTAAAAAGGCTTATTATTTAAATAATAATTTTTATTAAATTTGGTTTACATAATTTATTGTCAAGTGCTATGAAAGAAGAAGAAAGAGAGCTTAAAAAAGGAGAAAAGATTTATTTCAAAAGACTTATTAATGAATTCAAAGACGAGTCCGGAAGAGCATTAAGCGAAATAAAATCTCTGAAATCTTCTATAATTGAAGGTAAAGACGGCAAACCTTCTTTATTGCAAAGATTATCTGAAACAGAAACTAAAGTTGTTGAACTTAGTGATAATATTCAGGAATATTATACTTCTCTATTTGAGGGGGACTCTAAAAATGATCCAATAATTGATCAAATTGACACCTACTATGCAGACCTTAAAACTGAAATAGATGAAACAAGAGCATTAAAAGAAGAAATGCTTCTGATCAAAGTTGATATTCTCGGTGATGAAAATGAAACTGGACTAAAAGATGAAATTGAAGATTATCTAAAACAAATAGAGAAACTATTTACAGACAATTCTGTCAAGCAGAAAAAACTATTTGAAGAGATTGAAGGGTTATTGAAAGGTGCAAGCACTGTTGCTTTAGCTGCAGCTTTTAATGAACATAAAAACTCATTTAAAAATAATAATTATATCTGGATGAGTGTATTTATCCTCTCACTACTTTCAATGATGGGATTATCAATTTTTGCTTTTGTAAACACAGATTTTGACCTTTCCCAATCTTGGAAATATACCTTAGGTAATATACCTTTTATTGCTGGCGCAGTTTGGCTTTCGATATATGCGAGCAAACAACGAAGCCAAAATAAAAGACTAGAACAGGAATATGCTTTTAAAGAGGATGTTGCTAAAATTTACTACGGCTTAAAGAAAGAGATTGAATCTTTGGGAGCAACAGAACTGGGTTTAAAATTAAAAGAAGAAATTTTATCAGTTATACTAAAAGTAGTAGCTGAAAATCCATCTATTACTTTAGAGAATTCTTCTCACAATGATAAAGGCCCAATTCTTGAAGCATTAAGCAGTATTTCTGAAACACTGAAGTCTATTAAAAAATAAATCCACAACTTGATTAACACTACCTACAACACATTATTCACCTGCTCTTTAATTTTTTCAAGTTCGTCTTTCATCACCACTACCAATTGCTGTATGGCTACGTGGCCAGCTTTTGAACCTATGGTGTTTATTTCGCGACCCATTTCTTGGGCTATAAAACCTAGTTTTTTACCATTAGGTTCGTTGTTTAGCGTATCAATAAAGTATTTGCAGTGCTGTGTAAGGCGTGATTTTTCTTCGCTAATATCTATCTTCTCCAAATAGTATATCATCTCTTGCTCAAAGCGATCTTTATCAATCTTTTCATCGTCCAACATTGCATTAAGCTGGTTGGTTATACGCTCACGCAATAGGGTAATTCGCGCTCCTTCGTATTTTTCAATTTCAGGCAAACCGTTATTTATATTATCTGAAAATTTTGCCAAGTCGGCTCTTAAAGCTTCGCCCTCGTGCAGTCTAAACGCATCAAAACTTTCAAAGGCTTGCTGTATGGTGCTTTGTACCAATGCAAAATCGTCTTCGGTTAGTTCTTCGGCATTTTCAGTATTTATCACCCCTGGGAAAGCCAATACCCTATCGATAATACTTTGTGATTGACCGCCTAATTCTTTTTGCAATTGTTCTATCTCAGCATATAACTTTTTAGCTACCTCGCTGTCAATCATAGCCGCATTAGTGCTTTGCAAATTACGCTCGATGCTAAGGTATAGCGTGGCAGTACCACGTTCTATCATTTTAGTAAGCTCTTTGCGCAGGGCTATTTCTTTATTTTGTATACTGCGGGGCAGTCGCAGGTTTAGTTCTAAAAATTTACCGTTTAGCGATTTTAGTTCGGCTTTAACAGAGATATTGTCGTTGGCGGCTTCTGCGCTGCCAAAACCCGTCATAGAGCGTAATTTCATTCTATCGTTTTAGTTTTTGTTTTGGTGAAGGATACTAGGTATACCCCCACAAATATTAAGAGTATAAATATAACTTTTTCTAGCGTAAGGTGGTCTTTTCCTGTGGCAAGGGCTAAAATAGCTGCAATAACAGGCTGCAAGTATATGTATGAGCCCACTATTGTTGATGATGCCCGTTGCAAAGCCCAAGCATTTAGCAAATAGGCTATAAATGTAGTTCCAAATAGTATAAAAGCTACACAAAACCATACCATTGGGGTAAAGGTAGCCCACTCAATCGCCCCTAAATTACCTACCCCAAAAGGAAGTACTATAAAGAACCCGAAAATAAAATTCCATTTGCTTACGGTAATGGGGTTGTACTTGCGCAAGAATTTTTTAACGTAAACCAAATACACGGCATAGCTAAGGGCATTAAGTATAATAAACACATCGCCGTATAGGGTGTCTTTACTAAAACTAAGGCGTTTGCCTCCCATTAACATCATTGCACCTATGGCGGCAAGGGCTATACCTGCCGCCTTTAGCCAACTTATGCCGTTGCGGTTTACTACGGTGTAAATAACGAATACAAAAATGGGGGTAACCATCATTAGCACTGAGGCGTTGATGGGTGTAGTATTGGCCAATCCCTCAAAAAACATAAGCATATTGGCAGCTACACCAAACAGTGAACTAAGGGCAAGACCGGGTAGGTCTTTTCTATCTACTTTTTCGCGAATAAAAAGCCCATGAAATAGCAGAAACAATACTAATGCACTGCCTACACGCAATAGTATAAAAGTAAACGGTGTAATGTATGCGGGCATTACCAGTTTTGCTAATGAAAACGTGGCGCCGTATATTACCGATACTATAAAAAGTGAAATATGTACTTTTAGTTGTTTGCCCAAAGCGGGCGCGAAGATAGTAGTTTAGTTTATATACCTACTTCAACCAAAAACTATAAATTACATGGCATTTAGGGCGTATCAAGCTCCCTGCATCATTTGCGTAAAGGTTAACTCTATAAACTCGGCTGGATGAACCAAACAAAGTGTAACATTAACCCTCATTATTCCATTTAAAATATCATCACTCGTCATAGTACTGCCCAAGCCCACCTGCACTGTGTAGGCATCACTGGCTTTTGACCCCATTAATCCGCCTTGCTGCCATAAATTTGTTAAAAAGGCCGAAATGCTGGCTTGCACACTTACCCAAGTTTTTCCATCGTTTGCAGCAAATACATAAGACTGTAAGGCCATTTTAATACTCTCTTCAATATATATAATGGTACGACGCACTTGTATATACCTCCAATCGCTGCTATTACCATCAAGCGTACGTGCACCCCATACTATAGTACCCCTACCTGCAAAAAGCCGTATTGCATTTACCGCTTTGCCTGATACAGGCACGTTTAATTCGGCTTGCTGGTCATTAGTAATTGCTACTGTTGGGCTAGTTACCCCTATGGCATTAATATTTGCAGGAGCATTCCACACTCCTTTTTGGTTATCAACCCATGAGTACAAACCTGCCATAATTCCGCTTGGTGGCTGTATATTTAGCTTTTGTGCAATAGCTGTGGCTATTGTTTTATAATTGGGTGAAGCAATTAGCAAGTAGTGGCTAATTTGTTGTGTGGTTAACCCTTTTTGCTGCATACTGGCTATGGTGTTAACATTACTTTCTAACAAAGCATTTAATACTTCAACATTACTTATTTGGGTGTACTCAATATCGGTATCACCAACCAAAGTGGTGTTTAAAAACGGATAGTACGATGCTCCATAGCTTAAATTATCTTCGCCCATACCGTCTCTAAAATCCGTTATTACATTGGTGCTTAAATCTTGCCAACCGTTATACACATCAAGTATAGCAAACCTGCTTTGTAGAGTTGCACATTGCAATAACATAGTATTTGCTACGGCACTATATTCTCTAATTGTATTTAACAAATTAGCATCGGGCACAAGCAATAATGTAGCATCGCCAACTTTCTCGGCAATAGTTAATCCATTAACAATAGCATCTTGAGTAATGGTTGTATTATAATCGCCAATAGAAAGAATATAACACGTACCACCCCCATTTTGATAGAACAACTCAACAGCATTGTATAGCAGGTAATTGCCTGCACCTACCTCAAGTTTGTACTGGTTTGCACCAATACTAAAATCATAAGGAAGATTATTATTTTCTTCTTTAGCAATAGAAAAAATAGTGTTTGGTGCTCCGCCAAAGTATAAACTATACTCGCTTAAATTGCTTACAAGTACGGGCTTGTTGGTATAGTCTTTCCCATTAAGATTGGCTTTTTCAGTATACCCAACAAATAAGGGTAATGCGGTAGGAGCACCTATAATACTGTTAAAGAAAGCATTTTCCTCGTTAATATATACTCCGGGGGTTTTTCTATTTGTAGGCATATTGCTGTTTTTAGATAGTTTTATTGGCGCAAAATATACCATTAACGGCAGCCATGCAACCCTTTCACCTACCTTAAACAGTAAAAAAACCTACTTCTACCCACTTGGCTTTCCATATTTGCCACAAACTCTTCATTTCACCAATATTCATACTATTATCACTGGCAAACTGAGTTAGGGCTTGGGGTATGGTTTGTTGTATATTGTTTTGCCAATAGTATAAAAAAGCAAACTGCAACGGATTGAGATTAAACATGCCTATTTGGTATTGCTTGCGGGTAATGGCCAAGTAGCTTTTTTGCTGAAACGGCAGCTGTGGGTTTTCGCCTTTGTGTACTGCTTGATAATAGTGGTTTACAGGAAATGCAAAAGCAAAAATGTGTAATATGGGCGCTGGTTTCAAATCAACATCAGCAGTAGCAGCAGTTGCATACGTTATGTTTTCGGGCTGTGTAGCATCAAAAATTTGTAGTAAAGCATACTCAAGTTGTGCCAGCTCAATCATAAAATCAGGCCAGTCTTCTCTTTGGTTCGCAGGTAAATTACGGTCGGGGCGAGTTTCTTGTAAAAACTGCCCAAATCGCCTACCCAAATCGGTAAGCGTATAGCTAACGGATGGATATTGTTGCAGGTATTCGTCGGCAAAGGCCTCAAAAAGTTCTTCGGTTAAAGCATATTGCAATGCCTTGAATTGGCCTGCCATACAATCGCGCAAGCGGGCTATATAGCCGCGTTGATATATAGCTAAACGCTGTCTTCCAGATAAACGGGTAGATGGGGTAATTATCTTTTCAATATCGTCTTGCAAATGCTGAGGCAATAGTGTTGACGGGTGCTCACCGTCAGTTCCCAAAGGGCTTATTAAAACGGTTTGCATCCACTGCTGCAAGGTTTTTAACGGAAATGACGACTCTTGTGCTGCTTTATTAGTCATTGGTAGGCACTATTTGTGGCACAATAAAACTAAGCGGGTTTGATACCGTTTGCGGCTCTTTTGTTTGACGGTATTGGGCATCAAAGTTTTTTGGCAACCCGTTCATAAACTCTTTTGCCTTTAACAATTCAGCATGGTATTCATCAAGCGGAGGTATATTACTGTCCCACTCCAAAAGCACCGATGCACCGCCGGTACGTTTCCACGCTAAGCTAAACAATTCCCAAACATCAGGTATCACCTTTCTATCGTGGGTATCAATAATATGTGTTCCACAAAACTGATGGCCTGCTATGTGCATTTGCACCACACGGTCGGCGGGTATTTTATTCAAATACTCAAAAGGGTCAAGGTCGTTATTGTAGCAGGTAACGTAAACGTTATTCACGTCGAGCAACAAACCGCAACCTGTTTCTTCGGTAAGGTATCTGAAAAAATCCCACTCGGGCATGGTAGAGTGTTGAAAGGCGAGGTATGCACTGGGGTTTTCCAATATCAACGGTCGTTCAAGATAATCTTGCACGGTTAGCACACGTTCGGCTATGTGTGCCAAAGTCTCCTCGTTAAGGGGCACAGGCAAAAGGTCGTGGGTATTATTTCCCAAAACACCCGTCCAGCAAAGGTGGTCGCTAATCCAAACAGGATTTATCTCTTTGGCTAGCTGTTTCAGCTTTTTCAGGTACTCAAAATCAAGAGGATCTGTACTGCCTATGGACATAGATACGCCGTGCATTACCACAGGGTAACGTTCGGCTACTTGACGAACCACCTGACGTGGCCTACCGCCGCTATCCATAAAGTTTTCTGATATTATTTCAAACCAATCTACCTGTGGGTTATTCTCTAGTATATGGTTAAAGTGTATACTGCGCAGACCGAGGCCAAGCCCCAAATTGGGCAATTTTTGCAGTTTTTGGCTATATGCTTCAGAAGTTGTCAAAATGCTGTTTTGTTTTTAGGGTTTGTCCGTTACCCCCTCACAGCACAAGGAGGGGGTTCGGACATGGAATTGTAAGTTTCAGTTATTATTCCCAGTAGGGTTATTTGCGCCTAAGTTTTTTTTCGGCTTTATTACCACAAATACCGCAGGTATGTTCTTTTTCGCCAAAGGTGCAATTCATATCTCCGCTACTGCCGCAAGCATCAAACGAGCCTAACGTACGCAACCACCATGTTGGCGGACCTTCGGGAAAAGGCTGTTTTCCAAACTCTCTACCTTCTTTGGTCAAGCGTTCTTCAAATAGCTTACGTGCTAAAAGCCACACGCTTTTGCCTGTATTTTTGCCTTGTGTACTAAAACGACCTGCTTGTATTGGTGTGGCACAACTGCCTTTCCATGCGCAATCGTTCATTGCAGGTAAATCTTGTTCTTCGGCACTGCCGTATAGGCCGCAACCGCCTTGCCCACGGCAATTGTTTAGTGTATGACAAACGTGTTGCACTGTGGCACAATAGCCCTTGCCTGCACAATCGTTTTTGCCAAAACGGTCGTGTCCTTTGCAGGCATTTAGCCCCATACAAGCGTGCAATTCTATTGGGCTGGGGGTATTGCCGGTATTGTTGGTTGTGTTATCACTTGGCGTGCCGCATGTAGTACTGCTACCGCCACAAGTATGTTCAAAATATATTTTGTTATACATGGTTTTCTTTTTTTTAAGGGGTGATAGTTGGGTATAAAAAAAATTAAAACGCTACTGCTTCTCCTGCAATGCTGCTCATATCAGGCAAAGTAGCCATACGTCCGGGCAGGCTTGTTGGCGGATTTAAACTTGCGGGTATGGCGTTGTACATGGCCAATAGTTGGCTTTTGGCTGTAGTTTCGGGCGAGAATTTATAATTCTCAAACGTGGGAGCGGCAAAAGTGCCGTCGGGCAGTTTTAAACCTGTTATATAATCGCACATGGTGCTAAGCATAAACACCATGCCTTTGTGCATACCAAAATTAAATATCTCGCTTTGTTGTGGTAGCGGATTGCGGTAGCAAGCATCCATCAACATATACATATAAGTATATATACCGTTTAGCAGGTTTGATACTGTTTGTATATCGGCAGGATAACTGGCCGTTGTTGGGTTTACAGGGTAGGGTTTTATAAAATACTTAGTATCGTTAATAAAGTTGGGGAGTTCGTTTTTCAAATCAACAAACTTGCGGTAGTGCGATTCTTCATCACCCAATTTATCATCTGTAGTATGGTCGTTGGCAATAGTACCTTCGCCTTGCTCTACAATAGTAGTTATTGCACGTCGCACAGCTTCATTACTATCTATAATTAACAAATCACCGCTATCATCGGCATTGGTAAATTTGGGTTTGTGGTATTTATCGTAATACACCGTATCAACATTGTTGTGGGTGTAGTAGTTGTTACCCGGCCCTAATTGGGGTTGACCTTCGTATTTTTTGTAATCTTCGGGTTTAATATTTTTTTCGATATAATCTAAAATTGTGGCATAAAACTCACCGATAGACACCCAATGTTCGGGGATATTATTGGCGTTTGGTGGTGGTGTACCTCCCGGACTTTCTATAGCTATAAATTGGTCTAGCTGATGATCGGAAAGAGGTGCTAAATCAATTGATAATGCAGGAAATCTACCGGGCAAGTTTACAGGCCAACCTTCGGGCGATATGCCCACCAATTGCGGCATACCCACAAGGGCACGGTGTATGTTTGATGATAGCGACATGTGTAGCATTTCTTCAATCACCACACTCATAATAGTTGCCCCTGCTTTGTTGGCGTACACCATTACTTCTGCCGATTTTTCAAGCGCTGCTTGTGCGGCAACATCTGCGGGCATACCTGCATTGATAAATGCGTTGGTATAATCAGCCTGAATTTGGTCTTGATTAGGCTCGCGAATGATTGAGTAATACGTGTACAGATAAACGGGAATGGTAGCCATTTCTATATCAATAGCTTGCTGCAAAGCTTGCGCTAGTGAGTCAGAATCTTTGGCTAAAGTTAAAAGTGCTTTCATAAGTATTTTTTATAGTTGTTGATAGTATACATGCTTTTAATAGTACACATCGATAGTTAGCAATAACCCAAAGAAAGTGAGAATATTTAATATATGCAACGAGCTTACTTAATTCAGCAGACACTTAAACAGCTATATATTAACACTATATAGGGTGTTATCACCCTGTTGGTTTTGGGTGATAAAATCTAATGTTTTAGTTTAGAAAAATTAAGTACAAGTAATACAAGGGAATACATCAACCCAAAAAAATGTAATTATCAAAACTATTAATTGCGTTAATGCAGATTTATGGCAAAAAAATAAGTTTTAACACCTGCCAAATTTGGTCGATTAATTTTGACAAGGTTTACTACGGATAGGTAAATACGGCTAGGGATAAGAATTTTTATTTACAACGGGTTAAAACACTATTATACAAGCCATTGCATAAAGCCCACATTAAACTTGCTATACTTTTATTTTTACTTGTTTTTATAAAAGCTCTTGAGGGATAAAGGGGAGCAATTGAGCGATTAACAAGCAAGAAGCTCTATTGCTTAGTTTCAATACACGCTTGCACAGGCTTTTAATCAGCTACCCAGCCAAACTTTAAAATCTGAGGCTCGCTCTCGACTAACAAATATCTCTTCTTTGCCTGAAAAATCGGGTTTAAGGTATAGTTTCAGTTTGCCATTAAACGATAAATGAATGTCTTTTACTGCCCCTAATGTGGTTATTACTTTACGGTTGGCACGAAAAAAGTGTTTGGGGTTTAGCTGTCCTTCCAATTGTTCAAGGGTATAATCTACCACGTATTTGTGGTTATCGGCAGTTACCAAAAACACTAGTTTATCTTCGGCAAAAAAATAAGCTACATTTTCTATATCAATGGGTATAAGGCGTTGACCTTGTTTTACTAAAAAACGATTTTTATAATCGCTTTGGCGGCTAAAGTTTTTCACTAATTCGCTTATATCAAACGCGGGTGTGGCAGCGGCTTTTAGCTGATCGTATTTATCAAATGCAGCTGCAAGATCAACTTTGTTTATAGGTTTCAGCAAATAGTCTATACTATTTACTTTAAAGGCTTTTATAGCATACTCATCGTATGCCGTAGTAAATATTACAGGCCATTTAATGGTGGCCGCTTCAAAAATTTCAAAGCTCAATCCATCAGCCAACTGTATATCCATAAAGGCCAAATCGGGGGCAGGGTTTGCATTGCACCATTCTACAGCAGCTTCCACGCTATCCAAAGGCCCCAGTATTTCAGCATTGGGGCGGCATTCTTTTACCAGTTGTGCTATACGGCGTGCAGCCGGGGCTTCGTCTTCTATTATTACTATCTTCATTCAGTTTTAAGTTTGCAGTCTCCTGTTTTTAAGTCTCCTCAAATTGAAAACCCTATTCAAAAAATCTTAATACTTTATACCTACTTCTTTGTTCAATGAAAAATGCTAAATGTTCAATGCTAAATGTCATCCATTTCCAAGCGGCAGTTTCACAATAAAATCGTCTGTAGTTTCAAAAATATCAATGCTTTTATTAAATATATAACGATAGCGATTGATAAGATTTTGCAGGCCAATTTTGGTGCTGCTTTCTACCGATTTCTTTTTTTGCAGTTTATTTTTGGTCACCAACATTCCGGCAGCATCAATATAAATATCAATAAAAAGGGGTTTTAAACTCGATATTATATTGTGCTTAATGGCATTTTCAACCAGTATTTGCAGCGATAGCGGAGGTATTTGCTTGTTGTTGTACTGGGCAGGCACATTTATGTGTACGTGCAGGTTATCGCCAAAACGTATTTTTTGTAAAAAGAAATAGGCATCAATACAATCCAGCTCAGTTTTTAAGTCCACCGTCTCGTCGTCTTTATATTGCAACAAGTAGCGGTATACGCTGCTTAGTTTTTCTACAAACTCAACCGCTTGATCAGAATTTTCGGGAATAATAGTAGCAAGGGTGTTGAGACTATTGAACAGAAAGTGTGGGTTGACTTGGTTTTTAAGGGCTGCAAATTGCGATTGCAGGTTTTCTTGTTTCAGCTTTTCAGCATTTAGCAAAGCCAATTTCCATTGTTTAAAAAGAAATACCGCTTCAGACAATGCTGTGGTGATAATGGTGATAATAAGTGAGATAATATTGACTTCAAATATAAATTGGCCAATGTTTTCATTGACACAATCCATCATATAAGTGAAGTAGAAGTATGTTATTATTGACGATAGTACTATGGTGATAAATACTGTTGCAATAATTTGAACAAAAAACCTTCGGCTGCCGTTCTCTCGCCACGGCATTGTTTTTTCAAGGTAGTTTGATATTATGCTACTAGCGCCATACAGCACAGTAGCCATAATAACGGTAAATATAAAAGTATTCCAAAAGCCGCCTTCAATATCTTCGTTTTCGGCAGGAGCTTGGTTGGTAAAATAAAACCTAAGAAGATAGTAAATGGGCACAAGTATGCCTATACCTAGTATTATGGTAATGTACCCTTTTTGCTTTGCTATTTTTTTTACTAATCTCAAGTTGTCGGTAATTTATTAATTAAGTAATGCGCAGGCCTGCGGCCTGCGCATTACACTCTTTTTTTTGGCTTAAATATACTATTAAAACTGTAAGCGATAGAACGGTACAGGGAATATACCTATTTGATTAAAGGTTTCAATATTGCCTGTTTTTTGGTTGTATTGGCGCACCAGCACATTTTGTATATTCAGTATGTTTTGTATATCAATAGCCCACTCGTGCGTTACACGTTTACCGTTTTTCTTAAACCCTATTCTAAAATCGGTTCTAAAAAAGTCTTTTTCGCGAGTAGCATACGCCTTGCTATCGTCGTATACTTGTTTGCCTTGCCTGCGGCTTTCGTCCAAATCAATAGCAAGGTAGCGGCGACCGCCTGCGTAGGTAACTTTTAGGTTAAAGCTAAGTATACCGTTGTTTTTGGTTTTAATCTCACGCCCAAACAAAGCATTGGCTACAAAATTGCCATTAAAGGCTGTATTGCGCCATTTGTTATCGCTAGCCAAATACTCGCTATTGTATAACGACACTGTTCCTAAATAGTAGAAACCTTTATTAAAAAATCGCTCAAGCGTTAGTTCAACCCCATAGTTGCGCCCCAAACCTTTGTTTACAAGGCTATCAACATTGGGAAAACCAAAATCAGCCCCAAAATTAACGGTACTGTATGTGCTTGGGTTTTGGGTAACGGCTATATTGTTTAAGTATTGGTAGTAGGCTTCAGTTTTAAAGCGCACGTTTTGGTTTAGCAATATTTCATAACCGCCAATAAAATGGTGGCTTTTGGTAAAACTTAAATCTTTATTGGTTTGTATGCTTTGTGTGCGCATATCGTCCAAATATGTCAGCTCTAAATAAACAGGTATAGGTTGCATTTGGCTGTGCAAGCCATAGCCAAAGCTAAGGGTTTGGCGGGTAGCCAACTTGTATTTAAAAGATGCACGCGGCTCAACCGAGCTGCTATTGTTATAAAACAAATGATTGAAGTGTAAACCTGCATTTAGCGTGGCTTTTTCGTTTATTTTCCAATTCCAGTTGGCGTATGCTTGCCCCAAATACATCTCTTTACCGTTATAATCGTACTGGCGCACCCACGATGAGTAGTTTTGTCCCCCCACAACACTATCAACACGTAAAAAACTATCGTTGGCACCTGCAATAAAACGGGTAGCTATTACCCCAAACTTGAGGCTGTTTTTTGCATTTATTTTTTGGTTGATAAAACTATGTATGGCGTTTCGGCCTGAGTAGTTTTGACGGCCAAAGCTGCGTATTTTTTCAACAGAGGGGCTTAATGAATCTAAAGTGGTACGGTTACGCTCGCCCGATGCACTAAGCACCGTTTTCATATAGCTGTTTTTACTTAACGATATAGTATGTACCAAACCTGCGGCAAACATTCCGCTGCTAAAATCTAAATCTTGTGGACTGCTTAGTTTAGCAAACTCTTCTTTAGTTTTTTTACTATCGTTAATATTAGTTCCGCTTAAACCTCCAATGGCAAACACACTAAAATTACCCGCGCGGGTTTTACCAAAATTTAGTTTCATGGTAAGGTCTTGCCAGCGCGGTGCACCGCTACTTCCAAAATCAAAACCCAGCGAGCTTAAAAAATCGAGCGTGCTATACCTATAATTTACCAAAAACGATGATTTTGACTTTTTTATGGGGCCTTCGGCCATAAACTCTACCCCGCTAAAACCTATTTGACCGGTGTACTCCATCTTCTCATTATTACCATCACGCATTTTCAAATCAAACACACCCGAAAGCGCATTACCATACTCGGTAGGGAAAGCACCCGTTATAAAATCAGAATTGGCCAGTGTGTTATTATTTAAAATACTAACGGGGCCACCGTTTGCCCCTTGATTACCAAAGTGGTTGGGGTTGGGTATATCCACACCCTCCAATCTCCACAATAAACCCAAAGGTGAGTTACCTCGTATCACAATATCGTTGCGCTGGTCGTTACCACCGCCTGCCACCCCTGCAAAGTTAGTTGCCATACGGCTAGGGTCGCCCAAGCCACCCGCATAGCGTTGTGTTTGGTCGATAGTAAACGAGCGTCCACTCACCATCACCAATTCGTTATTGGTTTTGCTGGGGTCGCTTTTGGCAGTTATCACCACTTCGGTTGCGGCAACAATATCTTCCTCCATTGTAATTTTCAGTACAACTTCTTTGGCTGAGTTTACAATAATATCAGGTATTACCACCTCTTTATACCCTGTGTAGGTAATACGTATGGTTTGCCTGCCCAATGGCACGCCTGTGATACGAAAATTACCATCAACATCAGTACTTGCACCCATTATAGGGGTAGTGTTTAGCAGCGTTACGGCAGCACCAATAAGTTCGCCATTGGTTTCCTTATCTATAACCGTACCGCGAATAGTTTGTGTTAGCTGTGCCTTTGTGGCAAAAGAAAAGCAGATAATTAATACAACAGTATTTAGTAGTTTTTTCATTAGTTTGGTTGATTGTTAATCAGAAACAAAGTTGCAATTGGATTTTTTAACCAAAAATAACAGCACGACGAACTGTATAATTTTAGGGGTGAAATGTATTTTTTGAAGGTCAACCGTTAAAGCATTTCATCGAAAAAAGGTGCTGAAGTGTAACTTTTTAATGCCCAAATACGTATTTTTACTATAATTTATAATCCGCATGAAAAGCTTTCTTTTTGCACTTATTCTTTTATCAAGCGTGGCTTTGCAAGCTCAAGAAAAATATAGTATTGCAGCACTGCAACGCAAAAGTAACCTTAAAGTTACCCTAATAAAGGGCGGCGAATCATACTTTCAATCTCCGTTTTATCTTAATAATCATCGCTATTTAGGGCTTGAGTACGAAAGGCATTTAAAAAGCAAGCATACACTAACAGCAGGGGGAAGCTTTTATAAGGTGAATAACCTATATGGTGTAAATAATTTTAAATGGTACTCAGCAGGACTTGAGCTTGGCTATAGGTATTATTTATTGCCCTTTAAAGGCAAACAACCCTTTAACGGATTTTATACAGGCGTTGGTTTAGCAAGCTACTACAACTATGGCAAACAAGTGGTAGGTGGCAGAGTAAACAATATATACAAACACTTTAGCACCACAGGAAACATAAAACTGGGCGTACAAACTACTTTTTTACGCCGTTTTTCTTTTGATGTTGAAGCAAACTATACAGTAGATAGGTTTTTCTTGAGAAGAATAGAAACAAATACAACACTGCAACAGATAAACACCACTGTGCGCATAGGCTATACATTTTAAACCTATTCTTCAATTGCACTAAACACAAGCTAAAACAGCTATTTGCACAGTAGTGGCAAAGGTATTTTATGGGCAATAAGGGTTAATTTCACACAGTATTAACGTTATTTGTCATTACTTTGTAACCTATACCATGAGTGCAAAACCCACAGAAACCCACATACACCTAGGCAAAAACCCACTAAGCAAATACCAAGAATATTTGGGCGAATTTGTATACGGCGGCATTGACGGCTGTGTAACCACCTTTGCTGTTGTGGCAGGGGCTGCGGGTGCAAATTTGGGTAGCAATGTAATTTTGATACTGGGCTTTGCCAACCTTTTTGCCGATGGTTTTGCTATGAGTGTAGGCAGCTACCTAAGCGCAAAAGCCGAACAAGAAAATTACGACAAGCACAAACGCCACGAGTATTGGGAAATTGAAAATTTTAGAGAGAAAGAGATAGAAGAAATACGCGAAATATACCAAGCCAAAGGTTTTGAAGGCGAGTTGCTTGAAAAAGCAATAGAGGTAATAACAGCAGATAAAGACCGCTGGGTGGATGTGATGATGAAGGAAGAATTGGAGATGTTTGAAAGCGGCAAAGCCCCCATACAATCGGGTTTAATGACTTTTGCATCGTTTGTAATAGTGGGTTTTATTCCCATTATGGTATACCTAGCCGATTTTGCCTTTGATATGCAACTGGGCGACAAATCCTTTATATGGTCGGCAGCACTTACCGCCTTTGGGTTTATTACCATTGGCTACCTCAAATCAATAGTAAACCACACCAGCAAGCGCAAAGGCATACTAGAAACACTTATACTGGGCACTATTGCTGCGCTTGTAGCCTACTTTTTAGGCGATTTTTTAGAAGGCGTGCTTAGGTAAGCGCACCCCTACCCTATTAATACATTAGTGGCACTTCCCCTCCATACAAATCTTATATTAAGCACTAAAAAAAATTAACAAACAACCTCAACTAAATATAACCTAAGGTGTTTTATTTCACTATAAATTCATCTTTACAAAAAAATTACAAACAAAAATTTGCTAACACCAAAAATTATTATTTACCTTTGCACAGCAAAAAAGATAAATACAAGAAGTTTAACCCTCTAACTAAATTAAAACAGTGCTAAAGTACACAAACATTATACAAGCAGATAGGCCACTAGGTGGTCATCTACACGTTCGTGTGCTAAAGCATAAAAGTTAGCTGATAACTTTTTCGCCCCGATATATAAGGCCCCGAACGTAGTAACGCTCGGGGCTTTTTTGTTTTCCGTCAGTCATCCCGAATTTATTTCGGGATCTCGCTCCACATAAAACACAAATTGGTAATGAGATGCTGAAACAAGTTCAGCACGACTGCAATTTTTTCAAAAAAAAAACAAAAAATGGCAAGAAGATTAAAAATCACTAATCACGATTTAACAGCTTTAGGGATAAGCGACAAAGAGTTGCTGAAACAACTGGGACGAGTGGCAAAAGTGATGACAAATAGAAGTGGCGAAGCAAAAGCCAAGGTTTTAGAACTGGTGAAACAAGCATGGGACGACCCGCAAACGGTGGAAAAAGACACAAACCACCCCTTTGCACACCTTGCCCCTGCAATTATTGAGTATAAAAGCAGTTTTACTCCCGCTAGTGAACCTAAGTCTTTTAGGCTACATAAAGGGATTGACTATAAGGTATTTGGTAGCGAAAACATAGAATATTCAACGCTTAATCAGATGGATTTATCTATGAAGTTGCCCATAACCAAAGCAGGCGCATTAATGCCCGATGCCCATTTGGGCTATGGTTTGCCCATTGGCGGAGTATTGGCAACTGACGTAAACACAATTATACCTTATGCTGTGGGCGTTGATATTGCCTGCCGTATGTGCCTTAGTGTGTTTGATTTACCTGCTAGTGTTTTAGGAGGCGAACAAGACCGACTGAAGAATATGCTGCAACAGCATACCGTTTTTGGCACAGGCGGCGAAAGCAAAACTAGGCACGATGAAACCTTATTTGATCGTAAAGAGTGGGAAGCATTTTCTACCCTGAAACGACTAAAAGACAAGGCGTGGCGACAACTGGGAACATCGGGAACGGGTAACCATTTTGTTGAGTGGGGCATTGTAGATATTACCACGCCCGTAGCAGGTTTTAATGTACCTGCGGGGCAATATTTGGCGCTGCTTTCACACTCAGGGTCTCGCGGATTTGGGGCAAGTATAGCCAATATGTACAGCCGTATAGCTATGCGAAAAACCAAATTGGTAAAAGAGGTGAAACACTTGGCTTGGCTGGATTTGGACAGCGAAGAAGGACAAGAGTATTGGCTGGCTATGAATTTGGCGGGAGACTATGCAAGTGCCAACCACCACGAGATACACAACAAAATAGCACGGGCACTGCACCAACGGCCGATAGCCAGAGTAGAAAACCACCACAATTTTGCGTGGAAAGAAACGCTACCCAACGGCGAACAAGCTATAGTGCACCGCAAGGGGGCAACCCCCGCGGGCAAAGGTGTACTAGGCATTATACCAGGTAGTATGGCAGCACCGGGCTATGTGGTTGTAGGAAAAGGTGAACCTAGCGGACTTAACTCGGCGGCACACGGTGCAGGCAGGGCAATGAGCAGAAGCAAGGCAAAAGAAAACATCACTCATCATCAGCTAAAAAAACGGCTAAGTGCCGAAGGCATAAAACTGATTGGCGGTGATGTAGACGAAGCACCTATGGCCTACAAAAACATAGAACAGGTAATGGCTGCACAGACTGATTTGGTGGATGTTGTGGCAAAATTTACCCCAAAAATTGTACGCATGGCCGATGGCAAAGAGCCTAGTGAAGACTGAGAAGTTTTGAGTTTTTGGTTTACAGTTCTATGTTGCTATCGCTGTGAGTTTCAATTATGGATAATGAGATGCTGAAACAAGTTCAGCATGACGAATACCTGCATTCCAACAAGGTTACACCTTGTTGATACTTTAAATATTTAAAACAAACCCTTATTAAACTTTTGCCTTTTGGCATTAGCAGGGAGAGTATTTTGATTAATAAAATGTAATAACTAAAACTATAATATTATGGCCTTATTTACAAGGGGCAGCTTGTGTAAGTTATGCACGCTGCCCATGCAAAAACGCAACGAGGTGGTAGTTTTTCCTCACCTTGTTAGCAATACGCACGATGCTTTATTTGCTTTTAACGGCGCAGTGCTACACAAAGCCTGTGTACGCGCCCACCCTTGGGGTGCAATGGCTATGCGCCAAAAGCAATTTGTGCACGAAACCATTTTGCCCAATACGCAACGCCGTTGTGTATTGTGTCAAAACCAAGTAGAAAATGCAGCCCAATTAATTGCTACGGGGTTATTAACGGTAGATGAAAAACACCCCTTATACCGTTTCAACTGGATGGAAGCACACAAGCGTTGCCTAAGCCACTGGGACGAATTGCCTGCTTTGGTATATGAATTAAAAACTTTTGCTAAAAGTGGCAAATGGGTAGATTTTGACCCTCAACACAGGGCTATGGATAGCCTTATGGATGTTTTAACAGCCATTACTCCCGGTCGTGCAGAAACTGCACAGCTATAATGCTGCAATAAACATTTATTTTAAAAGCAGTAAGGGAGGCCGCGCCTACGGCGCGGCCTCCTTTTTTTATTCTAATTAATTTTCCAATTTATGATAGTGCGGCTGACAGTCATTCCTGCGAAAGCAGGAATCTGTGGGAAGTATACTACAAAATCATCGCACAGATTCTCAATCAAGTTGAGAATGACGTTCCCCCCGCGCCCAATAGTTTTTAGGCATAAAAAAGCAGGATAATTACATTACCCTGCTTTGTATTTGCGTGTATAGTTGCTCTGTTAAAAAAAACTATGCCGTAGCTGGTTGAGCTTTTACCATTTCTACATTTAACACCAATTTCACATCTTCACTCACTACCAGTCCGCCTGCTTCGGTCATAGCGCTCCATTGCAAACCGTATTCTTTACGGTTTATTTTTCCGCTAATTTCAAATCCTGCGCGTGTCATTCCCCAAGGGTCAACAGTAGTTCCGCCAAAATCAACATCCAATTCAATGTGTTTGGTAGTTTCGCGTATGGTTAAGTTACCCTTTAGCACATAGTCGCTATCACTTTTCTTTACAAATTCTGTACTTTCAAAAGAAAGAGTAGGGTATTTTTCAGAGTTAAAAAAATCATCGCTGCGTAGGTGGTTATCGCGGTCGGCTACACCTGTATCAACAGAAGCAGTTTTAGCCTCAAACTTAATTTTTGCCGTTGTAAAATCATCTCCCTCAGTTTCTGCACTTGCAGTAAACTCGTTAAACTTACCGGTAACGGTAGATATTACCATGTGTTTCACTTTAAAGTGAATTTCGCTGTGTACGTTGTCAATGTTCCAAGTTGTAGTTGCCATTGTATTATTTATTTAAAATTTATTATTAAGTGTTATTGTTCTAATTTGTTTGTGGTTAGTAGGTGGTGATTAGAAACCAAACCCTAATCACCAACCATTGTTTATATAGCCATAGGTACTTCCATCAATAGCAATTCTGCATCACTATCGGCTACTATATCTATGCTATCAACATCCCATACACCAAAGCCATCGCGTTGGTTTAGGGTTTGACCGTTTATGCTCACATCACCTTTTAGCACAAAGGCATATATACCGTTGCCTTTTAGGTTTAACTTATGATTGGTGCTAAAACCTTTTTTAAGATTTCCCAAGTAAAACCAAGCATCTTGATTTATCCATACACCCTCAGCATCATTATTGGGCGATACTATTTGTTGCAGCTTATTATCCCTATCGGCAGCATCAAGCGTTATTTGGTCGTAGCGAGGTTCTATATCTTTCTGTTTAGGGAAAACCCATATCTGCAAAAAGTTTACCTTACTATCTTTGTTCTTATTGTATTCGCTGTGATAAATCCCTGTTCCTGCACTCATCACCTGTATGTCGTTTTGGCGTATCACCGCCACATTATTCATACTATCCTTGTGCTCCAAATCACCACTAAGCGGTATCGAGATAATCTCCATATTGGCGTGCGGATGTGTACCAAAGCCCATGCCTCCGTCAACAATATCATCGTTTAGTACACGTAGGGCACCAAAGTGCATACGGTCGGGATTCATGTAGTTAGCAAAGCTAAAAGTGTGGTGCGTGTCAAGCCATCCGTGGTTTGCGTGGCCTCGGGTTGAGGCCTTATGCAATACTGTGTTCATTGTTTTAATCTCCTTATTAGGTATGTGGTTGTAGCCTATATTTTTGGTATGTTCACCTGTATTTGCAAACAGCTTAGCTGCCCAACCGCCTATGCCCAAAATACTTGCGCTTAGTAGGCTGCCTTTTATAAAATTTTTACGGTTCATATCAGTTGGCATTTAGTTTAGTACTTCAAATATAAAATACACATTTGTACATACAAATGTTGTACCAAACTATTTTACTAAAAAAATACAATTGATAATAAAAGTCTTACCTTTGTAGAACCATTCTAAATAAGATAAAGTTTTATGGCAACGCAAGAATTAATAAACATATATACAGAGGCCACCCCCAACCCTGAAACTATGAAGTTTGTGGCCAACCGCATGATACTTCCCGATGATAGTGCCGATTTTCAAACCCGCCAAGCAGCATTAAAATCGCCGTTGGCAGCCAAGTTGTTCGAGTTTCCTTTTGTAAACGCAGTATTTATAATGAACAACTTTGTAACAGTAACAAAGTTGAGTACTTACGAGTGGTTTGATATCAGCCCCAAGCTAAAAGAATTTGTAAAAGAATACCTTGAAAGTGGTGCTGAAATATTACTTCCTACAGAAGAAAAAGTAACTAACGAGAACGATAGTGAAACTGTAGTGAAGATAAAAAATATGCTTGATACTTACGTAAAACCTGCGGTAGAAATGGATGGCGGTGCCATTACCTTTCAATCGTTTGAAGAAGGTATTGTAAAAGTAGAACTTCGCGGCTCGTGCAGTGGATGCCCATCATCAACCATTACCCTAAAAGCAGGTATAGAAAATATGCTAAAACGCATGGTGCCTGAGGTTGAAGCAGTTGAAGCTGTGGCAATGTAACAAATAATATAGCTACTAAAAATAGTATCAAAAGGCAGGAAAATTCCTGCCTTTTTTTGTTTTACACCCTGCTACATGCCATAAATAACAGTTTATTACCAATTATTTAAAACAAAAGGAGCTAAAATTGGCTTAAATTTGCAATACACACATTAGTACTATTGGAATAGTGAAAATTTTATTTGTTTGCTTGGGTAATATTTGTCGTTCGCCAATGGCCGAAGGTATATTTAAGCAATTAGTAGAAAAAGAAGGTCTTCTGAATAAAATCACCATTGATTCAGCGGGAACATCACGCTATCATTCGGGTAGCTTGCCTGATGAGCGTATGCGCGCAGTAGCAAAAAAACACGGTATAGAGCTAACCCACAAAGCGCGCCAACTTACCTTTGGCGATTTTTACGATTTCCACTATATAGTAGCAATGGACAGGGCTAACCTTGAAGATATTATTTCAGAAAAACCTGTAAACGACGATCACCGCGCTAAAATAGTGATGATGCGCCAATACGACCCTCAAGCTGAGGAACTAGACGTACCCGACCCATACTACGGCGGACACGAAGGTTTTGAAAACGTGTACCAAATGCTGCAACGCAGTTGCCAAAACTTACTTCACGAGGTAAAAGAAGAACTGGCTATCCGTTTGGCTTAATAACTAAGCTATACCGCTACAACATATTTTCTATCACTAATTTTGCTTTGGGCTAGGGCTATTTACTTTCCCCAATCAAAATATTCTACCAAAAACATAACTGTCGGTTGCCAATACCTACATTTTAGCATATTTTGCATACCTTAAAAATTCCTGTTCATTACATCAGCACAGTATGAAAAAATCGCTGCTTTTATTCACCGCTCTATTTCTTATTCTATTTTCTGCATCAGCTCAAAAAAAATACCAAGGCTTGCTTTGGGAAATTACAGGCAATGGACTACAAAAGCCATCGTACCTGTATGGCACCATGCACGTAAGCAGTAAATTGGCCTTTCACTTAGGCGATTCGTTTTTTACGGCACTTAATAATGTTGATATGGTAGCACTAGAAATTCACCCCGAAACTTGGGTGGACGATATGCTAGCTTACGACCCTTATACTTTTATGGGCGACGGAATGGCTGCTTCGTTTTGGAAAAAACAAAAAAGCAAAGAAGACGAACGCAAAGAGGCCATAATGGGTGCACTACGCAGCGACCCTAGCCTTATAAACTACTACCTGTTTCGCAGCCAAGGCTACACGGGTAATTTTGAAGAAGATACCTATTTAGATTTGTACATTTTTCAGACAGGTAAAAAGCTAAAAAAGAAAACCACCGGACTTGAAAACATGGCCGAGCTGATGCTAAACCTTGAGGAGGCTGAAAGCGCACAAAGGGAAGAATCGAAATATAAAAAAGACGATTACTACTACGATGAGGATGCCATGAGCTATGGCGATGCTTTGGAGGATGCTTACCGACGCGGTGATTTGGATATGCTTGACTCGCTAAACAAAGAAGACGGCACACCGGGTTATTTAGAATATATGCTATACCGACGCAATGCAAAAATGGCCGAGCGTATGGATAGTATAATGAAAACAGCTAACCTAAGCTTGTTTGCCGGTATGGGTGCATCGCACTTACCGGGCGAAAAAGGTGTTATTGAGTTTTTGCGCGAAAAAGGTTACAGCCTACGCCCTGTTATACGCGGCGAAAGAGACACGAAACAAAAACGTAAGATTGATAAAATAGTAATCCAAAAGAAGTTTAGTACCGAAAAATCATTCGACCAATATTTTGCAGTAGATCTACCCGGCAAAATGTACGAGTTGGCCGGCTTTGGAAGTACCCGCAGCTATTTTCACCCCGATATGGCCAATGGTGCATACTATACTGTTACCCGTATTAAAACATTTGGGCGCGAATTGGGTCAAGATGAAAAGTACATTCAAAAAAGTGTTGATAGTTTGCTTTATGAAAACATACCCGGTAAAATTCAAAAACAGAAAAAAATCACCCTGCAAGGATATAATGGCTACAGCATAACTACACTTACCCGTCGTGGCGATATACAGCGCTATGAAATAATAATAACACCCGAAGAGATATTTGTATTTAAACTTGGTGGCACATCAGACTTTGCTGAGAACAAAGAAGCCGACAAGTTTTTTAAATCGATAAAACTAAATATACCTACGGCTACCAACTGGCAAACCTACACATCGGCCGATGGCTATTATAGTGCTCTAATGCCTCACAAACCCTTATACTATGGCGATACAAGCCTTATTGGTACTTACCTAAACAGTGAGCCGTTAACAGCCATTGATTTTAATAATGGCAATGTATACAGCATACAAAAAACCAACCTGTACAATACAAGTCAAACCACCGTTAGCGATTCGCTACTGATAGAAAAAGAGATATTTAACTTTAGCGACGCAAACTATTATACTGAGCTTGAGCGTACAAAAAGTATGGAAGGCGAAAGACACATTGTTGATGCCAGATACCGTGTAGATGCTGATAACAATATGCGTGTACGCTACATAACCAATCGCAGCTTTTTGTACATACTATCCGTTAAATATAAAAACGACAGTGCTGATGCTGATAAGTTTATAAAATCAATAAGCTTTGCAACGCCTCCAGCGCCTGTATACGAAGAATATACCGATACCTTGTTGCACTTTACGGTAAGTACCACATCGCAAAAAAATGCTTTTGAACAATTACTGCGCAAACTAAGCCGCTACAAAGCAAAAGATAAACCCTACCTAACCCTGCGTGAAAACAAGGTGTTTTTAGAAAACAAAAAATCAAACGAAGCAGTATCGGTAAACTATACCCGATACGGCAAATACGTTAGATTTAAAGATAGTGCCGACTATTGGGATGAAATACGCAGCAATACCAACCCCGATAGCTCGTACATTATACTAAACCAAAAAATGTATACTAAAAACGGGTACAATATTTTAGATATAGACTATACCGATACCGGCTGCACCTATGCCGTAAAACAACGCACTATACAACGCAATGCAGTGGTATACAACCTTACAACACTATACAACCACAAAACAGGCCCTGCACCGTTTATTACCCGTTTTTATGAAACCTTTACACCAAAAGATACTACAATTGGTGAGCCTCTTTTTGGAGACAATGCAAAACTAATTTTGGATGATTTACACAGCAGCGACAGTGCTACTCGTGCTGAAGCACACAAATCATTACGCTCTGTAAGGGTTGGTAAAGCTGACTACAAAATATGGACTGCCGCTATTGATACACTTCAGCCTGAAAACGAAGACTATTTCGACTACAAATCAGGCATGATAACTGAATTGTGGGAGATAAAAACACAAGAAAACGTAGACTACCTAAGTAAACTATACAAAAAAGCCGGCGATACGTTATCGTTTCAAATAGCGGCACTAAAAACACTTTTAAATATAGAAACAGCCGCATCGTACAAAGCTTTTAAAGAACTGATAATGGCTGAAACACCGCTAGGTAGCGGCTACGAGATTAACTCACTATTTTGGGGTATGACCGATAGCGTGCAGTTGGCATCAACCTTATTTCCCGATTTGTTTGCGCTATTTCAGCTTGAAGAATACAAAGAAAAAATTGTTGATGTATTAGCCGACTTAGTAGACAGCAACGCCGTAAAAAACGAGCAATACAAAGCCTTTTTACCCACTCTGAAAATTGAAGCCAAAAACGAGTTAAAACGCAAAACATCAAGCGAAGTTGAAGACGATAACGAGTACGATAGTTATAACTCATACAACAGCCGCAGCTTTTATAACCCATACCAAGCACAAGGCAACCGATACAGCAGCAACAACTACAACAGTTATTTGGGCAATTTGGCTACCGTGCTAATGCCCTACTATAATAGCGACAATACTGTAAAAGACTTTTTTAGCAAATTGCTACAACTGCAAAACAATAAAATACGCCTTAGCGTAGCCCTAAAAATGATGGAAAAGGGACACGATGTTCCCGATACTGTTTGGAAAGAAATTGCCCACAAAACAGGCTGGAGAACTGCCCTATACGAAGCATTGGAAGACGCAAACAAGTTGGAAAAATTTCCTACTAAGTACATAAACCAAGATAGTATGACCAGAGTGCAACTTGAAAACAGCCTAAATGGTCGCTACGAGAAACTTGACACCATTACCCTACTTAGCAAACGCTATGTTGAGTTTGAAAACCACAAAGGCTACGCCTACCTGTACAAATACAAACACAAAGAAAACAAAACATGGAAACTAGCCCTTATAGGCTTGCAACCCGCTGATACTTTAAAAGCAAATACATCAACCCTAATATTTTCTATAGGCAACCGCATACGCGAAGACGAAGAAGCTACCATTGAAAGGCAGTTTACGGTATTGCTTAAAGAAAAAATGTTAAACATAGCCACCAAATCGTTTGGGTATGGAAATGACTATTACAGCGATGATGAAGAAATTTACGGCGATTATTAATTCATAATACCGCACTAGCTAAAAACAAAAAAGCCCCTAATGGGGCTTTTTTGTTTAGTAAATTTTTATTGCCGCTTGCTAATTAACATTAATAGAAATTTGCCCACGCACCTTAAATAAGCGTAAAATAGAATCTAGGGGAATTTCTACATCATCAAAAGCAGGGTTTTCACTGCAAAGCAATATCATTTCTTTTTCTGACGGATGCTTGCGAATGTACTTTACCGTGCGGTAATCATCAGTAATCACAAGGTATATCTCGCCATACAATATAATAGCTTTGTTTTTTACCTCCTTAACAGCCACAATGTACCCGTTTTTAATTTTGGGGTACATACTATCGCCATATATAGGCACAGCAAAATCACAATCTTTAAAAGCAGGTATCGAAATAAAATATTCAGGCTCTTCGCGTTCATCGGCAAACACCGGAAACGCCGAAGCCGTAACATCTATATTGTAATACGGTATTTGAGGTTCGGCAGCCACACCGTGAAGGTTTTTTTCAATATAGGGTTTGGGCTTTGTGGTTTCGTGCCTTTCAGAAAACACATTAAGCAAGGTTTCAATAGGTTCATCTATTGCATCGGCCAATTTTTTTGCTTGTGAGTATTTAATATCATCGGCAGTAAGCAATCTATTAAGATTTTGATAGCTCATATTAAGCTTATTACTAACCTCTTGCAGGGTTAAGCCCTTTTTGTGTGCAATTTCTTTATAAACGTTGCTAAGGTTTTCCATTTATTTCACCGTTTTTATTTACAAACTTACGTGAAACATTTCTGTTTTTATCAAATTAATAATCATTTTTATTTCTATATAAAAACACAAATGTTTACAATTTTGTTGATAAATCACATTTAAACAGCAAAACTCTTTACACATAAGCCTTTATAGATGTATAAAATTCTTTACACACAAGTATCGATATAAAGTAAGAGGTAGAGGGTGGAAAGTAAAAAGACCAAAACCCTAAAGTATTCCCCTCATCATCTTGACATCCAACATCTAACTATCATTCTATTAATAAGAAGTCGAAAAATTAAATTCTACAGCCTAGCCTCACATCCTACATCTAACATTACTACTGCCCTACCACCATTAAACTATCGGCTTTGGTTCGTATTTTTAACCAGTTGTATATGCGCTGTGTTTCTTGTTTACTAACTCTTTTACTATAACGTACAAACGCAACGTGTACAGTATCAAACCGCTCCGACCGATTATTGTACAACACGGTGGGCTGCACCGTAAAATACTCAACATTTTTATTTAGGGCACAAAACTCTTTCGATATATCAGCAATAGGCAATTGCTGTGCTTTATACTTTAGCAGCTCATCTTCAAGCAAACTTATCTTCTCATCTTTGCTGCGTATTGCATCTTCGTTTCTAGTGTATAATTCTTCTAAAATACCCGTTTTAATATCGTCAACATTTATATCCTGCGTTTCTTGTATACCTTGCTTCACTACAAGTTTACAATCGCCAATACCATAGTAAGCCCTTTGGCTGTTTATATTATCAATGGTTTGCTGCTCTACGGGTTCTCCAATCAAAAAAACCTCCAGCACTTTACTACCCGCCGAATCTTGAGTGAGCTTTTGGTTCATCACCCGTGTATTAGGAAAATTAAACTCTTGCTCAACATACTGGGCTACATTATTGTTATATACCGTGCGCTGTACAATATTGTACGCAATATAAATACTTGGCAATGCGGTAACTACCACTATAAATGTAACGTATCTTTTTACCTTTTTTTGGCGCACCAAATCGGCATGTTCTTTTTTATGAAAACGCAAAAAACGGACAATGGCCAATGTAGCAAGGCTTACAAAAACTGCATTAATAAAAAACAAATACAATGCACCGCCAAAGTAGTACATATTGCCTGTGGCCAAACCAAACCCCGCAGTGCACAAAGGAGGCATAAGGGCGGTAGCTATTGCCACACCGGGTATTACATTTCCCTTTTCTTTGGTTGATGTAGCCACAATACCTGCCAAGCCGCCAAAAAGTGCTATCAAAACATCCCAAATGGTGGGGGTTGTGCGCGCTAACAGTTCGCTTTGGGCTTCGCGCAGGGGACTAATTAAAAAATAAGTGGTTGATGTGATAAGGCTTATAACCATCATTACCAGCAAGTTTCTACCTGCCTTTTTTATTAGCTCAAAATCATAAATACCTGCACCTAAGCCTATACCCATTATAGGCCCCATAAGGGGGGATATAAGCATGGCACCAATTATTACCGCTGCCGAATCAACATTTAAGCCAATTGAAGCTATAAATATGGCAAACACCAATACCCATACGTTTATTCCCTTAAACTCAACACTTTTGGTAATAGATTCTATTACTTCTTGCTCTGACGATTTATAATTATCAAGGCTAAAAAGATTGTACAAGTAGCGGCGTAAAGTATTCATGGCAGCAGTTTGTGCTAAAATAAGCAATTGCAAGTAAAAGAATTGCTACGCACAAAAAATGGTTGAGAAAATATTAATCAACAACAATTAAAACTTAACGCTAATACCCGTCATTATATGACGTTGTGCCATGTAACGCGAAGGATCGTTTGGAGGAGTACCGCTTGAACGAGGGTCGCGAGGGTCGGGGTAGCTAGGGTCGCGCCACTCGGTAGGCACAGGGTCGCCTTGTTGCCATGCGCGGCCTGTAACGGGGTTTACACGGGCGGTGTTTAAAGTATTTAGCAAGTTAGTAATCTCTACCGTCCATGCTATTTGCGTACCCTTTACATTCCACCACTTTTTAAAGTTAAAATCAAAGTTTAAGGTATAACGCCCCAATTCTGAATAACGCGAGTTAGCATCTTGGTTTACTATATATATGGGTCGACCAGTGGCAGGCTCATCACCTTGATAAATGTAGGGCGTGTAGCGTATGCCTGAACGAAGTACACCTTCTAAATAAAACGACATACGGTTTATCCATTTTTGCCCCCAATAGCCGCTTTTGTTGTTCAAAATAAAAACGTGGTTCATTTTTATGTCCCAAGGACTACTCCAAGGTAAAAAGAACTCACGGGTGTCTTGGCGGTTACCTTCGCCCAAAATTTCTTTTAAACTTTCTGATGCGGATGAACTTTGCCCTGTGGCCACCATATAAGCTACTGATATTTGACCTTGATACCATTTGCCAATACGTTTTAAATAACCTACCTCAACACCACGAATACGAGCATAATCGCTATTAATACGCACCGAGCGGGCTACTTCCCTACCCGTTACATCTTTTACCAATATGCTGGCTGTGGTAATAAAATCGTAATTATCACGCCAATAAGCCGATGTAGTAAGTACATCATTATCGGTAATAGCAGTTTTTAGTCCAAGCTCGTACGAAATACTAACCTCAGGATTAAGGTTTGGGTTTCCTAAACGGGCTATTGTTGAACGGTCGCTGTAATATGGGTTCAAACCTGTGTATACAAATGATGGATGGGGCAAAATGGTACTGTGCCCATAATTAAAAAACAACATTTGTTTTTGGTTGATAGGAAACGATGCCGAAATTTTTGGCAAAAACCTAAACTTAAACCTGCGTCCTAATATTTCCGAAGAGCTGTTAATATATTCTTCACGTATTTCATCACGAATTTGGGCGCGGGGGTCGGCCACTGCATCATCAACATACTTACCCGGCATCCAATACTCAAAACGTGCACCTACTTCGGCTATCAAACCTTTGTAACGCACTCTGTCGGTAACAAAAACACCCCCACGAGAGGGTTTCACACGCCATGCCTCGCTATAATCACCCAATCGGTACGATTGGGTAGTAGTTCCATTGGCCAATTGTATTGGGGCACCCACCCAAGGGCGACCTATATCTATCCACTGCAAATCTTGCATTTTCACTTCAGCACCAAACGAAAGTTTGTTTAGCGAGTTATCTTCAGGGTTTTGGGTGATAATATTACCCACTGCTTTTAGGGTATACTCTTCAATAAAGTGATCGTGCCAAAGGGTAGCTATACCGCCGTTGTTGTATACACCGGGGGCAGGGTTAACAAATACTACTTCATCGTTAGGGTTGTACACACCTACGGGGTACGATACTATTGAGCGCGGGTCGAACTCGCTATTTACCACATTGGGTCTCCAATCTCTACCGTTTGCATCTGCACGCAGACGGGCAAAAAAGCGTGAAGCAGTAACCTCGTAGTTAAATTTTTTACGCAATAAGTGCCTAAAGTTTACAATCATCAAATTAGCATCGTGGGTAAAAGTATTGGCATTATCCATTTGCTCTTGAAAACTATACTGATAACCGGGCGAAAAAGGCACATCGTTACCCGTAATGCGCAGCATATTAACATCTTGGTTTACCGTTATGGTTTTGTTGTAGGTAAGACTAAGTGTTTTTGTACTATCTATTCTATAATTCAGTTTTAGCAAGGCACTCCAGCGGTTATCTAAATAAGGCGTTAAACCTGTATTGGGATAGATGGATGATTTTACTTGGTTGGGAGGATTTAATGTGTAATTATCCGTAAAAAAATTACGGAAAGCCATAAAATAGCGCAGCTTTTTAGAGTTTTTACGAAACAGCCACTTAGCAGGGCCACCAATAGTAACCTCACTTACCTGCGAGTTCCAAGTAGATTTTAAATCTCTATTAAACCCAAAATTATCACGCTTATGCAGAATAGAAATCTCCATACTATCACCTCCCGAGCGTGTTCTGGCATTTACCACACCCGATGTAGCATCGCCCACATCGGCAGTTGCACCACCCGTATTAATATCTACCGAGCTAAGTGCATTTGAACCTATATCTATACCAAAACCTGTACCCGCCAAAGGGTCTTTTGCCGAAACACCGTCAATTAAAAAACCTGTTTCATACGTACGGCCTCCGCGTATAAACACACCCGCAGGGGTATTTACCACACCGGGTTGTGTATTTATTATAGCTTGTATTTGGCGCACAGGAGCTTCTTCAATTTGGTCTTTACCCACAGTATTCAATGTGCGAGGCACTTCTACATCCACCAACGGTTTTTCACCAATAACCACAACCTCGCCCACATCAACAGTTTGCTCACTTATTTCAGCATCCTTTTCTACCGTTTGCCCTGCTACTACCTTAACACCCGTAATAATTGCCGATTGATAGCCTATTACCCTTACCTCAAGGGTATAATTACCCGGTTTTACATTAGTAATAGTATAATAGCCGTCCAAATCAGAAGGTGCACCGATAGACGAACCTTTAATAATTATGGTAGCACCTACCATACCCTCTTTGGTTTTTTTATCCGTAATGCGGCCTTTTATAGTGCCCGTTTGCGCCCATAGGGCAGCAGGCAAAATAAACAACAATATCAAAAAGATATTTTTCTTGTATCGAAACTCCATTTAATTTTCTTACGCCACGAAAATAAGTGCTATTTGGCATTATACTATTAACAGTTTATTAAGAGGCCGATTTTCATTAAACATTTGTAATGGAAGATTTTGCCTTAATCCCTTTACAGATTAAAACCTGCCGCTATTTACACCCCTATATATTGCCGACTGGGCTACGCAGCACAGGTTTTAAACCAATAAAAAAACCATAAGCCAAATGCCCGGCAGTTTAAAAACATTAAACTTATACACTATTAAGCACATAATGAACTAAAATTAATATTGGTTTGTTAATATTGAAGACTGATTTTATTGTTTAACACTTTAAAGAAGAAAGACTAATACAATGGCTTTTGAACTACCTAAATTAGATTATGCGTACGACGCATTAGAGCCGCACATTGATGCGCGCACCATGGAAATACACCATAGCAAACACCACAATGCTTATGTAACTAACCTTAACAAGGCAATAGAAGGTACCGACGCTGCAAATATGAGCATTGAAGATATTTGCAAAAATATTAGCAAATATCCGGCTGCTATTAGAAACAACGGTGGCGGACACTACAACCACAGCTTGTTTTGGAAAGTAATGGCACCCAACAAAGGCGGACAGCCTACCGGCGCATTGGCCGATGCTATAAATGCAGCTTTTGGCAGCTTTGATGCCTTTAAAGAGCAATTTGCAGCCGCCGCAGCTACCCGTTTTGGTAGCGGATGGGCTTGGCTAATAAAAAATGCCGAAGGCAAACTACAAGTAACCAGCACCCCAAACCAAGACAATCCTTTGATGGATGTTGCCGAAGTAAAAGGTACACCTATTTTGGGTGTTGATGTATGGGAACACGCCTACTACCTAAACTACCAAAACCGTCGCCCTGATTATGTAGCGGCATTTTGGAATGTAGTGAATTGGGATGAAGTAGCAGCCCGTTTTTAATTACAAAATTGAAACAAAAACATACCAAAGGGGGGCAGTAAACTGCCCCCCTTTTTTTTGTGTTGTACAACGCTTAATAAAAACAACAACACTTTTAGCTTTAGGCTTCTAGCAGAAAAAAGACTTTGTATTGAACCTTTGTTAAGTTTGTGTGAACTATGCTATAAAGCAAGGCAAGGTTGCAACCTTACCAAAAGTAAACCCGTTTAATAAAAACAACCGCCTGCCAAATTGGTACTTTGTGTATGAAACTTAAAACCACTGCCCTACTTACTCTTCTACTACTTTTTACCACTGCACAATTAAAAGCACAAGCCCCAACCACTGAGGGTAGCGAGTATACATACCTGTACAAGCTAAATAAAGAACAAGTGCGGTGGATGATAGATAGCCCTTGGGTGAGCCTAAACAACTGGGTTTTTACCAATGTGGTTGATAGTGTGCGGCACAAAAAAAGAGAAACACTTAATTTTAAAAATCACCCCAAAGGCTATTACATAAGCTACAATACCCATCACCTAGCCATTACCACCAACCTGCATATTGAACAGCAGTTTTTCCCTACTGTACAAGAAACCAACGGGCAATGGTGGTTTATAATGCGCGATACCCTGCAAAACATTATAAAAAACGGCACACTAACTTTAATAAAAAACAAGCAAACAAAAGGCGATACTGTTTTCACTTACGATTCATCGTGTATGTGCTACCCCGTGCCCAAACAAGTAAAACACCAATGGTTTCTATTTGAAGCCGACGGTCAGTTTTACTATATGCACATGAACAGCCCTTACCAAAAAGCCAAACGCAAATGGTGGAAGTTTTGGAAACGTAACAGAAAAAACAGAAGCAGTGGTGGCAGTTATGGATATGGTAAACCACGCATAGGTAGGCGCATTTTATACACAATTACACATCCATTTAGAAAAAAATGGACTCTCATGAGTGCCGACCCAGGCTATATGGTTACCAACCAACCCAAATACAAACACGGCGACACCCTAAAAATGAAAGCTTTTTTGGTGAACCGCAAGGGCAAACCCTTTAAAAAGAATATGGAGCTGTTAATGGTAACGCTTGGTAAAAACGGTTACGGGCAAGATACCGTATTGCGCACCACCCTAAAACCATCGCCAGCAGGTGCATACACCTACGAAATGGCTATACCCGATAGTTTTATTATCGATAGAAATTATACCCTGCTAATAAACCGAAAAAGGCGCACCTACGAGCAAATAACCTTTAAGGTAGAACAATACGAACTGAACAAGATTACCTACACGTGGGAAGATAAAAAACAAGAATATTACCGCGGTAACAGCATCTTTTTTTATGCCAAAGCTATTGATGCCAACAACCTTCCTGTGCCCGATGCTACTGTGCACTTAAAACTCCATATACAAAACATAAATACCATATACGACACCCTGATAAAGCTGCACGACACTGTTTTTAGAAGCTATTTTGATACTACCCTGCAATGCAGCCCTGATGGGCTAACCCCAATAGAATTGCCCGGCCATCTTATACCCAATGCCGATATTACTGTTACAGGCGAAATGTTTTTTACCAATGCCGATAACAAACCCGGCTACCAAAGCCATTATTTTAACATACTTGCCAATACCCAACGCTACTACCTGATGCAAGACAGTAACGGGCTACGAAGTGGCTATTTGGTGCAGGGCAAAGACCAACGCGGAAAAACGGCTACTTGGCGGGTAAACTACCACGAGGGGTATTATAAAGATAAAAAAATAACCCTACCCTACTACCACAATTGGGAGGCAGGTGCACGCAGCTACGCCTTGTTGGATAGCGCAGGAACACGAACCTTGGCCAACTACCAAATGCCTGCTAATCCGCCAAAAGCCCCCTCGTTTACTATTGACAAACAATACGATTCGGTATACATATCTCTTGAAAATCCTTTGGGACTTGAAGTAGCTTGGCGCATATATGATAATGATGACGAATTGCTAACCAAAGGCGCAGGCGCAACACTATCGTACAGTAAAAAACTAAAAGGCACAAAACCCGTGCGTGTGCGGTATAGCTACAGTTGGGCAGGCAATTTTTACACCTTTGAAACAGTTGGCTGGCGAAAAGAAAAACAACTAACCGTAAAAATAGAGCACCCCGAATTGGTTTTTCCGGGGCAAACCATACCCGTTGATATTACTGTTACCAACTACAAAAACAAGCCCGCCAAAAATGTTAACCTAACTGCATACAGCGTAAATACCGAGTTTGATAATATACCCGTACCCAATATGCCTTATTATGGCAAAAGTTATGGCAGCAAACTGCAAAAACGTATGCTCAACTATCCTTCAAGCTGGGTTAACAGCAGGCAAAACAGCTTTATAATAAAAGGTGAGTTGTTTTATAAACTGCAACTGTACAAGCACCCCTATTACCGCTTGCTATACAACAGCAATGCCATTGGCATAGAGCACGATAGCCTTGCCAATAATAAAACCCAACTAACGGTAAACGTGCATAGCGATATGCACAGTGCAGGTGATTACTATGCCCTATGGATTGATGACGAGCTGGTATACCTTCATTTTAGCCAATCAATTCCCAACGCATTTAGGGTGAGCGTAGGAAAACACAACATAAAAGTCCGTGCCTATGAATATATGTACGAGTTGAATGATATAGAATGCGTAGCAGGTATGCGCACACTTGTTGGTATAAATGGCGATAGCGCATACAACAACACCCATATAAAACGCACTAAACTTGATAAAACAGGTTTAACCAAAGAAGAGAAACAAGCCTACAACCCTAATAACCAGAAAACGCTATTTATTGGCAGCCAGAATAGCAACTATTATCACAAATTACAAAACACCTATTTGCGCCAAGGAGACAAAACCTATAAACTAAGTAATTTTCCATCATCAAACTATTATGTGCAGCACCATTACTACACGCCCGTTGGCCCATTTACCGAAGGCGAGGTAGAATTTATTATTCCAAACGATACCGCATTTAGCTTTTACTTCAACCCGAGGTTTATGTATTTGTATAATGGCAAATCACTAAACCCACACAAAGAAAGCTATTCAGAAATTATCGTATCAAACCTATCATCGCAGCACCGCTTTGCCGATACTGCTACTGAAATACCTGCCCCTATTGTTAAAAAAGAAGAACCCAAAACCAATACCATTATACACTACCAATCAAAAAATCCTTTAACCCACCCCGCTATTCGCGATTACTATCCGTATGAATATGCTCCCGCACAAACAAACAAATACCCCTTCACTACCTATATAAACAAACATGGAGCACCCGCCCGTATGTGGTTTTTCAACCAAGATAGTTTGCAATACTCATTAATAAAAAACAGCATGGGTAGTGGCGCACAAAACAACCTTATACCCGGCAACTATACCATAGTGATGTTTACCGATACCAACAGCTACAAAATATTATACAATGTAGCTATTGATAGTGCCTACCGTTACTTCTATCGCCCTACACTCGATTATTATCAAGCGTTCGATTCAACGGTGTTATTACCCTATATAGCACAAGTAAAATACCTAAACCGAGGCCCTATACCACCATTTTACAACACGCCTGTAAAAGTTGATGTACGCTTGGATACAGAACCCTCAAAACAAAGCGAAAAACTTATTGGCGAGTTTACCGTAAACGGTCGCCATATAAACAATGCACTAATAGTAGTAGAAGACGGCAAAGGCCATTATATAAACGGAGGGCTAAGCAACCAATATGGTTTTTATCAAATACCTCTTAATGTGGGCACTTATACCCTTAAAATATACACCCCGCAGTGGGATATGTTTTATGTAGAAAATGTTTCTATTAGCCGTGGCAACAATACCATAGCCAATATAAACGTAAGCAACTACACTGCACAAATAGCCAATAACGACTACAACTATTTACCTGCCCAGCAGCGCAACCCACAACCCACCAGCACAGGGCGACAACCCAACTACAACAACAGCGTAAAAGGCAATTGCACCAACAATTGTGGAGAGCTGCGCGGCTTGGTAAAAGATGCACAAACAAACGAAGAGCTTATAGGCGTTAGCTTACAAATAGAAGGAACTACCGTAGGCATTGCTACAGATATTGATGGTAGCTACCGTTTTAGCAATATAAGCGAAGGAAAACACAACATAATAGTAAAGTATATAGGCTACCAAACCCAAAAAATTGCTAATGTTTGGGTGGCAAAAGGGCAAACCACAACCCTAAATATATTGTTGCGCCCCAACATTGTTGAGGTAGCAGAAGTTGCTATTACAAGCGATAAAGAAAGATACAAGATTGATGCTGATGAAGTTTATAACAGCCCAAGTTATAGTAATACAGAATCAGTACAAAATATTCCTATGCGCTCTGTAAACTCATTATCAGCAACTTTATATAGTCAAGCCTCTTTTAGAGGAGCACGAACAAGTGGCACAGCCTATTATATAGATGGAGTAAGAGTATTGGGAGACATAACCGTTGGCGATGAACAATTGGACGATATAGCACTGATAGAACGTCAACAAGAAAACCAACGCCTACTGCAAATGCTAGGCGATAGTACTGCCATGCGCAACCGCAAAGAATTTAGAGATTATGGTTTTTGGGTACCCAACCTCACCACCAACCGAAAAGGTAAAGCAGGCTTTAGCGTTCGCCTGCCCGATAACCAAACCCAGTGGGCAACCTTTGTGCCCGCAATGGATGGTCGCAAGCAAACAGGTTTGGGCACATCGTACATAAAAGCCTATAAACCCATTACCGCCAACCTTTCGCTACCCCGTTTTATGGTAGCAGGTGATAAACTACAAATTACAGGCAAAACCGTAAACTACACCGCCGATAGTGTAGTACTAAACGCCCTTTTGCGGGTAAACGACAGCACGCTATACAACAGCCCTATGGGCGTACGCTATTTTGAGTTGATAAGCCAGTTTTTACAACTATCAAAAGCGGGAACGTATAGCCTGCAATACAGCGTGAAAATGGAAAACGGCTACACCGATGGTGATATTCGCCAACTTAAAGTGCTAGAAAACGGACTTTTGATAAACGAAGGCGAAACCCGCACGCTTGAAGGTAGTGTAAACCTTACCCTAGCACCACAGCAAGGCCATATAAACAGGCAAGTATTGCTAAGCAACCGCAAAGCCGAGCTTCTATTGGCCGAAATAAACCAACTAAAAAGCTATCAGTATGGTTGTGTAGAGCAAACGGCATCAAAACTAAAAGCCTTATTGCTAGAAAAACAATTTCAAACCGCACTAAGTGTTGAGTTTAGTGGCGAAAAACAGATAAAAAACTGTATAAACCGACTGGAGAAATTTCAGAACAAAAACGGCTCGTGGGGTTGGTGGGATAAAAGCCCTACCGATAATTTTATGACTATTTATGCCGCTGATGCGCTAACCCGCGCCCAAAAAGCAGGCTACAGCACCAATGCAGGTTTAACGGCTGCACACTATTTATATAACAATTACCATACACTAAGTATACCTCAACGTTTAGATGCAGTTGCGCTTCTTACCGGCATTAAATACGGCGGCGATATTGCCCAAAAACAAATAATGCTGGATAAACTAAACCTTACCCTGCAAGAAAGGCTAATGGCTTTGCGCAATCGCCAGTTAATGGGGCAAAAAGTAAATACTGATACGGTATTAAAATCCGTTCGTAATATATCAGCTACACAAGCCGCTTGGGGCGAAAAATTATTTAGCATATACGTAAACGAGTTGCAAACATCGGCCATAGCCTACGAAATACTAAGGCACGAAGGCGGACACGAAACATTGCTAAAGAAAGTGCGCAACTACTTCCTTTCACAATCGCCAACACAGCGTAATACCATACAATCGGCCACCCTGCTGCAAACCTTTTTACAAGATATAGTGGATGAAGATGCCAAACGCAACGAGTTAGTGCCCATACTTACCCTTAATGGCAAAGTGGATAAAAGACCATCGATAAAACTAGAATTGGCTGATGATGAAACCCTAACCATTGACAAACAAGGCAGCGAATTATTTTACCTATACGCTTGGAAAAAATTTGTAGCCAACCCCGTAGCAGCAGCAAACACCTTTAAAATAAACACCCGCTTGCTACAAAACCAACACATAAGCGATACGGTGGAAGCAGGCAAACCCGTTACCCTGCAAATAGATATTTCGCTACCCAAAGACCGCGAGTATGTGATGCTTGAAGTGCCCATACCCGCAGGTTTTAGCTACCGTAGCAAACTGCAAAGCAGCCGCTACAACGAGATTTATCGCGAGTATTTTGAAGATAAAGTATCGATGTTTTTTGGCAACTTACCCAGCGGGCACTACACATTTACAATAGAGCTTTTACCACAATTTAAGGGAGAAGCTACTTTATTACCCGCCCGTGCCGAAGAAATGTATTTTCCTATGAATAGCGGAAACAATACCAAACGCACCGTGGTAGTAAAATAGCATTTATTTGCCTATTACCATAAAAAGCCCTTAATCTTCAAACCAGCCATTTACCATTTTTTTCACAGCACAAGCACCCGTAATTTTCTGCCAAAACTGTTATTCTAAAAAGCTATTTACAAGATAAAACTATATGCGGGATAAGAAAAACACCCACTTATATAAAAGCAATTTCATGTTTTTTAAAATACACAGTATCTTTACCCCCTTATAGTACCCTAAGTTTGTACTATAAAAAGTGTGCAACCGTTTGTTGGCAGTAAGTTTTTATAACATTTGAATAGAGTAATAGTATATACGCTTTTACTAGGATTTGCTTTACTTGGCTTATCGGCAGAGGCACAAATTTTCAGTTACAAAAAGTACGACATTGAAAATAGTGCTGCCGATGGAGACATACAACAAGTACAGCAAGACCATAGTGGTGCTATATGGTGGGTAAACGACGAAAGTTTTACTCGCTTTAATGGCATTATATACCAATCGGTTAGTTACAGCGGCATTGCTGCCGACTATCGCAACACCTTTACCTATATTGATAACCACGGCGATTTATGGCTGTGCGCCACAAAAAACAAAAAAATTGACATTTATGGATACAAGGCCAAGTGGGAGCACTTAAGCACTTTTGTAGCCAATGAAAACGAAGAAGTACTTAGCTTTTATGCCACAAAAATTAGTGGCAAAACATGGGTAATACTATCTACCAATCAGCGCATTCTTACTTGGGACAACGGCAAGTGGAATGAGATGTTTTTGGATGAATCATCAACCATACATCAGGTAGTAGCATCAGGAAATATAATATACATACATACCAATAAGGGTTTATACATTACCCGACACGGTAAAAACCCCTACCGCCTTGAGTTTTCTGATGAGATAACACAAAACATTAAAGCCCTTCACCTGTACGAGAATATTTGGCTTAATGGTGCTGAACCACAATTGTGGATACTAACAGATAATATGATTGGCTATGTAAAAAACAATATTTTATATGGCAAAACCCTGTACGACAACAGTAAGTACAACTTTACCCAACTGTGCAACAATGGCTTAGGTGCTATATACCTGCTAAACAAAGAAAATGAAATTTGGCAGCTAGATTTAACTACCAATCAGTTTGAAAAAATAGAAGGTATTGATGATAACGGCAAGATAAAAGAAGCCGTGAACCAACTGTTTGTTGACCGTGAAAACAACTTGTGGATAGCCGTTGATGACGGGCTAATAAAAACAGCCAACCAAAGCATCAGTTTCATCACAAAAAAACAAGGTATAAACGGGCTTCCCGTACAAGCCGTAGCCCGTGCCGGCAAAAGCATTATAGCAGCAGGCCCCAAAGGGCTTAATGTTTTGTACGACGAAAAAAACATACAATTTTTCCCTTTTGAAGAAAAAGGACTTATAAACCCCCGCCAGCAAATACACCAACTAAAAGCCGATAGCTTTGGCAACGTATGGCTACTAAGCAACACACAAGGGCTTTGGTATACAAACAACTACATCAATTGGCAGCAAATTGGCAACCAATTAAACATATTAGCCTTTGAAGTAAACAAAAAAGGAAAAATATTTACAGTAAGCAATGCAGGCTTGTTTGAAGCAATGCCCGATGGGTTAGTGCTTATTACTCCATTACCGCAAGGGGTAAAAGCGCACAACATTGTATGGCACAACAATGCACTATTGCTTTTGGCCAACAATGGTATTTACCGCCTTAATGGAAAAAAATGGGAAAAACTGGTAGAGGAAAACGGCAAAACCTTTACAGTAAACACATACGCCCTAGAAAAAGTATACGATAACCTAGCTATACTAGGCACAGAAAGAGGCATATACTACCTAAAAGAGTTTGACCTTGTAAAATACTCAAACGATACCATTTGGGGCAACCGCCCTTATTATGGCATTGCCATTGATAAAAAAGGTTCGGTTTGGTTAGCCTCAGATACCGGTATAGTGGTGATGGAGAAAAAAGGAGCACCCCGCATATTTGCCTACAAAGGGATGCAGTTTGCCCCACATTTTAGCAGCCCCTTAACCACAGGTTTTAACGGCAACGTATGGGTTGGGCTTCGCAGAGGGCTAATGCTGTATCGCCCCGATTACGAAAAGCAATCCGTAAACAAGCCTATGCTTGTGATTAGCAGAGTAGAATCGAGAGAAGTATCGGCTGCTGATTTCAACTCCTCATCTACCCTTAGTCTTGAAAGTGACGATAACGACATCACTTTTTATTTTGATGCCAATAGCTTTATTGATGAAGGCAAAAACAAAATACTATACAAACTTGAAGGCTATCTGCTTGATTGGGAAGAATTGGTAAACATCAACTCTAACTCAATTAGCTTCAAAAACCTACCGGCGGGGCAGTACACCTTAAAAATGCAACTGATAAACGCCAACGGTATTGCAGGCAACATTGTATCAAGCCCCGTAATAAGCATTAACAAACCTTTTTATAGCCAATGGTGGTTTTATGTAGTTGTTATAGCTACATTTTTTGGCGTATCGTTTGCCATATTTTACCTATACGGGCAAAAGAAATTTGAAAACGATTTATTACTTGAAGTTGATAAACGCAGCCGCGAGCTTCGCTCATCAGAAGACAGATTCCGTACCCTGTGGGAAAACACTTCTGATGCACTTGTACTATACAACCTACGCGGCGAAATAATAATATACAACCAAACCTTTTTGGGGCTTATTGGCCACACCGAAGAAAACCTTGCAGGCAAAAAAATACACGAACTATTTAGTATAGCCGACGAAGAACTTAGCGAAAAAGAATTTAGGCACAACCTTGAAACCCAACAGCTAAAACCACGTTTTGAATTAAAAGTCAGCTCAAAAATTGAAAAAAGCGAGGATAAAGTATTAGAGTTTTCAAATACATATTTGCTACTGCCCAACGAAAAAACATGGGTAATGCTATCGCTAATACGCAATATCACCCAACGCAAACAAACCGAAGAAAACCTTATTGCAGCTAAAAACGAGGCCGAACAAGCATCGCGAGTAAAAAGTGCATTTTTGGCTACCATGAGCCACGAGATACGCACACCACTTAATGCCATTATAGGCATGAGCTCGGTGATGCGAAACACACCACTATCATCAGAACAACTTAATTATATAAATGCTATAAAAACCAGTAGCGACTCGCTATTATCACTGGTAAGTAACATTCTCGATTTTTCTAAAATAGAAGCGGGAATGATGATGATAGAAAAAACCGAAATATCGGTAGAAGATTGTATAGCCGAAACCATAGAAATATTGGGCAACCTTGCCAACGAAAAAGGCGTTTACCTTTACTACCGCATACATCCTGATGTACCTGTAAAAATAATATCAGATAAAACCCGCTTGCGCCAAGTACTTATTAACCTTGTTGGCAACGCCATTAAGTTTACTGAGACCGGCTATATAGAAATTGCTGTAAAACCCGACGCTAACCACCAACTTAAACTAAGCGTAACCGATACAGGTATAGGCATACCAAAAGGCAAAATAAACAGCCTGTTTAAAGTATTTACACAAGCCGACGACAGTACTACCCGCAAATATGGAGGCACAGGGCTTGGCTTGGCCATTACCGATAGATTGGTAAACCTATTGGGCGGACATATTAAAGTGGCTTCGCAAGAAGGAAAAGGATCACAATTTAGTTTTAGCATAAAAGACTTCTCTAAAGTTAAAAATACACCGCGCAGAGGTGAAACATTGCGCAAATACCCTGATTTAGAATTGGTATTGGTATCGCCCGATAAAATTGTGGGGCATATATTTAAACTGTTAAACGACGAAAGAGGTATAAAAACCCATATAGTATCAAACCTTGCCGATACGGTGCAGTATTTACCACAAGCAGCAGTAGTATTAATTGATGCTGAACATATTACACCTGCCCAAATGCCCAAGCAATTGGAGGAAAGCGAACTACTAATAATAAAACGTAACCTAAAAAAACTACCTCCTATGGTTGAAAAACTATTTGGGGGTGATAGGTACAAAACCCTAAGCATACCCATTGGCGCACAAATGTATCAGCGCGTGCTTGAAAGCGCCCTTCGTAAAACACCGGTTACCCCAACATCAAACGGCTCAACCGCTGCTATAAAACCCAACTCAAAATCAGCTGAGCCTAAAAAAGAAAATCAACCCAAATTTGGCGATGATATGCCACTAAAAATATTGGTTGTTGATGATAATAAGGTGAATTTGATGATGATGGAGGTGATAATGAAAAACTTAGGCTACACAGTAGATTTTGCCGGCAATGGAAAAGAAGCAGTAGGCAAGTGTGCTGAAAACGAATATCAGTTGGTATTTATGGATGTGCAAATGCCTGAGATGGACGGTATTGAAGCTACCCAAATGATAAAGGCCGAAAACAAAAGCGAATTGCCTGCCATAGTTGCACTTACAGCCAATGCCTTTCCTGAAGATAAACAAGCTTGCCTTGATGCGGGCATGATAGACTTTTTACCCAAGCCTGTTACTATGGATACTATAAAAGAGCTTATCACCAAGCTGTATAGCAAAATAAGTGAAATAGTAGACTAATCTTAGCGCAAAATCATTCTTATTTTTTTACTAAAACAATTGTAAACACAGGGTGTTTGATTGATAGTAAAAAACAAAAAACGCATAGTATAGTAAACTGAAAAGTAAACATTAAATTTGTGCAATTTTTTAAAAACTAACAAGTATTAGTATGTCGCTTCCCCTAGAACACTACGATAGGTTTCAAAACCGCCACAACGGTTCTGATAGCCAAGAATTAGCTAAAATGCTAGAAACCGTTGGCGTAACATCTATAGATCAACTGATAGATGAAACCGTACCTGCGGCCATACGCTCGCCAAAACCATTAAACTTGCGCCCTGCTATGGGCGAGTACGAGTTTTTAAACGCTTTGCGCCGCATTGGGGGGCAAAACCAATTGTTTAAAACCTATATAGGTATGGGGTACTACAATACCCACACACCACACGTAATACTGCGAAACATTACCGAAAACCCGGGGTGGTACACTGCCTACACGCCCTACCAAGCCGAAATTGCACAAGGCCGTTTAGAAGCCCTTATCAATTTCCAAACAATGGTAATGGATTTAACAGGTATGGAAATTGCAAACGCATCGCTATTGGACGAGGCTACTGCCGCTGCCGAAGCAATGCACATGTGTATTGACCTTAAACCAAAAACACAAGGCAATAAACTATTTGTTGATGCTGAAACCTTTCCACAAACAATAGATTTGCTTCGTACCCGTTCTACTCCCTTAGGTGTTGAATTGGTTATTGGCGATTACAATTCGTTTGAACCTACCGAACAATATTTGGGCATTGTGCTACAATACCCCAACAACAGTGGCGAAATACAAAACTACAGAACCATAGCTGAAAAAGCCCATGCAGTAGGCGCTAGGGTTATAGCCGTTGCCGATTTATTAGCTCTAACCCTTATTACCCCTCCGGGCGAGTGGGGTGCTGATATAGTTGTAGGCACATCGCAACGTTTTGGTGTTCCTTTGGGCTACGGAGGCCCACACGCAGGTTACCTTGCCACCAAAGAAGATTTTAAACGCAGTATGCCCGGCCGCATTATAGGTGTATCAATAGATGCACAAGGACAAACGGCATACCGTATGGCTTTGCAAACGCGTGAGCAACATATAAAACGCGAAAAAGCCACCAGTAATATATGTACTGCACAAGTGCTATTATCTATAATGGCAGGTATGTATGCCGTGTATCATGGCCCTGAGGGTTTAAAGAAAATCGCACAAAAAACACACGCACAAACACAGTTGCTGGCTAAAACCCTTGAAAAATTTGGGGTAAAAAACACCACTGCCAACTACTTTGATACACTTCGCCTTGAAGGTTTTGATGTAGCCAAACTACGTGCAATGGCTGAGGTTGACGAGCTTAACCTTCGCTATTTTGAAGATAAAACAGTAGGTATTTCTTTAGACGAAACTACCACATTAGAAGATGTTCAAAAACTGGCCGACCTTTTTGCAAAAGCCACCGCACACAACCATACTATTGATGTAACTACAGTAGCTAATGATATAAATATACATTGGGATAAAGCCCATGTGCGCACTAGCGGATACCTTACTCACCCTGTATTTAACAGCTTCCATACCGAGCATGAAATGTTGCGCTATATCAAACGTTTAGAGTCGAAAGACTTATCGTTGGTACACAGCATGATTTCGTTAGGCTCGTGCACAATGAAATTAAACGCTACTACCGAGATGATACCCATCACTTGGCCTGAGTTTAACCAATTGCACCCCTTCGTTCCTGTATCGCAAGCACGCGGTTACACACAAGTATTTACTGAACTTGAAAGCTACCTAGCCGAAATTACAGGTTTTGCAGCCACATCATTACAACCCAATGCAGGCGCACAAGGCGAGTATGCAGGTTTGATGGTAATACGCGAGTACTTTAAATCTCGCGGTGAAAACCACCGTAATATCGCTCTTATACCCGCATCAGCACACGGAACCAACCCCGCCAGTGCAGTTATGGCAGGTATGAAGGTGGTAGTAACCAAAACTGACGAAGACGGCAACATAAATTTTGACGATTTGAAGGAAAAAGCCGAAATGTACAAAGACACATTGGCTTGCCTTATGGTTACCTACCCAAGTACACACGGTGTGTTTGAAGAATCTATAAAAGATATTACAGCACTAATACACCAAAACGGTGGACAGGTGTATATGGATGGTGCCAACATGAATGCCCAAGTGGGACTAACCAGCCCAGGTATGATTGGCGCTGATGTTTGCCACCTAAACTTGCACAAAACCTTCTGCATTCCTCACGGTGGTGGTGGCCCAGGTATGGGTCCTATTTGTGTGGCCGAGCACTTAAAACCATTTTTACCCGGCCATAGTGTTATAAAAACAGGCGGCGAAAACGCTATTACAGCAATATCGGCAGCACCTTGGGGTAGCGCAAGCATATTGCTTATATCGTACGCATACATACGCCTAATGGGTGGTGATGGGCTAACCAATGCTACTAAATGGGCTATTTTTAACGCCAACTATATAGCCAAACGCCTTGAAGGACACTACGATGTGCTATACAAAGGCAAAAACGGACGTTGCGCCCACGAGATGATTTTAGATACCCGCCACTTTAAACAAACATCGGGTGTTGAGGCTACTGATATAGCAAAACGTTTAATGGATTACGGCTACCATGCCCCAACCATGTCATTCCCTGTAGCAAACACTATAATGGTAGAACCTACTGAAAGCGAAACCAAAGCCGAGCTGGATAGGTTTATTGATGCCATGATACACATACGCAACGAGATTGTTGAGATTGAAGAAGGCAACGCCGAAAAAGATAACAATGTACTAAAACATGCGCCACACACTGCCGATTTGGTGATGAGTGACAAATGGGATAGGCCTTATAGCCGCGAACGTGCCGTATACCCTACTGAGTGGGTGCGCCACAACAAGTTTTGGCCTGCGGTGAGCCGTGTGGACAATACCTATGGCGACCGTAACCTTATGTGTGCTTGCCCTCCAATGGAAAACTACATGGAAGAAAACGAGCCCGAAGCCGTTAGCATGAATTAATCTTTTTAAAAAACACCACAATAATCAGCCCCTTAACCGTAGGTTAAGGGGCTTTTTTATGAAATTTAATATCTATTCTGGTAAAGAATGAAAAAGGAGGTGCAAATAGCAGAAGCTAAAGGTATATGCTTAGTAACTTGAAAACCCTAAATGATAAATGTTTAATGCCAAATGGCATTAACCTCTCTGTTTTAATACATTTAGTGCTTGGCGGTGGTGGCGTATTTCGTGTTTGCTTAGTATAGCCAAAGTATCTGCCAATGAATAGCGAATAACTTTTGATACGGGTGATGGTATTTTTTGTGTGGCATCAGCTTCCAATATCTTGTGCATATAATCAAGCAACTGCTCCTGACTTTGCTCAAACCGACGAATTAAAGTAGGTATTTCAACCGTTGGCTGAGGCCTAAATATTTTTTGGGTTTTACTTTTGCGTTTCTCCATTTGGTCAGGGTCAACAGCATTGTATATAATCTTACCCCAAAAAGTAGGCTTATACTGCTTCTGGTTGTTATTTTTATTGCTTTGTACAGCTAATTTTTGATCAAAAATAGGATAATACCTTCCGTTACTCACTACAATATGCTCCACACACTGTGCAGCACTCCATCTATCGGCAGTGGGTTTCCAAAGCAGCTCTTTGTGGCTATGTAACAGATTTTTTATATCCTCATCAACCTGTTTCAAATCAACAATAGCTTGCTGTATGCGTTGCTCAAAATTCATAGGAGTATTTACAAATATAATTGCTTTAGGCTTTAATGTTTGGTTGCTTGCCCTGCCAATATATCAAACCGGCAACAACAAAATGATTGGCAATGTTTACTTCTTTAGTAACGAACAAGCCCTGCAAAATACTTTAAACCCCCTGCTTCAAATTAATTTGAAGCAGGGGGTTATACCTTTTAAAGAAAGAAAGTTTATACTAACTAATGGTGAGTATAAGGGTTGTTTTTTACTTCACCCTAAGTTTTTGCCCTACACTAATGGCAGCATCACCCAAATTGTTCAGCTTTTTAATATCGTCTACCTTCACACTATATTTACGCGATATGGCATATAAAGTTTCGCCCTTTTCTACTGTATGGTATACAAAATTGGTAGTTACCGCCTCAGTAGTTTTGCTTTGTGGCTTTGTAGCTTTTGATACCATTAACTTCTGCCCAACGCTAAGCGCAACATCGCCCAAATTGTTCAGTTGTTTAATTTCATCTACGCCCATATTGTACTTTTTGGCAATGGCGTAAAGTGTTTCGCCTTTTTGCACCTCGTGATAAAAATTAGTGCTTTCGGTATCGGGTTGCTTTTCTTTAAAATTTTCGTTTATAATCAATTTCTGCCCCACACTAAGGGTATAATCACTAAGGTTATTCAGTTGTTTCAATTGGTCAACACTTTTGCCATACTTACGGCTAATGGCAAATAAGGTTTCACCGGCTTGCACAGTGTGGTACTCTACATTGTCCAACTGTTTTTTATCTATACTTAACTCTTTGTTTTTCTCTTCAATAGTAACATCGTAGCTATTGCCTCCCCTTTCCTTCTCCACATACTCAGGCTCTTTTTTAGTTTCTTTTACAGGTTTGGTTTTCTTGTCTTGAATAATATCTACCTCTTGGGTTTCTTGCGTTTTTGGTTGATTTATAACACTTTCAACATCAATACTATTGCTATTATTGGGCGCAATTATCACCGCAGGTTGTTCTTTGTATTCGGGCTGTTTGCTTGCAGGGGCTGGCACTGCCAATGCAATTTCATCTCCTGCTTGGCGCAATTCGGGTGGGGTGCGGCGTTTACGGCGCATATACACCACTTGCCCAATGGCAGGTTCGGTACCTGCTTCCATACGGTTTTTCTTGTACAAGTGTTTTAGCTTTATACCGTAGGCTTGCGATATGCTGTGCATGGTTTCGCCCACCGCTACAGTATGGTATGCCTCGCTGCCTTTACGGTGCTTGGGCTTTAGGTACACAATTGTTCCAGGCACAACATCGCTGCCCTCGTTCAAATCGTTATATTTATACAACTGCTTTGGGCGTAAGTTATACGCTTGTGCTATTGATGTAGGGTTTTGCCCGTCAATTACCTTAGTAGCCAATATGCCGTTAAACTTAAAAAAATCGCTCTTCTTTTGCAGTATTGGGTCGGGTTTGGGCGCATCAGGCACAGGACTATCTTTTGGTTTGTTGTGTTTTATGCGTTCCTTTTTATCCAGTTTATGCAATTCGTGGCGTTCTATTAACGATATTAATATATCAGCATATTTAGGATTGGTAGCATAACCTGCCTTTTTTAATCCGTGCGCCCAGCCTTTATAATCGTTGGGTTCTAAATCAAACAAAAAAGCATAGCGATTATTCTCCAACAAAAAAGTCGAATGGTCTATATACGAGTCTTTGGCCGTTGGATAACCGCGAAAACACTCGTGTAGCTCATCATCATCAGCATATATGGTAGTACCTGTCCAATTTTTCTTACATTTTATACCAAAATGGTTATTTCCATCAGTAGCTAATCGGCTATTTCCATTTGATGATTCTAAAATACCTTGTGCCAAAGTGATACTGGCAGGTATTCCTGCCCTTTCCATTTCACTCACCGCAAGGTCTTGATACATCTCTATATACTCATGCACGGTCATCTTGGTTTTTTGGGCAAAGCCCATTACCACCCAAATACACAGTGCTACAAACAGAATTACTTTTTTGTGCATACTATACCCTATAACGAAAAAATTAAGTTCAAAAATATCTATGCGCAACTACTAACAGCGGGGCTAGTTGTGCACTTATCAACACTTAATACCTTATTGGACAAAAAGGTAAAAAAACAGCACAATAAAAAAATTGGTTTGGATTTTGGTATTGAAATGCTGAATATCACACATTGAACCCTTTTTGGGTGTGTGTTTTACCTTAAATTTGTGCCACCAAAACATAAAAACGTATTGTGAGAAGATTACTTTTTGTTTTAGCCGCTGCTATATTACCCCTTATCACTTTTGGTCAACTAGGTCAGCAAAAGATGATACAGCCTCCTACTTGGACTACATCTGTTTCTAAAACCAATGTAAAGGTGGGCGATGAAGTGGAATTGATTTTTAAAACCAATAATATACCCGGCAACTGGCACGTATACTCGAACGATTTTACTACCGAAGGGCCACTAAAAGCTGAGTTTACCTACGAGCCTTCAAAAGCATTTAAGCTGCTTACACCAATGCCCAAACCTGTGGGGCAGATAAAAGAATACGACGATGTGTGGGAGGGTGATGTTACTTTTTTTAAGCACAAGGCAGAGTTTAGGCATAAAATTAAAATACTAAGTACCAACCCTGTTATAAAGGTAAATATGTTTTACCAAATGTGCGATCAATCGTGCGTGCAGTTTGACCATGATTATGTGTTTGAAATAAAAACAACAGGTGGGGGAAATACTATTGTAGAACCCACTACTCCATCTTCTGAAAACATAGAGACATCAGTAAATACTACTGAAACAGTAAATGATGACAGCATAGCAAAGATTGATTCTACAAAAGAAGCAAATACTTCTGTTGCTGTTGATACAAACGGTTACCACAGTACATCAATACTTGAGGGCGGTGAGTGCAAGGTGAAACAATTTGCAGGTGAAGACGGAATTGTTGAAACCAAAGAAGAGGATGATAACCTGCTACTGTTTTTTATAGTAGCATTTCTTTCAGGCTTGGTCGCTTTGCTTACGCCTTGCGTATTCCCCATGATACCTATGACGGTTACTTTCTTTTTAAAAGGAAGTGGCAGCAAAGCCAAAGGCTTACGAAACGCCATACTTTACGGTACTTTTATTGTTCTTATTTACACAATAATAGGCACCATTTTCGCCGTAGTATTTGGTGCTGAGTTTGCCAACCTTTTAGCTACAAACCCTACCGTTAATATAATATTCTTTATAGTCTTCCTAATCTTTGCCATGTCGTTTTTCGGTATGTTCGAGATTGTACTACCCAGTAAATTTGTAAATAAGGTTGATAAACAAAGTGACCGTGGAGGTTTGGTAGGTGTGTTTTTTATGGCACTAACTCTTGTGCTGGTTTCATTCTCGTGTACAGGCCCCATTGTAGGCACTATATTGGTTGAAGCTGCAAAAGGCGGAGTTGTTCGCCCTATAATAGGCATGGCTGGCTTTTCATTAGCTTTTGCACTACCCTTTACCCTATTTGCTATATTTCCAAATTGGCTTCAAACCCTTCCAAAATCTGGCGGATGGCTAAACAGCGTAAAAGTTGTTTTAGGTTTTGTTGAGTTAGCATTGGGCTTGAAATTTTTAAGCACTGCCGACCAAGTTGAACATTGGCACATACTTGACCGCGAAATATACATTGCTCTTTGGATAGTAATTTTTGCCTTGATGGGCATCTATTTGTTGGGCAAACTAAAATTCTCTCACGATAGTGATATGCCATTTTTAGGAGTTCCGCGCCTATTTATGGCTATAATTACTTTTAGCTTTGTAGTATACCTTATACCTGGTATGTGGGGTGCATCGCTACCCGGTTTGGCCGGATATTTACCCCCAACAACAACCCACGATTTTAATTTACCTGCAATGATAAGAGGCGAAGGAGTAGGTAATTTGTGTGAGAAACCTAAACACGCTGATTTTTTGCACCTTCCACACGGACTAAAAGGCTATTTTGATTATAACCAAGCCGTAAAATGTGCTAAAGACCTTAAAAAACCTTTGTTTATTGACTTTACGGGTCATGCTTGTGTAAACTGCCGCAAGATGGAAGAAAAGGTATGGGCTGACAAGCGTGTGCTTGAACGGTTGGAGAAAGATTTTATAGTAGTAGCATTGTATGTGGACGATAGAACCGAACTGCCTGAAAGCGATTGGCGCACATCTAAATTGGATGGCAAGGTGAAAAAAACCATAGGAAAGATAAACGCCGATATACAGATTTGTTATTTTGGTAGTAATGCACAACCCAATTATTGCTTGCTGGATAATAATGAGGAGTTGTTAGCTGAGCCACGTGGCAGTAATTACAATGTGAATGAGTTTATTGAGTTTTTGGATGAAGCAAAAAAACTGTTTAACAAAAAAAACGGTATAAAAGAAAAGAATAACTAGGGAAGAGAGATGGAAATTATACGTAAGAATTTTTTAGAAGCGTATCAGGTATTGCAAAATTTCCTGAGTGATGATGATAATATAAAAAATATAGTTAGCGCAGGCGATGTTATGGTAAAAAGCCTAAAAAAAGGCAAAAAAATAATATCGTGCGGTAACGGCGGCAGTATGTGCGATGCTATGCACTTTGCCGAAGAACTAACAGGACGTTTTAAAGATAACCGCGACCCTATTGCGGCTATTTCAATATCCGATCCTTCGCATATATCGTGCGTTAGCAATGATTACGGATACGAGTTTGTATTTTCGCGCTTTGTGCAAGCCTTAGGTAACGAAGGCGATGTTCTTTTGGCTATCAGCACCAGTGGCAACAGCAAAAATGTACTTAACGCTATTGAGGCCGCCCACAAAAAAGGCATGAAGGTTATAGGTCTTACAGGTAAAGACGGTGGTAAAATGACCGAGTTGGTGGATGTAGAAATACGCGCCCCACACAGTAAATATGCCGATAGAGCACAGGAGATACATATAAAGGTAATCCACTCACTAATGGATTATATAGAAAACGGATTGCGCAAATAGTCTGTTTCTTGTTTTTAGTTTAGGGTTTAAAGTTGTGCGGAGGAAGTCATTCCCTTTTAGCAATGGAATCTGTGCGATTGACAAAATCATCACAAACATACTAGCGAGCGGACGCTCTTTTATTTCAGGCACAAGCGGACGCTTGAGCCAGCCCCGTCATGCTGAACTCGTTTCAGCATCTCAATCTGTATTAACTATTATTAGATAAGGAGATTTAGAAATAAATTTGGGATCTCAATATGTATAAACTAAAGTATTTGGCAATGAGATGCTGAAACAAGTTCAGCATGACCGCACAAATCCCATCATTGCGATCCCGAAAGCATTCGGGACGAAGCAATCTTTTTGTGTAGATTCAATAAGTAGCGGATGCTACAATATTGTTCAGCACGAGCGGGACGCTCGAGCTAGCTAGTAAAGTATCGGGCAATTAAAAAATACCCAATATTTTTTTGCGAGGCTTTTTCACTAATTCTTTTAGTACAAAGCTTTTATTGTAACGGTATTCACAAGGCCAAGTATGGTTTTCGCGAGGAGTTTTCATATCCAAATTACCAATAAAAGCACCTGTTTCATACAATGCTATTATGCGACCTGTTTTAGCCTCCATTAACATTGTACCCTCAACAGCAGCTACACCGCTATGCACCATTTCTATACCCAAAGCTTTCATCACCCCATTTACAGCATAATAGTTTTGTGCCGGCGAGGTGTAGTTTATTCTGGTGCAGGTATACCCCAGTGTATCAACCATGCCTGCATATTGCCATTGGCGTTGATAGGTATATACTAATTCAAAACCTGTATTTAGTATTGTATCGGTATGTTGGCTAGTCCAAATAGGATTGTCTGAAGTACTGTTCAGCGTATAAATAAGCTGCTTTGCAGTATTGTAAAAAAACCTAAAATCTCGTAATGAATACTCAGGGTTCAGCATAGCTAGCGTGGGGCCTAAATACTCTCCCTGCCTGTTGTATTGCAGTATAATTTTTACCAATGGTGTTTTACCCCTGTTGCTAGCAGTATCTTTAATGCCCTTAGGTTTAAAAATACTATCGATACGAGTGTAGTTTTTTTGGTGATAGTCTACTTGCAAATAGTTGCGTTTTTTTTCAAGTATATCTTGCGCTATTTCGGCTTGCATGCAGGTTACTACCTTTTCTACCGCCTTTATACTATCCACACTTTGGTCTACCCAATAGTTTTCGTTTACCGCGCAGGTATAAACAGCGGTGTGGTTTTTGGGCAACCTAAGCTTGTTAGGTTGTTGTCCGTAAACGCATATCGCACAATAAATAAAAAACACACTAAAAAAATACTTCAACATCTCTACTCTAAAAACAAAAAACGTGTAACAGGCAAAACGTGTGTTTTGCCTAAAAATTGTACTGCTGCAATTTTAAAAAACTATTTCTAGTTATATCTCAAAACTTTGCCCTTTTTGTGGGGTTTCTATTTGGGTAATTCCTGCTTCAATAAGGTTGTTCTTCAAGGCCATCATGCTGGTCTCTTCGCCGTGAACTAAAAATACCTTTTTCAGCTTAGGGCTATTGGCCTCACTTATGTATTTTATCAATCCTGTATTATCAGGGTGGGCACTAAAAGCATCAGTTTTGTGTACGCTGGCGTGCACGGGCATATCTTTCCCTTTTATAGATAGGGTTGATTGACCTTGCAACAAGCGGTAGCCCAATGTTCCTTCTGCACAAAAGCCTGCTATAAGTATATGCGATGATGCGTTGCTAATATTAGCGCGTATATGTTGTTGTATACGTCCACCCTCAACCATACCTGCTGCCGATATTATCACACAGGGATCCGGCTCGTATTTTAGCCAATCGCTATTTTTAGCATCTTCTACAAACTCAAGGTTTTCAAACTCAAACAAATCTTTATGCCTTCTATACATATCTTGTGCCTCTTGGTTAAGGCTATCAACATATTTATGGTGGTAACGAGCTGTTTTTATAGCCAAAGGACTATCGGCAAATATTTTTACGTTGGGCAAACGCCCTTGCCTATACAATTGATGGAAAGTAAAGGCTATGGCATGGGTGCGCCCTACACTAAATGCAGGTATTATAAGTCTGCCTACGTTTTCAACACAGGCCAGATTAATATAGTGTAGCAGCTCATCCGTGGGGCTACGTTGCGCAAGGTGAGTACGGCCACCGTAAGTACTTTCAGAAATCAGGTAATCCAATTCGCCCATTGGTTGTGCATCGGGCACAAGTTGGCTGTTATAGTTACCCAAATCACCTGTAAAACCTATACGTAGTTCTTTTTCGCCATCTTGTACTTTTAGCAACACACTGGCTGCACCCAAAATGTGTCCCGAATTAAAAAACTCCATCTCTACACCATCTGTAATACGGAATTTTTTATTCAAAATAACCGGCACCATACGGTCTACAGTTTCACGCAAGTGTTTGTAGCCAAAGGGCATTTTTTTACTGCTGCTGCCTTTGCCTCCTTTACCCCTATTGCTTTGGTTGCGTTCCATCTCCATTATATTAAGGCTATCTATAAGCAACAAGCCTGTAATATCGGCAGTGGCAGGGGTGCAAATAATTTTGCCCCTAAAACCTTGTTTTACCAACGAGGGTAAATTACCGCTATGGTCTATATGTGAGTGTGTAAGTATTACCGCATTTATATCTTGCGGGTGGAAAGGAAATTCCACATCGCCTAAGCTACCAAACCTTTTTTGCTGTTCGTAATCCAACCCACAATCTATCAATATCGTATATCCGTTGGGCAATTGTACCATGTGCATACTGCCCGTAACCTGCCTTGTGGCTCCCCAAAATGTCAATTTCATCGGCGCAAAGGTAAGTGTATTTTAGTTTTCAGCATTTAGACATTGTACATTTAACAATTACCATTTTAGATTGATGATTTTAAAACAGATGTCTGACATCTGTATAAAGTAATAGGTATCAAGTATAAAGATAAAAATACTGCGGCTTTCTACCCAGACATCAGGCATCTAGTATCTGACATCCGCAGAAAGTAATAAGTATCAAGATTAAAGATAAATACTAAAATACTCTTCACCTCACATCCCGTCCCACACATCTCACATTCAAGCTCACTAACAACTATTTACCTCTACTAATGAATACTAAAGGCATTTTGTTACCTTTGCGCCACCGATAAAATTTTAATACAAAACCACATGGAATATAGGATAGAACGCGATAGTTTGGGCGAAGTACAAGTTCCTGCCAATGTATATTGGGCGGCACAAACCCAACGTTCGTTGCAAAACTTTAAAATAGGCGGCACTGCCGATAAGATGCCTATTGAGATAATTCGTGCTTTTGCCATTCTTAAAAAAGCGGCTGCACTAACCAATGCTGATTTGGGTGTATTGCCTGCTGAAAAGGCTGAGCTTATTGGTAAGGTGTGCGACGAAATTTTTGATGGTAAGCTTGACGACCAATTTCCATTGGTAATTTGGCAAACAGGCAGCGGCACACAAAGTAATATGAATGTGAACGAGGTAGTTGCCAACCGTGGCCATGTAGTACAAGGCGGTAATTTACTGGATGAAAAGAAAGTATTGCACCCTAATGATGATGTAAACAAATCACAATCGAGCAACGATACTTATCCTACGGCTATGCACATTGCGGCTTACAAGCAAGTGATGGAAATAACCCTACCCGGTTTAGAATTGTTACACAATACTTTAGCCCAAAAAGCCGAAGAGTTTAAAGATATAGTAAAAATAGGTCGCACCCACTTTATGGATGCAACTCCATTAACACTGGGACAAGAGTTTAGCGGATATGCTCAACAACTTACCAATAGCATACGCGCCATAAAAAATGCGCTTGTAGCCATTAGCGAATTAGCACTTGGCGGTACTGCCGTTGGCACGGGTCTTAATGCACCTGCGGGTTATGCTGAAAAAGTAGCTGAAAAAATCGCTCGTCTTAGCGGATATCCATTTGTTACTGCTCCTAATAAATTTGAAAGCCTTGCTGCCCACGATGGTATGGTAGAGCTTAGTGGTGCTTTGAAACGCGCTGCCGTTGCCCTTATGAAAATAGGTAACGATATACGTATGCTTAGCAGTGGCCCCCGTTGTGGTATTGGTGAGATTGTTATACCTGACAACGAGCCGGGCTCATCTATTATGCCGGGTAAAGTAAACCCTACCCAACCCGAAGCACTAACTATGGTGTGCGCGCAGGTAATGGGTAATGATGTAGCTGTAAGCATTGGCGGTAGCAACGGCCATTTTGAGCTGAACGTATTTAAGCCTCTTATTGCTGCTAACGTATTGCACAGTGCCCGTTTAATTGGCGATGCTTGTGTATCTTTTAATGATAATTGTGCGGTGGGCATTACCCCCAACTACACTGATATTAAAAAGAATCTTGATAACTCACTAATGCTAGTTACCGCGCTTAATACCCATATTGGGTACGATAATGCAGCCAAAATTGCTAAAAAAGCACACAAAGAAGGGACTACCCTTAAACAAGCCGCTATTGATTTGGGCTTGCTTACTTCTGAACAGTTTGACCTTTGGGTTCGCCCGGAGGATATGGTGGGCAACCTAAAATAACACTGCCATATACTGTATATATAAGCCGTTTACTGCAAGCAGTAAACGGCTTTACTTTTTAAATATAATACACTGAATAAAAGAAAGATAGAAACAAAAACACCTCTAAATATTAAGCACAGAATTACCTGCCAAAAGATTAATAGTATAAAAAAAATTAACTAATAATTCTGATGGGATTGATAGAAAAATAATCAAAAATTAGTTTCCTAACTACTGTTAGTTATCAGGTCGATAATTTCCTCCTGTTTGAAGCATTACAAGCGATGCTGAGATTGACCGTATGGTATCTTCCTGCTTCTCTATAATACGTTGTTGGTTTACAATAATTTCATGGTACAACTTCCTTTCAGATAAAGTCATACCATCCCCGTCGTCATCGGGGTCGTCCGTCAAACCCAATAATTGGGGCAACGGAACGTCTAAAATCTCAGAAATCTGTTGGAGACGGCTGATAGAAGCCTCCGATATCTGATTTTCGATCTTGGAATACGCTTGTTGCGTTATTCCCAGCTTTTCTGCCATGTAGTCCTGACTAAAAGATTTAGCCATTCGTAGGCGCCTTATTTCTTCAGCAATTAGCATCACCATAGATTACAACCCTAAATAGTTGCTTACAAATATAAGTTGTGGTAATTAAAAAACGTTAGGTATTAACTTGCACATGAAACATAAGTACTATCAAAACCATTTGCAATGGCTTGAGAGAAGCTTTAATGGTTAAAACATGTGCGCCCTACAATTGCAATAGCTTAGGCTAAAAACTACCGACAAAAGGCTGTTTAATTTTATTAAGCAGCCTTTGCTTTGACAAAGTTTGCAAGTTTAATAAAATCATAGACCTTTCATCTAACTTCTTTTCGTCTACCTACACAAATTTATTCAAAAATTTCTTCAGTTACTCTATACTGAGCTAAATTTTGATACCAATTTGTTTTTTCTGTACCTCCACTTATTGCCCATTGGTTAAAATAGCGGTGTGCAACATTAACAGGCGTTTTTTCTTGAGGGTAATCAAAAGTTTCATCAATCAATATAGCCCAAGGCAGGTTGTTGGATGTTTTATAATAAGTTCCGTTTGAAGAGTTTGAGGCATCTTGTCCAGTCCCAAACAAAGTATTATCAGCCAGGCTGGTAGGGGCAAAATTACCCAAGTGTATTTCGTATCCTCGACGGCCATTGGTGAAAATAAACGGGTTTATCTTGGCTATATCAAGCGTACTTTGGTTTTGTGGCGTACCAAAACTTACTGTTACCAATATAGTATCAGAAGTTCCTTTAGCGTTTGCTTTTATAGTGTTGAAGAATGAACCCTGCGCACGTTGCAAAGTAGGTTCGGGCGAATCGAAACAAATTATCACGGCTTTATCCTGCCCTGCTTCTGTATTGTTTCCACTAAGGGTTACTCGGCTTTTAGTAAGCACTTGCCCTGTAACATTTGACACGGTATTTGGGGCTAAATCATCTAACCTAAAACCAAAACCATTATCAAACGAACCACCTACCGAACGTACATTAACCTTTATTTTCATATCCACCACTTTTTCATCGGCATTTAGTACCTTTTGTATATTAAAGGCAATCACCATGTCATTAAAATCATAGTCGGCAGTATTAGGCCACAAATCTTCAAAAGCTATATTGGCAAAAGTACTGCCCGATGGATAATAGCTATCAAAAGCACGGGTGGCATCATTAGGGTAAGCATCTTGACTATTGGGCACTCCATCGCTATCATCATCTTGCACAACTACCACATTAAACCCAAGCGGATTACAAGTTGAAGTAGGCAAACTGCCCGTACAAGCTATTTGCCCCCCTGATGACAGGCTACCGTTGTTGGTTTCTACACCATTATCATCGCATAGGTTTAACTTGCCTTTTATTTCACCATTCGAGTTTATTACAGTTCTATCGGCTACTTCAATCACACTAGTACTATTCCCTTTACCTTCAATTTTATTATTTATTGTTATGTCATCACAAGTCAACATTGCGCCGTCATTCAACTCAAACTTTGCACTGCTGTTATGGGTAAATGCGCCTGTAACAGCTATTAAACCACTGGTATATAAATCTCCATTGTTGGTCAATGAACCTCCTACACTTAAATAGCAATAGTTGTCAAAATTTCCGTCAGAGTTTACTGTGGCACTTCCTCCTACAGTTAATAAATGATAATTCTTAAACTTCTCGTTAACAGTTAAGCTACCACTAACAGCAAATTTATCGTAGTTTTTTATCTCACCATCAGAGTTTATAGTAACTGCACCACTGGCATACATTCTGCCGTTGTTGGTTATTTTTCCACCCACATTCATAGAGCCTGTTACTACTAAGCTATCGCACCAGTTTTTCACCTCTGCTTTGCTATTGTTAGTTACCAAATTTGTTATGGTTACTTGTGCACCTTCTAATATATAGGCGTTGCAATCGTTATTTAATGTAAGGCTGGTAATAGTTGCATTGCCACATATTTTCACACTACTTTTTCCATTAATGGTAATGCTACCGCTATATGTACCGGTAATACAATACACATCGTTATTGCTGTTTATGGTAATATTACCTGTGTGATTGTTATAGCTTTGGTCGCAAGACGAGCTGCAATCCATACCCGAACCTGATTTATGAAAGGTGTATACATTGTTGGGGCCACTATCAAACATAGTGCTTGCAAATGTGCTGGCCTGCACTTTATTAAACTGACTTGTTCCATCAGGGTTTATTTTCTCTATCCACAAAAACTCTTGCGAAGCCGGCACCCGCACATAAGTAGCATACTCATACGTTGATACTGAGGTTTGACCTTCTTTTACCAACTCGCCTGTTGTAGGCACATTAGTATATACTTTTATAAGATAACGGGTACTGGGTGTTAATGGGTTTTTTACCCCTACACGCACATATAAATCTTTGTGTGTCTCGTAATTAAAATCTTTTGGAGGTGAGAGTTCTTTGATGGGAATTGCAAGCACATCACTAGGTGTATCTTGATTTTGATCTAAATCAAAACGGCGCTTGCACGAATACACTGTTAAAAGAAATAGTGCCAACAGTGATAAAAGAACTAATTTTTTCATAATTTCCCAGTTAAAGTCAGTTTCCAAATACAACAGCTAGTTGATTGGATGAGAAAATCAATCAGACATATCCATATATAGCATTACAAAGTTAACAGCAAGTGCTTTACAAAACAACATTTAATTGTTTATTTCCCACAAAAAAAATAATATAACCAATTAAAACCACATTAACAAATAATTTTTAATTATTTAGCAGGTCTTTCCCACTGTTTTGTTTCAAAGTTATATTGCTTCAATATTTTGGCAGGATTACCGCCAACTACACTATACGGAGGCACATCTTTAGTTACCACACTACCACCGGCAACTACACTGTGTTTGCCAATAGTAATGCCCGCAGTAAGCACAGCATTTGCACCAATCCACACTTCATCTTCAACAGTTATTTGTGAAGTGGTTACTTTTTGAAGTCGAATTGGCGTATCAATATCCTCGTAGCCATGATTAAGCCCTGATAACACAACGTTTTGAGCCAAAATTACCTGACTGCCTACTTTTACAGGGCCTATAAGCACATTTCCTAAACCTATACGGCTATTGCTACCTATACTTACAGGGCCAACACCATTATTTACCACACTAAAATCTTCAATAGTGCTATTCGCTCCTATTTCAAAATGATTAAAGGGCAAAACATCCATACGCACACGGCGGCACACCCGTGCACCCTTGCCTTTTTTATGGTAAAACGGGTTTACAAACCATTGCACCCACAAACGCGGGCGGGCTTGGTTGGTGGGTATCAGCATCCAATGCACCAACTTTTTAAGTTGTGCATTGCTTTTTATTTTTTCTTTTAGTGCCACAGTGCTAAAATACTAAAAAAAGGGCAACCGTAAGCCCTATTGCTGCACTTGCCAATACAAAACATTAAATTTGCGCCCCAATGGCCAAAAAAAAATTAAAACGCTGGGCAGAACTGCTCACCTTTCCACACGTTTTTCAGTTTGAAGAAGATATGCCGGGTACGTGGGGTAAAAATGTATTTAAAAACGATAACCCCATTGTGCTTGAACTAGCTTGTGGCAAGGGCGAGTATACGGTGAATTTAGCGCAGGCTTTTCCCGATAGAAATTTTGTAGGGGTTGATATTAAAGGCCACCGTATGTGGGTAGGTGCTAAACAAGCATTGGATGAAAACTTACCGAATGCTGCTTTTTTAAGAACCGAAATTGAGAAAATAGACCGCTATTTTGCTCCCGAAGAAGTTGCTGAAATATGGATTACTTTTCCCGACCCACAACCGCAGGAAAGTAGGGCTAAGAAAAGGCTTACCTCTCCCCGATTTTTAAATTTGTACAAAAATATTTTACAAAAAGGGGGCTGTATTCACTTAAAAACCGACAGCACGCTGATGTACGAGTTTACTTTGGAAATGATTACCGAAGCCTGCCTACCTATAATACGCCAAACGGCTGATTTGTACAATGCTTCGTTTTTAGACGAGCATTTATCTATAAAAACTACTTACGAGAAAATTTTTACCGAAAAGGGAGAGCTGATAAAGTATGTGCAATTTGTTTTGCATTAAACAGCCTACATTTAGCAGTTATCATTTTTCATTAAAGGGTTAGTACCCTGCATACTGATATCAGTAGTAAGTAGAAAGATAAAAGACAGTACTATATTTTTGAGCAACTAAACTAATGACTTCTAAATCCCACACATCTCGCATCCTGCCTCGCACATCTTTCTGACATCTGACATCATCTCTACGCTACAAATAAAGCCAATGAAACTGAAGCCCTTTTTCACTGATTTCTAGGGCAGGAAAGGGAAGTTTAAAAATGTTTAAGGGGTATAACCACCGCTTTAGCTTTTGATTTTTTACAAGGGGGTCAAAATTTATATCAAACGAGATATAAAACTGGCGGTAACGGTCTACATTACTAAAATCTTGTACCACACCGTCTTTATCTGTCCACACATTATCGTGTCCGCCATACATACCCTCGGCACCATAGCCAAGGCTAAGCAGCAACCACGAGGGAAGTATTTTTTTACCTATCAGTCGGTTAATATCAAACGTAAACCAATAGGTTTGCCCATTATAATCTTTCAAAGAGTTTTGAATATAATCAACCCCAAACATATCAGGCCTTGCCAAAGCATAAATAGTTTGGTGAAAACTAAATTTAGGCAATACCACTATGCTGTTCCAGCCCCGCATTTGCAAATAGGCAAATAGCGAGCCTAGTGCATTGGCCAACATATCACCCCACGAAAATCCCCACGATACCGAAAAACCATCAAACACTTCAATAGGTGCAAGGGCTAAAAAACTGAACAAAAGGGCAAACAATGCCGATTTTTTAGGCTCAAAACCTGCCCAACAGAAAATAAAAGCGGGCATCATTGTATTTTGAAACTGTACTACGGCGTGCCCCACTTTATCCATTTGCAGCCATTCGCTCATATCATTAAAAAAATGAAAAGGGGCTTGCGGGCTTTTGCTATACCACAACCACCACAAGAAAAAAATGTACAAAGGGTAAATAATAGCTATACTAACCAAAAAGCCTTTGGCTCGTTGGCGAGCCTCAGCGTTGGGATGGTATTGCAAATAACTTTGCGGCACAAGCATGGGGCGAAGTAATAGCCAAAACCGCTAATGTGCAAACATTTATTAGCATAGATGTGAGGGGAACCCAGAAAAATTCCAAATCTCAAATTCTAAAACCAAAAACCTTAAATGATAAATGTAAAATGACAACTGCTAAATGAAAAGCTACTCTACCAACACAAAAGCAGCCCAATAGTAGGGAGCATATTTGGCACGCATTGCTTTTTGTGCCGCCTCAAATGATGCACGCACATTGCCCGTTTGCACATATTGGGCATAAAACAGTTCCATCAACTCTTTAGTTTCTTTGTCGGGAACACTCCAAAGGCTCATTAGCAAAGTTTTTGCACCCGCCATTTTAAAGGCACGTTGCAAACCAAACACGCCCTCAGTTCCGCCTGTTTCTCCCAAACCTGTTTGGCAGGCTGAAAGTACTACCAATTGGGTATTACTAAGGTCAAGCCCTGCTACTTCGTAGGCGGTAAGCACACCGTCTTCTTTTCCTTTTGGGGTAGATAATCCCTTCCACGCACGGTTTCCACCTGCCAATAGTAGGCCACCACGCATTAGGGGATTATCGGCAAGGGTAAAAGCGTTTTCATTTTCGCCAAAACTGCCGCTTTTTTTGGCTTCTTTAGCTTCTTGTATAAAAAAACCGTGTGTAGCCAAGTGAAGCACTTGCGGGGCATTGCCACTAAGTTGTTTAAACTGTTCTTCGGTAGCATTTTTGGCAGTGTATAGCAAAGCATTGGCTTTTATGGTTTGCAGCAGGTGCTGTATTTGTTGTGTTTCAGTAAGTGTACCTTGCAGGTAGTTAAACCCTGCGGCCATGCCTCTATCTTCGGGCAATAGGCTAAGTGCGCTGTCTTTTGTGGCGGTTTCATCAGCACTATAATCTATGCCGCCAAAAAGCACTGCATTTTTTAAGGGTGCAGGCTTGTTGTCTTGTTGTCCAATATCTTTTAATGATAGTAGCTGCACCAATCTATATTTATCTATCAGCAAAGTACTATCAGATGTGGGCAAGGCATTAAAGGCTACTTGATGCAATAAACCATCGGCACTAAGGTATGCAGTTTTGCTGTTGCCCAAATATTTTTCAAGCGGTTTCCATATTAGCCTATACAAACTATCGCCGTAGGCAGAAGGGTCTATTTGTACCTCGCTCAAAAGTTCGCTGCTGCGGGTGGCAAATATTTGTTTAGGGGCAACGCTGCTTAATATATTTTGCAGTTTACCTTCATTAAATAGGGGGACGTAAACGGGTTGTTTGTCTTGCGGGCGAAGTATAAGCGCACCGTATTTCACACTGTCTTCGTCTTTCACAAACCACATATCGTAGCGCACAAATTCAATGGCTACTTCATTGGGCTTTAGCTGTTGCTGTATTTGTTTCCAATTAGCCGTAAACAGTGCATCAACACTGCGGTAATCAGCCGATTTTTTTATTAATAATTTTTCTAGCTCGTCGGCCTCTACCTCCCATACAAAAGTATTGGGGTTACGTTGTGGCTTGGTGTATTCTTTGGCCAATAGGCTACGCAAGTCTACCAGTTTTTTATACAGGTTTTGTACTGCTGTATCGTTGGTGTTTTTTAATCGTGATGATATGGTATTGCTATACCGCAACGATGCCCCTTTTAGCATTAACAGGTTATTAAACAACTCGCCCGAAAACTGTTGTGGGTTTTTAGAGGTGTAATATGCCAGCAAATGATGCGAGTTGTAGGTTTGACTGCGGATATAGCTAAGCAATTCATCGCCCGAAAGAAAGGTAAGTTTGTTGTGCAGCTCTTCCCTATCAACAGTTATAAGCTGCTGCACATATTTTGATGCTTTTGGGTGATTTATTTTTACAAAGGTTTCTGTGGCTTGCAGTAGTGTTTGCCTATAACCGTAGTGGTTTTTACCTACTGTTTTTTCAGATAAATCAAGGCTTTTTTCGGCCATTATTGCCGCACTATCGTATTTGCCTTGCAGGTAGTATATGCTGCGCATATTATCGTATACCTGTGTGTAATTGAACTGTGTAGGGCTGTATATTTTTTTATAAACGGCGTTTACTTTTTGCAAGCACCACAGGGCGCTATCGGGTTGTTGGGTTTCGTAATACAATTGCGAAAGTGCCATATAACCGCGTGGCGAGTGGGGGTTTTCTTTTCCCCAGTTATCGTCTAACAGTTTAATCGAGCTTAGTATTTTTTCTTTGGCTTTATCGTAAAAACCCACATCCATAAATAGCGATGCCAACTCAAGCTGGGTAAAAGCAAGCCCGTAGGCTTTGGTAGGCTCGTGCCCCTCATAATCTTGTGTTACTTCGTTGGCAAGGGTATAATAGTACAAGGCTTTTTTAATGTGCCCCAAATGCGCATACAAACCACCCAAATTGCTAAGGTATTGTATGTACTCTTCGCCTTCTCTATTGCCAAGGGTTTCGGTTAGGGCAAGGGCGTGCAACCCGTATTCTTCGGCTTGGGCATAATCGCCAATACCGTAATATATTCTGCTCATTTGCATAAATGCAAGCGCATTTTCGGGCGCATCATCGCCATAGTAGTTTATTGTAATGGGCAATACATCATCAATTATCTTTTTTGCTTCAGGGTAGTTTTCTAATGATATATAGGCATCAGCCAAATTGTTTAGGGCTTTAATATATTCTTCTTTATAGCCGCTTTGGTTTTGTTTATAGGCTTCTACCGATTTTTTTAAATAAGATATGCCTTCGTCAAAATCACCTAAAAAAACAAACAAATTACCAATGTATGCAGCCACCTTGCCATAGGTGGGGCTATCATCGCCAAAATAGTCTTTGGCCACAGTTATCTCGCTTTTTGCTATGCCCAATTCGGCTTCGCTATACACGTATTTCATTTGCAGCTTTTCGCGTATGTTGGCTGCTAAATACAAATAGCCTTCGGCATTTTCTATATAATCTAATGACGAATACATCCGACCAAATTTTTTGTACGTTGCCTTAGCACTATCGTACTGCCCGTTTTTTATATAGGCTAAAATAAGGTTGGTGTATGGTGTGCTTAAAAATTCAGCTTCGCCATAATTGGCTACAATTAAATTAATTACTTTGCTGTGTGTACTAATGGCGTTGGATACATCATTATTAGCATCGTACATACTACCCAGCATAGATAGCTGGTTGATGTAGGCATCGGTATACTCACTGTTCTCAAGCAGGGTTACCAACTCTTGTTGAGATTCTATGGCAAACGAGTATGCCCCCAGTTGGTAGTAGTGTTGCGCTATGGCGTATACGCTATCTACTTTTTCTGAAAAACTACTTTGGGCATTGCCAAAAAGGCAAGTAAACGAGATTATAAGCGCGATTATATACTTCAACAGGTTTTGGGTTTTAGGGTTAATCTTTTCAAAAATAAAAAAGTAAACCCTAAGTCCTAAAACAGTTTTACTGTACCGGCTCTTTTTTGTATGGACGAATAATTAGCCTAATAGCGCGCTGAAAGCTAAAATAACTCCATATCCAGTTTAGTAGTACTACAAAACGGTTGCGAAAGCCTATAAGCATTAGCAGGTGCACAAACATCCAAACGTACCAAGCAAACCAACCTTTAAATTTAAAGTAAGGTAAATCGACCACTGCTTTGTGCCTACCTATGGTAGCCATACTTCCTTTATCAAAATAGATAAAGGGTTTTAGTGCTTTTTTTTGGGTGATATTATGCAGGTTTTTTGCCAATAAATCAGCCTGCTGCATAGCTACGGGTGCTACTTGCGGATGCCCTTTAGGGTAGTCTTTTGTTTCCATATAAGCCACGTCGCCCACAGCAAATATGTTTTGGTAGCCTTCTACTTGATTGTGTGTATTTACTTTGTAACGGCTGCGCACTACTTGTGCATTTTTAGCACCTTCAACAACGTTGCCCATTACTCCCGCCGACCACAATACGGTTTCGGTGCTCATGGTAGAGCCATTGCTAAGTTTTAGGGTATGCCCGTCAAACTCTTGCACTGCGGTATTTAGTATTACATGAACCCCCATTTCTTGCAGAAACTTTGCGGCTGCCTCTGATGCACTTTCGCTCATGGCAGCCAACACACGAGAACCTGCTTCAACCAAATGTATGCTCATTAGGTTAGGGTCTAGCTCGGGGTAATCGTTTGGCAAAACGGTTTTTTTAATCTCGGCCATTGCTCCAGCCAGCTCAACGCCTGTGGGGCCCGCACCTACTATTGTAAAATTTAGTATGCGTTGCTTATCGGCAATGGTGGTTGCAGCCATTGCTTTTTCAAACTCTTGCAACAATTCGCTGCGTATATCAAGCGATTGAGGTATGGTTTTAATGGGCATACTCCATTGTTTTATAGAAGCATTGCCAAAAAAATTGGTAACCGCGCCTGTGGCCAGCACCAAATAATCGTATGAAAAATTACCTACATCAGTAATCACCCTGCTGTTCTCATCGTCTATGCTTTGCACTGCCGCCATGCGAAACGATACGTTGGGCATGGGGCCTATCATTTTACGAAAGGGATAGGCTATGGCATCGCTACCCAAACCACCTGTGGCCACTTGGTATAGCAAAGGCTGAAAAGTATGGTAGTTGTTTTTATCTAAAAGATAAACTTTAAACTTTTTATTGTTGAGGTGTTTTGCTAGCCGAAGACCTGCAAAACCACCCCCTATTATTACTACTGTGGGATAAGACAGGCTATCGAATGATGTTGCCATGGTTAGGGTGTTTTGGTGCTGCAAATCTCTATGAAAAAACCCTGCCAAAAAAGGTTTTTCAAGGCTTTCTTGGGTTGGTTTAAGTAATAAATTTTCAGCATTCCCTCAAGTCTTCACACTTGAAGTTCATTCTTGGGAAAATCCGCGCGAAAGCTTGTTTATAGCGGAACGCTTCCGGCTACTATCACGAAGCAAGGGAGCTTTGGGGAACGGGATGTTTTATCTTGCATTTTTCATGGCACATTTAACTGTGCGGTAGATGTAATTCTGAGCTAAGTTGAAGGAATGAGGAAGGTAATACAGTAAAGAACAGCCTTTCTATAAAGCGGATGCTTTATTATTTTCGGCACGAGCGGACGCTCGAGCCAGCTATTAATTGATAAAATAAATGAGTTTGGGGTAATAAAAAGGGCTTAGTTTATGATAAACTAAGCCCTTTTAATACGTTAAAAATAAATAAAAATCCTATTTCTCAATAATTAGCTTAGTGCCTTGTTCTATTTGCAAAATATTATTATCCCTATCTGTATCAGCAGTTGAGTAGCTGGGGTCAATAAATATTAGTGCAACCTCTTTTTTCCCGTCAATGGTAATGGTATAGTTTGGCTCAGTCCAATCCCAATCGGGTAAAGTAGTAGCGTTTTTAGGCAACTCGGTTTTTTCGCCGCGCATTAGCACCAAAGGAATGTAAAACAACTGGTCGGTGCCATCGGCATAGCGCACCAAAACCTCAACGGGCATCATCATGCGGCCTTTGCGTTTTAGGTTTATTTGGGTGTTTGCATTGGTAGTATATAGTGATGTAATAGCATAATCAATAGTATTGGTGCTGTATACAAATTGCTCAAAATACCAATCCAACTCTAAGCCGCTGGTTTTTTCCATTGCACGCTTTAAACTAACATCGGTAGGGTGTTTAAATTTCCACTCGTTAAAAAAGCGTTGCATACCTGTACGAAAATTAGTTTCGCCTACTATATAACGCAGTTGATGCAAAAACACACCGCCTTTGTTGTAAACAGATACTCCGTAGGCGCGGTTGCTATTAAAAAAATCGGCATGGGTGCTTAAAGGTTCTCCTTCGTGGGCTTCTTCAAGGGCTAAATAGCTATTAAAACCATTCCAAAACAGGGGTTTTTCGCTTCCATACCCTAAAAATTTCATTACTTCTTCTGATGCGTAGGTGGTAAAACCTTCGTCCATCCAACCGTAGTGGCTTTCATCAAAGGCTAATACTCCTTGAAACCAACTGTGGTTCATTTCGTGCACACTAACACCTACAAGACTAGAGAAGCCTCGTTTACCGGTTATCAGTGTAGCCATAGGGTATTCCATGCCGCCATCGCCACCTTGTATAAAACTGTATTGTTTGTAGGGATAAACACCGTAGTGGCTGTTCATCCAGTTTAGCGATTTTTCCATATACTCGCCCAGTTTAGGCCAAGTTTTGGTGGTAATAGAATCGGGTTGGTACACAAAGTACAATACCGTTCCGTTTTCACAAACGCGGTTCTCCACCACATAGTCGGGGTCGGCAGCCCATACAAAATCATGTACGTTGGGAGCATTAAATTTCCAAGTTAGTTTAGCACCATCGGGGCGTTTCACTTTTTTATCAGGGTTTTGGTAACCGTGCCCTATTTCTTGTGCATTTTGCAAATAGCCCGTCCCTCCAATAGTATAAGCAGAATCAAGCGTGATATTTACTTCATAGTCGCCCCAAATACCGTAAAACTCACGACCAATGTATTCGTTAGCGTGCCACCCGTGCCTGTCGTATTCGCACATTTTGGGGTACCATTGGCTCATGCTATACTCAATACCTTCTTCATTGTCTCTGCCACTGCGACGGGTTTGCAAAGGTACTTGAGCATCAAAATCCATCTCGAAAACGGCTTTTTTATTAGGTGCAATGGGTTCGTTTAAATCAACTTCAAGTATTGTTCCTACTATTTTATAGCTCACCGCTTTACCGTTTTGGCTAAGGCTGTTTACCTTTTGATAGCCTTGCTCGGCAGGGGTTAAATCAGGAATTTTATCCAAACGTTTATCAGGGTCTTTATAGTTTTGGTTGGCGTTATCCATAACACTACCGGGCTGAAAAGCGTTGAAATACAAATGGTAAAAGGCTTTGTAAAGGGTATCGGGCGAGTTATTGTAAAGGGTTAGTTTTTGCTTTCCTTTAAACTGATTGGTTTTGACATCAAAATCGATATCCATTTTATAATCAACACGTTGCTGCCAGTAATTGCTTTGCGAAAACAACGATAGAGAAATGCAAAAGAGCACTAATGTGGTAAGGTATCTCATACTATAATACTACGTTCAAAATTTTTGTAGTGCGATTTTACGTATTTATGCCCTTTTTAGCACTATTGCACGCATGATTTAGATAAACGGAGGGTATTTGGTGTTGACTGTGCCGCTGTCATCCCGAAACAAGTTAGGGAGCTCATTGCTCAAAACTCACATTAATACAGAACGAGATGCCGAAACAAGTTCGGCATGACTCCCGCCGCACTATCCATTAAAACTCTTAAATGATAATTGGTAAATGCTAAATGAACACTGTTTTAAACCTCTTCAAAGCGCGCAGTAAAGTGGCGAAGGAAAGGTGGTTCGTAAGTTATTTTTAGTCCTTTAGCTTGGTCGCGGTCTTCAATAATATCATCAAATACATCTACCACATAGTCGATATGGCTTTGGGTATATACGCGACGTGGAATAGCTAAACGCACCAATTCTTGCCGTGCGGGTACAAATACACCCTCATCGTTATAGCTGCCAAACATCACACTTCCTACTTCAACACAGCGTATACCGCCTTTTTTATACAACTCACACACTAATGCTTGTCCGGGGAATTGATGTTGTGGTATATGCGGATATAATTTTTGTGCATCAATATAAATGGCGTGCCCACCACTGGGACGAACTACGGGTATGCCTTTAGCGTGCAAATGATCGCCAAGATATGCTGTGCTTTTAATGCGATAGTTTAAATAATCGGCATCAAACACCTCTTGCAAGCCTATGGCAATGGCTTCCATATCTCTGCCTGTAAGCCCGCCATAAGTAGCAAACCCTTCTGATATTATCAGCAAGTTGGTACACTCTTGCGCCAGTTTTTCATCACGCAGTGCCAGTATACCACCCATGTTTACAAGAGCATCTTTTTTGGCACTCATAATAAAAGCATCGGCAAGGTTAAAAAGCTCTTGTGCTATTTGATAGTAGGTATGGTTTTCAAAACCTGCTTCGCGGTGTTTTATAAAGTATGCGTTTTCGGCAATGCGGCAACCATCAATCACCAACATTATTTTGTTTTGATGGCATATTTCGGTAACCTCTTTCATGTTTTTCATGCTCACAGGTTGCCCGCCTGCGCTATTGTTGGTAAGGGTCATTATCACCGCGCTTATATTTTGCGCACCGTATTGTGCTATGTTAGCCTTTAGGGCTTCAATATCAATATCTCCTTTAAAATCAGCTTCAACAAACGGCTGTGCAGCTTCAGGATTGGGTAAATCAATAGCCTTTGCACCACTAAACTCAATATTGGCACGTGTAGTATCAAAGTGGGTATTGCTAATAAATACCTTCCCCTTCCCTCCTATTTTTCCATACAAAATGCGCTCGGCAGCCCTACCTTGGTGGGTAGGCAATATGTGCGGCATACCTGTAAGGCTTTTCACCACACTTTCAAAATGCTTCCAACTTTTTGCGCCTGCGTACGATTCATCGCCAACCATCATACCTGCCCATTGCCTATCGCTCATAGCCGATGTACCGCTATCGGTTAGTAAATCAATAAATACATCGTGGCTTTTAAGCAAAAAAGGATTGAAACCAGCTTTTTTTAATGCTTCTGTTCTATATCCTTCAGTGGTAATGGTAAGAGGTTCTACCATTTTTATGCGGAATGGCTCGGCAAGTGTACGTTCTTTCTTCACAGTCATAGTATGGTGTTTTGTTTGGGCAAAACTATACTGCAAAGCATTGGCAGAGTATGACTTATATCAGGAAAGATTTTTTTTAGATGCTATATATCATCATAATCTTCTGATGAAAAACCTTCAAATTTTACACCCTCGATATAATACACTCTAAAATTAGCACCTACTACATCATCGGTATCGGGAACGCCAAAATAACCTTGTATTTGCACCGAAACAGTTTCAGCATCAAATGAAATGATATCCATATTAACTAAAATACATTCGTTAAAATAGGTTTTAGGCAAAGAATCAACAAAAACATTTTTGGTTATTGTATATTGTTTTGCACTACTACCCTGCAAAGCCAAATCGACAGTATATTTATAGTTACTACTGCTTACTACTTCAAGTGTACCGTCGTGATGCTCAAAAGTATCTTTTATAGCGTAGTCGTTAAGGCATTCCGTTGTTAATTTGGCTACAAACTCATTTGCTTCATTCTCCCATACCTTTTCAACAGGTTTAGCAGTTAAGCAGGGGTTCTTTGTTATTTTAACTGCTGTATCAATAATATCCTCGCCAGCAGGTTCAGGCAAAGTACTTTGTTTAGTAGCTGTTTCTGTATTTTGTGGTGCAGGATTTTGACTGCACGCAACTAGCAACAATACAAAACAAAGCCACAAAGTATTTTTCATACCCAAATATAACTTATAAAAAAAGAAAAAGGTTAAGGCTGATTACCTAAGCCTATCTGTAGAGCGCACCAATACTTCGTCGTAATTTATACGACGGAGTGCCATATAATTAAATACAGGCAAAAATAGAGGAAAAAACAAACCAATGGCTATATCTACCTGCACCTCTTGATCTACTTGTCCGCTGTATTTAAAACCGTAGTATACCATTAGTATATAAAGCACTAAAATAAAAATGTAGTTAAATGCGGTTAGCAATATTTGCAACCTTCGGTTTTTAAATAAAAATATGCTTATAAAAGCCATACCACAAATAACCGCAAGCGTGTAGGTAGTCAACCGTAAGGCAGAAGTATCTACCAACTCATCACCAATAAACCAACTTGCCGTTTTAAAATGTAGATTAATAAAACCCACTTCGTTATTCGTCCATAAACCATACCCTTGTATTTCTATAAAAGAGGGGTTAACAAATATCAAAAGCCCTGTTATTAGGGTTATTAACAATAAATATATGGTTTGTATTCGTTGAATCATTGGCGACTAGTTAATGGCTTCAAGTATACATCTTAAAGTTTACACAATCGAGCATAATATTTTAAAAAAGCACTCAAAAAACACTTCACAATAAAAAACCAAAGTGTTTTACTATGCCAATGTACTAAATTTAGACTGTAAAATTGGTAATTAAAAATCTTTTTGATGTTGTTGTTTGTAATATAGAGAATATTATAATGAAAATACTGCCTGTTCCTGTAAAAGAAAAAGCATACGCCTATCTAAATCACGAAATTGGTATAACCAATTTTGAACAATGGGTATATGCTAACGCTGATGAATTGGAAGAGACGCTGGATGATAACACTTTTTTTTGGCTGATTTCTTTTAGCTACAACCAAGAAGGTGCTAAACAAACACTATCACTACTGCTTGGCGAGCGTATTGACAAAGCCGACTACGAAAAGTATAGATTACTATACTTATTATACAAAACCCTAGACCCACAAACTGCAAAACTTGAAATGATAGAGCAGTTTTATGATTTGTACTGCAAGGGATATTACTTTTTTGATACGTTGGCCTTAGGCTACGGGCTTAAAATTGACTATGATTTTGAATTGATGAGCGAGGAGGAAAGAGCAAAGAATGTGGCATTTTTTTATCCTGCTATAATTAAACACATACAAGAAGTAATACAGTGGATAGAGAACGGCAATGTAGTACCCACAGGTGTTTTGAATGAATGGGGTCGATTTGAGTATATAGAAAACAGGCAAAACACCCCCCACTACTTAACACCTAAAAAATGGTGGCAATTTTGGTTATAAAGTCAATCGGGTAAAAGTACTTACTAATCTAAATTTAGTGTAATAAAACAAGCATCCCTTGCCAATACCAAAGTTTTTATGAACTTTGGAACTCATTTTTTTTGAACTCAATTTCTATAAAACATCTCATGAAAATAAAACACCTATTTGTAATGACCGTATTGGCTACTACATTGGGCAGCGCTTGCAAAAACAGCGGCGAACCCAAAACGGGCGGCGAAAGCGACAGTGCCCAACAAACTTTTGATGTGGTAAACGAAAAGTTTGCCGACTTACAAGTACTTCGCTACCAAGTGCCCGGCTTTGAAGAGCTAAGTGCACAGCAAAAAGAACTGGCTTACTATTTATACGAAGCTGCACTGTGCGGTAGAGATATGATATACGACCAAAAGTACAAACACAACTTGGCGGTGCGCAAAACCATTGAAGCTATTTATGCCAGCTATAAAGGTGATAAAAATAATGAAGACTGGAAAAAGTTTGACACCTATGCCAAGCGTGTATGGTTTAGCAATGGTATACACCACCATTATAGTAATATAAAATTTGCACCTGAATGCAGCCGTGAGTATTTTACTAAGTTGGTTAACGGATGCCAAGAAAGTACATTACCATACGCCAAAACTGAGGTAATGACAATTTTGGGCGATGTGATTTTTGACCCGAATTTGGATGCTAAAATTGTAAATCAAGCTAATGGTATTGATAACGTAGCCCAATCGGCTAATAATTTTTATGGCGATGGTGTTACACAAGCAATGGTTGATAAATACTACGACCAATTTAAAACTCCTAGCGGACAAGAGCCTGAGTGGGGACTAAATACCCAAGTAGTGCTTGAAAACGGAAAGATTAAAGAGAAAACATGGAAAGTAGGCGGCATGTACACTCAATCAATCGAAAAAATTGTGTACTGGTTGCAAAAAGCAATTACTGTGGCCGAAAACCCTCAACAAAAAGATGCCCTTGAAAAATTAGTAAAATACTATAACACTGGTGATGTACACGATTGGGATGCTTACAATATTGCGTGGGTAAAAGATACCGAAAGCCGCATTGATGTAGTAAACGGTTTTATAGAAGTATACTTGGATGCAATAGGCAAAAAAGGTTCGTTTGAAAGCGTAGTATCTATAAAAGATATGGAAGCCAGTAAACGTATTGAAACTATATCGAAAGAAGCACAATGGTTTGAAGATAACTCCCCCATTGCACCTGAGCATAAGAAAAAAGAAGTAAAAGGTATTACTGCTAAAGTAATTACTGTGATGGTAGAAAGCGGCGATGCTGCCCCAACCACCCCAATAGGTATTAACTTGCCCAACAACCGCTGGGTACGCGAAGAAATTGGTTCTAAATCAGTATCACTAGGTAACATAGTTGCTGCTTACGATCTTGCATCAGCATCAAGCCCTGTACTTAAAGAGTTTGCCTACAATGATGAGGTGGTAGAGCGTATTAAAAAATACGGTGTACTATCAGGCGAATTGCATACCGATATGCACGAGGTTATTGGACACGCATCAGGTCAGCGTGAAGCTGGTGTTGAAGTACCAAGCAAAACTTTGGTGCAGTATGCAAGCACATTGGAAGAAGCCCGCGCCGACCTTGTTGCTTTGTATTATATTTTCGATCAGAAATTGGTAGATATGGGCGTAATGCCTAGCCTTGAAGTAGGTAAAGCCGAGTATGACGGTTATATAATGAATGGTTTAATTCGCCAGCTTACCCGCCTACAATTGGGTGAAAACCTTGAAGAAGCTCACATGCGCAACCGTCAATTAGTGGCTAAATGGGCGTATGAAAAAGGTAAAGCCGACAATGTGATTGAAATGGTGAAGAAAGACGGTAAAACTTACGTGAAAATTAACGACTACAACAAACTACGCACCTTGTTTGGTGAGTTGCTAAAAGAAATACAACGTGTGATATCGAAAGGTGATTTTGAAGCTGGTAAAAACTTAGTAGAAACCTACGGTGTACAAGTTGACCAAACTTTGCTTGCCGAAGTAATAGGCCGTTTTGAAAAACTAAATGTAGCGGCATACAGTGGTTTTATACAACCTAAATTAGTTCCTGTAATGGACGGCGATAAAATTATTGATGTGAAAGTTGAATACCCTACCGATTTTGCCGACCAAATGTTGGAGTATGGCAAAAACTACGGTTTTCTTCCTGTAAAAAACTAAAGCTACTTTAGCTTTGAAATTTTATAAAAAGAGGAGGTGCGCCTGCGGCGCACCTCCTCTTTTTTGTTCTCTGCTTGACATCACCAAACATTAACTACTTAATAATCAATAATATAAATTAATTATCCCTTAAATATTCCTTAAGCATACCCTCATAACCTAACCCCTTGCAGTTTAATGTTTCAAGTATTGTTTTAGAAAACTCATTAAACTCATTCTCTATTGCAGCAGAGACGACCAGTATTTTTTCACTTTTGCTTTCTTTATCAAGGTAACTCTTCAGTTTCGAATGTAAAATTCCATAATATGCCCATGAAGCCAAACCTTGCCATTCATTATCCCTAATCTTTTTTTCTACCTCTTCATAGGTATTCCAAAGATTCCAAGATCTAATTCCATCCCCAACAGTATTGTCTCTTTTTATAATTGTAACATCTGAAATATTAATCTCACTTGGCCAGTAGCTTAAGTGACTTTTAAATAGTTCTTTCAAATTCATCACTCAATACCCCATATACTCACTCCATCATCAACATAATCATCAATTACCCCTTTTTTGATTCTAATTTCAAAAGCGACAGTTTTTATTTCAAGGGGAGTTCTAATTTTCCTATAGACAATTATCCCGTCTTTAAATGATTCATATCTAATATCTAATTTATCATCATTTATTTTATAGGATTTAGATTTAATAATTTTTTTATTCTTATTGATAAAAAAAAGTACTGCAACAGTGTCACAAGTCTTGCTTATAAAAGTCACCTCAAAAAGTTTATGCTCACCTGCTATAAGTGAATTTATGGATAAAATGCTACCATCAATTTCAAAGCTATCATTAATTTCTTGTTTTATCTGACCCATATCATTATGGAGGATACACTTTTGAATTGGTATATCAAATGCCATTACCGCTGGCTTATACATTATAAAAACACATATATTAAGGGAATCTTTTTGCTGTCCGTATAAACTGTAAAGACATTGAGACAGCAAAAAAAATAAAATAATTCGTTTCATTACTTATTATAATTACTTACTAATTTGTTTTTATTTTAACCCCTTCCTTATAAGTACCAGCTTCTCCTTTTTCAATAATTCCCCCCTATTTTGACACAGATAATCACACACCCTTTTTATCATTTCTTGATATTCTTTATATTCTGGAAGCTCAGAATATAAAATATAATTAGCTAAATCTACCCAATCCCCTGCATCATCAATTGTGTTCCTATCATTAATTTGCTCACTCCAATCGATTCCTAGTTCAGCAGCATTATGCATTATCGATACTACTTCTTACTACAAAACCCCATTAAAGGCTTTGATAGAACCATCAAGGTTGCTATCAAGTACCCCTTAGCTGGCATGCACAACAATAAAAGATAACAGTGTTGCAATAGTTAGTAATATGTTTTTTTGCATTGTTTTAATATTATCAAATATATTTCAAAACTTCCACCCCGCATTAATGCCTATGCCAAAACCGCCTACGCTGCCACCAACACTATTGCCACGGTATTGAACGGTGGTAAAAGCGTGAGGGGCTATATTAAAAGTGTCTTTTAGCAGCATATTTAGTCGCACACCAAGTGTATTACTCATACGCCAATAATCGCTAGAAAGGTCAACAGTAAGCACATTAAGGTATGGGCTAAGGGTTACACTAGGGTTTAAGGGTATGTGGTAACTTACTCCCTCAGGCACTAATAAACTAAACAAAGCTAAAGTCCAATAACCGTTGTCTTGCACATTGCGAGAGGAAAGCGTTAAGCCATAATACGCCAATACACTACCACCATAAAACTTGCCGTAGTTTACCCCTTTTGATGTACTTACATAGCTAATACCATACTCAAGCGCCCACCTATCGGCCACAAAATAAGAAGCTGTAATACCGTATATATTATCAAAATAGGGGCTATTGCCCATTAGCTGGCTTTGGTAATGGCCACCCAATATAAAATCACCTTTTTTAAATACCTGTGCACTGCCGCAAACACTTGTGGCAAGCAGACTGCTAAGCAGCATATTTTTAAGGCAATTTTTCATTATGTATTACTAATACACGGTTTACTTCTTGCTTCCAAACTCCATTAAGTAGGCTTTTATAAACCCATCAAGGTCGCCATCAAGCACTGCTTGTGCGTTGCTGGTTTCATAGTCTGTACGTATATCTTTCACCAATTTATACGGATGCAACACATAACTGCGTATTTGCGATCCCCACTCAATTTTTTTCTTATTCGCCTCTACCGCCGCCTTCGCTTCGTTGCGTTTGCGTATCTCCATCTCATACAATTGCGATTTCAGCATTTGCAAAGCACGTTCGCGGTTGGCACTTTGGCTACGTTCTACTTGACATACCACCACAATACCCGTAGGTAAGTGTTTCATCATCACTTTGGTTTCAACCTTGTTCACGTTTTGTCCGCCTGCACCACCTGAGCGCGCAGTATTCACCTCCAAATCGGCAGGGTTCACCTCAATTTCAATACTATCGTCTACCACAGGGTAAACGTATACCGAAGTAAACGAAGTATGTCGGCGGGCATTAGAATCAAAAGGCGATATACGCACCAAACGGTGCACACCGTTTTCACCTTTCAAATAGCCATAAGCAAACTCGCCATCAATTTGCAGCGAGCACGATTTTATACCCGCACCCTCCCCTGCTTGATAATCTAATTCGCTCACTTTAAAGCCCTTCTTCTCGCCCCACATTATATACATACGCATCAGCATTTCTGCCCAGTCTTGGCTTTCAGTTCCGCCTGCGCCTGCATTTATATTCACAATAGCACTTAGTTGGTCTTCTTCACCACTAAGCATATTTTTAAACTCAAGCTCTTCAACCGCTTTTAGGGTAATATCGTATTGTGGGTCTAGCTCTTCATCACCGGCTTCGCCAGCTTCTGCAAATTCAAACAAAACCGTTAGGTCTTCCATCTTTTGCTCCACAGCATCATAGGCATCCGTCCATGTTTTTTTGGTTTTAATCCCTTTCAGATGAAGTTCTGCTTTCTTGGGGTCGTCCCAAAATTCGGGCTGGTGGCTCACCTCTTCTTCTTGCGCTATTAGCGCGCGTTTGGCATCAACGTCAAAGATACCTCCTCAAAGCCTCTACGCGGCTCTTTAAATCTTTATATTGGTCAGTAGTCATAAGGGTGCAAAATTAATTCTTTTTACATATTGGCTTACAAATTGTTGCGGTACTAATAAATATCTTTTATCGTGCGCTTGTTTTGTACTTTTGAGGTCAAAATAACGTTGTAAAAAATAGAAAGGAAAAGATGGAAACCACCTCTGCACCCGAAGAAGAAAAAGAAAAAAACGGCCTCACCGAAGGCATCATTACGTTTTTATCGTACTTTTTTGTGCTGCCCGTTTTTATCATTTTCCATAAAATTTTACCCGACCCCGATTGGCCTCTTTTTCTCGACCGTATTTTAATTGCTACTGCCATTTTTTTCTTAATCAAACTACTGCTATATGTTTTTAAGCCCATTATACTAATAGGTTTTGTGCTGGCATTGGGTTGGCTAACCTACGGCAGCATTTGGGGCAGTTATGGTTTTAGAGGTTTTTATAATGATTATAGGGCGATGATTTTTTCAATGGCCAACAGCCCCAACCCGCAGCACATTGCCATTAGTGAGTTTAAAGCGTTCCCCATAAAATCTAAAGTGAAGGCGGCGGCCAACTACGACCAAGAGGATGTGCGCAATTTTGCGGTAAAAACAGCCTCGAAGTATTTTGTTGAATACCAAAAACAACCCTACTATAATAAGTACAGAGTACTGATACAAAGTTTTTCTATTTTTAAAGAGATAAACAGCAATTGGAATTACGTTAACGACCCCGACGATAAGGAGTATTTTGCAAAGGCTAGTGAAACGGTAAATTTAATGGCGGGCGATTGCGACGACCATACTGTTTTTATGACAGCCTGCATAAAGGCTATTGGTGGTAAAACCCGTATGATACTAACTACGGGACATATTTATCCTGAAATTTATATTGGTGATATGGCCGACCTTGAGGAGATAAACTACCTTATTCATGCTGAGTTGTTTAAGGAGGAAACCAAGGGGAAATCGCTATACTACCACAGCGACCAAGATGGCGGCATTTGGCTAAACCTTGATTATACAGGCAACTATCCCGGTGGCAAGTTTATGGCCGACGAGGTTGAAGGGGTTATTTATTTAGAAGGATAAAGGCCATTTGGCATTGTACATTTATCAGTTATCATTTTCCATTTAGAATTTGAGATTTGAAATGCTAAAGTATTGCTTTTAGTACAAGGTAGTAGGTATAAAATAGAAAGATTTTGGAGTTGAAGTTTTAAACTCTAAAAAATCACATCCCATACCAACTTGACATCTGACATCTAGCATCTATCATCATATATTGTAAAAGGTAGGTAGAAAGATAAAAGACTAACCGTTCTATCCTGACTCACACCAATCAACGTTCAATTTTAAACAGGTGAAAAGGCAGCCCGTTGGGGTTTAGTTCCACATAGTTCCATTCCTTGTCCCAGCGGTAGCTTATACCTGTAAGCAAGTCGTTTACACTAAAGCTATCGCCCTCTTTCATTCCCATGCGGTGCAAAGGCACTTTTACACTGCCGCTTTGGGTATAATATGGGTCGAGGTTAACAACGGCAAGCAGGTTGTTTTTTCCGTCTTCGCTTTGTTTAAAGTAGGCTAGTATTTGTGGGTTCTCAATAGCACAAAACTCAATATTATGTGTCCATTGCAGGGCTTCGTTTTCGCGGCGAGCAGTGTTCACCATGCGCATCACCTCAAGTAACTTATTGTTTTTGTTCCAATCCCACAGGCGGGTTTCGTATTTCTCACTGTCAAGGTATTCCTCTTTGCCCGGTATAGCGTGGTGCTCCATATAGTCGTACACAGGGCCATAAACCCCATAGTTACTGCTAAGCGTGGCCGCCATAAAAAAGCGGGTTAGGTATACCGCTTGTGTAGGGTTTTGCAGTGCCCAAGGGTTAATATCGGGTGTATTAGGCCAAAAATTAGGTCGGAAATAGTAGCGCGAGGTTGTTTTGGTAAGCTCAGTTACATATTCAATCAACTCCTGTTTGGTATTGCGCCAAGTATAGTAGCTATACGATTGGGTGAAACCCACTTTTGCCAGTTGGTGCATTATTTTGGGGCGGGTAAATGCTTCGGCTAAGAAAATAATATCCTTATTTACTTTATGTACTTCGGCAATAAGCCATTGCCAAAACCTAAACGGTTTGGTATGGGGATTATCAACCCTAAAAACACGTATTCCTTTCTCAACCCAAAACAAGGCAATGCTTAACAGTTCGTTCCACAAGCCTTGCCAGTCTTCACACTCAAAATAAAAAGGGTAAATATCTTGGTATTTTTTTGGTGGATTTTCAGCATACTGTATACTACCGTCAGGGCGTTTACGAAACCACTCGGGGTGTTCTTTTAAATACGGATGCTCAGGTGCACATTGCATGGCAAAATCCATAGCTATTTCAATGCCCTGTTTGTTGGCAGCTTTTACCAAACTCTCAAAATCGGCCATAGTGCCTAAATCCTTGTGTATTGCCTTGTGGTCGGCAATAGCCCAAGGCGAGCCAACATCATCAGGCTGCGCTTCGGTAGCGTTGTTTTTACCTTTGCGGTGTGCCACCCCAATGGGGTGAATGGGAGGAAAGTACAAGGTATCGAACCCAAGTTTTGCTACACGGGGTAAAAGGCGTTCACAATCTTTAAGTGTGCCGTGTTTACCTTTTTCTTGTGCCGCCGAACGGGGAAAAAATTCGTACCAAGCACTAAAATTGCCTTTTTTTCTATCTACCCAAAGTTGATACACAGGGCTTTGCGTAGCAAAGTCTTTTTGCGGATGTTGGGTAAAAATATCTTTTAAGCGTTGGCTTTTGGCTTCTTGCGCTGCCTTTTGGTATTGGCTTTTATCAGCAAATAGAGTTATAAGTTGTTTTAAATAGTCAGCATCGGCTTTGTTTGCTGCTTTTATCCTGTTTTCAAGGTGTTGTATACCATCCAGCAACTCAATGGCAACATCTTGTTTAGCTTCAATTTTTTTACCAATCTCGTAGTGCCAGTTTAGGGCATAATCTACCCAGCCTATTACTTTATACTGGTAAAAGCCTTGCTTTTGGGTGGTAAACTGTGCCGCCCATCTATCGTTCACTAAAAAATTAAGCGGGGTTTCGCTCCACTCGGCATCATCTTGGTATTTGTGGCACAAATGCCCAAAAACAACATCGTGCCCATCGGTATATAAATCAGCCTCTACGTGCACATTTTCGCCCACTACAGCTTTTGCAAAATGTAGTCCTCCATCAATGGCAGGGCTAATACCTTCTATAATTACGCGGCTCTGACCGTTCATACTCATAATAATTGTATTTGGTACACTTATAAGGCGAAGATAGTTTTTTGCGGTTTAATTATTGGTATACAAAATAGCAAAGGGGCACTATTGTTGTTGAGTAGTGCATGGGTTTAAACCCGAAAAAATACTTACCCAACAAGGTGGTATTAAACAGGTATGCAGCAAAAAATAGTGCTTTATTAGCGTATAGAATGTGTGTGAAACCAAATACTATTGCTAATTGTTTGATAATGTGCAACAAAAGCACAGGCAACACATTGGCTTTTTTAGCTAAAAATACCTATTTTTGCCGACCTTTTTCGAGAGGATTTCTATTACTACATAAATATATATAACGTGGACGTACAATTTGCCCCCATTAACGACTTAAACGCAACAATTACTGTTACTTTAAGCCCCGAAGATTATACCCCCGCCGTAGATGGCGAACTTAAAAAAGTGCAACGCCAAGTATCGGTACCGGGTTTTCGCCCAGGTAAAGCTCCTATGGGTTTGGTAAAGAAAAACTATGGCCGCAGTGTGTTGGTAGATGAGGTGAACCGTGTGGCATCAAACAAATTGTTTGATTACCTACGCGAAAACAATATTGAGTTTTTAGGTCAGCCGCTGATGAGCGAAACTGCTGAAAGCAAAATAGATTTTGAAAACGAAGGCGATTTTGTTTTTGCTTTCGATTTAGGTCTTGCCCCTAAATTTGACATCAATATTACTGCTGAAGATGTAGTAACCAGCTACAAAATTGTGGTTGATGATAAAATGTTGGACGAAGAGGTTGCTAACATTAAAAAACGCTTTGCCGAAGCTACTGATGTAGAAGAAGCAGGCGAAACTGATGTGATATATGCTGATGTTACCGAGCTAGGCGAAGACGGCCAGCCGCTTGAAGGTGGTGTGGCTAATCAACGTATATCGTTAACGGCTGATTTGATTAAAAACGAAGAGTTGAAAAGCAAGTTGGTTGGCATTAAAAAAGATGCTGAATTAACGGTTGATATTTTTGCTTTATTTAATGATAACCAAACGGTTATTAGCAATAGCCTTAACATACCAAAAGAAGGTGTAAACGATTTGAACAAAGATTTTAGCTTTAAAGTAGCCGAGATAAAACACTACGTTGATGCTGAAATAAACCAAGAATTGTTTGATAAAATATTTGGCAAAGATGCTGTAACTACTGAAGAAGACTTCCGCACTAAACTACGCGAAAACTTAGAAGGTTACTATGCCAACGAAAGCAACAACCACGTAGAGCACGAAATAAGCCACCTTATTAGTGATAAACACACGTTTGAATTGCCTGATGCGTTTTTGAAACGTTGGTTGTTGGACACACAAAGCCAAGGCTATACGCCTGAAAACGTTGATCAAAAATATGCTGAAGAAAAAGCAGGTCTTCGTTATTCATTGGTTCGCGAACGCATACAAAAAGAACACAATTTAGAAGTAAGTGCTGAGGAGATTGCAAACGCATCATTGGGTTATACATACAACCTGTTTGCTCAATACGGCATGAACAACCCTGATGCTGCTACCGTGCAAGCATTTAGCGAAGAGCAATTGAAAAAAGAAGACTACCGCAACCGTATGGCTGATATAGCTATGAATCGCGGTGTGATACAAGCAGTAAAAGGTATAGTTACGCTTGAAGAAAAAGAAGTGAGTGTTGAAGAGTTTTATAATATTATAAACGCACACAACCATGCACACCACGGTGCGCACGACCACGCCGACCATGACCATGACGGGCATGACCACGACCACGAAACGGCTCACTCTCACTAAGCAAATTTTAAGTATTTCGTTTTATACAAAACCGCCTTTGCGTATAGCTTTGGCGGTTTTTTTATGCCTGTATCTTTGTATAACTTTGTAAGGCTATGCGTACACTAGTATTGGGTTTGTTGTTTTCCGGTCTGTTGGCTTTTGCGCCTGCAAAAACTATGGCAACTGTAGCCAAAGACAGCACGGTGCAAACCTACCACGACAACGGCAAGTTGAAAGAAAAAGGGCACTACCGCAATGGGCTAAAGCACGGCAAATGGACTACCTACGATGAAAACGGGGCTATTGTAAAAGAAGTGAAATACAAAAGAGGTGTTTTTTGGTGGGAACGCCTGTATAAAAACGGAAAGCTAAGCCAAATAACCGACCGAAAAGGCAATATACACAAAATGAAAGACTGCGGCTGTTAGCCATAGGCATCAGCGGTGTTGCCATTCCCCAGTTAAGCCCGAAGGATAGGTGTACACTAGAGAGGTGGAAAAAGAACCGCCAATAGCGCATCACTGCCAAGCAAACACTTTATTACAATAATACCTCACTAAAAAAAAGAAAGGGGCGGGCTTTCGCCACACCCCAATCAGGTAAATCCATATATAGTTAGTTAGCTTTACCTAGTAAAAATATTTGCATTGTTTCTATACCCTGCCGTATTCTCGTACCAATCGCCATTGGTTGTTCCTCCACTCTGCACCCAATCAGCAAATTTTAAGTGGGCACTTACTATGTCTTTTTTCTCAGAAGGGTATGCAAACGGCCCGGGTATGTGTAATGCCCAAGGCAAGTTTGATGTAGTTTTATAATAACGGTTGCTAGAAGGTATTGAGTTATCTCTGCTGGTACCAAATAGCGACACATTGGCCAATGCTGTATTTGCTTTGTTAGGTAAATGCACCTCAACACTTCTTGAACTTGTAAAAACAAAAGGATTAAAAGGATATGTACCCAAATTAGCAAAAGCCAACGGAGTAGTAAAAGTCATTTTAGTATTAAAGGTATCAGAGGTAGATATACCATTGGTTTGTACTGTATTGTAGAACGAACCACCGGGTGAATGTAAATGATTGGTAGCTTTATCAAACAAAATCATTACAGCTTTGGTGTTACCTGCTTCTGTTCCATTAGCTGAAAGTGTAGCACGTGCCGCAGTTATTTGCGAGCCGGTAACTTGACTTACTAACGAAGCGTTGAAAGGAAACTCAACACCAAAACCACCGGGTAGTGATGCACCTTTGGCATCAATATAGGCTTTACAGTTCAACTCAAGCACTTGGTTTTGAGCATTAACCACCGCATGAAATCTCCAACGCATTACCAAGTCGTTCATATCGTAATCACCTGTCGATGGCCACAAATCTTCGTAAGCTAAAGTACCAAACACAGTTTTTGATGGGAAATACCTATCGTATGCTTTAGTACCATCACATGGATAATCATCGTAATAATCAGGCACACCGTCACCATCACAATCACCCGGAGGGTCTAATGGAGGCACACCCGCATTTATAATATTTTGTGGTGGGTTGGCCGATGCAAAAAATACAGCATCGTTAAAATCTTGATCACTCTGTCCGTTATCACGGCGCACATCTTCAAAAGCAATTAGGTAACGATCTGTACTATCGTCAAACAACATTACAGCATGGTCTTTATAAAAAGCAGCCTCAGCATTAAACTCTCTGTGGCTATACCATACATTAAGACCTTTGGTAACTAAAGTTTGTGGAGCATAGAAGCCGTTAGCAGCCAAAGCAAAACCAATAATGGTATCTTGCCCAAAACGACCAATTTTTACTTTATCACCGGCCGTAAGTGCACCGCCGCTACCAGTAAAGTTAACGTTAGGATATACTATATATAAAGAATCGATATCGTTTGCAGTTGCAGGCGGAGTGTTTTTATTGTAAACGTAGTAAAACAAAGTGTTTTTGTAACTAGCCCCTTCGTGTACAAAAGTTATCCATACATCAGCAGTTTGGGTAACTTCAATTACGGGTAAATTACCATTTAAAAATTGTGGTTTAAACGTAGGCACAGCTTTGTTCTCAGGCAAAGCACCCATTATCTTATTTAAAAAAGAAGTTGTAATAACATCAGGAGTAGTTAAAAAATTAGGCTTACCATCAGCATCCCAAGTACCTAGTTTTTTAGAGAATTTATCAGCAACACCTGCTTTACGGCTAAAACCATCACCAATACTATTATTGGCAAATGTAGGTGGTGCAAGTAGGGTTTCAATTTTACCTTTATTGAAATGGAAACTAATCTTATTGTTAGTAATAGGCACCTCAACATTGTTAGGTACACCCATCATATAAGGAAATATAGTAAGCTGTTTAAGGTAGCTAGGCACACTTAAAGGCACATTAACCACACCGTTGGCATCAGTAATACCTGTGGCATATATAGTGCGTTCGGCAATACCATCTGTGGGTGCATCCAAAACATCAACACGCACATGGCTTAGTGGCGCACCACTACGGTCTCTCAAAACTACGTCCAAAGTAATATCTTGTGTAGTAGCATAGTCAAAGCCATTTGGCACTACCAAGTCTGTCATTTTAGCAGCATTTGGGTTAGGGCTTTTTTCGTCACCTACCCCATTAAAATCTCTTTTGCAACTTGCCATAAGAGATGCTACTAGTACGAATGAGAATATTATTTTTAATTTCATAATTGCGTTGTTGTATGGGTAGCACACCCATTTACTCCTAAACAGATACAAAGGTATTTATATAGAGTATTTACAAACTATACTTTGTGCTGTTTTGAGGTGTTTTTTATTCGAGTGGTTGTTTTTTTATTTAAGTGGAGAAGCAAGTATAAAAGCCTTTGTTTTTCTATGTAAACAGATGATTAACAGGTTAATAAAAAAAGCACCTCGACAATATCAAAGGTGCTTTGAACAACCAAAAAATCTGTTCATCTGAAAAACTTATACGGTATACTTTGCAAGCAGTACCTACACCTAAATAGCTACACAATAATAGCTTAGACAACTCATTCTAAAAACAAGTTTTATAGCAGTGTAGTGATAAATTATGTGAGTGGGGGTTTCTTTAATGTGTTGAAAGCAATTTTAAAAAAGCTGTTGTTTAAAATAAAAAAACAAGCACATCTCCCGACGCGCTTGTTTTAAAACTATCATTATGAAAAAAAAACTACTATCAATTGCTTATAAGAGAAACTAATTTTTTTCTTAAACTTCAATACAAAAATACGCCTGCACCAACACCCCAAAAAGGCATTTTATAGCAAGCCCGCCAATATTTATTTTAATGGGGAAGGTATTTATTTAAGCAGACGATTGCCTTTTGCCACTAATTGTATTTTACACACTAACCAGCACAAACCAATACCATACATACACTTACGCACTGCAAAAGCACTAAGTATAAAGACTTGAAATGATAAACGATAAATGATAAACGATAAATGATAAATGCTATTTGGCGGCAGGTCGTAACTTATCATCGCGCACCACTTGCAGCAAAATAAGCCCGATAACAAAAAACAATACAAGGGCAAACAAACCATTGCGCTGGCCAAACAGTACCTCTATATAACCCCATATAAAAGTACCAATAACAATAGATAGTTTTTCGGCCACATCGTAAAAGCTAAAAAACGAAGCATGGTCTTCAGTATCAGCAGGCAAAAGCTTTGCAAAAGTACTGCGCGAAAGTGCCTGTGCACCGCCCATTACCAAACCCACCATAGCACCCAACATATAAAACATAGTGCTATCGCCCTCGCCAATATAAAAAGCACCAATACATATACCCACCCATATTATCAAAGCCACACTAAGGCTGGCAATATTTCCATAAGCACCAGACAGGCGTGAGAATATAAAAGCACCCAAAACCGCTACCAATTGTATTAGTAAAATAGTAATAATCAACTCCGATGTTTCAAGCTTCACCACCTCACTACCAAAAATAGAAGCCACATACATTACCGTTTGCAGTGCCATGCTAAACACAAAAAACGAGGTAAGAAACAACTTTAAGCTACGCATATTTTTAAGCTGCTTTAGCACCTTATTCAACTCTTGATAGCCCTTTAAAATTACCCCTTTAGAATTAGGATGTTTGTTTTGCGATGCAGGCAAAGCCCTAAAAGTAATTTGGGCAAAACCAGCCCACCACACACCCACCGATACAAAGGCTAATTGTGTGCCCAGCGGGCTGCCTTCAGGTATGCCAAACAAACTAGGCATCATTATCACCACAAGGTTAATAATCAGCAAAATAACGCTACCTATATAGCCCATAGAAAAACCGCGTGCACTTACGGCATCCATACGGTCGGGCGTAACAATCTCGTGCAAATAGGCATTATAAAACACCAAACTGCCTGCAAAGGCAAAAGTAGCCAGTACAAAAGGTACTACCCCCATAAAAATAGAGCTTTGACCGCTAAAGAAAAACAAGGCAATACACGATATTGAGCCTAGGTATACAAAAAACTTCATAAAGCTTTTTTTGCTATCCTTATAATCGGCAATACCCGATAAAAGGGGCGACACCAAGGCCACCAACAAAAACGCAAACGAAACACAATAGCTATACAAAGCCGAATTGGTGAGATTGAAACCCAAAAAACCGACCTCTTTAGGTACTACTTTTACAAAATATATAGGAAATACAGCCGTAGCAATGGTGAGGGAGTATACTGAGTTTGCCCAATCATACATCACCCAACCGCGTATGGTTTTAGGGTCGTTTTTTACAATACTCATAGCGTAAATTGTAGTGGCAAGGTAATTGTTTGGTGTTAATTTAAAAATTAGAAGTGCAAAGCGGATTTCGTTTAATCGAAAACAAAAGCATTAAAAACACTATTACTTTAAAACTATAATAGCTTAGTAGTTGAGAGAAAGCCAAACAATACATCTATGGTACGAATTAAGCAACTGGGCTATCATACATACTTAATACTTAGTTTTACTATATTTCTAGCACCATTATACTCAAGTGGACAAAAACCAATTGATATAACAGAATTAAGAGATTGTGACGTAAAGAGTTTTTTGCACGATGATAAAAAAGCTTTCTTTATAGATTATTTATTTGCTGCTGATAGTATACTTAAAGACCAAAAGAAATTGAGATCCCCATTAGTAACTTTTAACTACACTGACTCTTTCCAATTACAAATACCAACTGCTTTATATCAATTAAACAATAACTCAACAATCAGTATAGGTGCTATTGATAGTTTTTTATTTGTAGAAATTGCAGATACACTACTCTTACTTAAATTTACTGAAAAGATAACATCTCAGCTATTGGGATATAAAAGAGAAATGAATTTCATACAGCCTTTCTTTTCATTAAAAACCAACAACTGCAATCTATTTTTAAGTATCCTTTACGATATGGAATCAGATAGGATAAGAATTACACAATATGACAATGAGCCAATGAATTTAAAAGAGTAATAGCATACTCTCCCTTGCATAAAATCAGCATCACAAAAGTATCTTAAGAAAAAAAGAAATAGGTTGAGAAGAAACCTACAACAACTCTTTTAGCTGTTGCAGTAAAATAGGAGCTTTAGGCTCAAAAATAGCATACGCCTCTTTTACCTTTTCAGGGTTATACTCTTTACGGCTATAGTATTCAAAATCAACAATAGACTGATGTATATCACCCGTCTTCAGCATAGCTAACAAAGGCTTTATTTTGTGCGCGGCCTGCCCTGCCCCATCCAAATCGCCCGCCGCGAACTTCTCACCAATTACAACAATACCCTCCTCAATGCTTTCTACATTAGCAGCAACAAGTTCTTTAATAAAGTCCGTATCACCCATTGCTAGGGCTTCAAATTCAGCTAAATCGTATAGTTTATCCATCAGGTAGCACAAAATTATCCAATTAATTATAAATTAGAAACATTAATCAACAATAAGCAAACAGCTTTAAAAATAAGTGCAAAACCTTTAAAAATAAGGTATTTTTTATCATATTTAGATAAATTGCACCAACAAGCTCCGCTACCTACCCCACTTAGCTTATGCAAACAGCACAATACATATTTGAGCAACCCGATGACACATGGCACCATACCGCAGGCAATAAAAGCCTTGTACCACAACTAATACTAGCTTTTGGACACCGCCAATTAATAGAAAGCAGTAACGCTATTGACTTGCTAAAACAAACGTTTCCGCAAGCACAACTAATAGGATGCAGCACCGCAGGCGAAATTGAAAACGAACAAGTACACAACGGCACAATATGCGCCACAGCCATACAATTTGAAAAAAGCAACGTAGTATCGCACCACCTGCATATAAAACATACCGATGACAGCTATGCCGCAGGGCACAAAATAGTAACAGCATTTAACCACAACAACCTACGCCACATATTTGTACTTACCGATGGATTGGCAGTAAACGGCAGTCAGTTAGTACAAGGCATGCAAGAATCGCTGCCCGATGGCGTAACCATAACGGGTGGGCTAGCCGCCGATGGCCCCGACTTTGAAAAAACACTGGTTTTTACACACAATACAAACCCCGACACCAATATTATAGCCGCCATAGGCTTTTACGGCGATAATTTGCAACTGGGCTATGCCAGCATGGGCGGATGGGATAATTTTGGAATAGAACGCTTGGTAACTAAAGCCAAAAACAACGTATTGTATGAGCTTGACGGGCAACCCGCGCTTGATTTGTATAAATCGTTTTTGGGCGAACAAGCCAAAGAACTACCCGCAGCAGGGCTTTTATTTCCATTAAGTATACAAGCTAAAAGCAGCAAACCGCCAATAGTACGCACCATTTTGGGCATAAATGAAGAAGAAAAAACTATGACGTTTGCAGGCGATATTCCACAAGGCGCGCGCGTACAGTTAATGCGCTCTAACGTAGATAAACTGATTAACGGCAGCCTTGGTGCTGCAAAAAAAAGCATCGAAGGGTGGCAAGGTATACCCCCGCAATTGGCAATATTTATTAGCTGTATAGGCCGCAAATTAGTACTAAAACAAATGGCTGAAGAAGAAGTAGAAACAGCTAAAAATCAAATAGAAAAAACCGCCACAGTAACAGGTTTTTACTCGTATGGAGAAATATCGCCCTTCGAGAAAAACACAAAGTGCGAGCTGCACAATCAAACTATGACCATTACCCTAATTAGCGAAAACTAACAGCCCCTATGCACAGGTTATTAAAAAGGCAACTGAAAAAATACTTAGCTACAGAAACCATTCCCCAAGATTTAAAACTTTTATTGGAAGATATAGAGGCGTCGTACAACAATTATGATGATGACTATAAAAGACTTGAAAGGATATTAGACCTTAGCGAACGAGAGCTGTTTAGAGTAAACAACCTACTAAATAGTGAAGCTGAAAAAATAAAAGTAGAGCTAAACGAATCGTACAAAAAACTAGAAGAATTTAAAAAAGCTGTCGACTCTAGTTTTTCGGTAAGCATTACCAATACCGATGGAATTATCACCTCCGTAAACCAAAAATTTTGTGAAACCACAGGATATACCAAAGATGAGTTGATAGGGCAAAAACACCAAATTATATCATCAAACCATCACAATAAAAAGTTTTGGCAAACCCTTTGGAACACAATTACACAGGGCAAAATATGGTCGGGCGAAATAAAAAACCGAAACAAAAACGGCAAAGAATACTGGGAGGCTACAAATATTATCCCCTTTCATAATGCGCGAGGAGAGGTATACCAGTTTATGGCCATAAAAAACGAGGTTACCGAGAAAAAACTGGCTGATGAAGAAATAAAAAAACTAGGCCTAGTAGCCAAAAAAACCCTAAATGCTGTTATTACCACTGATGCTAACGGAATAGCAACATGGGCAAACGAAGGTTTTGAACGCATTACCGGTTTTACCGTTGATGAGCTTGTAGGCAAAAAACCAGGAGCACTGCTGCAAGGCCCTGCCTCTAACCCTGCTACAGTTAAAAAAATGCGAGAAGCCATAAAAAAGGGTAAATCTTTTGACGGCGAAATATATAATTATGCAAAAGACGGGCACGGCTACTGGCTACAACTAAATATTACCCCACTAAAAGATGAAGATGGTAAACTTACAGGGTTTATAGCCATAGAAAGCGATATTACCCAGAAAAAAGAGTATGAAGAAGAACTACGCATAAGTGAAGAACGTTGGAAATACGCACTTAGCGGCAGTCAAGATGGAGTGTGGGACTGGAATTTAATAACCAACGAGCTTTTTGTATCGGGCAGTTGGCGCAAAATGATGGGTTTGCTCAAAACCGACCCCGCACCCAAAATGCCTGAGGCATGGGATTTAGTTCATCCTGACGATATACAAGAAGCACAAAAAAAGTTTAACAACTACTTACAAGGCAAAACAAAAAACTATGCTAATGAGTATAGGTTGCGCACCAAAAACGGAAACTACAAACACATACTGGATAGGGGCAAGCTAGTAGAACACACAGATGCACAAGGCAAAATCACACGTAGGTTTATAGGCACACACACCGATATTACGCCACTAAAAGAAGCCGAAGAAAAAGCACAAATAGCCTCACTAATAATAAGAAACAGCCCTACAATACTTGTGCGTTGGACACCCAACTTTAAACTTAATGTTGAGTATATTTCAGAAAACATAAGCAACTACGGATACAACCACAAAGAATGGGCTACCCAAAATGTACCCTTTATAGATTATGTACATCCCGAAGATATTAAACCCGTTACACGCAAAGTAATTACCAGCTTTAAAAACAAAATAGAACGTATACAGCTTAGCTTTAGACTGCGCGACAGCAAAGGCAACTACCACTGGATAGAATCTGACAACAAAATAATTTGGCACGATGCCACACATACAGCGGCATACTTTCAGGGAGTATTAAGCGACATTACGGCAAAAGTGGAGGCCGACCAAAAAGTTAATGAAAGCGAAAATCGTTTTAAAACCTTAGTTCAAAACAGTACAGATATTACCACTATACTAAATCAAGAAGGTAACACCATATACGAAAGCCCTTCATTTTACCGAATATTTGGCTACACAGAACAAGAAGCTTTAGGCAAAAACATACTTGAATTTATACACCCCGACGACTATGAAAAAGCCCAAACCGAATTTTTTAAAGGGCTTGAACGTGGTGGAATTTCAGACCCCGTAGAATTTCGATTCCGTCATCGCAACGGCGGTTGGCTACACGTAGAAAGCGTGGGCAACAACCTACTAAACGAACCCGGCATACACGGCATAGTTATCAACTCGCGCGATATTACCGATAGAAAAGAAGCCGAAGCCGCAGGAACTAAACTGAAAGAGTTTTACGAGATTATCTTAAACAAAATACCTACAGATATAGTAGTGTTTGACAGCAAACACCGCTACCTTTTTGCCAACGAAGCAGCTATAAGAGACCCTAAGAAAAGAGCCTTTGTTATAGGAAAAGATGACTATGATTATTGTGAAAAATATGACCGAGATAAAGCCATAGCCCACAGCCGTAGAGCAATTTTTAACAAAGTAGCCTATACAAAAGAACAAATAGAATTTGAAGAGCCCTTGCAAAGCCCAAACGGAACAGTTTGGGTGCTTAGGCGAATGTTTCCTTTATTAAACAGTAAGGGCGAGCTTACCAATGTAATTGGTTTTGGACTTGACATTACTGAAAGAAAAAATGCTGAAGAAAAACTGATAGAAAGCCAAGAGCGTTTAACACTAGCCACACAAGCAGCACACTTAGGCATTTGGGACTGGAATTTAGTAACCAACAAGCTTTTGTGGGACAAAGAGATGTATCCGCTGTTTGATATTAATGCAGAAGATTTTACAGGCGACTACGATGCTTTTGAAAAAACCCTTCACCCTGAAGATAAGCAAAAGGTGTTTGAGGGTGTTACAAATACCATAAAAGGGCTGGCAGGAGATTATAAAGACACTTTTAGAGTACTTACAAAAAACAATGAAGTAAAATACATAACTGCATTATCAAAACTGTTTAGAGACGAAACAGGCAAGCCTATACGTATTATAGGTGTAAACTTTGATGTAACAGAAAGTAAACTTGCCGAGCAACGAATAGTGAAATCGCAAGGTGAGTTGGAAGAAGCACAACATATAGCCCGCATAGGCAGTTGGGAAATAGATATGCCAACCCACTCTATTACGTGGAGTAAAGAAATGCGAACCATACACGAGGTTGACGATGATTTTGTGCCCACACTAGATAATGTACACCTGTTTTACACCCCCGATACACGCCCTACAATTGTTGAAGCCTTTAAAAATGCAATACACAACAAGCAAGGTTTTGATATTGAAGCAAAAATACAAACCCAAAATGGCGGCATACTAGATGTACGCACCAAAGGCGTACCTTTTGTTGATGAAGGAAGAGTGCCTTATGTAAAAGGCATTTTTCAGGATATAAGTAAAGAAAAAGAAGCCGAACGACAACTAAAAGAATATACAGAAGACCTAGAGCGCATAAACAAAGAGCTTGACCAGTTTGCTTACATAGTATCGCACGATTTAAAAGCACCGCTACGCGCAATAAACAACCTTAGTATGTGGATTGAGGAAGACCTTGAAGGCAAGCTGGAGGGAGACACACAAAACCAATTTAATTTGCTGCGTGGCAGGGTTGGCCGTTTAGAAAACCTTATAAACGGTATACTAAACTACTCAAGAGCCGGGCGTATTGATGTTACACCTATTAGTGTAGATGTAGGCAACCTTATAAACAGTATACTTGATATGCTTTCTCCGCCACCCCAATTTACAATTACTGTTGGCAAAAATATGCCTGTAATGGAGGCTGAGAAAATTGTGCTTGAACAAATATTCTCAAACCTTATTAGCAATGCCATTAAATACAATAAAAACCCTACTCCTACTATTGATATAAGCTGCGAAGATATTGGCCAGCACTATAAGTTTTGTGTAGCCGATAATGGCGATGGCATTGAACCACAATACCACGAGAAGATATTTGTTATTTTCCAAACTTTAGATGCCCGTGATAAGGTAGAAAGCACAGGTGTGGGACTTGCCATAGTGAAAAAAATGATTGAAGAGAAAGGGTGCAACGCTTGGGTAGAATCGGAAAAAGGACAAGGGGCACGCTTTTACTTTACGTGGCCTAAATAGATAAGTAAGTACTTGCCTTACAACAAAAAAAGAGACTGCCAATGGCAGTCTCTTTTTTATATCACTAGGATAACGGTATAGAATATACCATTATCTATTTAACCACTATTTTTTGTGTGTGGTGTATAGTTTCACCGCTTAGGTTTACTATATAGTAGCCTGTGGCTAGTTGTTGTAAATTGTATTGAGTGATGCCGTTGGTTGCATCTTGTACAGTTTGTTGCACCATTACCCTGCCCAAAATATCGGTTACGGTTATTTGGGTATTTGCAGGTAGGTTACCATTTATAAACAAGGTTTTATCGCTTTGTGCCATGTTTATTGCTGCACCTGTTGCTGTTTGCACACTTGTATTGGTTGCTTTGCGCACAAATACCATGTAATACCTGCTTGCTTGGCCACTGCCTGTATAGTTTATTTCAATTGGGGTAGTATTTACTGCTGTTAAAGTATTGTTTTGCAAATCTTCAATAAACACCTCCACATCAGCATCCAAATTCTCTATACGTGGGTTTAGTATGTATTTGCCGTTGGTGGTGGTGGCAAACAACATAGGCAGCTTGGTAGTACCCATTGGTATGGTGTTGTAAGCGTGTTTGTTTAGCTTATCTATTCCATCAGTAAAATACATACTAGGCATAGTAGGGTCGTTCATCTTTTTAATACCATCCTGTGCATCAAACGAGTTTTGTGCTGCATCGTCGGTATAAAACTTCACATAGTCTGTTATAGGTTGTCCTTCTTTTTGTATAGCCAACTCAACATAGTTGTCCAGTGGAAAGGTTTTATCAAACACATTTTTTAGCGAATCTGTATTACGTTTACTGTTGGGTAAGGTTATAGTTACGTTGTTTGAGCTTACTTGGAAAAGTAATGATGCAAACGGAGGGATTACGCCTTGTGCTGTATTATCGTATACTCTGTAAAAACCACCTGACCCACCGTTTTGGTCGTATAGGTATACTTGGTTACCCTGTACATTGCTTATAGTTCCGTCCCACAAAAAACCACTTGGCCATGGGTTGCGCATATAATGCCAGCCCGATGTATCGTTTACTGAGCCTGTTTTTGCTAAGTTGTTTCTGGTGTAATCGCTTGTTCCTCTATACGTTCCTGTAATATCAAGGTATGCAGGAATGCCACCCAACCAACTATTGCGACCCATGTATATGCTAAAACAAGTATCATTCATGCTGGTGGTTGATAAAGGCACTTGCCATGTAGGTGTTTGGCTTTCGCTAAAGGTATAAACAGTTGCATTAGTCCAATCGGGTGTACCGTAGTTTAAAGGCAAATCATCGGCTAATTCTGCTATAGTAGCACCATTTAAAGGTGATGATATAGGTCTCCAGCCTTCGTTTCCTTTTAATAACTGATACTCAGCAATAACATCACCGCTTATTGTTCCTGTACCTGTACCTGCTATTTGGCCATAGGTAGTAGAATCTGTTGCCTTTAGTTTTAGTTTACCATTAGTTGTTAAAGCCCCTAAAGTGTGGGTTAATACACCTGTTAGTTTAAGAGAGTCGGTTGATGTACTGTTAACAGTAGCTCCTGATGCATTGTTAAGTATAAGGTTGTTGGTAACACCATCGCCTGCAATGGTTATAGCACTACTACCTCCAAGGGTTATACTACCAGCACCGCTAATTGTTCCCATGTTTACATAAGAAGTCCCCTGCATAGTAACTGTTCCGCTAGCAATACTTGGCGTAGCTCCGCTACCAATATAAAGTTCGTTTATTTGAGCTCCGGCTGACAATGCCGGTGAGCCACCATATATATAGGTATTATAAATACTTGTTGAGCCACTTGGTGCTGAAGGCGACCAAGAACTGGTGTATGCACAATAATCACTAAGAGTGCCAACAAATAAAGCTCCTGCATCGGTAATGTTGTTTGCTCCCAAACTATCATAATCATGTGCAGGTGCACCCGCAGCTAATAAATCGCCACTTATGGCCACAGAATAGCCAAAGTTATCTCCGGCTACACGACCATTGGTAGCATTATTTCCTGTTATTTTCTTTCCAAAACCCCAGTTGTCAATACCTCCCTTATAACGGTAAAATTCATAGGCAGCACCCGCACCGGTACTGATATTATTTCCGGCACTATCATAGTTTTGAAGATATGCCCCTACTAATACTGCATTGCCGCTAACGGCTACCGACCAACCAAAGTTATCATTAGATATACGGCTATTGGTACCACTGCCCGCCAGTTTTTTCATAAAACCCCAATTATTGGTACCGCCACTATTTTTATTAAATATATAGGCTGCGCCGGCATTAGTTACACTAGATGCACCCAAAGCATCGTATTCTTGTCGGTAAGCACCTATTACAGCTATATCACCGCTTATTGCTACTGCATTTCCAAAGTTATCTTGCAACACACTGCCGTTGGTTCCTTTGCCGGTAAGTTTTTTTACCAATCCCCAATTATTAGCACCTCCTTGGTTTTGGCCAAATACAAATGCAGCACCTGCATTGTTTGCTATTAATACTCCGGCACTGTCATAATCGTGATTATAAGCACCCACTATGGCTACGCTTCCGCTTATAGCTACTGAGTTACCAAATTGGTCGTTACCGTTTCTACTATTAGTACCACTTGCTATTATTTTTTTTACAAGCCCCCAGTTATTAGATCCACCTTGGTCTTTACTAAATATATAAGCTGCGCCGCTATTGTTTACAAAATTGGCTCCCGATTCGTCGTAATCCTGATAATTAGCGCCCACTATAGCTATATTACTGCTTATAGATACTGATACACCAAAATTATCACTAGCTAATCTACTGTTAGTACCACTACCTACTATCTTCTTCACAAGCCCCCAATTATCGGTACCTCCTTGGTTTTTACTAAATATATAGGCTGCACCGGCATTATTAACAATACTGGCTCCTGATGCATCATAATCCTGCTGGTAAGCACCTACTATAACTAAATCGCCATCTATGGCTACTGAATTACCAAAATTATCACCGGCTACACGTCCGTTTGTTCCGCTTGCTACAAGTTTTTTTATTAAACTCCAACTGCCTCCACTATAATAATATATATAGGCGGCACCTGCATCGGTAACGATATTACTACCTGCTGCATCATAATCGTGGCTCACTGACCCAACTACCATTACATTGCCCGATATGGCTACGGCATTTCCTAAACTATCGTTTTGATTTCTATCAACATAACCGGGTGCGTTGTACTGGGCGCATATTTTTTCTACAGCTCCCCAATTATCTGTACCGCCGCTACTTTTATAAAAGGTATAAGCAGCACCGGCTCCATCAGCAAAATTGAACCCTGTGCTATCATAGTCTTGATTTCTCGCTCCTGCCGCTAATACATCGCCTGATATGGCTACCGAATAGCCAAACCAATCATTGGATACTCTTCCGTTGGTGCCTTTGCCTGTTAGTTTTTTAACTACCCCCCAATTATCTGTACCACCACTGTTTTTATTAAACACATAAGCTGCTCCCGCACCACTTATACTATTTCCTCCTGCACTGTCATAACTTTGTGCGTATGCACCTATTGTTATCACATCGCCTGATATGGCTACTGAATTACCAAAATGATCATAAGCTACCCTGCCGTTGGTTCCCTTACCGGTTAGTTTTTTCACAACGCCCCAGTTATCCGTTCCCCCGCTGTTTTTATTAAATACCCATGCGGCTCCCGCACCGGCAACATTGCTACCTCCGGCAGAATCATAGCCGTGCCAATCAGCACCAATTACTATTACATCACCCGATATGGATACAGAGACACCAAAATAGTCACTAGCAGCCCTACCATTAGTACCTTTACCGGTAAGTTTTTTTACAAAACCCCAATTATTAGTACCTCCACTGTTTTGATAAAACACATACGCTGCCCCGCAAATACTGAGGCTGTTAGCACCCGCCGAGTCATAACTCTGACCGTAAGCACCTACTACTATTGCATTGCCTGATATGGATACAGATCGTCCAAAAAAGTCACCTGTAAGTCTACCGTTAGTGCCCTTGCCCGTTAGTTTTTTCACAAAGCCCCAATTGTCGGTACCTCCGCTACTTTTATTAAACACATACGCTGCTCCTGCATAGTTTAAGCTGTTTCCTCCTGCACTATCGTAATATTGTTGAACAGCTCCTACAACCACTATATCACCTGATATAGCCACTGATGAACCGAAATTATCACTACTAACCCTTCCGTTAGTACCTTTACCGGTTAGTTTTTTCACAAAACCCCAATTATCGGTACCTCCGCTGTTTTTATAATATATATAAGCTGCACCTGCACCATTTGCACTATTTCCTCCTGCACTATCATAGTCTTGATAAGCAGCACCTATTATTATTACATCTCCATCAATAGCTACTGATGCTCCAAAATTATCACTCGCCACCCTTCCGTTCGTGCCCTTACCCGTTAATTTTTTTACAAAATCCCAGCTACCGTTACTGTTATTACGGTAATATACATAGGCAGCCCCGGCATTGCTTATACTATTGTTGCCCGCACTATCGTAACCGTTATTAGGCGCACCTACTACCATTACATTGCCCGACACGGCTATATTTTCACCAAAATTGTCGGAGGAATTCCTATCGGCTGGATATAGATTAATAAGTGACGTTGGGTTTTTAGCCACTCCTTTTGTTAGTTCGTTTACTTTTATGTTTTGGGCTGAAAGCTGATTAAAGACAGGGCAGACAGCCGTAATCAGTAATAAAATCAGTAATTTTCTTCTCATAATAATTCTCTTGTTTTAAAATTTCCGAATGAAAACGAGGTTAAAGTCAAGCATTGTTGCTGTGCTGAACGGCAATGACCTGTTTAGACGTTTTTCAAAATGTGTGTTAGGTATATACTAGAATGATGATGTTTATCTACGGTTCAAAAAAAGTTAGAGCTATGTATTTCACAACAAAACAGGGCTGCAAAAGCAACCCCATTTTGAACTTATGAAACATAAACTATCAGCTTATTTAATCACTATTTTTTGTGTGTGGTGTATAGTTTCACCGCTTAGATTTACTATATAGTAGCCTGTGGCTAGTTGTTGTAAATTGTATTGAGTGATGCCGTTGGTTGCATCTTGTACAGTTTGTTGCATCATTACCCTGCCCAAAATATCGGTTACGGTTATTTGGGTATTTGCAGGTAGGTTGCCATTTATAAACAAGGTTTTATCGCTTTGTGCCATATTTATTGCTGCACCTGTTGCTGTTTGCACACTTGTATTGGTTGCTTTGCGCACAAATACCATGTAATACCTGTTGGCTACTCCGCCACCGTTATAGTTTATTTCTATTGGGGCATTGTTTACAGGGTACATTTCGTGTTTGCCTGTATTCAAGTCTTCAATAAACACTTCCACATCAGCATCCAAATTCTCTATACGTGGGTTTAGTATGTATTTGCCGTTGGTGGTGGTGGCAAACAACATAGGCAGCTTGGTAGTACCCATTGGTATGGTGTTGTAAGCGTGTTTGTTTAGCTTATCTATTCCATCGGTAAAATACATACTCGGCATAGTAGGGTCGTTCATCTTTTTAATACCATCCTGTGCATCAAACGAGTTTTGTGCTGCATCGTCGGTATAAAACTTCACATAGTCTGTTATAGGTTGTCCTTCTTTTTGTATAGCCAACTCAACATAGTTGTCCAGTGGGAAGGTTTTATCAAATACATTTTTTAGCGAATCTGTATTACGTTTACTGTTGGGTAAGGTAACTGAAACGTTGTTTGCTGTTACTTGAAACAACAAGGCTGCAAACGGAGGTATAGCTCCTTGTTGGGTATTGTCATATACTCTGTAAAAACCACCTGACCCACCGTTTTGGTCGTATAGGTATACTTGGTTGCCTTGTACATTGCTTATAGTTCCGTCCCATACAAAAGCACTGGGCCATGGGTTGCGCATATAATGCCAGCCCGATGTATCGTTTACTGAGCCTGTTTTTGTTAAGTTGTTTCTGGTGTAATCGCTTGTCCCTCTATACGTTCCTGTAATATCAAGGTATGCTGGCACACCCCATGTGCTGTCTTTACCTATATAAATACTAAAACAAGTATCGTCCATACTGGTGGTTGATAAAGGTACTGTCCAATGGGGTGAAGAGCTACTCTCATCAAAAGTATACACTGTAGCATATTGCCAATTGGGCGTACCGTAATTTAAGGGTAAATCATCGGCTAATTGTGCTATAGTAGCTCCATTTAAAGGTGATGATATAGGTCTCCAGCCTCCATCGCCGCCACCAAGCACTTGATATTCAGCAATAACATTACCGCTTATTGTTCCTGTACCTGTACCTGCTATTTGGCCATAGGTAGTAGAATCTGTTGCCTTTAGTTTTAGTTTACCATTAGTTGTTAAAGCCCCTAAAGTGTGGGTATAAATACCTTTAATAATAAGAGAATCGCCTGAAGAACTGCTAATACTTGCACCTGCTGCATTATTAAGTATTAAATTTTGGATAGCACCACTACCACCCATAGTTTGGGCATAACTACCACCTAAAGTAATATTGCCCGAACCGGTAATTGTTCCGTTGTTTGAGCAATTGCACAAAAGAGTAACTGCACCACTGCTAATGGTAGCAGAAGCTCCTGAACTAATACTAAGATGTTTTACCTGAACACCTGCGGCAAACGCTGGCGATCCACTTTGTATATAAGCATAATTATCTGTAGTTGTAGCGCTAGGGGCGTAAGGCCACCAAGTAGAACCATTATAAATTAAACCTTTTTTAAATTTACCAAAATAAACAGCACCTCCGTCAGTAATGCTATTAGCACCCAAACTATCGTAATCTTGATTCGGAGCACCTATTAAAATATTATCACTGCTTATAGCTACAGAGCTGGCAAAGTTATCATCGGCTACACGGCCATTAGTTCCACCACTTGTAATTCTTTGCAGCAATCCCCAATTATCGGTACCACCACTTTGGCGGTAGTATATATATGCAGCACCTGCATTAGTAAGGCTGTTACCACCTGCAGTATCATAAAACTGATAGCGGGCACCTACAATAATCGTATCTTTATATATACCAACAGTATAACCAAAATTATCACCTGCGTTTCTGCCATTAGTAGCAGCGCCGCTAAGTTTCTTCATAAAACCCCAATTATCAGCACCACCGCTATTTTTATTAAATATATAAGCAGCTCCTGCGTCGGTAGCACTATTGTTTCCCGCACTGTCGTAGTCTTGCAAATCAGCACCTACAACAATAACATCACCACTAATACCAACCGATTTTCCAAAAGCATCACCGGCTATCCTGCCATTAGTACCTTTACCCACAAGTATTTTATGAAAACCCCAATTATCAGTTCCGCCATTATTTCTGTAATATATAAAAGCACCACCGCAGTTAGCAGCCGTTGTACCAGATACAGTAGAGTCTTTACCATATCCAGCTGAACCGGCAACTATTACATCGCCTTCTATTGCAACCGACCTACCCAAACGAGAACTATTTTGTAAAGAATTTATAAGAGGAGGAACCTCATTAGTACGCTTAGCCACTATACCCCAATTATTAGTACCACCAGAGTTTTTATTAAATATATATATCGCCCCTGTGTTAGTATTAGAACTAGAACCAATATCGTCATAATCTTGGTTAAAAGCCCCAATAACTATCACATCACCGCTTATAGCAACAGCATTTCCAAAATTATCATTTCCGTTTCTTCCATTAGTGCCTTTACCGGTTACTTTTTTAACTAAGCCCCAATTATCAGTTCCGCCACTGTTTTTATAAAAAACATACGCAGCACCTGCTGCTGTAACAAAGTTTCCGCCGGCACTATCGTAGCTTTGGTTTCGTGCACCAGCTACAATTATATCACCATCAACAGCAACCGAAAATCCAAAATTATCATTAGCTACTCTTCCATTAGTTCCGGAAGGAGTAACCTTTTTTACAAAATTCCAATTTTCAGAGCAACTATTGGCTCTATAGTATATATAAATAGCACCTGCATTTGCCATACTGTCTAAGCCTGTACTGTCATAATCTTGGTAGGGAGCACCAACAACAGCAATATTTCCGCTAACGGCAACAAAAGTACCAAAGCCATCATTAATAACACGTCCATTAGTTCCACTTCCTGTTCGTTTAAGAAGCTCAGCAACATTGATATTTTGAGATTTGAGCGTGTTAAAAACTGACACCATGGCCATAACCATAGTTAATAGTAAAATTTTCCGTTTCATAAATTATTCCGTTTTAAAATAGCAAATACAAAGATGGAGCTATATATACGCCTGACTATTACCGAATAAAGACAACTATTGCGTATTTAAACCACACATAAACAACTTATTATCAACTAAATAAACTTAAACACTCAGTACAAAAACAAAAAATATCATTTTGAGACATTTATTATCTTTTTTAGACATTTTTTTTTGCTTATATTTTTATACGAAAAATAAAGGTATATTGCATAAACACACACCAAAACACAACTACTGTTATCTACACTCTGCAATAGCTACCCCTGTTTCAGAGACAAAATAATGAACTACTATACAGCCCATTATAGTTTAAGGGAAAGTTATGCCTCATTATTTTCTGATAAAATTAGTACTGCTTATAAACCAAAGTCTGCATGAACAAAAAGCTTAACATTATTATAGTTGGTGATAACACATCAGCTGATGGTACCAGTGCAATACCTGAAAAGTTTATCGATAAAGAGTATACTTTACAAATTAAGAAAACACCTTCTACTGATGATAATTACTGGCAATTTCTTAATGCCGATACTGATGCAGTTTTATTAATTAAAGATAATAACATACATTTTTACAATAATTTTATCAAAATTTTAAAACAAAAAAAACAATCTACCCCCCTTTTTATAGCTGGCGCTAATGATATTGACGAAGAAATAAAAAGCTATAAAGACGGGGCTTGCGCATACTTCACACTCCCACTTAATTACAGAAAAATAATTGCTCTTCTTTCTAGCCTTTGCATAAATAAGTTGATAAAAAACAATTACGATTCAATGGCCTTTACTACTGCTGAAGTAGTAAAAGAACGCGATGAATTTTACAAAGAGTTTAAAAACCTTGTACTGCTTAATTTAGAGAAGGGAATTAGTATTGAGAAAATTAGCAATGAAATGAATATAAGTAGTAAAACCCTTACCCGAAGGGTAAAAAAGTATCTTTTTACTACGCCAGCCCAACTGATTATTGAAATAAAACTTAACTACGCAAAAAAGCTACTTGCAGCTAAACATTTTAGTGTAAAAAAAGTATCGTTTATGGCCGGTTTTAATTCACCACAACGCTTTAACACAGTTTTTAAAGCCCAAGAGGGGCAAACCCCAATGCAGTTTATTAAAAACAAATTATCCTAACAATTTTCTAAAACTACGTTAGCTTTTACAGCTGGTAATACTACCCTAACTCACTCACTAAATACTCTTTTATTACTTGAGGGAAATGTTTTTGCTCAAGCTCGTGTATTTTGTTGGCCAAACTTTGGGCAGTATCTTCTTTAGTAATATTTGTTTCTGCCTGAAAAACAGTTTTCCCCTCGTCGTACATTTTATCTACAACGTGTATGGTAATACCACTCACACTTTTATTAGCCGCTATTACAGCCTCGTGTACATACATACCATACATCCCCTTTCCTCCAAAATCGGGCAACAGCGCGGGGTGTATGTTTAGTATACGCTGGGGGTATTCATCTACTAAATACTCAGGCACAAGCCATAAAAAGCCTGCCAGCACCACCAAATCGGCATTAAAAGCTTTAACAAGCTCTAGCACCCTGCGGGAGGTATAAAAATCATCTCGGTTAAAAATAATACAAGGCACACCTGCCGTTTGGCAGCGTTGTATTACAAAGGCTTTGGGGTTGTTGCAAAAAACAGCCGCAACATGCACACCTGTATCTTTATTAAAAAAATCGATAATGTTTTGCACGTTTGTGCCCGAGCCTGATGCAAAAAGTACTATGTTTTTCACCGCCGCTAATATAGGGTTAAAACTCAAGTTCAGTAATAACTGCTTTGCTTATAAATGCGTCAATATTGCCCAACCCGTTAAACTGATGCAAAGGCACAGTGCATATAATAAACCCTGTTTTGTTATCGCTTTTGCGAATACGTTTTGATATTAGGGTTGATATACCTTGCCAACGGCTTATTTTTGAATTTTTCTCATTGGTTATCAAACCATTATACAATACTTCGTATTTATAATCTCCATTATCCAACGGAAGTTCAAACGGGCGAATACCTGTTAAAAAATTTGGGGTTGTAAGTATAGGCCAGCCGGCTTGTGTAGGCACAATCGAATCGTTTTGCTGCATCAAAAAAGCATCTTTGCTGTTTACTGCCAAATAGTTTTTAATGGGTGTAAAATCTAAATAAGCAGGTGCAGTGGGCAAATTATCGTTGGCAGCACAAATTACCATCATTCTGCCTCCATCGGCAAAAAACAAACCTGATGATTTTTGCAATAGCCCTAAGCTAAAATCGGTATTATCACTAAACCAAAAAATACGTTTAAAAAACTTAAACACTTGCGCTTGCGCAAATGGATCGGGCGAAAGCTCGGTATAATTGCTTGCCACCTGCTCAGTAGCTTGCATTATATCGTAAGGTTTTGCCAATACGGTGTTTAGCGATGTAGCGTAAAAGTTTTGTATGTTGGCTCGCAAAAACTGTGATTCGATGGCATTTACCACCAATATATCGCTTTGCGGTTTGCGCACATATACCTTGCCTGTAACGGCAAAAGGCGATGTAGCCCCCACTTTATCAATAGCGCGTATATACAGCACATTGGTATCGTTTAGCAACAAACCGCTAATTGTTTGCCCCCATGTGTTTTGGCTGTTGCCCAAATATATATCGCAGGTGGTTGATGTGCCGCTAAGGTTTGTACCTACCAACAATACATCGCGTATGGCGGGGGGTATTTTTACTTTTGCACCTGTGGTATCGTTCCAGCAAATTTCAAACGAATCTAAAGAAGCTATGCCGTCTAAATCATCAGCACGCCACAAAAAACGAAGGGCTGGAAAGCTACGTATAGGGTTGCGTGAGGGTACTGATGTGGGCTGGTAAAAACTTACGGTTGGTGCTGTATTTTTTACAGGATAAAACAAACGGGCGGGGGTTGCATCACGCTCCCCATTATTATCAATAGCTCTAACTTCAAATTTAAAATCAAACGTATCGCTATTACCGGGTATTATCAGTAAAAAAGTTGAATCTTGCTTTTTGGTGAATTGCCACGCACTATCGTTTATACGATACTCGTATCCATCTACATACCCATCAGCATCAGTGCCCCACCATTGTATTTTTACTTGCGATGCAAACCTATTATCGCCGGTGCGCGCAATAGTATCGGTAACCACAAAGGTATCGGGTAGGCGATTGGCTTTTTTGCTGCCGTCAAAATCTTTTTTACAAGCCGAAAAAGTGGCTATTGCCACAATAAAAAACAGGTATTTATACACGCTTTGCATGGTACTGCAAACTTACTTATTTTATATATATGCTTGCGTTAATGCTTTGTTAGCTTTTTGAATAAAATTAAAGGGTACACTTATACCCTTACCAACCGCTATATATAATTTAACAAATTAATGCTTATTGGCCAATTGGCCGCAAGCGGCATCAATATCTTTTCCGCGACTGCGGCGTACGTTTACTATCATGCCTTTTTGCTCTAAAAAATTTTTAAAGGCATCTATTTTATCTCCCTTAGCATTTAGAAAATCGGCATTGCTAATGGGGTTATATTCAATCAGGTTTATTTTGCAGGGCACTTTTTTACCAAACAGCCAAAGCTCGTGTGCATCAATAATTTCATCATTAAAATTATTAAACACAATATACTCAAACGTAACACGGCTGCCAGTTTTCTCGTACCAATAGGCTAAAGCCTCGCCCAAAACCTCAAGGCTATTACTTTCGTTTATGGGCATTATTTGGTTGCGTTTTTCATCGTTGGCAGCGTGTAGCGAAAGTGCCAACTGAAAACGTGCACCATCATCAGCCATTTTTTTAATCATTTTGGCAACGCCTGCGGTTGATACGGTAATGCGTTGCGGCGACATTCCCAAACCTGTTGGTGAGGTAATGCGCTCTATCGATTGCATTACATTGGCATAGTTTAGCAAAGGCTCGCCCATACCCATATAAACTATATTGCTAAGAGGTATCTCGTAGTTTTGACGAGCTTGACGGGCAAGCAACACCACTTGGTCGTATATCTCATCAGCATTTAGGTTACGCTTTCTATCCATATAGCCCGTAGCACAAAACTTACACGTAAGGCTACACCCCACTTGGCTGCTCACACAAGCCGTCATACGGTCGTGCGTTGGTATCAATACCCCCTCAATAATATTACCGTCGTACAACTTAAACGCACTTTTAATAGTACGGTCGTTACTGCGTTGCGTAGTTTCAACAACAACTGCATTAATGCAATAATTTTCTTCAAGCCACACCCTCAACTCTTTCGATAAGTTGGTCATCTCCTCAAAACTATGCGCACTTTTTTGCCAAAGCCACTCGTACACTTGTTTTGCCCTAAAAGGCTTTTCGCCTGCTTGCACCATGTGTTCTTGCAGTTGAGGCAGGCTAAGACTACGTATATCGGTTTTGGTATCAGTTGCTATCACACCACAAAGATAGTGGTTTCATATTGTTATACATTTAGTGCGCTATTAGTAATCGTATTGTTAAAAAACATGAAACCCTAAATGATGAATGCAAAAAAGCATCGCTTTTTTTAAAACTAATAACCACCTTTAAAAACATTTTGCACCGATTTTTGCCTTTATTTGATAACAAATAGTAAGGCAATACTTTCTTTTTCACTAACTTTACACTTTAAGCGACTTTAAAATGATTATGGTAAACGGCAGCGTTATCAGTATTATGCTGGTAGAAGATGATGAGGTTGATGTAATGAACCTGAAAAGGGCATTCAAAAAAAACAATATAAACAACCCATTGTATTTGGCAGAAAACGGACTTGACGCTTTGGAAATATTGCGCAAATGCGGCACCGATGATATGCCCATGCCTAAAATTATTTTATTGGATTTAAATATGCCAAAAATGAATGGCATTGAGTTTTTAAAAGAATTACGAAAAGACGAAAAGCTCCACAGGTTGAGTGTTTTTGTTATGACTACCTCAAACAAAGACAACGACATTATTGAAGCTTATAACCTTAATGTAGCAGGTTACATTCTTAAACCCCTATCAATGGATAAATTTATGAGTGCTGTTGCCGCATTAAGTAATTATTGGCAACTGATGGAGTTTCCCGCATAGTTTTATATTGTTTAAATTATTAGCCACTACCCTAACCCATTCTTATGCCCGATTCTATAAGAATACTTTTAGTTGAAGACGACGATATTGATATTATAGCTTTTGAAAGAGCCGTAAAACGTGGAGGACTTAACTATGAAATAACCGTAAACCACAATGCCAATGAGGTATTTGATATGGTATCTAAAGAAAAATTTACTTGTATTTTTTTAGATTACCTATTACCTGGCAGCGATGGACTTACGGTACTCAAAAAAATACGCAGCCTGGGCATACACACACCCGTAGTTGTAGTTACATCACAAGGCAATGAAAAAATTGCCGTTGAGATGATGAAAAACGGCGCGCTAGATTATATTACCAAAGAAGAAATAACTGCCGAACGTATAGCATCGCTAGTGCATACAGCTAATTTACTTCGCAAATCAGAAATTGAGATTGAACAAGCGCAAACATCATTGCGCGAAAGCCAACAATTATTGGCTAACATTTTTGATTCAAGCGGAGTTGGTATGTTACTTATTGATGCCAAAGGGCTTGTGCTGCGCGCCAACAAAGCATTTATCGATTTCACTAAGGTGTCGCACGATGCAATTATAAACAACCCGTTTGATGATGTTTTTGGACAAAAGCTACTGGTTTCAGACTTATTGAGCCAACCCGACCAAAGCTATGAATTTAGTACAGCGGTTAATGGCGAAACAAAGCATTTTTCAGTATCGTGCAACCTATTTAAGGCCGATGATAATAGCGAATACATTATTATCAATTTTTACGATATAACATCAAAAGTTAGCTACGAGAAGCAGATAGTTTATCAAAATACACGCATGGAAGCCCTTTTAGAGAGCACCAATAGTGTTATTTTTTCAATTGACCCTCAAAACAAAATAACCGGCTTTAACAACGCTGCCCGTAAAATATTCAGAACCTTTTATGGTATGGATATTCGCGTGGGAATAGATGTTTATAAAATACCTTTTGATGAGGATAACCGCTATATGATGCGCGAAAACTTTGAAAAAGCATTTAGCGGCAAGCGAGTTACAGCAGTGCACCGTATAAACAAACTGTATTTTGAAACCACCTTTAACCCTATAAAGGCCGACGAAAAAAACACAATTGGAGTGTCGGTATTTTCGCAAGATATAACGCAAGAGAAAAACAACGAGTTGGGCTTGATTGAAGCCAAAAAAGAGGCTGAAGAACTGGCAAAAGCAAAAAGCCAATTCTTATCAAACATGAGCCACGAGATACGCACACCTATGAATGCCATTATTGGCCTTACTAATGTGCTTTTGGTTGATGGCCAACTAAACGATGTGCAAACAGAAAACCTGAATACGCTTAAGTTTTCGGCCGATAACCTGTTGGTGATTATTAACGATATACTTGATTTATCAAAAATAGAATCGGGCAAATTAACCTTTGAAGAAATTAGTTTCGATTGTAATAAAATAATTGGGCAAGTAACCAAAACCTTTGGTTTTCAAGTAAAAGACAAAAATGTTAAGATAAATAGCCTAATAGCCAAAAATTTACCTGAACAGCTGGTGGGCGACCCTTACCGTTTAACCCAAATACTAAACAACCTAGTTAGTAATGCCGTTAAATTTACCACCGAAGGCAGTGTAACCCTCAGTTCAAAATTTTTAAATAATGATGCTGACGGCAAAGCTTTAATAGAGTTTAAAGTTAGCGATACAGGTATTGGTATACCCAAAGAAAAACTAAACTCAATTTTTGAAAGTTTCACACAAGCCTATACCGATACTACCCGCAAATTTGGAGGCACAGGTCTTGGCCTTGCCATTACCAAACAATTAATAGAAATACAAGGCGGCAGCATTGATGTAGATAGTGATTTGGGTAAGGGTACAACCTTTACCTTTACAATACCTTTTAAAACAGACAGCACCAACCAACATAGCGTTACAGATATAAGTGCCATTAGCGAATCGCAACTTGAAGGCTTAAGCATTGCCGTAGCCGAAGACAACTTAGCCAATCAATTGGTTATTCGCCAAATACTATCGCGCTGGAAAATTAAAGTAACACTACTAAACAACGGACGTGAGGCTATAGAATACCTTGAAACTGAAACGCCCGATTTGTTATTTATGGATTTGCAAATGCCTGAAATGAATGGTTTTGATGCCATTGAGGCCATACGCAACCCTGATGGTAAAATATTAAACAAAGATTTACCGGTATTGGCACTTACTGCTGATGTTTTTCCTGAAACACGTGATAAAATATTTAGCAGTGGTATGAACGACTATTTGCTAAAACCACTAAATGTAGAAGAGTTAAAAGAAAAACTGATACGCTATGCGGTGCTAAAAGAAAGCACTGTAGCCAAATAGCCATTATTTACCTTTACTTTCACTACAAGTATATAAAGCTATAATTTATACTACTATGCCTGTAAAACGCATTTTTTTAGTCGCGATAACCTTTATTATAACTATGCCATCGGCCTTTTCTCAATCGATGAAAATTTTTGGTGGCCTTGGCTTTAGTGCTTCACGAGGCAGTTACAAAGGTCTTAATTTTGTTTTAGACAGATATAATCAAACACGTCAAGGTCAATCAGGTGCAGCAAATGTAAACACCTCTATGGGCAATATTCGCTTCTTATCAGGCGTAAGCTGGCAATTTGGGCTTTTGGTTCTTCCAGATGAGGATGAAGGCCTTTTGCTGTATACAGGCATTAACCGCATAGGCAGGGCTGGCAGCACATACGCCACGGTTACTAATATAAATGGAGGCACTGACCGCAGGGATGTACGTTTCACAGCCAACTCAGTAAATTTTGAACTGGGTTTAGGCGGCAGCTACGATTATTATATGGGTATGGTAGGTGGTAGCCTTGATTTAATCACAACAAAAGCCTACACCAAAATAAATGGTGGTGACTACAAAAACGTGATGAAAGATGATGCAATAGGTCTTAGCTTTTTTATTGATTTTAGTGTGTCAGTATCAGAATTTGTTGCCGTAGGCATAAAGCCCTACTGGCAATTGGTTATTATTGAAACTGATTTTACTGATTTAAACAGGGCGATAAACCCTGCCACTTATAGTAGAGATGATTATAAGGATGCCACATCACCCACCAGCAATGTTGGCGCACAAGTGCAATTGCGCTTTATAGTTGGTGGCGGTTAAAAATTATAACCTGAATTCTAATTTTATAAAAGAAGCAGGAATGTGTGGGCAAGCCGCCTACACATTTTCTTTTTGAAACAGTGCGGGTATGGTTTTAAGTATTAATTTAATATCAAACCACAGCGAGTAGTTACGGGCATAATCATTATCCAATCCAATACGCTCCTCTTCGCTCATATCGCCTTTTTTACCACGCTTCATCACCTGCCATAAGCCTGTAATACCTGCGGGAGCCATAAAACGAAGTGCAAACCTATCGGTAGTTAATTTTTCAGCCTCGTACAAAGGCAAAGGGCGGTTGCCCACAATACTCATATCGCCTTTAAGCACATTCCACAACTGGGGCAACTCATCAATACTGGTATTACGTATTATACGCCCCACTTTAGTAACACGTGGGTCGTTAGCAATTTTTATAAAAGTGCTACCGTCTTTTTGTACGCGGTATTTCTTATACTCGTCCTCCGTCATCACCTTATTATCAGCGTACAACAATAGCTTATCATTATCAATAGGAGCACTCTCACTGCTACTGCTTTTCTCTTCTTTCGTATTGCTTTGGTATTGGTTTAAGTGTTTTAAATCTTTTAGGCGAGCATCGGCATCAGTATACATACTCCTAAACTTATAAAACCTAAAAATATTAAAACCTGTACCCACACGCAGCGAATAATAAAACACAGGGCCTTTTGATTCGAGCCTGATGGCCAAAGCCACCAATAAAAACAATGGCGAAAGCATTAGCAAAGCCATTGACGAAAACAGAATATCAAACAGCCTTTTATTCCAAGGCATCGAGTATTCGGGTATAGTATGCGCAGGGTCGGCCTGCATTGTTTTCGAGGGGGGGTTAGCGATAAGATAATCAGCACGGTGCACAAAAGCCTCATCAGTAGTTGCCCTATCAAAAATCTCGGCAATACCGGCTTCAAGAGCTTCTTTGCGTATAGCAGGGGTAATTTTATCTACCACCACAGCCATAGGCACATCTACCAACTGGTGTGCAGCCCTAAGTTGCATTTGTAAACCCGCTGTATTGGGGCCATTAATGCTTCCGTACGATAGTATAAGTCCAAACTTTTCGTTGGGAGTAAGCCATTCAAAAAAAGTAAACCCATTTTTAAAAATCACCATTTCGTATTTACCCTTAAAACGGTTCATCACGTCCTCAGCATAAGAAGGATCGGGATGGATAAGGGCTATACGTGTGTGGGTAGTATTTGTTTCGGTACTCATTCTTTAATACGGCGAAAAATATTTTCTATACGTGCCTCTAACTCTTCGGGGTTAAAAGGTTTCACCATATAGTCGTCAGCACCAGCTTTAAGGCATTTAATTTTATCAGCAGTACTTTCGTTGCCTGATAGCATTACCAATGGTACATCTCTAAAAAAACCACTTGAGCGGATTTGGTGTATAAACTCATAGCCACTTATTTCAGGCATATTCATATCAGCAATAATTACATCAGGTATATTGCCCTGTTGCATCCATTCCAAAGCCTCTTTTGCATTGGTTTTTTGTATCACCTCGTACTTCTTGCCAAATACGTGGTTCAAAATCATCAAAATTGACTTCTCGTCGTCAACTGCTAATAATTTTTTCACCATTTAGGGTTTTATACAGCGAAAGTAAAGAATTGAGTGCTAAATTAGTGTTTCCTATGAGTATAATTTTTAACATGGCTGTTTTATAGTGTATGCTGACAACACTAAAAAGCCGCACAGAATAAATTTAAAACAATGTATTTCAACACTTTACATAAAAAACATAGTGTAAGATACACACAACTAAAAACACAATAATTTGTTTTGTTTTTTATACCGACCTTTGATATAAGATGTTTTTAACCATTCACCCCGATAATCCAAACGAACGTTTGATTGAAAAAGCTGCCGAAATTGTAGCCGACGGGGGCATAATTATTTTTCCAACAGATAGTGTGTATGCACTTGGCTGTGATGCTTTTAACAACAAAGCGGTTGAGCGTGTGTGCCGCATATTGGGCAAAAAACCCGAAAAAGCAAACCTATCGCTAATCTGTAAAGATTTAAGCAACCTATCAGAGTTTACAACACCTATAAACACGGCTACTTTTAAGCTAATGCGCCGCGCTTTGCCGGGGCCTTTTACTTTTATTTTAAAAGCAAATAATAACGTACCCAAAATTTTTAAAACCAATAAAAAAACGGTGGGTATACGTGTGCCCGACAATGCCATTTGCCACGCCCTGCTCGAAAAACTAGAGCACCCTATGGTATCATCATCAATACATAGCGAGGATGAGATTTTGGATTATATTACCGACCCTGAAGAAATTTACGAAAAATACCAAAAGCTGGTGGATGCTGTTATTGATGGCGGAACGGGCGACAATAAACCTTCTACGGTGGTAGATTGTATTGGTGCTGAACCCATTGTGATACGTGAAGGCAAGGGCATATTAGACGAGTTTTAGGCGTATAACATATTATCTGAAGCTTAAGATTAACACAGTAAAAAAGGGGCTTAATAGCCCCTTTTTTACTGTACCCTAATAGGGGTATGTTAAAAAATAATAATTATTTGGTAATTGAAATCTGTTGAACAAATTTTTCACTACTATTCTTAACCTCAACAGTATAAATACCATCAAAAACATCGTTAAGTGAAATATTAACAGGTGTATTATTAAACTCGTGCTTACGTTTATATACTTCACGCCCTAGTTTATCCCTAATTATAACTTCATAACTGCCTTTTCGGTTATTTAGGTTTAGTGTAAAGTTGCCTTTATTTGGGTTTGGATAAACAGTTAACCATTTATCATTTCCTTGTTCATCAAGTTCTCCAATTACTGAGCTTCCCGCAACAGGCATAGTTCCCAAAACAGGTTCTCCGACATCAGGTACTAATGAAGGGCTAGGTGGGTAAACCCACATACACTTCGAGTCCTCGCACTCAATTAAATCACCGTTTGCATCTATAAAACAATTTTTAACTGTTAAACAAACAAACCATGGCCCGGGAGTGCCAAAAGAATGCCTTGTGTATGAAAATGGCCCGTGGGTTAGGACAGGTGTGCCATCGCCAAAATTCCATCTGTATTCACAAAAGTTTCCACTTGTTGCGCCGCCATTCCCTGTAGAATAATCAAAAAAGTCGAAAGTAGGGTGAGGTCCACCTACGTATGACATCTCAAATTCAGCATCAACAGAACATGGGCTTGGGCAAACTTTAACTTGATTGCAAAAGCGTTCACAGCAGCTTTCGCCTTGATCGTCCTCATAAATCATAGTAAGACAAACCGTTTTGTTTACAGTTGTTTGAGGTGGAACAGGCACAATATCATGATAGGTATGAGTAGGATTCATTTGGTCTGAAGTACTGCCATCTCCAAAACTCCACAATACACCCACTAGGCTAGCGTTTCCTGTGCTGGTATTAGTAAAAGAAATAGGGTTGCATGATGATTGATCCCATGTGAAACTGGGGGATGAACGGCAACACGAGCCTACAGCTATAAAAAACTTATGTTCTTCAGGACAAGAATTACCCGTTGAAACCTGTAAAGTCCATTCACCTGTCATTAAAGCACTAGCAGGAATGCTTTGAGGTATTCCATTGTATGAAGTCATTTGGGGATCTATCCAAGTATAGGTAACACCGGCACATGTGCCCGGGTCATTATAATCAAGATTAATAGTTCCTGGACACGAAACGGTTGGGTTATAAACAATATTAGCAGGGTCTGACCATTGATTTACGTTAACGGTATAATATATCACTTCTCTAACACAGTCTCCACATGAGGCATCAGGGTCTGAAATTTCAATTTTATACGTTGTTGTACTACAAGGCTTAGCCACCACCTCTGTTCTATTTGCATTATTATATGTTAAACCATTATTAGGAGTCCAAGTAGCAGCATAAGTAAGCCCAACATTGGCAGCACCATTTTTTAATGTTATTGTAGTTTGATCATTACATCCATCAATTGGGTCTTTTGATGCTGATGCAGAAAAACTAGGAGGTGCAACAGCGGTTATATCTTCCACCCTTATGTCATCTACTTCAACAACATAATCAATACTCCACTGAGCATTACCCGGCGGGGGTGGACCTTGGGTATTTAATGGATAAAACCAAAGTTGTTGATGATTATCATTAGCCGTAAAAGTAGCACTAACAAATTCCCAATCGTGTACGCAGTTTTGCGAGGGACCATGTGCATTACCTTGTGGAGGGCCATAATAGCTGTTGTCAATCAATTGTTTAACAGCAAAGGGAACATTGTTTGGTCCGGGAGGATTGGCTACTAAACCACTTGCTGCATAAACATAAAGTCTTCCATGTGGGTTTGATGGGCAAGCAGATACATTTCTTACCCAGTAACACACCCTATAGGTTTTCCCAAGCACAAAGGGATAATCAATAAAAGCCCCATTTCCTTTGCTTAGATATGAGTATAAGCTTAGGCAAGCCCCATTTGTTGAGGTAGGAGCATCGTTTGTACTAGGAGTCCAAGTTCCGTGAGATACTTGCCAATCAGTATTCCCATTTATAACATGCTGGTCGGGTATACACTGCGTAAATGCTTTTATTGTAAAAAAGCATATATAGATTAATACCAGAAAAAATATTTTTTTATTCATAATGATAATTTTAAGTAGTAATTAGTTTATAATTATGTCTTCGCACCATGTTTCAAAACAGCTTTGGCCGTTAGACTGGCAGTACTCCACCTCTAAACAGACGTTATATATACCAGGCCCACCTAGCGAAAAAGCAGGGTCTTTTATGGTAGATTGTCCTAACACATTACCATTAATTATGTCTGTAATTGTCCAGCTCCAACTACATGGTGTTCCAGCACCTACTGATTTATCAAATAATTGTATATCTCCGGTATTTGGATCAAATACTGTATAATCAAATGCCGCTTTTGGATCGCAACCAAAATCACAAACTTCAATTTCTTTACATATTTTATCGCAGCAGGTAGAAACCCCATTGTGCAATACTGTTGTTAAACAAACCGTATGTGGCCCAATAAAGTCGGTATATAAGTGTGATGGGTTTTTAATAGAAGAAGTATTTCCGTCCCCAAAATCCCAATGCCACTCCCCTTGCACACCGCTCAAATTTGTTGTACTTGTTGTATTAACAAAACGTATAGGGTTGCAATCAACTACATCAAAATCAGCAATAACGTCGCAGCAATTCATATTTACCATTTTAGTAAACGTATTTACACAACCGTTTGCTGAAGTTACCGTAAGCGTATAAATACCCACATCGCTTGGGATTGTAGTCGGTATAAAAAGTTTTGCACTGGTTGATAATACATTGCCATTTTTTGGCCCCGTCCATGAATAGATATTAGCACCTACAGTACAAGGAGTATCAAGCATATATTCTAAATCAATATGCTCACCACAAACAACCGAACTATTATCTACAATCCCACCGTTGGGTTGAACCACTACTTCTATTTGACGCTGAATAGGTTGAAGGCATGGTGCATCTGTGCAGGGGTTACCGATTATAACGGTATAGGTAGTAGTTTGGCATGGCTGCGCTATAACAGAAGCCCCGTTGGTTGAACTTAAACCTGTTGAAGGAAACCATGTATAGGTAGAGCCCGGTAATGCGCCGTTTACAGATAATACCGATGAAGTACAATAACCAATATTAGTAGGTGTAGCCGTTACAGTTATGTTATTGGGTTGCACTTCGTTTATCCAGATATCGTCAATCACAAGCTCATACTGTTGCCCATTTATAAAATTAGCATTTGAAAAAGGGTATATCCAAATACCCGTTTGATTTGTAGTAGGAGTGTATGTAACGGTTCGGAAATCCCAAACTGAAGAGAATGTAAATGTATTGTCTATTAAATCCGAGCCGGCAGGTATAGCAGGAATAACACTATTCGTATTGGTTAATAAATTACTTACACCCCTTAAAAAAAGGTTTCCCACAGTATTACCTGAGGTATTCATCACCTTATAGCAAATCTGATACGTGTGCCCTTGCTGAAAATCAAAACAGGAATAAATTCCCTCACTATTTGCAACGCCAGCAGCTGTGCGAGCCCACATCCACACCCCGTTTCCGGCAAAGCCTGTAAATGTTGATGGGCTTCCATGCGAAGTTATCCAATTATCAATAGTTCCATTAGGGGCAACATCAAGAGCCCCGTTTTGGATGCATTGTGGAGGTGGTTGACAAAATTGCCCCAAAAGACTTGGTATTGAAAATCCAATTAGTAATACCAAAAAGGTTAATTTTTTATGCATAGTAAAAGTATTAATTTTTTAGAGGTGAATAGTTAATAGGTTTAATGCTGCCAATAGAATACTGAAAGGATGGAGGCCTGATAGAATAATGATTTACTAATAATTGATTTTTTTTCATAATTGATAATGTGTGTTTGTACTAGTAGCTAGTGAGTTAATACTTAAAGAAAAGCTAAAGCTAATTTCAAGCATGCACATCAATCAACAAGAAATGAGTAAGTGTAGCAATTTTGCCGGTAAGTGTAGCAATTTGATTTTTTTTGAGAACGGAGAGTTACCTTAAAAACAGGTTGAGTGTTTATTCTCAATTTGTACAACAACCTACCTATAGGAGTAACTTATTTCACAACGGAATATATACAAACTAAAAAAGGGGCTTAAAGCCCCTTTTTTACTGAGTTAATTCCCTACACGAGTTTATTTCTTTTTGTCTTTCCTGCCAAATATAGAAAAATGTACATAGCGTTTAGGATGCTCTTTCATATCCTTTAGCAACGCATCTAATGCCGCTGATGAGCTATTTAAGTTATTGTATAACTCTTTATCGTTTACCAACAAGCCAACACTGCCCTCCCCTTTGTTTATTTTCTCAGTTATTGCTGCAACTTCGGCTAAAGCCCTTTCGGCATTTGCCACAGTTTGCTTTAGGTTAGCTGCCGCCAACGTATCACTCATTTGTTTGATATTGGCAATAGCAGCACTTATATTTTCATTATTGCTTTTAAGATTATTGGTAATGGATTGCACATTAGCAAAAATCACATCCAAAGTGCGGCTTTGTTCATCAACCAATTCATCAAGCTTTGCTGATGTAGCCTTAAAATTTGTGCTTATTTCGCTTAGGTTGTGAATTGTGAGTTGAAGTTTCTGACCACTTTTGCCCCCAAAAACTGAATCCAACGATACTATTAAGTTTTCGGTTTTTTCTTTAATCGGGTTAATAATAGTAGATACAGAGCTTATCAACGAAGGCTCCATAATACTAAGCAAAGTATCTTTATTCTTATGTATAAACCCCTTATCAGAAAGTATTAGCTCAATGGCTTTTGAACCAAAAAAATCAGCATTGTAAATTTTGGCAATAGTACTATCACGCACTACAATATCGCCATTAATTTCAAAAGCCACCTTCACCCGCATACTATCTTGAGGCATTAACGATACATTGCTTACCTGCCCTATACGCATACCCTTTAAGGTAACAGGGTTGGAGGCAGCCAAACCATCCACACGATCGTAAATAGCATAATAGGTTACTGTTTTGGTAAATACATCTTTACCCTTTAAAAAATTATAGCCCAGTACTAATACTGTAATAGCAATAGCGGCTAAAGCCCCTACTTTGGTCTCGTTTGATACTTTTAAACCTTTCACTTGGCGCAAATTTAGGTAAATAGTGCTATAAGTATGATTTTTTAGGTTGAAGCGAAGATATTAATAGATGAAATGGGTAAAAATTACACCAATAGGGCAATTACAATGATAAACGGCTAAATAATTATATAACCGGCAAGTAACAAAAAAAGGGATAACACAAATGTGCATCCCTTAAGTATATACTTTTAGTGAATAACTTACTTGGTTTTGCGAGCGTCAGCAGCTTTTTTAACACCATAGGCAGCGCCTGCGGCTAAAAGAAGCGTAATACCACCGTCAACAGGTACGGGATTAAATACAGGACCTGGACCGGGCTGAGCCATAACTGTACAAAGGCCTGCTACTAAGAACATGAAGCCTACTGATGCAATTACTTTTAATACTTTCATAGTGCAAATATAATTTTATTTTTTTAAATACAATCGTTATTAAATCGTAAAAATTTTTTCTCTCCGATTAACGCAACAAATATACCACAGGGCTGTAATATTGCAACCTATGAAAACGAAAGTTTTACTAACAGGCGCAACAGGCTTTTTAGGTGCGCACCTTGCAATAGACCTTTTATTGCTTGAAACCCCCGTTATTGCTATAAAAAGAAAAAATTCATCGTTACAAGAATTTGAACAAATATGTAAATTTAGGGGGATAAACGAGCACTTACTCACACACCTGCAATGGGTAGAGTGTGATATACTGGACACTATTACACTTGCAGAGATTATGCAAGATGTTGATAGAGTATACCATACTGCTGCAATAGTCTCCTTCTGGCACAAACGTTTTGATGAAATGATGCTAACCAATGTTGAGGGGACTGCCAATGTAGTAAACTGTGCATTAGAAGCAGGAATAAAAAAAATATGCTATTCAAGCAGCATTGCCGCACTTGGGCGCGAAAAAAGCGGAGATATAATTGATGAAGAAAGCCAATGGCGAGACAGCAAGTACAATACACAATACGCCATAAGTAAATACATGGCTGAAATGGAAGTATGGCGTGGTGTAGAAGAAGGCCTAAACGCAGTAATAGTAAACCCAGGAGTTATAGTAGGTGAAGGAAAGTGGGACAAAGGATCGTGCCGCATAATTGATACTGTATATAAAGGACTAAAGTTTTATACTGATGGCAAAAACGGATATGTAGACGTACGCGATGTTAGCCGAGCCATGGTGCAGCTAATGGAAAGCGATATAAATAACCAACGTTATGTATTGGTTGGAGATAATTTAAGTTTCAAAGATTTTTTTAGCCGATTAACACAACAATTGGGCAAGCCTGCGCCATATATAAAAGTAGGTAGTTTTTTAGCACAAGCCGCACGAATGTTATATTGGTGCAAGGCAACACTTAGCGGCAAAGAACCTTTGATAACAAAAGAAACCGCCCGAAATAGCCAAGAAAAATTTACCTATATAAGCGAGAAAATAAAACGCGACTTAAATTTTGAATTTACCCCTATAGACGAAACCATTAACCGCACCTGTAAAGCCTACCTTAATAGCGTAAGCAACTAACCACACAGCCGATAAACAACACAGTTTTGGGCTGCTATTAAGATTCCTTTTTTGAGTTTGAAGATTAAGAACTAACTACCTAATATGGTTTTATATTAAATCATCAGCTATAAAAAAGGGCAAGCACCAAACAAAGAACACAAAATTTGTTGGTTACAAAAAAAGCATATATTTGCCCCGCATTTAAGGTTCTTGAGTAAAAGTTTCTTTTACTACAAGATGAAAAGGGAATCACGTGTAAATCGTGAACAGTACCCGCTGCTGTAAGTTCCATATCAACGGCAATACCGTTGGATTTTTTGCCCCCTTTTGCCACTGACATCGTGTAGCGATGACGGGAAGGCAGCAAAAAATCGGAATAAGTCAGAAGACCTGCCTCAGATGCTTAGGATTCACACCTTCGGGAAAAAAGGTTGGGGTTCAGTAAGTGCCATATTTAGCTTTTTATACTGTTTTTTCAGGTAGCTATAGCTGTGCGCAAGCTGTATTCTGTTTTTTATTAATACCCGTAGGCAAAATGAATAATAACATTGAGCCAAAAAATAATTATAAGCGCACTTTTTGTGTTGGCTACCTTGTGCAGCCGAGCACAAACCCTTGCTGATAGCGTATACACCGTTAGCAGCAGCGAGGTGGTAGTGCAGCGCGAAAAGGCTTTTAATGCAGGCACATATACTTGGAAAGCCGATAGCATACTATTGGCACAATATGCCCCCAATACTTTGGGCGATGTGCTAGGGCAGCAAACAGGGATGTTTGTGCGCCAATATACCCCCGGTACTTTGGCTACTCCCATTATGCGTGGCACGTATGGCGTGCATACCAATGTGGTGTGGAATGGCTTTAGCCTGCAAAGCCCCATGAATCAGTTAATTGATTTTAATCTTATCCCTGCCTTTTTTATGGATGCGGTAGAGCTTGCACACGGCAGCCAAAGCGCATTGTATGGCAGCGGAGCTATTGGCGGCACAATTGGTTTGGGGCAACAAGCACAAACACAAAACGGCCTGCACGGAACGGTATTGTTGGGTACAGGTAGTTTTGGCAGCTACCAACAAGGAGTAAAACTAGGCTATAAAAAGGGTTGGTACACGGGTCGAGTACGCTATTTCAATCAAACAGCACAAAACAATTTTACCTATACCAACAAAACCAAATTTGGTTTACCTACTGAGACATTAAAAAATGCCCAAAACTGGCTAAACGGGCAAATGATAGAGAATTACTTTTCCATCAAGCATAATATAAAGGCAAGCCTAACAGCATGGCATACCCAAGCGTATAGAGGTGTAGCCCCGCTTATGTTTCAAGAGAAAAGTATTGCTTTTCAGCGCGACGACTCGTGGCGGGTGATGGGAGATATAAAAGCCCATTGGAAAAAAAGCGAGGGCATAGTGCGCGCCCAGTACTTTGATGAGCGCATACGCTATACCGACGATGCCTCGGCAGTGCCTATTAATAGTGATAATAGGGCATTTGGCTTGCTGCTTGAAGGCGAGTTTCGCTACCACGTTTCGCCCCTGCACGATGTTAATTTTGGTATAAACAGCTCTACCTTCAAATCCACAGCCGATAATTACGGCACGCCTGCCCCTGTGCAGTATCGCCCATCGGTGTTTGCATCGCACCGTTTTCACAGTTCAAACAAAAAAATATTTACCACTTTTAGCATCAGGCAAGAAGCAGTTACACTGCGCAACACCCAAAACTATCCTTTACTATCTACAAAATTACCCGGCGAGCTTAGGTTTTTGCCCATTGTGCCTTCTTTTGGTGCCGATTATAATTTTTACCACAAATTTTGGCTGGGCGGCAAACTATCGCGCGTGTACCGCTACCCTAGTTTTAACGATTTGTATTGGAGCCCCGGCGGCAACCCTAACCTTAAACCTGAAGACGGTATAAGCGGCGAACTTAGGTTGAGCTATAAAAAAGAAAACACCAAATGGGCAATTAATACTTCTGTGGGCAGCTATTACAGCGATATAAACAATTGGATTATTTGGATGCAAGGACAGGGGGGAATATGGACTCCCCGCAATATACAACGTGTAGTGGCAAGAGGTATAGAAGTACAGACCGATGTAAAATACACTATCAACCAAAAACAGTATTTAAAATTTGACGGACGCTACGCCTACACCCAAAGTACCAACAGAAAACAGGGGGCGGCTTTTGATGATAGCTATAACAAACAATTAATATATGTGCCCCACCATGTTGTCGCCGCCAATATATCGTATGGCAACAGTTTTGGCTACTTGCGCATTAGCGGCCAATACACAGGCAAACAATTTATTACTTCTGACAATAAACGCGCCCTACCTGCTTTTAAAACCCTAAATGTGTTTTTGGGCACAAAAATAAAGGTGCAAAAAACCAGCATTGATATAAACCTGCAAGCCAAAAACATATTCGATGCTGAATACCAAGCGGTAGAATGGGCACCTATGCCCCAGCGCAATTTTTTACTAAACGTACAATTTAATTTTTAATACAAAACATGAGAAACCTAAACCAAATTTTTAAATTTAACCTATTGGCACTTGTTGCCCTAAGTGTAGTAGTATTTAGCTCTTGTAAAGATGAAGGAGGCGACCCCATCGAGCCTGCACCATCGGCATACCAAGGCGCATTTATATTAAACGAAGGCGGATTTTTAAAAGGCAATGCCAGTATAGATTTTTACAGCAGAAGCGAAGCAAAACTTACTCAAAACCTGTTTTCAAACATCAACAGCCGCCCATTAGGAGATGTTTTTCAATCGATGAACAAAGCCAATGGCAACTACTATTTGGTAGTAAACAACTCATCAAAAATTGAAGTGGTTAATGCTGAGACTTTTAAGTCGGTAGCTACTATTAGCAATTTAGGCTCACCTCGTTTCATGCTAATTCCCTCAGCATCAAACGGAAGCAAAGCCTATGTTACCGATTTATTTAATAATGTAATACATGTACTTAGCCTAACCAGTAATAGTCAAACTAAAACTATCGACTTGAACGGTTGGAGCGAAAACATGGTAGAAGCAGGTGGAAACGTATACGTAAACAACTGGAGCAACAAAAAGGTATATGTAATTGACCCTGTTGCCGATGCTGTGAAAGATAGTATTGAGCTAACCGACTACCCCAACGGAATTGTAGTTGATGCCAACAAAAAAGTATGGGTATTGGTAGATAGTACCGCCACCACCCCTGCCAAATTGGTGCGCATAAACCCAACCAACAACAGCATTGAAGGCAGTATTGATTTTGCAACAGGCCAAACTGCCAATAAACTTGCCATAAACGGCGCGGGCGATAAATTGTATTACCTAGACAATGCAGGCGTGTACGAAGTAGCTATAAGTGCAACTACATTGCCTACCACTGCCAAAAAAACAGGCAGCTTTTATGGTTTGGGTGTAGACCCTTTTGATGGCTCGGTATACTTGGGCGATGCTATTGATTTTAACCAAAACGGAACAGTTACCCGCATAAAAGCTGATGGTAGCGAAACAACCTTTAAAGTAGGCATTGTGCCAAACGGCTTCTTTTTCAACAATTAATACGCACTAGTAATAGTTTGTATAAGTAAAGCAAGGGCTTACCTATGAAAACGGGTAGGCCTTTGTTTTTTTTGGTCATGCTGAACTTGTTTCAGCATCTCATTACCAATAAACGGTAGTTAATACATAGCGAGACCCTGAAATAAATTCAGGGTGACGGAGCTACGGGTGCAGTTGCCATCCTGATCAGAATCGAAGGGTGTGCGCAGCCAGTCATTCCCTCGAAAGAAGGAATCTATGGGTGGGCATACTGACTACCCATCCGTGCACAGATTCCGAAGAGAGGGGCATATCAATGGAGTAAACGCTGTGCCATTACCTCCAATTAAATTATTTGTTTCTGTTTGCATTTGATAGTTGCAAATATTATTTATGGGAATTGAGGGTCATAATTTTCGACGTAATAATTTAAAAAACTACTTAAGTGATCATTCGCCTTTCTAAGGTAATCATAATCAGGATTATTTATTTTTTTAGTAATCTCGCAAACATATACAGGAGGATCGTCTCCTTCATCAAAATAGAAAAAGAAGATCACTTCTGCCCCTTCATTTTCGGCAAAAACCCAAAAATTGTCGCTTTTAAGTGATATACCATATTCTTTTAGGGTTTTTCTGGCAAGATTGTTAATATCATATTCTTGTAGGTAGTAAAATCCTTCACTTATTGGTATAAATCTAAATAATCTTCCTGTCAATAAAAGAAATTTTCTATAAGTAGCCGGGAATTTTTGTTGAATAGAATTTTCCAGCTTTTCTATTTCAACTTCGGGAATCCCATAACTTGTCCACTTATATTTTTTTAAGAACTGTTCCAGTTTTTCTAAATTATTTTTTTCCATTATTTACATGCTCATTTATTTGTGCATAATAATTGTCAAAATCTCCAGTTTGTCTTACAATTTGCCGAACTCCATTATCATCAATATACATGGGTCTAAATATATTAAATTTGGTATTATACGCCTGGGTAAACCCTGTGCCATTCTCGCCTATTAAGCTATTTGTTTCTGTTTGCATTATTTTTCGCCTCTTCGTTTAATTTTCTTTATAATTTTACCATTTTCCAACACTGTTAACTCGATTTTTGCATCTTGATGCTTTATAATTATTGGTTTTCCGCTTTCATCATCAATGTACATGAATCCTGGTCGAGTTTTAGACGAAACGCCCGTTTCAAATACAAAATCAACAACCCATGTGGGTTTCGTCATACCGTGATACAATAAATTAAGATCGAGTTCCTCAATACCCATGTCAATAGTTTTGTCATACGAAAAATCAATTTTTGCTAATATGCCTTTTGCTATTTCTTCAATTTCTTTTACCGAATGCTTCATTAGTCTTATTTTTTTATTAATGCCTCGATTTCTTTTTCAAAAATGAGACTTTGTTTTGCTTTACGTCTAACCTTATTAACATAGTCGTATTTATCAATTAACTCATCGTCTGTCCAACGCTGCTTGTTTCCAAATACCAGCTCCCAAACAAAAGTTTCGGCATACTAATCTGTGAGTTTATTTAAAACATAATTATTCCCAAGTTTATTATAATATTCCTTCCATTGCCTCACATGGTAAATGCTCACTGCTAAATGTTTAATTTTTTCATACTCCACAAACAAAGGCAATTACGTTTTAGTGCTCAATAGTTAAAACAAAGTAAGTATTATAGTTGTAAATTCGTAATTTAGAAATACTCTTTTTTATGAAAAAACTTGCTGTAGCTGTTCTTTTACTCTTTTCTGCTCTTTCAATCTCATCGTGCAGTAAACTTGGAGACGATATATTAAACTCATTCGGAGATAATGATTCTATTACCAACGAGGAAATAATTAACGGGCTAAAAAAGGCACTAACACTGGGTGTTGATACATCAGTAAAACGTCTTAGTGCTGTTGATGGCTATTTTAGCGATAAAGTAGTAAAAATATTACTTCCGCCTGAAGCAGCTCCTATTTTTAATAACCTTAGCAAAATACCCGGCGGACAATTATTGGTGGATAACACCATTTTGGCCATAAACCGAGCTGCCGAAGATGCAGCCCCCGAAGCCACCAGTATTTTTGTAAAAGCCATTACAGACATTACCATTTCTGACGGTAAAACTATATTAAACGGTAACGATAGTGCAGCAACAACTTTTTTAAAGAAAGGCACATACTCTCCACTACAAACAGCTTTCTCACCAAAAATTACGGCATCGCTTAGTAAACCTTTAGTTTTAGGCACATCTGCCGAGTCTTTGTATAGCGATTTGGTAAACACCTACAATACAGCTTCGTTGGGTGGCACACTTTTTCCAAAAATCACTCAAAATACATTGGGCGCTTATGTTACCACAAAAGCATTAGACGGACTTTTTCATAAAATAGCTGTTGAAGAAGGCAAAATCCGTAACGAGGCAAACCACCGTATAGACCAAGTGCTTGAAAAAGTTTTTGGCACAAAGTGGATATAGTTTTAATGTATTTCGCAAAATAACAACCTGCTTACACCTTATTTTCTTTGGGTGGCTTCACTGTTTTTGCCTTTACTTTCTTAATTTCGGGGCATGAAAACAGTGAAAACCTTATTAGTAGTTTTAACTTTCGGTCTATTATCATCGTGCGATGTAGTGCAAAATGCACTTGAACAAGGAGGAGGATTGGGCACCAATGTACCACTAACCCAAGCCGAAGTAGTAAAAGGCCTAAAAAACGCATTAACTGTAGGTACTGATAGCGCTGTGCGCCGATTAAATGCTACTGATGGTTTTTTGAAAGATGCTGCTATAAAAATCCTATTACCACCTGAAGCTCAAGAAATTATTAAGCAAGTATCAAAAATACCCGGTGGCGACGCCTTGGTAGATAAAACTATTACAGCCATAAACCGTGCCGCCGAAGATGCCGCATCAACCGCAGGGCCAATATTTGCCAATGCCGTTACCAATATGAGTATTAATGATGCCTTTGGTATACTAAAAGGTACTGATACAGCAGCTACACATTACCTGCGCAACACCACATTTAGCCAGCTAAAAAATGCCTTTACGCCTAAAATAAACAATAGCCTTAGCAAGCCATTAGTATTTAATACATCGGCAGAAAAACTGTATACCGATTTAGTAAGTACCTACAATACAGCATCGTTGGGAGGGGTATTATTTCCTAAAGTTAACAACACAAGCCTTACTGAACACGTAACCAACCGTGCGCTTGACGGCATGTTTCTTAAAATAGCTAACGAAGAAAAACAAATTCGTACCGACCCTGTGCACCGTGTTACTTCTATACTACAACGTGTGTTTGGCAGCCAACAATAGGTTTTGTTTTGGTTGTTCAATAAAACCAATGTTGCAATAAGTAGCAATGGATAATTATGAAGTCAAAACACATATTTCTATATGTTCTGTTTATTTTCTTTTATGCTTTTAGGCAAAAGTGTTAATTATGAAAATAATTAGAAAAAATATTAATAAAGCTGAATACAGACTCAAGGAAGATGTGATATTTTGCAAAAAAAACTTTAACAACAAAAACTTTGAGCCTGATGATGCTATTATGAAAAAATTTAATTTTCATGAAAAGATTCATGATTTTTTTAGCATTTCACCAATAGAATTTCTCTCATTGTTACGAGAGAAATTTCAAAAAATCTCTCCTCAGTTTTGTATTGCTACAATTTTAGAGGACGATCCAATTGTAGTGTTTGATTTGAATACTAATACCGACGGTGATTATTTTGGGATAATGTCCTATCCAAAACACATAAACTATGATTTCCCCGAAATTAACATTGGTTTAGGTACTATATATGAAACCCTGTTGTTTTATAGTACTGATTTAACTTGGTGTGTATACGCTAATAGGTATTATGATATTATTTTAATTAAATGGGATTAGTTAATATCCTAATTAGCACAAAAAGAGACAAACACTAAATTAGCCCAAGTAAAACAAAATCTTAAATAGTAACTGATAAATGTTTAATGCTAAATATTAAACTTGTATATGGATATTGAACATTACCGCAACTATTGCATAACCAAAGCTGGCGTTACCGAATCGTTTCCGTTTGACAGCAATACACTTGTTTTTAAAGTAATGGGTAAAATGTTTGCCCTGTGCGATGTAAACAACTTTGAAAGCATAAACCTAAAATGCGACCCAGAGTTGGCTGTTGAGCTGCGCGAGCAATACGAAGGCGTTTTGCCCGGCTACCACATGAGCAAGGTACACTGGAATACAGTATTAATGGATGGCAGCATTGATGACAGGCTAATATGCGAGTGGATAGACAATAGCTATAACCTTGTAGTAGCATCGTTAACCAAAAAACTACAAGCCGAATTAGAGTTGCTTAAAACTTTGTAAAAAAATATTTAGCCTGCTTTCCCTCTAAAACTGCGCATCTAAAGACAAGAAACATCTGGTTAACATTAAATACTTGTTTGCTTAACATTGGCTTAATACTGCCGTAATACTTTCGTGACCAGAATGAAGAAAATACTTTTTATACTTCTTTTAGCGATAAGCACAACAGCAGCAATAGCAGGCAATGCCGACCCTAAAGCTAACCAAACCATTAAAGGACAAGTAACCGACGAAAACGGTGAAGCTCTTGCAGGTGTTGAAGTAATGGTAGAAGGAATTGGAACAAGAGTATATACCGATTTTGACGGAAACTTTGAAATTGACCATCTACGTGATGGTTCGTACACCATAGTGTTAACATTAATTTCATTTAAGGACACTAAAACCGTACTAAAAACTAAACAAAACGAAATCACCCCTACAGTTATCAAACTGAACAAAAAAAGGCTTCAATAAGCAAAGCCCCTGTAAAATAAGACTACTCACTAATTGCACGGCTAAAACCGCTTGCTAAATAATTTTCATTGCAATGTTATGTAATTGTTAAATCAATACACTATCTTTGTATTGTAATTCATAACAAACTTTAAATATTAAAGCAATGAAAAAATCAATGATAAAAACAATCTTTATGTTGTTTGCGTTGGTTTTCTCAAGTGCGGCACTAAATGCTAATCCCACAGAAACCAATGTAAAAATCTTCTACGACCAAGACGGTAATCTGTACAATGGGATGTATTACTCTTACTACGAAAACGGCTTGAAATCAAGCGAGCTATATGTGGTTGAAGGAAAAATCCAAGGGAAAGCCTACTTTTACTATGCCACCGGAAAGGTGATGGAAGTAGGTAAGTATGTTGATGGCCAACGCCAAGGCGAATGGACTAAATACAACGAAGAAGGTCAAGTAATAGGCTTGGCAAATTTTAACAACGACTTGAAAGATGGCGTATGGAAGGTATATACCCCCGAAGGCCAACTGATATTCGAAATGCACTACCAAATGGATAAAAAAGTAGGCACATGGCGCCAATGGAACGACAAAGGCGAGCTTGTAGCTGAAAAAACATATTAAAATTTTATCTACTACCCTAAACAATAAACCCCGTTTGGCTTTGCCAACGGGGTTTTTATTTGGGTTTAACGGGCAGGAGAAGGATAATGAGGTTTCTGGGGCTGGTAATAGCTATACAGCAGAGTTCTGGCAATACGATAGTAGGTTGGGTAGAAGGTGGAATGTTGATCCAATTTTCAAAGTTTGGGAAAGTCCTTATGCTTGTTTTAATAATAATCCAATAGCCAAAATTGTTCCCAGTGGACAAAATGCTGAAAATGCTAATCATACTAAACCTGAAAAAAGTAAGATATCAAAATGGTGGAATAGAGTCTTAGATAAAAGAGCAGCAAGAAAATTTGATCGAAAAGTAAGAAAAGCTGTTGAAAGAGATTTTGATAAATTAACTAAAGCTGGACAAGTTGATTTGGGTGATAGAGATGATTATAACCAGAAACTTGAGGTGTTGAAAGATAAGTATAGTGCTAAATATGGTAATAAGAAATGGTTTAAAAGAGCTAGTAGCATTGGCAGCGAGCTTAGCACTATAACCACACTTATAAATTTGAATTTCCACGATGGAAATGAAAATAATAATGGACCAGATCCTGAACAATCTTTTGATAGGGATGTGATGGTTGATAAGGGTAGCCTCTCTATTGAGGAAAGGCTCAAAAATGGTGAGGAACATAAAATACCGCTAAATGGTATGTCTGATTCACGTGTTCCCGATGGCATTATTCCGAAAAACTCCCAAATTAGGGTGGATGGAAATTTTGATGCCAACCCCAATAATCTTTCAATTTTCTATTATGATGAAAATGGTAATGAAGTTCCTATTGGTTTGTCAGGTGCCACGTTACATAATAATTATCCTAATTCTGTCCCGATATTAACAGTTGGTAATACTGAAGCGATAAAAACTAATGCCATATATGTTAGAGTTAATGGAGCTTTACAGAATACTTCTAGAGGGGATGCTTGGCACTTTAATATAACTATTGTTTCACCAATAGCTAATCCTTAAATAAATTTTATATAATGACGTTAAGAAAAAAAATATATTTAATCATTACAATAATCTATTGTTCAATTCAAGTAAATGCACAGTATAAGGTTAATGATTTTAATAGCAAGGGGAATAAACAGGGGTTATGGGTAATCCGCGAGAACAATATCACTAAAAATGTAAGGTTTTATATAAACGATACCTTAGATGGGTTTAGTTTTGATTTTAACGATTCGGGTGAAATTGTTAAAAGTATTTTTTATGAAAAAGGTGATTCAATACCATACCCTACTTCTTTATACTCTGCGGAAAATAAAGATTCGTTCTTGATTCCTAAATCTTTTTCAGGAAGATTGCGACTTAGTAAGAAATCACCTAATTCTTCTATTTGGGTATATAAAAATGGTGTTCAGCATGGAATTGCACAAAATGATGGTAAAACAGGAAAAAATAAAACAAATTATATAGAGTATATCAACTTTAATGGTTGGGGTATATACATGATATTTTTTGATAAGAAAAAACGCCCTGAATTATTTTTTGACCTATCAAAAATACCTACAAATTTTATCATTGAAGGCTATGAAATAAAAAGAAATAAGTTATATATTGATCTATATAACCCAACTGAAAGGAGAGTAACCTTCCCTAACTTTAAGCATCGTAGCTTAAGTTACGTGAAAACAAACTTAGATGATAGGTTTTATAAAATAAAAGCGGATACGCTTATAGTTACTGTTAATAATGCTACTTCTGTAGACGAGGTTGTTAGTGATGGATTTGATGACAGAAAAATTTGCAAAAAAATTAAGGAGCAACATACTTATCATGATAAGTATGTTGAAGATTTTTTATACCCCTATGAAAGAAGGGTAGTGAGTGTGAAAATTGCAGGTTTATCACCAAAAAAAATAAGGGCAGTAATTATATCATACAATGGATTAATCTATTTTAATGGTCAAAAATGGTAATGTTAGGTAATACTACACTTGGCAGTTCGGTAATCATTAGTTTTATAACATGCTGATTTTAAGTATAGTTCAGGAGGCTTTTTATTGCTTTTGTTGTACAAAATGATACCTTTAGCTTAATGTTGGGGTATAAGAAATACGAGCTTAGTAACCATTTGGGCAATGTGCAGGTAACTATTACCGATAGAAAACTAGCACAAAGCATAAGCACATCTATTGATTATTACAACCCTGATATTGCAACTATTACCGATTATTACCCCTTTGGTATGCCCATACCCGATAAACAATGGAGTGCTGCTGAGGGATATAGGTTTGGGTTTAATAGTCATGCTGAACTCGTTTCAGCATCTCATTACTATTAACGAAAGTTTATACCTATTGAGATGCCGACCTTCGTCGGCATGACGTGGGCAAGGCGATGTCATCCTGAGCGAAGTCGAAGGGTGGAAGCGCAGGCTAACACACCATATTTCGACTCCGCTCAATATGACACCCACCGCACACGACTTTCGTCATTGCTAAAAACCGTCTTCGGTTGACGAAGCAATCTGTTTGTATAGTTTAAATAAGAGTGCTTCGGAAGACCTTGCAATGACGGGATGGATGCCGTCATCCCGAATTTATTTCGGGATCTCATTCACAAAACAGTAGACTTAAAACTGTAAACAGAAAACTACCTAATAGAATACTTGCCTGCACGGGGAGTTTGCAAGCAGTTTAGTGCCACATAGCGCAGTGCATCAATGGCGTGGTTATTATAATCAACAGGTTTGTTAATGCTAATTCCGTTTTTATCGGTTTGCCATTTATAGCTACGCAATTCTTTTAACAAATTGATTGATAATGACACTACACACAAAGGGTAACGGCGCAGTATATCAATAGACAGGTTAATGCTATCCGCTCCCTTTTTGGCAGGTTTTACATTAAAACCGGCACGGTATAGCTCTTCAATCGATTTTGGTTCGGCACTATCGGCCACCAGTAAATCAAAATTTTGTAAACCTACTTGGTGAAGGTGTGCAGCAATATCAGCATTTGTTTTCCCCTTCTCGTACAGTAATTCTTCTACAAACAGCTTACCATCGGCAAGGTATACACCCACCATTGCCGTAGGGTCGTTAGTAAAACCAAAATCAAGCCCATAAGCAATGCGCTTTGCCCCTTGCGGTATAGCGGGCACTACGGTAAAACCCTCAAACACCAACCCGCTGATGCGGCCGTACTCGCCCAAGCCAAAAATTTTCCAATATTCGGGGTCGCTTTCCTGCAAATACTCAATCTCTTGCACTGTGCCTTTATCCAAAAAAGTGTTATCGCGGTAGCTGCTCACCACCACATCAACATCGCCTTTTTGGTGGGCGCGGGTTTGTTCCAATTCGGTATTTATCCAGCAATTAACATCATCGGGGTTAAAATCGAGATAAGCCCTATCGGCAGTACGAAAAATAAGTTGTTGCCACTCGTCAAAATTGCACTCATTGGCTTCGTTTAGCCATAAATGAGTGCGCTTACGTCCGCGTACTTTCTGTTCATCATCCAGCGAAAAAAACTCTAAAATATTGCTGCCATATTTTATAATATGCTCGGTGCGGTGATGTTGCACCAAGCTGTAAAAACCATTTTTGTGCAAAATCTCAATTACATCACGCATGGCGGTGGCCCGTAAAGCAGGGAATGATTTGCGCACTATGGATAGTATTTTGTTTTCGCCCGTTAAAAGCTCAACAATAAACAGTTGTGCCAGCGAGTAGGTTTTTGAGCTGCGTGTGCCACCACGATTAATAACAATACGTTTTGTACTGTTAAAATTACGCTCGAAAACGGGGGTAACCTCAAGGTTGATTGTTTCGCCTAACACTTATTTCTATCTTTTTAATTTCAAGTCCGTCGCCCGTAAGTTGTTTATCGGTATAGCCATAGTTAGCTTTTAAATCAAAAATTAACCCTGTACTATTGCCCTCGCCATTTATAAGTGCATCAAGCACTATACCTTCCAGCCTATCTCGAATGGTTTGACAGGTTTTTGCAGTAGTTTTTTGTTCTAATGCCGTTTGCCAATCAGCCCACGCTTTGCCCAAGTGTACGCACCAAAAATCTTTTATGGTGGGTATTTTGGGCTGACGTATGGTGTTTATTTTACCTGTTTTATCCGATACCTCTACTGTGTTTTCTCGGCACTTATCTAGGTAGCTCTCAAATTCGTTTTTTAGACTTTGGGCTGATATTTTGGTGTTGGTTTTCAATTTTGGTATTTGATTGATAGTTCATCTTTCTATTTTCCTTCGCTCCCTTCGACTTCGCTCAGGATGACAGCGCGCTCGTCGTGCCGAAGAAGGTCGGCATCTCATAGCCAATGCCATTTGTTAACACAGAATGAGATGCTGAAACAAGTTCAGGATGACAGCACGCATCCGCTCACTTTTTCTTGCGTGGTTTGGTGTCTCCGCCTGTGGCTTCGCTTTGGGTGGTTGTATCGCTGCTTTGCTTTTGCTGATCGTAAACCTTCATCACTTCGCTGATATCGGTTATAAAACATGAATGGCAAGCAATATTAGCTGGCGAAAGTCCAAAAGCTATGCGCACCTCGTCCAGTTTTGTTTTATCGGTAAGGGTAAAAAGGCTTACTTGTGAGTTTTTCCAAACTGTCCATTTGCTTTCAAGGGTTTGCAGTACTGCTAATTGTTGGGTATTAAATTTCATGTTTTTGGTTGATTAATAGTATTTAGTTATTAGCTATTCCCTTCCGCACACCCTTCGACTCCGCTCAGGATGACAACGCGCATCAGTGCGGCGGACAGTCATTCCAAACTTGATTTGGAATCTGTGCGCTGATTGGTGATCAGTATGCCACCCACAGACTCTCTCTTTCGAGGGAATGGCCGGCTGCGCACAAGGGGGACATTATGGTGACGGAATTACCTAAACATTCTGTACACCAATGTGCTAATGGCTGAGGCAGCCAAGCCGTATACAAATATTTGTACTACATCGGGGGTGTGCAGGGGGTGGTTTTCTAAACTTTCGGTTATAAAATACAATACTGATAACCAAAACGAAAGGCATACATGACAATCGATAGGGCGAAGCCGTATTTGTGCCAAGGGTATGTTTAGTTGCTGATGTATGAAGTATTTTAGTTTGCCTACCAAACCGCTATAATGCACTACGGTAAGTGCAGCAAGGGCTATAATTAATAGCTTAATAAATAATGCAATTGTTTCCATTACCCATTAATTGGATAATGGGGAGTTTTGTTTCTGTATTCTGTTGACATTTAATCGCATGTTTTTGAATACTGCTTTTGTAAATTTGAATTATGAGTGAAAAGCAATCGTCAAAAAGCATTACTATAAAAAGCAAAATCCTGTCGTGGGTTGAGCAAAATATTATTGCAATAACAATTACGTCAGCAAGTATTACAATTATATTTCTGTTTGTTGGCTATGCAATTAACGGAAGGCTCAGTGGAGGCGACTTTGACCATGATTATTTAGGAGCTTTAGGAGATTTTTTGGGTGGCTTTTTAGGATCAATATTCGGTATTGTAACCATCTACTTGGTATATAAAACTTATATATCACAAAAAGAAGAGCTACGGCTGTCTCGAGAATTAATCCAGAAACAAAATGAAGAAATCAAGTCCAATAATGAAAATCAAAAAAAAGAACGTGATTATAACAGATTGCTAAGATTAATCGACGTGTACAAGCAATCAATTAATCAAATTATTATAACTATTGACCCTTTTAATAAACCACACCACCTTGTTGGGATTTATGCTATTAACCAACATTTGTTCGAAATAGAAAATATAATATCAATAATAACATCGGATAAAAGTCATGCAAATAAAGATGACCTTCTAAAAACTAAGATAACAAATTGGTATACAGAACGCAAAATACTCTACCAAAGTTTTACTAAAAGCTTTGGTATCATTTTAAAACACATAAATACTATTGATAATCCAGCAGACAAAAGTCTTTATTACGCCATATTATCAAACACTCTTTCAACTAGCGAACAATATTTACTATTTTATTTTTCAGAAGCCCTTGACTCCTCTGATGAAAATCATATCTATTTAAAAAAAGAAATACCTAAGCTAGATTTTTATGGATATATAAATGCCCGTCGGCATGCTTTATCTGATTATACTAAATTTATATTTACTATTGATATAGATAGCATAATTCGTGGCACTTCTTAAATCTTACGTATAAACAAGGTGCGGTGGGCAGTCATTCACAACTTGATTGTGAATCTGTGCGTTGCTGAGTGGTCTGTATGTCTGCTGCACAGATTCCTGCTTTCGCAGGAATGACTGCCCGCCGCACTGGCTGGCTTCGTACACAATTACAACTACACACCGTGTTTCGACTGCGCTCAGGATGACAGCGCACCGGTTTCCGTCATGCCGAATTTAGTTCGGCATCTCGTTGCCCAATAACGTTTACACAGAACGAGATGCTGAAACAAGTTCAGCATGATAGACAGCCGATCATCTAATTGCAAGCAACTCTAGCCACCAATTGCCCCCTCACCACATTCACTTTATCAATAAGGTAATTTTCTTTTACCGTTTCGTGCAGGGCTTCGCCTAAATCTTGACGTAGGTTGGGGTTTTCAATCAGTTTTTTCATGTATTTGTGCCAATCCACTTTGTTGTTTTGCACAAAAAGTAAGTTTTGATAATGTTGCCCCATTAGGGTATAGGGATACACTTCTGATACTACACAAGGTTTTTTAAACCAACCCGCCTCCAGCAGTTTTAGCGGGCTTTTACATCTATTGAAAGGCGTATCGGCCAATGGCACTAGGCACACATCCAAGCCGTTGTATAGGGTTGCATAGTTGCGTACATCCCTGCCCGGCACACGGCGGTAGTTGGTGCGTGATTGACCTGCGGTAAATATATCCTCGTAATAGCCCCACACATCAAAGTTTTGCGGACTGTAACCGCACAAATGCACAGAAAATTGGCGTTGTAATTCTTTTTCAGCATACAAGCGACTAAAGCCACGTTGCAGCAAAGGAATATCATCGGTATGGCATAAACCACCTACCCAGCCTACACGCACAGTTTCAGCACGGGTGGCACGGTGTATAAACTGAGGTTGCACAGGGTCAATAGCGTTGGGAGCTACAACCACGTTTTTATTTAGTTTTCTTATTTGTGAGGCTAAGTGAGGCGTGGTGGTAGTAACAGCGGTTGCGTGGCACAAAGCCAACTCAATACGTTGGGTCATTTTACGTTGCTGCCACTGCGGATATAACAGATGGTTGGTAGGCAATGCCCAATAGTCGTCAACATCAACAATAAAGGGTATGCCTGCTTTTTGTAGTGTGGCCAACACTGCCTCATCGTGCCCAAAGTTACTAAGCACCCTACTAAATATAACCAAATGGAATTGGGTAAGATCGATTTTTTCAGTATTTACCTCGTTGGTTTGGCGTATTTCTACCAAGTGGGTTTTGGCTAGGTTTATATAGGGTATAATAAGGCGGTGATATTCTACACCGCCTACGCTAAATGGGTCTTTGGCATTGTGAAAGTTTACCACCAACAGTATTTTAGTCTTGGTCTGCATACTGGCGCACCTCCTTTATGTATTTACGATAGGTATATATTACTGATTTTACAGGGATGCCCGTGCGGCGACTGCACTCGCGAAACGATTTACAATCTGACACTTCTAACACCAAACGAGCGGGGTAAAAGTTGGGAGGTGCAAGTTGGCTATCGGCTTTTATCTTAGTAAGGGCACGTACTTCGCGACGGTTTATTTCCTCGTGGTCAATTTGTTCTTCGGCTATATCAAAGGTTTCATCGTCCCAAGGCGAAAAAGGTTGTGTGTATTTTTTGTTGAATTTGCTGTACTTATCATTGTTTTGCCAAATTATCATTCGGGCTACATATAGTTTCAGGTAGCCCTTTTGGTGTACTTCTTTCACTTTTTCGGGCTTCTCGTACAGTTGGCAAATCACCTCATGAAAAAGGTCTTCACAATTTTGTTTTCCTACTGCTTTACTAAGCATTTGCAATTGTTCGTCGGCGTATAATTGTTCTATAATTTTATTCAGTTCCATAACTTTTTGTTTTTAAATGCGTCGTTCAATCTGTTTATGCGTTATTCATACCTCTACCTGTGCGGCAGCTTTTGGCTACCGTTTTTTAGGTTTACAGTTATGGGTATTATTTTAAAGAGTCTTTTTATTGATAGTGGCGGCTCTCTTTGCTCCGTGTATGTAATTCTGCCTTAATTTTTTAAAGAGTTTTTTCTCTTGGTTGATATTCTACTAACCTCCCCTCTTTCTCTTACCTCACCCCTAAATATTTGACAAGCTCTATCTTTTCAACTTTTCCCCTCTCCATGTGGAGAGGGGCGAGTTTCATTTTTCTGAGACTAACTTATTATTGGGGTGAGGCACTTTCTTTCTTAACCTCCCCAACCCCTCCTTATTCTCTTCACTTTGCCTTGCAAGGAGGGGAAGCACCTCACAGGGCTTTTTTGCACATTTACTCATTTGCATTTCTTCACATCAAACCTACCCCATACGTCGGTCTTTGCTGTTGAGGCCGTTGCCTAGTACTAAAAAGTTGCACATTTGGCACAGGCGACTGTACGCTCTTACCCCGTATTTTTCTTCTAACTCATCGGGGGTTAGGTTGGTAGTAAAGTGGGTACGTGTTCCGTAGCGTATATACAACTCGTAACGATCGTATATCACTTCGGCCATTACGTTAGCTTCGTTGCCGAAATGTTTTTTGTTGTCCTCCGCTCCTAAATCATCAAAGAAAAAATCAACAGGAACAAGTCCCACAGGAGTTTTTCTAAATTGTTTCAGGTAACGCACTAGCGCCGTTAGTCCGTCGGCGGCGTAGTCTTTAGCTACTTGCCTTGCCGTAGTTTTGTAAAAGGGGTTACTACGTCGCACAAGTTGGTTAAAAATTTCCATCAGCATGGTTTTGCCGCTGCCCACATTGCCTGCCAACAACACCCCTTTTTTGGTGCTTAGGTTGCTACCGCCTGTTTGGGCAAAGTAGTGAACCAATTGTGCCAGTACAGGTTTGTTTTCTTCATCAACTACATAGGCAGGGCAGCCTGTGGTTTTGGCGTGTGCATGGGCGGCTTGCATAAATATAGCTTTAGCTTGTGTGTATGATAGGGCTGCTGCTTTGTGTGTATTGTTTTCGTTTTCCACTTGTGGTGGTTGCGTTTTTAACTTCTGTTTTTGCAATGCTTTTAGCGTTTCCATGTTGTTTTTCTAATTTGGCTTGCCAGTTTTCGGCATTCCATGCACCGTTTTGATAGTTATAGGCATACTGACCTATGTAGCGGGCAAAGCCGTGTACAGGGCCTCCGTTTCCTTGTTTGTATTTGGTATAGGCCAGCCACTGACCTGTGAAATGCGGCAATAGTTGCTGTTTTTCTATGCTGATAAGAAAACGGGCTACTTCTTGCTGCTTATCCACGTGGGCGGCTGTGTTTACACCAAAAAAGGTGGTTATTTGGCTTTGAAGGTGTTGCAAGTGCTGCGGCACTTGTGCTACCAACTCTAGTTGAGTTTTGGCGGTATCTTCTCCCCTTCCCCAACGTGCCTGTGCAGCTTTTCGTGCTGATTGTGTCCTTTTGTTGCGGTATTGTTGTTGTGTGTTTCGCACGGCTTCTAACCTGCGGTTGACAAGGGTTTTTCCTCGTGTTTCAAACTTTGAAAGAACATTGTTTACTGCCGTTTGTTCGTCGGTGGTGGTAGCACCTACCAAGCGGTGTAGTTTTTGGGTTTCGGCAGGCAGATGGCCTTTATCCCATTGGTGGCACAATAGTTTTATGTATACTCCTGTTTCTGCCAAGCCCATTTCTGCTGTTCCTACTATAAAATCGGTGGCATATAGCAAAAAGGCGGGCAGTTTGTTCATGCTTGTGCCCTTTCGTTGTTGGGCATTGCATCCTGTGGTAATGGTGTGCTTTCTACGGCTAGGTTGGCTACTTGTTTGTATAGCAGTGCTAAAGCCATGCGCCATTCGGTTTCAGTGCCGTGTATGCCGTATTGCTGATAGGTTTCTATATAACCGGGTTGATGCAATAGGCTAAGGGTAAATAAGCCTTTAGTCCAACGTCCTTCAATTTCGGCTAGTTGACCGTTTTCAATTCTAGCGATGCAGAAGTTTTTGCCCTCGCGCACCTCTCCTGTTGTCAGTTTTTTAATTGTTGTATTCATGTTTAATTGATTGTTTTTTTTGTTTGACCTCCCCTAGCCCCTTAGCTTTCGCACCTTTGTTTCGACTTCTCTCAACATGACTGCGCACAAGGGGGATATTGGGAAGCGAGTTATTGTTTCATTCCTTTATTTGCACATTCCAACCCTTCTATCCTTCGACGCCGCTCAGGATGACAAGCACACCATTCTTCGGCTTAGCTCAGGATGACAGAGCATTTGCTTTTATAATACCGTGCGTAATACGTTTACTACTATTACACAAAAGGTAAGGGTGATAATGGCTACTTCGGCACTGCTTACCTGCATTTCGCCGCGTGGTTTAAATAGTTGCTTCATACTGAAAGGGTTTTGGTTGAGTGTTAATTTGAGGATGTAACTGGCTGCTATAATCTTCCCATGCTTTATCAACTAAATTGTTGAGTTTGTTTTTTATCAGCAATAAGGCTTCTTGTGTTGGGTTTAGCTCCCACATCATTTCGTACAGCTCGTCGTTTATTACGTTCAGTTGCATTCCAATTGTTTTATCCATCAATAATTTTGTTTCAATCGACATCACAAATGTATATATTTTTATTTACTAATAGAAACATTTATGATTATGTATTGAAGATTTTTCCTTATGAATTGATAATCAGCAACAAAATTTTTACAACACTATAAAACAGCCATTTACATAGGGAAAACAATGTTTTGAGCAAGATTTAAGATAGATTTTTTGTCGAAAAAAGCGACAAGCCGCACTACTAAACAGAAACATTTTTATTTCTAAATGAAAAAAGAGAATTACTTACGAAGAAGAAGCAAACTTAGGCTTACAGTTTACGTTCTAACATGAACGGCTATAAAACAAGAAAGCCCCAATTATCGGGGCTTTTAAAGTTTTTTATGTAAAGATGGTAATTTGGGATGCGACCAGTTAATCAGCCATGTATTCATAGATTGTATTCTCCTTATTAGCAAAAATGCTAAATTTCAACCTCGACTTGGAAAATCTCAGTGTAGAATCAGGTTGAATGGTATAATAAAGATATTCAAAAAAACCATTAAACTCATAGGTTTCAACCTTAATTATGCTATCATTTTCAATTAAAGTATAATATCCCCAAGCCCCATTTTCCGATGAAGTATCGCCCAACAAGTATTGTGCCTCTTGATGCGCTATATTCCGACTACAAAACACCCTCCCATCAGCATAAAATCTTAAAAAATACGATGCTAATATTAGACTATCCTGATTACTCTTTGAAAAAAATATCCCATTTGTAAACATACTGGAAGAGTCAAAAACCTTACTTTCTTCCCTATACAATCTGAAGTCATTAGGTTGTATGTTTTGCCTCTTTTTAACAAAAACTGTATTACAACTGATGTTAATAACGACAAATAATGTTAGAAAACACTTCATTTAAATATTTAAGACTTAAACAAAGATATTCTTATTTAAGAAAATGGTGTAAAAACTTAAATAAGAGATTTACTATTTAAGAAAAAACCGATAAACTTAAATAGAGCATGTACTTTTTAAAGAAATAACACAAACACTTTAAAACAAAAAAGCAGGCTTGCGGCCTGCTTTGTATTTTATATAAGATTTAACAGAGATTAAATTTCTCTGTTCACATCCCATTGTTCTAGGTAATCAGCAACACGACGCACAAACATACCGCCCAGTGCTCCGTCAACTACACGGTGGTCGTAACTGTGGCTTAGGTACATCATGTGGCGTATGGCTATTACGTCGCCATATTCAGTTTCTACAACAGCAGGTTTTTTGCGTATTGCGCCCGCAGCCATAATGGCTACTTGGGGTTGGTTTATAATGGGTGTACCCATTACGTTGCCAAATGTACCTACGTTGGTTAATGTGTATGTACCGCCTTGTATATCGTCAGGGCTAAGTTTGTTGTTACGGGCGCGGTTGGCAAGGTCGTTCACCTCGCGTACTAAGCCCAATAGGTTTTTAGTATCGGCGTTTTTAATTACAGGTACTATAAGGTTACCGCTAGGTAGTGCGGCAGCCATGCCTATGTTAATATTTTTGCGGCGGATAAGGTTTGTACCATCTACCGATATATTAATCATTGGGAAGTCTTTTATAGCTTTTACTATTGCTTCTATAAGCAATGGGGTAAAGGTTAGTTTTTCGCCTTCGCGTTTTTGAAACGGGCCTTTTGTTTTCTCGCGCCAGTTGACCATATTGGTAACATCGGCTTCAACAAAAGAGGTTACGTGCGGAGCGGTATGCTTGCTCATTACCATGTGGTCGGCAATAAGTTTACGCATCCTATCCATTTCTATTACCTCATCACCGGCGTTTAAACTAACAGCGGGTGCTGAAATTTTTGGCTGCTGTGTGGCTACTGCTTTTTCAGCAGGTTTATCTTCTTTAACTGTTGGTTGTGGCTGTGCAGTAGGTGCTGTACCATTTTGACGATTGGCTACGTAGGCCAATATATCTTTTTTGGTTACTCGGCCTTCGCTACCTGTGCCTGCCATGTTTTCTAACTCGCCCATGCTAACGTTTTCGCTACGGGCTATGTTTAATACTAATGGCGAGTAGAAACGCGCTCCGTTGTTGGCGGGTGCGGCTGTTTCTTGAGCCCGTTCAAATGTTTTTTGTACTTCGGCCACGGGAGCGGGTGTGCTTTCGGGCTTTTCAGCAGGTGTAGCGGTTGAGGCTGCGGGTTGTGCTCCTGCGCCTTCCATACCTATAATGGCTATGGGTTTACCTACTTCTACTACATCATCTTCGTTGTATAGTCTTTTAAGAAGTACACCACCTTTTGGCGATGGCACTTCACTATCTACTTTATCAGTAGCTATTTCAAGTACGCTTTCATCGGCTTCTATCTTATCACCTTCGTTCTTTAGCCATTTAATAATAGTAGCCTCAGCAATACTTTCGCCCATTTTGGGCATTATCAATTCAAATTCAGTCATAACTAAATGTATTCCCCAATTACCCCGCAAAGAAACACAAACTTTGCCATTGCTACAAAACGAAATTACTAAGTACTATAAATAAGCGGTTTACAAACCAATATCTTACACAATTATTGCATTTTAAGCTTATTATATGCTACCAACTACTCACTATCAGGTCGGCAGCGTTTTTTCCATTGTTCTCTAAATTTATCGCGCTCTTCGTCGCTCATGCCACGCCATTTTTGTTTCCATTCGTGGTTTTGCTTCCCTCCAAAGTTAGATTTGCCTTTACCTCCGTTGCCAAAACCGCCAAACAATATTTTGCTTAATAACAGTATACCTATTGCTTGCCAAAAGGTTATGGTTTTTACGCCTATTATTTCGGGTAACAGGTTATTCCATAGCAGCATTACTACTAGCCCAAAGCCAAAAACAAATATTGGCGCTAAGACTATAAAGAGTAATACTTTTTTTAATGTGCTGAAACTATTTTCGTTCATGGTAGTGTGTTTTAATAATTTAATAATTCGTTGTACAAATTGTTTAGGCGTTTGCGCAAATGTTTTACGGCATAGCCCTTACGTGATATAATTGTTTTTAAGTTTTCGCCTGTTTCATCGGCTATTTGTTGCAGGGTTTTATCCTCTAGCTCGTTCATAATAAATACTTGTTGTTGCTTTTGGGGCAATTCATCCAAAGCCTCAAATAATTCTTGCCAAAAAATATTTTTAAGGTACTCGGTTTCGGGTGTGCTGTCGTCGGTTAATAAAATATCGGCCAAAAACATTTCGCCTTCTTCGTCTTCAAGGCTTAAATCTTCAAGCGATTGTGTGGTTTTTTTGCGCTGACGGTCTATAATTCTATTGCGAGCTACCTGAAACAACCAGCCGCTCATTTGATCTATCTCCTCAATATTTACCACATTGCTTAGCTGATACCATACATCTTGCAAAATGTCTTCGGCATCCTCATCGGTCTTCACCCGCCCACGGATAAAGCCAAACAGGCGTTGACTGTATTGCTTTACGGTACCTCCAATATTTTGCCGAGAGTTATTGGCCATTGCCTCCAAATCGTCCATTGTATACGATAACGGACGAGCGACGAATTTACTTTAAAGTTTTTTAGAGGGGTTATTAATTTGGTTTGCCACTGTGCAAGAAACCATTATAAACAATGTTACTTGCGTAATACTTTTAGCGAAAACAGTGAAATGATAAGACCTATTGCAAAAATGGCAACATGAAAAAGTGCTTCATTACTTTTTAAATCATCAGGATTTTTAATTTGTTCTCCATCAATACTTAGCCCAAAAACCTTAGGTTCAGTTTCTTCTTTATCAAAGCTTTGTATCAATACTGTTACAGCTTTGCTTTTTTTAAGCTGCTTTTCTAATTCATAATATTTCTGTTCACCCGGATTATAGGTTACATCACTTGTTAGCCTAAAACTTCTATTATTTCCTTTTAGTTTAAATAAAATTTCTGATAAATACACTGTGTAGATGGGTCCTCGCCTGCTTCTCTTTTCCATTCTTGTATCAGCCTCAGCATAGACAATTTTTCCTGTAATTTCTAAATAAGGATTTATAAATGTGAAATTTACAAATAATTGATAAGAAGAGAATAAAAGAAAACAAATTGCTGCAATTATTGCCCCTTTAGCCACATCCTTTTCCTGTCCTGGATACCTGCTTTTAAATTCCATGCCCACACAAAGTGTTATAAAAAATGTATTTACAATATTTTAATGTTTATAATTCATTTCTATAATACCAAGCCCACCTAGCAGTAGTACTATCCCAAAAATAAAAAAGCCAACAAAAACGAGGCTTTCATTATCGCGTGTAGTTTCAGCATCACTTATTACTATGCCATCAATGTTTAGCTGATACACTTTTGGTTCAGCATCGTTGCTATCAAAACTTAGTATGGTTACGGTAACCTGTTTGGCTTGTTTTAGTGTTTTTGCTAATTCGTAATACTTTCTATCGTCGGGCTTATCGGTAATATTATCAGTTAGCCTAAACAATCTATTATTTCCTTTTAGCTTAAATACAAGTTCTGCTATATAGGCTGTGTAGGTCGAGCTTCCTCTGCCACCACCCCTTATTTCTTTTCTTGTATTTGCTTCTGCAAAGTGCACTTGACCTGCAATTTTAACAAAAGGGTTTATAAACCTTAAATTTGTAATTAAGTTATAGCTTGAGAACAGCAGTGTAATAGCAGCAAGTATTAATAAAATAATTTTATATTTTTTTGGTTGCTCTATCTTACTTTTTTTATTCATTGCTGCGTTACACCTACTAAGATAAATCCCAACATTTGTCAAATTTTAAAAGTTTGACAAATGTTGGGATTTACTAAATAGAACTTGTTTTTTGCTTAATGACTATGGTACAAAGTTAAATTCGGTTTTTAGCTCGGCACGTGTTTTTTCAATAATATTCACATCCATACGGATAAATTCATTGGGTCTGTCGTTTGCGCCTTTGGGCTGGTTCACTATGGTTTGTGCTACGGGCATACCGCCTAGTATTTTACCAAAAACAGTATAGCCGCCGTCAAGGCCATGTGTACCTGCTGTGTTTACCACTATATAAAACTGCGATCCGCTAGATGCTTTGGCAGGGTTAACATTATCGGGCATACGTGCTGCGCCCACTGCGCCATAATTGTGTTTTATGCTGGTTTTTATTTCGGCGGGCACGGTGTAGCCCGGGCTTCCGTTGCCATCGTCGCTAGGGTCGTTATCTTTAGTATTAGGGTCGCCGCCTTGCGCTACAAAGCCTGCAATAATGCGATGAAAGGTGGTGCTATCAAAATACTCGTCTTTGGCCAGTTTTAAAAAATTTGCTCGGTGCAGTGGTGTTTCTTTATACAGCCACATATACATGTTGCCAAACTTTGTTTTTATTTCTATTACCTGCTCTTTTATTTGGGTACTATCAATAGGAATATCATCTTGAGTGCTTCCTGCGGGCTCTGTTTTATCGTCCTTTTTACAAGCATTAAAACTAAGTGCCAATACCAGCACTAGGGTAAATAGTAACAGTTTTTTCATACTGTGAAAATAGTATTTTTTCTTAATTCAAACCGAAAAAGCTATTACACACTAAATTCTTTTTTTACGGCTGTGGTGTAGCTAGTGCCTGTTTGTATGCTTTCGTCTTCTGCACCTTGCATTATAAATAGGTAGCGACTGTTGAAGGTTTTGCGTATTTCGGCTATTTTATCTTTGTTTATAATATAGGTGCGGTGCACACGTATAAAATTAGGGGGCAATTGCCCCTCGAGGTAGTTAAGGCTTTGGGTGATAATGTGTTTGTTTCCTTCGGCATCAAACACGGTTATGTATTTATCTTCAGCCTTAAAAAGGATTATATTTTCTATTTTAATTAATACTATTTTATTGCCTATGGGTACTGATATGGTGCTTAGTGTTTTTTGCGTAGCAGGCTGGCTTAATTGTTGGGCAAGTTGTTGCAAGGCTGCAAAACTATCCAGCTGGTGAAGTTTGTTTATAGCTTTCTCTAACCTTTCGGGGTGTATGGGCTTCACCAAATAATCAACTGAGTTTTCTTCAAAAGCCTTTAAGGCAAACTCATCGTAGGCGGTAGTAAATATTATTTTTGGCTGCGTGGTTACTTTTTGTAGCATTTCAAACCCGTTTAGCCCCGGCATTTCTATATCTAAAAAAACTAATTGCGGTTGTAAAGCATTAATTTTTTCAAGCCCTATAATTCCGTTTTCAGCTTCGCCAACAATATCAATTTGGTCGCTGTGCTTTTGCAACAGCTTCACCATACGATTACGAGCTATCCGTTCATCATCAACAATTAAAGTACTATACTTCATTGGCGTTTGTTTTAAGTTGATGTATTTGTATTAAAATATATTTTTTTGGTTGATTATAAAAACTAACATTATTATTCTTTGGAAATAATAAACCAAGTTTTTCGCTCACATTGCGCACTCCGTAGCCTGTTGTCATTTGTTGGGGAAACTGTGGGCCATTATCAGCCACAAATATTTCTAAACTATTTTCTTGTTTTGATACACTTATTTCTAAAATACCCTTTTCTACTTTTGACGTGCCGTGTTTTATTGCATTCTCAACCAAAGGCTGTATTAGAAAACGCGGAATAAGGTAGTTTTCGCAATCGGCATCAATAGTAATGGTGTATTGCAATTGCTCTTCAAACCTTGTTTTTTCTATCTCCAAATAGGTTTTTACCATTGTTATCTCTTCGGCAACGGTAGTGTATGACTTGCCTTGTGTGTTAAGGCTATACCTAAATAAATCAGACAGCGAAAGCACCATTTTTTCGGCCTTGTCGGGTTCATCGTGTATCAGGCCTGCAATAGAATTTAAAGCATTGTATAAAAAATGAGGATTTATTTTTGCCTGCAATGTTTCCAATTCTGCTTGGGCAAGCATTTGTTCGGCTTGTTGTATGTGTATTTCTTTTTCTTTTAACTCAAGCATAAGCTCGTAGCGTTTAGCCTGCTTTATAAATAAAGGAATGGCTATAAATATTGAAAAAACTGAATAACTAATAAAATTGGTCGTTATAGGGTCTATTGTATATTTCCCTAGCGATATTACATCATCATCAACAATACCATAGGCTGCGTATACGGTTTCAGTTAAGGCAGTACCAATAAGCACGCCAACCACAGTACCCAACACTTTGTAAAATATTATTTTGTTTGATTTTACCCTTTTTTGTTCTGCCTTTTTTTGAACAAAGTAAGTAACATTTATAGCACACACGGGTATAACCAACAACTCTAACTGAAATAACATTGAGTGAAGGGTAAGCTCATCAAAACTTATAGTAGTTCCTTCATCAACTACAGCTACCAGCACCCACAAAGCAATAAACAATACTTGCACTAATAGCAACAAGGGTAAATGCCGCAGGTTTTCATACAGCCATTGGTTGTTTACCCTTTTGCTTAAATACTTTTCGTAGGCGGTTATCATAAAAAGTGAATGCACCAAGTTAGTTAATACAAAACAATTCGTTGGCGGGTGGCTGCATTTGCATTAGTTACCTCAACAACAAACATACCCGTACCTATATCGGCTTTGTATACCTTCATACTATTTTTAAAGTTCTGAAACTGCTGTACCAACTGCCCGTTAATGTTATATATTTTTACTGTATTGTTTACTGCATTATCAATACTAATGGTTACAAAATCGTTAGCAGGATTTGGGTACACGGTAAACTGTGGCTTAACTATTTCTTGGGTTGATAAAGGAGGCAAGGTGTTTTCTAACACTTCCTCAATTGCACGTTTTATGGTAAGTGCCTCGGTATAGGTATTTTGCTCGTTACACACCACCACCACACTGTATTTTGATGCCACACTATATTCCATCTCGCTGTTTTGCAACGTCGCGCCACCATGTCCCCAAAATTGTTTACCCATAAAAGTGGTAAAAAACATACTTAATCCCATTGGGTAGGTAGTAGTCCCTATTTTTAGCTTAGTAGTCATTTTAGCCATTGATGCAGGCGAAAGCACCTCGCCGCCATACAGTTTGTGCGCCCAAGTAGCCAAATCTTCAGCAGTAGCTACAATACCACCTGCTGCCCATGCCGCTGTGAGAAAAGAGGTAAACGTAGAATCGAAGTACACACCGTTACTAAGCCAAGTTTCAGCCCTTTGCTCGGTAAAATTATCGTAACCCTGTAAATAAATATGGTTTAATCCGTGTTTATTCAATAGTTTTTCGCGCATTACTACGTGGTAGGGTTTGCCTTCAATACTTTCAATAATTTTTCCTAATAAAACAAAACCTGTATTGCAGTACGCAAAAGTTTGCCCGGGTTCGGCCAGCTTATTGCCCACATAATCAGCCAATACATCGTCAATATCCCATTTCACTGTAGGGTCAGAAGTGTTTATATCGTTAAAAAAATCAGGATGATTGGTATAGTTATACAAACCGCTGGTATGCGTTAGCAATTGTTTTATGGTAATACCGTTGGTTACGTTTTTTGAGGGCGAAATGTATTTATAAATAGTATCGTCAATAGATAATTTGCCTTCTTCCTCAAGCAATAAAATAAGGGCAGCAGTAAAAGTTTTGGTATTACTTCCCATTTCAAACAACATACTAGGGTCTAGCGGCTGATTGCCTGCATAGCCTTCGGTTTGTTTCCATGCACTGCCATCAGAAAATACTACCGCAGCCGATACTCCTTTTAAATCAAACTGTTGCGCTTTGCTTGCCAATACTTTGTTTAGCGTATCGGTAAACATATTATTTAGCTGTGCTTTGGCTTCACTGCCCAGCAATAGTGCCACTACTAAAGCAGCTATATAAAGCGGTTTAAAGGGTGTTGTAAAATTTTTTGAGTCCATAATTTTTGCTATTTGTATACACAAAACTATATATACCAAAGGGGCTATTAAAGTATTTTCAGACGAATGACCAAACTGGCTGACGAACCAAAAATTTTAGAGATGAATGCAAACTGCAATGTGTGCTAATTTTTAAATATGCTAATCAGTTAATACATGGTGAGTTTATGCGAACCAGTAAGATGGGCAGTCATCCCGAACTTGTTTGGGGATCTCAATCTGTATAAACGGGGGTTATTGGCGATGAGATGCTGAAATAAGTTCAGCATGACGGGGCAGGGATGGTACGGCTGCTCCCTTGCACATATTGTAAGAAACTGATTAATTCTTTCTAAACAGCCTTCCAAATATTCTAAAAACAAGTGATAAAATAAATGCCCAAATAAGAGGCGTTACAAAAAACATAAATCCATCAAACCAACCAGCTTCTTTACTATCATAACCATATTTTTCATAAATTGGGTCATTCCATCCTTCAGCGATATACAACAAAAATATGAACTGAAATATAAAGCATATCCCCACAATGCTTAGTTTATGGTATTTATTCAAATTACTTTTTCTTGTTGCCAAATAGGTAACAACAGCAATTAAAAACAACCAAATGAGAGGACCAATAAAATACATATTTAAAAACTAATTGTCCGCCAGTCAATTACCCATTTTCTTATACACATAAGAAACACTTCTTCTATCAATCAAATTAAAGACTATTGAATCTTTAAAAACAGAGCCTTTCCAATAAGACATTCCTACCATCGCATCATAATACACCTCAAGGATTAATTGCCCATCATCAATAATGTAGTAATGGGTTTCACCTAAAGTATCCGCATTAATTTCTTCAACACTTGGAACTCGCTCAAAATGTAACCATTTAAAAATACCATTATCATTGAATTTTAAAACATGATATGTAGAATCAATCTGCTCATTTCTAATATTATATTTTTCTCTTCCCAATATATAAAAGGCATTTGTATCTAAGTAAATTCTTTTTTCCAAACCATATTCTTTTAGAGAAAAGTTTTTTGGTTTGAAAGTATACGTCCTTTGTTTTGAAAATAACAGACATCCTTCTACCAAAAAAGAAACAATAAATAAAAAAAATATTATTGATGATTTTATTTTCATATTAAAATCTATTCCGCCATTCTGTCACCTCTTTCCCCTCGGCATAGTTGCTGATAGTATGGGGCAAAGATTTAAACGTAATACGAAACTATGCAAAAAGGAAACATTAGTGTACACACCGAGAATATTTTTCCTATCATTAAAAAATTCTTGTACAGCGACCACGAGATTTTTATGCGTGAGTTGGTAAGTAACGCTGTTGATGCAACCCAAAAGCTAAAAACACTTAGCGGCACAGGCGAGTTTAATGGCGAACTTGGCGACCTTAAAGTACAGGTGGTACTAGACGAGGAAGCTAAAACCATTACCATAAAAGACAACGGTATTGGTATGACCGCCGAAGAGATAGAAAAGTATATTAACCAAATAGCTTTTAGCGGTGCCGAAGAGTTTGTAGAGAAATACAAAGACAAGGATGCAGCTGCCATCATCGGACATTTTGGCTTAGGTTTTTACAGTAGCTTTATGGTGGCTAATACGGTAGAAATCATAACCAAATCTTATAAAGATGATACCGTTGCCGCTCACTGGCAATGTGAAGGCAGCACTGAGTTTAGCATTGATGCTCACGACCGCACCGAACGCGGAACGGATATAATATTGCACGTAACGGAAGAAAGCGCCGAGTTTTTGAATAAAACCCGCATAAAAGGTTTGCTTGAAAAATATTGCCGCTTTTTGCCCGTAGAAATTGAATTTGAAGGTGAAATAATAAACAATACCCAACCGCTTTGGACTAAAAAACCAGCTGATATTACCGAAGAAGAATACAAAGAGTTTTACAAAGCGTTATACCCATTTAGCGAGCCTCCATTGTTTTGGATACACCTAAACGTTGATTATCCTTTTAACCTAACGGGTATTTTGTATTTCCCTAAAGTGAAGGATAATTTTGATATCCAAAAAAATAAAATACAGTTATACAGCAACCAAGTATTTGTTACCGAAGAGGTAAAAGATATTGTACCTGAATTTTTGATGCTGCTGCACGGTGTAATTGATAGCCCTGATATTCCGCTAAACGTATCGCGCAGTGCTTTACAAGCCGATGGTAATGTGAAGAAAATTACCGGTTATATTACCCGTAAAGTAGCCGATAAATTGCAGGAAATATTTACTGCCGACCGTAAAGGCTACGAAAACAAATGGGAAAACACAGGCTTGTTTGTAAAATTTGGAACAATAAGCGACGAGAAGTTTGCCGAAAAATCGGCTAAGTTTACCCTTGTACAAAGCACAACCAAAGAGTATTATACTTTTGATGAGTATGTGGAGAAGGTAAAGCCTTTGCAAACCAACAAAGAAGGCAAGGTAATAGTGCTATATACCAACGATGCACAAAAACAATACAGTTTTATTGATGCTGCTAAAAAACGCGGCTACGATGTATTGGAATTGGGTGGCCCGTTGGACAATCACTACATAAGCTATGTAGAGAACAAACACCAAGATACACGCATTTTCCGTATTGATGCGGATGTGATTGATAAATTGGTGGATAAGGATGAAAAACGCGAATCGGTATTGAACGAGGAGCAACTAAACGGGCTAAAAGAGGTATTTACCGTAGGTATAAACAACGATAAATGGAAGGTAGAAACCGAAGCTCTTAGTCCTGACGATCATTTTATAACCATTACCAAACCCGAGTTTGAACGCCGTATGCAAGAGATGGCAATGATGAATGGTATGGGGCAAATGTTTGGCGGTATGGGCGATAGCTACCAAGTGCTTGTAAACAGCAATCACCCATTGGCAGGCAAAATAGCTAAAGAAGAAAACACCGATACTAAAACCGGTTTGGTGAAACAGGCTATAGACCTTGCTAAACTGCAACAAAGCCTGCTAACAGGCGAAGAACTAAGCAATTTTATTAAACGCAGCGAAGATTTGCTAAGCAAATAATAGCCGTTGGGTAAGCCTATATATAAAAAGTCCCCTGCTACTTTGTAGCAGGGGACTTTTTTGTTTTTTATATTTTATCGTGAGTTTTGATTGAAAACTTATACCACCACACGCGGTATATGGTCGGGCAAGCGGGCAAGCATCTCGTAGTTTAGGCTGTTGTTCATATCACTAAACGAGCTTACCGTTATTTCTTTCTCTCCCTGAAAACCAATTAATACCACTTCATCACCCACGCTCACTTCGGGTATATCGGTAACATCTATTACCACCATATTCATATTCACCGTACCAATTACAGCAGCACGCTCGCCATTTACCAGCACGTGCCCATTATTGCTAAGGGTACGACTAAAACCGTAGCCATAACCCACCGGTACAGTGGCAATTTTGCTTTCGCGAGCTGTAAGATAGCTTTTGCCATAGCTTATAAATTTACCTTCGGGTACAAGGTTTACACTCATAATGCTACTTTTCCAGCTCAGTATGCGTTTCAAAGGGTCATCATCAATTTGGTGTTCTATTTGGTAGCGCACCTTAGTTTCAGCATTTGGCCAATAGCCATAAGTGCTAACCCCTATACGCACCATATCCATTATAGTTTCAGGATAGTTAAAGGTAGCTGCCGAGCAAGCCGTATGGCAATATTTTGGTTTTATACCTTCTTTTTTCAGCACCTCGTGCAGGGTGGTAAACGCACTTATTTGTTCCATTACCCTATCGTTGTTTTCCAAACTTTCGGCTCCTGCATAGTGGGTGCAAAGTCCCTCCACTTCAATATATTGTTGGTTTTCAACAATGGTTTGTGCCACATAGTGCAATTCTTCTTCTCTAAAACCTGTGCGGTACATACCCGTTTCAAGTTCTAAATTTATTTTGGCTTTAAGTTCTAAGCGCTTTGCGGTTTCAATAGCATACAGTAAACGCTCTGTAGTAAATACAAAAAACGACACATTGTTGCGTATCACCCACTCCATGTGTTGGCCATCCAACCAACCCATTATCATTATTTCGCAAGGCTGATTTTTAGATCCAAACACACGCATGGCCTCAGCAATACTAAATACCGAAAAGTGGTTTACGCCGCAGTTTTGCACTTCGGGCACCATTTCTTCAATACCGTGCCCATAAGCATTGGCTTTTACCACCATGCTGTATTTTACGCCATCGCCAATGGTTTTGCGTATAAAATCTATATTGTTTTTTAATGCTTTTCTATCCAGTTCTATTACTGATGAATGTAACATGAAATCCCCCCTAATTATTTAACAAACGAATAATAAGTGAATAAAACATGGCTACGCCCTGAGGGATAATTTTATCAGGAAAATCATAATCCTCGTTGTGCAATTGGGGTTGGTTTTCGCCACTGCCCAAACCAAACATAGCTCCTTTTAGTGATGAGGTAAATATGCCGTAATCTTCTGACCACGAGAAAGGGTGTTGACGTTCTTTTAGTTCAAAACCTAAGCCCTTTGCTGCTTCGCGAATTAGCTGCACACATTCGGCATCGTTTTCTACGCCGTCAAATTCTTCAACCCACTCAATAGTAGGCTGCAGCTGGTGGGCTTTGGCTAAATCGGTAGCTACTTGGGTAGCGCGTGAGGTCAATTGCCCCATGTCCTCGTTCCGGTGTGTGCGAAGTGTAAACATCACTTCACCTTCGCCTGGCGAAGTACCAAAAGCCGCCATTCCTATTCGGGTATGTATTGCGGTAACAAGTGCCGCTTGCTCAAAAGGTGTAGACAATTGTGGCAGTGCAAGCATAGCTTGTATTATTTGCGATGCACCCAACGAGGGGTTGATACCCCCTTCGGGGTGGCTGGCGTGCGAGGGTTTACCTTTCAATCGCACTATCATGCCTTTTGATGCCGATGCAAATACATTATCGCGCACCAATACCTGCCCAATGGGTGCACCGGGTATATTGTGCAAGGCAAAAATATAATCGGGGCGAATGGCTGCAAATTTATCATCGGCCATTATTTGCGGTGCCCCCTGCCCTGTTTCTTCGGCAGGTTGATACAATAAAATAGCCCTTCCCTTTTTAGGGCGATTGTGGTGCAGCAATTGCCCCAATCCGCTAATTATAGCCATGTGCCCGTCGTGTCCGCACAAATGGCCGTTACCTTTATTTTGTGATGCGTAGGGGATGGTATTATCTTCAACAATAGGCAGGGCATCTAATTCGCAGCGAAACATAATAGTTTCTCCTTCTGCCAAGCCATTATAAATGGCGGCAATGCCTGTACCTCCTAAATTTTCTACAATTTCATCGGGGGGATAATTAGTTAAGAACTCTTTTACCCTTTGGGCGGTTTCATGTTCTTGGTTAGCTGTTTCGGGATTTTGGTGTAGGGTATGCCTAAAATCTATTAGCTGTTGTAGTTGTTGTTCGGTCAGTAAATCCATCACCGTAAAAAGTACAATAAATATACCGATACGGCAAACACGCAGGAATATTTATGTATTGTTTGTAATACAATAAAGAATAAGATTTGAAATCTTATTCTTTACAAATTACAGCGCAAGGCGGGACTTAAAGTCCCGCCTTGCGCTGTAATTGCAAAAGCAGCAGGTATTTAACCTACTGCTATTTACATCCTTTTGGGATTGCCGATAGGTTTGAGTAGCCTCAATTTTTAAACCGATAAACAATGAAAAACAATCACAATTACTTTTCGTTAGTTAGCTGCTGGCGGGCTGCGGCTAATTTGTCTTTTTCTTCTTTGGGTAAATCAGGAAAACTCAAATCCAAACTCTCCAGTTTATCAGCTATAATATTGGCTATTGCTGCACGAGTAAACCATTTGTTATCGGCCGGAACAATGTACCAAGGGGCATCATCAAGGCTGGTATTGCTTAGGGCATCTTCGTAAGCAGTTTGGTATTCATCCCAATAGTTACGCTCGTTAATATCGCCAAAACTAAATTTCCAGTTTTTTTCAGGGTTATCAATACGCTCTAAAAAGCGGTTGCGTTGTTCGTCTTTTGATAGGTGAAGAAAAAACTTAAGTATTACTGTACCATTTTGAGTTATATTTTTTTCAAACCTGCGTATTTGCTTGTAGCGTTTCTGCCAAAACTCCTCGTTTATATCGTCAACGCTATTTATATTAGGCAATCGCTCTGAAAGCACATATTGTGGATGCACTTTGCATATTAATACATTTTCGTAGTGGCTTCGGTTAAAAATGCCAATCCTGCCTCGCTCTGGCAAAGCTTTGTAGTGTCGCCATAAAAAATCGTGATCGTATTCTTCATTGCTGGGGTGCTTAAAACTATATACTTGACAGCCCTGCGGATTTAATCCACTCATTACGTGCTTTATAGTACCGTCTTTTCCGGCTGCATCCATTGCCTGAAAAACAAGCAGCACGCTGCGTCTATCGTCGGCATATAGTTTTTCTTGCAATTTTCTCAAGCGTTTTATATCGTCCTCAAGCTGTTTGGTAGTATCTTTTTCACTTTCAAACCCATCTTTGTAAGCGGGGTTATAATCAGCCAGTTTTACTTTTGTTTTGGGCTCGACAAGAAATTTTTTGGTATGCTCTTTCATAAACTTCTTTACTAAAGTTCTTCGTCTCTAACTAGCATTAATATGCTGTGGTGAGGCACTATCAGGTATTTTTCGTCGTCGTACTCTACCTCGTAAGCACCTTTTTGAAGAAATATGGCTACATCTCCCTCTTGGGCTTGCAAGGGCAGGTATTTTAGTTTGCTTTGGGGTTTCCAACTTTCGGCCTCGTCTTCAAAAGCGGGTAAGGGATAACCGGGGCCTGTTTGTACTATGGTGCCTGTTTGCACAGCTTCTTTTTCAAGTACCCCAACAGGCAGGTAAAGGCCACTTTTGGTTTTATCGCTAAAGGTTTTGGGTTTAATAAGCACTTTATCGCCTACCAACACCAGTTTTCGCAGCTTATTCTCGTTGGTGATTTGCATTTTAGCAAATATAACAAATAAGCGGCTATACTATTATTTATCGGCAGGTACAGGGTTGTCAATTTTTATTTGCTGTGCTATATAGGGGGGCATTGTGGCTACTGCTATACGAAGTTTTTGGGTATTGGCTACCTTGTGCTCATAATTGGTGATGTAATAATTATAGTTATCAAACAAATAATATATCAGCACGCGGTTGTAATCATCAAGGGCAGTATCGGCTATAATATCAAGCATTGCATCTTCGGCGGCTTGGGTGTTTTCGGTTTCGGCCAATGCTCTGCCCAGCCTGCTTATGCTGCCATAGTAATGGAAAGGTGTTGTGTTTTCTACTCTTAGGCTAATGCCTAGTACAAGATCGAGCACATTTATATCCAACAACTCAAGTTCTTTTATATAGGTTTTTCGGGCAGCCATAGCCCAACTTCCGTCTGAAACTCTATCAAACCTATCGTTCATTATATTAAGGTGCGCTCTAAGAAAAACATCCCAACGGGCACTTTGGGCTGATAAAACGGCTATTTCTTGTGCATGGGTGCGTGGCCTAGAGTCCATACTGCACGAGCCCATTACTATGTATGTACGTTTCAAATCCAGCACTTTTTCGCCGGGCAAATATTTGCGTGCATATTGCTCAAGCTGGTTGCCTTTAATGCTGTATTTTATAGCGCTATCTACCGCACTAATCAGCAGGGGCATAAATTGCGGGTGCTTTGATAGGTTTGCTTCTACATTGCTATCGCGCTGGTGGCTCCATTGGTTAAAAGCTTTGTTGTACTCACTCCACGTAGCCCAGTAAGCGTCATATTCTTTGCTTGATACATTTTCTTTTCTGATGGGTTCTGCGGGTTGGTTGGGATAATTATTTATGAATTTAAAAAAATTATTAATTCCATATTTATCGGCAAGTGAATCCCTCTCTTCTTCTTTGCGATAGTCTCTTACATTGCTAAAAACAATATCACTGGTGGTATCTACCAAGCAATCAGAATAGTTTATCAGGCGTGTGTATTTTTCGGGTAATTTTTGCGAAGTAAAGGTTTGGGTGATATAAAAACCATAAATGGTGTTTTCGTAAGTGGTATACAGCCAACTGCCTTGGTGCAGTTGGTGGGCTATTGTTTGCGAATCGTTAAAAGAAATTGAGTTGCCACGCCCACCGGTGAGGCTTACTGTTGATATTTCTAGCACATTGCTATTTTTATAGTTAATATATTCTGATTTAATAAGAAAAAGGTCTTTGTACTCACTTTCGGGTTTATACTTTTGACTTATTTCGGTGTATGATAGGCCTTGGGCTATATCTTTAATTATTTTATTTTTTTTACCTTTAAAACTAAAATAAATGCCTTTGCCTTGCGATACTGAATAGAATGTGTTGGTGAAATGGCATTGCCCAAATTTATTGTTTAGCGAATCGACTATGTGGTGCAATTGTGCCATAGTGGTATCGCTGTATATTAGCCCGTTAGGGTGCGAGTTAAACACGGTTATTTGTGTGCAACCTATGTTAAGGCTAAGTAAAAAAATGGCTAAAAAGGTTAGTTTTAGTTTCATAGCGGTATTATTACTAAACTATTTTAGGCTATAGTTTAGTATATGCTACTGCATTGGGTATTAACTACAACCCTCCCACAGCAAATTTTATCACCTTAGTAAAGCTGCCGCCATAAGCATAGGCAAAGTAAACGCCCGGTGGGTAGCCCGCCACATCAATATCAAGCTGTATGGGTATATCGTTACTGCTGCGTATAAAACGTTGCTGCATTTTGTTTCCGTAGGTATTCAGTATTAAAAAGGTAAGATCGCCACCTGCGGTTTGAAACTGAAAAAACATACTCACCAATTTATTGCGCGCATCTTGCCCCAAAAACATGGCAGCATAGCCACACACTCCACTGGTCATATTTGTTCCGTTAAATACTATCCCGCCGTGGTTTATGGCATCGCATTGGTTAAAGTAGGTATTACCATCGCAAGCACAAACGGGCTGAAAAGGGAACGTGCACTGGTAGGTAGGGTTTTTGGCAAACTCGTCTACACAACCATTGCTTTGTGCCCACAAAGCAGCAGGCAGCAACAGCAGGGCGATTATGTATGTTAGTTTTAGCAATAGTGCTTAGTTTATGGCATCAAAACCCAAATAGGGGTGTAGCACCGCTGGCATAATTATACCGTCAGGTGTTTGATTGTTTTCTAACAGTGCGGCTACAATACGAGGTAACGCTAATGCACTGCCGTTTAGTGTATGGGCTATAACATTTTTTCCATCAGTAGTTTTGTAGCGCAACTTTAATCGGTTAGCCTGAAAACTCTCGAAATTTGATACCGAGCTTACTTCTAACCAGCGTTGTTGACCTGCACTATATACTTCCATATCGTAGGTTAGTGCACTGGCAAAACTCATATCACCACCGCAAAGACGAAGCACACGGTAGTGTAAACCTAGTTTTTGCAATAGGCTTTGCACATAAGTGCTCATTTCTTCTAAACTCTCGTACGATTTTTCGGGAGTGTTTATTTGTACTATTTCTACTTTATCAAACTGATGCAAACGGTTCAGCCCGCGTACATCTTTACCATAACTGCCCGCCTCGCGACGAAAACATGGGGTATATCCTACGTTTTTAATGGGTAATTCATCCTCGCGCAATATTACATCGCGGTATATATTGGTAATGGGTACTTCGGCAGTGGGTATTACATATAGGTTATCAATCCCTACATGGTACATTTGGCCTTCTTTATCAGGCAATTGACCTGTGCCAAATCCACTGTCTTCGTTTACTAAAATTGGAGGTTGAATTTCGAAAAAGCCTGCTTTTAGGGCTTCATCTAAAAAAAAATTGATTAAGGCACGTTGCAATCTTGCACCTTTACCTCGGTATACGGGGAAACCTGCACCTGCTATTTTAGCGCCTGTTTCAAAATCAATCAAATCGTATTTATCAGTCAGCTCCCAGTGTGGTTTAGCATCTGCCTGCAATTGTGCAGGGTTGCCCCAAGTAAAAACCACCTCGTTGTCCTCAGCAGTTCTACCCACAGGCACGCTATCGTGCGGAACATTGGGCAATACCACAAGGGCATCTTTTAGTTGTGTCTCTATGGTAGCCAACTGGGTTTCAAGTTCTTTGCTTTTATCTTTATTGGCTGCTGTTTCTTGTTTCAACGCATCTGCTTCTTCACGTTTGCCGCTTTTGTATAAATCGCCAATTTCTTTAGCCAGTTTGTTGGATGCTGCCAACAAATCGTCCAACTCTTTTTGGGCGGCACGGCGGGTGTCATCAATAGCCAAAACGGCTTCAACTGCTTGCTGGGCGTTAGCAATCTTTTTGCTCAATCGCACTATAGCTTCGTCTTTCTTTTCTCGCAGGTATGTAAGTTGTAACATAAAATTGTCTGAAGCCTCAAAAATAGCGCAAAATGCTAAACTTTGGGAACATTTATCATTTGACATTGAGCATTGAACATTTATTATTTAGCAAAGTTGGACTTAGCACATCGGGTTGAAACCCGATTCTATTCATACCTTACGGAAGCGGCATCTTAACTCTCCCCGATACATTGTTCAGCTAGATTTGCGTCAATGCGACCCTCTCTTACAAAGAGAGGGGAAACGTTGGGCAGTCGAGCGGCTTTGTGTTTTTTGGGGTGAGTTTTATTATTGTTCGCTTGCGGACATAGCGACTTAATCTATTCTAGTGCTTAGAATCTAATGAAACTTGTATCTGCATATATCTTTGCTCACCTACTTTGCGACTTCAAATCTTTGCGTGAAAATTTTTTATTACATCGGGTTGAAACCTGTCGGCAAGTGTTTTAACTCACCCCAATATATTGCTTAGCATGATTTGTGTCAATGAGACCCTCTCTTTTTAAAGAGAGGGAAAATGTTGGGCAGTCGAACGACTTTGTAGTTTTTAGGGTGAGTTTTATTATTGTTCGCTTGCGGACATAGCGACTTAATCTATTCTAGTGCTTATAATCTAATGAAACTTATATGATCATGACTTTTTGCTTACCAACTCTGCGACTTCAACTCTTTGCGTGAAAATTCTTTATAACATCGGGTTGAAACCCGATTCTATTCATACCTTACGGAAGCCCCGATAGGGTATGATTAGCGGCAGGTTTTAAACTGTCGTGAATGGATTTCTAACTCTCCCCGATACATTGCCTAGCACGATTTGTGTCAATGAGACCCTCTCTTTAAAAAGAGAGGGAAAATGTTGGGCAGTCGAACAGCTTTGTGTTTTTTGGGTGAGTTTTATTAATGTTCACTTGTGGACATAGCGACTTAATCTATTCTAGTGCTTATAATCTAATGAAACTTGTATCTACATATATCTTTGCTCACCCACTTTGCGACTTCAAATCTTTGCGTGAAAATTTTTTATTACATCGGGTTGAAACCTGTCGGCAAGAGTTTTAACTCACCCCAATATATTGTTCAGCTAGATTTGCGTCAATGCGACCCTCTCTTTTTTAAAGAGAGGGAAAATGTTGGGCAGTCGAGCGGCTTTGTAGTTTTTAGGGTGAGTTTTATTATTGTTCGCTTGCGGACATAGCGACTTAATCTATTCTAGTGCTTATAATCTAATGAAACTTGTATCTGCATATATCTTTGCTCACCTACTTTGCGACTTCAACTCTTTGCGTGAAAATTTTTTATAACATCGGGTTGAAACCTGTCGGCAAGAGTTTTAACTCACCCCAATATATTGCCTAGCACGATTTGTGTCAATGCGACCCTCTCTTTAAAAAGAGAGGGAAAATGTTGGGCAGTCGAGCGGCTTTGTGTTTTTTGGGGTGAGTTAAAAATACTATCTTGTTTATTATTGGCAATGTATTTGATGTTGAAACATTGATTATGTATTTTTGACTATAATTAGCCGCAAATGAAACGTGCCGATTTTATAAAAACTCTTGGTATGGCCATAGTAACTACTCCCCTACTGGGGTTAAACGATTTTAAAAAAAGTGTTGATAATAGCGCGCCTGCTGCAAAAGCTCCCGTTTTGTTTATTGGGCACGGCAACCCAATGAACGCGCTAAACGACAATAGTTTTACGCAAAGGCTAAATAAACTAGGCACTACGCTAGAGAAACCAAAGGCTATTTTAGTAGTTTCGGCACATTGGCTAACAAGGGGAACGTGGGTGGCTACTACCCCAACGCCTGAAACTATACACGATTTTGGCGGTTTTCCGCAAGCCTTGTTTGATGTGCAATATCCCGCCAAAGGCTCTCCCGAATTGGCAAAGGAAACTATTGAGCTATTAAAAAACAAAGCTACCGTGGGCGAAGATACCGAGTGGGGACTTGACCATGGCGCGTGGACGGTGCTGAAACATATGTACCCTGCGGCCGATATTCCTGTTTTTCAGCTAAGTATCGATTATTACCAAACCCCACAATACCACTACGATTTAGCCAAATATCTTTCGTCGCTTCGTGATAAAGGGGTGATGATTTTGGGTAGCGGCAATATTGTACACAACCTGCGCCAAGTTGATTTTAGGAATGAAAATGCAAAGTTTGATTGGGCTATTGAGTTTGACGAGGTGGTGAAAAAATACCTTAACGAGCGAAACCATCAAGGTTTGATTGATTATAATAAGCTAGGTACTGCGGCCACTTTATCTGTACCTACTAACGACCATTATTTGCCGCTTCTGTATACACTTGCCCTACAAGGTGAAAAAGAAGAAGCCGTGCACCTATACGAAAGTATAGAGCACGGCAGTTTAAGTATGCGTTGTGTGCAGTTTGGATAACTGTCGACTGACAACCGTTGACAGTCGACAATTGTTACACTACCTCACTTTGCCCTTCTATTACAGCTACTTTGCGTTGGGTATTGCGTATATCGGCTTCGGTAACGAACACTTTAATAGGTTCGGGATTGTGCTGACGGGCAATAATTTGTGTCCCCCCTATTTGAGGTGCACTAAGCTGTGGCGCTGACACTGTTGGAGCTGAGGGGGAGGAACTTCCCCCGCTACTAGGCACACCTGTTGATAATACTTTGTGCGCCTGCGCAACGGCTGTGGCAATTTGTGCCGATATGGCTACAAACTTGGCTATACCGGCAATACCGCCCGTAGCAACGTTATCAGGAGTTGGAGCGTTGGCATTGGCAATGGCGTTACTTATTGCTTTGGCCGAATCGATACCAATTTTAACCAGCGTTACTGCTTTTTGTATATCGTTTTGTTTTTTAGCATTTTTGGTAAGATTATCGTTTATGGTAGTTACCAAGTCTAGCCCGCTTTGTGCGGCTTTTTCGGCATAGTCCCAGCCTGCTTTTTTAATAGCTTTTTCGCGCTCAACATTTTCTTTCAGTTTGGCAAGGTGTTCTTCGGTAGCTGCATCTTCGGCTTCTTTTTGGGCAAGGTCAATTTCACCCTGTATAGCTTTGGCTTCCTCAGCACTTTGTTTTTTGAGTTCGGCTGAAATAGCTTCAAACTCAATTTCACTTATCCCTTTTTCGGCTATTTTTTCTTGTTCAGCTTTTATTAAATTATCGTAAAAATCTTTAGTTGCCTGAATTTTAGCTTCATTATTTGCTTGTATTTGTGCTAAATAGTCGGCTTGTGCAGCACTTGCGCGTGCCTTTTTGTTTTCTTCGTACTGATTAGCGGTTAGGTTGCCATTAAGCATAGCTTCTCTATCCGCTTGTTCAGTCTTTTTATTACTTTCTAAACGTTGTTGTAGCTCAGCATCAATATCGCTTTTCTGTTTTGCTAATTTATCTTTAAAGGCTTTCTCTTTTTCTAAAATTCCCTTTCTAAAACTAGCTAGTTCCTCAGCATCTTTTTTCTTTCTTTCTTCGCTTTCTTTATCGTCCCAATTTTTATTAATATCGCTAACCTTAGTATTATGAAATTCGGCAATTTCAAGCAAAGCCTTTTTATTTCCCTTATACTTTTCTTGCTCCTTCTCGTACCTTAGTTGCTCTTCGGCCAAGTCTTTCTCTCGGCTTTCTTTCATATTCCTAAGTTGCAAGGCTCTAAACTCCCACTCGGCCTTTAAGCGTTCGTCTCTCAGTTTTGCAAGACGTTTGTTTTTATCCTCCTCACTCTCAACTTCTTGATTATCATTTTCAGTCTTATTCTCTACCTGCTTTTCTCCCTCTTCTTTTAATTCTTTGGTTGTTTCCTTAGTATTTGTTACAATTTTCTTGTTTGTTTCTTCTACTTTTTCTGATGAGAAACCCAGCCAATCAAGTGCCCGCTTGCCTATATCAAGCAACTCGCCAAAAAATTCTTTAACTGCGTTAATAGCATTTCCCAAAGCAGGAAATTTATCGGCAAGAGCTTGAACTCCTTTTTTAATTAACTCGAAGCCCGAAATTAATAACCCCGTGATATTTTTTAGTTTATCAAAAATATTTTTAACAGGGTCTATTACTTTTTTAAGGAAAGGGAATTTCTCAGAAAGAATACCTAATACTTTGCTTATTAAGCCAAAGCTGTTAAACATGTTTTTGGCCATATCGACCAAAAAATTAAAGGCATTTTTAACACCGTCAACTATGGCTTTGAGGGGATTAAACTTACCTACTACGTTACTAATAACGGCTTTAACTTTATCAAAATTGGCAATAAGCAAACCTATACCCACCACAAGCATTCCAATACCTGTGCTGGCCATAGCCAGTTTAAGCATTTTAAAGCCTTTTGTTACCAGTGTATTTATTGTGTTAAATGCAGTTTGTATTGCCGTAAGAGCTTTGGTTGCTTTGGCATAGCCTTCTTGAATGGTTTTGGCCATTTTTTGGGCTTCGCCGAGGGCTTTTTGAGCTTGTGTAAGTTTGTTTATTGTTTGGGTAATGTTATCGTTTTCAAGCCCAAAAACTTTGGCCAAATCGCCGGCAGCTGCAAAACCACCTTTTATTTCTTCAAGAGAACCCGATAGCTTGTCTAAATTATCACGAACAAGAGGTAACTGGTTTTCAAATACATCTGCAAGGGCTGAGACTTTTTCTTTGGCTTTTTCGGTGTTTTCAGCCAGCTCATTAGTTTTTTCAGCTATTGCGGGCACTACCTCTGCACTTACTTTTTCGCCTGCTGCTGCAACGCCTTCAAAACTTTGTATAAGGGTATTGGTTTCTTGTTGTAGCGATATTACACTGGTATTTACTTCGACTATTTGGGTGCTTAAATCCTGAAAGACAAATACTGCATTTGAGGTTTCGCCCAACTGCGCTAATACACCTTGCAGACTTTCTATTTTTTGTTGCACCAAACCTACTTTCGCCTCCAATCCGTCAAACGATTTGGTAAAGGCAGCAGGGTCGCCCATTAGTGTTTTTAATTCATTTATTATTTTTTTTACCTCGTCTAGTCGCGCCCGTGCTATGGTGGAATCGACTTTGAGGGTTACTTCTATATCTTTTTCGTTTGCCATTGTTGCAATGCTTTTGTAGTATTTAATTAATTGTTTTATAGTTTAAACCACGCTGTGCCATTACACACAATGGTTATTTTATCGAATGCGGAGACCAGTGTTTGCGAGGTTGCCCCGTTTATCGTCTCGCTAGAGTAGCCGTCAATAAACACGGTATTTACTGAATCATCGGTTTTTATTATTTCAAATATTTTTCCGTTGTTTCCTTCGGCTGTGGGTAGGTTTACGGTTATTTCGCCTTCGGTGGCATCGCAAAAAAGAGTTCGGGTAGCTGTGGTGAGGGTATAGGGACTATTATCCGTTGTTATGCTAACTGCATCACCCATTGTGCCTGAATAAAACCTTTGATTATTAAGATACAATACACCGGGTTCTGTAACGGTTATCCCACTACTGTTTATAAGGGTTACATCTTGCAAACCTGCTTCTATAAGGTTCCCGCCGCCGCCAATTACGTGTATGCGCTCGCCACCTGCCAATACGTTATTGCCCACACCTGTAAGCAATACCGATAGCGTGGTGCTATCTACTGTATTATTCCAACCTGTAACTACACGTGGCCCACTGCTTGGCGAACCTGCGGGCGATGCCGTGCCGCCAACTGTGGGTATTTGGTATACTGTACCCGCTGTACCAAATGTACCTCGCCCGCCGTTAATACCTGTACGAACCTGAAGAGGCGCATCAAACTCTTGTACTTTTAAAAATTTGCACTTGGTTACTTTATTAAAAACAGGGTCGTAATTTTCTATTTTTAATAAACGGTAATACGCATCTTTAATAAAATAATATTTACGGAATGAAAGCCCTTGTATATCAGCAGGTGTGAGATAAAACCAACCTTCAACCAATTTGCTGTTTTTATCGGTTATTTCTTTCATTTGTGCATACCAATAGCGGGTATACAGATTTTGATTGGTGTAATCTATTTTTTTGTCGACTGTTGATTGATAATATATTTGAAAAGGAGGCGCAAAGTTTAAATCAAAATTACTGTTAAAAGGATCATCCAAATGCCCGCTATATGGATATTGGTTAAACTGATAGCCTGAAAACCCACTGGCCAAAAACAACCAAGGCTCGCAGTCTTTCATTCCACCATAATATAGCAAACGAATTTTGCTGGTTTTTGTACTAACCGTATTTTTACTATCCACAAAAGCCATGTAAGGCAGTATGCGCTCTGTGGGATCGTCTTTTGCTCTGAATGAAGGTGTAGGCGCAAATATTAATTCTATTTTTTTACTGCTTTTAACAAAATCATTATTAATTTTAAGTTTATAATCGCCATACGTGCGGTCGTATTGGCCTTTATAATTTTTATTCAAATAATCCCCATCATCTTTATACGTAAAATGATACTCGCCTGCATCAAGTGCGGCCATAGGACTGATGGTAAATTCTTTGCTTATATCCAGTTTATGTGTCCAATCAGTACTTTGCCCTGTATAATAATCAGCACGGGGCTCAATGATAAGGTCATTTTCTTTATCGGGATTAGGCTCTACATATAGATTAAAGGCTTTTATTATTGAGCCTAAAAAATCACGTTGTTTAATACCTGTGGGTACGCATGATGAGAGAGGCACAGTATCGCCTTCATAAATTTTAGCGTTAAAAACCGAATTAGCAAAATATGAATAATTAGAATTAAGGGTAATTAATTGCCATAATATACCATTGCTTAATGGGTTTGTTGCGTAGGGAGAAACAAATACTTCATCCCCTACATTTAGCAACATTTCTCCAGTTTTTATGGTAAGAGTAAATGTTTGTGATATTTCATTAGTAGAAATGTACCCAAGTGATTGTGCTGCTAAAAAAGTTGCACGGGTACTTCCTGTGCCGCCATAGGTGAGAGAACTGCCGCTTTGGTGCATTACCGCCACAAAAACATCAATATAGTAGCCTGCCCTAGGGTTTGCTCCTATATATTTTAGCTGACCTTCAAGATTAACTTCAAATTGATAAGAGCCCGCCTTATCGCATACATATTTCCCCGTAGTTGTATTGTAATCGTTTCCATTATCGTGCAAGGGGGATGTAGAATCATCATTAAAAATAATAGCATGATAGGTTGAGCTTGACAAAAAATCAGTTGTAACTGAACTTGTTTGTCTACTTGCATAGAATAGTCGACTATCAACCTCTTCTTTACTTAGCAAAAATTGTTCGCTATTAAACGGAACAATTAATCGTTTAAAAAAATCTGAATTAAAAAAATTGCTGGTATAGGTATATCCCGCCTTTTCAAATATTTTATCAATATATTGTTTGGTATATATGGCGGGGCGAAATTGCTCCACCCCCCATTGGTCGGTTTTAGTACCCCCTACATAGTTTTTCTGATAGCCATAGTCTATCATGGGGTATACGTAGCCCTTGCCTAGTGAAAAAGCTGTACCTACTCCATTTTCAATAATTTCAGTATCCCAAGAATTAGCAATATTTCCCCTGTGATATACATGGTCAAACTCACTAAAATCAAGATCGGTAAGCTCACCTTTTAAGGCCTTGTCTTCTTCATCAACCTGATTATCAATTTTGGCAAATAAATCACCAATTTCGCCATAGCAAACTATTTTATAGGTTATTTTATCACGATGCTCAACAGTAATATCCGTTAGCTGGCAATAACCTTTTAATTGCTGAAAATTATCAATAAAAATAATGGCATCAGCTTTTTTATTAGGGTCAAAGTGGGGTGTTTCTTGCCCGCTATCGCTGCTATCTAAATCAATATTAACCTCAAAAATATAACTAAAAAGTTTATCGTTGGTTTTGCTACCGGGTATTTCAATTGTAAGTGTGCGGTCGGTTTTGCGTTTTTCAGGGCTTTGTATATCAACCAATTGTTTGGTAATATTTAAGCTCACATCTTTTAGCAAGTCTATTTGTTGGTTATTAATTAATATTTGGGTTCTCATACACGTTGGCGATAATTGGGTTGGGCTAATTCCATAGTCAGGTTAAGGCTAAACAGCTTTTTGTTGGCATATTTTTTCACCTCGTAGCTATTTTCGGTAATGCGCACTGCAATAGTTTTTTTAGGGTTGGCAGGGTCTATTTGCCAGTATACGGCTGGGCTGCCCACCAACTCTTGCAGCCATTGGCTTTCTTCTTCACTTATCCAGCCTGTGCTAATATTGTATACTTCGGTTTCTTCGGTATCAAACACCACATTGCCGCGTGCGTAAGAGGTGTTTTCCCACGTAAGCCCCGTTAAATCAGTATAGCCTGTAAAGCGTTGGTACTCGCTACGTTTAAAATTAGTGGTTTGTTTGTGCTGCCCTTTGAAGGTGAAACTATCAAAGCGACCCCAGCGGTTTAGAAAATGAAGTCGAAACATCTCGTGCCGACTGCATTCGCGGTCGATTTCAAACGTAAATATTTCGCTAATGGGGTTATCTGAGACATCAAGCATTTGCACGGTGTAGCTATGTACGCTATCGGTTATAATAGTGCCGCCAAGATTATGAGTGCCGCACATAAAATCGAGTGATCGGCTTATGCCATCGCTAGTTCCACCATAAATACCGTTGCTTATTGGGTAAGTGTTAATTACCCCGCCTGCGGCATTATAGGTAGTTATTAATGCTTTTTCCGCTTCTTTATTTAAAGATATAAGACTTAGTGAAGCCGCTTCACCATCTCGTATCTTTAATGTTCGCGGGGCATTGGTAAGAAAACTTTTTTGTGTACCTGTGGTAAGGTTGTATTGGGTATAATCAAAATTTATCCAATCGAGGTATTTTAGTGAGGCATTAAAAGCGTAGCCCGTTGCGGTTACCATTCCGCTTGAAATTGAGGTGTTGTTTATCTCTTCGGTAAATGTAACTGAATAGTTGGATAGGGTTACGTGTGCTACTTGAAACTCGGTGTGCCCCAAAGCCAAGTTATCAATAACAAAATTGTAGCTAGGCTCAAGCATTCGGTGCACATCGGCTTGCACAAAATCGCCCGTAGGCCATTTATCGTATTTTAGGGTTTTTAGTAGCGTGCCGCCGTGGTATACCTTTACCACCATTTTAAAATATTGCTGCGAGGCCAGCGTACTGCCTGCCACAAACATCATATCGTTATAAACAGGCGTAAGCGTTTGCGGCCTATCGTGTAGGGTAATTGACATAAGAAAATTTTTATTGATAGTTTGATTTGAACTTTTTTGTGTGCGAGGAGCATTTAGCATTTGGCATTTAACATTTATCAATTGTCATTAAACATTGAAGTGTATTTTTGCTATAATGAAGTTTTGGCCTGAGAAGAGTTTTACTATTAGAACGCAGCTATCGCCACAAGAGGTAGTTGAGAGACTTAAAAACAATACTGAAAAAAGGGAGATAAATCAAATACCTAGATTTAACATACCTAAATACAAACCCAAAGGATATATTGGACTAATTAACAATAATAATTTCACCTTATACAATAACACAACACTCTATTCTCAGTTTTTTGCTGAAAGAGGTTCTTATATTTTAATTACCGGCACAATAGAAGCAAAGGATGTAGGAGCTTCGATTACTTTTAAATTGCAATATGATAATGGGCAAAAAGAAAGCATATATATCTTGTTTATTATAGCCTTACTGATAATCATTGTCGTTGCAGTATATCACATACAAATAATAATATGGCTAGCTTTACTTATTCCAGCCTTTGCCTATCACCTATTTAGGTATAACCTTAATTTTTACGCAAGAAAAAACGAAGAAATATTTAATACTATATTCCAGTATTAATGGAATAGGACATTCTAACCTAAATATCTCTATATTTGATGTCTATGCAATTTAGTAAGGAAGAGTTACGGGAAAACTACGCCCAGCTTACTGATGTCAAGATATTTAAACTTGCCACTCAGGAAGCAGAAACCCTTGCGCCTGAAGTAAAAGAAATATTGCAAGAAGAAATTAAAAAGCGTGAGATAATTATACCTCCACCCGTTCTCCCCCAAAAAACCAATAAGCTGCAACAGCTAGTGGCTAATTTTTTAAGCCATTTTAGATAATGATATTATTTTTCTGCATCCCGTTTTCACTCCAGTACTTTGTAAAAAAATGTTTTGTGCAAACACACTTCTTTTTTTCTCTTTATATAAAAAGAATATAGTTTTAGAAATTAGAAATACCTGCGCCACGCTATGCAATCGCACGCCATTAAACAGTTATCATTTAGCATTTTACGCTAATCAACAAAAAAGTATAGCTTTTTTCAACCCTCCAACGCATATGCGCGGCGTATGCAAGTGCTATGCTATAAGTTTTGTTTGCTTTAATAATCCATTATAAGCCCTATTCATTATAATACCATCTTATAAGGCTATAGCATTATACCACCTTTTTCCCATTAGCACATTGGCATATTTACACATTGGCACATTGACCAGAAACAAACTCCTACCCTTTCCAATTAACACCCGATGAAAATTGCAAAAAATTGGAATGAAATAAGCATAGGGCAGTTTCAGCAAATTAATACTGCCCTAAAAAACTATCCTGATAATGCCATTACCCAAGCAGTGTGGATGCTAAACGCTCTTACAGGCATACCTCGCGAAGAATTGTTGGTTATGGATTTTAGCAAGGATTTTAAACCTCTGATGAAGGAATTGGAGTGGGTAAATACAACTGCCCTGCCTACACAATTGCCCAAAGAGTTTGAGCTTGACGGTGAACAATATACGCTGGTGTACGACATGAAACAGCGCACCACAGGGCAATTTGTAGATTTGGCACACCTAACTACCGAGCCTGATAATATTATTGCTAACCTGCACCAAATATTAGCGGTGCTATGCGTTCCCACTGGACAAAAAGACCATGCTATTGGGTTTGAGCAACGGGCAAAAAACTTTCAGCAACGCCTGCCAATAGCCATTGCATACCCAATTGCCACTTTTTTTTTGAGGCTATGGCTCGACTCGTTGCCGCATATCCTAACTTATTTGGAAAAGCAGATGGCTCCGAAAAAGAGGACTTTGTGGACGAGGATAATTGGTTTGCTACGCGCTATGGTTGGCTGGCAACCGTTGATTCGGTGGCGAAAGACCGTACGCAGTGGGATTTTTATTTGAATATGCCCATTGTAGAGTTTTTAAACTATTTGTGCTTTTTGCGCGACAAGGACGAATACCAAAGCAGCCGCCAACATGAAAAAGGAAATTGATGCACTTGTTACCGAAGCCTTAAAAACATTTTCTAGCACCATAGAAAAAGAGGCTACAAGCCTGCTGGCAACGGCAGGCATTGGCCATATTATCCCAAAAACAGAAATAAAAAAGGGGCTTTTGGGCATGGATTTTACGCTAAAACTACCCGGTTATAATTTGTATGTAGAGTATGGGGTGAAGGGCACAGAAGCTACTCCCGCAGGGGCAGAAGATAGCCCATATACCTACAAACACTTAGGAGCATCAAAAGAAATGATTGACGGTTTGCGCCAATGGGCAAGCCGCAAGGGTATTGAGCCAGAGCCAAAAAAATCGCCACTAAAAAACACCAATACCCGCAAGCGACTAAAGCAAACAGAGGGCGACCCGCAAACTTCGTTGGCGTTTGCTATGGCTACCAGTATTAAAAAACGGGGACTAAGCCCTAAAAAGATTTTAGAAAAAACCTTGACGGATGAACGCCTGCAAGCCCTTGCCGATGATATATCGACCCGCTTGAAACAAGAAGCTACTGTATGGTTGGTGAAGAATTAATTATAAAAAGTAAACGTGGCACGAATCCCTTCGCGCCACGTTTTTGAGGTTTATCAGATACCTACTAAGCCTAACTAAGACTATCGTTGATATTTTTGTCTATATAAAGGTTAAAAAGTAAATTTTATACCCAACCCAGGGTCGAAGGCCATGTATATGTTTTGGTTGGTATTAAACTCAACAAACGGTTTCAAATCAAGGCTTATAGCAAAGGGTATAGGAGGTATTTTATACTCTAAACCCAGTATACCATCAATACCTATACCTGCACCATTGCCTACGTAGCGGTAATACCTGTATGGACGGCCGTTTCTTCCTTCGCGGTAGTAGTAATACCTATCGTTATAAAAGGTAGCGTGTGCACCTATACCATAGTACCATTTTAGCCCGCTGGCATTGGGTTGCGGCACGTGCCACTCGTACAAACCTGTAACACTTAGTGCATTTGGCCATGCACCTATAATACCTTCAATGGCATTACCGTTGCCCATAAAATGTTTTATGGTTAGGCCTGATGTTCCACCGGCACGCAAACCTATGGCAGTGTGGTAGTTGGGTGTATTAATTGCAGGACCTTGTGCTTGTAATTGGCTGCTTCCAAAAGCCGCAAAAGCAACTATAAGCATACATTTTGCGATTTTATTTTTTAGATTTTTCATAACAGTAAAAATTTGGTTACTGTACTAATTCCAAACCCAATGCCAACGCAGAAAAAAATAATCAAACAACTGATAGTCAATTATTTAACATAAATTCCATAAACTATATTTTTCCCAATTTGGGAAAACACAATTCAAAATAAGAATAGCAGGGTATAGATACAGATAAGTTTTGGGCGAACTAAAGTGTGCCTTCTTCTTTATCTTTAAGATAGCGATAGATGGTTGATTTACCAATATCCAGTTTTTCGGCAACTAGCTTCACGTCATCGTTATGCTTTTTAAGATAAAGCTCGATAATGCGGTTGGTATATTGTTTCAAGGTAAGCTCTTGCGATAATGTATCGGCTAATGTACCCTGATTAATGGCTGTAATATCATCGGCTACTATATCGTTTCCGTTGCTCATCACCACAGCCAGTTCTACCATCGATTTTAGCTCGCGCACATTACCGGGAAAGCCGTATGCCATTAGTTTGTTGCGTGCACTCTCAGCAATACCAGCTGTAGGCATGTTGTTTTCTTTACAAAAGTTATCAATAAAAAACTTGGCTAGCAGCAGTATATCTTTACCTCTATCGCGCAATGGGGGAATCTCAATGGGCAAACCAAAAAGACGGTAATACAAATCCTCGCGAAACTTTTTTTGCTGTACCAACTCTTGCAGGTTGCGGTGTGTGGCCACTACTATGCGGCAATCGGTTTTTATTGGTGTGTTGCTACCCAAACGTATTATTTCTTTTTCTTGCAGGGCACGCAGCATTTTTGCCTGAAAGGCAATATCCATCTCGCCTATTTCGTCTAAAAACAAGGTGCCGCCGTCGGCTTCTTCAAACTTGCCTATGCGGCGGGTGGCTGCACCAGTAAATGCGCCTTTTTCGTAGCCAAACAATTCGCTTTCTACCAACTCGGCAGGTAGTGCTGCTACGTTTACGGCTACAAAGGGTTTGTTTTTTCGGGGCGAGTTGTAGTGTATGGCTTTGGCCACTACTTCTTTGCCTGTGCCTGTTTCGCCGGTTATGCTAACGGTAATATTGGTATTTATGGCTTTTTCTATCAGCGCAAAGGTTTTTTCTATAGCAGGGCTATTGCCTATTATATTTTTTTTGAAATCGTATTTCTTTTGTACCTCTCGCTCAAGGCTAACTATGCGCTCTTTTAGGTGTGCATTTTTGCGTACGTTGTTTACGGTGGTAAGCAGTCGGTCGCGTATGTCTTTTTCTTTTACAATATAATCGTATGCGCCTTGTTTCAGAAGCTCAACGGCGGTTTTTATATCGTCTTGTTCTGATATTATTATTAATTCAATATCAGGATTAATAGCCTGTATTTTACGCATCAATGTTTCGCCGTCCATATCAGGCAAGCGATAATCAATAGTAACCACATCGGGTTTTTGGTGCAGTTGGTTTAGCGCATCTTTTCCTGTAAAAAAACTTACTACGTTATAATCAGGATTTAGCGATAGGGTGTATACCAGCAGTTTATTGTACCACTCGTTATCTTCAACCACAAATACGGTAAAGGGCTGTTGCTGCATAGTACAATTATAGTGATAATATGTACTATAATTAGCGATTGACTTATAGGCGTCGCTTTTGAAGTGATTATTTATTGAATATTAAAGCTTAATAAGGGCGTGAATCTTTTCCGGCGTTTAATTCAACTATTTTTTTTATTAATTTGGCTTTGGTGTCTTCTTTATATACGTTATCTATTAGGCAAAACACACCTAAATTAATTACATACGCATCAGAATTTAGCCTGTAAATATCTTTTTCATAATCGTTGGTACTATGCTTTTCAAACCATCTGCCAAATGATATTTCGCGTTTGCCGTCTCTGCCGTCTTCGTCATCAGGATAGTACACCACAAAGGCATTTTCATCTTGTAAAAACACATTTTTTATTATAGAAACAATTGTGATTGCTGTTAGCCTGTCGTAAGGCGGACTATCCGAATTTGTACAAACTACGGTTAAAGTATAAATATTGGGGCAATTTATAAACTCAAAATTATCGTTTATACAATCAAATAAAACGGTATAATGAATGTTGTTTTTTGTATTGAATTGATAGGCTATACTATTTGTTTCTGTATTGATAGAATACGAATACAAACAGCTTATTTTGAAAAAGACATACTTGTTTTAAACCCTTTTGCCGAACCATGCTTTTGAATATAAGCCTTCAATTCTTGCTTATACTCTTGCATTCCTTTTTTTAGGGTGATAACTGTCTTATCAGACACTTGTATTTTAGTTACCTCAGATTTCATTTTATATTTTCAATACAAAGTTACGCAAAACGATTTGCAAAACATGCACTTTGTATACACCTTTTGCTTTTATAATGTAATAGCTAAACGCTTAGTATTGTTCTTCTTGCCCATGTTTTACCAATTAATTGTTTGCCCCTCTCCTAATTCGCCTTTTAATAAATCTATTACAAGGGCGGCTTCGGCTTTGGCATCGGCTACCATTTCTGCCATACCTTCGGTGTTATTATCATCGCGAATTTGCAGCTCAATATTTTTTAGTTTTTTAAGCAGGCTATTGGCTTGCAAGTGTCGGCAAGGAGGCACTATTTTGTGGGCATAGTCGGCAAGGTTTTCCCAATCTTCATTGGCAAGGGCAGTTTCCATATCGGCTATGCCTGCGTTGGTAGTATTAATAAATACTTGCACCATTTCGGCCACAAAGGCATCATCGCCATTTGAAAGGTTTTTTAAATCGTTAAGATCGTATTTTTTATCTTTTTCTAATGCCAAAGTATCTTCAATGGTTTTGTTTTTATCCGCCTCATCATCGTGATTTAATATTTTTGTGATAAGAGTAAACAATTGGCTTTCGTTAAACGGTTTTGACAGTACCTGCGCCATGCCTGCTGCTGTACATTCTTCAATTTCAGTTTGCCTTGTAGTTGCGGTAAGTGCTATAATGGGTGTTGTAGCTTTGCGTTTATCAGGCAATTGCTGTATGGCTTTGGTGGCTTCTATACCATTCATTACGGGCATACGCACATCCATTAATACTAAATCAAAATCATTGCCTTGCACAGCTTCTAAGGCTTCACTACCATTGTTTACCAGCATTGGGCTAATACCCCATTTTTCAAGTATTGCTTGTACCAACAATCGGTTATACAATTCATCATCAGCTACTAAAACACGTGTGCCAGCCAATGTTTGGTTTTGGGTTTGGGGCGTATTCTCTGCCTCAATATCACTCTCAGTACCTATCGGATACACTATAATAAAACTAACTTTTGTGCCTTGCCCTACTTTGCTTTTAATAGTAATTGTGCCTTGCTGCAACTCAACCAATTTACGCGAAATTGTGAGGCCAAGCCCTGTGCCGCCATACCTGCGCGATATGCTGGTATCAGCTTGCTCAAACTCGTTAAAAATAGTTTTCAGTTTTTCGTCAGGTATTCCGGCACCAGTGTCTTCAACGCTTATCTGAAGGGAGGTTTTATCCGTACCTTGTGGCACTGCCGATGCTGCTATGGTTATTTTGCCCTGCTCGGTAAATTTTAATGCGTTGCCCAATAGGTTTAACACTATTTGGCGCATTCGCACAGGGTCGCCAATGCATACTTCAGGAACATTTTTTGCAATAGAAGTAGTTATTAATAAGCCTTTTTCGTCGGCAACAGCTTGCATAAAACGGGCTGTTTCATTTAGCAACTCTGCAGGCCTAAAACCAACCGATTCTATGCCCAATTTGCCCGATTGTATTTTTGAGTAATCGAGTATATCGTTAATTATTCGTAATAAATGGTCTGACGATTTTTTAACTATTAGCAATTGTTGGGTTTGCTTTTTATTAAGCTTGCTTTGCAATACCTGATTGGTGAAACCCGCAATGGCATTCATAGGTGTGCGTATCTCGTGGCTCATATTTGCCAAAAAGGTTTCTTTGGCTTTGGCTAGGGTTTCTGCTTCTGTTTTAGCGGCACGAAGTGCTGCACGGTAGGCTCGGTTTTTTTGTACATAGCTTACTATAAAAAAACTTATTGTACCTAACAAAATGGTAGCTAGCGAGCAAAAAACAATGATATAAAAATTGGTTTGCTGTGCATTTTTGGTAATTTCGAGTGTGGTGCGAGCATTTGCTGTACGCTCAAAATTTTCCATTTTCTGCACTACTGAGCGTATTTTATCCATCACCACTTTATCTTCTCTACTCAACCGTAATTCGTTTTGATTTAGCCTTTTTATTTGTTGGGTTTGGGCTGTTTCGGTTTTTATTACTTCGTCTTGTAATTCTTTAAACCCAAAAACATCTTTATCTACCGGCTTACTGTTTCGTTTGGTTTTAAAAATACGCTGAAAAATATTGGGACGTTTTTTTTGTGAATTATCTTTAAGGTTTTGCTGGGCTTGATTAAGTTTTTTTGAAATACGCTGCAACTCTTCGGTTACTTTTTGATTATCATCAAGGGCAAGTATTTGATTAAATACTTCATACTTTAGCTGTACTAAGGTTTCTACACTATCGGCTAATTTTTCTAAGTACGCTTCGCCACTGCTTTGGTTTCGCAGCTGCTCCATTCTTTCGTCAATGGTTGAAACTGTTTCGTAAAAGGGTTCTAAATAGCTATCGTCTTTTGTCAACCTATACGATTTTATGCTGCTTTCAGCATTGGTAAGTTCTACTATTACCTTTTTCAATACATCTATTTTGGTATTGGGGGCTGTAGCTTCTTTTACATCGGTTACTATACCGTGCAGGCTATTAAATGTGAGTATGCCAATGGCGGTTACCAAAACAAACACGGCTATTAATACGCTTACTATACGTATCTCGAATGAAAAGGGCTTGCTTATCTTCACCATACACAAAGTTCTGTTTTTAAAACCTTTAATGCTTGGGTTTTGTTTGGTTTAGTTATAATGCCAGTTTTTATTTTGTGCTGCATTTATAATATCTTCTACTATAAAACAACTTCGGGCTAGTGCATTTCTATCTTTAAAAATATACTCAAGCGCACCTTCGGCAAGGGTGGCGCGGGTTGTTTTTACATTACGTACTTGTGATATTATTATTATTTTGCAATCAGGGCATTTTTCTTTTATTTTTTTAATAATTTCAAGTCCTGTAATATCGCCTAAATAATAATCAATAAAAGCTACATCTGTATCTGCTTTAAAATTGGTTAGGCAATCTACCGCATGTAAGTACGAGCTAACTTCAAAGCTATAGTTTTTTTGTGCAGCAATAATATCGGTATAATTTTGTAGTTGCTTGGTAAGTAAACGATTGTAAAACTCGTTGTCTTCAAGCACTACTATTTTAAATGTTTTTTGCAGTATCATAATATTTATTTTAATAATTAATAAAAAAGGAAAGGCGTTTCCGCCCTTCCTCTAACCAACCTAACTGTTACAGAGCAATTTGCCCCATCTGTTTCATTTCACCTTCTACAATTACAACTCCGTTAATCTCTTTGGGTTGGGTTTGTATTTCGCCTATGGCTTTTTTGGCAGGTTGTATAATCATTTTATAAGTTCCTGCATTTACACCGCGTAGCATAAACTTTCCTTCTGCATCAATAAAAGTGCTAAAGGTATTTTGTCCGTCGCTAAGGGTAATGGCAGCACTTGCAGCACCTTCTACTTCACCTTTTACACCTGTTTGGGTATTTTTAAGCTCACGTATGGCAGGCTTAATAAAGTATTTATTAGCACCTCTTATTATTGATTGCGCAACATCAAAATCAAGCAAAACTTGGGCACCTGCATCAGCACTTACTTGCTCGTTTATGGCTACTTCAATTTCTTGTGGGCCGTCCCATACAAGTTTTACGGTATTATCGGTAAATATGCTACCGTTGTTGCCTTCGGCAAGGGCATTAGCATTAATGGTAAGCATTGCATCGGTATCAAACTTTACTTTTAGTTTGGTATATACACCAATATCGGCATTACTTTTCGAAGCCAATTCAACTTCAGTACCATTGGTAAGATCAAGCACATCAATAGCGTGTGCGCGGTTATCAAGCTGCACCCAACCTTGCCCTTCAATATAGGCTTCAACTCCCACAACTTTCATATCCAGTCCTTCATAGTCGCCGGGGGCATCAGTCATTTTCACCTTAAACGACTGCGCTTGAGGCTCTCCATTTGGGTTGTTTTGCATTGGCGCAGCATTTTCGTCTTTTTTGCAGGCAGCAAACATAAACATGGCTGCAAAAATTAAAGCTGAGATTCTTTTTAGGTTTTTCATAGTGGTAATTATTTAATGGTTAAACATTTGGTTAATTGTTATTACCAATTCCCAACGTCGTGCCAATAGAACACTTAACACGTGTAAACAACTCCAAAAGCCTGCTATTGCTGCATTACTTCACAAGCACATTTATTTTCAATATTGATTTAAAGGAGGGATTATTTCCCAAAATGGGAAAACTAATTTCAATTTGAGAACCGCCACCCCCCCATTTACCACAGAAAATATGCATAAGGCTTCTCTTCTTATTAGGGCTGAGGAATAGGTAAAGGAGAGAGCAATGGAGGTTTAAGCTTAGCTATCACACAGATATATGCTTTCGCAGGAATGACTGGAAGCGCACCCGTTATCCACTTCTACAAGCACAGAATGACAACTCACAAACTGTCGACAGTTGACTGTCAACCGTCGACGGACAAACAACAATCAACCACCAACAAAAAATTATAACCAAAGTTGCACACTTTATACCCCTACCAATTACAGGGCAAATGCAACCAAAGCAAATCCCCGTTTACAAACTGAAAATTACCGATGAAGACCCCGTCTCTGGGGTCGATTATGTAGCATTGGTAGATGTACCCGCTACTGAGTTTAATTGGGTAGCCTTTGGCAAACAAAAACCTTTTGGGTTTACCACCCAAAACCCTGAACAACGTATTATTTGCGGTGCCCTTATGGTAGCCAACCTGCCCATATACCGCAAAGAGGGAGACCGCGAGTACTACGTTGTTTTTGATAAACCCACCATAAAAAGCGTTTGTTATAAATATTTCCGCAATCGCTTCACCGCCAATGTAAATGTAATGCACAATCCACAGCAAAAAGTGGGTGGCGTGTATATGGTGCAAAGTTACCTTGTTGATAAACAAAACGGTGTAAATGCGCCTGCATTTTACCCCGAATTGCCCGATGGTAGCTGGTTTGGCTGTTTTAAAGTAGATAACCCGCAGGTGTGGGACAACTACATAAAAACAGGCAAACTGCAAGGGTTTAGCGTAGAAGGAATGTTTGGCCAAATGCACGTAACCGATGCATCGGAAATTATCATCCAACAATTAATCGAAATTATTAAAAATGAAAATGACTAAAGACAAAATCCTGAATGCGATAGGAAACGACGCTTGGGATAAAATTAAAAAACTGGCTTTTGGCGAGCAACCTGCGGGTGATGTTACCGAAGCTACCCTTGCCGATGGCACACAAATTAGCTACACAGGCAAGTTGGCTGTAGGTACTGCCGTGATGGTAATTACCGAGCAAGGCGAAGCCCCTATACCCGATGGCGAGTATGAAATGGAAGACGGCTCGTCGTTTATCACTAAAAAAGGAAAAGTAGAAGTACTTGTACCTAAAGAAAAAACCGGAACAAGTAGCGGTGGCGGAAGCAAAGCCGTAGGACAAGCCTCTGATTTAAAAGAAAAAATAGAGACTATGCGCCGTCAACACCAAAACAATGTAGTGGAGCTAACTGCCATAAAAAAGCAATTCAGTGCTATGCAAGCCGATAACAAAGCATTGCGCCAAAGCCTTAGCAATATTAGCCGTGTATTGGAAATACTGGTGGAAAACACCCCCGAAGAATCTATGCGCAACCGCCAGTTTGCCCGCAACACCAGCACACTGAGCAAAGCCGACCGCATTGCCGCGCTTTTGAAAAGCTAATTGCTGGCCTTTAGCTATTAGCACTTAGCCATTGGCAAAATAAATACATACTAGGCCAAAGGCCAACAGCTAATAGCCAACAGCAAAATCAACTATCAACCCAAAGACATTAAATACAAAATGAAACACAACACTATTCCCGGCTTACTAAAGCATTCATTTGCGTATAGCGTAAGCTCGCTCGATAATTACACCGAGCAAAACGTAGTTCCCTTGGTAACCAAATCGTTATTTGGCAGCCGTACCGCCGAACTTTTCCCCGTGCAAACAGGTATTAAATCGGCAGAAGTCATCAATATTATGGATGACCAAATTTATTTCCAAAGTGGCACAGGCTGCGGCTTTAGTGCTAGTGGAAACACCACCTTTACCCAACGTACCATAACCGTTGGTCATCTTAAAGTAAACAAAAAATGGTGTCCTGATGAATTAGAAGCCAAATGGACACAGTTTTTGTTAAACGCAGGTAGCTACTACGAAACCCTTGTTCCTGAGGAAGCTCTTGCCGATTTTATGACTGCCACCATTGCACAAGAAATGGAAAAAGCCTACTGGAAAGGCGATACCGGCAGTGGCGACCCAAATTTGAACAAGTTTGACGGTTTTATTAAAATTATTGATGCCGCAGGAACAGCCGTTGCAGGAAATACAGGTAGCACCACCTCTATCACCACTGCCAATTCGGTAGCCATACACGATGCTATTATTACCGCATTGCCCGCCAGCCTTTTGGATAAAGATGATGTAGTGGTATTAGAAGGTTGGGATACTTTCCGCAAATTGGTTTTAGGCCTTAAAAACGAAAACAACTTCTTTTACGATGCTGCAAGCCCTGATAAGCATATTGCTGGCGAATTATTACTACCGGGTACTAACATACGCGTAGTGGCAGTTCACGGTTTAAACGATACCAACCGCATTTTTGCAGGTCGCACAAGTAATTTCTTTATCGGTACCGACCTTTTGAACGACTACGAAAACTTTAACATTTGGTACAGTAAAGACAACGACGAGGTACGTATGAAAGCTCGTTGGAAAGCAGGCGTACAAGTGGCATTCCCTAACGAAATTGTGCAGTACACAAACTCTTAATAGCTTTTGGCCTTTAGCTTTTAGCTCTTAAAAGCCAAAGGCTAAGGGCCAATAGCTAACAATATTTTAAACAACCAATAACACAAAAACGAAACAAGAAACCATGTCATGTGCATTAACCACAGGCTTCACGTTGGACTGCCGCAATAGTAACGGCGGTATAGAAGCAGTATATTTTACAGAAATAGCCAACAAAGCATCACTAACATCAGCAAGCGGTTTGATAAGCGCGCTTACCCTATCAACAGGTAAGCAGTTTTTTAAATACGAATTGCGCAAGAAAACCAGTGTTTTCGAACAAAACATACAAGTAAATAACGAAAATGGGACTGTTTTTTACGAGCAAACCCTAAGTGTAAAACTAGACAAGCTAGAAATTACCAAACGTAATGAAATATTACTATTAGCCCAAAACAACCTAATGGTTATTATAAAAGATAACAACGGTATATACTGGCTAATGGGCGAAACTCGCGGCGCATTATTAAACGGCGGTAAAGGCAGCACAGGTACAGCTTATGGCGATATGAGCGGCTTTGAACTAACCTTTATGGGCGAAGAATCTGAATTGGCCAAACAGATAGACACTGCCAGTGTAACTATTGATAGCCTCACTACACCTGCTGCATAAGCAAACTAAAATAGTGTAAGGGTTTTCACCTTCCATTTTTCCCTTACACACCTAAAGCCCTGCAACATAGCAGGGCTTTTTTTTGTTTTGACAACCGATATTTAATCGATTTGTTGCAATCAAAACCAAAAAAATCAGTAGTATTACAAATAAAAACAAAAGCCAATGAATGCCCTAGTTATAGTACTTGTAATTCTTTTATTAGTAATTATTATCCCTCTTGTAATGCTAATGCGCATATACAACGAGTTGGTAAAAGAACGTGTTTTGGTAGAAGAAGGCTGGAGCGGAATAGGTACTTATTTGCAAAAACGCCTCGATTTAATACCCAATTTAGTAGAAACCGTAAAAGGCTATGCCGCACACGAAAAAGATATATTAACCGAAATATCTAAATGGCACAGTAGAGGTGTATCAGCCATAAATGCTGATGAGCAGCAACAAGTAGCCATAGGTTTAAGTTCAGCATTACGCAGTGTATTCTCTATCGCGCAAAACTATCCTGAATTAAAAGCCGATACACATTTTCAAAACCTGTATTATACACTTGATGAAATAGAAGACAATATCAACTCAGCGCGCCGCTATTACAATGGTGCTGTGCGAGAATACAACCAATCGATAGCCGTATTCCCAAAATTTTTTATTGCCAATGCCTTTGGTTTTAAACCCAAAACCTTTTTTGCCGAACAACAAGAAGCCTATACCCCACCCAAAGTGAACTTTACAGGCAATAATTAATTTTTTTATTAATATGTTTTAAAGGTGAAAAAGTTCTTCATAATATTATTGGCCATATTTTTTAGTGTATTATCACTTAATGCACAAAAAACAAAATATCCGTATAGCCCTTCAATTACCCATTTTTTCAATGATGAGCAGTTGGATTCATTATACCGCGAAGCTACATGGGAAGCCTTTAAAGCCAATCAAGTACCCTATGATGTGTTTGAAGAACGCTACCCGATATTAAAAAATAATATTTATTCATTTAGTAAAAAAAGAATAAATATTCAATTGGGGAATTTAAAATCCCAATACGGTACACTATCAAAAATACCCAAGCACGTTGTAGAATACAATGTTGTAAAAGACGAGGTGGAATACGCTATTATACGCACCATTCGTGAGGATATACCACAAACCCCATCACTTGCAGTATTACTTAATTATCAGGCTTCAGATAAAATAAATAGTTTTCATAGCGACGTAAGCATATTGCCCAACGGGCAATTAAATATTGTAGAAACTATAAAAATATACAATACTGCCGAAGGTATAAACTACGAGTACACCCCCGATGGCGGCAAATACACCGTTGAGGCCATTAGCAACGATATAAAACGCGGTATAGTACGTTATATACCCAACGAATACTATTGGAAAAACGGATTAAACCAAAGCACTTGGGTGTTGGTTGACAGTATTACTCGAAACGGACAAGCAGAGCCATTTAAAAATGAAGATAAAGAAGGCTCAAAAGTTTTATATATAGGCAACCCCAATAATAATCTTGACGCGGGATACCACACCTATAAAATATATTATACATCCTCAAACATTATTCATTTTGATAAAGATTACGATGAATTATACCTAAATGTTAACGGTACAGGATGGACTATGCCTATTGATACCGTTAGCTGTACGTTACACTTGCCACAAGGCGCATCGCCTATATCAAACGCTTGCTATACAGGTGCGTATGGAAGCACCCAAAGCAAATGTACCAATGTATCAGATTATGAAAAAGGCACTATAACCTTTACCACAACAGTTCCCCTGCAAAAAGGGCAAGGGCTAACCATCTCAACCTCGTGGCCAAAGGGATTTGTTACAAAACCCGGCAAAGGCGAGTTTTGGTTTTTGACGTTTTTTACCAATTTTGGCCCACTATTTATTTTTGTTGTAGGTATATTTTTATTTGTTAGGGCATTAATAATAAGGCTATATGTAAACTACCGTCAAAAAAAGTCGGGCAATGTTATACCACAGTTCGATCCACCGCAAAACCTCGACCCTGCCTCAATGTCTTTCTTTCTTAAAAAAGAACACACCGCAAAAAACACCATTGCTGCATTGGTTGATTTGGCCGTGTATAAACACATTGATATTGAGGTTGAAAAACAAGGAAATAACCAATATTATAAAATAAACTCACCCAAAGAAACCTACAAGGGTAGACCTGCCGACCACCACGTTTTTGAGAAATACGCATTACTGATAACCAACGAAACGATAAACGAAAAAAACGGCAGTGCCGCAATGGCCTATTTTAATGATGTGGTAGAAAACTTTACCCAAAATTTTTTCTTTACTAAAGACTCTAATAGCAGAATTAAAACATTTAAGTATATAAAATTTAAAAAATACCGTACATGGTTTTCTAAACTTCTTTTTTATACCGCGCTTATACTTAGTGGATCGTTAACCATTGTACAATATATGGCCGACGTATATACCTATACCTACTTTTTTATTGGCTTAGCACTATTATATATAGCTGTTTTTAGAATAAAACTGGATTTTTATCTTTATACACGTGAAGGATTAAAACTAAAAGATGAAATTAACGGGTTTAAGCTATTTTTAAAAACGGCGGATGAACACCGACTGGATATTATAAACCGACCCGATGCCAACCTATTGCTTGAAAGGTATTTGCCCTATGCCATGGCGTTGGATTGTGAAATGGAATGGGTAGAGAAATTTAGTGATGCAATTGCCCCATCGCTGGAATTGGCTAATGACGGATTGCCCGATTACTATACTCCTGCCCAAAGACCTTATGCTACTAGCGCCTATTGGATGTTGGTAATGCAACACAGTAGCCACATTTACTATCGTGATTATATGCTGCAAAAAGTGGATAACCTGCGCCTCCAAATGCCCAACTATCCTGATATTGATATTTTGCGGCCTGAAACGCGTAAAAAAGCCTTTTGGGAAAGAGTTAAAACTTCGGCAAATACACCTCGCGATAAAACAAGTTGGACTATTGGCGGAGATTATACCAATTCATCTAGCAATAGCAGCTCATCATCAGGCAACAGAAGTTCGTCGCCCTCACGCGGTGGCGGTTTTAGCGGCGGCGGAGCATCTGGTGGTGGCGGTGGTGGTTGGTAAATCATTTGCCATTTTACATTTACCAATAATCATTTACTATTTATACAAACTATTACCCAGCGTTCGTCATTGCGCGCTGTCATCCCGAACTTGTTTCGGGATCTCGCTCTGTGTTAACGGTTATTCGTCAATTCCCCCGTCTAAAAGCCAATCACGCAATTCACATAAAAAATTATATTCTTCTTCTTTAACTTGCTGACTATGGCTTGTCTTATTTCTTATAGTATTAAGCTTTTCAATCCAGTTTAATTTATTTTCCCTCCCTCCTTCAAGTTTTTCCTCCCCAGGTTTAGTATATCTTTTATTAAACAATTCACTCCAATTGCTTTTATGCAGCATAATCTTCTTATAATTAATTAGATATAAACAATCCCATGCAGCAACCTCTTCACTTTTATCAAGGACATCAGCATTTTTTGTAACTGCTAAACTTGAAGCATCTATATAAATAGACCTGGGCACTCCTAGTTTTATCCAGTTTTCGCCATAAAAACCTTCGAGTAAACTTTTAACATCTTGTTTCAAGAAAGCCTCAATATCTTTAACTATCTGAGTTGACTCTGCATTAAATGCCTTCTCCTCATCCTTAAGATACCGTTCTAATCCTTCTGGATTAAACTCTGGTTTTACTTTATGGATAACTTCTTGGAGCGTCCGCCAATATTTTAACTTTCCGGCAGCACCATAACTCTTTTTTAGAGTTTTTTTCTGGTCAATCCCTAAACCTTTGAAATAATCAATCACTGGGTATATAAAAGGTTTAATTTTATCTAGCAAAAATTGAGCACTATTTGTTAAAGGATTAACCTCATCCCTTTCAATCAAAAACTTACAGATATCGCCTACTATTCTGATTAAACTTTCAATTCCAGCATTAATTGATAAATATCCATAATCGGCTTCACCCATATTCCAGTCATCGCGCAGCTCAACGCTAATAAATTTAAAATAATCAACTAGGAAGGGGTAAATTAACTCTTTCGTTTTTTCGTTATTTTCATTAAAAAAAGTGCCTAAGTTAATTAGTTTATTCTTCGATGAATATTGAGGAAAAAAATGTCCTTTGTCTAATCCAATTTTAATTGATTCAGTCGTGATACATCTAGTTTCATTTTTGGTATTTTCCCCAAGTTGTATACGATTAAATAGAGGAGAGTTTACATCTTCACCGAGTTTAATTGCTATTGTTAGAATAAGTGCCTCTATACGCTCAGCAGGTTTATCGGAATTCCACAAAATGTTGGCTTTTAAATCATTCTTTAGGCTTCGAGAAACTGCTTTCTGATTTTGATTTATGTCTAAAAAAAGTTTTACTTGTTTTTGCTGATCAAAGTTTACAAAGGCTACTACTGGTACAGTGTTTTTACTCTTATACTTAGAATTTGAATAACCATAGAGTCGATGCTGTCCATCTATTATATAAGCTGAACGATATGTTTTTGGCAAATGGAGAACACCGATTCTTGATAAAGAATTTTCATGTTGCAATCCTGACTTGTCAAATTGAAGTTTTTTTCCTCCGTTGTCAATATTTATAACTAACGAATTTGGAAAAAAACCTCCATGCTCAATAAAATCTTGTATTGCAGTTAGACGAGTTTTTTTAATTAGCCTTTGATAAGTGGGCATTAATTCGGCATTAGCATTATTTCTATGTAATACATAACCTATTTTAAGTAGTTTTTCAGGTTCAATTGAGAACGAATAATATGTAAACCCACCCATCTCTCCTTCAATGGCTGGTATCCGATTATCTAGCTCGGGGATGGTCAAGTTCGGGAATAGTGATCCAAGTAGCTGAAATTTTGCCGCAGACCCTAGATGTTTTCTCAATTCATCATAGTATACAATTGCATCTTCATTAAAATGTGTAATGTCATAGTTCTTCAAACAGACCTTATCCTCATCGCTTAAAGCTAAGTTCTTTGTGACAAATATTATTTTAACTTTTCTTTTGCCTGGTAAGTATTTTCTTACAGCATTAAAAATTTGGGTCTTTTTTTTCCCAATTAATTCTACATCACTTTTTAGTTTACTGATGGTTTTTTCTTGTTCTGAAAAAAAGATATTGACTAAAAGAATAGTTTCAGAATCTGCAATCAAAAAATCAAATGCTGTTCCAGCACATTCATCTAAAAAAACAGTATTAAATTTCTCATCAATACTAATATAATTGAAATCTAATTTTGCAAAGACACCCCAGCTTTTTTCTTTAAACAATTTTTTTTCACTCTTATGCTTTTTAAGTTTAAATTTTGACTTGAGCTCCCTTTCTTTTTCCCAGCCATTATCAATATACTGGTCCACTTTATTTTTCGTTACCGTGATTATGTCATAAACTCTTTGTTTAACCCTTAATATACCTCCAACTTCACTAGTTAACTTTAAGCTCTCATGAAAATATTTAATTTTTTCTTTTTCCATAACTTAAACAGCATTAGTAAATATGTATTCAGAAACATCCCCCCTCTTTGCATTCCTTCCTCCTATTAAACTCTTTCTATTTAATTCAAACATCTTATTATCATCACTATTAAATATTTCTTGAATGATGCTATGACCAGCATTTGTCAATAGGTAATAAGCTCCTTCATTTGAAATATAATCAATCAATCCCCTAAGTCGGTATTGATCGTCTAAAGAAAATATTTTCTGATTATATTCAATAAACCCGTTGTTATTATGTGAAACTGTATAAGGAGGATCAAGAAACACGAAATCTCCTTTTTGAATATTATTTTTACATATTTCAAAATCGCCACTGAAAAAAGTTGTATTTTGTAGAGCCTTGCTAACTTTGTAAAAATTTTTATCGTTAAGTTTTACATTCTGCCTATACCCATATGGGACATTGTATCCTCCATCTCTATTTACTCTGTAAATCCCGTTATAAGAGTACATATTTAGATAGATAAATATTGCGGCTCTTTCAAGAGGATCTGAGGTCTTTTTACTTCGTATTTTATAATAGAATTCTTTTGTATTCTTATATTTTGCTAAGACTGTTGCAATTTCTTCGGGATTATTTTGAACCTCAATATAAGTATCGATCAAATCTCTATTTAAATCTGATAAATAGGATTTTTTACCATTATTAAAAAAAAAGAAAAAAGATGCAGCCCCAAGAAAGGGTTCGTGATAATTATTAAATTCTATTTTAGGAATAAGAGTTTTGACATGTTTTAATAGCCAAGTTTTTCCCCCTGCCCAACGCAAAAAAGGCTTTGGCAATGCTTCATAATTAATTTCTTCTCCACTATTGACAGAAATACCCATATAAAGTTATAAACATAGCTGATAAAGCAATAATACACTTTTTTTGATTATTAAAATTAAAAATTGGCACAAAAATCATCCCCTCCAATTATTGAGGGATGATACTGATAAACAAAGGCACTAACAATTTAGTTATTTTCACCCTAGATGAAAAAACCATACGCCCCAATCCCACCTATCTTTTCGAGTTTATAAATCGCCAAACCCACCAAAGTGTTGCCTGCCTTGCTGCCGATACATCGGAATATCCCGATAGGTTCAACAGTTTTGAAATTGTGGAAATAACCAGTCCCGACCCTCTATTGTCGGAAGTAGAGCTTAACCCCGAGGGCTTTTGGGATTATAAGGTGTATGCGCAAGACAGCACCACCAACCTTACCCCCGCCAACGCCGACGAGCTGGTAGAAACAGGACTTGCCTACGTTGTAGGCACTGCCGATACTACCTACACCTATACCCCAACCACCGATAACGCATTTGTATACAATGGATAATAAACAAAAACACTACTTCACTACCCTGCAAGTGCCCACGTGGCACAAGCCCCCTCGTTTTAAAGAAAGCCGTCGGTTTGATTGGATAAACTACGGCGAGGGCAACGATTACCCCGATTATCTTATCAATTTATACAACGGCTCATCAACCCACCAAGCCATTGTTAGCGGTAAAAAAGATTACATTTTTGGCAAGGGGGTACAATTGCCTCCTTTGTACAATACGGCACAGGCCGCCAAGGTGCAGCAGTTTATAAACAACGCCAACCGTTTTGAAGGATTAAACGCGGTGTTGGAAAAGGTAATTTTAGACTATGAATTGTTTAACGGCTTCGCGCTGAAAATATACCAAAACATAGTTACAGGTAAGATAAGCGAGATATACCATGTGGATTGGGCTACTTGCCGCATAAACGACGATGCTAGTGTAATATACACCTCGAAACAATGGACAGAGCAGCAATCGCTCACCAATAAATTTGCAGGCAGCAACCGTCAACCCGATGATGTGCAGGCCATCCCTGCTTTTGATGTTAATATTCCTCAGCGTGAAAGCATATTGTATTTCCGCGAGTATAGCCCGCAAATGAAAGTATATCCTTTACCCGGTTATTTGGGTTGCAACGCTGCTATCGAGACCGAAATAGAGATTAGTAATTTTCATCTCAACAATATAAAAACAGGCTTTTCGGCAGGTACAATGCTAACCTTTACCAACGGCGTACCTACCGAAGACGAGCAACGCGAGATTGAAAAACAAGTAAAACGCAAAGTAGCAGGCACCGACAATGCTGGAGAGATTATACTTTACTTTACTGATGGAGCAGAAAACAGCCCACAAGTGATGCAACTGCGCCCTAACGAGCTAGACAAGCAATACGAGCAACTGAAACAAACGGTGATGGACACTATTTTTGTGGGACATAAAGTTACCAGCCCCATGTTGTTTGGGGTGAGAGTTGCAGGTCAATTAGGAGGTCGTAACGAGTTGCGCGAAGCCTACGAGCTTTTTCAGAACACCTACATTAGCAAACGCCGCCAAACCATTGAGCAATTGCTAAAAAACCTTGCCCAAACCAACGGTATTGATGCCCCCCTTACTCTTTGTCCCACAGAACCCATAGGCATGGGGATGATTTTGGGTGATCAAGATATTGCCGAAGTGCTGACACAGGAAGAGAAGCGTAATTATTTAGCACAAATTGGTTTCCCGCTTGCTCCCAAACAACCGCCAACAGATAATGGACAAAATTTCGGCTATAGTTTTTCTTTAGAAGGAGATATAAGCCAAGCACAGCAAAAACTAATAGAGGTAATCCAACAAAACAGCAGGGCTACGCTAAAACAAATGGCAAAACATACCTTTCTTACCGAAAACGATGTAGTGCGTCAACTTGAAACGCTTGAAAACAAAGGCATACTAAGCACCACTACCGAAATTATTGAGGGTAAAACCTATATAGTTCGCAGCGTACACCGCCGCTAAAAACCTTTCTATTTCTACACAAAAAACTATCAATACAAAGCATGGCACACGTATATTTTATATCAGCCGACAAGCTGAAAGAAGACACCGTTATTAGCGAAAACACCGATAACAAACTTATAGCACCCACCATATTAATGGTGCAAGATATTTACATACAAAGCATTTTGGGTACATCGCTATACAACCAGTTAAAAACCGAAATACAAAACAACACCGTAAGCGCACTAAACCAAACCCTGCTAAACGACTACCTGCAAACAGCCATAAAATACTATTGCATGGCCGAGCTTACCACGCCGCTCACCTATAAATTTATGAATAAATCGGTAGTGGTAAAAAATAGCGAAAACAGTACCACAGCCACTCCTGAGCAGCTTAGTCAAATAAAAAACTATTACCTCAACCACGCCGAGTGGTATGCCAAGCGTATAGTAAAGTATTTGCAAGAAAACCAAAGTCAATACCCACTTTGGTTAAACGGTAATACCACTATTGATGCTATACAACCTCGTACCAATACATACAACACAGGTATGTTTTTGGGCAATACCAGAGGAGGCAGGTTTTCAACCTCGCTACCCATAGATAAAGGCGAAAAAGATTGCTGTGATTAATTATGAAGAAAAGAGTAATAAAAAAAGAAAACATCCAAAAGCTGTTAAACTATTTAGAAAAGAAAGAAAATGAAGTTTTTGACAAAAAATCAGGTAGTAACCCAACTAAAAACACTGGCAAATAATCATTTGCAAATCAGAGGTTTTGGCTATGGCGACCGTTGGGAGTTGGAAACAGCTATGACCAAAACCGATGGCACCAACAACGGACTTGCACAACCTGAAAAACAACCCTTTATGTGGGTTACCCCAATAATAGCGAGGGTAAATGATGGCAGCCTTTACTATGACTTTGAAGTTATAGTGGGCGATTTGGTAAAAAAGGACGAAAGCGATGAGTTGGAAGTAGAAAGCGATACATTACTTATATGCTTAGATATACTTTCAAAACTAGATGACGAGGATTACGATTGGTCGCTAAGCAAACAAAGCAACCTGCAACCTTTTACTGAAAAGTGGGATAGCGAGTTTACCGGACATATAATGAATGTATCGTTAGAATTTATGTTCAATTATGATTATTGCCAAGTCCCCTTTGTCAAACCCGACGCCGATATTACCGCCTTTCTCGCTGCCACAGGTATTGAAGATGAAACTCAAATATTTGCAATTACCTATTTGGTAACCCAATTAAAACAAAATGGCTTATGGAACAAAATGCACGCTATTTATCCCTTTGTTGGCGGAACAGCAAGCAGGCACAGTGTAAACTTGAAAAATCCTAATCAATATAAGATAAGCTGGAGTCCCACAGGAGTAAGCCACGATGCCAACGGCATTACCGGTGATGGTATAGCAGGCTATGGGGATACCGGTTATATTATCAACCCCATTTATAAAGATAATTTTCACATGTCGGCCTACGTAAGAAATGATGTAGCGGCTGGCGCTAAGTGTGCAATTGGTTGTGCAGGAATTGGCCCAGTAGCTCAAATTTTACCTTTCAGTTCTGGCAATACCTTTCAAGCATCAATAAACCAAAATACAGCCTCTACTGGAATAAACAACTCTTCATCAGGTTATTTTCATGCTAATAGAATCGCCTCTAATAAAATAATAGCATTTAAGGATTTTATTAAAGTCTTTGAAAATAGCACACTAAGCACTTCAGTTCCATCCGTTTCCTTATCAATACTTTCAAGACATACCACAAATTCTTTTACCTATTATTCAGACTATAATATTGCTTTAACTACTTTGGGAGAAGCCTTATCCGAGAATGAATCGTCATTTATTGCAACAATTATTTTACAATTTCAAACATACTTAAACAGACGTGTATAATGAATTGGGAATTAGTAGTAACTATTGTTGGTTCAGGTTCAGGAGGAGCAATTTTATTGAAATTAATTGAGGTATATTTTTTGCCCCAAAAAGATAAAAAGGAATTTGATGAAAAAGTAAGAAGTGAGCTTTGGGATAGAATAAAAAATCTTGAAGGTAGGATTGATGAACAAAACAAGATGATTATCGAGGTAATGAAAGAAAATGCAAGTCTCAAAAGTGAAGTAAGGATGTTCAAGACAGAAAATGAAGCACTCAAAAATAAATAATATATTCCTTCAAGCTTTTATCGACCTATCCTTTGTATACTTTTATAATATATTTAACCCCATCCTTTTCAAACCATGCAGGGTAACGATCATTATCACTAACCCTCAACAGATTGAACTGTTCTCCCAATGTTTTGTTTAAATCTAACTCACTATCATCAGGTTTTCGACGCAAATAATAACTTTCTTCACCTTTCTGAGGCACCCCTATCACATTAGGGTAATTTTTGATGAAATCCAAGATAAGTTTCTTCGTTGCCTTACCTTGTTTTTCTCTTAGTTCATCAATTAATTCATAGCCATCTAATTCAATAATTTCTTGCCCATAAACATCTCCTGCATCAACATTTACAGTAGCTTCAAAAAGTGTTACGGGTATTTCTTTTCTTCCTTCTAACACTTGCCATGTCAAGGGAGACCAACCTTTGCCTTGAGGCAAGGCACTTTCATGAACAACAAGATTATTTTTATTTAAGTATAATTTTTTAAATATTTTTTCACAAGAAAGCATAATCAAAATATCACCTTCCTGAACCCCCCTATTATCATGCAATAAACTTCCTTTATGTCCTAAAGAAATAATTTCACTTAATAATTCCTTTGCATAAGGAATTATCCATGAGTTAATATTATCACATAATATTTGAATTTGCATCAGTAAAGATTTTAATTTCTTACAAAACTAATTAACATCAATTCTACTTACTTGCACCGTAGGTAATGTCCCTTTAATACGTTGTAGCAAAGTATCCAAATGCTGAGTATCGTTGATAAACAGCATTATTTTTCCTGCAAATGTACCATCCTCATGAGATTCTACCGTAATAGATTTCATATTCACCGCTAAATCTTTCGATACTACATCAGTTATTTTGCTAATAACCCCAACACTATCAATACCTGTAACTTGTACACCTGCCAAAAATGCCTTACTACTTTTAATGGGCGAATGTGCCCATTGGGCTTTTATTATTCTATACCCATAATTGCTCATTAATCGTATAGCGTTGGGACAATTGGTACGGTGTATTTTTACACCTTCACCCACCGTAATAAAGCCAAATATCTCATCACCGGGTATGGGCGAGCAGCATTTTGCAAAATCATAAGGCATATCATCGTAGTCATCGCCCAAAATAATTTCGTTTGAACTACGTACTTTACCTGCCTTTTTATTTTTCTCAGTCTCTTGGTGTGCTGCGGTATCTTTAGCTTCTTTTTTAAGTGCTTTATTTTTAGGATCGAAAACAAAAGACAGTTCTAATTTATCTTTTTCAAATTTTTCGGTGGCTATGGCATAAAACAAATCTAGTGAACTGGGGAAACGATAATAGGTTGCTAAGTAGTTTAAGTTTTCATTGGTAAATGGCACTTTAGCTTGCCTAAACTTCCGTTCTAAAATCTCTTTTCCATCATCACCAAGTCGTTTCTTTTCTTCGCGAAGTATTTGCTTAATTTTCGATTTGGCTTTAGCTGTTCGCACATATTTAAGCCAATCTTCACTAGGTTTTTGTCTACTAGCCGTTAATATTTCTACTTGATCGCCATTACTAAGCGGATGATTAATAGGAACAAGTTTGTTATTTACCTTAGCCCCTATACAGCGATAACCTACATCGGAGTGAATATCGAATGCAAAATCAAGAGCGGTACTGTTGGCGGGCAACTTACGAAGTTCGCCCTTTGGCGTAAAGATAAAAACTTCTTCGGCAAAGAGATTTAGTTTAAAATCATCTAAAAAGTCGATAGCATTAGCATCAGGACTTTCTAATATTTCGCGTACACGTGCCAACCAAGCTTCAAGGCTGCTTTCGCTTGCACCTCCTTTTGCATCTTTGTATTTCCAATGGGCGGCATAACCTTTTTCGGCTATCTCATCCATACGCTTGCTACGTATTTGCACCTCTACCCATTTTCCTTCAGGCCCCATAACGGTGGTGTGCAAGCTCTCGTAGCCATTTGTTTTGGGCGATGATATCCAATCGCGAAGCCTATCAGGGTTAGGAAAGTACGAATCAGTAATAATAGAGTATACATTCCAACAATCAGCTTTTTCGTCGTTTAGTGGAATATCTAATGTTATACGTATAGCAAACAAATCGTACACCTCTTCAAAGGGTACGGCCTGTTTTTTCATTTTATTAAGAATGGAATAGATTGATTTAGGCCTACCTTTAATATCAAAAGTATAGCCCTCAGCCACTAAGCGAGATTCTATAGGCTCAATAAATCGTTTTATGTAGCGGTTTCGTTGCGCTTTGGTTTCTTGCAGTTTTTGTGCTATCTCGATATACCTTTCTGAATCAGTATATTTTATCGAAAGATCTTCAAGCTCTGTTTTTATCGAGTATAAACCTAAGCGATGCGCTAGCGGTGCATAAAGGTATATGGTTTCTGAGGCAATTTTCAGCTGGCTTTTGCGGCTCATGCTTTCAAGCGTGCGCATATTGTGCAGCCTATCGGCAAGTTTTATCAATATCACCCTTACATCTTCGCTAAGGGTAAGCAGCATTTTTCGGAAATTTTCGGCTTGCAGGCTGCTGGTTTGATCAAAAACACCCGATATTTTAGTTAACCCATCAATAATACGGGCTACTTTATCGCCAAAGTTGTGTTTTATCACCTCAAGAGTGATATCGGTATCCTCCACAACATCGTGCAGCAGTGCGCACACAAGGCTTGTAGTGCCCAAGCCAATTTCTTGTGCTGCAATTTGTGCCACAGCTAAAGGATGGTATATATAGGGCTCACCACTTTTGCGACGCATATTTTTATGCGCCTCCAAAGCCATATCAAAGGCTCTGCGTATCAATTGTTTATCACCTTTCTCAAGGGTGTGTCGGCACGAGCGCAACAGCTGGCGATAACGTTTTAGTATCTCATGTTTTTCAGCCTCAACGTCAATATCTATCATGTTCACAGGTAATGGCATCAAATTTAGTGCCTAGGGCGAATAGTACAATGGGTAAATAACTACAAAATTTTGATATTTACATTTTGATTATTTCAAACTTCTTTTATACCTTTGCACCCCATTCGCGGATGTGGCGAAATTGGTAGACGCACCAGACTTAGGATCTGGCGCTGCAAGGCGTGTAGGTTCGATTCCTATCATCCGCACTAAAGCCCCTGAATTTCAGGGGCTTTTTTTATTACTATCTACCTATATCACAATATTTTAACTTTTACTTTCCGATTGCAATACATACATTAGTAGTATTAAACTAACTATACAATGCAGCCATCTACCAAAAACTACGTAGCAAAAAGCAGTAGTGCTACCCTACAACAAGTATTTTTACTTAGCGAGCTTTGAATTGTAAACCAACGCCAACTAATATGAAAACCAAATTATCAAAATTGCAAAAACAATTAATTGTATTGTTTTTGTTAGCACTTACACTGTTGCATTATAGCTGCAATCCATCTACAAACGATGAAGAGAATAAAGATTATAACACAACAGTGCGTTTTCTCCAAAGAGACACTCCTCCAGAAATTAATAAAATGAGACAATTACTCGATTCGTTATTTGATTTAGCTAATAAAACCGTACAGGCCATTGAGTATAATGAACCTGTTCCTCCCAGTTACGTGGAGCCTTTAGCTTCAATTTTCTCTTCTTATTATGGGACAACAGTAAACCCAAATATATCAAATATTGATTTTAATATTAACTGGATATCCTTGAGCAATGCAATTCAACTTGATAATTATAAAATGTCTTCTGACACTTTTATAGCCTTCTATTACTTACTAAACATTGAGAATCCAAGTGATAAATATTTTACTTACGTAATTTCTAAAGCTGTACATAAAAATGTTAATGGTCGTGACACAATAGAATCAATAAGTACTGATGTAAATGGGAGATACTTTATGTTATCTAAAACTACAGCATCAAATTATGAACTGATAAATGCTGCAAAATTTAAATCTTTTGTTGAAGCTTATATTGGGCAAGTAAAATTCCTTTCAAAAACAACAGGCCTTACTTACCCTGTAAAAAACTACATACACCCATTAATATCTTACCATGAAGCTTCATCATTTTATCAATTTTACAACGAAAATAAAGACTCTGCTTCAAACCCTAATATGCTTATGTTGAAGGTAAAAAACATTATTAATGATCCTGATTTTAATATTATTAATAGAAACGATGGTTCTTCACTAAATGATTTTTGTCAAGCCCCATTAAGTTACTTTTACGAAGGGAGTAAACTTTTTTTGTCAGACAAACCTAATGGCGGAAAAAAATATCTTTTCCGAGGAATGAACGTAGGACGAATGTGCCCTCCTGAATGCAATTAAATGTGGCTCGAAAATATACTTATTCAAACATATTTTGCTAGTGCAACATTTATAGTCGGGGTAATAGTATTACCCCGACTATATTTTGTTGACAAATTGATACTTATTGTTGTTGCATCAAATATTCTTATAGATATATATACTACTTACCTTTCATACCAACACATTAATACAATGTTTTTTAATTCAGTATTCACAAGTTATGAGCAAGCATTAATTTTATACATTTATTCGTATTTTAAAAATGAAAAAATATACAAAACTGGATTGCTTATTTTGTGTGTTGGATTAATACAATTTTCAGTATATAACTTAACATCCCTACAAGGAGTTAATAGGTTTAACACATTTACATTTGTGCCAACAGCATTGATAATTGCTGTTTTATCCTATTTTAATGTCAGACAGCTTATCATAAGTGAAAACTTAGTTTTTCAAAAAACATCATTTTGGTTTTCAGTTGCTAACTTCCAGTATTATATTATAGTAGCACCTGTAATGAGTGCTGTTTTATGGGCTAATGAAATATCAATAAACTTAGGTGTATCACTTAAACAAATTAATAATATATCGTATTGCATTTGGGCAATTTTAATCGCTATTGGTTTCTTATGTCAGAAAAAGAAAACTATATAATATTTGTGGTTGTAGCGTCAACCATCGCTGTTTCTATTATGCTATTAGCCGTAGCTGATTTGCTATTGTTATACCGCCATCGCCGCCTCAAACATCAAGCAGAGTTAGAAGACCAACGCAGACGTGTGGACGACCTTATGCAAAAGCAAGAGGTAGAGAATGTTAATGCCATGCTTAAAGGACAAGATGAGGAGCGCAAGCGCATTGCTCAAGAATTACACGACAGAATTGGCAGCATACTATCAACTGTAAAACTGCACTTTACCAATGTAGAAGCGGGTATTGCTTTGCTAAAAGAGCAACAAAATAAATCGTATACTGAGGCGGTGGGTTTGCTGGATGAGGCTGTGGACGAAGTGCGACGCATATCGCACGATTTGTACGAAGGCTCGCTGGCAAAATTTGGTTTCAAAACTGCCCTGCTGCAACTTATTACAGCTATTGAAAAGGCAAATATTGTTCGTGTTACTTTTATGGATAACGGGGTTGAAAGGGACATCTATATGGAGTTTGAGCAGGATTTGTACCGCATCACCCAAGAGTTATTGAGTAATAGCCTTAAATATGCCCATGCTAAAGAAATAAGTATACAACTAAATGAAAAACAGGGTGTTTTAGAGTTTATGTACGAAGATGACGGGATAGGTTTTAATTCGCAAAAAATACAAACCTCGGCAGGTATAGGCTATAAAAATATTGCTGCCCGTGTGGCCAAAATGGGTGGTAGTTGGCATTTGGACGCCTTGCAAAATCACGGTATGACTTTGATTATTGAACTTCCTATTGATTATGGAAAAGATTAGTATTTATATTGCCGACGACCATAAAATTTTTGCCGAAGGGCTTGAGAATATCCTTAGCCATGAGGAGGCTTTTTCTGTTTTAGGTATTGCCCGAAATGGGAAGCAGCTGCTGAGCATGGTACAAAACCAAGTGCCAAATGTGGTGTTATTAGATATAAGTATGCCTGAAATGAATGGTGAGGAAACGGCGAAAGAGTTGCTTAAACACTTTCCACAGGTAAAAATACTAATGCTTACCATGCACAATACTATTGAACATATTGCTCCGCTAATACAAATGGGTGTGCACGGCTATGCTTTAAAAAACACAGGCAAGGCTGAGTTGGTAACCGCTATAAATACTTTAATGGAAAAGGGCAATTATTATAGCAGCGAAATAGCCCATAAGCTAGCCACTGAATTGCGCCACTTTGACGAGGCACAAGTAAAACTAACCCCCCGAGAACTTGAGGTATTGCAACTTGTATTTGAGGGATTAAGCACTACTGAAATTAGCGAACGCATTTTTTTAAGCCCTCGAACTATAGAGACTCACCGTAGTAACTTATTATCTAAAACCGGCACCAACAACACAGCTCGGCTAATACACTACGCCCTTAAAAAAGGCTTAGTAAAACTGCCTGATGAATAGCTTGCTACTGTAATCTTAAAAATAATTTTTACAATTATTGTGCGTACAATAGTGTTTTGATGTATATTGAGTTATAAAATTTTTATACACACACACGCTTAAGGCTTTGGGGATACCTATGCCTTAGGTGAATTAATAAACATTTTTATAACCTACCTAAGCCACTGATGAATACTAAAATTAATCTTGCTTGTGTTGTTGATGACGACAGCACATACACTTATAGTGTTTCGCGCATACTCAAAACCAGTACTGTATTTAATAACTATGTTGTTTTTAACAATGGTTTTGAAGCAATGGAATACTTTAAAACAGTATTAAAAGATGCTGACAAAATACCTGATATATTATTTTTAGATATTAATATGCCTATGATGGATGGATGGCATTTTTTAGAGGAGTTTGCCGAGATAAAACCTCACCTTGCAAAAGCAGTTACCATCTATATGGTTAGTTCATCCATTTTGGATGTTGATATTAATAGAGCAAAAAAACTTTCTAATGTTACCGGCTATATAGTAAAACCTATTAATATTGAACAATTTGAGAAAATATTTAAATTTTTTGAAATTGAAGCAGCATAGCTGTACCCAAAAGCAAACACAACACCCCACCCAACAAGCAAGTGTTAATAATTGAAACGTTTGATTATTATCGATTTTTTTTAATTTTACACATACAATTATTTATTTAATAGTATGGAACAAAACAATACTCTTGCTTGCCTTATTGATGATGATAGCGTGCATGCTTTTGTGGTAGAAAATATGCTTAAAAAAAATCCTTTAAAACCACAACTTATAGTTTTTGGCGATGGTAGCTTGGCTATAAACTACTTTAAAGCGAATAGTGCTAATGCAGCCAAACTACCCGATGTAATATTTTTGGATATTAATATGCCTGTATTAAACGGCTGGGATTTTTTAGAAGAGTTTGCCAAAATAAAACACACACTATCAAAAAAAGTGGCCATATACATGGTTAGCTCATCAAAAAACCTTCACGATATGGAAAAAGCCAAAACCTATACCGATGTATCGGCATACATTACCAAGCCAATATCTATCAACCAATACTACTCAATTTTTAAGCCTGAAGAGGCGGCATAACTCCTTTTATAAAACTGTAAAAGCACAATACAAGGCCAAACAGGACATAATTGCACAAATAGCTGTATTTTTGCGTTCCCCAATGCAAAAAGAAGTTAAAAAAGGTATAAAACAAATACTGTACAGCTACCTTAACTGGCAGTCTAAATACATCAACCACCGCAATCTTCTTATAATACTTTGCATTTTAATTGGTGTTATAGCAGGCCTTTCGGCAGTTTTACTTAAAAAAACCGCCAACTTTTTCGAGCATCTTCTTTCAGGCTCTTTTGAAGGCTCATTTCTTCAAAATGCCTTTTTTATATATCCCCTTATTGGTATTGTTCTTACGGTTTTAGTGGTGCGTTATCTTTTGAAAGACAAAATGCAACACGGCGTGGGGCACATTATATATAGCATTGCCAAACAGCGCAGCTATATGGATAAAAACAATATTTGGAGCCATTTACTTACCAGCGCGCTAACCGTTAGCATGGGAGGTTCAGTAGGGCTAGAAGCACCCATTGTTAGCAGTGGATCTGCTATTGGAAGCACGGTGGCCAAAAACTTTCGTATAGGGTATAAAGAGCGAACTTTGTTATTAGCTAGCGGTGCAGCAGCAGGTATTGCTGCAATTTTTAACGCGCCCATAGCAGGTTTAATTTTTGCCCTTGAGGTGCTTTTGTTTGATTTTAGTATCCCATTTATGATACCTCTTATCATATCTACGGCAACAGCATCAGTAGTATCGCAGCTATTATATACCGAAAAATTCTCGTTTAGAATTAGCAACGAGTGGAGTTTTAGCAGTATTCCCTTTTATGCTTTGTTGGGTATTGGCATTGGGCTGTTATCGGTTTATATGATACGTGCATCGTTAAAAATTGAGCACCATTTTTTTGCTTACAATAACAGGTGGAAAAGGGCTGCAATGGCAGGCATACCACTTTGTATACTTATTTTTATTTTTCCTCCTCTATTTGGCGAGGGGTATGTGCTAATAAAAAACTTGCTTGAAGGACAGGTTTATAAACTGGGCGCAAATACCTTTTTTAGTGATTATTTAAGCAACCCTTGGCTGCTATTGGTTTTTGCCCTTTGTGTAATGTTTTTTAAGGTAATTGCCGCATCGCTTACCTTGGGTGCGGGTGGTAATGGAGGTATTTTTGGCCCCAGTATGTTTGCGGGGGCTATGGCAGGTTTTGTTTTTTCTCGCTTTGTAAACCTTACAGGCTGGTTTACTCTTTTAGAATCAAACTTTATAGTAGCAGGTATGGCGGGTGTTGTAGCGGGCGTAATACACGCGCCGTTAACCGCTATATTTCTTATTGCTGAGATAACACACGGCTACGACCTTTTTGTACCCATTATGATAGTGGTAGGAATGTCGTACTTTGTTACCCGCTCTTTCGAGCGTTTCTCTATTTATCATAAACGCTTGGCCGAACGTGGTATATATTTTAAAAACCAAACCGGCGACGAAGATTTGTAGCTTTTTTAAACTATCACAAAAACGAGTGATGGAATGTTTACCCTCCAAATTTAGTTTGGCATTATGTTATGTATTAACTGTAAATTGATAACAAGATATTAAATCTGAGTTTCAGAAAGACTACCCCAACCCTGTACTTGCACCCAAAAAATATTATTTTAGAATAACAACTATATCCGATTGTTGTTTTTCAATAGTTTGTACAATATTATTTGCTTCTTCTGCATTTGCAAATTGAACAACTAAGCCTATATAATTAAAGTCCTTTCCATCAACAAATTCAACATTTGAAACTGTATAGTTTTCCTTTTTATACTCAAACTGCATTCCGATTAGTACAATGCCATTTATAATTTCACCGCAGAAAACCAGTTCCTTTTTGGAGGGTAGATAAAATGCTGTTTTTATGTCGAATTTGATTTCGGCAGAACTTCTTTGACTTTTATAAATATAATAATGAGGTTTGTTAATAGCTTGTTCTTGCATTGCTTTAACAGGATTTATTATCATTTGCCTAGTTTGCATTAAAAAATTAGCAATATATTCTGTTGGCATATCATTTATAAACTTGTCTTCTCTTCCAAAAAAACCTTGGCTTTGTATTTCTTTTATAATTTTCAGGGGTATGGTTTTACCAAAAGAAATAATAAAGTCTATTGTTTTATCAACAATATCAATAAATGAGCTTTCCCAATCGCTAATATATTGGTCAAGCTCTAACAAAATAAAACCATAATCAACCGTAGCTTTATTATTCAATTCTTGTACTAACAGTTTGTATTCTTTATATGATGGTTTATTTTGGTTTTCTTCCATAGTTTTGGCAAGAAATCCACAAGCAACCATTACAGCATTTGTCCCTGCAATTACATAATAGCCTTTAAAATCAAAAGTAGAGCTGCTCATCCAGCAATATTAAACCATCTCTAAATGCCTATCAATAATGGCGTTTTTCCAATCGCCCATTTGGGTGTGTATATTGGCTTTTAGTTGGTTTAGCATACTGTATAGACCAAACATGGTGCGGTTTACATACAGCGCGTGTTGCGATCCTCGCCCATCACCACCTGCACGTATTTCTTTGTTGTTGCTTAGTTCTTCGGCCATTGCGTATATACGGTTTATATACTCATCGTCGCCAAAATCAAATGTAGCTTTTATGTGCGGTTGCGAAAGCAACTCTATCAAAGTTCTAAAGGTATCTTTATATAGCTTACGCAGTTTATCGCTATCATTATCATATATAATGTCCATACGGCGCATAATGGCTTCAAGGGCGGCATCGTTTTCGCTCACCTCAGGTATAATCATACCAAAATAGTCGTAATAAAAGTTTTCGGGTATCACTTTTATACAGCCAAAATCAATTACTCCCACAGTACCATCAGGCATAAACAAAAAATTACCGGGGTGTGGGTCGGCGTGTATAGAGCGCAACGTATGGTTTTGAAACTCGTAAAAACGCCAAAGGGCTTGCCCTGCTTTGTTGCGTATTTCTTGGGTGGGGTTGGTAGCCAAAAACTCGTTTAGGTGTTTGCCCTCCATCCAATCCATAGTTATAATACGGTCGGCAGAGTACTCAGGATAATACGTTGGGAAATGTATATCTTCTATATGTGCGCATTGCTCGGCTGTTTCTAGCGAACGACGAAGCTCTAGCGTGTAATCAGTTTCTTCTAGCAATTTACTTTCTACCTCTACAAGGTATTTTGCCAGCTCCTGCTCGGTAAGGTTAAACATACGCAAGGCAATAGGTTTCACTATTTTCAAGTCGCTTTTAATACTATCGCTCACCCCCGGGTATTGTATTTTAACCGCCAGTTTTTTACCGTCTTTGTAGGCGGTGTGCACTTGCCCAATACTTGCCGCATTGGTAGCGTTCATCTCAAAACTATCAAACAGCTCCTGCGGGGTTTTCCCAAACGATTTGGTAAAAGTTTTAACCACCAAAGGGCCACTAAGCGGCGGGGCACTATATTGTGCCATTGCAAATTTATCGCTGTATGCTTTGGGCAATACGGCTTTATCCATGCTTAGCATTTGGGCAACTTTTAGCGCGCTGCCCTTTAGCTGGCTTAAACTGTTGTATATATCTTCTGCATTGTCTTTGTGCAGTTCGTCTTTATCCAAACTAGGGTCGAAGGCTTTTTTAACATAGTGTTTTATATAGTTGCCGCCTATTTTTGCACCTGTGCCTACAAACTTCAACGTTCTATCAACTTTTGAAGTGGCTATTTTATCTTGGTATTTCACGGTTAAGTTTTTAGTTGATGGTTTATTGTTGGTAGTGGTTGAGTAATTGCCCGATAGACTTAATATCAAACAACTAACCTCTAATCACTAACAACACTTTTACATACTTCTGTTTTGAAAAAGAAACTTGCCAAAATCAATAGCAGCATCCAATACGCCTTTGCTCATAAGTTCAAAAGCTAAATGCAGCGATTTTTCAATGGCAGCATCGGTTTTTTCAAAATCTTTACTATCGTCTTTCAACCAAAACTGGTGTATAAAGGCAAATTGCAGCCACAAACCATCGGCATATTTGTCTGATAAAAATTTGCGTTCGGCTACTTCGTTGTTGTTTATTCCCTCACCAATTATGGCTTGGGTAAAGGTTTTAAAATCGTCTTTTATACAATCAAGGTAGTGCGGCACGGGCGGGTGTATTTTGTTGCGGTGGTGCAATAGCAGCAAATAGCTGCGGTAGTTGCGCGCATGCTCTACCCAGCTATAAAACAAAGCCATCATTTTTTCACGTGCACCATACCCGTTAAAAACCTCGTCGGCCTCTAATTTGGTTTTGGTTTCGGCAAACAGCCATTGCAGTATGTGGTTTTCTATGGTAGTGAAAGAGGCAAAGTGTTTGTAAAATTCGCCTTCTTCAATTTCAAGGGTTTTAGCAAAGGCAAATACACTTTTGGGTTGCTCGCCGTGTTCTAAAACGTAGGCTATATAGGCATCAATTATTTTTTGTTCCATACAGTTATAGTGTTGTAAAGTGTTTTTCAAAAATCGTGCTTGTTTGCGGCAATACGGTTGTTTTATTAAACCAAGCCTGCATTAATGCACACCAAGCGTGTTACTTTTTTTGTGAAGTGTTTTTGCTAAAAACAACTCTTTCTAAAGTTCACTAATACAACAACTATGTATGCAAAAGGTTGTGAGTAATTAAAACTATTTTACATTAAAGTGTATAGCGGTTTTTTACTGTATTACAGTTGCCAAATGATGCCGGCAGTATAGAATGTATGGCGAGAAAAGGGTAGATTAATTTTGCCTAAATGGCGTTATCATATTAAACTCGGGAACGGTAACAGAAAATCTATGCCCATCAACAAGGCGAACAAAATCGTAAGTGCCCAGCATTTTGCCCATATCGGTTTCGAGGTTACAAGCCGATGAATATTGGTGCGTTTCACCCGGCTCTAAAATAGGTTGTTGCCCCACTACACCTTCGCCGTCAACTTGGCGATGAACACCGCTACTATCGTATATATGCCAATGCCTTTGCAAAAGCTGCACAGTGTATTCGCTGTGGTTTTGAATACGTATGTGGTATGAGAATAAGAATACCCCCCCTTTTGGGTTCGAAAACTCGTCTTGATATTCAGTATCAACAAAAACTTCTATTTCGTGAGTCAAAGCTGTGGTCATGGCAATTAAATTTCTACTACAATTTTCATTAGTTTGACTTTAAAAAACTATGAAGATATGACGAGTGGGGGGTATAGGTTTACCAACTGCTTAATTTTTATATTAAAGGAGAACCTATATATCAACAGTTTGATTTTTTAAGAACTAAAAGGGCGAACTTTGCACTTAATGTTGCTACGCCGTTTGCACCTTATAAATTTTAAAAACCACGAGGAATTGACGTGGGATTTTGACCGAATTAACTGTATTACAGGCAGTAATGGCGTAGGCAAAACCAATGTGCTTGATGCGGTGTACTACCTTTCGTTGTGTAAAAGCTTTTTTAATAGTACCGACCAACAGAATATACGCCACAACGAGAGTTTTTTTTTGTGTGCCGCCAACTACGAAAACGAAGCCGAAAAGTTTACGGTGCAGTTGGGCATTAAGCGAAACACAAAAAAATCGTTAAAGAAAGACGGTGCCGAGTATGAAAAACTATCGCACCATATTGGGTTGGTGCCTTTAGTAATTATTACTCCGTTTGATATACAATTGGTGCACGAACATAGCGAGGAGCGACGCAAGTTTATGGACGGGCTACTATCGCAAACCGATAGGGTGTATTTGGAAACCTTGCAACACTACAATAGGCTGATTGACCAGCGTAACCGTGCTTTAAAGCATTTTGCTGCGCAAAACACCTTTGATTTTGATTTGCTTGATACCTACAATGCACAGCTAGCCCCACTTGCCCAAAGCATATACCAAAGGCGAACCGCTTTTTTTGAAGAATTTTTACCCATTTTTAGCGAAAAATACGCTTTGATAAGCGGCGGGGCTGAAAATGCGGGGGTAAGTTATGAAAGCCACTTGCACGGTACTGATTTTTTAAGTTTGATGAAAAACACCCTTAAAACCGACAGGGTTTTGGAGCGCACTTCAAAAGGTGTACATAGGGACGATTGGAAGTTTACGCTTGATGGCATGGCGGTGAAAAAGTATGCCTCGCAAGGGCAAACAAAATCGTTTGTTATTGCTTTAAAACTGGCGCAATACCAATACCTAAAACAAGCCACGGGCAAATTGCCTTTGCTGCTTTTGGATGATATTTTTGAGAAACTGGATGCACAGCGTGCTGCACAGTTGATGGAGTTGGTAGCTACTGACGATTTTGGGCAAATTTTTATTACTGATACGCACAAAGAAAGGGTTGAGGGCGTTTTTGAGCCTATGGGTATACAACCTTGCTATTTTGAGTTGCAAACGGCTACTGCGGCCACACAAGCTTAAACTATTATGAACAATAACGAGAAACCACTGAAGGAAGTAATTGATAGTATGCTTGATGCTTATAAGCTAAAGAGTGGGCTAAACGAAGCACGCATAATAAACGAATGGGAAAACGCCGTAGGCTCGCTTATATCGCAAAAAACAGATAAGATATACGTACGCAGGGGCAAACTGTACGTATACCTTAGCTCATCAGTAATAAAGAACGAGCTGATTTATGCCCGTGAGGAAATTATTGACCGATTAAACACGGCTATTGGCGAAAAGGTTATTACTGAAATGGTGGTGAAATAGGTGCTTCATTAGCACTCAAACAGCAATACTATTTGGTATCGTTGTATTGTTTTTTAAGCCCTTCAAGGTTTTTCATAGCCACATCCAGTTGCTGCAATGCTTGTAGCGATTCTCTCGACATATTACGGTTCATAGTCATTTCTAAACCGCAACCTGCACATTTTATGCCCTGTTTATACAGTACATCCTCAATACTCATACTTATAAAAAAGCCACATTCGGGGCAGGCCATGCCGGGGTTGTGTTGTTTTGGTGTTTCGTTTGTAGTGTTAGTCATATCTATATAAAATCTATAAAAATGTTCTTATTTAGTAATCCTATTGGTGCTGTCGCTAATAATATTTAGCATTGAGCTTATACCGGCAGGTATATCGCCTTGGCGTACATTTATCCGCATTCGCATATTAGCTACCATACTAGGTGCAATTACATTTGACTGGTTATCAGCAGTAAATGGGGTGTAAGTAGCCAATACTCGAGGTAAAGATTCTTCAGTAACCGATAGGGGTCTTAATAATGACGGTGCATTTCCTTTATCATCGGGGTTAACCTCCGAAGTATTGTACACACCTGTTATACGTATATCAAAACGGTATTCGGCATCACTTACTTGCAATAAGGGAAGCGGCACTAGCGATAAAAAGGGTAAGGTTACCCTCACCATACGCACTACGGGTTTTCCATCCTCAATCACCTCGTAGTCGTAATAAAAAGTAACCATTTTTAGCTTACCTAAATGCGATGTGTCTTCATTCACATCAAATCCCATTTCGGCAATTTTGTTACTTATTACTTCGCTTTTTTCAAATCCGTATTCTTCAATAAATTTTACAAAAGCAACCGCAGCATACACGTCGGCCTGAACAGTTGCTACCAATGGGGCAGCAATAATGTTTTTCAGATCGCTAATTTGTGTGGTCATTGTAGTTACTTCAGCCATGGCTCTTCTGTTTGTTTTTAGTTGTTTGTAAGTAATAAAGTGTCAGCAGCAGGGTTATTTACATCAATTACCCAAGTATAATTTCGCATATCAACTTTTATAGTCAACGTACCTATAAAGCTAGAGTTAATAGGGTCTTCGCCACTGCCTCCACTTACATCATTGCTCAAAAAGGTATTTCCTTCAAGAGGTGGAGCTAGGTTCAACATTATTTGTTTAATATTTCCTTTATTGGCCGATGTGTATTTGGGCAACTGAACTTGTTTAAGCTCGTTGCGCACTATATGAATAAATTTTGGGGTAACATCATCTCGCCCTCTTTTGCCTTTGGCAAATACAAAATCAAATTCTTTATTATTTAAAAATGCCTTTGCAATAACCTGCATTAACAATTTAGCTGCTTCATCAGGCAAAAAAGTTTGTTTGTCTTTCACCACAGCAGTTTCATTCTCTATCAGCTTTTTCATCATACTATTTAGCACATAATCGCTAAATACTTGTGAAACCACTCCTTTTTGCAAAGCATCTATTTTTTTACCGGTCTCATTATCTTTAGTATCTTCAAAATCTAAAATTGTTAATACCTTATCTAAATGAGCTATAACCAATTGTGCACTGCGTGAAGCAATACTTTTTAAATGAGGCAATAAAGTTTCGGGTTGAAACAATATTCGAGAGTTGGGTATAAATTCATCCTCTAATCTTGCAGTATTACTTTCCGAGCCTGCCACAGTAAATTTCAATACAATTTCCAATTCTCCCATTAAAGCATTGGGTACAGGAAATTGCCTCAGTATTGGTTCTTGCTGATACTGTGGTGCAAGCACATTTGCTGAGTATTTGTTTGATTGGTGTTGAGCTTTTGCTACATCACGCAATACTGCCACTAAAATGGCTTCAAGGCTTATAGGTGCAGGATCAGTTGCGTTTACAGACATATATCGCGTAAAGGTGAAACCGTATGCAGCCTATGGCCACATACGGTTATTAATGTATTATTATTTTAGTACAAACTTGCGGGTGCTTATCCCGTAAATAAAAAAACTTAGCTTGCTACTAAACTGGTGATATAGTTACAGAGAATGCACTGTTTACTGTATCAGTACCGCCTGTTACAGAGTTTGGTATATCAGCCGAGAATGGAATTTGTATTGTAGCAGCAGTAGTATCTGTTGATACAGCTGAAACAGTAAATGTAAAGCCAATAATACCTGCATTGTTGGTTACATCACCAGGGGCTGGATTACCTGTAACAGTTACAGTACCATTAGTACCAAATGATACTGGTGAAGTAGGCCCTGTAACAGTAGCACCAGAAACTGCTAAACCTGTGCTGTCTTTTAGTAACAGCGTTACGTCAACAGTGCTAGAAGTATCGTTTCTCATCGCTACTAATGCTGGTGAAGGAACTAATGAACCATTTGTAGGTGCTTCGTTAATGCTTGAGTTTAATATATTTAATACCGATGCTAAACCCGCAGGCATTGCCGATTGGCTTGCGCCTACGTGTATATTCATAGTATATTCTACAGAGTATTTAGATTCTTGCGTAGCTTTTGAATCTTTTTTACTTGAGTAGTTGGCTTTAAAGTTAGCTTCAACCGAAAACGGCCCCCAACCAACTCTTGCTTTTGCTGATGCTTCACCACTGGTAGCAGTACTTTCAGTATTTTCTACTGTGCTTGATGATGATGCCGAAATATTGGCCGTAAAATCAATAGTCATAGTGTCTATCGAGATGTAAGGGATAGGCACAATGGCTAGCAAAGGCACAATAAGGTTTACCATTTGCCCGCCTTTTTGGTATTGGAAAACCACGCTTATTGCTTTACGGTCTCCCTCGGGGCCTGTTAAACCTACATTGTTAATAAACTCCCAAGTAGTAATGGCTGCTTGAGATTGAGCTTGAATAGCTGCCTGCAATGGGCCGCCAATAAGCGATGAAAACGGAATAGCCTGCAACGCGTTGGTGGCTACTGTTGATGGGGTGGTGTCGATTGCCATAATAGTATGTATTTGATAGTTAAATTATAAAGTTTCCCTTTTTAGAAATTAGCAGTAAACACATAGAATACAGCAAACCAATTATGCACATACACCCGTTGAGGTTTTGCCATCCTACTACGGGAGGCATTTATTTATAGCAATGTGTAGTGGTTTTTTTAGAATTGCAATGCATAAACTGATAAGAACTATACAATTATATATACATTTTTTTAAAATCCAACAGATGAATACATTAAAAAATGGTAAATAATTAATATTAGGGTGAAAACACCCCAATATTTATACCTGTTTTTTTGTTAGTTGAGGTGTATTTGCCGCTAAAAACAGATTGCATGGGGCAATTTTATATAATACCTCACCACAAATACATAGCCCGAAGCAAGAAACACTTTGTAGAAAGCAGCCATTAAACAGCTAACAATAATTACTCAATGCTAAATGTCAAATGATAAATGATAAGTGTTAAATGATAAATGCTAAATGTATTACTCCCTATGTATCACACCCGCCATAGGCTGTGCAGTGGGCATTACCACAATATCGTTTATGTTTACGTGCTGCGGGCGGCTGGCAATGTACCAAACAGCATCGGCAATATCTTGTGCCACTAGGTTTTCAAAACCATTGTATACTTTTTTAGCTCGTTCAACATCACCCTCAAAGCGCACTATCGAAAACTCGGTTTCAACCGCACCGGGGCACACCATAGATACCTTTATAGGAAATTTACTCAAATCAAGGCGCATACTGCGTGTAAGTGCATCAACCGCGTGTTTGCTGGCACAGTATACATTGCCCATGGCATACACTTCTTTGCCTGCTATGCTGCTAATATTAATTATATGCCCTGTTTTGTTGGCTACCATAAGCGGCACAACGGCTTTGCTAACGTATAGCAAGCCTTTTACATTAGTATCAATCATAGTATCCCAATGATCCATATTTCCTTCCTCAAACGATGCCAAGCCCATTGCAAGGCCTGCATTGTTTACCAAAAGGTCTATTTTTTGCCACTGGGCAGGTAGCGAAGCAATAGCATCAAACGTTTGTTGGCGATGGCGCACATCAAAATTAAGCGTGTGTACCTGCACCTTGTACATTTGGGCAAGCTCTTGTGCTACAGCAGCTAACCTATCGGCGCGCCTGCCTGTGATAATAATATTATACCCGTTTTGTGCCAGTATATGTGCGCAAGCCTCACCTATGCCTGCTGTTGCACCCGTAATTAAAGCTGTTTTCATCAATAAGTAATTAACAGTTAAGTGTAAAAAATTAATGTTAGTTTTGTTTGTGTTGCGAAAATAAAGAAGAGAATTTTGTTGCGAAGAAAAAACCTAACCAAGATACAGCTTTATGAGTTTTACAGTTACAAAAGAAGAGACCTACAGCCTAATTACCCTTACTAAAGATTCGCTAAGCGCAGCCAAAGCTGACAAACTAAAAGGCGAATGCGTAAAATTGATTAAAGGCAACCCTTTTATTATTATGAATTGTAAAGCCCTTACGGGTATTAGCAAAGACGAGAAAGATTTGCTGATTTCGCTGGAGCATTTGGCTAAACGAACCAGCGGCAGCATTATACTTACCGAGCTGCACGACGATATGATAGAGATGATGGAAAAAGAGGGGGTAAATTGTGTACCTACTGATGATGAGGCGGTTGATTTTATTTTTATGGAGCAAATTGAAAATCAGTTTGTTGATGATGACGACGATGATGACGACGATTATTAGCAGGCTATAAAGCCTAATAAAAATAAACAGTATAAAAAAAAGAAGGTGGGGTTTGTTGCACAAACCCCACCTTCTTTTTTTTATCTAAGCTCGACATTATATATTGTATAACACACTGTTTATAAGGGTATTACTATTTTTTTTAAAATAGGGTTAAAAACCTATTCTATCAAAATTACAGCAGTGGGTTTAAACCCGCTGTAAATATAGTTTCTTAACCCAAACTCACGTTATTTAACTTACATCTAAAGATACACTAAGCACCTCGCGAATAGAGTTGTAGGTATCCAACTCGGCCAGTTTTAAATCAGCAATTTTAAACCATTGCACTTGGGTAATGTTTTCTTCTTCCTGTGGCTTAAACTCCTCGTCTTGCTCCATGTGCATATAAAACCAGTGGGTAGTTTTTAGCACCCTGCCGCCATCTAATTGGTAAGTGTGGTACGATTTGGTGATAAACTCGCCCAAACGCAACTTTTTCATTCCACATTCTTCCTTCACCTCTCGCACCGCAGTACTTTCCAGTTTTTCCTCGTCGTCTTTTTTGCCTTTGGGCAAATCCCACTTGCCTTGTCGTTTTATAAGCAGCACATCGCCTTTTTTGTTCAGCACCACACCGCCTGCGGCTTGTATTTCTTTATAGTGGCTTTTAAAACGCCTAAAAGTTTCTTTTTCATCCACCGTAGGAATAAAAATGCCAAAATTGCTAATGCTGCGATCGCTGTTTTCAAGCATATCAACAGCCAGCATCATGGCTTTATTATCGTCGTCCATCAAACGCAGATTTTTAAGCCTAAAAAGGTCTTCGCTATCTTCAGAAATCACCAACGGGTGCTCGTTAATAAAAATTTTTACCATTTGGGTTTCATCTAATATAATCTAACTAACATTATTTTTTTCTAAAAAAATCGTTTCGGCATCGTCAGTCAGCTTGCAAATAACCCATATTTGGTGTTAGGTTTGCACCCATGGCAGCCGGCAAAACAGGTGCGAAAATAGCACAATACCTTTTAGAAATCAACGCAATCCAACTTCGTCCTACACAGCCCTTTACTTGGGCTTCGGGTTGGAAATCGCCCATATACTGCGATAATCGCTTGTCGTTATCGCACCCAAAAATACGAACTTATATAAAGAAAAAGCTTGCCAAAAGCATTGTAGAGAACTACCCCAAAGCCGAAGCTGTGGTGGGTGTAGCTACTGCGGGTATTGCCCCCGGTGCATTGGCTGCTGATGAATTGGGTTTGCCCTTTGCATACATTCGCCCTGAGCCTAAAAAACACGGTCGCCAAAATATGATTGAAGGCGATTTGAAGCCCGGCCGAAAAGTGGTGGTAATTGAAGATTTGGTGAGCACAGGCGGAAGTAGCCTAAAAGCTGTAAATGCCCTGCGCGAAGCGGGTGTAGAGGTTTTGGGCTTGGTAAGTATTTTTAGCTATGGTTTTGTTGAGGCCGAAAACAATTTTCACAATGCGGGCTGTAAGTTTATTACTTTATCTGATTATTCTGAATTGATAAAGATTGCTAAAAAAGACGGCTACGTGAAAAACGAGGATTTAGAAAGCCTGCGCAATTGGCGTGAAGCTCCCGATAAGTGGGGCGTATAGTTGCACAAGTTATTTGATTTACAGTTTAATGTTTTGTAGTTGTTTTGGTAAACCTTAAGGATAAGATTATTTTATCTCGTATGTGCCATACCAATCAGAAAAATCGCCTATTTTTTTGGGGTTTTCTTTTATCCATTTGGCTATTTCTTCGCTTTCGTTGGTTTGGGTGATGTAGTAGCAAAAGGCTTCGGTATGCTGTGCGGTGGCCATGCTGCTAAAAAAGGACACATAAAAATCCCACCAAAAATTCTTTTTCTTCTCTTTTACTTCGCCCAGCATTTTAAATAGCGATTGGGTGTTTTTTACAAACAACTCGTCTTTGGTTTTGCCTAGGTTCTCTTCTATATTTTTTGTGGCTTCTAGCATTGATATCATTAACTCTACTGACCGAAATCCGTTTTCATCATCACCGCCGGGCATATTAATATTTATTTGTTTGCTGCCCTCACGGGTTACCCCTTTAGACAGGTTTTTATTAAGCAGTTCTAATGCGCTTTGGGTGCGGGTGGTATTAGGTTCTAACAATAAAAAATAATACATAGCCAAAATGGTGGGTGTGCGTTGGTTTTGCGCGGCTGCAACATAGCCTAGTAATAGGTGGCTGGTAGAGTGCTCAGGCTTTATTTTTATAGATTCTATGGCGGCTTCTTGGGCGGTTTTATAGTCTTTACCATTAAAGGCAACCAGTGCCATATTAAAGTGCAGTAAATAGTTTTTTGGGTTAATCTTTATGCCTTTTTTGAAGGCTCGTATGGCATCATCGGTTTTGCCCTGCATATCAAGCGCCGAACCTTTTATTATGTAGGCTTGGGCTACATATTCTTTTTTGGCGTTTATTATCACATCGGCATATTTAATGGCATCATCAAACTGCTGCATGGCAAAGTAGGTATTGGCTATTTCGTAATTGACTAAGGCTGATTCTTTATCAATTTTAAGGGCTTCTTCAAACTTTTCTATTGCGCCTTTAAAATCGCCTTTGTTGTGCAGCACTACTCCTTCTTCTACAAAGCCCAGTACTTCTTCTGTTTGGGCTTTTGCGGTGTATACGGCGGCTACTAACAGTAGTATGAACGATATTTTTTTTAGCATTGCTATAGGGAGGGTGTAAAATATCAAAGATAAAGCATAGGCTTAGCTTGTTGCTAAACACGGCTAATGTTTTCGACGAATTTGTAGGTTTATAGGCTTTCTGCTGATTGCTTTTACTTGCAATACTCTAAATAATACTTTGCTGCTTTTATATCGCCCAACTCTTTAGCTTTTTTGATATCAGCACAAGCACCTGCTATATCACCTATGGCATTTTTGGCATCGGCACGGTTGCGGAGGGCATTAAAGTATTTGGGGTAGTGGTGTATGGCTAGTGTGTAGTAGGTTATTGCCATATCGTACTCTTTTTTTCTAAAGTGTATAAAACCAATATTATTATAGGCCATATAGTTTGTAGAGTCTATACTAAGGCATTTATTATACCAGCTAATGGCGGTATCCATCTCACCCATTTCGCTATACAACCTTGCCATATTAAATGTAGCCATATCCCAATTGGGTTTTAGTTGTAAAGCCTTTTCAATATCGGCTTTGGCTTCATCAAAATTTTTCAGTTCAGTATTTATTATCCCTCTGTCACTCCAACCTTGCGGAAGATTAGGAGCAAGTTCTATCACCTTTGTAAAATCTAACCTAGCCCCTTCATAATCGTCCATTCGTTCTTTCACACCACCTCTTTCATAATAAATAGAAGGGTTTTTATCATCTCGTAGCAATGCAGTATTAAAATCAGCCAATGCACCTTCATAATTTTCCATCTGCATTTTTAACAACGCACGATTGTAGTAATGTTCGGCATTGTTAGTATCAAACTCAATAAGCATAGTTTCATCAGCAATCTGCATTCTTAAATACCTCCAACGTGATGTATCAATCGTCTCAACGGTATTTACTTGCGCCAAGGCAAACAATGGAGAAAAAATAAATAGGGCAATTAATACACGCAGCATGGGTTTACCTCTTTTTCAACTCAAAGTTTTTGCCTAGGTATAGGCGGCGCACCATTTCATCCTCAGCCAGTTCTTGCGGTGTCCCAGCTTTTAGCAGCTTTCCTTCAAACAGCAAATAAGCACGGTCGGTAATACCCAAAGTTTCATCCACATTGTGGTCGGTAATTAAAATACCAATATTGCGCTGTTTCAGTTTCGATACTATTTCTTGTATATCCTCCACAGCAATAGGGTCAACCCCTGCAAAGGGTTCATCTAGCAAAATAAAATGAGGGTCAACAGCCAGTGCGCGGGCAATCTCTGTACGGCGGCGTTCACCCCCACTCAATACATTCCCCATGTTTTTGCGCACACGGTTTAGGCTAAACTCTTCCAGCAAACTTTCCAGCTTATCTTTTTGCTCAGCCTTGCTCAGTTTCGTCATCTCCAATACAGCACGCAGGTTATCCTCCACCGTTAGCGTACGAAAAACCGATGCCTCTTGCGGCAAATAGCCTATACCGTTTTGTGCCCTTTTGTACATGGGCAAACGGGTAATATCTTCACTATCCAAATAAATCTTCCCCTCATCAGGACTTATTAAGCCCACTACCATATAAAAAGTGGTGGTTTTACCTGCACCGTTAGGCCCCAGCAAACCCACAATTTCGCCTTGCGATACGCTAATGCTAACATCGTTTACCACCTTGCGCTTGCGGTATTGCTTCATCAAATGCTCTGTGCGTAGTATCATAAATTATTCTTCAAACCTACTCTTTCTATAAAATTATGCCAAAGGCAAATATCGGGCTGATAAATATCATAATGCAAACTAATGCATAACCTTATATTTGTAGCAACATTAACCGCCATGTTACACGAATTAGGTATACCATCAGTCGATTTAGCCGATTTTCTATCGGGCGACCCTTCTCGCAAACAAAACTTTGTACAGCAATTGGGCAAGGCCTACGAAGATATTGGCTTTGTAGCACTTAAAAATCATAATTTTAGCGAAGAGCTTCGCAAAGAACTGTATAGCGAAGTGAAAAACTTTTTTGATTTGCCCGAAGATGTAAAACGCAAATATGAAGTTGAAGGGTTGGCAGGGCAACGCGGTTATACCAGTTTTGGCAAAGAACACGCCAAAGGCAGCCCTGCACCTGATTTGAAAGAATTTTGGCATTTTGGGCAAGAGGTTGAGGATAACGACCCTATAAAAAGCGAATACCCCGATAATATTTGGTGCGATGAAACACCCAATTTTAACAAAGTAGGTATACAAGCATACAAAATGCTTGAAAGCACAGGCAAAGAAATGTTGCGCGCCCTAGCCCTATACTTGGGCTTGGATGAGTTTTATTTTGATGCTAAAATAAAAAACGGCAATAGCATATTGCGCCCCATACACTACGGAGCGATAACCAGCGAGCCTAAAGGCAGTGTGCGTGCAGGCGAGCACGAAGATATAAACCTAATAACCCTTTTGATGGGTGCAAGTGCCGAAGGCCTGCAAGTGCTGAACAGAAAAGGCGAATGGGTAGCCGTTACCGCCCTACCCGAGCATATTATTGTAAACGTGGGCGATATGTTGCAACGCCTTACCAACGGTAAGCTAAAAAGCACCACCCACCGTGTAGTGAACCCTCCGCGTGAACAGTGGCATACACCCCGCTACTCTATACCCTTCTTTTTACATCCGCGTAGCGAAATGCGCTTGGATGCTTTGCCCGAGTGTATAGACGACAACCACCCTAAACAGTGGGACGATATTACCGCCGGTGAATACCTTAACGAGCGTTTGCGCGAAATAGGGCTGAAAGCATAATGTTTTCATTGAACATTGAGCATTGAGCATTTAGGATTTAGACACTAAAATTCTAAAATAGAAAATCTAAAAATCTAACACCCCACTGGCCATTAAAAGCCAACAAACACTCTATAAAAGCATTGAAATTTCCTTGCACAGAGACCCGTGCAGATGTTCCCCCTATAGGAAAGAAAATTACAGTCCACAGGATGACTTTAGTCGTCTTGTGGACTGTAATTTTCGACAGAATAGGTTTTTAACCCTATTTAAAAAATGTTAATATTCTTATAAACAACGCATTATACAATCTATTATCCCAAACTCACGTTAATTACAAAAGCGACTGGTTTTAACCTGCCGCAAAAGCCCAAACACCACAGGCCATTAAAAGCCAACAAACACTCTATAAAAGCATTAAAATTTCCTTGCGCAGAAGCCTGTGCGGCTGTTCCCCTCCTTGCGAAGAAAAGTGCAAGGCAAAGGAGGGGCTAGGGGTGGTCAACAAACACCCAACACCACAGCTCCTATCATAAAATTTAAAACTTAAACATACATAACCTGTTTAATATGTAAATTTGAAGTAGTGAGTTACGATCCTGAAAAAGACAAACCTATTTATGATGGCGAGGCATCGTTTGCCCCCTACCCGCTTAGTGTAAGCTCGCCACAAATAAAACCCGAAGACAAGCGTTTGGTAAAAGGCACAGCCTACGAGGCAATGCAATACCAAGCCAACCAGCAAATTGCACTACTACGCAAACAAGCCGAGCTAATACTGCAACAAGTAAAAGCTATTGAAGAACGCGTACAAATATCGCAAAAGATATACGAAGCCGATATGCGCTTTACACCCACAGCAGGCGAAACCTACCACCTATACCGCAAAAACGGCAAAAGTGTAATCACCATGGTATCTCCTGACGAATGGGGTGCAACTATGCCCTACGATGAGTATATTGCAAGTATGAAATTGCTTGCCGATAAAACGTGGGAAATTTTAAACAAAAATGAAAACGCTGAAATTTAACCGATACCCCGCCCTGCTTGCCCTACTGCTTTGCCTGCTATACACCACCGCAGAAGCACAAACCAACTATGCAGTACTAAGCAAAGCAGGCAAAAAGAAGCGTTACACCTTTATTGAAGGGCAAGAACTTACCTACAAAGTACGTGGCGATGTAGGCTTTTTTACCGATATAATTTTGAAAGTGCAAGACAGCGCACTGCAATTTGCCACTTATACCCTACCCTACACCGATATTGAAACCATACTGGTGCACAAAAAAAAGCACATTATACCCAATAAAACCCTACTTACCTACGGCGCAAATATATTGGTATCAGCAGGAATATTAGAAATAGCCTACCGTGTCAACTCAGGCGGAGGCGTACACGCACTAGGCACACAAATGGCCTATTTAGCAACGCCCATACCCGTGTTTTTCTTAGCCAACTGGATATACAGTTGGTTTATAAAAACAGAATACACACTTTCTGCTGATGAATATCAACTGCGACCCGTAATTTTGCGGAAAGAATAAGCAGTTTTGAGAGGATACAACCCCAACGATACCATAGCCGCCCTAGCCACCCCCAGTGGTGTAGGTGCAATAGGAGTTTTACGCCTTAGCGGCGCACAAACCTTTGCCATACTTGATAAAGTATTTACCGTAAAAAAACTGGCTGAAAAACCCAGTCATACCCTTCATTTTGGTAAGATAAAAGACGGAGACACGGTATTGGACGAGGTATTGGTTTCTATCTTCAAAAATCCAAACTCGTACACAGGCGAAGACGTAGCCGAAATAAGCTGCCACGGTTCGCCTTTTATTCTGCAAAAAGTATTAGAACTGTTGGTGAATAGCGGTGCACGACTAGCCCAAGCGGGAGAGTTTACCCTGCGTGCTTTCCTCAATAAAAAGCTAGATTTATCCCAAGCCGAAGCCGTTGCCGACCTTATAAATGCCGATAGCGAAGCCAGCCACAAAACCGCTATGAACCAAATGCGCGGAGGTTTTTCAGAAAAGATACGCTCGCTGCGCGAGCGACTGGTAAACTTTGCCTCGCTGATAGAATTAGAACTCGATTTTGCTGAAGAAGACGTTGAATTTGCCAATCGCGACCAACTGAAAGCCCTTGTATACGAAATACTGGCAGTGGTAAACGATTTGAAACAATCCTTCAAACTGGGTAATGTAATAAAAAACGGAATACCCACCGTAATAGCAGGCAAGCCCAATGCAGGCAAAAGCACCCTACTAAATGCACTGCTAAACGAAGAACGCGCCATAGTGAGCGAAATAGCAGGCACAACCCGCGATACTATTGAAGAAGCCATGCAGCTAAACGGCATAGTTTTTAGGTTTATAGATACCGCAGGCATACGCACCCACAGCGATAGCGAGATAGAAAACATAGGCATTGGCCGTACCCACGAGAAGATAAAAACAGCATCGCTGCTTATTTACCTGTTTGATGTAAACACCACCACACCCCAAAGCCTTGCCGCAGAAATAGAAGCCCTAAACAACTATACCAACAAACTGCTATTGGTAGGCAACAAAACCGAAGGACAAAACCCCCAACAACTGCAAAAACAATACGAAACATTGGGCGAGACCGTATTTATATCCTCTAAAGAAAAGAATATAAGCCCCTTGTTGGCTGCCCTTGAAACCTTTGCCAATACCCACACCCACACCGCCGACCAAACCATAATTACAAACCTGCGCCACTACCAAGCCCTGCAACACACCGCCGAGGCACTAGAGGCTGTAATAAACGGACTTGACACGGGCATAACAGGCGAGCTACTGGCCTTTGATATACGCCGCTCGCTGCACCACTTAGGTGAGATAGTTGGAGACATCACAACAGATGATTTGCTGGCAAATATTTTCAGCAAGTTTTGTATTGGAAAGTAAATAGCAATTAATAACTACTGAAAAAATGTTTGGGACACGACCTTTGCCTTTATCCTTTAAAATAACATATACCCTAATATTTATTGTAAGTATAGTAATTATGTTAGACTATGCCTTTCCTATGGAATTTGAGCGTTTTGCTCCCCACTTTCTAAAAATGCAAGCCTTTCGTATGGTAAATGGCTTTTTATTCTTTACAGTTATGTTTGTTTTAATTGTTCGAATAGTAAAATTTAGAAAAACGAATAAACACATTGCAGGTGGGTGGATAATGTACTTACTATTTTTCCATTATTTTACTGGGCTCTACTATGTATGGAAAAAGGATGATGAACTCTTAAACACATTTTTAAAAAGTACTAGGCGTAACTAATCTCACAACCTAAAACTCCCCCCAATAAAAAATGAAAAAGAAACTTTGGATAATACTTCCTTTCATTTTTTCTCTCTTGCCGATTAGTTGCCAAGAGAAAACCCCTGCAACCTTTCGGCAGAAGTATTAAAAGAGCTTGACACATTAGAGAGCTGGATAAAAACTCCTGAAATACAAGATTTTGACATTAAAAGGATGAAAAATAGTTACAATGAGCCTTCCCTCTTTAATGCAAAAACAGAAACTTATAGATTTATTTGGAATAGCATATTTGAAGGACGTAAAGTTTATAGAATTGAGGAAAATAATGGGCAATACAGAGCAATAATAAAAATATATACTGATACCTACGATACTACAGGTATTACAAAAGAGTTTGAAATTTCAAAAGATATTTGGAACAACATTGTAAATACTCTAGCAGCTAATAATTTTTGGACTTACCTACATTTATCAAAAAAGAAAGGAATGTATTTAGACCCAACCACAATAACGATTGAAGGATACAAACCGATAAAAGATAAATGTACATTAAAAAATTATCATTTTATTGCAAGGCAATCATTCAAAGACACTGCATTTGTATCAATGTACCAGTTGTTTTATGAATTAGATAAAAAATAGGTATAGATTGCTTCAAAACCCGAAAACGGTTTTTTCGCAATGGCGATAATCGTGCGCGGGTTGCAGCCCCAAGCCTGTAAAAGAGCTGCAATTAACAGTCTGATATTGTAATGGCCTGCGGCATACAACAATGTATCAATATCACACGCGCCCAATTGAGTTATCATATTGGGGTGTGCCAATTGGTTTACGTAGCTCGGGAGCAACTTGTTTCGGTCGCTAAGCCGATTGAGAGGCAAAACGTTTACCTCATTTGTGTATTTTTAGTGTTACGATGTTATGCAGTTACACTGTTATTTTTGTTACGTGCAGCACATGGGATTGCGCGGTTTTACTTTTGTTACGATTTGTTACGGTTGCAGGAAGATAAAGAACAGATGATAATGTGTAATTGAAAATAAACTTGTTTATCCCCAGAAGTATATTTTCAAACATGCCTCTAATACAGTAATACTTCGTGTATGGCACATAAAATTACGGCTAAGCCTTTTTATTCTTGTCCGCAAGGTTAGGTGCAACCGCTCTATTTTGTTTATCAGGTGTTTGGTGAGTTTATGAATTTCTTTAGGGATAAGTGAAGCATACGTGGAAAGACCATCGGTATAAATACGGTGAGGTGAAAATTTTAATACAGGTAGAATAATTTTACCTAACGTCTCTTTATCCCTGCCGCCAATTGTAAAATCAATTACTTTGCCCGTACTGTGGTTGATTATGCTGCTAACATAAATGTCTTTTCCTTTTCCCTTTTGCACCAGTTTGGTCGATAGCTCGTCTGCTTCATAGCTTTGCCCGTTTTCGGCCAATAAAGGCTTTGAAATCTTGGATGCAATTTCTTTTATTCTAGTAATGACCGTATTTTTTGATATAGCTAATACGAATGAGATATCCCTTATACCACTCGCACGTTTTACCATTTTTGTTATGGTACTATCCAAGGTCATGTCATACGCCTTATAGCAATATGCTTTCTGCTGGTATTTGCCGCAAACCTTGCATTAATGTTTTTGTGTACCATTAGTCTGATACCTTTTTTCCTGCATTTTCCTGAACAATACTTACAGTTCATAAGTGTAGTTACTTTTAGGTGATAATTTGGAACACGTGTTCTTTAAAAACCCTTTATTGAAGCCCTATACGAGACTTAAATAAAAAACGGAGGGTGTAATACCCCCCGTTTACAATATTATATAAAACAAAAAAGTCCCGATTTCTCGGGACTTCCATAACTTTTTTATACAAAGGTGATAATTTGGGACACGACCGGTGAAAACACCTGTTTTTCCGTTGTGTTTTAGGTGATTTTACTAACCCATTTTAGATATCTTTATCCTATTAGGTAAATAAACGATTTCTTACATATCAGCATAATTCAAATAACTCATTATCAATTAATTAAAAAATTAATTTTCTTTTTTTGGTTACAGTACGAATCAAGAGTGCAATTTTCATATTACAGACTATATGGAAAAGAACTGCTTAACATATCAATTTATTAAATAATAACTAAACAATGTCTGAACCAATCAAACAAACACTATTTCGTTTTGTAAATATGAGGTCGCCCGAACTCATCACAGACGAAGCCAAGCAAACTTATTTTATCGAACACCACGATGGCATATCGGGTTACTTTTTTACCGCATTGGGTGTAATTAGCCCTGGTGCTGATAAAAGAGAAGCTTTATTATCAACAGTGGATTCATCAGGGTTTACAGCCTACACATCAGTTGATAATGTAAAAAGTGTTAATACTCCTCTTTTTAACCTCGGCAAGTATCTTATGCTTAACCGTACATCGTTAACCACTACTGATGTAGCAACAAAAATTGCAGAGCTAGCTCCTGTAGCATTAACATCAGGTGATAAAACAGCTATTTGGGATAATCTTTTTTATCAAACCTTAACCTCAGAGTCTTCTTATATCAGAGAAGCCTTAATTGAGCTATTAATTGCTAACCATTTTTTTACAAAATATGCTTCAGTGTCAACTGAAGATGATATTTATATAAAATTGGCAAGCTCTGTTGTTGTACTCCCCAATGAACTATTTGCATTAGATGTAAGTCTCAGCTCAGAAAGCACACTAAACATCGACAGTTCCAACAATATCAATAAAGCAGCTCTTTCAAAACAAATGATAGTTGCTGAATCATCACTAAAAGCACAACTTATTAGCGACGCAAAAAAAGAGTTAGAGAACTATGAAGAAGTTTATAATAAGGATTATAAAACTGCTTTTACTACAGCAAAAGCAACTTTTGATTCGGATTTAATAACTGCAGTTTCAGCTGCAACAACGGCATCCGTAGTGGATCAATTTACAGGTTTCACTTTAAATACATTTACAGCAATAACTTACCCTGTTTTAAGTTTTACGCCTGATGCTCAAATAGACTCTACTGCTCTTGAATCTGTTTTAAGCACACCATCGTACTATGTTTTAGATTCTAATAACCTTTTAGAGGAAGATAGCTTTGGTGCCGTACAAAACAAATTAAATAGCTTGGGTACGCAAGAGGCTCAAAAAGCTTTTTCAGCTTCAAAATTTGTAAATGAAATATCTACCTATAATGGCACAATACTCCATAGTAGTGACAACTACTCATTGGGTGAAGCGTATTCATACTTTCTTAAACCAATAAAACGCGCCGACAACAACTATGGTCTTTTATTGATACTGGTTTTGGGTAGTGAAGGAGCTCAAGTTAACGACGTAAGTGTAACAGTAGGCGCACCCTTAGACGTTACATCTACAAAATTCACAACATCAGAAAGCGGAAGAATCGTTACTATAGACCTTACGCCTACCAATGGTTTTGCTATTTCTGATGCTACATCATCAATACAAGTATTAGGTTCTATTGATATTATGGGTGGCATTTCATTATCGTGGGATACTACACTTGTAATGAGCAAAGGCGTGTATGGCATTATGAATGCAGATATACCAACAGGCCAAAATGTTGATATTTTTACATCGGGCACCGGTTATGGTATACGCCGATTGGGAATTGCCGATTACCGCAAAGTAGAACAAAGCCTTTGTGGATATGTACCCGGAGAAGTTTCTCATATCGAGAATATATTAGCAAGAGAGTACAAAGAACGTAGCACACGCAGACTTAGAAGGTCGGAAAACACTACTACTACAAGTACAGAAACAGAACGCGAAAACCTAACCGACACATCAAGTACTGCAAGGTATGAAATGCAAAGTGAAATTTCAGAAATACTACGCCGAGATACTTCTTTTGGCGTTAATGCTAACGTTAATGCAAATTTCGGTACAGCATTAGCTGGTGTATCAGTAAATCTTGGAGCAAACTATGCAGTAAATAACTCAAAAGAAGTATCAAAAAATCAAGCTGTAAACTTTGCAAAAGATGTTACTGAAAAGGCGAGTGAAAAAATTGTTTCCAAAGTAAAAGAAGAGCGTATTATCAAAATTATCGAAGAGTTTGAAGAACAAAACAAACACGGCTTTGATAACCGCTTGGGAGCTGATCACGTATCAGGTGTATATCGCTGGGTAGATAAAGTATACAAAAATCAAATCCAAAACTATGGAAAACGATTGATGTATGAATTTATGATTCCCGAACCTGCACGACTGCACTTTACATCAGGAAAAGCACAATTTTCTGGCGGAGCAGGAAAAATGCTTCAAGAACCTAAAGACCCCCGTACAACCTCGTTTGGCGTATTGGGCAAATTGGAGAATTCATCAAAAATTAACGAGTTTAACTACCAAAGCTGGGCGGCGGTATACAACTCTGAAGTTGAGCCACCGCCTGCAAGCAAACTTGTAGTGGGTAAAAGCTATTCAAAATCGCAACAACAAGGTGATGGTGGATGGGAAAAAAGTAAAGCTATCACTGATAATGTAGTAATACCTGACGGATATGGCCTTGATAAAGTTTTTATCTCTTCAAAATGCACAAACCTAGATACAGGTGCATACCTGAGCATAGGTGTAGCCGACCAAACAAAGGTATACTCATTTTTAGCCATGGACAATCAACTTTTTGCTTCTGACACAGAATCAACAGAGATTGACAAATACTCAGAATCTATTCCCGTATCTGTCTTCTTCGAAAAAGTACATGGTGGCACAGTAAACATTAGCCTTGAACTAAAACGTAAAAAAGAAATTTACGAAAAATGGCAGCTTGAAACCTTTAACACCATAGTAACTGGTTTTGAAGAAAAGCTACAAAAATACAAAGATGAATTGGCCGAAGCCGAAGTACAAAGAGGCAATATATTGGCCGCCAACCCTGCCTACTATCGTGAAATAGAAAACACCCTGCTAAGAAAGAACTGTATAGCCTATATGGTTGGCCATAGCAATATGGGCAAACGCCACATTAGTGGCGATACCATTAGCGATTTGCACGTTAACAATACGCAAGAAATGGACACCTATGCAGCCACTGCCAAATTTTTTGAGCAAGCCTTTGAGTGGGAATTGATATCCTATCACCTATACCCATTTTACTGGGCAGGCAAAAACAACTGGACTGAGCTATATAACTACGACAACGAAGACTCGATTTTTAGAGACTTTATGCGCGCAGGCTTGGCAAGGGTTGTGGTTACAGTTCGCCCCGGTTTTGAAGAAGCGGTGATGTATTACATGGCAACAGGCCAAATATGGAATGGCGGCCAAGTACCTGTAATTGCCGACGACCTTTACTTATCAATAATTGATGAGATAAAAGACCCTGAATATACTATTACCGAAACTTGGACAACTCGCCTACCCTCAACGCTTACTTTGGTACAACAAGGCACAGTAGCACTAGATGCCACAGGACTACCCAACTGGTGCAATACAGGCACACCTCCTGATGATGATATTATAGCAGGAACGTCATCATTAATAAACTATGTAGATGGTTATACACAGCCCCCTGCATAATTCACAAATAATGTAATTAATCTATCAAAATAGAGTGGCTGCCTAGCCACTCTATTTTACAATTATTCTATCACATTTAAAACAATTGCATTATGAGTGAAATTATATTTCCTTCACCACCCACCTATCAGTCTCCTTTTGGGGGAGAAAGTCCTTTTGCTCCTAAAAATCCACTCGCAAAAGAAAGCCTTTTTCATATTCCCAAAATTGTTAATATAGGTAATACTTCTTCACCAATAGAAGAAGCCGACATACATTGTCAGTTTGCATACTTTGCCTCTGGTTTCGATTTATTAGAAAGATATGACAAAGTAAAATCAGGTGACAATTATGAATTTACAACTGAACTAGACTTTGAAATTGGAGAAAACAGCTTAATTATCCTTTATGAAGACCACACAGAGGTTACACTAAAATCAAACCTTTACGGTACAGCATGTAGAGTTTTACTAGGTGAAAAGGTAAAAAAATTTATCAAAAATCTTATTGATGGAAAAAAAGATTTCTTCTTTGATAATACTCTTTTTGGGTTGGGCAATCTCACAAAGTTTGTACTTGAGGTTGTAAAAAACGAAAATGACAAAAATAAAAACATAAAAACAAAGATAGACCCTGTTGTTGTTGAGTTGGCAATACTTCTCGAGTACAACAAAGTAAAGGATAAAAATCCTGTCGAAGAATTGTTTGAAGGGCTAACCGATTTATTAAGAAATGAATTGGTCAGCCTTATTGCAAAAGGCTCGGAAGGTTTGGAAAGTTTTAAACTAACCGCAACAAACTATGAACCTGGCAGTAAAAACTACACCCCAATAATTCCGATAGGGTTAATAAAAGGCTCTTTAAAAAACATTATTGACGTTGGTGATAATATTGGCAATTTTATTTTAACAGTTGCTGATTTATTAGGTAATATTTTTCCAATTTTTAAAGATGCCGCACAGCAATTAAAATTTCTTTTAGAAAAACTTAAATCTTTTGCCCAAAAAATAAGCGATTTTATTGCGCATGGATTTGAACTTGCCAACGCCTTTATTTGTGGGCTTTGCAATGGTTTAATTTCATTAGTACAAAGTATATTATTGCTTTTAGGTTTTATAGTTGAAAAAATACCTCTTAATCCTATTGACCAACTTGCAGTAAAAAAAATCGGAAACGCAGTTGAAAAAGTAAGTGAATACCAAATTTGGTCAGAATTTGCAGAAGATACTCTTGAAACAATAATTATCTCAATTCCTGAAATATTTGATAGGGTAGTTGAAAACATTAACTATATCATCAATAATCTAGAAAAAACTTTTGGTTTTGTTACTGATGCTATTGGCAAGGGATATGACATTACAAAAAAGGCTGTAAACAAGGGTTTAGATTACCTAGCCAAAAAAACACCTTATTGGTGGGCATTTATAGTAGGTGCAATAGCTTTCGAAATCATACTTGATGCTATATTAGCCTTTTTCACTGGCGGCACATCGATTATTGCTCAAGTTTCAGCCAAAATATCGAGGACAGCCACTAAAACGGCTCAAATAGCCACAAAGGTTGCAAAAGCTGGCGCACAAATTGCTACAAAAGCCATTGATCTTACCAAAGTTGCATTAAAATTTATTAAAAATATTTTTAAAGAAGCAATTGAAGCCCTCAAAAATGGCAAGTTTATTGAGTGGTTAAAGAAAAAGTTTGATGAGTTATTTGGAATAAAGCTGGATGATAAAAAAGATGGTATTTTCACTCAGGATAAGAGGAAAAAAATATTAAAAGATTTCGAAAATGATAAACTCCCTTTTGGCAAAGATACTTTAGGGAATGATCGTCGGCCCCATGATACAACTAGGAAAGGAAATTATGGAGAAATGAAAATGGATGCCCATATTTTGGAGATAGATCTACCAGGGTATAAAAAAGGGAAACGCGTTTCTTTAACTATAGTGACAGATATCGATCAACCAGGTAGACAAGGTATTGATGGGGTCTATAAATTTGAAGCAGTATCAACTAATGAAAGAATGCAAGTTAAATATGTTGTAGCAGAGGCTAAGTTTGGATCTTCACCATTGTCTAAAACAAAAAAAAATGTTAAACAGATGAGCAGAGACTGGATTAATGATAGGCTGGAACGTTCTGTTGATGGCGATACATACGAGGATATTATCTTACATGGATATGATAGTGTAATTGTTAGAGTTTCATCAAAAGATGATGTAATAACAAGGAAATTAGATAATTTTGGAAATGAGATTGGCGTTTGGCCTTAAAACAAGATAATATTAATAATATGCGTGATAAAACAGGATATAAAAGTGATTTTAATGGACTCATTGATGTTTTAACGAAAAGGGTCGAGAAGTTTCAAAATGCGATACAAGCTGGGCAGGTTGTTCAAGATCGATTTTACGATATAAAAACGGCCATTCTTAAGTCCAATATTGAGATAACTATTTCACATTATTCATCAGGTAGCGATAAGCTAATAATAACAAATTCATTACTGGAATCCATAAAATCATTTGAAGAAATATTTACTTGGGATGTTAAATATCCTGATGCAGGTAAGTACGATAAGTTGTGCTGGATAATTTCATTAGCTATTTTATGTGAAGTTTCTATAGAAAACTTTAAAAGGATTTCCAATATTGTAAGGAGAGATAATGTAAAGGATAAGCTATTAGATTTTCTTATTAATTCGAGATTAAATAACGATTGGCCCATTGTATCGCATAGTTATGTTGAGCCGAATCCATATAAAGATGTAGTTAATTTCAATTCAGCGGTCGAAATAAAAAAATACTTGGATAATATTTGGTATCAGGATATGAAAGAGGCATATTTTTATGATTCTCATGCTGATGAAAAAGTGAATACATATTTTGGGTATTGGGCATGGGAAGTTGCAGCAATAGTGAAGATAAAAGGAATTGATGATAGCAGCTTAAAAGATCAAAAATATTACCCTTACGATGCTGTGCATTGGTAAGAAAAACTTAAAGTAAAAGAATGACAGAAACAAATAATTTAATAGGTGGTAATGGCACAGAGTTTATTACCACCGCAGAAAAAGGAAAAGAGTACCTATACCTTGTTGTAAACGAAGATACTGTATTTACAACCATTACAGGTACACAAAACACCAATATTCTTTTTGATTTAAAAATCGAAGGAAATATTATTCGCCAAGGGATGATAATTCGCCCCCGCAATGGAGAGCTTATACAGAGTGTAAGCATAACAAGCGGCTCAGTATTTGGCATCATTAATTAATTTTCACTATGGCAATTGCAACAGCTTATGGTAGCGGTATTTCACACCGCTACCCCAAATGGCCACAAACAGGTCTCAAAATGATGTTTTGGGACAATAGTTTGGGCAGTTATCCCAAAAGTGGCACAGCCATAAAAGATTTAAGTGGCAATGGCATTAACGGAACCCTTCATAATTTTGCTTCTTCGGGAACGGCATTATCGGGATTTTATAACGGTATGCTAAATTATGATGGCGACAATGATTATATTAGTTTTCCAAACGCGTGGATGATCGGTATAACAGAGTTTAGTTGGCACTTTGTTGTTAAACTCGATTCGGTTCCTAATAGTTATAACCAAACTACAATGAGTTTTTGGGGGTATCTTCCCGCAGCATATATTCGATTTACCAAATACGGTGCTGGTTATACTGTTTCTCCTCTTTTGCGAGGAAATACAAGTGATTTCTCTATGTATTTCGCTCAAGGAAATCAAACAAATGTTATTTTTAATGATTTTTCAAAATTTTACCAAGTTACAATTTGTGTAAAACCGGGGGAAATTAGAACATATTTTGATGGAGTATTAAATCACATAGCAGCAATTGACATTGGAACTTTGCAATATATACCCAATAATATTGGCAGGTATGGTGTAGGAGAATCGTGGAAAGGAAAAATCCCTGTTGTTATGGGGTATAACCGTTTTATTACTGAACAAGAGATTAAACAAACATTTTATTACTTTAAAAATCAGTATCACTAGCAGTAACTTACTTATACTTTTAATCGAACCATAGCTATAAGCAATAACAAATCGCTAAATAAGCGATACAGCTTATAGAGATAAAACATTAAGTAGCATCGAACAGTTGTTTGGTGCTACTTTTGTTTATTTCAATTCCTATAAAGTGCAATTAGCAGCCACAATGCGTTTGTACTGCTAAGCTCATACACAACCTAATTTTAGTTTCAAACTTATTAGGAAAAATAGCCACCCCCTCAAATGCGTGAACAAGGCGCAGACCTTGCTGATATACTTATAAAACCCGACCCTGTGGCTGGTTGGGCGATCACAGATAGTGATTACCCTGTAATGTGGAATTTGTAGAAAATATAATTAAAACCCATATTTTTGGCATTTACATAAACTTGCTATCACTACATATTTGTATATTATTCTCAAATTGCTACAATAAATCAATAAACTATATTTGCAGCATTACTCACCTTTTTTACACTACATAAATGCTTTGCTTGCACACACTTCGCCAACACATACTTTAGTTTGCACGTTATTAGTCTTTAGCATTATTTACATTTTCTATACATTCTTAGTTCACAAACCTATATATTGTCCAAAATTTGTCAAGTTACTTAAAGAATAGACAAGAATGATTGGTGATAAGATTAGAGAGTTACGAGAGGCTAACAATATACTGCTTCGCCAGTTGGCCGCACAGCTAGAAATGGACACCGCTATGCTAAGTAAAATGGAGCGTGGCGACCGCTTTTTTAGAAAAGAAGACATAGTTGCCCTTTCCACAATTTTTAAGCAGCCGCAAAAACAACTACTAACGCTATGGTTGGCCGATAAAGTGCTAAAAACCATAGAAAACGAAGAAGAAAAAAAACAAGCCTTAGAACTTGCATTAAAAACAGTAAAGAAAACACAGAAGCATAACTGATGGATATAGAAAAATTAGACCTTAAATCGCCCGACTTGGTGAATGAAAATTTTGAAAAGTTAGCCGCGCTTTTCCCCAACTGTGTTACTGAGGGTGCTGATGGCAAAGCCATTGATTTTGATTTGCTAAAGCAAGAGCTAAGCCATGCCGTAGTAGAAGGCAATAAAGAACGCTACCGACTAGAGTGGCCGGGCAAGCGAGAAGCCATAGTAACCGCCAACCTACCCACCACCAAAACGCTACGCCCTGTAAGAGAAGACTCTGTAGATTTTGATACTACCGAAAACCTGTATATAGAAGGTGATAACCTTGAAGTGCTAAAACTGCTGCAAGAAAGCTACTTGGGCAAAATAAAAATGATATACATAGACCCCCCCTACAACACGGGGAATGACTTTGTATATAAAGACAATTTTAGCAAAGACGCGCAGGAAGAACTGCTAGAAAGCGGACAAAAAGACGAGGACAACCAACGCTTAGTAGCCAACCCTGAAACAGCAGGACGGTATCACTCTGATTGGTTAAGCATGATGTACCCGCGATTGAAATTGGCTAGAAACCTACTAACGGATGATGGGGTCTTTATCACTTCCATCGGAGCAGAAGAACTTGCTAACTATAAAAAAATATTAGATGAAGTTTTTGGTGAAGTCAATTTTGTTGAATTATTCAGTTGGCAAAAGACGTCAACTCCTTCTAATCGCTCTGGAAAGACAAAAAAATCTTTAGAATATTTATTGCTCTATCAGAAAAATGATTGCGGTCAATTGGAGGGGCTAAAAAAGGAAAGCAAAAGTACAAATGGATTACTCAATCAACCCAATAAGGAAGGTATTCTAACATTCCATGAAAACATTGTTCTTACAAGTTTAGGTAATGGTGTTTATAAAGCAGGAAACTATGGAACAGATGCTTATGATGTTGAGTTAATTAAAGATACAGAAGTAAAGGATGGAGTTTTCACAAAACCAGTTATATTGAAAGCAAGGTTTAAATGGAGTCAGAGCTATTTAGAAGAGCAAATTAATAAGGGCACTAACATATATATAAAAACGAAAACCTTCTCTCCTTCTTATGAAAAGGAAGAATATGATGCTGAAAAACCATGGAATATAATTGACAGAAAATTTAATGTAGGTACAAATGAAAATGCGTCATCTGAATTAGATAACCTTTTTACACCCAACTTTAGTGACAATCTATATCCAAAACCAGTTTCACTTTTAACCTATTTTCTTGGATTTGTTGATTTGAAAGGTTCCACAGTTCTCGACTTCTTCTCAGGCTCAGCAACAACTGCCCATGCAGTTCTAAAACTAAATGCAGAAGATGATGGTAATAGAAAATTTATACAAGTTCAGTTGCCCGAAGCAACCGATGAAAAAAGCGAAGCCTACAAAGCAGGTTATAAAAACATTTGTGAGATAGGCAAAGAGCGCATATGCAGGGCAGGTAATAAAATAAAAGAAGAAACAGGTGCTGCTATTGATTATGGCTTCCGTGTGTACCGCTTAGCTGAAAGCAATATGCAAGATGTGTATTACAAGCCACAAGACTATAACCAAAGCAACCTAGACCTTTTTGCTGATAATATAAAACCCGATAGAACTGCTGATGATTTATTAGCCCAAGTAATGCTAGATTGGGGCTTGCCCCTATCGCTAAAAATTGAGCAAATTACCATTAGCGGCAAGCACGTATTTAAAGTAGCCCAAAACTCATTGTATGCCTGCTTTGATAACGGCATTGATGAAGACTTTGCCAAAGCCATTGCCTTAGAAAAACCAAGGCGGGTTGTATTTAAAGATTCAGGGTTTAAAAATGATACTGCAAAAGTAAATGTAAAGCAATTGCTAAAACAATTAAGCCCTGATACTGAAATGAAGGTTGTCTGAACCATAATTAAAAAGGATAAAAAGATTTCTTGATTATGAAATATGAAAATCTAACACATAAAATCATTGGTGCAGCCATGGAAGTGCATAAGCATTTAGGAAATGGTTTTCAGGAAGTGGTGTATCAACGGGCTTTGTCTATTGAGTTGAATATGCAAGGAATTGAACACGAGAGAGAAAAGGAAATGCCTCTACAATATAAAGGTTTTGATGTTGGTACCAGACGTGTTGACTTTTTTGTCAATGAGAAAATCATGGTTGAAATAAAGGCACTCACCAAATTAGAAGATGTGCATTTGGCACAAGCCATGAATTATGTAGAAGCATACAATATGGAGATTGGCTTACTGCTGAACTTCGGTGCAAAAAGTCTTGAATTTAAAAGAGTCCATAATAACAAACTCTTAAAAAAATCAGGTAATCCTTCAATCAATCAAAATCAAGGTTCAGAATGAAACTACAATTCAAAGAACAAAGCTTTCAAATTCAGGCAGTTAAGGCCGTAGTAGATTGTTTTAAGGGGCAACCCCTCAAAACCAATCGTTTCACCTTAGAGCGCAGCAAAGAAATTATTAAAAAAGCCAAACAAGCAGCCACAGGTATTCAAACCATAGAATTTGAAATAGAAGAAGAAATTGGCTACCGAAACTCTGCCATTCAGTTGTCAGAAACACAGATACTCAAAAACATACAGGAAGTTCAGAAGCAAAACGACCTGCACGAAAGCTCGCAAATAGAGCGTCCAAAAAATGTAAGGTTAGGCTACAACCTCACCATAGAAATGGAAACAGGAACAGGTAAAACCTATACCTATATCCGCAGCATGTACCAGTTGCATAAAAAATACGGTTGGAGCAAGTTTATTGTAATAGTACCCAGCATAGCCATACGTGAGGGGGTATACAAATCATTTCAGGTAACACAAGACCATTTTCAAGAACTCTACGGGCATAAAATCAATCCATTCATATACAACTCAAGTCGCCCACAGGATATTGAGAATTTCGCCTCCGATAGCCGCATCAGCGTAATGATTATCAATACACAGGCATTTAATGCCAGTGGCAAAGATGCAAGACGTATCTATCAGGAATTGGATCAATTTGGAACACGAAAACCAATAGATATTATTGCGCAAACCAACCCTATCCTTATTATTGATGAGCCCCAATCTGTAGATGGTGAAAAAACCCTAGCAAGTATGCAAGATTTTAATCCACTCTTCACACTTCGCTATTCAGCAACACATAAGGTAGATTACAATAAGATATACCGCTTAGATGCCTTAGATGCTTACAACCAACGCTTGGTAAAAAAAATACAAGTAAAAGGTATTAACCTAAAAGGCTCAACAGGTACAACAGGCTATATGTATTTAGAAAGTATTAGCCTAAGCACCTCTAAACCACCCTTTGCGTGGATTGAGCACGAGAAAAGAAGCACCGCAGGCACAGTTTCTAAAAAACGAGTAAAAGTAGCCGAAGGTTATAATATCTACGAGAATTCGGGCAATATGCCCGCCTACAAAAACCAAACAATAACAGAAATAAACGGCTACCACAATAAAATAGTAATAGGTGGGCAAGATATTTACCCTGGCGATATTCTTAATGATAAAGACGAACATGCTTTCCGCAGGATTCAAATAAGAGAGTGTATCCTCTCTCACTTGCAAAAAGAAAAGCAACTATTTGGGCAAGGCATTAAAGTGCTATCCCTCTTCTTTATTGATACCGTTGAAAAGTACCGCGTTTATGATGAAGTTGGAGAACAACAATTAGGCGAATACGCCCAAATATTTGAAGAAGAATACAACAAGTTAAAAAACGAATTTTTAGACCTCTTTGAACAGGAATATAATGACTTTCTAAAAGATACAGACCCCAACAAAGTACATAAAGGGTATATGCCCACCAACTTTGGAGAATACTTAAAAAGAGATGATGCTACCCAAGTACACAATGGTTATTTCTCAATAGATAAAAAGGGTAAAGCAGTTGACCCCAGTGTAAAACGTGGCAAAGAAGAATCTGAAGATGTATCAGCCTACGATCTGATTATGAAAGATAAAGAAAGGTTGCTCAGTTTTGAAGAACCTACTCGTTTTATATTCTCACACTCAGCCCTAAAAGAAGGTTGGGACAATCCCAATGTATTCCAAATTTGTGCACTAAAGCATGCTGAAAGTGGCAGCTTAACAAGGCGCAGACAAGAAGTAGGTCGCGGTATGCGATTGTGCGTAGATAAACGCGGTGTACGACAAGATTTTGAATTGGTAGGCGACCAAGTGCATGAATTGAATAAGCTAACTGTAATTGCCTCTGAAAGCTATGAAGCCTTTGCCAAGGGACTACAAAAAGAAATAGCCGATACCCTTAAAGACCGTCCACAAAGAGCAGAAGTAGATTACTTTGTAAGTAAACTGATTACCAATGAACAAGGAGATGAATTGCGCCTAACAGAAGATGATGCAAAGAAACTACAGTTTAAGCTAATAGTTGGGCAGGTTATTGATGAAGATTACAAAATTACACCCGAAGGAAGAGAACACATAGAAAAGCAAACCATTGCACTGCCAGAGAAATTAGAACCCTTTAGGGAAGCTGTTTGCAAATTGTTGCAAGCCATTTACACAGGTGCTGAGTTTAAGCCTGAAGATGAACGCCAAACCATACTACTAAACACCAATAATAACTTTAAAAAGAAAGAGTTTCAGCAGCTTTGGGATAAAATCAACCTCAAAACCATTTATGAAGTGCAGTTCAATACAGACCAGCTCATTCACGATAGTAAAATCAAAATAGATGCACAACTCAATATTGGCGATCGCGTATATGAAGTAAAAACAGGAGAGCTAGAAGATGGTACAGCAGAACAAATGAAAGATGGTAGTTTAGTAAAAGAGTCTAAACGCCAATACTTCAAACTGAAAAACGACCTTTATTCTAATACGGTTTATGATGTAGTGGGTGAAATTGAAGTACAAACCAACCTAACCCGCAAAACCATAGTTGAAATTCTTAAAAAGATAAAGCAAGAGAAGTTTTTATTGATTCGTAAAAATCCAGAAGAGTTTATTGCCAAATGTAGTAAGTTGATTAATGAAGTAAAAGCAAGCCTCATTATCCACAACATTGTGTACCACAAAACCGAAGAACGGTACGATGCTAAAACAGTTTTCACTAATAATAAATTTGCTCTACGCAATTCTGGCTTACTCAAAAAACACATTTACGATTTCCTTACTTCAGACTCTAAGATTGAATCAGATTTTGCAACAGCATTAGAAAACAGTACTGAAGTGGTAGTTTATGCCAAGCTTCCCAAAAGCTTTTATGTATCTACCCCAGTAGCCAACTATAGCCCCGATTGGGCAATTGTATTTGATAAATACAAAGTACGCCATATCTACTTTGTTGCAGAAACCAAAGGTTCTGACTCTGATATGGACTTACGAGAAATAGAGAAACTAAAAATACATTGTGCTACCGAACACTTTAAAGAAATAAGCGGTGCAGAAGTGAAATTTGAGAAAGTAAGTAGCTACGAGAAATTAATGGAAATTGTACAACTGAGTTGATGATTAACCCCATAAAAAATGAATTTAGGAAAACCACTTTTAGAAGATCTTTTCAATAAACAAATCAGGTTTCAAATACCTGTTTTTCAAAGACATTACGTTTGGAATGAGCAGGATCAATGGCAGCCATTATGGGACGATTTCAGCAACAAACTAAATGAACGAAACAATAAGAACAAAAACCACCCACATTATACGGGTTCAATAGTTCTGTTTCAGGAATCAACAACTACAAGTACAGTTGCAACTTACAATGTAATAGATGGTCAACAACGCCTGACTACATTCCAATTATTCATAACGGCTTTTAGAGAAATTTGCCGTAAACATGTTGGCGACGATAATTTATTGAATGACCTGAACAAGCTTTTATTGAATGATAAGGTGTACGGTCAAACAGATTACGATATTCAAAAGCACAAGCTTGAGCCTACAAAGTTCAATAACAAGGAGTTTAAGCTGATTTTAGACCACACCTACGATGAGGTTGAAGAATTGCTCATAAATCCAATACTAGAAGAGTATGGCATTGGTTGGAAAACGTATAGAGATGTTGCTAAAAAACGTTACAGGATGTTAGCTGCCTACCTATTCTTTTATGAAAAGTTAGAAGAACAAATTAATAGTTCAGATGAAACGATGGAAACGAAAATCCCTAAACTTCTTCTGACACTAAAGCGAGATTTTCAGTTTGTAGAAATTAATCTTGACCAGAATGATGACCCTCAAATGATTTTTGAAACAATGAATGGCAGAGGGGCTTCATTAACTGAAACTGATTTAATCCGAAACTACATATTCATGAGGGCAGATAGAAGTCAAGTTGATCTTGATAGTGTTTATGAGAAGTATTGGGATGAATTTGATGACGCCAGTTCAGAGTTTAAATGGCATGATCAAACAAGTAGGGGTCGATATTTTGAAACTCACCTTCAGTTTTTTGTCATTGACTATCTAACTCTCAAAATGAGAAATGATATACGATACGATCAAGTCTTTTACCAATATAAATTCTTTATAGTTAATAATAATTCATTTAACACAGTTGAAGAAGAACTGAAAGAACTCAAACGTTTCAGCTCCATATATAAATCAATCTTGAAGCCAAATACTGAAACCGTATTTGGAAGATTCTGCTCAAGATTAAGCGATATGGATATTTCTACTATTTATCCGCTAATATTGGCCATTCAGGGCGATAGTGAAATTTCACTTCAAGAAAAAATAGGCATGTTCACTGCCCTTGACTCCTACATTACAAGGAGGTTTTTGTGTGGCTACACAACTAAAAACTACAACAAGGTTTTTCTCGACTTTATTAAGCAGTTAGATACACACAAGACTTCTGAGCAATTTACGGAGTACTTAAAATCCAAAACAGGAGATACTAATCTGTGGCCAACAGATACCATTTTGAGGGATAAACTCAAGGAAAGACCACTGTACAGAGAAGAAAAGAACAGAACAAGAAGTATCTCCAATATCCTGTTAGAAATTGAGAAATTCAGAAGGGGAAAAAAACAAGAGAAAATAGAGTTTGTAAATGAAGGCTTAACAATTGAACATATATTACCACAAAAATGGTTTGAGCATTGGCAATTGGAAGGAAGCTTAATCCCTCAAAATGAATTTGATATTGCCATACATGCGGTTATGACTGAAGAAGACCCAAATGGTTACTATCACAAGATTATGGATAGGAACAATAAACTTCACAGCTTAGGAAATCTAACACTACTTACAACTTCACTGAACCCTTCAGTTAGTAATTCTTCTTTCGACATAAAACAAAAGGAATTAGCCAAACAATCAACATTATTGCTTAATACCTATTTCATTGATTTTGAAGCATGGGATGAAACTAATATAGAAAAAAGAACCGAACTACTAATAGAGGATATTATCAAAATATGGAAATATTAAGGTAAAGGCATGAAGCTAATTGATAACGTAAACACACGCTTAGGCGATGACTTAAAGGAAACTATTCGTAAAGGAAGTAAACTCAGTATTGCTGCTTCTGCCTTTTCTATCTATGCCTTCGAAGCACTAAAAAAGGAGTTAGGCAAAGTAGATGAGCTGCGTTTTATTTTCAGTTCACCCATCTTTATTGAAGAGAAGTTTCAAAAAGAAAGTCGCAAGTTCTATATCCCACATATTTACAGAGAATCAGAGTTGTGTGGTGGAGAGTTTGAACTTCGGTTAATGAACCAGCTCAATCAGCGAGCCATTGCCAAAGAGTGTTCACTTTGGGTAAAAGAAAAAGTCACCTTCAAATCAAACAAGCACAACAATCAACCTCTTAATGGGATGATTCATATTACCCAAGGCAATGAAGAAGCTTCAGCCTATTCAAACGTTAGTGGATTCACCACTTCCGATTTAGGGTTTACCCACAAAAAAGGATTTCCTACGCTTATTCAAAAAACAGAATTTCCTGATAGCAAAGCCTACTTAGATTGGTTCAATCAGGTGTGGGAGAATGAAGAAGATTTAAAGGATGTTACGCAAAAAGTACAAGACTACTTTGAAAGTGCCTACAAAGAGAATAGTCCTGAGTTTATCTATTTCATTACCCTTTACAATATATTCAACGACTTTTTAGATGACCTGTCTTTAGACAACCTTCCCAATGAGCAAATTGGCTTTAAAGATACGCTTGTATGGCAGAAGCTCTATAATTTTCAGCAGGATGCTGTAATTGGCGCAATTAACAAATTAGAGAAGTACAAAGGCTGTATTTTAGCTGACTCAGTAGGTTTAGGAAAGACCTTTTCAGCATTAGGGATAATCAAGTACTACGAGATGCGCAATAAAGACGTATTGGTGCTATGCCCAAAGAAATTAGAAGCGAATTGGAATACCTATCGCCACAACGATAAGAACAACATATTAGCCTCTGACCGCTTCAGGTATGATGTCCTATTTCATACAGACCTGAGCAGAGAAAGTGGAACAAGCAATGGTCGTAATCTCGAATCGGTGAATTGGGGCAATTATGGCTTAATTGTCATTGACGAATCACACAACTTCAGGAATAACAATACTGTTGTTGACAAGGAAAATCGCTATCAGAAATTATTGCGCAGGGTAATTCAAGAAGGTATCGAAACAAAAGTTTTGATGCTCTCTGCTACCCCTGTAAACAACAGATTCAACGATCTACGAAACCAGTTAGCCATAGCGTATGAAGGTGATTCAGAGAACATTGACAGCAAATTAGACACTAAGAGCAGCATTGATCAAATCTTCCGTAAAGCACAACAAGCCTTCAATATTTGGAGCAAGTACGAAACAGCTGAACGTACCACAGAGAAGCTCTTAGATATGCTTGATTTTGACTTCTTTGAGATATTGGATTCACTCACCATTGCAAGGTCTAGGAAACACATAACAACATATTATGACACTACGGCTATTGGTAAGTTTCCAACACGTAATAAGCCAGTATCAATTCAAAGTCCGTTAACGCATTTAGGTGATGTAACCTATGTAGATATTGCTGAGAAGTTAACCCTACTCAATTTATCAGTCTACACACCTTTGAATTACATATTGCCAAGCAAAGTACAAGCCTATGCTGATTTGTATGACAAAGAAGTACGCTCAGGTTTAGGGAAATTGAGTCAGGTAGATAGAGAGATTAGTTTGCGTATTCTTATGCGAATCAACTTGCTCAAGCGTTTAGAGAGTTCTGTAGACTCGTTCCGTATAACTTTGGAAGGGATTATTAGCCAGATTGAAAGCACCATTAAAACCATTCAAAAAGGTGATGCAGATGATTATAAAGGCATACATAAAATTCTGAGTGATGAGAATTATGACTTTGAGTCTAACTGGGCAGATGAAGAGCAGGTAATTGGCAAGAAAATCAAGGTACATATTGCCGACATGGATACTACCAAGTGGCAGGAAGACTTGAATGAAGACCTTACCGTGCTAAATCACTTATGGGACAAAGTGGTAGATATTACTGGAGCTAATGATGCAAAACTTCAAAGCTTAGTTGGGCTACTGTATAATAAGGTTAAAGAACCTTTTAACCATGAAAATAAAAAGGCAATAGTTTTCACTGCATTTGCTGATACAGCAAACTATCTATTTGAAAATATTAGCCAGTCACTCAAAGACGACTATGGCATTAACACTGCTCTCATTACAGGTTCAAGAAAGGTTTGCACTTCTAAGAAAATACCGTCAGACCTCAATGCAATCCTTACTTGCTTTTCGCCATTGTCTAAAGACAAGGCTCAGCTCTACCCAAAAATCATAGATTCTGTTGATTTATTGATAGCTACGGACTGTATTTCGGAAGGACAAAATCTTCAAGATTGTGATTTGCTTATCAACTATGATATTCATTGGAATCCAGTAAGAATCATTCAACGATTTGGAAGAATAGACAGGATTGGCTCAAAAAATGATAGCATAACCATGGTCAACTTTTGGCCTGATGTAACACTCGATAACTATATCAACCTGAAACAACGTGTGGAGAATAAGATGCTTATCAGTAACATGGTAAGTACAGGTGATGATAACATTCTCAATACAGAAGACAAGGACTTAGAATACCGTAAAATTCAATTACAAAGACTGCAAGATGAAGTGATTGACTTAGAAGATTTAAGAGAAGGTGTAAGCATTACAGACCTTGGCTTAAATGACTTTAGGGTGGATTTATCCAACATGATAAAGGAATATGGTGAGCTGAAGAATATTCCCGAAGGACTGCATGCTGTTGTTAAATCAAGCCCAATTCTTGAAACTGGTGTAATATTCGTTTTGAAGAATGTCAATTCAAACGTCAATATCAATAAGCTCAACAGATTACACCCCTTCTATCTAGTATACATGAAGATGAACGGAGAATTAATACTTAACCATGTAGATTCTAAAAAGATATTGGATGCCATGCGAATGCTCTGCAAAGGAAAAACTGAACCAATTGAAGAAGTATGCAGGGAGCTATGCGAGCAAACAGATGACTATCATAAGATGGATGAATATTCGTCATTACTCAAGCATAGCATAGGTACAATACTTCGAAATGAAGAAGAGAAAGAAATCCATAGCCTATTTAAAGCAGGAGGTACAACAGCACTTCAGGAAAAGATAAAAGGCATTGAAGACTTCAAATTAGTATCATTTTTAATCGTGCGTTAAATGGACTTCTTCAACTTACCTTCAAGAACTAAAGTTGGTAGGGTAGTACCCAAAAATGTATTTGACAAATACACCAACCTAAAACAAAAGAAGCTCTTTAAAGATTGTATTAAACGTATTTTATGGACTCACAAGCTTTCTGAAAACACAGTAAACTTGGATGCCATGTATATTCAAGAAATTCAGATTTTCAAGGTAGAACTGAAACAGAAGTCGGATATCTCTAAAATACTTGAAATCATTAACAAGTCCATTCCATACCATATTGTTTTTTGGGTGGAGGAGAACCAAGAAGCATATATTTCAATAGCTTCAAAACACCCACACCCTACAAATGAAGATATTTCTGTAATTGATTGGACATTTACTTCTGATTGGTTCAATAAAAATGCTAACAATTATTCTATAAACCTAAAAGGCAGTCTAGATGCTGTATTTAAAGACTTGTGTGTTCAACTAACAGGTAAGCCCAGTTTAGAAAAGAAATCAATGGCTGCAATTCTCAAAAATCAACAAGAAATAGACCGCTTAGAAAAGGAAATATCCAAATTACAATCTGCTATCTCTAGCTGCAAACAGTTTAACAAAACGGTGGAACTAAATCTTCAAATTATGGCTCTAAAAAATGAGCTTAGCAAAATTCAATAACATAAAATCTTATTTGAATAAAAGTCAGACTCAAAAAGTCTCTTATCAAGCATCCTACCTTTATAATAATATTAGGTTTTTGGAAACTAAATTAAGCTCAAAAAGAGAGCTTTGATAGTAAACACTTGCCTGTATTGCACCCCTCAGCCTCTCGAAGGGTTGTCATCCTGAGCGAAGTCGAAGGGCGGGAGGGCTAACTTGCCACAGCTCCACTCCTGCTGTTAGGAAGGGATTAAGGGGAGGTCGAAATATGAAGGGAGTAACCTGCACACTATCCTTCGACTTCGCTCAGGATGACAGCAACCGCACATTTAAATGCTCAATATTAAATGCCCAATGTTAATTGCTTAACCGCAACAAAACACCCCATCTCCAAATAATAAGGCGATGGAAAACAACAAAACAATTGCAGGGCACATCACCCAAAAAGACATACTAAACGAAGTCGAAAAACTGGCTACTACCCCTACCGACGGCACTTGCGGACTGTTTGCCGTGCACACCGCCAACGGCTGGATTGAAAGCGTAAAACACAAACCACAACCCCGTATGCTGTTTAGTGAGTTTTGACACGAAGGCAAACTGTGCATACTATTTAACGAAATAGTGCTTGGGTTGAATCACATTCACTATCAGCTATATTTAGTGCAATTTTATTTTGGAAGTAGAGTAAATGTTTTCCACCTGAAGTATCGTCTCTTACATTAATTATTTTTTTAAACGTACAACATGAGAAGGAGTCCGACCTATAATAAATACTCATATAATTAGCTTTTTGATAAACATTTGGCAAATAAAAAGCACGAATTATATTGCACCTAACATTGTCTTTGCTCCTCATTAAAGTATCTATTTTTTGAGAAACTTTTATTCCATCAAAGTAAATAGAGTCAACGATGATTTGTTTTTCAGATTCATTTGTAAAAGTAACTTTTATAGGATGTATGCAAGTTGTGCTTTGCAAAACAATAAAAAATAGTATTGCAAAAAATAATTTATAAACTCTCATATTGATCTTATTTTTTTCGCTACTGTCCTCACTTGAAGACATTCCCTGAGTATATGGTACAAACCAACAAAGGATAAATGTACATTAAAAAATTATCATTTTATTGCAAGGCAATCATTCAAAGACACTGCATTTGTATCTATGTACAGGTTGTTTTATGAATTAGATAAAAAATAGCCCACAGATTGCTTCAAAACCCGAAGACGGTTTTTCGCAATGACAACAGTCGTGCGCGGGTTGTCATCCTGAGCGAAGTCGAAGGGCGGGAGGGCAGCCAATCCTGTAAACCCCAAAACCACCCACCAGCAAAAAACAGCTTATCAACAAATTATCAAATCATACCTCAATAAATTTTTAAAATGGTACTTTTGCTTTTTATTTTTGTTGAGTAATGGTGAGCCGCCAAATAGCACCTGAAGAAGTACGGAAAATTTTTACTGATTATCTTGAACAGAAGAAGCAGCGCAAGACTCCTGAACGCTATGCTATACTGGATGAGATATACAGCAAGAAAGAACATTTTGATGTGGAATCGCTGTACATACAGATGAAAAACCGCAACTACCATGTTAGCCGTGCCACCGTGTACAATACCCTTGATTTGTTGTTGGATTGTGGTTTAGTAACCAAACACCAATTTGGCAAAAACATGGCACAGTTTGAACGTAGCTACGGTTTCCGTCAGCACGACCACCTTATTTGTAACCGCTGCAACGATGTGATAGAGTTTTGCGACCCCCGCATACAGCAAATACAAACCATGATGGGCGAATTGCTAAAGTTTGATATCACAGGGCACTCGCTAAACCTGTTTGGTGCACCACAGCTAAACGCTGATGGAAGCTGCACCAACTGCAACAAAATTTTTAAAGAAGAAGAAAAACAAAATTCATAATACAAACACAGCAACTTTTTTTTACAGATAGATGGTAGATGTAGTATTGGGCCTGCAATGGGGCGATGAAGGAAAAGGAAAAATAGCCGATTTTTTAACCCCACGCTACGATGTGGTAGCGCGTTTTCAGGGAGGGCCAAACGCAGGTCACTCACTGGAGATGAACGGCAAAAAACACGTATTAAACACCCTTCCCTCAGGTGTTTTTCATAAGGGTTGTATAAACCTTATTGGCAATGGGGTGGTTATAGACCCTATTTTGCTACGTGCCGAAATAGAAAAAACAATAGCAGCGGGCGCTGATGTAAAAGAGTGTCTGTATATATCACGCAAGGCGCACCTTATTTTGCCTACCCACCGTATGTGGGATGCAGCCAGCGAAAGCTACAAAGGTGAGAAAAAAATAGGCAGCACATTACGCGGCATTAGCCCTACCTACCAAGATAAGTATGGAAGGTACGGAATACGCGTTGGCGACATACAAGCCGCTAACTTTAAAGAACGCTACGAAGAGGTGAAGAAAAAACACCTTAGCCAAATTAAATTTTACGAATACGAGTGCGACCTTGATGCCCTTGAAAAAGAATTTTTTGAGGCCATAGAATACCTTGCCCAATACAAGCAAGTAGATAGCGAGTATTTTATTAACGACCTTATTAAACAAGGCAAAAAAATACTTGCCGAAGGCGCACAAGGCAGTATGTTGGATATTGATTTTGGCACTTATCCTTACGTTACCAGCAGCAATACCGTTAGTGGTGGTGCGTGCGTAGGTTTGGGCATTGCCCCAAAACACATTAACAAAGTATACGGAATTTTTAAAGCCTATTGCACCCGTGTGGGTAGCGGCCCTTTCCCTTCAGAATTGGATGACGATTTAGGACAATACCTTCGCGATAAAGGCCACGAGTATGGCGCAACCACTGGCAGACCACGCCGTACAGGCTGGTTAGATTTGGTAGCCCTAAACTATGCCATAATGCTAAACGGTGTTGATGAGCTGATAATGATGAAAGCCGATGTACTTAGCGGATTACCCGAAGTAAACGTAGCAACAGGCTATAAAGTAAAAGGCGAAACATCAGCACAATTGCCGCACACCTATAACGAGGGTGAAGTAGTACCACAATACACAGCTTATGCAGGCTGGCAAGAAGACCTTACCCAAATTACTGAATTTGATAAACTGCCCCAAACCTTTAGCGATTACATCAAATCAGTTGAAGCGGCAATTAGCACACCCATAAGCATTATATCAGTAGGACCTGATAGGGCACAAACTATTCTTCGATAATTTATTAATTAACAGAACTATAAACAAAAAGGCGGGGTAACTCGCCTTTTTTATTCTATTTTATTAAGTGGGTTTTCGGGTGAGTTAAAGGGTATTTCTCTATTTTCAACCTGCTTATCTTCTCCTTCACTAAATTTTCCGTTAGCCAAAATTTTACCTTTGCGTTCCATTACCACATAGGCAACTTTGGTAGTATCCATCTCTATTTGTTGGTCATCACACTCAGCTCGGTAAGACATATGGCGGGAAGTAAACCTCAAGTCTTTATTTAATGTAAACACTCCACCAATACAGTAAAAACCACAATCAGCCCCACAATTATATCCTGTCATATGTTGGTCTATTAATCTTCCCTGCTTATCAAACGTAATCAGGTATGGGCGTAAGTCATCACCAGGGTAATAAAATAGAAAAGTAAAAAAATTAAACGTATCAGGCACTACCCCTAACAAGGTCAGTTCTCGTAATCCTTTTCCAAACAACAAAGTATCTTTTTCCTCTAATCTAAGAATTTTATTTTCATCAACCGGCAATTCATTACCCGTGTTTTCCCATACTAAAGGCAATTGCAACTTATCAGCTTTATTGTAATACTCCCTAACAATATCAATAGGTTGTGTTTGATTTATGGGTGGTGTTTTCACATCACTTTTTTTATCGGTTGCACAACCCACAACAAAAAATATAGCCAGCAAAAACACAGTTAATTTCATACTGCAAGAAAATAAAAATACCGTCCCTAACCTAGTTAATTAAAGGTGTTTAGCTCTTCAACCAAAAAAAGTTAAAAAGGTTTAAAGTAAAACTTTCGCTTGTCCGTCTTCCCATATATAAACTAAAAATAAAGCTATGAATTACCATCTTTTTAAATCAATTTTTATGGGCATAATACTAGGACTGGCTGTATTTATAATGCCATTTTTTATACTTAAAGTACTCGCCTTTTTTATAATAGCAGGTTTATTGGTTCGGTTTTTTATTTTCAGAAAAATACGCAGGTTTTTTAAAGGCCAGCTATTTTATAACGGCTTTGCCGATGAAATACGCAACATGAAGGATAGCGATTACCAAAAGTTTAAACAACGTTTTAAACGCCATCCTCATAGTGCCGCATACGCCCGTTTTGAAAACGGCGAGACTATTGAAGTTGAAATAAAATAACAACCCCAAAAAACTAAACTATGAAAAGATATACCCGCATACTAATAGGGGCAATTGCAGCAATAATAACCTTTGGCAGCTTGGTGGCCTTAGTGGGCACCAAACACAACAGGCACTACCAACACCACAGAGGCCAAAGGAATAGCTGCTACAACAACATTAACAATGGTACCAGCTACCATGTATCACCAAAATTAAAATAACCAATATGCACAATAAATATAACCACGCAGGTTTTGCAATGGGTTGCAACCCTGCATTTCACCACCACAATCGCGGTTTCGGGCGCAAGTATGGCGGCGCATACAGAAGACCAAAACACAATGTGCCCATAAACATTATTGAAAACGAAGCTACCTATGATGTACACGTATTTGCACTGGGTTTTGATAAAGAAAACATCAAAATATCAGTATCGGGCGATGCCTTGTATATAGTAGGCACACGCGCTATTGCCAATGATTATAAGCCCAATTTTACTACACAAGAATACCCCATAAAATCGTTTGAGAGGGTACTTGATTTAAACGGACAAGTAGATGCGGCAAACATTACAGCCACGCAAGAAAACGGTATATTAAAAATTATCCTTCCCAAAACTGAAGGAGCTAAAAAAACCGAGCAAGAAATTAAGGTTAATTAATTATTTACCTTATGTTTTAGTTTGTTGTTGGCCGACACTAGGTGTCGGCTTTTTTTATTTTGCAGTAAACCTTAACTTGTACGCTTAAGTCCTATTAATTAAAAAACAAAACTATGGCAACAGGAAACGGAACTAAAGAAAACCCTTGGCAACTAAAAACACCGCCCAACACTAGCGACTATACTATATATAAAGACGACAGCACTCCTGCCCTATTGGTCTGTCAGGTAGGTAGCACCAAACTGACCTATTTGGCACAGTGTATTGAAGATTTGCATGCTATGCTAAAACAACACGGCGACTGGATGCCGCTAGGATCTGCCGACGAGCAAAAGGAAGCCAAAGAAGGTACGGTTGAAGCATGGGGACGTGCAGAAAACAACCCCGTAGGCGGTTGGTACGGACAACGCAAAGGATATAGGGGCAGGTTTGGAATGTATATTCCCCCGTTGATGGAAGCATTGGGCTTGGCAGAGGTGGAGCACAACCCGCGCAACAATAGAATGAAGGCTATATAGCCCATTTTATATAAACTTAATTGCCCAACACCTGTTGTAAATAGTACATTTGAAGTTGAAACAACAAAAATCACTATTATGACACTAAAAATAAGCACACTAGCCTTTGCAGTATTGGTATTTGCTGCCTGCAACAACAAGCCTAAAACCAACGAAGGTGAAGCGCAAGACACTACTACCACTACTGAAACTACTGCAGCCGAAACTGAGACTATACCTGCTGCCGATGCCACCCAAGAGCAAGGTGTATTTTTTGAAACCTTAAAAGATGGCGACGCTGTAAAATCACCAGTTACTGTAAATATGATAGTAAAAGGTATGGAAGTTGAACCTGCGGGCGAATTGCACGAAGGTAAAGGACACCACCACATTATTATTGATGGTAGTTTTATTGAAGAAGGCAAAGCTGTACCTGCTGATGCTACACACATACACTACGGCAAAGGCCAAACAACTGATAACCTAACCCTTACCCCCGGCACACACACACTTACTTTGCAATTTGCCAACGGCTTGCACCAATCGTATGGCCAAGCATGGAGCAAAACCATTACTATTACTGTTGAGTAATAAAGATATTTTTTAATACTTATACGAAGCGGTAGCATTTGTTACCGCTTTTTTTGTTTATATTAAATGTAGTTTTAAAATAATGAAAAAAATAGCCCTTTTATTGGTTACTATATTTTGTATTATATCAGTATTTGCTCAACAAACACACCATTTCCCCGTTAGGAATAATGCCGCTACCATTTCGGAAGAAAATGATTGGGTATCAATAGCTGATGGTCTTTTTAATCCGGCGGCTATACGGCCAGATACGGTAAAAAGGTTGTCTCTTACAACATTAGAGTTTGAAAAAAATGGCCGACAATATCAACTGATGAATTGGCTTTCAGGATTAAAAAATCTTGAAGAGATATATATTTACTTTTGGCCTGAAACACATAAATATTTAGAGCGAGTAATAAACGATTCTCTTTTGCTTGTGGCTAATGAAATTTTTAAACAACAAAATATAAAGTTTGTAACTATTTGCAATAGCAATTATGATTCAACAGGGTTTATATTAAACCACCTATTAGCAGGAGTAAACACTATTGAGCACGTTTGTTTTCAGTATAAAGAGCTTACTGATGTGCAGCTTAATTTACCTGATTTTATAGTCTCATGCCCAAATTTAAAAAGCATTGGTGTATTATCATCAGGCTACCCTGTAATATTGGAGCCACAATTTATTGCAAAGTTTCCCGCGGCAATGCAAAACACTTCACTGTCGGCAAGATTAAATTTGTTGTATACCTTGGCTGACATTCGTTCTGACTTTAGAAACAAATATCACTTCAGATGCTCAATAAGCCCATACCGAGACCCCAATAATCTATTTGCTGTTTTTTTGGGTAATTTTGATATGCCTTGGGACAAGCATGATTTTGAGGTTGATATTAGTGCTGATTCAGTAAAAGGCCCCTTCTATATCATAAATTCTATATCAGATAATTTTTATAAAATAGGTTCCGATACATTAAAAAATATTAATACGCTCTTAATGTATGGAGAGTTGAAAAAGAAGCAACTAAAATTTATCAAAAACAATATTTCAGTCCCTGTTTTTATGAATATAGTTAAGGAGTACCCGAAACAAAAAAAACTTAAGAACTACCCAAACAGCAATCTTATATTTTTCAAATTAAACGAGGATGCTATTACAACCGTTTCCATAGAAGATTTTTTTATCTTTAAAGAAAAGCGTGTGCCTGCAAGTTCTTTACCAATTTATTTTTACGAATTGTATAAAAAAACTCATTAAGCACTAGGTGTTAATGAGTTTTTAACATACTGATTTGAAGAAATTTTAACCCATTAATTTTTTGCTACCTTAGCGTAGTGTTTAACAATTTTAACATACTCACTCTATTTGCAATAATGGCTTTTATTATTGCCCTTATATTATTTATAAAAGGGCTTGCTATAAAAAAATGGCCATCAACACAAGCGGTTGTACTTAATGTTGCTATTGGTGAATATGTTAATGGAGACAATGAAGAACACAGTAACTGGGGTGAATTGATATCGCTACAATACGATGTAGGTGAGAAAGAATATACTATACAACGACCGTATAAAAAGGGTTTAGGCTTTTTTGGACGTGTACAAAAAGATTATATAACTCCTTCAGGAATTAAAGAAAGTGATGTAATCACTATTTTCTATAACCCTAAAAATCCAACCGATATAACTTTTAAAAAGGTAAGGATTGAATGGCTACCTTTTGTTTATCTTATAATAAGTGCATTGCTTCTTTATTTAAGTCTTATTTCAGTGTAAAAGTAGCCGTTAGCCCCACGCTAAAATTGCGGGGCAGCTTGTGCACACCAAATATAGCACGTGTATGTATGCCTGCATCGCCCAATGTGTTTACAAACAAATCTGATGCGCCGTTTACCACTTTGGGGGCATCATCCCAATCATCAGTACTTTGGTAATAGGCATCAAAATGGTTTAGTCCTTCAATTTTATCAAAACCAACTTTGGCGTGTACTTGTGCCAGCACATTTAGGGCACACAATTGCATGGCGTGGTAGCCATTTTCGGTAGTAAGCTCTGCCCCTAGCCTCCCTTGATAAAAATACTCACCATTTACTATAGGAAACTGTATGGCCACATAGGCAATACCTCCTCGCACGTTTACCGATACATAGCTACCACCGGGTGTTGACACCTGCGGCAACTCTAAGTCTAATACATTTAGTTTTTGTATGATATTCATCTTACAGATTTTTGAAATCTAATAATTGTACCACTATAGTGGTAAGAACCTGATGGAAGACTTTTGAAAAACTCTTTCTCCAAATTTTCTAAATTTAATAATTCTTCCAATTGTTTATCAAAATTAATAATTTTTTGTGCCTCGCTTATAGTGCTGTCTTGGGCATTTGGTGACCAATAGGTTTTAAAATTATAATCAGAAGAAGTTGATGTTTCTGTGATGTAACTAAAACCATCAAGACCCGTCCTCCATCCCTCTATCTTATCAGCATCAGGCAACTCAACAAGTTTGTATTGATTTACCAAATTATAAACTTGTTTTGCACGTACAGAGTCTAAAACTTGTTGCTGCTTTACTGTTCTAACTTTATTGTCTAACGGCTTTTTCTTTTTTGTGTCATCTTCATAAAAACTGGTAACCAAACCATAAAACTTTAAAAAATCATTTGTCCATATATCAATAGCTTGGTTCACCCTCCAAAATCTGAAATGGAAAGTATCAGTAGTATAATTTAGTGGTTTTATTTTTAAAGATTGCTGCAAACCACTAATAAACTGGTAATAGTATACTGAATCGTACTGACTATTCTTACAAGAGGTATAAGTATAATTTTCGTGGTTAGCAGCCACATTTCTTTCTGTAGAACAACTAAAGATAACAACACAAAACATTAAGAGTATAATCTTCATTTCGTTTCGTTTTTGTATAATATTCATAATATTACCCCCCCATTGGTCGATTAGATTTTTCTTTGAAAAAGTAATAAAAAAAATATTCCCATTTAAAACACCCGCAAAAACCGCATAACAATTGTAGCTTTATTTTGTTTTAAGGCATATACTTAATACATTTACGGTGTAAAAAAACTATTGTTATGCGCCGCATTGCTACCTTCACATTTTTGTTAATTGTATTTTTTTTATTGCTGTTTTTTGCAGCCAACACACTAGGCTTGGGCTTTGATGAAACTACCGAATGGATGAAAACCGACGGTAGCGCTTGGACTGCACTAATTGGTATTTTTTTATTGGTAATTGATTTTTTCTTACCTGTTCCGTCAAGTTTGGTAATGATATACAACGGCATGCTGTTTGGCCCTGTGTGGGGCGCAGTGCTATCGTTGGCGGGCGGTTTGGGTGCTTCGTTTACGGGCTATTATGCGGGTAAAAGCGGCAAACGGTTTTTATTGCGTTTTATCCCTCAAGAAGAAATTAATCGCTCGCAGCGTTTTTTTGCCCGTTGGGGTTTGCCCGTTATAGCCATCACTCGCCCTGTTCCACTACTTTCTGAGGCGGGCAGTGTAGTGGCAGGCATGAGTGGGGTTTCGCCCAAAAATATGCTACTATACTCGCTGTTGGGCTTAGTACCATCAGTAATAATATACGCCGTTACCGGTGCTTATGCACTTGATATTGAGGGAGGTATTGTATCGTTTATTGTGGTTATAGGCATATCTACCATTGGCTGGGCAGTGGGTTATAGTTTCCAAAAAAGATTAAAAAGCACAACGGTTTCAACCAAATAGGCTGATGCAAAAAAAGGTTTTTATACTGTCTATTGCTTTGCTGCTTTTGTGCGGTAAGGTTAGTTATGCCCAAAAAGATAGCAGCCGCAAACGCCCCTTCAGTGTTTTTCCTGTACCTGCCATTGGCTATTCGCCAGAAACACGCTGGTATGTGGGTGCGGTGGCTTTATTTAATTTAAAGTTTTTACAGGCCGATAGTAACGCCCGTGTATCAAGTGCAAAGTTTGAGGTTAATTTCACCCAAAATAAACAGCTTATTATAGAGGCGGGGTGGAATGTATTCTCAAAAAACACAAACTGGTATTGCGAGGGTGTTTTGGGCTACCGCAAGTTTCCTGAGTTGTACTGGGGTGTTGGCGATAACACACATGATAGTGCCGAAGAATTGTACAGTGCCTACCGTGTAGAGGCCGACATAAGCGCACTAAAGCGAGTAGGTAAAAATAGCTTTGCAGGTGGGCGTTTTACGTACCAAAATATGTATGGTGTTGCACCCAAACAAGGCGGAATTTTAGAGAATGCGCCTGTGCAGGGCGCTAAGGGGGCAACATCTGTTGGGGTTGGCCCTGCTTATTTATTTGATAGCAGGCTAAATGCACTAAACCCGCAACAAGGGGCTTATTTATCGCTTAGCACACAATATTTTGGAAAAACCTTTGGCAGCTCGGTTGATTTTAGCCGCCTAGAAGTAGATGCTCGCAAGTATTATAAACTAAAAAGTACCGTTTTGGCTTTGCAAGCCTACGGCATTTTGCAAGGCGGAAATCCTCCTTTTAGAATGATGGGATTGATGGGCAGCGACAGGGATATGCGCGGTTACTATCAAGGCAGATATAGAGATAATAACTATGTGGCTTTGCAGGCAGAGTGGCGCGTACCTGTGAAATGGGGTATTGGCTTTGCCCTGTTTGCAGGTGCAGGTGAGGTATATAATTGGGACAACCCCTACACACTTGATGTGCTAAAATATACTACAGGCGGCGGGCTACGTATTGCCATGGATAAAGAAAAGAGTGTGAACCTGCGGATTGATTATGCTGTGGGGCACAATACATCGGGCTTTTATATTGCTTTTGGCGAAGCCTTTTAAACCGAAAAATTTTAATTAATACAATAACTAACTTAAACTAAACAATTGACATGAGCGTATTTAACTTACCGCGGATTAATTTCACAGGTTTGTTGGTAGTAAACGTAGGGACGGCCAACAACGACGATTACTCTAGCGATGTATTTCCCCCAGACAGCCCCTATGCAGGTGAGCCTGTTAGGCTTGCCGATTCGGTTAATGTGCAACCTATTCTATACGGAAAAACGGATGAAGAGTGGGTGACATGGGTGCAAGAGCAAGGCACTTTTGCCACAGCCACACAAGCCACTGCAACCGCAAAAACATCACGTGCAGAAGGGTCTGTGGCTGCTGCAGCCGCTGATACAGTGCAGCTTATCCCCGGTGAATGGAACTACTATGGCGATATGGGATTAACCATGCTTGATGTAAATGTAACAGGTGTTTACGACCCTAACAAGGTTATACCTACTAGTCTTGGTGAACAATTAACACAAGCTAGCTTAAACTTTAATAACCGCCCTGATGATACAGGCCGCAGCACGGGTATGTTGATTGATTGTAATCCTGAAGACCCAAGCAGCTCGCAGGTATTTACCGATTTTCTTTCGCTTACCTATAACCAAACATTTTTAATGTCGGGCAAGCCTAGCAAGGCTTCTACCCGCTGGATAAATTTTCAGCGCAATGCTAACCTCACAGGCCCTAATGGTGCTGCAGCTACTTTTCAGTGTGTTGTTCCTTTGGCCGAGTTAACAGGTCAACCTATTTTAGAAGGAATGCCCACCACCTCACCCGATGGTCGTGCACTAACAGGTGTGGTGTGCCAATACTCTATGTTTAGAAGTATGCAGCCCATAAATACCTTTAAGTATGAAGGTCAAGATTGGTTTGATGCCATTATAGCCTTGTATGCCAAAAAAGGGATGAACCCTAGCTACGTGCAACTGCAAGGCACACTTGCACCATGTTACGAGGGCGATATGGAATCGATGCCTGAAGGACGCTACCTTATACCTACCAGCAATACAGTACCTGTGCCAACAGGTTGCAGTGCAAATGGCCCTGCATTGGCACTTGCGCCCGCAACATTGCAAGTAAATTCTACCAACAAAATTATCTCGGTAAATTTTACGGCTTCTTTTCCTGAAAAATATACAGGCAGTTACGACCCAACGCAAACGGATGATAACGCTAAGTTGGATTTTGGTACTGTTGAGCTAGCTATAATATACAATGGCACACAAACCAGTATTGCTGAGATACCTTATACTGCCACCACTAACGATGCTAGCGGATGGATGTTTGATATACCTTTTAGCACTACCATAGATAATTTTTCGACTATGATTAGCGAGGGTGATTTTGTGCTTAGCAGCAGTACTTACGGTAATTTATTGCAAGAAACTACTTATTTGATAGTTTCTGACCAATCAACCGTGTATGCTGAGCAAATCCCCAGCGGAGGTAGTACTACCAGCTTCTTGAATACGAATGGAATACCCGTAGAGATCAGCTTTAACGTTTACAAAAAAGGAGTACAACTAACCAGTGCCGATAGCGACACATTTGACCTTTGGGTATATGATACTACCCCAAACCAAGACCCGGGCACTGCAACGCTTTTGGTATCGGGCTACAAAGCAGGTCAAAGTATTTCTTTGCCTGTTAGCTCAGCAGGCAACAGGCTTATTACTGCTGTATCATCATCAGGCACACCTCCGCCAAGTAGCTACGCTAATTTTGCCATGAACTATGCGCCTATTATAAATATACGCATACTGCCCAATGCTACAGATTATAGCCAATACTATGTAAACCCAAGTGCTGCACAACCTGTGGGTAATGATTTGCTAACTTTTGATGTGATATACAACGAGGTGTTGCGCAACTATTATTTACTATATCCTGCTATGAGTTTGCGTGTGCCGCTGAATAACCCGCAGTATTGGGACGACCCTGAAATGGCTCGCCGACTTGCTGCACGTGTTAGTTTGGCTATGTGGGGCACTGCCGAGGCTATGCCGCGCACGCGCGATTTATCAGACTCGCGCCGCACACTGCTAACGGCATGGTGCTTAAAGGTGATACAAAATGGTACTAACCCAACTTCATAAATTCAACATCTATCAAAAAAATAAAAATCATGAAAAAAGTATATTTAATAGCCCTGCTACTTTTGCTTGTTGGCATTGGCTGTAAGCAAAACACCCAGCCCACAGGCGAAGGTAATGACAGCACAATGCTAAGCACTTCTGATAGCATTGTAGCCATTATAGATTCTGTTGCAGGTACGCCTGCCGATTCTGCCCCTTTTACCATTACCCTTGTTGAGGTAACGGGTGCAAATACTCCTGCACTGCAATCGTTTGTATTTGGGCAAGCTAATGGTTTGTGGCTAATGACGGGCGGCCGTACCAATGGTTTCCACGGTACTTCTGACAACGAGAGCACCTTCCCTACCAAGTATAGCAATACTAATATGTTTGTGTACGACCCTGTGGCCAATAAGCAATACAAAATGGCTATACCTGAGGCTTATGCGTTGCAGTTGCAAAGCACTAATATGAACTACTGTCAGGACGGCGATTATTTGTATTGTATTGGTGGTTATGGTTCTAACTGCGCTACCGATTCGCCTGATTGCTACCAAACTTTCCCCAACCTAACAGCTATAAATGTGCCCAAAGCAATAGCGGCCATACAGGCGGGCAATGCTACCGATTTGGCAGCAGCAATTAACTCTATTACCGACGACCGTATGCAGGTTACAGGTGGTGCGCTGCACAAACTTGGCGATTGGTTTTTGCTTACCGTTGGTCAAAATTATAACACTATATATAAGGGCGGCATAACGGGTATATATACTGAGCAGGTGCGCAAGTTTAAAATAACCAATACCGATGGTGTACCCGCTATTACTGACTATCAGGCTATTGATTGCCCCTTCCCGACTGCCGAAGACGAGTTTAACCAGTTTCACCGTCGCGATTTAACAGTTGCTGAGGCTGTGCTTGAAGATGGTGCAGCGGGATTGACCATTTTTGGCGGTGTATTTACAAAGCACGGCGGGGCGTATGCAAACCCCATTAGTATTGGCAATAACGGTAACTTATATATTTTGCACGATGAGTTTAGCCAAAAATTTAATTTGTACGAGTGCGCCAACATACCTATGTACGATGCCACAACCCAAATGATGTATACTGTGCTTTTGGGAGGTATTAGCGATTATTATTACGATAAAAACGGCACTTTGATGCCGGGTAACCCGCTAAACGCTTTGCCATTTAGCAACCACGTAACCACTGTGGTAAGCAAAAATGGCGGTACCATGGTTGAATACCCGCAGCAAACACCTGCATTGCCTGCTTTTATAGGTTCTGATGCCGAGTTTGTGCCCGATGCTTCGTTGGCTTTATACCAAAATAGTGAGGGTATTATCGATTTTTCTAAACTGCCTACAACAGGCTCGGTAACTTTGGGTGTAATGTATGGCGGTATACTGGCTACTGCGCAGCAAAGCAGCGAGTTTAACCCCACCTATGCCAGCAACAAAATATATAAAGTGGTTTTGACTTGGTAATTGTTTTAGCTACCTGTTACAAAACCAACCTCTTTTTAAATTACAGCCCCAATAAGGACTTAAGTCCTTATTGGGGCTTATTATTTGGATATTATTGTACTAAGATTTGTACCACTAATATGGTAATTACCTTCGGGGAGACTTTTAGAAAACTCTATCATCAATTTTTCCAAACTCAGTAATTCCTCTAAATCCTTTTCAAAGTCAATAATTTTTCGTGCTTCAATTAGAGTGCTGTCTTGAGCATCTGGCGACCAATAGGTTTTAAAATTATAACCCGAAGATGTTGATGTTTCTATTACGTATGAAAATCCATCAAATCCCATTCCCCAGCCCTCTATATCACCCTCATCAGGCAACTTAATCAGTTGGTATTTATTTATCAAATTATAAACTTGTTCTGCCTGTACAGAGGCTATATCATGGTACTGTTTTACAGTTTTTATTTTACGCTCATAAGGACTTTCCCCAATTTTTAATTCTTTATATTTCTCATAAAAACTTGTTACCACACCACCAAAACTCTTATAATCAGTTGTCCATATATCAATAGCTTGGCTCACTCTCCAAAACCTAAAACGGAAAGTATCTTTAGTATAGTTTAACGAATCTAATTTTAATGATTGCTGTAAACGCTTCGAAAATTTATAATGACTTATTTCTAAACAACTATCACATTTAGCTTTAGAAAGAATAGTGGTGTTTTGATGTGGATTCTCTGTTACAAGTCCTTCTTGCTGTGTATTACAACTAAAAATACACACACTAAAAAATAAAATCACATAGGAGGGTCTCATAAACTTTATAGGTTTTGTATTGAAATATATAACAACAGAATTAACGAAAAATCATAATTTCTGTTGTTTTTACACACAAATAATCTAGATCTAATCATGATTTTGCTAGAAACCCAAAAAATTATTTTAACCCACCTTCGCCTCAAACTGCGCTCTCGATTCTTTTATGGCAGGCATATTATCAACTGCCCATTTGGATAGGCTTACAATATGCGGTACAAGGCTTTTACCCATTGATGTTATTTGATACTCTACACGTGGGGGAACTTGTGCGTATATAGTTCGTTTCACCAAACCATCGGCCTCAAGCCCTCGCAAAGTAACTGTCAGCATTTTTTGCGATATATCGCCAATTTCTTTACTCAGCTCATTAAATCGCATGGTTTCTTTCTCGCCCAATACCATCATTACCAGTATCGACCATTTATCGCCAAGCTTATCTAATACCGACCTAACGGGGCAGGCATTTATATCACCATCTTTTTCTAAAAAAGTTCCTATTGTATCCATCTCATTATCAATATTAGTTACCCGCAGGTAAGTATATCACTTTCTCGTGCCTTCTTGTATGGTTTAAAGCACTATCATACCTTTGAGTTACCAAAAGTAACTAACAATACTTTAGTTACCAATTTAAAAACTTTAAAATAGTAAAAAAATGAATAAGATTTTAGTAACCGGTGCAACAGGCCACCTAGGCAAAGCCACAGTAACAAAACTAGTTGAAAAAGTAGACGCTAAAAATATTGCCGTAATGGTACGCGATGCTGCTAAGGCTGATGATTTGAAACAACTGGGTGTAGAAATACGCGTGGGCGATTATGACAATAAAGCATCATTAGTAAGTGCATTTACAGGTATTAACAAATTGTTTTTTGTTTCGGGAAATGATATTGCCAACCGCATACAACAACATGAAAATATTGTAAAAGCAGCAAAAGAGGCGGGCGTAAAACACGTGGTATATACCAGCTTTATGCGCAAAAATGAAACAGAAACATCGCCTATTGCTTTTGTGGCAGCATCGCACTTAAAGGCTGAACAATGGCTAAAAGAATCGGGCATGGCATATACTTTTTTAAGAAATGGCCTGTACATGGATATTATGCCAATGTTTTTGGGTGAAAAAGTATTGGAAACAGGTGCGGTATATTTTCCTGCGGGTGATGGCAAAACTGCTTTTACACTTCGCGATGATATGTCGCTAGTAGGTGCAAATGTACTGTCCACTGAAGGGCACGAAAACAAAGTATACAATATAAGCAATGCCGAAGGGGTGTCGTTTACTGATATTGCTTTGATACTTTCAGAAATTAGCGGCAAACAAATTAATTATGTTTCGCCTACAAAAGATGAGTTTGTTGCCACCTTAGTAGGTGCGGGTGTACCTGCAGAGATGGCTCAGTTTTCTGCAGGGTTTGCTGAGGCAATAAAACAAGGCGAGTTTAGCCAAACCAGCAACGATATTGAGTTGCTAACGGGCAAAAAACCAACATCGGTAAAACAATTTTTGCAACAATTGTTTGGTAAGCAAACAAGCAACTAATCTAATTAAATCCAAACCCTGCCAATAGGCAGGGTTTGGATTTAATTATTGTATTTATCTATTACTATGAGTTTTATTTTCTACTGAAAATCTATATCAAACAAATTATTTTTAATGGCAAACAGCACCAACCCAGCAGTATTTCTAACTCCTGTTTTGGCCAACAGGTTGTTGCGGTGTCCATTAACGGTACTTTCACTTAAAAACAGTTTTTCGGCAATTTCTTGGCTGGTATATTCACGGCAAATAAATAGCAATACTTCTTTTTCGCGATTGGTTAAATCTTCAACTGTTTGCAGTGATGTTTTTTGTTTTTTAGCCGTATTGTAGTTTCGCATTACACCAATAGTTTTTTCGTTAAAATAATAATCGTGGGTGGTAACTGCTTGTATAGCTTTTCGCACTTCATCAGGGTCGGCATTTTTTGCCAAATAAGCGTTTGCCCCTTCTTCAATAAGCTTATGTATAAACTTATCTTCTTCGTGCACAGTTAAAATAATATTTTTAATATCAGGGTATGCTATTCGCATTTGTTTTAGGGCTTCAATACCATTCACCACAGGCATATTAATATCAAGCAAAGCAACGTGTATTTGTTCTTGGGCTGTGGCTAGTTGGTTTAGCAAATCTTGCCCATTCTCGGCTTCAATACATACCTTAATATCATCAAAGGTTTGTAATAAGGCCACCATTCCTTTACGAAACAGTAATTGGTCTTCGGCAAATGCAATATTTATCATATAACTGAGTTATTTTTTAGGGGAATTTTAACTTCACAAACAAACCCTTCATTGGGTTGCGAAGTAATATTAACTTCCCCATTCATTAATATCACCCTACTTTCTATATTCTTTAATCCAATACCTTTAGTAATACGCTCGCCACTTAGCGAAGCACCTATCCCATCATCGGTAAAGCACAGTATAATTTCAGTACCATCGCTTTTAATACTCAAATTAATATTTTTTGCTTTTGCATATTTAATGCAGTTTGAGCTTAACTCTTGCACTATGCGGTACAATGCAAGGGTGGCACTGGTATTAAGTTTTTCGAGTGGTGCAGTGTTTTCAAATACAATTTCAATTTCGGATACCGAGCTAAGGGTATCAAAAAAACTTTCAATAGTTTGCTCTAAACCCAACAATTCTAACTCAAACGGTACAATAGCCCTAGATATTCGCCTTACACTATCAATGCCTGATTGAATAAGGTTTTTGCTGGTAATAAGGTGGCTTTTCTGTTTCGGGTCGTTGCTACTTATTTGATTTATTGAAAGCGACAGGGTTGAAAAAATGCTTCCTACCTCATCGTGTATATCTTTGGCAAGCTGCATACGTTCGGCCTCTGCCGATTCTATATTGTTTAGCAGTAACTCTTTTTTGTGTTGGGCATCAAGCCGAAGCAGCTCTTGTTGCTTAAAATATAAGCGCTTTTGGTAGCGTATTATTGCCAGTATAAAACCCCCTGTAATAATTACAAAGGCAAGCATAACGGCTATTATGCCAAAATAAAATTTTATTTGGCTCTCGTTTTCCATAAACCTATTGCTATAAGTATGTATAGCTGCACAGCAAGCACAGTATGTATTGTCCAAACATTAACGCGGTGCACTTCGCTCATTTGTGCTACATAACTGCTGTATGAAAACATTGCTATCGACCCTGCAAAATACACTAAAAAGCCACTGTTTATATAATTTATTGCTTTACCCATAAGCCTAGTTTCTTCATCTTCGGCAACAATTTTAACAAACCAACTAATGCTTAAAAATATAAATATTAGCGCCTCAAGCGAACGACCATAGGTATTAAATTCATAGATATTTTCGATAAAAACTGAGTTAAGCACTAAAAATATTGTAAATGCTACTGATAGCACTATAAAAATATAATTAGGTATAAACTTTTTTAGTATAACAGCATAAAACCATAGCAGCAGCAAGTACTCTACAATGGTATATAAATGCAGTATAGGAAAATTGTTTATTGATTGTTTCCAAAATGCAAAAGATACTGCTTGGGTAACTGTGGCCAATGCCAAATAATAAAAAATGATTTTTAAATCAGTTGTATAGTTTTTAAAATTCACTGCTGCAATTAGCAATGGAACTAAAATTACAAGGTTTGAATATTCAAAAAAAATGCTCCGTATTTGTTCAAACATGATAAAAAGTAGCGTGAAACTGTTTGCCCATCCACAAAAACTGTTACATAAATTTCATTTATGAAAAAGTAGGATCCATTATCCCTTTGCTTGGGTTGGGACAAGTGGTAGGACAAGGGTATGAGAAATCATAGATAGCACTTTGCAGTGTATTGTTTACAGGGATTACAGGTAGTTCGGGCAGCTGTATCACATCATCACCTCCATTAGTTGGCTCTACCACCGAATTAAAACCGGTAACTCCCACAGCTATTAAACAGGCGTATGGGGCAACGGGTATACCTTGCTCTATTTTCTTTCCAAAATAAAATCGGATAGCGTTAATTGGGTTTGGTATAACTACCGGAGGCAATGCTGATGCTTTTACGCCATTATAATCTTCTATCTCTTTAAGTATAAGTTTAAGGTCGTTGAGGTGAAATGCTACTGACTCTGTAATTACTATTGGCGAATTATCAAGGGTGGTATATTCCTTTATGGTTGCTTGGTCTAAGCCCCAATTAAGTATACGGCTTTGTGCATCAGCCAATGATATTGTATATTCTGACGAGGCTGGTATTTCACCGCCATAACTCATTATACCTTTTTCGGCTGATAATGGAGGACCTGCGTGCGAGATGTTGTAAATATGTGTTGCCCCTTTGGTTAAACCAATAGTATCATCACCTCCCGAGTTTAGGTCGGGGCTGAAACCAGTAACTCCCACACCAACTAAACGACCAATTGGGTTGTTTTCGGGTAATGTTCCAATATTATTGCCGGGATAAAGCCTTACTGCATTAATCGGATTGTCAATAGTTGGTGCTGAGGGTTCGTATGAAAACCCTGTATTTTCTCCACTATTCCAATAGTTTATTCTACCCAACAATTGTTGAAAGTCTTTTAAAAAAAAGGTAAAAGCCTTAGAGGTTAAAACCGGTGATTGAGCTACATCAGGATGATTGCCACTAATTTCATTTTGAATATTGTTTTGGTCGGCTCTCCAATAGCCAATTTTATTTCTTGCGTCATCTAATGATATTGTCAGTGGCGGAGTAATTGGAGTAAATGAAGTAGTTGCCATAACTAATGTATTTTAAGGGTGATATTAAAGTTTATATTACCAAAATAATGCAAAATGCGCTATACATCAAGCCTTCTTTTGATTTAACAAAGGTTGAATAAATCAGCTCGACATAAAACAATATTTATATCTTTTTTCAAAACCAGATATTTTTATCTGGTTTACTAGGTAAGTAAACGCAAAAAAGCCCTGCATATACAGGGCTTTAACCAGACTGTTAACTTGCTTCGCAAAGCTTTCTTTTCTAAAAAGAGGCCTCGCCTATATGACCTATAAGGTAGGGCGCACTTATATAAGCATTGGGAGCAGTTGAACCTGAAAGAAACGCGCTTGTAGTGCCTGCATCAGCAGCAATAACAGCTATGCCTGTATTACTAAAAGGAGTTGTTGGGTTGCTAACGGCCATACTGCCAACAACAGTTGCAGTGCTACCGTTAAAACTAAAGGCTGCATTTATAGTGGCACAGTTTCCTGTTTCGTTACAAAAACATATCATGTTTTGGGTGTAGTATGCAGGTGCAGGACTTACAGGGCATATCCATTCTCCTTTAAAGTTAAATACATTACCGTTCTGAGAAACGGTAAAACCATTTTCGAAATCGGCTGATTGAACGGCTGATGCGCCACTTTTTGATGGGTAAAAAGCAATAGATGCCATAATAATTATTTTTATTTTTTTCTTACTCGTAAGGCTTTTCAGGTTTCGCCTCTATTTTTTTAAAGTCTAACAGAAAGACTCGTTTGTGCTCACTATAAAAGAGAGAGTGGGTTCTGCTCCACTTTGTTTAGCTACAATTGCTGATACAAATATTGAGGCTTTAAAACTGAAATAATAGGATATTAATAACTGTTTAACAAAACAGATACTTTTAATTGGTTGGGGTTTAACGCAAAAAAAGCCCCATCAAATTGATGGGGCTAAAACACTAATTTTTTATATTATGTTACAAAATATTTGCCGCTACAAAGGCCCTAAGAAAACGCCTAGTGTTAGTGCATTATTACTATCGTAATTAGCTGTAACATCGTTAGAGTATCCACCTTGATCGTCAAAAGCATAGCCGTATCCAATGTTGTTTAACAAAGGCGCTTCACTGCCACCCAGTCCGTAGTGCAAGTAGTTGGAGTATATGTTTGAGAAACCTGCTGAATTATCGGTTTCAGGATAAAAATTACCGCAAATAAACAAGCACTCGGGTACAGGCAATAGTGGCCCTACGGGATTGGTAATAATAATTTGCTCTGTATTGCCGGCTACAATAGCGGTTGAAACCACTTTAGTAGGCTGTGCAGCAAGTTGCTTCACAATCTCCATATTTGTCGAAAAAATGGTATTTGCCGGTAACGATGTAATACTAACCTGATTGTTTTGAATTTGTGCTGCTGAATATTGTGTACTAAAACTAATAAGGTTATTAATTGCAGGCGAAAGCCCACGAGTTATTAGGCTCACTACTTGGTTTTCTAAATTACCCAAAAGGTCTGTGTTGGTAATACCTGCTTGGTATGAAGAATCGCTAAAAGCACCTGCACAAGCCAACACCATGGCAGTGGCAGGCATAGTGGTGGGTAAATTACCCGTCCACCAACTTGGCGGTGCAGCCAGTGTTACAGAGGGGTCTAAAGTACCCGGAAAGGCTGAGCAGTTGGTTGTAAAGTACGGAAAGTAAACATTATAGGTTTCAGTTGCCGGTTTAGAGGTAAACTGCAACACGTTGTATTTAACACCTCCCTCGGTAATTGTAGTAACCTTTCCACTGTATTTAATCAGCGAAACAGGATCTTGCAGGGTAAGTGTATTGGTCATATAGTATTTAAAAAAACTATATATGGCGTTATCTAAAAACGTAGCAAGTGCTGTAGGAGTTGAGCCACTGCTATACATATCGATAAGATGAAAAGGGGCTACCAAACGCTTTACGGTGCCGCTGCTCCAACCACAAACACTAAATGGAGTATAGCTAGGGGCAGGCAGGTTTGAAGTAAAGTTTGAAATTATGGTATCGAGAGACAGCCATGGCTTTATACCTATTACGTTGGGATAATTAAGGCTTGAGGTATCAACTGTTGATGGCGGCGGAAATGTAGCACCATTAGCAACAGGGTTTACATATAAAGTAATGGGTATACCCAAACCATCAACTTGCGATGTATCAATATTTGCATTACCTATTGCAGTACCAACTGTGGGGGTGGTAGCAATTTCGATAAAATCAAATACGAAATCGGCAAGTGCGCTTGGCTGAACAATACCATTAGAGCCTTGACTTAGTGCAGTGCTAGAGGTTGAGAACCACACCCGTCCCCCCGTCATGCTATTGTTTGAATTTAAGTAAAAAGTATATACCCCATTTGCTGAAGGTATAGCACTAAGTAAAACGCTGCAAGCTGTGGCTTGTGCCGTAGCTACCCAGTTGTTATCGGCATCAATTTTATAAAAATTGTTGTTACCATCTGTAATAAAAACATACAACGCAGTATCGGCTATACCCGTGTTGTTTGAGATTTCAATGCTAATTGAGTTTTGCATAAGGATAATTTTTAGTTTATAATGTATTTATTATTTAGATTCACTTAAATAAAGTTTAATTGTGTAAATCTAGCAATCTATAATTAGCCTACTATTAACATAAAAAGAAGGCTATACATATTTGCTATACAAAGGTGATGTATAAACTACTTTCTAAAACAATCATTAATGCTTGCTTTTAAAAACAGATAAAAATAACTGGTTTGCCTGCGCCTTGCAGCAATTAGAAACACTAAATAATAGGTTATATATTACCTATTATTCCACCGCTTGCGCGCCCACTCCTCTTGCTCACGCACATCCATAAACGTCCACGCAAGTACACGGCTAATTTTTTGCCCTTGTCCCATATCAATAGTTTCTATCTGTTTCGCATTCACATCGTCAAGCGCATTGTAATATATATGCAAATTTTCTTGCCTCGAAACCAGCGAAGTAAACCACAAACACGATTTGGCAAACAAAGTACTTTCGGCAACCATATTGCTCACAAAGCGTTCTTCTCCCCCTTCGCTCCACAATTCGGCATTTGTGCCGCCAAAATTTAGTTGTTTACCTGTTTTTTTAATACCCAAATTACGCCACTTGCGCTCTGTACTGGCCTGTGCATCTCTTGATGAGGCATGAAACGGCGGATTGCAAACAGTAACATCAAACAGCTCATTGGGCTGCACAATACCTTTAAAATAGTGTGTTGTATTGGGTTGCTTGCGCACTTCAATACTTGCAGCTAGGTTATTGCTATCAATATTTTTTTTTGCTGCGCTAATGGCGGTAGTGTCAATTTCAGTACCTACAAACTGCCAACCGTATTCTTGATGCCCAATAAAGGGATAAATGCAGTTTGCACCCACACCAATATCTAAAACATTTACAGCCTTGCCGCGAGGAATTACGCCCCTATTAACATCAGCCAATAAATCGGCTATATTATGTATATAATCAGCTCTACCGGGTATTGGTGGGCACAAATACCCTTGCGGAATATCCCACTCTTTAATACCGTAAAAAGCAATTAGTAATGCTTTGTTTAGTGCTTTTACCGCGCTAGGATCTTTAAAATCAATAGATAAATTGCCGTATTTATTAGGCGCAACATACTTTGACAATTGAGGCAAGGCAGTTGTAAGTGCGGGAAAATCATACCCATTTCTGTGCCTGTTACGTTGGTGTAAGTTTTCCTTTACAGTAACAGGATTGGTTTGTTTACTCATTTGTTGTTACGAAAGTATCTAAACATACCCAGAAAAAACAATAACGATAAACAATTTAAGTTTATACATTAGTGTATAAGATTTGTGATAACAGCAGAAGAAGCACACAAAATAGCAGAAAATTATCTAAAAAATGTTAAAAAAATATGGCATCAGAAAATTAATAGATGATTATGTTGAAGATTTAATTAAAGATATATGAAACACAAAAAGGATGAAATTATTGAAAAAGCAAAACTAATATTAAAACAAATTGACTTCAAATATGACCTTAATGAAGAATTAAGCACCCAAGAAGTTGATCCAGATACAAATAACAGAAGTTTTGAAAAAGATACATGGATGGTTTGGATTCCTTACGGAAAACCTCTTTTTCCAAAAAACCGTACTGCGATTTTGTTTATTGATGATGAAACAGGAAATCCCCTGTTTATGCATCATAGCCAAGCAAAAATCATTCTTACAGTCAACGAAGATGGAACAATTGAAGAAACAGTTAAACGCATAGGCGAAAAATAATGCAAACAGAAGTAAATAACCTTAAAAACTATTTTGGCAATAGGCTAAAAAGATACACCGAAGAAGAGCTGGGCAATAGCGTTGTACACAAACTTACGTCAACCAATAGAGAAATTCTTATCGATGTAGGTATACCAAAGTATAATGGTGTTGGAGGCACTTATGAACCCATTCAAAATACATCTATAATAAATAACCGTTACTTAACCATCTACTCTAACGGACTCCCATGGAGCAATGTTAGCATTGACTTAAAAACAAATATTGTAGTATATTTAAATGATATAGACGATCCTCAATACAACCACAGCAAATGCAATAAAAACCTACACACTCATTTAGAATATATAATGATTTTTGAAAAATTCTATAAGAATATGGTTTTTACAGAAGCTTTAGGCCCCTACGATGATGATAAAAACTACGTAAGATATGCCAAAGCGTTAGAGAATAATTTTAAAAAGATAAATGATGACTACAAAAAAGGGATGTGGTCTATATTATTACTTGAAATGAATTTAGGAACAATTTAATAGAAACTATCTATGCAGACAGAAAAAACAACTTAATAGGTAATGACATAGACTGCATTATCGCCATAGAAAATAAAAAAAGTAATGTTGGATGTTAGATTTAGAGGTTTTAAACTTGAAAATAATATGATAACAAAAGAACAAGCATATACAATTGCTGAAGAATACTTAAAAAAAGAGTCTGTTGGGTACACATTTATTGGTCCAATTGATAAAATTTTCTATGAGAAAGAACATATAATACCAATAGGTGAAAGAGAAGGTGAAACACAAGAGACTTATAGTGTTGGGTTTGGCGAGATTTGGGGTGAAGAAATCAGAATATTATTTATAATTATCAATGCAACAACTGGGAACATTATATACATAATAACGCCTCATAAATATATCATTCCTAATAATTAGTCTTGTGTTTTATGCAAAGAGAGACAAATAACTTAATTGGCCAGTAACGGCACAACGTTTATTACCCCCGCAGAAAAAGTTAAAGCATTTTTATGCTCTGCTTAAAAAACTCCTCTTGGTTCAATACCTTTGCTGTAATCCTAAGAACCAAACACAGATTAAACACCAAATTTATCCCCTAAACACTGCTCAAGATTATGTCTGACGAAATGAAACCTTGCCCACAATGTAATTCTCCCTACGGATATTCAAAAGGAGATAACCTGTATGAATGCCCCGAATGTGGCCATGAATGGAATACTGAAGTAATGGCTGAGGAAGAAGAGGGTTTGGTGGTAAAAGATTCTAACGGTAACCTTTTAAGTGATGGTGATTCTGTAATTGTAATTAAAAATTTACCTGTAAAAGGTGCTCCCAACCCCATAAAAATAGGCACTAAGGTAAAAAATATACGATTGGTTGAAGGCGACCACAATATTGATTGCAAAATTGATGGTTTTGGCTCGATGAGTTTAAAATCAGAGTTTGTGAAGAAGGCTTAAAAGGTTAATACTGCTTTCACGGAATGACAATATCCATCATAAAAAAAGGAAAATATTTTAGCTTGACAACATTGGCTATATTATTTCTGCTTATGAGCGGATGTATTCCAAACAATCTTTTTGAAGGAAATTAAAATAGAATGGTTCTATTGCTCAACTGTAACATTTGTTACTGCTGATTCTATAAAAATTTTCTCTGATAGCCTGAATATTCAAAAAACGCTCTGTGTTTCAGATAATATTGCTGATGTGACTTTAAGTAATAAAGATATAACTATCTCCTTTTTTGGATACCCACAATTAAGAGGGGAGCGAATTAATATAGTGGATAGTATTTTTGGATATGGAGTGCTAATTGATACAAACGGTATTTCAAGCGGCCACCCTACTTCTAGAAAATTTTATAAGGCTAAATAATTATATACATAAACGCCAATAAACAAAAAAACCTCATCGTTTCTGATGAGGTTTCTATTTTGTGGACTTAGCCGGAACAGAGTCGAACCAACTCATTGAAGATTTTGAGCGGCTGTATAGCCTGAAAGCTTTACTGGATAAGGAGAAAGTGTAATTCTCCCTCATTATTTAAAACAGGTGCATTTTCTTGATATTATCAAGGAAGGGTTGAAATAAATAGCACAACAGACAAAAGGGGAGGCCCATACCGATGCTACTATAACCTTTTTACATATTACTTATTGATTTTAAGTACTTTTGATGTTCAAGTTGCTTGAAACCGAAGCAAGCGGGCTAGTTTCCCTGTTTGGCAATGATAACAAAGGATTTTCAGGCGATATGGATGCCGAAACAGCAATTTTACAAGCACGCTTTAAACGCCTTAAAAATATGTGCAAAGGGTAAAATACTGGATTTATGCCGTTTTCAAAGGTTCAAGGGTATTAGGAAAACGGCTAACTACTTACTATCAAAAAACAGGCTAATCAAAAGGACACGCCTTAAGTTTGCTTACTTCATTAACTTTTATATAAATAACGGGATTCGTATCCCCGAATAATATATTTAACATCATCAGAAGCTAGCGATTTGATACCTGATAGAAACTCAACAGTATCAACCCAATCTTCGTGTTTGTATAGAAGGTACTTAAACGCCTCTAAATTGTCCGAATCAATATTTGAGTAATTCTTCAACCCCATTTCATTGTGCAAATCGTATAGTATAGAAAAGGCTCTTTTAGGGTCATCAGAGGTAAGTAGCTTTAAAATTTCCGGTATGGCACCTTTACCGATAAACAGAATATATCCCAATCCAAAACTAGCAGTATCAGTAGGGTCTCCAAATAATGATAAATTATAAAAAATATCTACGGCTTCTTTACTCCTATCCTCAATAAGTTTATCTATAATTTCATGATACTTTTCCGAATCTGCATCTGAGTAAAATAGGTAATCTTTAAAGCTAGCCAACTCCTCTTTTGAGTAATTGGTTTCTTTCAAGTCTAATGTTAAGTCAATCATTGCAATGCGATTTTAGTTTTATGTTTATGACGAAATTAAACATAATTATAAAAAGATAAACCCTTACAATTAAAAATAATAAACAATATAAGAGACAAGGGTTTGCCGCTTTGGCGGCGCAAAAAGCAGTCCTCATTCGGGCTGCTTTTGCCTTGTGTCCTGCGCTATACGGCGGGGTGTTAGATGTTATTTGTAGGGCTTAATACTCCAAAGGCTCTAAACTGATTTTAGCAGGTTGTTCAGGCTGTCTTTCCTGTTGGCTTGGTTGGTTATTGTTTTCGCTTTCCTCTTGGGTATCACCTACGGGGTCAACTTGGGCATTTGAAAACAGGTAAGCGATAGGAAAATATTTAATCATTTCTTCCAGTTCTTCGGCGGTTGTGCTGTTTTCAATGGGTTTTTGTATTTGTTTGGGTCTTGCCCATAGCAAAAAGGCTTTTTCACCCTTTCGCACTTGGTTGCCTTCTTTTTTCCATTGGCGGTAACTCTTAAACTCTCGGTGTGTTTCATCCTTATATAAGGTTTCAACGATGGCATCGTTAATAGTGAAAAAAGTACCATCTTCTACAAGGTCTTTCACTTCAAGGCTTAGCAGTTTTAGGCGTTCCCGTGCCTCGTCGATGGGGCGTTTTTTGATTTCTGTATTTTCCATGGGGTGTATTGTTAAAGTGGTGAGTAAAAAAAGCCGTTGCTTGCCCCCAACGGCTAAGGGGTTTTGATTAGTTGGCAGGTTGCCCGTAGGTTAAAATCTGTTGGTCGTATTCGGTGATTTTAGCTTCTAAAAGCCCTGTTAAATGCGCTAACATTTCTTGCACCAGTTTAGGGTTAGTAATGTTGTATTCGCGGCGTTTATTGTCGTGCAATTCGATGCGAACGCCATAATTGTTTCCCGTTTCAAACTTTGTAAGTTCTTCGTCTTCAATTTCCAGTTCTTTGACGGCATCTAAATGGGTCGCAAACCTTCGGCGAATATTTACCAGTTTTTCCAATCCTAAAAAGAAACTGATTTGCTCGTCTAGGGTTTTGGGGGTTCTGCGGCTGGCGTTTCTGTCGCAACGGGTGGTTTTTCTTCTGTTTTGGGTGTGTTCTCACTTTTAGGTGGTTCAACGGGTGTAGGGGCGTTTGTTTTGCCGTTTACAGCGTTGTTTTTACCATTGGTTTTGTTGTTTGTGGCGGGTGTTACTTCCTTCGCACCGTTGCCGTTTGTTTTGGGTGTTGTCATTTTTTTAATGGGTTTTGATTTTTCTTTTTTTGGCTGCGGGAATGGGTTCTCTCACAACAAAAAATATTTTCCCCGAAAGGTTAAGCAACTCCCCATGTGCGGTATGGCGGAATGAGCAAGGTTGTAGGTCAAATTATTTTGATCGCTAAAAGAAAATTAAAACCAAAAAAAATTGAATACACCGAAGGCACTGACCTTGAACAGGGGCGCGGGATGAAATTTGCTTAACCCCTTTCGGGGTGAAAAAGAGATAAGAGAAAAAGGCCGCTTAAAAAGAAAATCTAAAAATGGATAAGGGGGCTTCGCTGCTTGTTAGTGTAGATGGTGTGGTGGGGCAAAGTGAAGAGCCTTGCGTGTATATGCCCGGATTGCGTGGTAAAGGCGATTTGCTTTGTAATAAAAAGGCAATGGGTCTGAAAATGCAGAAAGCAATGGCGCGTTTGAAGTCGCTTTGCGCCTATTAAACCCATGCCAAGCGATTGAAAATTCAATGGATGGTTTTGGCCAAGTCAGCAATAGCGACGCGGATCCAAAAGCAGGAGTTAGTAAGTGGGTTGAATTTGAAAAGGCTTGGTGGTTTTATATTATGCCAGTAGGCTTTCCAGCTTTATTTTCCATTTCTCCCAAGTAGGCATTTCTTTGGTTTGAAGGTCTATAAACTTTTGGGTGTGGTGGTGGTGTACTAAATGGCAAAGCTCGTGAATAATCACATATTCAATACATCCTTTAGGGGCTTTAATCAGTTCCGGGTTTAAGATTATTTTGCCTTTTGGCGTACAGCTTCCCCAACGAGTAGGCATATCACGTAAAATCAGTGTAGAGGGCTTTACATCATATTTCAGAAATCTTGAGATGAGAGGTTTTGCATATTGATTAAATTTTGCTTTGGCGTTTTGAAGATACCATGCTTGTAGTAGCTGTTTGACATTATCCTTATTTCGGGCAATTACTTCAATACTTCCCCCTATCAACTTAACACTTTCTTTAGCTCCGATACTGACTTTTAAGCGGTATTGTCTCCCTAAATAAAGATGTGTCTCTCCATTCACAAATTTCTTTGGTGGTGTTTTAGGATGAAAAGACAGAAAATAGCTTTGCTGCTTTAGTATCCATGCCGCCCTTGATTTTAGCTTTTCTTTTATCTTGTCTATTTGTGCATCAATTGGGGCCTTCACTCTTACCTGCATATCTGGTGCAACTGTAATCCCTAAAGTTTTACGCGCACCAAATTCAAGTGAAAAATAAATTTCTTTTGAGCCAAACTGTATTGAATCCTGCATCACTTATACCTGATTTTTGCTACATCAATACACTTAGTAATAAAATCATCCATATCGTCATAGGACAGGGGCAAGGCATATTTATCCCTTATTTCATCAATAAAATAATCTCCAATATCAATGTGAAGTTTGCCTGGTATAGGACTTTTTTCTGTGTACCAATCAATTATTGGCCTGCTGTTATCCAAAATATTGATTTTTATAATATCATCAATTTGCAAAGCTGCCTGTGTGGATACTTCACGAAGTTGTTTGTTGTCAGAAATATGACTTTCTAAAAACTCCATGGTGAGGCCATAGAATGCTTTTGCTACGTCTTTGTTCTCCAATTCGGAGGGGATTGTTGAATCTGTTCGCGTTAACACCGCTTCCATAATTTCGTTTACTTTATTCAGGTATAAAAGTTCCGAAATACGGTGCTCTTCATAGGCCTTTATGGTTTCTTTGAGCATTTGCGAAAACTTCTTGTAGAACGCAGGGTCTTCCTCCATTTTTTCAGAAATATGCTTGGCTGTACGCGAGGCGATTTTATCGGCTTTTGCCGCAGTTCCCACTGTGTTTTCAATTTCTTTTTGAAACTGCTCTTTGTCAAAAATATTTACCAGTTGTGTAATGGGTTTTACTTCATCTGTTTGGATATGGGTATCTATCAGCTTTTGGATTTGCCCTTCATACTTTTTGTAGTCTATTTTATCGGAATATCTTTGGATAACAGCTTGGCGCAACTTCATAAACATCAGCAAATCGGTCTGATACCGTTCAATGGTTTTTTCGCTGGTTGTTTTATAAAACTCTGTGGTGGATTGGGCTATTTTGAGCACACGGGCAAAGGCCGCCAGTTTATCATAAAACTCCGCCCGCAAGGCTTCATCCCGCAATAGCTGGGCAAAGGCTTCAACATCACTTTTATTGGGGATGGTTTTGAAAATATCCCACAATTCAGAATGTTTTTGGGGCAGTTTGTTTATTTCTTCGTGGATAGAGGTAATAGCCCCTTGCAAGTCGGCTTCGTCAAAACCTTCTAAGCTGGAATAAACATCAAGCGCATTGTCAAGCTCGCCCAAAACACCGTAATAATCTACTATGTATCCAAAGTCTTTGTCTTCATACACCCTATTTACACGGGCAATGGCCTGCAACAAAGTATGGTTTTTTAGATTACGGGTGATGTATAAAACGGCGTTTTTGGGTTCATCAAATCCCGTGAGCAGCTTATCTACCACCACAATTATTTCAGGGTCTTTGCTGTTTTTAAAACGGTTGATTATATTTTTCTCATACTTTTTCTGGGTGCCATGCTCCTGCATCATTTTTGCCCAAAACTGTTTCACCCTATCGTTCGATTTTTCATAAGGTGTTTCTTCACCCTCCCTGTCGTCGGGCGATGAAATTAAAACCTCGCTACTTACGATACCTATTTCATCTAAATACATTTTATATTTAAGGGCACTTATTTTGTTTTGACACACCAACTGCGCCTTAAAAGGTGTACCCTGCCAATTATCTCGGTAGTGCTCACTAATATCCCATGCAATGGCATATACTTTTTGCTCGGCTATGTTTAGCTGGTCGGCACGACTAAATTTCTTTTTCAAGTCTGCCTTCTCATATTTGTTTAAGGTATCTGATACCTTATTGAAGTAGTTATCAATAGGGCCTTCGTTTACTTTTTGTATGGCGTGGCGGCCTTCGTAAAGCAAAGGCACTACTGCGCCGTCTTCAACTGCTTGTGTAACAGTATAGGCATCTATTATCCCACCAAATTTGGCCGCTGTGCTTTTTTCTTTTTTCATCAACGGTGTTCCCGTCATAGCAATGAAGCAAGCATTGGGCAGGGTTTTTTGCATTTTGATGTTGAAAGAACCGTATTGAGTGCGGTGGCCTTCATCTACCAACACAAAAATATCGTGCGAGGTAAGAGGCTGCTTTACTTTTTTTACGGCGGCTTCAAACTTATTTATGATGGTGGTAATAACAGCATCGCTTTTACTTTCAAGCAACTCCACCAGTTTTTGCCCAGTAACGGCGTTGCTTACCGCGATACCGCATTTTTTAAATGTGTTGGTTATTTGGTCGTCAAGGTCAACACGGTCGGTTACCAGTATGATTTTAGGGTTTTTGATGCTTTTTTCTAAGGCAATGGCTTGTGCAAGCATTACCATTGTGAGTGACTTGCCGCTGCCTTGTGTGTGCCATATTACCCCGCCTTTGCGCTTGCCCCCTTCGATATGAATGAGGCGGCGCATTGATTTTTTAATGGCGAAATACTGCTGATAACGGGCAATTTTTTTCTCGCCCTCATCAAATACGATATAATTAAAAGTAAAATCCAGCAGACGCTCGGGACGACAAAGTCCATACAAATACTCATCCTGCAAGGTGGGTAGTATTTCTTGCTGTTCTAAACCATCAAAATAATTGCGGACGTATTTATAACGGTCGGCAAAAAGTGTGTTTTTTTGTTGAAGGTTTAGGGGTGTGTTTTTTAAGGTATGCAGGGTGTGGGTATATTCATCTTCCTGCTCTTGACTGGCAAATTTTTCTTTCCACTGCCCCCAAAATTTGGGCGATGTGCCTGTGGTGGCATAGGATGCCTGCTGCATGGCGAGGCTTATTACTATTTGGGCATAGATGTATAAGGGACGGATACCGTCTTCTTGCTGGTTGCGCAAGTGTTGTGATATGGCCTGTGTTAAAGGCTCTTTCATATCAGGGCGTTTGCACTCTATCACGCAAAGGGGAATACCGTTTACAAACAGAACAATATCAGGGCGGTAATGCTCTTTGCTGGTGCTGCGCATTACGCTGTATTCTTCGGTTACATGGAACACGTTGTTGTGCGGGTTTTTCCAATCGATATATTGCAGAGTGTGGCTTTTTTTATCGCCGCTAACACTTTGCTCTAAGGCTGTGCCTGTGGCAAGGCGTTGATAGGCATACTCTGCCGAAGCCATAAACCCTTCGTTGATGGGCAATGTTTTCAGGCTATGTATTCCTGCTTCGATATTGGCCTCTGAAAACAGTGCCGTTTCGGTAGCCGAAACCCTAATGGAATTTATTTTTTTTAGCTGGGCTCGCAATACATCTTCCAGCAATACGGCGGTGGTTCTGCTCCCGCGAAGCTCTAACGCCTGTGCGGGCGAAAGATAGGTATAGCCCAGCTTTTGCAACAACTGCAAAGCTGGGATTTGGCTGATATGGTCTTCTTTGAAGGAGGGAGTTTGCATATTACTTACTAAAATAAGTATATAAAAAGAAGATTAAAGCCAACGGCAAGGTTATATATGCCGCTATTGTAATCCAAAGAGCTATGGAAAAGAAACCATATTTTTTACTTGCGATATATGAATTCTGCTTGATTTGTTCGGCAAGGTCTTTTTCAAAGTTTGTAAACTCGATAGACACACCCTCAAAAATTTGTTTCAATATCTCCGTATTATCAAGGGTTTTAAGATACTCAAAGAATAAAACATTTTTTCCTGATGGTTTAGCCCAACTTAATTTAACCATTTTCACTTTTGGGGCAAATGAGATTAAAGACGTTATTGTAGAAAAAATAAGTAGAACAATTATAAACTGTAAGTAATTGCAAAGCCAATCATCTTTTATCAGTTCGGACTGGAAGGCTTGAATAATCCCAAATATTGATACACCATTGAATGCAACAAGGGCAGCATTTTTAGCCTCAGCAAACTTTAGCCAGTCGTTTACATTATTAAATATTTTAAATAATTTTTCTTCACGTATTGTGGTTTCCATAGCTATATTTTTATATTGTTGATACTATTGATGATTATACTACCACCGTATATTGAAGTAGGACTTTTAGGGTATGGCTTAGAATAAAATTTGCTTAAATACTCTTTGTTTGGACTTTTATTATACCCTAAATAAACCCTCGAAGAAATTAATATTGCTGAGGTCAATAGGCTGTTATCCGTTTTTTCAACTTTCTTAACCGTTTTGGAGTCAAAAGTTGTTGTTTGCCCAAAACTGATTCTCCGAAAAAACTCTGCTTCATTAACATCCAACGTGCTGGTTCTTTTTACTTCATAAAGTCCAAACAAACTATCGTATGGTGCCAAATCATTGGTTTGTCGAAATATCGTATCAGCAAAACTGGGTGTTCTTCTTTTAAATTCAGAATATTCAACTGTAACCTTATACATTGTTTCAGAATATTCTTTATTTGATAAATCGGTCAATTTTGATGCAATATTCGCTGGTTCACCTACCCAAACAAGCCCTTTATACTCTGATTTTTCTTCATGTTTTCTCGTGATACCTGTTTTAAGTACTAGCATTTCCCCGTAGTCAATCCCAATACCTACTTTAAAGTAGTCCAAACCTGAGTGTTTCCGGATTATTCGAGTTGCAACTGTGTACATCAAAGCCGCACAGTTTATTGCATTTGTATAACAGTCCTCCGGCTCAAAAACTACCATTACCCTATCGCCTATAATATTTCTTACATAACCATATTCGTCGGCTATCTTCGTCATCGCATATACGAATGCTGAATATATCTTACCGAGTTTTGCTTTATCACTTTTAAGGTTACGGCTAATTCGTGTAGATGCTCTTATGTCGACAAATAGAACACAAGTTTCCAGTAACTTACCTCTTTTGCTAGCCCCAATCGGGAAAGTAAGTGCAGTATCATCCCGTGAGGGCACGTATGATGTATTGGTTGTTTCAATATCATTATCAAAAATATTTTTTACATCATTTGCGATTCCTTGTAAAAATTCTTCCATATTATATAGCTTTTAAATATCTAAAATAACTTTTATCAACGCCTTTAAGCTTCACTTGAATAGGGGATTTGAGTGTCCATGCATGTTTAAAAGGCGTCCTATTTATCACATCATCAATATTAATATCTTCATAATCAGTTTCGCCAAAAAAATTAATACTATTACTTACCGAAACACTCTCTAATCTAAATAGCTCAGTTATTGCATTTCCTATCATAGTAAATTCGGTGTAATCGATAGATTTATTTTGGTAATACATTATTTCACCATAATGAAACGCAACTTTGAGTTCATATTCAGTGCCTTTGTTATTATGAATTAAATCCATTGCACATTTTTCTGCTTTTCTGTGAAGGGTAAGTTTAGTTTTTCTTAAAAAAGGTTCCCCAAATACACATATAATTCCGTCACCCATTATCTTTTCAATCTCACCCCCATGAGCATATATTGTTGGAATGACACGGTCATAATAGTTATCTAAAAAGTCGGACACGTCGTCACTATTTTTATTCTTAAATTTTGTTGAAAATGAAGTTACATCAATGAATAGTAGAACGGCTTCCGTTTTTCTTCTTTCTTTAAAAAAGTCTATGTATCCTTGAACTTTTTCACCATGAAAAGAAAATGATTTTGTTATTTTTTTAGGGTCAAATGATTCTAGTATTATTTCTGCATCTTTTGTACTAAAACCATCAATCCCTTGAGAGTATTCTTCTTTAAGATTTATTAACTGTTTTAAATTTGGCATAGCTGTTTTTACAATAAATAGTATGAATTTTTGAAAGTTACATTTTTAACCTTTTTTTCCCTGTTAAAAGTTGTTGCATCAGCCCCTTTTTCTGCTCTTTTAGTTGTTGCAGTTGGGTTTGCAGCAGTTGTATTTCGGTATCAGCCGTTTGCAATACAGCAGCGATGGCGGTTTGTTCTTCAAATGAGGGAATTTCTACTTCTAGTCTTAAAAAATCTTTTTTACTTAAAACACGATTTCGTCCAGCCCCACCGGGAGAAATCAAATCCATCATATATTTAAATTTAGGCTGAATTATTATATGCCTAAAATAGTCAACAATGCCTGTGGTTGGGTTGAAAGTAAAAGTAGGAAAACGATGAGAAACCAATGCTCCTTCATCTTCTTTTTTTACGATTGCAATAGCCCCTTCCCACGCAAAAGTGATGTTCACTATTAAGTCGTTTTCTTTAACAACATAGAGGGTGTCCATATCGACTTTGGCGGGTTCAAAGTGTGGCTTTAGGAAGGTTCCTTTGCCGTGGCTTCTGATACCTAAAGCAGTATATGCTGAACTGGGTTTATCTATCGGGCGTAAAGTAGGTATTAAGACTTCTTTTAACTTCTGTGTTCTCCACTCCCCACTAAACCCCTTCAAGCGTTTTTTGCCTGTGAGCAGTTGCTGCATTAGCCATTTTTTGCGCTGTTGTTTTTGTTCTATCAGGCGGGTGGTGGTTGCTATGGCTTTGTCCCAAGTGCTTAGTACGGCTGCAATGGCCTTTTGCTCGGGGAGGGGGGGGAATAAAACTGAAATTGTGGATATTGTTGATGCACTTAAACTGGGAACACCAGAAGCCTCATTATAAAGTCTCCAATTTATTGCTTCAAATTTGTAAAAAAGCCATTTGGGTAATGTATTTTCCCCTATTTCAGTGTAAAACAAGGTATCTACAGTCCAAAAAGGAGTATCCATATATTTTGGTTTATCTATTGTACCTTTGCGACCTATTAGAACCGAGGGTTTAGAATATAAAGCAGTGTTTGTTCTCCCAATTTCACCACCCGTTGCTAAAATTGGATAAATACCATTCTTATCTTCAATACTTTTTTGGTCTCGACCATGCTTAATTTTAACTAGTTCACCTACTCTTTTCACTTCCCAATCCTTAGGTGTCCACCCCAGGGGGGTGTGCTTATAGCCTGGTTTTGTGGCGGCAGGGTTTGCAATTTGTATAGCTTGTTCACTCATGTTTTTTCTTTTTGTTGGGTAGGTTTTTCGGCGCGGCCTTTAGTTTTTTCACGGCGCGGTCAAGGTCGTCCTCAGCCGATGCCAGCCGCTTTTGTTCCTCTGCCTGGTATTTTTCATACTCTTGCAAGGCATGTTTTTCTGCGGCCTTGTGGCTTATCTTGCCGGGGCTGTCTAGTATCTCTCGGTCGTTCAGGGTCAAGAAGCCGTGCAGCTTGGTAATCCAGTCTTTCATATACATGGGCTTGCGCTGCATGGCCTGCAACTCAGCAAATTCAAGGTACTGAGAAACAATGCGGTTTAGCTGGTCAAGTTCATCATCATTCAGGTAGTTTTTGGCAACGGTTACATCCTGTTTTTTAATATTTTTACCCGGCCAGTTGGTAAGCCCCATGTTGGGCTTTGTGGCATCTGCCCGTAGTTTTATCAGTTCGGCGGCGGTGTGGGTATGTATGGCCCAGTGGAATTTATTTTGCACGGTGGCAAAAAACTCCTGCGATAATTCTGTGCGGGCATCGTAATCAATACTGGTGGCGTATATATCGCATACCTTTCGGTAAAATACCTTTTCGCTGCTGCGTATATCGCGTATGCGTGCCAGCAACTCATCAAAGTAGTTATTATTCCGGGCTTGTTTCAGACGTTCATCGTCCAGCGTAAAACCTTTAATAATGTACTCGCGCAGTCGTTGGGTAGCCCATATACGAAAGTGCGTGCCTACGTGTGATTTTACCCTGTACCCTACGGAAATAACTACATCAAGGTTATAGTGTAGCGTTCGGTATTTTTTTCCATCGGCAGCAGTTGTCAAGTATTCCTTTACAACTGATTCTTCGTTCAGTTCACCTTCTGTAAAGATGTTTTTAATATGCAGACTGATATTTTGTTTCGTTGTCTGAAAGAGTTCAGCCATTTGGTTTTGGTTTAGCCAAACGGTTTCTTCTTCCAAACGGACATCTACTTTGGTAAGTCCGTCTGGCGACTGATAGATTAAAAGTTCTGACGTATTGTCCATAGTGTTATCCGTTCAAAATTTCACTTAAATACTTATTCATTTCCAGCTTCACGTTAAGCAGCTCGCCTTCCAGCTTTTCAATTTCGGTTTGCACGGCGGCAATGTCCACTTCGGCCTCTTCCTCAAAGGTATCCACATAGCGGGGTATATTTAGGTTATAATCGTTTTGCACAACCTCATCGGGGGTGGCTACATAGCTGTATTTTTCGTCCAGTACCCCTGTGGCAAGTTTGCTTTTGGTAAAATCTTGGTAGGTGCTAACAATACGGTTTATATCCTGCTCCCTTAATTTGTTTTGGTTTCTACCTGCTTCATAGCCTTTGCTGGCATCAATAAACAATATGTTTTGATTGTTCTCTTTGCCTCTGTTAAACACCAATATTGCAGCGGGTATGCCCGTGCCAAAAAACAGGTTGGCAGGCAGTCCAATTACGGCTTCTAACAGGTTTTCTTCAATAGTTTTTTGGCGTATTTTGCCTTCGCTGCTACCTCTAAACAATACCCCGTGTGGCACAACCACTCCTACTTTTCCTGTGCCTTCGTAGGTGGTTTCTATCATGTGGGTAATAAACGCCCAATCGCCCTTGCTTTTTGGGGGCACACCGCGCCAAAAACGGTTGTGCTTGTCGGCGGCGGCTTCATCAGCCCCCCATTTATCCAAGCTAAAAGGCGGATTGGCAACTACTGTATCAAACTTCATTAGGGTATCACCCTCTTTCAGTTTGGGGTTGCGCAAGGTATCGCCCCAGCGAATAGTGGCTTTGTCAAATCCATGCAAAAACATATTCATTACGGCCAATGCCCACGTACTGCCATTGGCTTCTTGCCCATAAAGTGAAAAGTTATCGCTGCCCACTTCTTTACCTGCCTTGATAAGCAATGAGGCCGAACCACAAGTTGGGTCGCAAATGCGTGCGCCGGGTTTGCTTTTGGTAAGTTTTGCCAACAGGGTAGAAACTTCGGAAGGTGTAAAAAATTCACCGGCTTTTTTACCTGCATCGCTGGCAAAATTTGCGATTAAATATTCGTATGTATCACCAATTATATCGCTTTTCTCAAGATGCGAGGGGTCGAGGATTAGCTTTTCATTGCTAAAATCAAGCAGCAAATTTTTAAGGCGAGTATTTTTATCTTTGGTATCGCCTAAATTACTGCTGTTAAAATCTATATTTCTAAATATACCACTTCCGTCTTCGCTGCCCAGCTTTTCACGGTTGGCCTCCTCCAAATCGGCAAGGGCGATGTTAATTAACTCACCAATATTAGCTTCGTTGCGGTTTTCATACAGATAATCAAATGTGCAATGAGGCGGCACCACAAAACGCTCGTGCTGCATAGCCCGCAAAGCACGGTCGTTATCGCCCTTGTATTTTTCAAGGTGTTGAGTATATCTAGCTTTGTGTACATCGCTCACATATTTCAGAAATAGCATGGTAAGAATGTAATCTTTATACTGGCTGGGATCTATTACGCCGCGAAAAGTATCGCACGCTTTCCACACAATATTATTAAGTTCTTTTTGGGTGATGGTAGTTGTCATGTGTTCCTCTTAGCTTAGGTTATTGAATAACAGATTTTGGATATATGTTTCATTAAGTTGTTGCAATTTATGGTATAGCTGGTTTTGTTTTTGAGCAAGTTGGTGCACCTCAACAACCTGCTTTTGCTTCTGAAGCGATGGGATAGCTATTAAAATATCTGATAAAACATCTTTGGTAATTGAAGGCATGGATGTACCCGCTGCTTGCTTTTTAAGGTCGGCCAAAATACGCGGGTGGTTTATGTACCATGCCAAATAATCAGGCAATAATTGTTGCTGCACGTTTTTTGCAATCTTAATAACGAAAAATGACGATGAAGCTACAGCCTTGCCAATTTCTTCTTTATATACCCAAGCAAAGTTTTTTGTACCCTTGGCTGCAAACACTATATCACCCGCCGTTAATAAATGCTTAGCGAGACGTTCCTCAAAAACAAGGTCGTGGAATGGTTTTTCTTGTAGCTGCGCATTATTATCAAAATGCTTAGTTTGCAGATATATCAAATCGCCCACTGGCATAGAAGAGGCATATACACCTGTGTTAATTTTTGCAAAGTCGTAGAGTTTTTTAAAACTTTTCATTCAGTAGCCTTTCTACAAAGATAATTCATTATACGTGATATAAGCAAATATATTTTTAAGTAGATGCTCTACAGAACTAAATAATATACATAGCAACTTGTAAAATAAGAATATAAAAATGGAGAAAAAGAAACTTTAAGCAATGAAGAAATATTTGTGCAAATCTTGTGCAAATGAAAAAAGCCTCTCAGCTTATAATCGCTGAAAGGCTTTTGTTTTCTGGGTGGGGGCAACAGGATTCGAACCTGTGACCCTCTGCTTGTAAGGCAGATGCTCTGAACCAACTGAGCTATGCCCCCTTTATTTGCCCCGTTTCAAAAATTTCTTCTTGATTTTTGGGAGTGCAAATATGAGTTTCTGTTTTGTATTTTGCAAACGAAATATGAAATATTTTATCGTCCGCTGTTCATCATATCTTCAATTGCCTCAGTTTCAATAGGAATATTTATTTCATCCATAAAATCTACCCCACCATTATCAGTAATAAGCACACTGTTTTCAATACGTATGCCTATACCTTCTTCGGGTATGTATATACCGGGCTCGTTGCTAAACACCATACCTTCTTGCATAGGCTCGTGGTAACGACCTACATCGTGCACCTCTATACCCAAAAAGTGCGAGTTACCGTGTGGGAAGTATTTTTTAACGGCTGGCCACTTAGGATCTTGGTTTTTAATATCGTCGGTGGTTAACAAACCTAAGTCTATAAGCTCTTTTGCCATTATTTCTTCTACATTTTTCTGAAAATCAGGCCACAAAGTACCCGGAACCAGCATTTTCTTGGCTTCACGTTGTACACGCAAAACAGCATTGTATACTTGCTTTTGGCGAGCGGTATAACGTCCGTTTACGGGGAAGGTACGCGTCATATCGCTTGAGTAGTTGGCATAGTCTACCCCACAATCTACCAATAGCAAATCGCCGTCTTTACATTGTTTGTTGTTCTCAACATAGTGTAATACACAAGCACTTGCGCCTGATGCTACTATGGGTGCAAACGAGTGCCCGTTGGCACGACTGCGAATATACTCGTGTATTAACTCGGCTTCTACTTCATGCTCCCACACACCGGGTTTTACAAAGTGCAGCAAACGTTCGAATCCTTTTTTTGATATTCCCGCTGCGGTGCGCATCAATGCCAACTCGGTTTCTGATTTTATTGAACGTAAACGGTGCAAAATGGGCGCAGTACGCTCGTAGTTGTGCAAGGGGAACTTTGATTTCATTTCGTGGGCAAAATCAAGGTCTTTGTACGGCGATTTATAGCCAAAACGGTTGTTCTCGTTTAAGGGCAAATAAATGTTATCGGCTAGGTTTACTACTTGACGTATTTTAGCTTCAAACTCGTTATTCCAAAATATGCTTTTTATACCTGATGCTGATGTGGCTTCTTCTTTGGTATATTTATGTCCTTCCCAAACTGCTATATGCTCGTTGGTTTGTTTTAAAAACAACACTTCGCGAAAATCGGGTATTGGGCAATCGGGATATATTACCAATATGCTGTCTTCTTGGTCAATACCACTAAGCCAAATCATATCGCTATGTTGTTTGAAGGTATGGCTGGCATCGCCATTCCACACATACTCGTAATTGCTGTTAAATATGGCAATGCTATTGGGTTTCAGTTGTTTAATGAAACGGGCACGGTTTTCTATAAAAAGTTTACTATCTATTTGTGGGTACTTCATCGTTTGTGGTGTATTATGTATCAGAGGCAAATATAGCAATAGTGAAGGTTTATTAAAACCACCCCATCGATGAATAAGAAAGACTTACCGAATTCAAAACACTTACTTCCACACCACCCAATTATTATCAAAATTGGTTTGGCGACCTGTGGGGCGTTGTTTGCCACCTGTAAGCTGCTGCACTTGTGCTGATACATAGTTTTGCAATTCGGCTACGGTAATGGTGTTGTTTTTATCAGCATCGGCAAGTTTTTCGGTAAGCCCTTTTAGCACGCAGTAAGTAAATACACCGTTTTTCCACTTGTTGCCTTCAAAAGCAAACTCAGTGCCTGCCGCTGCCGATATTATGGTGGCGCCATTACCGCGCCCAATATTGGCAAACAGTTCTTGCATTAACTGGAAGGTGCTACCCAAGCCTAGCCCTTTGTTTTCATTTTCATCTACCAATAGCTCGATACCGCTGCGCATGGCACGCACATTGGTATCGGCAGGGTGTTGGTTTAGCTCTTCAATACCCAGTATTTCTTCTTTGTCAAGCTCGCCACTGTGGCAGGCATCCATTAATACCAATTTATTGCGCGAGGGGATACTATCTAGCAGCCAAAGTATATCGGGGTAACTAAGCCCTTTTGTGGCAGGTTTTTTAAAGTCTAAATCGTGAGTAGCAAAGTAAAAGTTATACTCATCATCCACCACACCGTGCCCGCTTAGCGAAATAATAACGGCATCGTTTACGGTAGTTTGTTTTAATAACTGTTGTTTTATAGCCAGTATATTTTCTTTAGTGGCTTGCTCATCGGTTATAAGTATAGTTTGGACTGAGGTATTTTTACTAAAGGCGGCAGCCAAATCATTAGCATCTTTTTTGGCGTAGGTGAGGTTGTTTTTTTGATCGGCGTATTTTGATACTCCAATGCCAATAAACCATGTTTTAAACTGAGGCAAAGTGGCCGGCTCGTAGCTAATATACACCGCCTCTCGCAACGATTCAACCCCATTATTATTAATACACGAAACTTTTATTGCATTTACGCCCACACTAAGTTGTACGGGTATTTTTATGCTTTTTTTATTTATCTTTTCTGCTGATATATCCCAACCGTTTGTACCGTGTATGGGGTTGCCATTAACTGTGATTATTATTTTTGAAAGTGTATTTTTTGGCTCGTTATCCCAAGCTGTTATACTAAGCTCGGTATTGGCTTGTGTGGTTTCGCCTTCAATTTCAGCTTTGTTGTTTAGTTGTATGCTTGGCAATTGATAACCTGTTTGCAATTGTTTTTCGTTAATACCCATACGGCGCAACCTTTTTTGGCGAGCTTGTGTAAAGGCTTCAATTAACTCTTTATCCTTACAACCCATTGCTTTTAGCACTTTATCGGGTCTATTGTACTGTATATCCCATTGGTCAAAATCATACAGTTTTCCGTCCATTTCCCACGCCATGTATTTACTGGTATTGGCTGCTGCCTTGTAGTTTCCTTCGGCATCAAACGATACAAGGCTGCCATCACCTGTAATTATAAATGTGCCAATAAACTCACCACCGCTAAGGCTATACTTATCAATAAAATAATCACGCGTGAGGGCAAGTAGTTCGTCTCGCTCTTCATTAACCCACATATTTTTACAATCGCCTTTAAGGGTAATTGTATATACTTTTTCCAGTCTATCGTTGTGTTTCCAAAGGGTGTAGCTATAATCGCTGTGTAGGGTTATAAATTTTTCATCTTTTAAGGGTATTATTTTTACTGCTTTTGCGGCTGTTTTTGATATTGTAGGTTTTGCCTTATCGTTTCCCAACTGTAATACACGTAGTGTTTTTCCGCTATACCCCACTGCCAGAGTATTATTTAGCAAAGGGGTTATGGCAGATGGCCACTGACCGTCTTGTTTTATGCTGTACAAAAATTTACCTGTTTGGGTGCTGTATATGTTTATATTGGTGTATTGCTGCACAAATAAGTATTTGCCTACTATGCCAAAGGCTTTTACTTCAATTTGACCTAGGGGTATTTTACCCATAGTTTTTCCACTTTTGGCATCAAAAAGGGTGATGTATTGTTTGTAAAAAACAAGGTCGTTTTCTTCTATTCCATCGCTTAAATAATCATCGCCTTCGTTGCCTACTTCAATGGTGTCGGCAAGGTAATAGGTACCCCCTTCCCCATCGTCCATTCCCTCTAGCTTAAATTGTTTTTCTTCTAATACAGCTACTGCATCACTGTTGAGGCTAAAACACACAGGAGGACTAAAAGCATCTTTTTTTGCACCTGTACGAACGCTAAAAAGTTGTTTGCCCGTGCGGCAATCAATAAGCTGTGTTTGGCTTTTGGTGCGGTTTATAATCTTCTCCCCGTCAGGGCTAAATTGTAGTTCGCCCTTAAAGGCAAAGCCTTCTACTTCGCCAACAATTTTGCCTGTGGGTAGGTGCTGCACTTTTAGTTTTTTTTGCGAAAACCCAAAATCGTCGTGTGCATCAACATCATGCCAATAGGCCATAAGATTACTTACAGGGCTTATGGCAAAACCATACAATGGGCTTGTATTTGTGGGTAATGTATAGGTGTTGGCTATGCTTTGTTTGTTAATATCTACACTGTATACTTGCCCTGCAAGGGTATTGAAATAAGCGAAACTACTATTGGCTATGCCGTTGCCATAAATAGTTTGCATTCCTGATGTATACACACTTACTAATCGATTGGTGGTGGTTTTAAAAAGCGAAATATCTTGACGGTTTTTTACTAAAAAATATCGGCCTGTGGGGCTAAAGGTTAGCCCATCGAAATAAGAAAGGCTATCTGTTTTAGTAGTGGTTTTAGTGAGTATGAAACCAGTTTCGTAGCTTATGGTTTGTGCGTATCCGTTGGGACTGATGGCAGCGGCTACTATACGACTGTTGTATTTTTCAGCACGAGCTTCTGTTATTTCTTTTGGAAGCTGGGGCTTGTTTAGCTCTATTGTGTATGCCTTACTATAATCGAAATACAAAATGGTATTTCCATCGACTGAAATTTGAGCAGAGGTTTCCTCGTCCAATACGGGTAGTTTCTTCTCATTTAATGCTATCCATGTAGCAGTATTGTATTGCAATGCTTTTTCATCAGTAATAACGGTTACTATTTTACTGTCGTTAGAAAAAGAAGATTGCTTTACTTTTAATCCACTTAGTGTTTTAACTCTCTTTTTAGTGGTTGCATCAAACACAAAAACTGTATCGCTGTATGTAGGTAAAAAAAGATGCTTTTGCCCCACTGAGGCAGCATTTATATTGATATTATAACCGTTTTGCGGTGCTAAAGTCAACAGCTTATCGCCATTGGGCAGTGCCACCCACTCAATGCTGCCATCGGGATAGCTTACAAGGGCGGTTGAATCGCCTTTGCAAATTTTAATATTGTTTGCCATTTGTGTAGACGACAGGGGCAAAAAACCTTTGTGGTTGGTGATTGGATTCCAAATAAATAAATGTGCATCGCTATATCCTTTAAAGCATTGCACCATTACGTATTTGCCATTGGCATGGTAGCTGGCGTTAGTTATCATAAGCCCTTGGGGCATTTCGATAACATTTTGCAACCTGCCCGAGTAGGTTTCCCATACGCGTACATCGCCACCGCGGCCTGCACTTACTATGTTTCGCTCGTCGGGACTAAAGTTTGTGCTGTTTATTTGGTCGGTATGCCCCGTTTGCAAAACCAATTGCGGGCGTGTTTGCGCTGTAGCACAGGCATATACTAAAACCAATATTGCTATAAGTAAACCACGATACATACTAACGAAAATAGCATTTATTGCTTTTACCACCCATTTGTAAATGGTTTTATAAATAAAAAACCGCCACACTTGGTGCGGCGGTTATGAGAAGTTGAACGCTTAATTGATAGATGGACTAACTGTATTTTTTGTTTCTATTCATCGGGCAAACGCATTACCACAAATTTTCCGTTGGTTATTGTAGCTAATTTGTTAGTGGGTGTACCTGAATAATTGTACAGCATCATTGTACCACTAAATGTACCCGATACTTCGCCTCCGGCAGCTTCGTATTTTTGTATTACAAATGTTATTCCCCCGTTGCCATAAAATGTTTTACTTTCTGCGGGTAAATTAACGTTAAAACTATCGGTAAAGTGTGAGGGAATTGTGCCCACTTTGGGACTTAATATACCAAACGATGTGTTTTTATTTGTAGGTGCATTAGTAAGAAAACTAAAACCTAGTATATTGTTTTGGGCTCGCAATACCGAGTTTGCATTTTTCATGTTATCAAATTTTACGGTTTTAACTCCTGACCCATCATCATAATCAAAGCTAAATATAGGAGTTATTGATTTTGAAGGGCAAGCTATTATAGAACCTATGTCGATAGATTTCTCTTTTGCAGGTAATGTAATGCTTACTTTGTACAACTGACCTATTGATGCATTATGAATAAATAACTCGGCGGCTTCGCTGTTAGAGAATACTGTAATACCTAATCTACCATTTTCTATTATTCCCCTAAAGGTTCGTGTAGCTGTTTTTATTATAGCATATCCATTTAGCGGGCTATTGTTACAATCGCTAACGGTAGCGCGTACTTTTTGACGACAGGGAACTGTTATCACTCCCATATCCTTTACTTGTTCATCTGCTAATGAGGGTACGGGAACTTTTACATCCATAGTTGCACCCGAAGCAAGATCTCGTGCTCCTATTTCAAACTCAATACCTGTAGGCACCCAACGTTCCCAGTTTCCGTCAGAATCTACCCACGCATTAGTTTGCCCTGTTAACATCAGTAGGTTTTGTACTACATCACCTTCGCAATCTCTTACCTTTCCTTTTAGTTTAGCACGGTTGCCGGGTACATCACAATTCCAGTAGGTAAAGTGCGATACTGTGCCTACATATTTACCGTTTTGCAACTTAGCCTCACCTTCTTCTATCCACACGCCTTTGTTTTCATCAAAATACCAAAGGGGTATTGTGGCGGGGGCTTTGCCTTGCATACCGGTTGGCACGGGCATGCTAATATCAGCCTTTTGTCCGTCGGCTAGTTGCAATTGGTTTCCTGCATCGTCGCGCAGTTCAACCCCTACCATACCGTAAGAGTATAACATCACGTCCTGTCCTTGAGCATTATAGGCTCTTAAATCGCCACCGGGGGTAACTTGTGCAAAGTTAGCAGCCGTAGGGTTTAGGTATACTGAGGCCACATTTACATTGCCTGTACAGGGCTTGTCATCAAGGGTTTTAATGGCATTTGCCAAAAATTTCACTTTCGCTCCGCCAGTTATTTCTATTTCTTTACCTGCGGCGGCATCAAATGTTTGCGGGCTGTTTTGTGGCAACATTACTAATTGGGTAGAGAATACTCCGCCTGCTTTTCCTTGCACCGTAACCGAGCCAAAAAAGTATCCTTTTTTGGTGGCTTTTATATAGCAAAAATCACCTGTAAAAGGGGCATTACTCAACTCAAAAGCCCCGTTTTCATCTGTAGTAAAGGTTTTTGTGCCTGTGCTTACTACTGCGTTTTGTATGGGGTTGTTGTTTTCATCAACTACAAAACCTAAAACGGTTGCCGAAAAGGTAACGGCGGGAGGTGTATAGGGATTTGGCGGAATGGTGGGGTTTTCAGTTTTTGGCCCGTTGCCTATTGGATTTGGCGACTCTTGTTTTTTGCAATTGCTAATTAAAAACAGCAATAGCAAACCGGCTACAATGGTTGTTATTTTTTTGGTTTTCATATAGGTATTGTTTTTATATTCTTATTACAATGCGTGCTTATAGTAAAGTACGTAGTATGCAAACCAAAGGGTTGGGTGAAGAATGAATATTTTTTCTTTTTTTTCGATAAAGTTAATTTTTACATAAAAAAAGCCCTGCTGCACAAGTGCAACAGGGCTAAAACAAATTATTGAAAAAATGTTATATCAATTTTAGTGTAATATCCCGTTCATTTCTGTCAAAATAATTGGCTTTCCGTCAGTTATAACAATTGTGTGTTCGTGCTGTGCCATGTAGCCGCCTTTGTTTCCAACCATAGTCCACCCATCATTTTGTTCTTCGGCATAAGTTGATGTTGTCGAAATGAATGTTTCGATAGCAACCACCGAGTTTTTCTTAAATCTTCGTTGGTCAAATCTGTTTTTGTAATTCAGCAATTCATCAGGTTCTTCGTGTAAACTTTTGCCAACTCCATGCCCTCCAAGATTTTTTATCACTTTATAGCCTCTCTTTTTGGCTTCTGTTTCTATTAAAAAACCAATATCTGCAATTTTTACACCGCCCTTTATATTGTTAATTGCTTTTGCAAGTATTTCTTTCGACGCATCAACTAGTTTTTGATGTTGGTGTATATCGTTACCCAAAACAAATGAACTTCCGTTGTCTGACCAATACCCATTAAGTTCGGCAGAAACATCAATATTTACCAAATCTCCCTCTTTTAATATTCTTTTATCTGATGGAATACCGTGGCACATTTCATTATTTACACTGATGCAAGTATAGCCGGGAAAGCCATAAGTGAGATAGGGTGCTGATTTTGCGCCAAACTCTGAAAGAATTTTACCGCCATACTCATCCAGCTCTTTGGTTGTCATTCCTACCTCAGCGTATTTTATCATTTCTTTTAAGGTAAATGCAACAGCCTCGCTGGCTTTTTGCATTCCTAATAATTCATATTCGTTTGTGATTGACATAGTTTCTTTTATTTATTAGCGTTTTTTTTCTAGCATTAAATATTTGCAAATTTAAGTCTAAAATTAGGTGAAGTAATTATTACACACCTAGTTTTAATAAAAAAGCCCTGCTGCACAAGTGCAACAGGGCTAAAACTAATTACTGAAAAAACTTATGGGATATCTGCTAAGCGAGGAACAACAAACTGCCCGTTGGTTACTGACACCTGTTGATTGCTTCCGCTAATTATTGCTGTACCACTAAAAGAGCCTTTTACAAACTCACCCACACTACCAAAGTTTGTTAACACAATTTCCATTTTTTGTGATTTTAAAATTAAGCCCTTATCATTAAAACGAAGCGTTGCATAGCCCGTTTTTCTTGAGAAGGTAGGGCCTTCAATTAGGTCGTATGCCCCTTTCCCTGATTCATTAATAAAGAAATAAAAATGATATAAAGCTTGTGTTGGGTCAGATTTTTCTGGCTCAATATCACTAAAGTACATATTTGTTACACCGTATGTACCTGGCGCGGCAACTCTACAAAGAGCGGTGTACGGAGGAGCATATTTATAGCTCACAAATTGCTTTCCTTTTCCATCATTAATATCATATTCAAAACTAATATTTATATCTCCTTCAAAAGTTTGACATATTTTTTTCTCTCCCCAGTTTACTGTAGTTTGAGTATTAGGAAATGTTATTGGAAAAACAGCAAATGCACGTTGTGCTCCCTCATATATATAGATTTCTGCCTCTTCGCCTGATGAGGGCACTTGAATATCTAATTTTGAGTCGGTAATAATAAATCGGTTAAATTGGCCTTTGTATTTTATATATCCGTATCCATTTAAAGGTGTTCCATCACAATTTTTTATTACACCTAAAATGTTTGAACGGTTTTTTGGTTCAACAGTAATATTACCTAGTTGGTATTCTTTATTTCCTTCAAGAAATGGTGTTTGAAAATTAACACCTATTAAGGTATTAAACTCATCGTATGCATCAATATCCAAAGTTGTGTTTGAAACCACTTTTGCTTGAATGTTTCCTTTAAAATCGCTGGTATAATTAGTTTGCCCTATTTTAACTTTTGCATAGCTAATAGGGTCTCCTTTTCCATTTACTATTGTAAGGTTAAGTATTGAGGGCGGAAATGGCTTATCACAATTCCATGGGGTAAAGTGCGCTACATTACCAATGTAATTACCGTTTTGCAAGGTGGCTTCACCTTCTTCTATCCAAATGCCTTTTATGTCATCAAAATACCAAAGGGGTATAGTAGCAGGGGCATCGGCTTGCATTGATGCAGGTACAGGAAATGTAAGTTGTGCTTGCTTACCTTTTGCCAACTGAAGCGGTTTACCTGCTTCATCTTCTAGCTCTACATTTAGCATCCCTAACGAGTATAGCTGAACTTCTTTGCCTTCTTTACTGTAGGCACGTAAATCTCCTCCGGGTATTAAACTACTAAAATTGTCGCTTGATGGATCTAAATGGGCTATGCTTACATTTACTTTTCCGTTATACACATCACCATCAATGGTTTGTATGGCATTGGCGGGAAAACTGGCTTGTGCTCCTCCCGAAATATTTATGGCGGCTCCTTGTGAAGCATTAAAGGCTTGCACATTTGTTTTATGTGCCATTACTAATGTAGTTGCAAACTTGCTACCTGCCTTGCCATGTATGGTTGAAGAACCTGCAAAAAAACCTTTTCGGGTAGCTTTTATATAGCAAAAATCGCCTGTAAAATAGGCTTTACTAATAAAAAAATACCCTTGTGCGTCTGTAGTGGCAATGCTTTTCCCCGCACTAACAACAGCCCCGCTTACAGGCTGATGGTTTTCATCTTCTACAAAACCTGATACTGATGCCGAAAATGTAACAGCAGGAACGCTGTAATTGTTATAATAAGGCAACTCCGGCTCGGGTGATTCTTTGCTTTTACAGGTATAAAAATTAAATGCTGCAAATAACAATACTGACAGTGTAAAAAAACGATTTATGCTTCTCATAATGCTTGAAGGTTAGTTGTTTGTAAAGACTTAATTTATATTAATTTAGTTGTGCTTAATTTTTAAAAAAAACACAATATTATGAAGTTTGATATCTCAATAACGTAATATAGCATTGCAAACGTTGTATGCTTTTTGTCATTACTATTTAAACGTGTACTATTTTTTAATAAACGTGTACTGGGAGGACATTTTTTTATAAATGAAGCAAAAACCCCACTACACAAGTGTAACAGGGTTTAAGTTTATTATTGTTAAAAGAAATTGATAGACTATTTATTGTGTATCGGGAAGACGAACAGCAGTAAAGTTACCTTGAGTAATCATCATCGCTTTTGGCACTATTAATCTATTATCTGAAAATAAATACCTTCCTGTAAATGTGCCTTTTATTTCTTGACCTACTTCACCGTAAGCTGTTACGCTAACATTATCAGTATAACTTTTTACACTTAAACCTTGGCTTTTTAAATCCATAGTAACAGCAGGTTTTTTGGTATCGATATTATCAAATGAGCCTTGTAGTTTTCCGCTAAAACGTATACTTATGTTATCAGCAGGGGTTGTATTTGAGATAAATGTAATAGTGGTTAAATTTTGTGATATTGAATAGCTTGCAACTGCCATATCAGGTTTTTTAACTTCAAAGGTTTTGGTGGTTTGCCCATCGGTATAGGTAAAGCTAAAACCAATTTTATTAGCGCCCACATTTTCAGGGCATACTACTATCTTGTCAATATTGTTTACCGCTTTTTGGGCAATTAATACTTGGCGTACTACTATGGCTTGAGTATTGGGGCTATATAGGCTAATTTCTATATTATTTGCTGTTATTGCACTTGAAGTAATATTTAGTTCACCACCTATAATAGGCGTAGTAATAGTGCCAACAAAGTCGGGAGAGCTAATAATAGCATAGCCTGTAAATAGTTCTCCTGCACAATCTACTACTTTAGTTATTATGGTGGTTTCGCATACACTTCCTGCTCTTAAAACGCCTAAATCTGTAAGAGCATTATTCCCTTTGGCTCCAGCCGACTTGTGTATTACTGTATATCCTTTTGCATCTTTATCGTAATACTCTATTTCAAAAGGTGCGTTTGCAAAAGTCAGCCCTGTAAACTCTCCAAAACTATTAGTAAAGTACCTTCTTTGATCAATTTTTAATGCCGCATTTGCCAATGGTGTACCGTAGCAATTAATTATTTTTGCTTTAACTCTAGCTCTAACTTCAGGTCTATCAATATTAAAAGGAGTAAAGTGTTTTACATTACCCACATAAGTATTCCCTTTTTTATACGCCATACCATCTTCAATCCAAACCCCTTTTTCTTCGTCAAAATACCAAAGCGGCATTGTAGCTGTTGCAGCAGCAATTTGCGTGGGCGATATAGGAAATGTAAGCGTTGCTTCTTTCCCACTGGCCAATTGTAGTTTGTTGCCTGCATCATCAAACAGCTCAACATTCAACATTCCAAACGAGTATAACTGCACATTTTCACCAGCCAGTGTGTAGGCGCGTAAATCACCACCGGGTATTAATCTAAGAAAATTTTTATCATCAGGGTGTATGGTTGCCACTGCTACGTGTACGTTTCCGTTATATAAGCTGCCTTCAGCTTTTTTAATGGCATTTGCAGGAAAACTTACTACCGACCCATTGCTTAATACAATCTCTTTTGCCTCACCCGAAGGATAAACAACTATATTATCTTGTGCTTGCATGGTTATTTCTGTAAGCAACTCTTGCCCCGCCTGCCCATGCACAGTATTTGAACCAATAAAGTATCCGTTCTTCTCAGCTTTGATATAGCAAAAATCGCCGGTGAAAGCGGCATTACTTAAAAGAAACACCCCATAATTGTCGGTAATGGTTGTTTCACCTCCACCACTCACTTTCACACCCTGCATTGGTTTCCCCTCTTCGTTGTATACAAAACCCATTACCTGTGTTTTAAAAGTTAATGCAGGTGGTGTATAGGGGTTTTGAACTTGCTGTTGCGTTATTGATGGTGGCCCTGCTAGAGTTGGGTTGGGCGACTCAGCCTTTTTACAGGTAAAAAAAGCCATTGCCATAAATAGAATAAATGCCCATTGAGGTAATCTGACAGTATTTTTCATAACTATGTAAGGTTTAATAGGTTTATTACTTTTAAAGAAGCCACTATGTTTAAATATGTTGCTTATTAATTAAAAATAATTTCGACAAACAACCTGATAATCAGCTTGTTTTTGTAAAATTAATTCGCTATATAGATTACAAAAAAACCTTGTTTTTATACTATAAAAATTATTTTGTATAATAAAAATGAGTTTTTAGCTATTTATACTTTTTACAGACAACTAAGCCTGATTATTTTGCTAAATATGCTAAAACAAAAAACCCGACCTTGCGAGTCGGGTTTTAAAATATTTATAAAAATTAAGCACTATTTATCGGCAATACGTTTTACTCTAAACTCACCATTGGTAATAATACCAACAGGCTGGATAGTGTACTCATCATTAAATCTATTATCAATACGAGCCTTACCTGAAAAAGTACCTGTTACAGCATTTCCTACACTTCCTATTGAATCCAAATTCATTACTATAGAGTCTGCAATTACTTGAAAAGTTGTTGGATAATCTAAGAAGCCCATTGAACCACCGGAAACTCCTGATTGGTTATGAGTGAAAAAATATTGCCCTGTGGTAGTGCCATCAAAGCCAAACCATAATATATAAGACCTTCCTACATCCGTCCTAGCGTCTGATAGCAAAATACTCATCGATAAATTATTTTGAGACTTGAACCCTTCGGCAATCTTCGGAGAAACTTTTACTACATCTACAGGTAACTGCCCTGGTAATGTGTAAGTAAATTTAAAATAGTAATCGTTTGATAGGTTATCGCACAAAGTTATTGTGCCCAAATCTTTTACTAAAACTAAATTATTTGTAGGCACATTAATTTGGCTTATATCATAAATGTTTGTGCTTGATGAAAATACTGTTAAATCAGCTACTCCACCTGTTGCTGATAAATAAAATTTTAATTCTGCATTAGTAACGAATGCTCTACCTTCAAAATTGCCTTTCTTTATAGTAGCATAACCGTTAACGGGGTTATTGTTACAATCTACAACTGTAGCTTTAACAGATATTTTGTTGAAGATAGATACTGTAAGATCTCCTATATCTAAGGTTTGTCCCGAACTAGGGGTACGCACTAATTTATTTAAACCCGATAGCGTTCCTGTTTCCCAATCAACAACATCAACAATGAGATCGATATTGGCTAGTGTAGGAAGAATAAAGTTTCCACTGTTGTCTGAGTATACTTTAGACTGACCCAGTTGGACTTGAACGTATGGCAAAGGATTTCCATTATAGTCTACTACTCTCCCTTTAACTATTGCAGGCGGATAAGGCTTATCAACATTCCAAAACGTGAAGTGTGATACTGTGCCTATATAGCTAGAACCTTGCAAGTTTGCTTTACCTTCTTCAATCCAAATGCCTTTGTTATCATCAAAGTACCATAAGGGAATAGTAGTTGGTGCATTTGACAACATAGCAGCTGCAACAGGCGTGGTTAAGGTCGCTTTTTTGCCTGAGGCCAATTGTAAAGCGTTGCCTGCATCATCGCTCATTTCAACAGCTACCATACCATAAGAGTATAACTGCATATTTTGACCACTTGCATCAAACGCGCGTAAGTCTCCACCTGGTGTTAAACTACTAAATTTTTTGGCAGTTGGATCAAGGTATTTTGTTGCTACATTCACATTACCACTATATGCTTTTCCATCAGCGGTAACAAAACTATTTGCAGGTAAGTCAACAATAACTCCACTTTGCACTGTAATGGTTTTTCCCTGATTAGCAGCGAATGAAACTGTATTGTTTTGTGCAGCTACAACCAACTCTACTGCATATCCGCCTCCTGCTTTACCATGTACTGTGGTTGAGCCTGTGAAAAATCCTTTTTTAGTGGCTTTTATATAGCAAAAATCACCGGTAAAAGGGGCTGCATCAAGTTTAAAATATCCGTTGGCATCAGTCAAAGCAGTTTTTGTTCCTGTTTTAATCTCTGCTCCATTTACGGCTTTTCCGCCTTCATCAACAACAAAACCCTGAATTGGAGCAGAAAATGTAACTGCAGGAGGGGTATAAGTATTGTTTGACGGAGTCCCTGTATTATTATCAGGGGTAACGTTTTCAGTCTTTTTACAACTGATTGCAAAAGCTAGTACCAATAGTAAAATAGCAATGCGAGGAAAAAATAATGTTTTTCTCATATTAATTAAAAGTTAGGTACTGAACTAGAATATATATTTTCACTAAACGTTGTAGCACATAGAAAATATTTTTTTAATAATAACCTGCATCAATAACAACACTATATACTCTATAACCAATCCAATGCTACCAAGCACTTAAACCGACATAATAAACCCTATTTTATTATATAAAATAATTTTTGTATAATAAAACCTGTGGTTTTTGACTACTTATACATTTATAAACGATAAACAACCAAATATGAAGACAAAAAACACCTCCATTGCTTTTAAAATTAAAACCTAACAACTGACACGACCTTATATTGATTTTTAAATTCAATTGACATTCTGTCATACATATTGAAACTGTGGCAGAAAAAAACTGATGGCACAAAAGATGCTGATGAGGCTGTAGAGTTAAAAATTTAATAAAGTAAACCAAATATCTTATGACACTAAAACCAGTAGCAGGAACTCAAAATAGGGTTGTTGTTGAGCCTGCACCAGCAGAGACCAAAACCGCATCAGGTATCATTATCCCCGATTCTGCCAAAGAAAAACCCCAAAGAGGCACAGTGGTATCGGTAAGTGAAGTAGATGAAAAAGGCAACAAGCCCGCCGTTAAAGCAGGTGATGTTGTACTATATGGTAAGTATGCCGGCACTGAAATAAGTGTAGAGGGTAAAGACTACCTGATTATGCGTGAGACTGACATCTTCGCAATTATTTAATCTATTTATTCTTTATTCCGTTTAAAAAACATTTGATAACAATTTTTAAAATTTAAACAAAATGGCAAAAAAAATTCAATATAGTGTAGATGCCCGCGACGGTTTGAAACGCGGTGTAGATGCTTTAGCAAATGCAGTGAAAGTAACCTTAGGCCCTAAAGGTCGCAACGTGGTTATTGATAAAAAATTCGGATCGCCCTCTGTAACTAAAGACGGTGTTTCGGTAGCTAAAGAAATTGAATTGCAAGACCCTATTGAAAACATGGGTGCGCAAATGGTGAAAGAAGTAGCTAGCAAAACTGCTGATATAGCAGGTGATGGTACTACTACAGCTACCGTTTTGGCACAAGCCATAGTAACAGCAGGTATAAAAAACGTAGCTGCAGGTGCTAACCCAATGGATTTGAAACGCGGTATTGACAAAGCTGTTGATGCTGTGGTAAAAAACTTGCAAAGCCAATCGCAAGTGGTAGGTTCTGATAACAGCAAAATTGAACAAGTTGCTACCATATCAGCCAACAACGACGAAGTAATAGGTAAACTTATTGCTGATGCAATGGCTAAAGTAGGTAAAGAAGGCGTAATAACCGTTGAGGAAGCTAAAGGTACTGAAACAGAAGTAAAAACTGTTGAAGGTATGCAGTTTGACCGTGGTTATCTATCGGCTTACTTTGTTACTGATACTGAAAAAATGGTTGCCGAAATGGAATCGCCTTATATACTTATCTACGATAAGAAAATAAGCAGCATGAAAGAAATACTACCTGTACTTGAGCAAGTAGTGCAAACAGGCAAACCTTTGGTAATTATTGCTGAAGATTTGGACGGTGAAGCACTTACTACTTTGGTGGTAAACAAACTACGCGGTTCACTTAAAATTGCTGCTGTTAAAGCACCGGGCTTTGGCGACCGCAGAAAAGCAATGCTTGAAGATATAGCTATACTAACAGGTGGCTCAGTAATAAGCGAAGAATTAGGCTTTAAACTTGAAGATGCTACGCTTGAGCACCTAGGTAGGGCTGAAAAAGTAAGTATTGATAAAGACAATACTACACTTATAAACGGTGCAGGCGAAAAAGAACACATTACTGCACGTGTGGGTCAAATAAAAGCCCAAATAGAAACTACTACTAGCGACTACGATAAAGAAAAACTACAAGAACGTTTGGCCAAATTGGCGGGCGGTGTTGCAGTGCTTTATATTGGTGCAGCCAGTGAAGTAGAAATGAAAGAAAAGAAAGACCGTGTTGACGATGCACTACACGCTACACGTGCCGCTGTAGAAGAAGGTATAGTAGCAGGTGGTGGTGTTGCATACATTCGTGCTATTGAGTCTTTAGCCAACCTTTCAGGTGCTAATGATGACGAAAACACAGGTATACAAATTATACGCCGCGCTATTGAAGAGCCTTTACGTCAAATTGTAGCTAATGCAGGTGGCGAAGGTTCGGTAGTAGTAAACAAAGTAAAAGAAGGCAAAGCCGATTTCGGTTACAACGCCCGTACTGAAGTTTACGAAAACCTAATTACAGCCGGTGTTATAGACCCAACTAAAGTAAGCCGTGTTGCTTTGCAAAATGCAGCATCAGTAGCTAGTATGATTTTAACTACTGAGTGCATACTTGCTGAGGAAAAAGAAGACAAACCAGCTGCTATGCCCGGCGGAATGCCAGGTGGCATGGACGGTATGTACTAAGCAACCGTTTGCTAATAAAACTAAAAATACCCGCCAAAGTTTGGCGGGTATTTTTTTGTTTATGGCTTTTTGAATGCTGAAAACATATACATTTGAACAACGTTATTCTTAATATGAAAAATCTAGCCCTTGTATTCAGTATATTATTTTTTGCAGGCTGCGCTTCGTATACGCTGATTACTCCTACACAAACCGACGCCGACAGAGCAAAAGCTGAAAACCCAAATATTACCTTAGCCAAACTAACTAAGGGGAAAGATTTGTTTCAAGAAAACTGCGGCAAATGCCACTCGCTAAAAAAAGCATTTGCACACAATACCGACGAGGTGGTGAAAGTGATGCCAAAAATGGCTAAAAAGGCGCGTGTAAATACTGATGACGCTCAGTTGATACAACAGTATATACTAACCATGCACAGCGCGCAAAATGCCCAAAAGAATTAGAGTAAAAATTTATACAACTAAAGTTAAAAATCAGCTATAAATGTAAAAGCCCTGTCGATTATCGACAAGGCTATCAAACATTTGCACCAACCACTATTTTCTAATCAAAATTATAGGTGATTGAAAAGGCAAAACCACTATGGGTTTGCTTTTTAGGATTAATGACAGGAGTTTCTTTGTAATTAAGATTAGCATCGGTAGATTCTGAAAGCCTCTTAACTGAACCTAAAGCCCAACCTGCATTTAAACATAATCGCTGCTTTAGCCCCAAAAGTAATGAGCCACCAAGCATAAATTGTGGATTAGGGTTTTCTACAATAGGTATAGCCACTCCTAAATGTAAACCCATTGCAAGTTTGGGGACTATTGTCCACGAAGCGTGCATTAGGGCAGTAGGGCCAAACACAAAATCGCCTGTATTTTCTTGTACTATACTAAAAGTAGTATCAGCAGCACCGAAATTGGTTTTGGTACTGTAGTTATAATCTTGCAATTTAGACCCCATAAACCCTGTACTAAAGCTAATTCCAAACCTGCATTTAGTTGGTATTTCCAACTCAACTTTCTCACCTTTTAATGATGATAGCACAATACTTTTTGAGGCTGTATCTTGTTTTGGGGTTATTTTTATACTTATGGCAATATTATCGCCGTGCACTTGTATAGGTGGAGTAATAAAGTAAAAATTGCTTTTATCTAGCAACTGTGTTAAGGCTATATAGTTATCAATATTAATAAGGCTGCGCAACGAATCAGAAAGGTGTTTTAGTGCCCTTAACTTTAGTACCTCAACCATAGTATCAGACGTATACAATTCATCAATTTCTAGGTACTTTTTATCCGTAGCAAAAAACACATCATATAGTTGTTTTATATCCTCTTTCAGCTTTTCTTTATTGGGTGCACTTTTAGTATAATCCAAGCTATCAACTATTGGATTACGTATAACAGCAGTGGTATAGCTTATATCTTGTAGTATTTCCAATAGCTTATCAAAATTGCTTATTTGTTCTTCTAACAGTGTATTTAATACTACTTTTCTATCCTGTATCTCAAGTTGTTTTGCTTCTTGTACTTCTCCAAATTCACGTAGCAAAGAATCTCTTTTTTTGTCACTAAGGTCTTTTAAACCAAACTTCTTTTGCATATCATTCAATTTATCCGAAAATTCAAGCTGCTCTAATAACAATAATGATTCAGCAACTGGATCAGCATCACCTTTGGGTTCAGCAGAACTTTTGGCAGCCTTTGCAAGGCCTTCAAGTATTGACGGTATATTGCTTATGGTTGGGAAATAGCCTAAAAACAAGGCTGGGGCTTCAGTATGGTAGCTTTTATTGTCTACAATTACCTCTACATCATACAAAAGAGTATTTATGTTCTCTACTTTTACAGTAACAGTATTATTAATTTTTGAAGGTTTAGGCTTATCAGCAAATGTTTTGGTTTTAAAATCGTACACAACATTAGTCTGGCCATTTAGCTTTAAACTGATTATAGGCAACAGCAACACTAGGCCAATACAAGTAAATAGGTTTTTCATAGCAGTAGTTTTTTATTTCAAAACTACCTGCAACGCAAAAAAGGTTTGTAGGTATTAATACTGAAAGAAGCTACCAATATTGACCTAAAAAAACCCCTTTCCTGTGCAGAAAAGGGGCTAAAGGTAAAATCAAGATAAGGTAGGATGATTATTACAACTATAAGGTAAACATTTTATTTCTAAACATACAAGGGTTTTTTCACCCTTTTTTAAAGTTTTACAACATTTTTATACCTTTTTTTTCTTTTTCTCAATCTGATACAAGAAAAGAGGCAATACACCAGCCATACCAAAAAGTAGTGTTAACAACCAATACAGCCATACATTTTTAATAGCTAGCTGTTTAGCCGTTGTATACGTCCATATAAAAAACACACTTACAACAAATAACAGGTCAATCAAAAAAGCTGAAGAAATGTCATTTCCAAAAGCTGCAGCAATAGTTGCCGCAGGATGTGTCCAAAGTAAAATATTACCCGTCTCAATACTTACTTTTATAACCAAAATGTTTGGGGCTAAAAAGCCCAGTACTGTTAATACCAATAGAGTAGTCTTTTTCATAAGTGCTATTTTTTTTAGCACAAAACTATCCCTACCCCACCGGGTGCACCTTGATACAAATCAAGAAATTGATATTAACGCTTAGCACGCATTCTACTAAACGTTTCGGGGGTCATACCCAAATAAGAAGCAATGTATTTTTGAGGTATAGTTTGCAGCACTACAGGCATTCGGCTTATAAAAGTATCGTACCGCTGTTGAGCCGATTGGGTAGCCAACTCAACCTCGCGTTTGCCACGTCCAAATAATATTTGTTGAATAAACAACCTGCCCCAACGCTCAAAACTTTTATAAGCATCAAACAAATAGTGCATATCAGCATGGCTTATTGCCAACACTTCGCTTTCAGTAAGGCTTTGTAAGTAATAAAGAGAGGGCTTTTGTGTAACAAAAGAATCGTATACCCCACTAAAGTTGTCGTCAAAAGAAAAAGCAAGAGTTACTTCATCGCCGGCAGGTGTAAGGTAATACAATCGGTGTATACCATTTAAAATAAAATAAAAATAAGGCTCAACTGCACCCTCGCGGGTAATGCTATCCTCTTTAGCAAAATGCAATGTTGTAAACCTTTTTTGGGCATCAAGCCACTCGGCATCGCTTAGTTTCACATACTTTTCAAAGGCATCACGTAGCACAACCGCTTTTTTTTAAAAAAATTACTCTTGTTTTTTACGCTTAAAAATGGGCACAGTGCTGCAAGGCTCGCCATACATAAGGCTTTTTACATAGGGAGATAGCAGGCGGGTAATCTCAATATATGCACCTGTTGGCACCGGCTTATCAAAGCAACCTTTTATCACTATCATTTTATCTACATACTGTGCAGCATCAAAGTTGGCCAGTGCATTTAGAAATAAGGCGTTTTCTAAAACCTCCAATGTACCAAAGGTGTAAAAATTGGCGTGGGGTTGCAACTTTTCGGCTACCAGCATATATGCCCATGTAGGCACTACTGCATCAGCAGTGCAGGTAACAGCAACATTTTTACCGCCATATTGTGCCCAATCGTGGTTTTTAACAAACTCCCTAAAATCCTTCTCCTTCAATATCAAGCCCATAAAAAGGCAATCTTTCATATCAAACACCACACGCTCGGCCGGATGGTAAAAATCCTCAAGGTTTATAGTTACAAGCGGGCTGCTTGCTACACGGTTTATTATTTCGGTTTCCATATCTAAAACAGCTATAAAGGTAACAAATAAAGTGCCCGTTTTGTTATCGGTCTATTGCAATGCAATAAGCCGTTTGTCGGTTATTTGCCCCTAAAAACTACAAATTTACTATCTTGCGCTTATACTCTAAGCCTCCCTATGTCTCAAAATGCTTTAAGCGTACAAATGGCCTTTGTACAAAAACTAAAAGAGCTTGCCCCAGCAAATGCCGCGTTGGCAGATGAAATTGCCGAGTTGCTTACCGTAAGTACCGATAGTGCTTACCGCCGTTTGCGCGGTGAAACCAGTATTTCACTTGATGAAGCTGTATCTATTTGCAATCACTTTAAAGTGCCTTTTAGTGCCTTTACTGAAAGTTTGGCAGGTTTGGTAACTTTTAGGTATAAGCAGCTAGACGATGACATGGAAAGCCTTTACGGTTATTTGCGTGGATTGGAGCATACGCTTGATATGCTAATGCTGGCCAACAATAAAAAAATAATATACGGCATGGTTGATATACCCATTTTGCACCAACTGGGTTTTAGGCAAATAGGCTGCTTTAAAATGTTTTATTGGATGCGGGCACTAATGGGTGTGAAAAGCCTTGAGGGTCAAAAATTTTCGCCCAACCTTATACCTGCCGATATGCAAAAAATGGGGGCTAACGTACTAAATAAATACAGAAAAGTGCCTTCGGTAGAAATATGGAGCGATGATTTGCTTTTGCCTACACTGAAACAGATAGAGTATAGCTGGGACAGTGGCTGGTTTGAAAACGAAGAAAGTGCCATTACTGTGTGTGAAGATATGCGCGAAATGCTACGCAATGCCTGCCAAATGGCTGAACATGGCAGCAAATTACCCAAAGAGGAAAAAGACGGAACCCAAAACTACCAAATGTATTTTAGCGAGTTGCTAATTGGCAATAATACTATAATGGCATGGGCTGATAACCTGCGTGCCGTATACCTTAGCCACCACACGTTTAACAACATTAACACTACCAACGAGCAGTTTTGCGATGAAACCGAAGCGTGGCTAGAAAAGCACCTGAAAAAGGCAACACTAATAAGCGGCACGGCTGAAAAACAAAGAATGAAATTTTTTAACCAATTGGAGCGTACTATAGACCGCACTATTGCAAAAATTAAAGCGGATTAACCCCATAACCATTGTGAGTATCTGCTCACCTAAATACTTAAAAAGCTGGCGCAATTTTATACTGCCGCATACCTGTGCTAAGGTTTATTGTAAATGATGCTGCCAAGCCCACCGCACTCCACCCTACCCAGCTTAAATAACGTTTACTATTTATAGTGCCTTCTTTATAGTTTATGCTTACCAAAGGAGCTACTACCAACATATTTAGAGCGGCTATACTCATAAAACCAATTGATGCTTTGTTCATCCAAATGCGTTTAGGGCTACTATAATACAGGTAGGTTATTGTATCTAACTTAAAGCTACGGATGTTTTCTTTATAGTATTGGCTGTAACTATACTCTTCCATAGTTTGGTAGTTGCTATCTGTAAGCGTTATTTCTTTAGTGCTTACATCTATGCTAAAACTATTGTTTTTATAGCTGATATAGCTACCTGTATATTCTTCGGGGCAGTTGTTGCAATAGCAGGTACTATCATAATCACAAATAGAAATTCTAACGCTAGCGTTTGGCTTTAGCTCAAATTTCTTACTTAGTTTTTTACGGTATATGTATAGCTGCTTGTTGGTTAAAGTATCTTTTAGGTGCCAATTATTTATTGGGTGTTTAGCTGTGTCGCTTTGTGCATTTACACTTGCAGATAAAGCACAAAAGATAAAAAGCAACAAGAGAGCATAAAATTTCATACCTATCAATCAATTGTTTAAGCATTATAATTGCTTTCGAGGCAAAAAGTAACAATTTACCGTTATTTATATTGATTTTTTGCTTGTTACTTTGTTATATCGTACTTTAAACAAGCAATATATTAATCCCAACCTACTTTTTTGGCATTTGAGATTACCATTTTAGGGTGTAGCAGCGCAACCCCAACCTCTGATAGGCACCCCACAGCGCAAATTTTGAACATAAACGGAAATTATGTGCTGATAGATTGCGGAGAGGCTACACAAAACCAATTATTACGTTATAGACTGAGGCACACCAAGATAAGCCATATTTTTATTAGCCATTTGCACGGCGACCATTATTTGGGTTTGGTAGGTTTACTGGCTACTATGAATTTTCAGGGTAGGGAAACCGATTTGCACATATACGCACCCGAACCCTTAAAAATAATTATAGACAATCATTTCAAGTACTCGCATACAGTATTAAAGTTTGCTTTGCATTTTCATCCTGTGTTTGATGATGAAAGCCGTATGCTTGAAGAGAACAGTATCTTTAAAGTAAAATCGGTAGTGTTGCGCCATCGTATACCTACTACGGGTTTTGTATTTGAAGAGACCACCGCCTACAGAAAAATAAATGCAGCCGCTTGCGAGTTGCACGAGGTGCCGTATAGTTTTTATGGCGATTTGAGGCAAGGTATTGACTACCGCGATGATTTGGGTAATTTGATAGAAAACAAGCTGCTTACATTTGACCCTAAAACACCCCGTAAATACGCCTACCTATCAGACACTAGCTACTACAAACCTGTTTTAGAGCACATACAAGGCGTTGATATGCTGTACCACGAGAGTACTTTTTTGCACGAGTTGAAAGACAGGGCAGAAGACACATTTCATAGCACGGCACTACAAGCGGCCACTATTGCCAAAACCGCAGGAGTAGAAAAACTATTGTTGGGTCATTTTAGTGCCCGTTATAAAGATTTGACGCCACTTTTAGAAGAAGCCCGCTCGGTTTTCGAAAACAGCTTTTTAGCCATCGAAGGTCAAAAATTTGTAGTTGATTAGCCTCAACTCCTTCATTTTCCCAAAGGGTTTAAATTCTTATTCCCACATAAAAATCCAAAATAAACGGTAAATGGTATAAATCTCGTTTCATACCATACTGGGTACTTTGTGAAGGTATTTTATAGTCGTTACTCTTATACCAAGCATTAATTTTTGATGTGTAGCTATACCCAAAATGCCCCCCAAAACTGATATTGTTTCGGGTATACTCCACAGCCAATAAGGGAGTTATTGCCCTAAAAGATTGCTTATTAGCAGTATAAATACGTTCGTATTCCAAATCAGCCGACGTGTTCTTATTGGTTTTATACTCGGTATAGCTGTATTCTTTCAAATTATTTAAAGCATACTTTAGCGATAGCCCAACACGCACAACGCCATTATCAGTAGAAATAATCTTGTATATAGCAGGTTGTACAAACAACGTATTGTACCCCACGTGTAATTCGGTATGTTCTCTGTCGTTAAAAGGTTTAGTGTAGTAGTTGCCTATTTTGGTTTGTCCCCACCCAAAAGTAGTAGCCAAGCATATATTGGTTGTTGTTTGTATGAAAAAGTTAATACCCAGCTCGCTACTGTTGCGTATGCTGCCACTATAAAACCGCCCTGCCGTTATGCCTACATGATTTGTAAAAGAAAGCCCACCTTGAAAATCGAAATGCGTGGGCGACACCGCTGCATTAAAATATGCCTCGCTATCGTGCCCAAACATAGGTGTATTGGGTATTGGTGCTATATATGTGGTGCGGTGCAATCCGCATGAAGCAAGCAATAGTATACTTGCTATACATAGCAGATGAATTGTTTTCATAGTAATTTAATAAGAGTGAAATTTTTTAAAAAGAAAGCCTAAACCCTAAAGTTATGTTTATCATAAATCGCTGAAAAAAGAGGCTTCTTTCATTGTTAAGAGGGTTAGTATAGTAAGCGCTTCCTGTTTTATTGTAATTATAGGTTCTGAATTGTTTAATGATGTTACGAACGCCAAATTGCCCATCAATATATATGGGAGAGTCTTTGCTTTCGTAATTAAAACACAGAAACGAGGTTTGAATTACACCATAACCGTTATCAGCTTTATTAAAAAAAGCATAGGTATAGGCACTCATCCCTGAAGAACTATTATAGCTGACATTGAATTTTTCAAAGAAAATTTCTTCATGCTTAAATCCTAAGCCAATACTAATACGTGTACCTTCTCTTTCATTTTTTATAATATGATATAGGGTTGGTTGAAGATAAAAGGTGTTAAATTTTGAATCGATATCATACCAAGTGGCAGAACTAATACCCCTTCCTGTATAAACACTCCCGTCAAACTTCCCCTTGCCTTTTCCCGCACCAAGTGCAATAAATGTGCTTTTACTTTGGTTTAGGGGAACAAACAAATTAGCGCCGTATTCATAAAACCTACGGTTTTTAGTTCCTTTAAAAACATTACCTGTGAAACCCAAAAAGGGCAATACCGATATTGCCCCTTGTGCTTCCAGATGATCTAATCCTGCCCCTGCGGTAGCCTGAGCCTCCAGTGACTTAGTAAACATAGGGGCATTGGGCATAGTGCCAAAATGTGTAGTTTTAGCACACGAGCTAAATAATATTATCACACTAATACATAGCAGATAAATTGTTTTCATAGTTTATGATGCAAAACTATACACCTGCTTCTACACTCTTTTAGCAGATTTTGCCAATGCCCCAAAAATGATTTGCAAAAAATGCAAAAAACAACCTTCACCAGCCTAAAACAGTGATAAGCCAATACAAAAAACTATTTTTGCAGCATGATAGTAGTAACCGGAGCAGCAGGTTTTATAGGTAGTTGCCTAGTAGGCAAGCTAAATGCAGAAGGCTTTAACGATATAGTGCTGGTGGATGATTTTAGCCACTCTGAAAAGGCTAAAAATCTTGAAGGAAAAACCTACACTGCAAAAGTGCACCGCGATGAATTGGAAGGATGGATTGATGCCAACGAAAACCAAATAGAATTTATATTTCATATAGGTGCGCGTACCGATACTACTGAGTTTGATGTTGAGATATTTAACCGCCTGAACCTAAACTATACTAAAATGATATGGCACAAATGTGTGCAATATGGTTTGCCTGTGGTATACGCGTCATCAGCGGCTACATATGGTATGGGCGAGTTGGGCTACGACGATAACGAGAGTACAATACCTCAATTGAAACCGTTGAACCCTTACGGCGACTCGAAAAACGATTTTGATATTTGGGCATTGCAGCAAGAGCAGAAACCCTACTTTTGGGCGGGCTTAAAGTTTTTTAATGTGTATGGCCCTAACGAGTATCATAAAGGCCGCATGGCATCAGTAATACTGCACGGGTTTAAACAGATAAAAGACACGCACAAAATGCGCCTGTTTCGCTCGCACAACCCCAACTATACTGATGGCGGACAAATGCGCGATTTTGTATACGTGAAAGATGTAGTAAATGTGTGTTATTTCTTAATGCACCACCGCAAAAACAGTGGCATATACAACTTAGGTTCGGGCACGGCACGCAAGTTTATTGATTTGGCAAAGGCTACTTTTAAAGCTCTTGACATTACCGAGAATATTGAGTTTATAGATACCCCTATTGATATACGCGATAAATACCAATACTTTACCGAGGCCAATATGGCTAAGCTAAAAGGTATCGGTTATTCAATTCCTTTCCATACTCTTGAAGAGGGGGTTGAAGACTACGTGAAGAATTATTTGGTAGCGGGTAAGTACTACTAATTTATTAGTGTGTGGGCAAGGGTCTCTTTAGGCTTTAGTTTCATCTGATAACGTAGTCTTTAATATTGTACTGCACGGAGCCAAAGGCCATCCGTATAATGCCAACGTTAGGGGCAACCCACACTTCTGTTAAATCTCCCGACCGTACAGATACCAGCACGTCTCTAAACTTGTGGCCGTTAAACTCCGCAGAGTCAAGAAAAAAAACCTTATCTCCTGGATAGCTATAGGTAACAAAAGAGTCGTTTTTAAATATAAAGTCGTGTCTATAAGTAGAGTTCTCAATGTATACACTAGCTCCCAACTGGTCACCGTCAACCTGTATAGGGGTTCTGTTGGCAAACATAAGTCGTGCGTCAATTATCTGCATCTTAGTATTAACAATACTAGAAAACCTCTGCCCCTCTATCACCACCTTGCTGGTTCTGTTTGAGTCCACAATTTCATACTCCCACCAACTGCCCCATTCTCCCGCTCCGAAATATTTTTTTATTTCAGGATGAATCAGCAGATAAGGATCATTTCCTCCCCATTTTCCGCAGTTACTTAGCGAAAAAGCTAAAACTGTTACTACAAAAAGTGCTAGTGTAAATTTCATGAGTATTTTTTTCGGCAGCTTGTTTTTCAAGCTCTTCAATGCGTTTATTTAATTCAATTATATGAAGGGGTAATTCTTCTACTTTTTCAAGTAAAGTTACGCTTAATTCACCAATATTAATACTTCCTATGTCCCCGTATTCGCTTGTGCTTTTACAATTGGCAAATGTGTATTATTTCTTAATGCACCACCACAAAAACAGCGGCATATACAACTTAGGTTCGGGCACGGCACGCAAGTTTATTGATTTGGCAAAGGCTACTTTTAAAGCTCTTGATATACCTGAAAATATTGAGTTTATAGATACTCCTATTGATATCCGCGATAAATACCAGTACTTTACCGAAGCCAATATGGCCAAACTAAAAGGTATCGGTTATTCTATTCCTTTCCATACTCTTGAAGAGGGGGTTGAAGACTACGTGAAGAATTATTTGGTAGCGGGTAAGTACTTATAGCTTAAGCAACTTTTTAAAATTTAGTCTTTTTTAGGGCGAGCAGATGCTCGTTGATAAGAAAATTACTAGGAATATAGTCTGGGATAAGAACCCCCTTCACTATTATACAGAAATAGGTGCGGTTGACAGTCATTCCCATTTTAAATGGGAATCTGTGTGGTTGGAGTAGTAAAAAGTGTTGTCATACGCGCAGATTCCCTCTTTCGAGGGAATGACGTTCCTATCGCACTCGATATTCCAAGTTTATGTAAATTAAACTTGTTGGTAGTGTCGAGAGGATGCTCACTTTTTGTCAGTACGAGCGGGACGCTCGAACTAGCAGTCATGCTGAACTTGTTTCAGCATCTCACTTTGTATTAACGGTTATTGGGCAACGAGATCCCGAAATAAATTCAGGGTGACTAGGCAGCTAACTTGGTGACGTTACTCGAGCCAGTGCGGTTTAAACTAAAAACTAACTTTTAATCAACCCACTTAAAGGTTTTAATTATCGCCTCAAGTTGGCGTATGTATTGGGTTTTATCATAGCGGGGGCAGTATACAAAACCTTCAACCGTTAGCAGTTGTTTGTGCTTTGTATCCACCATTGTAATGCTATAAAAAGGCCCTCCCATAAAATCGTTTTCTGTACGCCAAAGGGCACGCATTTGCACAGCATACATACCTGCAAACTCCATCACGTTATTATAAAACGGAAACGATAGTTCGGTAGTCATAAAACTGCCTTCTGCACCGCCGGGTATGTGCATTTCTGTTACCGAATCGCGGCTAAGTACTATCTCCTCGGGTACTAATTGTAGCGTATCGGTATAGGGTTGGGTGTATACTATAATACTTTGCCCAATATTGGGTGTCTCGCGACGTATCCAAGCAAATTTGCGCTTGTTGCTTGCTTCTTCGTATTTGGCTATTCTAAATTTTTCAGGAACAGCAAGGCTAAAGCCAAATTTATCACCCAAAAACTGCGAAATTGTGTCTTGCCTGTCGGCTTCCATTTTCACCACTCCACTTTCCATTTCCATTTTCAGGGTTTGGCTTAGCAACATTTTGCGGTTGCTTACAAAAAAGTTGTAAAGGGCGGCATGGCTTTTAGCATATATAAACAGTACTTGCTGTGGGTATGCCCATATATTTTTTTTAAGATAGGTGCGTACAGGTATACTATCGTTTATTTTTTGCAGCGAATCAGAAAGTTTATCGTAGGGAGAGGGAAGTGTGCGGGTATCAAAATTATCACCCTCAACCTTAACTATCCAAAGGGTATGGTACGATTTTGTAACCTCTTTAAAAAGTGCTGGTCGGGTATCTTTTACTCTAAAGTATCCTTCTATATTAAAAAAATAGGGTTGGGGTACATCTAAAACACTATCAAGGGCTTCGCGCATTGTGCCTTCAAATAGTTTATCATCGGCGGCTACTATCAGCTCGCCCATATTACCAATAGAATGGGGAAGTGATTTTTTACCCGAAGTATTGCTTTTACCTCCACAAGCTGATAGTATCAGCAAGGTAATAAAAACTGCTAAGGTAGTGTTGTGTGTTTTGTGCATCATCCGCCTGGTGATATTATTAGTTTAGTACCTGGTTTAATAACGGCATTTTTAGCCAAACGGTTGTAATCGCGTAGCTTATCTATTGTAAGACCGGGGTACTTTTTACTAATACTATACAGGGTATCGCCTTTTTGCACTTTGTAATATTGTTTGGCTTTTATCTCTGTTACTTTTTTAGTACCAGTTTTAGGTGCTTGTGCAAGGGCTTGGTTGTTGTTTTTTGTGCTATCGGTTACAGCAGCTACTGATATTTTTGTGGTTGCCGTATCTTTTGCTTTTGCCAGTATGGCTTCTTCACTTATGTTCAGCTCTTCCTCACTTACTTCATCATCTACTTCTTCTTCAATACCGGTAGGGCTAATTTTCTTTTTCACACGGGTATATACCACAAGGTTTTTACCCGGTCTGGCATAGTTTCCGCGAATAATATTCCATGCTTTTAGGTCGGATATTTTTACATTGTATTTACGCGCTATACGTGCAAGGCTCTCGCCCTTACGCACTTTGTGCACTTTACGCTTGCTAATGTATTCGGCAGGTTCTTCATCGGTAAAATTGGTAAAGGGTACTGCGTATATGCTGTCTTCTATCTCTGCAAAGCGCATAGCATATTTATAGGGTAATGCTAAGGCGTGTACATTGTTTTGTGATGCGGGTATAATTTGTTTGCGGTACTCAGGGTTTAGGTATTCTAAATCTTCCATGGGTATGCCCAAAGCTTCTTGCAATTGGCCAAAGTGTACCCATTGTTTCAATTCTACCTCTTGCACCATGCTGTGCACATCAAATTGTGCAGGTTGTAATCCAAGGTTTTCAATATCGTTCATCACGTATGCAACAGCAATAAATGCAGGCACATAACCGCGTGTTTCACGAGGCAAGTAGGGCATTATTTTCCAAAAATCGCGTTTACCACCGCTGCGGCGTATGGCTTTATTTACGTTTCCGGGACCACAGTTGTACGATGCTATTACTAATAGCCAATCGCCATACAACTCGTAACTGTTTTTAAAGTATTGGCAAGCTGCAAGGGTAGCTTTTTCAGGGTCGTGGCGATCATCAACCATGCCATTAATATTTAATCCGTAGGCTTCGCCAGTGCTGTGTATAAACTGCCACAAACCGCAAGCACCCGCCCAGCTTTTTGCTTGTGGATTTAGGGCTGATTCTACAACGGCCAAATATTTAAATTCTTGTGGAAGTCCTTCCCTATCCAATATTTCTTCAAACAAGGGGAAGTAATACTCTGAAAGGGTAAGTATGCGCTCGGTAAGTTGTTTTTTCTTTGCTCCGTATAGGTTGATAAACCCTTTTACATGATGGTTGTAATCAAGCGGAATACCCGACTCCATATTGCTCAATACTTCTTGTACATGAGCAGGATCAAGGTTTATAGAGGTTGAGTTTTCTTCGTCTTCTGTGGGGTCAAAACATTTTTCAGCATTGGCCTTTGTACAGTTTTGGTTAAGCAATATGGTTAAGCTATCTAAAGCTGCCAACATATCGCGCGGATACTCGTCATCGGGTGTGGTTTGCGCCACACTGCCAAAAGGGATAAACAAGGTGGCCGCTACTAAGGCAAGCACTTGCTTTTTTATCATTGGGCTTATTTTTTTAAAATTCAAAACGAACAAAAGTAGGGTATTTTAATTCACAAATTCAATACACAATTGCCAACATTTGCAGCAGTTGTATAATTTTTTATAATTCTTCACTATTCGGGTATGTCGGTTTCCCATTCGGGTATGCTTTCATCCTCAGTTTCCTTAGGTTTTTGGGCAGTTCCCTTCTTATCTTTCTTTTTAATGTTAAACTCTTCCCTCAGTAAGTTTAATAACGTATTTTTTTCTTCTTTAATATTTTTTTGAAGTTTTTTTATTGCACTCTTCCGATCGTACTGAATTTTTAGGTTGTCGGGGGTGCCTTTCATCAATATAAAAATGTTTATTCCTTCTTTGTCTTCTTCGTAGTTTTCGGTTTGGGCTTTTTTACGGTTAAACTTTTTTGAAAGTACTTCGTTTAGTTTTACCCTAAATTTATACTCCATATAGTTGTCAAACCTGTGAAAGCCTTCGGCTGTTAAGTTTAATGCACTGTTTTTTATCTCCATTTGAGGTATTATCACCTTTTGGTCTTTAATCTCAATGGTATTCTCTAACAGTTCAAAGTTTATATCCTGCAACTCGTTTACATTTATAAAGCGCGAAAGTTTTTGCAACGGCTGGTAGTTGTATAGCCTACCGCCACTAATGGCCAATTGCGCCTGCACAAACAGTTTTTTAATATCTATGCTCAGGTATTTATCCATTGGGGCAACCAATTGTAAATGGGCGTTTAGTGTGCCCTGCAAATTATCAGAGGTTATTTGTTTTTGCCCAAAGTTGGCACATTGGTCAAACAACTGATTCATGTCGGCCTTTTCTACATCCATTTGCGCACTAATAACAAACTGACCGTTTCCTTTATCAAACACATTACCTGTGAGTGCAAAACTGCCGTTCATTGCTTCAAAATCAAGATTGTTTAGGGTAAGTACGCCACCGCCCATAGCTATTGTACCTATTAGCTTTCGCGCCAAAAATTTATTAAAAGTGAGGCGATCTATTTTGGTTTTTAGTTTGAACGAGGTATTGCCGGGTATAACTATGCCCGTAGTATCGGCAGCAGTACTGTTTTTGGGCGTGTTGGTGGCGGTGAGTGAAGGTATATCTATATGAGGGCTGTAAAAACTGCCTTCTACCTCAAGTTGTTTGCCTGTGCTAAACAAGTAATCTAACAGGTGGCGGGCATAGCCCTTTAGCCCCAGTGTATTTCCGTTTATATTGCCGTGCAGTGTGTCAATTTTTAGCAGGTTGTTACTGGCGTATACCTTGCCGCTAATATTGCTGTATACGTAGGGACTGCCGCTAAACGCCATTTTTAAATTGCGTGTTTCTATATTTCCCTCGAAACGAGCGGGCAAGTCTTTTGTTTTCTTTTTAAAATCGGCTACTTTACCCTCAATATCCAAGTTTACAATGGCAATACCTTCAAGCGTATCTACTCCTTTCAGGGTAAGTAGCTTTGCCCATTGGGCAAGGTTAAGATTTCCTTGTAAACTGGCTTTTATATAGGGGTTACTAAAATCGGCAAGGCTAAAAGTGCCGTCAATTTTTTCACCGTTTACAACGGTGCTTACCCTACTTATTTCTAACGACGACAAAGTAAGTCCGCCCCGTTTTTCATACAATAGTTTCCCCGCTAGGGTTATGTTGCGCAGCTGCACATCAATCCCTTTTTTGCCCAAAAGTCCATCCGATATTTTAAAACTGGCGTGCACGGCGGGCATACTGGTTTTTGTCCATTCGCCATTTATATCCACCTTGCACTCTAGCGTTCCGTTGCTTTCAAAACCTTCAATATCGCTTAGGTATTTTTTGGGTATAAGCGATAACAATTGTTGTAGGTTTAGGTTATCGCCCAATAGTTGCAGTTTGCACTGTGTACCTACTTGGCGCGATATTATTTTACCGTTTACTATAAAATTAAAATTCTCAATTTGCAGTTTAGTTTGCTCAAAACTTACACTTGTATCAGGTCGGTTAACTGTAAACGAGGTTTGGAAACTAACGGGTTTTGTAAGCCCAATTTTTTGCCCTCCTAAGCGCAATGCCAGTGGAACAATGCTGCCTGTGGTATTTACTAAAAATTCTTTTTGACTAAAACTGCCGCTTACTTGGGTGTTGTTTACCAATAACGATACTGTATCTCCTGCCGCAACATCAATGTATTGTACTTGTATGTTTTGTAGGGTTATTTTTTTGAAACTGAGTTTTACCTGTTTGTTTTGATTTTTAGAGGTATCGGGGTTTAAAATGCTGTAATTGTTTACATCGCCTTTTTTAGCGGCTATTATTATACCATCGCTAAGGCTAATGTTTTCAAACAAGTACTTGCCCCGCAACAGGTTGATAGGATTTAATGATAGGGTGAAACTTTGCAAAACCATTAACGGCTGCCCTGTTATTTTTGACGATTCGGTAGCGCGAATATTGGTAAACGATACGCTGATATTGGGAAAGTTTTTGAAAACGGTTAGCTCTATATCGCTAATGTTTACAGGTGTAGCTAACTGACTGCTAATACTTTGGGCTACTTTGTTTTTTATGGGTTTGGCAAAAATGTACACCCCTGCTATAGCCAAACTGCAAAGCAGCAATATGCCCAATACAAAGTAGAGTGATATTTTTAAAAATTTTTTCAGTGGTGTGGTGTATATGGTATTAACGCTTTATAAGCAATTGGCATTGCTTTAACCTTCAAAATTAGTATGCCTGTGTTGCCCATGCACGTAAACATTTAAACACAGAATGTGTACTGCAAAGTATAGTATACAGGTAAGCTATATAGTAAATACTAAAACAGGCAAGTGTTTGCTTGCCTGCATATAAGTATTAATGCAATAAGTATGTTAGCATAGTTATAAAAACGCCCAATGACACACTGCCGAGCGGACGCTCTATTATTTTTTGGCACGAGCGGACGCTCGAGCCAGCTTTTATAGATACAATAAACTAAAAAGGGTTGCTATACGCAGGGTTAGTGGTAAGGGTTACGTCGGTAAGGGTTTTTAAAAATGCTACTAAATCGGCTTTTTCTTGTGCATCCAGCAGTAAACCTTTGGCTATGGTTTGCTGCAAAGCAGGGTCAAGTGTAGCCGATTGCTTCAAGCCTTCGTTGTAGTGGTTCACTACTTCCTCTAACGTTGCAAATCTGCCATCGTGCATATAGGGCGGGGTAAGGGCAATATTGCGCAAACTGGGCACTTTAAATTTGGCTTTATCGCCTGCGTTTTGGGTTACTTTTTCACGGCCTATATCGGTAATACTTGCATCATCATCCAAACCGTTGTTCATGTATAAATCGTTTTCAAAATTCATCCCGCCGTGGCAGTGGGCACAATCTGCACCCGATGAATCAGGAAAAAACGGGTTGTATTCTTTAAAAAACAGTTTCCTTCCGCGCTCTTCAGCGGGTGTTAGTTGGGTTTTACCTGCAAGGTATTGGTCGTATTTTGAGTTGTTGGATACTATGCTATTCATAAACTGCTCCATAGCTAACGACATCTTGTCGGGGGTTATCTCCTCGCTGCCAAAAGCACGCATAAATTGGTCTTTGTAGCTTTGGTTTTGGCTAAGTTTAGTTACTACATTGGCAAGGGTTTCATCCATTTCCAATTCGTCTTGTATGGGCTTTAACGATTGATGGCGCAGCAAATGCGACCTGCCGTCCCAAAAAAACTCGTTGGTATTCCAAGCCATATTAAAAACAGCCATTGCTTGTCTTTTGCCTTTAAGACCGCGAACTCCTATCGAAAATTTTGAGGTATCAGTAAAGGCATCTTGCTGTTTGTGGCAACTGGCACACGACATTGTACCGTCTTTTGAAAGCATGGTTTCATAAAATAGCATACGCCCTAGTTTTACACCTTGCACAGTTAATTGATTATCGGCACTAATAGCTGGGGCGGGCAAATTGCCGTAATTAAATGCGTATGGTGTAGCATCGTAACTTACCCCGTTGTTGTTGTTTGTATCTTTTTTGCAGGCATTTAGCAAAAGCAAAGTGACTACAAAAAGCGCTAGTATTTTAAATTTCATTTTTTACTGTTTAAACTTTGGGTTAGTGATAAAAGCATAGTCGGTAAGGCTTTTTAGAAAAGCTACCAACTGTTCTTTATCATCATCCGTAAGATTTAAGGGTTGTATTAGTTTACTTTTTTGCGGGTTGTTTTTTCCGCCTGTATTGTAGTGTTCAACCACAGCTTCTAAAGTTGTTAGCGAGCCATCGTGCATATAGGGTGCCGTTACCCCAACATTGCGCAAAGTAGGTACTTTAAACAGTGCAAAATCATCAGACAAGTTGGTTAGGCGTTTCCGCCCGCTATCGGTATAGTTATCGTACAGCCCGTTGTTTTCAAAAGCATTATTACTAAAGTTGAAACCGCTATGGCATTTGCTGCATTGGGTTTTCTCACTAAAAAATAAAGCCATTCCCTTTCTCTCTTTTTCACTTAAAGCCGCAGGGTTATTTTGATAAGTGTACTTATCGTAAGCGCTATTACCACTTATTAAGCTACGTTCAAAATTAGCAAGGGCACGGGCAATAACAAAAGGGTCGGGCTCGCGGTTATAAGCCTCTTTTGCCATTTGTACATACGTAGGGTTTCGGCGCAGCCGTTCGCCAATAAGCACAATGTTAAAATCAAACTCGTTGTGCTCTTGTATGGGCACAAGGGTTTGCATTTCTAGCGTTGGTACGCCCCCTTCGCGGGTAAAGTAGGGCAAATAGGCCACATTGGTTAGCGTGGGCGAATTGCGTGTTCCCAACCTACCCGCAACACCTTTGCTAAAAGCTACTTCATCGCTAAATGCTTTTGCAGGGTTGTGGCAACTGGCACAACTTATAGTACTATCGTTTGACAATACAGGGTCAAAAAACAATTGCTTGCCCAATGCCCACCGTTGCGGTGTATAGGCATTATCAGCAGGAAATTGTATGGCGGGGAAACCTGCGGGTATGGTTATCTCATCCTCATTACTAATGCATTCAATCTGCCCTTTTTTACAGGCTGAAAGAACTAATACAATGGCAATAAGTATGTGCAGATTTCTTCGCATAGCAATTATTGTATTACCAGTTTTTTTGTAAGCAGGCTATTTGTACCATTCATTAGGCTTACTATGTATACGCCTTGGGTAGTTAGTGTGGTTTGGTCCATTTCAAAATCGTTTACGGCTATGGTTTCAACCACTTTGCCTGTAATATCACTAATTTGGATAGAGGTGATGTTTACTGATTTATCGGTAATATCAAAACTAACAGTTCCATTGCTAGGGTTAGGGTACATATCAAGTGCAGCAGGTGCAAGTACGTTGTTTACGCTAGCCAATACATTGCTTGCCCCTGTTTGAGAGGTGAAAACAAAATCTCTAAAGTTGCGCAGCAAATCAATAGTTTCAGTTTCTTCGCCGTGAACAATTTTTCCGCCAACTATATTAATATTTTCTAATGCTCTGGTGTAATCAGCTTTTAGGGTAATGTGTTGTTGACCAAAAATATCTTGACCGCTTAGTGGTATTTGTATATCGTAATAGTAGTTGTTGCCTAGTGCGTGTAATTCAAAACCATTGCTTAGGTTAGCACCTTCTTTGCCTTCCATTGCTACAAAGCGGTAGCCTGCCTGCCAGCCCCAGTGCATTGAGGGTACTTGTGGTGAGAGTGGGTGATTTGATGGCCATTTTGTAGGATCTTGATTGTTTACGGGTTGGTTTACACCAATTGAAAATTTAATACCTTCTATGGTGGTAACGTTGTATGAACCTAAATCTTGAATTACATCGTTTACAGCATCTACTAATATATATACGCCCGTTGCCGGGGTAACCGTGCCGCCATCGTGTATGATGCTAATGTTTGATATATAGTATTGCAAACGGCTAACACTAAAATTAGTGTTTGTATTGGTTGTAGCTGCTTGGTTAAGTCTAAACCCTTTATCTTTAAGCAAATGCTCTATATTAAATATAACATTGGTTTGAGCATTGGCTGCGAATACTACTAATAGTGTAAAAATTGTGGTAATTATCTTTTTCATATTCTACGTATTTATTGTGGTGTTTGTATGTTTTGTGTTGAATCTTGGGTTTTATAATCGGGGTTTTTAATATAATCCATACCGCAAACAGGGCATTGGCCAGCACTATCGCTTCCGCTGCCTTCGCAGTGCATAGGGCAAACGTATTGCGCTGTATGCTCTACACCTGCTTGATTGTGATTATGTTCTTTAGTATTGCCGCACGATGTTACCAAAGTTAGCAATACTGCCGTATAGGCTATGTTTTTAAATAGCGTTTTCATTTGTTTAGTGGTAAACTTTGAACTTGTATTGATTGAAAAGAAGGAGTTAGGGTTTGGCAATTGCCAAACTATTGATATACAAGACTGGGCATCAGATGCGGAATGTTTGATACAATACCGAGATTTTCTGAGAAAATAAATCGGGCGGTGAGAATGTACTGTTTTTGGTTTGAGAATGCACACTAACAGGTAATACCAAAGTATTGGCACCGCTATGCAATATGGCTGCACAGTGTGCAACTGTATTGCCCAACAAACTTGGGGTAGAGTGAATATCGGCCTTGCTAAAAAAACTGTGATTGGCGCAGCAAGGGGCTTTGCTTATCTGCACAGGTGTTTCTATTTTTTTTGTATCGGCAGGGCATTGGGCAATTACATCGGTTGCCGCAGTACAATCTTGGGCTGTACCAAACAGGCTAATGCTTTTTACAGCTCCTTTGCATATATGCACATCAATAGCTAAACCCGCAGGGGCTACCAATAGCATAAACGCTACAAGAAAAGCAAGGGGTTTTATGATGTATTGCGTTGACATTAGATTATCAAATATACAAAATTATGCTGATATGAAAATTAGTATATACAGCTATGCTCTTTAGAAACACACCCCTCACCCTGCAATACGGGTGAGGGGTGTGTGTTAATTTCAGAACTTAATACACTCTAATAAGGCAAGTAAACTTGCTTAGTATTTTTATCTGCTCGGCCAATGGCTTATCAGCCAATGTATTGGGTTGCTTACTTAGGTATTGCTTTACAAGAGGTTTAGCATAATCACTTTTAACGGCATAATTAACATTTTGAGGAATATTGCCCTGATAGCGTGCCATGTAAAACGGATTTAGTGTGCTTGTGGTAATACCAATTATATCACCATTTTTATTAAACAACGCTCCGCCCGAATTGCCCGGCTGAATAGGGGTTGTTATTTGCATCATAGTGATATTGTTTTCTATGCCCGAAAGTGAGCTTATCTCACCTTTGGTGTATTTGTATGCCGACCCCATAATATCGGGTTGAGGATAACCAATAGTAAACACCTCATCGCTTATATCGTATTCATCACTAAAGGTATAGGGTATTGTAGCAGGAGACACAAAACCCGAATCAATTTTAAGCAAGGCTATATCATTTGTTTTGTCAGAACTAATTACCGTGGCGGTATACTTTGTTGAAGAACTATCTGTTGGGAACAATAGCTCAATTTTTCGTGCATCTTCAACAACGTGGTAGTTGGTAACTACATATCCGTCCTCTGAAATTAAAAAACCTGTTCCCCCTCCTTTTTCTTTGTTGATTTCTCTATTAGGGTCAAGAGTTATAACCGTTGTATTACCGTTCCCAATTACGTCTGATTTTTCTATTTTAACCTGTCCGCCGCTTATAAGTTTAGCATTTATTGCATCAATATCTTTTGCCACAAGCGCACTAAACTCTTCAAAAGCAATTTTGTGGGCTTTAATGTTTGATACCCTAACACTATTTACTATGGAATAACTAAAATATAACCCTTGCCAACCTTTTGTTTTTTTAGGATCAACGGATACATTATATTTTGCTATTAAGTTTTTCTTTGCATCGTAAATTGAGTAATCAACTTCTAAAATGGTTTGGAAACTTCCATTTGGCACACCAACTATTATGGGCACTACTAAAATACCTACACCAACTAAATAAAGGTCTCCTAATTTATAACTAAGCCCTTTTATATCAAATGTGTAGTATCCGTATAATTCAGTTGAACATATATCATTTAGACCATCTTGATGAAGTCTAAGAACATCTTCGGTTGTAGCTTGATCATACTTCCCTTTTAACTCTTCTTTGTTTACTGTTAAAGCTAAACCCATGAGTTTTTTCGCCCCTTGAGCAGGCTCTGGTATATAGTTATTGTAATTATAGGTCTTACATGATGAGAATGCTACAACAACAAGTAGCAGTTTGATTATTATCGATGATTTCATCTAGTTGAAAATTTGGGCAAAAATAAGCAATGAAACGGCAGGAGTATTAAACCCTGTTTACTATTCGACATAATGAGGATTATGATTTTACTTTCTCAACCCTCTTAAAACAAAAACCCCTCACCCGTATTGCAGGATGAGGGGAAAATTTATTTAAAAAAATAAAAAACTAGACGGCAAAGCTCTCGCCACATCCGCAAGTGCGGGTAGCATTTGGGTTGATAAAGTTAAAACCTTTACCATTAAGCCCGTCGCTAAAATCTAGCTCGGTACCAATAAGATAAAGGAAACTCTTAGTATCAACCACCACTTTTACGCCATTATCTTCAAAGGCTTGGTCGCCTTCTTTCATTTCGTTGTCAAAATCTAATTTGTACGATAACCCTGAGCAACCGCCACCAGCTACTGATACCCTTAAAAAATATTCGGGGGTAAGCTGTGCTTCGTTGCGCAAGGCAAATACGTGCTCTTGTGCTTTGGGGCTTACTGTTATCATATCTTTATTTGTTTATGCTTTTTAGTTGCTTTTGGCTTTTGGCATCTATCACCAAAAGCTAATAGCTAAAGACCAATAGCTTATTTTTCCTCAATAGAAGGCAAACCGTTTTTTACGCGGTAATCGTTAATGGCTGCTTTTATTGCATCTTCAGCCAATACCGAGCAGTGGATTTTTACAGGAGGCAAAGATAATTCCTCAACAATAGCCATATTGTCTATTTCAAGGGCATCGTTTACGCTTTTACCTTTAAGCCACTCAGTAGCTAATGATGATGATGCAATGGCACTACCACAACCAAAGGTTTTAAACTTTGCATCGGTAATCATTCCATCGTCGCCAACTTCTATTTGCAAACGCATTACGTCGCCACATTCTGGCGCGCCAACAAGGCCTGTACCTACGTTGTTTTTGCTTTTATCCAGCGTACCAATATTACGTGGGTTGCTGTAATGATCTATAACTTTTTCTGAATATGCCATAATCTCGTTATCCGTTATTTGTTAATCCGTTGTTTATACTTGCTTTTAGCTGTTGGCTATTAGCAATTAAAAAAAGCTAAAGGCTAAAGGCCAAAAGCCAATTGCAAAATTAATGTTCTGCCCACTCAATAGTTTTCAAATCTATACCTTCTTTAAACATTTCCCAAAGCGGGCTCATGTCGCGTAGTTTAGCAACGGCTTCTTTCACGTGGCTAATAGTATAGTCAATTTCTTCTTCAGTGGTATATTTACTCAAGCCAAAACGTAGCGAAGAGTGTGCCAATTCATCATCTAAGCCTAAGTTTTTAAGTACGTACGATGGCTCAAGCGATGCAGATGTACACGCCGAACCTGATGACACGGCAATATCTTTTACACCCATCATCAAACCTTCGCCCTCAACATACTTAAACGATATGTTGGCTACGTGTGGTAAGCGGTGTTCTTTGCTACCGTTAAGGTAGGCTTCTTCAATTTGTAATAATGCGCTTTCTAATTTATCGCGCAAAGCACCCAAACGTTTAGCATCGCTTTCCATTTCGGCCATAGCTATTTCGCAAGCCTTGCCAAAACCAACAATACCGGGCACGTTTAGTGTTCCGCTACGCATACCGCGCTCGTGTCCGCCACCGTCAATTTGGGCAGTAACCTTCACACGTGGGTTTTTGCGACGTACATACAATGCACCTACGCCTTTGGGACCATACATTTTATGTGCGGTAAATGAAAGCAAATCAATACCGTCAGCTAGTACATCTACAGGTATTTTACCTACAGCTTGTGTAGCATCGGTATGGAATAATGCACCGTGTTTTTTTACTATTGCCGAAATTTCGCGGATGGGTTGCACCACGCCAATTTCGTTATTGGCATACATTATAGATACTAATATAGTATCGGGGCGCATAGCCTTTTCAAGGTCTTCAAGATTTAGCAAACCATCTTCACCTACTGAAAGATACGTAACCTCAGCACCAAGTTTTTCAGCGTGTTTGCACGCATCCAATACGGCTTTGTGTTCTGTATTTATAGTGATAATGTGCTTGCCTTTTTGGGCATACATTTCAAACACACCTTTTATAGCAAGGTTGTTACTTTCAGTCGCGCCAGAAGTGAAAATAATTTCTTTTTCGCTGGCACCAATAATTTTAGCTACTTGTTCGCGGGCATAATCTACCGCTTCCTCTGCACTCCAGCCAAAAGGGTGGTTGCGGCTGGCCGCATTACCAAAGTTTTGGGTAAAGTAGGGTATCATAGTTTGCAGCACACGCTCGTCAACAGGTGTGGTGGCATTACTATCAAGATATATAGGGAGTTTCAACATGATTTTACTTTTTTTGAACTTATCTTATTTAGATTAATTCTAATTACAAAGGTACTAATGATTTTGTTCATTGCGAAAAAATTTATTGTTTACACATTGGAATTGTTGATTTACTGATTTGTTGATTTGTAGATTAATGAATAACCTTGTTGCATAAAACCACAATACCATGTTTGGCAAAATAGAACACTTGGGCATAGCCGTTAAAGACCTTACTATTAGTAACACTTTATTTGAGAAATTGTTGGGCACTGCCCCCTATAAACAAGAAGCAGTAGAGAGTGAAAACGTAATTACCTCGTTTTTTAAGGCTGGCGACAATAAAATAGAGTTGCTGCAAGCCACCCATGCTGATAGTGCCATTGCAAAATTTATTGAGAAAAAAGGCGAAGGCATACACCACGTAGCTTTTGATGTGGAGGATATATATGCCGAGATGGAACGCCTAAAAGGCGAAGGTTTTGTGTTTATAAACGAAACACCCAAAGATGGAGCGGATAACAAGTTGATTGCCTTTCTTCATCCTAAAAGCACCAACGGCATGCTGGTGGAGTTGTGTATGGAAAAGAAATGAGTTGTTACCCAAGGCTAAGTTCAGCCTCTTCAGGCTGCATGTAAATATTTTTGTTTTGCAACTTCACTTCCTGTTCAATATGTATGCAGGTTTGGTGCATTTGGTAAATCATTATACCGTAAAACACTGCCTTGTCTAAAAACTTTCTGTTATTGGCTATTGTCCAAAAAATTAGCTTCCAAAAGTACTTACGTTCCGAATCTTTAATGCCCAACAAGTACACAATACGAAGCACCATTTTAAGATCTTTCATACCAAACTTTGAGGGCACTTTTACAGTTGTTTTTGGGTGCTTGTAGGTAGTAAAAAACTGTATCAACCGCTCGTACGATTTTTTTGGGGTATAGATGTTATTAATCAACTCAATAAACCCGTCGTACAACTTTTTCTCGTTCATCACGGGCACTATATTGGTTTCGCCCTCAGCAAAGGCAAATTGTTTACTTAAACGACCTTGACTTGCTATCTTTTCGTACAACTCAGTACCCGGAGGGGCTTTTAAAATATTTACAATGGGCAAGGGTATGCCACTTTGTTGTATAAAATCAATTTGCTGCTGAAATATAGCAGTGGTATCAGTATCAAACCCTACAATAAAACCTGCTGAAATAATAAACCCTGCTTGGTGTAGTTTTTGGATATTCTCCAATTGGTTGCGTTTCAGGTTTTGAGTTTTTCTTGATTCTTTTAAACCTACCTCATCTGGAGTTTCAATACCAATAAATATATGCCTAAACCCTGCTTCTAAAAGCAAGTGCATCAGCTCTTCGTCATCTGCCAAATTGATGGTAAGCTGTGTGGCAAAGAAAAAACCAGGCTTTTTCTTTTTACGCCATTCTATCAAAGCAGGCAATAAATCACTTTTCAGTATTCGTTTATTACCTATAAGATTATCATCGGCAAACAATACCAGTTTCACATCACTAAGTCGGTCAAGAGCTTCCAATTCGGCAATAATTTGATCACTGGTTTTTGTGCGCGGTTTTCTACCAAAAAGAGCCGTAACATCACAAAAATCACACATATAGGGGCAACCCCGCGAGTATTGCACAATAGAATAAATATACTCGTCCATATTGGCCAACTCAAAGGCGGGCAGCGGAGTGGTAGTGATATCGGCAAATTCATCCGTTTGGTACACTGCTTTTGGGTTTCCTTGACTTAAGTCTTCAAGAAATAAAGGAAGTGTAATTTCAGCTTCGTTAAGTACAAAATGTTCGATATTGGGAAAACGCTCGTACTCGTGCGTAAACAGCGAACCTCCTGCAATTATCTTAACGCCTGCTTTATTGCATTGTGCCACAATTTGGTGTACAGATTCTTCCTGCACATTCATAGCCGATAGCAAAACATAATCTGCCCACTCTAAATCACTATTACTTAAATCATTAAGATTTAAGTCGGCTAATTTTTTATTCCATTCTTTGGGTAGCATTGCTGCTACGGTTAGTAACCCCAAAGGAGGGTAAGCTGCTTTTTTACCAATCACTTCTATAAAATGCTTCATTGCATAAAAAGTGTCGGGCATTTTAGGATATACTAAAAGAATATTCACGGCATAAAGTTATCAAAAAAATAAATGCACACACGAACAAAGAGAGATTGCACTTATTTTTGAATGAAATTTCACCTAAAAAGCATTAAGTTGAAATTGTGTATGGAGAAGAAATGATGAAACGGTTATACATAGTAATAATAGTGGTATTGGTTTTTTCTGCTTGCACCCCATCTTCCTTGCAAAAGAAAGAAATTGAGGAACAGAAGCCCTTAAGTACTATTACCCAAACATCAATAATACTACTAGGTACGGTGCAAGACGGCGGCTCGCCACACGCAGGTTGTAAAAAAGACTGCTGCAAAAACTTGTTTCAAAATCCCGACCCGACCCGTAAAGTTGTTTCATTGGGTATTATCGACCCTGAAAATAAAAAGAGCTTTTTGTTTGAGGCTACACCCGATTTACCCACCCAAATGAAACAGCTTAAAAATCTTTCTTCTTTTGCAGAGAAAGAAACTCCCGACGGTATTTTTCTTACCCATGCCCACATTGGGCATTATGCAGGGTTGATGTTTTTGGGCAAAGAGGCGATGAGCGCAAAAGAAACTCCAGTATATGCTATGCCCCGAATGAAGGTTTTTTTAGAACAAAATGGCCCTTGGCAACAATTAGTAACCCTAAATAATATCTCTTTGCAGCCCTTGCAGGATAGTGTAACCGTACAACTTACTCCCAACATTACGGTAATGCCGTTTACTGTTCCGCACCGTGATGAGTATAGCGAAACAGTGGGCTATACCATAAAAGGCACCAACAAAACGGCTTTGTTTATACCTGATATTGACAAATGGGAAAAGTGGGATACAGACGTTATAACTGCTATTACCAAAGTAGATTATGCTTTTATTGATGCTACATTTTACGATGGTGAAGAACTAAATAACAGAGATATTAGCCAAATACCTCACCCCTTTGTGGTAGAAAGCATGGAAAAGTTTAAACACCTTTCTGCTGCCGAAAAAGATAAAATTTACTTTATCCATTTTAATCATACCAACCCTTTGCTAAACCTACAAAGCGAACAAGCCAAAAAAGTACTGGCTAACGGTTTCCATATTGCTGAGTATGGCATGGTATTGGGGCTGTGAAGTCAAAGAAAAAAACTCTTCTATTTTAACATTTTTTTTACTATCAACTACTTTCTAGAGCAATATTCACCCAATAGCTGCACCACAATAGTGATAAGACTAAAAAATGTTTATTTGCAGATAATATTAAACACTGAATGAAAAGAAACCTTTTTGCCGCATTGTTACTATTGGCAGCTACTGCACAAGTTATAGCCCAAAATGTTGTTACCAATACTACTGCCCAAACAGTGGCCTATTGGGAAATTGGTGATATATACAAAGCTAAACTGACCGAAATTAATGAAGGCACCAAAAAAGGAGTACCCTATAAATCAACTTCAACGGGTAGTTTAACGATTGAGGTTATTGATGCGACCGACACTACCTATACTCTTGAATGGACTTTTGGCAAATGGACTACCACGCCACCAGTTACGGATAAAATGCAATTGGCTATGGCAAAAGCTTTTGATGGAGTGAAATTAAAATACCAAACCACCGAAACGGGCATTTACAAAGGAATTATAAACTGGCACGAGATAATGGCAGCTTCTGACTCTGCTATTAAAGGAATATTGCCCACCATAGCCGATAAAAAGCTACGTGATTCTTTGGCAACAATTTTTCCGCGTATTCTTAACCAACAATTGTATGAAAATGTATTTAGCCGCTATTTGGTAAGTTTTCATAATGCTTACGGTATGGAGTACACGCTGAAAGAAACTTATGGTGGTGATGTTCCTACGCCAAACCCATGGGACAATAATACGCCCATTATTGCTGAACAATCTATTACCATGACATCGCTAAACAAAGTAAACCGTACCGCACATTTCAGTTTTAAGCAAGAGGTGTATGATGAAGAAGCTGAGAAATTTATAGCCGCATTTGTTGAAACAGTGGTAAAAAATGGCAGTACACAAGTACCCGACTTTGAGATGAAACTGAACATGGCGGTGGAACAAGACTTTAACCTTACTAGCACTTGGCCATCGCAAACTATTTTTACTGAAGTGAAACAAATAGAGAAAGCACAAGCGCAAAAACAAATCATAAAAATTGTAGCCGTGCACTAATACCAATTTTGCTATCTTGCCACAAGTATGTTTGATGTACTGTTACTGGCCTTAACCGTAGGCCCCGGCATAGCCATAGCCCTGTTTGTTTATTTACGCGATAAGTACGACCGCGAGCCTTTTCGCCAACTTATTTGGGCATTTTTTTTAGGCATGATAAGCACCATACCCGCCATTGGCATGAGCATGGGACTAAGCCAGATTGAAGCCCTGCAAGGTGGCGACAGTGAACTACAAACTTTTTTGTATGCCTTTGTTACAGTGGCAGTAGCCGAAGAAGGATCAAAATTCTTTTTTCTGAAGCGCTTTTACCGCAAACCTTTTTTTGATGAACCTTTTGACGGCATTACCTACGGGGTAATGATAGGTATGGGCTTTGCCACGCTTGAAAATGTGCTGTACGTATTTCAGTCTTCTAACGGATGGGGCACAGCACTAATGCGTATGCTAACTGCGGTACCCGCCCACGCATCGTTTGCGGTGATAATGGGCTACTTTGTTGGTTTGGCTAAATTTAAAAAAGGCAGACGCATTGGCCTACAAATAGTAGGGCTTTTGGTAGCAGTGTTTTTTCACGGCATGTACGATTTTTTACTTATGCTAAAAAACTACCCCTACATAGCTTTGGGGGCAATGGTATCGCTGGTGGTAGCGGTATACCTATCGTTTAAGGCCATACGCATACACCAAAACAACTCGCCTTTTCACCCTCGATTTTTTGTTTAGTTGTGCTTACTGAAAAACTAAAAGATTTTTTAGATGCTAAAGTAGCCCAATACAATCGTGAAGGGTTTATTGAGAACGACCCTGTGTGCATACCTCATCTTTTCACCAAAAAACAAGATATTGAAATAGCGGGCTTTTTTGCTGCTACGCTAGCTTGGGGGCAACGCATTACCATTATAAACAACTGCAAAAAACTAATGGGATGGATGGATAATGCCCCGCACGATTTTTTGCTGCACCACAACGAGGCGGATAGGGAAAAGTTTTTGGGTTTTGTGCACCGAACTTTTAATGATACTGATTTGCTGTATTTTTTAGAGTTTTTAACGGTATTCTATCGCCAAAACAACAGCTTAGAGGATGCTTTTGCCAGCCACATTGCGGCTAATGATATAAATACTGAAAAAGCACTAGTAGGTTTCCACCGTCAGTTTTTTAGCTTGCCCTATGCACCGCAAAGAACACAAAAACACATAGCTACCCCTGAGAAGAAATCGGCGTGTAAACGGCTTAATATGTTTTTGCGTTGGATGGTGCGAAAGGATGAGCATGGAGTTGATTTTGGTATTTGGAAAAAAATAAGCACTGCACAATTGGTATGCCCGCTTGATACGCACGTGCACCGTGTGGCAACGGGTTTGGGGTTGATAAAGCGTAGGCCTGCCGACTGGCAAGCGGCTACTGAGCTAACGGAGCAACTGAAACGCCTTGACCCTAACGACCCTGTAAAGTATGATTATGCCCTTTTTGGGCTTGGGGTAGAGGAGAAGTTTTAAACGAAAAGACATAAAAAAAGCCCTGCGGTGCAGGGCTTGTATAAAATACTTAAAATAAAAAGTTGTACAATTATGCTTTAGCTACTGCTTCGGCTACTTTGTTTTTAACCCACTCAGTTGTTACTGATTTTGGACGCTCTAAAGGATGACCCAAAGCTCTATCCCAAACCAACTGAGCTAGTACACCCAAAGCACGTGATACACCAAACAACACAGTATAGAAAGGATACTCTTTCATGCCGTAGTGTACTAATAACGCACCACTATGTGCATCAACATTTGGCCAAGGGTTTTTTACTTTACCTAAGCTTTCTAGGATAGCAGGCACAACTTCGTACATATTCCAAACTATATTCACATAGTCATCATCAAGGTTGTGGCGTTTTGCAAACTCCATTTGAGCAGTAAACCTAGGGTCGGTTTTGCGCAATACGGCGTGTCCGTAACCCGGCACTACTTTACCTGCTTTTATAGTACGGTTTACGTACTCAGCAATTTGTTCTTTGGTAGGTTTGGTTGTTCCCAACTCGTCCACCATTTCAAAAATCCATTTTATCACCTCTTGGTTAGCAAGGCCGTGTAATGGGCCGGCCAAACCGTTCATAGCAGCCGCTATTGAAAGGTAAGGATCGCTAAGTGCACTACCCACCAAGTGTGTAGTATGTGCTGATACGTTACCGCCCTCATGGTCTGCATGAATAGTTAGATACAAACGCATCAATGCTTTTACATCGGCTGATGCACCCATGCCTAGCATGTGTGCAAAGTTTGCACCCCAATCAAGGGTTTTATCGGCAGCAATGTGCTCGCTGTTTTTATATGTACGGCGATAAATGTAAGCAGCTACAATGGGTAGGCGTGCTATAACATTTATACAATCTTCAAAAGTGTAACTCCAGTAGTCTTTTTTGTTCATCCCCTTAGCGTATTCTTTTGCAAAAACGCTCTCAGTTTGCATAGCCATAATGGCAGTAGTAAACTGAGTCATAGGATGAGTGTCTAAAGGCAATGCGTCTAAAACATTAAATACGTGCTGAGGCACATCGCTGCGCTCGGCAAAAAGGGTCGAAAGTTCTTTTACGTCTTCTTCAGTAGGAAGTTCGCCAATAAGCATTAGGTAAAACAAACCTTCGGGCAAAGGTTCTTGTCCACCTGGAGCCTTTGGCAATAAGTCTCTCAATTCAGGTATAGAATACCCACGGAAACGAATACCTTCTTCGGCATCCAACAACGAGGTTTCGGTAATCAACCCTATCATTCCTTTCATGCCGCTGTATACGCTAGCTACATTGTATGTACCTAGTACTACATCGCCATGGTTTTTTACCATTTCTTTAACCTCTTGCGCCATGGGTAGGGCAATAGAAGCAAACTTCTCTTTCAATCTGTCCATAAAATCCTTTTGGTATAAATGTTTTTGTACAATCAATCCTTTAAACGCGCCAAAGTTAACATTTGTTTACCACGATTGCAGATTTTTTGATGAGAAAAGAAAACATAAATACACTATGAATTATTGCTTTATTAGTCTTTGAGTAAAAGTATGTAAACCATTTCTAACTTGAACCAAATATAAACCCTTTTCTAATTCTTCAAGTTTAATAATTTTTTCCTGTCCATAGAAACTTTCTTCGTACAATAACCTCCCCTGCAAATCATATATGCTTAATATATTGCTATTGTTTTTATTTCCTCCCAATATCTTAACTGTTATGTATGATGTAGTTGGATTAGGGTACATTAATAATTCAAGAGTTGTTTTTACTTTTGGCAGTTCAATACCCAAACTAGCTTTATCCCTTTTGTATAGTTTTTTACCATTAACAACAAAAAAAGCACTGTCACCAAAATAAAAAAACTCTTTAACACTTGAAAACTCTGTCGGAAATTCAAACTCCTCTACCCATGTTTCCCCACCATCAACTGTCTTTTGAAGACCTTTATGCTGACTAAACAATGCGTACCCCACGTTTTCATCGAAGAATTTTATTGATTGACCAAAGCCATACCATACAAAATTGCCCACTGAATCCCAACTAGAACCACCATCAGTTGTTTTATAGATAGTTCTGCCTAATATTGTATAACCTATCTTGTCATCAATAAATGAAAAGTCATTAACCCTACCAAAAAACTTGTCCTTAATTAATGGGACAAAATTAAAAGTAGTGTCCCATGTATTTCCATAATTTTTACTTTCAAACAAATAAGAACTATTAGTATTCAAGAACCTTCCAGACTCTGGAATATAAGTAAACCCAATTCCTCCCCATCCATTGTTTAATGATTTAGGTTCATTAACCCATGTTCGTCCCCCATCATAGGTTTTAAAAATCCGCTTTGAAGCCACAATTCCACTATCTCCTTTATAAAAATAAGATGGAGCAAGAAATGTAATGGGTGCAGTATCGTAGTCTGAAAACTTAATCAAGAACTCTGGTGTATGAAAAATATCAGTTGACTTCTTGATTATGCCCAAAGCTGTGATAATTACCAGTGTATCTTTATCTATAAAACGAATATTTTGTACTTGCCCCCATACATCCCAACTTAAATTAAAAGCATATTTGAAGTTATTACCCCCATCAAAAGAAAAACAAATATTTTGTGTATTGCTCTGATTATCGGCACAAATGATGGTATCTTCATTTTGATAGCTAATTAAAGACACACTGTTTTTATTAAAAATATCCCTTTCAATTTGAACTTCTTTCCATTGTCCCATGCAAAGTGCAGGAAAGAAAATACTTATAAAAATTATGAGAATCTTCATCTTCTATTGCTTTATTAGTTTGTTAATGCAAATAGTTTCACCTTCTTTTTTCAAAACTACAAAATATAAACCCTCAGAAAATTGCTTATCATCAATCATTATAGACGTTTGTCCTTCTTCAATTGTTGTAGCATATACAGTTTGTAGCATTGTGTTGTATACTACTATTTCTGCATCATGCAGTTTCATATTATTTTCCCATTCAATATTTACAATATCAGAAGCAGGATTTGGGTATACTTTCAAACAAGCACTAGGTTTATATAAGCCAAATAAACGACCATCACTAAGCAGACCACTAGGTTGAGGAATGGTGCAATCAGCAGGGTAAGGCCCATCGTTTAACCCAGTGCTTGATGAGTACACAGCCACTGAGCTACTATGGCGATAAGGATCAAAATTGGGAGGTGGCATAGCTATTGTACTTACGTAAAATGTTGCTGTGGCATCACTAAAAATATTTCCTTGCGCATCAATACTTGGATCAGAAAAAACATTACCGTTGCCTGTTGTATAATTTGTTGGAGGGAATGAACTATAGTCAGTTCTTTCTCCTTGAGGATCAATAACTGGATTAAAAATTGTTGCACCTGCAGGACGAATAAATCCCTTAAGATGAATATCTCTATACAATTTTGAAAACTGGTTTGCTATTAACTGTGTTCCGTATGTAAAATTACCATGTATCAAAATTCCTCTTACATCATTTCCTTCAGTCGCTGTGCAAGTAAATGTATTACCTGAAACTGCATAGTTTGATGGAAAATCAATTTCTTTATGCCAATTATAAATAATGCCATACGCTTGTTTACCAACAAAATCATTATTCCATTCACAAGTATTATTATAGAAGTTTACATCTCCATAAGTATTATTACAATAAGCAAAAATAGAGTACGGATCTGGTGCCAGTTGAGTCGAAATCTTAGTCAAGCCTCCCAAACCATCTTCTTCATATTCAGTATAGTTCATTTTCAAATTTGCTGAATTATTTTCATCGTAAATTGAAGCAATATAATTGTTACACATCACGGCCACACTTTGTGCATGACGTATATCAATACCAACCCCTACTTTATTAAAATCACAATTTTTTATTATTGACTCAAAAGGTGTTATATCATTTTGATTACCAAACATCTCAATACCAGTTCTTAAGTTAAAAAAGGTATTACGCTTAGGCGTAGAAAATTTTGATGAGCTTTGATAATCATAAGGATTCACAAATTCACTGGCTTCTAAAATTAATTTCCCTGCCTGAAGATAACTCGTTGACCTCTCGCTAATAGAAATGCCTATTGTATTAAACTTACTTGAAGCAGGAATATTAAAATTACACCCTAATACAGTAAACCCCTTATAGCTAACCATTTTGATATAAGAGTAAGGAGCTTTTGAAATATTATCAGACATGAATGTAGAATTTGCTACTGAATTCACAAAACACTGACTTCCTGGTATTTCATAAGATCCCATATATATTCCAGCAATAGAATTATTATGAAAAGTACAATTATTAACTTTAATAATGCCTCCTCCTGAAAGATTATCACCATAACCTGTTAACTTAAGCCCGTAGTTTGCTGATTCAATCGTTGATGACTCTAAGGAAACGAAACCATGATTAGTTGTATTAAGTGTTTGATTAACTTCATCACACAGAGGCTGGTCATTATCACCCATAACTATTATTCCTCCCCACGAGTTACTGCTAGTTAGTGGTTGGAGTATTGAACCAGATATATTAAGTGTTCCACCTTTATGTACGGTAATATATAATAACCCATTCATCTTTATGTTTAAACCAGATATATTAAGTGTTCCACCACCTTCTACACATACATTTTGTGTGATTGTATAAGGATTAGGTTTTGTTGAGGTATTCCAAGCTACTGTAGTTCCACTTGAAATAACGATATCGCCAGCATTACAAGTTTGTGCATTTGATGAAGTGATGGCTGTTAGTTGGATAATAACTAACATAACTAAATGTTGAAAGATATTTTTTATCATTTGATTATAAAATTTTATGCAAAAGAAAGAATTGAAAAGCTAGCCAAATACCGTTAAAAAACGGTATTTTAATGTTGGTAAGACCTCTTTCGACAAACGTCAAACTTAGATACTTACCCCTATGGTTTTGGCAAAGCAATTACCTACTCGGCAAGTCCGCCAACAAATATTATTTCGCACGCTTTTTGTGCCGCCACTTGCTCAGCTTTCTTTTTTGAGAAATCTTCGCCCCTGCCCATTTCTTGGCTATCTATAAGTACGCACACCAAATAGCTTTTTTGTTTGCCTTGTTTGCGTTCTTCAAGTGTTTCAAAATCAATACTTTTTTTGTTTTTTTGGCAATACTCAATCAGCTTACTTTTAAAGTTTATTTCTTTTTGTGCCATGTGCTGTATATCTACATGGGGTTGTAGTATACGGCGTTTAATAAACTTACGGGTAAAGTTATACCCTTTATCTAAATATATTGCACCTATCAGGGCTTCAAAAGCATTGCCGCTAAGTGCACGTATTATTTGATAATTGCCGCGTATGCTTTTATCGTATTCTAAAAAAACTTCTATACCCATTTTTCGTGCCAAGTCGCACAAATTTTCTCTGCTCACCAGTTTAGCACGAAGTTCTGTTAAAAAACCTTCGTCTTTTGTGGGGTAGGTGGTAAAAAGTATTTCAGCTATTATTGAGCTAAGTACTGCATCGCCTAAATATTCAAGACGTTCGTTGCTAATACGCCCTTCTTTAATATCGTAACGGGTGGCAGCTGAGTGATGCCTAAATGCTTGCTGGTATAGCGACGTGTTTCGTGGCTTAAAACCTAAAAGGTTTTTAAGCGACTTGATAAATGTTTTATCGCTAGTTGATTTTAGTAGTAGTGCAAACAAAAGGACTAATGGTTTAGGCCTCGTATTTTTTTAGAATCACTGAGGCATTGTGCCCACCAAAACCAAAGGTGTTGCTTAGTGCATATTTCACTTCACGTTTTTGTGCTGTATTGAAAGTAAGGTTTAGTTTACTATCAATATCAGGATCATCAGTAAAGTGATTAATACTAGGGGCTATAACACCTTTTTGCAGTGCCAGTATTGATGCTAATGCTTCTACCGCACCTGCTGCACCAAGTAGGTGCCCGGTCATACTTTTTGTACTGCTTATGTTTAGTTTATAAGCATGTTCGCCAAAAACGTGTTTAATAGCTTTTAGCTCGGCTACATCACCCAATGGTGTTGATGTACCGTGTACATTAACGTAATCAATATCTTCAGGTTGCAAGCCTGCATCGTCCAATGCACTTTTCATCACGGCTATTACACCCAAACCTTCCGGATGTGGAGCTGTGATATGATAAGCATCAGCACTCATACCTCCGCCCACAACTTCAGCATATATTTTTGCTCCGCGGGCTTTGGCGTGTTCGTATTCTTCTAATATAAGAGTTGCGCTACCTTCGCCCAATACAAAACCATCACGGTCTTTATCAAACGGGCGAGAAGCTGTTTTATAATCGTCGTTGCGTTCGCTAAGGGCTTTCATCGAGTTGAAACCACCAATGGCAGGTTCGTTTACGCAAGCCTCGCTACCGCCTGTAACTATAGCATCAGCTTTCCCAAGCCTGATATAGTTAAATGAATCTATTAATGAGTGATTTGATGTTGCACACGCTGAAACCGTAGCATAATTAGGGCCACGGAAACCATATTTCATAGATATATGACCTGCCGCAATATCGGCAATCATCATAGGTATAAAAAACGGACTAAATCGCGGTGTTCCATCGCCATTGGCATAAGCTACTACTTCGTGAAAGAAGCTGGTAAGCCCGCCAATGCCCGTACCAAAAATTACCCCAATACGGTCTTTGTTAACTTTTTCAATATCCAGTCCGCTATCGCGCACGGCTTCTTCACTAGATACCATCGCATACTGCGTATATGGATCCATTCTGCGCGCTTCCTTTCTATCGTAATAGTTTAGCACATCAAAATTTTTTATTTCGCAGGCAAACTGCGTTTTAAATTTTGATGCGTCGAAGCGCGTAATTGGGGCGGCTCCACTTACCCCATTTGTTAAACCTTCCCAGTATTCAGGGGCAGTATTTCCAATGGGGGTAAGGGCACCAATCCCCGTAATCACAACTCTTTTAAGCTGCATACGGGTATAATTTTTTTAAGTTATTTGCTATGTTCTTCGATGTAACTGATGGCCTGGCCTACTGTTGAAATATTTTCAGCTTGGTCATCTGGAATAGAGATGTTGAACTCTTTTTCAAACTCCATGATTAGTTCAACAGTGTCAAGTGAATCAGCACCCAAATCATTGGTAAAGCTAGCCTCTGTGGTAACTTCGCTCTCTTCAACACTTAATTTATCGATGATAATCGACTTTACTCTTGCAGCGATATCTGACATTTTTCTTCTCCTTTTTTGGTTAAATTTGAAGCTGCAAATAACTGTTTTTTCAAGTAAAAACACAATAAAAAAAATCTTACCCTATTTTGCCCCCTATACACTTGGCAAACACAAAAAATAAATATCTACAACTTTTTGATAATCAGCACCCCACAGGTGGCGATACTATATTAATGGCGGGAGTAGCTTCGCCACAGAAAGCTTTTAGGCTGGTATGGCAGCTTAACAAAAGTATTGGTTTACACCTGCAAAGGGTAGAAGATTTATACTTTCAACATAAAAAAGGAGAAGATATTTATATACAATGTTTTGAGTATACTGACGTAGAATATGAGTATACTTACAGATTGATTGCCAACAAAACAAGTAACAATATCTTAATACCTGAACATAAAAATACTAACTATTTTTTGCTGGTGAAAGGAGATATGCAAAACGAGGGCTGGCAGCTATTGCTTGGTAATATGAAAAGGATGACATTTGCACTAACAGTGTACGAAGTACACTTATTGGATTTAAAAAACAAAGATTATTTATATTTTTGATACACAAAACTTTATGAAATACAGACCTAAGTTTAACCGCACAAAAATTATTGCCACTATTGGCCCTGCAACTTCAAGCTATCAGAAACTTAAAGAGATTATAATAGCAGGTGTGGATGTAATACGCCTCAATTTTTCGCACGGAAAGCACGAAGACCACGAAAAGGTTTTGAAAAGTGTGCGAAGGATAAATGAAGAACTTGGCTGCAATGTGGGTATTTTGCTTGACTTGCAAGGCCCTAAATTGCGCATTGGTGATGTTGAGGGCAACAAAATAACTCTTGTGAGCGGAAACGAATTAATAATAACAACCCAAAAATGTATGGGTACGGCTGAAAAGCTTTTTATTGATTTTGAAATGCTGACTAAGGATATTAAAAAAGGGCATAAAATATTGTTGGACGATGGAAAGGTGGAGTTGAAAGTTTTGGATGTGATGAATCGCACTGAAATAAAAGCCAAAGTAATTCATGGCGGCGACCTTTCGTCTAAAAAAGGGTTTAATTTACCTCAAACCAACTTATCTATACCCAGCATAACCAAAAAAGATGTTGCTGATATTGAGTTTGGGTTGAAACATGATGTGGAGTGGATTGGTTTATCGTTTGTACGTAAGCCTGAAGAGATACACGAGCTTAAAAATATTATTGCACGCCACGAGAAGCGCACCAAAATTGTTGCTAAAATTGAAAAGCCTGAGGCGGTAAAAAATATTGATGCAATTATTGAGATTACTGATGCTATAATGGTGGCGCGCGGAGATTTGGGTGTGGAGGTTCCGTTGGAAGAAGTGCCGTTGATACAAAAAGAGATTGTGCGCAAATGTATAAGGGCTTCTAAACCTGTAATTATTGCTACCCAAATGATGGAGAGTATGATTACTAACGCTACGCCTACACGTGCCGAAACGAATGATGTGGCCAATGCGGTAATTGATGGTGCTGATGCGGTGATGCTAAGTGCTGAAACAAGTGTGGGTGCATATCCTGTAGAGGCTATTAAAACTATGGAGCGTATTGTACGCCATATTGAAGACCATGATATTATATATAACAAAAACGAAGGTCCATCTAACGACGACCACCGTAGTTATATAACTGATGTAATTTGTTTTACAGCTGCACGTATGAGTTTGCATATAAAAAATGCAAAAGCTATAGTATCAATGACACGTTCAGGCTATACTGCTTTTAAGTTGGCTAGTTTTAGACCGCGTGCCAGTATATATATATTTACTAACAACCAACCTTTGCTAAATACTTTGAGTTTGGTTTGGGGTATACGTGGCTTTTACTACGACAAATTTGTTACTACTGATGAGACTATACACGATGTAAACAATATTTTAAAGCAAAAAGGCTATGCCAAAACGGGCGATATTGTTGTAAACACAGCAAGTATGCCTATACATGAAAAATCTATGACTAATGCTGTGAAGATTAGCAAGGTGGAATAGTTTTATTATCATGTAAAACATATAAAATAGGGGTGCGGCCTACGGCCGCACCCCTATTTTCTTTATACAAGTATCTGTGGTTATTTAATCATCACCTTATGGCTTTGGTATACTTGCCCACAACGGATATTTACCATATAAATTCCAGTGGCTAGGCTATCAGTTTCTAGTTTTATAATATTGCTTCCTTCGGTAGTAATGTACGTGTAGGTATAACCTTTTAATAATCTGCCTGTAATATCAGTTAACCAAATAGAATACTCTTGGGGCTTAGCATTGTTTAGCTCAATTAAAATTTGTTGTTCTTGAGACGAGTACACCTTTGCACTAAATAGTTGGGGCAATCTTACCTGTACCCCTGTTGAGTTGGTTTGAGGCTTAATGTACACACTATATATGCCTGAATTAGCTGTGCTTTGTGTTCCATCATTAACAGTAAATATATTACCCGCAGTGCTGCTAATACCGCCTACAATGTAACCTGCTAAAACACTATCGGCAGTAATAGAGTCAAGATTCAAAATTCCTTCGGCATTAAAGGGTGCTAATGTGCTAGCAATAAACTCTGAACTTGCACCTAAATATCCAGCCATCTCTCCAATTTTTTTCTCGGTCATGCTACCATCTTGCATACGGGTTACCACACTTATAGTTTTTACAAAGGGTACATTATCATCTTTTAGCAGTTGGTTGTTAGCATCGTAATAATACTGGGCAATACCACCAAAAAACACTGTGCTCATTTGTTTTGCCTTTGCACTGTAAACAGGCAATTGCGCGCTATGGTATTGGCTTAAGTATTGATTGAAGGTGTTGTTTACACTGTGGCTATTATCTACAATATCAACACTATTTAAAAAAGGCAAATCAACAGTGGGTTGAAACACACCCGACCATATTGTAAACCCTTTTTTGCCCGACGGAAATATTTGTGGTGTAAGGTTATAATCCCTTCGGTGAAGGTTAGCGGCATCAGTAATACTATCTAGCCAAGTTACACTTAAACTAGGTGTTGAGCTTACAGTAAAACGCTTTATTTGTTCGGTATATTTTTGAGTATAGGTATTGTTTCCCATAGGGTTATACCGCCCGTCAAACTTATTGCCGCATACTAAATAAAATACACCGTCTAACTCTTCAAGATGCCCCCCAGTTACTGCAAAACGAGCATCATTAATTTGATTGAAAAAGGATGTAATAGGTTGTGCAGTAGTAATGGCAGTAGCCAAGCCCTGCAAATCAACCACTGTTAAATAGGGATAGGTAATATGGTTAACAGCCGTGGCAGAGTAACCATACCCCCCAACTATGTATAACTGATTTCCTACTTGTTTAAAGTTCATGTTAGTGCTTTGCAATTGTTCTAACAATGAGGCAGGAAGCGTGCTTATACCGGCTGATTTTACAGTATTGGTTGTTGGGTTAACAAGGTATATTGCGGTATTGTTTCCCGCCGCATCAAAGCTGGCAAAAGGTTGACGGCGGTGTAATCCGTCTGTACGACCACCAATAAGAAGCCATTGCCCATTAACCTGCCCAAAGGCGAAAGCCTGTATGCCCGGCATAGTATTAATTTGCTTGGGCTGAAGGCTTATGCTAAAATTTTGCGCAAAAGTACCTATGGGCATTATAAATGCCAAAAAAAACAACTTGAAAACTTTCATATTCAATGGGTAATTGTGTATAACAAATTTACCAATACAAAAGCCTATAAACACTGATATTAATCAGGTTTACTAATAAAGAAAAAAAAGTGGGAAAGAGGGTTTACAGTCGTTCAAAAATAACAGCACTTCCCTGCCCCACCCCAATGCACATTGTGGCTAAACCGTATTTAACGTTTTGGCGTTTTTTCATCTCGTGCAATAAGGTGGTACTAATGCGTGCACCGCTGCACCCTAATGGATGACCTATGGCAATTGAGCCACCGTTAACGTTTACTTTTTCAGCATCTAAATTCAACTCGCGCATACAAGCTATTGATTGAGATGCAAAGGCTTCGTTTAGTTCAATTAAATCTAAATCGTTAGTGGTTAAACCTGCACGTTCTAGTGCTTTTTTAGTGGCGGGTATAGGGCCAACACCCATAATTGAGGGAGCTACCCCTGCAACGGCATACGATACTACACGTGCCATTGGCGTTAGGTTAAACTCTTTTAAAGCCTTTTCACTCACCACCAATAAAGCGGCTGCACCATCGTTTACACCCGACGAATTTCCTGCGGTAACTGTACCGTCTTTTTTAAACGCAGGTTTTAAACCTCCCAACACTTCTACGCTTGATAGGCGCGGATGTTCATCTTTATCAAACATCACCGGCTCACCTTTGCGCTGTGGCACAGGGTAAGCCACCAACTCCTCAGCAAAGCGGTTGGCATCGTGTGCTTTTTTATATTTTTCTTGAGTTTGATTTGCAAATTCATCTTGTTCTACACGGCTCACATTCCATTGTTCAGCAACATTCTCAGCAGTTTCGCCCATAGCAAACGGATAATGTAGTTTTGAAAGTGCCGGATTGGTAAAACGCCAACCAATAGTGGTATCGTAAACCTCGGGCGTACGGTCAAACGCTGAGTATGCTTTTGCCATTACAAATGGGGCACGGCTCATGCTTTCAACACCACCTGCAATGTATATATCTCCAATGCCTGCGGCAATGCTTCGAGAGGCTTGCTGTATAGCTTCTAAACCACTGGCACACAAACGATTAACAGTTACACCGGGCACAGTAGTGGGCAAACCTGCTAAAAGTGCAGCCATACGTGCCACGTTACGATTATCTTCACCCGCCTGATTGGCTGCTCCAAAAATTACATCTTCTATTTGGGCAACATCAAAATTGGGGTTACGTTCGATAAGTTTTTTTATTACAAACGCTGCCATATCATCAGGGCGAACACTTGATAAAGCCCCGCCATATTTACCAACAGGGGTGCGTAGTGCATCAACTATATATACTTGATTCATATATTAAAAAAGAATTGCGTGTGGTGTTTTTTGAAGCGGCAAAGATAAACCTTTAAAAACAAGGCTTCCAAAAAACAGATGGCATATATTTGCCCACTGCATACAATCTGAAAATACAAAGGGAAATGGCTATCAAAGCCCTAACAAAAAGTATCGTTTTATACATAAAAAGTATGCATTTCTTATAGGTTTTTCAAGCCTTTGCTAAAAAACCGCCACTTAAATAAAATACCCGCCACTTATCAAAAATGGGCTGCGGTAAACATTTTGATATTATATCTTTGTATAGCTATTTAGGAATAAAACTGGAGAACGAACATGAAATTCAGAAGAATTATATATTTAACCCTTTTTGTACCCATGCTGTTTGCTGCTTGCAAACGCGACCATAATTTTGGGGGCAAAAACGGGTTGGGCGACGAGCCAACTGCTTCTATTAACATTACTGATCCCGATAAATTGATTATCCCCGAAAGTTTCAATTTTGAGACTACTAAAAACTTAGAAGTATACGTAAAGGTATCAAACTTTAGTTATCCGGGCGAGTTGTTCCGTATTAACGTTTATATTGATGAACCTTCTACGGGTAAACTTACTACTGCGGGTATGACCGATGATAACGGCGAGTACTATACTCCTGTTCGTGTGGCCAGAGATTTAGAATACATTTATATTGAAAAAGTAGACAACCTTGGTAATAAGGTACAAGAAAAGGTACAAGCCAATCTTTTTGTTAAAACTTTATTTACTGATGGCGTTAAAAAAGCACCATACAATTTTCGCAAAGCAAGCTCGGGTATCGATTGCAATACAGGCTGCACACAAAGCTATAACAACCACACCGGAAATATTATTATAAACTCAGGAGAGATTGCCTGTGTTACAGGAACGTACAGCGGAAATATAACCTTAAACGGAACAGGTATACTTAAATTTTGCGGTACGGGTACTATTGATTCTTTAGTGCTAAACAGCACAGCGCGTGCCTATATTTTGGATGATGCCGTAGCCACAGTTGGCCGTATTATTAGCAATAGTTCTAGCACCGAGTTTACCAACTGGAGTGATAGTCTTATATCTAACCATTGTGCAACTGCTAATAGCATTGCCGAAAATCACGGTAAATTTTATATACAATGTAGCTTAACCGTAAGCTCTACGGGTACATTTAATAATTTTGGAGAGTTGTACGTTACAGGCCATGTTGAAAACAGTGGCGAACTTACCAACTACCACTATATTAATGTTAACGACTATGTAACCATTAACACAGGTGGAAAGCTAAACAACTATTGCAACTTTACAGCCAAATCGAACTTTACACTTAATGGAGATTTATCTAGCAATAGCTATACAAAAGTGGCGGGTACTATGCTTATAAATAGCGGAGCTAAAGCAACCCTAAGTCAAAAAGCATACTTAAGCACAACAAACCTTACTAACTATGGTCAAATAAAAACTACCGGTTCTGCAACCAATATTATAAAAGTAACCGGCGTAAGTAATTTAGCTAGCGGAAGCAGTATTGCTGCAAAAATACAACTGTGTGATGCTAATGGAGTAGAGGTTAACAATGGTACATTTTTAGGCTCGCTATCGTGCGGAGGCTACTTGGCCACCAGCCTTTGCAATATTGAAGGTTTTGGATCGTATGTAGTGCCTGATGCTGATGGAGATGGCATAGCTGATGTACTGGATGATTATCCTAACGATGCTACCCGTGCCTTTAACCAATTTTACCCTTGTGCAACTACCTGTTCGAACTTTGCATTTGAAGATTTATGGCCATCGAAAGGTGATTACGACTATAACGACCACGTGGTAGCATATAACCTTCAAAAAGTATTTAGCCCTGATAGAAAAATTGTTGACTTTAAACTAAAAATTAAACCCCGTGCAGTTGGCGCAGGCATGCAAAATGGTTTAGGCTTTAGTTTAGATAATGTACCCCCAAGTGCAGTACTAAATGTAACAGGGCAAGTACTTACCACAGGTAAAATATCACTTAATGCCAACAAAACTGAAGCAAACCAATCTCATGCAGTAATTATAGCATACGATACTCCCGAGCCGTTTTTGCACCGTGGTGGAGGCTCAATGTTTAATACAATACAAGATAACCCAAGAGGAGCATCTGATACATCATATATAGGTGTAACATTTTTATCAAAATTGGCCGATAGCTTGGTGCCGTTTACTGAGTTTAACCCATTTTTGATAGCAAATTGCCCCAATACACGCGGTATAGAAATACACTTACCCAACCGCAAACCTACTGACTTGGCCAACCAAAGTTTGTTTGGCACAAGTGCTGATGCTTCTAACCCGGCAACAGGTCGCTACTACAAAACAGCACAGGGAATGCCTTGGGCAATTGAAATACCTGAGGACTTTAACTACCCACAAGAAAAAATAAGTATACTTAATTGCTATAACTATTTTGACGATTGGGCGGCATCAGGTGGTACTGCATACCCCAACTGGTTTAGAAACTTTGGAGCTTATGTGGATAATACCAAACTGTTTAGATTCTAATCAAAATACTACACCTTATATATATAGCCTTTTGCACTTGTGCAAAAGGCTATTTTATGTTTAAAGCAGACGAAACACCTTCACACCCCTTGCTATTAAAGGGTTTCACCATTCACATAAAAAAACGCCCCACTGGACACAAAAGCCAAAAAACCTAGCATTATCAAGGGTTACAGAAGATTTTAATAAAAATAAGAAACAAAACCGTAGTTATTAACATACTTTTTGTGCTTTATCCACGATATACGCCACTTATATAATATATCCCCCACCCGTTAAAAACTTATAGGCTAACAGTACACTAGAGTATACTTTTGTTTTGTCAAGTAAGACTAACTAACGCGAATTACGATGAACAACAAGAAATTATCATTAGCCCTTATTACAGCATTAATTGCTTTTGCAGGATGCAAAAGAGATTTTAAAGTAGACACTCCTGATAACAACAGCACCAACAACTCTATAAACGGGAAAGTGGTTGCTGCTAAAGATATTGTGGTACCTGCCAACTTTAATTTTGAAACTGAAAAAGAACTTAGCATACGTGTAAAAGTTGCTACCCCAGTTAGTGGACAACGTTATGTAATTAAAGTTTATAGTAACGTTCCCTCAACCGGCGAGCTTATCACTACAGGTATTACTGATGCAAATGCAGAATTTAGCACCAAAATACGTGTTGCCGCTTGGGAAGAGTTTGTATACATAGAAAAAATTAATCCTGATGGTAGCAGCAGTTTTGAGCGCGTAAAAGTTGCTCCATTTGTATCTACCCTATTTAAAGATAACGAAAAACCAAACCCATTTATATTCCGTAAATCGGGTAGCGGAATGAATTGCAGTACTGGTTGCACCAATAGTTATAACAACCGTAGCAGTAATATTACTGTTAATAATGGCGAAACTGTTTGCCTAACTGGTACTTTTAGCGGCAATATTGATATAAAAGTGAAAAGTGGTGGTGTACTTAGAGTTTGCGCTAGTGGAAGTTTTGATGAGCTAAAAATTGAAGGTTCAGGCAAAGCATATATTTTAGAAGGTGCAGTAATAAACCCAAACAAAATAAAAGTTTATGACGAGGATGCTAAACTATATAACTGGAGCGACAGTGTTGTTATTGATGATGAGTTTGAAATAAAAGGATATGCCGAAAATAATGGCAAAATATACTCTAATAAACACATCGAAATTAAAGAAGATGGCATTGCTAAAAACTATGGCACACTTACAACAATAGGATCAAGCGATAAAGATATATTGGTAGAGGGTAAACTATACAACTACCATTATATATATGTTGGTAATGATTTGAAAATTGAAGAAGATGGCTACGTTTATAATTACTGCCAAATACAAGTTAATGATGACTTAGAAAACGACGGTTACTTGTGGAGCAACTGCTACATAAAAGTAGGTGATAATTTTGAGCAAAAAGACAAAGGTGATACTAAACTTGATAACGGCGCTTTTTTAAGTACTAAAGATTTTTACCTTAAAAAATACATTGAAGGAACTGGTAGCAACAACAGCAAAATAAAAGTAAGTGCTACAACTACACTTAACAGTGGCTCGAAAGTAAAAGGTAAAATAGACCTTTGTGACAGTACAGGTGTAGAAACTAACAACGGTACTATACAATCTCCGGCGGCACTTAGCTGCACAGGTTATTTAGCTTCTAGCACTTGCCAGCCTGAAACGTTTGGACAACCAACAGTGCAGGATGCTGATAACGACGGTGTGCCTGATGCACAAGATGAGTACCCAAATGATGCCGACCGTGCATTTAACAGCTACTACCCTAATGCAACTACAACTTCGACACTTGCTTTTGAAGATTTATGGCCATCGCAAGGTGACTATGATTATAATGATTTGACATTGGCCTTTAACATACAAAAAGTATTAAATGCTGATAACGAAGTGGTAGACATGAAAGTGAAAATGAAAGTACGCTCAGTAGGTGCATCGTTTGATAATGGCTTCGGCTTTCAACTAGATGAAGTAGTGCCTGGTGATATACAAACAGTAACGGGTCAATTATTAACCCGCAACATTGTAACCCTTAGCAGCAACAAAACTGAGGCAGGACAAGCTAAAGCAGTAATAATTTGCTACGACAGTCCGGAGCCTAGTATGCAACGTACAACAGGCTCTATGTTCAATACTATACAAGCAAACGGCGTTGGCTCTAGCGATACCATCCGTATAAATGTTAGCTTTAGCAACCCTGTGGTTGATAGTAAAATGGGTATTGAAGATTTTAACCCATTTATCTTCACCAACCGCAGAAGGGCATACGAAGTACACTTAGGAAACTTTGCACCAACCGACCTTGCCGATACACAATTGTTTGGCACCTTTAACGACCGTAGTAACCCAAGTAACGGAACTTACTATAAAAACGCTAACGGTATGCCTTGGGCTATATTACTACCCGAAGATTTTGTATATCCTCAAGAGCGTATAGCAATAACTGATGCCTATAACTTTTTTGACGACTGGGCAATATCAGGCGGTACTACAAATACCAACTGGTACACCAACTCATCAGGCAACAGAAACATACTGAAACTGTTTGGCCTACAATAAAAATAACTAACTATATATAATTTCTTGATACGAAAGCCCTGCCATTTGGTGGGGCTTTCTTTATTTAAAGCATTAAGTAAGCGCCATTAAAACAAGAAAAACGGCTATTTACATAAATGATTTAAACAAAAATATTTCCTTATAAGACAGCAATACCAAACAGTTTACCAATTATTAATAAATACACCAAAATAACAAAAACAACCACTTATATAAATACCTGTTTTTTATACTAATCACAATATTGCAAAAACCTTACAACACTATATTTGCACTGCTATTTAGGAAATTTATTTACTCCTTCTTTTTATCATGAAGAAAACACAACTAATTTTGGTTAGCATGCTATTGCTAACCCTATCGGCCTGTAAAAGGGAAAACCCTTTTGACACTGAAGAAGAAAAAACCACCACACAAAATATTGAAGCAAAAAATTTGATATCGCCCGCAGGTTTCAATTTTGAAACTGAAAAAGAACTAACTGTTCGGGTAAAAGTGGCCGATGCTACCCCCAACACAAAGTATGGCATAAAAATATATGCCAACTTACCATCAACAGGTAAGATTATCAGCACAGGGCAAACCAATGCCAATGGCGAGTATACTAATATACTACGCGTACCCGCTGCTTTAGAGTTTATCTATATAGAAAAAATAAACCCTGATGGAAGCAAAAATTTTGAAAAAGTAGCCGCCAACCAGTTTGCCAGCGCGTTGTTTAAAAACGGAAATACCCCTCCTGCTTATACTATACGCAAAGCATCGGGTATGGATTGTGGCACTGGCTGCACAGTTACCTTTAACAACCCCACCAGCAATATTGTTATTAATGCCAACGAAACGGCTTGTATTACAGGTGTTATTGGTAGTAATGTTTCAGTAACAATGGGAGATAACAGCAAAGCAAAAATATGTGCAACGGGTACTTTTAAAAACTTTAAACCGGGAGTAAGCAGTGAGTTATATTTTCTTGAAGCATCAGCAATACGAATTAACAAGTTTAATCCACCAGTTTATTATCGCACTAAAAACTGGAGCGACAGCCTTGTTATCGATTCATCATCGGGCTACCGTTTTAATACAGCAGTATTTTATAACTACGGCACATGCTATATACCCAGCTTAAATTCTGCATACAATTTCTACAATCATGGCAAACTAACAGTAGAGGGAACAATGGACATTGCAGGCTATATGTATTTTTATAATTACAACTACTTGAGGGTGAAAGGTAATATAAACCTTGATGTAGAAGGGTTTTTAAGCAACGACTGCCACATACAAGTTGATGGAAACCTTTTGCAACGCAGCAATTTTGGCAATCATGGCTTCGCAAAAATTTTAGGTACTTATAGTATGTACACTACGGGGCCTGAGTTTCTTCCCTCAACAGCCTTATATCCGGGGTCACTTATCAGCACTACTGATTTTAGTTTGAGTGCTGGTTTTATAAGTGGTGTTGATGGCTTTATAAAAGTAGTAGGAAACACCAGTTTAACGGGTGGAGCTATGACATCGGGTACATTATGCGATGTTAATGGTATAGAGACAAATACAGGAGGCGCATACCTTGTAGGCGCAAATTTAAGCTGTTCAGGCTATATAGCCACTAGTGCTTGTAACCCTGAAGGTTATGGTTCGTCTACAGTAGCCGATGCTGATAGCGATGGCATACTTGATGCGTATGATGAATATCCAAACGATGCTACCCGTGCATTTAATACCTATTACCCTGCTGCAAACAGCGTAGCTACAATAGCTTTTGAAGACCTTTGGCCTACCTTGGGCGATTATGATTTTAATGATTTAGCCGTAAATTTTAACATACAACAAGTACAAGACCCCAACGGGCAGGTGATTGAGTATAAAGTGAAAGTAAAAGTAAAAGCCGTAGGCGGTTCGTTTGAAAACGGTTTAGGCTTTCAATTGGATGAATTAGTACCTGCCGACATTAGTACAGTAACAGGGCAATCGCTGGTAAAAAACCTAATCAGTCGCAATGCCAACAATACTGAGGCAGGGCAAAACAAAGCGGTAATTATCTGCTTTGATAGTCCAGAGCCAGTAATCACCCGTGTAGGTGGCTCAATGTTCAATACTATAAAAACTAATGGTATGGGCACAAGCGATACAATGTACATAAACATTACTTTTGCTAATCCAATAGCGCCAGCAAAGCTTACCATTGCTAAGTTTAACCCCTTTATATTTACCAAACAAAGAAGAGGTTACGAAATTCACTTGCCCAACTTTATACCCACTACATTAGCAAACACTAGCCTATTTGGCACTTTTGCCGATAGAAGTAACATAAGCAACGGCACATACTACAAAAATGCCAATGGTTTACCTTGGGCAATGCTAATACCTGAAGATTTTGACTATGCCAAAGAGAAATCGCCCATTACCAGTGCCTACAACTTTTTTGATGATTGGGTACTATCGGGTGGCAGCAACTATACCAATTGGTTTGGCAATATAGGCGGCAATAAAAACACTGATAATATTTACTAATTAAAAATGTATAACACCAAATGCCTTTATACTTTTCCGTATAAAGGCATTTGATGTTTATAGCAAAAACAAAAACCTGCATATACAATACACCGTATATATGGCATAAAGTGAGGAAAACGCTACTAAAATTTTTTAGCCTCCACTGGCATAAATAAGTATCGACCTAAAAATATGCAATATAAAACCCTGTAATAACAATACTTTGAGTATTATTTGTTTATAACTAGCACTATTATTCACATCACAAAATCAAAAAATACACTGCTTAAATAATATTCCTGCCACTAATCAAATTGTACTAAAGCACCTGCACATACACCCTTATCTTTGTATCATAAACTGAAATAAAATGAAAACTTCTAAATATACTCTAGTCCTAATCGCATTGCTACTTGCACTGGGTGCTTGTAAAAGGGAAAACCCCGGCGACAACACAGATGACAACAAAAACATAAACGGTACTGCTAATGTAGCTGCCAAAGATTTAGTTGTACCTGCCAACTTTAATTTTGAAACTGAAAAAGAACTTAACGTTCGCGTAGCCGTTGCCAATGTAAAAGCAGGCGAGCGCTACGTTATAAAAATATACACCAACATACCTTCTACTAACGATCTTATTAGTACTGGTATTACTGATGCCAAAGGTGAATACACCACTAAATTGCGTGTACCTGCATCAGAAGATTTTATCTACATAGAAAAAGTAAACCCTGATGGTAGCAGCTACTTTGAAAAAGTAAAAGCAAACACTTTTGTTGCTACTGTAATGAACGACCCTATTGCCAACCCTTACATTATCCGTAAATCGGGTAGCGGTATGACCTGTAATACAGGTTGCACACGCACAGTAAACAACCTTAGCAGCAACGATATTGCCCTAAACAATGAAACTGTTTGCTACACCGGCACACTAAACGGCAGCATAACTGTACGTAGCGGAGGTAAAGCAAAAATATGCGGTAGCGGAACAATAAGCGGCCTTACTATTGAAGGTACCGGAGAAGTTTATTTGCTTGAGGGCACTATACTTAGTATAGGCAACCTAAACTGCAACAGTACCGATGTAATACTTAAAAGCTGGAGCGACAGTGTAACAACCAGTGGCTCTATATCTGTTAATGGTGATGTACGTAACTATGGTAAACTATATGTAAACGGCGATTTTAATATTAACGGTGGTGAATTTAGAAACGAAGGAAACCTAAACGTTACAAGTAACTTTAACGCCAACAAGAAATTTAAAAACTACCACTACACCACTGTTAATGGTTCATTTAACAACAATGGCGGTGGCGAGGTTAAAAACTACTGTTTCCTTTGGGTAAAGCAAAACTTTAACAACAACAACACATTGTGGAACAACTGCTTTATAAAAGTAGGTCAAACCTTTACTCTTAATGGCGGTGGCTATACTGAGCTTGACAACGGTGGTATTGTTTATACCAAAGATGCTACTTTGAACAATGAGATTAAAGGTACTGGCACAAACCGTAGCAAAGTAAAAGTAAGTGCTAATACTACCATAAACGGTGGCGGTAAAGTATCAGGTAAGATAGATTTTTGTGATAGCAACGGTGTTGAAAACAACTGGGGTACAATATCATCACCTGCCGCACTTAGCTGCACAGGCTACATAGCTGCCAGCACTTGCTTCCCTGACGGTTTTGGCCAACCAACAATTCAAGATGCTGATAACGACGGTGTTCCTGATGCGCAAGACGAGTATCCTAACGATGCTACACGTGCATTTAACAGCTACTACCCTAATGCTAACTCTACTGCTACTCTTGCTTTTGAAGATTTGTGGCCTTCGCAAGGTGATTTTGACTTCAACGATTTAGTTTTGGCCTTCAACATTCAAAAAGTATTGAATGCTGATAATAAAGTAGTGGATTATAAAGTGAAAATGAAAGTTCGTGCCATTGGCGCTTCTTACGATAATGGTTTCGGTTTCCGATTGGATGAATTGGTTTCGGCTGATGTAAACAGTGTTAACGGACAAATATTGGTACGCAGCCTTATTACTAATAATGCTAACGGTACTGAAGCTGGTCAAGACCGTGCAGTTATCATCTGCTACGATAGCCCTGAACCTAGCATGCAACGTGCCGCAGGATCAATGTTCAATACTATTAAAACTAATGGTGTGGGTACTAGCGATACTATTAGAGTGAATGTTAATTTTACTACTCCTGTTTTAGATAGCAAATTGGGTATCGAAAAATTCAATCCCTTTATATTTACCAACCGTAGAAGAGGGTATGAAATTCACTTGGGCAACTTTAAACCTACTACACTTGCCGACAGCCAATTGTTTGGAACACAGCAAGACCGCACTAATGTAGGTAACAGCATTTACTACAAAACAAGTAACGGTATGCCGTGGGCTATATTAATCCCTGAAGATTTTGTATACCCAACCGAGCGTACTCCTATAACTGATGCTTACAACTTATTTGATGACTGGTCGTTATCAAGCGGCAGCAACTTTACCAACTGGTATACCAATGCTCCCGGTAACAGAAATTCATCATCAACATACTAATCAGGCCAAAAGGTTTAGATAGTGCTTTTGTTTCAGATTAAGCAGCCCCCGCATTGCGGGGGCTGCTTTTTTATTAGTGCTAACGACAAAATCAAAAAAGGCCCTACTTGAATAATATTTCTGCCACTAATCAAATTGTACTAAAACATCCATACCTGCACCTTTATTTTTGTATCATAAACTGAAATAAAATGAAAACTTCTAAATATACTCTAGTCCTAATCGCATTGCTACTTGCACTGGGTGCTTGTAAAAGGGAAAACCCCGGCGACAACACAGATGACAACAAAAACATAAACGGTACTGCTAATGTAGCTGCCAAAGATTTAGTTGTACCTGCCAACTTTAATTTTGAAACTGAAAAAGAACTTAACGTTCGCGTAGCTGTTGCCAATGTAAAAGCAGGCGAGCGCTACGTTATAAAAATATACACCAACATACCTTCTACTAACGACCTTATTAGCACAGGTATTACTGATGCCAAAGGCGAATACACCACTAAATTGCGTGTACCTGCATCAGAAGATTTTATCTACATAGAAAAAGTAAACCCTGATGGTAGCAGCTACTTTGAAAAAGTAAAAGCAAACACTTTTGTTGCTACTGTAATGAACGACCCTATTGCCAACCCTTACATTATCCGTAAATCGGGTAGTGGTATGACCTGTAATACAGGTTGCACGCGTACCGTTAACAACCTTACCAATAATGAAATTGTAAGCAATGGCGAAACTGTTTGTTTTACAGGCACGCTAAACGGTAGCATTACTATAAATGGTGGCGGTAAAATAAAAATATGCGGTAGCGGTACTATTACCAGCCTTACTATGAATGGTAATGCTGAAGCATATTTGCTTGAAAACACCATACTTAGCTTTGGCAGCATAACAACCAACGGTTCTAGCACACTTATAAAAAGCTGGAGCGACAGCGTAAAAACTACAAGTACAATATCGCTAAACGGTGATATATACAACTACGGTAAACTATATGTTAATGGCGATTTGAATATTAACTCTAACGGTCACTTTAGAAACTATGGTAGCATTAATGTTACAAGTAACTTTAATGTGAACAAGAAATTTGACAACTACCATTTTATCACCGTAAACGGCTCTATGGATAACAATAGCAATGCTGATTTTAAAAACTATTGCTTCTTATTCGTTAAACAAAACCTAAACCAAAGTGGTGATATTTGGAACAACTGCTTTATAAAAGTTGGTGCACGCTACACCCAAAACAGCAGTGGAGACACCAAACTAGATAACGGTGGTGTTTTGTTTACAAAAGATATAACTATAAACAAAGATTTTGAAGGCACAGGTACAAACCGTAGCAAAATAAAAGTAAGTGCTAATACTACCATAAACAACAATGGTGAAATAAAAGGTAAGATAGATTTTTGTGATAGCAACGGTGTTGAAACTAATAATGGTACAATATCATCACCTGCCGCACTTAGCTGCACAGGCTATATAGCACCAAGTACTTGTTTCCCTGACGGTTTTGGCCAACCAGCCATACAAGATGCTGATAACGACGGTGTTCCTGATGCGCAAGACGAGTATCCTAACGATGCTACACGTGCATTTAACAGCTACTACCCTAATGCTAACTCTACTGCTACTCTTGCTTTTGAAGATTTGTGGCCTTCGCAAGGTGATTTTGACTTCAACGATTTAGTTTTGGCCTTCAACATTCAAAAAGTATTGAATGCTGATAATAAAGTGGTGGATTATAAAGTGAAAATGAAAGTACGTGCCATTGGCGCTTCTTACGATAACGGTTTCGGTTTCCGATTGGATGAATTGGTTTCGGCTGATGTAAACAGTGTTAACGGACAAATATTGGTACGCAGCCTTATTACTAATAATGCTAACGGTACTGAAGCTGGTCAAGACCGTGCAGTTATCATCTGCTACGATAGCCCTGAACCTAGCATGCAACGTGCCGCAGGATCAATGTTCAATACTATTAAAACTAATGGTGTGGGTACTAGCGATACTATTAGAGTGAATGTTAATTTTACTACTCCTGTTTTAGATAGCAAATTGGGTATCGAAAAATTCAACCCCTTTATATTTACAAACCGCAGAAGAGGGTATGAAATTCACTTGGGCAACTTTAAACCTACTACACTTGCCGACAGCCAATTGTTTGGAACACAACAAGACCGCACTAATGTAGGTAACAGCATTTACTACAAAACAAGTAACGGTATGCCATGGGCTATATTAATCCCTGAAGATTTTGTATACCCAACTGAGCGTACTCCTATAACTGATGCTTACAACTTATTTGATGACTGGTCGTTATCAAGCGGCAGCAACTTTACCAACTGGTATACCAATGCTCCCGGTAACAGAAATTCATCATCAACATACTAATCAGGCCAAAAGGTTTAGATAGTACTTTGTTTCAGATTAAGCAGCCCCCGCATTGCGGGGGCTGCTTTTTTATTAGTGCTAACCTAATAGTATGAAAAAGAAAAAACCATTTCCCTATAAAGCAATGTAAAAGCCGCTAATAGGTACTGGGCTTTTGGTAAAATTTATGTTTCTTTGTTGCCCACTTTTAGTACAGTGTTTTGCAAGGCAAACTAATTATTATCACAGCCCCATCAGGTTCAGGAAAAACCACCATAGCAAAGTATCTACTTTCGCAACTGCCCTCGCTTGAGTTTTCAATATCAGCCACCACACGCAGCCAACGCCCCAATGAAACACATGGGAAAGACTATTATTATGTTGATGTGGAAGATTTTAAACAACGAATAAAAAACAACGAGTTTGTAGAGCACGAGGAAGTATACCCCAGTGTATTTTACGGCACACTACGCACCGAAATTGATAGAATTTGGGCAGCAGGCCATCACGTAGTATTTGATGTTGATGTAGTGGGAAGTAAAAACCTAAAAGAGATGTATGGCGATAAAGCCCTCTTAATGTTTATACGCCTTCCTAATTATGAAACGCTAGAACAACGCCTGCGCAGCAGAAGTACTGAAACCGACGAACAGCTACAAACCAGATTGAATAAGGCGCGTTTAGAAATGGAATATGAACAATATGCCGACGTAACCGTTTTAAACGATAATCTTGAAGAAGCCCAACAACGTGCGTTGCAAATTGTGAGCACCTTTATAAACCCCAAGCCATAGTGAATATAGGATTGTTTTTCGGTTCGTTTAACCCCATACATGTTGGCCATTTAATTATAGCCAACTATATGCACCACTTTGGCAGGTTAGATGAAATTTGGTTTATAGTATCGCCGCAAAACCCTTTTAAAACCCATAACGAGCTTTTGCCACAAAACCAACGCCTGCAAATGGTACAAATGGCTGTTGAGGGCAAACCGTGGCTAAAAGCAAGTGATGTTGAGTTTTCATTACCCCTACCCTCGTATACCGAGAATACATTACGCTATTTGCGCAACACGCACCCCAGCCACAATTTTAAAATAATAATGGGTAGCGATAATTTAGCCTCGTTTCATAAGTGGAAAGACTTTGAGGAGATTTTGCAACACCATCAACTATTGGTATACTACCGTTTTGGGCACCGTAATGACGAGCTGGAAAAACACCCCAATGTATTGTTGTACGATGCACCCGTGCTACACATATCAGCCACTTACGTTCGCGATTTAATACATCAAAAAGCGCCCATCAGCTATTTGGTTCCTCCACAAGTTGAAGAATACATAAGCGCTAACCATTGTTTTGAGGTGGCCAAAAAAAGCTAAACGCCACAACAAACACCAGTACTCTGTTCTCAAAACGCCATAAAAAAAGGCGGGAGAACCCGCCTTTATAGTATATAATTTCTTTTTTGTTGAGTTTGGTTTATTGCAAATCAATAACCTCTGCACCTGCTTTTCTTTTAGCCTCAACATCCATTTTAAAATGGCTTTTGCTAATGCGTTGGTTAGTAACTTGGCTATTGATAGTATAGGTTATTTTTACCCCATTTTTCTTAATAATAGTACAACTAACAATAGTGCTTGTTGCCGCATCAACATTTAGTTTCACCTTAGAGTAGTCTTTACCTTCTTTACCACTTTGAGGCACAAGATCTATAACATCCAGTTTTTTGCCACCCACAGTGGCATTTCCAGACCATACATAATCAAAGCCGTTTTCCCAAAGCGTAAAAATTTCTGAAGGCTGTATTTCCCTACTCGAAGGAGTGTATTTCTTTATTTGTACCTCATTAACCTCTTTTTGCCAAGTCCATATAGTAGTGCCATCGCAAACAATCTCTTGATCGGCCATTTCTATCTTAAAAGCTTTTTTCTTTACCCAAATAGTACCATTATGGCTTTGCTTACTTTTATCAGGGTTTTCAGTTGTAATAGTAAAAACCGCCTTTATATTTTTATGGTTTTTATAGGTTTTACTTAGCTTATCTAAAATTGATTTAGCTTTTTTTACATTGTCTTGCGCTGATAATGGAGCTGCAAAAAAGGTAGTTACAAAAAGTAGAAAGAACAGTTGTTTAATCTTCATCTAATAAAAAATATTATTTTATGTGTGTGAGCAAATATATATCCTATAAGGGCAAATGCTATGCCCTTTTGTGTTTGATTGTTCTAAACTGTAAAGGTTTAATTGGGTAAACACTTGTTATAACAGGTGTAGCACAAATTTTAAAAAAAATAAAAACAGTATATATGGTTAGCAGATAAATAGCCATTTGTAGGTTATATGCTGCACCAAAGCGTGCGAATATAATTTAATAATTACCCAAATAAAAGATTGAGAATAGCCTACTTTAAAAATTGTAAGCGCACAGTAAAGTACATCGTCAAAAATAAAAAACCTTACCAAACGCGCAATTCTGTAAAACAAATGCTAATTTGCGAGTTCTTTTAAACGCGGGCATTTTACAGCAGGAACTTCTGAATGAACCCATTTAGCTTTTTAACGCAAGAACTGGCAATAGACTTGGGTACTGCCAATACCCTAATTATACATAAAGATAAAGTGGTGGTAGATGAACCGTCTATCATAGCTGTGTCCCGAAGTTCGGGGCAGGTAGTTGCTATAGGCAACCAAGCTATGCAAATGCACGGTAAAACGCACGAGGATATTAAAACCATTCGCCCGCTTAAAGATGGTGTAATAGCAGATTTTAATGCCGCCGAACAAATGATTCGCGGTTTTATTAAAATGATGACCTCTGGTCGTAAAATCTTCACCCCAAACCTTCGTATGGTTATCTGTATACCTTCGGGAATTACCGAGGTTGAAAAACGCGCGGTAAAAGATAGTGCCGAGCGTGCAGGAGGTAAAGAAGTTTACTTGATACACGAGCCTATGGCTGCCGCTATTGGTATTGGTATAGACGTATCGGAACCTATGGGTAATATGATTATTGACATAGGCGGTGGTACTACCGAGATTGCTGTAATAGCACTGGGCGGTATTGTTTGCGACCAAAGTATACGTGTGGCCGGTGATGAGTTTACTGCTGATATTACCGATTATATGCGCCGCCAACACAACCTGCTGATAGGTAAGCGTACTGCCGAACGTATGAAAATTGAAGTTGGTGCTGCACTTAGTGAGTTGGAAAACCCACCCGAAGATTTTGCAGTAAACGGCCGAGATTTGATGACGGGCATACCCAAACAAATAAAAGTAAACTATACCGAAATAGCCCTAGCACTTGATAAATCAATATCAAAAATTGAAGAGGCTATTTTAAGGGCATTAGAGCTTACCCCGCCTGAGCTTTCTGCCGATATTTACCAAACAGGCTTGTACCTTACCGGTGGTGGTGCTTTGCTGCGCGGACTAGACAAACGTATTGCAGCAAAAACCAAATTACCTGTTTATGTAGCCGACGATCCGTTGCGTGCCGTAGTACGTGGTACAGGTATAGCACTTAAAAACGTTGCTACCTTTAAATTTTTGATGACCTGATAATATGGAGTAGCCCACATGCGAAACCTGCTGCTTTTTATAGCCCGATTTCATTTGTTTTTTATTTTCGTGCTGTTGCAAACCGTTTCGTTTTCGTTATACATACGCCAAAACCATTTTCAGAAAGCAATATTTTTTAATACCTCAAACCAAATTACAGGCAGCTTTTACCAAGGTGTAAATGATGTTGAAGAGTACTTTGCATTGAGTGAAATAAACGATAAACTGCAAGAAGAAAACGCTCGCTTGCGCGGTTTACTAAAAGAATCGGAATATATAGATACTGCTGCCTTTACCCTAAAACAAGACAGCAGCCTGCGCCAAAAATACACCTACATACCTGCTGATGTGGTGCGCAATACCGTAAACCTTAAAAACAACTTTCTTACCCTTAATATTGGCAGCAACCATGGCGTACACGAAGAAATGGGGGTAATAAGCAGCAAAGGGGTTGTAGGCATAGTGCACAAAGTATCGCCCAATTTTTGCACCGTTATATCGCTACTAAACAGCAATATACGCATAGCCCCAAAAATTGACAGCGTGCTAAACCAAGGCTCGCTGGTATGGGATGGAAGAAGCTCACAATATGCCGTATTAGAAGATGTTAACGCTTATTTCAGGATAAAAGAAAAAATGGAAGTGGTTACCAGTAACCTTAGTTCTGTATTTCCTGAAAATATACCCATTGGTACTATTGAAGAAGCCTATATACCATCGGGCGAAAACTTTTTTAAGATAAAAGTAAAACTACATACCAATTTTGACAATCTGCACAAGGTGTATGTGGTAGAAAACTTATTGAAACCCGAACAAGATTTATTAGAACAAAGCTCAGCCGTTGGTAATAACTAATATATTACGTTACCTGCTTTATTTTGCAGGTTTGCTACTACTGCAAGTGGTGGTGATAGACCCTATTGATTTAGGCAGGTTTATTACCCCTATTTTGTATGTAACACTGGCAATGGTATTGCCTGCCAACATAAAACCATGGGCACTGTTGGTTATTAGCTTTGTAGCGGGCATTATAGCCGATACTTTTTCAGACACGGGAGGTATGCACGCATTTTCATTAGTATGCACAGCATACGTACGCAATTATTTATTACCCTTATTTTTAAGCAAAGACGACGCCGAAAAACCAATAGAGCCTACACTATTTACATTGGGCTACCGTATGTTTTTTTTCTATGCCGCCAGTCTAACATTTGTATACCATTTGGTGTTTACCTTTTTAGACGAGGCTACATTAAGCAACTTTTTCGCCTCTATGGGTACGGTATTGGTTAGTACCTTAGTAGCAGTAGTACTAATATTTTTACTACAATTGCTGCTATACAGAACCAAGCCACAAGAAGCATGAGCACAAACGAAAACAGGCATTATTTATACTACTTTATCTTTGGTCTTGTTGGCCTGATACTGGTAGTACGCCTTTTTTATTTGCAAGTGATTGATAGTAGCTACGAAGAAATAGCCCGCGAAATATCAAAACGCCCTGTTGTGCAGTTTCCACCCAGAGGTTTAATTTACGATAGAAACGACAAACTACTGGTATACAATGATGTGATATACGATTTGATGGTTATACCCCGTCAAGTTAAAGATTTAGATACCGCTGCCTTTTGTGCCTTGCTAAACATTACCCCTCAGAATTTTGAAAAAAAGATGAGAAAGGCAAAAGGTGTTCACGGTGCAGCCTCCAGAAAATCATCCATATTTCAAAAACAAATATCGCCCTATACCTACGCCACCTTTCAAGAAAAGCTATACAAGTTTACAGGCTTTTTTATAGAAGTACGCACCGATAGAAAATACAACACCACCAGTATGGCACACGTACTGGGCAATATTGGTGAGGTTTCAGAAAAACGTATCGAACAATCGAACGGATATTACAGGCAGGGCGAATATGTGGGGCTAACAGGTATTGAACGCTCGTACGAAGAATTGCTAAGAGGCACTAAAGGCGTACGCAATTTGATGGTAGATGTTTGGGGGCGAGAAATTGGCCCCTATAACAGAGGCTTGTTTGATACTGCAGCCATTAGCGGCATAAATATAAATGTAACCCTTGATGCTGATTTGCAAGCATTGGGCGAGTTGCTGATGAAAAACAAAATAGGCAGCTTGGTAGCCATTGAACCTTCTACGGGAGAGATATTGGCTTTGGTAAGCAGCCCCGGCTACGACCCCAATATGTTTGTGGGCAGAGAACGGGGCAATAATTACATGAAGTTGCTGAAAGACCCTTTGCGGCCGCTTTTCAATCGCCCGTTAAATGCGCCTTACCCACCGGGTTCGGTATTTAAAATTATAGAATCGCTCATCGGTCAGCAAGAAGGCGTACTAACGGCTGACACCCGCTACCATTGCGGGGGCGGCTATCGTGTGGGCAATCACATTGTAAAATGCAGTCACCACCACTATTCGCCACTAGATTTACGAGGAGGAATAGAGCAAAGTTGCAACCCCTATTTTTGCCAAGTATTCCGTTCAATATTAGATCAAAAGAAATTTAAAAACATTGACGAGGCATACGAAAATTGGTACAAACACATGCAGTCATTTGGTGTTGGTACTCAGTTAGGTATTGATTTGTATGGCGAATCGAAAGGGATACTTTATCCGCATACATATTTCGATAAGCTGTATGGCAAAAATGCTTGGCGCAGCACCAATGTTATATCGCTATCTATTGGGCAAGGCGAGGTAGGTATTACCCCGCTGCAAATGGCAAATATTGTAGCCATAGTTGCCAACAGAGGCTTTTTCTTCACTCCACATATATTAAAAACCATCACCGATGGCAAACCATTGCCTGCCGAATACACAACAAAACGCTACACAACTGTTGATACACAGTATTTTGAAGTAGTGGTAGAAGGCATGGCGCGCGTGGTAAACAACGGTACTGCCCGTGTGGCACAAATAGATAGTATACAAGTGTGCGGCAAAACAGGTACTGCACAAAACCCGCATGGCGACGACCACTCGGTATTTTTTGGTTTTGCGCCCATGCACAAACCCAAAATAGCTATTGCCGTTTTGGTTGAAAATGGCGGATACGGCTCACGTTGGGCTGCACCCATTGCCAGCCTTATGATGGAGTATTATATTAAAGGGCATATACCTGCAAAAAGAGAATACTTGAAACAACGAATGATTGAGGGAGACTTGATAAGCAAACTAAATGGCCAAAGATGAGCAACTGATAAAAACCTCGACTTTTGATTGGCTTACCATACTAATATATATATTAATGGTAGGCTGGGGATGGCTTGCCATATACTCTGCCGATTATAGTGTAGAAAGCCCAAGTATTTTTTCGCTCGACCAAAGCTATGGCCGCCAACTAATATGGATTGTTGCCGCTTTTGTGGTGGCTTTGGTGATATTATTGCTCGACCATAGAATATACCCTGCCTTTGGCTATGCAATATACGGCATAGTAATGCTGGCACTCGTCTCCGTATTTTTTTTAGTAACAAAACGTACAGGGGGTGCGCTTTCGTGGTTCGAGATTGGTTCGTTCAAATTTCAACCTTCAGAGTTTGCCAAATTTGCTACTGCACTTGCACTTGCAAAGTTTCTTAGCGGGTATGGTATTAGCTTTAAAGATAAGAAAACACGCCTAATCAGCTTTGGTATTTTTGCACTACCCATGATGCTAATTTTGCTGCAAAACGATACGGGTAGCGCAATGGTATTTGGCGCATTTGTATTGGTATTGTACCGCGAAGGTTTATCAGGTTTTTGGCTGTTTGTGGGAGTGTATGTGGGCATACTTTTTTTACTATCAATATTGGTAGAAAAAATTGTGCTAATACCCATACTTACCAGTGTTGCCCTTATGCTTTTCTTATTTCTACGTTCAAACAAAAGCATGGTAGTGGTGTTGGCAATCTTTTATACCATATCAATAGGCCTAATTTTTAGTGTCGATTATGTATACTACAGTGTAATAAAAGAGCATCAACGCCAGCGTATAGAAGTAATGCTTGGGCGTATAGATGATAAGCAAGATATTGGCTACAACGTATACCAAAGCAAGGTAGCCATTGGCTCGGGGGGTGTATATGGCAAAGGATTTTTGCAGGGCACGCAAACCCGCTTGCGCTACGTACCCGAGCAAAATACCGACTTTATTTTTTGTACCATTGGCGAAGAATACGGCTTTATAGGCTCAATGGGTTTGGTAATACTTTACGTGTGCCTGCTGATACGGCTAACACAAATAGCTGAACGACAGCGAAGCCGCTTTAACCGTGTATATGCCTATTGTGTAGCCTCTATTCTGTTTTTGCACTTTGCCATAAACATTAGTATGACTATTGGGCTTTTCCCCGTTGTGGGTATACCGTTGCCGTTTTTTAGCTACGGAGGTTCATCACTGCTTAGTTTCACCATTATGCTGTTTATCTTACTTCGTTTAGATTCTAACAGAGGAAACGAGATTAAGCGCGCTTTTGAAATTTAGGTTTAGTTACCTTACCTATAAACACAGCAAACTACATTTACCAAACAGCCCATAACTTACAAATAGTTACCTTTGCACCTGCCATGATAAAAATTGCTAACTACATTAACGGTGAGATGATTGCACCCCAAAGCGGTGCTTATATAGATAATTACGAGCCTGCAACAGGATTGGTATACAGCCATTGCCCTGATAGTGACGAGACCGATGTGCAAGCTGCTGTTGAGGCGGCACAAGCTGCTTTTGAGGGATGGGCAAATATGCCTATTACTGAGCGAAGTAAGATACTGTTGCGCCTATCGCAACTAATGGAAGACAATTTGGATAAACTGGCCGAGGCCGAAAGTCAAGACCAAGGCAAGCCTGTATGGCTAGCACAAAAAGGAGAAATACCTCGCGCAATGCAAAACATCCATTTTTTTGCTACTGCTATTGAGCATTTTGCCAGCGAAGCACATCCTATGACTGATTTTGCGCTAAACTATACCCTACGCACCCCTATTGGTGTGGTGGGCTGCATTAGCCCTTGGAATTTGCCTTTGTATCTATTTACATGGAAAATAGCCCCTGCGCTTGCCGCAGGAAATTGCGTAATAGCAAAACCATCAGAAATTACACCTATGACGGCCTACTTGTTTGGTAAACTGTGCGCTGAGGCGGGCTTGCCCAAAGGAGTGCTAAACATTATACACGGGCTTGGCCCTAAAGTAGGCAGTGCTATTGTGGCGCATCCTGCTATTACTACAATATCGTTTACAGGCGGAACGGCTACAGGCAAACATATTGCAAGTGTTGCCGCGCCAATGTTTAAAAAACTTTCGCTTGAATTGGGTGGTAAAAACCCCAATATAATTTTTGACGATTGCGATTTTGATAAGGCTGTGAAAACCTCGGTGCTTTCATCGTTCCAAAACCAAGGCGAGATATGTTTGTGTGGCTCGCGCATTTTTGTGCAACGCGGCATATACAATAAGTTTAAAGATGCCTTTGTAGCTAAAGTTAAAGAACTTAAAGTGGGCGACCCTATGGAGGAAAAAACCAAAGTAGGTGCAATAGCCTCACAAGCACATTTTGAAAAAGTGATGGGCTATATTTCTTTGGCTAAAGAAGAAGGCGGTACTGTACTTACAGGTGGCGAACGTGTGCAGGTTGAAGGACGCTGCAAAGACGGTTGGTTTATAGCCCCAACAGTAATTGAGGGTTTAAGCTACAATTGCCGCACCAACCAAGAAGAAATTTTTGGCCCTGTGGTTACTATTATGCCTTTTGACACTGAGGAGGAAGTTTTGCAATATGCTAACAGTACTACTTATGGACTTGCCGGTACTGTGTGGACGGAAAACCTTACCAAAGCCCACCGTGTGGCTGCAAAACTTAAAAGCGGTATTGTTTGGGTAAACTGCTGGTTGCTGCGCGACCTTCGTACGCCTTTTGGGGGTATGAAACAAAGTGGTGTAGGCCGTGAAGGCGGTTGGGAAGCCCTGCGCTTTTTTACCGAGCCAAAAAATGTGTGCATTAAACTGTAAACCAGTTTTAAGTTTATAGTCGCCTGTTTTAAGTCTCCAAACTTTTATCATTTTGGTTTATGGAATATGTAAATGCTTTGCACGAAGAAATTTCAGCAGTTTGGAAGATTTTTACCACTGCACAAGAAAGTTTTTTGTTTGCTAAATACTTTTCTGAGAAACAAAACTCCAAAGACTCATCTCCCTTTAAATCACAAAATTTCAGATATATCAAAAGGGTAATGTTTAAAGATACTGTAATTGAATTATTTAAAATTTACAGCAAAGGTGATGGAACGAGTATAGAAAAGATAAAAACTAAGATTGTAAAAAATCTGTATAACATAGAAATTGATAGTGCAGTTTTCAAGGAAATTTCTACTCAGATTAAAAGCAACCAAGCTATTATTGAGAGAATTAAGGCAAATAGAAAATATAGATTTGCACATCATGAGAAGGAAAAAGAAGTAGACCCGCTTTCTTTAAATGAAATTGAACAGCTATTAGAATCAACCAAGAAAATAATTTTAACTACTTATCACTTATGCTTTGATAGCCAAACAGAATTTAGACCATTATACTTTGATGCCCGTCATTTCAATAAAATTGAAACCCTCTATAAAAATGATATTGAAAGTAGTTTACCCTACCTTACTTCTAAAAGCAGCAAATAACTACGTACCTAAACCCATTTTATACTAAAAGCAACAAAGGCTTAAAACAACTTAAGCTTTTGATGCTTACATTTGTACGCAAATCATGAAAGCTATTATTCCCGTAGCAGGCATTGGAACACGCCTTAGGCCACACACACATACACAGCCTAAATCGCTTATACCCGTTGCAGGTAAGCCTATCATTGCTCATATTGTCGACAATTTGCAACAGGCAGGTATTACTGAGTTTATTTTTATAATCGGTTATTTGGGCGATAAGATAGAAAGCTACATTACTACCAATTACCCTAACAATACCAATCACTTTGTTATACAAACCAGTGGCAAGGGCATTGCCCATGCTATATGGTTGGCCAAAGACCTTGTTGAAAATGACGACGAGGTTTTTATTGTACTGGGAGACACGATATTTTATACCGATTTACAAAAGGTATTTCAAGGCGGACAATCTTCGTTGGGCATTAAAAAGGTTGACGACCCACGTTCTTTTGGCGTAGCACAGGTTGATGATGACGGCACTATAAAAAGTGTGGTAGAGAAACCAACTATACCAAAATCGAACCTTGCTTTAATAGGTGCATACTACATAAAAGATGGAGGGAAGTTTAAGGAAGCATTGGATTTTATTATTGATAATAATGTAAAAACCAATAATGAGTTTTACTTGACGGATGCTCTTAACCACATGATTGAAAACGGCTATACTTTTAACACTTTTGATGTTGATAGCTGGTTTGATTGCGGCAAGAAGGATATTTTGATTGAAACAAATGCTACGCTGCTAAAACGCCTCAATATTCAGCCAAACAATATAAAAGGGCACGAGAATACTATAATTATCCCTCCTGTATACATTGCACCCGGCTGTAAAATACGTAACTCTATTATTGGCCCTGATGTTTCTATTGGCGATAATGCTATAATAGATTATTCTATAATCCGCCACTCAATAATAGGGCCTTATGCACACCTTGAGTTTGCTATACTTGAAGACTCTTTGATTGGCAATGATGCTATGCTAAAAGGAATGGTGCAAAGCCTTAATTTGGGCGATAGTACTGAGATTAACTTTCAGTAATACTTACCCCTCTTCTTCCTTTTTTTTGAGCAATTTATTGGTATGCTTTAAAGTTGACTAAGGTTTACGGTGTATCAAAAAAAAACTTTTGACTTCTGAGCGGACGCTCTATTGTTTTCGGTACGAGTGGACACGCGCGCCTGCTTAATCTGTGTAAAAAAATCTAACGTATTGTTTAGCGCATGGATTCCATTTTCGCGGTAATAATCTCCCCTATATACTCAGCACACAACACCTCCCAGCGATAAAACAGTCCAAAAAACCCTTTAACAAGCTTCCACAGCGATTATTTCACTACCAACTACAATACTACCCGCCTAATAACTAAAGAGCTGTTACAACCATAAAAAAGCCCTCTCAACAATGTCGAGAGGGCTTATATAGTAAATAGTAATGGTTAGGTTAAATTTTATTTAACAAGGTTATACTTAAAGCTAGCTTTACCGTTGCTAGTTTCAACTTGTATAAAGTAGATACCTGCTGCTTGGCCGGTAATGTTAATATTCATCATGTTGTTGTTTATAGTACCTAAGTCCATATCAGCAACTTTTTGTCCAAGGTTGTTAAGCACAGTAACAGATTTAATATCTTCTGTATTAATACCGTCAAACTCAATTGCAAATGCACCACTACCCGGGTTAGGATACATTTTTACATTGTTGTTTAAGCTATTTTCAGAAACACCTAATCTGTTTACACTCACTTTATCAGTGTTAGTACCTATACATCCTTTATCAGTTTCAACAACTAAACGTACAGTATACAAACCATCAACAGGGTATTTGTAAGTTACACTTTTAGCTGAATCAGAACCACCATCACCAAACAACCACCTGTATTTAGTACCTACTGCATTAGTAGTGAAGCTAAATCCACCGTCGAAACTAAGTTGAGAAGCTATGATAATATCAGCTACAGGCAACGGATTTACTTCTACTGTTTTAGTAACTGTTGAAGTACATCCTGTTGAAGATGTAGTAACAAGCACTATTGTTTTAGTACCTGCTGTGTTGTAAGTAACGGCAGGATTAGAAACTGTAGAAGTGCTACCGTTCAAATCCCAATCGTAAGTAAGGGTTGAAGCATCAGCTATGCTAGAGTTGTTTGTAAATTTGGTTTCTGAACCCAAGCAAACATCGCTTGCTACAAAATCAGCACTAGGTTTAAGGTTAACAACAATATTGTTTGTTATTGTTGATTCGCAACCGTTGGTACTGCGTGCTGTTGTAGTTATAGTTTTGCTACCGGGGCCTGCATATTGGTGTGTTGGGCTATCGTCGGTTGATGAGTTAGCATCACCAAAATTCCACTCGTAGCTATTTGCACCAGCTGCACCTACAGGTGTAGTTGAAGTATTAGTAAAGGTTAAAGTTTCGCCATGGCAAAGTGAACCACCTATGTTATAACTAACTGCGGGAGACTCTAATAATGTGATTGATTTAGTAATAGAATCGGCACAACCTAAATCTGTGCGAGATACTAAAACAACATTATACACTTTAAAGCTATTGTATGTGTGTGATACATTTACACTGTTTACAACCGTACTATCACCCAGTTTCCACTCATAACCTGCACTACCAAACGCAGGGGCAGTAGTGGTATTGGTAAAGGCTACATTTTTGTTATCGCATTGTAAAGCGGTATTAGTAAAGTTAGGCACACTACGAGGTGCTTGTGTAACATATTTAGTTGTAGTAGCTGCGCAACCGTTTACATCAACTGTATACCTTACAGGGTATATACCCGGTTGAGCATAAAGGTGTGAGGTAGTTGCTCCCATGCCTGTATTGTTATCACCAAAATCCCATGAATAAGTGGTGGTACCGGCAGGCAATGTAGAACCATCTACTAACCTTATTGCTGTTCCTTCGCAAGCGTTAGTAAAATCAAAGTTAGGCTTAGGAATTTCTTTTACTTTAACTGAGTTAGTTGCCGATGAGGTATATCCTTTATCAGAAGTAACTACAACACTAACAGTATACGTACCCGGTGCACCATATACGTGTGCAGGGTTAGCTAAATCACTTGTTTTTCCGTCACCAAAATCCCAAGCATAAGTCATAGTACCTGCTTGCAGATAACTTGTATTAATCATTTCGGTAACATCGCCTTGGCAAACTTCGGTGTGGTTGAAACGTGCTATCGGACGAGGCGCGATGTATATGTATTTTTTAATTACAGTATCGCAATTGTTATCTAACCTGCGAACGTTTAAGGTTACACCAACAATACTATCGTTAAGTGTTGTATCAGTATGCAGTCTAAATTCACCACCACGTAATGAAGTAGGAGCTATAAAGCTATACATACTTGAAGGCACTGTATAACCGTTTGTAGTTTCAACAATTATTGATGATACGTTCCAAGTTTTACTTCCACCAGTGCCATAATCAGCATTGTTAAATCCTGTTGGAGTTACTAGATCGTACTTAATTGAGTCTGGTGCAGCATTAACATCAGGAGATATAATTGTACCACCGTTAAATGTTCCTTTAGAACCTGATTTAGCATTCAAAGTTGTTCCTTTTGCTACATCGTTTATAGTAGCAGTAACAGGTACAAGTGCACTTAAACAAGCTGGTTCTTTGTAGTGTAAAATACCGTTCCATCCCCTAGGGTTAAATGTACCTGCAAACAAACCTGATACTCCAACACCTGCATTAACAGTTATATCAGCATTTGAATAAGTTGTTGGGCTACCCAATGTAGTATAAGTAAGTGTTGTTTGGGGGCCAGAAATAATAGTGATATAGAAACCGTAAGTTACACCTGATGCAAGCTCAAGGTCATTAATATTAAATTTCACCGGGCCTGCACTACCGCTGGCAGTTACTGTATAATCTCCATGGTTAGTCCAAGCACCGGCAGTGGTAGCAAAACCATTGTATGTGCCTGTTTTGTAATATATCCTCATGGTATAAGTACCTGCAGTGGGAGTAAATTCGTAAAACGAAATAGAATCAAGAATAATATTCTTGTTTGCAATTATATCTACCATAGCACCTTGCTGCCCGTTACCACCCACAGTGGTTGTTAAAAACGATTTTGGAGTTGTATTACCCCTTGCTGCTGCAGCATAAAATGTAGTAGTAGAAGATATGTTTGGCGTATTAAATTTTCTTGTATTTGCAAGTGCCAATCCTGTTGGAGGATTATTAGCATACCAAACTATTGAATCGCTAGAAAGAGTGGTTGTAGCACTAAGTGGAACTGAACCTGCACCGCAAATAGCTCCGGGTGTAACCGTTGGTGCCGTTGGTGTTCCAATAATGTTAATACCAAAGTTTATAGTATCGTTTGAAGCATTGTTATCACCTGTAAGCGCTGTAAATGCTTTTACAGTAAGAGAACCACCACCAGTGGTATTAACACCTGACACAGTAACTTGTGCTGTGCCTGAAGCGGGTATAGAAGCTATTGTAGCATTTCTGGTAGCTGTGCCAATACCACCAATTTGAACTGTGATAGGCACGTTAGTTACAGCAAAGCCACTATTGTTTCTTACAGTAATTTTAACACTATCGTTACTGGCTCCGCAAGGAGTTTTTGGTGCATCAACTGATAGCGGCTGAACATCAACAACGTAGTATACTTGTACGTTGTCTACAATCCAGAACCACGACCAGTCTCCTTGCCAACGGAAACGAACTTTTATGCCCGTTTTATTAGCAGCTAGTGTAGTTATGTTGATGGTTTGGGTGTTGGGATTACTTGTTGTTGTAGAATTGTTATTGTAAACAGTATTCCAAGTTGTACCATCCCATACTTGCACCATGGCAGTACCACCAAAACCACTTTGGAAATATTGATCCCATTTAAGTGTAACGCCTGCATAGCCGGTAGTGTTAAAAGCGGGGCTTTCTAGGGTTACATCTTCAAAACCACCACCAGCTGAGTAGTTATCACTATCAAAAATAGCAGCTGGGGATGAAATTGGTGAGTTTAGTGCTCGCGCACCAGGATTGTTAAATCTCCACTTATCAAAAGACACATCGCCTGAAAGAGTGTTGTTAGTCCACCCTGTGGGCGGTGTTGAACCTGTGGTTCCATTAAAATTCTCGTTGAGAAAGTAGAATTGTGCTTTGGTGCTTATTCCAGTAAGCAGAATAGCCGCAAGCAATAAAAGTTTAGTAAACGTTTTAGTCATATTAGTAGGTTTGAATGTTATTACGAGATAAGGTAATAACAAAGTTAAACGAAACTAATCTGATAATTGCAAGTTTTTAAAAAAAAAGCCCCCATAAATGGGGGCTTTTGGTATAATAAATATAAATAAAGTGTTTAAAAAAACACTAATAAAGAGTATTACTTAGAAACTAACACTTTAATTGTAAGGGTGTTAGAGGTAGTTTCTACATTTAAATAATAAATACCTGCAGGATAAGTTTCTAAATTCATTTCTACTGCATTTGCACTAGGTAAACTGCTGTTTAGCACTACTCTACCCAAAACATCAGTAATATTAATGTTCACAACCTCATCGCCGGTGTAATTGCTAAAATCAGCAATTAATTTACCAGAAGTAGGGTTAGGGTATACTTGTAATCCTTTAGCACTTGCAGCTTCTGATACTGAAAGTGGGTTTACAAATATTGTAGTAGTGGTAGTATTTATACAACCATCAGCTGTGCGTATTACCAAACGTACAGGCCAGTTTCCTGGGAAACCATATTTGTATGATGGGTTTTGAAGGTTTGATGTACCACCATCACCAAATGTCCACAAGTAAGAGTAGCCAGCACCTGTTGAGGTGGTAGCAAACTTAATTGTACCGTCACCGGTATTGTTTGAGGCAGGCACAATATCAACCGCTGGTATTGGCGATACTTTAATAGCTTTAACGCTAGTATCTGTACAACCTGCTGTAGTTGATGCTACCAATGTTACATTATATGTTTTTGCAGTAGCATAAGTAATGGTAGGATTGGTTACGGTAACCGGAGCTGAACCGTTATCTAAATCCCAGCTATAGCTAAGCGTGCCTGAACTAATTGTTGAACCATTAACAAATTGAGTTTCTTCACCCATACAAACATTGTTTCCTGTAAACTCTGCACTTGGCTTCTCGTTAACAGTAATAGTGCTGGTTGTTTTACCTGTACAACCGTTTGAACTAAACGCATCAAGGGTTATATCGTAAACACCCGGAGCCACAAAAATATGTGTTGGGTTTGCATCAGTAGATGAGTTTCCATCACCAAAATCCCAAGTATAAGCATTGGTAGCACCTGTAGGTACATTTGTGCTATTGGTAATTGTTACTGACTGATTGCTACAAATAGCTCCAGCTGAAGTAAACACAGGTTTTGGAGACTCTAATAAAGACACTGATTTTGTAATGCTATCAGCACAACCTAAATCGGTATTACCTATTAGTTTTACATTATAGGTTTTAAATGATGTAAAAGTGTGGGTGGTAGAGTATGCTGAAGCACTGGTACCATCATCAAAATTCCAAGTATAACCTACACTACCAAATGCAGGTGGTGTAGACCCATTGGTAAATCCAATATTAAGGTTATCACACTGTGCCGCGGTGAAGCTAAAATCAGGTACACTGCGTGGTGCTTGTGTACCGTATTTGCTTGCCGAATTTGCACAACCGGCTACTTCAATAGTTAATTTAGCCAAATAGATATTAGGCATTGCATATAGGTGGGTAACATTTTTACCTACAGCTGTGTTTCCATCACCAAAGTTCCATGTATAAGTAGGAGTTCCCGGAGGTAAGCTTGAGTTATCATCAAACTTAAGAGCTGTACCTTCGCAAGCGTTGGTAATTACAAAATTAGGATTGGGTATCTCTTTAACAACAACTGTTTTTACAGAAGAGTCTTTATAACCATAATTTGATGTAGCGATAAGCACTACGGTATAGTTTCCTGCAGCACCATAAGTTTTTGCAGGCTCAGTTAGTGTTGATGTTGTTCCATCGCCAAACTTCCAGAAATAATCAATAGTTCCGCTAGTTATGCTAGTAGTATTGGTAAACTCTGTAACATCACCAAAGCAAATTACATTGTTACTATATTGACTAACAGGGCGAGGTGCTACAAATATTACACGTCTTAAAAAGGTATCGCACCCATTATCGTTACGACGGATGAAGGCATTAACCTCAACAGTACTATCTGTAAAGTTACTTGGAGGGAAGAAAATGATTCTTGCATTTTTTCCACCCGCTGGAGCTTCTAATTTATAAGATGTGGTTGGCAACGCTACTCCGTTTATGGTTTTTACACCAAAAGAAGAAACATACCATGCTGAACCCGAACCGTAGTTAGAATTAGTAAATCCAGTAGGTGCAGGCATTTCATAGCTTATACTATCAGGGCTAGCAACAATATCAGGTTGAGAAATTGAACCACCATCATACGTACCTTTAAATAAAGTACCTTTAGCAAGGTCAGAACCAACAGCCAAAGGATTAGCAGTTACAATAACTTTTGCCTTTGTAGCTGAAACACAACTTTGCCTATAATTAACCATACCATCAAAACGATCGGTTTGACTAATAATAGTTGCAAACGCATCACGCAAAGTAGTACCGCCTTGTATTGATAAATCAAAATTACTTACACCTGTACCAAAAGAACTTTTAGTCCAAAGTAATCCATCGCTAGAGTATATATATATACCATACGTTCCCGGGTTTAACTCGAAAGGTGGTAAATTAACCTTTACAGGAACACCAAACCCAGCTGCAGTTACATCAACAGAACCAACTAATGTCCAAGCAACTTTGTTGGTTTCGCTTCCTTTATAAGTTCCTGATTTTACATATACAGTTACTTTTTTAGTACCGGTACCATTTAAATGTACATCAACTCCCTCAAGAACAAGACTTTTTGCAGCAATCATGTCAAACATTATACCGCCTTCAAATCCTGAACCTGCATTTGAAGTTCCTGTAAATGCAGTACCAAGAGGTGTTGGTGTAGAAACCTTTGCCGAAGCAACATAAAAACTGTCTCTAGTACCTCCGGGAACTACTGATGAAGGAACTGAAGCACCAACACCAATAAGTTTGTTTGATGAATTGTACCAATAGGCCGAATGCCCTGATGGAACAGTAGCATTAAGGGTTACGGCACCAGTACCGCAACGGGTTACATTACTAGCCGTTGCATTACCTGTAGGTGTACCTACGTTTTTATATTTAAACCTAAGTGTATCATCACCACGCGTTGTATCGCTAGCCATAGCGGTGTATACCGTAATGTCTAAATCGGCTCCGTTTGATGTATTTAGTGTTGTAAATTTAAACGCCCTTGATGTAAAAGGGCTTAATGAGTCAGGTGCTACACCTATTGTAGTTGAAAAAGTATTGCTATAAGGAGTTCCGCCTAAAGTACCGTTTACTTTGCAGGTAACAGGTATGTTGGCTATTTTATTAATACCTGCATTTTGAATTGTTACAGAAAGGCTATCGTTAACCGAACCACAACTTGTTACAGGTGCAGTAACACCACCGGGGGCGGCATTATTACCTACTGGGTTTGAAAAAATAACCTCCATAGTTTGGTTATTACCACCACAAGTAGCTCCGTTTATTCCTCCCCAGTTAGAGTTACCAATTATAGGGCGCAAAATATAACCGGGATTAGCACATTGACAAGTAAGGTTAAAATCAACAACCAGCTCAATTGCATCATTAATATTTGTGCATCCACCGGTTACGTGACACCCTGTGCCAACCACCCAAGTCTTACCATCACAAATAAGAGATAATGTTGTGCCTGAGCGAAGTGCTGCGGCAATTTGGCGTGTAGCTGTAGGATCTGTACAGGTAATACCTACAGGGTCGTTGCTACCTCGTACTGTTACTTTTCTAAACTTTTTCGTAACAGTGTCCAATTGTGCTCTAAATATACCCCAGTTATCATGTTGAGGTGAGCTAGGACAATAGGTTGCCCCGTTTGTAAAAAACTCAGAGTAAACAACGTCTTGAGCTTGTGCCGAACCAACCATAAAGGTTGAAAGCAAAAACAGCAAGAGTGACTTACATAAAGTAGAGTAAAGGTTAATTTTCATATTATATTTTGTTAATCGATTAGGTTTACCGCTGAAATTTACAAAACAAAAGCTATTAATAGAAAGAAAACTACATTTTTATGACAATTCGCTACTCTTTATATACAAAAAAGACCCAAATATTTTATATAAGGGTCTTTCAATATATACTCCGTTCAGATTAATAGGCAACAAACCTAATAACAACATTTCCTACGGGGTCAATTGTTATACTAAAAGAAATATTTGGCACAGCACAGCCTGTAGGGTACCCGCTAACACCGTACGAATATGACACACCTGCAACGGGGCATGGAGAAAGAGGAATTGTAACCGAGCATGGAGGTGTTCCTGCCCCAGTTGGGCACCCAAACTGAAATGTTAAATCACATGGCGGAGAAGTGGGGCAAGGATTCATTACTGACGCTGTTCCTCCACCCGCATTAACACAAACACGTTGCCCACAATAGGTAACATTCATGTTTGACGCACTATTATTAACAACATCTAACGATTGAGATTGACCTTCAAAACTAAAGAAGGCAATAAGAGAGAAAATAAACACTAAGGAAAGGATTGACTTTTTCATAGTAGTAAATGAATTGATTAGTATATCAAATATAAGCTATTCTATATTATCAGCAATAAATAAAAAAGCGGTTTTGCCTATAGGCAAAACCGCTTTTTAAGGTTTTAGAGATAAGTATTATTTTGTAATAGTAACTTTTTGGAAGGTGCTATTACCGCTAACATCTGTTAAAGTAATAAAGTATACACCTGCCGACTGGCTACTAAGGTCAAAAGCAACTGCATCGCTACCTATTTCAGTTTGGTAGTTAGCTATTACTTTACCTAATATATCGGTTACTCTTATGTTGTCTACACCTGCTTGGCCATCATATTTAACATAGAATAGACCTGAAGTAGGATTAGGATACACAACAAAGTTTCCTTGTTCTGCGCCTTGTACTGAAAGTGGATTAACAACTACATCTGTTGTGGTAGAGTTTACACAACCATCAGGAGATACAACTACTAACCTAACTGTCCATTTTGAAGCAAAAGGATAAATGTAGGTTGGGTTTTGAACGTCTGATGTACCACCATCTCCAAAGAACCATTTGTAGGTTACATTAGTAGCTGAAGTAGCAAAACGAATACCACCGTTACCAGTATTAGCTGATGCAGGTATTATATCAACTGTTGGTATAGGGAAAACCTCAGCTGTTTTAGTTGTTGTATCAGAACATCCATTAACACCGGTGGCAATAAGCGACACATTGTAGCTACCTGCACTAGCATAAGTAGTGGTAGCATCGGTAGTAGTTGGAGTATTGCTGTTACCTAAATCCCATTGGTAATTTAACGCACCTGAGCTTACAGTTGAGTTATTGGTAAAGATAGTAGCATTACCTGCACACACATCGTTTACAACAAAATCTGAAACTGGTTTTTCGCCTACGGTAACTGTTTTGGTAGTTACACCTTCACAACCGTTGGTACTGTATGATTTCAACTCAATGGTATATGTACCTTGTGCTGGGTATGAGTGCGTTGGGTCGGTTAATGATGATGTATTAGCATCACCAAAATTCCATTCATACGTGTTGGTAGAACCAGCAGGTACATTAGTAGTATTGGTTAACAATACGGTTTCGTTAGTACAAGCACCACCACCAATTGTAAAGTCAGCTTTAGGTGATTCTTTAAGCGTTACCGTTTTTGAAATACTATCTACACAACCCAAATCAGTTTGAGCATATAAAGTAGCATTGTATGTGTTGTAGTTAAAATAAGTGTGGTTTACGTTAATACCGGTGGCTTGTGAAGCATCACCAAAACTCCATAAATAACTTGCTAAACCAAAGCTAGGAGCGGTACTTGCGTTTTTAAACCCAACTGTTTTGTTATCACACTCGCCTAAGTCAACTGTAAATGAAGGTATAGCTCTAGGAGCTTGAGTTACATATTTAGTAACTTTATCTACACAACCGTTAACATCTACAGTAAGAGTAACCGCATATATACCGGGTTGAGCATATTGTTTTGCAGTTGAAGCACCTGTTCCGTTTGGAGAATTGTTGCCAAAATCCCATACGTAGGTAGGAGAACCACCGGGTAAGGTAGAAGCATCAGTAAAGGTAATTGGTGCACCTTCGCAAGCGTTTACAAAATCAAAGTTAGGTTTAGGAACTTCATAAACGTTTACCGTTTTTATTGTTGAGTCTTTATATCCGTAGTTTGATGTAACTATCATTTTCACTTGGTAGTTACCGCCTTTGGTGTAAGTATGGAATGGGCTGGCCAAATCAGAAATACTACCATCAGCAAAATCCCAAGCATAGCTTAACGTTCCTGAAAGTATTGTTGATGAATTTGTAAATTCAATAGCATCACCTTCGCAAGCACTGGTTGAAGTAAAGCCAGGTTGAGGTCTTGGAGCTACAAATATTATACGCTCAACTGTTGAGTCGCAACCGTTATCGGCTCTAGTAATATTATAGCGTACTATAATAGTGCTATCTGTATAGCTGGTTGTAGGTTTTAATAAGAATTTACCGCTGGTTGTTGATGGGTTTGTTACTGTATAGTTGGCAGAAGGTACAGTAGTACCATTTACTGTTTTTACTGATACAGAAGCAATATTCCAAGTTGAACCAAAACCTGTGTTTAAGAAACCGGTTGGAGCTGTAAAATTATATTCGATTTGATCAGGATTAGCTACAATATCTGGTTGTGCCAATGTTCCTGCATTATATGTACCTTGGAAAGTAGAACCTTTTGTAAAAGCACCACCAACCGGCAATGGTTTTGCAGTGGCAGTAACAGGTATGCGTGTATTGCTTACACAAGCTTCGTGGTAAAAGAATTGACCGTTAAAGGCAAAGCTACCACCAAACTGATTGTTAAATGTATCGCCTAAAGCTATACCCATAGAAGCTGTTATAGCTGTATTTTTTACTGTTTTAACACCGGTTGTGGTTTCAAAAATCAAGTTTTCATCAGCAAAAATATACACACCATAAACTCCCGGATCAATATAAATTGGTTTAGTAAGTGGAACGTTGGTAGCACTACCAAAGTTTCTAGCTCTTACTTTAACTCTATCAAGCAAAGTCCATGCACCGGGTGTTGTTACCGAGGTTGAGTATGAACCTTGTTTAACATAAATAACTACTTCTTGTGTATTGCTAAGGTTTAAGTGTACTGCTAAACTATCAATAGTTACAGGCTTGTTCACCACAATATCAAACATATTACCGCCTTTTAAACCAGGGCCTGCATAGTTTGAACCTGCTATTCCAAAGTTTAAAGCTGAATCGCCAGAGTGTTTTACACCTGCGGCATAGTAAGTAACTGTGCTTGGAGCAGCAATTTTAGGAGTATTGAATGTATTACCCTGTCCCATTAGTGTACCACCAACTGCTTGGTTGTACCAGTAAACAGTGTTACCACTAACGGCACCACCTGTAAGAGCTACGCTACCTGAACCACAACGATTGTTGTTTGTTGGTGAAGGGTTTGCTGTTGGCGAACCTAATACAGGTACATTACGCCTAACAGTATCATCGTTTCTGTTGGTATCGTTTGGCACTCGTGCCCATGAAACTACGTTAAGATTAGCTCCATTAATACTATTAAATTTAAACAGTCTTGCAGTAGCAGTTTGACCTGTTACAATTGAATCTTTATAAAGAACACTGTCATTATAGGTAACCGGTGTACCGTTTACAGTACCTGTTACTTTTGCGCCAATATAAAAATTACCAATTTTAACTAAACCTATGTTTTGTATTTCTACTGTAATAGAGTCAGATGAGTTACCACAGTTACCAGACTTATTGTAGGTAGATTTTGCAAGAGCATGAGTACCCGGTAGGGCACCTTGCCATATTTCAATTTCTCTAAAGTTTAAGTTTGATTGCTGTCCCGTACCTGGTGTCCAGTTAGTAATTCTAAGCTTATCAGTAACAACAATAGGGAAAGTGATGTCGTTAATACAAACTTGTGGCAAGCCAGAAAATGTATAATGGTTTATCCACGAGCTACCGTTCCAGTATTGTATTGTTCCACCAGTAAGAAAACGACCAGTAGTCTGCCCGTGGTGAATCGTGATTTTGTTGATGGGATAGGTTTGATTCCAGCTCCACTCCATGTACTCAGTACCATTAGGAGGAGTTGTAGTCCAAATAAAAGCCTCTTGCCCACCGCAAGTACCTAGCGATAAATCATTAATAGTGTTCCAGTTCCATAAGTATGGAGTGAAGGTTCCCGATCCATTACCCGTAGCAGTTGCCAACGGAGCAATGTTTTGCGCTTGAGAGCTTAAAGAGCTAGCAAACAGCATTAATAAAACAGTGGCTACCCCAACGGATTGCCCCAATAGTCTTGTAAATTTTTTTCTCATATCTACCTTATAATTTTAAGAACTTAAAATAAAAATGGGCTTGTACCCATATTGCAAGGTAACAAGCCCATTACTATTATGCAAGTATTAATTTTACTTTACTATTTTGATTTTATCGCTAATCACCTCATTATCAGATATTATTTTAATAAAATACATACCTGCTTTTAGTAAACTTAGATCGATAAGAATATTTTCTTGTGCTGAAAAATCAACCACATTAGAATACACTTCCCTACCTAATACATCCATTACTTGCAAAGTTCTTACCCCTTCAACACCTTTTGTATGAATACCTACCAAGCCACTACTAGGGTTTGGGTATATATTTAAACTATTGGCTTCAACACCTTCAACACCTAAGACATTAATTTTAACTTCTTGGGTGGTGTGTGATTTACATCCGTTCTCTTCAACTTCAAGGGTAACCATAAATATACCCAGCCCTGAATTAAACTTGTATTCGTGTTTGTTTTTATTGTTGCTTTTTCCACCATCGCCATATATCCATGTATATTTAGCCGTTCCATTAGGGCTTGCCGGTGTAAGCGTTATGCCTCCGTTACCTGTTTTTGAACTTTCTATTAAAAAGTTACTGTTTGGAGTGGCTGTTATAGAAATGCTTTTGCTAGCACTGGCACTACAACCTATACCTGAAGTAGCAATTAGGCTAACTGAGTAGTTACCTGCGGTAGCATAGTTTGCAACAGGGTTAGTGCTGGTGCTATTACCATTGCCTAAATCCCAAGCATAGGTTAATGTTCCCACTGATACTTTTGAACTGTTTCTAAGCACAACATCTTTGCCTTCACAAGCATTAACAGGCATATCAAAACCCACTAATGGTTTCTCGCCAAATGTAACCATTGCTTCTTTTTGGGTTGAACAACCATTGGTTGATGTGGCTTTAAGAACTACTTTATAATTGCCTACTGCGGTGTAAGTATAACTACCGTTTTTAGATGTACTATTAGCACCATCTTCGCCAAAACTCCACTCATACCCCACTGCTGTGCCGCTTGGCTCGTTGGTATTGTTGGTATAGGTTACAACTTCGCCAATACATTTGCCCACAGTTACAAAATCAGCAACGGGTGCTTCGGTAATAATAAACGTTTTGCTTGCAGTATCAGCACAACCGTATTCATTTCTGGCAACAAGTTTAATGGTGTAGCTACCTGTATTTGCATAAGTGGCTGCACCTTGTTTTGTTTGAGCTACAACGCCATTACCATACTCCCAACTATAGCCTGTATTGCCTGATGCTACTGATGTATTATTAAACATCACTTGGCTTTGATTACATATTGTTGCTGGCAAAACAAAATCAGCTTTTGGTTTTTTAAAGTAACTAACCGGTTTGGTTACAGTGGTAGCACAGTTTTTTGCATCGGTAACAGTTAGCGATACAAAGTATGAACCCGGTGATGTATATACATAGCTAGGGCTTGGCATAGCCGATGTGCCTTTTTTATCGCCAAAATCCCAACTGTATATAGGTGACCCATTGGCTACTACTGAGCTATTAGTAAACGGAACTGCGTTGCCCTCACATTTGTTATCATACAAATAGTTGGCTTTGGGTGCTTCAAAAACGGTTACTGTTTTTGTGGCAGTGTTACTATATCCATAGTTTGATGTTGCTGTTAGTTTTACAGTATAAGTACCAAATGTTGCATATGTTTTAGCATTATCAGCAAAATCGCTGATAGTACCATCGCCAAACTCCCATTTGTATTTCATAGTACCGCTGCTAATGGTTGATTTGCTTATCAAGTCTACAGCTTCCTTTTCACATACATCAGTAGCATCTATAACGGCAACCGGCCTTGGTGCAACAAATATTGCACGCTCTACAAGTGGAGCTTCACACAAAGTAGTTAGTGAATAGGCTGCCAAACTTATATATATAGTATCATCTGTAAGCGTAGCTCCCGGTTTTACTTTTATTTTATAATTTCCGCTTGAGCTGGCATTTGTACGAACTATGTTTGATGGATTAATGGTTGCATTTTTTGCTGTTGTAGAAATAAATGTATTTACTACCCAAGTTGAACCGTAACCACTGTTTAAGTATCCAGTAGGGTTAGTAAACTCATAGTTAATCTCATCAGGGTTTGCTACAACATCAGGGTCGTTAGCATTACCCGTTAAAAATTGACCTTGAAATGCTGCTCCCTTAGTAATTTCAGAACCAATAGGTGATGGTTTTACATTTACACTGTAAGGCCCATACTTAGGTTTGTTGGCAATACTTGCTCTAATATCTGCCATACCTACTGTATTATATTCAACTTGTTTACTAAATGTAAACTGAGCCGAATCACCCGGGTTTATTTTTCCAATAAATGGCTGAACCACAGGGTTAATAGCATTAACAGTATAGGTTACATTAAAACCTGAGATAGCTATAGCCGAATTGTTTTTAATCCAAACTTTAACATCGTCTTTTTGTCCGCGGCACATTTGTGAGCCGTTTGGCATTTCGATTTTGTTAACATTGGCATCAATAGTAAACTCTAATGCACCCGGGTCGGGGGCTATTAAGCTGCGAGGAACACCATTAAAATCGGTAACTACATTTGCAATAGGCACACCCAAATCGTCAAGGTTTACCGACTGGGGAATAAGCTGTGCCCCAATTGTAGTGCTTTTAAAGCTAGGATCAACAAAGGTAGAGTTTGCATCAAAGGGCGAACCGGGTGCTGTTACCGCTTGCCATAAGGCAGGGGTTTGTTGGTTTCCGCCATAGTATCCTGTGTTTCCATTAGTGCCCGTAACATATATATTGTTATAGTCAATATCCATTATGGTAGTAATACCACCATTGTATATACCAAAGCGTGTAGTTGTACCCGGCAAGTCAAGGTTTATAATATTATTTTTTATCCTACGGCCTGTGTAGCTGCAACTTAAATATACACCGTACTGTGTGCCCGATGTGGGTGTATTGTTTTGGTGCGATATTGTATTGTGTGTAATATCTACATTGTATGAGCAAGATAGGTATATACCAAACCACGAACCGTTTGAAGTGTTATTATAAATAAGGTTGTTTGATACATCGTGTTGTGTGGTTGAGTTTGTATTACTTGTATAAAATATACCGTAAAAAGTAGAAGTAGTAGATACTGCTTGGAACAGGTTAAATATCTCGTTATTTTTTACTTTAGTATCAACAGATAGCCCCACATATACGCCATAGGTAGTAGATATACGGGTGTAGTTGGCATCGCGGGTGATTTTGTTTCTTTCAAACAACAAATCATTACAGTTGTAAAAATAGTTACCATAAATGTAAAAGTTTTTAATGGTATTGTTGATGAGTTTTATGCCTGATACAATAGTGTTTGAAGATTGTGCATACAGGCACATTCCATAATATGGCCCGTTAGTTGTTCCGCCGGTTAATACACAGTTCTGAACTGTAAGGTACTTACAGTTTGTGCCCGAACTTGCGGGTGATGTGGTGCTGGCAGTAGCGGTAATACACACACTATTTAGCGAACTGGTACTGGTTATGTTAGGCACACGAACAGTGCACCCATCAAATGTAACATAATCAGAGTTATTGGTTAACCTAACACCCCATGCGTATGTTACGCCTAAAGCTTGTATGGTTAAGTCTTTTATCGTTAACCAATCAGCACCATTTATCATTAAAGTGTGTTGTGCCGAAGAAGACGTAGCACTAAAACTTAGTGTTTGCCCATTTCCATTAATCGTAATGGTATTGGTAGCACTGGCTCCACTTATTGCATTTGCGCTTACTTGCTCAGTATAAGGGCCGTTAAGCACACTTACAGTAACTGCCCCATTTACTCCATTAGTAGCAAGAGCTGTAAATAGTGATTGAAAGCTAGTGTAATTTGTAGTTGATGCCACCACACTTTTGTTAATGGTATAACTACCACTCATTGGTGCGGCAAAGACAGATAAAGGAATACATAACAGCAGCACCGCCACCATTTTTAAACCTAAATACCTGATTGAGAGTGTTTTGTAAAGTTTCATCATATTACTTACATTTAGTTGGTAACACGAAACTATGTAAAAAGAAATATCAAAAAATCAAGTTAAATTCATGTGAATTTTAACTCTAATTTCAATATGATTAAGAAGCTTAAAAATGCTATAAAGTAAGTTTAAAAATTTTTTTTGTGATATGCCCTAAATTCTTATTTGTTATTACAACTGCTTGAAAAATGAAAATGCCGCCGAAATTTCGGCGGCATTTTTACCAATTTATATCATGTATGTAACTGAATTACATATAATTACTGTGTAATTATGATTTTTTTATTGAATAAACCACCATCAGTAATTACTTGCACAAAGTATACACCTGCTTTTGTAGTGCCCATATCTATTGCATAGCTTTTTTGGGTGCTATTGATAGGCTGAGTGGTAACCAACCTACCTGCTACATCAACTACTTGTATACTCACAACACCATTAACACTGTTTAGATCAACATTTACCCATCCGCTACTGGGGTTGGGGTAGATGTTGATGTTGTTTGCATCAACAGCTTGTGTGCTCAACACATTAATGCGAACATCTTTGCTTGTATTGCTCTGGCATCCGTCGTTATCTATTATCAAGGTAACGTTAAATAATCCCAGTTGACCATTGTAAGCATAGGTGTGTTTGCCTTTTTCGTTGCTCTTACCTCCGTCGCCATACAACCATGTATAGTCGCCTGAACCGTTAGGGGCTATCGGGGTTATTTCTATTCCTCCGTTCCCTGTCTTAGCACTCGCTATTGTAAAATCACTATTCGGTAGTGCTTGTATGGTGATGCTTTGTGTGGCGGTTGCATTACAGCCTATGCCTGAGGTGGCGGTTAGGCTTATGGTGTAGTTGCCTGCTGTTGTATAGTTGGCTATGGGGTTGGTGCTTTGGCTTGTGCCGTTGCCCATGTCCCAATCGTAGGTTAGGCCGCCTTGTGATACTACGGAGTTGTTGGTTAGTATCACGTCTTCGCCTGCACAGGCTTTGGCAGGAGCTGCAAACGATACAATGGGTTTTTCGCCAAAGGTTACGGTTTGCGTTTTGCTGGTGCTACAGCCGTTGGTGCTGCTTGCTATTAACTCTATCTCGTATTCGCCTACTGATTGGTAGGTATAGCTAGGGTCTTTGGCGGTGCTGTTTGCGCCGTCTTCGCCTAGTTTCCATTGGTAGCCTACGCTGGTACCGCTTGGCTCGTTGGTGGTATTGGTGATGCTTACGGCTTCTCCTATACATTGTCCGTTTATGGTAAAGTCGGCTATGGGTGCTTCGGTAATGCTAATGGTTTGTGTGTTTACATCGGTGCATCCGTAGTCGTTCTGAGCGGTTAAGGTTATGGTATAGCTGCCTGCTGCTGCATAGCTGGTTGTTCCGTTTTTGCTGTTGGCTTGCTGGCTGTTACCAAAGTCCCATGTATAACCGGTATTGCCTGCAGGGGTACTGGTGTTATCTAGTTGTATGGGGTTTTGCGCACAGTTTAATGTGGGCATGGTAAAGTCGGCTATGGGGTTTGCGCTGTACGTTATTGGCTGACTAAGGCTGGTAGCACAATTGTTGGCGTCGGTTATGGTTAATGTAGCAAAGTATAGGTCGGGGCTAGTATAGGTATAGCTGGGGCTAGGACTGCTACTGGTGCCTATTCCATCGCCAAAGTCCCAACTGTAGCTGGGGCTGCCGCCAGGTACTGTAGAGTTATCGGTAAATGGTACGGCACTGCCTTCGCATTTGTTGTCGTAGGTAAAGTCTACTACGGGGCTTTGGTGTACTGTAACGGTTTTGGTGATGTTATCGGTGTAGCCGTAGTTGCTGGTTACGGTTAGTTTTACGCTATAGGTACCAAATGTTGCGTATGTTTTAGCGTTGTCGGCAAAGTCGCTGGTGCTGCCGTCGCCAAACTCCCATTTGTATTTCATGGTTCCTGTGCTCAGGCTACTGGTGCTTTGCAGGCTCACTTCTTCGCGCTCGCACACATCGGTATAGGTAAAGTCGGCTGTGGGACGGGGGGCTATAAAGATATGGCGTTCTAGTATCGGGGCTTCGCAAAGGGTGGTTAGTGAGTAGGCGGCTAGTTTAATTACTACGGTGTCATCGGTTAAGCTAGTGCTCGGTTTAACTAGTATTTTATAGTTGTTACTGCTATTGGCATCGGTGGTGCTTATGTCGCCCGCCGGGATGCTCGCATTTTTTACTGTTGAGGTTATGAAGGTGTTTATACTCCAAGTGGTTCCGTAGTCTTTTTTGTCGTATCCTGTTGGGGCGGTTACTTCATAGGTTAGCTGATCGGGGTTGGCTAATATATCGGGGTCGGTGGTATTGCCGGTGTAGTATTGTCCTTGAAAGGGGCTTCCTTTGGTTATTTCTGCGCCTATCGGTGAGGGGTTTATGGCTATACCGTAGTTGCCTACGGGGGGTTTGCTGCCTATATAGGCGTTGATGATGTCGTTACCGGTATTGGTGAACGTTAATGGGGTTGAAAAGTTGTGTTGTGCACTGTCGCCTGCGGGAATGCTGCCAACAAACGGTTCGGTAATGCTTACGGGGTTGTCGCCTGTGCTGGTATAGGTTACGCTAAAGTTGTCCAGGGTAAATCCTGCGTTGTTTTTTATCCATACGCTTACCATATCGGTCTCACCTTGGCACGCTAAGCTGCCGCCTGAGGTGCTTACTTGGGTTACGTTGGCATCTATGGTGAATTCTACGGCGCCGGGATCGGGGGCGGTTAAACTGCGTGGTGCGCCACTGTAATCGGTACTAATGCCTGATATGGGGGTTCCTAAGTCGTCTAATGCTACGGCGCGAGGAATTAATTGGCTGCCGTTGGTGCTGCTTACAAAGTTGGGGGATACGAAGGCGGAGTTGGCATCATAGGGGGAACCGGGACCTGTTACTGCTTGCCACAAGGCAGGGGTCTTTTGTGGGCCACCGTAATAGCCGGTATTACCGTTGCTGCCTGTTACATAAATATTGTTATGGTCAATATCCATGCTGGTGCTGGTATTGTTGTATATACCATAACGGGTGGTAGTACCCGGCATATCTAAGGTGATGATATTGTTTTTTATACTACGGCCGGTGTAGCTGCAACTCATGTATATACCGTATTGTGTGCCCGATGTAGGAGTAGCATTTTCGTGAGAAACTGTATTGTGGCTAATATCTAAATTGTAACTGCATGAGGCATAAATTCCATACCAAGTACCTCTTGAATTATTGTTATAGATACGGTTGTTCGATACCTCGTGTTGGGTGGTTGAGCTAGTATTACTTGTGTAAAGTATGCCGTAAAAAGTAGAGGTGGTAGATACGGATTGAAAAAGATCAAATATCTCATTATTCTTTACTTTAGTATCAAGGCAAAGTATAAGATACATTGAGTAGGTGGTAGATATACGTGTATAGTTGGCATCGCGAGTGATTTTGTTTCCTTCAAACAACAAATCATTACAGTTGTAAAAATAGTTACCATAAATGTAAAAGTTCTTAATGGTATTATTTATCAGTTTTATGCCTGATACTGTTGTATTTGACGATTGCGCATTAATACGGATACCATAATATGGGCCATAACTAGTACCGCCTGTTACTACACTGTTTTGTACAGTTAGGTATTTGCAGTTATTGCTTATACCCGATGTAGAGGTTGTACTTGAGGTTGCTACAATACCAACACTGTTTAGTGAACTGGTACTGGTTACGTTAGGTACACGCACAGTACAACCATCAATAGTGTTGTGATCGGAATTGTTGTACAAGCGAATGCCCCAAGCATAGGTTGTGCCCAATGCTTCAACAGTAAGATCTTTTAAAGTAACCCAATCGGCTCCTGCAAAAAGAAAGGTATGGCGATTGGCTGAAGATGTAGAAGTGTATTTTAGTGTTTGTCCGTTACCGTTTATAGTAATGGTGTTGGTAGCACTGGCTCCACTAATTGCATTTGCGCTTACCTGCTCGGTATAGGGGCCGTTTGATACATCAACTATTACAGCACCGTCAACTCCATTACTGGCTAAGGCTGAGAATAGTGATTGGAAAGAGGTAAAATTAGTACTGGACGATGCAATACTTTTGTTGATGGTGTAGTTACCACTCATAGGGGCAGCGTACACTGCGGTGGTAAGGCATATTAATAGCACAAATATGCCAACAGGGCGGAATTTGCCCTTTAAGGTTTTGTAAAGTTTTATCATAGAACATACATTAATTAGTAACAACGAATTTATATAAAAATTGTAAACAAACTAATATAAATTGCATATAAAACAGATTAATGCTCAATTTTTAAAATTACAGCACCCTATTTATAATTTTGTTTCATACCAATAAAAATCATATCTACATATTTTAAAGGTGTTTAAGAATAGTTAAAACCAATTTTTAGAAATATCAAAATATTTTTTCAGTGCACAAAAAAAAGTGAGCCGCCAATCCCGGCAGCTCACTTTTAACTAATTAATGTATGTGCTTGAAAAAGCTTCTTTTACTAGCGTTCTACAGATATTTTTTTGCTGTATACACCTGTGTTTGTTTCTATTTGTACAAAGTAAACACCTGCTTTTGCATTACCCATATCAACTCTGTAGGTGTTTTGAACCCCATTGCTAATTTGTTGCGTAGCTATAGTTTTACCTAGTACATCTGTAATTCTGATTAATTTAACACCATTAACACTGTTTAGATCAACATTTACCCATCCGCTACTAGGGTTGGGGTAGATGTTGATGTTGTCTGCATCAACAGCTTGTGTGCTCAACACATTAATGCGAACATCTTTGCTTGTATTGCTCTGGCATCCGTCGTTATCTATTATCAAGGTAACGTTAAATAATCCCAATTGACCATTGTAAGCATAGGTGTGTTTGCCTTTTTCGTTGCTCTTACCTCCGTCGCCATACAACCATGTATAGTCGCCTGAACCGTTAGGGGCTATCGGGGTTATTTCTATTCCTCCGTTCCCTGTCTTAGCACTCGCTATTGTAAAATCACTATTCGGTAGTGCTTGTATGGTGATGCTTTGTGTGGCGGTTGCATTACAGCCTATGCCTGAGGTGGCGGTTAGGCTTATGGTGTAGTTGCCTGCTGTTGTATAGTTGGCTATGGGGTTGGTGCTTTGGCTTGTGCCGTTGCCCATGTCCCAATCGTAGGTTAGGCCGCCTTGTGATACTACGGAGTTGTTGGTTAGTATCACGTCTTCGCCTGCACAGGCTTTGGCAGGAGCTGCAAACGATACAATGGGTTTTTCGCCAAAGGTTACGGTTTGCATTTTGCTGGTGCTACAGCCGTTGGTGCTGCTTGCTATTAACTCTATCTCGTATTCGCCTACTGATTGGTAGGTATAGCTAGGGTCTTTGGCGGTGCTGTTTGCGCCGTCTTCGCCTAGTTTCCATTGGTAGCCTACGCTGGTACCGCTTGGCTCGTTGGTGGTATTGATGATGCTTACGGCTTCTCCTATACATTGTCCGTTTATGGTAAAGTCGGCTATGGGTGCTTCGGTAATGCTAATGGTTTGTGTGTTTACATCGGTGCATCCGTAGTCGTTCTGAGCGGTTAAGGTTATGGTATAGCTGCCTGCTGCTGCATAGCTGGTTGTTCCGTTTTTGCTGTTGGCTTGCTGGCTGTTACCAAAGTCCCATGTATAACCGGTATTGCCTGCAGGGGTACTGGTGTTATCTAGTTGTATGGGGTTTTGCGCACAGTTTAATGTGGGCATGGTAAAGTCGGCTATGGGGTTTGCGCTGTACGTTATTGGCTGACTAAGGCTGGTAGCACAATTGTTGGCGTCGGTTATGGTTAATGTAGCAAAGTATAGGTCGGGGCTAGTATAGGTATAGCTGGGGCTAGGACTGCTACTGGTGCCTATTCCATCGCCAAAGTCCCAACTGTAGCTGGGGCTGCCGCCAGGTACTGTAGAGTTATCGGTAAATGGTACGGCACTGCCTTCGCATTTGTTGTCGTAGGTAAAGTCTACTACGGGGCTTTGGTGTACTGTAACGGTTTTGGTGATGTTATCGGTGTAGCCGTAGTTGCTGGTTACGGTTAGTTTTACGCTATAGGTACCAAATGTTGCGTATGTTTTAGCGTTGTCGGCAAAGTCGCTGGTGCTGCCGTCGCCAAACTCCCATTTGTATTTCATGGTTCCTGTGCTCAGGCTACTGGTGCTTTGCAGGCTCACTTCTTCGCGCTCGCACACATCGGTATAGGTAAAGTCGGCTGTGGGACGGGGGGCTATAAAGATATGGCGTTCTAGTATCGGGGCTTCGCAAAGGGTGGTTAGTGAGTAGGCGGCTAGTTTAATTACTACGGTGTCATCGGTTAAGCTGGTGCTCGGTTTAACTAGTATTTTATAGTTGTTACTGCTGTTGGCATCGGTGGTGCTTATGTCGCCCGCTGGGATGCTCGCATTTTTTACTGTTGAGGTTATGAAGGTGTTTATACTCCAAGTGGTTCCGTAGTCTTTTTTGTCGTATCCTGTTGGGGCGGTTACTTCATAGGTTAGCTGATCGGGGTTGGCTAATATATCGGGGTCGGTGGTATTACCGGTGTAGTATTGTCCTTGAAAGGGGCTTCCTTTGGTTATTTCTGCGCCTATCGGTGAGGGGTTTATGGCTATACCGTAGTTGCCTACGGGGGGTTTGCTGCCTATATAGGCGTTGATGATGTCGTTACCGGTATTGGTGAACGTTAATGGGGTTGAAAAGTTGTGTTGTGCACTGTCGCCTGCGGGAATGCTGCCAACAAACGGTTCGGTAATGCTTACGGGGTTGTCACCTGTGCTGGTATAGGTTACGCTAAAGTTGTCCAGGGTAAATCCTGCGTTGTTTTTTATCCATACGCTTACCATATCGGTCTCGCCTTGGCACGCTAAGCTGCCGCCTGCGGTGCTTACTTGGGTTACGTTGGCATCTATGGTGAATTCTACGGCGCCGGGATCGGGGGCGGTTAAACTGCGTGGTGCGCCACTGTAATCGGTACTAATGCCTGATATGGGGGTTCCTAAGTCGTCTAATGCTACGGCGCGAGGAATTAATTGGCTGCCGTTGGTGCTGCTTACAAAGTTGGGGGATACGAAGGCGGAGTTGGCATCATAGGGGGAACCGGGACCTGTTACTGCTTGCCATAAGGCAGGGGTCTTTTGTGGGCCACCATAGTAACCGGTATTACCGTTGCTGCCTGTTACGTAAATATTGTTATGGTCAATATCCATGCTGGTGCTGGTATTGTTGTATATACCATAACGGTTGGTAGTACCCGGCATATCTAAGTTGATGATATTGTTTTTTATACTACGGCCGGTATAGCTGCAACTCATGTATATACCGTATTGTGTACCATAAAGTGCATTGGTTGTATGTGATATTGTGTTGTGACTAATATCTACATTGCGAGTACATGACAGGTATATTCCCGCCCATGTGCTGCGACTAACATTATTGTAAATACGATTGTTTGATATTTCGTGTTGGGTGGCCGACGAGGTATTGCTTGAATAAAAAATGTTGTATGTAGTATTTGTTGATGAGGTTACCCCCGCAAATAAGTCGTGTATGTCGTTATTATTTACTTTAGTTGCACGAGACTGATATACATAAACAGCATAGGTAGTTGTTACTCTAGTATAGTTAGCATCGCGTTTTACTTCATTTCCACTAAACTCTAAATCATTACAACGGTAAAAGTAATTACCGTATCTGTAAAAGTTCTTAATGGTATTATTGATGATTTTAATACCTGATACGATTGACTCGGATGACTGTGCATTAATACGGATACCATAATATGGACCACGACTTGTACCACCTGTTAATACGCAGTTTTGTACGGTTAGGTATTTGCAGTTGCTGCTTGTGCTTGATGTTGATGTTGAGCTAGATGTAGCTACAATACAAACACTGTTTAGTGAACTGGTACTAATAACATTGGGTACACGCACAGTACAACCATCAATAGTGTTGTGATCGGAATTGTTGTACAAGCGAATGCCCCAAGCATAGGTAGTACCCAATGCTTCAACAGTAAGATCTTTTAAAGTAACCCAATCGGCTCCTGCGAAACGAAAGGTATGACGGTTTGATGATGATGTAGCAGTGTACCTTAGTATTTGCCCGTTACCGTTTATAGTAATGGTGTTGGTAGCACTGGCTCCACTAATCGCACTGGCACTTACCCGCTCGGTATAGGGGCCGTTTGATACTTCAACTATTACAGCACCGTTGACACCATTACTGGATAGGGCTGAGAATAGTGATTGAAAGGATGTGAAATTTGTACTAGACGAGGCAATACTTTTGTTGATGGTGTAATTGCCACTCATAGGGGCTGCATAAGCACGGTTGGAGAGACAAACCAATAGCAGAAGTATGCTAAATAAGCCTGTTGATTTGTTTAGAAAATTCTTGTAAATATTTGCCATAGAACGTAATTATTAATAATGAATCCAAAATTATATAAAATTATACGCAAATAAAAAGTAATTCACAAAAAATCTTGTGTAAATATTGAAAATTACAAGAAAATACTATTTTTTATCGAGCTTTTAAAGCATTTACAAAGAAAAATACCTTTGTATAATAATTTAATTTACTATTGAGATTTCGGCTGAATATACCGAGTTTAGAGAGTTTACTAGAATTTTATAATTTCCGTTTGCTAAGTGGACAGCAAGTGGATAAGTTTTATGCAACAGTGTTGCGTTTTTAGTCCTAAAAACTACCTGACCAAGCTGATTATAGATAATAATCTGTGTGATTTCTTCATCATTGGGCAATTTTATCGCAAATTGACCCGCAGATGGGTTGGGATAAATGCTTAAAAAGTCGTTTTGAGCATTATTTACTATGCTTAATGGGTTGATATTGACTGATTTTTTTGTGATAGAGGCGCAGCCCTTATCTTCTACCTTCAAGGTAATAGTTACTATACCTGTTGCTGCAAAAGCATATTGATGGGCTATTTTAAGAGTATCTGTTCCTCCTTGCCCGTATAACCACGTATAGCTACCGCTACCGTTTGGTATCTCAGGCGTTATTATCATCACTCCATCGCCCGTTTTACGCGATTCTACATTAAAATTGCTATTGGGTGTTGCTATAACCTCTATTGTTTTAGTTATTGTACCAGCACACCCCATGCTTGAATAGGCAATAAGCTCAATATTATGGTTGCCTAATGTATACAAGGTATCTGTTGGATGCTCTAGTATGCTTTGTTTTCCGCTTAAACTCCACACATAGGTTAGTGGGCCTGTGCTTAGCGTACTATTGTTTGTTAAAGTATACCCAATACCTGAGCACACTTGCTTGGGCGAAATAAAATCGGCTAATGGCTTTTCAGTAATTGTTACATCGCGCTCAAGCTTTGCATCGCATCCATTACCGGCGTATGCGGTAAGCACTACCTTTCTTTTTCCTAATGCCGAATAAAGATATTGTGTATGCTTTGTATTAGCGGTATCGTCTGCACCTGCATCACCAAAATCCCAAAAATAGCTTACACCGGTATGCAAAGGCTCTTGGGTTGTATTGGTAAAAGTAATGTGCTGATTGGCACAGGTATTATCCATCACAAAATCAACATCAGGCGTTCCTTGCAGTGTTACACTTTTTATAGCTGTATCAACACAACCGAAGCCATTGCGAGCTAGTAAAAGCACTGTATATTCTCCTTCAGTAGCATAAATATGCTCTACTTGTTTAGTGTTTGACGAATCGCCATCACCAAAATACCATGTAAAACCAATTTGCCCCGCAGTGGTTGTATTGTTAGTAAAACTAACCTTTTTTTGGTTGCACGCTAATACAGGAAACGAAAATGCAGCACTTGGCTTTTGGGCAAAAGTTACTTGTTTGGTTCGGGTGGTAGCACAGCCTCTTCCATCGGTTATAGTAAGGCTAACATTGTAAAGACCATAATTATTGTACAAATAGGTAGGGTTTGAGGCTACTGATGTACCAATAGCATCACCAAAATCCCAATCTTGTGTATAAATGCTTGTATGGGCTATTGAGTTATTACTAAATGTAATGGGCTTGCCTTCGCATTGGTTGGTAAAAGTAAAATCGGTTTCGGGGGCATCGTACACTCGCACATTAGCTACTACACTATCAACAAATCCTTCGGGCGAAGAGGTATAAAGCACTACCCTATAATTCCCCGGGCTTTTATAAAGTTTTAGTGGGCTGGTAGAGAAGCTGGAATCGTTATCACCAAAAAGCCATTTATAGCTTAAAAAACCACCGCCTACCGATGAGTTTACAAACTGTAGCGACCTTCCCTCACAAACATTTGTAAATGAAAATGCTGCAACAGGTTTTTGAACAACACGTATATACCTGCTTACGGGTGGCGCTACACATCCTGTTTGTGCATCGGCTACATAAAACGAGGCTAACAATGTATCGTAGGCAATATTTGTTGATGGGTTAAATGCAAATACAGCATTGCTATTACTGTTTGCTCCTTTTAAAAGTGTATCGGCTGCATTTACAACTTTTGCGCTATTAATTACAGCCAAATCAACGGCGTGCACATTCCATTTAATGCCATAATCAGTATTTAGATAACCTAAGGGGGCGGTTATCTCGTATTTAGATGTATCAAATGTAGGCAGCACATCAGGGTCTATTATATCGCCTCCGTTTAGTTTGCCTTTAAAACCTAAGGCTGCTTGTACTTTAAAACCTATTGGTACTGCACTAACCACAATGTTTTTTGAGCTTACAAAGGGTTTACCTTTTATACGGGCTTGTAAAACATGACTGCCTGCATTTACAAAACTAATAGGTATTGAAAATGAGAACCAAGCCGAATCGCCTGCCAAAATTGTATTTGGAAAAGGCTCTACCACTTCTGCACCAAAATTAAGGGTGTATCCCAAATCGAAATTGGCAATGTCATAGGGCGAGTTATTCTTTACTAATACTTTTACGGTATCATTACTGCCCACGCAAGCTATATTACTGCTGTTGGCTATTTTGCTTACATTGGCATTAATAGTAAACTCGTACGCTCCCGGATCGGGCAAAGTAGTACTACGAATGCTGTTGTTAACATCAACTAAAAGACCTGCTGCGTAGCCTATATCATCAATATTTACAGCTCGAGGAAAAAGGTTACCACTACTGGTGTTTATGAAATCAGGGTTTACTTGTGTAGAGTTTTGTCCAAAAGGCGAGCCTGCACCACTGGCTGTTTGCCAATCTTTTAAAGTAGCATAATCACCATTCACCCAGCCATAATTTGCTTTTACACCGGTTACAAACACATTGTTATTATCTATTGTTATTGCACCGCTGTTTTGATATACCCCATACCTAAGTTCTGCACCTCCTCGTGTTATCGATACTATATTGTTTCGAAATTCTGAACCTGTTGAAGTATTGCAAGTAGCTTTATCATGGTACAAGCCATATACTACACCAAAGGTAACTGAGCTGTTATCGGCAGAGATAGTATTGTGTACTATTTTAGTGCTTGGCGAGCAGCCCATATATATACCGTACCATAGGCCACTATTGTTGTTTTCGTATATTAAATTATTGGCTACTATAATATTGCCTAGGCTATTATCAACATTAATCCCATAAAACCTCCCAAATTTTGAGGCTGGTGATACAGCTGCATAGCAGTTGTATATTCTGTTTGCTAAAATTGAGTCTTCACTGTTAGAGTTCACCAAGCGAATGCCATAGGTATCGTCCACAGTAGTTCTATTGGGGCGCGAAATTTGACAATTAAACACCTTTATTCCCTTAGCATTGGTAACAAGTATACCTGTTGAACGAAAGTCTTGTATTTGAGTATGAATTACTGCAATATCAGCTAATATATTTCCTGTTGCTTGTGGGTTAATCACCATTCCGTGCCCTGCCCCACCATTGGCTGAGCCTGCTATTGTGCAAGTAGTAATTAATAGTTTTTTTGCCGCACTGCCTGCTGTTAGTGCATTGGTATTTGATGCGGCTACTACTACGCCTATACCATCGCCAATGCCTGTAAAATTAGGAATACTGATAACACAGTTATCCAGCACATTATTATCAGCATTATTGGTATAATGTATGCCCCATGCTTGGTTTGTGCCCAATGCCTGTATAGATAAATTGCGAATAGTTAAAAAATCAGCTCCATCAATTTTTAGTGTATGCTTATCAGTGGGCGAAGTAGCCGTATAGCTAATTATTTGGTTGTTACCGTTTATTAAAATGGTGTTTACAAAGGTGGCTCCCGGCACAATACCTAATGAAGCTTGCTCAGTATAGGGGCCATTATGCACATCAATAGTTACCTTTCCATTAACACCTCGTGCAACTAAGGCGTTGAAAATTGACTGAAAAGAGACAAAATTAGTTGATGATGCAGCTTGAAGTTTATTTATTGTGTAGTTGCCGTTTAGCGGCTGTGCAATTGTATAAAAACAGCAAAAAACAGCCATAAAAAGGGTTAAACACACCTTTTTAACTTTGACTAAATATGTTTTTTGCGTTAAGTCCACACTTATTCTAAATTAAATATAGTATATCAAAGTTACACAAATTTGACTAATGTGATTTTCAGCACAATGTCAAAAAAAAGTAAACTCACCTACTACTGCCGTAAATAAAAAAAGGGCGCCTTTTACAAGGCGCCCTTACTATTAAAGCTTAGTTTTTAATTTATGGAGTGAGGCACGTATTAACGTGTAACTGTAACTTTTTTGTTAGCTACTTGACCATTGCTTTGTATTTGTACAAAGTATACGCCCGCAGCTACTTCTGATAAGTCTACAGTTAGTTTGTTGTTCAATACATCGTTTGCACTGAAAGTGCGAACGGCTTGGCCTGCTATATTCATTATTGTAATAGTAGCATCGCCATGTACAGGTACGCCAAACTCTACTTCAAATTTACCGCTGTTAGGGTTAGGGTAAATGTTGATTGCTTCGCCAAAGGTTACATCTTGTATTCCTGTGGTGTTTGAAGTTACATTTACAAGACGTAGGTGAGGAACAGATATATTGCCTGAACCATCAACGGCTTGGTAAATAACTTGATACAAACCTTCTTTAAGCATGTTAACGTTTGAGCTTAGGATTTCAACCTTACCTTTAAACTTGGTAGGATCTGAACCGATATTTTCAAACGTGTTAGGTGCCCAGTAGTTATCCCAAGTACTTACACCATCAAATGGATTAAATACTGTCCAACGCTCAAGGTTTGCAGGTGTAGAAATAACAATTGGGCTAGAGTTATCAACTACACGGATGATACGAGTGTACACAGAAGTGTTACCTGCACCGTCAGTACCTGTATAAGTAATTGTATAATCACCTAATTCGGTAATATCAAAGTTACCTGTACGTGTAATGTTTACAGTTGGGAAGTAGTTATCACTACCTGTTACTGCTGGTTCAGTAAACGATAAATCGTTTACAGCTACTGTCATAAACTCAGAACCTGAACGTGAAGTAAGTACCGGTGGTACTAGGTCGGTTACATTGTATACACGTGTTAACTGTGTAGCTGCATTACCAGAACCGTCTACTGCTGAGTATGTTACTTTGTATTGTCCAAATACTGACGTATTTACCTGACCTGATACTACGTTTAGTTGAACATTAGTCCAATAGTTATCCGATACGGTAGTTGGGTCTGCAAAGTTTGAGTTTACTTGAACGGTCATTGGGTTTCCGCCTACTGCATTAATTACAGGAGATGTGCGGTCTACTACGTTTACTATACGTTTTGCTGTGCTTGTGTTGCCATAAGCATCTGTTACGGTATAGTCAACCTCATAAGTTCCCAATTGGGTCTCGTCAACTTGGTTAGCAGCTATTATTAGGTTATCAATGTTTACTGCTCCAGGGTTATCTATTGCAGTAGCTCCTGAATCGTTGTAAGGGGTGTTTACTTCGTGTGTTTGGGTAGCATTACCTACTACTGTAAGTGTTGGTGCTGTTAAATCAGCCAATACGAATACAAAACGTACACGTGGTTGTGCTGCTATACCTGAACCATCTTTTACATTATAAGTAACTACATAAACACCTGTTTGTGAAGAGTCAACTTGGTTAACAGTAACTATACGACCTGTAATGTTACCTTCACGGTTATCAAATGCGGTAGCTCCTGCATCGTTGTATGAAGTATTTACTTCAATATATACGCTATCGGCACCGTTCATTGTAATTACTGGAGGTACATCGTCAGCTTTCATCACTATTAAATAGTCTTCGTATTCACCTACATCTATAGGACCACAAGCAGTGAAAGGCTTACCTGCAAAGGCAATACCAACACGCATACGTGCTATACCGGGTGTTACTACGCTATTATCAGGTATTGTAACTGTTGTAGCAAGCACTTTAGAGGTGCTGTTAAAATCGCTGGCAACTACTTCGCTTGCATCAAAAGTACCATCACGATTAAAGTCAATCCATACTTTACGGTCTGCAAGATCAACATTTTGGTCGCGTTCAACCTCAATATCATAGCTACCACCAATGTAAACTTCAGGAGAAGTTGGTGTTGAGTTGTTTTCGTAACCGTTGTTACCTAAACTACTAACTACTTCTTGACCGGCAAATTTAACACGGCTAATAGACATACTTTGTAGCGGAGTACCCACTGTAGGTGTACAGTAGTCGATTACGCGCACATAATCAGTACGAGTGCGGCTTGCTGTACCATTATCGTTGGTTGCTGTATATTTAACAGTGTAACGACCTGCTTTATCAAACTGTACGTTGATATCTTGATCGGTTAATGTACCACCATTTAATAAAGTAAAGTCACCGGGAGATATAGTCCAAGTACCTTCACACCAAGCAACGGTTTTATTGCGAAGTGTTGTGTTTTCGCCAACTGAAATTATTGACTCATCAGTACTAAAGTCTACAATTGGCAACATAGAAGTTGTTGCTAGATGGAATGTGCGGTAAGCAGTATCCCAACCTTCGCATGATTTTACAACTAAACGTACTGTGTATGTTTTATCGTTGGTGTACACATAAGTAGGGTTTTCCTCATCGTTGTTGTAAGGAAAATCTTCAAAACCTGCAGGGTAAGCTATGTTTGCATCGTAGTCGAATATCCATTGGATATCTTCAATTTCGCGAGTATTTTTAGTTGCATTACTGAAACGAATTTCGCGAGTAGCTAAACAGTTGTATATAGAATCGTTGCTTAAACGATCAACAACATCTATAGCTGCATTTATAGGGCCATCGTTACGGTAGTTGGTTTTCCAGAATAATGCAAAACCTTTTCCGCTGGTAAATGTATTACTTTGAAACTCTACAGTTGCTTTGCCACTTACAGCAACAAAGTTTTTATCGCCACCAAGTGCTTGGTTATTACCTCCTTGAAACAATAGTTTACCGGTTACATCCGGACCATCGTAGATACGCAAGAAATCATTAGTACCTAATGTATACTCAGCATTTGGAAGAAAAATCTCAATACTTTCAGCATCACATACGTCTATAACAAACTGGCAAAGAGCATTTTTATCAGGATAGTTTTTGTCTTTTCCTCCCGGATCGTATACTACACCAGAATCGCGTCCACTTCTTAAGTCTTCGCAAATAACGTTTTCAATTTTGTTTGAGTTGGTAGGGTATTCTATCACTACGTAATCGTCTTTACATAGTTTGGTAGAACCTATAGAGTTACTGGCTGTTAAACATACTTGGTAGTTTGCAGTATCGGTAAAGAATATCGACATATTTCTAGATGCCAAACTACCGCTAATGGTAAACCAAAACTTGTCAAAATCAGGCGGGGTAATTTCCCACAAATACGTTGTTGGCCCAGAAGTAGAGAAGTCTAAGAAATCGACAATTTCATCAACAACCGGATCGTTGGCAGCTAAAGGAATATAATTTCGACTGGCCAAAAACCTTACAGAAGGTGCAACAGTAGGATCGACAACAACAACATTTTTAGTTGTAGTGGCTGAACCTGCACAATTGGTTGATGTAACCCTTACTTGGTATGTGCCTGCCGATGGGAAAGCATATAAGAAGTTAGTTGTTGATGCTTCAACATTGGCCAAACCATTAACTGAGGTTGACCACTCGTGCCCAATGTAACCATCTTTGTTGGCATTAATAAATGTTGCAGGCGAACCTGTAAACACTGTATCAGGAATAAAGAAGTTTGCTGTTGGGTTTGAAGGAGTGTTAATGGTAATATCAAAATCAAAAGTCTCACCCCAAGTAACTGAGTTACAAGTTGTGGTTGAATTAAATGTGTTACTACCTGAAACACGTAAGCGCATTCTGGTTAAACCAGGTTTAGCACTACACGGAACCGATACCGTTTTTGAATAGTTGTCGGTAGCATTAAACGTTAAAGAACAAAATACTCTCCCGCATCATTAAAGTCTCTGTCGCCATTCCAATCTATCCAACCTGCATAACGGTTAGTTGTAGTGGTAGCTGGTCCGTTTTGAGATTTAAACTCATAAGATGAGCCGGGGGTAACATCGGTTGTATATTTTGGGAATGAAGCGGCATCCCAATAGCTATACAAACCTCTGCTAATACTTGGACAAGAAGGGCCTTCAAATTTAAGCTTGTTAAATTCAACTTTTTCAAAGGCAGCATTCCAGCCGTCGCAAATGGTTCCGTTAAGACCGGCCGCACCGCAATAGGGTGAAGGATTGGTTGATTGAGCTCTCAAATTCCCTGCAAAACCCACTGTAAACAGCAGGGCAAGAGCCATTGAGGCTAAAATCAAAACATTCCGTCGTTTTTTTGTAAAGGTGTTATTCATAGGTGTTTGATTGATTTGTTACTTGTGTTAACTTACTATTAAACTTAATTCGTGGCCACTAATATCCTACTATTTTTTATTTAAACAAAGGTTTTGTATAGTTTTTAGCCATTTAAAAGCAGTTTTTACTGTTTTTTGACATTTTAAAAATATTAACAAAAGCCAAATATTAACCCAACAATCAGCTAAAAAACAGCTAACAAGCATCATATTAAGTTATTAATAATTTGTATATACAACAATAAACCGATTTAAAGAATTTTGTAGCAATACTACCCGCCATTTTTAATGGTTTACCAAACTTTGTTACTGAAGTAGGCAGGGTATAACGAAATAGCCAAAGCAGACTTTTTTACAGCTGATAGTTAACGCTGAAACCGTGTAGTACTCTCGTCAGCCCTACACAAAGGAAAAGACAAAAAGAAAAGGGCTATGGCAGAATTCTGCCATAGCCCTTTAAGCTATTAAGTATGCTAAGGCTATGCCTTAACGTGTAACTGTAACTTTTTTGTTAGCTACTTGACCATTGCTTTGTATTTGTACAAAGTATACGCCCGCAGCTACTTCTGATAAGTCTACAGTTAATTTGTTGTTCAATACATCGTTTGCACTGAAAGTACGAACGGCTTGGCCTGCTATATTCATTATTGTAATAGTAGCATCGCCATGTACAGGTACGCCAAACTCTACTTCAAATTTACCGCTGTTAGGGTTAGGGTAAATGTTGATTGCTTCGCCAAAGGTTACATCTTGTATTCCTGTGGTGTTTGAAGTTACATTTACAAGACGTAGGTGAGGATCAGAAACATTACCTGAACCATCAATAGCTTGGTAGATTACTTGGTATATACCTTCTTTAAGCATATTTACGTTTGAAACCAATATTTCAACACGTCCAGCAAAAGGGGCTGTTGTACCAACATTTTCAAACGAGCTTGGTGCCCAATAGTTATCCCAAGTACTTACACCATCAAATGGATTAAATACTGACCAACGTTCAATATTTACCGGCGTAGATATTATTGAAGGTTTATCTCTGTCTATAATGCGCACTACGCGAGTATATACAGCAGTATTACCCGCACCGTCAGTACCTGTATAAGTGATTGTGTAATCTCCTAACGTAGTGATGTCATAATCTCCTGTACGTGTAATGTTTACTGTTGGGAAGTAGTTATCACTACCTGTTACTGCTGGCTCAGTAAACGATAAATCGTTTACATCAACAACAATAAACTCAGAACCTGAACGTGAAGTAAGTACCGGTGGTACTAGGTCGGTTACATTGTATACACGTGTTAATTGTGTAGCTGCATTACCCGAACCGTCTACTGCTGAGTAGGTTACTTTGTATTGTCCAAATACTGATGTGTTTACCTGACCTGATACTACGTTTAGTTGAACATTAGTCCAATAGTTATCCGATACGGTAGTTGGGTCTGCAAAGTTTGAGTTTACTTGAACGGTCATTGGGTTTCCACCTACTGCATTAATTACAGGAGATGTGCGGTCTACTACGTTTACTATACGTTTTGCTGTGCTTGTGTTGCCATAAGCATCTGTTACGGTATAGTCAACCTCATAAGTTCCCAATTGGGTCACGTCAACTTGGTTAGCAGCTATTATTAGGTTATCAATGTTTACTGCTCCAGGGTTATCTATTGCAGTAGCTCCTGAATCGTTGTAAGGGGTGTTTACTTCGTGTGTTTGGGTAGCATTACCTACTACTGTAAGTGTTGGTGCTGTTAAATCAGCCAATACGAATACAAAACGTACACGTGGTTGTGCTGCTATACCTGAACCATCTTTTGCATTATAAGTAACTACATAAACACCTGTTTGGGTTACATCAACTTGGTTAGCAGTAACAAGGCAGCAGCTAGTAATATTACCTTCACGGTTATCAAATGCGGTAGCTCCTGCATCGTTGTATGAAGTATTTACTTCAATATATACGCTATCGGCACCGTTCATTGTAATTACTGGAGGTACATCGTCAGCTTTCATCATTATTAAATAGTCTTCGTATTCACCTACATCTATAGGGCCACAAGCAGTGAAAGGCTTACCTGCAAAGGCAATACCAACACGCATACGTGCTATACCGGGTGTTACTACACTATTATTGGGTATTGTAATTGTTGTAGCAAGCACTTTAGAGGTGCTGTTAAAATCGCTGGCAACTACTTCGCTTGCATCAAAAGTGCCATCACGGTTAAAGTCAATCCATACTTTACGGTCTGCAAGATCAACATTTTGGTCGCGTTCAACCTCCAAGTTATAGCTACCACCTATGTAAGCAACAACAGCACCAACTGTACTATTATTTTCATAACCGCCATTACCTAAGCCACTAATTACTTCTTGACCGTCGAATTTAACGCGGCTAATAGACATACTTTGTAGCGGAGTACCCACTGTTGGAATACAGTAGTCGATTACACGCACATAATCAGTACGAGTACGGCTTGCTGTACCATTATCGTTGGTTGCTGTATATTTAACGGTGTAACGACCTGCTTTATCAAACCGTACATTGATATCTTGATCGGTTAATGTACCACCATCCAATAAGGTATAAGTGCCGGGAGAGATAGTCCAAGTACCTTCACACCAAGCAACGGTTTTATTACGAAGTGTGGTGTTTTGACCGATGGTTAATATGCTTTCGTCAACAGCAAAATCAACTTGGGGCAACATAGTAGTTGTGGCCAAATGGAATGTGCGGTAAGCAGTATCCCAACCTTCGCATGATTTTACAACTAAACGAACAGTATATTTTTTGTCGTTAGTGTACACATAAGTAGGGTTTTCCTCATCGTTGTTGTAAGGAAAATCTTCAAAACCTGAAGGGTAAGCTATGTTTGCATCGTAATCAAATATCCATTGAATATCGTCGATTTGGCGGGTATTTTTAGTGGTATTACTGAAACGAATTTCGCGAGTAGCTAAACAGTTGTATATAGAATCGTTGCTCAAAAGGTCTACAACATCTATACCTGCTTTTATAGGGCCATCGTTGTTTAGCTTAGCCTTCCAGTATAGTGCAAAACCATTTCCGTTGTTAAAGCCATCAGTCTGAAACTCAATAGTTGCTTTACCGCTTGGCGCAGTAATAACTTCTGTTGTATTAAGAGCTGTATTGTTGCCGTTTTGAAACAATAGTTTTCCGCTGTTATCAGGGCCATCGTACACCCTTAAATAATCATTAAACGAAACTAAATAGTTTAAGCTGGGTATGGTAATTTCAATAGATTTAGCATCGCATACATCAATAACAAACTGGCAAATGCCTACTTTATTAGGATATGGATCGTTTTTTCCTCCTGGATCGTATACTACACCAGAATCACGACCACTTCTAACATCCTCGCAGATATTATTTTCAATTTTGTTTGAGTTGGTAGGGTATTCTATCACTACATAATCATTTTTACATAGTTTGGTAGAACCTACTGCATTGCTTGCAGTAAGACAAACATGGTAACGAGATGTATCAGTAAAGAATATCGACATATTTTTAGATACTAAGCTACCGCTAATGGTAAACCAATATTTGTCGTAATCAGGTGGGGTAATTTCCCAAAGGTATGAAGTAGGGCCTGAAGTAGAGAAATCTAAAAAATCAACTATTTCATCAACTACCGGATCGTTGGCAGCTAAAGGAATATAATTTCGACTGGCCAAAAACCTTACGGTTGGTGCTGATGTAGGATCAACAACAACAACATTTTTGGTAGTGGTAGCTGTACCTGAACAGTTGGTTGAACTAAGCCTCACTTGATAAGTACCGGCTGAAGGGAAGGTATACCCAAAATTGGTTGTTGTAGCAACAACATTGGCCAAGCCACTAACTGAGGTTGACCATTGGTGCCCAATGTAACCCTCTTTATTGGCATTAATAAACGCAGCTGGAGAACCCGTAAATACTGTATCGGGAACAAAGAAGTTTGCTGTAGCATTGGTACTATTAGCAATAGTTACCACATAATCCATTGTTTCACCATAAGTTACGTTACCACAACCTTGCGCAGCAGTAAAACTTGTATTGTACTGGCACCTTACCCTTAAGCGAGTAACGCCTGGTGTAGCAGTACACGGCACCGTAAAGGTTTTTGTGAACCATGGTGCTGATGCACCGGTTACACCAAATACAATAGCTTCGTTTGCACTAAAGTTATTGTCCATATTCCAGTCAATCCAAGCAGCAGCACCTGTGGTATATATTGTTGATGCTGTTTGCATCTCTATCGTATACGTGCCACCAGCAGCCAGCGTAGTAGTTGGCCCGGTATTCCAAAAACGATATGGGTAGGAGCCTGTTGTAGGGCTTGAATTGGTACAAGATACTGTATGATCAATGGTATTAAGCTTAATACGAAGAAAGTTAAAGCCCCAGTTATTGGCGCAGCTTCCGTTAGCTCCCATACCCGTATGTTGAACATTACAGTAGGGGGAAACATTGGTAGATTGAGCTTGGGTGCTTTGCCCTACGCCAAACAGCAGAGCTGATAGCATGAGCGTACGCCCCATAAGCTTAAGTGAGAATCTTGTTTTTGTAAAATTAATCTCCATAAATGTTAAAATTTAAATTGTTACTTGAATAAATACTAAACTTACTTACTAATATCTATATAAAAACAATCGAAAAATCACCCATTTAGAAAGATGACGCAGGGTTGACGAGATTATGACAATGGGGTTACAGCCGAAATAAGCGACTTAAAACCAGAAGCGCATGCAAAGACCTACAAACACTACATTCTTTCCTTAAATCAGCTAAAAAAGCCTTATACAAAACTTATTGCTGAAAAAGCAGCTAAAAACCAGCAGCAACTCCTTTTTAATTATTCAAAATTCTTACACAAAACAAAAAAAGGGCTAAAGCTGCATAAAGCAGCTTTAGCCCTTAAGATTAAGTGTAATAGTATTCTAAAATTAGCGGCTAACTGTTACCCTTTTGGTAGCAACGTTGTTATCGCTTTGTACTTGTACTAGGTATACGCCTGCAGAAGCAGTAGACAAGTCTATTGCTAGTTTACCATCAACTATATCGCTATAGTTATAGGTAGCTACCAGTTGACCTGTGATGCTTGTTACAGTGATTTTGGTATTGTTGCTTGCAGCAACACCAAGCTCTACATTAAACCTACCTGTATTTGGGTTAGGATAAATGTTTATAGCATTAGCGAAGGCTACATCGTTAATACCTGTTGTGTTTGTAACAACATTAACGGTTCTGAATTTCAATTCAGATATGTTTCCTGAACCATCTATAGCTTGGTAAGCTATCTCGTATATACCTTCTTGAAGCATATTTACGTTTGAGCTTACTACATCTATACCGTTACCTGGGGTAAAGGTAGTAGGAGCGTAGTAGTTATCAACTACAGTTACACCTGCATAAGGATCTAATACTGTCCAACGTTGGATGTTAATTGGAGGAGCAATAATAGTAGGAGCTTTCATGTCAACTACACGAAGTAAACGTACATAAGTTCCTGTATTACCAGCGCCATCAACACCAGTGTAAGTAATAGTATAATCACCCAATTTGGTGATATCAAAACTACCTGTGCGAGTAATTGCTACTGCAGGGAAATAATTGTCAGTTGCTGTTACAGCAGGCTCTACAAAAGCAAAGTCGTTAACATTAACCAACATAAACTCAGTACCAGAACGTGAAGTAACTACAGGAGCAATTAAATCAGTTACAGTATAAGTACAAGTTACCGGTGCAGCTACGTTACCCGAAGCATCAACAGCAGTATAAGTTACTTTGTATGTACCAAACACTGAAGTAGAAACTGAACCTGAAACAACTTGCAATTGCACGCTATTATCATAGTTATCAGTAACAGTAGTTGGGTTGTTAAATGGAGTACCTACTTGTATAGCATAATTAACAGGAGGGCAAGTAATAACCGGTGCGGTACGGTCAACAACATTTACAGTACGTTTTGCTGTAGAAGTGTTACCATAAGCATCTGTTACAGTATATTCAACCTCGTAAGTTCCCAATGTAGTTTCATCAACACCGTTGGCAGTTACTATAAGGTTGCTAATATTGTTAGCACCAGGATCGTCCATAGCAGTTGCACCGGCATCTACATAAGGAGTATTTACTTCGTGTGTTTCAACTACATTACCTACAACAGAAATAACCGGTTTAGTAAAGTCAGCAACAACAAATACAAAACGTATACGTTGTGTAGCAGCTAAACCTGATTCATCAAGTACGTTGTAAGTAACAACATAAACACCTGTTTGGGTTGAATCAACTTGGTTATCAACTTTAATTTTATGGGTAATATTACCTTCACGATTATCAAAAGCAGTAGCACCTGCATCTTTATATGATGAACCTAGCTCTATAAACACGCTATCAGTACCCAACACAGTAATTACCGGAGGCATATCATCACGTTTAAGCATTACACGGTAATCTTCGTATTCGCCAACATTTGTTGGGCCACAAGGAGTAAGGCTAGTACCGCTTAATCCAAGAGCTACACGCATACGAGTAGGGCCTGCTATAAAATCTTTATAGTTAGGTATAGTAATAGAAGCAGTAAGCGTTTTAGTTGTTGCATTAGCATCGCTAGCTACAAGTTCACTTGCTGAGAAAACACCATCACGGTTGTAGTCAATCCATACCTTACGGTCGGCTTGGTCAAACACATCGTTACGATCAACCTCAATAGTATAAGTGGCACCTGCATATAAGTCAGTAGAAAGTATAGAAGAGAAGTCTTCGTAACCATCTTTACCTGTTGCTGATACTTTTTCTATTGTGTTTAGTTTTACACGAGTGATTGAGGCACTAGACAATGAAAGATTTACTGAAGGAACGCAATACTCTATTACACTAATATAATCTGTTTTAGTACGAGAGCTTGAACCATTATCGTTGGTAGAAGCATAGGTAATAGTGTAGCGTGCTGCTTTGTTAAATTGTATTTCTACATCTTGATCGGTTAAACTACCGTTCTTAACAGTATAGGTAGAAGGATTAATACTCCATGTACCTGAACACCAACCAATAGTTTTATCGCGCAACCAAGTGCTTTCTCCTACATTTAATATAGTAGCATCAGCTACAAAATCAATTTTAGGAACTGAACTACCAGTACCTATATATAGTGTACGGTAAGCAGTATCCCAACCTTCACAAGAACGAACAACTAAACGTATAGTATATTTATTATCAGCAGAATATACATAAGTAGGGTTTTCTTCGTCACCATTGTATGGCATATCTTCAAAGCCTGCAGGATAAGCAATTAAAGGATCGTAATCAAAAATCCATTGTACAGCTGTAGGCTCGTTATAATCAATAACACGAGTGTTTGTAGTAGCATTTGCAAAACGAACTTCGCGACCGCTTGCACAGTTGTATATTGAGTCGTTAGTTAATTTATCAAGTATATCAATACCTGCTTTTATTGGCCCGTCATTACGTAACTTAGCTTTCCAAGTAACTGCAAAACCATCACCGGCATCCCAAGCATCTCTTTGGAATTCAATGGTAGCTTTACCGCTTTTAGCTATTATAGTTTGTGTTTTTGTAAGCGGTGTATTGTTACCGTTTTGGAACAACAATTTACCTGAAATATCGGCACCATCGTATACCCTTAGGTAATCACCCCAGTTTACAAAGTATCCGGTTGAAGGAATAGTAATCTCTATCTCATCAGCATCGCAAAGGTCGATAACAAACTGACAAGTACCGGTAGTGCTTGAATATGGATCATCTTTTCCTCCCGGATCATAAACAACACCTGAATCTAAAGTACTTTTAGCATCATCACAAATAATGTTTTCGTATTTGCTAGGATTGTTAGGGTACTGAATTATCAAATAATCAGGTTTACAAAGTTTGGTCGATCCAATAGCATTGCTTGCAGTCATACAAACCTCGTGGTTAGCAGTATCAGAAAACAATACAGTTACATTTTTATCATTAAACGAACCTATAATAGGGAAGAAAAATGCGCCAGGATTAGTAGCGGTAATCTCCCATAAGTAGTTAGTAGGGCCTGAAGAAGAAAAATCGTAATAGTCAACAAATTCTGATACAAAACCAGCATTTGGAGAAACAAGAATATTGTTACGGCTTCCTACAAAACGTACAGTAGGAGCAGTTGTTGGGTCTACAACTACAATGTTTTTAGTAGTAGTAGCCGAACCTATACAGTTGGCAGATGTAAGCCTAACTTGGTAAGTACCGGCCGATGGGAAAGCAAACAAAAAGTTAGTGTTTGTTCCTACAATGGTAGGAAGACCTGCTACTGAAGTAGACCATTCGTGACTGATATAACCGCTTTTGTTTGCGTTTACAAAAGTGGCTGGAGAATTAGTAAATACAGTATCAGGAATAAAGAAGTTAGCTACAGGGTTTGATGGCGCATCAATAGTAATGTCGTAATCAAAAGTTTCACCCCAGTCAGCACTATTACAAGCTGTACCTGCGTTAACCGTGAAGTTTGGAGTTACTCTCAACCTCATCCTAGTTAAACCGGTTTTAGCACCACAAGGAACAGTAATACTTCTAGTATAATTCCAAGTAGTATTAAAAGGAATGTTTTGATTTGTAATTATTTGCTCATTAGCATCATTAAAATCCAAATCGCCATTCCAATCAACAAAAGCACCAAACTGGTTAGTAGTAATAGTACTTGGTGATGTGGTAATAGAAATATCGTACGAAGACCCTTTAACTACACTAGTGGTGTACTGAGGGAAGCTAGCTTTATCCCAGTAGCTATATCCACTGCTACGGTTTGCGCTTGGGCAAGCAGGACCACTAAAGTTCAGCTTATTAAATTCAACCTTTTCAAATGCAGCTGCCCAGCCGTCACAAGTAGAATTAAAGCTAAAAAAGGTATTCCCACAATAGGGGGCGGGATTTGTAGATTGGCCACTGGCCGTAAATTGCCCTGCCAGCAGAATCGCTAACAGCAGCAGCGTTTGTCGCAATCTAACGACAATCCAAGATGGTTTAGTAAAAACCTTTTCCATTTTTTAAAAATTAAGTTTAAGTAAAATAAAACAAGTAAGTTCTGCAACGCTAGTAATCTACATTTTCACGAATTAGTTTAATAGTGTTGCAAAACAAATATCAACAAATGTTAGCATGAAAAAAACAATTTAGTAGTATTAATAAGGCTTTTGACAAAAGACAGACAATGGCCTCAACAACCAAAAGTTGTGAGCAAAAAAAAACAACACTGATAATCAGCATTTTGCTTACAACTTATTTTATTTTAGTATAAAATGACAAAAAAAATTCTTTTAAGAGAAGAAAATAATGCAACAAAAAAGTAAATCACACAAAACACACTGTTAACATCAGCATATTAAAGTGGGTGTAGCTTTAGAAAAGCTCCCTTATAGTTTATCTCAGCATTCAATAGTTTTAAAATATCACCCCCAATAATTCCCTCAAAAGGCAATAAACCCATAGCTTTATAGGTAGCTACCACGTGGCCTAAATCAATAAGCCCACAATGCAAATTGTGTACTTTTGCTTTGCCCAACTGTATCAGCTCCAACTTTGCCATTTGCGCTTCTACATTCCCCTCTCCTATTCCCGCTGCCATATTATCTTCAAGCTCTAAAACTTCAATTTGCGGATAGCGATGCTTTAAATTGTTTGAAAAAACTGTTTTTGATGCACCTGTATCTATCAGCACGAAGTGATTATCGCCAAAAATTTTAATTTCAGTAAAAATATGACAACCATCGCCCTCAAGCTGTTGAAATGTGATAGGTATTTTAATTGCGCGTTTCAAAATATGCTTGCTATATTGTTATTGTGCTACATTGCAAACATAGCACCACTATTTGCACTATGCCAAAAACTGCCAACTAGGCAACACATTCTTTTGTATTATTATTGAAAGTGTAAAGTGCTAAAAACAGCCGTTTACAAACTAATGATACTTGACCACAAGCGTTTTGACCTATTTGAGAAGATGATTTTTGAAAAAGTGGCTTTAAAAGCGCCCTTTATCACGCCTGCAATTATGCCCAATGAGGCTTGTTTTTTATACGTGCTGCAAGGCGAACAAATATCACACTCAGCAACTGAAAAAATACCTTTACATACTAAAGATGCAATACTAATGAAATGCGGAACGTATATGGGCGAGTGGCTGATATCATCAAACTACCAACAGTGCGAGGCCATAGCTGTGCACTTGTATCCCGACGTTTTGAAAAAGATATACGAAAACGATATACCCGATTTTATAAAGCAATATAAAAAAGGCACCAACGCCATATCAGCACACAAGATAGTGGGAGATAAGTTGGTAGATAATTTTATAAAGAGCTTGGAGTTTTATTTTGAAAACCCGCAGTTGGTAGATGATGAGTTGATAAAACTAAAGCTAAAAGAGTTGATTTTGCTGCTTACCAAAACAGAAAAGGCTCAATCGGTAATGCTACTTATATCTGATTTATTTTCGCCCAAAGAAGTCAGCTTTAAACAGGTAATTGATACACATATATATAGTAGCCTTAGTGTTGAAGAGTTGGCAGCACTTTGCAACCTTAGCTTATCGTCATTCAAACGCGAGTTTGCCAAGGTATTTAACGATAGCCCTGCACAGTATCTTAAAAACAAAAAAATAGAACGTGGTGCTGAGTTGCTTTTGTTATCAGACCAAAGAATTAGCGAAATAGCCTACCATTGCGGCTTTGCCGATGTATCGCACTTCTCAAAATCGTTTCACGAAAAATACGGGGTTTCGCCTACACAATACCGTTTGAACCAAACCGACTAATAGTTGGACTGTACAGAAAAAGTTTAGACCCCGCATTCAATCATCTTTGCATTAACAATATTATTAACCGTTGATACAAAATGAAAAATGCAAAAACTATTAGCACAGCAATAGAAATTAATGCTTCAAAAGAGATGGTATGGGAAACGCTTTACACTCGCTTTGGCGAAAACTATTTATTTAACCCCAACCTCACAGGCTCGCACTTTACCAAAGGAAATGCAGGCGAGGTAGGCTGCGAACGCGAGTGCCAAATTGACTCTAAAACAAACATACGCGAACGTATAACTAATGCCATAGAACTGAAGCAATTTACCCTTGAGGTAATAGGTGGCAATATGCCTATGGTAAAAGAGGTGCAGGTAGATATAAAACTTAGCCCTTTGGCAGCAAACAAAACCAAAGTGTTGTTAGACGCCAGCTTTACCACATCTCCCGCTTTTATGGCCGCTTTGATGAAGATGCCCTTCAAAAAAATGTTTGTTAACTTATTAATTGGGCTTAAATACTATTTAGAAACGGGCAAACCTGTAAGTAAAAACACTTTTAAACCTGTAGCAAAGGCCTACAAACAATTGCAACCTTCTCAATCGTTTTAAAAAAAGCTCTTAAAAGTCTAAAGCCCGCCTTCGTAAACGAAGGCAGGCTTTTAAGGTTATACTATATTATATAGACTACAATGCGCCTATTTCTTTCAATACATTGTTCATATTACGTACAGCAGCAGCACTGGCTTCAAACTTAGCTTGCTCATCAGCAGTTAGTTTGTAATCAACAATGCTTTCCCATCCGTTACGTCCAACAACAGTTGGCACACCTATACAAATATCGCTTTGGCCATATTCACCCTCAAGGTAAACACAGTTAGGAAGAATACGTTTTTGGTCGCGAACAATAGCTTCTACCAACAAAGCAGCAGCAGCACCCGGCGCATACCAAGCAGAAGTACCCAACAGTTTAGTAAGTGTAGCTCCACCTACCATAGTATCGGCAGCTATTTTTTCTAATTGTTCTGCACTTAAATACTCAGATACAGGACGACCGTTGTACGATGCCAAACGAGTAAGAGGAATCATAGTGGTATCACCATGACCGCCTATTACTGTGGCTTGAATATCGGCAGTAGTAGCTTCAAGTCCAAGACCTAAGTAACCTTTAAAACGAGCACTATCTAATATACCACCCATACCTATAACACGGTTTTTAGGCAAACCTGTTGCTTTAAGCGCCAAATAAGTCATAGTATCCATTGGGTTTGACACTATAATTATTATTGCATTGGGAGAGTGTTTCAGTACGTTTTCTGATACCGATTTTACTATATTAGCGTTAGTGCCGATAAGCTCTTCGCGGGTCATACCCGGTTTACGAGGCAAACCTGAAGTAATAACCACCACATCAGAATTTGCAGTTTTACTGTAATCGTTAGTAGTACCACTAATGCGGGTTTTCATACCCAATAGTGATGTAGTTTGGTAAATATCAAGTGCTTTACCTTCGGCAAAACCTTCTTTTACGTCTAATAATACTACCTCATCGGCCAATTGTCGGTAGGCAATAACGTCGGCTGCGGTTGCTCCCACTGCCCCTGCTCCTATTACTGATACTTTTGTCATTCTGCGTTAAAGTTTTATGTTTTTAGTTTTATGTTTTCAGTTATTTAAGTTCGACCCTTAAATTTCAAACCGCGAATATCGGACTGATTAAGGTAAGTAATCAACCCCGTTATAATTTTTGATGTTTCTTCAGCCATTGCAAAAGTACTATCAAAAATTTCTTTTGAAATATGATTCCTGTCATAAGCCCGATATAGTTGTGATTTCACTTCACCTAACGAGCCTCTTGCTATACTTAAAAAATTTACAAATTCATTCTTCCCGCCTCGTTCATACCCCTCCGCTATGTTATCCATCACCGATCCACTCGATCGATCTATTTGATTCTTTAATGCGTAATCTTTACAAAAAGAATCTTCGTTAGTAAGTTTATATATTATACTACAAAGTTCACGTGCTTTTACCCAAGCATTTATTTCTTCGATACGTGAAAAACTTGCCATAGTAATAACTTAAAACTTAACTCTTTAAACCTAAAACTGTTTAAAACTGCATCTCCGGTTCATCGCCAGTCATCACCAAACGGCCTTCTGTTTTAGCTTTAATTTCTTCGTGAGTTACCCCTGGAGCGCGTTCAATCAGTTTAAAACCATCGGGGGTAATTTCAAACACACCCAAATCGCTCACCACCTTGCTCACACAAGCCAAACCCGTAATGGGCAGCGAGCAGCGTTTCAACAACTTCGATTCGCCTGCCCTATTGGTGTGTTGCATGGCAACAATAATATTTTTTGCAGCGGCAACCAAATCCATAGCACCACCCATACCCTTAACCATTTTGCCGGGTATTTTCCAGTTGGCTATATCGCCGTTATCGGCTACTTCCATCGCTCCCAGCACAGTTAAATCAACACGGCCTGCGCGTATCATCCCAAAACTCATAGCCGAATCAAAAAAACTTGAACCGGGTATAGTAGTAATGGTTTGTTTGCCTGCATTTATCAAATCGGGGTCTTCTTCCCCCTCAACAGGAAATGGCCCCATTCCCAACAATCCGTTTTCTGATTGTAAGGTAACCGTCATTCCTTTAGGAATATAATTTGCTACCAAAGTAGGGATACCAATACCTAGGTTAACATAGTAACCGTCTTTAAGTTCCCTTGCTATACGTTGCGCTATTTGGTTTTTATCAAGCATTATCTATGTTTTTTTAATCTTTAAAATCAGTACCTGTAACGGGTTGCCTTATGTTATTTAAGCCTGTACATCTGGACGTTTGAAAGCGGAAACGACTTCAAAAGTACAATCTTTTGTTGGGGAAGCTGCTCTGCTTCGTTTTTAAAAACCAAGTAAAAATCATACATCTCATCCTTTATAACTTCCGTTTTCGTTGGGCGATCAGCTAAAATATTAAACTTTTTTCGATAAAAATTTACCGAAGGTTCAAGCGGCCAACTACAAGCTATGCTTACCGAATCGGTATTGTTTTTCATTTGGCTAACAGCATACGGGGTAGAGGCATCGTATTGCCACATACAGAAGTATGAAAAATTAGCATTTACAGCAAAATAAAACAACCAAACAGACAGTAAACTTAACGTAATACCTTTTGACAACACATTAAAAACCTTGTGCCTTTTTACTAAATCTTGCAAAAAATAAGGCAGCAACAGTATAGCAGGTATATAAAACAAAATTGCGCCTCTATCCAAGGGGTATTTAAAACCCAAAGTATAACGAAGTGCTATAGGGATAGTAAACAATATGCCTACAAATACGCCTAAGTTGAAGAACCCTTTATCGCTTTTATACCTCCAAAAACTATACAGCACTAACACTATTAATATAACTGTGGATATATCTACCAAAGGCATATACGTAGTACCTTTTTCTATTCTATCTTTATAAAAAAACACCATTGCAAGGCTTTGCACAGTACCCATAAGAAAACTTCCTTCTGAGCCGTAGTACAATTGTCCTTGACTTTTGAGAAACAACACCCAATTGAGTACGTAGTAAAGTACCACTGCATTTATTACTAGCGGACGAAGTATTATTTTTTTAAAATGAACGGTAAAAAGCTCTTTTTTATACTGCTGCAAAAGCAGTATGCCCACCATACAAACAACGGCACAATAAAATATAAGCATGGTAAAATTTGCCAAAACGGCCAAAAGCGAGAAGTACAATGCTTTCTCAACTTGTTTTTTATCCTCCCTATCTTCAGCCAGTGCCACTAAATGGTATAGTGCTGCCAGTGCAAAACTAAACGACATACCGTAGCCCCGCATCATGGAGAAAAAATCGAGCATAAACGGAAAGGCCGTAAGCAACACCACAGTAAGAAACTGTACCTCAAAGTTTTTAAACTTATTGGCCCACTTAAAACAGTAGACCAAATAAAGCGCGAAAATTAGTAGGTTGGGAAAGCGCAACGCAAATTCGTTTTCGCCAAACAAAAGATAAAGAGGCTCTGCTAACCATGTATTTAGCCAGTGGTTATTGGCTGTATTCCCTTGACTTGAGTGCTCTGCAAATATGGTATAGCTTTGGCACTCATCGTGCGAAAAAGGAATTACCCATGCACGAATAAGGACAAAAACAAAAAGTATTGAAAGGTATAAAACTAAAAATTTTTTAGTCTTCATCGGTGGTTATGTACGCGGACGCACCGTCCTTTGTTCTATTCTTTTCTCGTAATCAGTTCCTTTAAAAATATGGTTTACGTATATACCCGGAGTATGTATATAGTTAGGGTCAAGTTCGCCCGGTTGCACCAATTCTTCCACCTCGGCAATGGTAATTTTACCTGCCATAGCCATTAAGGGATTAAAATTGCGTGCCGTTTCTTTAAATATAAGGTTACCATCGGTATCGCCCTTCCATGCTTTTACAATGGCAAAATCGCTGTCAAAAGCATACTCCATCAAATAGGTTTTGCCGTTAAACTCGCGAGTTTCTTTGCCTTCGGCTACCTCTGTACCTACACCTGCGGGAGTAAATATAGCGGGCATACCGTAACCTGTGGCCATACAGCGGGTAGCTAGCGTACCTTGAGGCACCAACTCTACCTCCAACTCGCCGCTAAGCAATTGGCGTTCAAACTCAGCATTTTCGCCCACGTAAGACGATATCATTTTTTTCACTTGTTTGGTTTTTAGCATCAAGCCGATACCAAAATCATCAACACCAGCATTATTACTAATACAGGTTAGGTTTTTTGTGCCTTTGCGCACCAGTGCCGCTATGCAATTTTCGGGAATGCCACACAAACCGAAGCCGCCCAGCATTATTACAGCACCATCGTGTATATTTTTCACCGCCTCATCGGCGTTGGCTACTACTTTATTCATACGTTTGTTTGGATATACGGGGCGAAGTTAGTTTTTAATGTGCTAAACTGCCAATACGAGAATGTGCAAATTTGCAAATATGCTGATGTGCCAATTTTTGGCTTTATTTCATTCATTCTCCCCTGAAAAAAACTTCGCAACTTTTTTTATAAAAGACTTCAAGTTTTCAGAAAGAACAGTGTATTCAGATGTTTTTTTAAATGCTTGCCAACAATATTCAATCGCTTGATGTTTATCTGTAACTAGCCCAATATTAACCATCTCACTAAATAACGCATGGTGATCTGTATGACTTAATGCTGTATTGAGTTGCTGATTTGGATTTTCAGCGAGATAAGCTTTAATTAAAAATTTTTCTGGAGCAGAATAAGGATATAAGAAAAAACTAAATTCATTTGGATTGCCGTAATAATTTGAATAATGCTTATGCTCTTTATAATCACCATCAAAAACACAACAATAGCCTACTTTCATCCTCATCTGACTATAATTCCGTTTATGCCTTTCATAGTCATTTTTCACTTGATCAACTGGACCTGAACGAATAATATTAATTAATCTATCAAAATGTTTATTTGTTTGATTAAGTTCAATTAAGATATTCTTAATAATATATTCTGCAACATTATCTTCACAATAAAGATTTAAGAGCGGATAAGCAAATGAATCCATACGAGAAAAAGCTGCATTAACAGAGATTTTATTTATAACTTCATAAATACTATCCCCTTTTTTATCAATAAACTTTCTTGATTTTTGATCAAATGCAGCAAGCAGCGTTGGGGAGTGGGTCGTGATAATAAACTGCTTCTTTTGATACCATGAAACATATTGTATAATATCTGCTAATTTCCTCTGAACAGAAGGATGAAATCCAGCTTCAATTTCATCAATTAACATTAATGAGTTTTCAGAAGAGTCAAAAATATCAATGAGAATATTTATTAACGATTCCTCACCAGAAGCCGCATTGTAACTAGAGTAAGGTTCGTTTTGATAATTAATCAGATATGCTGCTTTATTAATATGGGAACCAATTTTTTTGATACTTACCTCACCAATATCAAAAACATATGAAAAGGCTTTTTCAACATCACTCGAAACATCTAATAAACTAGATGATGATATTTTTTTTAATAAGCTATTTGAAAAATTTCTAGCAGGCAATAAGCGTTCCAAGTCAATAAGTCTTACTTCCCTGTCTCTAATTTGAGCATTTGTCCTACGAGAATCATTACTAGCTTTTCCAACACCTGTCCAAGCTTGCTTTCCTTGTCTTCTTATCGCATCCCCTTCTTTTTGTGCATTACCAATCCGCCAAAATAGCTTATATTTATATTCTCTATTAGCACTTTCATATCCTGTAAATGATAAAACATCACGCCATGTGTGCCTTCTCCATTGAGAATCAGGTTTAGTAGAATCGTATCTTAAAAAGTTATAATGACTACAAGCTATTAACAATAAAACACTGGTTTTCCCAATTTTATTTGTCCCTGTAATGACAGTAACAGGATGATCAAAATCTATTGATAAACTTTGAATATGTCTAAAATTAACAACCTCAATTTTTTTTAAATAATGGATAAAATTATCAGAAAATGAAAAAGGTTAACAATCAAGTAATTTTTGTTTCGACTTCTCTATCTTTGTTAAATCCAACATAATGCATCATCAATATTGATGCAATTTAAAATAATAACTTAGATCTGTTATTATTCAATAAACAAAAACATCCTCTCACAAAAGGGATTGTCTTTTCTATTTGATAAACTCAAGGCTACAACCACCGTTCCTTCCCGTCATGCTGAACTTGTTTCAGTATCTCATCGCCATTAACTATAATTTATACCTATGAGATCCCGAAATAAATTCGGGATGACTGGCAGCACCTCGCCGTCATTGCAAGGTCTTCCGAAGCAATCAGTTTATATAGTTTCTTAAAGATTGCTTCGTCAGCCGAAGACGGCTTTCTCGCAAGGACGAGATTCGTACTGATGAGTGGGCTTTTGTATTTGACAAATTTTTAAAATTTGTCAAATACAAAAGTGTGTGCCTCAAAACCATAAATTAGCCCTTTGTAAAATCCCCAAAACAGTAAATCACCCAAAATGCTTATTTTTGCGGCATGGTAACAGCTCAGGTAAGCGAAGAACAGCTAACTGCCTACAAGCAGGAGGTGATAAACGATTATAAAGTGGCCTTCCAAAGCCGTCAAGCCAGCCTTATAGGTCGCAAAGAAGTACTAACGGGCAAAGCCAAGTTTGGTATTTTTGGCGATGGCAAAGAAGTAGCCCAACTGGCAATGGCTAAAGCCTTTAAAAAAGGCGATAATCGTAGCGGCTACTACCGCGATCAAACTTTTATGTTTGCCCTAGGCATGAGCAATGTGCGCGAGTTTTTTGCACAACTGTATGCCCACACCAGTGTTGAAGCAGAACCTTGTTCGGCAGGCCGTAGTATGAACGGGCACTTTGGCACTCGTTTTTTGAACGATGATGGCAGCTGGAAATCTCAAACCGATACATACAATTCATCAGCCGATATATCGCCAACAGCAGGACAAATGCCTCGTTTGTTGGGTTTGGCAATGGCATCAAAGCTATACCGCGAAAATAAAGACTTACACCAATACAGCGATTTTTCAATACAAGGCAACGAAGTAGCTTTTGGTACAATTGGTAATGCAAGCACATCAGAAGGTATGTTTTGGGAAGCCATAAACGCCGCTTGCGTAATGCAAGTGCCTATGGCAATGTCTATTTGGGACGATGGCTACGGCATATCAGTGCCTGCCAAATACCAAACTGCCAAAGAAAACCTAAGCAGCATACTTGGTGGTTTCCAAACCGATGAAGACGGTAAAGGGCTTGAGTTGTTTACCGCTAAAGGTTGGGACTATGCCGAGCTTTGCCTAACCTACCAAAAAGCAGTTGCCATTTGCCGCGAGCAACACACCCCCGTTATAGTACACGTAACCGAAGTTACCCAACCGCAAGGACACTCAACATCAGGTTCGCACGAGCGTTATAAAAGCAAAGAACGTTTGGAGTGGGAGCAAGAATACGATTGTATTAAAAAAATGCGCGAGTGGATGGAAGCTAACGCTATTGCCACTGCTGAAGAGTTGGACGCTTTAGAAGCCAACTGGAAAAAAGAAGTTAATGCAGAGAAAAAAGCCGCTTGGGAAGCCTACTTGGGCGATATAAAAGCCGATGTGGCACAAGCCGCTGCATTGCTTGATAATTTGGCAATGCAAAGCAGTAACAGTACTGCCATTGCTGAATTGGCAAACGAGTTGCGTAGTGCTACCGAGCCTATACGTAAAGATATTGGCACGGCTATAAACAAAGCCCTGCGACTAACGGTAAAAGAACATAGTGTGGCACGCGAAAGCATTGCCGCCTATAAAAAACAATTTCACAGCGATAATTACGAACGTTACAGCACATACCTGCACAGCGAATCGGAATGGAATGCGCTAAAAGTGCAAGAGGTAAAAGCTGAGTATAGTGCCGATACTAAAACAGTTGACGGGCGCGAAATACTGCAAGCCTTTTTTGATGAAGTGCTTACCCGCGACCCGCGCGTTTTTGCCTTTGGCGAAGATTTGGGTAAAATTGGTGATGTGAACCAAGGTTTTGCAGGCTTGCAAGAAAAACACGGCGAAGTACGTGTGTTTGATACCGGTATACGCGAGTGTACTATTATTGGGCAAGGTATAGGAGCAGCCATGCGCGGCCTACGCCCTATTGCTGAAATACAATATTTAGATTACCTATTATACGCCATACAAATTTTGAGTGACGACCTTGCTACTTTGCAATGGCGCACCAAAGGCGGACAAAAAGCCCCACTAATTATTCGTACTCGCGGACACCGCTTGGAGGGTATTTGGCACAGTGGCTCGCCAATGGGTATGATAATAAATGCCCTACGCGGTATATACGTTTGCGTACCCCGCAATATGACACAAGCTGCGGGTATGTACAACACCCTGCTGCAAAGCGATGAGCCGGGTTTGATAGTAGAGTGCCTTAACGGCTACCGCCTAAAAGAGCAAATGCCCGATAATATTGCCAACATTGCTGTACCCTTAGGCTTACCCGAAACGTTGATAGAGGGCGATGATGTAACCTTGGTTACTTACGGCTCAAGCACTCGTGTGGCTGAAGATGCTATACAACAACTAAACGAAGTGGGTATAAGTGTAGAGTTGATAGATGTGCAAACCCTGCTTCCGTTTGATATTAACCACCACATTATAGAATCTGTAAAGAAAACCAACCGTGTTGTATTTTTAGATGAAGACGTACCCGGTGGTGCTTCGGCCTATATGTTCCAACAGGTAATGGAAGGTCAGCAAGCGTTTAAATGGTTGGATAGTGAACCACGCACCATTTGCTCACAACCTCACCGCCCTGCTTACGGTACCGACGGCGATTATTTTAGCAAGCCTAGTGCCGAAACCATTTTTGAAGCCATATACGATATGATGCACGAGGTAGAGCCTGCCGCCTACCCTAAATTTGCCTAATGAAAAAACTTTGGGCACAAATACGGCAATACCCCATGCCCTACGCGGCAATGGTTAACGCCTTTGTTATCCTTTTAATTGCCCTGCAATTTAATTGGGCACAAAACAATAACTTTTGGGGTGATATTGGCGTGCGCATTGCCGCTGCCGCCGTTATAGGTGCAGTGCTAGGCGTGGCTTATTCTCAATTATTGCTTATTACTTTAGGTAAATTAACAGGCCTTGATACTGCTACCCTACTAAAAAAATCTATACTGCTGCACGCACCTTTTGCTGTGTTTGCATTTGTTGCCCCAATGCCGCAACACGCAGGGCTGTTTTTTGCCATTGGAGGTGCAGGTTATGTGGGTTTGCTATGGTGGCTGTTTATTTTCCCTCAAGAAAAAAACATAAAAAACAATATAGCTGCAAACGCCCCGTTTTTCCTTACGCTTATAGGCACTGTTGCCGCTTTGGGGGCACGCAAAGTATTTATCCCGCAAGTATCTATGGATACAGCCAATTGGGTAATGCCTTGGCTTAATTATATACAAGAGCACGGCTTTGCTGCATACGCTGATACGTTTAACAATTATGCCCCGTTTTACAGCTATTTGCTGGGCATATTCTCGTGGTTGCCGTTAAGCGATTTAGAAATAATAAAATACATTTCTATTGGGTTTGATATTATGGCGGCCTACTACATCCGTCAAATGGTAAAGTTGCGCTTTCCCAACAGCCCTATGCTTCCCGCTTTGGCATTTATTAGCTTTTTGTTTTTACCTACAATACTAATAAACAGTAGTTTTTGGGGTCAGTGCGATATTATTTACGTGGCCTTTAGCTTGGCAGCCTTATACAACCTTATGCTACCCGACACACGCAAAAACAACCTGTGGTCGGTAGTGTTTTATGCGCTTGCACTTAGTGTAAAGCTACAAGCCATGCTTATAGCACCCATTTTTGCCATAGCATGGTTTAAGCGCGATATGCGCCTTAGCGATTTTTTAATTATCCCCGCTACGTACCTATTGCTTATGGTACCTTGCCTTATAGCAGGCCGAGAGTTTAAAGATCTTTTGCTTGTATACTTTACCATAGTTGATAAAAACCCTGTTCTGACTGAAAACTCGCCCAATATATACCAGTTGGTAAACTATAATTTTATGTTTAACAATGCAGGGGTATTGGTTGCATTTGCCATGCAAGCCATAATAATATTTGCGGTTGTGTGGAAATTAAGAGGCAAACAGCTAAGTATTGATATACTGGCACACGTTGCTTTTTTAGTAACGCTAACCATGCCCTTTTTGCTGCCGCGTATGCACGAGCGTTACTTTTTACTGGCTGAGTGCCTATCGCTATTATTTGCTTTTTATAATCCGCGCTATTTCTACATCCCCCTTGTGTTGGGCATTATATCGTTTTTCACCTATACAGAATTTTTGTTTACAACGGTGTTAGTACCCTTCCATTGGCTCACATTAGGCGTTTTAGCACTAATTTTAATTGTTGGCGGCTTATTACTTAAAAAGTTGGGCAATAAAACTGCATAGTATTAAGTTTTAAATAAAATACGTCGAATTATTTGCGGTGGTATTGAAAAAACCCCTAAAATGAATAGATTTGTTAGTTCAAAACAACATAACCAAACAATGAAAAGAAATTTTACGGCAAAAAGCCTGTTTCTTTTACTGGCCATTACGGTGGCAAGTTTAACAGCCCAAGCCCAAATAGAATGGGGTATTATGGGTGGGCCTAGTATGTCTAACCTAAGTGCTTCAGGGTATAAACTTGTACCCGATAGCTCACGCCCTTCACTATCAGGCATTACCCGTTTTAGGGTAAGTTTGTTTATGGATATGCCATTAAACAACTATTGGAGCTTTAGTCCGGAGTTGGCATACTCTGTAAAAGGTGGAGTGCAAAAACTAGATTCAGCATATACTATTTTTACTGTTCCTCCGGGATGGACAGATAAGTTTCAAACAGTATCAAATTTTGATTTTGGGTATATCGAAATTCCATTATTGTTCCGTTTTTCTACCCCATTGGGTAGGCCAACAGCTTTATATCCTCACGAAAACTCAGTAAAACCTTTTTACTTAGACTTTTTTGGAGGGCCTTATTTTAGTTATTTAATGAGTGGAAAAAACGATGCAAGTGCAACTTGGACTCGTTCTTCTACCAATGATACTACTTCGGCATACAACTTTGCTATTAAAACCAAAACATCGGGTACACCTGCCAAAATTGGTAAAATTGACTATGGTATAGTAGCCGGTATGGGTATTAAATGGAGGTTTAACCGTAAATCATACCTTTATTTAGATGTTAGGTATACTATTGGTATGGCTAACTTAAACAAAGGCTATTGGGATAGAACTGTACAATCGGACACCGACCCAACACAAACCAAAACCGAATCGCCAAAAGTTAAAAATGCAGGTACATTTTCTTTTGCTTTGGGCTACATAACTAACTTTAGTAAACGCCGTTACTTTAACTTGGTTAAGCCTGATAGAAACAGGCCATAACAATATTTTTTTATTCTACTTTGAAAAAACCTTATGTAATTTTTACGTAAGGTTTTTTTCGTTTAAACAACATCTTCATAAAAAAAGTTGTCTCCCTAGCATACAAACCTAAAACTATCTTATGAAGAAACTTTTTACTCACAAACTATTTGTTCTCACATTATTATCCGTCGTTGTAATGGCAGCAGGAACCGCTGTAAAAAACAGTAGTAGCGCACCGGCATCACACACAAATGCCCCCGGCGAACAAAACTGTACTGCTTGCCATAGCGGCACATTAAATCCCACCCCTGCAAATCTTACTAACCTAACGCTTTCTATACCTTTTACAGGTGGAGGCTATATTCCCGATAGCACATATAGCATTACAGTAAAGTATTTACAAAGTGGCAAAAGTAGGTTTGGTTTCCAAATTACTTCTCTTAGCAAATCCGGCAATAACCCTGTGGGTTCATTTACGGCAGGCACTGGCAGTACTAAACTAACAGGTGTTGTTTTGGGGAAAACACGTGAATACATTACCCATAGTGGAGGCACGGGTTCTAGCTCGGGCAAGGGTGAATGGACTTTTACTTGGAAAGCCCCTAGTACCAACGTAGACAGTATTATTTTTTATGTAGCGGTTAATGCTGCTAATAGCGACGGCTCTACCAGTGGCGACGAAATTTATGCTAAAACATTTACTGTTGGCTCGTCATCGCTGCTTCCAACAGCATCTATCTCTGCCAACAAAACCGAAGTTTGTGCCGGAGATACCGTGCAGTTTATGGGCAGTGGCACTAACAGCCCCACCGGATACGCATGGAAATTTAAGGTGGGTAACCCCACAACAAGCACTGCGCAAAACCCCAAAGTGGTGTATTCTATCCCCGGTACTTATATCGATACTTTACGTGTACGAAATGCCAAAGGAGAATCAGCTCCGGCAGTTATTACTATAAAAGTAGTGAGTGCCCCAGTAGCTAACATAGCAAGTGTACAACCCGCCAATACTATTTGCGCAGGCGATACGGTAACTCTTGGCGCAACTTTTGGCACAGGGTATAGCTATAAATGGAATACAGGCAACCCTGCAGATACGTTTAGCACCGTAAAAGTAACTCAACAAGGCAACTATATAGTTACGGTAACCAACTCGACGGGGTGTAGCAAAGTAAGCGCACCGGTGGCTATTACTGTAAACCCCTTGCCGCTTGCGGTTATAGGTACATCAAAAAACACTGCTTGCGAAGGCGATACGCTTACCGTATTTGCTAATGTGGGTAATACAACTGCCACGCGCAATTTGTATCAAAACGGAAGCCTTATATATACGGGTGGTAATGCTGCTATAACTGCTACGCTTACCCAAAACGATACGTTTGAACTTACCATTGACGATAACGGCTGCACCAGTTTGCCCGTTACCAAAATTATTAACACCAGCAATAAACTAGCTGCACCAACTATTACCTGCGGCACACCAACCACATCAAGCGTAACGTTTGACTGGGCGACAGTTACAGGCGCAACAGGATACGAAGTAAGTACCGATAGTGGCAAAACATGGGCAACACCATCATCAGGCGCTATGGGGCTTTCGCACACAATAAGCGGACTTAATTTTAGTACTGATGCTGCACTTTGGGTACGTGCTACCGATAATGCCCCTTGTTTGGCAGGCAATGTTAGTAACAAAGTATGTAAGTCGCTATCGTGCTCAGGTGTTACTTATAACGCTGCTGTGGCTGATACTATTATTTGCCCGGGCGATTCTACCATCATTACCATAAGTAATATTAGTGCTTCTAACTACTCGTTGCAATTTAATGGTGGTGCTTTTGGTACTGCTACATCGTTTAGCGTAAAACCTAGCCAAACTACCAAGTATGCTTTTGCGTTGATAGATTCGGCAACACTAAACTGCCCTGCATTAACTTTTGATGTTGATGTGGAAGTGGATGTATTGCCCAATGTTACCCTTAACTCAAATGTAGGTAACACATTATGTTTAGGCAAAACAGTAGATTTTTCTACCAATACCTCATCGCCTGTAACTAAATATACCATTATTGCCAATGGCTCGCCATCAACACTTACCAATAGTACGGGTGTTTTTAACGGTATTGCTATTAATGATGGTGATAAAGTAGCTATGGAGGTAGAAACCCCGGCAGGTTGCAGGGCAACATCAAACGAAATAACTTTTGTTGTAAACCCATTGCCAATGGTTGGCTATACTGCAACAATAAACAACCGCGTGGTTGATTTTGAAGATACTACTTCTACTACTATGACTAGAGTATGGGATTTTGGCGATAACAGCCCCACTGTTACAACCAAAAGCCCTAGCCACACCTACGCCACTGTAGGCACGTTTAATGCAAAACTGATAGTTACTAATGGTAATGGGTGTGTTGATTCGTCTACACAGGCTATAACTACCCAAAACCTATCTATAGGCAATATTGCAGGTTTAAATGGTTTTGAGGTTTACCCTAACCCAACTAAAGGAGATTTAAGTTTTGCTTTTGAATGGTTTGGAGCAGGCAATATGCACCTTACCTTAATGGATGTAAACGGCAAAATGGTTTGGAACGATGTAGTTACTGAAACGGGTAACTTTAAACGCATGATAGACCTTAGCACGTTTGCCGATGGCACGTATCTTTTAAGACTAAAAACAGCACAAGGCGAACACACACTTAAAGTGCTAAAAACAAAATAGTATATAAGGTTAAAAAAATGATGATGTAAGGGTAGACCGAAAGGTCTGCCCTTATTTTTTTGTAGCTTTTATAGAAGAAGCATTTTTCTTCTCTTCCCTGCTTTTTTTAAGCAATCGCCAATAGATGTAACCACCGCCAATAAGTATAAAAATAGCTATAAACTGCGAGTGCGATAGTGCACCGCCAAAAAGAAAACCTCTGGCTTCATCGCCTCTATATTCTTCGGTTATGCTACGGCCAACGCCATATATAAGTGCGTATAGCAATATTAGTTGTCCATCAAATTGTTTGCGCTTGTGCAGCCACATCATTAATAAAACAATGCCCAATATCATACCTGCATCGTATAACTGAACGGGATAAAGGGGTTGACCTAATGGCTCGGCAGCACTTTTAGGGTGGCTAAATACTACTCCTGCGTTTGGATGGCATACTTTACCATGACAACAGCCTGCCATAAAACAACCTAATTTTCCAAAACCGTGTACCAATGCACCTGCTACGGCTATAATATCAAAGGTTTCTAATACAGGTAGTTTATTCTTTTTAAAATACCATATAAACGTAGGCACAGCAAATAGAAACGAACCGTAGAACACAAAACCACCACCCAAGTTTTCAAACATTTTTGAGGGTTCATTTAAATATGTGCCTATATCTTCAAAATAAAAAAACACCTTACCACCAACAAACACGGCAATAAATGCCCAAATAAACATTTCTGACACCTTATCAAGGTTTAAGCCCAGCTTTTTGCCCCTCCAAAGGGTGTACACAAAGCCCAAAGCAACGCCCAGTAATATCATTACCCCATAGCTGTAAATCACTATGTCGTTGCCAAAAATACCTTGCAGAAATGATGGGGTCTTAAATCGTAAAAGTTCAGGATACATAAGTGTATTTTTTAGATAGATAATGGCCTATTTTACCAATAGTCTGCACTTTTTTGTAATAGCGGTTTCTATACCGTGTTTTGTTTTACCAACGCATATTATATCAACTTCTACATCCAGTGTTTTACCTTTTTCAATAGGTATTTCAAGTGTACCAATATTACCCTGCGTTTGCAGCGAACCTTTTGAGGCTTCTATATCAAAACACTTACCATTAACAAGCCCATCTACATAAAAACGTACATCATCTAACACGCCTTCTTCTATGCTTGCAGTAAAGGTGTGCAACATCAATTGTCGGTTTGCGCCATTGTCTTTAATGGTTAGCACAATTGGTTTTTTTGGGTTACCCTGCCCATCGTACTCTTTTATACCAACACAGGGAAGGCCTTTATAAAAATCAGCTTCAATTTTTAGCTTACCGCTGCGCTGAAACTCTTTATAAGTACCATGAAAAACATTGTTGGCGTATTGTATTATTCGGTACGGCTTTCCACTTTGATAATTCCACACATAATTACCGTGCTTTAAACCTCTTCTATATTCGGTTTCTAAGCAAACTACTCCATCTTTATAATAGTTAATGGCTTTACCTTCGCGGTAGCCTTCTACGTAGTTTATAATAGTTTTTAGCTGCTTACTGTTGGGGTAGTAATACTTCTTTTCGCCAGTGAATTTCTTTTGCTTTAGTTGCCTATCTATTTCGGGGGTTTCTTGTGCTGCCTTCAAAATCTCTTCTAATTCATCTACTGCACCGGGCATAAATATACAGCCTGAAAAAGTGAACGAGAGCGCAAGTACTAAACCGATAACTTTGCTAAGTTTCATACTGCAATATACTATATGCAATGTTTTTGAAGTATTATTTTATAGAAGTTAGTGGGTTTTCGATAGACTTTGCGATGGGTATAAAACCCACCTTTTTTGAAATTACAGCGCAAGGAAGGACTTAAAGTCCTGCCTTGCGCTGTAATTTTTATAGTATAGGATTTAAAATCCTACACATAACCTATAATTTATGTAGTTTTTCTAGCAAATCGGGCAATTCACTAACGGCAACCATTTCGCGCCACGTTTTGCGGCTTTCTTTGCAAGGGCTGCCAAAGTAGGTTTTGCCTGCCTCAAGGTTTTTACCTACACCTGATGATGCCAGTACCACTGCACCTTTGCCAATGGTAATTTCTTTAGTAACGCCTACTTTGCCCCAAAGTATTACGTTATCTTCAATTTTGCTAACACCCGCTATGCCTACTTGCGAGGCAAATATACAGCGCGAACCTACTTGGGTATCGTGACCTATATGTACTTGGCTGTCAATTTTAGTTTCGCTACCAATAATGGTATCGCCACTCACTCCCCTATCAATGGTTGTTCCTGTGCCAATCTCAACACCATCGTGTATGATAGTGCGACCGCAACTGTGCATTTTTTTAAAGCTGCTGTAATAAAAAGCATCTCCGCCTATGCTTGCGTTGGCGTGTATTATTACGTTGTTTCCTATTTCTGTATCGTGGTATATAACTACATTGGGGTATATAATGCAGTTATCGCCAATTTTTACATTATCGCTAATTACCACACCAGGGTGTATAATGGTGTTTTCTCCAATCAATACATTTTTACCTGTGTGGTAAGCCTTGGTTTGCGGTACGGGTGTTGGTGCAAAGTGTTTGCACAAAAAGGTATAATCGCGAAAAGGATCATCGCTAATCAACAATGTTTTCCCTTCAGGGCACTCTACCTCTTTATCAATTAAAACAGTAGTAGCCGCACTGTTAAGTGCTTTTTTATAGTATTTTTCTACGTTTACAAAGGTTATATCTCCAGTTTCTACCATGTGTATTTCGTTTACACCTGTTATGGTAAAATCATCAGCTCCAACATAGCGGGCATTAATCATTTGGGCTATTTCTTGTAATGTGTGTTTGCGGGGCAGTTTCATACGGCAAAATTTCGCTTCAAACATAAGCAAAAGCCTAAAAATTACAGCGTGCCTATATGTTTATCGTCTTTTCCGTTTAAAAAGAAAATTATAACCCAGCCTTAAACTAAGCGGTAAAATGATTTTGCTTGTATAGCCACTGCCAGCAGGTGCTTGTGTAATTTTAAAAAATGTAGAGGAAATCCCTACTGACAGCGTAGCCGTAAAAAAGTTTTTCTTACGAGATTTTAGCCACACACCTGCCTGTGGAGAGACGCCTACTAAAAGGCGTTTATAGTAGGTTTTGTAATACCCTCCAACTGGCTCACTTGCATATCCAAACTCACCTATTCCCATATCTAATCTGCCACCGTATATAAAACAGGCTTTTTTCTTTTTATTGTAGTTGTGTAAATGAAGATAATTAAAAGTTAACCAAACGGGTAGCAACGGTCTAAGCTCATCATTGTTATTAATTCCGACAAATGAACCTACTGCAACTGAAGTTATGGTGTTAGGTTGTGGCAGGTATACATACTGAAGTTGAGGAACGGGAAATACCCCAATTACCCCTTCATTAGCAACAATAAAACCAATTACATCACAAGATATACCTATGCCTTTATTGGGTAGTTTTTTTTGTGAAAACAAAGGAAAATACAGCACCAAAGCAAAAGAAAATAATACAAGTTTTAAAACCTTATTGCTTTTTACCATTAATAAATAAACGCTACAAGTAGGCTTATAATTGCCTGTATATGCTAATGCTTGATGAATTTGACAGGCTCTAAACCCTATACTTTTCAACTAAAAACAATAAACCCCGCCTTGTGGGCAGGGTTTTAAGAATTATCATAACAGTTATGCTGAATTTAGTTCAGCATCTCATCGCCAATAACAGTTGTTGCTAATGAGATTCCGAAACAAGTTCGGATAACATATTAAATACCGAAAGCGGCTTTAACTTTATCAACGTAGTCTAGTTTTTCCCAAGTAAATAGTTCTACCTCTACTTCTTTTGCAACTCCATCAGGGCTGTAAAAAGTTTTGGTTACAGTTTTGTTTTCGCGACCCATGTGGCCATAGGCAGCAGTTTCGCTATATATTGGGGTGCGTAGTTTTAGGCGTTGTTCAATAGCATAAGGGCGTAAATCGAAAATTTGCTCCACTTTGCGGGCAAGTTCTCCATCATTAATACCCACTTTTGATGTACCATAAGTATTTATATACAAACCGCATGGTTTGGCTACACCAATGGCATACGATACTTGCACTAATACTTCATCGCAAACACCTGCTGCAACTAAGTTTTTAGCTATGTGGCGAGTGGCGTAAGCTGCGCTACGATCAACCTTTGACGGATCTTTTCCGCTAAATGCACCACCACCATGTGCGCCTTTACCTCCGTAGGTATCAACTATAATTTTACGACCTGTTAAGCCCGTATCACCGTGTGGCCCACCTATCACAAATTTACCTGTAGGGTTAATGTGGTAAGTAATATCATCGTTAAACAAGGCTTGCAAATTAGCAGGAAGCTGAGATTTTACACGAGGGATAAGTATGTTTACCATATCGTCGTATATTTTTTTCAGCATCACATCATCAGCACCAAACTCATCGTGTTGGGTACTCACCACTATTGCATCAATACGTATAGGTGTATTATCATCACTATACTCAATAGTTACCTGGCTTTTTGCATCAGGGCGCAAGTAGGTAATTTCTTTGTTTTCACGACGAAGAGCAGCTAGTTCTTCAAGCAATTTATGAGCTATATCTAACGCCAAAGGCATATAGTTTTCGGTTTCGCGTGTAGCGTAACCAAACATCATACCTTGGTCGCCTGCACCTTGTGCATTTGCACGGGCTTCAAAATCATCATTTGCAACACGGTCAACTCCACGGTTTATATCATCACTTTGGTCGTGTATTGCACTAAGTACACCGCAACTGTTGGCTTCAAACATATACTCGCTTTTGGTATAGCCAATTTTTGCTATTACCGAGCGAGCAATTTTTTGTACATCAAGGTAAGTATTGGTTTTAACCTCACCGGCCAGTACTACTTGCCCAGTTGTTACAAGGGTTTCACAAGCTACTTTACTATTAGGGTCGAAAGCCAAAAAATTATCTATAAGTGCATCCGATATTTGATCGGCTACTTTATCGGGGTGTCCCTCCGAAACTGATTCTGATGTAAATAAATAGGGCATACTATTATTAATGTTTAAGTAATAAAGGCGCGAAAATACATTTTTTATTTATATAATTCAGGCGGTTAGCTCAGCTATTATTCTAGCTGCAAGTCTGAAAATACCTTTTTCTTACGGATATAAAAATCAAACACAATGCTTTTGCTATATACACCTGTATTGTTGTGTAAATGGGTTTTGTATTTTTTACAATGGCTGCGCTTTTTTATCCATTTGGGCAGTTGCAGGCAAAACTTGGTATGGGCTTTAAAAACAGCCAGTGTATCGCGCCAATTACCATAGGTTAAAAACATAAGTGCGGCGGCATCGTCCATAAGAAAACGCAAAGGCAGTTTCCACAACAAACCTTTTCCATTCATGTTTTTTAGCATCATGGCCAAGCAGTTATGAAAATTGAGAAAAGTTTTACGCGGGTTATTGCGCGATAGTGTTCCCCCGCCTACATGGTATACTACTGCCAGTGGCTGCACCATTATTTTGTAGCCGTGATTTTTTAATCGCCAGCACAAATCAATCTCTTCCATGTGGGCAAAAAAATCAGCATCTAAACCGCCTGCTTCAAAGTATTTATCAGCACGAATAAACATGGCTGCCCCACTAGCCCAAAAAACTTCACGAGCATTGTTATACTGACCTTTATCTTCTTCGGTATGATCTATTATTCGCCCTCTGCAAAAGGGATATGACAGGGTATCGAGGTAACCACCTGCTGCACCTGCATACTCAAATTTATGCTTGCTGTGCCACGCTAATATTTTGGGTTGGCAAGCGGCAATAGTGGCGTCGGTTTCCATCAAATCTATTACGGGCTGCACCCAATTGGGCGTAACTTCTACATCGCTGTTTAGCAAAACAAAATAATCAGCAGTAACTTCTTTCAGGCATTCATTATATCCGCCTGCAAAGCCATGGTTTTTGGGCATTTGGATAATGCGCAATTGGGGATAGTTAGCTTGTAAAAAAGCTACACTATCATCGGTAGAGGCATTATCGGCTATTATTACCTCAAAATTGCTGTATTGGGTTTGCAGCACATAGGGCAAGAATTTTTCGAGCCAATTGCGGGTATTATAATTAAGTATTACGGCGGCTACCCTTGGGCTTAACATGGTTTAGCTATTTTTATCAAGGGCAGTGGCGCGGTAGGGTATAAATACAAAGTTGGCCTGTACTTGGTGTATAACAAACATACAAATAAACTCTTTTGGGTTTTTGTAGTTGGCTTTAAACGCTTCTTCTTTATCAGCCTCTATCAATCCTTTTTCTAAAAACTGTTCAAGGGTAGATGCGCTAACACTCCAATGGGTTGACATATCCTCTTTGTCTAATATTACTTCTCCAAACTTTATAGGGTCTTGGTGAGCAATAAATATGGGATATTGTGTGTATCCGCCTTTAATAATATCGGTTGCCGTTTCTTTGATGGAGTCTTTCATCAAAATAAGTTCGGCGCGTAGTTGTTGAAGTTGAACTTCCCAATCGTAGCTTAACATAGCGGGACAAAGTTACACAAATAGTGTTTAATGGCAGTGGTATTGATTTTAGATGCCTTACCTGCTAATTTAAATAGCCACTATTAAAAGGCTATCCCAAAGGTTAGCCCTGCCTTAGGATTAATACTACGTTTATAAGGATTTACCACATCAAGATTTATATATTCGCCATCGCCACCACCTACGGGTATAGTGGGGCCACCGCCAATAAATAAATCTATAAAGAAATTATCGGCTACATAATTGCGTACACCTACTATTAAGCCAAAGCTAACCGCACTTCCTTTAATGGTTTCGAAATAATTGACTGTAGGGCTTACTCTCTTATCAATTTTTATGGTTTTATACACCAAAAAACCACCTGCATAGTAGCGCAACCGACCATCAGTAGGCTTAATAAAAAGGTGCTGAATCTCAAAACGTGCACCCTCCATATTTTTGAAATCGTCGCCATAAGGCTCAGCATTTTCAGATATATAATACCCCGCAAACCCTCGCGTAAGTCTATTATTAGCTGCATTTATTTTGCCATATCCCATTTCAAATCCTCCGACAAAAAAAGCGAAGGGATTTAATAATACTTCTTGGCGATAGGTATTTCGTACCGAGTCTTTATGGTGTGACTGAGCTTTTGCGCATAGCACAATTGAAAGAGCTAGTATCGAAAAAATAAGTTTTTTCATATTCATAGATGAAAGGTTTTTAAATACAAATTGGCTTTTAGAAAGCCAAGCCAAAGGTAATTCCTGCCCTAGGGTTGATACTACGTTTGTAAGGGTTTAATATTTCTAAATGTACATCATCAATACTACTACTGCTAAAGGGTATAGTTATCCCTCCTCCAATGTATAAATCAACAAAAAGATTATCCATAACATAGTTGCGCGCACCAGCCAATATGCCCACACTGCCTGATACAGCTCTGGCATTATAGTTTATGGTTTGAGTATTGGTAGAAGAGCGTCTATCTACTTTGGTTACATCCATCTTTATGGTTTTAAAAACAGCATAACCCCCTCCATAGAAACGAAGACCACCATCAGTAGGTTTCATAAAAAGGTATTGACCCTCAAGCCTAAAACCTTCCATATTTTTGTAAGTAAAATCTATGCTGTTAAATGAGCTCTCATCATTATAAAAGCCAGGATTCTCAGAGTAGTAATAGCCGGCAAATAAACGCCTATTATGTTGTTTGGCATTTATGCTGCCATAACCTACTTCAAATCCTCCGACAAAAAAGCTAAAAGGGTTTAGCAAAAATTCTTTTTTGTAGTTGTTGCGTATAGTATCTCTATGGCTTTGCTGTGCAAAAGTTGCAATACTGATGCAAATTATAGCCAATAAAAAAAGGCTTCTTTTCATAGTTTATTGTTTGGTTTTATAAATATACAATAAAACCAAACAATACCCCCAATCAAAGGTTATTTTATTGTTGTAAGAAAGGCATTTTGCTTACAGTTGCCTTTATTGCTTTATCTCTAATATTGATAAATATATCAGTGCCCGCTTTTGCAAACTCGGTTTTTACATAGCCCATACCAATAGCTTTTGAAAGACTGGGCGATTGTGTGCCTGATGTTACTTCGCCAATTTCATTGCCTTCGGCATCTTGTATTTTATAGTGCTGACGGGGGATACCTCGGTCTATCATTTCAAAACCAACCAGTTTTTTAGTTGCACCGTTTTCTTTTATGGCTTTGTGATAATCGGCTTTTATAAAGTCTTTAGTAAATTTGGTTATCCAACCCAAACCTGCTTCTATTGGCGAAGTAGTATCGTTAATATCGTTTCCATACAGGCAAAAACCCATCTCAAGGCGAAGGGTATCACGTGCACCCAACCCAATAGGCATTATATCGTATTCTTTTCCTGCCTCAAACAATGCGTTCCATAGTTTTTCGGCATCATTGTTTAGCACATACAGTTCAAAACCACCTGCACCGGTATAGCCGGTGTTTGATATAATAACGTCTTCTAGCCCTGCAACACTACCTGTTTTAAAAGTATAGTAGGGCATCTCGGCAAGATTGGTATCAGTTAGTTTTTGTATAGTGTGTATGGCGTTGGGGCCTTGCACTGCTAGTAAACTATACTCATCGCTAAGGTTTTGCATTTCAACCCCAAATGTATTTTGGCTACTTATCCAATTCCAATCTTTTTCAATATTGCTGGCGTTTACTACTAAATAGTATTCGTTTTCTTTAAAACGGTATACTAAAAGGTCATCAACAATACCTCCTTTATCATTCGGCAAACAACTGTATTGCACTTTGCCGTCGGTTAGTTTTGAGGCATCGTTACTGGTTACTTTTTGTATAAGTTCTAATGCTTTTTCGCCTTTCAAATAAAACTCGCCCATGTGTGATACATCAAATACACCTACCGATTTGCGCACTTGCAAATGTTCTTGTACAAGGTTGGTATATTGTACAGGCATATTGTAGCCTGCAAAAGGCACCATTTTAGCACCTAACGAAATGTGCAAATTTGTAAGGGCAGTGTTTTTTAAGGCTTGAGTATCCATAGTATGCGGTGTTGTTTTTAGTATATGTGGCGCGAAAATAGCAAATTTATTTGGGCAATGCTTTACTGTGCCACAAGCTATTATTTATGTGCATGTATTAAAAAAACCGCAGTAGATATATGTGATGGGGTTACCTATATACTGATTGTAGAAAAACTATTGTGTTATGTGGCCTGTCATTTCAAACTCTAAGGTTTTAAGCTCGTAGCCGTTTTTTTTGCTAAACTCTGCCTCAAACTTATACAAGTATCCTGTATCTATAGAAAAACTTCCCCAAACGCACAATACCTTGCGTTTATCTTTAAATTTTGAAAAGTAGATTGATTTTGAAAAAATCACATCTTCTATCAATACCTTAATCGTTTCTTTATCTTTTTCGGTAAGGGTTAGTTTTTCTTTTTTCTTTTTGGGCGACTTTACTTTTTTATTAGACTTTACAGCTACCTGCTGAATTGTATCTTTGGCCAAAGCACTATCAATAGCTATGTGTAGCGATGCAGTATCAAGCTTTTGCATCAGCTTCACATTTAATGTCATATCCTTACGGATTTCAAACTTTACTACTGAAGAGTCGTAACCATCAGCCCAAATAATCAGGTTATTAGTACCCGGTATTAGTTTATCAATTTTATAAATGCCTTTATCGTTACTAACAGCTTTATACTCAGAACCGGCTACTACAACATGGGCTTCTTTTATAGGCAGGGCAGTAATAGAATCAAACACCTGCCCCGAAAGGGTATATTTACGTGCCTGCGCCTGCACACTGCTTGGCAGTGCAAAAAACAGCACAAGTACTACGGCAATAGCATTTCCAAAATACTTCATTACTAGCAAAGTTAAACAAACACAATAAAAAATGGGCGTTACTTATTTGTATTTTCTATTGTGCTACTATTATTTAACCTGCAAAAAGTTATTTATGCTTTAAAAAAAGAAATGCTTATTCTTCTGTTTCCGGCTCTTCGCGTTGCAGTTGGGGGTTAACCGTAAAGTTAATGCTACTGCTGTTTTCGAGGTCGGATTTTAGTTTTAATGTAGAGCTGAAATCGCCATCGTAGTATGCTACCTCGTAAGTATTGGGGGGAATACTACCCAAGTTAAGGGCATGAATTACCAAGTTGTTGCCTCCTGTTGGGTTTAAATCAACTGTAAAACAAGTCTCTGCACGACCTAGTGATACAGCCCTAGCTATTTCTACACCGTTTAGCTCAACTAAAATGCTATCCCCGTCAATCGTTTGGTCGTCTCTAAAACAAATATCAATACGGGTATTTTTCACTGCTATTTCAACAGGCATTTTTTTGATACGCTGCGGAATGGTAGCGTAAGGGTCAAAAACTTCAGGTTGTTTGTGTTTTATTCTGCGTTCTTTTTGCTTCACTTTTATGCTGCCTGCAGCAAAAAACCACTTAATATTTAGGCGAAAATGCGAGCCGTTTGAAAGTATTTTTATGTAATTATCCGTTTGATAATTTAGCGCGTAGTAGCGATGGTCAATCACATTTTTAAAACCGCGATGATACTCTATACCATAAGTAAATGGCCCTTTTGATTGCAGGTAGGCAATTTCAGTCCCTATAAAAACAGTAGGGTAAAACGTAGGGTCTTTTTTAATATCTAAAACATCAAAAGTAAATTTGGGTACCGATGTTGCCCTATTAATAGCTGCACCTAAATGATTGCGCCACCGCCAATAGCTGCCCAAACGCGATGTATGCGTGTAAAATACAGGAATATTGATATTGCGGTACATTATTATGTAATCGTCGCTTTGGTCGCTGTGTATACGATAGCCGCGTGCTCCAATTTCAAAACCTGTACTTACTGAGTGTTGACGGTTTAATATTAACTCAAAAAACAGACTGTAATTAAACTTTCGGGCAAAATTTTGCAGGGGGGTGTATTGGGGGTTTGGCCTGCCCCATAGTATAGAAAACAAAGGATATAAATAATGTGTCCCCGTAATATTAGGTGTTGCAGCTACTGTGCTGCCGTTTTCAAATCGTGCTCCTGTACTTACACTGGGGCTAAGGCTAAAATGTAAACGGTAATTGAGTAAACGGTGCTGGCTTTTAAGGTTTGTAACCAAAAAAAACAACAATAGCAGGGTAGCGGTGTATAGTAAACCTTTGCGCATATAGTAACAGGCTGTTCAATACTTAACGCAAATTAGCCAAAAAAGGTTGTAGTGCGACGTGAGTTTTAGGTTTTAAGTCTCTGGTTTTTTGTTTCCTATTTCCAGTCTTTAGTATCCTATTTTTAGATTTCGGTCTTTATACTTTATACCTCTTACTTCGTGCTGTTCATGCCACTAGCTAACGCCTAGTTTTTGCAACTCAAATAATTCTTTGTATAAACCTGCAGCATGAAGCAACTCTGTATGTGTGCCTACTTGTACTATGCGGCCTTTTTGCACCACCACAATTTTATCAGCGTTTTTTATAGTGCTAAGGCGGTGGGCAATAACAATGCTTGTACGGTTTTGCATTAATCGGTTTAGGGCTTCTTGCACCAATTTTTCGCTGGTGGTATCTAGTGCGCTTGTTGCTTCATCCAATATTAAAATATCAGGATTTTTTAGTACGGCGCGGGCAATGGCTATACGCTGGCGTTGGCCACCGCTTAGTTTTCCCCCACGTTCGCCAATATTGGTTTGGTAGCCTTTTTCAAGCTGTTCAATAAACTCATGGGCATTAGCTACACGTGCAGCATCTTCAACATCTTGTGCGCTAACATGATGGTTACCAAAAGCAATGTTATTAAACAATGTATCGTTAAACAATATCGATTCTTGAGTAACTATGCCTATAACACTTCGTAATGAAGCCATTTTGTAATCGCGAATATCAACACTGTCAATAATAATGCTACCAGACGTTACATCATAAAAACGAGGCAGCAAATCGGCTAATGTACTTTTACCTCCTCCTGATGGCCCCACAAGGGCTACCATTTCACCCTTTTTTATACTTAACGACACATCTGTAAGCACGTTTTCTTTCTCGTAGGCGAAAGCAACATTGCGGTATTCGATGCTATTGGTAAATGCACTTATTAATTGAGCGTCTTTCTTTTCAGTTATCTTTTCATCTATCACAAAAACCTCTTCAAGACGGTCTTTTGCGGCAAGTCCTTTTTGTACGCTGTAAAAGGCTGATGAAAACGATTTTGCGGGGGCTATTAACATACCAAACAGCATTAGGTATAATATAAATCCGGAGCCATCAAGCCCTGCACTTTGACTAAACACCAGTGTGCCCCCAATAAATAATATTAGTGCTGCTATGGTTATGCCCATTGTTTCGGCAAGGGGTGAGGCTAAATCGCTGCGACGGTTAATTCCTATCGAAATTCTGTTGAGCAATTGACTTTGTTTAAGAAAACGACGAAGGAAAAAAGGCTCGCGGGTAAATGCTTTTATAATACGCATGCCGCCTAGTGTTTCTTCAAAATTGCTTACCAATTCGCCCAGTTTGTTTTGTTGGCGGGTAGTTTGCGCTTTTACAGCCTTGCCCACTTTTACTATTATTAGGGCAGCTATAGGCAATAGTATAAAAACAATAAGGGTAAGTTTTGGGCTAATGTATACCAATGTTAGCAAATGCAACAATATGGTAAAGGGCTGTTTAAATACCGCATCAAGTGATGCGTTTAGGTTGGCTTCAATTACCGTAACATCTCCACTCATGCGTGAAATTAAATCGCCTTTACGCTCATCAGAAAAATAAGAAAGCGGCAAACGAAGCACTTTTTTGTACAGCTTATCACGCAAATCTCGCACGGTATTTTGGCGAAACTTTATGAGGTTTACTAAGCCCAAGTACACAAAAAAGTTTTTGAGCAATGTAAATACTACTATTATTACACAAATTAAAATAAGTGCCTCTTTAGGATTGCCTTGTACTAGCTCGCCCATTTGGTACATGGCCATATCTTTTAGTTCTTTAAACCCAAGGCCGGTTGCTTCCGGCTTTGTTAAAATTGCTTCTTGTGGCTTAAAAATTAAATCTAAAAAAGGCATTACACTGGCCAATGAAAACAGCCCGAAAACTATGCCCAACAGATTGTAAAATATGTTTAAAAAAGCAAAACGTTTGTAGGGTTTACCGTATCGGAGCAGTTCAATAAATTTCTTCATTTAGCAGTAATGGGCTTGCAGTGTGTGCAATTGTGCAAATATAGTGCTAAGTGTGCGTATACCCGAAAATGTGTCAGGCAGCTTATTTTTTCTTGCTAAAAAAAGCCCTACCTACCAAATACATAGTACCGGGAAGTATTACAACCCACAAACGCCAACTGGCTGTGCCTTTTATCTTTATTCCACCAAACGAATCAGGAAAAAAGTGCATGCCCACTAGTGTAGCGGTGAGTACCAAAAAAACTATGGCCAGTATTTTTCCGCCCACACCATTATAAAAACTTTTTTTAGCTCTTGCTTTAATAGGCTTTACTACTGAAGCATTGGCAATTGCAGCTCTTTCAGGCTGAGTTGGTACTGCGGCGGCTTCAGTTGTTTCATTCTGTCGCACAGGTTGGTTTTGAGCAGACTGAGTAGATACTGTTGCTTGATTTTGAGGAGCATCACCATCAATAAGGGCAGTAAAAGCAAGTAGAAATTGAGCAAAGTTTTCTTTCTCTATGGCTTCATTACCTTCATTAATATGTACTAGGCGTTTGGGATTTTTAAAATACAGTTTTAGGTATGCACGCTCGCCATAATAACGTGTCAAAGTGACATCTTGCAGGTAGCTTTCCAAATCAGCCCAAGCATACGTGTTTTGTTTTGCCCTTATAAACGGCATAAAACTAAGTTTGGGTTGCAGGTCTTCTACTATCCTATCGTTGTATATCCAATATTGTGCGGTGTATACAAAGCTGTATATGGCCAAGTATATTATAATAACAAACAAAGCAACGGTGAGCCAAGTAGGCAAGCCCAGCCATATAAAAATAAACATAAACACTAATGAAAATAATGTTGCCCCAACAATAAGTGGTGCTGTTGTACCCGCATCAATACTATTGGTTTTTAGGTAGGCGTTGGCATCCATAGGCAGCTTATTCTTCAATTATTTTTGGTTGAAATATTTAACCAATTTTTTCTGAAACTTGGTAATCACTTCTCCCGTATTCAAAAACCCATAAGCATTTGAGGTAAACGCAGGAAAAGGGGTGTTAATATTTTTAAACTTGTCATCGTAAATCACCAAGCCATACATACCACTGGTCTGTGTAGTCTCATCAAACAGTCGGGCAAACTCAGCAAACAAATATTGCTTTTCAGGCAGCTGCACATTACTATCGCGTTTCAAATCGTCGTTTAGCAGTATGCCTTCAAAATTACCTGTTAAGGCTTGCCTACTGTCGTTATCGTAAAAGAACAACACTGGCATAACAGTAAACTTTTGTTTAAAAGCGTTTACAATAGCCAAATTATCTTCTCGGGTATTGCTTTCCTCCTCGTTCGCCTCAGCATAATTACCGCCTTCACGCAAAATTGCTATACGTTGCAGGTTTTCTTTTAGCCTAACTACAATTACCAAACTATCGGGCTTGTAGGGCAAGTAAGCGTTTGATGCACTGCTTATTTTTGTTGGCTCACCTTCGTTAGGCATAATTTTATAACTAAGCCGTATTTGTAGTGAGCTTAATCTTCCGGTAATATCAAGCGGGCGAATTTTATTGGGCAAACCCAAATTGTATTGCAATCCCAAATCAATTTTTTTACTAAGTGGGGCACTAAAACCCGCATTGAGCAAAAAACCGGGGGCAAAACTCTTTTTATCGTCCAACGTAGCTTGGGTGATATTTATACCCAAAATATCAGGTTGGCTGGCACTACGTTGTGCCAATAGCGAAACACCCAAACCAATAAAAAACCGCGCGCTGTTTTCAGCCGATGGCGAGTAGCTTAGTTGGCCTGTTAAATCAAAATAATGCTCAATTATTCTGCGGCGTTGTGCAATGCCTGAATCGGTAGTATAATTCTGAAAATAACCAAAATTATTATAGCCTAAGCCCGGATGAAAATGTATATTATTGTTTACCTTATACTCAGCATCGCCCCAAACACCCCAACCTGTGCGAGCAGAAAATGTATCGGTGTTAGAAGAAACAAAGGGTAAATTGGCGGCTAACCCAACACGGTAATTTAACGGCATATTGCTTTGTGCCGTACCTTTATAGGGTATTAATAGTATAGAAAACACCAAAAAAAGAAAAAGGTGACAACGGGTTTGCGGGGTAGATGTTTTCATTTGCATGATGGGCAAAAATAAGTAATATGTAACTTTACACTTGCATTGTATATAAACGGTGCAAAACTGTTTAACGTTGTTTGTGCAACTAAAGTTGAAATAATTTAACCTTGTGTATGACAAAAGTCATTTATCAAACCGTTTGTAATGCTTAATTTTACTGTGAAAAAACAAAACACCCTATGAGTATTAAAAAAATAATAGTGCCTACCGATTTTTCAGGTGTGGCCAAAAGTGCGCTTACAGTTGCAGTTAATATTGCTAAAAAAGCTAATGCCGAAATACACTTACTACACGTAGTGCATGTACCTGTAATAGACCCCTACACCCCTGCTGAAACTATAAACACCATAAAAGAAGAAGAAGAAAAAGTGGCGCAACAAGAGTTGGCAAAACTTGCTTTAACACTTGATGGACTGAAACCACAAATACACGTAAAACTTGGTTTTGCAGTAGATGAAATTATTGACTTTTCCGAAGAAAGCAAAGCCGACCTTATTGTTATTGGCACAACAGGTGCAAGTGGGGTTGAAGAAGCCTTGCTGGGTTCAAACGCATCGGGTGTGGCCGAAAGAAGCCGCATACCTGTGCTTTGTATACCCGACGAAATGAAAGAATTTAAAGCCAACGATATTGTTTACGCTACTGATTTGGAGAAAAACGACATTGAAGTGATAAACAAATTGCTAGTTGTAGCTCGTTTGTTTGATAGTAACTTCCATGTATTGCATGTGCACAACGACGAAATGGATTTTACACACAGCGAGCCTGATGAAACATTTAAAGAATTGGTAGCAAAAACAGGCTATGGCTCAATATCGTTTCACCAAATAGAAGGCGAAAATACCCGCGAGGCAATAAACCACTTTATTGAAACCATGCCTTGCGATATTTTGGCAATGGCCACACACCACCGTAGTTTTTTTGGCAAACTGTTTCATAGCAGCTTGACTAAAAAAATGGTAAACCATAGCCATATACCGGTACTTACGTACTATAAATAAAAAATACAACTGCTAACTAACACAAAGGGTGCAAGAGGAGTTTCTTCTCTGCGCCCTTTGTATTTTATATCCTTTGGGGCAGTCATGCTGAATTTATTTCAGCATCTCGTTACACAAATCCCCCTGCACACCCTCTCTAGGGGAACAATGAACGCTGCATAGGTTTCAGTAACCTTTAGGGTATTTAAAAAAGATTGAGAAGGTCATAAAACAAAAAATCATACAAATCAGCCTGTCAACCAATTGCAAACCCTTATTTTTGCAAACCAAACCTGCTTGGTTTACGTTTGTTTTTTTTACAGTAAACAATGAGTGAGATAACCCGCCAACAAGTACTGCACGCCCTTGGCCATGTGCAAGAGCCCGATTTGCAAAAAGACCTTGTTACCCTAAACATGATAAGGGACATAGCTATTGATGGGCAAAAAATATCGTTTTCGGTAGTGCTCACCACACCCGCCTGTCCGCTTAAAGATTTAATTCAAAACGCCTGCATCAACGCCATAAAACACTTTATTAGTAAAGATGCTGAGGTGGAGGTGAATATGACTTCAAACGTTAGCACCCAAAGGCAAGGCGCAGCAGTATTACCCGGTGTAAAAAACATTATAGCCGTAGCATCAGGCAAAGGCGGTGTAGGTAAATCAACCGTAGCATCAAACTTAGCACTGGCACTGGCTGCCGAAGGAGCAAAAGTAGGGTTGTTAGATGCCGATATTTATGGCCCTTCTATCCCTACGCTGTTTGGCTGCACCAATCAAGCCCCTGAAAGTATAGAAGAAAACGGGCGCAGCATTATGGTACCCATAGAAAAATACGGCATCAAGTTGTTATCCATAGGCTTTATGGTTGCCCCTACACAAGCTGTAGTATGGCGTGGCCCAATGATATCATCAGCTATGCGCCAATTTGTAAACGATGTTGCTTGGGGCGAGTTGGATTATTTAGTAATAGACCTTCCCCCGGGCACGGGAGATATACACCTTACCATGGCGCAAATAGTGCCCGTTACAGGCGTAGTAATAGTAACCACCCCGCAAGAGATTGCCCTTGCCGATGCTCGCAAAGCATTAGGCATGTTTAATATACAAGGTATTACCCTACCTATATTGGGCGTGGTAGAAAACATGGCCTATTTTGTTCCGCCCGATGACGAAAGCAAAAAATATTACATTTTTGGTCAAGATGGAGGCAAAAAACTGGCGCAAGAAAACAATGTGGCGTTTTTGGGCGAAATACCCCTAGTACAAAGCATACGTGAAGCAGGAGACGAGGGCGTGGAGCTTACGCAAAAGGATGCCCCAACAGCTCAGGCATTTAAACGCTTTGCCGAGCTAACAGCGCAGCAAATAGCCATAATAAACAACACCCTTGCAAATAGTGCCGCAGCACAATAAAAAAGTGTAAATTGCAGCCTTAATAGAGATATGAACCCAGAATTAGCAAAACGAGTTGAAGCAGTTTTAGACACCATGAGGCCATTTTTAAACGCTGATGGCGGAAATGTAGAACTTGTTGATATAGCCGATGATAAAATTGTAAACCTTCGTTTATTGGGCGCATGCAGCAGTTGCGAAATGAGCCACATGACCATGAAGGCAGGTATTGAAGAAGGAATAAAAAAAGCTATCCCCGAGATTGAATCGGTAATAGCCATCAACTAATTGCATTTGCTATCGTCTAACAATGATAATAGTATAGCTATGTAAGCACTGCTTACACGTAGATTTATACAAAAAAAATAAAAATAAATATTTTTGCGCTTTAGAAAAACAAACTGAATTAAAGGAGGACATGAAAAGGATACTATTTGTACTATTGCTTACGGCAGGTTTAACACAAGCCACACAAGCCCAAAAAACCTTGTTTAACTTTGGCAAAAATGCCGCTACTTTAGATGAGTTTACCCGTCAGTTTTATAAAAACAACCCCGAGGGTAGTATTACAAAAGATACCGCAAGGTATTACTTAAACCTTTTTGTAAACTTCAAATTAAAAGTACAACAAGCCAAAGATTTGGGTATGGATACCGCTTCTGATTTTGTATCAGAAATGGCGCAATACAAAAAACAATTAGCACAACCTTACATGGTTGATACTTCGGCAACAGAAATGCTGATAAACGAAGCCTATCAACACTCTACCCAAGAAGTAAAGGTGAGCCATATAATGGTAGCCATTGGCTACGATGCTCTTCCAAAAGACACCCTTGAGGCATACAACAAAGCACTTGATTTAAAAAAGAAGCTTAAAAGCGAATCTTTCGACTCAGTGGCTGCAAAATACTCTGAAGATCCATCAGCAGTAAACAACTTTGGTCATTTAGGATATTTCACTGCCTTTGATATGATATATCCTTTTGAAAAAGCAGCCTACAATACCAAAGTAGGTGAAATTGCAGGCCCTATACGCACACAATTTGGCTACCACATTATTAAAGTATGGGATAAAAGAGCTTGGCGGGGAAAAATGCACATAGCCCACTTATTAGTTAGAGTTGAAGAAGGTGCAAAAGACGATGCTATTTTGCGCGGCAAACAAAAACTAGATTCTATTGCAGCCGAAATAAAAGCAGGCAAAGCTACATTTAACGAAATGGTAGCCCAATACAGCGAAGACTTTAGCAACAAAGATAAAAACGGTGAAATTGGCTGGCTAGAAAGCACCAACCGCAACTTTCCTGAAAACTTTAGAGAAGCTGTATTTGCCCTTAAAAAAGATGGTGATATTACCCCCGCAATAAAAACAAACGTAGGTTGGCACTTAATAAAACGCTTAGGCTATGAAGGCGTGCAACCCAAAGACAGTAATTATGCTGATTTGAAACGCAAAATATCTAACCCTAAAGACGAGCGTTTTGCCCTAACCAAACAAGCCGTTATAGAACGCATTAAAAAAGAATACGGTTTTAAAGAAGTAGCTAATGCACTTAACGACTTTATAAAAACAGATGCCGACAGTAGCATACTATTTGGTACTTGGAAAAACGAAAAACACAGCAACCTAAGCGGAAACTTGTTTTCAATCGGAACGAAGAACTACACCAAAGCTCAATTCTCTAAATTTATCGAAATCAACCAACAAAGTGCCCTTAATCAAGATATAGGCATGGTGGTTAAAGACCTATACAACAGCTTTGTTGAGCAACAAGTATGGGAGTATGAAGAGAACAACTTGGTGAATAAATACGATAAATACCGCCACCTAGTACAAGAGTACAACGATGGTATTTTGCTGTTCAATCTTTCAGAAAAAAGAGTATGGAACAAAGGTATAACTGATACTACCGGACTAAAAGAGTTTTACGAAGCCAACAAAACCCGCTATATGTGGAACGACAGAGTGCAAGCCCACATATACGAGTGCCAAAGCGAAGACGTTTGCAAGAAAGTATACAAATGGGTTAAAAAAGGTAAAGCCGATACTACTATATCTCGTATGGCGCATGAAATACACCCACTTAGCCTTGCCATTAAAACAGGTAAGTTTGAAAAAGCCGACCACCCGGTTTTAGCAGACATTAAATGGAAAAAAGGTCGCCAAAAAGTAGAGCTTGACGGTAAAAACTACATCGTAGTAATAAAAGATGTATTGCCAGCACAACCCAAAGCACTTAGCGAAGTTCGCGGCCCTATAACATCAGAATACCAAACCGTATTAGAAAAACAATGGATAGATGAGCTTAAAAGCACCTACCCTGTTAGCATCAATCAAGAAACCTTTGATGCTTTTCTAAATACCTTACCACGATAAACAATTAATACCTATACAAAAAGGCCGCCTTTTCAAGCGGCCTTTTTTTTAAAAAAATATTTTAGTGCTTTTATCGTTAAAACCTAAGTGCTAGCATATTTTTTGTATAAAGTATGACGACAACAATTTACTTTAGCCCCCCAAATAATATAAACCCAAAACACTGTTGAAAAACGTAATAACATATATACTACTGCTACTTTGCTCGCTACCCTTTGTGGCACAAGCGCAAACAGATAGTATTACAGACGGCGGAAAGATAATAGATGAAATTGTAGCTATTGTTGGCGATAACTACATACTAAAATCTGATATAGATAAAGAGTTTGAAACCCTTGAAGAACAAAGTGGTGCAGATTTTACGGTTGATGATAAATACACCATACTAAACTCGCTGATAGCAAAAAAAATACTGTTATACCAAGCCCAGCTTGATAGTATTGTTATAGCCCCTGAAAGAGTTGATGGCGAAATTGACCGTCGTATGCAATACATACTAAGCCAGTTTCCGGGGGGAGAAAAAGACTTTATTAAGTACATTGGCAAATCGATTGAGGAGTTTAAGGCGCAAACCCGCGAACGCTTGTATAGCGAGATGTTGGTGCAAGAAATGCAACAAAAAATTATTAAAGACATAAAAATTACCCCAACCGAGGTAAAAAAATACTTTAATAATATACCTAAAGACAGCCTTCCGCCAATAGATGCCGAAGTGGTTGTGGGGCAAATAGTAAGCAAGCCTAAAATAACAGAGGCCGAAAAAGAATATGCCCGCAGAAAGATGGAAAACATCCGTAAATCTATTATTGAAGGTGCTGATTTTGCATTTACTGCCACCATTGAGTCGGACGACCCGGGTTCAGCAGCTAATGGGGGCGAAACAGGCTTTTTTGGTCGCGGACAAATGGTGCCTGAATTTGAAGCAATGGCTTTTAGGCTGAAAGAAGATACGGTATCAAAAATTATTGAAACCCAGTTTGGCTTCCACATATTAAAATTAATTGAAAGGCGTGGTGAAAGAGTAAATGTTCGCCACATATTAAAACGTCCTAAAACAGTTGCTTACGATTTAGTTTTAGCACGCGATTTACTAGATACGCTTCTGTTGTCAATTAAAGCAGGGCGAATTTCGTTTGAAAAAGCAGCCTCGTTGTTTTCTGATGAAGAACGTACCGCAGGAAACGGTGGTGTATTTGCCGATGCTTTGGGCAATAGCAAAGTGCCTCTTACCGAACTTCCTAAAGATGTTTTTACAGCAGTAAACCAAATGAAAGTAGGCGAGTTTCGTGGCCCTGAGTACGCTAAACTACCTGACGGCAGTGATTGCTACAAAATATACTACTTAATAGATATTACTGAACCGCACGTAGCTAACCTTGACCAAGATTGGGTAAAAATACAAAATGCCGCACTTGAGAAAAAGAAGGCCGAAGCACTTGAAAAATGGATAGCTAAACACAAAAAAGAGTTTTATATAAAAATAATGGATAGGTATGCAAGCAATCCCACCTTGCAACACTGGATACAAAATTAATTTGCAACCCTTTATTTAGCCATTTACAAAAGAAAAAACCAACCAATGGTAGAATACAAAAACGACGTTGAAGCTGCTGATGCCTTTACAGGTATAATAAAAAACCTAAATGCCGAAATACACAAAGTAATTGTGGGGCAAGATAAGGTAATTGAAAACGTGCTAATTAGTATGTTTTGCAATGGACACTCGCTATTAGTAGGTGTGCCGGGGCTGGCTAAAACCCTTTTGATTAAAACCATTGCCGATGTAATGGACTTGAGCTTTAACCGTATACAGTTTACGCCCGACCTTATGCCTAGTGATATAACGGGTAGTGAAATACTGGACGAAAGCCGCCATTTTAAGTTTATAAAAGGCCCCATATTTGCCAATATTATTTTAGCGGATGAGATAAACCGTACACCGCCCAAAACACAAGCTGCCTTGCTAGAAGCAATGCAAGAAAAAAACGTAACAGCAGCAGGGCAAATGCACGTGTTGGATAAACCGTTTTTTGTGTTGGCAACACAAAACCCTATTGAGCAAGAGGGAACCTACCCATTGCCCGAGGCTCAGCTTGATAGGTTTATGTTTAATATTATACTGGATTACCCTAGTATGGCTGAGGAGATGAATATAGTAAAAGCCACCACTTCAAATTCTGAAGCAAAAGCAAATACTATTATCTCAAAACAAGAAGTACAATACTTTCAGCAATTGGTGCGCAAAGTACCTGTGCCCGATAATGTAGTTGAATATGCGGTGAAATTAGTAGCTAAAACTCGCCCCAATAGCGACAGTGCTAGCGAAACTGTGAAACAATACCTTGAATATGGTGCAGGCCCACGTGCCAGCCAGTACTTGGTAATGGGTGCAAAATGCCATGCCCTTTTCCGTGGCAAATATTCACCTGATATGGAAGATGTACAAGCTGTTGCTGAGCCTATACTTCGCCACCGTATTGTTAAAAACTACAAGGCAGAGGCCGAAGGTTTATCAGCCGAAGATATCATCAAAACGTTACTGTAAATTAAGGGCTTCAGCCCTTTCCAACTCCCTTCCTAGGCAAAACTATCATCAACAGTTACATACCTATTAGTGTAGCTATTGCAACTTGCTTGGTATAAATTTCGTTAAATAAAATAGGTCACCAATTGGCTAGGCACAAAATTTGCCTTTAAGTATTGTAATGTTTTTTCTGTTAACCGGGAAACATCACCAAGGCATATAGCATCTATTCAATATAAGCGTACTTGACATGTTATACCAACATACTACAATAGCACCCAAAAAAGCCTATAAATGGCTTTGCTTTGTTATTGTTGCGCTTAGTTATACCACAACCACGGCAAGTCATATAATGGGTAGTGATATTACCTATAAATGTATTGATAAGCTTAAGTACGAAGTTACCTTAAAAATATACCGAGATTGTAATGGTATTAACCTTACAAGTAGCCAACAACTTAATCTCATTTGTGCGCAGGGTGGCTTTTCAACAAAAACGTTTAATATACCCGTAATAAAGATTAATGACATTACGGGCATAGATAAATCGTGCCCATTGGTAGCGCAAAGCAGGTGCTCGGGAGGGCAATCGCCTTATGGTATAGAAGAACACATTTACAAAACTACCATCGACCTTTCTCCGTGGGGCAGCTTATGTACTGAGTTTGTAATTAGTATATCTATATCAGCTCGCAATAAAGCAATAACTACTGGTGGAGCCAACAAAACGTTTTATACTGAAGCCACCATTTATACCGATTTAGATAAATGCAACAGCTCGCCACAGTTTACTACCCCACCCACCGCACTAATATGTGCAGGCAAAGATTTTGTTTTTAATAATGGCGCAATAGATAATATTGATGAAGATATTTTAACCTATAGTTTTACAGACCCGCTTGCATTAAGAACCCTCCCTATTAATTATTCGCATCCATTTTCATCAAAAATGCCTTTAACTTTTTTAGGGTTCCCCAATACTACCCAAGCCTTACCAGGTGGTTTTCATCTCGATCCTAACACGGGCAATATTAACTTCAGGCCAATGATAGCTAATGAAGTAACCATAATGGTTTTAGAAGTAGTTGAATGGCGAATAATTAACGGCACAAAGCGTATTGTAGGCAAAACACGCAGAGACATACAAATAAACGTGCTAAACTGTAACAACAACACTCCCCCAACTATAAAGGGAGAATCGGACACTGTTTGTACGGGCACAACATTGTGCATACCCATAAGTGCAAACGATATTAATAGTGCCGATAAAGTTACCCTTACATGGAATGCGGGGATACCGGGTGCAGTTTTTAATGTATACAAAAGCTCTAATCCACTTATTGATTCGGCAGTAGTGTGTTGGACTCCTAAGCCGGAACAAGCGCGTGATGAACCTTATTTTTTTACCATAACTGCTACCGATAATTCATGCCCTTTGCAGGGTAGAGCAGTAAAAGCAATAAGTGTATTTGTGAAACAAGGGGTTAAACCTGACTTTACTATTAACGACTCGATACAATGTGAGAAAAACCATAGTTTTGATTTTGTAAACGCTACACCCAACAAAAACGATTACACCTTTAAATGGCTGTTTACTGATGGAAAACAAATTTATGCTACTGATGTAAAAGGTATAACGTTTAATAATGTAGGCAGGCACACTGCGTCACTTATTGTAAACGAAAGCAACGGCTGCATAAGTGTAGCAAATAAACAATTTGTTATACACCCCTCGCCTAGCAATAATTTTAACCCATCACCACTAAAAACACAATATTGTATTACCAACCCTCCAAGTACTTATAGTTTATTACCTATACCAACAGGGGGCATATTTACCGGTAAATATATTGTAAACAATGCCTATACCCCTACACTTGCAGGCACTGATACCGTAGCATATTCTATCACTCAAAACGGCTGCACTAGCGACACCCTTGTTCCAATAAAACTGTTTGCTACGCCCCAAGCCTCATTTACTATGAGCGATAGCGAACAATGCATCACACACAATCAATTTGATTTTATAAATACAAGTACTATACAAAACGGCTCATATACAAATAGGTGGTGGTTTTCTGACGGGCAATCATCAACCAATGAAAGTGTATATAATGTGAAGTTTGATGATACAAAAAGGTATTACATTAACCTAGTTGTAACGTCTGACAATGGTTGCGCAGACTCTACCCAAAAAAGTGTGGTTGTACTTGCCGAACCCAATCCCGATTTTTTTGGTTTGAAAGACTACTATTGTCAGCAAAAACCAATACTACAATTGCTCCCTATACAACCAGGGGGAACATTTATAGGTAAAAATATAATAAACAATAAATACGTACCCAGTATATTGGGCAACGACACCATAAAATATACTATTGATTTGTATGGCTGCTACGCCGAAAAAACAAGATATACCACTGTATACCCTGTGCCTGTAATGGATATTATTACCCGTGTACCCTGCTACAAAAACCCAATAGAATTAGATGTTAGTTTTCCTAACTCTACTTATTTGTGGCATGATAGAAGCACATTGCCTACTTATACTATTAACCAAACGGGGCAGTACAGCGTTGCTTTGTATAATGTTTGCGATACTATTGAGAAAACAATTACCGTAAGCGATTGCTTTTACAGTATTGTGCCCACAGGTTTTACCCCTAATGGTGATGGACTTAACGATGTTTTTTTGCCTTTTATACAGAATGCTGAAAGTATGCTGTTTGAAATATATAACCGTTGGGGTGAAAAGATTTTTGAAAGTAATGACTTGGCAGTTGGTTGGGACGGGACTTATAAAGGTATACACTTACCCGAAGGTGTATACGTATGGACGCTGAAAGCAGCCTATTATGATAATGACTTAATACTGCACAAAAAAGCAGATAGAGGGAATATTACCCTATTAAGATAAGGCTCTTCCCCCCTATTTTTTATAGAAAAGAGTACTTTAACTATTTAAAACTGGCTTTAGCTGCTTTGGCATCTTTTAGAAAACTCTCAGCAGTAGCAAACCCGTATATATTACCAATTGTAGTCCCTTCAGAATTAAGAAACAACAAGGTAGGATAACCTTTAACATTATATTTTTGGGCAAGCTTAGGGCCTTCGCCTTTCTCCATGTCCATTTTTAAGTTTATAAAATTTTCGTTTAAATACGCTATCACATCAGCATCGGTAAACGTTTTTTTATCCAACTCTTTGCACCAATAGCACCATGTAGTGTACGAATCCATAAAAATAGGCTTGCCTTGCTCAGCCGAAGCCTTTAAAGCCTCATCAAAAGTACCTTTAAAAAAGGTAATGCCATCGGCATTTGGAGTAATCTTATCAGCAGGTTTAAAGGCCATTGCTGCTGTAATACCAACAACTGCAATAAAATATAGTAATGTCTTTTTCATGGTTTTAGTTTAAAAATAGTAGACGCAATTTATTTGTTAAAAGTAATGCTCAGGTTTTAAATTATTACACTACAATCGTACCTTTTTTGTAAAAGTGAACTACAAATACGGTTTTATCCAATACAAACCACTCTAAAAAAATAGTGAGTCTTTTTATGCCTGCCGCTATCTATTGGGTGTATATAAAATGTTTAACCTTTTAAATAAATAGAAAAATGAAAAACAACATTGAAACCGTAAACAACAATTCTTGCAGCGATGATTGCTGCATTGGGGGCATACGTATTAGTGGTTGCTGCGACGACGATTGCTGCTAAACTTCAATTAAAAACAAAACCCTGCCAAATGGCAGGGTTTTATAATTTAACGGCAATATGTAGCGCAATAACCGCCCTGTTTTGGAGTATACTCAACAATATTACCGTATCTATCGTGGTTTATATGGCAACATTGCTGTATCAGCTGTTTTAGCTTTTCTCGCCCCCGTTGCACCCTTGTTTTTGCACCCGAGTAGGATATATTAAGCTGCTCGGCCAAGCGAGTTTGAGGCACGTTTTCAATCTCTACTAATTGCACTGCCTCTCTATACTTATTAGGCAAAGCATTAATAAAAGTACTAATACAATGCTCAAAATGGGCATTTGGCAAAGAAACCGGCTCACTATCATCATCAATCAACAGTTGCTTACTTTTCTTTTTAGTATTAAAATGAGCATTTATCTCGTTACGAGCTATGCTATATAGCCACTGTTTAAGTTTTGTAGCATCTTTAAGGCTGCCATAATGTGTATAGGCTTTTATAAATACTTCTTGCATTATATCGTGCATATCGTCGGTATTTTTAACTACCGATAATACATAGCCCTCAATATGCTTTTTAAGCACCTCCCATTGTTGTGTTAGTTGATTATCCTTCTTCATAACTGTACTGTATATAGATGGGAACTTGACAAAAAAGACGCAGATTTTTTTTAAAAGCGTCAAGTTTAATGCCATAACAGGTTACTATATAAGTCTTTTTACTATTTTTGAGGAAATCAAATAGCACATTTGTCAACACTATTTGCCCTTATTATTATCACGTGTATTGTAGTTGGCTTTATAAAAAGGGCTCAAACTACTGCCATTGAAGAGGCTGCAGCTAAAAAACGCTTTGAGGCTAACATTACTTTAATTAAAGAGAAAGAAGAAATACTGCTTGATAACTACAAGTTTTATAAGCTGCTTACTACGCCTGAAAGACGAAAGTTTATTATCCGTTTGCATCAATTTATGGACTCGCGTAAGTTTATAGGTCGCGAGATTGAGGTAGAGCCCCACATGAAAATGATGATTGGAGCAGCGGCTATTAAATTTAGTTTCGGCTTGCAAAACTTCCAACTATCATCATTCAAACAAATATTGGTTTATCCTGAAGAGTATTATTCAAGATTTTCGCGCCAATACCACAAGGGAGAGGCTAACGGAATGGGTATGCTAGCCTTTTCGTGGAAGCATTTTCAAGAGGGGTTAGATAGCCCTGATGATAATTTAAACTTGGGTGTGCACGAGTTTGCCCATGCTTATTTTTTGCAACAAACCAAAATGGATGGTGAATATCCTTTTAATGATGCTTTGTTTAATAAACTGCGTAAGCAAATTACTAAAAAAGATGTGCTGGATGATATTAAACAACGTGCTTTGTTTCGAGATTATGCGTTTAGAAATGAAATGGAGTTTTTTGCCATAATGAGCGAGCATTTTTTTGAAACCCCTAGTGATTTTAAAGCCGAAACACCTGTATTGTATACCAAGTTTGGGCAAGTATTGCAACAAGACCCTACACGACTAGGAATGTAATGGAGGATAAAGAATTAGAAAACACTATTATCAATATAGCACTTATCCCTGCAGTTTTGCTAGTGTTTGTAGTGGTATTTTTGAATATAAAAGAGGCTTTTGCTAACTGGGTATATGCCATTTCTGAGGTATCTATTGGGCGGTACTTTACCTTTGGCATATATAAAATAACACAAAGGCAGGAAAATCTTCTGCACCGAATGTATAAATATTACAGGCGACTAAATCCATTAGAAAAAATACAGTTTAACCACAGAGTAAAAAAATTTATTAAGAATAAAGAATTTATTGGCAGAGAAGGGATAGAGATTACTGATGATATGAAACTGCTGCTAACTGCAAATGCCATTATGCTTAGTTTTGGGTTTGGTCAATACGAGTTGTATGGGTTTACAAAAATAATTATTTACCCTCAAGAGTATTACTCAACCGTCAGCAAACGCTACCACAAAGGCGAGGCAAATACACGCGGGGCAATAGTTGTATCGTGGAAACATTTTGAAGAAGGGATTGAAAACGACACCGACAATCTAAACTTGGGTATACACGAGTTTGCACACGGTTATTGGCAAGAGGCTAAAGAAGCAGCAAACGAGTATGACGAAGCTGTATCGTATGGGGAACCATCGATGACGCACAATTATATAGCGTTTACCGATATGTTTGCCGACCCAAAATACAAAGAAATGTTGCAGCAGGTAGAAGCACTACGCGACTATGCTTTTACAAACTGTGAAGAGTTTTTTGCCGTTGCCTGCGAGTATTTTTTTGAAACCCCAAAACAACTTAAACAAAATGCCCCGCGCCTTTATGGCATACTAAGCAAAATGCTTAACCAAGATACAGCCAAATTATTAGGGTAAACCTATAAAGGGTTTAAATCGTCAATATCAACAATACTGTTTTGTATAGCAAATATTACCAAGCCTGCGGTGTTTTTGCAATTGGTTTTTTGCAACAAGTTGTTTCGGTGCCCATCAACAGTACGTGGGCTTATAAATAGTTTTTCGGCTATTTCTTGGGTGGTATATTGGGCACAAATAAGGGTAAGCACTTCTTTTTCTTTTCTAGTAAGATAAAGAGTATCAAAAGTACTTTTTATAGGGGTTTTGTTACCCTGTAAAAGGTTTTCGCTTATCAAAGCCATTACTTCATCGTTATAATAATAACCTTTTAAGTATACTTGATTTATGGTTTCTATAAACTCTTTTTGGCTACTGTCTTTTGCCAAATAGGCTGCCACACCTGCATCAACCATATTTAGTATAAACGATTTACTGTAATAGCTACTTAGTGCTATAATTTTTATTTTTGGATATAGTTTGCGTATCTCTCGGGTACTTTCAACACCATTTAATTCAGGCATTTTCAAATCCATCAATATTATATCGGGCAAATTGGTACTATAAGCTTGCAGCATTTGCAACAAAGCTTTTCCATTCTCAGCCTCAAACAACAGGGTAAAATTATCTTCAACTTCTAAAAGCCCTGCCACCCCCTTTCTAAAAAGGGTTTCATCATCAGCCATTGCAATTTTTATAGATAAAGCGTTCATACAGTAGTTTTTAAAAGTAAGAGCGCGCCCATTCCCTTACCTTCCTCTGTTTTAAATTTAATATTACCGTTTAGCATTTGGGCACGGTTTTCAATATTTTTAAGTCCTAATCCATTTGATGCCTTATTCATATCAAACCCTTTACCATTATCTTGGTATGAATAATATAAACCTTTGCCCGACTCTACCAACTCAAGGCTAATTTCTGTAGCCTTACCGTGTTTAATGCTGTTGTTTATTAACTCTTGTGTTATTCTAAAAACATGCAGCTTTTGGTCGTCAGTTAAATTCTCTTCAGCCAATTGCAACTGGTGTTTCACATCAATATTACCCGCCATACCTACATCTTCACACAACTCCTCTAAAGCTGCCACCAATCCAAACTTTTCAAGCACAGGCGGCAATAACCTATGCGATATTTGGCGTGTGCTTTGTATTGTTTTTGAGGTAAGCGATACTATTGTATTTATAGTTGTTAAAGCATCAGTATTTATACCTTCAAGCATTTTATTGGCATTAAGGTGTATAATATTAAGCGTTGAGCCTATATCATCGTGCAAATCGCGCGCTATATTTCGGCGTTCTTCTTCTTGAGCCATTAGTATGGCATGAAGCATTTGTGTTTTGTGTTGCAATTCAAGTTCATTGCGTTTTACCTCTTCACCCAAAATACGTTTTTTAGAATAGGTGAAAATAAAAACAACCGTAAGTGCCAACAGCAGTGCCATTAGCACAAAAAAAACTATAAGGCTTATTATGTTTTCGGGCGTGGGTGCAGCGTTCTCCATACATCCACAAATATCAGTAATACAAATAGCATATGCAGAATTATATTAAACACCCAAAGAATCATTTGCCCTTCAAAACCTTCTAAATAATAGTATTTTGAGAACAGGAAAATAACCGATGAGCAAGAATAATAAATTAATATTGCTGCATTTATCAACTGGTATTTTGGTGTAATTTTACCCATTAGCATTAGTACGTAAAACAGCACTGCAAACACCACAAAAAACACTGTTGAGATGAAGTAATAAAGCCCCCCAATTTTATTGGTTACCTCAACCCAATCTGTAGCATACTTCCATATAGACAGGCCTAAAAAGCCTCCTGAAAAAATAAGAATGCTTTTATTATAAACCCACTCTTTAAGTACAAGAAAATAATGTATTACAAACCAAATTATTTGGACAAAAAACAGCAGGTGAAAAAGGGGCGTATTTGGGATAGAAAATTTTGCTAACCCTAGTGATAATGCATTAATTGCAAATACTATGCTTACAAAAAAACTAAAAATCTTTAATTCCCACGGCAATCTTTTTAAATTAAATAATAAGAATACCGTGAGGATTAAAAAGAATATTATATCAACGTAGGTTAAAACCTGAAATACTATTGATACTGTTCGTAGCATCTATTTGTTGTGATTACTACTTTCAGGTGGTTTTCCAAAGGTTAATGGACCACTACCACACACGGGTGGACATGGTTGTGTCAAATCATAAACATGTTGGTTAAATATTGGATTCACCATGGTTTGACCTGTATCGTCAACGCCCACAAGCATAAACTTGTATTCTCCTTCTGGAGTAATACCCAGTACTCCCCTTGCATTTGCAACTCCCATTTCTTCAATAACTTGCTGTAAATCAGCCAAAGGAATTAAGAAACTTCTAATTTTAGTAGGGTCGTTAGCCAAATTTTCGCTAGCAATCCAATTGTCTTGCCATATTTCTGCTGTGGGTAATGGAATAGTATTTACTGCCATAATTGTAAAAAATTTTATCAAAGTTATATTTCTTTAATCCTATTACAATTCGTATTTCTCAACAATAACGCACCTTGTGCCCAATTCTGTCTACTATACAAGTTTGTGCATCCGTATGTTCACTTCTTTTAAACCAGATATAAGTAACTGTTTTTCAAATCAGATATTTATATCCTTATTTATACGCCTGATAGTTTGTTAGTTTGCCATACAATTGTATGTTTTGAAGGCCTTTCAATTCACTTACTCTATCAATTCACTTTTTTAAACAAAACAATCATTATGGCAACTTCAGCTAACACTTTAACAAAATGGTCGACTCCAAGGGAGCTTACCGACCGCGCTACTCGTAACATGCCTGCTTTGGCTACTAACGGTGGCACAATTTGCATGGCCTGGCAAGGGCTTGACCAAGATAATATTTGGGTATCTATTTCAAAAGATAACGGTAACACGTGGACGACTCAAAAAGAACTAACCGATCGCTCTACCCGCAACGCTCCTGCATTGTGCGTTATTAACGGAAAATATATTATGGCGTGGCGCGGAACAGGGCAAAACAATATTTGGACTTCATACTCTACTGACGGTTTGAACTGGAGCGCGCAAGTAGAACTTACTGACCGTGCTACTACCCAAAATCCATCCCTTGCCGGTGTAGACGGTATTGGCGCTGTTATGGCATGGCACGGACTTGACCAAAACAATATTTGGATCTCGTACTCAACCGATGGCATTACTTGGGGGCCTCAGCAAGAGCTTACCGACCGAGCTAGCCAAAGTGGCCCTGCTGTTACAGGTACTAATACCAACGGTGGTTTGTATGCTATGCTATGGCGCGGACTTGACCAAGATAACCTTTGGACTTCAAACTCTAAAAACGGTAAAGCATGGAGCGCTCAGCACGAAATAACAACCAGTGCTACTAACAATAGCCCCGGCATAACTCATTCCGATCAACTAGGTGTGTTTTATGCGGGTTGGCACGGACTTGATGCGCCTAATAATCCTAATATTTTTGTATCGTGGTCTAAAGACGGAATTAACTATGCACCTCAGGTAGATACAGGTATGCAGTCTCAAAACGGACCAGCCCTCACCCCCGCGGGTAATGGTTTGCTTATGGCTTTTAGAGGTCAAAACAAAAACAACATTTTTGTTACAAACCTTAATGTGTAAGCAGCACTATTTGCTAAAAATATGCCTTTAACAAGGGTATATAATCTTTAAGATTAAACTACCGGAAAAACCGCGCTAAAACGCGGTTTTTCTTATTTATACAGCCTATTTAAACTTCCTGTTCTTCACCCATTTTAGTTTTAAACAGCATACCACATTGCTATTACTATAAACATCAGCCACCAGTGCTTAACGGCATATTTTATAACAACTCTGCCTGCTATAAAATTTTACCCCTAACCCAATCAAACCTATTCTTCATAAAATAGGTATAAATACCTGTTTTTAATTCGGGTATTATTACCCTGTTTTGTCCCAACACTGTCAAGTTAATTTGCACTGCAACACACACTCAAATCAAATGGTGGTTTTAGTTCATCATTTAAAAAATAATAGTAATGGCAACTTCTGTAAAAACACTTTCACAATGGTCGAGTCCCAGAGAGCTTACAGATTGTGCTGCGCTAAATATGCCGGCACTGGCTTCTAACGGAAGTGCTATTTGTATGGCTTGGCAAGGTGTAGACCGAGGTACCGTTTGGGTATCTGTTTCTAAAGATAACGGGCACAAATGGACGGCTCCAAAAGAGCTAACCGACCGTTTTACATCAAATGCACCCGCTATTTGTGTTATGAATGGCATATATATAATGGCGTGGAGCGGAACTGAACAAAACGAGATTTATACGTCGTACTCAGCCGACGGATTAAAATGGAGTAAAAAAGCAAAACAAGCTAACTTTTTCTCAACACAAAACCCCTCTATAACGGGTGTTGATGGTGTAGGCGCTGTTTTGACTTGGCTGGGGCTTGACGGAAAAACCATTTGGGTATCGTACTCAAGCAATGGCATTAACTGGGAGTCAAAAAAAGAGCTTAAAGATCGTATTAGCCAAAACAGCCCTGCTATTAGCGGTACAAATACCGATGGTGGTTTGTTTGCAATGGTGTGGCGGGGTTTTGACAAAAATAATCTTTGGACTTCTAGTTCAAAAAATGGAGAAATATGGTGTCCTCCAAACGAGTCAACTACCAGCGCAACCAATAATAGTCCTGCATTAACTTATATCGAAAGTTTAGGCCTTTTTTATGCAGGATGGCACGGACTTGACGCGCCCAATAACCCTAACATTTTTGTATCGTGGTCATTAGATGGAATAACCTACTCGCCACAAGTAGACACGGGAATACAATCGCAAAATGGGCCTGCTCTTACTACTACCGGTAATGGCTTGCTTATGGCCACTAGAGGCCTTAATAGCGATAGCATTTTTGTTGCTAACCTAAATCTAGTAAGCAGCCCTATTAATTTAAGATATACCTTTGATGAAGTACAGCACATCCGAGGTTAGACGATGAAAAGCCGCGCTAAAGCGCGGCTTTTTTATAACAAAAAAGTAAGTTTTAAACTTGTATAAAAGAGCTGCGCAATTAGTCAGCTAATTACGCAACCTTTTTCTTATAAGGTTTGAAAATACAAGTGATACAAGTTTTGGCCATAAAGCATCGCAATTTGAGCTAAATTGCTATTTGCAGGCGTATTTACTATGTTAAGTACAGGTATTGAGTTAAGTCCATACTCGTATGTTTGGGTGGCGGCATTATAAGAGCCTTGATACAACTCGGTATTACTACCTAACTTCATGCTGTATATGCGGTAGGCTGAGCCATCGTGCAACATACTCCACCTAGACCAATCGGCATCACTTGGAAAACCTGTAATGGGCATTTGTGGTATTGAGTTATAGCCGAACTGATACTCTGATGTGCCAGGTACATAGGCGGCTTGATAAAGCAGTTCTGCATCACCTAATCGTTTAACATACAAACGGTAAGCTGAACCATCATACAACATGGCAAAGCTAGACATATCTGCATCGGCAGGGATGTTTGTTAAGGTTAATTCAGCAATAGAATTATACCCAAAATCATACGATGTACCATTAAAGGCAAATTGGTACAAGGTGTTGTTGCTGCTACCTTTAAAAAAGTACATGCGGTAAGTGGTGCCATCGTTTAGCATTGCAAAGCGGCTAAAGTTGGTGTCGGCAGGGGCACCTGTAATAGGAATGTTTGGAATTGCGTTTTCAGCTCCCCAAACATAATTGTTTGTACCTGGAACGTAAGCAAATTGATTAACAGAAGACATAATTGATAGATATTTATTTTTTGCCTACTCGTTTGCTTTTCGGCTTCCGCACCCCGTTTTATAGCTGTTAGGGTCAGCTCGTTTTTTTATGTGGTCAACATCCACTTGCTTTTAAATAAAAGCATACTGGCTTAAAGACAATACAAAGATGTAGCTCTAATTATTAATGTAAAACATTATAAATGACCGAATTACGAATTAGATATAAATGACTGGTTAGTTAATGAGATAATGATATTCTGTAATGAGTAGATTAAACAGAAGAGCCGTGCTTTAGCACGGCTCTTCTTATTATTTTTTTTGCGGAGAATTAACCATTCGCCCGTTTGCGGATGGTTTCAAAACTATCATCAACTAACAATTTGCCGTTATTTGAAGCGATATTATGCGTTGCTTGTCAACTGAATATCAAACTGCGAAAGTTTTTTAAACTCGTTTACGCGTGCATCAATTTCTTTCTGGCTAAGGTTTACTAAACGCTCGGTTCCAAATTTTTCTACACAAAAAGATGCCATTGCCGAGCCGTATATAATGGCGCGTTTCATGTTCTCAAAGCTTACATCTTCTGTTTGGCTAAGGTAGCCTATAAAACCACCTGCAAAGGTATCGCCTGCACCGGTTGGGTCAAAAACTTCTTCAAGTGGCAATGCAGGGGCAAAAAACACTTCGTTTTGATGGAAAAGTAGTGCACCGTGCTCGCCTTTTTTAATTATCAAAAACTGAGGCCCCATAGCCATTATTTTTTTTGATGCTTTTACCAAGCTGTATTCGCCACTAAGTTGGCGGGCTTCTTCATCGTTTATGGTTAGCACATCAACCATGCTAATGGTTTGGCGAAGATCGTCCATAGCAATATCCATCCAAAAATTCATGGTATCCATTACTATTAAGCGTGGGCGTTTCTCTAAACGGTTTATAACTGTTTCTTGCACTTTTGGGGCAAGGTTACCCAGCATCAAAAACTCGCAGTTTTGGTAGTTGGCAGGTATAATAGGGTCAAAAGTGCCCAATACATTCAGTTCAGTTACCAAAGTATCGCGGCTATTCATATCGTTATGGTATTTACCACTCCAAAAAAACGATTTCTCGCCTTCTTTTATCTGCAAACCTTCGGTATCAATACCATGGTTTTGCATCATTTGTATATCGGCTTGTGGAAAGTCTTCGCCTACCACGGCCACAAGGTTAATATCTTTAGTAAAATATGATGATGATAGGCTGATGTAGGTAGCAGCGCCGCCAATTATTTTATCTGTTTTTCCAAATGGGGTTTCAATAGCATCAAAGGCAACGGAGCCGATTACAAGTAAACTCATAAGATTTTAAAATTTTTTTTGTGCAAATATTGCGTTTTTAAAACTTAAATCCTATCATTGCAGTCCTTTTTCGGAGGAACAACCAGAACAAACCTAATGATACCACATCATAAGGGGAGTTAAAAACCAAAATATTCCTTGGTAGCTCAGCTGGTTAGAGCACCTGACTGTTAATCAGGGGGTCGCTGGTTCGAGCCCAGCCCAGGGAGCACAAAAAATAAAAGCCATCCATGTCGGGGTGGCTTTTTTACTTTATAGTGATTTCATGAATAAAGCACGAGAAATTTATTTTGGGGATACTGATTCTTTTGCAATAAGATACCTGCCCGATTACAAATTGGTAAAAGGAGACTTGACTTGGTATTATGCTTTTCTTCATTTGAGTGTAAACGGGAAAATTATTGGGGATCCTTTGGAGTCCTGTTCTGTATTAACTTGGTTGAATAGTGTAAGTCTGTTTTTAAATAGGATTAAAAATAATGAACTCGCAAATGATGAATTCTCAAATAGAAAAGATGATGAGCTTTTCGAGTTAATTTGGAAGGCTAATCAGTTTAAAGACGAGTTTAATCCTGCCTATACTTATTTACCTCAATTAGACAGCGCAGTTTGGGAAAATTGTCATCTTAGCCTTGATGAGACTACAGACGCATATTTAATTACCACTACTCAAATTGATGATGATATAAAAATTATTTGGCAAGGGTGGCGAAACCCATGTACTCCCAATTTAATCAATAAGTTATTTTCGCTTTCTATTCGCAAGGAAACATTAATAAAAATTCTAGAGGACTGCCACACGTATGTAATGGCCGATTTGGTTAATTACAGAATTAAATAAAAGCGGGCACAAGCTCAGGGAAAACCCACCTAATAAGAAATGGTTTTTTGTTTATTGCCACACGGTTTAGTATGAATAAATCTTTGCTAAAAAGTATTATGTACGGCGGCGTTGGGGTCGTACTATTTGTCTTACTGTATTATAGAGAAGATGTGTGGGTGATTTTTTCATACATAGCTTTAGTAGTTGCAGTGTACCATTTACTACCAATTATAGTGGTAATATTTGTTAATAATTTCGCTTCAGCGATTGTTCATAGATTACCCGCAAGAAATGATGCAGAGAGTGCAAAAGACCGTCATGTTTTAGTTATGACTAAAGTTTTGAGATATTCTTTATTAATAGCACTGTTTCTTATCGCTTTCGAGGCAAATAAGATTGATAATACTATACATGGTAAGCATCTGTTTTGGAGCAGTTGCATTATTGGGGTCTTTTCTAGCATGCTTTTTTTGTTCTTTTTTAGCATTATAAACCGCTTTATATTTGATGTTGGAAGTTCTAATGAAGGCTTTGTTGTAGGCGCATTTATTCTAACCTTTTTTCTTTTAGCACCTGTGATAGTTTCTAAAACTAATAGGTGGTTTGCACAAGAAGAGATAACCTGTAAAGCATATATTGTGAAACGCAGAAGCTGTGGTACGGGTGGAACCAAGAACAGGTTGAACCTTTTTTTTATACGTATTGATGGGAGTGAGGAACGTTTTGTAACTAATAAAGAGTTTTGTGAAACACTTATCGAAGGAGGTAAGATAGAGCTTTGTACCCGCAAAGGCTTTTGGGGTTATGATGTTGTGGAGATATTTAATCCTATTATAGCTCAACCCAAGCCCGACAAATAGAAAATTATATTAAGAAGCAAAAAAGCCTAAAGTATAATGAAGGATTAAAAGAAAACCCCACATGGATAAGGCCTTTTAATACGCTACCTTTTCGTTAGTTTTGATTATTAAAACACCTAGCAATGAACCACAGTATTAAAAGTATACGACCTTTTATTGGTGCAAAAAATTTTGATTTGTCAAGAAGCTTTTACTCTGATTTGGGGTTTAAAGAAACTGCTTTGGGGGGTAATTTCTCAGTCTTTGAGATGGGAAATTTTGCCTTTTATCTGCAAGATGCTTACGTTAAAGATTGGGTAGATAATATTATGATTTTTTTGGAAGTTGAAGATTTGGATGCTTTTTGGACTAAGCTAGAGGCTTTAAATTTAACAACGAAATATAACGAGGTTAAACTAATTCCTATTAGAGACCTCCATTGGGGAAGGGTGTTTTTTCTACACGACCCATCAGGTATTCTTTGGCAAATTGGCGCATTTCTACACTAAAAAAGACTGATAAAACAGAAAACCATAGTTTTCATATTCACTTATCCATTATTTTTCGTCATTGCAATTCGCAATGTTAGCAGAAACAATAGTGCTGTTAAAGGAACAAACAATGCTCTTTCTATTGCCGACGTTGAGGCTAGATTACCAATAATTCCCAAAAAAAATAGTATTGGCAAAAACCAAGCGGCTACATTGCCCACTTTTGCCCAAGTGGGTAGTATCCGTTTGGCCTTTACAAGCACAATAAAAATAGTAACTAAGTTTATTAATATAGATATCAATTCAAAAACCACCATTTCTTCACTGGTTTTTATCCTTCCTCCCCACACCATATCGTAAGGTATAAGCCCTATTAGTACCAAAACATTAAATATTGTAACCAACAGCGTAATAACTACAGTAATTGTTACGGCGACTTTAAACGGAATAATTTTTTTCATAGTTTTTGCAACTAAATTATTTGGCAAATATAAAGTGTAGCTATTTACTGCTTATGTAACAAACATCACTAAACAAAAAAATATTCGTAGCGAACTTTGTGTAAGAAATTAATACCTACGAATATGAAAAACTTACTAATAATAGCCGCTTTTACGATTTTGGGGTTAAGCTCGTGCTCAAAATCAGACAATTTAAATAACCCCACACAGGTTGTTCCTATTACCGAGCAAGAGAAAACCGACCTTATGTTTTTGCGTGAAGAAGAAAAGTTTGCTCACGATGTATACGTATATGCTTATAGAAAATATAACCACATGATGTTTTCGCACATATCATCAAGCGAGCTTACCCATACCAACGCGGTGTTGGGCTTGTTAAACACATACGGCATTGCCGACCCTGCGGCCAACAACCCTGAAGGTGTGTTTACCAATAAGGAGTTGCAAGACTTGTACAACCAATTTATTGTAACTGTTGATTCATCGCTAAACCACGCGATTTATATAGGTGCAACTATTGAAGATATGGACTTGAAGGACATACAGCGTTTAAATGCTAATACTACAAAAGCCGATATACAAACGGTATATACTAATCTTACTTGCGGCTCTAAAAATCACATACGCAGTTTTGTTTCAAAACTAGACTCTCCGTATATAGCACAGTTTATTACACAAGAAGAATTGGATATTATTCTTGCTGCCGGACACGAGAGCTGCGGAAACTAACTCAGGCAAATCGCTTAATAACGAAAGCCACTTTTATAAGGGTGGCTTTTTTAATTCCGCTAAAATTTTGGTGGCTCGGGTTCTAAAAGAAATAGAGGTTTTATCCAATTGGTCTTCAATACTGCTTTTCAACTCGTTTTTTAAGTCGGGATATTCTTTGCTCAGGTTATACAGGTTTTGCATAGCGTGTGTTTTTGTAGAAACATTAGTTTTACTACTAGTAAGCCAAGCAAACAGTAAATTAGTAGCTTCACCAATATTTTCTTTAGGTATGCCCGCAATACTCCAATATTTTACAAATTGGTATTCAAAATCTTTAATACGGGTTTGGACTTTTTTGGCAAATAGATAAGGTAAAATATTAAACAGCGTACTAGGGCTATATATACCTATACCACTAAGCAACCACGAGAACCGCAAGGCTGTTGTTCTTTCACCAAAAAGAAATCTATCAGCAAGTTCTTGCACATCCATTCCTTCATCTACAATTTGCTTTATCCAAACAGTTCGTTGTGCTTCTGTACTGGTTTTTAAGTATTGATGCAGGGTATTAAAAAACAGAGTATTTAAGCTTTTCGATGTCATACCTACAATTCTGCACCACAATATTTACAATGTACAGCATCCGGCTCGTGTCCTTCTTTCGAGCATTCGGGACAGGCTTGGGTAGAAAAAGGCACTGCTTTTTTATCACCTTTCACAATTTCGGCACCAACTATACCAGTAGGCACAGCAATAACCCCATAACCTATAATCATAATTAGCGAGGCCAGCATTTGCCCCAAAGGGGTTTGCGGGGCAATATCGCCATACCCTACGGTAGTTAGGGTTACTATACACCAATATATACTAATGGGTATGCTAGTAAAACCTGCTTCTTTGCCCTCGATTAAATACATTAAGGTGCCTAAAATCATACAAACTGTGAGCACAAACAGCAAAAACACAATTATTTTGCTTGCACTTGATTTTACAGCCTTGGCAAGTGATGAACCTTCGCCCACAAATTGCACTAATTTTAACACCCTAAACACCCGCAATAAGCGGATTGCCCTAATTACAGAAAGGGCTTGTATACCGCCCACAAATACAGCAATATAAGTAGGCAATAGCGAGAGTAAATCTACAATACCGTATAGACTGAATATATACTTTCTGGGTCTACCTGTGCTTAGTATGCGCAAAACATATTCAACAGTAAAAATTACTGTAATAACCCAGTCTAATAGGTGCAGTTGGTGGCTGTATTTTGTATTAATATCCACCACACTTTCTAGCATCATGCCCAAAAGGCTAATTAGTATGAGTATTATCAGGACTACGTCAAACAATTTCCCCGCAGGAGTATCGGCTTCAAAAATTATCTCGTGTAATTTTAGCCTCCAAGCAGGCAGTTTATATTTGGCGTGCGTGTCTTTAATTGCTTTCCTACTCATTGTTGGGTAAAATTAAATAAAATTTACCAGCACTATTTCTTCAAAAGTCAAATAGGCATAAAACCTTCACAGTAAACCAAAATTGTATAGCCCCAAAAAGCATATCAAAACTGTTTTATACTACATAAAAAAACGAGTAATAACGGGTTGCTAAAAATACAGCAACTGTGCTAAAGCCATTAAAAGGCATTTGGTTTTTTGTTTTGCTTTTTGGTTGTTACTTTTGAAAAAAATAAGCTGATAATCAATTGTAAACCATCACTTTTAACTAAACACAGGGCTATGACAGATCGCGAATACCTAAACAACCTACGCACACCTACAAAAAATAATCCGTTACGCATTTTGATGAGCGCCTGCTTATCAGGCATTACTTGCGGGTACGATGGATCAGCAAATGGAGAATACCCCAGTGCTTTAAAAATCTTGACTTATGATACTGTGAAACCCATAAAGTTTTGCCCTGAGGAATACTCGTTTGGGACACCTAGAGAGATGTGCGACATACACGGTGGCACTGGCTTTGATGTTTTAGAAGGAAAGGCGAAAGTATTGACCGAAACCGGGAAAGACTGGACGGCAGGTATGGTGGCAGCAGCAGAGAAAATGCTTGAAATAGCCTTGAAAGAACAAGTAGAACTTGCAGTGATGATGGATATTAGCGCAGCCTGCGGTAGTCAGGTTATTTATGATGGAAATAGATTTGCAGAGAACAAGGTATACCAAATTGGTGCTGGGGTTTGTGCTGCTTTACTAATAAATAACGGCATAAAAGTAATAAGTCAACGCGATTACTCTTCGTTAGAAATACTTTACTCTAAAATAGACCCAAAGCATACCGTAAATCTTGCAGCTATTGACCACCACCAAACGCAATGGTATAACGAATATTTTAAGGGATAGTATATGATAAGGGAATATGCCGAGACTGATAAAACAACAGTTATCGATCTTTTACAGCTTAATACTCCCCAATATTTTGCGCCTGAAGAAGAGCAGGATTTTATTGAGTATTTAGAAAAACACCGCGAAGATTATTTTGTGGTTGAAAGTAATGGAGAAATTATTGGCGCAGGCGGAATTAACTATTTGGATGAGGGTAAAATTGCCCGTATATCGTGGGATGTATTTCACCCAAAAGCACAAGACAAAGGTTGGGGCACAAAGCTGGCTGAATATAGAATTGCTCAGATAAAAACTAACCCTGAGGTAACCGCTATTTGTGTCCGTACATCACAAAAAGCATTCAAGTTTTACTCAAAAAGTGGTTTTGTATTGCAAGAAATTATCCCTGATTATTGGGCAAAGGGTTTCGATCTTTATAGCATGGAAATTAGGGTTAAATAAACACCGCTTTTTTACCTCTCTCCATTTCTAACTATATTGCGCAAAAAACTATCTACAATGAGTAGCAACGACCTTGTAACCTTTAATATTCTTGTAAACGGCAAACCAATTGATAGTACTATCAATATAGCATCCATTGAAATTGATAAAAATGAAGCTAAAAATATTGCCCGAATTGAGATTGAAGCTAATGAAGATTCTTTCCCTATAACTACAAACAGCACCTTTGTACTTAATGCTGATATTGAAATACAACTAGGCTATAATAACAGCACTTCATCAGCTTTTAAAGGTAAAATTACCGATAAAGGGGTAAGGCTATCGCATGGCATTGGGGCTAGAAATATTTTTATGTGTGAAGATGATGCACCAATAAAAGGTTCGGGTATACCTAACATAAACAGTGATAGTGTATTTAATATTGATTTGGGCTGTAATGCTACAAACCATGTAGAGGGTGGTATTGAGCTGCAAGGCACTTTAGATTATGCTGTGGGTAGCCCAATTTCTTTTGATGCTATTATTAGCGGTTTCCCCCAAGCACCTGTATATTCTATAATGCACGAAGTAAGTGAGGGCAATTGGTTTACCAGCCTGCATTTTGCTAAACCCGCAACAAACGATACTAAAAACCAGTTTGCCACTAAAAGCGCTAATACAATAGCCATGGATAATGAAAAAGATATTAGCATAAGCGATGCAAATGGCAATAGCATTACACTTACCAGTAGCGGAATAGACATTAAATCATCAAAAAGCATTACACTAAGTGCCGACCACAACGTTTCTATAAAAGGTAGTATAGGAATTACACAAGAAGCCGCAGGGGGTGATGTGGTTATAAAAGGAATAAATACCAAAATAAATGCTGATGCGGAAGCTACTATGAAAGGTAATGCTACTGCAACAGTGCAAGGCGGGGGAGAGCTAACCCTTAAAGGCGCAATGGTAATGATTAACTAAAAATTGAAAGGAGAATAATATGCCACCGGCAGCAAGATTAACAGATTTTCATGAGTGCCCAATGCAAACACCCGCTGTTCCGGCACCTATACCCCATGTAGGCGGCCCTATAGTTGGCCCCGGTGAACCTACTGTATTAATTGGCGGACTTCCTGCTGCAAGGGTAGGCGATATGCTAACCTGTGTTGGCCCTCCTGATAGTATAGTAAAAGGCTCATCAACAGTTATGATAGGCGGAGTGCCTGCCGCACGCTTGGGCGACAGCACTGCCCACGGTGGCGAAATAATGCTAGGTGCTTTTAATGTTATAATTGGTGGCTAAGCCACCGCTTCGTTTTTAAACGGCTTTCCCGTCCCTGTTTCTAAAAAGCCATACAGGCTGGCACCAAAAAAATCGTTCCATCCTTGGGTGCAGCTATCAAAACACTGCACGGTGTTGTTTAGTCCCTCGTGGTGCAGTGTAAGCATGGTTTTGTTGCCATTGGCCTTTATACTCCAAATCATTTTAGTGCCTTTCCATTCATCGTGCACAGTTACCTCAGGCAAATTAATATGGGCTTTAGTGCATAGCCAAACCACTCTTTCATTCGGTACAAGCTCAGTAATACTAAAAGTAGTATCGTGTATTTGGGCAAAATACACCCTAAACTCGTCGCCAATATTGGCGGCACTGCCCTCGTAGCCATTCGTCCACCAATCTTCAATGCCTGTAGTAAGGCTGGCAAAAACCTTTTCAGGAGTAGAATTTACAGTAATAGTTTTATTATAATCTTGTGGGTTCATATTTCAATAGTTTGTTTGTGCTACAAAAATAGGGGCTTCAGCTCGCAAGCAAGGGGTGTGAAATAGACTTTACCATGGGTTGATTTGGACACTGCTAATGTTTTATCTTTACTAAAATTTATTATGCAGCACCTCACCATAGTAGTACCTCAAGGGCAAAGCAACCTTAGCAGCATAGTAGGTACATATAAAATATTTACGCGAGCCAACCAGTATTGGGAAAACAAGGGAAAACAACCGGTTTTTAAAATACAATTGGCCGGTTTTTCTACAAAAATAGAACTGTATAACGGGCTGTTTACCATAAATCCCACACCCATACAGCAGATAAATAAAACCAATTTTGTGGTTATTCCCTCCATAAATAAAGACTACCACAACTCGCTAAAACAAAACACAGAGCTTATAGAGTGGATTGCCAACCAATACCAAAACGGGGCAGAAATAGCCAGCATTTGTACAGGGGCATTTTTGCTGGCAGCTACAGGTTTAGTTGAGGGGAAAACATGCTCTACCCATTGGATAGCCGCTGAAACATTTAAAAAACTTTACCCAAAAGTAAATTTGGTAACGGAAAAGCTTATAACGGATGAAAGCGGTATATATACCAACGGCGGGGCATTTTCTTTTTTAAACCTGCTGCTGTATTTGGTAGAAAAGAAATACGACCGAGAAACGGCCATTTATTGCTCAAAAGTTTTTCAGATAGATATTGACCGTAACCAGCAATCACCGTTTACCATTTTTGAGGGACAAAAAGACCATAGCGACGCGCTGATAAAGAAAACACAACAACTAATAGAAAGTAATTTACAAGATAAAATATCGTTTGAAAAAGTAGCCGAAGAACTAGCCATTAGCCGCCGAAACTTCGACCGAAGGTTTATAAAAGCCACTGGCAACACCCCTGTTGAGTATTTGCAGCGCGTAAAGGTAGAAGCCGCCAAAAAACAGTTTGAAACAGGTATGAAAAACGTAAACGAAGTGATGTATGATGTAGGCTATACCGATGTAAAAGCCTTTAGAGAAGTATTTAGAAAAATTACAGGTCTTTCGCCGCTAGAGTATAGGCAAAAATATAATAAAGAGTTTGCTTTTGGGTATTAGCGGTTGTTATATTTATTGCGGAATTCATTATCAAAATGAAAATAATGGCGATAAGCATTAATATTGATAATCTGTTATATAAAGACCTTAGAAGAGCCTAAACACATTAAAAATAGGACTAGAAAAACAATAAACAAATACCCTTAGGTCGTTTCAAGCATATTTAAATAATATACAAACCAAAACAGGCAAAACGCCCGATGATTTTAAAAAACTAGCACAAGAAAAAGGTTTTTTTAAAGAAGGAGCACTAACCCCAAACACAAAAGCAGGCGATATAGTAGCGTGGCTAAAACAAGATTTTGAGCTAGGCCACGGGCATGCTATGGCCATATATGCCTTATTAAAAGGAAAGAAGGAATAAGAGGAAAAAAGAATAGGCTATTTGCCAAAAGCCCCAATGTAATCAATCACCGTTTTGTTAAAATGTGCAGGCTGCTCCACATTTACCACATGGCCACAATTTTCTATAATGTGCAGGGTGCTACTAGGGTGTATTTTCACCATTTCTTGCACAGGCTCTAAAAACATATAATCTTGGCTACCCATTACATAAAAAACAGGCAGATGAAGCGGTTTTTCTCTAAATAGTTTCAGTATCGGGTTTAAATCTTTAGTAAGTTTAAACCAGCGCAAAAACTCTTTTTGGTATAGTGATTTTGCTTCTTTTATAAATAAGTTTCTCGATTCTGAATGGTTGGCCTTGGGCAGCAATATCAGTGCGTATATTTTATACAGCCACATATAGGGGATAAGCCGTTTTATGGCATTACCTACATTTACTAATATGCGTGATTTGATGGTGAGACGAGTAACTGCGCCACCTAAAATTAACGAGTCGACCCGTTGGGGAGCTATATCGGCAATGGTGCGAATAATGATAGTACCTAGTGATATGCCCACATAGTGGGCTTTTTTAATGTTTAAATGGTCTAAAACATCCAGTACATCGCGGCTCACATCTTCAAAAGTGTATTTATTGCTCCATACCTCGCTAAATACGTTTTGCGATTTTCCGTGCCCGCGCAAATCAATTAAAAGCACATTAAAGTGGGCTTTAAAATCTTTTACCTGTTTGTACCACACGTTTGAGCTTCCGCCCGCACCATGCACAAAAACAACCCATACCGGCGATGTGAGATGACTATAAACTTTGTGGTATAACATTTAGATATTTAACTATCCAACAACTATACCTCTAAAATGTTGGCTGAACAAACTTTGAAAATTGAAAAAGCTAAAAAGTTTTAAGAAAAGAGTAAAGTGTAACGATTTTTTAAAACAAACTGTAAGTATTCTACTTGGCTACTTTATCAAAGTACCAATCGTCAACAGTAAAGTTAACACCTTTAAAAATATCAATCTGAAATGCACGCTTAATTTCAAGCACAATAACAAGCGCACCTACTACTAAAGCTGCAACCAACACAAACATTACTACACTTTTAATAAGTGTTACAATTCTAGTTACTTTGGCTTCTAAAGCGGCGTCGTTTGTATTAGTGTTTTGCATAATAGAGCAAATTATTTACTCAAAAGTAGCAAATAAATTTATAATTACAACTATTATGCTCAAAATTTAAAAAACAAAGTGCAACTGCTATTTTGCATCCGCACCCTTTGCCCTACCCAAGAAGGTATTTAGGGGTTTTATCAGGCCAAAACTTTTTTCAACTTCGCCAACAAAGTTTTTGCCTAGTACTTCTTTATCTGTAAAATATCTCGATACTGTAAAACTTTTAAGCTTCAAATATTCAATAGCAGGGTTATCAGCCGCATAGCCTTTTGGAAGTGTTTTCAGTTTCATTTCACTATCAATACTACCAAAAGCATCTTTAAAGGCTTTGTTATTTAGTATCCCTTCAAACTCAGCAAGGTTGTAATCAATCTCTTGCCTAATAGCTTTTAAAGTAGGGCTATCGGGCATATAAAAACCTCCCGCGGCAAAACTTTTGCTTGGTTCAATATGCAAATAGTTAATAGTGCCAACTGCCTTTCTACCGCCTTTCCCTATCAGCGCACCCATTGATGTTTTGTAGGGTATTTTATCTTTGCTAAAGCGTACATCGCGGTATATACGGTATACACAGTCTTTTGGGGCAAGTGCGCGCACATCGGCATCCCACTGGCCAACGGCGGCTATTACCTCCCCTACCAAGTGCTCAAACTCTTGTTTTGCTGTTTCAAACTCCTTTTTATTATCAGCAAACCACTCGCGGTTGTTGTTGGCCGATAGTTTTGTTAAAAAATCTAATACGTTCTTCATACTTGTAAAAATAAAAAAACCCTGCCAATGGCAGGGTTTAAATAGATATTATCTTTTAAAGAAGTTGAATTTTTATTTCTCTTCTGTTTTTTTAATCTCTTCAGTAGCAGGTTCTGCTTTAGCTTCTTCTTTCTTTTTATCGCAAGATGCTTTGTCTTTGCAGCAGCTTTTTTTAGCTTCGGCAGCGGGTGCGGCTTCTGCACTGGCTTCTGCTTTATCACCGCAAGATGCTTTTGCTTTATCGTCGCCTTTTTTACAGCACGATTTTTGCTTGCTGCATGCTTTTTTGTCTTCTTTTTTGGTAACGTCTTTCACGTCGTCTTTGCTAACGCTTTGCGGAACTGCAACAGGTGCAGGTGTAACAGTTGCAGAACCTTCGGCTACATCTCCCGCTTGTTTTGCAGGTTTAGTATCGGTTGCGCTTTGGGTTTGTGCATTGGTAATAACTACGCAAGCAAAAACAAATGATATGGCTAATAGTATTTTTTTCATCGTTTCTTTTTTTAAAATCTATGTATTACAAAGATTAGTAAAATTAAGCAAAAAAACTGCCAAATTATATTTAGGGCTTCAATTGGGCAATAATAGTTTCTCCGCCCACTACCTTTTGATTAAGCTGAACCTTTATTTCAGTGCCTAGAGGCAAAAAAACATCCACGCGTGAACCAAATTTTATAAAACCAAACTCGTTGCCTTGCAATGCGGGTTTGCCTTCTTGTGCATAGCATTTAATACGTCTAGCCACCGCTCCTGCAATTTGCCTAAACAATACTTTTTGCTGCTTTGGGGTTTCTATTACCACAGTTGTCCGTTCGTTCTCGGTAGAGGCTTTGGGATGCCAAGCCACCAAATATTTACCCGGATGGTATTTATAATAATCGAAACGACCGCTAACCGGATTGCGGTTTACGTGCACGTTTAGGGGAGACATAAATATGGATACTTGTATGCGACGGTCTTTTAAATACTCATCTTCATCTGTCTCTTCTATTACTACCACTTTTCCGTCGGCAGGACAAATTACAAGGTCTGCATCCATTGGTGTAGTACGGTGCGGATTGCGAAAAAACTGTACTACCAATACAAACATTACCAAGCAGGCTGTAAGTATAATTTTTGTAAAAATGTTATCACTGCCTATAAAATATTCGGCGGCAACGTATATGCCTCCCAATAGCAATAGGGCTATTAATATAATACCGTAGCCTTCTTTGTGTATTCTCATTGTATATAAATCTTAATAAAGTAAAAAAGTCATCCCGCAATATACGGGATGACATTTTTTATACCTTTTTGTTAGATATCTGTTTAGTATTTACCTCTTAACCTATGGCTTTCGCACACTTTTAGTATTGCTACTACATAGGCTGCAATACGCATACTGGTATTGTATTTTTGTGCAGTTGCCCACACATTATCAAAGGCTAGTTTCATGGTACGATCGGCACGACGGTTAACGCGTTCCTCAGTCCAGTAGTAACCCAAGCGGTTTTGTATCCACTCAAAGTACGATACGGTTACACCACCTGCATTGGCCAAAATATCGGGCACTACAATAATGCCTTTTTGGTTTAAGATAGAATCGGCATCGGCACTTGTAGGGCCATTTGCACCTTCTACTATTAGTTTTGCTTTTATGTTTGAGGCATTATCACGAGTGATAACATCTTCTAAAGCTGCTGGAACTAATACATCAACATCAAGGGTTAATAACTCGCCACTTCCTATACGCTCGGCTCCTGTAAAGCCTTCTAGTGTACCTTTATTGCCTTGACGGAATTTTATGGCTTCAGATATGTTAATACCGTTTTTATTGTAGTAATCGCCTGTGTGGTCTGATATTGCAACTATTTTTAGTCCTTGCATTTCAATAAGGCGAGCAGAGTTTGTGCCCACATTACCAAAACCTTGTACTGCACAGGTAGACTCGTTGGGTACTAAGCCCATTTTGCCCATTGCTGCACGGCAACTAACCATAACTCCACGACCTGTGGCTGCTTCACGACCAAGCGAACCGCCTAAAAGAAGGGGTTTGCCTGTTACTACTGCGGGGGTTTCTTTACCCACAATTTTAGAAAACTCATCCATTAACCAAGCCATTTCGCGTGCGCTTGTGTTAACATCAGGAGCAGGAATATCTTTATCAGGCCCAAATACATCGCTCATTGATGCGGTGTAGGCACGCATTAGGCGTTCTTTTTCAGAATCGCTTAACGTAAAGGGATCGCATTTTACGCCACCTTTACCACCACCATAGGGAATACCTACAATGGCACACTTCCATGTCATCCAAGCAGCTAGTGCTTTTACTTCATCAAGATTTACATTTTTATCAAAACGAATACCTCCTTTTGATGGACCTAGGCTGGTAGAGTGGATTACACGATAGCCTTCGAAAATTCTTAAAGAGCCGTCATCCATAGTTATGGGCAAATGCACCATAACCACTTTTTTGGGATACTTTAAGCTGTCGATAATATTGCGATCAATATTAATCAGCTCAGAATCATCGTTAATAATCTTTACAGCACTGTTAAACCTCTCCATCATCGAGTCGAGAGGATTGTGGTCTGGTTTGCTAATTGGGGCTGGCTCTTTGTACACCATGGTGTTTTTAAAAATTTGGGTGCAAAATTATTGTTTGTTAAAAGTTAAACAAGCATAATACTTAATACTTTTTGCTCAAAGCAATTAGTTAAAAAAATGTTAACGCTTATTTGGATAGTGTTACTTAATTAGTGCATTTATAGGCAAATTGCCTACTATATTGCCCAAAAGGTATACCCAGGGCACAATGTATATAAAAGAATCGAAGCGGTCTAATATTCCCCCATGTCCGGGCAAAATATTTCCACTGTCTTTAATATTTAGCTGGCGTTTAAATTTCGATTCTATCAAATCGCCCAAAATACCCATTACTGCAACCACTATTCCTAAGGCTAGTGTAGCCGCCATACTATGCTTGTAATCGTAGGGCAATTGATTTTGTAGCAACCATGCTACCACCATAGTTAGTATAGCTCCGCCCAGTGTGCCTTCAATAGTTTTTTTGGGTGATATACGGGTAAACAAAGGCGTGCGGCCTATAAGCCTGCCTGTTAGGTAGGCAAACACATCATTAGTCCAAATAAGTAAGAAAATACAGATTAGAAAAGGGATTTGACTGGGAACGTTTTGATAAAAGGTGTTTCCTCCGTTCGCTTCAAAATCTAATACAAAACCTATAGCAAATGGCACAGCAACGTATATCCAACCCAATAAAGTTACCGATAAGTTTTTTATAGCATCAGGGTGCTTACGGAAAAGCTCTATAAGCGCTACAATTAAAAACAGCGGCAGAAGAACCGAAAGGCTATCGGGTCGTCCTCCAAAATGTCGTAGTTCGCTGTAAAACATACCACGGGTAAGTATTACCCCAAGCAGTGTATATACAACCATGCCACCAACTACACCGTATATTTTGGCTGTAAGGTTTTGCTTTTGTCCATACATTAGGGTATAAAACTCTCGCAAGCCAAAAAAACATATTACCAGAAATAGCCAAAAGGTATAGCCAAAATATATTGCGGCCATCATTACAGCTACAAACACTACCCCTGTTATTGTGCGTTGCCAAAAATTGTTCATAAGGGCATATTGTTTTCTAAAATCTCAAGAGCGCGCAAGGCGTTTTCGGCATGGCAATACAACTCTACCTCGCCATAAGCCAATACAGCATACATGGTATCTCTTTTGTTTATCACAACGGCAGGTATACCTTCACTTTCTAGTAAGCTGCGCATTATTTCAGCTTTTTGTGCATTAACCACCGCGGTTAGTTTCACCCAATCTTTTTCCATAGGTTTATTCCTCATCCTCCTCAACAATAGTAGGATGGTATTGTTGTGTGGTTTTATAAAATTGCCAAATGCCAATACCTGCAACAGCTATACAACCCAGTATAACAGGTAGAGGAAAAGTATAATCGTCTGCTAAAAAAGCAATATCAGGATTGTGTTGATGCAAATAGCTGAGAACTACTGCTACCCCATTGTTTATAAAATGCGCCCAAATGGTAACCATTATATTTCCACTCCAATAATACAGGTAGCCAAATAAAAGCCCCATTAGTAGTATTGAGAAAAAATTATAGTACTGTCCGTGCATTATAGAAAATAAAAAGGCCGAGATAAAAACAGCAATGTGTATCCGTTGTTTAAAAAACCTGTATAGCAATTGCATGTATACTCCTCTAAACAATAGCTCTTCGCCAATAGCGGGTATTATTGCAATAGCAAAAATATTTAGCAACAATATACCTATGTTGGGTGCTTGCAAAAATGCAGCTTGTAAAATATTGCTAGCTTCTTGTGCTTGTATAGCTCCATTTTCAACCCCTTCGGGCAAAGGCATTAACCGCACAAGTGACGCTATATATTCAAGCACAGGAATAGCTGCAACTGCTATAACTAATACCCATAGAAACATTTTTGCAGGAGGAACTACTTTTGTGAAACCAAAAAATGCTTTCGACTTTTCTTTAGCAAAATAGGGTATAAAAAATAGTGCCGTGCCTATAAATGAGCCTGCCGAAATTATAAGCTGCAAAATCTTCATACCCATAATGCTGCCCTCATCTAAATCAGCAAAATTTTGTTTGGCAACCCTATCCTGTATTTGTACACCCATTAGGTTTTCTACTACTAGCATTCCCAGCCAATACATCAGTACTGTAAATATCATATACAGCCCTGTTACGCTAATAATTTGTAAAAAAGATTTTAGCACCGGACTAATAAGAGGTTGGGGCGATGGGTTTTGGCTGTTTTCTTCCATTAAAAGCTGTAATTTTGCAAATTAACGTTATTTACACCTAAAGTGGTAAAAATACGAAATATAGAGTTAGGCGAGTTTCCAATTTTACTTGCTCCGATGGAGGATGTTAGCGACCCGCCGTTCCGTTTTGTGTGCAAACAAAACGGTGCCGACCTTATGTATACTGAGTTTATTAGTAGCGAGGGGTTGATTCGCCATGCGGCAAAAAGTAAACAAAAGCTTGATATTTTTGAGTACGAACGCCCCATTGGCATACAGCTTTTTGGTAGTGATATTGAGAGTATGCGCGAGGCGGCTGAGATTGCAACTGCTGCCCAGCCTGATTTGATTGATATAAACTACGGTTGCCCTGTAAAAAATGTGGCATGCCGTGGTGCAGGCGCAGCATTGCTGCAAGATGTACCCAAAATGGTGGAGATGACCAAAGCGGTGATTGAAGCTACTAATTTGCCTGTTACGGTAAAAACCCGACTAGGTTGGGATGACGATACTAAAAATATTGAAGAGGTAGCCGAACGCCTGCAAGATATTGGCATTGAAGGACTAACTATACACGGGCGCACCCGCAAACAGCTATACAAAGGCCCTGCACAATGGGAGCTTATTGGCAAGGTAAAACGCAACCCGCGTATACACATACCTATTTTTGGCAATGGTGATGTGGATAGCCCACAAAGGGCATTGGAAATGCGTGATACTTTTGGTGTTGACGGGGTAATGATTGGCAGAGCATCAATAGGTAATCCGTGGATTTTTAGGGAGGTGAAGCACTATATGCTTACAGGCGAATTACTGCCTTTGCCTACTATTGATGAGCGTGTTGACACTTGCAAAACGCATTTTTTAAAATCGATTGAATGGAAGGGCGAAAAAACAGGCATTTTTGAAATGCGCCGCCATTACACCAATTATTTTAAAGGGTTTGATAATTTTAAGCCCTATCGCACACAATTGGTGTCGCTGGAAAGCATTGATGATATTGTAGCTACTTTGGAAGAAGTACGTAATGCTTATAGTGAGTTTGCCCCTGCTTCATGCTGAGGTAAATCATCGTATTTCACTTTTTTTTTGACTTCTGAGGGGTTGATACCAAAATACTGCTTGTAACAATTAGAGAAGTACGAAAGGCTATTAAACCCAACCATACCTGCTATTTCTGATAAAAAACCTGCGCCTTGCTCTATTAATTGTTTAGCTCGTTCAAGCCTATAATCGCGCACTAAATTGGTGGCAGTTTTGCCTGTTATGGCTTTTATCTTTTTTTGTACGGCACTGCGGCTATAGCCCATTTCTCGCACAAAATCTTCAACAGAGAAATCAAACTTATCAATGTTTTTCTCCATTATACTGTATATCTTTTTGATAAACAGGTCGTCTTTACTTTCAACTTTAAGTTTTTCGGGTATAATGGGTGTGCGGCGTAGTCTTTTGCGTGTATCTACTAAGTTGGTAGCGCGTAGCACTAGCTCATCCACATTAAATGGCTTGGTTATATAATCATCAGCCCCAATTTTTAGCCCTCTTAGTTTGCTATCCATCATGGTTTTGGCGGTAAGCAAAATAACGGGTATGTGATCGGTTTGTGGGTTGGTTTTTATTTTTTCAAGCAATTCAAAACCATCCATTTCAGGCATCAAAATGTCTGAAACAATAATATCAGGCTGAATTTCTGCTGCAGCTTCAAGCCCTTTGCGGCCATTTTCTGCTTCAAATACTTTGTATTTGCTAAGTTTAAAAATTTCGGCAATGTTCTCGCGAATGTCCTGCTCGTCCTCTACTATCAGTACCTTGTTCATAGTGTATACTTATATCGGTAATATAATCTCAATTGTTGTACCAGTGTTTACTTGGCTACTAAGTTTTATCTCTCCGCCGTGCATATCAACAAATTGCTTCACTATCACAAGCCCCAAGCCTGTACCAGGGATAGTAAGGGCATTTTCTCCACGATAAAACGATTGAAAAAGATTTTTCAAATCTTTTTCAGCAATCCCTATTCCATAGTCTTTGATTATAATTTTAACCCTTTTCTTTTCAAATTTAACATATAATTCAGGATTTTTTCTACCCTGTGAGTATTTTAAGGCATTAGAAACCAAATTTCTAAGTATATGGCTTACTAAAAGTTTATCTATCTCTACCTCACGTTTAGTGCCTTCAAAAAATACTTTGGTATGCCGCACATCTTCAGGGTGAATGTCTTGATACTCTTGCAAGAAATCACTAATAAAACTCTCAAAATCAACAGGTTCAGGCAAAAACTGTATTTTACCTGTATCCATTCTACCCAGTATCAACACGCCTGATATCAACTCGTTTATGCGGTTTACTTGACCGCGAATGCGCTCAAAGTGCATTTCAAAGCGGTCTTTCACTTCTGATTTTGCAAGTGAAGGTAGGTATTTAAGCAATAAATCAGAGCTTGATTTTATAGTGGTAAGTGGTGTGCGAAACTCGTGCGATATCATATTGATAAGGTTGGTACGCAGCTCTACCAAATGACGTTCTTTCTCTAACGCATTTTTAATTTCTTCTTCCGCCTTTTTTTGTTGGCTTATATCGCGCGTGGCGGTTTGTATTAGTGGCTGGGTAGCTGTATCTGCGTTCTGTTGTTGCAAGTTAGCAATGGTTTCTACCCATATATAATGGCCTTTGCTATGCTGCTTGCGATAACGCACAAAGTTAACCTGCTTGCCTTTTGCCACCAGCGCAAAAGTTTTTTTAAGTTTTACCGCATCATCAGGGTGTATTAATGCCCATATTGGCTTGCCAATAAGTTCTTTTGGTTGATAGCCTAAAATATCGAACATTGAAGGCGATGTGTACACATAAGAACCATTTAAATTATGCAGGCAAACAATATCTTTGGTGTTCTCAGATATAAGGCGGTAGCGTTCTTCACTTTCGCGAAGTTGGCTGAGGGCTAATTTTTGACTGTTGATATCAAATATTGACCCTGATATACCCGTAAGTTCATAATTTGAGTCGTACATTCCTCGCAACCAAAGCTCAACCCAATAGGGTTGTTTGTTGTTACCTATTATTTGCAACTCAAGCCTACCCGGCCACGATTTTTTATCGCGCAGTTGTTGTAAAATATCTTCAAAAGTTGATACAAAACTTTTGTGTATGTAGCCCGATAGTTTTTTACCTACACTGTCTTTTATGTTTTTGCCGGTTAGTGTTTTCCACGATGTGTTTAGCAAAGTTATGTTTCCTTGCTTGTCGGTTTCAAACACCACTTCTTTTAGGCTGTTTACAAGTCTTTGGTAGTGCTCGCCTTGTCGCTTTATTTTTAGCTCGTACGTTTTCTCGGTAGAAACATCGGTAACAGAACCGCTGTTCTTAATCATTTTTCCTTTTTTATCGTACGAAAAAGAAATTGTTCCCTTAACCCATATATACTTACCCGATTGGTGCTTGGCAACTGTATCAAAATCAAACAAAGGTTGTTTTTTTGCTACAGCCTTTCGTACTTCTTCTTCTAACCTTTCAGTATCTTCTGTTTTCAACAAGGCTCGCACCTTGTTTATCTCAGCTGGCCATTGGCTTGGTTCGTACCCAAATATCTGATACACCCGTGGCGATATATAGTGGGTATTGTTCTCGTAATTTGCTACCCAAAGCCCATCAGAAGCACCTGCTATTGCATTCTCTAGTTGCAGGTTTTTACTCAACAGTTCCTCGGTAAGGCTATTTATTTTTAAGAAAGCACCAATATTTTGCGCAAGGGTTTTTAATGACCTTTTTTCTGAGTAACTCCAGTTTCTATAATTTTCAGTGTCTTCAAAGCCAATATAGCCCCACAGATTATTGTTTTTAAAAATGGGTACTTTTAAAAACGAAAAAATTCCTAGGCTTGTTAATGCATTAAGTACTGATTTGTTGATTTTGCTTTGTGGGGTAAGTGCCACTACCCTTCCTGCGTTTAACTGACCCAATACCTCAAAAAAACTATTGTAATCAAATTTTTTGTACTGCTTAAACAGGGCTGTATTTAGTGCGGGCTTCTTTACCCACTCATGCCAACGTTCAGCATATACATTATCATTTTCTATAAAAATATTATAAATGTAGCAACGGTCAACCTCCATCGATTTGCCTATTATAGAAAGCACATCAGGCAAAAGAACATCAGGCTCGGTATTGCTAAAAAGTATCTCAGTACATTGGGTAATGGCCTTTAACAGTCGTGTTTCTAACTGCTGATTTCTTTTAGAGGGAGTGATATCAGAAAAAAATAACTCTACAAGTTTATCCTTGTTGCTATTAACAACGGGCACTGCTTTTACGTGGCATACATACTCGTCTTGTATTTCATCAATACTAATCATGTGCCCTTCCCACTCAATACCGTTTTGCACACTATCAATAATTTCAGTGTAGGTATTTTGGTTTTCAAACAAAGCCTCTAGCCCTCCGGCTTTAACAAAACTTGCTACTGTATACTTAAACTGTTTGGTAAATTGTGGCGAAACCTTATACACAGCCCCCGCAAAATCAGCAATAAGACTAATTTTAGTTTTAAAGTTAGCAACAGTTTGCCCGCCAGAAGATGGTTTTTCATTTCCCATTCAATACCAAAATACTACCAAATCGTGTTAGTTGCAAACATAAGTGTTTCTAACTTTTTAATAGCAGGTATGCAAAAGCAAAAAGTATATTTGCGGCGTTGAAATTTTTACGCAACAATATACCCAATGCTATAACGGCTGCAAATTTGTTTTGTGGTTTGGTAGCTATATACTTGGCCTTTCATAACTTTTTGGCCGAAGCCGCTTTTTTTATAATAGCTGCTGCTGTGCTCGATTTTTTTGACGGTATGACGGCTCGCTTGCTAAAAAGTGATACCAAAATTGGTAAAGATTTAGACTCGTTGGCTGATGTGGTAAGTTTTGGTGCTGCGCCGGCTTTTATTATAATCCACCTTAAAGACTATTTTATTAGTTTAAACGAAAGTGGCCTGTATACAAAAGCTCATTTTGAGTTTTTTTACCAAGAAACCGTAATGGTGTTTGCTTTTATAATAGCTGTGTTTTCAGCCGTTAGGCTAGCTATATTTAATAATGATACTAGGCAAACTACATCGTTTATAGGTGTGCCCACACCTGCCAATGCGCTGTTTATAATATCGTTTGCACTTATAGCCAAATACCAGCCAAATTATTTCCCAATAGGTATAATAGAAAACAAATGGCTACTTGGCGGTATATGCTTATTTTTATCCTATATGTTGGTATCGCCCATACCATTATTTGCCTTAAAATTTAAGCAATGGGGGTTTAAAGGAAACGAAGTTCGCTACCTTTTTTTAGCAGCCGCAGTGGTGCTAATAGTGGCGTTTCAATTTATTTCTATCCCCATCATCATATTTTTGTACATACTTTTATCTGTTATACTGAACTTTGCAAAAAAATAGACCATGAAATTTTTAGCCGAAATAAACGTAATGCCCCACAAAAACCTGTTAGACCCACAAGGCAAAGCCGTAACGGGTGGTATACACTCGCTGGGTTTAAACACAGTAGAAAACGTGCGCGTGGGCAAACGTATTAGCCTTGAAGTAAAAGCCGATAATGCCGATGATGCCCGTGCAATTGCAGAAACTGCTTGCAAAAAATTATTGGCCAACCCTGTGATGGAGTATTTTGAAATAAGCATACAAGTGCTTTAGGCTATAGGGTTTTTAGCACTTTCTGTGCTATTTTTGGGGCAATGTATTTGGGCTAAACCCATACTTGCCTATGAAAAAACTTAGTTTTGTTTTCCTATCCCTGCTTTTTATTACCAATGCGTTTGGGCAAAATATTAACTATGCCCGCAAAACCATTGATAAACTGTGCAGCCCAAAATATAACGGCCGAGGCTACGTAAATGGCGGTGATGCCAAAGCATCTGTTTTTATATACAAAGAGCTTAAAAAGCTACAAGGGTTTACGGTGCAATACCAACCCTTTGCCATAGCGGTAAACACCTTTCCCAATAAGATGGAAGTAACCGCAAATGGTAAAGAGCTTGAAGCTGGCACAGACTATATTGTTGCGCCTGAGTGCCCAACAGCCAAGGGAAAACACAAACTACTTTGGGTAACTTATAATGTATTGCAAAGCCAGCATACCTACGATAGTTTTGTGCTGGCCAATAAAAACACCACACCTGTTTTTGTAGTGTTAGACACCCTTCCTCAGCTATCGAAGGAAGAAAGAGAAAGGTTAAAAGATTTACAAAGCGGCAAACAAAGTTTTGTTGCAGGTTTGGCGCAACTTACCAATGGCAAACTAACATGGTCGGTAGGTAGTGTGCAAGATGCCATCCCACAGCTTACTATAAAGGCGGATAAATTTCCCCGTACTGCACAAGAAATCGAGATAAAAATTGATGCTGTTTTTATAGAACGATACAAAACTCAAAACGTAATTGGTTTTATAAAAGGCACTAAACAACCCGATAGCATTATTGCCCTTACTGCACACTACGACCATTTGGGACGTATGGGCAAAAAAACTTACTTCCCCGGTGCTAACGATAATGCCAGCGGAACTGCTATGCTGCTAGACATGGCAAAGCATTACAGCAAAAACCCTCCCGAATATTCTATACTTTTTATTGCCTTTGCTGCCGAAGAAGCAGGATTGGTAGGCAGCAACTATTATGTAAATGCCGACCCTATTTATCCGCTAGATAAAATGAAATTTCTTATAAATATGGATTTGATGGCTACGGGCGAAAAGGGCATAATGGCCGTAAACGGGTTGGTGTTTGAAGAGGAGTATAAAACCTTAGTGAAGATAAACGACGACAAAAAATACCTTAGTACAGTGCAAGCGCGCGGCAAGGCTGCCAATAGCGACCATTATTGGTTTGCCGAAAAAGGCGTGCATTGTTTCTTTTTTTACCTAATGGGCGATTTCCCCAGTTATCACGACCCGGGCGACAAGGCTGAAATAGTTCCGCTTACTAAATACGAGGAGACTTTTAGACTAATAAACGATTTTATAAATCACTTACAGCAATAGTTTTATTTTTGATTTTATCGAGCAGGTAAACGGCTTGTTTATAGCCATAGCACACATACCTCTTGATTTTTTACCAAAAAACAGCTAATATTACTACACGTTTTCTCTACACTAAAACTTATCCCTTATGGCAATATTTGGCTCGTTACTTTCTTGGTATTTCCGTAGGCGGATGCAGCAGGTTGAGTATGCCATGCTCAATGCTGCCGAAACTCAACAACGCACGTTTAAAAATCTTATCGAGACAGCCCAAAACACACACTGGGGTAAGCTATACGATTATAAAAGCATAAAAACACCTGCCGATTTTGCATCGCGTGTGCCTGTTAGCACTTACGAAGAACTAAAGCCCTTTATAGAGCGAACGATGAAAGGTGAGCAAAATATTTTGTGGCCTAGCGAGATAAAATGGTTTGCCAAATCATCGGGTACTACCGATGATAAAAGCAAGTTTATACCTGTTAGCTACGAGGCTTTAGAAGATTGCCATTTTCAGGGTGGGCGCGATTTACTTACCATATACTGCCACAACCACCCCGACACTAAAATATTTGACGGTAAAGGTTTGGTAATAGGTGGTAGCCACAAAATAAACAGCTACAACCAAAACTCAAACTTTGGCGATTTAAGTGCGGTGATGATGGCCAACCTGCCTTTTTGGGTAAATTTTCTCCGTACCCCCGATTTATCTATTGCTTTGTTGGACGAATGGGAGGAGAAAATTGAAAAAATGGCTAATGCTACCATAAACGAGGACGTAACCAATATATCAGGTGTACCCACGTGGACGGTGGTTTTAATTAATCATCTATTTAAAAAAACAGGCAAAAACAGCCTGTTGGATATTTGGCCTAATTTAGAGTTGTATGTACACGGCGGCGTTAGCTTTGTGCCTTACCGCGATCAATTTAAAAAGCTAGTTCCATCAAGCGGGATGAACTATTTAGAAACCTACAACGCATCGGAAGGTTTTTTTGGCGTTCAGATAGAGAGTAATAGGGATGATATGCTATTGCTTACCGACTATGGCATATACTACGAGTTTATAAAACAAGACGAGCTATATACTAGCGACAACCCCAAAACATACACGTTGGAGGAAGTGGAAACTGACACTAACTATGCGGTGATAATAAGTACTAATGCTGGCCTTTGGAGATACTTACTGGGCGATACTATTAAATTTAATACTGTAAACCCTTACCGTTTTAAAATTACAGGTCGTACCAAGCTATTTATAAATGCCTTTGGCGAAGAGTTGATGATAGACAATGCTGAGGTAGCAATGGCCGAAGCGTGCAGACGAACTAACGCAATAGTGCGCGATTTTACGGCTGCCCCCATATACCTAAGCAACGATAACGGGCAAGGTGCAGGCCATGAATGGTTAATTGAGTTTGAACAAAACCCTAACGATGCAAAAGCTTTTAACGAGATTTTGGATAGTAAGCTAAAAGAAGTAAACTCTGACTACGAGGCCAAACGCTATAAAGATATTGCCATAAAACCACCCCGTGTGCACATAATGCCCGATGGTGCTTTTCATCAATGGTTGAAGAACAAAGGCAAGCTGGGCGGACAACACAAAGTGCCCCGCCTTAGCAACGACCGTAAAATTATTGAGGAAATACTATCGTATCAAAGTTGATAAAACAGGTATTATAAAATAGTAATAACTACTACATACTTCTTGCCTGAAGCATCGGTAAAAGTAATATAGTATTTTCCTGGGGGGTAGGATGAAAAATCAAAATCAAAACCCACAGGATGGCCGTCAGTATTAACGATGTATGAATAAATAACGGTGCCGTCGCTCTTGGTTATGGTTACTAAACCACTGGTGGCAATATATTCTAAAGGAGTTAAAACAACAGTTACAGAGCTCGATCCAGGTGTTTGGGAAAAATCAAAAACGACGTAAGGAAATATTGGTGTAGCAGCAATAGGAATAGGGCCATTACCGTCAGCGTCATAATATTTTCGTGGAGATACATATTTGCAATAAGAAGAAGGCTCGCAACTATTAACATCAGCAACAGCATTTTTCGAAAACTTATTGTTAGGATCAGATATCGTTAATGGTTCTTTGTATGAGTTGCTATTATCGTAGTTATAGCTAATTATTTGATTAGTAGCATTTAGGTAATCAGCGAAAATATTATATACAAGTCCATTTGTTTGTGGTGAATTGGGAATATCATTCCACAAGTTCCCAGCATCTTTATTATTTGGAAGTTGAGTTTTAAAACTATTCATTCCCAACGCCCAATCTCTTAAGTCGCAAAAGCAACTATTGGGTTCATCATACCTAAAATCCATCCCCTGTGCTGACACATAATTATTACAGGTAACTTCAACATCAGGGTTGAGACCTGTAAAAGTATTGAAATTGTGATATTTCCTGCATTCTTCTTGTTGAAATTTAGAGAAATAAAACGAGTTTCTATGAATAGATGAAAACCCTTGGTTACAGTCGTTTAATTCAATATAGGAAGTGGTTTTTGATGAGCAAGCAAAACCCCATACTGAAGGAACTGCTGGTTTAGACGCATTCGCCGTGCCATTAATAGCGAAGGTGTTGTCTGAAATCTCAACTTCTCCACAATTTTTAAGGCAAATAAAATCAGCCTCATATTCAAAGTGGTATGTATACAAATTGTCGTTTATTTCAAAAGAGCATCTATTAATAAATATATTTTTCAGAGGGGTAGTTGCTTGGTCGTTAATAGGTATAAGAGAAGTGATATAGTCCGTCTTTTCGTAACCAATAATTCCGAATCTATTATTTAAGAACTTTGCTCCAATAATTTCATGGTAGGGTTCAAGATTGTTTGTTGGATATGAAGGGTAATCTATATTATTATTTTTAAAACCGTCAATATAAATACCAATACTTAATCCTTCAAATATAGAAGGAAAACCTGTGCAATTAGAGCATCCTGAACCGATAATTGATGACGTTGTGCCGCAAGGCTCCCCTCTTAATATTTGAAAAGATGAGCCGTATGAAACCACTCCCTTTCCTCTACTTACGCCAAATTGAGCATATCCAAATCTATGATCTTCTAAAATATGATCATTCGAAAACCAATTAGAAAAAGTACGGGTGCTTTTAAAATTACATCCTGAAAAAATAATATCATGAACTTGGTTTAACTCAACCAATGTTTTTAAATAAACTTCTACTCCAGTTCCATTACCATCAATTGTTGTACACAAGTCGCGTTGGGCATTGCCATCCCATATAAATGTACACCCTTTAAAAGTACTTTTATTAGCTGCTGGATGTTGCAAAATGGCAGGGTTATAATATGGGTTAAATACCATCGCATAGCGACAATTTTTTATGATGCTATTTGTCCCATTTACAATACCTCCTCCGTTAAGGTGCCAGTTAGTCGTTTTTATATCATCGATGGTATATTTTCTATTTCCAACACTTATGCCTATTAAAGCATTTTGTATTGTAGTATTATCAAGTACTAATTGCCCCTGATTAGAAGGGGTTTGCTTCAAAGAAGCATTACCCATAACCATAATACCTTTCCAATAATTAGGTGATGCCCCCCCTAATGTTACATTTACATTACAGTTTTTCAATATTAACTTTCCACCCGTTTCAACAGTTATATCTCCTAACTGGTTCATATATATTGAACAATTAGTTAGACTGAGGATTCCCCCATTCAGCACTACAATATTATCGTAAGTAAACGTGTTTCCAGTATAGGTTTGGACAGTACTTACCGTCCATGTTAGGCCAAAAACATTACTGAGGGGCAATAATACTATTGCTAACCATAAAATTTTTTTCATAGTAAAATGTTAATCGATTATTGCTTGATGATTTTTCCAGTAAATATTCCTGTGCTTAGGTGTATTTCTACAAAGTACATTCCTGCTGCAAAAGCAGATATATTTTTAGAGAGGGAAATACTTTTTTTATCTTCTGTGAAATTAATATTTTCTTGTAAAAGAGTTCGCCCACTTATATCTGTAATTTTTAGTGTACCCTCATGGTTTCCATCCTGAACATCAACTACAAACGTTATTTCTGTTTGGGCTGGATTGGGGTACACTTTTATTGCTCCCTGTGTAACTTTAGTCGGTTCTACTACTTTTAGGCCGGGTATTGCTGGGTCATAATACAAGCAGGCTTTACATTTACCATTATTCGCATCAGTTGATGGAAAAGAAGGTTCATATTTAATTTTATCAGTTTCATTATTCACAAAAGCCCCTGCACAAGCATCTCCTCTACGTGTAACTAAAACATCCATTTGTTGTTTAATTGTTCCTGAAATGGATAATGAATCACCTGATTTTAAAGAACTTTTTGGAAAATAGGTGTAAAATGTTCCGTCAGAAGGGAAGGTAACGGTTTGGATACCTATTCGATAGTATATTTGATAAACAATAGTATCAGTGGTTTTTACATCATCAGGGCCATTATTTTTTATAGTGAAGGTGAAATTTACTTCACGACTGTCTTGTACGGTGTCTGGTTTAAGTATGTTGGTAACTTCAAGGTCAATTACTCTTTGGGCGGAGGCTGTTATTGTTGTAAGCAATACAATAATCAGCAATGCAAAATTTTTCATATACAACTTAAATATTAGACAAATATATACTGATTTAAGAAGTATTGGCGTGTTCTTTTAAGATAATCGACGAGCAGCCCCGCCTTAGCAACGACCGTAAAATTATTGAGGAAATACTATCGTATCAAAGTTAATAAGGCTATCACTATATATACGCTCCAATATCAATAAGGCTAACTTGAAAAAAGTAAAGCAGCACTAAAGCTACAATTCCAATTACTAAAATTATAAGCCCATGGTTACGGCTGTATTGATCGTGAGCAAAGTACTTTTGCCTTGTTTGGGTATGTCTGTTTTTTGAAAAATACAAATACCACCCTATTGCCATACCAAAAATTCCACCAAAAAAAGCAAAAACATATCCTGCCAAGAGAACAAACGTATTTACCTGTTTAGGGGCATTTTCATTTTGCACCATTTGCGCTATTTTAGATTCAAGTTGGCTACTGCTTATTCCTCTGTCTAAAATTAGCTTTTTGGCAATAACACTATCGTTAGGGCTATATTTTTGTGGATTAGTTACTATTTCAATTAAATCTTCTGTATCCATTTGCCGTAAAAAACCTTCTGTATCCTCTTCGTTGCCGTAGTGTTTCTCTAGTATTTCAAAAGCCTTTGGGGCTTCACTATCGGGCACCGATATTTTATACGTTACCCCTGTGGGATTACTATTATATATGGTTTCGTACCCACTAATGTTTTGGTATACTTGGCAATAAATACCTTCAGCTTGCAACAAGTCTTGTACTTCTTGTAATTCATCTAAAGTAAATGCAGTGCGGATTTCTTGCATGGTTTAAACGTTAAAAAAAATTAAATAGGCATATAATGATAGACCAACAAAAACCACCATTCCCAGTATCATAAACAGCAAGCCATATTTGCGGCTGTAATCATCGTATACGTAAATTTTTTCTTTTGTAATAGGGTGAGTGTATTTCTCGAAATAAATCTTTTTTCCTAGTCTGAAAGTTGGGCCGCCTATAAATATCAACTCAACAAAACCCATTATTATCTCCCCTTTTGATATTTTTTGTTTTTCCCAATAATGTTCTTTTATTTCCTCTTCTATTTTTTGCTGAATACTATCTGTGGTTTCGCCTTTTTCTTTTAAGGTTTCTATTATTGCTTCTTTCTTTTTGTCGTCATCCTTTGTTTCGTATAGCAACTCATCCAAAAGCACTTCATTGTCATATTGGCTATAATCTTCTTCTACATCTTCCCAAAGCATTTCATTTTTCAACAAGGCTTCGGCTTTTTCTAGGTCAGTTTCGTTTACATAAACGGTATATAGCCAATTGCTATTTTCATCGAGTGTTGTGTTTTGCTCGCGCGGTATGCCCTGTATGTCCAGTATATCTAAAATGGCCATATAGGTATCTTTTGATGAGGTTGTTTTTAGCTTAATCATATCTTTTTTATTGATCTTCACCTAAATCTACTTCTCCTTGTGGGGCACTACCCATAGGTCGCCAAGTACATTGTGCACAAATAAGCCTATACAGCTGAGCCATTACCTCATATTCAGCGTATTGTTTTTCTTTCCGTTTGTTTTCTTTGTATATCTTAAACTGAAACTCAAGGTCTTTATCAATTCTATTTTCTGTTTTATAGCCTTTGTTATATCTATTAAAAGTTTCTTTTAGTTGTGAAGGGGTTACTTCTTCTAAATCCAAAGGGTAATCAATTTGTGCGTTATCATTTACAGGATAAACGGGAAACAACATCGACAGGTAGGCTTGTTTATCCTTATAAGCAATAAATAAAACATTTATCTTTTCATCGCATGGCGCATGAAGATATTTTTCTTTTTCATTGCCTGCATAAAAGTTAACGTTATCTTTTGTATTAAGTCTGTATATGCTTTTAATATTGGGTAAAAACACGTAGCTGTATACGCGGTCAAAACTCTGCTTATTGTTCAGTTTTGCTTCAATAATGGTGGGATTACATTTTGCGGGTATGGGTGAGGGTACGTCAACATTTATCCATCCTATATCTGTCCATATAAACCCGTATTTTTCATTGCGGTATTTTTCTCGTTTCCAAAGTACTTCACGGTATTCTTGTTTTACTTTCTCAAACTCTTTTTCGGCTTTGGTTTCTGCCTTTTTCTTTTTTTCAGCCAGTTTGTTTAGCTCGTTTTCAACCTTTTTCAGCTGCTTGTTATAGTACTCTTTAAGTTTTTGGGCGGCTTTATCACCGTCTTTTACTTTACCTTTCTTTTGTAGGTAAAAAGTTTCAAAAGTGCCTGCTTCATCATCTTTCTTGGCTCTTAGTATATCAAAGGCTTCTTTGTCGGCTTCCCAAAGGTTTTTATCAATATTGTTTATGTAAGCCTCTAATACAGCTTGTGAACAGGTATGATGGATATGTTCCATGCGTGCTTCAAACTCTCGGGTAGCAATAAAAGTATTGGCAAACTTTTTACCTTTTAGCACTTTTACGCTGGCGGGATTAATGCCGCAAAATGCTGCTGAATCTTGATTTACTGCTGCTTCAGTTTGCGCTTGATATGTAGCTTGGTAGCCGCCAAGTTTTACGTTAAAAGATTCATCGGTGTATTTGCCATTTTTTATTTCGTTTGGGTTGTATTGTGCCTCGTTCATATTTGTAGGCTGGTATTGTATTGATGGTCTGTTTTGAAACCCGTACAAGCTATAATACACACTATCGGCAAGTGCTCTATCAGCAACTGTATGACCGTTAAAAGGCATATTTTCTCTCAGAGTATCTAAAAATCCATGCGGTAAAAAATCCAAATCTTCCAAATTCACCGTGCTTAGGTAGTCTATCAACGGCACAGGGTCTACCCAATTCATATTTCCAGCACTATCGCGTATGCCTCGGTAGGCTTGCATACCCTCTATTTTTGTATCGGTGGGTATTTCTATACGTAGGGGTTTGGTAGTGTCAATATGCAAAGGCTCGCCATTGGCCGTAGCGTTTAGGTATAGCATGCCGCCTGTTTGCAATAATTTTCCGTTCGATGTTGTGGTAAGGTTTGATGTTACCATGTCCTCAATAGTCAGGGCTTCGGCAAGTTCTATCTTCACTTCACCTTTGGCGGGGTTTCCATTTTTATCCAATAAAGCCCCTTGGGGTATAAATACTATACTGCCTTGTGCTCCCTCAACAATATTGTCTTCTTTTGGGTCGATAGTAAAAAACTCGCTGGCCACCATAGTTTCGGCAAATGGGTCGTTAGGGGCTAGTTTGTTGCTGGGGTATTTTTTGCTGTACCCTGTTTTGTTACCACAATGGGTAAACACAAGGGCCCCGCATATTAAAAAAGATAGTAGGTATGATAATCGCATTAGAAGCAGGCTTTATGTATAGGCAAGATAGCAAAAACTTTGTGTGCTAATTTTACTATTCGATGAATAAAAACAGCCCACAGGGAGACGAAGTTCCTCTGCGGGCTGTTGAGTTATAAACGGCAAAATATTATTGATTTATCAACTCTAGCAAGGCCACATTTTCTACGTGAGCAGTGTGGGGAAACATATCTACAGGCTGTATTTTCACCACACGATATACATCACGCATCATATCCAAATCACGGGCTTGCGTGGCAGCATTGCAGCTAACGTATACCACACGAGGCGCAGCCATTTCGCATATTTTTTTCACCACATCAGCGTGCATACCCGCCCGAGGAGGATCGGTTATTACTATATCGGGCTTGCCATTGGCGGCAATAAAATCATCGTTTAGCACGTCTTTCATATCACCTGCATAAAAAACGGTATTGGTAATATTGTTTAGCTGTGCATTTTCACGAGCATCGTCAATAGCTTGTTCTACATACTCCACCCCTACCACTTTTTTAGCAGTGCGGGCAAGGTAATTGGCTATACTGCCTGTGCCTGTATACAAATCGTACACTACTTCATCGCCTGTTAGTCCTGCAAAATCTTTGGTAATATTATACAAGGTTTCTGCTTGGCGGGTATTGGTTTGAAAAAATGATTTTGGGCGAATTTTAAACGTTAGCTCTCCCAATTTCTCTAGCATGTGGTCTTTACCTTTCCACACCAAAATCTCTTGGTCGTATATAGTATCGTTGCGTTTGTTGTTAATAACGTATAACAGCGAGGTAATTTGCGGAAAAGTAGTTTCAATATACTTCATCACACTATCCATAGCTTCCTTGTCGTCGCCATGAAACATTACTATCACCATCCACTCGCCTTGTGTGCTGCAACGTATTATCAGCGAGCGAAGCACGCCGTGTTGTTCTTTTAAATCAAAAAAAGTAATACCGTTATCTAGTGCAAACTGCTTTATGCCATTGCGCAGGGTATTGCCAAAATCATCTTGCAGCCAGCATTTTTCAATATCCAACACCTTATCAAACCTGCCGGATACGTGAAAGCCTAAAGCATTCATTTCGCCTTTGTCTTCCTCGTCCATCTCGCTTTTGTCAAGCCAGCGTTTGTTGCTAAAGGCATAATCCATACGGTTGCGGTAAAACCTGTTTTCTTTACAGCCTGCTATAGGCAAAGTTTCCCCAACTTCAATTTTACCTATACGTTCTAGTGCATCAACTACAACTTGGTTTTTATAGTGCAGTTGCGTGTCATAATCCATTTGTTGCCACTTGCAACCCCCACACGTGCCAAAGTGCTGGCAAAAGGGTTGTATACGTTGTGGCGAAGGGGTAATTATCTCGGTAATTTCGGCTTCTAAAAAGCGTTTCTTTTTACCTACAATACGCACGTTTACTATATCGCCGGGTACGGCTTTGCGCACAAACACCACTTTATCATCGTGGCGGGCTATACAATTACCTTCGGCACCTGCCGTTAGTATTTCTAAATTTTCTATAAATTGAATTTTCTTCGCTCCCAAAATCAGACAACAGTTTTAATGGGCGCAAAAATACTTAAAAGAAAAAGAAGCAGAGAGGATAAACTTATTCTAACGTTCGGGAAGTTCGGCAGCGTATTGCATTATCTTATCCAAAGATGAGCTAAAGGTTTCGGCAGCTTGGTAGCCTGCTATGCTTCTTACGTGCATTACATCGCCTTTTGGTATTAAGAAAAATGTGGTTGGATAACCTGTAGATTTACTGTTTGATAACATGGCATACAACTGAGGCCCGCTGTATGCAGTGCTATCAATATAATATACCCCTTGTTTTTCAGGGTTAAACTTAATAGGAACAAAATTTTTATTTACTTTATCAATAATTTCTTTTTTGGCGTAGGTATCCCTGTCCATTCTTTTACACCATCCGCACCAATCGGTATACACATCTATAAGGCCAATTTTGCCTTCCTTTTTCACCAAATTATATCCATCGTTCCAGTTTTGCCAAGCCAACTCTTCGGTAGGTGCACCTTGATACGTAAAAGACACCGCCCCAAGGGCTACAAGCGTAAGTGCTATTATTTTAGCTGAAAATTTCATTGTTAATACGAATGTCCAAAAACTGTTCCACTAATTGCAGTGTATAATTTAGCAATATAGTAAATAGGTTTTCAACAATACAAGCACCAAAACGGTGGAGAGTAGGCATTTGCTTTTAAAACAAAACCACGTAGGTTTGAATAGCACTATGAGCGAGCAAAAATTTGAAATAGCCGGCGAGATTGAAGGAAGCAGCCAAGGACAAGGTAAAAAAAGCATTGTGGGGCGGTTTTTTCTTTTTGTTTTTGTTATTGTAGTGGTGGGTGGTATATGGTATTTTCCCTTTTTGCAAGACAGTTTTCCTGCACTTAAAAAAATCACCATGAATGGTGCACCTAATGTTTTAAGCGATAGCGCAGTGCGCCAACTTAGTAACACTCAACAAGCTTTTGATAGTATTGTGCACGTTAACGACAGCCTGCAAAAGCTAAACACCTTATTGATTGAGAGTAGTAACGACAATACAGGTTTGTACTACGAAATACAGATAGGTGCTTTTAAAAACTTTGACCTTGAAAAATACCAACGCGGACTAAAAGAACTGCACGCTGAAACCACTATTGACGGTACAGATAAGCTAACCTTAGGCAAATTTAGGGATTTAAATACTGCTAAAGATTTTTTGGCCGATGTGCGCGAAATGGGCTTTAAAGATGCGTGGATTGTTGCCAAAGAAAATGGCGTACGTATAGCTTTTGATAGTGAAGCGGGGGAGTAGACTTGTTTCAAGTCGGGGTAGTTTTTAGTTAACTCACCCCAATTTTATGAGAAAGCTGAAACTACACAACAGTCCCCCTCTCTTACAAAAAAGAGAGGGGGAATTATAAACATTGATACTAAACCCATAAAACTGGGGTGAGTTAAAACCACTATTTTAGGCGGCATGTAAATGGTATAACTTCCTATTTATAGAGAGGGGAAGTGTTGAACAGCCTTATCGCACTAATTATTAGAGGGAAAGAACGAATATGCCTATCCGCTCATTATGGGTTACTATTTGAATTAATTGCATATTAGCCTAAGTTTGCGCAACGATTTTTTAGAAACAACTCACCCAACTTAAATTTATCTGCACAGTATGGAGAAAATAAAAGTAGCCAACCCAGTAGTAGAAATGGATGGCGATGAAATGACCCGCATTATTTGGACGTTCATCAAAGACAAATTAATACTTCCTTATTTAGACCTTGATATTAAATATTACGATTTAAGCGTAACCAGTCGTGACGAAACCAACGACCAAATAACCATTGATGCGGCCAACGCTGTAAACAAATACAACGTAGGTATAAAATGTGCTACCATTACGCCTGATGAAGACCGCATGACGGAGTTTAACCTAAAAAGTATGTGGAAATCGCCTAACGGTACTATACGCAACATTTTGGGAGGAACTATTTTCCGCGAACCAATAGTATGTAAAAATGTACCCCGTTTGGTGCCTAACTGGACTGCCCCAATATGCGTAGGCCGTCATGGTTTTGGCGATCAATACCGTGCAGTGGATTTCTTAACCAAAGGAAAAGGTAAACTTACTATTACATATACTCCAGAAGGTGGCGAGCCTCAAAGCTATGATGTGTATGATTTTAAAGGCGACGGCGTAGCATTGGCTATGTACAATACCGATGAATCGATACGTGGTTTTGCTCACTCTTGCTTTAACCAAGCGTTGACTAAAGGCTGGCCTTTGTACTTAAGCACAAAAAACACCATTCTTAAAAAATACGACGGACGTTTTAAAGATATTTTTGAAGAAATATACCAAGCCGAATACAAAACCAAATTTGAAGCTGCAGGCATTACCTACGAGCACCGTCTGATTGATGACATGGTAGCCAGTGCGCTAAAATGGAACGGTAATTTTGTTTGGGCTTGTAAAAACTACGATGGCGACGTGCAAAGTGATACTGTAGCACAAGGTTTCGGTTCACTGGGTTTAATGACCAGTGTATTGGTTACCCCTGATGGTAAAACAATGGAAGCCGAAGCAGCACACGGTACTGTTACCCGCCACTACCGCGAACACCAAAAAGGAAACAAAACCAGCACCAACCCAATAGCAAGTATTTTTGCTTGGACACGTGGTTTGGAGTTTAGAGGCAAACTTGATGGCAACGAGGCTTTGGTAAAATTTTGCCACGCCCTTGAGCAAGTATGTGTAGAAACAGTTGAGGCCGGCCACATGACCAAAGACCTTGCCCTTTGCATATACGGTAAAGACCTTAAACCTGAAAACTACCTGTATACCGAAGACTTTTTGAACTTGTTGGATACCAACTTGCGCAAAAAACTTACGGCTACAGCATAATAGCTTTTTGCTTTTGGCCTTTGGCAGTTAGCTAAAGGCCAAAAGCTAATAGCCAAAAGCCAAAACACTTGAATTACTTCGCTCATTATTATTTCGACCACAAAGAGGATAACCCCTACTACAATGCAGGCTTGGTTTTGCCCGATTTTGCTCGCAGTGCCGCAGGAAACAAGCATATAAATACCTCACTAGAGCACGATTTCACCTTACAACCTCACTTCTTCCATCTAAACGAAGGGAGCAAACAACATTATGCTACCGATGGCTTTTTTCACAACACACCGTTTTTTAGTCATTGCACCCATTTTATTGAGGACTTATTTGTAAAACACAATTTCCCTAAAGACGGACAACGGTTTTGGTTTTTAAGTCATATTTTGTTTGAGCTGATATTGGATAGGGTATTGATACAACAACACCCACAAAAATTGGATGATTTTTACGCTGCCCTGCGCCAATGCAGCCTAAAAACCGTAGTTGATTTTTTAGCACTTAGCGGAAAAGATGGTAGCGATAGGTTTAGCAAATTTTGGAACGGCTTTTTAGAAGCCCAATACCTTCAATATTATCTGATAGACGAAAAACTACTATACTCTATAAACCGAGTAGTAACCCGTGCCAAACAGCCCGAACTAAACGAGGCACAAGCACTGGCTTTTATACCCGTAGTACACAATGCTGAAAAAGAAATAGCGGCACAACTGCCCACACTTGAGAAAGAAATAGGAGCCTTTAGGTTGAAATAAAGTTTTAAAAGCTGGCTCGAGCGTCCGCTCTAGTTGAATATTTCACAACCTTTTACAAGCAAAAAAATAGCAGATGGATTTTACTCACCCCAGTTTTATGAGTAAGCTGAAACCTCATAACTGCGCCCCTCTCTTTTTATAAGAGAGGGGAAATTATGAGTGTCTAAACTAAACTCATTATTTGGAGTGAGTTAACTAAAAAATTACTCATAGGTTTAACAATGTAGCCCGCAAGGGAGACAATGCTTTGCTTAAGTTGTTATACAAAAATCAAACAAAAAAATCTTGTTTTCAAAAGGGTTAGTGTGGCAGTTTCCCCTCCTGCTTTTAGGAGGGGATTAAGGGGAGGTCGAAGCAGAAAACACCACAGTTGAAAAACAAAATAACTACCTTTGCAGCTTTCCAAAAACCACCGTATGGAAGTTACCGTAGAAACCGCCAAAAAACTGGGCATACTGCCCGAAGAGTTTGACAAGATTAAAGAAATACTGGGTCGCACCCCCAACTTTACAGAGCTTAGCGTGTATAGTGTGATGTGGAGCGAACACTGTAGTTACAAAAACAGTATAGTATGGCTAAAAACCCTTCCCAAAGAAGGCCCTGCTATGCTTGCTGAAGCCGGCGAAGAAAACGCAGGCCTTGTTGATATTGGCGACGGATTGGCCGTTTGTTTTAAAATAGAAAGTCATAACCACCCTAGCGCAATTGAGCCTTATCAAGGGGCTGCAACGGGTGTAGGCGGTATTAACCGCGATATATTCAGCATGGGTGCTCGCCCTATTGCGCAACTAAACTCGTTGCGTTTTGGCAACCTAAAAGAAGACCGTACCAAGTGGTTACTAAAAGGCGTAGTAAAAGGCATAGGCAACTATGGCAACGCTTTTGGTATTCCTACCGTTGGCGGCGAAGTTTATTTTGACGAGTGCTACCACACCAACAACTTGGTAAATGCCATGTCGGTGGGTATAGCCGAAGTAGGTAAAACCGTTTCGGCCATTGCCGAAGGTAAAGGCAACCCAGTGTATATATACGGCTCGGCAACGGGTAAAGACGGTATACACGGTGCTGCGTTTGCATCAAAAGACATTTCAGAAGATTCTGTTGACGATTTACCCAGCGTGCAAGTAGGCGACCCTTTTTGGGAGAAACTAATACTTGAAGCCACTATGGAACTACTAAAAACGGATGCAGTAGTGGGCATGCAAGATATGGGTGCAGCGGGTATTACTTGCAGTACTGCCGAAATGAGTGCCAAATCGGGTACAGGTATGCGTATCGAATTAGATAAAGTACCTATGCGTCAAGAGGGAATGAAGGACTGGGAAATATTGCTTTCAGAATCACAAGAACGTATGCTGGTGATTGTGAAAAAAGGCATGGAAGCAGAGGTAGAAAAAGTTTTGGAGAAATGGGATATAACCTTTGCCCAAATTGGTGAAGTAACCGATACAGGCCGTGTGCAGTATTATATGGACGGTGATTTGTGTGCCGATATTCCTGCCGAATCGCTGGCTTTAGGTGGTGGCGCTCCTGTATACCACCGCGAATATAAAGAGCCTGCATATTTGACTAAAATTGCTGATTACAGCATTGATAAAATAGAACAACCTGAAAATCTTACCGAAGTTGCTTTCTTTTTAGCAGGCCATCCAAATATAGCCAGCAAACGCTGGGTATACAACCAATACGACAGTATGGTGGGCACGGTAAACAAAAGCACCAACCGCGTTAGCGATGCTGCTGTGGTGAAAATAAAAGGCACTGAAAAATCATTGGCGTTGACGGTTGATTGCAACAGCCGCTTTGTATTTGCCGACCCTGAAAAGGGAGCTGCCATAGCCGTTGCCGAAGCTGCCCGTAACATCACCTGCACAGGGGGCACACCCAGTGCAATAACCAATTGCCTTAATTTTGGCAACCCTTACAATCCTGAGGTTTATTGGCAGTTTGTAGGCTCGATAAAAGGTATGGGTGCAGCTTGCCGTAAGTTTGAAACCCCCGTAACGGGCGGTAACGTAAGTTTCTATAACCAATCAACTATTGATGGTACTGCGGTATACCCTACCCCAACTATCGGTATGGTGGGTATTATAGAAAAAGGTGAAAACCAAATGACCCTTGACTTTAAAAATGATGGCGATATTATAGTGTTGTTGGGCAAAAACCACAACGATATTTCATCATCACAATATTTGGCCTACTGGCACAAACAAAACTTCTCTCCTGCCCCTTATTTTGATTTGGACGAGGAGTATGCTATGCAAAACACCCTGCGCCAACTGATACAAACTGGCAAAGTACAATCGGCACACGATATTGCCGAAGGTGGTTTGTTTATTAGCTTGCTTGAAAGTGCTATGCAAAACAACTTGGGCTTTGAGCTGACTACTGATACTACCCTGCGCAAAGATGCAGCCTTGTTTGGCGAAGGACAAAGCCGCGTGGCTATTAGCTGCCGCCCACAAGACCTTGCTGCTATTGAAGCTGATTTGAAGGCCGCTAACCAAACCTATAGCGTTATAGGCAAGGTAAACGATGGCAAAGTATTGGTTGATGGCGAGTTTTATGGCATGACTGCCGAGTTTAAAGAAACCTACGATACTTCTATAGAGAAACAAGTTGAGGGCACTGCGGTAGCCATTTAACATTTCTCATTTAGCATTTAACAAATTCATTTATAAAAAAGGTCGGGGCTAGTAGCTCCGACCTTTTTTTGTGGCTGATTGCACGCACTAGTTCGCAGGCAGTATAAGTGCGGTAGGCCGTCATTCCTGCGAAGGCAGGAATCTGTGAGTATCGCCACCGCACAGATTCCCATTTAAAATGGGAATGACGGGCAACCGCGCCGCACTATACTTCGACTGCGCTCTGTATGGCACTGCACGCACTCCGTCGTCGTTCGATGTCGCTCAATATTTGTCAAATTTTGAAAATTTGACAAATATTGAGCCCTTAGTTCAACTCCCTAAAAACACAAAAGGTCGGCTTGTCGCCGACCTTTTGGAGTGTGGTAATTTTTATTGCTTCAACATCTTATTGGGCTATCATAAACTTGCCGTTAGCTATCGTTTGTCCGCCGCTAGTGGTAATATGATAAAAGTATAAACCATTGGCATGGTTATCCATCTCTAGTTTAACTTTTCCAACAATATTAGTTTGCAACACTTGCTGCCCTGCAATGTTGGTGACGGTAATAGTATTAGCCTCGTTATTATCCACTTCAACAAACAACACTCCATTACTAGGGCTTGGGTATACCTGTGCCTGCACACCTTTTACTGGGTTATTTATACCTGTTGGGGTTTGGTTATCTTTAGTCCAAACAAATAAATCACCAAAACTAGGGTACATATTTTCGCTTACCTCACAGCCACTAGTGTTGTCAATACCTGTAACACTATTTGACCAATGATTGGTTGCGCTGGTCATACGGTTGCTAAAATCGCTACTTGTATTTCCTCTAAGACCTACTTGAGCAACATCAATCGTGTTGGGGTTCATTTTAAATTCGCCGTAGACTATTTCTATGCGGTTCATAAACTCGTACAGTTTTATTTGAAAAGACATAGTGTCTTCGCCCAACGTATCAATAGTGGCTCCAAAACTTGATGTATTGCGCCACTCTATTACCATTTCGCGCATGGGGGCAACACCAATAACCGCTGTTTTTATTGTGGTTGTAAGGTTGGTATTTATGTGCGGATGCAAATCCATACCCAATGCAGATACAATGCCTTTTACATTTTGTCTATGATTGTCTGATATAGGAGTAAACACATTGCGCATCATGCCATCACCTTCAGGACCAAACCAAATAAATCCGTTTTCGCCAATACCTAAAGAGTCTTGTAAGACGCCATTAAACCTAAACGAAAAGGGAATTGAAATTTTTGACGGAGTTACTTCGTCATCAAGCACGGTGTGATTGGTAATAGAAATACCTTGCATATCATCAAGGAAGGTTAAGAGACCACTTTCTTTTGTAAACGTGTAGTCTTTTACTTGGGCTTGCGCAAAGCTAGCGCACAGCACCATTAGTACTAAGCAGATTTTTTTCATAGTTTATTTAAAAATAAGGGGCGCGAAATTAGTAGTTTTTACCAATTCCCGAAACAGGAAGACAGAGAACATTTTATTAATGTTGCTTTACTATCAAAAAAAAAATCAGCAAACTAAAAAGGCGGTAAAAATTACCGCCCTTTTAAATACCAATATTTGCTTGATGTTATTTCACCATCAGCAATATGGTTTTGTTGGTATTGTTGTAGTTTATACGCACACTGTATGTACCTGCACTCATATTAGCTTTGCTAATATCTATCGGCATGGTATTAGTGCCTTTGGCAAGGCTTATAGCACCGTTATAGTACTCTCTGCCTAGCACATCGTATATGGCTACTTGTGCAGTGGTAGCTATTTCGGTTTCTATAGTTACCTCAACAACGTTGCTACCGGCTTGTATAGGGTTAGGTGATACTACTGCTTGTTTATCACCTGTTTCTGTTGGAGCTACACGGGCATTACTTCCGCTTGAAAGAAAGGGACTAAAGCAAATTGTGCGATCGTGTGCACCTGCTATATTCCAGTTAAATTGCACATCAGGATTAATATTATCCACTATGCCAACGCCGGCATTATTATAAATTTTTGGCCCCGGAAGATCCCAAGAGTCCACTAATTTTTGATTGCAGGGTGTTTCGCCATTAAAATAGGCTTTTACCAAATACATATCGTAATTACCATTAATTATAGGCGGAGTTGCGCCTTCACGAAAACCAAATACGCTAATACCATCAGAACCTGTACCGTCGTATTGGTCTATCGCAACACCATAATCTACTCTGGCATCACCATAAGTAAACTCTCCCAAGCTTACGCCTACACCATTGTCGTCCATTTTCTCAACAACTATATCGTAGCTTCCAAACAAGCCCCCTCTTACATAACCTGCCGCATAGTACTCGTATACGCCTGATGTATTAAGCCTTTCAATAACATCGTGGCATACATTTTCAACTCCGGGTATGGCATTATAATCAAATACAGATGTCCATAGAGTTACAAGGTTTTGATCAACTTTTGTTACCCAAGCATCAATACTGCCGTTAAAATCGCTACGTCCACCCAAAACAAAGCCATCGCCACCGCCAGCTGTACTGGCTGCTACTGAAATTGAATAAAACTCGTCAGTATTTGCGGCAGTACCATAAAGGTCAACATTGGCTACGGGATTACCGCTGTTTGCATCTAAACGTAGTGTAAAACCATCAGGACGTGAACCAAAAACGGGTTCTCTTATACCGCCTGCTAATACCACTTCATTGGCGTATGGGCTTTCTATAATATCCCAAGAGCTTGTTAGGCCTGACCCAGAAGTAAGGTTAATATCATAAACCGCAGACCAAATTAATCCTCCTGAGTTTACATCTAATTTCATGGCAAAGGCATCCAAGCGTGTTCCTGAAGCATCTGCAGTAGAACCGGTTACATACACTTCGTTTCCACCGCTCATTACTGATTCGGCTACGCTGCTTACATTGCGCACATTAAAGGCTACGCCACCCCCCGGCAAATAAGTAAATATATTTACTACATTACCCATTGGGTCTAACTGTAAATAAAAAACACCTGTGTTGGGGGTTCCCATACTTGGGTCGGTAAACTGTCCCACAATACCAAATCCTGCGCCGTTGTCCATTTCAAAACATTTCGACTCTGCAACATCAACAATAGTTCCTGTTACTGAACTAGATATCTGATACCAACCATTAAAATAAGGCGCGCCTGTAACATCGCCATTTACATCGGTACGTGATACGGCTAAACCGTTTTGACCTGCATGACCTACTAAAAAGTGTCCAAGACCAAGAGTTGTAGTGTTAAGTCCCGACGATAGTTTTTCGCCATCAGTAGTTCCGTAAATGTGATGGAAATACTGCGCATTTACCGTTAACCCAGTTAACGCCAAAGCAATAAGTAGAAGTTTTTTCATAACTTTTTTTAAGAAAATTGATAGTGCATTTTTTGATAGTTTTATGCAATAACTCAAAGTAAGGCTAAAAATGAGGAAAAAACAACGACAAATAAAAAACCAATACAAGCAACTTACCCAACTGGCTGTTTTGCGTTCTATTATGGTTTATCACCCAAAATACCCAACCAATTAGTTATAAATATCTTCGTTGTTTAGTATGCTTAGGTAGCTAAAATAACGCTGTACACTTATGGTTTCGTTTTCAACAGCTTCTTTAACGGCACAATTTGGCTCGTTGGTATGCTTGCAATTGTTAAAACGGCAATGGGGCAGTAACGGCCGCATTTCAGGAAAATAATGCGATACCATTTCTTGCTCCATATCCACCAAGCCCAAGTTTTTTATCCCCGGAGTATCTATTATGCGTGTGCCCTCTTCGGGTTCAAACATTTCGGCAAATGTAGTGGTATGTTTTCCTTTGCTTGAAAAATCAGAAATAATACCTGTTTTTTGACCTATCTCTTTCCACAAAGCATTTAGCAAGGTCGATTTTCCTACGCCTGAATGGCCTGATACAAGTGTTGTATTGCCTTTTAAATAGCTGCGCAATACATCAAGGTTTTCGCCTTCCAATGCCGATACTCTAAAACATTGGTAACCCAATGGCTCGTATATCTTTTCGTAATAGCTAAGCAGTTCTTCTCCATCATCGCCATATATGTCGGTTTTATTAAATACCAATATGGCGGGTATATGGTAGGCTTCGGCTGTTACCAAAAACCTATCAATAAACCCTTGAGAGGTGCGCGGAAGTGCCAACGTAACCACCAGTGCTGCCACATCTATATTAGCGGCAATTATTTGGGTTTGTTTGCTTAGGTTATTGCTTTTGCGAATGATATAGTTTTTGCGATCGTATAGTTTATCTATCAATGCCAAATCGTCTTCATTGCCTTCGGGTTGTATATCTACTACATCACCAACAGCAATAGGATTTGTGCTTTTAATGCCCTGTAACCTAAACTTGCCTTTGATACGAGCGCGCCACAACTTACCTGTAGTGTCTTTGGCATCGTACCAGCTGCCTGTCGATTTGGTAATAATGGCTTGCATTTAGTTGTCAGTTTTCAGTCTGTTGTTTCAAGCTACTTTTTGGCAATTAACCGAAAACGTAAAACTTTAAACATAAAACCGATTTTAAAATACTTCTTTGGCTATTCTATAAGTAGCTTCGCTTCTACCCATTGTGTAATAGTGTAGCACAGGAGCACCTTTTTCTTTCAATTCTTTCGATTGTTGTATAGCCCATTCTATACCCACTTCGGCAACTTGCTTGTTATCTTTACAAGCTTCTACCGCGTCAGATAAATCTTCGGGTATATCCATGTGGAATAAATTGGGTAGTATAAACAATTGCTTTTTGGTGGTAAGCGGCTTAAGCCCCGGTATAATAGGCACGTTTATGCCAGCCTCTCGGCAACGGTCTACAAACTCAAAGTACTTACTGTTGTCGTAAAACATTTGGGTAACAATAAACTCTGCACCAGCCTCTATCTTCTTTTTCAAAAAGGTTAAATCGCTTTTTATATTGGGCGCATCTTGATGTTTTTCAGGATAACCGGCTACACCTGCACAAAACTTTGTAGGAAAAGCATCCGATAATTCTTCGTCCAAATACAGCCCATTGTTCATGTTTTGTATTTGCTCTAGCAATTCAAGCGCATTTGCATTTCCGTTTGATTCAGGAGTAAATGTTTTTTCGCCTTTGGCATTATCGCCCCGCAAAGCCAAAACATTATCAATCCCCAAAAATGCAAGGTCAATAAGTGCATTTTCTGTTTCTTCTTTGCTAAAACCACCACAAATAAGGTGTGGCACTGCATCCACATGGTATTTATTCATTATGGCAGCACAAATGGCCACCGTACCCGGGCGTTTTTTAGTGGTTATTTTGCGGTAACTACCGTCGTCAAGTTTTTTCTCAATATACTCTTCACGGTGATAGGTAACATCAACAAACTTAGGTTTAAACTCCATCAAAGGATCTATTCCCTCGTATATACTCTCTATACCTTTGCCTTTAAGCGGGGGGAGAATTTCGAATGAAAAAAGGGTTTTCCCCTTTGCACTTTTTATATGGTCAACTATCTTCATCAGTCGGGTTTATAGAAACGCAAAAATAGTATAAACTTTTATAGGCTGGATGTTTGTGCTAAATAGTGCTTTGCATATATTTAAACCCTCAAATAATTATGATAGAACTTGATGTTGAAATAAACGGTGTAGAATATATTAAACTAAACTACACCCTTGTATACCGCAACCCTGCTTTAATTATTGTATTGGCTGCAGCGGTGGTAATGCTTTTGGTAAGTATTATTACAGGTAATTTAACTGCCGATAACATATTTTCATCACCGGTACACATAATAGCATTATTGGTTTTGGCGTATGTATTGTTAGTATTGCCCTTTATTTTATTTTACCGTGTACGCACCTTGTACAATACATTACCGCTTTTGCACGAGCGTTTGCATTATACTTTTGATGAAAAACAAATACTTATTAAAGGCAAAACTGTGAAGGAGAAAAACCCTTGGAAAGACTATGTGGCGGTGAAACAAACTAAAAACTGGGTGATATTGTGGAAAGCACAAAACATGGGTAATTTTATACCTAAAACTGCTTTTAAAAACGAGGGTGATTTGGAACGTTTAATTGATATGGCTACAGCCAATAAATTAAAAATACAGGCATAATATGCTACATTAGTTTTAAATTATATTGTGCTGTTATTGCTGTTAAAACGCTGTATCAGCAATAGTATACACAAAAAAAATAACCTTTAAATGATTACATATAATTGCCCCAGGTGCAATAGCCCGTTTGCTATTGGCACAAAATTTTGCCAAAGCTGCGGTTTTAATCTTGAAAATATTCCTTTAGAAAACATGGCTTCATCACACTACAGCCATCAAAACGAGCAACAACAAAACACTGGTTGGCAAGCACAACAACAAACCTATTATGCTAATGGCATATATGTATATCCTAAGGCATCTATAGGCGATCGATTTTTGGCCTTATTGGTTGATGCTTTAGTAGCCCTTGGCCTTTCAATACCTGCTATTATATTTTTTATCATAGGTATAGGGGCAATTGGAGCAAAAAACCCCGCATTAGGAATTGTACTTTTAATAACAGGAAGTATACTGTTTGCAGTACCGCTGGGCTATGCTTTTATAAAAGACGGGTTGGGAGAAAAAGGGCAAGGCTATGGCAAAAGAGCTACGGGGCTAATGGTGGTTGATATAACTACTAACGAACCTTGCACGAAAGGAAAATCGGCATTACGCTATTTAATAGGCACATTGCTGGGTATTATTCCGTTGGGAGGGCTTATTGAGCCTATTTTGGTTTTAACAGATAAAGATGGCCGAAGGCTGGCCGATAAGGTTGCCAATACACAGGTAATTGAGGTAAGACATTACAAACAATAATTTAAAACTTTAACAACAAATTTTAAAATTATTGTCTTGCCTCACCCCTAAAACATTTAGGTGATGAAGTAGTTGCGGCTCTCTAAAAACAAATATTGACTAAAAGATAGCAACTGTTAAATTTTTGGTAACTTTGCGGTCTATATTAAAGAAATGACACTAAGTATTCTTTTATTCGGTATGCCCGGAGGGTCTGAATGGATCTTAATTTTGGTTATTGCCCTTTTACTGTTTGGCGGTAAAAAAATACCTGAGCTTATGCGTGGTTTAGGCAGCGGAATCCGCGAGTTTAACGACGCTAAAAGCAAGGTAAAGGATGAAATACAGGAAGGTATGAAAACACCTCCACCTGTTGAAAAAGAAAAGGAAAAAGAAACCAAATAATCTAACCCCAAAGGGGCATTTTCTAACACAGTGGCTTTGAAGAAATTTCAATCGTTGGCACAGGTGCGTGCTGAAATAAATGCAGGTAATACAACCTGTGTTGATGTTGTACGCTATTACCTAAGCAAGATAGAAGAGAAAAAACACCTTAATGCTTTTTTAGAAGTATGGGGTGATGAGGCATTGGAACGTGCTGCCCTTATTGACGAAAAGATAAAAAATGGTACTGCCAATGCCTTAGCAGGTATGGTTTTGGCCATTAAAGATAATATTTGCTACAAAGGCCACAAGGTAAGTGCCAGCAGCAAAATATTAGAAGGCTTCACCTCGCTGTATTCATCAACTGTTGTAGAGCGTTTGTTGGAGCAAGACTGTATTATTATTGGCCGTACCAATTGCGACGAGTTTGCTATGGGTGCCAGTAACGAAAACAGTGCTTACGGAACTGTATTAAACGATGCCGACAATACCCGAGTATCAGGCGGTTCATCAGGCGGTTCGGCAGTTGCTGTGCAAGCCGATATGTGCTTGGCTGCTTTGGGTAGCGACACGGGAGGTTCTGTGCGCCAACCAGCAGCTTTTACAGGTTTGTATGGCTACAAACCTACTTACGGCATGGTATCGCGTTGGGGATTATTGGCTTACGCTTCGTCGTTCGACCAAATAAGCCCTTTTACCAACAACATTGCTGATATGCAGGCTATAATGAATGTAATTGTTGGGGTTGACGAGCACGATGCTTCTATGATGCAGCATCCTTCTCCAAACTTTGCTATTGCACCCGATAAAGGTAAAAAACGTATCGCTTATATCAACGAAACCATTTTTGCCGACGGAATAAGCCCTGATATAAAAAACGGTACTCTGGCTTTGATAGAAAAACTAAAAGCCGAAGGACATACTGTTGATGCTATTGATTTTCCGTTGATAGACCACATGGTGCCTTGCTACTATGTGCTTACTACGGCAGAGGCTAGCAGCAACCTATCACGCTACCAAGGTTTGCAATACGGCTACCGTAGCCCTAGTGCCACTGATTTGGAGAGCACCTTTAAAAAATCGAGAGCCGAAGGTTTTGGCAAAGAAGTACAACGCCGTATAATGTTGGGTACTTTTGTACTCTCATCGGGCTATTACGATGCCTACTATACCAAAGCACAAAAAGTGCGTAGGGTGGTGCAACAAAAAACCAACGATATTTTAAGCAACTACGATTTTATACTTTCGCCCACAACGCCTACACCTGCGTTTAAAATAGGCGACAAAGCTGCCGACCCTGTGGCTATGTACCTTGCCGATATTTTTACGGTGCAGGCTCCATTGGCAGGTATACCTGCCATATCAGTACCTGCGGGTGTTGATGCCGAAGGGATGCCTTGGGGCGTGCAATTAATGGCGGCCAAAAATGCCGACGCCCAATTATTGGCGTTTGCCGATACGCTGTAAAATAATTTTGTGGGCAAATATTTTACCTTATTTGGCGTTTAGGTATTAATTCTGCAATAGATATGCTAATGAGGTTTTACAGACACACTTTTTTTACACTACTTTTTCTTTTCACAGCAACGCAAACTCTACTTGCTGCTAACAACGACTCGCTTTACGCCAAACGGCTAAAAAAAGTTGATAGTTTGGGTATGGGCTATAATAAACTTGCTGGAGAGATTATTGCCGAATATATAGCTAACCCAAAAGCAACTGCCGAAGCTTTGGCTCGCTACCAATATTATAAACCGTTTTTAGACTCGGTAATGCGTGCTTACAATATTCCTACACAGGTAGGTTTGTTGGTAATGGCAGCATCAGGTGCCGATTGCTTTTATAAAGATGAAGAAAGTGGAAATTGTGGCCCTTGGGCTTTGCAATTTAGGGTGGCGCGTATGTATGGCTTAAAAATGAACACTTACGTTGATGAACGTATGGATTTTGAACAAACCACACTACTGGCCGGCAAGTACCTTAAAGAGCTGCATTTGATTTATGGTAGTTGGCCTATGACTATGGCCGCTTTTACTACCAATACTCTTACCATAAACAAATTTATACGCAAAAGTGGCAATACATTTAACTATTGGGAGATGTATGACAGTCTGCCAAGTGAGGCACAAACTATAGTGCCATCTTTTATTGGTGCTATGTATATTTACTATTACGCAAACGAAAGTAATGTTAAACCAAAAGTGCCCTACAAAGCCATAAGCTATGATACGGTGAGAATGACTAAGTGGATGTCGTTTGAGGTGCTTGCCCCTGCCCTACATACTTCGGTAGCTGCGCTGCAAACCTTAAACCCCATATTTAAAAAAGGTATTATACCCTATTCTGTACAAAATTATATACTAAAGCTGCCCAAAAGCAGCAAGCCGTGGTTTGGCGATATTGATGGCTTGGAGTTTAAACCCTACAACAACAACCCTTATGTTGAGGAAGTACCGGAATTAGCGGATAAAAACTTACCTAAACCGAAACAGGCAGACGTGCACACGGGCGAAAAAACCGTTATACACGTGGTAACACGCGGACAGGGTTTGGGAATTATAGCTCAAAAGTACGGTGTAAAGGTGGATGATATACGTAAATGGAATAACATTAAAGGCTATACTATTTACCCTAACCAAAAGCTAAAAATTATTAGAAAAAGTAATTAACGCTTATGGATAGGCTACTGCTATTACCCCATTTGTAACGGTAATATCTTTAAATCCGCCGCTTCCGTTAAATACTCTGCACTTAAACGATACATTTACCAACTGGGTTTTCTCGCCTTTTTCGTTGGGATTATAGTTTCTATTTGTCAGCTTAATAAATGTTGAACCAGCCGGCTGGTTTTGCAAACGGCTTTGGTATAACACTCCATTTTCATCAACATATTCAACCATTACAGTTGATGTTTGCGTGGGTTGATTTACCACTGTAATTTTTTGGGTGTTTCCGTAGTAAAAATTAGCTCCGCAAGTAAAACTTGTATCGCCCAATACTATTGTTTTGCATACTTGTTGCGAGCAGCCCCCTGAACTTAGAGTAAGACAAACCTTGTAAGTATCTTTTTTACCGTAAAAATGAAGAGGTGAGGTTTGGTTTGACGATTGCGCATCACCAAAATCCCAAAAGTAATTACCCCCCGATGATTGGTTTAAAAACTGTACGGAAGTATCACCCAGCGTTATATAGTTAAACTTTGGCACACAGGTATCGTTATTGGCTAGCTGTGCTACATTAATTATGTTACAAGAAGTTTTAACGCACGAGGTAGTTAAATCGGTAATGGTTAGGCATACGTTGCGGTTTTGTGTATCGGTAAACGTAAAATTAGGGTTCCTTTGAGCCGACACCCCTGCCCCACCAAAATTCCAGTTAAACTGTGGGTTTACAAAGCCTGAATCTTCTGCAAAAAAATCAACTTTGAAATTGTTTGTCACCGTACCTCCACCCAATCTAGGGTAATAATCAAACGTATCATTCTTTAATACATTAGTGATGTTTACCCCGCCTGTTCCTGCTGAAACTTCAGCATCAGCAATGCTTATCTTTATACTTTTGGAACAAGTAGTGCAATTTGTTTTTTTAAGATTGGCCTCAAGCCAATATATGCTATCCGTTGCATCAAACCTGTATTGCGAGTACATATAATAGCTATCTACTCCTGCAATATATTGTGTGGGTTGGCCATCTATACTGCCGCTAATAAAAAACACAGGCGAGCCTTTCCCTTCATCAAAAGGTTCATCTTTTGGTTTGCAGTTGGCTACAAACAAAAGGCTTATGGCAAGCAAGGCTGCTATTGTACTGTATTTTTTAAAACCTAAAAATATCATACCTAATGTATAGCTGTAATCGTCGGTTACGATCAAAAACAGTGTTGTTGTAATAATTGTTTACTCCTACATCCATAAACCCACTATTGGCCAAAAGCCCTAGGTGCATACGCTGCCAAAAATTGGCTTCAATACCTAGTTGCAGTTGCACATCCCAACGGTTTAAGCCTAGCATATATGCGGTAGCGGCAGTGTTTGTATTTGTTTCGCCGCTTAGGCTGGCAAAGCTGTATTGGCTAAGGGTATTATTGGTATTTATTAAGTAGTTAATATTCACTCCTCCTACAAAACTAATATTTTGCCCCAACGCATAACGAACCAAAACAGGTGCTTCTAAATAATGCAGTTGTTGGGTTGTAATGGTGGTTTGCTGGGTATGCACCCCAAACGAGTAATTTTGTTGTGTATATTGTTTTGCAAAACCGTTAGTTCCAACGGTGCTGTAACCAAAGCCTGCTGCCACTTGCCAACGGGTATTAAAATAGTGGTTGTATAGCAACCCAAAATACAAGCGGTTACTGTATGTATTTCCTGACGGCTGCAGCAGGCGGCTATAATTACTGCCCACCACTGGCGAAATGCTGTTTCTTAGCAGTATTTGTTTATTCCCCTCTCCGTTATTGTTTTCTTCGTTTTCAGTATCCTTATTCTCGTCTTTTGCTAATAGGCCGTCAGCAGTTGTATCTGTATCGGTTGCATTATTTGTAAGACCAGTAGGGCTGGACGGGGCTGTATTTTGATTGTCGCTGCTACCTTGTTCGTATTTATTTTGTTCACTATTGGGTGAAGGGTTATTTTGTTTACTACCACCTTCGTTTTTGGGTGCAGTAGTAGTTGTTCCTCCATTAGCACCACCGTTGTTTATACCTTTGTTTTTGCCCGCGTTATCTTTTTCATCTTTACTTCCATTATCGGTCGACAACAATTTTGCAGTGCTTTTATCTTTAGGTTGTTTAGCACTTGGGGTTTTTGCATTGGTAGTAGGGCTGCTTGCCGGTGTATTTTCTGTGTTGGTTTGTGGTATTTTTTTATTTTTTTGTGCCAAGGAGCTGTTTAAGTTGGGTGCGGGTTTTTCTTCGCTTCCACTGTATTGAGCGGCCATTAATGTTGGTGGGCCTCCTGCAATTTCTGTATGGTGTGTATTGTTGTTATCTTCTATTGCTTCTGTATTGTTTGTGTATTCTTGTTCGGTTTGTGGTGTTGAGGTAAAACCTTCGTTTTCAATTTCTAAGTTTGTTGCTGAATCCGCAGTCCATTGCTGTTGGGTAGTTTCTGCGGTAAAACCGTCTTTAGCGTATACCCACCAAAAAACTCCGCCTGATGCCGCTAAAAAAGTAAGTATCAACCAAAAAAAGCCAAATCTTCTTTTTTTCTTTTTGGGCTCAACAGGCAAAACAGTATCCAGCATAGCTTCGGCTCCTTCCCAATGGGCTGGATCAAAACTAAACTCTTGCTCGTTTAGCGTCTTTTTTATGTGTTCTTCGTTTTTACTTAGCCGATTCATTACTTGCTGCTTTTGGCGTATGGTAATTTTTTAACATTTGCTGCAATTTTCTTCGTGCATCAAACAATTGCGATTTTGAAGTTCCCTCATTAATCCCCAATAACTCACCTATTTCTCTATGGTTATACCCGTCAACTACGTACAGGTTAAATACTTTTTGGCACATGGGTGGCAGTTGGTATATTAGTTTATACAAATCGTCTGCCTCTAGTTTCATCTCCACTTCGTTGCCCTCGTCAAAAGGTTCTTCTACGTAATCGGGGGCAGTGGTATCAATATACTCTATTGTTTCTTTTAGTTTTTTATTTTTTCGGTAATCGTCAATAATGGTATTTATTGTTATCCTGCGCGCCCATACTTCAAACGGGGCTTCGGCTTTATAGCTTTTAAGGTTTAATACGATTTTTAAAAAGCTTTCGTTGTGTGCCGCCAATACATCATCTTTTGAGGTATGGTAACGGTAACAAATACGCATAATAAAGGAATAGCAAGCCTTATAAAGCTCCAAATGGGCTTTTCTGTCATTATCGATACATTGCTGTATTAGTTCTTTCGATATGAACATCAAGGGCTTACACGCTAGTTTTAAATAGTAGTAAGCAAAGCCCATAATGGGCTTTGCTTACTACAAAATATATATTTCAATCGTTACCTATTTACACTCAAACGGCTAATATAGTTACTATTACCTATTTTAATATTCACTATATACATTCCACTTTGTAAATGGCTTATATCAACCAATGCGGTATTATTGCCTTGGTTGGCTTGCACGGTTTGTTGTTGTATTAACCTACCGCTTATATCCATTATGTTGATGCTTGTAGTGGCTTCTTCTGTTGCCTCAAACACAAGGTTTACTTGTTGTGTAGCAGGGTTAGGATAAAGTTGTAATTGCTTAGCTGCAATAGGAGCAATGCCTGTGGCCGATTTTTTAACTACTACTACACTTTTAGTATTTACATCAAAGTTGCCGTCGCTATTGCTTGGTTTGGCTTCGCTAAGCGTTACAAGATATTCTTCGCTGCGTTTACCCAATACATCCACAATTACTTTATAATCGCCGTAGGCAAGATTATCAAACTTGTAGTTACCGTTTGCGTCGGTATACTGCCATGCTACTGTTTTTCCATCAGCAGTAAACAATACAACGTGTACATCTTCTAATGGGTCGCCTACTTTATTTGCTCCTTGCGATACTAGCCCCCCTATAAAGCCGGGCCCTCCTGGGTTTGTACCTGTTAGCAGGGTAATATTGATATATGCGCACCCATTTACTTTTACCGATGTAGCACTACTCCACAATGATGATTGGGTGTAGTAGGTAGGCAGCCTGTTGCCATAATATGCCGCACCGGGCGCAAGTGCTGCTTTTATCAGATAATTGCCTGTGGGCACATTCCCAAAATAATAATACCCGTTAGTAAAGAGAGTAGAGTCGGTAGCAGTAAGTATTGTATCACCAGTAATAGTATCTATACTCATTTGTATTAAGTACACCCAACCTGAATCGGCAAATTGATTGCTATCGCTATAAATAAAACCTATAAGCTTACTTGTGGGTGTAACGTATTGGCAAATAGTATCAGTGCAACCCAAAAGGGTATCTTTTGCTATTAGGCAAGCAGTGTATGTGCCCGATGATGAATATGAAGTTACAGGGTTTTGTGCTGTTGATGACAACCCATTACCAAAAGTCCAGCTAAACATATTTGCATTAAGCGATGATGAGTTGAAGAAAAATACAGTACCACAAGAGTCGGCAGTTTTAAAATCGGCAGTAAAGCCTAAACAAGTTCCGCCAGATACAGTAACGTTTTTACATATTGTTGATATACAGCCATTGGTTAGGTATGAAGTTAAGCACACTTGGTATACACCGGGGCTAGAATAGTTATGGTATGTGTTGAAAGTAGAATCGATAGTACTATCGCCAAAACTCCAAAAATATATTGCTGTTGTACCCCATGGGCGAGATGATGTATTGGTGAAATTAACACCCGTGCCCGATACTGAAAAATTGAAATTGGCGTTGTGCCCGCTGCAATTGTTGCCCACTGTAATGGTTTTGCATACTGTATCAGAACAATTTGATACGGTATCAAGTGCTATTAAACATACTGTATATGTGCCTGCTGTGGTATAGATGTGGTTGGCAAATTTTGAAGTATCGATAGTGGTGGTGCTATCGCCAAAGTTCCAAATAAATAAGTTGGCATTTGATGATGATGTACTTGCAAAATTACCTGACATACCGCTGGCTGTTGGTGTAAAATTAGCAGTGAAACCACTGCAATTTTGAGATGCTATGGTTATAGTTTTACATACAGAATCGCTACAACCATTCACCGTATCTTGTGTTATAAGGCACACAGTATAGGTTCCTGCTGCACCGTATGTATGTGTAGCCGAAGGATAGTTATTTGTTAAAGATGTTCCGTCGCCAAAAACCCACGTAAGTTTATATTGAAATGGGTATGCTTTTAAATCAGGAAAAAAGTTTGCCGTATAGTTAGTTATTGTATGTTCAAAACTATCGCTAAAGCCCCCGCAAGTATCAATATATACATACCGTCCCGTACTGTCTTTACAACCCCACACCGTATCAGTAGCTACTAAAACTACCCCGTAGTTTAAGGCACTTGCATAGCTGTGTGTTGGGTTTTGCGCTGTTGATGTTGTACCATCTCCAAATCGCCAAAGAAACTTATTAAAGTTTGACGACGATTGATTGGTAAATGATGCCAATAAACTTGTTCCATTACTGGTTACACTAAACGCGGCTTTTTTATACTTACAACTATCGCAATACACCATATTCATGCGCGCTGTATCGTAATTTTTTACAGTAGAATCGTATGTAAAATATGCTGTAAGTGTATCGTACTGATTTTGGCAACCAATGATGTTGGCAACCACATAGCCAAAGTTGCAACCACTTGCTATATTTAGCGTATATAAAAAATTACCAGCCGAATCGGTAGTGGTAGTATCTTGAATATTGCACGCCAAAGATGTGCCCCAATAATTTACCCAAACTTTTTGCCCCGCTACGGGGTTGCCTGTTGTGCCGGCTACATAAATTGTGGTTTGAGATTTCAGTCCCAAAGCCAAAAGACCGACTGCAATAATGGTGAATAGTATTTTTTTCATAATTGATTATGCGTTGTTAATAAGAAGTACGCACACCATTACAAAAGGGTTGGGTGAGAAGTTTATTTTATCTCTTGCTGCTATATGGAGAATGGTTTGACAAACTTTGAAAGTTTGTATAACCTAGCGGGCATTGCCCACCATATCGGCTACAATTTTAGCCGATGAAAGCACAAGGGGTATGCCTCCACCGGGGTGAACGCTGCCACCAACAAAGTATAAGCCTTTTATTTTTTTAGAGAAGTTTGGATGGCGATAAAATGCTGCCATGCGGTTGTTGCTGCTGGTGCCGTATAAAGAGCCCAGATAGCTTTGGGTTACGCTTTCAATTCCACGGGGGTCGAGTGTTTTTTCGGCTACAATGTATTTTTCAATATCTGTTTTTAGTACACGGTTTATTTTATCAATAATATTCAATCGGGCAGTTGCCACCAATTCATCCCAGTTTTGCCCTTCAATATGCGGAGCGTTTATCATCACAAACCAGTTTTCACAGCCGCTTGGAGCATCATCAGATTTATATTTACTGGTAATGTTTATATACACGGTAGGGTCGGCATACAACGATTTTTCATTAAAGAGGTAATCAAACTCTTTTTTGTAATCTTCACTAAACAGTATATTATGTAAATCGAGTTTAGGAAACTGTTTATCTATTCCCCAATAAAATATCAGTGCTGATGACGAGCGGGGTTGATTAAGTACTTTTGCAGGAAAAGCCACATCAGCCAATAAATGCTTGTAAGTAAAGTATACATCGCAATTGCTGATTACTGCGTCATAGTCAACGGTTGACGGTCGACTGTCAACAGGTTGCTGTGGACTGTTGACTGTGGACTGTTGACGCAACTCCACTCCACAAACCTTCCCCCCCTCGTGCACAATCTTCTCTACCTTAGTATTCAAATGAATTTTTACGCCTGTTTTCTCACACAAATACAAAAGGGCTTGGGTAATACCGTGTATACCATTTTTGGGAAAATACGCACCAATGCCATACTCTAAATGAGGTATTATATTTAATGTAGCAGGCGCTTGATAAGGGTTTGAGCCATTGTAGGTAGCATAACGTTTAAATAAACGTTGGGTGCGACTGTCTTTAAAGTATTTATCTACCACTTTGCCCATTGTGGTAAGAGCATCTATTTGGTGCAAGTGGGCATAACCCTTAAAGGCAGCTTTGCTAAAATAGGTACTTATTTTGTGCAGCGATTTTTCTAAAAATAAGCCTTTTGTAACCGCATATATTTTTTTTGATTTTTGAAGAAATTTAAGCACACCACTAGCTTTGTCGGTAGTTTTGTTTTCTATTTCAGCGGCAAATTCACTAGGGTTTGCGTGGGCAATTATCTCTGTTCCGTCTTCAAAATAGTAATTGCATATATGGTTCAATTTGTGGTAGGGAAAGTGCTCTTGTATATCTTCATCACAAAGGGTAAAAAGATCTTCGATATATTGTGGCATGGTAAACAGCGAAGGCCCTGCATCAAACCTAAACTCCCCCACTTCATATACAGTGGCTTTACCTCCCGCATAAGGGTTTGCTTCGTAAACATCAACACTATGCCCTGCTCTAGCCAGCCTAACAGCAACTGCCAAACCTCCCAAACCTGCGCCTATTACCGCTACTTTCATACTTGCACAGGCTCGTCCATTGGCATAGGTATTTCGTCGTTCGAGGTTCTTACAAAACGTTTTTGCAACCGCTCGTAAATACCAATGTTCATTAACAATAGTAGCATCATGTACAGCATATCTTCAACAGGTATAGTACCCAAACGTATGTTTAGGTTTTCGCTATTGTTGTAAATAACAACTGGCATAGCGGTAAGTACTCCGTTGACTATAAGAAAAGGGATAAGTGAAACCAAATAACCCAAATAGAACCTTCCAAGCCATTGGGCACGGGTTATTACCAAAAGCTGCATCATATATGCACCCAAAACAGCAAGTGTTGATGCTGTGTATAGTTTATCGTAATTAAAGAAAAGCAATACTGCGTCACCCGCCATTATGGTTATGGTAATGGCAACAGCGTATTTTTTCAGATAATCTTTGGGGAAGTAGGTTATTATACACTCGTACACAAACACACAGGCATAAGGCACCGTGAAAAAGAAGAGGATTTCTTCAATGGGGAGTCCAAAAAATTTGATACCTGTTATATATTCATCGTTAAAGCTCCAAATACCAATATCGGTAAACAGGAAATCCCACACCAAAAACAATGCGGCAACAAATAGTATGGCAGGAGTAAGGTATTTCCACTTTTTGTAGAAAGCTACTTTTTTATCAAACGACAACGCAAAGGGAAATATAAATGTGCCTAAGTTGAGCAGCAGGTACAGGTATTTCATTTTTTGGTTGTTTGTTTTAATCTTATTTGGTGATGAGATGCTGAAACAAGTTCAGCATGACTACTGCTATAATTCGGCCAGTTTTTTAAACTCGTTTAGGCACTCAATATATTCACTCTTTTTAAAGTATAGTGGCTTATTAATATGGGTAAGCCATTGCACTTGCGTGCCTACACTTTGCGGGTGGTTGTTGGGCTCGCTTTTATCAACGCCCAATCGTTCCCAAATTATATAATCGCCTTGCGTTTTGGCTTGCGCTATTATTACAGTACAAACCAAGTCTAAATCTTCGGGACACATTAAAATCGGTAATAGTGTTGTTTTGCCTTCTTTGGGCACGGCACGCTCCATTACCAAATCGTACTCGTCTTCGTTATCAAAAGCGGGTAAATAAGTGGGTATTAAACCCAAATATTCTTCATCAGGATAAAATTCATCAATAAACACATCCAGTAACTCATCGTTTATGGTTATTGCCAAATGCTCTTCGGCTGCAAAAATGGTTTTGCGCATTTCGGCTTTTATGGTGCTGGTTTCGTGTTTCATGTATGCCCTTTTTTTAAATTAGGGTCAAAGTTAGGGTTTGTTATTGATTTTAGACGGTTGTATAGTGCTATCCGTCATCCTGAACTCGTTTCGGTATCTCATTGTCCAATAAATATTGACACAGAGCGAGATGCTGAAACAAGTTCAGCATGACAACCCACACAACCTTTAATAAAGAAAGAACAGCTATATTCTATTAAACCTAAATTTTATGTACGAGGTAGCAAATAGCAGCAGTTTTTCGCTGTTGTTCACGCGCACACGGCTTTCCATTATCTTTTTAGGCTCTAGTTTGTTTATTTTATTTAGCAAACGGTAAAAATAAATGTAGGCAATATATACCCCAAAACGGCTGCTTATTGGCAGTTGGCGTATTCCTTCAAGGGCTTCTTCAAAATCCTTTTCTATATCTTTTTCTATTTGCTCTTTAATGGTTTTATCAAAGTTGCCATAAAAATCGACATTGGGAAAATATACTCTTCCACGTTCGCTAAAATCAGATTTTAAATCGCGTAAAAAGTTAATTTTTTGGAAAGCTGCACCCAGTTTTCGTGCAGGTTCTTTTAGTTTTTCGTAGCGGATTTGGTCGCCCTCGCAAAATACTTTTAGGCACATAAGCCCCACTACTTCGGCACTTCCGTATATATATTTTTCAAAACCGTCTTGTTGATAGCTACGGTAATTCAAATCCATCTCCATACTATCCAAAAAAGCATCTACTAAAGCCATATCAATATTGTATTGGTGAAAAGTTTTTTGGAAAGCGTGCAAAACAGGATTGTAACTTATTCCTGTTTCTATTGCCTCGTAAGTATCACGGCGAAAGTTTTGCAGCAACAGGTTTTTATCGTAATCGTGAAAAGTGTCAACAATTTCATCGGCAAAGCGTACAAAGCCATAAATGTTGCGTATGTGTGCTTGCAGCGTTTTGCCCAAAGCCAATATGCCTAAGCTAAACGAGGTGCTGTACGCTGCGGTGATTTCTTTGGCACAACGTTGGCAAGTTTCGTCGTATAAAAGTAAATCGGTGTTGTTAGTTGTTTTGGTTAGCATGGCTGGTAGTTTTTTTGTGTTGTACAAGCGGAAACTCTTTTTGCACCTGCCCTGCCACTACTTGCCCCGATATAAGCGAGGGAGGAACACCCGGCCCCGGCACAGTAAGCTGCCCTGTATAGTACAGGTTTTTTAGCTTTTTGCTTTTTAAGGCAGGTTTTAATATAGCAGTTTGCATTAGTGTATTAGCAAGCCCGTAGGCATTGCCCTTAAAAGAGTGATAGTCTTGTATAAAATTGCTGTGGGCATAGCTGCGTTTCACCACAATGTGTTGGCATATTTGCTGGCCTGTACGCTGCTCTAGCCTATCCATCATTATATTAAAATAGCGTTCGCGTGTTGCCTCATCATCATCCAAATTGGGGGCGACGGGCATTAGCAAAAACAAGTTTTCGCATCCGCTTGGGGCTACGCTTGCATCTGTTTTTGATGTTGCCGAAACATAAAACAATGGATTATGTGGCCATTGTGGGGCATCGTATATCTCGGTAGCATGTTGAGCAAAATCAGCATCAAAAAATAGGTTGTGGTGTTGCAAACCGTCTATCTTTTTGTTTATGCCCAAATAGTATATTAAACTACTGGGGGCTAGGGTACGTTTTTGCCAATACTCTTCGCTGTAGTTGGAGCTTCCGTTTAACAATTCTTTATCAACGTGATGATAATCGGCACCTGCCACTACAACATCAGCAATAAAATCACCTTGTGCGGTTACTATTCGTTCAGCTTTGCCGTTAAAAGTTTCAATTTTTTTTACTTCGTGATTGAAAAGAAACTCAACTCCCAACTCTTTGGCCAAACTATACATAGCCTCAACAATTTTGTACATGCCGCCCTGCGGATACCAAGTACCTAATTGTATATCGGCATAGTTCATCAGGCTATACAAAGCAGGCGTATCAGCAGGTTTTGCGCCCAAAAACAGTACGGGAAACTCTATTAGTTGTTGTATGTACGGGTGCTTAAAATAGCTACGCACATGGCTTTGCATCGATTTAAAAACATCTAGCTTAAAAAGTCCTGTTATTAACTCTCTGTCAGCAAACTCGGCTATACTTCTACCCGGTTTATATACCAAGCGATTAATACCTACATTGTATTTGTACTGGGCTTCAGCCAAAAACTTGTTTAGTTGTTGGGCCGCTCCTTTTTCTACACTTTCCAGTAGGGCACCCAATTTTTCTACATTGGCGGGTATATCCCAATGTGTTTTATCAAAATATACTCGGTACGATGGGTCTAGCCTATCCAACCGATAATAGTCTGATGGCTTTTTACCAAACTGAGAGAAAAAACTCTCAAACACATCGGGCATCCAGTACCAACTGGGGCCCATATCAAATGTAAAACCGTCTTGCTGCCAAACTCGACAACGTCCACCTGCGGTAGCATTTTTTTCAAGCACCGTAACATCGTAACCCGCTTTTGCTAAAAAGCAGGCCGATGATATGCCGGCAAAGCCTGAACCTATAACTACTACCTTGGTTTTCATTATTTAAAGATACGTGTTTTTGATGGGTAAAATTTAAACCTCTTGAAACCCATAAGCTTTGCCGTAGCCTGCCAATTTTTTACGTAGTTGGCGACGAGCAACAAAAATTCGGGTTTTTACAGTACCAATAGGTATATCAAGTATCTCAGCAATTTCGTGGTATTTAAACCCTTTATAATTCATGCTAAAAGTTTTCTTTAAATCGTACGGGAGCGAATCAATTGCCGCTTCCATATCATTCATCATAAACTTGCGTTCAGCATTATTTTCTATTGATTGAGATACATTATCTAAAAAATAGTTGTTATCGGTAGTGTCAATAAAAGTATTACGTTTTACTAACCTGCGGTAATTATTAATGAAACTATTTTTCATAATGGTGTACAACCATCCTTTAAGATTAGTGCCTTCGGCAAACTTACTGTGGTAGGTAAATGCCTTTAACATTGTTTCTTGCACCAAATCGTTAGCATCCTCAATATTGCGGGTTAGCTGATATGCATAGTTGCGCAATGGATGACTTTCTTTCTGAACCATGTGGCTAAATTCAATTTGTGTCATAGTGTTTAACTTTTACCTGTAAAACGTTCAACAAAAATATGCAATAAGTAACGAACAATCCAAATATTTGTTTAACTTTTTTTATATAACATTAAACAAAATAAATTTCATTCCTCCGTATATCTGTATATACAAGCGTTGTAGCGGATTTATAAGCTGTATACATAGTTGCTAGGTCGCTATTGTGTGAATCGAACAGGGTAGAATACACACTTATGTGCAAAAACAATGCCTTATGCAACAAATCAAACCAAGCTTTTCATTAAACCGCCTAACATTTGTACAAGCACCATTGTATATACGTGCTACTTCATCATTTAGATTCTTTTTTGTAGTTTATTACTTCAAAAAAAGATTTTGCAAGAGAATACGTAACAAAAGTCGTACTTTTATAGTGTAGCATAGTTTTTGATAATGTGCTTTGATGTTTGAACTGTGAAATTTTAAAAATGTGTAACTTTTTTTCTGAAACATTAAACATTCCAAACAGAAATTGGTTATCAATAAATAGTAATGAAGATATCGGCTTTTAGAAAAGCACATTTTAATGCTGCCCACCGCCTGAACGTTCCACAATGGACAGACGAAAAGAATAAGGAGTTTTTTGGACTGTGCAACAACCCCAATTATCACGGACATAATTATGACCTTGTGGTGAAGGTTACAGGTGAGGTAGACCCTGTGAGTGGTTATCTAATCGATTTAAAAATACTGAAAGAGATTATTGATGAAGAGGTAATTGAACGTTTTGACCACCGAAACTTGAATTTAGATACGGTGGAGTTTAAAAACCTTAACCCTACTGCCGAAAATATAGCAGGGGTAATATGGAATAAAATACGACTGAGATTAGATAAAAACCTAGAATTAACTGTAACATTGTATGAAACCGAACGAAATTATGTTGAATACTCCGGCGAATAACGACGAAGGCATAGATATAATGGGCGATGACCATATAGCAACTTCGCACGAAACTCCATTGCGCGAAGATGCGTTTAAAATGGACGACGAACTGAAAATTGAGCTGATACAAAAGCATTTTACTGAAATAATGCACGTATTGGGCTTAGACCTAACCGACGACAGCCTAAAGGGAACTCCCCAACGTGTAGCCAAAATGTTTGTTGATGAAATTTTTAGCGGACTAAACCCTAAAAATAAACCTGCCATTACTTTGTTTGAAAACAAATACAAATACAAACAAATGCTGGTAGAGAAAGATATTTCGCTATTTAGTTACTGCGAGCATCATTTTGTACCTATTGTAGGCAAAGCACATGTGGCTTACATACCTAATGGCAATGTTGTAGGGCTTAGCAAAATAAACCGCATAGTAAACTACTACGCCAAACGCCCGCAAGTGCAAGAGCGGATGACCAAGCAAATAGCTAACGAGCTACGCGAAGCCTTGCATACCGAAGATATTGCGGTGGTGATTGAGGCCGACCACTATTGTGTAAAATCACGCGGGGTAAACGACATAACCAGTTCTACCACAACGGTAGAATACTGCGGCAAGTTTAACGACCCTGCTACCCGACAAGAATTTTTAACATACTTGGGTAAGTAATAGCCCATAATACTATAAATTTATATGCTGTACAAAGGGCGGTTTTTCTACGAAAAACCGCCCTTTGTTGTTAATACAGAAATGTGTAATTTGTGGAGTAAACTGTTGTACTTAAAGCATGGATAAGAAAATAACAAAACACTATACCAATGGCGAGGTTACCATAGTATGGCAGCCCAACAAATGTATACACTCAGCACTTTGTTTTACAGGGCTACCCTCTGTATTTAATCCGCGCGAACGTCCGTGGGCAAAACCTGAAGGTGCAAGCACCCAAGAGATTGTAGACCAAATAAAAAAATGCCCAAGCGGTGCACTTAGCTATTTTATGAACGACGAAACAAACAAGGAAGAAGCCCATTTAGAAACGGTGATAGAAGCACTGCCCAATGGCCCGTTGTTGGTTTACGGCACTATGACACTAAAGGATAAAAACGGACAACAAACCCTTGAAAATAAAACTACAGCGCTATGCCGTTGCGGACAAAGCAGTAATAAACCCTTTTGCGATGGCACGCACACTAAAGTAGGCTTTGAAGGATAGTTTATAGTCAAATATGTAACAGTAGTTACAATAAATGCGTATGAAAACGCGATAACTATAAAACTAATCTTATGAAAAGACTAACTATTTTATTGTTAAGCACTTGCTTATTGGTTTGGGGATGTAAAAAAACAAACACGACCCAAACAAATGAGGGCAACGGAGCTAAAAAATATTCGGCTACCGATTTTACTGTATCTGAAATAGAAGAGTATAACTCCTTACAATACACAATGCTTTTAGAGCGGATATATAAAAGTGTTGAAAATTCTTCATTAACGGCATATACAGATGAGGCTTGCAAAGAAAAGTATTCAGCCGAAGACTTTGAGAAAATACACAGTGCCATGGCAATGGTACAAATGGCCAATCCAGAATCGCCACAAGACCCTTTTGATTTAATTGATACTTTAGTATTTACCCATATAAGTGCTGAACAACTAAAAGGCTGCTGGTTAGATAAAACTAATAATGTTTTTGCGTTTGTGGTTAACAACTCAGCAAAGGCTTATTTTACATGGGAGGGAATTGAGAAGGCTATTACCCAAGAGCAGGTTGCTTTTGTAAATGCTTTTTTTAAAGCCGAAAAAAACCCACTACCCCTATCGGCTATAAAAAACTTAGCTACGGATAAATTTAAGACTGTTGCACAAAAACTTTATACTTGGGCTATACAAGATGACAGTATGGCGGTATATGAAAGCCACGACTTATCTCAGTCGTTAACAAGGACAGAGGTAAGCACCAAAGCAAAAAATGTTGATGTGGTGCAAATGCCCAACCCAAACAACATGGATGATGCTACTGATGTTGTAGACTCTATAACTATTACCCCTTTTAGTGCCGCAAGCATTACTAAAGCACGAATATATTATGCGTGGCAAACCGATAATAACCTAAACACAACTGTTAGCACATTTGCTTTTGCACCCTTGCACAACCCTGTTGTATCAGGCTATAAGCTACCCCTAACACCATTATTTTTTGCAAAAGCAACCGATGTATTTGCAAAACTTAGTAGTGAGGACAAAATATGGCTAACCTATTTTTCGATAGCGTTAACACGTAACAAGGGTTCACAAAACACAGGTTATGGAACAGGTTCTTTTAAAAGTGCTGAGTATTGGGAGTAATACTAAACTTGATTGCTGTGGAATAAATGGCATTATCTATTTGTCAAATTTTAAAAATTTGACAAATAGATAATGGTTTTACTGTACCAAATGAACCTTTTTAAGGTTATGGTTTATAGATAGAAATGAGACCAAAGCCTAATCTTCGCCGCCAATTTCTTTAAAGTATTCGCGGGTTTTGTTTTTATAGTACTGGCGCAGGCTGGGGGGTATTGTTTTTAGCAGCTCTTGCTCTTTGTTTTTCTTTTTCAGGTAGTCTTCTACACTGGGCGGTAGTTTGCGTTCCAACTCTTTGCCTTCGCTGCTTTTGCGCTCGTTATCGGTTTCGCGTTCTTTTTCGGCACGCTCATGGTCAAGCATACGGGTTAGTATTTCTTGTTGGCGTTTTAGGGTTTCTATGGTAAGGCGTTTGTTTACCAAATCTTTCTCTACCTCTTCCATCATCTCTTGGGTTTTCTTCAAATCGCCCAATGCCCCTTGGTTGCCTTCTTGTTTCAGTTGTTTTTCTAGTTCGTTTAGTTTGCGGCGCAGGGCTTCTTGTTGGGCTGCCATTTGCGCCCATTCTTTACTGGTCATACCACCTTCTTTTCCTTCTCCGTCTTTTTCCCCTTTCTTGCCTTTTTTGCCTTCGCCTTCTTTCTCCCCTTCTTGCATACTTTTTAGGCGTTTGTATAGCTCATCTTGCATTTTGCGCAACTCGCCCATCTTTTTCTCGTCGCCTTTACCTTTCTTTTTACGGGCATTGCTTTCTTGTCCCTTGCCACTGCTATTGCTTTGCATATTCTCTTGCATATTTTTAAGCACTTCACTAAGCATCACGGCAAGGTTGTTAAGGTTGGTCATGGTATATTGTTGGTAGCTGCGACCCAATTGCACTTGCCTTTGTCCCAATGCCGACAGCGATTTATCCATGTTGTTGTTCATTTCGCCCACTTCACGGTTTATATAGGTGCGCATTTGTACCACACGTTTGCTTAATGATAACAGGCTATCCTCTATTATTTTGGCATCGTCTTTCATTTTGCGTTGGCGTTGGGTAAGTGCCACCAATTGCGGGTTGTATCCCGTAATGGTGCGCAGGTTTTCCATCACTTTTTCTTGCTCAAACGAAAGATCTATAAGGTTATCCAGTATCTCACGCAGGGTATTATAATCTTCGGTTTGCTGCTCTTTCTGCTCCATCTTCATCTGCGTTTCCATCTGCTTCTTCATCTGCTGCATCTTCTCTTTGGCTTTTCGCTGTTTTTTTTCAGCCCCCTTGTTGTCTTTCTTCTCCAAATCCTGCTCACTGCCCTGCATTTCTTCTTCTATCTCTTTTTCTTGTTTCTCTTTGTCATCCAATCCCAAATCGTTTGGTTTTTCAAGTTCTTCATTTAGTTTTTCAACCTCGTCAAGTTCTTTTTTCAATTCTTCAAACTCTTTGTTAAGGTCTTTTTGTTTTTCTTTTAGCTCTTCTTGCTTTTTAGGGTCTTCTCCATTATCAGGAGCTTTTTCTGTTTCATCGGCCAGTTTTTCTTGCTTGTCAGCTAGTTCTTCCAGCTTATCAAGGGCATCGTTTAGCTTTTTCTCAACCTCAAGGCGTTTATAGTTCTCAAGCATACGGTCAAGCTGTTTGTTGGCATCTTTAGTGTCCATTTCCATCTTGTCCAGCTCTTCTTTCAGCAATTCTTTATTTTCTTGTTTCATCAGTTGTTCCAACTGCTTCAACATTTCTTTCATCTCGTCGGTAAAAATCTCGTCAAACAGCTTATCCAACTCTTTTTGTTTCTCCAGCAGCTCACTGTCTTGAGGCTTATACTCGCTTTCTTTTACACTCTTTTCAAGATTTTCAAGTTTTAGGTCTTCTACCTGTTTTTCCAACTGCTTTTGCTTTTTCAGCAAATCGTCAATTTGCTGTTTATCTTCCCACGTAAGGTTTTTCTTCTCTACCAGTTTCTTTTGTAGGTCTTTTATTTGCTTGTCAATCTTTTTGGTTTGCTCCATAGCCTCCTTCATCTTGTCTTTGATGGCTTCGCTGCTTTGGGCTATATCGGCTTCTATTTCTTTTTTGGTAAGTGCTCTAAAGGTTTTTACGGCGCTTTTTGTGCTTTTGCTACCGTTTACACCATCGTTATCAAACACTTCAAAGTAGTATTCCAACTCTTCGGCGGGTTGCAGGTTTATAAGGGCTAAATCCCAAATGTGGTAAAACTGTCTATCGGCACCTGCACCATTGCTTATGGTAATGGTTTGCAAACCCTGACGGGTTTTTGCAGCATCTTCACTTTTTAAGAATTTATAGTTGAAGGTAATTTTGTGGATGCCATAATCGTCGGCAGCTTCGCCGGCAAAATATACCAGTTTGGTGCTAACACTGTCTTTGGTTTCTTGTACTTTTATGCTTGGGTAAGCATCAGGTATTACGTTGATGTTGTACAATACCGAATCGTTACCTGTTACTTCTTTGCTGGCGGCTTTTACTATGTAAAAGTTTTCGCGCATAAAACGACGGCTAAACTGAAAACGGTTGCCGCTAAGCGGAGTAAGGGTATATAGCGAGTCTTTAAATTTTACTTTTAATTCATCGGTATTGCGGGTGCTAAAGTCCCACTTCACGGCTGTGCCTTGCGGCAAGGTAAGGTCGCCTGCGTTTTCTACGGTTTCGTTTTTCTTATTTAAGTAAGCGGGGTATACCAATGTGGCTTTAAAGCCGCTAACAAAAGGTTTTGCGACTACTTTTAGTGTGTTTTCTTTTGAGTAGAATTGACTGGCGAAAAAACGGAAATCGGTATTTTTTTGCAGGTTTTTAAAGGTGTAGCCAAAGTGTAGCTTGTCCTTTTTTTCCATTTTAAAGCGGTTGCCGTCAATCTCAAGGTAAACTTCGGCGGGTAGTTCGTCGCCTGTTATTTTTAGGTCGAGGTCAAAATCTTCGTTCTGCATGGCCTCCATGCTTTTGTTTTGTATGCTAAAAGTAAAGGGGGCTTGCTCTTCAAAAAAAGTATTATAGTTAACTATGCGGTTTGTACCCTCAGTAATAATGCGGCTATTGGTAAACAATATCACCACAAAAAGTAATACGGGTACTAGGGCAAATTTTAGGTATTTGTAGTTGGTGCTTAAGTTAATTGCCGCTTTGAAGGGTACGGGTTTTAACTCGTTTATTTTTTGGTTAATACTGGCTTGTATAAGTGCCGAAGGTGCGGCATCGGCATTGTGCTTTAGTTGTAGGGTGTTTAGCAGTTTGTCTTGTACGTGGGTGAAATGGCTGCCGATAATTTGCGAGGCTTGCTCGTAACTGATTACCGAACCTATGCGGTATAATTTGGCAAGGGGTATAAAAATAAAACGCACCAACACGTAAGCACCAAGCCCCAATGTGGTAAAAAACAGTATACCACGCCATGCGCTATTTAGTCTGCCGTAATACTCCATTACTGTAGCAGTAAGCATGGCCAGCACCAGTATACCTATGGTATATATCGCTCCTCGTATTAAGCGGTTTTTATAATACTTGCGTATAAACTCATCGAGCTTTGCAATTAGTATATCGTAACTGTTTTCGGTCATGTTATAGTATTCCCCTCAAAAGTATTACCAAAGATAGTAATGCATACCATCAAGTTGCATTATGTAAACGTAATAAAGGGTGTATTTGTGATAGAAAGGTTAGTTTTTTCTATGAAAAGAGGGATTAGTGAGTTACACGAGGGTAATTTTTAGTTAACTCACCCCAAATAATGAGTTTAGCACCGACGTTCATAATTTCCCCTCTCTTTTTGTAAGAGAGGGGCGCAGTTATGGGGTTTCAGCTTGCTCATAAAACTGAGGGTGAGTTAAAACCAAAGGACAGAGGCGTGGCTTTCCTCCTTGTATGGCTTGTGTATGGATAAGGAGGGACTGAGGATGGTAAAAGCTAACACTGTAATTTGTTTGGTATAAAATTTTCCATCCAATAATCCACCCACAAAAAATCGCCCAATAACTAAGCTAATATTCCGTTATTTTGCACCCGTAAAGCATGGAAAAACAATTTGACATTATACAGCAAACCCGCAGCAACTTTTACGAGTTGGTAAAAGGTTTAAGCCTTGAGCAGGTAAACAAAGTACCCGCAGGTTATAACAACAACATAGCGTGGAATTTTGGGCACGTAATAGTTACCCAACAGCTTATTGCCTACAAAGTATCGGGCTACGAGGCTAAGATAGGAATGGAGTTGATTGATAAATACCGCAAGGGTACAAAACCTGAAGGTGATATTGATGCTGCCGAATGGGAACAATTACTTGGCCTTGCCCACAATACCCTTGATAGCCTTAAGGCCGATTATAACAACGGTTTTTTTACCAATTTTACCCCATATACTACTAGCTATGGCGTACAACTAGATAGTATTGAGGATGTTTTACAATTTTTACCTGTGCACGAAGGTTTGCACTATGGCTATGCTATGGCACAAAAAAAACTGGTTTAATTTATGAAAAATCTATTGTTATTGCACGGCGCGTTGGGATACGGCAAGCAGTTTGATGCCCTGCGCGAGCTATTGGAAGACAAGTATAAAGTATATGCACCTGATTTTATTGGGCACGGTGGCAGAGAAATACCAAAACACCTTAGCATACACGATTTTTCGCTAGAAATAAAAAACTATATAGAGAATGCTGTTGGCGGTGAGGTTGAAATTTTTGGGCACAGCATGGGCGGCTATGTAGCACTGTATATGGCTGCTAACCAAATGGCTCCCATTAATAAAATTATGACGTTGGGCACTAAGCAAGATTGGAACCCTGATATTGCTGCCAACGAAGTACGTATGCTGAATACCAAAAAGATAAGGGAAAAAGTACCTGCTTTTGCAAAACAACTTGAGGAGATGCACGACAGCAACTGGGAGGTTTTATGCCAAAAAACTGCCGAGATGTTAATAGACATGGGCAACAACCCTCCACTTACTGATGAGAGCTACGCACGTATTACTATACCTGTGCAAATAGGTATTGGCGACCACGACCGCATGGTGAGCCTTGAAGAAAGTATTGTTGCTTTTAGAAAAATAAAAGAAGCAAGCCTATTGGTAATGCCCAACACACAACATCCCTACGACCAAGTGAGTGCAGACAGGTTGGCTTATAAAATATCCTCGTTTATAGGTTAAAACAGGCGTTTGTAGCGGGTTAATAGCAGGATACCTACTTGCCCTTTTCCCAACGCTGGGCTAGGTTAATAGAATAATCAACAAAGGCTTTTAATCCCTTATCGTATTCTTCGTTTCCTAGCGAGTTTCCGTTTTCATCCAATACTTTTGGGGTAAACTGCGATTCAAAAGTTTTGCCACTGCTAATAGCGTTGGTGCTAAATACATTTATCAGTTTGTTGTATATGGTGGTTAGCTGCATTGTAGGTATGCGCCCACCCCGCCCGTTTGATACACCTACAAAGGCAAACACTTTATTATCAAACAAGTGTTTATAATCACGGCTACCCAATTGGTGTATGGTGTTTACCAACTCAGCACTGGGAAACCAATTGTATTCGGGTGATACCACAACCACTAACTGAGCTGCTTCCCAACCTTCTATAAGTTGTTTTTGAAATGGAGTATAAGCTCCTTTTATCACCTTACCCGCATTCATAAACGGAATATCGTAGGCATTAAAATCTACCAAAGTAGTGGTGTGTGAGCCTTCTGTTTGTTTTTGTATAGCCTTACTTACGCGCAACGACTGCGAGTTGGGTTGTGGCGATCCCGATTGTATTTGTATATTCACAATAATAATAACCTTAAAGAGGTGTTAAAGGTTTTTTAAAAAATTAACGCGCTAATAAAACCATCCAAGCCTCGTTTGTTTTGCCTTCGTCAAGCAATGTTTTTGCCACTTGGTGTTGCTGCCCTTTTGGCACATTGTGCTGTTGTTGGTAGGCGGCCACTTCATCGGCAGTAGGCAATTGTTCAACATTGCCCAGTTGGCCTAAATTGTTTCCTGTAAGTACATCACTCAATCTAATATCTTGTGGTATAGCATCAACGCCAATACCTTTGGTAGAAAGAGGTTTCTCTACCTCAAACAAAGCATCGCCAAAGGCTTTGCCATACCAGTTTTTTCCCAAACGAGATACTAAACGTATTTTGTGCTGGTCAATAGTGCCGTCATCGCCTAGCACATCTTCGTTTATGTGCATTTTCAAAATTTCGCACACCACCAAATTACCTGCGCCGCCTTCTTGGCCAGTTTCAATCACCTCGCGCACTTTACACTCTATCTGTACGGGGCTTTCTTTCACTCTCGGAGCTTTTATTAAGTCAGAAGGAACTTCGGTAAAACCTGCCTTTACAAACTCGTTCACCCCTTTTTCATACTCGGTACTGGCAAGGCTGGCTTGTTGCACCATCTCGTAAGTAACCACGTTTATACACACCTCCATAGTTTCGTATATATTCTCAAGGGTGTGCTTTATGGTATTATCACGCACACGACGTGCAGGCGAAAAAATAAGTGTAGTAGGGTTGCTGCCAAAGGCATTAAAAAAACTGTACGGGCTAAGATTAACCGTGCCCTGCGCATCTACAGTGCTTGCAAAGCAAATGGGGCGTGGCGCAACGGCCGATAACATATAGCCGTGTAGTTTGGCGGTAGATACTTCACCTGGTATAATTTCTAGCATAATAGGTGCAAAACTATGGCTTTTGTTTTTTGATGCCCATATAATTTATATTCTATAATATGTTTATTTACCTCAAATTACATAGCTTTGAACTACAACCTATTAGCCTATATTATGAAAATTGTACTAAACGTATTAAAGTGGCTGGGCATAGTCCTGCTGCTGCTTATTGTTATTTCGTTCTTTTTGCCCTCAAAAGTGCATGTAGAACGCTCTGCTATGGTAAACGCCTCACCTGAAGCTGTTTTTGCCAATATCGGCAACCTTAAAAACTGGAACGCATGGTCGCCTTGGTTTAAGCGTGACCCTGAAATGAAAAACACTTACGAGGGAGCTGATGCTGCCATTGGTCAAAAAAGTATTTGGACTAGCAAACACCCAAAAGTAGGTAACGGCAGTATGGAAATAACCGAGCTAAAACCAAACGAACTTTTAGTTACTAAACTTGATTTTGATGGTAATGGAGGCGGATATGGTACTTTTAAACTGGAAAAAATGGGCGACAGTACCAAAGTAACTTGGAGTATGGATAGTGATGGTGAAGATGTGCCTTTGCTAATGAAGCCGATGAGCAAATATTTTGGTTTGTTTATGGATGGTATGCTAGGTCCTGATTTTGAAGAAGGCCTAAAAGGGCTGAAAGAAGTAGCCGAAAGCATGCCCAAAGAAGCATCAAAACCACAATACGAAATACAAGAAATAAATATTGAGCCCCAAATAGTACTTACCGCGCCGCTAGAAAAAGTAGGTGTTGAGGGTATATCAGGGTATTTGGCTAAAAGCTTTGACGAATTAAGAGGCACAGCCCTAGTTAGTAATCTAAAACCTGGTGTCCCATCAGCCATATATCATACTTGGGACGGTGCTACTACCGAAATGGAGGCTGTTTTACCCGTTGATAAAGCCCCTAAAGGCAAAATAGCGTTTCGTGAAATACCTGCCACTAAAGCATTAAAAATAGATTACTATGGCGCATATATGGGTACTGAAAGTGCCCACGAGGCAATTTATGCCTTCTCTCAAGAGAAAAATATAAAACTAGGTTCGCCTTGGGAGGCTTATGTTACCGACCCAAGCACCGAGCCTGATACTGCAAAATGGTTAACACAGGTGTATTATCCAATATTGGCAGAATAAAAATATTCAACTATGAAACACTTAAAGGGGTACGACTACGGTTTTACCCCTTTTGTTTTTTGTGTACTCTATCTTTAAGGCTAATAATAAATTATAATTTGCCTTGCCGTTTGCGATGTAGGGCATTTTACTTTTTATCTATTTAGAAATAATCTAAATTGCGGCAATTTTACACTCACATGGTACTAAGCGAGCTAAAACGTGGACAAACGGCAACTATAGAATCGTTTACAGATTTGAGGCTGGCTTTAAAATTTATGGAAGTAGGCGTTGTGCCCAGTGAAGAAGTAACTATATATACAGTTGCTCCTTTGGGCGATCCTATTGCCGTTGAAGTATCGGGCAGTAAAATTAGTATGCGCTTAAGCGAGGCAAAGACCATTAAAATAAAGCTGGTTTGAGTACAAAACCACTAAAAATAGCACTGGCAGGCAATCCCAATAGCGGAAAAACTTCTGTATTTAATCAACTTACAGGGCTAAGCCTAAAGGTGGGCAACTTTGCAGGTGTTACAGTCGAAAAAATATCGGGCACAATTACACACCAAAATCAAACGTGGGAGTTTACCGATTTCCCCGGCACGTATAGCCTTTACCCAAAGTCTGAAGACGAAAAAGTAAGCACAGCAGCCTTTACCGAGTGGGACAACCCTACGCACCCCGATATTGTAGTATACGTTGCCGATTATGCCCAACTGCAACGCAACCTATTGTTGTTTACCCAATTGGCCGATTTAAAAATTCCTTTGGTTTTGGCCATAAACAAAACCGATTTGGGTGATGCCACCAACACACAAGCCATTGGCGCACAAGCCCAAAAAGTAACAGGGGTAAAAACAGTATTGCTTAGTGCACACCAAAACATTGGTTTTGATGATTTAAAAACAGCCATACAAAATGCAGTGCCTGCACAAAAACCTTTTTGGAAACTGCCTGCACACAGGCATATAGAAATTTTGCAACACAATGAGGGGAAGGCTATACATAGTCTGTATGGCAGCTACGTTAGCATGGTTAACAACCATAAAATACACGATGGCCAAACTATACAACTGCAAGAAATTGAAGAACGCCAACACGCTATAGCAAAAATGTCGGCGAGCATAACGACAAAAATAAAGACGGTAAAAAATCGTGAGGCTACTAGAAAAATAGATAAAATACTAACCCACAAAATAGTAGGCCCTATACTGTTTATTGTTGCATTATACATAATTTTTCAAAGCATTTTTAAACTGGCACAATACCCCATGGATGCCATTGAGGTTGGTTTTGGCTGGCTAAGCGATAACTTGGCTACCCTATTGCCGCAAGGCTTTGTAAACAACCTGCTTACGCGCGGCATACTACCCGGTGTGGCAGGTGTAATTGTGTTTTTACCCCAAATAGTCTTTCTGTTTTTCTTTCTATCACTAATGGAAGAAAGCGGTTATATGGCACGCGTTGCCTTCCTTTCAGACAAGTTAATGAGTAAAGTAGGGCTTAACGGAAAATCGGTAGTGCCCTTGCTTAGTGGTGCTGCTTGTGCCATACCTGCCATGATGGCTGCCCGCAATATTGAAAACAACAAAGACCGCCTTATTACCCTGTTGGTAACTCCGTTAATGAGTTGTTCGGCACGTTTACCTGTGTATATTTTACTTATATCGCTAATAGTTCCTAGAGGCGACAGCAGTTTTATATTTAATCCGCAGGGCTTGGTGCTAATGGGTATGTATTTGGTGGGTATAGTATCGGCCGTGTTTGTAGCTTGGATTTTTAAACTGGTGCTGAAAAACGACGGCACTTCGTTTTTTGTAATGGAAATGCCCGACTACCAAATGCCGCGCTGGCGCAATATTTGGCAGGTTATTTACGCTAAAGCAGCCTCGTTTATTACACAAGCAGGTAAAATAATTGTACTGGTATCAATAGTGTTGTGGTTTTTGGCAAACTTTGCACCATCAAATCGTTTTGAACAAATTGAAGCGAAATATAATCTGCCACAAAACATAGAAGGACTTACCCAACAAGAAGTAGACAACCGTATAAGTGCCGAAAAATTAGCGGCATCGTATGCGGGTGAATTGGGGCACTTTATTGAACCGGCCATACGCCCACTAGGCTACGACTGGAAGATAGGTATTGCCCTAATAAGCTCGTTTGCTGCACGCGAGGTATTTGTAGGCACTATGGCTACCATATACAGTTTGGGCAACGATGACAGTGATTTGGACAACTTAAAAGAAAAATTGGCAGCCGAAACCAATCCCAAAACAGGCAAGCCCGTTTTTAGTATAGCCGTAGCATTATCTTTAATGATGTTTTACGCCTTTGCGCTGCAATGCGTTAGCACAATTGCAGTGATGTACAAAGAAACCAAAAGTATAAAATGGCCATTAATTCAGTTTGTATATTTAACAGGAATGGCATATTTGGCTGGATTTTTGATGTATAATTTGCTGTCGTAGAGTATTGATTTTTCGGGCGAAAACATCGATATTTGCAAACTTTTTTGGCAGTAGTGTCAAATTATTGTATTTTCCTTTCCAGAAACAAAAACAACAGTCGTATAAATGAGACAGCTCAAAATTAGTAAGCAGTTTACCAACCGCGAAAACAAATCGCTGGATAAGTACCTGAACGAGATAAGCAAAGTGCCTATGATTGATGCACAAGAGGAGGTAGAGCTTGCTCGTCGTATCAGAGAAGGCGATCAGGTAGCACTTGAAAAATTGGTAAACGCTAACCTTAGGTTTGTGGTATCGGTATCAAAACAATACCAAAACCAAGGATTAACCTTGGGCGACCTTATTAACGAGGGTAACTTGGGGCTTATAAAAGCTGCTAAACGTTTTGATGAAACTCGTGGTTTCAAATTTATCTCGTATGCCGTTTGGTGGATTCGCCAATCTATACTTCAAGCATTGGCCGACCAAAGCCGTATAGTGCGTTTACCTTTAAACAAGGTAGGTTCTATTGGCCGTATTGGTAATATAGCTGCTGAATTGGAGCAAAAATTGGAGCGCGAACCTACTGCTGAAGAAATAGCTAACGCATTGGAAATACCAACTGCTGAGGTTGAAAACGCTTTGCGTACCAGTGGCCGTCACCTTTCTATCGATGCGCCGTTGGCAGAAGGTGAAGATAATACCTTATTGGGTGTACTGGATAATAACGACGAACCTCACCCCGATTTGCACCTTATAAACGAAAGTTTACAAAAAGAAATAAACCTTGTTATCAGCACGCTTTCAGAAAAAGAACGCGATGTGTTGAAATACTACTACGGCCTTGATGGTGGCCCTGCCCACACGCTTGAAGATATTAGCGAAAAAGTAGGTCTTACACGCGAACGTGTACGCCAGATTAAAGAAAAAGCATTGCGCCGTTTGCGTAAATCATCAAAAAGCAAAATTTTGAAATCGTATTTAGGATAGTTCTTTAAGAGCATCCCAAACCATATCAGGCTCGTATCCTTTAGCAATAAGGTACGAGCCTGTTTTTTTCCTGCGCAGCATCTCGTTCTTCTCTTTGCGCATCTCTTCCCATCTTTTGTACAGTATCGTTTTCAATTGTTCATAATACACTACATCATCTATCTGATTTAAAGCTTGTTTTATGCAATAAGGCGATATGTCTCTAAATTTCAGTTGTTGCACAATTTTTATTTTACCCCACTTTTTTTGGCGGAATTTACCCCCTGCATAGGCAATTGCAAAACGTTCTTCATTCAAAAAACCCTCCTCAATTAAGCGGTTAGTAATCTCGTCTACATCACTAGTAGCAAGTCCTAAGCTATATAGCTTATCTTTCACCTCTCGGTGGCAACGCTCTTGATACGCACAGTATTTTTGCAGTTTCACCCAAGCATCGGCAGGGCTTACCCATTGTTTTTTTTGCATTTTTTTTGTAGAAAAAACCTTAATTGTTTGTACTTTGGAATAAATTTTGAAAAAGATATATAAAAACACAGAAATCAATGAAAAAGTTATTACTTACATTATCATTTGCACTTGTTAGCATATTCGCAGTAAATGCACAAGTTAGCACTGACGCACAAGCCGATGGTCCTAAATTGACCTTTACACAAACTACTTTCGACTATGGCAACATTCCTAAAAGTGTTCCTGCAACGCACGAGTTTAAATTTACTAACACAGGTAATGCCCCTTTAGTAATAAACGCAGCTAACGCTTCATGCGGTTGCACAGTTCCTGAGTACACTAAAGAACCTATTATGCCCGGCCAAACAGGTGTAATAAAAGTGGTTTACAACGCTGCAAACCCAGGTAACTTTACTAAAACTGTTACAGTACGTTCAAATGGTGGCGAAGTTCAGCTTACCATCAGAGGTAGTGTAGTAGAAAAGAAAGCAGAGCCTACACCTCCGGTTGTTAACCCAAACAAAGGTTAATAGTAACCTTAAAACTTATACAAAATCCTTTATGAATGCCATTGAAACCGCATTCATAAAGGATTTATTTTTTAGCCTCACCTTAATGCAGTATAAAAACATTATGCTGCTGTTTTGGAATACATTTTGAACCCAAAGTATTGGGCACTATACAACAACAATGAAAAAACTATTACTCACTCTATCGTTTATACTTTTGGGGTTATACGCCACAAATGCACAAGTTAGTGGCACAGATGAGGCTTTAGGAGGGCCACGAATTTCGTTTTCGGAAACCTTGTTTGATTATGGCAATATACCGCAAAGCATACCTGCAAAACACGAGTTTAAATTTACCAATACAGGCGAAACACCTTTGCTTATAATATCAGCTACAGCAGCGTGCGGCTGCACTGTTCCTGAATATACCGAAGAACCCATTATGCCCGGCAAAACAGGGGTGATAACAGTTGTATATAATGCTGCTAACCTTGGCAGCTATACCAAAACCGTTAATGTAAAAACTAACGCCAGTAAAGAAGATGTAGTTTTAACCATTAGGGTAAATGTGGTAGAAAACAAATAGCAGCAAGCACAACAAAATCAACACTTAAATAGAGAAACCAATTGGGCGTATTAACTTGCGCTTGGTTTTATTTTTAAACAATACATGGTACAAATAGCATTATTTTTTCAGTTGATATTATTACCCTTTTCACCTGTTAAGGCTAGCGAGGGAATAGCTACTATCACCTTCGACCAACATACTATAAAACTGGGTACAATACACCCCGAAGAACGCTACGACCGTGTATTTACTTTTACCAATACAGGCGATGCTCCATTGGTTATTACCGATATTGAAACATCGTGTGGCTGCACTGTGGTAAAGTTTTCTGAAGAACCAGTAATGCCCGGTAAAACAGGCGAAATAAAGGTAGCTTTTATACCAAAAAAACAAACTGTTGGTTTTATATCAAAATCGTTAGTGGTTACATCAAACGCAAAAAATAACCCTGAGTACTTGTACCTGCACGGCACAGTGGTGAAAAAAGAAAAGAAGAAAAAGAAATAATTTTTCGCTTTAATTAATTACTATGCAGGGCTTTGGAACATTTGTTGTTTTATCTTTATCAAAATATAAGCCCATGAAAAACATACTTACTCTTTTACTGGTTTGCTTTTCAGCAGCAGCGTTTGCCCAAGCTGAGGTAAGTTTGGATAAAAACACTCACAATTTTGGCACCTTTAACGAAGGGGCAGATTCGGTTTGTGTATTTACAGTTACCAATACAGGAAACCAGCCGCTTGTAATAATGGGGGTATCAAAACCATGTGGATGTACCACTCCCGACTATACCAAAGAGCCTATTATGCCCGGAAAATCGGGTACCATCACGGTTAAGTATTCATCGCTAGACCATCCCGGTAAATTCATAAAAAGCCTGCAAGTGCGTACTAATGCGCCAAAACAAGATACTTTTACCATTACCATTACCGGTGATGTACTACCTAAAAACACTAACGACAATCAATTAAAACCTCCTGTAATTGGCGGGCGTAGTGAAGAGGTTAAATAAGTTTTGATGTTTTATCAGAGGTAAGTCCCCACAAACCACCCGTATGTATGGCTAGTATTTTGGTATTTGGGGCAAAATAATCCTGTTCTACCAATTGAAGTAAACCCAACATCATTTTTGCAGTATACACAGGGTCTAGCAATACGCCCGTTTGCACTGCATATTGCTTAATAAAATCAATTACTTCTTTATCAAACTTGCCATAACCTCCAAAATGGAAATTGTGGTGTAAAGTATATGCTTTGGGCTGTGGCAATAAACTATCAATCTCGCCCTTTATATATTCAGCACCTTTTAGTACCACCACCCCATTAATTGTAGTATTGGCATCAGCCCCGTTTATCAATCCTGCCAATGTTGTGCCCGTACCCACAGCACAAAATATGTGTTGGTAGGGTTGTTTCAACTCTCCTAATAAATCCTTACAGCCTTTTGCGCCTAATGCAGAGTAGCCCCCCTCTTCAATACGGTAAACATCAGTATTGTTATCACTAAAAAAAGAAGAAAAGGCCTTGTCTTTATTGCGGTACAGATCTCTGCTCACCTGCTTCAACTCCATGCCATACAACCGACAAATGGACAACATAGGGTTGTTTAATGCTTCTTCACCACGAACAATGGAAGTAGTTTTTAAACCCAAAGCAGCACCTGCGCTTGCAGTAGCCACCAAATGATTGCTATATGCACCGCCAAAGGTTACTAAATGATTTTTACCCAATTGTTTTGCATCAGCAGCTAAGTATTTTAGCTTTCGGTATTTATTGCCGCTAACAAAAGGGTGCAGCAAATCATCACGTTTCATCCACACCTCTACTTGCTTTTGGTCAAATAAGGGCAGGTGTATCTTTTGTTCTGTTGATGCTGCTGTATTAAAAAAGTCCACTGCTTCAAAAGTACATACTTTGGTGTTTAGTATTATCAGTAGGTATCACCTTGTTGTTTCATCAATCCCTTGCCAAATTAGTTTATCTAATATTTGGCTTTAGGCTACTGTCAAACAAAAAAATATTGCTATTTTTCGCCAAAGCATCTCAAATAGCTGTGTTTATAATTAGGGGCATAAAATCGTTATACATCAACAACCGTTTTTTTTATATCGGTGCAGGCATTGCCGTATTGTTGGCGGCAGGCTTTTTTTTCTCCCCTTTGTTTGCCCTTGCAAAAGCTATTTTGTACACCTTTCTTTTGGTAACAGCCACTGATATTTTATTGCTGTTTAGCAAGCGATACGCTATAAATGCTACACGCACAATGGCCGACAAGCTAAGCAATGGCGACCCAAATCCTATTTTGGTGCAGGTGAATAATCGTTATCCTTTTGGCGTTGAAACGGAGGTGGTTGATGAAATACCCGACCAGTTTCAGTACCGAGAAAATACAACGCAATTAAGCCTTAAAGCCAATCAGACCCGTGAGTTTACCTACGAATTAAGACCTTTGAAACGCGGCGAGTATACCTTTAACAGCCTAAATATATTTGCCAAAACGACTATTGGTTTGGTATCGCGAAGGTTTAGGATTGATGCTGAAGTAACTGTGCCTGTATACCCATCGTACATACAAATGCACAAATACGAGTTGCTGGCTATAAGCAACCGACTGCAAATGGCGGGTATAAAGAAGATACGCCGTATTGGACACAATTTTGAGTTTGAGCAAATACGCGATTATGTGCAGGGCGACGATTTCCGTACGATAAACTGGAAGGCTACTGCCCGACGTGGTGATTTGATGGTGAACCAGTTTCAGGATGAAAAATCGCAACAGGTATATAGCATTATTGATAAAGGCCGTGTGATGAAAATGCCTTTTGACGGACTTAGCCTGATGGATTATGCTATTAATGCCAGTTTGGTAATTAGCAATATTGCCATAAAAAAATACGACAAGGCGGGTATTATTACTTTTACTGAGGAAAAGGCGGCTATACTGCAAGCAGAGCGCAAACCCGACCAAATGGGCAAAATTTTAGAACTGCTGTATGCCCAAAAAACCCGCTATCTCGAAAGTAATTACGAGCTTTTGTATGCCACTATAAGGCAGCAAATAAAGCAGCGCAGTTTGTTACTATTTTACACCAATTTTGAGTCGCTGACATCGTTGCGCAGGCGTATGCAGTTTTTTAGGGGCTTGGCAAAAAACCATTTGGTGGTGGTAATATTTTTTGAAAATACCGAGCTACACGCACTTACCGAAAGCAAACCTGCTGATGTAGAGGCAGTGTACATAAAAACCATTGCCGAAAAGATGATGCACGAGAAAAAGCAAATAGCCGCCGAATTGATGAAATACGGCATACAAAGCATACTAACCCCTCCCAAAGACCTTTCGGTAAACACGATTAATAAATACTTGGAATTGAAGGCAAGAGGGTTGGTGTAGGAATCGGGACAAGTGCGGCTGTCGTCATTCCCTTGAAAAAGAGAATCTTTGCTGATAGCCAATCAACCCACAAGATTACTGCCTTTGCAGGAATGACTGCCTCCGCGCCACAATGCCAGAAACTTTTTGTTATTGCGAGGAGGAACGACGAAGCAATCTGTTTACTTCATTTCTAAAAGAGTGCTCCCCGTCATCCTGAACTTGTTTCAGGATCTCGTTGCCCAATAATAGTTAACTCAGAGCGAGATGCCGAACTAAATTCGGCATGACTAAGCTGCAACTATTACAATATTAATAACGTTTATGTAGTATGATAACATGGTCTAAAGCATTAGTTTCTCTTCTCTGTATAGTTCTTTTCCTAAATGTAAAAGCAGGAGACATTGACGATATAAAAAATGTTCTTAAAAAGAAAAATTACTCTTCTTTGAAAAACCAATTGGGAAAAATCAGTAAAAATAAAAACAGAAATAGCTATTTTCCTATTGATAGAGAGCTGGTAAGTGGGTTTCTGGAAACAAAGATTAAGTATGAAGAGTCATACCCTGATAAGGATAACCCCAGCGTATCAACGGTTGTAACTTATTATTTGCATATTTTAAGAAATAATGATAAAATATTTTATTATAAATTAATTGATTATAGGCATTCCAATGCTCCAAAAAACGTACTCTATTACAAGGATAAAACGGTTTACAATAGCCTTGAGAAATTATTTAAAACCACTTTTCAGAGCACAATAGATTCTAATCACTTATTCACCGCTGACAGTCAGGATATCACCTATGGAAGCCACTGTGGCATAGTAGGAAGAGACCCTGAATACAGAGTTAAATTGGATAAAGCAGTTTTGGCAAAAGACACTTCATTGTTAAAAAAATGGCTTTCTTCTACCTATGTTGAGTTGCAGGTATATGGGGTGGATGGTTTTTATCAATTAAAACAAAAAGGGCTTGCCCCTAGCCCCAAAGTGTTAAAAATGATTGAGGCCATTAAACATAAAAAAGGTGAAATTATTACCTGTTCAGGTTGTATGTATTTCGACCAAGAAATAGTTGATGTTACTCAAAATTTTAAGTTTTAAATCCTTAGCTTAGTCATGCGGAAACAAGTTCAGCATGACTAAGCTGCAACTATTCCCCTTTCACTTGCTCAGGTTTTACGGGTGGTTTTTCGCTTACGCCTATTATTTCACCTTGTACTACATCAATGTGCATGGCTTGGGGTGTTTTGGGTAAGCCGGGCATACGCATTATCTCACCACAAACCGCTACTATAAAGCCTGCACCTGCATTTATCACCAAATCTTCTACGGGCAGTGTAAAATCTTTCACATCCGAAGGTTCATCGGCATTGGCACTAAAATTATACTGAGTTTTGGCAATACAAACAGGCAGGTTATTCATGCCCATTTCGTTTATCTTTTTCAAAGCTGTTTGGGCTTTTTTACTCAAGCTAATGCCTTTGCCTTTGTATATAGTAGTTACAATGTGGTTTAGTTTGGTTTCAATACTCTCTTCCAAACTATAAGTATTTTTTAGTGTGCCTGAAGGGTTGTTTTCAATTTCACTCACTACCAATTTAGCCAGTTCTTCTACGCCTGCGCTACCATCACCAAATCCGCTATGGGTAGCACATTTCACACCTCTTTCAGCACACCATTGGGTTATAAAAGCTATCTCGTCGTTAGTGTCTGATGGGTGGCGATTAATAGCCACTACCACCGTTTGCCCAAACGATTTTAATATATCCAAATGCCTTTCAAGGTTGTGCATACCTTTTTGCAGGGCATCCATATTGGGTTGTTTCAACTCTTTTTCATTGGCACCACCATGCAGTTTTAACGATAGTGTAGTAGCCACCAACACACTTAGCACGGGTTGCAACTCTGCTACGCGGCACTTGATGTTTAAAAACTTTTCTGCTCCTAAATCACTTCCAAAACCAGCTTCGGTAATTGCATAATCGCCATATTGCAGAGCAGTTTTAGTAGCTATAATACTGTTACAACCGTGTGCTATATTGGCAAATGGCCCACCGTGTATAAAGGCAGCCCCACCATCAACATCTTGCACCAAATTGGGCATTATTGCATCGCGAAGCAAGGCTACAATAGCCCCGCCTACTTGCAAATCTTTTACAAAAAAGGGCTTTTTATCGTTGGTGTAACCGATAAGAATATTGTCTATACGTCGGCGTAAATCATCCAAATCTTTTGCAAGGCAAAAAATCGCCATAATCTCACTGGCAGGTGTAATGTCAAAACCTGTTTCAGTAGGTATTCCGTTACCATCAAGCCCTGTAATGATATTGCGCAGGCTTCGGTCGTTTACATCCAACACACGTTTCCACACTATTTGGCGCAAACCGTTGGCCGCGCCTTTGTTAAAGTAATTGTAGTTATCTATCAATGCCGCCAATGTGTTGTTGGCACTGGTAATAGCGTGAAAATCACCATTAAAATGCAGGTTAATATCGTCCGAAGGCTCAACCGTAACATGACCGCCTCCTGTTGCTCCTCCTTTCATACCGAAACATGGGCCTAGTGAAGGCTCACGCAAGGCAAGCACCGCTTTTTTACCAATACGGTTTAGTCCCATACTCAACGCAACGGAGGTAGTGGTTTTACCTACACCAGCTTTGTTGGGACTAATGGCGGTAACCAATACCAGTTTGCCTTGTTTTATTTTTGCTTCATTCCATTGCGGGGCTATTTTGGCTTTATAATGTCCGTAGGGAATAACTTGTTCTTCAGTAATACCAATGCGCGCGGCTACTTCCTGTATCTTTTTCATGCAAAACGAAAATAAGGAAAGTTATTGATGTATGTGGTGTGGTATAACCATTCTTCTTATTAAGTAATTAAAAAATATGATGAACAAAATGGTTTCGCTTATCGCTCTTCTCATTTTTCTGTCAATTTTTTATAATACACTAACAATAAACCTATTAATGGTAGTTAAATTAATAGATTTTACTACTTTTGAGTTTACAAATATTATAGAATTTAAGCCTAGTGAAAACACTTTACTTTTCAATCAAATCATTTATTTTACTTTCTGCTTTTAGTTTATTTACGGTAGGAGCAGCATACGGACAAGGTTGTGTAGCTATTAGAGGATACTCAGCCTGTTCAGGCACATCAACCACATCTACTATTCTTAAAAAAGGAGAATATTCTATTGGTTCGTCATACCGTTATTTTAAATCGTACAAGCACTTTAGAGGTGAGCACGAAGAAACTGAAAGAGTTGAGCAAGGCACGCAAGTAATTAACCTTTCTCACTTTTTAGATGTAAACGTAAGCTACGGTATTACCGATAGGTTTAGCGTAAGCTTATCGGCACCGCTTGCCTTAAACGATAGATCATCAATGTACGAGCATGGCGGTAATAGCTTTCGCCAACGCAAACACACCAACTCTTTTGGTTTGGGTGATATGCGCTTAAGTGCTACCTACTGGTTGTTTAATCCGGATAATACAAAAGGCAATCTTGCTATTGGTTTAGGTATAAAAGCACCAACGGGCAACTACAATGTGCAAGGTAAATTTTACGATACAATGGGTGACTATAAGACTGCTCCTGTTGACCAATCTATACAACTTGGCGACGGTGGTTGGGGCGGTACTTTTGAGTTGCAAGGCTTTAAAACCTTTGGCACTAAAGTATTTGGTTATGTAAACATGTACTACTTGGCCAACCCAAGGGCAACCAATGGTGTAAGGGCACGTAACAGAGGCGACGAGATGAGTGTTGCCGACCAATACATGGCTAGAATAGGTGCTGCTTACTCAGCTATTACACACGGCATGGCTTTTAGCTTGGGTGGTAGAGTGGAGGGTATACCTTCAACAGACCTTATTGGCAGCAGTGCCGGTTTTAGAAGACCGGGCTATGTGATATCAGCAGAACCGGGTGTTATTTATGCTGTTAAAAAATGGAACTTTAGCCTTACTGTACCCATAGCTCTTGAAAGAAATCGAATACAAAGCTATAGCGATAAACAAAGAACCGAAAGTACCGGCAACTACACTATTGGTGATGCCGCTTTTGCTGATTATTCTATAAACTTTAACCTTGCCTACCGTATTTCTAAATAAACCCTTGTGGGTTTAACACAATATACTAAGCCCGTTTTGCTTTGCAAAACGGGCTTCTTTATGCACTTTGGCTTGACTAAAAACAAATGTAGACAGGTTAAACCCTACACACATCAACAAAAAGAAAAAACATACTTAAATTATTTTTTAGACTAATCTAAATAATTACTTTTGCAGAGCTAATTATAAATTATGGCTCGTAAAATTATTATTGTGCTTTTGTTTGCTGCAACCTCGTTGTTGGGTTTTGCACAAACCGGTACAATAACAGGTACAATAACCAGTAACGGAATACCGCTTGAATTTGTTAATGTTGGTTTTGAAGGCCTGCAATTAGGGGCAACCACCAACGCCAAAGGAAAATTTGAGATAAAAAATATACCCTTGGGCAGTTATACCCTAAAGGCTAGTTATGTGGGCTACACATCACAAAGCAGAACTGTAAAGCTTACGGCAGAAACCCCCACTCAAGCAATAAACTTTAGCTTAGAAGAAATAACATCTGAAGTTGGTGAAGTAGTAGTTTCGGGCACAATGAAAGAGGTTAGCAAACTTGAAAGTGCAGTACCTGTGGAGGTGTACTCAAAAAAATTCTTTAAAGCCAACCCCACCCCGTCAATTTTCGAGAGTTTGCAAAACATAAACGGTGTACGCCCACAACTAAACTGCAACGTATGCAACACGGGCGATATACATATAAACGGGCTAGAAGGCCCTTATACTATGGTGCTAATTGATGGTATGCCCATAGTAAGCGGTCTTAGTACTGTATATGGATTAACAGGTATACCGCAAGCACTTATTGAACGTGTTGAAATTGTAAAAGGCCCGGCAAGTACATTGTATGGCAGCGAGGCGGTAGGCGGCTTGGTAAACATTATTACCAAACACCCTGTAAGCGCCCCACTGGTAGCGGTAGATGTTTTTAGTACAAGTTGGGGCGAGGTAAATACCGATGTAGGTATAAAATTTAAACCCTCTGCCAAAACACAGTCGCTGTTGGGGGTAAACTATTTTAACTACCAAAACCCAAAAGATAACAACGGCGATGGTTTTACCGATGTTACCCTGCAAAACCGAATATCAATATTTAATAAGCTAAGTTTTGAACGGAAAAAAGGGCGTAAATTTTCGATAGCGGGGCGCTATTTGTACGAGGACAGGTGGGGTGGACAAATGCACTGGAATAAAGAGTTTAGAGGCGGTGATAGCGTATATGGCGAAAGTATTTACACCAACCGATGGGAAACTTTTGGTGTATACCAGTTACCTGTAAAAGAAGAGATAAATTTTAGCTTTAGCGGTAACGGACACAAACAAAACTCGGTATACGGCAGCACTATATATTTGGCGCAGCAATACATTGGTTTTGGACAGCTAACGTGGTTTAAAGAAATAGGCAAAAGCCACAACCTATTATCAGGTGCAACGTATCGCTATACTTATTATGACGATAATACTACCGCCACAGCCGAATTTGATACTGTGGGTACACCGGCCAACCAACCTTCAGTAATTCACCTACCGGGGGGATTTGTACAAGATGAAATTACTATTAATCCTAACAACAAGCTATTAGTAGGTTTACGCTTTGACTATAACAGTGTGCACGGTTCTATCTTTACCCCTCGCCTAAACTATAAATGGAACAGCACCAACAAAATGAACGTACTTCGCTTGAGTGTGGGCAACGGCTACCGCGTAGCGAATGTATTTACCGAAGACCACGCAGCACTTACGGGTGCAAGGCAAGTTGTTTTTGTAGGTGAACTGAAACCCGAAACATCGTGGAATGGAAATATAAATTTTGTGAAAAAGATAAACAGTAAGAAGGCTTTTATCAATTTAGATGCTACGGCGTTTTACACCTACTTTAACAACCGTATTATCCCTGATTACGAAACCGACCCCAATAAAATCATATACAGCAACTTAGATGGCTTTGCTATATCAAAAGGAGTATCACTAAATGCGGATATTAACTTTAATAATGGATTAAAAATTCTGGCGGGTGCAACGCTTATGGATGTTAGTATTACCGAAAACAGTCATCGCTACCGCCAACTACTAACCGAACAGGTTACAGGTGTTTGGAATATTGGGTATACTTTTCCAAAATATGCTTTATCTATTGATTATACAGGCAATTTATACGGCCCTATGCGCTTGCCCCTACTAAGCAGTTTAGATAATCGCGCGGCCTACTCGCCATGGTTTAGCATACAAAACATACAAATAACCAAAACACTAAAAAAAGGCTGGGAAGTATACGGAGGAATAAAAAACCTGCTCAACTTTACACCGCCTGCCAATAGTATTGCCCGTGCTTTCGATCCTTTTGATAAAAACGTACAATTTGGTACCGATGGCCAAGTAATAGCTACACCCAACAACCCTAATGCGCTCACTTTCGACCCATCGTATGTATTTGCACCAAACCAAGGTATACGCGGTTTTGTTGGGCTTAGGTATATTGTGCAATAAAATTTACCGTTCTATTTCAAAACCTGAAAAATTTTTCAAATCACCTTCCTCATATATCACCTCTTTTACCGATGCCAATGGAGACCCAGAATGACACCAAGCAATAAACTTGTTTAGCACTTCTTGTTCGGCTTCAGCCTCAGTGTATACATCGCCATTGGTTTCATTACGCACAAATCCGCTTATGCCTAGTTTACGGGCTTTATCGTACGTATATTTTCTAAACCAAACGCCTTGTACGCGGCCTTTAATGGTTATGTTAAGATGTTTCAATGGCATTTCCTTTTCCGTCTATTGTTAAATATGGATTATAGGCTATTTCCCAAAGGTTCTCGTCAGGGTCGGCTATGTAGCCGCTATATCCGCCCCAAAAAACCTCTTCGGGGGCTTTTACAATTTTCACTACTTTGGTTTCCATATCAGCAAAAATAGTATCTACTTCTTCTTTACTTCGGGTAACGTAGGCCAAAGTAAATGCTTTAAAGCCACTTCCTTTATGATTCACCAAAGCATCTTCGGCCAGTTTTTCGGCACTATATAGGCCAAGTTGTATACCATTAAGCTGAAAAAAGCTAATATCATCATTGCTGGCACTTAGTTTTTTCCACCCAAATTTTTCTTCGTAAAAGGCGGTTGATGTTTTTAGGTCTTTTACACCAAGGGTTACAATTGTTAGTCGTTGTTCCATAATTTTTTTTTTTGATTTACCCAAAAAGCAGCTCAAAGGCTTCTTCTATTTTGCCTACGGCCTGTATTTTTATTTTTGGTTTGATAAGCTCCAAACCCTTTTGGTTGAATTTGGAAATAAATATGGTATCAAAACCCAATTTTTCAGCCTCTAAAATCCGTTGTTCTATACGGCTAACCGAGCGTATTTCGCCACTAAGTCCAACCTCAGCAGCAAAAGCTGTTTTGGGCGATATGCTTATATCTTCGTACGATGATAGTATGGCCGTTACAATAGCAAGATCAGTTCCGGGGTCTTCAATCTTCAATCCCCCAGCTATATTTATAAATACATCTTGCAGGCCTAATTTAAAACCGCAGCGTTTTTCAAGCACGGCCAGCAGCATATTCAGTCGGCGAAGATCAAACCCATTGCTATTGCGTTGCGGTGTGCCGTATACAGCACTGCTCACCAAAGCCTGTGTTTCTATTAATAATGGCCTTGCCCCCTCTAGCGAGGCACAAATGGCAATGCCGCTAAGGTTGTCGTCTTTTTGGGTAATAAGTATTTCGCTGGGGTTGCTCACCTCACGCAAGCCACTTTGCACCATCTCATAAATGCCCAATTCTGATGTCGATCCAAAACGGTTTTTAGTAGTACGCAGCAAACGGTAAGTATTGTGTCGGTCGCCCTCAAACTGCAACACAGTATCCACCATGTGCTCTAATATTTTGGGGCCTGCTATGCTGCCGTCTTTAGTTATATGCCCGATAAGAAAAACAGGGGTGTGTGTTTCTTTTGCAAAACGCAGCAACTCGCCCGCGCATTCTTTTATTTGGCTAATGCTACCCGGTGTACTGTCTACCAACGATGAATGTAGAGTTTGTATCGAATCGGTAATAACCACATCAGGTACTACTTCTTTTATAGTAGTAAAAATATCATCCAACGATGTTTCGGTAAACACAAAACAATTTTCATTGGCTATACCTACACGGTCGGCACGATTTTTTATTTGTATCGCACTTTCTTCACCACTTATATATAATACCTTAAAGTTGGCTTTTAATGCCATTTGCAGCAAAAGGGTACTTTTCCCTATACCGGGTTCGCCACCCAAAAGCACTAAGCTACCGGGCATAATTCCACCGCCCAATACTCTGTTTAGCTCGTTGTCGGGCGTTGCAATACGCTCACCACTAAGGGCTTCAACACTTTGTATGGGTATTGATACTGCTTTTTTGCTGTGCTCGGTTTTTTTATACGATTTTTGATATGCTGGTTTGTCTTTATGGATTATTTCTTCCACAAAAGTGTTCCATTGCCCACAGCTGGGGCACTTCCCTATCCACTTTGTTGATTGCGTTCCGCAATTCTGACAAAAAAATGACTTTTGTACCTTCGACATTTACGTTGTATACAACAAATGAACGCAAATTTGAGTCGTTAACGGAAGATATGTACTATAAAACCAAAAAAAACTTTGAATTAATACGTGGTACAGTAAATTTTTCTATTTTTGCCTCAATTCAATAAAACTAACTTACTTGTTTGTATGAAAAAACTATTCGCTTTATTACTGGTAACAACACTTGTGTTTTTCCAAGCAACATCAGTAATTGCCCAAGACTCAACTGTAAAAACTGACACTGGTGCACAAGCTGCTGCGCCTGCTGAAAAAGAAGAAGCAGCACCATCTGAAGAGCCTGCTGCTGCAGCACCTGCCAAAGCTGAAGGCTTACAGGTAATTAAAAATAAATTTATCGAAGGTGATCCTGTGTGGATGACTCCCGTATTGATTTGTTTGATTTTAGGTTTAGCAATTGCTATTGAAAGAATATTAACTCTTAGCTTTTCTACTACTAACACTAAAAAATTTATGAGCAATGTTGAAGACGCTCTTAATAGTGGTGGTGTAGAAGCTGCAAAAGAAGTTTGCCGCAACACACGTGGCCCTATTGCTTCTATATACTACCAAGGTCTTGACCGTGCCGATGAAGGCATTGAAATAGTAGAAAAATCAGTAGTTTCTTATGGCTCTGTTCAAATGGGTCAAATGGAAAAAGGTTTAGTTTGGCTTAACCTGTTTATTGCTCTTGCCCCTATGTTGGGTTTCTTGGGTACAGTAATCGGGATGATTGCAGCCTTTGATGCGATAGCCGCTGCAGGTGATATTTCTCCGGCCGTTGTGGCAGGTGGTATCAAGATAGCACTTTTAACAACTGTTGCCGGTTTGATAGTAGCTATCATACTTCAAATATTCTATAATGCCATCGTAACTAAAGTTGATTCTATGGTTAACACTATGGAAGATGCTTCTATCTCATTGATAGACATGTTGGTTAAAAAGAATTCTAAGTAATCCGTTCCATCTAAAACAAAAATATTATGTCACCAAAAAGAATAATAACAATAGCATTCTATGTATTGGTGCTCATCATTTCAGTAGTGGGCTTTGCTAAAATATTTAGCTCGTCTGCACTAGGTTCAGCACCTGAAGTGATGCTTGATGATGAAGGAATACAATCGGGCACTGGTCTACTTATAGTCCTGTCTATAATCCTTATCTCTGTAATAGCAGCAGTTACATTTTTATTAGGCCCAGTGCTTAATATTATACAAAACCCAAAAGGTTTTTTACGCTCACTAGTGGGTGTAGGTGTTTTGTTAGTAGTATTTTTTATAGGATACGCTATGGCCGGTAACGAGGTTACACCTATATACCAAGCAATGGGTATTGATACTCCCGGAAAATCTCAAATGATAGGCGGTGTGCTTAATGCCACCTACGCATTTATGCTTTTCGGTATATTATCATACGCATACAGTAGCGTAAACAGCTTATTAAAACAACTATAATATGGCTCGTAAAAAAAGAAGTACCCCGGAAATAAATGCAGGTTCGATGGCTGATATAGCCTTCTTGTTATTGATTTTCTTTTTGGTAACCACAACAATGGATACTGATACCGGGTTGCGTGCCTTGTTGCCCCCGATGCCTGAGATTGATAACCCTCCACCGCCATTCAACAAACGCAACGTGTTTGAAATACGTATCAACTCGGGAAACCAGTTGTTGGTTGAAGGAGAATTAAGAGATATTAGTCAGTTGGAAGACCTTACTGTAAAGTTTATTACTAATAACGGTAAAGATGAAACATTGTCTGATAATCCACAAAAAGCAATAGTTTCATTGCAAAACGATAGGGGAACGGACTATAATATATATGTGCAAGTGCAAGACCGTTTAAGGTTGGCCTATAACAAAGTAAGGGATAGGGCAGCACAAGCTAAGTATGGTCGCGACTATAAATCTTTAACGGATTCTGAGCAAAAGATTATCCGTGAAGAGTACCCACAAAAAATATCGGAAGCAGAACCTAAAGATATAGGAGGAGCAGAATAATGTCAAAATTCAGAAAAAAGAAAGCTGAAGGCGGAGGCGCCATTTCAACTGCCTCGTTGCCCGATATCGTGTTTATGCTTTTATTCTTCTTTATGGTTACCACCACCATGCGTGAGGTTACCCTAAAAGTAAAAGTAAATACTCCGCAAGCTGTTGATGTTGAAAAACTTGAACGCAAATCGGCAACCAGTTATATATACGTTGGCCCTCCTGTTGATGAACGTTTAGGTACTGCATCACGTATACAATTAAACGATCAATTGGCATTTCCGGGTCAAATACGCCAGTTTTTAGAAACTGAAAAAGCACAAATACACCCTGTTGATTTGCCAAAGTTTGCTATATCTATAAAAGCTGACGTAAAAGCTAAAATGGGTGTAGTAACCGATGTGAAACAAGAGCTGCGTAAAGCAAGCGTGTTTAAATTGTACTATTCGTCAAAAAAACGCACCGCAGGCCCAGGCTTGTAGTTAATTATATTGAATTTGTAAAAAATCCATCACTAGCCCGTGATGGATTTTTTATTTTATAGACAGTTAAATGAAGGCGGTAATACAACGTGTTAGTCAAGCATCTGTAAGTATTCACAATACTGTACATTGTACAATTGGCAAAGGTGTTCTGATTTTATTGGGTATTGAAGATGCCGACGGAGCGGAAGATATTGAATGGCTGTGCAACAAAATTGTAGCCTTGCGTATTTTTGATGATGAAGGCGGAGTAATGAACCTTAGTTTAAAAGATATTAATGGTGAACTTTTGTTGGTAAGCCAATTTACTTTGCACGCAGCTGTAAAAAAAGGCAACCGTCCTTCGTATATTCATGCTGCAAAACCCGAAATTGCTATACCTTTGTACGAGGCAACGGCAAATACCTTAACCAATTTATTGGGAAAACCAGTGCAAACAGGTGTTTTTGGCGCTGATATGCAAGTGGGCTTAACAAATGATGGTCCTGTAACAATTATTATTGACACAAAAAACAAAGTATAAAAGTATACAGGTGCATGAGTAAAAAAACCAAACATAAACTAGGCTGGAAGGATAAGATTGATTTTGTTGACTTTGGCTTAGAGAATGTAGAGGTAAAAACCGACACGGGAGCAACAACCTCGGTACTGCACTGTAGCAGTATAGAGCTGGTAAAACGTTACCGTAAACAATATGTTAAGTTTATACCCTTAGACGAATCGTTTGAGCAATTTAAGGGTAAAGAGTTTACCTTGCCTTTCCATAGAGAAATGAGAATAAAAAACTCGTTTGGACAGGAAGAAAACCGCTACATTGTACCCACAACAGTAAAAATGTTTGGAAAGCTGTACAATATGGAAATATCATTGCGAGATAGATCGAACCTTGAGTACCCTGTTTTATTGGGCAGACGTTTTATTCGCGGAAAATTTATTGTTGATGTGTCGAAAGCAAACATGTCGTATAAAAGAAAAATTAAAAAAACACTGGTTACCCCTACTACTGAAAAAAAAATACCACTGGCATAAGCCTTTGGTTTCTCTAAATGAAAATTACAATTCTTTCGCGCAACGCCAACTTGTACTCTACCCGCAGATTGATAGAGGCAGGTCAACAAAAAGGTCATATTGTTGAGGTATACAATCACCTCGACTGCTATGTTGGCCTAAAACAAGGGAAACCTACTATTCATCACAAAGGCACCGTAATAACAGGTGTTGATGCAGTAATTCCTCGCATTGGCTCATCAGTAACATTTTACGGTACTGCCATTGTTCGCCAATTTGAGATGATGAAGGTATTTTGTGCCAACGGAAGTATGGCTGTTACCCGCTCACGCGATAAGCTGCGCAGTATGCAATTGCTTTCTCGCGACGGATTGGGTATGCCCGCCACCGTTTTTGCACACAACAGTAATAATATTAACGACTTGCTTGATATGGTAGGCGGTGTGCCTGTAGTAATAAAACTACTTGAAGGCACACAAGGTATAGGCGTAATGCTTGCCGAAACCAAAAAAGCTGCTAAAGCAATTTTAGAAGCCTTTTACGGCATAGAAAAGAATGTTTTGGTGCAAGAGTACATAGCAGAAGCTAAAGGAGCAGATATACGCGCCATTGTAGTTGGTAATGAGGTGGTAGGTGCAATGAAACGTCAAGCCCTTGAGGGCGAGTTTCGCTCAAACTTGCACCGTGGTGGCACTGCCAAAGCAATAAAGCTAACCCGCCTTGAAAAAGAGACAGCGTTGAAAGCTGCTAAATCTATGGGATTAAACATAGCAGGGGTTGATTTGCTGCAAAGTGAACGTGGCCCATTAGTGCTTGAGGTAAACTCATCTCCCGGCCTTGAGGGTATTGAGAAAGCCACAGGCAAAGATATTGCTATGAAAATTATTGACTTTGTAGAACTTAAAGCCCAAAGTCCTAAAGGGGCTAAAGATAAAGTGGGAGCGTAATTTCGCTTCTTAACGATCTAAAAGAAAAGCCCTGTACAATATTTGTACAGGGCTTTTCTATTGGGTTTTATCTTTAGGGTAAAGCAAACACAGGCTTAGTAAGCCCTCTCACTACTACCGCTATAGTAGTTTATAAAAGCTTTGTTGGCTACCCTTGTACCCCCCGGTGTGGGGTAGTTTCCTGTAAAATACCAATCGCCTTTGTGGTTTGGGCAAGCAGTGTGCAGGTTGCTTATAGATTGATAAATAATATCTACCTCAGCATTAATATCAGTTGGGGTAAGCGTTTTTACAATTTTATCCGTTATTTGGTCGGTAGTAAACAAGGCATACAGTTCTTTTACCACATTCACCATTTCCTCAGGTGGTTTTTTCATTTCCTCCAAAGCTTTAGCATATACCTCCTCCAATTTATGGGTCAAGTTATTCTCCTCTATCAACTCTATCATGGCCTTAAAGGCAACAAAGTCTTTTAGTTTCGACATATCTATACCATAACAATCGGGATAGCGTATTTGCGGTGCCGAAGACACAATGATGATTTTTTTAGGGTTCAACCTATCCAAAATCCTCAAAATGCTCATCTTCAAAGTATTTCCACGTACAATAGAATCATCAACCACAACAAGTGTGTCTGATTTTTTTACCAGCCCGTAAGTAATATCGTATACCTGCCCTATCAAGTCTTCTCTATTACTGTCTTCTGTAATAAAGGTACGCAGCTTCTCATCTTTATGTACAATTTTATCCCTGCGCGGTTGTAATTTCAATAAAACATCTAACTCTTCCTCAGTCATACTTCGGTTAGCTAGTATTTGCTGTTTTTTAAACCAACTTAGGTATTCATTCACCCCATCCATCATACCATAAAAACTGGTAGCAGCAGTATTGGGTATATAACTAAATATAGTATTATTAAAGTCGTAATCTACTTTGCGCAACACTTTCTCAGCTACCTGATGGCCAAGGCTTTTGCGCTCTTTGTAAATATCTCTATCGTTACCTTTTGAGAAGTAAATACGCTCAAACGTGCACGAAAGTTGCTCAACGCGGGGTAAAATTTCTTCTTCTTTTATTTCTCCGTTTTTGCGCACAATAAGTGCACTACCGGGAGTTATTTCTTTTACCTCGTCGATAGGGGCATTGAATACTGTTTGTATTGCCGAGCGTTCGCTGGCTGCTACGCAAACTTCATCATCAACGTAATAAAACGCGGGACGTATACCCGCAGGATCGCGAAGTATAAAAGCATCACCATGCCCTATCATCCCTATCATAGTAAAACCGCCGTCAATTGCTTTAAACGAGCGTTTTAGTATTTGTGGTATGTTTATCTCTTCGCGTATCTTATCAGATATTTGGCGATGCGTAAGGTTGCCTTTATAACGGTGATAAATGTCGCCAACCTCATCGTCTAAAAAGTGCCCGATTTTTTCAAGCATCAAAATAGTATCGGCCTTTTCATTGGGGTGTTGTCCCAACTCTACCAGTTGATTAAACAAATCATCAACGTTGGTAATATTAAAGTTACCCGCCAATACAAGGTTACGGCTCATCCAGTTATTACGCCTGTAAAAAGGGTGGCATAAATCATCGGTATTGCGCGAGTAGGTTCCATAACGCAAATGCCCAAGCAATAATTCTCCTATGTAGGGTGTGTTAATTTTTAGGTAGTTAACATCATTTTTTTGCTCTGGGGTAAGGGCTTTGTAGTGCCCTGTAACATGACCAATGGTATCGGCCAAATAATTTTTTGAAGCTGTACGGTAGCGGTGTATATATTGATGACCTTCGGGTATATCAATTTTAATACTAGCTACGCCTGCTCCGTTTTGCCCTCTGTTTTTTTGCTTAATCATAAGCATAGAGAGTTTTTCAAGTCCGTATGCAGCAGTACCGTACTTTTGTTTGTAATACTCCAAAGGCTTTAATAGCCTTATGAAGGCTACCCCGCACTCGTGTTTTATATCGTCAGTCATGGTGTTGAAGAAGCGCCAAATATACTACTTTTAAAACGGGTAAAAAGTAATACACCTGCTTTAGTTTGGGTTTTGTATTAGCTTTGTGTACAGGTATTATGCCAATTTATGGGTAACGAAGAAACATACAAAGTAGCAATTATAAACGGCCCCAACCTAAATCTTTTAGGGCAACGTGAGACTAGCGTTTACGGCTCAGAATCGTTTGAAGACTATTTAGAAAAACTACGCGATAAACACAGCCATACTGACATAGAATATTTTCAAAGTAATAGCGAAGGTGAAATAATTGACAAACTGCACCAATTTGGGCAAAACTGTAAAGGTATAATTTTAAACCCAGGGGGCTATGCTCATACATCGGTAGCTATTGCCGATGCTATTGCTGCTATAAGTACACCTGTTATAGAGGTGCATATAAGCAATGTATATGCCCGCGAAGAATACCGCCATACTATGATAACAGCATCGAAATGTGCGGGAATTATTACAGGAATGGGGCTAAACGGCTATCGCCTTGCCTTGCATTATTTGTTGCGCTATTTGAAGAAGTAGCAAGCTAATCAGCCCACACATACCCGTCTTTTCTTGGGTTTTTATATCCTGACACTCTATTTGACAAATTTTAAAAATTTGTCAAATAGAGTGTTCAGCTTCAGCCACAGGTTTTTTATCAATAACCTCTAGGGCTACTAAAATGGCGCAAAAACCCCATAGGGGGACAGCAATTTTATCATAATCGATATAGCTGTTTAGCACCCCGTGGGCATAGTAGGTAATTAATCCCAATACAACGGCCAAAGCTATGGTTCGGGTTTTCTCGTGTATACCGTGATAAAACAACATCATACCTTTGTATACACTTAATAAAAACACCACCAGCCAACTAATCATACCAATAAAACCTCCTTCGGCCAAAGGCCCTAGGTATTCGCTGTGGGCATGGCCAACATCACCAAAGTTGGTGCTTATTACTGTTATATCTTTACTACGTTGGAAAGGAGCATATTGAAAAGCATAAGTACCAGGCCCCCAGCCCAAAAGAGGGCGTTCTTCAAACATTCGTATGGCGCAATTCCATCGGTTAATACGCTCAAGGTTACTAGGGTCGTTTTTTATGTTTGATACCGATTGAAGGTGCTCGCCCAAATCGTTTCGGCGTGACGAACCTTGCTCGTTCTCGCTTAATTTTAGCAGTATAGATTTTTGAAAAGCAAATACTACCAATAGGGCTACTATTACTGAGCCGAAAATATAGCGTATAGGTATTTTAACATAAAACACTACCAAAGCCCCTAAAGCCGCCATAAGGCTAACCCATGCCGCACGAGTATATGAGTAGGTAATGGCCATTAAAAACATTATGGCCAAAAGCCCTATAAACCCACGTGTTAGTGTGCTAAAACCCATTTTTTTACCCCTAATAAAAAACACAATTAGCATTGGGGTTACCATAGCCACTGTGGCACTGTATACGCCGTGTACCCAAAAGAAGGGCTGTATCATATAAGGAAACACCTCGCGCACAAAGCCGTGCTGAAAGTGCCTTACCATTACATATATAACCACCAACACTAGGGGAATAGTAAACCACCACAAAAACCGTTCGATACGTTTATAATCAGTAAAAATTTGGTAGGCCATAAAGTAAAATACTACTATGTACCAAATGCGCGAAGCAGTATACTTTATAGAAACTAAGGGCATGCTACTGGTAAAAGAAGTAAACAGCAACCAACCTGTATTTATCAAAATAGCAATGGTAAGCGGGTGCCTCAAAAGGCTTTTATAGGCAGTTTGGCTTCCGTAGGCAAACTTTAAAATACCTATAAGCATTAGTGTAATAACAATAGGCTCGGTAGGAAGTATAAGACCAAAATTGCCCAATAAATGCCATACAGGAATAGAGAAAGGAACAAGTCCGGTAACCAAATACACCAACTTATCTGATGCAAAAAGTGCCAACAACACCATTAAAAAGGCGACTGGCAGCAACGGCACCAGATAAAAATCAAATATAACAGCCACCACATTGGCGGCTATAAACAAGCCGCTAATGATATAAAAACTTAGTATTTGCTTTTGGGTGAGCATTGTTTCCCTAAGCCTTGTCTTCGTTTAGTTGTGCGCGGAAGTAGGCAAAACGCTCAATAAGTATCATCATTAATACCGAAAGAAAAAACGCACCAAAAGTGGCCAGTAACACTATTATGCTGCGGCGCGGATATGCCTTTTGTTCGGCGGCGTATGCAGGGCTAATTTCAAATTTGTGTGGTATATACTCAACCATATCGGCATTGGCCTTGCGAAACTTCTCTTTCAAATGGTTCATTTGCTCAACCGCTTGGCTAAGCGACTCGGTAGCGCGAATAAGCGTACCCACATTGCCACCGCTTTTTGCCATTTTTTGCTGACGTGCCATCATTTGGCCTGTGCCCTCATTTTTTCCGCCCGAAAGGGCGCTCATATCAATATCTTTTCCGTTCGAAAGGTCGTTTACCTGCTGTTGCAAAGTTTCAACCTCTTTCACCTTAGCATTGTATTCGTTCTCAATAATTTCGTAGGCTTTGCTGCTCACCTGCCTTTGAATTTCGGTGCGCACACTATCATAAATTTGCGATATACCGTTGGCAATTCTGGCCGCCATGTGTGGGTCCTCATCCATCACACTAATCTCTATTGAAAGAAACTCGGTACGATTAAACTTAATGTTCGATTTTATTTTGTTAGCCAGTTTGGTGTAGGGCATTGAACCGTTAGGGTCGATGTGGTAATGGTTCATTAAATCAAAACGCTCCACAACACGTCCCATAAGTTGCGACGAGCCTAAAATTTGCAAGGCCTGCTCGGCGTTTTCTTCCTCACCAAATTCAGAAGCATCAACATCACGTGCCGTTGCATCTTCTAATATCCCACCAGAAACTGAGTTGTTTTTTGAAGGATAAAAAATAACGTTCGACTCATACTTCGGGGTGATGAACGATGGCCCTGAAAATATAATTGAGGCCACCAAAGCCACCGCGGTTACTATTAGTATTGGCCACTTGCGGCGCAGTACAAGACGAATAATCTCTAAAGTATTAAACTGGTAATCGGTCTTTGTTTCAGACATCGGGTTAGGTATTTGCGACAAAAATAAAAATATCGTTGGTATTTAGGGCTTTCTATTCACTTGGTTTAAACGAAGCTATCAAATCTTTTATTTTTACTACACCGGTTATTAAGGCCAAAACAGCTATAAAAACCATAGCGGTAAGTACTTCCGTCTTCCACTCCCATTGTACAAGAGTTAAGACATAAAAAACACCTCCGGTAGTTGCAATAAATAAAAGTATTGAGCGAATAAACGCCGTTGAAACTGTAAAGCTAAAAAACTTGCGGCAATATACTACCGTTAGCCCTACCACCAAACTTTGTGTAATAATTGTAGCCACACACGCCCCCATAGCTTTGTATTGTGGTATTAATATCCAGTTTAGGGCAAAATTGGCCACCAAACCCAATACCGATATAATGTTTAGTTGGCGCAAACTGCCATTGGCAGTTAGCAATGTACCAAATATATACCCCATACTAATGGGAATAAAAGCAGTAAGTACCCAAGCAAAAATTATTGCACCGTAGGGTGTATACAAGTTGGGATAAATAAGCGTGTACAAATCATCTCTATAAAACCAAGCCAGCAAGGGCACGCCAACGGCGGGCAATAGCATTATGGCAAAACTTTGTTTTACCAAAGTAGTTACATTTTGTTGCCTGTGTATCAACCTACCAAACATGGGCAACAGCATATTGGCCATTAAAACAGCAAACATTATTAGCGAATCGAGCAAGCGAAAGCCTGAGGCATATATACCCGCCTCGTTTGCCCCATCGGGAAGTAAGCGCTCAATCATCACCGCATCCAGTCGGGTATAAAAACTCATTAAAGTAATAAGTATAGCATACGGGTACGATTTTTTTAAGATGCTTTTCATCACCCCAAAATCTACCTTAAACTCACTACGTTTTATAAAACGGTATAGCACAAAAAAAGATATAGTAACCCCTGCTACCAAACCCGCCACTTGTACCCAAGCAAAGGTGTATATGGTAAATGTACCGCCGAACGGATTTACCCACAACAGCAAACCACAAAGTACTATCATTACCAGTTTATCACTTACCGATAAAAAACTTTCGGTTTTAAAAAGGTGCAGTGCCGATACGTTTGAGCGCAAGTAATTATAAAACGTTATCAACCCTTGATTAAGCCCCACAATAAGCAACAAGCCCATTTGTTGCTGGGTGTAGCCCAATACCCAACCTATTAGCATTAGTGCAACCATGTACAACACAAATAAGCCGCTTTTTAGGGTAAGTATATTGGCCAAGTAGTGTGATAGTTTGCTTGGGTCGGCAGCAATAACACGGTTATTGTAGTTGTTCACCCCCACATCAGCAATTATAGCACCTATAAGGGCAAGATTAAACAAAGCAAAATAATCGCCATATACAGCGCTGCCCAGCGTGTTTTGCACAGTAATATCAATACCAAACACCCAAAACAGCTTCACAAATAAGTTAAGCGAGATAAGCAGGCTAAAGTTGGATAAAAATTTTTGCTGCATGGGTTAGCGGCAAAAATACACTTATAATGTGATGAAAAATAAATTGCTCGCTGTGAACAACAAATTATTGAAACACGCTTTTGACGTGGAGTTTGGAACAATAATTGTGTTTAAAGAACCTTTTTCCTATATTCTGCAAAATAGCGTATTAGCCTCTGAATGACCAATTATATAAAAAACCTAAAAAACGATATCCCAGCTGCACTAGTTGTATTTTTAGTAGCCTTGCCATTGTGCATGGGTATAGCTCTGGCCTCAAAAGCCCACCTTATGTCGGGCATAATAGCAGGCATAGTGGGGGGTGTAGTAGTTGGCTTTTTCAGCAAATCAAGCCTCAGTGTTAGTGGCCCCGCAGCAGGTTTAACCGCAATAGTTGTTAGCTCATTAGAAGAACTTAAAAGCTTTGAAATTTTTTTAGTTGCCGTGCTTATTGCCGGAGTTTTTCAGTTAATACTTGGCTTTTTAAAAGCAGGTGCCATTGGTAATTATGTGCCATCACCTGTAATAAAGGGTATGCTGGCTGCTATTGGCATTATATTAATTTTAAAGCAAATACCCCACGCACTAGGCTATGATGCCGACTATGAAGGTGATGAAAGTTTTTCGCAACCTGATGGTAGCAATACTTTTAGTACAATATGGTTTGCCATACGCACCTTTAGACCAGCAGCAGCTATTATTACTTTAGTTTCTGTTGGCTTAATGGTAATTTGGGAGATAAAGGCTCTTAAAAAAATGACTTTCTTCCAAATAGTTCCAGGCGCTTTGGTAGCAGTAGTTGCCTCAGTAGCATTAAACCATTTTTGGTTTCCCGGCTTGGGAGAAAAATTTGCATTAGGAGGCAATCACCTAGCTAAAATACCCATTACAGGTTCGTTTTCTGCCTTCGCCGGCAATCTAGACTTTCCTGATTTCTCACAAATAGGTAATATGGCCGTTTGGAAAGTGGCTATTGTAATTGCCCTTATAGCTAGCTTAGAGTCGCTACTTAGTGTTGAAGCTATTGATAAAATTGACCCTGCAAAAAGTATTACCCCAAAAAATCAAGAGCTAAAGGCACAAGGTATAGGCAATATAGTTTCTGCTCTATTGGGTGGCTTACCTGTAACAGCAGTAATAGTACGTAGCTCGGCCAACTTAAATGCCGGCGGAAAAACAAAAGTATCGGCTATTTTGCACGGCATATTACTATTGGTGTGTGTGGTACTTATAGCACCTATACTTAACCTAATTCCTTTAGCAGCATTAGCAGGTATTTTATTTTTTGTTGGATTTAAACTTACCTCGCCCGCTATTTTCAAATCAATATCAAAAAACGGATCTTCTCAGTTTATACCCTTTTTGGTAACAATTGTAGCCATACTCTTTACCGATTTACTATACGGAATTATAATAGGTATTATGGTAGGCTTGTTCTACACCATTAAATCAAACAAAAGGCCTTTGGTTAGTTTTACTCAGCACGACAACAACTACCTTATTCGCTTTACCAAAGACATACCCTTTTTGTATGTTAAAAACGTAAAAGACTGTTTAGCCCAAATACCCGATAACGCACATGTACTTGTAGATGTTTCAAAAGCACGGTTTATAGACCCTGATGTATCTGAATTGATTGAGGATTTTATTTCGGTGGCTGACAAAAGAAATCTTAGTATAGAAGTTGTGGGTCAATTGCGTACCCAACAAGCATAAAAACAACCCGTATGAATATAATTGACAAAGTTTTTCTTCAGAACAAAGCTTGGGCAAAAGAAAAAACCGATGACGACCCAAGTTTTTTTAATACCCTTAGCGAAGGTCAGTCGCCCGATTTTTTTTGGATAGGATGTTCCGATAGTCGGGTACCCGCCAACGAAATAACCAACACCCGCTCAGGCCAAATATTTGTGCACCGCAATATTGCAAACATGGTGGTGAATACCGACATGAACTTACTTAGCGGCTTACAATATGCTGTTGAAGAATTGGGCGTAAAACACGTAATAGTTTGCGGTCATTACGGCTGCGGAGGTATAAAAGCTGCATTATCAAACAAGCACCACGGATTGATAAACAAATGGATACGAAACATTAAAGATGTTTACCGTTTTCACCGCGATGAAATAGATAGCATCGGCAGCGAAGAACTAAAAGTAAATAAACTGGTAGAGGTAAATGTGATAGAACAAGTACACAACCTATCAAAAACATCTATCATACAAAAAGCATGGAAAAATAAAAACGGCCCCGAACTACACGGCTGGGTATATCACCTAGAAGATGGGCTGCTTCGTAGTCTTGTAAACATTAAACCAGGTGAAGAAATAGATCCGATATACCGTTATGATGACACTTTTGAGTAGATAACTGGAAATTCAATACTGTTTTAATGTATCGAAGCTGGCGCGTGCGTCCGCTCGTGCTGAAAATAATAGAGCGTCCGCTCGGCAACGTGGTGCAATTGATTATTTGTTCATCTTACTCTCTCTTTGTAATAGAGGGGCAACGTAATACACATCAGGTTCTTTTGTTTTTGGGTGAATTAAATAGAAATACACTTTGCTTCTTCTTCTCGACAGGTTAAAACCTGCCACTATTTATACCCGTTCGGGATTGCCGATAGGTATGAATAGCATCGGTTTAAAAACCGATGGAAAAGAATTAAACTTAAAAAGTACTCATTCCCATTTAAAATGGGAATCTGTGTGGTTGGAAGAATAAAAAAGTATTGCCCTACGCGCGGATTCCCTCTTTCGAGAGAATTACGTTCCCGCCGCACCCGGTATTCATTGAGTTCTTGATGATTTTCTTCTCCCGAACTCATGTTTTCAATCATTTGCAGTGGATTAAAATCCACCTCGTTTAACAATTACAGCCCACAATGGGGCTTAAGTCCCATTGTGGGCTGTAATTTTTGACAGAATAGGTCTTCAACCCTATTTGTTGTTATTCTGTTTTATCTAAAGCGTCCAACTTCTCCATAATAGAAGCCAATTGGGCTGTTGTTTTATCATTTCCCGAACGTATTTCGGTACGCATTCGTAAAGTATCATCTTGCATACGATTTTTAAACTGGGTTAACTCATCTGTTATGTTTTTCCTTTGTTCTTCTAATCGCTCGTTAAGCAAGTCCGTTTGTTGTTCAGTTTGCAAGTGCATGGCTTTCTTTAGTTTCAGCAAACGATTGTTCATCATTATAAAAAGAATGATAAATAACAGAACTGCAAGAGCCATCGCCCCCCATATAAGGTTTTTTTGCATCTCCGCTTCGGCAAACAAGGTGGCGGTTTTTTTATCAGTATCTGCCTTAAACTCATCAATAGAAAAACGGGTTTTTGCTAACGAATCATTGGTAAGACTAATTTTAAAATTAGCCGAGTTTAGTATATCCTCCACTTGCTGCATTTTGGCATCCAGCTCGTTTACCTTATCCAGCTTCCCACTTAGCTCGCGTTTCAGCGTTTGGGCAGTGCCCACAGCCGAGTTTACTTTAGCATCTACTTCCTTCATTTTTACGTCGTAGTCGGTCTTGTAAACGTAAGGTGGCGGTTTTTTTTGAGTTTGCTTTTCAGGTTGGGGTGTTGCTGTGGTAGTGGTTTTCTTTTGCGCTAAAAGAGAGTCTGTGCCGTAGATTAGACTAAAACACAGTAGTAGTAAAATTTTTTTCATGGCAGTATAGTTTTTTTAAGGATAGCTAGAGCTACTGTAAAGCTACAAAATAAAACAAGTCGTAACGTGTAAAATTTTGTTAATCAAACAGTAACGTGCAGAAACACAGTATTTGCAATACAATTTTTTTTTAGCCTTTTGTTGTTTTTTAAAAAGCAGAGTAGCAGCACATTAAAAATTATACTTTATACCCCACAAAGGGGTTTTTTGTAATGTATAAAAAAGTCTATTTTTGCAGTTCTGTAAAAAATATCATGGCTAAAAAAGCACAACAAAAGTTTACAAAAGAAACCTACCAGAAATGGTATGAAGAAATGCTGTTGATGCGCCGTTTTGAAGAAAAATCGGCACAATTGTATGGGCAGCAGAAAATAAAAGGTTTCTGCCATCTATACATCGGACAAGAAGCTGTGGTAGCAGGCACTATGAGTGCTGTTACCAAAGACGATAAAATAATTACTGCTTACCGCGACCATGCGCACGCATTGGGGTGCGGCATAAGCCCAAACGCTGTTATGGCCGAACTTTTCGGTAAAATTGACGGCTGTAGCAAAGGCAAAGGCGGTAGTATGCACATGTTTAGCAAAGAGCATAACTTTTTTGGCGGTCACGGTATAGTAGGCGGTCAAATACCATTAGGTGCAGGCATTGCTTTTGCCGAGCAATACAACGGCACAAACAATGTTTGTGTATGCTATATGGGCGATGGCGCAGTACGTCAAGGCTCGCTAAACGAAGCCTTTAACATGGCTATGTTGTGGAAACTACCCGTAATTTTTGTTTGCGAAAACAACGGATACGCCATGGGTACTTCTGTACAACGTACTACAAACATGCTTGATATACACAAAATAGGCCTAGCATTTGATATGCCAAATGCTGCTGTTGACGGCATGACAGTTGAAGCTGTACACGAAGCTATTGATGAAGCTGTTACCCGCGCTCGCAAAGGCGATGGCCCTACTTTTCTTGAAATACGTACCTACCGCTACCGCGGACATAGTATGAGCGACCCTGCTAAATATCGCTCGAAAGAAGAGGTAGAAGAATACAAGCACCAAGACCCAATTGAAAAGGTAAAAGCTACTATTTTGAAAAATAAATGGCTTACTGAAAAACAATTGGACGAGATAGAAGAAAAAATTGAAGCTGTGGTTACTGAAAGTGTAGAGTTTGCAGAAAACTCGCCACTACCTAGCCCTGATGAAATTTACACTGATGTGTACGCTGAAGCGAACTATCCTTTTATAATGGACTAAGCCTATTAATACCTATAACCCGACTATTAACTGAAATGAGCGAAATAAAAGACACCCTTGACGAACAACTAGGCGGCAGCCTAAGCAAGACCGAAGAGTTTTATAATAAAAACAAAAAGGCAATACAAGTAGGCGGAGCCATAGTGCTTTTAGCTGTTTTAGGCTTCATATACATGAGCTATGCTAACAGCGAAAAAGAAAAAGAAGCCCAAAAAAGCCTGTTTAAAATTGAGTACTATTTTGAGTTAGATTCATTTAACAGGATTTTGAACGGAGACCCAACCGACCCCGATTTTATTAATGCCGTTGATTTTGTTGACCAATACAGTGGAACACCTTCAGCACAAAAAGCAGCATATATTGCCGGCCGTGCTTATATGAGCATAGGTGATTACAGCACTGCTATTGAATACCTTGAGAAATTTAAACTAAACGATGAGCTAGTACGTGCACACGCTTTAGGTATGATTGGCGATTGCTATGTAGACCTTGGCAACGTAGACAAAGCTGAAGGCTACTTTAAAGATGCTGCTAACTACTCTAAAAACCTGCTTACAGCTCCGCTATATCTTAAAAAATTAGGCTTAGCGCAAGAAAACTTAGGCAAAAACGAGCAGGCAGCCAAAAGCTACCAACGCATTAAAAAAGAATTTGCCGAAAGCGACCAAGCCCGCGATATAGAAAAATATATAGCTCGTGCAAACGCCAAAGCAGGTATTAGCAGTTTCGATAACTAAAAACCACATAAACTATGGCAACCGGCCATAAAAACCTTTCAAGTTTTGGCAATGTGCAATTGCCCAATGCTAGTGCATTTAATGTTGCCATAGTAGTTTCAAGATGGAACGAAGAGGTTACAGGCGCTTTATATAGTGGTGCGGTAGAAGCCCTGCAACAAGCAGGTATGCCCGAACAGAACATTAGTACCCACTATGTACCCGGCACTTTTGAGCTGGCTTTGGGCGCGCAATATGCCGCACAACCTGATGCAGTTGATGCTGTTATAACACTAGGCTGTGTGATACAAGGCGAAACCCGCCATTTTGATTTTATTTGCGATGCAGCCGCTAATGGTATTATGAATGTGGGACTTAAGTATAACAAACCTGTTATATTTGGAGTATTAACCACAGAAAACCAAGAGCAGGCACTTGACAGAGCAGGAGGTAAACACGGCAACAAAGGCATAGAAGCCGCCGTTACCGCCTTGCAAATGCTTGCATTAAAGCAAAATGTTTAAGCGCGACCCAAATTCGTTATTTAATAAATACGTACAATCATTTGGTTATGCCTTTTCAGGTATAAAAAAGGTGTTTCTTTCCGAGCGAAATTTTCGTTTTCATAGTCTTGCCGCCATTTTAGTAGTCTCACTGGGTTTTATACTCCACATCACCATTACCGAGTGGCTTTTTGTAGTATTAGCCATAGGCCTAGTAATAACCGCCGAAGCACTAAACACTGCCCTAGAAAAATTGGTTGATATGGTTTCTCCCAAAAAAAATACCAATGCAGGTTGGATAAAAGATGTAGCCGCAGGTGCGGTGCTTTTAGCCTCAATTTGCGCGTTTGTTATCGGGCTTATAGTGTTTGTACCCTATTTGGTTTAGTTTCTCTTTATCGAGTTTCTTACAGGCTTTAAAATCTATTCTTTATTTTTAAAGTTTATATACGCCTATGAAAACCAAATCACTACTTGAGATTATTTTTAAATCAATCGGTTTTTTGCTTGTTATCCCTAATGTAATATACATGCCTGTAACCATGTATACTTCTATATTTAGTTTTTATTCGTTCGATTCAAACGCAGCTAAAATCCCCTACATTTTCATAGCTATACTACTGCTGTATTTGGTAATGCTGTATTACTTATTGGTACGTACTGATATTTTAGTGTCGTGGGTATATAAGGAAAAGGAGGACGAAGCTAATATTAAACTTAACTTTTATTCAAAAGATGTAATCTTCATTGCCATAGTATTGGCATCAGCATATAGTATTTTTTCCGTTGGCCCAGCTTTTTTTGTAGATTTTTTTAGAGCAATTGATCTTTCTGACTATGAAAGTTCTTTTCTTGATAGACTATTCGTTATAAGCAATAACTATGTCTATTATAATGCCGCACAGTTAGTTACAGCAGTAATTATATTACTAAACGCCCAACGCATTACAGGATGGATAGAACTGTATAGGAAAAAACAAAAGGCACCCAAAAATAGCGACAGCGAATAACCATCCAAAGCTGGCTCGAGCGTCCGCTCGTGCCAAAAATAAAAAAGCGTCCGCTTGACCAATCAAAAAGTAAAAAACGACCAATCAAGAGTGGTGCAATACCGTATAGGTTTGCTACATTTGCCCTAAACACAAGCCGTGCGCATAGTAGTTAATACACGTTTCTTACTAAAAGATAAGCTGGAAGGGATAGGCAGGTTTACTTATGAAACCTGCAAATTACTTACGCAAAACCACCCTGAACACGAGTTTATTTTTGTTTTTGACCGTGCCTACGACGATAGTTTTATTTTTAGCAACAACATTACCCCGGTAGTTATACCGCCACAATCGCGACACCCTATTTTGTGGTATTTGTGGTTTGAGTGGAGTTTACCCCAAGTGCTAAAAAAATACAATCCTGATATATTCCTTTCACCCGATGGGTATTTAAGTCTACGTACCAACGTACCACAACTGCCCGTAATGCACGATTTAGCCTTTATTCACCGACCTGATGATATTGGCGGGTTAGTTCGTAAATACTACACCCATTATTTCCCCAAATTTGCGCACAAAGCGGCACGCATAGCCACCGTTTCAGCGTTTTCAAAACAAGATATAGTGCAGCAGTACACTATTGCTCCTGATAAAATTGATGTAGTGTACAACGGCGTTAGCGGAGCTTTTGCCTCTGTTAATGAGGATGAAAAAACAGCTATACGTCAAAAAATAACCAACTGTGCGCCCTACTTTGTATTTGTAGGCGCATTGCAGCCCCGCAAAAACATAGTGAATTTGCTTAAAGCCTTTGATAGCTTTAAGCAAAGCGATACAAAAGGCACAAAACTGGTAATAGTAGGCCGCAAAGCGTGGCAAACAGATGATATGGACACCACTTTTGAAGCTATGCAGCACAAAACCGATGTTGTGTTTACAGGGCGGCTGAGTGATGAAGACCTTTCGGCAACCATAGCCGCAGCATTGGGTTTGGTATACGTTCCCTTTTTCGAGGGGTTTGGGCTGCCCATTATAGAGGCCTTTAAGTGCCACACTCCTGTTATCACCTCCAACGTATCATCAATGCCTGAAGTATTGGGCGATGCAGGGCTATTAGTCGAACCTACATCAGTAGAAAGCATTACCAATGCCATGCAAACACTGGCTAATGATGATGTATTACGACAAAACCTCACCCAAAAGGCTATTGAGCGTAGCGATGTGTTTACTTGGCAAAAAACTGCTAATTTGCTGTGGGATAGTATAGAAAAAACGGTGCATGGCTCTTAAACTTAGCATACAGAAAAAACTACTAGAAGCAGGCTGCGACGAAGCAGGGCGAGGCTGTTTGGTGGGCGATGTATACGCTGCCGCAGTTATTTTGCCGCCAAAATTTAAAAACGCATTACTAAACGACTCGAAACAACTTAGCGAAACCCACCGCGACCAACTACGTTTAATTATAGAAAAAGAAGCTCTTGCATGGGCAGTGGGCATTTGCACGGTAGAAGAAATTGACACCATAAACATTTTAAATGCCTCGATAAAAGCAATGCACAGGGCATTAGAACAATTGCAACCGCAAGCCGAATATATAGCGGTAGACGGTAATAGGTTTAAGCCTTACAAAACCATACCGCACCAAACAATAATAAAAGGCGATGGAACGTATATGAATATTGCGGCGGCATCAATATTGGCTAAAACCCACCGCGATGAATACATGAAAAAAATTGCTGCCGAATATCCCCAATTCAACTGGCAGAAGAATAAAGGTTACGGGACAAAAGCCCACCGCGAGTTATTAATTGCCGAAGGCGCAACGCCCTACCACCGCAAAAGTTTTAAACTGAAAGAAACTCAATTAACTATTTTTAAGTGATGGAAAAGAAAGTATACACACACTTTGGATTACTATGGAAAAACAGACTAGGTAAACTTATCATTGCCTTAGCAATTTTCTTTGCACTGATTACTGTATACCAATATTTTTTTGATGCCATACAGGTGAAAAACTATCTCAATTTTGGCCTCTTTACACTTGGCTATGTTTTAGTGTTTATTTATTTATCGTTAAATGTTGTCGAAATTTCTGATTCAGGTATAAAAACCTACGGATTATTTCATAAAGAGAAACATTTTAGTTGGGATGAAATAAAAACGGCAGGGCTTGCTATAAACCAGTTTGGCGTAGTAACTGAAATTGAAGATGTACATGGAAGTAAAAAAGGGCTTCCAAAAATATATTTAAGTAAGATAATCCCTCAAAAAGTAGATTATAATTTTATCTATAAAAACCACCAAACTACTAATATTCCTTTTAGGCAAGATGTTTTCGATTTGATTTTAGAGAGATTAAAACAAAACACCATTAACCCTTGACCCGCCGCATACTTATATTTCACAATGCCTTTGCCAATAAGGGGAAAAGCCGAGTAGGTTTAGCCAAAATTAAGGTGTTACTGCACATAGAAAAGCTACAAAGCTATGTGCTAGAAACCCTTACAAGTGCTGATGACAATCGCAATGCCCTGCAAAAAGCCTTTGATGAATTTAATCCCACTGAAATTTGGGTAAGCGGTGGCGATGGCACATTATACCTTTTGCTCAACTCGCTGCCCCATAGTATGTGGCATTTGCCCGTAGCTGTTTTGCCCACAGGTAGCGGTAACGATTTTATAAAAAACTACCTTCCTAATCCCTCGCTTAATAACGCCTTGCAAGCATCTCTTAGTGGGAAAACCTCACTTTGCGATGTTTGGCGATGTAATAATCTATTGTTTATACACGGTTTGGGTATTGGCTTTGACGGGCAAGTGGTAGAAAGCATGATAAAACGTAAAACGCTTTTTAAGGGCTTTTTAGGATACTATTATCATGTGATAGGTCAACTGTTGCGCTATCGCGAAAAAGAGTTTGTGCTTGAAGCTAACAACCAAAAAACCGCCTTTAACTGCTTTATGATAACCATAGGCAATAGCACCACCTTTGGCGGAGGGTTTAAAATTACCCCTAAAGCCAAAATAAACGATGGGCTGTTGGATGTTTGTGCTATTAGTGCCGTTACCGTATTGAAACGACCTTTATACCTAAAAAAGGTAGAACATGGTAGCCATTTGCATTTGCCAATGGTAAACTATTTTACCGCCGATAAAATAACTATAAACACCCAGCAAATAGTAGCGGGACATATTGATGGAGAGTTGTTTTACGATAGCCGCTTTGAGATTAAAAAACACCCTGTACCGCTAAATATTATTACGGGTTAACAAAAAATAATGTGATATTGGGGTTATGATTACCCTACAAAATCAATTTGTATCAGCAAGTATAAACCCGTACGGGGCTGAATTGAAAAGCCTTATTAATAAAGAAAATAATACAGAATATATTTGGCAAGCCGACCCTGCCTATTGGAATCGCAGTGCTCCTGTGCTTTTCCCGATAGTGGGCGAAGTAAAAAACAACACCATTATTGTTGGTGGCGAACAATATGCCCTAAACCGACACGGTTTTGCTCGTGATAGTATGTTTGCGGTTAGCCAACAGACTGAAACCAGTGCAACTTTTACATTGGAGAGTACTGCTGAAACTAAAAAAGTATTTCCTTTTGATTTTAAATTTTCGGTGCGGTATACTTTGGAAGGAAAAAAATTACATACTTTTTTTATTGCTGAAAATATGGGAACAGAAACCCTATACTTTTCAGTAGGGGCGCACCCTGCCTTTAATTTGCCTACGGGTAATATTACCGATTACTATATTGAGTTTGAACGACCCGAAACTCTGCACAGACACTTATTAGCTGATAACTTATTTTCAGGTGAAACAGAGGAAGTTTTGAAAAACAGCAGCAGACTGGAGTTGCAAACCCAGCTATTTGAAAAAGATGCTATTGTTTTTAAAAATATGCAGTCGGGTTGGATGGCACTAAAAAGCAAAACAGGCAATTATACTGTAAAAATGGATTTTGAGGGGTTTCCTTATTTTGGTATTTGGACTAAACCCAATTGCGAGCAGTTTATTTGCCTTGAGCCTTGGTGTGGCCTAGCCGACAACACTAATTTTAAAGGAGAATTTAAAGACAAAGAAGGTGTTATTGCTCTTCCTGAGGGGCAGGTGTTTGAGCGGGTGTTTCAACTCTCCTTTTAATTGTAATTACCGGTAGGGTTATTTTGGGACGGAAAAATAAACCTAGCCTAAGCGAAAGCCCACTGTTTTTAATAGAAATATTACCCGTTTCTTGCCCTCTTTTAAAAATAACGGTATGCTCAAAGTTTTTGCCAAAAGCGGTTTCAACCTCACAAAACAAGCCTAGTTCTGATTTTTTAAGTTGATAAGAAAATTCGCCACCTGCATACACCAAAGTATTTAAAAAGGTATACATTTTAGTATCTCTTTTATTTACCAAAATATAGCTATCGGCATTTGTGGTATCTATTGTTGATGTGGTGTATATCCTTCGTTCGCCCGTCCATCCTCTTGATGAACATCGGGTGCAATATATACCTACACCGCCTGAAACATTTACTTTATAGTTTCCTTTTTGCCAAGCGGTATACAATATGCCTAGTTTGTTCTCGTACAGCCACCTAGTTTTATTGTACTCATAACTAAACTGGTTTTTACTGCTTTTGTATGATGTTGTGCCTGCTTCACGCATCTTTACTTCCCAACCGTGACTATTAAGTGTTAGGTTATACATTAGCATGGTTTTTTTATTCAGTCTATAGCCTAGCCCTATGCCAAATGTATTATCATAAAACGGAGCAATTTTGATGATACCGCCATCATTAACTCCACCTGTACGTTGCGAAAACGAAATGCTTTTTCCTGCTTGAAAATTAAGGAGCACTTGACCGTTAATCGTTAAGCAGCAAATAAATAAAAAGAGAACTATAAGTATTTTTCTCATTCTGTTTTAACGTTTTGGCTTTACTAAAAAAACATGGCAGCTATCAACTATAGGTAATGGAGGGGTTGGGAAAGTAACGGGTTTATACCATTTTATCCAAGCATCAATGCTGTCTTGCCCAACAAACCTACCTGCTAATAAAGCAGAATATGCTTTGCCATTAATTTCACAACGAGGTCTATTAATATCAAATAAAACAAAACTGTCATATCCACCTCCATTAAAATCATTGTAATAATGCCCCCAAGTAGGGATATAAGAATAATCTTTTTGGAAATAGATATTTACACCCACATAAGTAAATTGTTCTGATTGATTTTGCTTAAATACATTTAAAAGAATTTCATCAATACAATTACAGCTGTCTGTTTTTGCATAATAGTGTTTATCAGTTATTGCAATACAATAATCCCCCATTTTAATCCCGTCGTTAGCACAAACACACCTGCCATTATCGCATTTTTCATCAAGTAAACAGGCCTGCCCACAAGGGTCTTCTATTTTTTCATCGGGCTGACAACAACCTTGTATCAAAAAAACAATCCAAACTAAGACAAATGCTTTCGACATCAACAAAAATCAATTTTGGGTTGAAACTACGCTAATTGCAAGCAACAAAAAAGGGGCTATTCAGCCCCCTTATTATAGTTTTTTGATTATCAAACAGATAAATAATTATCCGTTCATCGAAATCAGGAATTCTTCGTGGGTACGTGTACCGTGCATATATTTAAGCAAGGTATTCATAGCCTCTTCGGGGTTCATATCGGCAAGGTGGTTGCGCAGTACCCATATTTTTTGCAATACAGCTTTATCCAGCAACAGGTCTTCGCGACGAGTGCTTGATGAAAGGATATCAATTGCAGGGTAAATACGTTTGTTTGATAGTTTACGGTCAAGTTGTAACTCCATGTTACCCGTACCTTTAAACTCTTCAAAAATCACCTCATCCATTTTACTACCTGTGTCAATAAGCGCAGTCGCTATAATGGTAAGCGAACCGCCGTTTTCAATTTTACGGGCTGCACCAAAAAAACGTTTGGGTTTGTGCAGTGCATTAGCATCAACACCACCCGAAAGTATTTTACCCGAAGCTGGTTGTACGGTATTGTAAGCACGCGCTAAACGAGTAATAGAGTCTAACACTATTACAACATCGTGGCCACACTCAACCATACGTTTTGCTTTTTCAAGCACTATGTTGGCCAGTTTTACGTGTTTTTCAGCAGGCTCATCAAAAGTACTGCTGATAACTTCGCCACGTACGCTACGTGCCATATCGGTAACCTCCTCAGGGCGTTCGTCAATCAAAAGCACAATAAGGTATACCTCTGGGTGATTGGCAGCTATGGCGTTAGCTATATCTTTTAATAAAGTGGTTTTACCTGTTTTAGGTTGTGCCACTATCAAACCACGTTGACCTTTACCAATAGGCGAGATTAAATCTATAATACGTGTGCTGTAGTTTTTTGCATCGTACACCAAGTTTAGCTTTTCATCAGGGAAAAGCGGGGTAAGGTGTTCAAAACCCACACGGTCGCGAACATCGGCAGGTTCTTTACCGTTAATTTTTTCTACTTTTATAAGGGCAAAATATTTTTCGCCTTCTTTGGGTGGGCGCACTGTACCTTTTATGGTGTCGCCGGTTTTTAACCCTAATGATTTTACTTGTGATGGTGATACATATACATCATCGGGTGATGGCATATAGTTGTAATCGCTTGAGCGAAGAAAACCGTAACCTCCATCTTGCACTATTTCAAGCACACCTTGCGAGCTAACTACACCTTCAACTTCGGCATAGTTTATAAAAGCATCAACAGCAGGGCTGTGGCGGTTTCTGTCGTCGTTACGTTGGTTGCGTTGTTTGTGTTGATGGATGGGTTTTTCAGGTGCAGGGGCTACCTCTTCTTCAGATGTAAGAGCGGGGTCGTTTAGTATATCTGTAAGCGCGGTATCTTCAGGTTCTTTGCGGCTATTTTCTGTTCGTGCCTTTGGTTCTTGTTTTTGACGAGTTTCCTGTACAGGAGTTTCGTTGGTATTATCATCGTCCTCGTCTTCTTTTTTCTTACGTCCGCGCTTTTTAAGATCAAGTTTCTTTTCAGCAACCACTTCTTGTTTAGCTTTGGGTTGATTTTTTACTTCTGCCTTTGGTGGTGTTTTTACTTCTGCTTTGGTCTCTATCTTCTCTTCCCTTTTTTCTGGTTTTTTACGACCTCTACGGGGTTTATCGTCGTCATCTTCTTGCGCAGGTGTGCTCACAGCTTGGTGCTCAAGCACTTTATATATTAAGTCTTGTTTCTTTAATTGTTCGTAGCCTTTGATATTAAATTTACGGGCTATCTCTCTTAGCTCAGATAAGAGCAAATCGTTCAACGTCAGGATGTCGTACATGTGGTGTGTTTACAAAGTATTATTTAGAACGCTATAGGTTCAGTTCGTCTCTCAAAAAAAAGTTGTAAAAGTTTGGGTTTATAAAAATTGATAAACGACAAAGTAGGATAGATTATCCTTGTGCAATAATACAGGCTTAACACGTATTGTGCAAGCTGTTTTTTTGCAAAAAATGCTTTTATTCCTTTGAAAAAGAGGCATCAGCATACTTTTTTAAAATAAAAAACCCCAAAAAGCAACTTTTTGGGGTCTGTATAATTTTCGGGTTTAATTAGCTTATACTAATAAACGTACGGGTTCTTCAAGCAAGTTTTTAAAGGTTTGTAAGAATTTTGAACCTACAACGCCATCCACTACTCTATGGTCGCAACTTAGGGTAACTTTCATTATATGACCCGGGCGCATCTCGCCGTTTTTTACTATTACGGTTTCTTTCATGCCGCCAATAGCAAGTATACAAGCATTAGGAGGGTTAATAATAGCTGTAAATTCATCAATACCATACATACCCAAATTGCTTATCGAGAAAGTATTTCCTTCCCATTCGGCAGGTTGTAGTTTTTTGGTTTTTGCTTTTTCGGCAAGTTCTTTTACCTCTGCACTAATTTGTGATAGTGTTTTGTTATCGGCAAAGCGAACAACAGGCACTAAAAGCCCATCTTCTACCGCCACGGCAACACCTACGTGTATGTGTTGGTTGGTGCGTATTTTATCGCCCATCCACGATGAGTTTACTTGTGGATGCTGGCGCAAGGCTATGGCTGCTGCCTTTATCACCATATCGTTATACGATAGTTTTACCGGCGAATACTCGTTCATAGCTCCGCGTGCTTCTACAGCTTTATCCATGTTTATTTCCATGGTAAGGTAGAAGTGAGGGGCTGTAAACTTACTATCGGCCAATCGGCGGGCAATAGTTTTGCGCATTTGGCTTACAGGCACTTCTGTAAAGCTTTCTTGCCCAGTATATACCGGTGCGGCAGGTATTGAAGCTGCACTTTCTTTATAGTTTTCAATATCGCGACGTACTATACGGCCATTCTCGCCAGTACCGTGTATACTGGCAATGTTTAAACCTTTTTCCTCAGCCATTTTGCGGGCAAGAGGAGAGGCTTTTATACGGCCATCATCAGTAGTGGTTGCGGTATTGTTTGTGGCTGCGGGTGCTGACGGTGCAGCAGGAGTTGCTTGGGGTGCAGGAGAACTACTTTCGGCAACTTCTTCTTTTGGAGCTTCTTTTTTGGTAGATGCTTCGGCCAATAAGGCTTTTATATCCTCACCGGGTTCACCTACAATGGCAATAATACCATCTACAGGTACAGCATCGCCTTTTTGTACACCAATATGCAGTAGTGTACCTTTAACGTAGTTTTCCAACTCCATTGTGGCTTTGTCGGTCTCTACTTCTGCTAATATATCGCCTGATTTAACGGTATCTCCCTCTTTCTTAAGCCATTCCACAATAACACCTTCTTCCATGGTGTCGCTCATTTTGGGCATTCTTATTACTTCAGCCATTGTTATCTGTTACTCTTTTTTGTGTTTCGCGCTCAAAAATAATACAAACAAGGGGATTTGTTGTTTGTTTTTGAGAACTGTGATGATGAACGGCTATACGAGTGGACGAATTAGAATATCCAAGGAGCTAAAAAATACAGTACAACAACGCATAAACTCAGTGATATTAGCGAGATTACTATAGATTTTATTTTTTGCCGTTTCAGCTTCTCCCTCAATTTATCCATTTGTTCGGGAGTGGCTTGGGTATCAAGGTGTGGAATTTTTGAGCGTTTATGGTTGTTTTTAGCAAATGTTTTATCAAAATACTTTGGTTTGCCTAAACTATCCAGCCGCTTTTTGTTTTCGGCACCATGACCGCCATTATATCCAAAACCCATCTTTAGTGTAATAAACTTACAAAAAACCAAGCAATAACACACGTTACAAGCACACCAACTATTACGGCAACTACCATAAGTGTATGTGCCTGCTGGCGCTGTTCTTCAAGTTTTTCTCTTATTTTCTTTAACTGTTGGGGAGTAGCTTTGGTATCTAAATGTGCAATTTTTGCGTGTATGCGCAGGTCTTTTTTCGCATCATCAAAATAGCGCGGTTTTTTAAGCAGGCTATTGTTGTTTTTTAGCCTGTTAATCATTTCAAATATCGAACCACCACCGCCACCTAGCATAATTGTAAATATAAAGAAAAGACTAAAAATTGCTTTAATAGCAAGCAGCTTTTAGTCGAAAAAAAAAACTGTGCAATATATTTTGTCATAATGTGCCTATTAAAAACAAACCCATTGAACAAAAAACTACAAGGTAACTCTTGCACAAAAAAATCGCCCAATAACTACGCTAATATTACGTTATTTGTAGCAATGTCTTCTTTGCTAAAATATACACGCATAGCAGCGTTTGCAGCAATTGCCCTTGCAAGTTGCAAGCCTGATAAACCTCGTACAGATACAAAAACTAACGACACTACTACTGAGGTTAAAAAGCCTGCACCTGTTACACGTCCCGCATATAGTGCTGACACGGCTTATATGTACGTGCAAAAACAGGTTGATTTTGGGCCCCGTGTGCCCGGCACAGTACAGCATGCAAAATGTGCCCAATACCTGTATACAGAATTAGGTAAGTATGCTGATAAGGTTTTGATGCAGCAAGGCGAAGCCACTACGTTTGATAAAACTAAAATTATCATAAAAAACATTATTGGCGAGTTTAACCCCGAAGCTAAAAACAGGGTGTTATTATTTGCCCACTGGGATACACGCCCTTTTGCTGATGAAGACACAAAGGATAAAGACAAACCCATTTTAGGTGCAAACGATGGCGGCAGTGGTGTAGGCATTTTGCTTGAGGTAGCCCGCCAACTAAGCATAAACAAACCTACTTGGGGCGTTGATATTATATTTTTTGATGCCGAAGATTGGGGTAGCCCACAGGTTGAAAACTCGTATTGCTTAGGCTCACAATTTTGGGGTAAAACCCCACACAAGCCCAACTACAAAGCCAATTACGGTATATTGTTAGATATGGCAGGGGCAACCAATGCCACTTTTTTAATGGAGGGCATATCAAAGCAAACAGCACCGCAGGTACTGCAAAACGTTTGGCAAACCGCGCATCAATTAGGTTATTACAACTACTTTTTGTATACTGACTATGGCGGTATAACTGACGACCACTACTATGTATACAAAGCCACAGGCATACCCTGTGTTGATATAATACATATTGAGCCTAATGGCGGTTTTGGCAGTTTTTGGCACACCCATAACGATAATATGGAGGTGATTAGCAAAAATACCCTGCAAGCGGTTGGCGAAACCCTACTAAAAGTAATTTATAACGAAAAATAACTCCCTTGACTTTATTTTGAAGCAGGAAAAAACTCCCTTAGGCACATAGGGTAAGCATATAACATGAAGGTAGCCCCAAAAAAACACCTCGGACAGCATTTTTTAAACGACGAAAGTATAGCTAAAGACATAGCCGAAAGCCTTACTGGGCAAGGCTACAATACAGCATTGGAAATAGGCCCAGGTATGGGCGTACTTACCCAATTTTTACTGCAAGACCCCCGCTTTACTACTTGGTGTATTGAGATTGATAGAGACTCTGTAGCCTACTTAAAACAACATTATCCCCAGCTAGAAAACAGGCTGTTCGATTCAGACTTTTTAAAGCTAAATCTTGATGAAATGTTTGCCGAACCTTTTGCCATAGTGGGCAATTTTCCCTACAACATAAGCAGCCAGATAATATTTAAAATGCTTGATTTTAAATATAAAGTGCCTGAGTTGGTGGGAATGTTTCAGAAAGAAGTGGCCGAGCGTTTTAATGCCAAACCACGTACCAAAGCCTACGGTATATTGTCGGTATTGTTGCAAACCTATTACACTACCGAGTATCTTTTTACGGTTCACGAGCACGTATTTACCCCTCCGCCAAAAGTAAAATCGGGAGTGGTACGCATAATTCGCAACGAAAGACAAACAATAGACTGCGACGAGGCGTTGTACAAAGACGTTATAAAAACTACCTTTAACCAGCGCAGGAAAATGATGCGCAATAGTTTAAAAAAATTTAACATACCTGATGACTTAGTTGGCGAGCATGAATTTGCTAAATTGCGACCTGAGGAACTGGGTGTAGATCAATTTATTGCTCTTACCCAATGGGTACAGCAAAATAAACCTACGTAAACAAGACAAACTATGTCAGACCTGTTGACAAAAAACCTTACGGAAGAAATAAAACAATCACTTGCCGCCGGGGAAATGACACAGGTGCGCGCACTGCTTGGCGAGCTTTACCCCGAAGATATTGCTGAACTTTTTTTTAGCCTTAGCGTTGATGAAATGCAAGAGGTGCTGGATATTCTTGAAAAAGATGAAGCAGTAAAAACACTAACGGCACTTGATGAAGACCTACGCCTAAAACTACTAAAACTATATACGCCAGACCATATTGCCAAAGAGTTTGTTGACTACATGGACTCTGATGATGCGGCGGATATGCTGAATGAATTACCCGCGGATTTTGCCGAAGAGGTAATTGCGCTGTTAACCGACGAAGAACAGGCTCATAACGTAACCTCGCTACTGCGCTATAAAGACGACACAGCAGGTGGTTTGATGGCAAAAGAGTTGGTGAAAGTGAACCTAAACTGGACACTGGCCGAATGTGTTGAAGAAATACGAGAACAAGCTGAGAATGTAGACCGTGTATACTCGGTATATGTGGTTGATAATAAAAACCGACTAAAGGGCATAGTAGCACTAAAAAGCATTATCCTTTCTCCTGCTACTACAAAAGTTGAGGCAATTTATAACCCCGACATACAAGAAGTAACCACCTACACCCCCGGTGAAGAGGTAGCACAAATGATGAATAAATATGGCTTGGTAGCCTTGCCTGTTGTTGACGCTTTGGGTAGGCTAATGGGACGTATTACCATTGATGACGTGGTGGAGTTTATAAAAGACGAAGCCGATAGAGATTATCAACTACTATCAGGTATTAGCGAGGATGTAGAGCTAACGGATAAAGTATGGATACTAAGTAGAGCACGATTACCGTGGTTGCTTATTGGTTTGCTGGGCGGCATAGCCAGTAGCCGTGTTGTAGGCTTATATGAGGGGGAATTGATATTGCACCCGCAAATGGCCTTTTTTATGCCTCTTGTTGCTGCTATGGGCGGCAATGCAGGTGTTCAGTCATCGGCAATAGTAGTGCAAGGCTTGGCCAACAACACTATGGGCACAAAAGATATAATGCCAAAACTAGGTAAAGAATTTTTAGTAGCCCTAATAAACGGCCTTATCTGCTCACTAGTAATATTTGGTTATAATTTATTTATTGGCAGCCCACAAAGCCTAAGTATTACTGTTGGCACAGCCCTTTTATCAGTTATTATATTTGCATCAATACTGGGTATGGTTGTTCCTCTTTTACTTGATAAAGCTAAAATTGACCCCGCCCTTGCCACAGGCCCTTTTATTACAACCACTAACGATTTATTAGGGCTAGGTGTGTATTTTACTATAGGACAAATACTTCTAAACTAAACAAAAAAACTATTTGTGCGTTTTTAGTATATTCGTTAATGTGCTGTTTAGATACTTTTTTATCAAAAAAACTTCGCTTTTATGACCGATGATGAATTTAAATCCCATTGCTTAGAACACGGAATAGCCCTGTTTTGTTTACACGAACCTAACGGAACATATCTTAAACTAAGTGCCGCTTGCCAAAGAATAACAGGATATACAGCTGATGAGCTTGTTGGCAAAAATCCTTACGACTTTTTTCATGAAGACGATAAAGAAATAATTGAAAAAGAAGGTCATATACCAATATTAGAATCAAAAGAAGACGTAACGACTACCGAATATAGATTTAGAAAAAAAAATGGTCAGTTTGTTTGGTTAAGATCTAATGCACGGGCTTTTAAAAACAAAAACAATCAAGTAGACTACATTTTTACTATATCAGCCGATGTTGATGAGGATAAACGAAAATTAGATATTATTCACAAAGAAGAACTATTGCTTGAAGAGGCCGGAAAGATGGCCAGAATTGGGGCTTGGGAAATCGATTTAGAAACAATGAACCTCATTTGGAGCAAAGTAACTTATGATATACACGAGCTAGATTTTGATACACCTGTAAATTTAGAAAAGGCAATAAATTTTTATTCGCCTCAAGATAGAGACTCGATAGAAGCTGCTGTTAACACTGCGCTAACAATGGGCGAAGGCTGGGACAACAGGTACCAGCTTATTACAGCAAAAAACAATAGAGTATGGGTACGAGCCATTGGCAGAGCACAAACACGTAATGGAAAAACAGTAAAGCTATTTGGCACCTTTCAAGATATTACCCAACAAGTTGAGTCTGAAAACGAGCAAAAAGCACTGATAGAGCAGTTATCAAAACAAAAAAAACAATTAGTAGAGTTTAATCAAATAGTATCGCACAACCTTCGCAGTCCAGTATCAAGCCTATCAGCACTTATACACTTTTTAGAAAAAACAGACGAACAAGCAGAGCGTAACGAAATAATTAAAAATATTAAAGAAGTAAACCTATCACTAAATACCTTATTAAACGACCTTGTTGACGCTGTTAAAATTATTAACGATACACAAGTACCACAAGAAGATATTGATGTGGGTGAGGTAATAGACTTGACTAAGAAGATTTTAGATGGAAATATTAAGCAACTAAATGCTAAAATAAATTTTGACAATACAGCTTGGCAAAAGGTTATGTTTCCAAAATTATACTTCGAGAGTATAATATTAAACCTAATGAGCAACTCATTAAAATACCATTCTTCTGAAAGAGATTTGATTATTGATATTGTATTAACTTTTGAGAAGCAAAAAAAAGTAATGCTTTTTACAGATAATGGGCTGGGTATAAACCTACAGCGCTATGGCCACAAGGTATTTAAAATGCACAAAACCTTTCATAGAGAGAAGCAAGGCAAAGGGCTGGGATTGTTTATGACAAAAAATCAAATAGAAGCAATGGGTGGCACAATTAGTGTTAAAAGTGAGGAGGGAAAAGGCAGCACGTTTAAAGTTATTTTCTAATAAAAAAATTTATTTAGCATGAAAACAGATATAATTAGCATTGTTGACGACGATAAAATATACCAGTTTACGATGACCAAGACCATAGAAGCAACTAGAAAAGTAAAGCAAATACTGGTTTTTTCTGATGGCGAAGAAGCTTTTAATTTTTTAACTAAAAATCAAAACAACAACGCTAGTTTACCCGATATTATATTTTTAGATATTAATATGCCCTATATGGACGGGTGGGAATTTTTGGCTGAGTTTGCGCTGCTAAAACCCAACCTATCTAAAAAAATAATTATATACATGGTTAGCTCGTCAGTATCTGATTTAGATATAAATCGCGCTAAAGAAATCTCAGATGTAACAGATTACATAATAAAACCTATTACTGTAGATAGCTTTAATGCCCTTATAGAAAGCTTAGAGAATTTGTAATACTCCCTTTTCTTTTAAGGCAGTAAAAAAGAAATCGCCTATCTTGCGGCAAATTTTTTTTATGCCTAGCTCAATACTCCAACACATTCAGCATAAAACAGCAAAAGGCGTTAAACAACTCGCAGTGCTTATAGACCCTGATTTTGAAGAAGGACTGGGCAAAACTATTGATATATGTAACCGCACACAGGTTGATTATATTTTTGTGGGTGGCAGCTTGGTTACCGAAGGTAATATTAGCCGTTGCGTTGCCACCATAAAACAAAATACCGATATACCTGTATTGCTTTTTCCGGGCAGCACTATGCAGCTTACAGAAAATGCTGATGCGTTGTTGCTACTTTCTCTTATATCAGGCCGCAACCCCGATTTGCTTATTGGCAAACACGTAGAAAGTGCCCCTTTTATAAAAAAATCAGGCCTTGAGGTGATACCAACAGGCTATATGCTTATTGATGGCGGAAAAATTACCAGCGTACAATACATAAGCAACACTATACCCATACCATCAGACAAACCAGATATAGCTATGGCTACCGCCCTAGCAGGCGAGCTTTTAGGTTTACAGCTAATATTTATGGATGCTGGTAGCGGTGCTGCCAACCCCATAAACGACGAGATTATTACCCGAGTGAAAAAAACCGTTAGCCTACCCATAGTAGTTGGTGGTGGAATACGCACAGGCAAACAAGCCTTAACTGCATGGAATGCAGGTGCTGATATAGTAGTTATAGGTAATGCTGTTGAAAAAGACAAAACACTTATAGAAGAGCTATCAGAAGCAGCAGCTGCTTGGCAATAATTGTCACTATTACCTTTCCCGTCAAATATTAAAAATTGTAATTTTGTAGAAAACATAGCGTTTTTATATGCGTAAACTATACTTTAGCACCTTCTTAATCGTTTTGCTTGCCGCTTGTGCGGGCACAAAATTTACCTCTCCCAATTTTGACAGTAAAACCGTAAAACACAGGCAAATTGCTGTGCTTCCTTTCGAAATGGTGTATACCGGTAAAATGCCCTCAAACATGAGCACTACCGATATTGAAAAAGTGCGCTATGCTGAGGCTTTGGCCTTCCAAAAAAGTTTGTACGACAACATTTTACGTCAATCAGGCGGTGGTAAAAAAGACATTAAAATAGAAGTTCAACCTATTGAAAAAACTAACAAACTGCTTCAGGATAGTGGATTAAACTACCTTGCCCTTAGCACTACCATGCCCGAAGAAATTTGCAAAAAACTGGGGGTTGATGCAGTGGTATATACCAAGGTTGAAAAAGAGCGTTTCCTTTCTGATCTTGAATCGTTTGGTATATCAATAGCACAAGATGTATTGGATAAATTACGTTTAGGAAACCCCGATTTGAATAGCACATTACCCCAAATACCCGGTAATGTTTCACGTACGTACCACTTAAAAACCGATTGCCAACTAAAAAATGGCGGAGACGGCTCACTACTCTGGAAATATACTATTGATGGCGATACTGACTGGGAAATGCCCGCTAATGAAATTATACAAGACCTTACCCGCCGCTTTGCCAAAAAGTTTCCTTACCGCAACCGCAGGTACGAGTTTGGAAAATACTAAGTATTAACAGAAAAAATTGTATATTTATAAGTAGCTTAAACTACTACTCATTACACTCTATTCTTATGGCCGATATTATAAAATCACCTTTTCACGAGCTGGCCAAACAAGCCTCAATGCAACCCCAAGAGCAATTGCTTGAGCTTAAAAAAGGCGATGAGCGCCTATATATAGGCATACCCAAAGAAATTACCTATCAAGAAAATCGCGTACCGCTAACACCTGCAGCTGTTCAATTGATGGTAAATAACGGGCACGAGATAGTAATGGAATCAAACAGTGGTAAAAACGCTAATTTTTTTGATAAAGACTACAGCGATGCAGGTGCAAAAATTGTATACGATAAAGAACAGGTATACAAAGCCGATATTATAATAAAGGTTGATCCGCCAACCAAAGAAGAGATAGCAATGATGAAAAAAGACCAGTTGCTTATCTCGGCATTGCAAATCACTAACCTATCAGAAACGTACTTAAAACAACTAATACAAAAAAAAGTAACCGCTATTGGGTTTGAGTATATGCGCGATAGCCAAGGCACGCTATCGGTAATACAAACCATGAGCGAGATTGCAGGCAGCACCTCAATACTTATTGGTGCCGAATACTTAAGCAACACAGGAGGCGGTAAAGGTGAGCTTTTGGGCGGCGTAGCAGGCATTCCTCCATCAGAAGTTGTAATAATAGGTGCGGGCACAGTGGGCGAATATGCAGCACGCACAGCCATTGGCCTAGGTGCTGTAGTAAAAGTATTTGACAACTCGCCTGCACGGTTGCGCAGGCTGCAAAACAACCTTAACCAAAGGGTATATACATCTATTATTGTACCCAACATATTAGCCAAAGCACTTAAAAGTGCTGATTTGGCCATAGGCTCTCTTAGAAATGAAGATGGCCGACGCAACCCAACGGTAGTATCAGAAGAAATGGTGGCGCAAATGAAACCCAACAGTGTAATTGTTGATATTAGCATTGACCAAGGCGGTTGTTTTGAAACCAGTGAGGTAACCAACCATACCAACCCCATTTTCCGCAAGCACGATGTGATACACTATTGTGTACCCAATATACCCTCGCGTGTATCACGCACAGCCAGTTATGCCCTTAGCAATATACTTACACCAATACTATTGGGTATAAGTGAAGCACACGGATTACGCAACTATTTACAATGGGATAACCTTGCTATGCGCCAAGGTGTGTACATATACAAAGGTGCATTAGTAAAACGCTCGCTAGGCGAACGTTTTAAACTTGATTTTAAAGATATTGATTTTATTATTGGGGCTAATTTTTAAACCTTTAGCCAATAGGTTTTATAGAAAGTTATAAAACACAAACGCCCGATGGTAATACCATCGGGCGTTTTTTATACCTATACTAAGTTTTTAGTAGTTGTTTAGCATCATTGGCATTACCAACATCAGCATATCTTCGCTGTCTTCGTTCTCAAACGGAAGCAATACACCAGCACGGTTGGGCGTACTCATTTCAAAATGTACTTTATCAGTATCCATGCTATTTAGCATATCCATAAGGTATTTACTGTTAAAGCCAATTTCCATATCCTCACCTTCATACTCGCAATTCAAACGCTCGTGGCCTTCGTTGCTTTGGTCAAAATCTTCGGCAGAAATTAAGATATTGCTACCAGCCAATTTCAAGCGTATTTGGTGTGTGGTTTTGTTTGATACAATAGAGATACGTTTTACAGAGTTTAAAAACTCCATACGGTCTATCACCAATTTGTTTGGGTTTTCTTTAGGGATTACCGCATTATAATCAGGGTAACGCTCATCTATAAGACGGCATACCAAGCTAATATCGGCAAAAGTGAAAAACGCATTAGCGTTATTAAAATCAACACGCACAGGCGCATCATCATCTTTTAACGATGATTTCAACAAGTTTGATGCTTTTTTAGGCAATATAAACGCTTGTTCAACACCCGGAGCAACATCAGTGCGGCGGTAGCGCACCAAGCGGTTAGCATCAGTAGCCACAAACGATATATTGTTGCTTTTTAGTTCTACATATATACCTGTAAGGTTCAAACGCAACTCGTCATTTCCTGTAGCAAAAACAGTTTTCGATATTGCTTTTAGCAATACTTCGCTTTTTATACTAAATGATTTATCGCTTTCAACTTCGGGAATTTTTGGAAAATCTTCACCGGGTTGACCTGCTAATTTAAAACGGCCGTTGCCTGAGCTTATTTCTATTGCATGGGTGTTTTCATCAATAGTAAAAGTAAGTGGTTGGTCGGGCAAAGAGCGTAAAATATCTAAGCAAAGTTTTGAGGGAACAGCAATTTGCCCTTCTTCTTGTGCTTCTACCTTTAGGGTAGTAGTCATGCTCGTTTCCAAGTCAGTAGCACTAATAGTCAAATTACCCTCCTTTATATCAAACAAAAAGTTCTCTAAAATGGGGATAACAGCTTTAGAAACCACTACACCACTCACAACTTGCAGGTGCTCTAATAAAACGGTTTTAGAAACGATAAACTTCATACCTTCTCGATAAAATTATAGTATTTAAAATGCCAAAATTACAGGCAGGTTGCAATATAGTCAATTGTTATTTATGAACATTACCCACTTACCTGTTTTGCAGGTGCTCTTCCATAGGTTCCCAGTAAAACTCAATCCACCCTTTTGCTATCGAATCAAAATGGGCAGTAGGTATTCCTTTCTGGCTAAATTTCAACAAACAACCGTCAGGATGTTCAAGCAAAACCATTTTAATTTGAGAGAAATGATCTTTAGGCCAGCCATCTTCCTCGGCGCGCCACGTTTGCACTATTAGCGCACCAATTTCAAGCTCTTGTATTATACCTGTAGCATAGCCATCGTATGCACTAAAAACGCCCTCTTCTTCAGCATCAATTTTAGCCGTTCCGCCTGTTATATTGCTATGCTCATCTTCATCCAAATAGCACTCGTATACACGTAGCGGCGATGCAGGAAAAATATATTCTTGGTATAAATCTTTGGTTTGCATAAAAATATGTGGCTCAAATGTACATCTTTTAAAACCCGATTTAGTTTAAGCCAACCCAATTTATGAAAATGCAAGCACCCTACAATTACGCCCTTCTCATTTTTGTATGAGAAAGGCGTTAAGAACTTCCAACACTAAACTCATTTTTAGGGTGAGTTAGATTTTATTGGGCTGATAAGTAAGCATTACCACTCCCGATTTGGTGGGTTTACTATCTACCAGCTTTAAGTATTCTCTTTTCTTAATATCGATAAATAGCGGCTTACCTGCTCCAAGTATTATTGGGTGAAGTCCCAATTCGTATTCGTCCACCAAGTCAAGATTTACAAAAGTGGTTACCAAGCTAGAGCCTCCAAACAACCAAATATCTTTACCTTGTTGGTTTTTCAACTCGTTCACTTTCTCTAAAAGATTTTGACTATTTATCAACTCATCGCCCTCACCTACTTCTTTTAGTGTATCGCTAAAAACATATTTTCTTATGTTTTTCATTTGCTCATACGCTTCCCGCTCTGCATCATTACTAAACGTCTCAGGGTTTTGATTGCCAAACATTTGGTAGCTTTTGCGGCCATAAAAAGCAGCATCAAACTTGTTAAAAAAGGTATCAAAGCCCATATCATCGTCCATAATGCACCAATCGTATTCACCATTAGCACCTTCAATATAGCCATCAAGGCTTATAGCTAGATTTAAAATTATTTTTCTCATACCGCGAAATAATTAAACTCTGTTTTTTAAAAATTGTATAGAATTTTCTTTTTGTGCTGCTGCTCAAAGCTGGCCAAAGGGCTATAACACACACTAAACATTTATAGCATTGGGAAACGACAACTGCACTTTACCTGCCAACACAGCCTTTTTGTAGGCTGTTGGAGTAATATGGGTGTAGGCTTTAAAGGTGTGGATAAAATGGGCGTGATCGTAAAAGCCATTATCAATCGCAATGTGTATAAGCGGGGTGTTTGGCTTTGCCGCTATTTGGGCTACCGCATTGTTTAGTTGTTGCAGTTGCAAGTATTTTTGAGGGGTGAGGCCAAATGCCGCACTAAACCGCGCAATAAACTTTTTGTGTGCAAAATGCTTATTGGCCAAATAGGCTTTTATATTGCCTTTTTGTAATGTTTGATGGCTTATTATCTGCACAAAATCGTGTATGGTAGCATCAATTTTTGCAGGACGAGCCGCTGATAGCAAAAAGCTTTGCAACAATTTAATTTTATCGGCAGGGGCAGGTGTTTGCTCTATTTGGACAGCAACTTGCAAAATAGTATCTCCCAAAAGGTATTGTAAGGTTTGGGGTACATTTAAACCAGCAGCATTTACACCCAGCAGGCTATGCAAGCCGTGCGGTTTTAGCATAATACCAATAGCATTGTATTTGCCCGCCACTTTTGTGGTAAGCGGCTGCTGAAATATGCCCGATACACCACCTACTTTGGTATAATTAAAACGTGTTGTTGCTGTTTGTACCGAAAAATGCTGACCAAAATTTATAATTATTTCTTGCTGCAAAAACGGAATACAAACCGACGTATACTCCCAATGCTCCTCGTTTTGATACCATATACAATCAATAGCCTCTTTAAGGTCGTTATCAGGTATATGTATAAGGGCATTCATACAGTACAAAATTAGGGAATAATAGTGATTGGTATGATTTCCCCTCGCCCTTTACCTTATTTTAAATCTCTAAAACCCGTTTTTCTTTTACATTTCTAATGGGCACATTTTCTAGTATTTCGGCTTTTAGGGCTTCTAATATTTTATTGCGCGAAAAGTGAATGTGGGTTACCAAACTCACCTCACGTACGGGTGCAGGCGCAGTAAAGCGTTGCAATTTTTTCTTTTGTGCCGCATTTAACGAAAGTGTTGCCAATTGGGGCACAATGGTTGTTCCGCCCTGCCCATCCACCATGTTTATAAGGGTTTGTATGCTGCCAGCCTCGTATATCAAATTGGGTTTGGTTTTGGATTTTTTGCGCAGCTCGCAATAGTTTAATACTTGCGCACGAAAACAATGCCCCTCTTCTAGCAGCCACAGTTTATCGGGGTTGAGGTCGGCAGGCACCAATTTGCTGTGGCGTTGTGGCACATCGGTATAGGCCAATAATTCTTCGTAAAACAAAGGGTATTCTTTTATCTGTGCCTCGTTTAGTGGGGTAGAAAGCAAACCTACATCGGTTTGACCATGCTTTAGCATTTCTATTATTTGCAGGGTGTTAGCCTCGCGCACGGTGATGGAAAGTTTAGGATATTTTTCGCTCATCTTACCCAAAAAATAAGGCAGTATGTATGGTGCAAGTGTGGGTATAACAGCCAGCCTAAGCTCGCCATTAGTTTCGTGGGTTTGCTCGCGGGCAAAACTTTTAAGCTCGTTAGTTTGCACTAAAATATGCCTTGCACGGCTAATTATCTTTTTGCCTTCGGGCGTTGGCTCAACTGGTTGGCGACTACGGTCGAAAATTTTTAAACCCAATTCATCCTCCAGTTTTTGTATCATCATACTTAGCGTGGGCTGAGTAACAAAGCAGTGCTCCGCCGCTGTGGCAAAGTGACGGTGGGTATCAACGGCTATTATGTATTCAAGTTGTTGCAGGTTCATAACGGTTTCGAGTTTCATGTTCCACGTTTCAGGTTGGTTGGTCAAGCTCAACTTGAAACATTAAACCTGAAACATATAACATAGATAAAATCTATACAAATATAGAAAATATCAGTTTGATTTATCAACATAGGTTAGTGACCTTTGAATTAACAAAACAGAAGAATAATACTATGGAAAATAAAAAACTAACAACTGCAAGCGGCAGGCCTTACCACGAGTACCAAAACACACAATCAGCAGGGCCACGCGGCCCGCTATTATTGCAAGATTATTTTTTGCACGAGGATATGGCGCATTTTAACCGCGAACGTATACCCGAACGTGTGGTACACGCCAAAGGTAGCGGTGCTTTTGGTACGTTTACCGTAACCAACGATATTAGCCAATATACCAAAGCCAAACTTTTTAACACGGTTGGCAAGCAAACCAAAATGTTTGCCCGTTTTTCTACCGTCGGTGGCGAAAAAGGTAGTGCCGACAGCGAACGCGACCCGCGTGGTTTTGCGCTAAAATTTTATACCGAAGACGGCAACTGGGATTTGGTGGGCAACAACACGCCTATTTTCTTTATTAAAGACCCTAAAAAGTTTAGCCACTTTATACATACGCAAAAGCGCGACCCACGCACCAATACCAAAAGCCCAACTATGATGTGGGATTTTTGGAGCCTAAACCCCGAAAGTTTGCACCAAGTAATGTTTTTGTTCAGTAATCGTGGTACGCCTGATGGGTATAGGCACATGAACGGTTACGGCAGCCATACCTTCTCATTTATTAATGCTAAAAACGAGCGTTTTTGGGTGAAATTCCATTTTAAAACCCAACAAGGCATCAAAAACTTTACGGGTGCTGAGGCCGACCAAATGCGAGCTACCGATATGGAACACTCTCAACGTGATTTGGTGGAGGCGATTGATAGAGGCGATTATCCAAAATGGGCGATGAAAATACAAGTGATGACGGAAGAACAAGCCAAAAACAGTCCTTTTAATCCGTTTGACCTTACTAAAGTTTGGCCACACGCCGACTATCCTTTGATAGATGTAGGTGTGATGGAACTGAACCAAGTACCCGATAATTATTTTAGAGATGTAGAACAATCGGCATTTGCACCTGCCCACGTGGTGGACGGCATTAGTTATTCGCCCGATAAAATGCTTCAAGGTCGTCTATTGTCGTACCCTGATGCGCACCCCTACCGTTTGGGGGTTAATTACGAGCATTTGCCCGTGAACCGTTGCCCCTATATGGTAAATAACTACCAACGTGATGGTCAAATGCAAGTGGGTGATAATGGCGGCAGTAACCCCAACTATGCTCCCAATAGTTTTGACAATATTGTTGCTGATGAAAGCTACAAAGAGCCTGCACAAACACTAGACAGTATTACTGCTGATTGGTACGACCGTAACGCCCCCGGCGAAGACGACCACTACAGCCAACCCGGTTTGTTTTACAATAAGGTGTTAAACGACAACGAAAAAGAACATTTGGTAAATAATATAGTGGGAGCGATGAAGGGCATTGGCTCTGAAAAACGCGACGAGATTATAAACCGCCAATTGTGCCACTTTTTCCGCGCTGATGTGAAACTGGGCATGGCAATAGCCAATGGCCTAGGTGTAAATGTTGACGAGGTAATGGCTCATCTGAAACAATAATTTTTCATAGATTTCCACTCCTTTTTGCCCTCTCCGTTTGTAAAAGCGGAGAGTTTTTTTGTTCCCGTCATGCTGAACTTGTTTCAGCATCTCACCCTGCGTAAACGGTTATTGGGCAACGAGATCCCGAAACAAGTTCGGGATGACTAAAGTGAGGCAAAATATTTGGTGAACTTTAAAAGTTTATCTAATATGGATGATTCAATATCAGTAAACATAAATGAAAGTCCTTTTTACTATAATAGTTTTATTTGTTTTTGTAGGATGTGAGCAAAATACTGTCAAATCGACAACGGAAAAACCACCCGCTTCTTTAAAATTAGATTTGGACACAACTAAACTTAACAATCATAAAAAACTTTTCAATAGAGACAGTTTTTTATTAAAGCCTTTTGATTTACACGAATTTAAAAGAATAAAAAAAGGAGCGAATAGTGGAGTTGGAAGGCAAAAAGATTATTATTTCAAGCCAAGTTATAAAGGTATTTATTATCACTTTTTTATTTTTGGGTCAGGTGGAAATTGTTATATAGAAAAAGACACCCTTTTTAGAGAAAATAGATTAAATATAATTACCTATAAGCCTTTGGGTAAGTATCAAAATGAGTACTTAGATCCCACTGAAGAATTGATTTATTTAGAAGCACATTGTAACGATTTTAACCTACCTGAATTAGCCTTTATTGGGCTGGACACATCAGAAATAAAAAGCAAACTAGGCACGTTTTCATTTAAAAAAGATAATTGTGCCGTATATACCTATCAAAACAAGGCACTAATTTTAGGATTATCAAACTCGAAAATTGGTTGGTTAAAATACATCTATATGAATCAACCATTAATCTTTGAGGAAGATTTAAAAGTAAAAGAAATTTACAGTATCAAAAAGTAAAGCCTACCAACCCAATGACGCAGCTATCTCAGCACGTATGCTAGGGTTAGCACCCAATGCTAGTATTAATGATATTATAAGGCCTATAAAGGCGTATAAAAAATCTTTGCCAATTAGTTTTAGTGCTTGCACCTTGTGCCCGTAACCTGTTTTCTTGCGCACCAAACTAATAGCTACTTCGCGCCCGCCAATTATACCCAAAAACACCCAAGTAGTACTAAGCGGAATAGGACTTATAAATAGTTTGTATACCAAAAGTATTACATAAGTAAAATCTATAAGCGTAGCTGCACGTACATCGGCAATACCTTTCTTTTCACTCACCACACCTTGTATTTTATCACCACGCAGGTAAAACAACAAGGCCATTCCAATAAATATTACACCTGTAAAAATTATAAACTGATACAGCTCTAGCTTGCGCGGCAAGTATACGGCAATATTTGCCCCATCTTGCATTAGCCATACTGCCCACAACGACCCACTAATAATCCATTGTGCCACTGCCCAGCCATTGTGCGCCTTGCGCATACTAAAGTATTTTTTTATTACGCTATACGATAAAGCCCATACCGCAAACGATACTATAAAAGCTAATCCGTAGCCCGTAACACTTTTAAATACTACCGAAGAAATACCACTTGTATCGGCACTAAAAACACTAAGTAATAAAAACGTAGTAGAAACCGGCATACGCAAACGCGTAAGTATTATAAGCACCAAAGGTGCTATAAGCTGGAAGTATGAAAACTGTGTTGGCTGAGGGTATTTGGTATTGCCTGCATCATCAATAAGGCGGTGGTAGGTTACATCACCATCGTAATATATATAGCTAAAGGTAAGCGTGGCTATAAGTATACCACCCGTAAACAACCAAAGCACCCACCATTTGCGGTGCTTATTACTCTCTATAAATGTACCTAGCGATTGTATACTGTCGTTGGCAACGGCAGCGTAAGCCGTAAAAGCAAAACCAAACCACATTGATACCCTCCAGTTAAGGGTTGCAAACCCCGCTGCTATAAAGGCAATACCTATAAAAATTAAAAAAGTACGTTCTTTTAATAAGCGTTCAAAAACGTTTAAGTAAACGGTTTCTTGCCTTTTGGCGTGCTTTGCGTGTTTATTGTGCTTTTTTTTGCTCATTTTATTGCCCTTTGGGGCTAAAAAACGGCTCAAAAGTAACCGTGCAATGCACCTCGCTGTGTTAAGAATTTGTTAATTGTTTGATAACAGAAGGTAAAGAACCTCTAAGAAGCACTATTTAATAGTTTCTAAATATACCTTGTACTCTTTCACAGCATCGTATATGGCTTGGGCAACTTCCTTTTTGCCGCTTTCTGAAGATAAATAAGCGCGCTCGGTTGCATTTGATATAAAACCTGTTTCTACCAACACACTGGGCATTGCTGTTTTCCAAAGCACTAAAAAGCCCGCTTGTTTCACTCCCCTACTTCTTTTCACCTTTTTACGCTCGCTAAGTTTGCCTTCTATACTGGCAGCAAGGTGAAGACTTTGATCTAAAAAAGCATTTTGATAAAAACTGAAAATAATATGTGCCTCAGGCGAATTGGGGTCGAACCCCTCATATTCTTCTTTCTTTTCGTAATCTTCTTCGTACAAAATTGCCGAATTTTCACGCTTAGCCACATCAAGGTTGCCCTCGCTTTTGTGTAAACCCATTACATAGGTTTCACTACCGTGTGCCGATGAATTTCCATTATGGTTACAGTGTATCGAGATAAAAATATCAGCTTTATTACGATTGGCTATTTCGGGACGTTCGCGCAATTCAACACTTTTATCACTATCGCGGGTATAAACCACCTTCACATCCTTCATATTATCGGCAAACAATTTGCCCAATTTTTTTGCAATATCAAGGGTAATGGTTTTCTCTTGAACGTTTTTTGATATAGAACCCGGATCTCTACCACCGTGCCCTGCATCAATCACTATGGTTAGTGCAGTATCATTAACAGAAGGGCTGCCCGAAAACGATGTGAATACCCCCAGAACTAATAATGAAAGAAATATGTGTACAACACTTTTCATTTAATTGTTTGTAGCCTTACCTTTGAAACGCTTGTAAGTGCGGCATTATTATTGAGCTTGCAAGATACCCAACTTAACGCTGGCTTGAAAAAAACGGTAAATTATTTTATCCTTTATGGATTGTTAATTTCTGCTATACTGTACAATACACCTGTACAGGGACAAGTTCTACCCCCTGACACAGCGGGTGTAGATAGCCTTGTGCTGCCCCAAACAAACAATAACGACTCGCTAAAAAAGGCCGGCTTTAAACCTTCGCTTTTCGACTCTAAAGTTCATTACAAAGCTAAAGATTCTATTTTTATCGATTTACCTGCTCGTAGGGTATACCTATATGGCGAAGCAGAGGTAATTTACGGAAAAATAAACCTAAAAGGGGCAAACATTAACATCAATTTTATTACTAAAGAAATTTTTGCTGAGTACACTCTTGATAGTAATGCGGCAAAAATGGGTTTAGCTACTTTTAATGATGGTGGCCAAGAAATAACAGCCGACCGCATAGGTTATAACTTTGAAACAAAACGCGCCAAAATAAGCAACTTGGTGATGAAGGAGGGTGAGGGCATTATATATGGAAGCAAGGTAAAAAAGGATGAACACGACCATATATATGTGGGCGATGCTAAATACACTACCTGCAATGCCGATCATCCGCATTTTTATATACACTCATCAAGGTTAAAAATTATACCGGGCAAGCAAATAGTTACAGGCCCTGCCAATTTGGTTATTGCTGATGTACCTACCCCGCTTTGGGTTCCTTTTGGTTTTTTCCCTGTTAGGCAAGGAAGAAAATCGGGAATATTGATGCCGGGTTATGGGTTCTCGCCGGGGCAAGGGTACTTTCTTCGGAATGGCGGTTACTATTTTGGCATAAGCGATTATTTTGACCTTGCGCTTACGGGTGATATTTTTACACAGGGAACTTGGGCTACCCGACTTGCCAGCAGCTATGCCAAACGCTACAAGTATAGTGGTAACATACAAATATCATACGCCAACAACCAACGTGGCACACCTGAAGATGTTGATTTTACCCGCACACGAAACTATAACATAGTATGGAACCACAGGCTAGACCAAAAAGCGCGCCCCAATACCAACTTTAATGCTAGTGTAAACTACCAAAGCCCTACCTACCAGCAGCTAAACTCGTACAACCCTGCCAACATTATACAAAGTCAAGTAAACTCAAGCATCAACTATAATAAAATAATGGGCGGGGGCAAATACAGCTTGGGGCTTACTACATCTGCATCGCAAAACAACCAAACCAAAGCGGTAAACCTTACACTGCCCCAACTTACGTTTGATGTATTGCGTTTTTTCCCTTTTAAACGAAAAGTACAAATTGGCGAAAAACGTTGGTACGAAAGTATTGGGGTAAATTATAGTTTCAACGCTCAAAACAATATTAACACCACCGATTCATTATTATTTCGCCAAGAAACTATTGATAATATGCAAAACGGAGGTATACACCGTGCTGCACTTAATACACAATTTAAAGTACTAAAATGGTTTTCGCTAAGCCCGCAACTAAGCGTAAACGAGTACTGGTATTTACAAAACATACATAAAACTTTTAATGCCGATAGTAACCGTATTGAAGTAGATACTTTAAAAGAATTTAGTCGTGCCGCTGACTTTACTTTTAGCACCAACTTGGGTACTATGCTTTATGGAACTAAATACTTTAAAAACAGCCGAAAACTAAAGGCCATTCGCCATGTAATGACTATTAATGCAGGGCTAAGTTTCCGTCCTGATTTTTCAGACGACGAGTTTGGTATATATAAAAAGGTGAGGCAAGACACGGCAAGAACTGAACAGCAACTATACTCAAAATTTGAAGGTGGAATTTTTGGAGGGCCCGCTTCAGGACGTCAAGGCTCATTAAATTTTAGTATTAATAACAACCTTGAAGCCAAATGGCGCACCTACAACGATACTGGCTACGAGGATAAAAAAATAAAACTGATAGAGAGTTTTAATATCTCAACCGGCTATAACTTTTTTGCCGATAATAATAAACTTTCACCCATTAGTGCCAATGCACGTACAGTATTATTTAAGCAACTTAATATATTACTAAACGGCTTTACATTTAACCCCTATACGTACGATAGCGCAGGACGCATAGAGGATAAATATTTGGTAAATGAAACGGGGCAACTAGCCCGATTAACCAGTGGCTCGGTAGCGGTTAGTACTTCTATTAATTCGACCATGTTTGATGGAAAAACAGACGAGCGAGATAAGCAAGCACCACAACCGGGTGTAAATACGCTGCAACGCGCCGCCTTGGCATCAAATCCATACCTTACTTCATACGAATTGGCTTTGCTGAGCAACATGGGTAATTTTGTTGATTTTAAAATTCCTTGGAGCTTAAGCTTAAACTATAATTACAGCTATAACAAGCCCACTGCGGTTAAAACCATTACACAAACCATAATGTTTAGCGGTGATATGAACCTGACGGAGAACTGGAAAGTTGCCTTTAACTCGGGTTATGATTTAAAACGCAAAGAGGTGAACCTAACCAGTATTGATTTTTACCGCCAACTACACTGTTGGGAGTTTAGACTGAGTTGGATACCCTTGGGGCCTCGCCAATATTTCCTTTTCAACCTAAATGTAAAATCGAGCATTTTGCAAGATTTGAAAATAAACCGTCGCCGCGATTGGTTTGATAATAATTAATAACATATAACCATAGGGCTATATGCCCAACCAAAATATATTTAATTAGCTTTTTGTAAATTTGCCCAATGCCAGAAGAACACGATGCATATAAATCGCTGTTAGACCGTTTATACCTTTACTCAGAGTGGCCCTCGCTATATCGGTTTAAGTTTATTTTTAAAAACGACCCTCAAACGGCTTTAACTGTAGAGAGTTGGTTTGATAAAGTAGTGAAGAAAAGCTACATGCAATCAAGCGCAAAAAACTACCAAAGCCTTACTATTGATGTTGATATGAAAACCCCTGAGGAGGTAATAGAAATATACAAAAAAGGGGCTGAAATTGACGGTTTGGTAATGCTTTAGTGAACAAACTATACCAGTTGACTATTTATTTCAATTTTTCCGCTAAGTATTTTTGCCACTGGGCAGGCTTTTGCCACTTGCAGCAATCGTTGACGTTGCCCATCATCAAGGTTACCTGTTAGTTTCAAACGACGTGTAAACACCGTGTGTTTTCCGTGTTCAGTGCTCTCTTGCTCCATATTCAATTGCACATCAACATGCTGCAAATCCCACAGCTTTCTATCTGCATACATACGCAAAGTTATAGCAGTACAACTGCCAAGGCTTGCCAACAGCAACTCGTAGGGAGCAAAGCCCAAATCGCTGCCGCCATCTTCAATGGGTTCATCAGCTATTAAAACATGCCCTCGTGCATATGCCTGTGCAGTATATTTTTGCCGCCCCAACGCCACCTGTACATCACTTTTAAGTAGTTTGTTCATCATTGTTTCAACGCACTTTCAATCTCACTAGGCAAACTATCCGGAGAGCCATAATGCTCAACAAACTTTATCTTTGAATTTAATCGGGTAAACTTTTCTTTAAATTCTTTACGGGCGGCCTCACCCACACCACCGCCAATTACCACAACATCAAACTTTTCTATGGCAAAAATTGCCAATGCACCGCTGTTTTGGGTTTCACCTCTAGCCGTATAGCCGTGCTGTCGTAAAAAATGCAACACAGTCTCCATGTGGGCAGGATGGCGGCCTATAACCAATACATTTGCCATAATGGGTTTTCTTTTTTCAATCGGTAAGATACAAAAAAACCCTTAGGCATAAAAACCTAAGGGCTGTATAGCTTGGTAAAAGCCAATAACTTATTTTGTGTCTTCTACTTCAGGTTGATTTTTTAGCAATTTGCCTAATGCTTTGGTAAGCGCCTTTTCATTTTTAGCCGCAGGCAGAAAAAATTCAGCTTCAAAAGCTTCAACCACCACTTTTGCTTTTTCGTACATTTCAATACCCTTTGGTGTTACGGTAATTTTTTTTGCCCTATTATCCGTCTTTAAGTCGGCACGTTTAAGCAATTTTTTAGTTTCCAACGTTCTAAGCACTTTAGATACCATCATTTTATCTGTATTGGTATCTTGCGCCAGTTTTATTTGGGTAATGTCATCTTCGCCGTTACTCAGTTCACAAGCAGATTGAAGAAGTAAATATTGAGCGTGGGTCAAATCAAGAGGTAAAAGTGCTTTCCGTAGTTCTCTTTGCCATAAATTACAAACTTGCCACAAAGTAAAACCTGTGGTTTGTGTTAAATTTTGTTTTTTTTGACTGCTTCCTTTCTTTTTCATAGTTTAATAATAAGCGTACGCTACAATACTGTTAAAAAAATTAAATAATAGTTCTATAAAATCGACTAAATACCCTTTTTACATGAGAAATAGTAAATGGCTTTACCTATTGACGATAATTTTTACCTTAGGGTTTATAACCGCCTGTGAAGAAAATACAACGAACCAAGATGCGCGTTGGTATCCACCTGCAGAAAAAACAGGAAAAAACACTAATAATAAACCTAAAAACATATACGGGCATTGGGTTTGCGATGATTTTATAAATTTGGTAAAAGCACGCAAAACGGTAAGAGGTATCCGTCACCGCCCATTTTTTTTAGAGATTGTTTTTAATCCTGATTTTGGCGACTCTGCATTATTAGTAACAGGCTATACAGATTTTAAGGCGGCATATACAAAAGCAGGGCAAGACTCTATTGTATTAAAAAATATTGTTTTGGGAAAAGACCTTATTCTTTTTGTTGATGAAGGTATGACACGCTTGCAGCTTGAAGATGTTTTGGTAGGCGAAAAAGCCGATGTACAAGCACATACATGGATGTTTAGCAAACAACAAAGTGCGCAAAAAAAAGGCATTATAAATTCTCTTACTAATAAAGAATTAATGGCGGGAAATTATACACTAAAAGAAAAAACAGTACGCTTTTTAGAAAACGGCTCTGTAAGTGGTTTGCAAAACTATACTACCTACAATGTGTGCAATGGTGGCGATTGTTTTGGAAACACCCGCACTGATTTGGACATTATAGAATTGCAAGGCAATGGAAAAAACGAGCGAATGGCTTTTTTATCAAAAACCAATGATTCGGTTTATTTGTATATGCTAAAACCTTTGGTGGTGAAGAATAAAACCTATTATGTGCCCGATAGTGTGGCGTATGGGCTTAAAAAAATTAGATAATCGGTTACTTGCTTTGGCTGCGCGGATGAAATTGATCTATTACCGATTTTAGGTATTCTCTATCCAAATGGGTATAAATTTCGGTGGTGGTAATGCTCTCATGTCCCAGCATTTGCTGCACGGCACGCAAGTCGGCACCACCTTCTACCAAACTGGTGGCAAACGAATGGCGAAAGGTGTGCGGGCTTATTACTTTTCTAATTCCCGCTGCCGCCGCCAATTGCTTGGTGATTAAAAAAACCATTACACGGCTTAGTCGTTTACCCCTTCTGTTTAAAAATACAATGTCCTCCTCTCCCTTTTGTGGGCTTATTAGTTTGCGGTGGTGCTGTATGTATAGCAACACGCTTTGTTTTGCTTCATCGCCAATGGGCACTAGACGTTCTTTATTGCCTTTGCCCACTACTTTTACAAACTCATCGTCAAAATACAAATTACTAAGTTTTAGCTCTACCAACTCGCTTACACGCAAACCGCAACTATACAGGGTTTCTATTAGGGCTTTATTTCGGTGGCCTTCGGGCAGGCTTAAATCTATTGCTGCCAACATACGGTCTATCTCGTGTAGATTAAGTACTGATGGTAGTTTTCGTCCCAGTTTGGGCATCTCAATCAACTCAGTAGGATCGTTCTCTACCTCATCTTCCAGCAAAAGGTATTTATAAAATGCACGTATGCCTGATATTATCCGTGCTTGCGATGTTGGGGTCATGCCCAAATCGGTAATCCACTTCAAAAAGCCTTTAAGATCGGTAGCGGTAACTTCTTGTGGCGATGGGCTGCGCCCCACTGTGCCGTAGTATTGCCCCAGTTTTTCAATATCGTGCAAGTAGGCCGCAACTGAGTTTGGCGATAATGATTTCTCTAATTGCAAGTATTGTTTAAAACCTTGTAGGGTAGCTGGCCACATAGTGCAAAGTTAATGGACTTTAAGGCCTTAAAGGCACTAAAACTCCATTGCTGTATATAGGCACAATATCGGTAACATCAGTTTTTAGGCAAATGGGTAAATCGTCAATGCCCAATCGCTCAAAACGTTGGGCGTGGTTGCTGTGTCGCATATAACCTTCAAGGTTTTGCGATGCGGTGAGAAACAGGTTTAAGGCTGCCACACAACTATCGCTTTCAAGGTCAAAGTGTTCTTTTATGGTATGTAGCACTGCACCTGCAAACACCGTGTCCTCAAGGTTAAATTTGTTTTTCCACCCTGCACAGGCTAAAATAACAGGCTGATTCCAGCCTATTAGCCAATTGCACAAAGCACTAATATTGGTAAAAGCGCCTGTTACAATTTTATCGGCAGTCAAACACTGGTTCAACATATAGGTGCCGTTGGTAGTTGTAAGCACTACGGTTTTACCGTTTACAATTTCGGGCGTAAAACTTTCGGGCGAGTTGCCCAAAGTAAAACCTTCGGCTACTAAGCCATCTCGCTCGGCAGCTACTACATAGTCGCCATCTAAATATTTTTTAGCCTCGCCGATACTTTCAATAGGGATAATGCGCTCTGCACCATTCATAAAGGCATAACACATGGTGGTGGTAGCACGTAGTATATCTATCACTACTACTACTTTGCCCTCTAAATCGTAGTATGGCACTAATGCAGGCGAGAGGATTACTTCGGCTATTGGTTTCACTGTGGTTGATGGTTAAACCCGCCATTGCAAGCGGGAACTGACAAAATATTTTTCTAGCAATTATTAAGCGAAGCAACCATTTTGACGATTACCAAAAAGATTACTTCGCTACATTTTATTCTTTAGTCTTTAAAAGACCTCCCCTTAATCCCCTCCTAAATTCAGGAGGAGAAACAGCTACGCTGTTTCTTAGTTTTATGCAGTAGCCTTTAAAACGCCCAATTCGCGACCTACTTTGGTAAAGGCTGCAACGGCTTTTTCAAGGTGATGGCGTTCGTGTCCTGCCGATATTTGCACACGTATACGGGCTTGCCCTTTTGCCACTACAGGAAAAAAGAAGCCAATTACATATATACCTTCGTCAAGCAATTTAGCTGCCATATTTTGAGCTATAACAGCATCGTATAGCATAATAGGTACAATGGGGTGTTCACCGGGTTTAATATCAAAACCTGCTTTGGTCATTTCTTCACGGAAATATTTGGTATTTTCTTCCAACTTATCGCGCAACTCGGTAGTTTCACTAAGCATATCTAACACGGCTATACTTGCACCTGTAATTGATGGGGCAAGTGTATTTGAAAATAGATATGGGCGAGAACGTTGACGCAACAACTCTATAATTTCTTTTTTGCCTGATGTAAAACCGCCTGATGCTCCACCTAGTGCTTTACCTAGTGTGCCTGTAATAATATCTATACGACCCAATACCCCGCGATGCTCGTGCGTGCCGCGACCTGTTTTGCCCATAAAACCACTGGCGTGGCATTCATCTACCATTATAAGGGCTTTGTATTTATCGGCCAAGTCGCAAATTTTATCCAATTGGGCTATAGTACCGTCCATGCTAAACACACCATCGGTTACTATTATGCGGTTTCGTTTATCTTGTGTGGCTATTAGTTTTTCTTCAAGGTCGGCCATATCGTTATGGTTATAACGGTGGCGATCGGCTTTGCACAAACGCACACCATCAATAATACTGGCGTGGTTTAGGGCATCGCTTATTATAGCATCTTGTTCGTTAAACAAAGGTTCAAAAACACCTCCGTTGGCATCAAAAGCGGCGGCATACAAAATGGTATCTTCTGTACCCAAAAAGGTAGATAGTTTTGCCTCTAACTCTTTGTGTATATCCTGTGTACCGCAAATAAAACGAACTGACGACATGCCGTAGCCGTGTGTATCAATAGCTTTTTTGGCGGCTTCGGTTACTTTTGGGTGAGATGATAAGCCCAAATAGTTGTTGGCACAAAAGTTTATTACTTCTTGTCCTGTGTTTAGTTTTATATCAGCCCCTTGTGGCGATGCTATTATTCGTTCGGTTTTGTAAAGGCCGTTGTCTTTAATTTCTTGTAGTTCTTTCTCAAGTATTGGTTTCAGTGTATCGTACATGGTAATCTTATTTTTTGTGTTGTTTTTGATGCGCTACAAATGTATTGATTTTGAATAATGAATGGAGACTGCTAATGCAAAAGTAGTTTATAGGTGTATGAAAGCCTGCACCCTTAATGAAGGGGGAATATTGAACGGCGCATGATTATTAATTTAGTTTTAAACTAAAAGTATTATTTATTACTTTTTCACATCCACCAGTTTATTCAATTCGGCAGGATGTTTAAAATAGTCTTTTTCAATTTCCTCAATCAATTTACCTGATTTATTGGTAATCACTAATTTTTTAACCTTTTCGCCCCTATAACGAAATCCTTTTTCCATCTTAAAATCCACATCGTGAAGTTTGTATACCTCTTGTTTTCTTTTGAAAATAAACATTCTGTACTCAAGTATAAACTCATCATTATGTATAATAATTTTGCAAGGCATTTTTTGCATTGTTAAAAAAACAAACACAACAAGCAAAAAGAAACCCGCTGTATAGCTGGCTACTGAAAAGGGTAGGCATATTGTAACAATAATTGTTATTAGCGATATAAAAACACCTAAAAACACTCGAGTGTTGTATTTGGTATGCAATTCCATTCTTTAAAAAGTCTTTTTCGTTATAAAGTTACCCAAAACAATTATGCGGTTCTTAAAAGGTAACTAAACAATATGCTTCATTGCTTTTTCTACACTATCAACGGGTAGTTGGCAGGTATTGTTGTGGCAAACGTATATAAGGGTTGTACCTTCTACATATCGGTTTTCAAACAAGGGCAGTGTATTATTTTCATCAGTGCTTATAGCAAAAACAGCATTGGGTATATAACCGCCAAACTGCTGGTACAGTTGGGCGGCATCTTTTCCCACTATTACTATTTGATATAAACCTTTGGCCTGCAATAGTGCCCCTTGTGCCCAACGGCTATACCAGCTTGGGTATTTTTGCATTTGCTGCCCCATTTTTGCCAGCATGGTATTTGCCACTTGGGTATAGTGCGTATCGCCAAAGTAATAGCCCAGTTTGTACAGCATTTCTACCAGTATTGCGTTGGCCGATGATATTACATCATCGCCCGTATCGGTTTTGCGGGTAACTAACGGAGGGTCGTTTTTTGAGGTGAAATAAAACAGTTGTACTTCTTCATTATAAAACTCGCTAAAGCAAGTATCAAGCAATTGCTTGGCGGTGTGCAGCAATTGTGCATCAAACGTACATTGGTATAGTTGTATGTAAGCATCAATTACACAGGCATAGTCTTCTATAAACCCGTTTATGGTGCTTTTACCGTCTTTGTATATGCGCAGCAAGTGGGCATCGCGCAAAAAATTCTTCTCTATAAAAGCACGATTTTTTTCAGCTGCCTCTAGGTAAGATGTATTGTTGGTGGCAAGGTAAGCATCGGCATAGCCCTTTAGCATTAGGGCATTCCAGCTGCATATTTGTTTATCATCAAGCCCCGGCCTGGTGCGTTGGTCGCGAGCAGCCATTAGTTTAGTATTGCACTGCTGCAAATAGGCTTCAAAATTGGCTACATCCATGCCGTGCTCTTTGGCAAACTCTTCTGTACTTATTAGGGTATGCAGTATGTTTTTTTCGTGCTCCCAATTACCTTTTTCTGTTACTTGGTAGTATTGGCTAAAAAGGTCTTCATCATCACCCAAAAGTTGTTTCAATTCTGCTTTCGTCCACACATAAAACTTACCTTCTTCGCCTTCGCTATCGGCATCCAGCGCACTATAAAAACCGCCTTCGGGGCTGGTAAGCTCGCGGGCAACAAAATCTAATGTATGTTGTAGTATTGTTTTAAAGTAAGAGCTAGGCATGGCGCGATAGGCATTGGCATAAACCGAAACTAACTGACCATTATCATACAGCATCTTTTCAAAATGGGGTACTAGCCAAACTCCATCGGTAGAGTATCGGGTGAAACCACCGCCCAATTGGTCGTATAGCCCACCACGTGCCATTTTTTCAAGCGTAAAATTAACAAACTCACCCGCTTGTGGGTTGTTTGCCAATAGGTGATAATTGAGCAGAAACTGCCAATTGTTCGGCATAGGAAATTTGGGTACACGTTGGTTGCCACCCTCTTTCCAGTCAAACTGTTGCGCCCATGTTTCTACCATAGTTTGTATGCTCTCCATTGTAAAAGCATCGTCGGCAGGTTTCACATTCAGGGCATCCATATTGCGCACACCATCGGTAAGTTTTTGGGCAAAGGCAATGGCTTCTTCTTTTTTGTTCTTATAAAAACTATCCAGTTGCATAAGTAACTGTGCCCACTCTCCCGAAGGGAAATATGTGCCGCCGTGCAGTGGTCGCCCGTCGGGCAAACAAAACATATTTAGCGGCCAACCGCCCCGTCCGCTTATTAGTTGCACCGCATCCATATACACTTGGTCTACATCAGGTCGTTCCTCACGGTCAACCTTTATACACACAAAATATTCGTTCATTAGTGCGGCAATGTCTTCGTTTTCAAAGCTCTCTCGCTCCATCACATGGCACCAATGGCAGGCACTATACCCAATACTTACTAATACTGGTTTATCTTCGGCTTTGGCTTTTTGCCATACTTCTTCACTCCACTCGTGCCAGTTTACAGGGTTATGTGCGTGTTGAAGTAAATAGGGGCTGCTGGCGTGTATAAGAGCGTTGGTATGTTTGTGTGCTGCGGTCATAATGTATAAGTATAGGGATTATTTGATAAAAAGGCGCAAAACAGTGGGATTATTTATAGTAAGAGGCGACTCTATTTGCCCATTTATCATAGTATAAACAATAAATGCCTTAAATAGGTTTCTCGACAGGTTTAAAAACCTATGGAAGAAAACTTTAACTCACCCCTGTTTTATTAGGTAGCTGGAACTGCACATCTGCGCCCCTCTCTTACAAAAAAGAGAGGGGGAATTATGAACACTGTTTTTAAACCTATTATTTGGGGTGAGTTAAAAAACCTTCGACAGGTTAAAACCCGCCGCTATTTATACCACATTGGGATAAACACATTATTATGCAAAAAACAAGTCAATTTTTCAGCCCACCCCTTACTATAAAAAATGTAGGTTTGTAATCAATAATGGGTATATATACAGCCACAGAAATTGCCGAGATTATTGATGCTACAACCCTACTGCCTCAACCCGAATGCAGTATTGAAGCTCTTATTACCGATACCCGCAAAATACACAACGCAGCACAAAGTTTATTTTTTGCCCTTACTGCCACCCGAGACGGACACCATTACATTGATGATGCTTACCGTGCTGGCGTGCGTAATTTTGTAGTGAGCAAACGCCTTAGTGAGTTTGAAGCCTACCAAGGGACTAACTTTTTAAAAGTAGACAATACTCTTGCTGCCTTGCAAAACCTTGCCACTTATCACCGTAAGCAATTTCATTTGCCGGTAATAGGCATAACGGGAAGCAATGGTAAAACTATAATAAAAGAGTGGTTGCACCAATTGCTAAAGCCCGATTTTAACATAGTACGCAGCCCCAAAAGCTATAACAGCCAAATAGGTGTTCCGCTAAGTGTTTGGGAGATTGAGCAACAACATACTTTGGGTATTTTTGAAGCAGGAATTTCGACCAAGGGCGAAATGCTTCGTTTACAAAAAACCATACGCCCCACTATTGGCATATTTACCAACTTGGGCGATGCACACAGCGAAGGTTTTGCCGACAAGCGCGAAAAGGCAGAAGAAAAGGCTTACCTGTTTATGGATTGCAAAAAACTGGTGTATTGCGAAGACAATTACTGGATATTGGAAGCCGTAGACGAACTGTTGGTGCAAAACCCAAAACTTGAAGCCCTATCGTGGTCGTTAAAAAACCCTCAATGTGCCATATTTGCTGCTATCGAAAAGAAACAAGGAAGCACTACCATTACCTTAACAAAAGAGAGCGAGAATACGGTATTGCATATTCCGTTTACCGATAATGGATCAATAGAAAACGCCATACATTGTGCGGTAGCTATACACGCTTTAGGTTTAGAAATTAACCACCGCAAAGAACGCTTTACCGAGCTTACCCCAATAGAAATGCGCTTGCAGCTAAAAAAGGGTTTGCGCAATTGCGATATAATAAACGATGCTTACAATGCCGACCTTAACTCGTTGGGCATAGCTCTCGATTTTTTAAAATCGCAAAAACAACACCAACACAGTACGCTAATATTATCAGATATTACACAAAGCGGGCTAAATGGAAAAGACCTTTATGGCAAAGTAGCGCAATGGCTTCGCGAAAAAAATATAAACAGTTTTATTGGTATTGGTGGCGAAATAAGCAATTACGCTACATTATTTGCAACCAACAGCCGTTTTTACGAGAGTACAAAAGAATTTTTAGGCCAGTTTGATTTTAGCAGTATAAGCGATAGCACCATATTGGTAAAAGGTGCACGCAGTTTTCGTTTTGAAAAGATTATACGCCGACTGGAGGAAAAAACACACGATACGGTTCTTGAAATAAACCTAAGCGCATTATCGCACAACCTCAATTTTTTCCGTAGTCTTTTACCAAAAAACGGTAAAATTATGGCTATGGTAAAAGCCTACTCGTATGGTAGCGGCACTTATGAAACGGCCAATATGATACAGTTTCATGGAGCTGATTATTTGGCAGTTGCCTATGCTGATGAGGGGATAGAATTGCGCAAAAAAGGTATTGCACTGCCCATTATGGTAATGAACCCTAACCAAGGGCAGTTTACCGAAATGCTTGAGTATTACCTTGAGCCTGAAATATACAGCTTTGCCGTACTTGATGAATTTATTGCAGCCGTTGAAGAAAGCGGTAAAAGTGAAGCCTCTGTTCATCTTGAGTTTGATACGGGTATGCACCGCCTAGGTTTTGAAGAAAAAGACATCGCGCAGCTTATTTCTTTGCTAAATACGCATCCTGAAATAAAAGTGGCCACAGTGTTTAGCCATTTGGCTGCTGCAGATGAAAAAGAGCACGATGCTTTTACACAACACCAAATAGACCGCTTTGGTGCCGTAAAAAAACAACTGCACGGGCAGTTGCCGCAAGAGCCTCTATTCCACATTTGCAATTCAGCAGGAATTGGTCGTTTTCCGCAAGCGCATTTCGATATGGTTCGCTTGGGAATTGGCTTGTATGGCATTGATGCCTCGGGCGAGCACCAAAACCGTTTGCAAACAGCGTTCAAATTAAAAACAACCATATCTCAGGTACGCGAAGTAGCTGCTGATGAATCGGTGGGTTATTCGCGCAAAGGTCAATCAAACAAAAGCCGCAAAATAGCAGTTGCGGCCATCGGCTACGCCGATGGCCTTCGCCGCGAACTAAGTAACGGAAAAGGGCAACTAAAAATAAACGGACAATGGGCACCCATAGTGGGCAATATATGTATGGATATGTGTATGGTAGATGTTACCTCTATTGAGTGCACAGAGGGTGATGAAGCCGTTTTGTTTGAAACCAACCAAGAGATTATTGATTTTGCCCAACGCTTAAATACCATACCCTACGAGGTGCTAACCAGCATAGGCCAACGTGTTAAAAGAGTATATTGGCAAGAATAACCCCCCATACACACAATGTGGATGAATAGTACAAAAATGTATGCTTGGCCTTGCTACATTTGATGTACTAATATAATACTGCATGAAAACATTGCAAAAAATAGCCTTTGGCCTACTTTTTCTAACCCTTGCATCACCCCTTTTTGCCCAAAAAGAAAACAAAAAAACCAACCCAAAAGAAGAAACTTGGTTGTGGGAAATTAGTGGCAAGGGGCTTGAAAAGCCCTCGTATTTGTTTGGTACTATACATATACTTTGCCCTGAGGATTTTGAAATAAGCAGCAACCTAAAAAATAAGTTAGAAGCCAGCCAACAACTTGTATTAGAAGTGGCTGATGCTGAAAACCCTGCCAACCTAATGGTGGTTTTACAAGCCATGACTATGAAGGGAAAAAAGTTGAAAGACCTGTATACAGCTGAGGAATATGCCGAACTAAAACAATTTTTTACGGATAGCATAGGCTTGGATATAAGTATGATAGAAAGCTTTTCGCCTATGTTTGCCACCACAGCCCTGTTGCCGGCTATGATGGGATGTATAGAAACAAAATCGTACGAGGCGGAACTTACCGCTCTTGCCCGCCAACAAAATAAAGAAGTGAAAGAGGTTGAAACACTTGCCCAACAACTAAGCATGTTTGACACTATACCTTACCACATACAGGCGCAAGAATTGCTACGCACCACACGCGAGTGGACAAAAGAGAAAGCTACTTTTGCCGCTTTGGTTGATATTTATAAAGGTCAAAAATATTCACTATCACAAGCATTTATGCACGCTAATATGGGCAGCATGACAGAGTATAAAGATGTGTTGCTTGATAACCGCAATAGGGCATGGATAGCCAAAATAAATGCTTTTGCGGCTGAAAAGCCCACCCTATTTGCTTTTGGCGCAGGCCATTTGGGTGGTGAAAAAGGCCTTATTGAGCTGCTTAGAAAGGAAGGATATACCGTTAAACCCTTAAAAAACTAGCCCTTTTACTACACAAAAACAGCAACCTTTTTGGCTCGTTAGCTTATCAGCTTGGTTAAAAACTACCCTCACTAGGCATCTCGACCTCTCAAACTGACACTTATAAGTGCATGTCAAACTAATTATGTGTATTATCTTGCAGTTGATGCTGCGATTTTTTTGGGTTTTCATTTTTGCAATTTCCTCTTTATGGGCTTCTGCACAAACTGATATTAGCCGCAACTATACCATTACTCATGGTTTACCATCTAACAGGGTATACCATAGTATGATAGATAGCGAAGGCTTTATGTGGTTTGGTACTGAGAAAGGAGTGAGCAGGTACGATGGCTATGCTTTTGAAAATTATACAACCCGTGATGGATTGACTGATAATGAGGTTTTTTATCTTTTTGAAGACAGTAAACGCCGTATTTGGTGCATGACCTATAATGGCAAATTGAGCTATTATTATGGGGGACAATTTTATAATGCTGATAATGCTCCATTCTTAAAAAATGCCATATCAGAAGCAATGTTTAGCCGTGCCTACGAGGATAAATGGGGTAATCTTGTTTTTACTACTTCAACTAATGGTTTGTATGTGCTAAAAGGCGATAGTTTTTCGCGCTATTTATCGGGCAAACAATTTTTTTCGCCCATAACTGTTAATGGGCAGCTATATATAGCATCTTCATCATCGGGTAGTTCTCAGTTGTATCAAATACAACAAAACGGCACATTAAAAACCCTTGATAAAAAAGAAATTGGTGATTTAGTATCGTATAATTGGAGCGAAAACGACAGTGTTTACCATATTTCGTTGCGCAATGCTCCAAACGATGGCTGGGGTTTGTATAGCCGTAAATTTAACAACCTTAACCACGTATATAACACCATAAAAACACCGCCCAATCTTCGTCCTGTTTTTACAGGAAAAATACAGGGAACGGTGTATATAGGCACAAACCAGGGTTTGTTTACATACAACGCCAAAACCCGTCTTCTATCAAAAATTGACGTACCTGCCGAAAACATAAGTAGTTTAACTTTTGATTTTGAAGGTAATATGTGGCTTACTACTTTAAAAAACGGAGTGTATTTTAAGCCCAATATCAACATTAAAAAATATAAAAACATTAGTGAAAACATTAGCAAAATTGCCCTAAATCCATATACAAACGAGATATGGGCAGGCAATCCTGCAAAGTATTATATACTGGGTGAAACAGAAAAAAGGGAGTTTAAACTGCCAAAAACAGCTTCAATAAACGAAACTATAACGGCTTATTATTTTTTTAATGCACACGAAACCCTTATTGGTTCTGACCTAGCACTAAGCCTTCAAAAAGGCAATACAGTATTGGAATTAGAAGGCGGTTTATCAGGGGTAAAAAACATAGCCTTAAACCCCTACAACAATACAATGCTTATTGCTTCGTCAACTTCAATTTCAACATTAAAAATTTTACCACAAGGTAGAACAGAATTGAAGCGATTAATTTATATGCGAAGCACATCAATACTGGCATTAGACTCAAATATTATACTATCAGGCAGTAATAACGGTTTGTATAAAGTAGATTTAAAAAAGGGCACAAAAAAGCTTTTACTTAACGAACGAATAACCCATATAAAAGCAACAAAAAATGGCGATATATGGATGTGCTCTGATGTTTCAGGTCTATTTTTATACAAAAACGGTGTGTTTAAAAACTTTACCGAAAAAGATGGACTGCATAGCAACAATATTGTAAAACTGGTGATAGACAAGCAAGAAAATGTATGGGCAACCACCAATACCGGCCTTGTAAAACTTAGCTATCAAAACAATAAATTAAACACTCAAAATTATATACTTAGCAATATTTTAGGCAGGGAGCAAGTAAACGATGTTGTGGTAGTAAGCGATACGGTTATTGTAGCTACTACAGCAGGCTTATATTATTTTATCGAAAGTCAATTAAAAAACTCAGCAATAAAGCCCCCTTTAAACATCAATAATATTACAATTCAAGGCAAAAAAATGCCTTTGCAAACCTATTATCGCCTTAATTATAAACAAAACAATATACATATTGATTTTACTGGTATTAGCTTTTCTACACGCAATATTATTTATAGGTATATTATTCAGCCGGGAAATAAAGAGTGGGAATACACAAACACAAAGGCTATAAACCTTGTAGACTTAAACCCCGGTGAATACTCGCTACGCTTACAAGCCATAAAAGACGGCACTGTAAATAGTGTTGAGAAAAAACTAAACTTTACTATTGTTGCCCCCTATTACCGCACATTGTGGTTTTATTTAATTGTATTAGCTTGTATTGTATTGGTTGTATTTTTTGTTATTAATATGCGCATAAAAGGTATACGCAGGCAGGCTAGCATCAGTCAAACTATATCAGCATCAAAACAAAAAGCACTTAGGGCACAAATGAATCCCCATTTCTTATTTAATTCATTAATATCAATACAAAGTTTTTTCTTAAACAACCGTAATACTGAGGGGCAAGAGTATACTAGTAAGTTTAGCAAGTTAATTAGGAATGTTTTAGATAATTCTGACAAAGAAGAAATTACTATTGATGAAGAAATAGCTACTCTTACTAATTATACTGACCTTGAAAACATAAGATTAAGCAACCCTTTTATATTTAATGTAACTATTGATAACAGTGTAGACCCATACAATACCTACATACCCACAATGCTGTTGCAACCCATTATAGAAAATGCAATTTGGCATGGTATTAATTATTTAGAGAATAAACAAGGGATAATAAACCTTATTTTTGCGCAGAAAGACACGATACTTTATATAACAGTTGAGGATAATGGCGTTGGCTTAAAAAAATCAGCTGAAATTAATACCAAGCGCAACCATATATCAAAAGGCACAACGTTAATTACTGACAGGCTTGAGGCTATTGGATTGACCAGAAAAGAAAAAATTTCCTATACCATTACAGAAAATCCCACTGGGGGCACTATTGTTCAACTTACAATACCCATACAAGAATGATAAAAGCTATAATAGTTGATGACGAAGCCGGAGCAAGGCGAGTATTGCAAGATACACTTACCGGTATTGAACCAAAGGTAACTGTTTGCGGTAGTGCTTCAAATGTCGACGAAGCGCTAATACTGCTTAGCCAACACCACCCCGATATTATTTTTTTAGATATTGAGCTTTCGTACCAAACCGGTTTTGATTTGTTAGATAATATTGAGGCGAATAAGTACAAAATAATATTTACTACAGCCTATAATCAGTATGCTATAAAAGCCATACGCTATGCCGCTTTTGATTATTTACTAAAACCCATTAGCCCATCTGAACTTAAAAACTGTTTAGAACGATTTAGCAGCACAGCTAGTACACAAAACAGCAACATGGGTGTACTTAAAGAGTATTTTGCAGGCAGTCCTTTACAACGTCTATTAGTACCTACCGAAAAGGGAATAGAAATACTTGACAAAGCAAAAATAATTCGACTTGAAGGTGATAGAAACTACACCATTATACATTGTGAAGACGAAAAACCTTTACTCACCTCTAAAACACTAAAAGAATACGAAGAGCAACTTGAAGGAGGTGATTTTTTTAGAATATACCAATCGCACCTTGTCAACCTAAACTACGTGGTGCGGTATTTACGTGGCCGAGGCGGAAAAATTGAATTGAAAGACGGCACACAACTCTCCGTTTCGCGCGATAAAAAACAAACACTATTAGAGCTATTGGCAGGAAAATAAACCAGCTTTCTCACCCATAAAATACACACTTCGGTAGTTATTATTATTACAAACCAACAACCTAGCATACGCGCATACATTGTTGTTTAAAATAATAAATAGCCTACTACTTCTATGTGTACTGTGTTGTATAAAAGATTTCATTGTATATTAGCATTACCGATTTGCAAAAACTGCAAAAAATAAACAGTGCTTTAGCATAAAGTCGTAGTGCTAAAAGAAAAAAACAAACAAAATTTGTAAGAAGATAGTTTTAGACAATACTACACAAAGATGAATATAGAATTGCCTTTCCCGTCGCTGCATCATATGCTGCGCAATACTGTAAAAAATATTAAAAGCCCCCAACACAACTATATGTATGTGAAAAGGGATAATAAGTACCAACCTATTACCTATGGCGAGACTTTTGAAAAACTAAATGCAATTAGCGGCTACTTATACAACATAGGTTTTCGCAAAGGCGACCATGCTGCATTGATAATTGATAACAGCCCTGAGTATATCTATTTCGACCAAGCATTGCAGCAATTGGGTATAGTAAACGTATCCATTTACCCAACGCTGTCTGAAGGGGAAATTCAATACATAATAAACGACTCAAACTCACAAGCTATACTTGTAGGAACTCCTTTCTTACTTAAAAAAATATTAAAAGTTCGCAGTCTTTGCCCCACCCTTAAAAAGATAATTTTAGCGTTTGACGATTCAAAATCAACAAACGATGATGATATAATATCACTTAGCGAAGTATATAAAGTTGGCGCTGATTTATACAAAAAACACTCTGAAGCTATTGAGGTTGAGCTGGCAAAAACCACACCTTCAGATTTATCGGCACTTATTTATACATCGGGCACTACGGGTGTACCCAAAGGTGTAATGCTTTCGCACGGCAATTTTATGAGCAATATTGCTATGGCACTAATACTGTGCAAAGCTATTAGCTCAAGCGACAGGTTTTTATCCTTCTTGCCCCTTAGCCATGTTTACGAGCGTATGGTAACTTACTACCTTGGCGTTTATGTGGGTACAGAAATGGCTTTTGCCGTTAGTGTAGATACCATAGCCAACAACGTAAAAGAAATAAACCCAACGCTGCTAGCTACTGTGCCTCGCCTGCTTGAACGTATTGAGGAGAAAGTGCGCAAAAAAGCATCAAGTGGTGGTAAACTTAAAAACAGTATTTTTTTATGGGCACTTAAAATAGGCGAAAAAGCACGCAAGCATAAAGAAGAGGGCAAAACACTAAACCCCATACTGGCCTTACAACATGCCTTAGCCGAGAAATTGGTGTTTAGCAATATAAAAGCCAATCTTGGTGGTAAAATACGTTTGATAGTTTCAGGCGGAGGGCCATTGCCACAGCACGTAGGCGAGTTTTTTGGAAACATAGGTATACGCGTGATGGAAGGCTATGGACTAACGGAAACATCGCCATTTGTATGCGTAAACGAATACGACAGACAGGTGTATGGCACGGTTGGCCGTATTGCACCCGGAAATACTGTTTGCCTTAAAAACCCTGATACTGGAGAAATAATAATTGAGCAAACCTACGATAACCAAAACTTTGACTTTGAAAGTGAAGAAGGCGAAATATGTGTAAAAGGCCCAAACGTAATGCTGGGCTACTGGAACAAGCCCGAAGAAACAGCAAAGGTGATTGATGAAGACGGATGGTTTCATACAGGTGATATAGGGCGTTTTTATAAGGGTAACCTAAAAATTACCGACCGCTTAAAAAACATGATTGTAAACGCCTACGGAAAAAACATATACCCCGCACCGGTAGAAAATATTTACCTGCGCAGCCCAAAAATTGAACAGATATTTTTAATTGGTGATAAGCGCGAGCACCTTACAGCTATAGTTATTCCCTCGAAAGAAGAGCTGATGGAGCAGTTTAAAATAGCTAATGATTTTTTTGAAACAGGTGAGGCTTTTATACAAGACCCCAACATAATACGCTGGATTGATGATGATATGCGCAACCTATCAAACCAATTGGCAAAGTTTGAGCGTGTAAAAGGTTTTATTGTGAAACGTAAGCCTTTTAGTATAGAAGAAGGAGAGATGACGCCTACACAAAAGCCCAAACGCCGTGTGATAGAGGATAGGTATGCGCGTGATATAGAGATGCTTTATACCGCTAACAAAGAGTAGTAAAAAACTTTTTTTCAGCAAAATCATTTTTTGTTTGACAATATGATATAGGTTTCATTACCTTTGCACTCCTTTTGCTTTGATACCTAAAGCAAGCGGGCCTATAGCTCAGTTGGTTAGAGCACCTGACTCATAATCAGGTGGTCCCTGGTTCGAGCCCAGGTGGGCCCACAAAATCAAAAGCCTTGTCATTAATATATTGACAAGGCTTTTTTTAACTTTTCGGTTTTTTCTAATCAAAATTTGCACTTTACGATGTTTATTTTGGATTCCGAAATGTGGATAACCCCATTTCGAACTAATTATCCAGCCTACAATTAATCACTGGGGTTATTATCTCAATACTTTGTGTCTTATTCTTAGACAAAACTAGAGGTTATTAACACTAAAATGTTACAAAAACATTAATCTTATTAGCACAACAACAACATTTTTCGTCTACATGGCCTGTAAAAATGTGCTTTTAAGACTTTATGTAGCCTTTATTAGTCAATAGAAAAGCTAATGTATAAAAGCCTGTTACTAGCGCTTAATCAATGGTGGTACTTTTGAAAAATAACTATCCCTAATAATTATTTGATTAACTAAACTGTTCAATATGTTACACAAAACCAAAAAATTAAGCGTAAGGGCACTCTTTTCCGCTTTATTCATTTGTTTCATTTTCCTTTCAAATGAAACCAAAGCACAAACAACCCTATACGCAGGCGATGTAGCGTTTATTGCTTCGCAAATGAACAACAATAGCGGAGACACATTTGCTATAGTATTGTTAAAAGATATTGCATCAAGCACTCAAATAGGTTTTACCGATGGATGTTATAAAGATGCAAACGGTTATAATATACTAACCAGTAATAAAAACGAGTGGTATTTTATTTGGCAGGCCAGTAGCCTACTTAGAAAAGGTACTATAATAAAATTTTGGAATTCTGATAATTCACAACTTAATGCGGGTGGAACAGCTAATGCATCAACCGGCACAATAGTAAAGGGTGATGCTTTATCGCTAAACCATAATGGCGGTACAGATCAGATATTTGCATTTCAAGATACAGTATCTTTGGATCTTGCAAACTACAGGTTAACAGTTAGCCGTTACCTTGCCGGTATACACCACAATTATATTAACGGAACAACCAGTGATGCAAACTGGGATGGAGTTGCTTCAGCAGCTGGTTTGTTTCAATCTGAATTACCCGATTCATTAGTGAATGGTGTAAGTGCTATTAGGCTTGATTCAAGCAGCATTAAAAGAGAAAATGCTGTTTTTACAAGTAACATTCTTAGCTTGGATAAAACTGTTATTAATAATGTTGCCAACTGGACGTACTCCAATACTCCCGTAGCCGCCTCTATTCCGGTAAGGGCTGTTTGGACAGGTACATGGAATGGCACAGCGTCATCAACTGTTGATGCTATAATACAATCAAATACATCAACGGGCAACTTTACTTGCAGAAGCATTAGGATTGATACAGGGTATAACCTTACAGTTAACTCTGGTAACACAGCAAATATATATGGAGACTTTTACAACTATGGTAATGGTGTAGGTAGTAGTAATGGTAATATTACTTTTTATAAAACAGGTACAGCAAATATGTATGGCAGTAGTGCTATTAATTTTATAGGTATTATACGTGCAAGAACCGGTACTACATTAGCTACCAATAATTTATTAACGCTTAATGCAACAGGAGCTAGTACCTACGGACAAATTGGTGCAGGTGGTTCTGACAACGGATCTTTTTCGGGCAACATTACTGCAAAATATTATATAGGCGGCGGTGGATACGGCTGGCGTAATATATGCTCGCCACTTGATGGAGCAACACTTGCTGATATTGACGACGATATTCCCTTAACTTTTAACTCAACCAACCCTGCAGCAGCCAATGTATTTATGTTTAATGAAGCAGGTTCAGCCCCTCACTGGACTTCTCCTAGCAATGGATTAGCACAAAGCATGAATGCCGGTGGATTTTCAGTATACATACGTGGCCCACAAACACCTGTAACACTTGACATTACCGGTACTTATCACGGAACATCAAACTATACTTTGTCTGGTCTTACAAAAACAGGTTCTAGCACTGATACATCAGGTTGGCACATGATTCGTAACCCATGGCCTACTGGTTTTTATTGGGACGGTAGTATAGCTAACGTACAAGGAACGGCTTGCTATATATACGACCAAACTAGCGGTACTTATAACGTATTTGATAACATAAACGACGGTATTATACCTCCGTTTCACGCATTTACAATAAAAGTAACTACCAACAACGTTTCTGTAACCATACCTAATAATAGCAGGAACGTAGCATTAGCTACCAACTATTTTGATAAAACTGTTGCAGTTGATAACTTCATCAACCTAACAGTAAAAAATGTAAACACTAACATTACTGATAAGGTTAGTTTTTATACAGATGATAATGCTGAAAACACGTTTGATGCACTTGATGGCGAGAAAAAAATGAACGATGCCACAGCACCAAGTATATACTTTAATACAAACGGAATAAAACAATACAAAGAAGTTTGGAAAAACATACCACAAGCAGGTATTGATTTGCCTTTGGCAGTGTATACACAAAACACAGGAGACCATCAGATTTCTGTTAATATGGAAAACTTAGAGTATGGTGTAGAGGTTTACCTTGAAGACAAACAAAGCAAAAAACTATTTGATGTAACAAAAAGCATCTACTCGTTTACCATTAACCCAAATGATGCTGCTGATCGTTTTGTATTGCACATCAGAAAGAAAAGTTCATCAACAGGTGTTGAAGAAGCAATTGGCAGCGAATACTTTATCGGTTCTAACGGAACTGATATTAGCATAGGTGCTACATTAACCGAAACTGTAAAAGTTGAAATAACCGACCTTATGGGTAGGCAAATACTAAACACTACTGTAAAAACACAAGCAGGCCAAGCTACAATGTTGCCTACAAATGTTGCTGCAGCAGGTTACTATTTGGTAAAACTTACTGCCCCAAGTGGTATGCAAGTGGCCAAAGTATACCTTAAATAAGCGTTTAATTAATAAACTATAGAAAAGCCGGTGCAATATTGCACCGGCTTTTTTTATGAACACATCCCCGTATTGTTTATTTATAACAAGATATACAACTATGCAGCTCTTTTACCCAACAGCCTACTTAGCGCATACAAATGTCCAAACAAAGCTAAAGGGACAAAAAAGAAAGGAATAAAATGGTATGGAGCAGTTAACACAATAGTGTTGTGGGGCAAATTGGTGAAAACCTGAAAATTTGTTGGGGCAGAAAGTATGGCTATTGTTACAATATTTGCCAGTAGTGCCAAACCAACAAAGTTCCATGCTATTAGCACCCAATTGGGCAATACCCTTTTGTGGTAGCCAAAATACGCTATTATAGGAGCTGTAAACCCAACCAAAACATCAAAGTTGCTACCTTCAAAAGTCATTTGTATGGGCAGAAGATTTAGCGCAAGCAACCATACAAAAATTAACTCTAATGGAAGACGGAAGGTTTGTAATCCAATCACGTACTTCATTTGTTGCGGTTTTAGTTCTTTTAACGGCTTATAAAACAAAGCAAAATACACAGCAAATAAATTAGCTGCCAAAACTGCCGGCATAAAAGCAGGCGGTGTGTTTTTAATAGTGTCTATAAACACACCATTAACTGCAAGAAATGTAAGCACTACCCAAAGCACCAACAAACCAATAATGGGAGCGTACTTACGTTTAGCTGATGATGCAATTATCGTTTTTCTAAACACTAATACTAGGGCTATTGCCATAGTAAACAATAGAAAAATGTAACAAAAATTAACAATAAAGGGTACTGTTTTCATATTATTAAATTATTATATATTAATGTATATACAACTATATGCCTAAAAAAATTAAGCCCGCAAACCTGCCACCTCCCTGCTTATAACCTCGGTTATTACATCTATTTGTTGCACACTAAAATTGCCCAAAAGCTCACTCACTTTGTTGTGCAGTTTCTCCCATATTGGAGCAATTTCCTCAAGCAACAAATAACCCGCAACTGTAATACTTAACTCACTACTACGTGTATCTTCCCCCTTGTTCACTTTCACCCACCCTTTTGAAACCAGCTTTTTCACATCCCTACTCATCGTACTTGGGTCGAGCACCAACAAATCAGCCAATGTTTTTTGGTTTATGGTACTTTGCTTGCCTATAATAAACAAAATAGAAAGCATACTGCCTTGTATGCCGTAGGGTTTAAACTTTTCCATATATATGGCGTTTATCTTGCGGTGTAGCCTTCTTATTTTGGCATTTACACACGTAGCAGGATTAATCCTGTCGAAATTAGGAGTAGCTATCTTTTTCAAATCACATCAAAAATAATCAATTTAGTTGTATATGCAACTAAAAGGGTTTAAAAATTTAGTTTACTCATTAACTTTTACTATTTTGTGCTTTGACATATTACAATTGATAAGGCAAAAAATTATGAGACTGAATAATATTAGACTTTTGGTAAAAAATTTTGACACCTGTTTTAGCTTCTATAAAGATGGACTTGGGCTTACAGTAACTTGGGGAAATAAAGGAGGGGTATATGCAAGCTTCGATATTGGCCTTAGCTCGGGTTTAAGTTTATTTAAGGCCGAACTTATGGAGAGTGTACTTGGGCAAACTCCATCAGACAAAAAGCCCTATAAAACCGATCATTTTGTAATAGTAATTGAGGTAGAGAACGTGGACGAGTACTATGCTATTTTAAAAGAAAAAGGACTAAAATTTAGTAGCGAACCTAAAGATATGCCCGACTGGGGTATAAGGGTAGCGCACCTACGCGACCCTGAACAAAACCTTATTGAGATATATAATAATTTACCGAAATAGACCCCACTACCCCACTCCAATAATGATAAAGCAGTAGCGTTAAAATTTATATTATTTATTTGCTTTAGCCTTACGTTTCAACTTGGCGGTAAAGGTCAATTTTTATACTTCACCACTTAAAAATAGCTTTCTAGTATAGTTTTAAGTGCGTGATAAGAAGAGTACAAAGCCTACAATTACCTTAATAGGGTAAAAGGCATTATAGGCCTTTTGCTTAGGCACTTTAAGCTAGGCTTATTTATCTTTCAGAAAAGTTTGTTAAAAAAAGTTTAGTCTTGTTGTCCAACTTTTGCTTTTGAGTTCGTAATGGGTATATCAAACAAATAAAAATATAAAAACATGAAAGAATTTATGCTTCTGTTCCGTGGCGGCGACGCCGGTCTATCAGATCAATCACCCGAAGAAATGCAAGCTCACATGCAACGCTGGGGAGCGTGGATGGCCGATTTGGGTCAGAAAGGGCTTTTTGTTGCAGGTCAGCCTTTAGAAAAAGGAGGAAAAACACTTACAGGCACAAAAATGGTGCTTAGCGACGGCCCTTTTGCTGAAGGTAAAGAAATGGTTGGAGGCTATGTACTTTACAAAGCCAATGATATTAACCACGCTGTTGAATTATCAAAAGGCTGCCCATTACTAGAGTTTGAAGATGGAGTGATTGAAATTCGTCCCATACAACATTTAGAAATGTAATTGCAAACGCAAGACAAAGTAAATACACTTACCGAGCATCTTTTTCGTACCGAATACGGAAAAATGGTTGCCAGTCTTACACGTATCTTCGGCATCGGGCAAATGTCTGTAGCCGAAGATATTGTGCAAGATACCATTGTGCTTGCCTTAAAGGAATGGAGCTATAATCCGCTACCACCCAACCCCACTGCGTGGCTGTATGTAGTGGCCAAAAACAAGGCTATTGATTACCTGCGAAAAGAAAAGTACAAACAAAAACTAACGTCTGATTTGGCATACCTGCTTGAGTCGGAATACACTCTTTCAAACACTGTAAATAATATTTTTACTGAAAACGAGATAAAAGACAACCAATTACGCATGATGTTTGCGTTGTGTCATCCCTCAATCAGTATTGAAGCTCAAGTTACACTAATACTAAAAACGCTGTGCGGTTTTGGAAACGATGAAATAGCAAGGGCTTTGTTAACCAATACCGAAACAATAAACAAACGGCTATACCGCGCCAAAGAAAAACTGCGTGAAGAAAATATTAAGCTTGAATTGCCCCCAACGGCACACCTATTAACCCGATTAGATGTAATTCTAAAATCAATATACTTATTGTTTAACGAGGGGTACAATACATCATCGGGAAAAAACCAAGTACTTCGCCACGATTTGTGTTTTGAGGCTATGCGCTTGTGCCTTTTGCTTTTAGAAAGCGAGAATACGCAGCAGCCACAAACAAACGCGTTATTGGCCTTAATGTGTTACAATGCTTCACGCTTCAATTCGAGAACCAATACCGATGGAGATATTGTGTTGTATAAAGACCAAGACCGCTCCCTTTGGGATAAGGATTTAATAATTAGAGGCAGTTACTATCTTAGCTTAGCATCAGCGGGCACAATAGCAAGCACCTACCATGTAGAGGCTGCAATAGCCTCGCATTATTGTTTAGCTCCCAGCTTTAAGGCTACAGGTTGGAAAGAAATTTACAGTTTGTATGAGTTGTTGGAAAAAATTAACCCTTCGCCCATAGTTCAACTAAACAAAGCAATAGTTTTGGCTTACAAGGGTAATGTTGACAAGGCTATACAAGATGTTTTAGCAATTTCAGGGTTAGAACAAAACCATTTATACTTTGCTGTACTGGGAGATTTGTATGCCATGAGGGGTGAAACGCTAAAAGCAATACAGCATTATGAAAACGCGCTTACTATTGTCAAAAATCCAAAGCAAAAAAAATTATTACAAAATAAGCTTGTGTCTCTTGTGTAGTGAGCCTTTCACTAATACTTATATCAAGCTTTATAAAAACATAATTGCAGCATTTGTTTTATTTGATAAATAATGCTTTATTTTGTGACGCTAACCAATGAAAAAAAAGAAACCAACCTCTTCTTGGGAACGTCACCAAAAAAAACAAAAACAACTCCAATTTGCCTTTTGGGTTATTATCTCAGTTATTTTTTTAGCTTTGCTTAGTATCTATATTTTTATAGAGTTTTTTTAGTCGTAACATTCCATCAACAGAAGTTCCCCTTCAGTAAGCGCAATTTTCACAATACCGTCTGTTTCGGCCTCGTTGCTATTGCCTACACGGCTACCCAACGCCAACCCTTCGTTGTTTAAGTTGTACAGCAGCCCGCTGGTAGTTATTCCATTTGCTGCACCAACAGGTATCAACGATATTGGAGTTCCTTTTGCATACCACTTCTCAAACTGATTGTTTATTAGAAATATTTTCGAGTGGTTGTCCCACATCACCAAGTTTATCTTGTTTTTAAACTTTACCAAATTGGTAATATTGGCAATGGTATGGTCGGCGCGTAACCCGGTTGCCCATATAATATTAGCAGCAGGATAACCCAAGGCTATAAAATGCTCAATACCTTTTTCAAGGTCGGTTTTGTTTTGATCGGGAGTATGCACAATTTGCACCGGTTGCTGGTTTTGCAGCTTCTCCTCAAGGTTTGTAATACGGTCAAAATCACCCAAAACAATATCAACCTTTATGCCTAGCGGCAAAACACGATCTAGTGCACCATCTAAAACCATTACAGTAGGCTGCCACTCAAGCAGCTGCCCCATAAGTTCTTGGCTACACTCTTCACCATTGGCAATTATTAATGCAGGCTCTTGTTTATCTTTAACTATATGATGTGACGACATAAATTGGGGCAATAATAGTTAAAGTAACACTCAAAAATAACTTTTGCCTCCAACACAACCCATTTGTAATTTAGATAGTCTTTATTGTAAATAAGCTTATATTTAACCTTTTAAACCACCTTTGCATATTGAAAACTTATACTAAATACTTTGGTGCATTATTGGCTATACTTATTGCACTATCAAGCTGTCGCCGTGATGAAGATTATTCTTCGTGGGATACCGGTTTGCTTACCCCAATAGCAAACACCTCGCTTACCATTAGCGACATGTTAAAAGACTCATCAGTACGTCAAAATGCTGATAGCTCATTACAGTTGGTGTTTGAGCAGGATTTATATACTGCTGATGTAAAAGACTTTTTTATAGTACCCGATACAGAGCTAAAAACAACCCTTACGCTTGAAAAACTAGAACTAACGGATAAAACTATAAACGAATCTATAACGCTAGGAGACATTTATCCTGCAGCAAAATTGCTTAACGGCCAGTCGTTAGCCATTCCGGCACAAAACATCACCTCTATCCCTGCTACACCTATTGACGGTAGCGAGCTGTTTCAAACAGCTATTTTAAAAGAGGGCTATATGGATGTTAGCCTACACAACGGCTTCCCTGTAACTATTGAAGAAGTTGAGTTTAACTTACTTAATAAAGTAACGGGTAAAATATTAGTGGTGAGTAAAATGACCAATATTTTGCCTGGTGAAAGCAAAACTGTTACTACTGATTTAGCAGGCAAACAGGTAGATGCCTCAATGGAGATAAAAGTAATTAGCCTAAAAACGTATGCCACATCGGGGCCTGTGGTTATCAACTCAAACGATAAAGTAGATATTGTAATTAACGTAAGAGGTTTAAGACCTTTATCGGCTACGGCAATTTTCCCCTCGCAAAGTGTGTATACAAGGGATGAAAACGAGATATACTACTTTAAAGGTGCCGAGGTGAAAAAAATGCGCCTAAAATCAGGCAAACTTCGCTTGCATATTGTGAGCACGATACAAGAAAACATGACAGTGAATTACAGTATACCCCATGCTGTAAAAAATGGAGTATCGGTACACGAGGTAATGAAAGTTCCACCCGCACCACCCGGAGGAAGCTCTGATATTTTTAGAGATATTCCACTTGATGGATACACTATTGATATGCGTGGAAAAAACCCTGTGGTTGATGATTTGGTAAACTCGTTTTGGAACATTCGTGATGTAACTTTAGACTCATCAGGCAAAATAAACAGCATATCATTAAACGATAGCATATACGTTTACTTTGGCCTTATTGATATGGTACCCGAATGGGCAGAGGGATATTTTGCCCAACAAAACCTTACTACAGGAAAAAATACACTTGATTTTGACCTTTTTAAAGGAAGCAGCGGTACTATTGATTTTGACAAAATAAAACTAACCCTTGATATTACTAATGGCATTGGTGCTGATGCACTTATAAATATAAAAAGCATATCGGCCCTAAACACCCGTATAGGCAGCAGTGTACCGTTAAATGCTACACCGTTAAATTCGCCTATAACCATTAACCCTGCTACTGATAACCCATTTAGCGAATCAAAGCTTACCTATAATATCGATGAGAATAACTCAAACATTAAGGCATTTATTAAAAATTTGCCCGACAAAATTGAGTACGATATGGATGTTACTACCAACCCCAATGGTAATGTTAGGCTTTGGAAAGATTTTATATACGATTACTCAAAACTTGTGGCCAAACTGCAAGTATCAATGCCGCTATCATTTACAGCAAACAACCTTTCGCTAACCGATACACTGGCTTTTGATATGTTTAGTACAGGAAACCTAAGCCGTGTAAAAGAAGGTACTTTTAATATTATAGTTGATAACTCATTCCCCCTATCTGCCAACGTACAAATGTATGTGATTGACGGAAAGGGTGCTGTAACTGACTCTATAATGTTGCAACAACACAGTTTGGTGCTTGCTGGCGATATTGACCCCGGTACAGGAAAGGTAATCTCATCAAAACGATCGGTACTAAAAGCCTACTTTAGTCGTGAACGTATGAACGACCTTAAATATGCCCGTCGTTTACTAATAAAAGCCACATTCAATACACCTGTGGGCAACTCTACCCCAGTAAAAATATTCAGCAGCTATAAATTTGACATTAAACTTACCGGCGATTTTGTATATGAACAACGCTTTTAGGCACACCCTTACTTTTTGCTTTGCCCTTGTTATTTTTAGCCCCCTGTTTGCACAACAGGCTGATACAGCTAAAACTGCTGACACGAGCATAACCGCACAGCCCAATATTTTTGATGGCTTTAGCACATTTTATATGCACCCCATGGCCAATCATTTTCAGGGCAGTTTGTTGCAGCTAGATGCTTCTATAGAGTATAGCTCTAATGCAGGTGTAAATACTTTGGCATACGATTTTTATTTGCAAAACCCCTTACACCCCAAAGCTATTAATGCAACGGTTAACAACCTTTCGGCAATTAATATTGGTGGGCGAGAAAGCAACACAGGCATTAAATATATTATCCCCACAAAAAAATACAACAACTTCTTTTTTGTAAACTATAGTGCCCGAAGCCACCAAAGTGTTCGCTTTAGTGATGATTTTGGTACTTTCTTTTTTAAAGGAAACAGAGAGTTTGCAGGTGATACTATGATTGGCGACGACCTTCGCTATTTGCGCACACGGTACGACGCCTTGCAATTTGGCTGGATGAATATATTTGACATTAAGGGAAAAAGAGCCACAATTGCTATTAGTGCAGGGGTAGCCCGCGGGTTTGATTATTGGCGATTGGAGGCAAAAAAATTGCGTTTGTTTACTGAAAAAGATGGCGACTATGTGGATGTGCAATTGGGCATGGAGGCCGAACGCTCTAAAATAGCCATACAACCCTTTAATGCCGCAGGTTTGGGTGCATTAGCCAATATTGATTTTAACTTATTGGTGAGCGAAAAATCGGCTATTGGTATTAGCATTGCTGATTTGGGTTTTATTAATTGGAATAAAAATGCTACTACTTATAACCGTGGTGATACTTCTATACGGTTTGACGGTGTATTTGTACCTTCGGCTGATAGCCTTAATAGCCCATCGTACACCCAACGTATTGGCGATAGCATAATAACACGTTTTAATATTCCCTACGATGCAAACAGCGGCTTTACAACTATGTTGCCTACCCGCATCAATTTGACCTATTATATGGGTTTCACCAAAAAGAACTATTTAAATGTACGCCTGCAAATGATTGCATTTAGCAATTTTAGGGCGCAACTAAACATCGAATCGCTAAACTTTATTAATAAACATTTGTACTCGCAAACGGGTATTGCTTTGGGTGGTTTTGGCCCACTGGATATATACCAAAAAGTGGGTTGGCAAATTAACAAGCGTTACTTTGCTTCACTAGGTATTTATGGTGTAGAGGGTATTATTTTTCCTTCAAAAACAGCGGGTTTTGGTGGAAATATTGGTGTAGCCGCCCGACTATAAGCATAAAAAACAGCCACCAAAATTTGGTGGCTGTTTAGCAAAATTCAAAATAAAGAATTACACGTTTATAATGATAAACGGATCCCAACTGAAATAACCCAGTACTGTGCCTGATTGATTAATAAGTTGGAAAGCCCATGAGTATTGAACACCAGGGCTTGGAACTGCTCCCAAAGCAGTAGTTTGCCAAGCCGAACTTGTATAGGCTAGTGGTTTTGGAGTACTTGTGTTTGGGCTTGCACTGTTTATGTAAAGGTTTACACCAAGCGGAAGACAAATGGGCGGTGAAACACTTGTACCTATTGAGGCTGATGAAAACTGATACAGCATACAACTGTAGTTTACGCCTGCACCGGGGTTAGTGATAGTCCACCTGATGTTGTCTCCAACATCACAGGTAATGGTTAGTTCTGATCCGTCTTTGTCGTTTGTTATGTAACTGCCTTCAGTTAACATAGAAACATAAGTGTCTGACTGTGAATACGAACCCAATGAAGTTGGGTTTGCTTGTGTGCCGGCTGATATTGAACCGCTAGCTACCTTTGCAGCCAATGTAGCTGCATCAATTACGCATAGAATGTCGATAGTATTAGACATGATAGTTATTGTTTAAGTTTCCTACTCGTTTGCTTTTCGGATAACGCACCCTCATTTAAAGTCTGAGTGGGGACAGACCCGTTTTTTATGTGGTTTCATGGCATCCACCTTAAGTTGTCGGTTGAAATTTTGTATGAAGCTTCGTAAATCAACAATACAAAGATGCAGCTGATGCAAGCCCTAAAACAGATTAGAATTGTCTGAAAATAAAAGCAGATAAAAACAATCCCTTAGGAGGGTATTTTTACTACCCTGTGTAGGGTTAAATAAAAAAGCGGCAGGGTGATGAAACCCTACCGCTAACATCTATCTCAAAAAAACCACTTACTTTATTTGTTTCACATTTGCTGCCCCTGAAGTGCTGCTTTTAACAACAGGGCTACCCTTATACTTTATGTTGCTTGCACCACTGGCATCAGCGCTTAATTTTTGCTGTATAAAAACTTCTGCATTGCTTGCACCAGAACTTTCTACATCACAATTATCTATTAACAAATCGTATGCTGATAATCGCGCAGCACCACTAATATCAATACCAACATCCAAGGCTCGTCCGTTTAGCCTCGCCCCCGCACTTCCATTTAACTCTACATCCAGTTGTGTTACATTTATATCTCCTTCAACTATTGATGCTCCACTAGCCTCAATTTTTAGTTTGGGATTATTTATACCTGACAGGTACACTTTTGCGGCACCGTTGGCCTCTAAATACTCCAAATTGGGGGTTTTAATGGTTATTACTAGGTTTCCCCCATTATAATCATCAAAAATATCAAACAGGCCATCTTCAACATCAACCACAAGCTTGTCTCCTGTTTTAAAAATATCTACCCTGTTTCTCATTTGGTCTGATCCACTTACATAAATTTCATAGTCGGCCCCTTGTTCAATATTCACCTCGGCAGGTATATTTATTTCTATATCAGTAAAATCACTTTCGTTATAATACCTTGTATTTTTAAGCTCTCTTGAGCTTCCTTTTAAACTTTTGCAGTCTAAGCAACGCAAACCGTTTTCGCCCATTTCCCATACCATACCATAACGGTGAGGGTCGGTAACTCTGCGTTTTAAACCACGTTGCATTATCTCAGTAACCCCCTGCTCAAACTTCACTACTTTACCGTGTGGCACCCATAAGCGATAGGTAATTTGCTGGTTACGAAAAGGTACATCTTCACCAATATAAAAATGCGTGGTTAGCGTAAGTAAACTATCATTAAGCACTGCACCTAGCGGTATACGCTCAGCATATACTTGCGCCATATAATCATCGCGCCCGTTTGCTGTACGTATTATTTCAAGCTCCCAAATACTATCGTTACTACTTTGCACTTCAAACTTAGCCATGCACCACAACGAATCGTTTTTAATGGCCATTGATGATGTTTTAACATAATCAAAATCCATACGTAAAAAATTGAAATTGGCTGAACGATAGCTGTGTGTTTGACTTGCATCGTAATTACCGAATATTGAGTGGTATAGCGGGTTGAATGCGGTAACTGTAAGAGTATCTCCAACGGGTAAATATCTATTGGTTTTTATACTCTCTTTTTGTGAAAAAGACGAGCCAAAACTAATACCCATGGTTACCAAAGCAAAAAAGGCTATTACACTTAAAACGCCCAAGCTAATACCTACCCCTTTGTTTAATATTTTTTTGCTGGGATTAAATAGGTTTATTGCTGCTGATATTAAACCAATAACAAGGGTAAGCAATAATGCCGCGCCTGCGGTTACTGTTATCCAAAACTCGGCACTGCTTTCAAAAGCAAGAGACAATAAAGGCAAAGTACCATCAACACTAAGTTTTATCAGTATTCCTGCCAGTGTTATTAGTAGTAGTAGTCCTGTTATTAGAAAAAAAACTCCTATAATTTTTGATAGCACTTTGGCGGCGCCCAATAGTATATCACGCGCAATGCCTCCTACTTTATAAACACCGCGTACAAAGGGGTCTTTTTTATCTTTGCCAAAATTATTCAGGTTTTCTTTTACGCGCTCGTACTCTTCTTTTACCGTTTTTTCAATAGTATCAACATTTACAGGCTCACCCTTCATTTGTAACCTATCGGTAGGGGTTTTGGCTTCGGGTATTATCACCCATAAAATCAAATAGAACACAAAGCCTGTACCCATTACAAAAAACAAGAACAAAAATATTAACCTAATCCATAAAGGCTCAATACTAAAGTAATGCCCTGCACCAGCACACACACCACCCATTATACTGTTTTCAGTATCGCGCATAAAACGCTTGTGGGTTGTAGTATTTGGCGGTACATCGTAGTTGGCTTTTTTCTCTTTGGGCTCTTCGGTTTCATCCTCTTCGGTATCAATACCAAAATCAGCAGGCTTGCCCATTATGCCTATTATTTCGTCAATATCAGCAGCAGTAATAGCCGCTTTTGTTTTTAGTTTTTCTTGCAGCATTTCGGCAATGCGGCTTTCTATATCGTCTATTATCTCTAATCTACTTTCTTCGTTGGCAAAGTGCTGGTTTAGCAACTCAAGGTATTTTTGCAGGTGCTCAAAAGCCTCTTCTTCTACCTGAAATACAAGGCCTTTTAGGTTTATACTTATTATTTTGTTCATTTGTTTACGTGGTTAGCTGTTGTTGGTTTGGGTTAGTTAGTTTGCGGGTTACCTATGGCTACCTGCACGGCTTGGTTAAGATCTTTCCATGTTTTATCCAGTCCCGTTAAAAAATCTTGTCCTTTTTCAGTAATTGAATAGTATTTACGGGGTGGCCCTTGCTGACTTTCTACCCATCGGTAACTAAGTATTTCAGCATTTTTCAATCGGGTAAGCAAGGGGTATAATGTTCCTTCTACCACAATCAGCTTTGCTTCTTTTAGCTGTGTTAAAATATCCGAAGCATATATTTCTCCACGTGCTATTACTGCTATTATGCAGTATTCTAGCACTCCTTTGCGCATTTGAGCTTGTATATTATCTAAATTCACACTACAAAGGAACGTAAAATTATAATACTATGCAATACATAGTACCTGTTTTAAGATAGTATTCTATAAAAATTGTCTTTTATCGGATAAATGACTGTTGCTGAAAAAAGCTTCTGAGTTCTGATAGACGGGTTGGAAATCCCCTTCCTGCACCTCCCAAAGGGAGTATATTGGTAAGCACTTTGGCTAATCAAACGGTTTGTTTAACTCACCCCAGATTTATTATTTGGCTAAATTGACGATATGCGCCCCTCTCTATATATGGAGAGGGGAAATATTGTGTAACGGCAGAAGTTATTATTTTTTGGAGTGAGTTAAGACGTTTAATTTCCCCATCAAAGAGGGGGCTGGTTGGTGCTGCTCAAATATTGAAGCAGCTTATTGTACTATAACAGGGAGAGATAATTGCCCTTGGGAAAACAAGTTGGAGCTTAAAACTCTATTTAAAATAAAGCAATATTGTTTAGAGATAGGAGCGTAATACAAACCCCAAGTCCAAGGAAATATAAATACCCAATTATATTAAGAAATCGATTATTGATGTGCTTCATAAAGTAAATATCCAAACAGCGTAGAACATTAAACTTTATTAGTATGACGTGACAGGTTAAATAGAAAATCACAAAACAAGCAAGGGCTATTAAAACAAACACACCCTTGTTTTTAGGAAAATCTAATTCAAAAAACCTTAAGTAAAGCCCCATTAATACAAAACCAAATGGAGCAGAAGACATGGCAATTGCTCTTCCTTCTGGGTCCCCCGCTTCTGTTTTTATATTTAGTAAGTATGGGTAGTAAAAATATCCACCAACAAAAAATATTACGATTTTCTTTAGTAGTTGAAGCATTTTTAAGTTGGCATTTAACTAATACAAACATATTGCTTTGTCAGTTAATGGCTGCAGTACTATAGCGTCTAAATTGTGCGGCTGGTTTTATGAGGTAGCTCGAAGCATGAGTGTGTTTGTTCAACGCGTCTCACCTTTCGAGAGCCTCAAGATGGGTAACGCATCTTATAGAAAAATCAAACCCCAAAATTTCGCCACCCCTTCACCACAATGTTTAAATCGTGGCCAACGGTATAATCTTTGGCGTAAAAGAAATTCATCTTTTCTGAAGTAATAAAATTGGGATTGCTGCTATGCAAGGCGTTTAGAGGAGATAATAATCCTCTTTTTATGGTAGGCAGGCTATTAATATTTTCGGCAGGGGCATAACCTACCAGCGATAGTTTGCCAATAATAACATTTAGCAGACCCACAAATGCACGGGCAGGCTTTTTCATAAACCAACCCAATAGTGGAAATAAGGCTATTACTACCAGTGCGGCTATACTATCGAAAACGCGTTTGTTGGCAGCGAGGGCAGGATCGGAAATGTTTAGTTTTATATCAACGGTATACAACTCGCCATTGGTGTTTTTGCTGTTACTGCCAATAATATAAAAGCTACTTCGGGGTACAATTTTAAAATTCACCTGCTCGTTATCCATGCGGCTCATCCAGCCCATAATGGTTTCGGCAGGTATATCGCGGGCACAAAATATCACTTCGGTAACATCAAACACCTCGCAAATTTCTTTCAGGTGGTTCATGTTGCCCAAGTAGCGGCTGCCGTCTTTAAAAGGCCCGTTTACTGATACAAAACCCTTAAAGGTATGCGGAGCATCGGTTTGTTTTAAAAGACCGTATACACGCAGGGCTTCTTCTTCTTCTCCCGCTATAATGGTATTAAAGGCAAACTGCTGCCCATAATTAAGGTTGCGAAATTTGATAAAGTGAAGCACCAAACGCCAAACACACAAGAATACTGCACCCCACAGGGCATCTAGTATTATTAGTGCTCGCGAAAAGCGAAGGTAATCGGGTAAAAAGGCGTACACTACGCTTATCATTATTGTGCCCCAAAAAAGACCTTGCAGCACATTTTTAAGGGTGTGTTTACGGTTATATCCCCCGCTAACGTATATACCCAGTAAAAACAATAACACATACAATGTGCCGTTGAGCCATAGGTATACTTGGGGATACTCGCCGCCCAATACATAGCGGTGGTTATTTTCCCAATATTCTTTGGCGTAGTAGTGGCCTGCAAAAAGCACCACTGCATCAACTATGGCGTATTTACTGCGTTGCCAAAATCGCCAACACAAGGCCAATGCTGCTCTAAACCATATTGCTACATTTATAAACAGGCTAAACAATTGTGCATTGCCGCCTTTGTAGTGTTTTTGGGCGAATATTACCATTGCCCTGTAAAACACAAACACATAGTTTACACTGGTTTTTTTAGTGCTTTCGCCCTTGTAGTGTATTATGGTGGTATCGGCAAAGTAGTAGTTTTTATAGCCTGCTTGGGTAATGCGGTAGCTAAGGTCAATATCCTCGCCGTACATAAAAAAGGTTTCATCAAGCAAACCAATTTTGTCCAGTGTTTCTTTGCGAACAAGCATAAAAGCACCCGCTAATACATCTACCTCGTTGGTTTCGTGCTCGCTAAGGTATTTTAAATGGTAACGCCCGAATACTTTCGATTTTGGGAATAGTTTAGAAAGTCCGCACATTTTGTAAAATGCAACGGCAGGTGTTGGCAAACCTCGTTTCGATTCAGGTAAAAATTTACCCTTACCGTCTATCATGCGCACGCCCAAACCACCTGCATCGGGATGGGCATCCATAAAGGCAACTACTTTCTCAAAGGTGCTTTCTTCAACCACTGTATCGGGATTGAGCAGTAAAACGTAATCGCCTTTGCTTCCTAAAATTGCTTGATTATTGGCGGCTGAAAAGCCTACATTTTTTTTATTGGCGATTAGTTTCACATCAGGAAACTTTTCGCGAACCATTTCCACGCTTCCGTCTACCGAGTCGTTATCAACCACAAATATTTCGGTGGGCACTTTTTGGGCAGCCTTTTGCGCACTAAGCAAGGCCTGCTCTAAAAAAGCCTTTACGTTATAGTTGACTATGATAACGGATAACTTCACGCGGGAAAGATACTAAATTTGGTAGGGTACACGATTAAGTATTGAACGACCAAGGGTAATCTCATCAGCGTACTCCAACTCGCCACCTACCGAAATACCTTTAGACAGTGTACTTATATTAACTCCCGTGCCTTTTAGTTTTTTGCTAAGATAAAACACGGTAGTATCTCCCTCAACGGTTGCATTTAACGCCATTACTATCTCTTTGACGTTGTTTTTGGCTATACGTTCGGGCAGGGTGTTCATATTTAAGTCATCAGGGCCAATACCATCGGCGGGGGCTATCATGCCGCCCAATACGTGGTATATGCCTGTGTATTGACTTGTGTTTTCAATGGCCAGTACATCGCGAAGGTCTTCTACTATGCACAGCATGGTATGGTCGCGACGCGGGTCGGCGCATATTTCGCAAATATCATTATCACTCACATTGCCGCATTCGTGGCAATATTTAATATTTTCTTTTAGGGTAGATATTACTTCGCCCATTTCGCGCACTTCGTTATCGGGCTGTTTTAGCATAAACAACGCCATGCGCAGGGCAGTTTTTTTACCTATGCCCGGAAATCTTGCAAACTGGTTCACCAACTGCTCAAGTGTTTGCGACGGAAATTGCATAATGAGCAAAGGTAGTTAATTGGTTTGTTTGTTTTACGTTGCTTTAACTCACCCTACAGGGCTAGTCTTCGTGCCTAAGTCCATAGTCGTCCCTCTCTAATTGCAATTAGAGAGGGAAAAAGTTGGGTAGTTGTTGCTAACATTTACTTTAGGGTGAGTTAAAAATGTGTTTTGGTGTTACGCCTATTACTCTGTAATAGGCTGTTTCATTTTAACTCACCCTAGAGGGCTAGTCTTCGTACCTAAGTCCATAGTCGTCCCTCTCTAATTGCAATTAGAGAGGGAAAAGTTGGGTAATTGATGCCAATTTTTACTTTGGGGTGAGTAAAAAGAAATAACACTTTTATTTTCACCCTATGCAGAATCAAACAAAGTCTATAAAAGAACTTTGCCGAGATTTACGGAAACAAAGCACTCCTTCTGAAAAAATTGTTTGGGAATTGTTGCGCAACCGAAAGTATATGGGACTAAAATTTTTAAGACAATACCCTATTATATATGGAAATTATGACAGCCGTAAATTGTTTTTTATTGCTGATTTTTATTGTGCAGAGAAGAAATTGGTGGTAGAGTTGGATGGAGTTGCCCACGACTTCCAAAAGGACTATGATGAAAACCGAGATAAAATAATAGCAGAAAAAGGATTGAAAGTTATACGTTTTAAAAATGAAGAAGTTAAAAACACCAAAGAATTTTTAGAAAAAATGAAGGCTGCATTGGTTTCTTTTTAACTCACCCTAGATTATAAGCAATTGAACCAAAGCCCACAGCCGTCCCTCTCTAATTGCAATTAGAGAGGGAAAAGTTTGGGTAATTGATGCTAACTTTTACTTTGGGGTGAGTTAAAAAAAATTTGCTCTTTTAATCAACAAAATATCACTTAAAAAACGCAAACACTTTAACTATTGTGTAAAATACTTTATATATTTTGCGCAGCTTAACTTACTCAGCAAAAAAAATTAATAGCCTGTGGCTGTTCTTTTTTTGTAAAAGAAACACCAATTAAGTATTTTGTAAATAGATATAGAGGGGTAAACACTTTTACAATGTAAGTGTTTGTGTTAAAAAAGTAGGAGGAACGATTGATTTGGAAAATATGTTCAAAACGTTTTTTGATTTTGCGCCAAACGCAGTGATAGCTGTAAAAAGCGACGGAAAAATTATTGAAGCGAGCCGACAGGCATTAAAACTATTTGGCTATACTGAAAGCGAACTGAAAGGTGAGTTTATAGAAATGTTAATGCCTGACAGGTTTAGGCAAGGACATGTGCATCATCGTGATGCTTTTATGCTAAATCCTCAAACCCCAAAAATGGGTTTCGGAATTGATTTTATTGCCCAACGAAAAGACGGCACAAGCTTTTATGCAGAAATAGGGCTTAGCGCTGTTGATGTTGATGGTGAAAAAATTATACTAGCTGCAATACAGGATATTACTGAAAAAAGAGACCTATACAATCAACTAAAAGTTAGTAACGAACAGTTTAAAGGTGCTTTTGAATATTCGGCCATTGGTATGGCGTTGGTATCTACTGAGGGTAAGTGGCTAAAAGTTAACAAAAGTGTATGTGATACAGTGGGATATGAAGAAGAAGAACTGTTGCGCACCACTTTTCAGGAGATTACTCATCCCGAAGATTTGGATATAGACCTTGAACATTTAGGAGAAATGCTAAGAGGCGAAAGAGAAACCTATCAGATGGAAAAACGATATTTCCACAAGCAAGGTCATATCGTATGGGTATTGCTAAATGTTTCTATGGCAAAAGATGCTGACGGAAACCTACTCCACTTTGTATCACAAATAAAAGACATAAGCGAGAGTAAACTAGCCGAAAAAGCCTTGAAAGAAAGTGAGCAACGTTGGCAGTTTGCTCTTGAAGGATCGGGCGAAGGGGTTTGGGATTGGAATGCTAAAACAAATAAAGTTTTCTTTTCTCGTCAATGGAAAAAACTTGTGGGCTATGAAGACCACGAGATTGGCGATAACCTTGAAGAATGGAGTAAGCGTGTTCACCCTGATGATATTAAGCAATGCAATGCCGACTTAAGCAAACACATGCGTGGCGAAACACCTGTATACCTTAACGAACATAGGCTTCTTTGTAAAGATGGAAAGTACAAATGGATATTGGATAGAGGCAAGGTTATAGAACGTGATAGTGATGGAAAACCACTGCGAATAATAGGTACGCACAACGATATCTCACTGCAAAAACTGAAAGAAAAAGAGCTTCGCCAATCTATTGAAACCATTAGCGAGCAAAATGCCCGATTGATGAATTTTGCACACATTGTATCGCACAACCTACGCTCGCACACAGGAAACTTTCAACTATTGGTTGATTTGCTTGCCAAAGAAGATGATGAACAAGAAAAAAAGCAGATGATTCATTTTCTTAAAGAAAATGCCAACTCATTAAACGAAACAATTAAACACCTCAATGATGTAGTACAAATACAAATAAACACCAATATTATTAGAGAAAAATTATCGCTAAAACAGTATATTAGCAAAGTTACAGATGTATTGCGTGCCGAACTGAATAAAAACAATACTACTGTACACAACAATGTTGCCGCCGATGTTTATATTAATTATAACCCGGCCTATTTAGAGAGTATATTATTAAACTTTATTTCGAACGGGATGAAATACAGGCATAAAGAAAGGCCTGCCCAAATTGTTTTAAGCACCAATACAGTTAATAATAAGTTGGTGCTAAATATTGCTGATAATGGTGTGGGCATAAACCTTGAGAAGTATAAAGAAAAACTGTTTGGACTATATAAAACCTTTCATGGAAATAGTGACGCACGTGGCGTAGGACTTTTTATTACTAAAAATCAAATTGAAGCGATGGGAGGCAAAATTGAAGTAGAAAGTGAAATAAATATTGGCACCACTTTTAAAATTATATTTATATGAAAAAAATTGACATTGCATTTATTGTTGATGACGACCAAATTTATGTTTTTGGTTTAAAAAAACTGCTTGCTATAAATAATTTATGCAAAAACATATTGGTTTTTGAGAATGGCGAAAAAGCCCTAAACTATATTACCCCAATAATGTCAAACGGTGATGAGTTGCCTGATATTATTTTGCTTGATTTAAACATGCCTGTTATGGATGGGTGGGAGTTTTTGGATGAGTTTACTAAAATAAAACCAAAGCTTAATAAAAAAATAGAAATATATATGGTTAGCTCATCAATAAACCCTGCCGATATGGAAAAGGCAAAACAATATGAAGAATTAACCGATTATTTGATAAAACCAATAAGTATTGATGAGTTGAGTAAAGTATTTAATGAAGAGGGAAGCACATCAGAATAAAATTATTTGTGCATTTTTACGTTCTCAAAAAAAAGAGAATATTACTTGACTAAAAAAATTATTTACCTGCTTTGGTTAGCTGTTTCAGCAAATAGCCTTGTGGCTCAAAAAACCGATAGTACAACACAAGCTTATAAGAAAGGCTTTTTTGGCAGATGGAAAGCTGAAGGTATTAGTGTTGCTATTAGCACACTACAATCAAACGGGAAAGACAGTTGGCTACCCTTTTTTTATCAAATTGCGAATACACCCCAAGCTAAAGACAAATATAATTACGACATACTGACAACGCATCAGCATACCCAAGTATCAATTAAAGAGCAGTATAACTCGCTAAACACTTTATCTACACGCCTTACTTTTAAACCCATAAGAACGGAACACAATACATGGGTTGATTATACCGAAATTAATGTAGGCGTTCGTTTTTCAAATCAAAGTACACTTATGACTTTATGGGGATACTCAGAACCTACCGATAGTACCAGTAATTACAGTTATGTCAAATACAGTTTTTCCTCAGCCACAATAACCCCCGATTTGTTATACACCATACAAACACCGGGTATTGGCGGTGCAGTAGCACTATATTGTGGGGTGGGCGTGTATAGCGGGTTTAACGTGGGCACTGATTTATACAGCACAGAATCGTTAAATGTTAATTTTAATTACAGCCGCTATGCAACAAAAAAAGATTCTTCAACTAGTATATTTCCACAAAATACTGAATTTGTAGCACCCAATATAGTAGTAGGCTTTTATTTCCCTATTGGTTTTAAAATTAACCTGTCGCCGCGCAGTAATCTTTTTTTCGAATATATGTATACCCAACATATTCAGCTTTTTAATACTGGAAAACAAAAAAACAATTTATACAGAGGGGTTAATTTGGGCTATCGTTTTAAGTTTGGAGCGGCCAAAAAAATTGCCAAAAACGAAGCTCAACCTAATAACCCGGCTAAACCTCCTGAACCATTTTATTAACAGTACGCTTGCCCATTGGCAACTTTGTACTATTTTTACGCAAAATGGAATCGTATTTACCACTCCTTATACTGTGTTGCTTAGTCGTGCTGTCCTACGTCTTCGACTTGATAGCTCGCAAAACACGTTTCCCCTCTGTAATACTACTAATGCTAGTGGGAGCTGGGCTGCAATTTTTAATCCCTGAAAGTGTAGTACCCAAAGCAAGTATTGATGGACTATTAAAAATATTAGGTACAATGGGGCTTATTCTTATTGTGCTTGAGGGTGGATTAGATGTACACATTACCAAAGATAAAAAGGGGTTTATACTACGTAGCCTCCTCTCCTCTTTTGTGGTACTATTAGCCTCGTCATTTTTATTGGCTTTTGTATTGTATATGCTGGTTGATGCCTCATATTATACTTGTTTTGTAAATGCAGTTCCGCTATCAGTAATTAGTAGTGCTATAGCCATACCCAGCGCAGAAGCTCTTTCGCCTGAAAACAAAGAATTTATCGTTTACGAATCTACTTTTTCAGATATATTAGGTATTATACTTTTCACCTTTGTAGTAAAAAACGATAGCATAGGCATTGGTGCTTTTACCCGCTTATCGGGCGAGATAATATTAGTAACCCTAATGTCGGCAGCCTTTTCGCTATTACTGTTTAAACTGATTGAAAAAATCACACATAAGGTTAAGTTTTTCTTAATACTAGCCTTGCTAATAATAATGTACATTTTGGGCAAAGAGATATTGCACCTACCATCATTATTAATGGTGTTCCTTTTTGCTTTATTAATGAGCAACCGTGATTTGTTTATAGTTCCTAAAATAAAAAAGTTTTTCGATACAAGAGGTTTCGACCTTCACCTACGAGAGTTTACGCTTATCACCTCTGAAAGTGCCTTTATTATACGCACCTTCTTTTTTGTGGTATTCGGCTTTTTTGTTCCACTAGCCACACTAACCAACGGCACAGTATTGCTATTGGGCGTATTGGTATTTGGTGTAGTGCTTTTGGTGCGCTATATATACATGGTAGTAGTAAAAGCCGAGCCGCTAAATATACTAACCTTAATAGCCCCTCGCGGGTTAATTACCATATTGCTTTTCCTTCAGTTGCCTGATAAGCATAAATTGGTAGATGTAAACGATGGTGTATTATTTATAGTAATAGTTCTGTCGCTAGCAGCACTTACCGTAGGCACAATGATAAGCGGCAAAAAACCGCCCGAAAGTATCACCTAGCCTATAGTAATATATAAAACAAGTACAGCAAGCCCCATTGCAGTAGCATCATGCCATCAACGGCAAAATCGTGAAACCACCATGTTGTTTTTTTAATAGCGCCACTGCTATAAAAAATCAATACGGCAAAACTTAGTGTATTGGCAGCTTTTATAAATAGAGGCACATTAATACCCCAGCTTGCACCTATACCTACAGCAGAAAAGACAATCAAAATTATATTGGTGTTTTTTATGCCCCAACGCACCGGCCAAGTAATAATATTACGGGGTTTATCAATAGCGTAGTCGCGCACATCAAACAACACACACAATATCAGCATAAAAACAAACTGTATACCTAGCAAAACCCATTGTGTTGAAGTAATACCTGTTTCAACATCGCCAATAGTAGCCCAGCCTTGCGCTATACCATACGCCCCCAAATACCACCACACAAAAGTTAGGATAACAGGTTTTATAAGCCCAAGCTCACGCAAAGCAAACAAACGGTTTTTATAAGGTATTAGCGGTAACTCGTACAAAACGGTTACAATGCCCACAACAATGCCGTGTAGTACCAGCCTAAAAAATATAGGCATATTAAACAGTCCCAAAAAAAATAAAACAAGTATTACAACCGCAGATGTGATATAAAAACGAGTCAAGTGGTTTTGTATCCACCGTTGGCGATCGGTATACGCTTTAGTAACCTTCTTCACCAAACTGAAATACAAAAAAGGCAGCACATACAGCACATAGCCCCCTAGCATTAGCATTATGGAGTATAAGTGTATTTCTGTCTCTCCATCAAACAATAAAAACGAAGCCTGTGTATAACCCAGCACACATAGCGCCACCCATATTCTACTGAAAATTAAAGTTTTGAATATTTCGTGCAGTATATTATATACGGTATAGGGCTTATCCACGTGCCTTAGGGTTAGTCTGTTTGTTTAATTCACTTAAGCGTAACACAATGGTAAGAATTACTTTAAAACTTCGCATCAGTTTCGCAAATTATATTAGCAATGGGCAAAAGGCAAGTAAATATATGCGTAGTTTCTGATGTACACCTAGGTACATACGGATGTCACGCCAAAGAACTAAACAAGTACCTTAAGAGCATAGATCCTAAGATACTGATTTTGAACGGCGATATTATAGATATATGGCAGTTTAACAAACGCTATTGGCCTGAAAGCCACATGAAAATAGTGCAGCGTATTGTGAAAATGATAAACAAAGGCACGCAAATTTATTACCTCACCGGTAACCACGACGAAATGCTGCGCCGCTTTGCAGGTTTCCGCCTCAATAATTTTATTATTGACAATAAGTTGGTGTTGGAGGTAGACGGTAAAAAAATGTGGTTTTTTCACGGCGATGTTTTTGATATTACCATGAAACATAGTAAATGGTTGGCAAAACTAGGCGGTTGGGGCTACGATATGTTAATTTTGCTGAATCGTTTTGTGAACTTTATATCAGAAAAAATATTGCGCAAAGGCAAGGTATCATTATCAAAAAAGATAAAAAACGGCGTAAAACAAGCCATCAAATTTATTGATGATTTTGAGCTTACCGCTACTGAAATTGCAATAGAAAGTGAGTATGATTTTGTGGCTTGCGGACACATACACCAACCCACTATAAAAGATGTAGAAAACGAAAAAGGAAAGGTAACCTACTTAAACAGTGGCGATTGGGTAGAAAATCTTACCTCGTTAGAGTATAACAATGGAGAATGGCGCATTTTTAGCTTTTATAAAGATATGCCTGCCCAAACTAAAGAAGATGAAAAAACGGAGCACGATGATGATGAAATTGACAGCATGATAGCTCCTAAAATTGAAACTATATATGAAGATATTATACGCTATACAGGGAACAGGTAACGGCCACGTGAGCCGCGCCCGAGAGATAATTCCCCATTTAGCAAAACATGGTGAACTGGATGTGCTGATAAGCGGCACACAAAGCGAGGTTGATATAGACTATCCTATAAAATACAAACTACACGGGTGGAGCTTTACTTTTGGCAAAAAAGGCGGTGTTGACCTTTGGGACAGCTGGAAGAAAATGCGAACCATACGCTTGCTTAAAGATATTTGGAATTTTCCTGTACACGATTACGACCTTATCATCAACGATTTTGAGCCCATAAGTGCGTGGGCGTGCAAACTAAGGGGCAAGCACTGTGTAGCCATGAGCCACCAATCGGCGTTTTTATCACCCAAAACACCTCGCCCACAAAAGAAAAATCTTTTTATCGAAATGGTTTTTCGCAACTACGCCCCAAGTAAAGAAGCCATCGGTTTCCACTACGAGCGGTACGACGATTTTATTCGTACACCCGTCATCCGTCGCGATATACGCCAACTAACCCCTCAAAACTTAGGACACGTTACTGTTTATCTTCCCGCACACGACGATAAGTTTTTGGTAACCAAATTTACCAAAGTGAAAAACGTAAAGTTTGAAGTGTTTAGTAAACATACTGATACACCCTATGTTGAAGACAACACCTATGTATATCCCATAAATAGTGAGCAATACACCAAAAGTTTGGAAGGCTGTTTGGGACTGATAACCGCAGGTGGTTTTGAAGCACCTACCGAAGCTATTTTTTTAAATAAAAAAGTGATGATAGTGCCCATGATAGGTCAATACGAGCAGCATTGCAACGCTCTTGGAGCCAAAAAAGCAGGTTGTACCGTAATTACCGAGATAAACGGCAACTTTATAAACCAACTAAACAGTTGGATTGAATATGCAAAACCTATAAGTATTGACTACCCTGATGAAACTGCTGATTTTGTAGAAAAACTGGTAGCCAAACACCGTAAATAATTAACTGTGTAAACTGACCGTTATCATAGTATTGCTATTTTGTGTAGGTTAACTTTGTGGTGTACATAAATATACACTACTATGGTTATTACATCTGCACTGCAAGAATTAGAAAAAGCTACTCACCCCATTGCCAAAATAATACATAACGATGCTAATTGTAAAACGCTTGTTTTGGCTTTTAAAAAAGGAATGATGCTAAAAGAACACAAAACCAATGTGCCTACCACCCTGTTGGTTATGGATGGTGAAATAGAATACAGCATTGGCGAAGAAAAAATCACCCTAAAAAAATACAACCAAACAGGTATACCCATTGGTTTGCTACACGCAGTTGTAGCAAAAGAAGACAGCGTTTGCTTGCTGATACAGGGGTAAAAATTTCATGGTGCAATATTTGTTATCTATTTACCTAAATAAGATGTACTGCCAATGAAATACTATGTTTTGTGTTGCATTCTCCTTTTTAGTCTTACATTACAAAATTGCAAAAAAGACAATAGTAGTTCTGATGAAGAAAAAACAGGATGGTTTTGGATAGTAAACCTTGATACTACAGATGATTATTTTGTTTATGGAGTAGGACTGCCAGATACAATTCTTATCAATAAAGGAGGGCGAACAAAATTGTATACTCCAATTGGAAACAGATTTTATGATATTACTTGGATAAATAAATCTACAGGTAAAAAAACTGATTTCATAGTTTCTATAGCCGAAGATAAGGAGTTAACTTTTTTTATTGTAAAAGAAAACTCATTTAAAATGCTTTATTCTGATTGCTACACGCCTCCCAAAGGAAAATCTCTAATAAGACACATAATAACCAATGGAGACTATCAAACACTTTTAGCTATAAACTCAAATAACGATACTCTTGATATTCCACAAGGTATAAGACCTGCCGGATCCATTGCTACTTTTGACACCTGCAATACTATTCCTCCTGCCACCTATACCTTGCTTGTTACACCACAGTTTAATTCTAAACCACCAATAAGCAAAGGTAATATCGATTTTAAAGCAAATAAGGTATACTTGGTTTTTGTAAATGAAGATAAAACACTTACAGTGGTAGAAAGGTGAACCAATTAAACATGGTTTGTTAATATTATAAATGCACGATATAAATTGGATAAAAATAGCAACACTTTATACGCCAAAAACCTGATGTAACAAGCCTATTATAATAAATATTTATTTTTCTGTAAAAAAGACTAAAATTAGTTTTTGAAGTTGATGCTCAAAGGCAATAAAAATCATAATCAACACATTTTCAAATCTTCAAATTAGCCGTATCTTGCACCCCGTATGGCAACACAAGCAATGAAACGCGATAATGCAATCTTTGATTTAATCATCGAAGAAGGAAACCGTCAGGAACACGGACTAGAACTAATAGCATCAGAAAACTTTGTCAGCAAACAAGTAATGGAAGCTATGGGCAGCGTACTTACCAATAAATACGCCGAAGGCCTTCCGGGCAAACGCTATTATGGTGGTTGCGAAGTGGTAGACAAGGTAGAAAACTTGGCTATCGACCGTATAAAACAACTTTTTGGTGCCGAGTGGGCAAACGTGCAGCCACACAGTGGTGCGCAAGCCAATGCTGCTGTTATGCTTGGTGTATTAAACCCAGGCGATAAAATACTAGGTTTCGACCTTTCACACGGCGGACACTTAACACACGGTTCGCCTGTAAACTTCTCAGGTAAGCTATACAAACCTTCTTTTTACGGAGTAGAAGAAGAAACAGGACTTATTGATTTTGACAAAATAGAAGCTATTGCCGACCGTGAGCAACCCAAACTAATTATTTGCGGTGCATCATCGTACAGCCGCGACTGGGATTATGCCCGCTTGCGCCAAATAGCCGATAAAGTAGGCGCATTATTACTGGCCGATATATCTCACCCTAGCGGACTTATAGCCAAAGGATTTTTGAACAATCCATTGCCCCACTGCCATATAGTTACTACTACCACGCACAAAACCCTACGCGGCCCTCGCGGTGGTTTGATAATGATGGGACAAGATTTTGATAATCCTTGGGGTTTAACCACTCCTAAAGGCGAAATCAAAAAAATGAGCGCCATTTTAGATGGAGCTGTTTTCCCAGGTACACAAGGCGGGCCTTTAGAGCACGTTATAGCAGCAAAAGCTGTTGCCTTTGGCGAAGCCCTAACCGACGAATACAAAGAATACTGTGAGCAACTAATAAAAAATGCACGCGCTATGGCTGCTGCATTTATGGCAAAAGGCTACAAAGTAATATCAGGCGGAACAGACAACCACATGATGTTGATAGACCTGCGCAGCAAAGGACTTAACGGTAAACTAGCCGAAAACACCCTTGTAAAAGCTGATATTACCATAAACAAAAACATGGTGCCTTTTGATGATAAAAGCCCATTTGTTACCAGTGGTATGCGTATTGGATCGCCAGCTATTACTACACGCGGTTTAAAAGAAAGCGATGCAGTGAAAGTGGTTGACTTGATAGACGAAGTGCTAATGAACCACGATAACGAAACCGTAATAGCCGATGTGCGCAAGCGTGTAAACGCCATGATGCAAGGCTTTCCGCTATACGCCTAACCTTTAAAATAAACACAGGTTTTACAAAGCCGTGCTGCCTGTGGTAGCACGGCTTATATTTTTTATACCATTATGAAAAGCGATATAACCACTCGTGCTGATGTAGAACTTATGATAGATACATTTTACCAATTGGTGAAAAAAGACCCCTTAATAGGCTATATTTTTAACGATGTGGTGCAACTATCGTGGGAGGTGCATATACCCGTGATGTATAACTTTTGGGGGAATATATTGCTGGGCGGCACAGCCTACAAAGGCAACCCTATGTCGCCGCATATTGAGCTAAACAAAAAAGAACCGTTGACCGAAGAACATTTTAACCGTTGGTTAGAACTATTTACCCAAACCATAGACAACCTTTTTGAAGGCGAAAAAGCCAACGAGGCAAAAACTCGTGCTCGCCACATGGCTGCACTTATACAATTTAAAGTACAACAAAGCCACAACCCTAATTTTGTGCAGTAGCCGGCGTTCAATATCCGCCTCCTGCACCTCCCAAAAGGGAGAAAATTGGTATGCTGATTTTACCCATCTAAGCCGTCCGTTTATTTATTTCATCCCAACCACCCCTTGCCCCTCCTTATCCACGCACATATTTCGACTTCGCTCAATATGACAACCACACAAGGAGGGGAACAGCCGCACAGGATCACCTGTCCAATAATAGCAATCAGTTATTAAAAGTCGTTCGTTGTTCAAGGTCATGCGCGGAGTATTTACCCTCCTACGGTGGGCAAGCGGGTGGTTTAGGAGGGGACTAAGGGGTGGGCAAAGAGAAGGGGAAACGTTGGGTTATTTTACAATTATAAATTAGTTGATTCACTATCTTCAATTGCTTGAAGATAGTGTTGGTAGCGTCTTTTTGTTTTAGATAAAAACTCTTGATATGTTTTTATCTCAACATTTTTTCTATTTTCAATTATTTCTCTTGCTTCGGAAGAAATTTTGTTTCCAATTAAGACAACATTGATGCTTCGATATTTTTCACTTTGATAGTTTTTTATAATTCTTAAATATAGTTCGGCTTGATCGAGTTCTTCTTTTTTTAATGAAATTGAAGGCCTTTTTAGTTCAAGAATAATCAACTTTCCTTCAAAATCAACACAAGCAAAGTCAGGCCTTTTTTTAGCATATTTTTTATGTTTTTTGTCTATTTCATCTCCAATAAATGTTCTAAGTGATTTGTTAGACTGTGCTATCCAATATTGTTCATCAATTAGCCACATATTTTTTTCAAGTAACCGATGAATAGAATCTTCTGTTCTAATTTCATATGTTTTTTCGTTTAAAATCATACTCTCAAGGGTTTCAATTGTCTCGAGTCTATTCTTTACTAGATTCATTATTGTTGTAATCTGATAAAGATTGTATTTACCCATTAAGTCACTAAGTTCCTGCATTCCTTTTGCATCTTCAGCGGCTATTTTTTCAACTATTTCTTTAAAGGCAACACGAAGTCTTTCATTCGTGCTAATTAACACATTGTCAAATACATTTAATATTTCAAATACGTAATCAAAATCATACCCTTGAATTTTTAATGATATTAGTTTTTCAATAATCTCAGGGTTTTCTTCAAAGAGTTCGATTACTTCATCCGAGATATCAATTTCAGTAGAATATTTTATATTGGGTAGAGTTAGTCCTTCCGTTGTATACACCTCTTCTGCTATTTCAATCTCGTGGGTTTCTTCATTATTCCATCCTAGTTCGTCGTTCCCTTTTTGTAATAACCTTTTTATTCGAACTAAATCAGCAGGGTTTTTTATACTAAACCAATTAAGATATTTTTTTAGTCTTAAAAACTTTTTTCCATCAAGTTTACTTTGAGCAACTTGTAAATGTATCCATCCATTTTTACCTGTTACTTTAAATGTTTTAAGAATATTATTTCGGTCTTTAAAACCTAGCTCTTTCTTTTCTTTTGCCATAATGATAGTCAATTCATATAATGCAAATTACAATATTTATTTAATTACTTATAACGATAACCCCCCCTCCTCACCCAAATCTCCCCCCTCTATCAAAAATCCTTTTACATTTGTCGGTATGAAAAAACTGTACGCAGCCATCCTTTCATTAGCCGTTATTAATTCCTTCGCACAAGACAAACCCAAGTGGGACGTCAGCAACCCGCCGGGGCCGTATAAAGAAGTTACCATCACCACTAACGAGGGTACATGGATGAACCTCGACGTTAGCCCCGACGGTAAAACCCTTGTGTTTGATATGCTGGGCGATATATACAGCCTGCCCGTTGCGGGCGGCACGGCCACGCTGCTGCGCGGCGGTCATGCTTTTGAGGTGCAACCCCGTTTCAGTCCCGATGGCAAGCAAATATGCTTTACCAGCGATGCAGGCGGCGGCGATAACGTTTGGGTAATGGATGCCGACGGCAGCAACGCCAAACAAATAACCCAAGAAGATTTCAGGCTGTTAAACAACCCCGTGTGGACGCCCGACGGGCAATACATCATCGCCCGCAAGCATTTTACTTCTACACGCTCACTGGGTGCCGGCGAAATGTGGATGTACCACATTACGGGCGGCAGCGGCATACAGCTTACCAAACGCAAAAACGACCAGCAGGACGTGAACGAGCCTTTTTTATCTCCCGACGGGCGTTATTTGTATTACAGCGAAGACGAATACCCTGGTGGCTATTTCCAATACAATAAAGACCCCAACAGCCAAATTTATGTAGTGAAACGCTACGACCGCGAAACAGGCGAAACCAAAGACCTTATTAGTGGCCCTGGTGGGGCTTGTCGCCCTCAACCTAGCCCTGATGGCAAGCAACTGGCTTTTGTACGCCGTATACGCACCAAAAGCGTGCTGTACATACACAACCTGCAAACGGGGCAACAAGTGCCCGTGTTTGATAAACTAAGCAAAGACCAACAGGAAGCGTGGGCTATTTTTGGCGTTTATACAGGCTACAACTGGCTGCCCGATAATATCCATATTATTATTTGGGCGCAGGGCAAGCTGTGGAAGGTAAACACCCAAACCCAACAGGCGGATGAAATCCCCTTTACCGCCACTGCTACCCACCGCATATACGATGCGGTGCGTTTTAGGCAAGAGGTAGCCCCCGATACTTTCGGGGCAAAAATGATACGCCATGCGGTAACCTCGCCCGACGGCAAAACCCTTGTGTTTTCGGCAGTAGGTTATCTATGGAAAAAAGAATTGCCCAACGGTACGCCCGTGCGTCTTACCAAAGAAACTAATGCCTTTGAATTTGAACCCGTTTTCAGTCCTGATAATAAAAAATTGTTATACGTTACGTGGAACGATACCGCCACGGGAGCGATAATGGAGTACGAATTTAAAAAAGGAAAAATCCGTAAAATAACTACCGAAAAAGGCATTTTCCGCGAGCCTTCTTACTCGCCTGACGGCAAGAAAATTGTTTACCGCAAAGAACACGGAAACGACCACCAAGGCTATACTTTCTGTGAAAACACAGGAATTTACATTGCTGATACCGACGGGAAAAAGGTAATGTTAATCAGCGAAAGCGGCAGCAGTCCCGTTTTCACCGCCAATGGAAAAGGAATTTATTTTCAGCAGGGTAAAAAATATTTCGAGGTGGATTTATTAGGCAATAACAAAAAAGAATTATTTACTTCTGAATACGGGAAAGATTATACCCCAAGTCCTGATGGAAAATGGATTGCCTTTACCGATTTACACAAAGCCTATATTATCCCTGTACCCAAATCGGGAAAAACTTTTGATTTGAACCGAAATACCAAAGCAGTACCTGTTTCTCAGGTAGCTCGCGATGCTGGCTTTAATCTGCACTGGAGCGGCGACAGTAAAAAACTGCATTATACGTTGGGCGAAGAATATTTTACTGTAGAAATTAAAAACCGTTTCTTATTTGTTGAAGGTGCAGCCGATAGTATTATCCCCGTTGATACCGTTGGGATAAAAATCGGCTTGCAATTAAAAACCGATAAACCTTTAGGCAGCAAGCTGCTTACCAATGCCCGCATTATAACCGTTGATAATAACAACAGCGTAATTGAAAACGGATATATTTTAATAAAAGATAATATTATAACCGATGTAGGTTTAATGACCGACGTTTGGAAAACCAACCCCAAAGCCGACGACACTATCGACTGTAAGGGCAAAACCATTATGCCCGGCTTAGTGGATGTACACGCGCATTTGGGCACTTTCCGACAAGGCTTGCACCCGCAAAAACACTGGCCTTACTATGCAAGTTTGGCCTACGGAATTACCACCACACACGACCCCAGCAGCAACAGCGAGATGGTGTTTACCCAAAGCGAGATGGTGAAATACGGCAGCATGGTAGGCCCTCGCGTATTTTCAACAGGAACGATATTGTACGGAGCTGATGGCGATTTTAAAGCAGTGGTAAATAATTTAGAAGATGCCAAATCGGCGATACGAAGGACGAAAGCACTGGGTGCTTTCTCGGTAAAAAGCTATAACCAGCCCCGCCGAGAGCAACGCCAGCAGGTAATTGAGGCCGCCCGCGAGTTGAACATTATGGTAGTACCTGAAGGCGGTTCGTTCTTCTACCACAACATGAGCATGATTTTGGACGGGCACACGGGCATTGAACACAACATACCTGTTGCGCCTGCTTATAACGATGTGGTGCAACTGTGGCGCAACAGTCAAACGGGTTATACCCCCACGCTAATTGTAAACTACGGCGGCGTAAATGGCGAGTACTACTGGTACCAGCATACCAATGTATGGGAAAAGGAGCGTTTGCTCAACTTTACCCCGCGCGGAATTATTGACGAGCGCAGCCGCCACCGCACCATGATACCCGAAGAAGAATACGAAAACGGACATATTTTGGTGAGTAAGTCGTGCAAGATGCTTAGCGATAGCGGCGTGAAGGTGAATTTAGGTAGTCACGGGCAGATACAGGGCATTGGCGCGCATTGGGAATTGTGGATGCTGGCTCAGGGTGGTATGAGCCCGATGCAAGCTATACGCAGCGCCACCATGAATGGCGCACAGTATATCGGCATGGGTGACCAGATTGGTAGTCTTGAACCCGGAAAACTGGCCGACTTGCTGATTATGGACAGCAACCCTCTTGACACCATTACCAACACCGAAAGCCTGCGCTACACTATGATAAACGGACGCCTATACGACTGTAACACGCTGAACGAAGTAGGCAGTAACCAAAAACGCGCCCCGTTTTGGTGGGAAAACAACGGCTACAATGCTACCTTCCAATGGCACGAAGAAACCAACAGTTTTATGCCTACCCAATGCGGTTGCGGCGGGCATCATGGGGAGTGATTTATTTATGATTTTTGCTTGTTGATTTAGAGATTTTATGAGTACTATTTTTACCATTGAGTCCTTTGCGGTAATATCTAATGCAGATATATCAATATTACTATTAAATAAGATTATCGCCGTCGATGGTTATGAGTTTATTCACGTCTCTCCTAAACAACTTGAAGAAGAATATTATCAATTATTTGAATATCCAAAAGCACAAATAGAATCCATTGCTTCATTAGAAATTGATGGACAAATAATCTCAAATGAGTTTTATAGTTGCGTTACAAGCTCACACTTAATACCTGATTCGCAACTCTTATATAATTCGATTGTCTTTCTTAAAAGAAAGAATAGCTTTCAATATGACCTTGAAAAAGGGTCTCCGTTTTTGGATAATAATGAAGGTACAATTTTCTATTATTATGTAGTTGGTTTAATTCAGAAATTACGGTTATTTAAATCCGCGTCATTAAAATATACTGTTCTATTTCACAAGTTTAAGGAAAACAATCGTGTAATGAGGAGACGGTACCCTCCCATTGGAGTACAAGACTTTGAGCCTAGATATACAATTACTGAAGAAGAAGCGCATATATTTGCTGAACACTATAAAAAGAAATTTGACTCCAACCTGATTAAGCTTGCTTTGATTAATTTTAACCTGTCATATCATCTAAGCAATAGAAAAGTTATGTTTATTAACTTGATGGTTTGCCTAGAAAGTCTTTTTAACTTAGGGAAAGATCAGATTTCACATACAATATCAAGACATCTAGCAATTATTCTAAGTAATAGTTTAGAAGAGTTTAACTCCAATTATAAGAAATTAAAAAAACTATATTCTTTGAGAAGCGATCTTGTTCATGGTAACAAGGATTATGATCCTCATTATGAAGCAGAAGAACTACAAGATTATGTTAGAAAAGCGATTATATTTTGCGCAGAATTTGAAGGAGATAAAAAAGCTCTCTTTGAACATTTAAATTCAAAAGGGTATTAGAAATTACTTTGAATAGAAAGATTGCTTCGTCATCCAAAGACAGCCTCCTCGCAATTACTATAGGCGTTCGAAAACGGTAGAAACAAAGGGTTATATAAAATCTTCGGCTAGTTTACGAATTTCGGCAGCCGCTGATTTTTTGTCGTACAATATTCGATAAACAGCATACAGCAAAGGCATTTTGTAATCTAAGTCTTTGCAAATTTTGTACATACTTTTGGTAGCGTAGTAGCCTTCGGCCACCATGTTCATTTCAAGTTGTGCCGATTTTACGCTATACCCTTTGCCTATCATATTACCAAAGGTGCGGTTGCGGCTAAACTGTGAGTAGGCAGTTACCAAAAGATCGCCCAAGTAAGGGCTTTGTTCAATATGGCGGTCGCGGTTGCCTACATGGTCAAGAAAGTTTTTCATCTCTTCCATAGCGTTAGAGATAAGCACAGCCTGAAAGTTATCGCCATAGCCTAATCCATGGCAAATACCTGCTGCCAACGAGTATATATTTTTTAATATCGAGGCGTACTCAATACCAATAAGATCTTTGCTAACAGTAGTTTTTATGTAACGGATTGAAAGTAAATCGGCTACTAATTGTGCATTCTTTTTCGATTCGCCACCAATAGTCAGGTAACTAAGTTTTTCAAGGGCTACTTCTTCAGCATGGCAAGGCCCTGCTATTACCACATTTTTCTTTTCTTGTACATCAAAATGGCTGCGGAAATAATCGTTTAGTACCTGGTGGGTTTGTGGCACCACGCCTTTTACGGCTGATACCATTATTTTTTCATCAAGCGCGTTTTTGGGAAGCTGACTAAAGGTATCAAATACAAAAGCTGATGGAATGGCCGCTATTACTATATCTGCTTGGCTAATTACATAAGCAAAATCGCTGCTGATGTCTATTTTTTCGGTAGGGATAGTTACCGAGCTGATGTAATTTGGGTTGTGCCTATGGTGTTGTATATAGGCAATATTTTCTTCGTTACGCATCCACCATAGTAAGCCTACGCCGTTATCGTGGTACTTGTCTGATAATATTTTAATAATAGCGGTAGCCCAACTGCCTCCGCCTACAACAGCTACTTTCATTCCTTCTGTTTTGGGTTGGTGAGCAAAAGTAAGGTTTTTTTAACGACTGTGCTTTTTTTCGCCTCCCCCTTAGTCCCCCTCTGTGAGGGGAAAATTAGACAGCCCTAATTTTGAATTGATTAAAGTAATTTCTCAACAAGGTCGCATTGTTGCTTTCTGGTAGCAGGATTACGCATTTACTTTCTTACTTATGGTTTGAGCTAAACAATACCCCACGCAAACGGGGCACAGTGGAAGGAAAGAATAGGGTATAAAAACAAAACAGCCCAAAGCAAAATTGCTTTGGGCTGTTTGTATATAAGCTTGACCTTAAAAGGGCTTATTTTTTCTTGGTAAACAATTTGTCTTTGTCTACTACTTCTACTTCTTTACCGTCTTTTAAAGTTTTTGAAACAGCACTATAAGGGCCAACTACTACTTCGTCGCCAACTTTTATACCTTTCAATATTCTAATGTATTTACTGTCTTGTATGCCTGTTTCTACTTCTACCATTTGCACTTTACCTGCTTTGTACAAAAACACTACTTCTTTCTTTTCGTTTTTTAGATTAGTAGTTTTTTTAACTGTTTTGTTATCGTCATCAGGTTTTTCTTCGTCGTCTTTATCAGCTTCTGATTTATCTTTCGACTTTTCGCTTTTGCTTTCGTCTCTGCTGCGACTTGATACTGCTTCGATTGGTATGCTAAGTACACCACGTTGATTGTCTGTTTCTATATCAGCAGTGCCTGACATACCAGGGCGGAAGGGCGATAGTTTTGCACTCATGCCATTCATCAATTCAGCATAAGAATTGCTTAAAATACGCACTTTTACTTCAAAGTTGGTTACTTGGTCGGTGCTGGTGGTGCCCGATGTTGTGGCCGAGTTGGCTACTTCTTTTACCACTCCTCTAAATTTTTTACCCGGGTAGGCATCTACTTCTATTGTAGCAGTATCACCTATTGATACTCTTATAATATCGTTTTCGCTCACATCTACCAACATCTCCATTTGGCTAAGGTCGGCAATGCGCAATAGTTCTGTACCCGCCATACTGGCTGTACCTACTACACGTTCGCCTTTTTTAACGCTTAGTTTTGATATAATACCATCCATAGTGGCAAAAATCTCAGTACGCAATAAGTTTTTGCTGCTTTGACTAAGTAGCGCATCAGAAGCTTCTACTGAGTATTTCGCGGCATCAACAGAGGCTTGTGCTGCTTCTATCTCTTGCACTGCCGATTCGTAAACGCTTTTGGCTGTCTCAAACTCTGCATCCGATATTACTTTATCGGCATATAGTTTTTTGTTGCGTTTAAAGGCAGGCTCAAGCTCGGCTTTCATTCGGGCTTGCAGTTGTGCCAAACGGGCTTTTGCATTGGCGTAGTTAGCGCGTGAATTGTTTAAGTTGGCTCGATTTCGCTCTAAATCGCTTTGCAAAAGATCGGGGTTGATACGCACCAAAAGCTGACCTTGTTTTACACTGTCGCCTTCTTTTACATATAAGTCTACTATTTCGCCTGATACTTCAGGGGCAATTTTTACTTCAATTTCGGGCTGTATTTTTCCGTTTGAGCTTACTGTTTCAGTAATATCTCGGTTTTGTGCTTTTTCTACAGATACTTTTTGTTTGCTATCACCTCCACCTACTACTGAGGCAATTATGGCAACTACACCAAAAATAATAAGTACCCAATAGTACCATTTAAGTTTAAATTTCTTTTTCATCAGTTGGTTATTGTTCCGGTGTTATAAAATTCTATGGTTTTGATGCGGAAAAACAATTCGTATTTGGCTTGTGCTACACTAATTTCGGCACGGGTATAATTGTTTTTTATCAATGCAAACTCGGCAAAGTTCATCAATCCTGCTTCGTTTCTAGCCATTGCAAACTCGTAGCTTTTCTTTTGGGCTTCAAAGTTTTCTTGTGCACTTTGGTAGTTGGCCTTAGCGGCATCGTATTGGGTAACTGCTGTGCTAACCTCTTTGTATACATTATTCTCAGCCTGCTTTTGGTTTAGCTCGGCTACTTTTATATTGGTTTTTGCATTTCTAACGGCGTTGGTTACTTGCCCGCCATTAAAAATGGGTATACTCATGCTTATGCCTACAAAGCGACCCAAGTTGTCGTTTAATTGTGTGCCAAACGGGGTTACTTGCGAGGTAGTGGGTATTTGATAGGGTGCATACACCGGGTTTCCGTTTAAATCTCTATACAACTCACGAGAGCCAATGGTGGTGAAGCCTCCGTATGTTTTAAATGATTCTGAGAACACAGTGCTTATTGAACCGTTTAGTGTGATACGAGGACTGCGGTTGCCTTGTGCTACTTTTAGTCCATATTGCGAACCTATTATTCGGTACTGAGCGGCTCTTATCTCGGGAGATGAATTTGAGAATAAGTTATAAATTGCTTGACTGCTGTATGCCGGCAATCCCTCAAAATCTTGGGTAAGATTGGGTTTGTCTATTTTATCACCCTCATTAGGCTCTATCATCATCAGTTGCCATAGGTTTAGGTAGGCAAGCTTTACCTGATTTTCCGCATTCACTAAGTTTAATTTCTCGGTTGCCAATTGGGCGCGTATATCCAGCTCGGCATTAATAGCCGATCGGCCTGCTTCAACCAATTTTATAGTTCTGTCTAACTGTTGTTGGGTACTTTGTACTTGTGCTTTGTTTATGGCTACAACTTCTTCGTTTAGTACTACTTGCAAAAATGCACCGGCTACATTAAGTGCCATTGTATTTTTGGCAGCTTCAAGGTCTTGCTTGCTTGCTCTTTGGTTGTTGGTTTGTTGTTTTATGGTGTTTTGATTTTGAAAACCATTAAAAATAGTAAGGTTTCCACTTACACTAAAGTTGTTGCTACGTATTTGTTGCGTGGCAAATGTGTTGGTAAAAGGGTCGATAGAACGACCAAAGTTGTAGTTGTTTGATGCGCTAGCGTTTACAGTTGGCAGCAAGGCTAGTTTGCTTTGTTGCAGGTTGTTATTAGCAATATCAAGCTGGGCTTCGCTTTGCTGAACGGCAATATTGTTTTTAAGGGCATAGTTTATACACTCTTCAAGCGTCCAAGAGGTTTGGGCTGATGTTGAGGCTACCCCAGCGGTGATAAACAATATAAGCAGTATTAATCGGTTCATGGCGGGTAATAAAAAACAAAACAATATTATTGTGTAATAATTAAGGCTTTACACTTTTATCGACAAAGTAGGTAAATGTTTCGGTATAATACCCCACATCTGATGTCATGGCTAATTCCATCAATAACATGGAGGATGCCTGACGACGCAAACAGCGTTTACCTTACTTTTGACGATGGCCCCCACCCCGAAATTACCCCTTGGGTAATGGCCGAACTTGAAAAACATAACGCAAAGGCTACCTTTTTTTGCGTAGGTGATAATGTACGCAAATATCCTGAAACGGCGAAATTGCTATTGGATAAGGGTCATCGATTGGGCAATCATACTTTTAACCATTTAAACGGATGGAACACCCAAAACTTTGCATACCTACGCAATATTAGCCAGTGTAATGATTATACTAAAAGTGAGCTTTTTAGGCCGCCCTATGGTAAAATTGGATTGAACCAGTTGCTTGCTGTGCGAAAGAAATACAAGGTTATTTATTGGTCGATACTCTCGCGGGATTTTGAAGCAAATTTGGATGTAAAGGAGAGTTTGGAGTATATGAAGGCCAATACCGGTGCAGGCTCTATTGTTCTTTTTCACGATAGTGTAAAGGCCGAAAAAAACATGAAGCAAATGCTACCTGAATTTTTGGCTCATCTTGCTGAAAAGGGGTATAACTTTAAAACGCTTTAACCTGTATGACCTGCGGGCAGTCATCCCGAACTTGTTTCAGGATTTCAATAAGTATTGATGAAAGTTTTTGGCGATGAGATGCTGAAACAAGTTCAGCATGACGGAACGTTCTGCATTGTCCCTCATGTGGACTGTCCTCCTGAGCGAAGGATAAGTGCATAAGAGAAGATGCAGGAGGGTGAAAAAAGCACCCAATTTTAAACAGCCGAGCGGACGCTCTATTATTTTTGGCACGAGCGGACGCTCGAGCCCGCTTTTAATTTTACAAACTAAATTATCATGGTATTGCAGCCGCGAACTTCGCTAAAATCCATTCTCCCCAATACTTCAAAACTCTCATCAGGGTATGCTCTGCCCAAATCAGCAGTTTCTATAAAACTACAGCTGTTTATATTGGCAAGGTCAATAACGTTTAGTGCGCCTGTTTTCCCATTGGCAGCGTAACTAAAGGGGTCGTCGGCTTCGCGTACTAAAACCTTCATCCAAGGTGGGCAATAAAACAATCCGTTACTTTTGGCATACGCTTGTGATAAAAGCTCGGTCATGCCATATTCGCTGTGTATTTCATTCACCCCAAAACCCTCTTTTAATGCTGTATGCAGTTCAGCACGGGTTAGTTCTTTGCGACGGCCTTTCATACCTCCTGTTTCCATCACCACAGTGTGTTTTAGTTGTTGAGGGAATGCCGCAACAAAATCGAGCAAGGCAAAAGAAACGCCTAGCAAAAGAGTTTTTTGTCCTTTTGCCTCGTTTTGTTGTAACACTTTCGAAAGTTTCTCCCACTCATCCAAATAAAAACCGCTATCGGGGTGTTGGCTTTGGTGTATTAAATGTTCGGCCATGTATACCAGTGACGAACCTGTACGCTCGAGGTACGAGGGTAGTAGTGCCAATATGCAATACTCTTTTGGGTTGCCATAAAAAAGGTTAAACCCTTTGGTAAATGCGTTGTGGTATACTTCAACATCGGCAACTAAATGCCTGCTTTGCCCTGTGCCTGTGGTGCTGCTGCTAAGAAATGCTTGTTGTACTTGGTAACCTTGGGCTAAAATATCGTGTGTTTTAAAAAAAGAAATAGGCAAAAAAGGTATTTGCTGTATATGCTGTATGCTTAGTGGGTTTATGCCTAATGCACTGATATAGTTTTTGTATATTGTGCTGTTTTGTGCCTGAAATTTAAAGACCTGCCAAACGCTTTTTTCAAAATTAGCGTTATTTGTAGTAAAGACTTTTTGGGCTAAGGCCTGCATTTATTTATGAAATTGTTTAAACCTTTATATTTTGTTTTGTTTTGTTGCCTTGTAATGCTTGCTTTTGAGGCCTGCACTAAGGTGAGCAACGAATCGCCAATACCTTCTTTAGAGTATACCGGGTACAGCAAATTTAAGGCTGTAAACGGAAAAGACAGTTTTATTGTGATTAATATGAATTTTACGGATGGGGATGGGGATGTTGGACTAAGTGAATCTGACTCTGTACCGCCATTTAGGTATGGCAGTAAATATTTTTACAACTTGTTTGCTGAGTTTTATAGCATTGAAAACGGCTTGCCCTCAAAAATAACATCATCGTTTATTACGCCTGATACGTTGTATAAAGACACTGTGAATTATAGTCAACGCTTGAAAAACTTAACTCCTGAGGGAAAAAACAAGGCAATAAAAGGGAAGATTGAACTGCTTACGCCATTTTTTTTAATAGACTTAAGCAGTTCTAAGCCCGACTCGGTGTATTACGAAATCGTTCTTTTTGACAGAAGCCTAAATCAAAGCCAAATTATAAGAACCCCTACAATACTGCTTGATTTATGATAAACGACTAATAATCGTCGTCGTCATCGTCATCATCATCAAAACCACTAAGGTTTTCTACATAGCCACCGTCTTCGTCTTCAAAATCATCATCGTCGTCATCATCATAACTACGAGTTTTACGCGACTTGTTGTCGGGGCGTAATGTGCTTTTGGGTTTTCCTTCAAACCCTTTTTTGTTACTTGCAGAACCTTTGTGGTTTCCGGCTGGTTTTTTCATTGGTGTTTTTAGTTGATAATAAAATCTTACACTAATTTAATGCAATTGTAAATTATATACACAAGCAGAACCCTGAAATTTTTTAAAAAAATATTCGAAGGGCTTCTTTAAACGTATTGCAATGGGCATCTACAATGTGTGAAATACGGGGAGAATAACCTCCTCCCATGCTTACTACAACGGGTATTTGGCTGTTTTGTAAGGTTTCAAAAACAAAGGCATCACGGTGTTTGCAGCCCTGCATGGTTAATGATAATTTGCCCAGCTTATCTGTAGCCAAAACATCTACACCCGACAGGTAAAAAGCAAAATCGGGCTGTTGTTCTTTTATCAATTGTGGAAGGGTTTGCTCAAGTGTTTCTAAGTATTCATCATCGCCCGTGTTTGTAGGCAAACCAATATCCAAATGCGAGGTTTCTTTTTTGTGGGGGTAGTTGTCTTGCCCGTGCATACTGAAACAAAAGACATCCTCTCTACCGCTAAATATTTGGGCAGTGCCGTTGCCTTGGTGCACATCAAGGTCTACAATCAGTATTTTTTTGGCTAGTTGGTGCAGCAGCAAATAGTTGGCTGCTATGGCAAAATCGTTTAGTAGGCAAAAGCCTTCGCCACTGTTGGTATAGGCATGGTGTGTCCCTCCTGCTACATTCATAGCCACACCGTACTGCAAGGCAAATAAAGCACAATCAATAGTGCCTTTACAAATTACCTGTTCTCGTTTTACCAACTCAGCCGAAAGAGGAAACCCGATTTTCCGCATCTCTTTGGCGGTAAGTTGCAGGGTTTTCATCCTGTGCCAATAGTCGGCACCGTGGGTTTGCAGTACAATAGCCTCGTCTATCGGTTCAGGCTCAAAAAGATTGTCTTGTTTTATAACGCCTTCATACAAAAGTTGTTTAGGAATAAGGTCGTACTTATCCATCGGAAAGCGATGCCCTTCGGGCAGGTGGTGGGCATATATATCACTCCAAGCTATTTTTAGCATTGTTTACTATAACGCCGCAAATAAAGTCTTGTTTTTATAGTTTGCCTAATATTGACAAGCCTAAAAAATTAGGGAGTAGGTTTTGTATCGTCAATAGGATTTAATGGGCGAAGCGTAGGGGTATTATCCATTACCCTAACACCATTAAAAAAGTACGCAGTGCCTTCAGCACGTCCTCCGTTTATTGATACACCTCCACTAATAGTATTAACTACAGCAGGGTGCATATTGGCAGTTGAATACACATCTGAATAGAACGGCCTAACGGTTTGGTAGTAGGGCTGTGTATGTATTGGGTTTGCAACAATAGGAGTAATTACCTGCTCGCACTCGGTATAGTTACTATCGTTGGTTTGTGTGGGGACTTCTGTTTGTGCATTTATAGCCGATATGCCGAAAGCCATAAGAGCAAAAGCAAGTAGGTATTTTTTCATAATAATGTAGATAGTTGAGTTTATACTAATTGTAAGAGCTGCTATTCAATTAATTGCGGCAAAAATCCTTCCAAAACTCTTACTCCATTAATATAATATGCAGTGCCTTCTGTTCTAGCTCCTAAAATAGAAGGCGTTTCACCATCTACACTAAACACGCCTGCTTGTGTATTGGCTATTTGATTTACATTTTGAAAACGGAAAGCATTGATGGGTAAACCGCCTAATTGGGAAATGCCGTCTGTATAAACTACATGGAATAAAGGGGTTAGTTCTTGTCCGAACTGTTTATTTGGAGCTAAATTAATGGCTCCGATTATTCTTACACAATTCCACTGTATGGGAGTGCCTACTTGTGTTTTAATCAAGCTGTCATTATTTTGTTTTGTGCTATCAGCCGTTTGACAAAACACTTTATCAAAACATAATAATGATAGAAGAATTAGAAAAATATTTTTCATAGAGCACAGTGGTTTGTTATATAACAAACGTGTGCAATTGGTATAAGGTTGTAAGCGTGCTTATTCTTCACCTAAAATTTTAACCTCTAGGCCATTCATTTCTTCGGTAATTTTTATTTGACAACCTAAACGACTGGTAGGTGTAATATTAGGGACAGTATCTAACATAGCCATTTCGTCGTCGTTTTCGGGGGTAAGCGGCACATCATTCAGTATTTCTACATGGCAAGTAGCACACAATGCCATGCCACCACAACGCGCTTCAATGGGGTAGCCACTGCCTTTTAATACTTCCATAAGGCTAAGTGCCATGTCGGTAGGAGCTATTACGGGTTCTTTTTCGCCCGCATCGTTTACAACGTATACTGTTATATCAGTTTTCATTTAGCTATTTTTGATTTGATGACTTGTTGATTTACAGATTGGGTGCGCAAAACTACTTATTATCCATAAAATCAGTTAATCTCAAAATCCATAAATCAAAAATTAAAACTCTTGAATCCCGTTAACAGTAGTGTACTTTAAATTAAGGGGTTTGCCGGGGTTAATGTAGCGGTATACGCCGTGAGACATTAGTGCTGCCTCGTGGAAACCGCTAAGTATTAGTTTTAGCTTACCGGGGTAAGTATTTATATCGCCAATAGCAAACACGCCTGCTATATTGGTTTCAAACTTTTCAGTATCTACCTCAATGGCTTGTTTATCAATATTCAAGCCCCATTTTTCAATAGGCCCTAATTTGGGGCTAAGTCCAAACAAGGGGATAAAATAATCGGTAGGTACAGCATGGGCTGTTTTGGTTTTATCTTGTATGGTAAGGCTTTGCAATACACCATTGCCATTAAGCTCGGTAATATTACTGCTTAGGTAAAGTTTTATTTTTCCTTCCTCAGCCATTTTCACCACTTTTTGTGCGCTATCGGGTGCACCCCTAAAGCTATCGTTGCGGTGTACCAATGAAAGTTCCGAGGCTACATCGGCCAAATATATTGCCCAATCTAGCGCACTATCGCCACCACCGGCCAACACTACCTTTTTATTACGAAAAGTTTCGGGGTCTTTTACCATATAGGTAATACCCTTACCTTCAAAACGGTCTATACCTGCAAGGGCAGGTTTGCGCGGTTCAAAACAACCTAAACCGCCTGCTATACAAACTGTTTTGGCGTGTATTTGTGTCCCATCATTAGTAGTAAGCATAAACGAGCCATCGGCTTGTTTTTCCATACCGTCTACACGTTCGCCCAAAGTAAAAGTAGGGTGAAAGGGAGCTATTTGCTCCATTAGGTTATCTACCAGTTCTTGTGCTAATATACTGGGGTAACCGGGTATATCGTAAATGGGTTTTTTAGGGTAAATCTCGCTAAGCTGACCGCCAACTTGTGGCAAAACATCAACAACATGGCAGCGCAGTTTTAACAAGCCTGCCTCAAAAACGGCAAACAAACCTACAGGGCCTGCGCCTATTATACATATATCGGTGGTAATCATTTAAAATCGTTCTAAATAACACCGCAAATGTACAACAAGCGTTAGTTTAAATAAAATGATAGAAATCACATATCTTGTTTCTGAGAATTTAATAATGAAAAGAAAACTCTTAATTGATATTCAAGCTACTAACGATAGGGACGTTTTGCTCTCGTGTAATTTTCTTGCAACTATTTATTCAACATTAATTTCAAAGCAATTGAACAAAAAGGGATTGACTAAAATTCAAATATTTCTACAACACTCAAATGAATATACAGGGTCAAACTCAATATTCTCAGAGAAAAATAGAGCCAGTATTGGTGCTCATTTTGAAACAGAGCGATACATGTTGTTGAAGTTGGAAGAAAAGAAGGAGTATGTGAATGAGCTAATTTTTAAATCCCTCTCAACATTAATTGAAGAGGGCTTTTTTGACTTTAATATTAATACTCTTAGGGAAATTAAAGAGGATATAAAAGTTAAGCAGTATACTTACCAGTTTGTGTTGTTCAAAAAGGCGTTTTATTCAAAAAGCAGGAAGGTTTTTGCTCAAATCAAAGTCAATCCCCAAATTGACAAGTATGATTATATAGTGAGTTTTTATGATAACAAAACCAAGGAAGAAATTTGTTCGATAACTATATTTTCAGGTCAGCAAAGTTTCTTTTATTTAAAAGAGATTTTTAATCGGCACTATTTCGATGAGAACGAAAACTTTATTATTTACAATAATTACAACGAATACTATTTTGAATGTTCATTTAACAAATGTAAAGTTGAAATCAAATACCATACTCAATACAAAAATGAGGAAGCAATAAAAAAGAGCTTATATAGGTGGAGTTATGATGCTACTTTAGAACAACGATTTAAAAATTGAAATAACCCACAATGTCTCCACTTTAAGTCATATCAACTTGTAGTTATCTGCCTTTCTTAAGTTACAACAAGTGTTAGTTTAAATAAAATGGCAGTTATCAGCAAAAAACAACAGGCCAGTTTTGGTTTTTGCATTTTTTGCAACTGCTTTTGTTTTTCATCTGTTCCATTGGCACATACTGCCAAAAAAATATAGCCGTGTTGCGGTATCTGTTTTCTGTGGGTGGTTTGATGGGGTAATCTTTGCCTCATCAAAAAACAACAATGGATATGAAAACAACTCACTTGATAAAAACTTTAACAATAGCTGCTATACTGTTTGTATCGGTTGCAGCAAAAGCACAAAAACCTGTAATAGCCGTTCTAAATTTTGAAACGGTAAATATGACCTACAGTTCTGACGATTGCGGAAACCTGTTTAGGCTGGAAACTGAAAAAACCGACCAGTTTGAGGTAATTAACCGTCAAGATTTAAGAGGTATTTTATCGGCCAGAAATTTAAAACTCGACACCTGTTTTGGTAAAGGCTGTATTATGCAGGCGGCCAATTATCTAAATGCCAGCAAAGCACTTAGCGGTAGTATAGAAAATTATGGCAAGCACATTATTATAATTATGCGCTTGTTTAATGTGAAAGAAAACTCGTTAGAAAAATCGCAAGTATTAGAGTTTCAGAATATCCCCGAAGAAGTGCCTAATATGATACACATGAGTGTGCGCAAGTTTTGGGGCTTATCGTACAACGAGCTAACTTTTGCTACATTATCAAAAGAAGAAGCTTACGAAAGTGAGGTAAACAACCCCGGTGTTTCAAAACTGGTACTTAGTGGCCCCCGTACAGGTTTTATATATGTGGGTGGCGAAAATGCAAAACGCCTAACGGCACCCAAAAGCGAGGGAGGATATGGCGCATACCCTATTATGACTATGTTTGGGTATCAAAAAGAGTTTCAATACCTTAATTCGGGTAATTTTCAGGCATTGTTTGAGTTTATACCTGCCATTAATGGTCTCGATCAGGGTCTTGTAAGCCCTTCATTAACCTTTTTGCACGGTTTCAGAAGTAACAAAAGCGGATGGGAGTTTGCCTTTGGCCCAACCATGAGTTTGATGCCCATGTCGGAAGGTTTCTATTATGAAGATAAATGGACAAGGACACAGGATTGGGACATGAAAGATGCGAATGGAAAGCCACTCCCTATACCCTCACCTACCACAAAACTACTTGATGCTAGGGGCACGCTTGAGTTCTCGTCAGGGTTTGTATTTGCCGTAGGTAAATCGTTCAAATCGGGCAGGGTAAATATGCCTGTAAATATGTTTGTAGTGCCTAGTCGCGATAATTGGCGTGTGGGTTTTACGTTTGGTTTCAATGCCAAACGATCGGATTATACACAATAAGTTTCACCATCCACACTACAATAAAAAACACTGGATATGAAAACAACTAACTTTATAAAAACGATAGCCACCTCCGTTATTATGTTGCTAAGTACGGTATTCTGTTTTGCACAAAATACTGATACAGCATGGAATGTGATGATAATAAAAAAAGGGAAAACGGTTAGCGAAGACACCCTTAAACCCTCATTATACAATCAGTCGGGGTTTTATCTATACAGAAATGTAATGTATTATTTGGTGCTAAACGACGGCACAAGTATTAATGGCTTATTGCTTGATGTGAAAAAGGATAGCATTGTGATTTCAAACCATCTTAATGCCGCAGTAGCCCAATCTAACTTAGATACTTTTAAAGTATTAACGCTTCATTATACTGAATTAAAGCAACTGAAATTAATTGCTGATAGGGCTTTGCTGTTATTTAATAATATTAACCTAAAACGATACAATTTTGTCTTCAGTGCTGACACTGTTGCTTTGCAGGCCGATACTTTAAAACGCCCTTATTATATGGCTGACACCGCCAATAATTGTGCTGATTGTATGGACTGCTTTCTGAGTTTAGGTAATAACTGGCTTGATATTATTTATGAGAAAAACGGTTATACCTTTTATTATCAAGGGGCTGAAGAAAAAGACACCACCGATGATTACAACGACTCTACTATAATTGATTCTGCTTGGCGAACACACAATATAGTATGGTTTGCCCCTGTTGCACACAATACAGTAATAAACGGTTGGGCAATAAGTGCTATGGCGGGCACTGAGTATTATGAGCATAAGCTAATAATAAACGGCCTCAATACAGAAATAGGAATAGGGTTCATTTTTTTACCCTACATGCTTAGTGATATACACAAACAATCTGTAGAGGATTATAATACAAAACAAAAGGATAAAGAAAAAGTGGTAATCAATGGGCTCACTGCAAGCATTTTGGGGCACGTAAGTGGTACTAGAGTAAACGGTGTTTCATTAAACGGTGCTTGCTCCGTGCATACCCGCTGCGATGGTATTGTCGCCTCGTTTGGTGGAAATATTGTTGATGAATTTAATGGATTGGTGCTGGGGGGAATAAAAAACCACTCAACAGTTGGGCGGGGTGTTCAAATCGGGCTTTTCAATTCATGCACACAATTAAAAGGTTTTCAGTTTGGCCTACTTAACAGAAACCAAAAACGCACATTACCCTTTGTTAACTGGTGTTTTAACTAAAAGCCATGAAAAATATTATACTCTCAATATACTTTATGTTGTTTATCGCCTTGTTAAGCTCGTGCAGTCGATACAGCCACATACCCAAAGTAAAGGCAAAAGCCAAAACTACTACAATAGAAAAAGTAAAAGCTAAAAAACAGCAGTCGCAGCAAACATTAACAATAAAAATTGCTGATGTAGCCCCTATTGTGAGTGAAGAAGTAAAATCTACACATATACAAACAACCTCTTTTTGTATGGCTGAAAAAGAAACAACTGTCCCAAAAGAAATACAAATAAGCCCTACACACAAAAACAAGAAAAAAACCTACCACAAGCATACCCGTAAACAAGCAAGCAAAGCACAAAACAAACAAGCGAAAAAAGACTTTTGGGATACCTTTTTGGGTGAGACTTTAGAAGAATTATTAATTGGCCTCGTTTTTTGCTTGTTACTAATTATAGGGCTGTGGCTAATAAAAATTGGTTTAGGTTGGTTGGTTGCATTAATACTAATTGCCGTAGCTATTTGGATAATTGTTGAACTTGTGAATGCGGCAAGTGACGTTTTAGACTTTTTATCTGACTTTCTTTTTTGGGCACACTAAAATGTAAGCCAATAAAAGCCTCAATTCTTCGTTACCTTTGCACAAACAAACTTTGAATGAGCAATATAAAAATTCTTTGGGCCGACGACGAGATTGATGTTTTAAAACCCCACATTATCTTCTTAACAAATAAAGGGTACGATGTATCAACCGTTACCAATGGTTTAGATGCCATTGATGAAGCAAAGAAAACACCTTTTGATATTATTTTTTTAGATGAAAATATGCCCGGTATTAGTGGGCTGGAGGCCTTAAGCCAAATAAAAGCCCTAATGCCCGATGTGCCTGTGGTGATGATAACCAAAAGCGAAGAAGAGCACATTATGGAAGATGCTATTGGCAGTAAAATAGCCGATTACCTTATAAAACCAGTTAATCCCAGCCAAATACTACTATCCATAAAAAAACTGATTGATAACAAACGTTTGGTGAGCGAAAAAACTACCATGGGCTACCAGCAAGAGTTTAGGTCGATAAGCATGGCGTTTATGGACGATATGAACTTTGATGAGTGGAAAAACATTTACCGCAAACTAACGTATTGGGATTTGGAACTGAACAGTGCCGAGGAAGGAGGAATGAAAGAGGTGCTTGAAACCCAAAAAACGGATGCCAACCACAACTTTTCAAAATTTATAAAAAGCAACTACATCAATTTTCTTAAATCAACCGATGACGAGAAAAGGCCGATAATGAGCAATACCTTGCTACGCAAAAAAGTATTGCCCCATTTAGATGGCGGTGAACCTGTTTTCTTTTTACTGATTGACAACCTCCGTTACGACCAATGGAAGACGATACAACCCATAATAAACGAACTGTTTAGGGTGGATGACGAAGACCTGTACCTAAGTATATTGCCTACAACTACACAGTATGCACGTAACTCTATATTTTCAGGCTTATTGCCCAACGAGATGGAAAAGCGTTTTCCAAATATGTGGAGTAACGATGAGGACGAAGGAGGTAAAAACCTGCACGAGGAAGACTTTTTGAAAGACTACTTGCAGCGTTTACGCAAAGACATTAAAACCAGCTACACCAAAATCACTACGCTTGATAAGGGTAAAGAATTGGCCGAAAACGTAATGAATTTGTTTAACAACCAACTAAACGTGATAGTTTACAACTTTGTTGATGCCCTTAGTCACGCCCGCACTGATGTGAGTTTAATGCGTGAATTGAGCGAGGACGAAGCGGCTTACCGTTCGGTAACAAAATCGTGGTTCGAACACTCTCCTTTACTGGAAACACTTAGAAAAATAGCCGAGAAAAAAGGCAAACTAATTATATCTACCGACCACGGATCGATACAGGTAAAAGACCCTGTAAAAATTATTGGCGATAGAAATACCAATACCAACCTACGCTACAAACAAGGCAAAAACCTAAACTACGACAAAGGTGATGTGTTTGAAGTGCGCAAGCCTGAGGATGCAGCCTTGCCCAAATTGCACGTTAGCTCATCGTATGTATTTGCTGAGAGTTATAGCTTTTTTGCCTACCCCAACAACTACAACTATTATGTAAATTACTACAAAGGCACTTTTCAGCATGGCGGTATAAGCCTTGAAGAAATGCTTTGCCCTGTGATAACCCTTACAGCAAGGTAGTATAAGTACAATTCAATAACTTCAATACAAAAAAGAATAAAGGTGGTTTTTTCTGCCCAAACCGAAAACGATTTACTACCCGTGGTGCAGCACTTGGCACGCCTTGCGCAGCAACACGCTGTATTTACTTTTACGGGTAATTTGGGGGCGGGAAAAACCACTCTTATAAAACATTTTTGCAAACAAATGGGGGTAGAGGGCAATGTATCAAGCCCTACGTTTGGTTTGGTAAATGAGTATGAAACCACCAACGGCAGCACCATTTATCATTTTGATTGCTACCGAATGAAAAGCCCTGCCGAAGCCTACGATATTGGCTTTGAGGAGTATATTGATAGCGGCAATATTTGCCTGATAGAATGGCCTGAAATTATTGAAGAATTTTTGCCCTTAAACTATATTAGTATCAATATAACACTATTGCCCAATGGCAGTAGGCAGTTTGATATTCAAGTCCAGAGCTAGTTTTAGCTCTAGGGTGTTTCAATCACTTTGCGTATTGTATTGTCGGGTAAAATAAACACTTGCATAGGTGGGCCATCAGTACCTTTGTTTCCGCTATACCCATCAGTACCTCTATATCCATTATTAGTGCCCAATAATAATTCCAAAAAGGTAGTTTTTTCTTTGCTCCCGCCTCTCCCCTTTTTTCCTCCGTCTCCGCCCCTGCCCGCTTCGCCGCCGCTGTTATCAATTTGTATTAAACCCAAATAGGGTCGCGCTGCTTGGGTAGTATACACAGCAACCGTCCCGCCATTTCCACCGTTTCCACCACTTCCCCCCGAACCTCCATTTCCACCACAGCCGGCTTCTCTCTTTTCAGTTTCGCCGGCACCATCTCCACCTCTACCCCCATCTCCACCATTTCCTCCTCTACCTCCTTTACAATCAATGCCAATTTTACCCCCTTCCATATTTATAAAAACTGTCTTTGTTTGGTTGGCTGCCGTTATTTTCACCAACAAAAAACTAGCATCATCCCTATACACTACATCCGTATATATCAATACGTTTTTCCCGTTTCCTCCATGCCCTCCGGGGTTTCCGCTATGACCGTCTTGCCCATTTTTAGTATTACCACTACACTTATAACCGTAAACATTGCTACCGTCCCAACCCCCTTGCCCGTGTTCACCCGCATAGTTAAATGTATAACTAACTTTATAATCTAGTGGCACAAAAGTTTCGGCTGTAATTGTATCATTATACTTATAGCGCACGCCTACACGTGTTCCCTCTAACAATTTTGGCGCAGGATTATCTATCCAAATTGTATTGCGTTTATCTGTTTTTCCATCGTATTCCAAATCAAACAAATCCCACAAAAAACTGCCGTCGCCTTTGGTTGATGACACCACATACCCATTATCGTACAGCACACTAAGTACCATTTTTATGGGTTGTTCGGGTGCTAATACACTTTGGTGATTATAATCTAAACTCACCTGTACGGGTCGCGGCACATCAATCAAAAAAGTATCGGTATAGTTGGCATTATTGCGCGGTCGCACAATCAGCTTTATTTTTTTATTGTTGGCTAATACATCGGCAGGGTTGTATATTAAATTTCCCTTTTCAAAAACGGCGTTCTCAGCCTTTACAATAAACCTACGCCAACCCCACAACCCGTTGGCCAAGCCTTGTGTAGTTCTTGTTTTACCATTATTAAGTTGTATCGAAAAGCCTGCGGGAATAAAGCCACTTTGCCTTACCATTGCAGTAGAGTCTAACATCAAAGCCACCTTTACTACGCTTCGTTTTCTTAGCTTATTGGGCGAGCATTGCGAAAATAATATGCCACCTAGCAGTGCAAGTATCAGCAGTTTACCTTTCATAGTTTTAGGGTATAAACGTTAGATAATTGATTTACAAATACAGCACCAAAAACATTTTTTTAATCGATTAGCTACTATTTAATGTGTTTAGAATAAAAATTCTTTTGACTACTAAAAACGATAATGACAGAGCTATTGCTGCAATATATATGGAAGTTTAGGCTGTTTGACGCTAATGGTTTAACTACGCTTGACGGTGAACCAATAGTGATAGACAAAACAGGTGAGCAAAATTTGGATAGCGGTGCCGATTTTAGCAATGCGCGCCTAAAAATTGGCGGTATACAATGGGCTGGAAATGTTGAGATTGAGCTTGAATCGGCCAATTGGGAAAAACACGGCCACAGCACCGATGCTGCACATAAAAACACTTTGGTTTTGGTGTGTATTGAACATACTGCAAAAACGCCTGTAGCCATACCTATTATTGAGCTTAAAGGGCGTATAAACCCGCCGTTTATAGACAACTACAAACAATTGATGGAGACGGCAAGTTTTATTGCTTGCGAGAGTTTTATTAAACGGGTGGATGACTTTACCCTGCAAAGTTGGTTGCTGCGCATACTTACTGAGCGATTGGAGCAGAAGGTGATGCCTATTACCACATCATTACAAAACAATAAAAATAACTGGGAGGAAACTTTTTACCACGCACTTGCACGCAATTTTGGTTTTAATACCAATGCTGTTCCGTTTGAGTTGGTGGCCAAAAGCCTTCCCCTAATTGTGTTGGCAAAACACAAAAACAACCTTGTGCAGCTTGAAGCACTTTTTTTGGGTCAAGCAGGCTTAATACAAAACATTAATGAGCCTGATAATTATACGATTAAGTTACAAACTGAATATAGTTTTTTGGCGAAAAAGTTTAACCTTGAGCCTATTGACGGAGCTTTGTTTAAGTTTAGCAAAACAAGGCCGGCTAATTTTCCCACCCTACGTTTGGCACAGTTTGCTGCACTGGTGCATACCTCAACTCACTTGTTTTCAAAACTGATGGAAACCCCAAAGCCTACTGAATTAAAAAAGCTGTTGGAAATAAAAGCCTCGCCATACTGGGACAACCACTTTCGCCCAAGTGTAGCGGCAGAAAACGGTAAAAATATGTTGGGTGATGATGCTGTAAACAATATTTTGATAAACACTGTAGCTCCTTTCTTTTTTGCATACGGGCTTATAAAAAGCGATGACGAATACAAATACCGCGCTATGGATTTGCTAGAGGCTTTGCCCAAAGAAAACAACCGTATCATACGCGGCTATGAAACTATGGGGATAAATGTTGTTAGTGCTTCTGAAAGTCAGGCGTTATTACAAATGCACAAACACTGGTGTGTGCCGCAAAAGTGCTTGCAGTGTCGTATCGGACATAAAATATTAAGCAGTTAATTGATCTCTAATTAACTAACACAGGGTTTAACATTTACGAAACAATTATATATGTATATTTGTGTAAATAAAGTAACGTTATGATAGAAGCCATCAAATATTTTTTCGAGAAAAAAGCATTTGGTGTTTGTACGTACTTAGGCGAAAAAATAGGTATCGGTTCAGGGCGTATACGTATCTATTTCATCTATACCTCGTTTATCACTATGGGGTCGCCACTAATTATTTACCTCATTTTAGCTTTTTGGGTCAACCTACGCAGCTATATTTATAAAAAACGCTCATCCATCTGGGATTTATAATTTTTCATAAGCACATCATCTTCAAGGGTTATATTTGCCCCGTTTTTATTCTATAATCTCTCTTTATATGCGCACTCGTTCGCCATTGGCTGTGATGTTTTTCACAATATTTATTGATTTGATGGGCTTTGGTATCATCATTCCTATTTTACCTAATCTCTCAGTTGATTTAACAGGAAACACATCATCATTAGCTGTTGCAGGCGTGTACGCTTTGTTCAACTTTATTTTTGCTCCTTTGTGGGGCAGTCTTAGCGATAAATACGGCCGTCGTCCTATAATATTGGTTAGTATTTTGCTAACCGCAGGAGCAAACTTTTTGTTTGGCTTTGTAGCTACTTTTTGGTTGCTGGTAATACAACGGGCTTTGGCAGGTATTGGCTCGGCTAATATTTCTGCTGCCAATGCCTACATAGCTGATATTTCTACACCTGAAAACCGCACAAAAAACATGGGCTTGGTAGGTGCGGCCTTTGGTTTAGGGTTTGTTTTTGGCCCTTTTTTTGGCGGTTTGGTATACCATAGTTATGGGCTAATGGGTATAGGTATATTCTCGGCAGGTTTATCAGTGCTTAATTTTATAATGGCTTATTTTCTTTTACCTGAATCGCTAAAAGAAAAGCAAAACGAAATAAAGTTTCAGCTGAAACCCATTACGCAGTTGATGGGAGCCATGAAGATAAATGTGGTACGCGAACTGTTTACCCTAAATTTTGTATTTACCCTAGCCTTTAGCATGATGTATGTTACTGCTGCCGTGCTTTGGAAAAACCGATACGACCTAAATGAAATGCAAATAGGCTATGTGTTTTCGTTTATCGGTATAGCCTCGGCAGTGGTGCAGGGCTTGCTGGTGGGGCCTATGAATAAGTTGTATGGTGAACGAAAATTACTATATGCCGGCTTAGTATTTGGCGCAATAGGGCTAATTTCTATGCCATTTATACCCACCAATATGTTTTGGCTGCAATTAGTAGCCCTATCGTTTATTGCCTTGGCCAACGGCTGCGTTAACCCTAGTATATTGGGTTTGTTATCCAACTCTATTAGCGGTAGAGAACAAGGACGTATGTTGGGTTTAAATCAATCAATGGGAGCGTTGGGGCGTGTATTTGGCCCCGCCTTTGGTGGTATTTTGTACGATTTAAATTTTAGTGCGCCCTATATAGCAGGAGGGCTAGTTTGCTTGGCCTCGCTATATATTGTTTTTGATTTGATTAAGAATAAAATGGGGGTAGTAGCTACAAAAGAAGGAGCAGGAGTAACCCCAACTTCTTAAATAGTTTAGGTTAAAAGCCTATACTATGCATTCTACCAGTGGGCAATGGGCTGATATCAAAAGCCCTAAAAGATTATAAAAAAGAAGCCCCTAGCAAATGCTAGGGGCTTCTTTATCGAATTTATTTTAAGTAGATAGGATTAATATTATTTACCTCAACAGAGTAACTGTACCGCTAAAGGTATATGGTTTGCCTGAGAAGCTGGTAACATTTACCACGTATGTGTATACATCTTGTTGAGCGGGTTCACCTTTAAATTTACCGTCCCAACCTTGTTCAATATTGTTTGAATAATGTACTTTTTCACCCCAACGGCTAAAGATAAACATCTCAAAAGACTCAAAACCTTCAGCAGTTACATGGAAGTAATTGTTCTTTTCAGGGCCGTAAGGATCAGGAGTAAACGCATTAGGGATAAATACGGTAATATCAGGACCTATTAATAAGGTATCTGTATGTACTGAACGACATCCCTTATCGGTTACCGCAGTTAAGGTAACAATATACAAACCTGTATCGGTAGGGTATTCGTAAGTAGGGCTAAAGTCTTTGCTTGTTTTACCGCTTATATCTCCATATTCCCAAGTGTAGTCTAAATTTTTAACTACCCCAGGCAAATCAATACGGGTTAAATTGGTAAACACTACATCTGTTGCAGCAACTGTAGTTACCTCACGAGACATTTTAAAGTCAGCATCAGGAGTTGGGTGAACGGTTACTTGTACAGGAAGCGCATTCTTAAAGCACGATGTTTTATTATTGGTTACTTTAAGGGTTACCGTATACAGACCTTGTTGGTTGTACTCGTGGCTTTCTTTGCCTTTAGTTCCTGTATTAGAACTGCTGGCTGCATCACCAAAGTTCCACAAGTAATCAGCATCTGCTGCTTGATCGGTCAAAGCAGTAAAGTCTACCACATGAGGTTCACAACCTTCTAATGGATTGCCAATAATATCGGCAGTAGGAATAGGATGAATTTCTACATTAAACGATCGTGTTGCAGGTGCACACACATCATCAGCAATAGTATTGGTGGTAAATACCGTTATATCAAAACCTTGTGTAGCATTGTCCTGTGCTCCGGGAGTATATACCGGTGTATTAGCTACAGTGTTATCAAATGTACCGTCACCGGTGGTAGACCATTGTACTCCTGTAGCAGCAGTATACGTTGCCGACAGGTTGAACGGTTCTCCTTCGCAAGCTGCAGGAGGAACAACTACCGTTAGTGAGGGTGTTTGTTGTATCTCAAACGAGCTGGCTGCATCTACTTTACAACCGTTTAGGGTAACACTATAGTTTACAGGGAATGTTCCAAAACCTGTTGCGGTTATATCTACCTGACCCCCTGCACTTACTGTAGCAGCAGTACTGCTCCATACACCACCTGATGGTGAGCCGTATGCACTGATAGAGTTAAAGCCTGCATCTTCACATACTTTAGGAATAGCTGCTATTTGTGTATTAGGTATGGGTTTAATGGTAAATTGGAATGAGTCATTCACAGGACAGTTGTTGCCCGGTATATCGTAGGTATAGTATACGTATGAAGTGCCTCCTGTATAGGCAGGGAACAAAGCAGGGTTGATTTCAGTGCCAACTAATCCCATACCGCCTATTTTTTGTGACCAAGTACCTCCTGTTGGGTTAGCACCTGATACTAAGTTTAAATCAACAGGAACACCGTTTTGACACAATGGAGGTAATGCTCCTGCATCTACTACGGGTATTTGTCTTACTGTAATATTTGCCGTATCGTAATTGGTACAACCGGTTGAAGAGTTGCTTACTTTAGATATGGCTTGGTAAGTATTGTTTTGTGGCAATTGGTTTACATCTAAAGTATACCCTGCAAAACCTTGTTTTTGTATGGCCGCTTGTACCTGTGGATTATCAGAAGTCCAAGTAATGGTTCCCAATAAACCGGGGGTAACCGTAATGTGTTTGCCTAAATCTATTTTACCATCGTATCCGCAATAGCTACCGTCACTGGCATTTGCAGCAGGTAAGGGATTAACGGGTACTGTGGTAATGTCAGAGTTTTTACATCCTTTATTGTCTATAACTGTATAACGTACTCTATGACCGGTAGGGGATGGAGCTGGGGGCGGGTTAGCACCTGCACTATCAGGATAGAAGAAGTTACCGCTTACAATATTGGGTTTATCTACACCTGTCCATGTTCCTGTGTTAAGGGTCGGCCATGCTAATCCTTCTATTGATAATCCAAATCTTGGGTCGTTAACACAACGGGCAGAAATAGAAGAGAAGGAAATAGTGGGCAATTCGTTTTTACGTACCTGAACGGTATCGGTATTGGTACACGTAATACCCATATAAGTTCGGGTGGCTTTTACATGTACCTCTCTATCGCCTGTAACCACAAAGCTATGGGTGTTAAAGGTAGATACAGGGGAAGCTAGGTTGGGAACGATATACCACTGGTAGCTGTCGGCTCCTGTAGCAGTCATGTTAACGGTGTCTTTATCACAAATACTTTGGTTAGGGCCTGCATCAACGGGTACAGTATTAACAAACAAGTTCATACTGTCGTAGTTGCTGCAACCTAAACTATCGGTAAGTTGTAAAACATACAAACCGCTGTCTTTTATATCGATATAGCGAGAGGTGTCGTTGGTACTCCATAAGAAGGTATAAGGAATACTATCGTTACCACCGTCCAGTGAGTGCAACTGGTCGTAGCAGATACGAACATCAGGGCCAATATTTATAGGGGGCAAGGGGCTCCATTTTACTTTTACGGTATCGCTGTTATCACAGCCTTCTCCATCTTTTACCGAAACCCAAAAACTTGAGTCTACTCCGGGGTTTACTACTGTTTTTTGGGTAGTGTCTCCTGTGCTCCAAGTATAGTGGTAGGCTGGTTTACCATAGGTGGTAATGGCATCAAAGGTCATGGGGTTACCGTCACAAATAAGGGTATCTGTGGGCAAGTCTACCTGCACAAAGGGGTCAATGTCTATGGTGTCAACAAAAGCGTTCACACAAGGTGTTGATGTTTTTAAGGTAAGGAACAAACGGTTTTTACCGGGTTGGAAACGAAGGGTGTCTTGTTTTTTACCGCTAAAAGCTATGTTTCTACCAATACTGTCTTTTACCAACCACTCGTGGGTTAAACCCGGATAGTTGTTTTTAAGGGGGGTATAGTCAATAGCTACTTTACCACAAATTAATTTGTTGGCTATAATAGTAGCTTCAGGACTCTCTCGAACCGTTATACTAAACGAACGGATAGCCTGACCTGCAATATCGCAACCATCATCTTTTGCAGTAATAGTAAAAGAGTAGGGAACATTACTAACATCGTTTTTAGTTGGAGTCCAACAAACACTACCCGATGCTTTTTTTACTGAACCATTATTGTGGGTAAAGGTGGCTTTGGGTATACCCCTGTTCCAACTAATACGCACGGTATCTTTAGCATCATCATCACTGGTTTCAATATCAACACATACTTGTTGACCCGAACAGGCAATGGCACTTTGCCCCTTTATTTTGGGTATTTTATTATTGGGGCAATTAATAACAATTACCTGCATATCCCGTCGCGTTATGCCCACTTTGGTCATTACGCCATTTATTTTACGCCACTCTGTTACCTCTATTACCAGTACTGTTACTTCGTTTACTTTAGTGGGGCGGAAGTTTATATCACCGGTTACTTCGTCAAACTGAAAACCTGCAGGAAAATTTAATGTAGAGTTTGGAAAGCCTAAAAAGGTAATTGGTTTTTGAGCACTAAAAGCACCTGTATATGGTATTTTGGCTCCGGGACCTTCCAAAGGGTCAACCAGTTTGTATGAAAGAGAATCGCCAACATCAATAGTATCCAACGCTCCGTTGTTAAAACTAAAATCTTGACCTACGCATACTAGGGCAGCTGGTTTAGATGTAAACGTTGGTGAACTGTTGCACGGGTTAATACATTTATCTAATATAGCTTCTGTATAAAAGTTTCTACCGGCTGCACCTGTTGATATAATACCATTACGGGCTTGTTGCTGCCAGCTTAGGGTAACCTCGCAACAGTTTAAAGCACTTAAATCTATAATGCCTTTATAAACATGCTCTTCTATACCGTATGGAAAAGCGCCTTGACAACGGCTTTTGTTTGGGCAGTTGGGGTTGATGTTGGTTACATCGTTTACGGCAATTTTAGGTAGGTTAAATGATGCATTGCCCGTACCCGACGTGCATTTAGCATCTAAATTACTTGCTTGAAGCGGAATACCGTTGCAATCGCGATATACAGTAACGGTTACTTCGTATTTACCATTACCCAAGCATTTATAAGTAATATCGCTACCCATCATGTGGGAAGCCTTAATTTTAACGGCACTTGCCGCTAAAAATATAAAAATACAAAATGTTATTAATCTTTTCATAATGTCCTTCTAATATGGTGCGTTCATAAGTAAGAGAACACTAGATTGTGTATTGTTGCTTTCACCTATACTTTTTTATACAAAACCAAAAATATAGTATATAAACTTACGAACAAAATTATCCCCACACCTTAGTTCCTTCGGTACAGTTCTTACATATATCAATGTTTTTGCGGCCTTTTAAGATTTGTTTACGGAAATTGTGGTATTGCTTTCCGCGCCACACTTGCTTAAAGGTACTGTATTTCAAATCTCCCAATTGGTGGGTAGCATCTTTATCAAAGCAACAGGGTACCACAAGCCCATCCCATGTTATTACGCAGCTGTGCCAAAGTTTCCAGCAATGGTTTATCAAACGGTTTTTTATGGTAAACCCAGCTGCTACTTTTTTATAACGGCTGTATTCTTCGTTTTCAGGTATTAAATCGCTGCCGTTTTCATAATCGTAAATTTGTGCTGTTTTAATACCTAGTTCATCTACACCATACTCTTTAGATAAACGTTTTACTTCGGGTATTTCGTGTTCGTTATGGCTAAAAACTATAAACTGCCATATAATGTGTGGGGTGGGGCTGTTTAGTTCTTTTTTCCATTTAGAAAGGTTTTTTGTCCCTTCAAGCACCTTATCCAGCTTTCCGCCAATGCGGTATTTTTTATACGTTTCTTCCGATACGCCGTCAATAGAAATAATTACCCTATCCAGTCCGCTTTCAACCGTTTTGCGGGCATTTTCATCGCTTAGGTAATGGGCATTGGTGCTGGTAGCTGTATATATTTTTTTATCGTGGGCATATTTTACCATATCTAAAAAATCAGGATTTAGGTACGGCTCTCCTTGAAAATACAGGATAAGGTAGGTGAGGTCTTTGCCCAAATCGTCTAAAATACCTTTGTACAAATCGCCTTGTAACATACCTGTGGGTCGACTAAACGAACGCAAACCACTGGGGCACTGCGGGCAGCGTAGGTTGCAAGAAGTGGTTGGCTCTACCGATATACTTATAGGATTGCCCCAATGAATGGGCTTTTTGGTAATTTTAGCAACAAAATATGCAGCTACTACTTTGGTAGCATTCCAAACCCTGCGTGGTGTTAGTTTCGACACAAAATTCAGTCCGTCTCTCAGGTTACGGTTCATCTATCAGGTTTGTTTTTTAATCGTACAGTTCAAAATTAATTTGTTTGCGGCTGTAGCCCATTTCTTTTAAGCTATTCTTTGCCTCTTTCACCATGCTGCTCCATCCGCATATATAAAAAGTAGCCGGCGGTGTTGCCGCAAACAGCTTTTTATATATGGGGTGCACATACCCTTTTTCTCCCCCCCACTCTTCTCTCGAAAGTGTGGGTATAAAAGTAAATTCAGGATGTGTTTTGGCCAACTCTTCAAATTCACTTCTATATAAAATATCTTTTTCGGTGCGGTTGCCAAACACCAAATACACGTTTTTGTGGGCAATATTTTGGTTAAAAATATGGCTTAACATACTGCGCAGTGGGGCAACTCCCGTGCCAGTGGCTATTAGGCAAACATCTGTTTCTATATTTTCATTTAAGAAAAAACGACCTTGTGGAGCCGACACTTTTAATGTGCTACCCACAACAATATTCTTAAAAAGATACGACGTACCCTGCCCGTCTTCTTTCAATACTACGCACAACTCAATTATATTTCCCTTGGGTGCTGATGCTATAGAATAGCTTCGGGTAGTAAACTCGTGCTGTATTGGTAAATCAAGCATTACAAACTGACCGGGTAAAAAATCAAATTTCTCTACTCCATCAATAGTTATAAAATACCTTTTTACATTGGGCGATTCTTGAATAATCTGTGTTACAGTGCCGTTATAAAAGCCTTGTTGCATAGCAGGGCAAAGATACTAAACCCTAAGCCATTCCCTAATTTATGGCTGGTAATGATATGCAACTTATATTTGCCTGTAATGATAGCTATAATGGGCGCAATGCCTCAAGAAGTTGAAGGTTTGGTAGCCGCCATGCAAAATGTTGAGGTAAAAGAAGCCGGTATGCGTACCTATTACAAAGGCGTTTTGTTTGGGCAACAAGCTGTAGTTGTATTTTCACGATGGGGAAAGGTGGCTGCCGCAACAACCGCTTTGCACTTGCTGCACCAATACCCTGTGCAGCAGCTTATTTTTACAGGTGTGGCAGGTGCTATACACCAAAAACTAAACATTGGCGATGTGGTAATAGGCCACAAGCTTTACCAGCACGATATGGATGCTCGCCCTTTGATGCAGCAGTTTGAAATACCCTTGCTTGGAAAAACCTTTTTTGAGACCGATAGTGCACACAGGCAAACTGCTTTTGATAGTGCAGCTAAATTATTGGCTGAAAACACACTTTTGGAAGCCATAAGCCCGCAACAACTAACACAATACAACATTGCCTCGCCGCAAGCCTACATGGGTGATATAGCCAGTGGCGATAAGTTTTTTAATACTACTGCCCACAAAAACAAGCTGATACAACACTTACCCCAAGTTTTGTGTGTAGAAATGGAAGGCGCAGCCGTTGCCCAAGTTTGCTACGAGTATGGCTTACCTTTTAGTATTGTGCGTATAATATCAGACGTGGCGGACGATAACTCACACATCGATTTTCCATCGTTTGTAACTAATGTTGCCAGCCAATACAGCGTGGCTATTATAAAAGAAATTTTTAGCCATCAATCAGCTTAAAACAAAGGCGTTTCCAATCCCTTTTGTTTCTTTCTCTCAAAAAAATGTTGCACAGTATTTTTAAATCAACTTACTTTGCATTACAAAGTGCTTTTAAATTATGAATGAAAAAGAAAGCCAATTGACGGATTTGCGTGAAATACGCAGTATAATGGAGCGCAACACCCGCTTTATTTCGCTAAGCGGATTTTCGGGTATATCAGCTGGTTTAGTTGCTTTAGCCTCGGCCTATATCACGCACAGGTATTTAGTAAGTGAAGGTGTGCGAAGAACATTTGAATATGTTGAGGTGTATATATCTCCCCAACAAGAGCGTACAATTGTTTTTAACCTGTTTGTTATAGCCATTACCACTTTGGCAACAGCTTTGCTACTAGCCATTGCTTTTACAGCACGCAAGGCCAAAAAAGAAGGGGTAAACTTATTTGACAAAACAGCCCTGCGCTTGGCAGTAAATATGTTGCTGCCACTGGGTAGCGGAGGCTTGTTTTGTATGGCACTGCTATACCACTACGAGTATGGCTTGGTAGCCCCTGCCACACTGGTCTTTTATGGTTTGGCTTTGTTTAATGCAGGAAAGTATACCCTAAACGAGATTAGATATTTAGGTTTGTGCCAAATTGGTTTGGGCTTACTGGCCAGTTTTTATGTGGGCTACGGACTTGAGTTTTGGGCAATGGGCTTTGGTGTATTGCACATTGTATACGGGTTTGTGATGTGGTATAAATACGATAGATAAAAAATGAAACCGCTTTTAGACGGATTTGATAAGGCTTTTGAAAACCGCACGCGGCTGGCAATAATGAGTGTGCTAGTGGTGAATGCCAGTGTTGACTTTAATACACTAAAGGAAACGCTGCAAGTAACCGACGGTAACCTTGCCAGCCATATTACCGCGCTTGAAAAAGTGGGATATATAGAGGTGAGAAAGGGTTTTATAGGCCGCAAAACAAACACTACGTACAAAGCCACCAAACTAGGCACAAAAGCATTTAAAGATCACCTAGACAGCTTGGAAAGTTTTATTAAAAATATAGAATAGAAAGGCCATGAATTGTTGTGGCTATTTTTTTTGATTACTCACTTTGAAACACAAAGTACTTTTGATATGGAAAAAACATTTTTTGTTACACTAAAAGAACTACTACGCAAAAAAGACGACTTGCTAAAACGCACACTGGGCGTTGGCCTATCTAACCAAGAAATGGGGGGATTGTTTATTTTAAGCATATCCATGTTTACTTGTTATGGTTTTTTATTAGGCGCACAATTCAATTTATTACAATCATTAGTTTCAGGTGTAAAGCTGCCTTTGCTTTTTATTCTCACCACTCTAATTTGTTTTCCCACCCTGTATATGTTCCTTTCGTATTTGGGCATAAAACAAGGACTTAAACAAATTTTAGGATTACTTGTGGTTTGCCTCACCTATATAAGCCTTGTTATTGCTGCCTTTGCTCCAGTTGCTTTTTTCTTTCTAATCACCACTAATGGTTATGCCTTTTACAAGTTTATAAATATTGTAATAATTGCTATTGGCGGTTATATAGGAATACGCCTGTTTTATGAGCAAATGCTTTTGATTTATAAAGAAAGTTGGCTGCCTGCTATTGAACAAGAAACTGTAGAGCCAACAACTGAAAAAACAAATCCAGTTTTTAGAAAAGCAATATGGTTCACTTTTTCATGGGCAATGTTATATGCCATTATTGGCACACAACTCTCTTATACATTCAGCCCTTTTTTTGGCGACCCTACACAAGAGTTTTTACTGATTAACGATAGAGGCGGCAATTTCTTTATGGATGTTATAGAAACCCTATCTCAACTTATAAAGTAATTTTTTTTAACCCTACACTTTGAAATACAAAGCACTTTTAATTCAAATGGAAAAGATAAAATCTAAACTGAAAAGTTTGCTGCTGCGTGGGGCAATGCTACTGGTAGGTGCAGCATGGACAATAGCCCAACGGTTGCGAATAGTATTGAAAGGGTATAACCACAAAAGCAAACACCACTAAGCCATGCTATACCAACAATTAAAAAAACTGAGACAGCGCGTAATGGAACGGTTAACCTATTGGCTGTATTTCCCTATGCTGTTTAGCGTATACAAACCTACCCACAAGCCCTACAGTCGCGAAGCGTTACTAAAAATGCCCAAAAACTCGCTAGGTAATAGTGTGGTAGGGTTTATAGAAAATCAAGGGTTAAAGCTAATCCCCCACTACGAGTTGCACGATGCCAAACACGTGCTTATTGCTTACGGGACTGCTTTTGAAGATGAAATAATGCTACAATTTTTTGAGTTGGGTAACGGCAACCACAGTCTCCCTGTATGGGTTGCCGTAGTAATAGGGACTATTTGCGCGCCTGACTATCTGTTACAGTTTTTGGCTGCCTACCGCAAAGGCAAAGCCTGCCGCCCTATTACTCCCGATTTTTTGTTGCAAAATATACACACCAACCTGCGCCAATTGCAGCAGCAACTTTATAGCACTCAATTTTAAAAATCAATATCACTAATGAAAACTAAAGACATTATTTGCCTTGTAGGCGCGTTTTTATTCAGCTTTTTGTTCTACCAACAATCGTGGGGCATCAATTTCGGTTTGTACAGTCTATTTCTTATAGCAGGGTTAGCCATTGCTACCCCGCAAGCTACAAAACATAAAAATTGGTGGTTGTCGGCAACAGCCGTATTGTTTGCAGCCGTGTGCATGGGCTTGTATGGCAGTGCACTTTGTTTTATCACCCTGCTACTAGCGTGGATGTTTTTAGCAGGCTATACTGTTAGTCCACAATCGGCAGCCGTAGTAGTTATTGCACAGGCGGGAATCTCTTTTCTCTCATCCGTCCCAAAAACCATAAAAGGGTGGCAAATAGCTCATACCCGCAAAGGCGACAAAACAGGTTTAGCCAATCATTGGTATATCTACCTTTTGGTAATAGGCATCTTTTTATTGTTTGTCCTCCTGTACAGCTTTGCCAGTAAATCATTCAGCGAAGTATTAAAAAAGATTGACCTAAGTTTTATTTCAATTAGCGGAATACTAACCACCCTACTAGGGTATTACCTGTGCATAGTATTTGTTCGCCACCAACGTATTAACAGTATCGATCGTGAGGAAAAAAAATGGGCAGCACCGCTTATTGCATTATTACCGCCCTATACAGATGAGTTTACCAGCCGCCAACAAATAGACAGAAAAGCGGGCGGTCTGTTATTGATACTATTAAACCTGCTGTTGCTAATAGTGAACCTTGCAGATATTACTTTTTTAGCTAACGGAATAAGCAACCCCAACGAACACAATTTTTCAGAAATGGTGCATCAAGGTGTTGGTGCACTTATCGCCTCAATAGTTATTGCAGTGGCCATATTGCTATATCTTTTTAGGGGACAATTAAACTTTGATAAAAAAGCAAAAACGCTATTTATACTTGCCTTGCTGTGGGTGCTGCAAAACCTTGTTTTAATAGCCACTAGCGGACTAAAAAACTCGCTATACATACACTTTGTAGATGGGCTTACCTACAAACGCATTGGTGTGTTTTACTACCTGCTTTTATCGTGCATAGGTTTGTTTTTCACAGCGTATAAGCTGTATGCCAAAAAGCCCAACTGGTATTTGGTGCGTAGTAATTTTGTGGTGTTTTTTGGAGTGATGGTGCTTAGTTGCGCCGTTAACTGGGACAATCTAATAGCCCGCTACAACATACAAAAAGCTGTCGCCGAACAAAAAGACCCTGATATGTTTTATATCGGCACGCTATCGGCAGCCAACCTGCCTCTATTAGCTCAATGGGCTGAGGGATTGAAAAACAATCCCGCCAACCTACACAATTATAACGCCCACCAAGTGAACCAACTGATAGACCGTTGGGAAGCAAAAACAGACAACTTTTTGAGGAATGACAACAACCATGGCTGGCAAAGCTGGAACTATACCGACCAACAAGCAATTAATAAACTGCGTAATATAAACTGGAAAAGTTATTACCTACCCGATTTCGAAATTATTGAACAGAACACCCCCGAACCCCGAACCGAACCCCAAACTGAAACAATTGAAGAAATAGTTGAAACAGAAAATTACAGATACTAATGGAAATGACACTAAAACGCAAAATTGTAGTAGCCCTAGCTTTTTCAATAGCTATGGCTTTTCTTGAAAGTGCAGTAGTAATATACCTGCGCTACTTGCTATACCCTGATGGGTTTGTATTGCCCCTAAAAGAAATGGGCGACACCCTAATAATTACCGAACTGGGCAGAGAAGCCGCCACGATAGTAATGTTGGTAGCGGCAGGTTATATGCTAGCCAATAACAAACTATCACGCCTTGCGTGGTTTCTGTTTTGCTTTGCCGTGTGGGATATTTTTTACTACGTGTTTTTATACCTGATACTGGATTGGCCTGCCAATATTTTAGACTGGGATATTCTTTTCTTGATACCCGTAGCGTGGTTTGGCCCCGTACTTACCCCTTGCTTGGTTGCCGCCAGCATGATTGCCTTTGCTTTGATAATAGTAAGCTATGAACACAAGGGAGCTATTCGCCGCATACGCAAACGCGAATGGGGCACAATGCTTATTGGCAGCGGAATAATACTGTACACCTTTATTTTCCCCTTTTTTAATTATGCTGCAAATGCAGGCAGAGTATGGAGTTTGCCGACCGCAAAGCAATTGGTAAAAGAAAGCCTGACTTATATGCCTACCTACTACAACTGGCCTTTGTATGGCATTGGTTTACTAACTATTTGGGCAGGCATAATGGTTTACTGGCGCAGGGTGCACAATACTAATGCGGTTTTGTATTAGAAAAATGCCCTCTTATAGATAATAAGCTTATGATACCAATTAAGTATAAATGGATAAAATATTATTTAATAACTACTTTACTAATAACAGCAATAGTATTTAGTAGTGCAGAACTAAAGTCAGGGTGGATATACACAAGCCCTATCAGTGATATATTAGGTCTGCTTTGCATACTTTTTATAATTAGTTACCCAATTATAGTAATTATATATGCCCTTAATAAAGATAAAAATGGACTTATAGCTACTCTTCTTTTCCTTACAGGATTTATATGGTTAGCACTCGTCTTTATGTTTATTTATTACTTGTAACACCCATTATAGATTTATGTTTGCCAAACTTTAAAAGTTTGGCAAACATAAATCTATAACTAGGCATTAGCTGCCAACCGAAGATTATCCAGCATATCTTTAGTCATAGCATCCAAATCGTAGTCGGGTTTCCAACCCCAATCGGCGCGGGCTACGGCATCATCAATACTGGCTGGCCAACTGGCGGCAATGGCTTTGCGCACAGGGTCAATATCGTAGCTGATGCCAAAACCATTCATTACTTTGGCAATACTGGCCGCAATTTCTTCGGGGTTAAAGCTCATACCTGCCACATTGTAGCTGCTGCGGATAGTTATTTTATCTGCAGGAGCTTCCATCAGGCTAATGGTTGCTTTTAGTGCATCGGGCATATAAAGCATGGGCAAAGCAGCATCAGCAGGTAAAAAGCAGCTAAAGCTGTTTTGTTTCAATGCCTCGTGGTAAATATCAACCGCATAATCAGTAGTACCTCCACCCGGAGCTGATTTATAACCTATCAAACCGGGGTAGCGTATGCTGCGCACATCAACACCGCGTTTTTGGAAATAATATTCGCAATAGCGTTCGCCCGCTTGTTTGCTAATACCGTAAATAGTATTGGGATCCATAATGCAATGCTGTGGGGTAGCAATGCGGGGGGTATTTGGGCCAAAAACAGCAATGCTGCTAGGCCAGTAAACTTTACCTATTTTAAAATCGATGGCGGCATCTAAAACATTAAACAAACCATCCATATTTAGTTGCCAAGCAAATTTGGGGTGCTTTTCAGCCGTTGCCGATAGCAAAGCCGCCAAATGGTATACTTGTTTGGGCTGATATTTAGTAAGTACTTCGGTCAATCGGGGCTTATCCAAAACATCCAGTTTTTCATACGGGCCTGTTTGGGTAAGTACGGGGTTTACGTCGGCCGCGTCCTTTACGTCGCTGGCTATAACATTTGTTCCTCCGTGTATGCCGCGTAGGGCTTCAACCAATTCAGTGCCCAGTTGTCCTGCACTGCCAATTACTAATATCGTGTCGTTCATGTGTGGTGTTTTTTAAAAACGTTTGCGAAAATAAAGGGTTTTACTTCCTATCCAAATAATAAAAATGGGTATACTTAATAAACTTGCCGTAGGCATTGCCGCAACTGATAATAAAACCCGTTTTGCCTTGCAGTATTCCCAAGCGCATAAAATACGACTGAAAAAAAGACCATAATGGATTGAATACCAGTTTTGTAAACGCGACTTTTTTACCCTTATTTTTCATCTCTTCAGCACCTAGTTTGCCATAAGTATTCATTTTAGCAAAATATTTATCGATGCTTTGAAACGAATAGTGCAAGATGTCGCAGCTTAATGCACTAATACTGCCGCTTTCGATAATTTCAACATCTTCGTGAACCGCTGATGTATTAAAGCGAGCATATTGTTTGTTGAATAAACGTTTTTGCCTATCGGGATACCAGCCGCAATACTTTATCCATTCGCCCATAAAAAACGTTTTACGGGGCAGGGTATATATGGGGTGTTGTTTCCATTGGGCGTTAATGGTCTCCCATTTATCACTTATTTCTTTTTGCAGTTGCGGGCTTATTTCTTCGTCAGCATCTACCCAAAAAATTGTATTGTTTTTAGCAGCATTTACCCCCAATTGTTTGGTGGCGGCATAACCTTGCCATTGCACCTGCATAAATTTTACATTGGAGAACGATTGGGCTATTTGTGGGGTATTGTCAATACTACCCGAATCTAAAACCAATACCTCTTCCACCCATTGCAGCGATTGCAAACAACGGCCAATGTTTTTTTCTTCGTTGTGTGCTATTACAACGGCACTAATGGGTAAGGGTATAGTAGGCAAAGCGATGCAAAACTAACCAATTTTTTAAAGCTAATTACTGACCTCAAAAGCAAATGGAAGGTAATTATTTTTTTCTATCGCAAAACGTTATTTCTTTGTAGTTCGTCTAAAAAGCAACTACACCTCCACTACCCATTTTTAAATGAGAAAATTTTTACCTTTTATTTTGCTGCTGCTTGCGGCTTCATTTTCAACAACAAAAGCACAAACACCTGATTATTGCGGCACTGAATTAAGTGAAACACAAAAAAACTGGTTGCTTGATTATGCTCAAAACGGGCGTGGCTTTGCTTCTAAAAGTGCGGTACAATATTATGTACCCCTATATATGCACATTTTGGGCGATGATGCCGACAAGGGCTTTTACAGTGCCAACCAACTGATGGCAGATATTTGCCAACTGAACGAACAATATGCTCCTGTAGGGTTTTATTTTTACTTAAAAGGATTTGATTATATATCAAACTCAGCTTGGTACGACCATGCTACTTATGGTCCAGGTAGCACCATGATGAGGCAAAACAACAAGCCCAACGCTGCCAATATATATGTGGTGGCAAATCCGGCAGGTAATTGCGGTTACTTTTCGCCCGGACAAGACGGTATTGCTTTGGGCAAAAACTGTATGGGTAACGGTACTACAACTTTTGCACACGAATTGGGGCATTTTTTCTCGCTTCCTCACCCCTTTACCAATGTTACAGGCTTAAAAGAATATGTTGATGGCAGTAACTGCGCTATTGCAGGTGATTTGTTTTGTGATACCCGTGCCGACTTTTTAGACTACCGTTGGCCTTGCCCTTATACAGGAAATGAAACTGACCCTAGGGGACAAGTATACAACCCTGATGAAACGTTATACATGAGCTATGCGCTTGATAAATGCGCTAACCGTTTTTCGCTAGAACAAATTGATGCAGTAGTTTATAATATTAACAGCCAACGCATCAACCTGCAAGGCCCTGCGCAAGACACTATGCCTGTGCAAACAAAATTAACCCGCCTATTGCCCCTTGAAGGCGAAGCACAAAAACCAACTCATGCTACTTTTAGCTGGAGAAAAGATCCTAAAGCTATTGGCTATGTTCTACAAGCCAGTCAAATCTCAGTTTTCCCGGGCAATTTGCCTTTGGATGTAATAACTGCCGACACTTTTTATGTAGCCACTAAATTGTCTGATAGTCGTACGTATCGTTGGAGAGTACGTCCTGTTTATGCGGGTAAAACTTGCACCGAATTTTCTGATACAGGAGCGTTTTACACTTCGGTAACAGCAAGCGTAAAGACTTTCGGAGAGGGTAACAGTGCGGTTAAATTATACCCCAACCCTGCCAACAATAGCCAAGAGGTTTTTATAGCTTTTGAAAACGACCAAATGGTTACAAAAGCCAATATTTATACTGTCGATGGTAAAATGATTAGTGCTGCAACAATTGAGCAACAAAGCAACACCATGTACAAAATGAATATCTCAGCCCTTAAAGCAGGTGTTTATTTTGTAGATATAACTACTGAGACAGCCGCTTACAGGCAAAAACTGTTAGTGGAATAAGCCATTTTGAATTTGAAATCTGAAATTTCAAATTAGGGTTTTAGCTTTTCATTATTCTTATGTCTATCGCTATCTCGGCGGGTTTTCTTTTCCATGTTTTTGGCAAAAGCATCGGTTAGGTTCACACCTGTTTGGTTGGCAAGGCACATTAGCACCCACATCACATCGGCCATTTCATCAGCAAGGTCGTGGTTTTTATCGCTTTCCTTAAAACTTTGCTCGCCATACTTACGTGCCATTATTCGGGCAAGCTCACCCACCTCTTCCATCAATATTGCCGTGTTGGTTAGCTCGTTAAAATAGCGCACGCCTGTGGTAGTAATCCACTGGTGCACCTGTTGTTGTGCTTCTTCAATAGTCATACCTACAAATTTGCGTTTTTGCCTTTACTTTGCAGCACCAAACATGAAAAAAGCCGAATTAGTACAACAAATCAGAGCCAAAAAAAGCTACTTGTGTGTAGGACTAGATACCGACCTTAAAAAAGTACCCGCACATTTGCACAGTCATGCCAACCCTGTGTTGGAGTTTAACCGCCAAATAATTGAGGCAACTGCACCCTATTGTGTGTGCTATAAAATAAACACTGCTTTTTATGAATGGATGGGAGCAAAAGGTTGGGAGATAATGCAAGAAACGCTAAACCTTATACCTAAGGATATTTTTACCATTGCCGACGCCAAACGCGGCGATATTGGCAATACCAGCAGTATGTATGCCCGTACTTTTTTTGATACTATGAATTTTGATGCGGTAACTGTTGCCCCTTATATGGGTAGCGATAGCGTGAAACCGTTTTTAGAATTTAAAGATAAGTGGACTATACTTTTGGGCTTAACCTCTAACGAGGGTAGTAACGATTTCCAGCATTTGCAAAGCAACGACAAACCGCTATACCAAAGCGTAATGGAAACCGCCCAAACATGGGGCTCGCCCGATAATATGATGTTTGTTGTAGGTGCTACCCGCACTGCACAGCTTGAACACGTACGCCAAATAGCCCCCAACAACTTTTTGCTAGTCCCTGGTGTTGGTGCGCAAGGCGGTAGCTTGGCCGAAGTATCGAAAACGGGAATTAATAGCGATGTTGGTTTATTGGTAAACTCTTCTCGTGCGGTAATATATGCCTCTAGCGGAGAAGATTTTGCCCAAAAAGCCCGCGAAGAAGCCCAAAAAGTACAGCAAGAAATGGCTGGGTGGTTAATCTAATTTACTACTAAAATAGTTTGATAACATTGGGGCATCTTGTGCGGCGGGTGTCCACGAAAAGTGTGAAATACAGGTTTTTCAGCCCCAGCGGGGCGGGACTTGCGGGACGGAAAAACGTGTATTTGGTTTTCGTGGTGGTCTTTTTGTTTACTTTTTTGACCAAGCAAAAAGTAAAAGAGAAAACACCCATAATTCACTTACACTTTGACCCCAAAAATAGGAAGGGGCAATTTGTTTGAAATAGTGTTTAGTAGTTTGACAAATTTTAGAAATTTGTCAAACTACTAAACACCCCACTATATTTGCCGCACCAAACACACCACCACTTGACTCCCGAAAAACGTACCGCCTATTTCCAAATTCACATAGCAATATTTCTGTGGGGGTTTACTGCCATACTAGGCCGTTGGATAAGCCTAAGCGAAGTCCCATTGGTGTGGTACAGGGTATTAATAACTTGTATAGCCTTGCTGTTTTTGCCCGGTGTTTTGCGCGGACTAAAAACTTTTGGTAAAAAAAACCTTGCGGTGTTTGCGGGCATTGGCTGCCTTATAGCCTTGCATTGGGTGTTTTTTTACGGCGCAATAAAATACAGTAATGTGTCGGTGGCACTGAGTGGTTTGGCTACTACATCACTATTTACCTCGCTTTTAGAGCCACTAATTTTCAAAAAACGTATTCGCTGGGTAGAAGTACTGCTGGGTTTATTGGTTATAGTGGGCATATATGTAATTTTTAATGCCACACCTAGCAACTACCACAAAGGATTCATCATGTCATTAATAGCAGCAGTTTTTGCGGCCACCTTTTCTATTCTCAACAAAAAATATATTGATAACGGCGACCCCAAAGCGATAACCGTAGTAGAAATGGCCAGTGGTTTTGTGCTGTTATCTATAGCCATGCCGTTTTATTTGCAGCTTTTTCCCGAGGCGAGCCTCTCGCCCACCAATAGCGATTGGGTGTATTTGCTTATTATGTCGCTGCTGTGTACTGCACTTACTATGGTGTTGGCACTAAAAGCCCTAAAGCACATTACCGCTTTTGCCTCTAACCTATCGCTAAACCTTGAGCCTGTTTACGGAATACTTTTAGCATGGGTAATTTTTGACGAGAACAAAGAACTTTCCCCCAATTTCTATATAGGGGCAATAATTATAATACTTAGTGTGTTTATGCACCCCTTGCTGGAAAGCCCTGCCTTTAAAAAGAAAATGAGAATTGCTTTGAGGAGGTAGATCCTGTTATCTCAGAAACTTTCTTATCCCTTCCTCTAACTCAACCCCTTCATTATAATCAATAATATTAACTGTGTTTTTATGTTGATCAATTAACTCTTTAACCTCTTCATCAAGGGAACCGTTCACAATAGCTAATAACTTTTTTTCTCTTTTGATAGCATCATCTATAAAAAAAGTCATCGCTTCCTTTTTTATAGGTTCTAGATCATAAAATAGTCTAAGAACAAAGTCCTTCCCCTTAAAATTAAATAATCGTCCTGGTTCAATCAAGTTCTCTCCCTCAATTGATATTAATTGTATTTTCTTCTCTGAAAAAAACTCAAAAACTTTCTTCCGAATCTTTAAAATTTTAACAGCTTCAGTCAATTTTAGTTTGTTCCTAGATATATATATGCCTGTTAATGATATTGAAAGGTATATTATAAAAATACTAAAAAATAATATCACACAAAAAACCAAAAACCATCCAACAAATAATTCAATTGGAAAGAATAACAAGTATGAAATTATAAATATAAATGACAATGAATACAATTCATCAACTAATGAATTATTAAAAATATTACTATCAGTTGGTTCATTTAGAAACACCTCCAATGCATCAATATTATCTCCTGCCTGAACTTCGTTCGTTTCAAAATTTATTTTAAGTATACTCCCGTAATTTAACCCCACCAAAAAACCTTTTAATAGCCCCTGTTGTGAGTTTACGCTAATGCCTGAGTTTATTATTTTTTTCCTAATTGAATTAATTGGCAATTGCAATAGCGCAACTATAAAATTAAATAAAATGAAATTCACTGCATAAAAAATTAATAAGGCTAATAACACCCTTCCATTAATAAGCAAATCAAACCATTCAGAAAAGTCCCCCACATCCTGAAAATCGTATCTACCAAAAAAATAAATAAATATTTTACTGCTAATAATTAGTGAAAGTAACCCCTTAAACAGCTTAATACCAAGCAACGTAACCTTACGAGGTTCTTCAAGAAAGAGTTTCAATATTTCGCTTTCCATAAAACATACAACTTTGATTGCAAGATAATTTCCTCCACCCTCCAAAACAACAAATCAGCTAAAACTGCTACTTTTGCACTATATGCAAGGCGAACTAAAAATATACAATACCTATACCCGTAGTTTAGAAGTTTTTAAACCCATAAAAGCTCCTTTTGTAGGCTTGTATGTGTGTGGACCTACGGTATATGGTGCGCCGCATTTGGGTCATGCTCGCGGGCCAATAACCTTTGATATAGTACACCGCTATTTGCTGCACTTGGGCTACCGTGTACGCTATGTACGTAACATTACTGATGTAGGCCACCTAGTAGGCGATGCCGACGAAGGCGAAGATAAAATTGCCAAAAAAGCACGCTTGGAACAGTTAGAGCCTATGGAAATAGCGCAACTGTATACCAACAGCTACCACAACGAAATTGGCAAACTAAACGTATTGCCGCCCAGTATAGAGCCACTTGCATCAGGTCATATACCTGAGCAAATAGAGATGGTGCAAAAAATACTTGCCGAAGGCTTGGCTTACGAGTCAAACGGGTCGGTGTATTTTGATGTAAACAAATACGCCCAAAACCACGACTATGGCAAGCTAAGCGGACGTATCCTTGACGACCTTATAGCAGGTGCAGGTAACGAAGTGCGTCAACTGGAAGGTCAGGACGAAAAACGCAACCCTGCTGATTTCGCCCTTTGGAAAAAAGCAGCTCCCGAACATATTATGCGCTGGAACTCGCCTTGGGGTGAGGGTTTCCCTGGCTGGCACCTTGAGTGCTCGGTAATGAGTACTAAATATTTAGGACAAGAGTTTGATATACACGGCGGCGGTATGGATTTGCTTTTCCCGCACCACGAGAGTGAAATAGCACAAAGTACCACTTGCAACCACGTTCACCCTGCTCGTGTTTGGATGCACCATAACATGATTACCGTTAACGGGCAAAAAATGGCAAAATCGCTAAACAATGGCATTAACCTTAGCGATTTGTTTACGGGCGAAAATCATTTGTTAGAAAAGGCTTATAGCCCAATGACGATGAAGTTTTTTGTGCAGCAAGCGCACTACCGCGGTACTATTGATTTTAGTAACGAAGCCCTGCAAGCTGCCGAAAAAGGCTTGACGCGACTGTTTAATGCGTATAAACTGGTCGACGGGCTTAAAACCTCAGCCACGTCAACATCAAACATTCAAAAATTGATTGATGCTTGCTACGCTGATATGAACGAGGATTTTAACACCCCCAAGGTAATTGCAACCTTGTTTGAAGGTGCACGCATAGCCAACAGCGTAAACGACGGTAAAGAAACCCTTACTGCCGAAGATAAAACCTTGCTGAAAACCCTTTTTGATACTTTTTTAATTGAAATATTAGGACTGCAAGAAGAAGAAAAAGGCAACGAGGCTTTGGTAGAAAATTTGATGCAACTTATTATCACCCTGCGCAAAGATGCCCGTGATAAAAAAGATTTTGCAACATCAGACATTATTCGCGACCGATTGAAAGAAGCAGGTGTGCAACTAAAAGACGGCAAAGAAGGCACTACTTTTAGTGTTGAGTAACCTCACTTTGTTTAGTACGTTACTACATTTGACAAATCTTAAAGATTTGTCAAATGTAGTAAACGGATCTTTACATATTCTATTATCCAAATTTCTCACGTAGTGCAATTTCCACCTCGTTGAGCGGGCTGTGGGAGGTTTTCCCACTCTGCAAGGAGGCAAGGGCAAAACTTTCTCACCTCATTCAAATTCAAAAAATTTAGGTTAGCATACAAAGACTGCAAAGCCTATTTTTGCGCCATCAGCACGTACGATTATACCACCGATGTTTTTATAGCAGGTGCAGGCCCCGCAGGTGCTACCACCTCGCTTTTTCTAGCCAAAGAAGGCATAGAACATATTATTATTGATAAAGCCACCTTTCCGCGTGATAAAATATGCGGCGATGCGCTTAGTGGCAAAGTGGTTGAGGTTTTTAAAAAACTCGACCCTGCTTTGGTGGATGAAATTGCCGCCAACCCTAACGAGTATACGCCCAGTTGGGGTGTAAAATTTATAGCGCCCAACTATAAGTACATCGATATCCCTTTTAAAAGCGATATAAGCAAAGAAAAACACGCCCCCGGGTTTATAGCCAAACGCCTAGATTTTGACAACTTTTTGGTGAGCAAATTAAACCCGCAATACGCTACATTTTGGCAAAATACCGAGTTAAAAGAGGTTTTGCCTGTTGATGGCGGCCATGTGCTACACCTTAAAAAAGACGGGAAAGAAATTACCGTTTTTGCAAAATTGGTAATTGGTGCCGAAGGCGATAGAAGCATAATAGGCAAAAAATTGGGCGGTATAAAAATGGAACCCGAGCACTATTGTGCAGGCATACGCGCCTACTACACAGGTGTTGAGGGTATGCACCCCCAAAACTATATAGAGCTTCATTTTTTAGACGAGTTGCTACCGGGTTATTTTTGGATTTTTCCTATGCCCAATGGCGGAGCAAATATTGGCGCAGGCATACTTAGCAAATCGGCCAGTAAAAAGAAGGTGAATTTGCGCGAGGGGATGCTAAAAATAATTGCTGAAAACCCACAAATTGCCCCCCGATTTGCCAATGCAAAACTAGAAGGTAAAATACAAGGCTGGGGATTACCGCTAGGCTCAAAAAAACGCCCACTTAGTGGTAATGGCTTTTTACTAACAGGCGATGCAGGCAGCCTTATAGACCCTTTTACAGGCGAAGGTATTGGTAACGCTATGATATGCGGACGTTTTGCCGCACAAACCATAAAAAAAGCACTCGAAACTAAAGATTTTAGTGCAAATACACTTGCCCAATACGACGAGGATGTATACCGCTATTTGTGGAGCGAGCTAAAGCTAAGCCATACCATGCAAAAGCTATGTAAATACCCATGGTTGTTTAATATGGTGGTAAACAAAGCCGCTAAAAACAAAACCCTGCAAGAAACCATATCGTGCATGTTTGAAGATTTGGATATGCGCGCCAAATTTCAGAACCCGCTATTCTATTTCAAAATACTGTTTGGAGGATAAAACACATAAAACAGTGTTTTTTTATAACAAATCAATAATATTGAAAGTCTGTATAAACCAAAACAAAACCACTGTGCTAAAACGTTTACTACCCATATTTTTGCTTTTGCCTTGTTTTTCAACTGTTGTGGCGCAAAACAATACGCCTGATTACGGGCATCTTTCGGGCAATTTTCAAACCAGCAGCAACTTTTTTATAAAAGACACTAAGCTGGGAGAGTTGCCTCCGCAATACAAACGCCAACTATCAAGCAACGAGAGCTTTTTGTTCTTAAATTATAAAGTACGCGGGTTCGATTTCAATTTTCGCTACGATTTTTTCTCTAACTCTAACCTGCTAGCTCCCTTCTCGGCATACAGTAATCACGGTATTGGTTTTTGGAGCATCAGTAAAGACATTGATAAGCTAAACATTACCGTAGGTAGTTTTTACGATCAAATAGGCTCGGGGCTTATTTTCCGTGCCTTTGAAGACCGATTAATAGGTATTGACTATGCCGTGCAAGGTGTGCGACTTAAATATAAGTTTTCTGAAACTTTTTCTGCAAAAGCATTTGTAGGCAATCAAAAAGGGTTTTACAACCCCACTACTTTTGAAGACACCCGCTTTCAGTTTTCAAAACAAGCATTATCGGGCATCAACTTTGAGAAATACCTTAAAATAAACGATAAGATAAACATTAATGTAGGCACAGGTGCAGTAAACCGCACATTAGATGATGCTACTATAAATCAGCTAGTAACCGGCATAAACAACGATTCTCTACAAAATCGTTTCATACCTAAATACAATACTTATGCTTTTACGGGTTATACTTCTATAAGCTTGTTTCAAGCATTAAACTTGAATTTTGAATATGCACACAAAACCAACGAGGCGTTGCGCAACCCATTATCAAACAAAATATTTGGCAGTGCCGGCAACGTATATTCGGCCAACGCATCTTTTGCTACCAAAGGTTTTGGTTTAAATGTTCAAGGTCGTAAAATTGAGAGTTTTCAATTCCGCAGTTCGCCATACAATTTGTTACTAAACGGTATAATCACTTACCTACCCGCGCTAACCCGCCAAAATACTTACCGTTTATTGGCGCGTTACAACCCTTTTGCACAAGAAGTAGGCGAAGAAGGCATACAGGCCGATTTTGTTTGGACACCCAACAAACACCTTTCGTTTACAGGAAATTACTCTTATGTACAAAGCGATGCCGTAGTACCGGGTAAAACCACTAAACTGTTTACTGAGTATTATATTGATGGTGTATACAAGGTGAATAAAGATTTTAAAGTAGCACTAGGTTTTCAAAGTGTTTACTACAACCAACAGATATACGAGCTAAATACACAAGCACCTAACGTAACTACCTATACTCCGTTTGGTGAGTTTAACTACAAAATAAGCCGCAAACGCTCGTTGCGTTTAGAGTGGCAATACCTAAACACTAAGCAAGACCAAGGTAGCTTTGCCAACGTTATTTTAGAGTACAATGTGGCTCCTAAATTATCGTTTGCTATTGGCGATATGGTAAATACTGCACCTGTGCGTACTCCCGGAACTCCACAAGAATTAATTTCGAACGAAAAAATACACTACTACACAGTATTTGGCTCGTATACAGAAGGTACAACCCGTTTTACTGCCGAATATAAAAAACAAGTGGCAGGGGTAAACTGTACAGGTGGTATATGTCGTGTCGAACCTGCCTTTAACGGTGTGCGTGTAGCTGTTACAACAACGTTCTAATTTTATTCGTCTATATAAATCATAAATTATGCGCTCTACAAAATATATAGCCCTGTTAGGTTTAGTATTGTTTTTTGCAGCCTGCAAAGAAGACAACCCCGGGGTAATACTTGAAAAACCGTTAGTAAATTTTAGCGACACTACTTATACTGCTACACCTGAAACACCACAAACCAAAAGTGTTCTTTTAGAGGATTTTACGGGCGTACGCTGCGCCAACTGCCCCAAAGGACATCATGCAATAGAGAAAATAAGAACTAAGTTTCCGGGTAAAGTATCTGCACTGAGTATACACGGACAAGACTTTTTCCAGTTCACCACCCCTTATGCAGGTTTTGAAGACTTTAGAGGCCCCTACGGCGAGCAGATATTTCAAATTATAGGTAAACCGGGAGGGCTGCCTTTTGGTGCGGTTGATAGAGTATACAAATCATCAACGGCAGACAACTGGGAAACATTGGTTTCTAACAGGTTTTCAGCCCCCAGCAAAGTAAACCTATACATTGAAAAACAATTTGATGATGCCAGTCGCACTCTTACTGTAAAAGTAAAAGCAGCATTTACCGATAGTTTGGGTACGCCTCCTTTTTTTAGCGTTGCTATAACTGAAAGTGGTATTATAAGCTTGCAAAAAGACGAAGACATTGCTAACGACCCTGTGAAACAAGGTTTGGATACTAACTATGTGCACAACCATTTATTACGCCTAATGCCTGCTTTTAAACAAAACTTATTGCCGCAAAGCATTACTTTACCCGAGGCAGGACGTGTGGTAGAAAAAACATTTTCGTTAGTGCTAAATAAAGACTGGAATGCTGAAAAATGCGATATTGTGTTTTATGTGCACCGCGATATAGAAATACTTAATGTAGTAGAAGCTAAGTTGAAATAAGCCAATAAAGGCTAAAATATTTTAGGCGGCAAGTACAAAATGTACTTGCCGTTTTTTGTTGCCTTTGGTGTAAAAGTTAAAATAATTTTACTGCCGCGATTTACGTTTACAATAGCAAACATATAAACACTGAGAACACTAACTTTGTGTGCTTTGATGAAACTTTTTTACCGTTACATATTACTTTTTTTTCTGCTTCTGGGCGGGTGGTCTGTTCGTGCGCAAACGCTTGTTGGTTTGTGCGATTCAATTTTTGAAGCACTACGCTATGAGGAGTTTGACAGCCTAAAACAGTTTATACCCAGCTATAAACAGCTAAAAGTGATGTACGATAGTTTGGATATGGAACGCCAACCCCAGCAAATTTTAATTGCACAACAACGCGCCGAGTACTCGCTAAAACAATCGTTTAAAAGCTTTAAAAAACAAGCCAAGCAAATAAAAATGCCTTTGAAAAAAATGGAAAAGGGCGAAATGCGCCACTTAGTACAAACCTACGAGGGCAAAAAATACAGCAATGTGGAGGTAGATTGCCAATATAAAAACCGAGGGGCTACGCTCTTTTATACGGTGATAGAGCTAAACAATGCTTGGTATTTGGGTGAAGACATACGAATGATGGAACGTGAGGTTGAGGTAACGCCCGACTACGACAAAATAGATAAGGCGTTGGAACGCCGCCAAGAAAAACGCGAACAAGAGCGCATTAAAGCCAAAGAACAAGCCAAACGCGATAGCGCAAAAGCTATTCAAGAGCGAATACTAGCTTCTGAAAAGGCTGCCCGCGACAGTTTGAAACAAGAAAGGCTAAAAGATAAAGAACGCCTAAAGGCCGAGCGCGATAGCGCGAAGGCCGCCAAAAAACAACTTATACTTGACCGTAAAAAGGCTCGCGAAGAGGAGAAAAAGAGAAAAGCTGAGGAAAGAAATAAGAAAAATCAAGCTGCTCCACCGCCATCCCCCCCTGATAAAAAACAAACTAAAGATAGTTTGAAACAAGAGTAATCCGGTTTGGGTAGTCATACAGAATTTAGTTTGGCATCTTGTTAACCAATACATGTGTGTTGCAGATTGAGACTCCGAAACATATTTCGGGATGACAGACAACCGTTACAAAGACTATTTAGTGGTTGGCACAACCTCAATCACCTCTTGGCAAAAGTCATACTCGTGGGCTTGGTTGCTGGCCACCAATACCAGTCGGTTTTTGGTATACTGTTCAATTAAATCTCTGTACCAAGCAATGCCCTGTGCATCAAAATTGGTACACGGTTCGTCCAGCATCAAAACGGGGGTGCTGCTAAACACGGCAAGGGCTATTTTCACCCTTTGCTTCATGCCTGATGAAAAGAATTTGAGTTGCTTATCCAACGAGTGCCCCAAACCTGTAACGTCGCTTATTTGGCTTTTATCGCTTAAAAAAGCCAGTTGCTTCATTTTAAAATGAAAATCGATGGTTTCGCGTAGCGTAAATTCCTCAATAAGTTCTAAAAAGGGAGATGCAAGGCTAAGGTGCTGGTATTTTCTTTCCTCGTCAACAGGCTTGCCCTCTTGGGTAAATGCAATTTTACCTTTTGATAGCGACATATAGCCTGCTATACACTGCAACAGTGTTGATTTGCCCGAGCCGTTGGCACCTAATATGGCGTAGGCATTCCCGTCAGAAAATGTGTGGTTAAAATCCCTGAAAATCCAGTTACGGTTAAATCGTTTTCCGCAGTTTTCAAGTTGAATTTGAAACAAGGTGTTTTAGCGGTTGTAATTGTACCCCTTCATAATACCCCTGTCAGACTCGCGAATGAAGCTGATAATTTCGTCGCGTTCTTTAGTGGCAGGCATTTCGCCTTCTATAATGGCCATTGCCTTATTGTTGTTGTGGCCACGCAAGTATATAATGCGGTAAATTTCTTGTATCTCGTTTATTTTTTCGGTTGTGAAACCACGACGGCGCAAGCCTATTGAGTTGATACCTTCGTACGACAATGGCTCACGAGCTGCTTTGGTATAAGGAGGAACGTCTTTACGTACTAACGAACCGCCTGAAATCATTGCGTGTTGACCGATATTTACAAACTGGTGCACTGCCGATAGGCCACCAATTATAGCATAATCGCCTATTGTAATATGCCCTGCTAACTGTACAGAGTTGGCAAGAATAACATTATTGCCAATATTACAATCGTGGGCAATGTGTACGTAGGCCATAATAAGGCAGCTATCGCCCAAAATGGTTTTGTCTGATGCTTCAGTACCCCTGTTTATGGTTACACACTCGCGTATAGTGCAGTTGTCTCCAATAATAGTAAGGGTATCCTCACCATGAAATTTTAAGTCTTGTGGTATGGCTGAGATAACTGTGCCTGGAAAAATTTTACAGTTTTTGCCAATGCGCGCCCCTTCCATAATGGTTACGTTGGGCCCTATCCAAGTGCCTTCACCAATTTCAACATTTTTGTCTATGGTTACAAACGGCTCTATTACAACCGTATCGGCAATCTTAGCCTGTGGGTTAACGTATGAGAGGGGCTGGATCATTTAAAAAAATATGGGTTGTTTCAAAAAGCAAAATAACTGGGTTATTTCGGCTATTCAAAAAAAATGTTATAAACTGTTTAGTTATTGTTTTTGTCTTTTACAATTTGTGCCATCAACTCTGCTTCTACCACTAGCTTAGTACCAACATACGCTTGCCCTTTCATAAGGCAAATACCACGACGCACAGGTGCTAAAAGGTCTAAACGCATAATCAAAGTATCACCGGGCACTACTTTTTCTTTAAACTTAGCACTTTCTATTTTCATAAAATATGTGCTGTAATTTTCAGGATCGGGCACTCGGCTAAGTACCAATACACCACCCGCTTGTGCCATTGCTTCTATTTGCAATACACCCGGCATAATGGGGTTGTCTGGGAAATGACCTTGAAAAAAAGGTTCATCGGCTGTAACATTTTTAATGGCAAGAACATGGCTGGCACTTAGCTCCATAATCTTATCTACAAGTAGAAAAGGGTGTTTATGGGGCAAAAATTTCGATATGCTGTTTATATCGTATACGGGTTTTTGATTGGGGTCGTATACGGGCACGTCTGCAAGACTTTTCTTTTTCTTAATCAGTTGTTTAATTTTTTTACCAAACTCAACATTTGCCGCGTGTCCGGGGCGTGCTGCCATTATTTGTGCTTTTAAAGGCATACCAATAAGTGCAAGGTCGCCAATAAGGTCAAGCAGTTTATGACGTGCTGGTTCGTTTTGATAACGAAGGTCAACATTATTTAGTATACCTTCTTTTTTCACCTCTACTTTAGGCTTGTTAAACAGTTGTGCAAGGTGTGCCAACTCTTGTTCGTCAACCTGTTTGTCTACTATTACAATAGCATTGCTAAGGTCGCCACCTTTAATAAGGTTTTGGCTTAGTAGTATTTCCAGTTCGTGCAAAAAGCAAAAGGTACGGCAACTGGCTATTTCTTTTTTAAATTCTTTTAGCGAAGTAACCGATGCGTGTTGGCTACCCAAAACAGGCGAGTTATAATCAACCATAACCGTAAGCCTATAATCGTCCAACGGCATAGCTATCATTTCTACACCTTTATCGGGCTCAAGAAAAGATACATTATGAGGTAAAGAGAAGTATTCGCGTTCAGCGTCTTGCTCTTCAATACCAACCAATAAAATTTCGTTTACAAATATTTCGGCACTACCATCTAAAATAGGTACTTCTGCGCCATCAAGTTGTACAATAGCATTGTCTATTTCCAAACCTGCCAACGAAGCCATTGCGTGCTCAACCGTAGCTACACGAGCGCCGTTTTGCTCAAGCGTAGTTCCGCGCGAGGTATCAACAACCAAATCAACATCAGCATCAATAAAAGGTTGGTTGGGTAAATCTACCCTTTGAAATTTAATACCATGGTTTTCAGGAGCGGGTAAAAAGGTCATATTCACCATTTTACCTGTATGTAGGCCAATGCCCGAAACTTTTACAGGCCCCTTAATAGTGGTTTGTTTTGCGTTCATTTTATTAAGCGATGAGCTTGATATAATTATTACTTTTTTGAAATTAGAGCGCAAAGATAGGCCTTTTTTGCTGCTCTGTTTTTTTAAATTATTGTTGACCGCTATTGTTGTTTTGCAAGCGGGCAATAGTGCGTTCAAGCTCAGTAATTTTCTTTTCCAAATCGGGGAGATTACGGAAAATTACTTGCGATTTTAGCCAGCCCTTAATATCAATTGCCGGAGAGCCGTGCCAACCTTTACCTTTATCGGTAATGTTTTTGCCAATACCGGCTTGTGCACCAAACTGAGACCCATCGGCTACGGTTAAATGACCCGCAAAACCTACTTGACCTGCTACTACGCAGTTTTTGCCTAGTTTTGTACTGCCTGATATACCTGTTTGTGCAGCTATGGCTGTGTTTTCGCCAATTTCTACATTGTGGGCTATTTGTATAAGGTTATCTAGCTTAACGCCTTTTTTAATAATAGTACTACCCATAGTAGCACGGTCTATTGAGCAATTTGAGCCAATCTCTACATTGTCTTCAATAATTACGTTACCTGTTTGTGGGGTTTTTACATAGGTGCCGTCGGCTTGCGGAGCATACCCAAAACCATCAGAACCTATTACTGTGCCTGCGTGTAGTGTGCAGTTGCTACCTATAATGCAGTGCGAGTATATTTTTACGCCTGCATTTATAACAGTATCGTTACCTATATGTACGTTATCGCCAACATAAGCGTTAGGATATATTTTAACGTTATCGCCTATAGTTACATTTTTACCTATGTAGGCAAAAGCACCTATATAGGGGTTGGCTCCTATTTTGGCGTTTTCTGATATATAGCAAGGCTGCTCTATACCTGTTTTATTTTCTTGGGGATTAAAATATTTGCCCAATACTACTGTGAAAGCAGAGTAGGGATCATCTACCTTTATAAGTGTAGCGTTTATTGCCCCTGTGGGTACAAAATTTTTATTTATTAAAACCGCAGTGGCTTTGGTTTCGTATATGTAGTGCTCGTATTTGGGATTGGCTAAAAAAGTTAGGGCGCCTTTCGTTCCTTGCTCTATTTTGCTAACGGTAAATATCTCGGCATTCGGGTCGCCATCTATTTCACCGCCAAACAGTTCACATATTTCTTCTGCCTTTATTACCATAGTTTGGGGTTGCTGAAAATAATCAGCTAAAATAATATTATTTGGGATAACACAAGTAAAATTTCTCTACCTCGTGCTGTAACATGGGAAATTTATAATTGTCTGATGCTTCAGCAAAATTTATAACCGAGCCGTTTTTTTGCAACATATTAATACTTTCTTGTTTTTCAGAATAGGCATTATTATGTACAGAGCCCGAAAAAACGTAATATCCTAATACACTGTCGTCCAAATTCATACGTTTCTTAGCTTCTTCTTTTGCTTTAGTAATCTCCTGATGGTTAAAGGGAGTGTTTTGCACCAGTATTTTTGGTAGTCGCCTATTCATTATACTGTGTGCCAAAAACGAAAGCGTAGTGTCAGAATGTTTCATCCAAACTTTTACCGAGGCGGTAATGTCAAAATCATCCAATTCAGCGTAAAGCTCCAAGTTTTCTGGGTTTTGGGCAAAATTGTCGGCACTAATGGTATTTTGCAAAAAGTGTTGCAGGGCAGGTGTGGCAAACAAAACCTCGCCACCAATAGATAATTCTTTAGCACGGCGCAGTAAATGCACCAACTGCATTTCGGCAGCTATTACCGTTTTGTGCAGGTAAACCTGCCAATACATTAGGCGGCGTGCTATTAAAAATTTTTCTATAGAATAAATGCCTTTTTCTTCTACCACCAATCGGTCGTTTACCACATTAAGCATTTTTATTATACGGTCAGAACCTATCACCCCTTCCGATACACCCGTATAAAAACTGTCGCGCATCAGGTAATCCATTCTATCCATATCCAGTTGGCTACTTACCAATTGGTGTAAGAATTTTTTTGGATAGTTGTTTGTAAAAATAGCAATAGCATCCGTAAGCTGTCCGTCAAACTCTTCGTTTAAGCGTTGCATAAACAACAACGAAATTTCTTCGTGGTGAACGCCTTTTACCACAACCTCTTCCAAAGCATGCGAAAAAGGGCCGTGCCCAATATCGTGTAGCAGTATAGCGGCGCAAGTTGCCTCAGCCTCTTGCGGGGTTATTTCAATGTCTTTAAAACGCAGATTTTCAATGGCATCTAACATCAGGTTTAAAGCTCCTAATGCATGGTGAAAACGGGTGTGCAAAGCACCGGGATAAACTAAATGGCTTAGCCCCAGTTGCTTTATGCGGCGCAAACGCTGAAAATAAGGATGCTCAATCAAATCGAATAACAACCCGTAGGGTATGGTTAGAAAGCCATACAAAGGGTCGTTTATTATCTTCTTTTTATTCGTCATTACACAGCCGCCAATATGCGGCAAAGCTACATAAAAGGGCGTGCTTTTTTTAGTGTTACCCTGCCAAAAGCCAATAAGAGGGGGTTAAACAAGAGTATTGGGGTGGCAAGTGTAAAACCAATAGAAAGTTGTGTTGTTAAAATTAACCCCTTCATAATCCAAAAGCAGGTAAAAAGATGGTAAATTGCACCACTTTTTTATGAAGAAACTACTTCTAGTTTTCTCTTTCCTTCTTTTTGCCTACGTGGTGCAAGCACAAGTGCTGCCCTCGTTTGGCAATTCGCGCACAGGCACTACGGGTATGCAGTTTTTAAAACTCGCGCCCGATGCTAGGGGCACCGGCATGGCAGGAAGTTATATTTCTACCACTAGCGATTTAAGTGCGATGTATTGGAATCCCGCAGCACTATCGCGTATTGATACTGCCCGCTACCACATGCAAGCCTCCAATACTTTGTATTTTGCAGGTATTAATATGGCGTGGGGCGCTTTTGGTATGCGCAGCGGACAACAAGCCTTTTGGGGTGTTAGTGTTATGTCGCTAAACACAGGACAAATGGAAGAAACTACCGAGTTTCAGCCGACGGGAACAGGTCGCACATTTTCGCCATCAAACTTGGTTATTGGAGCATCGTACGCCCGTATACTTACCAGTAACTTTAGTTTTGGTATGACGGGTAAATATGCCCGTGAAGGAATGGCAGGTGTTGCGGTAAACAACGTAATGTTTGATTTGGGGCTAGATTACCGCATAAAAGAAGTTCGCAATTTGCGTTTTGCCGTTACCCTTACCAATTTTGGTGTAAATGTACAGCCTAGTGGTAAAATGACTGTGCTTAAAACCAATGGAGAGCAAGAGGTTAGTAGTTTTGAAAGTATTTCAGTGCCTACTACTTTTAGATTAGGGGCTTCTATTGATGTGATACAAAAAGAGAAGCAAAACTTACGTTTGAGTTTGCAGCTTAATCACCCATCAGACAATAATGAAACAATGGCTATTGGTGCTGAGTATTTTTTACGTAAAATGCTGTATGTGCGCACAGGCTATGAGTTTGGGCAAGACGAAACAGGTTTTCCGCCCTTAGGTTTGGGCTTGGTTTTTCCGCGCAGGTTTGGCAAAATATCTGTAGATTATAGTTTGAATAATAAAACTAAACTGGGCAATGTTCACCGCCTTACTTTGGGCTTGCAATTACGATAGTGAGAATTAAGATATATATATTGGTTTTGTGTGTTGCCATTACGGCTTCATCGTGCGGTTTTTTGTTTGGCAACAAAGAAGACGACAGCACAAACGAAATTTTTGAGCAAGGCCGAATTGACCCTGCTATAGTGCCGCAAAACGTGGGTTATGTGCCCGTGTTACCTTTCTTTCAAGGCTTTGTAAACCCCGTTGATGTTTATGTGGGCTACGATGAAATGGTGTATGTGGTTGACGATATGGGCGTACACGTGCTGGATCAGAAAGGCACGCGCCACCGTGTGATAAACATACCCGGAGCTACTGATGTGGTGATGGATAGAAGGCTACACTTGTACGTGGCGGGTAGAGTTACCCAAAACGTTGGCGGACAGAATTATAACCTTGCGGCGGTGTACCACCTTACCAATACATCAACGGCTGATGGCCCTTATTTTATTGATACTTTAATACATCCGTTTGACGATTTATCGCGCCGACAAGTAGCTTTTCGTGGTGCTGATGATGAAGCGGTAAGATTTACAGGCTTAGTAACACTAGAAAACAATGGTTTGTACGTATCGCGTACGGGGCCAAACAACAGCTTTAATACTACGGCTTGGCCTGATAACACTATACTTCGCTACACTGCCGATGGAGTAAATTTGGGTCATACCAACGGGCTTAATCCCGTATCATCAAACTTGCGTTCTTGTTTGGGTGTATCGGCCATTGCAGGCTTTGCTGCTCCGCCACAGCGTTTGTTTGGGGTAGACAAAAGTCCTGATTTTATATTGTGTCAAGCCGATAGCAACCCATCGGTGGAATTTAGGGTACTTTGGATTAAAGAAAACTTTGACCCTGATTTAGGTTCGCGTTTTTATGGTGAGAATACTGCTTTGTTAAACTTTGATACTACAAAAAGCAATCGTTTTTTATACCAGTCGTTCCGTTTCGGAATACCTAGCGATGTATTTATAGCTACTGATGGTGCGGGCTACATTTTTGTAACCGATAGCAAAACCGACTCTTTGTATCAATTTACCCGCCAAGGCTACGAGGGCGTTAACCCTCCTGCTAACTATCCTACGCGCAAACAGCTTAATGCTTCGTTTGGCGGAACAGGTAGTGGCCCTTTCCAGTTTAGAGAACCCAGTGGTGTGTGTTATTTTAAACGTATTGTTTATGTGGCCGATAAGGGCAACGGGCGTATTTGCCGCTATACGCTAAGTACAGACATAGAGTAATCTTATTTTATAGCTGACTTCTTTCTATTTTTGACATGAGCAAGTCGGGATCAAATTGCTCCATACCAGCAGATTGTTGAATTTGGTATTAAACAGTGTGTAATACAGTAACTATTTGGGCAATATTAAGTATCTATAAGTCTACACCGAGAATTAATAAAATGCTTAATATGTAAATAAGAAATTATGTATAAACATTATATAGTTGCTGTAATTATAGTATTAACTCTAATGGGTTGAAGAGAAACCTGGGAAGAGTTAAATAAGTCTATTCCAGAGTCAAAAGAAAAAGGTGTTTTTATATCAGATTTAAGCGATAAAATAGATATTGAATATGATTCAATGGCTATTTTGCATAACGCAAAAATCTGGATTGAAAAAAGATACATACATGAAAGATATTTTGGGTTTCCTTTTAAGACAGAAGATGAAGGAATTTGCAATTTAGTTATAGTACTAGACACGAATGTAGAAGACTTGTTGATTTTATATGATTCTGAACAGTCCTATGATTCTTATTTTTTACCCCAGAGAAAGATGGCTGAATATCCCCACGATACTGTTGAGATTGAGTATTATTTGAAACAATCTGGATTTGACTTAAAGCGAGGGGCTAAATTTAAAGTGTATTGGTAGTTGAATTTAATAGATAATAGTAGCGTAAACAGTTAATGAGCAGAATAAGCCATATGCCACGAATTATGAAAGTTACTTTAATATCATTTCTATTACTTATTACACTATCCTGTAATAGCGGCGATATCATGGATAAGGAAATTAATGGAGCTAAAGAGGAAGAAGTTTTGAGTAAGTATGGCAACCCCAAAAGGGAGAGTACTATTAAACTTACTAAAGGAGTAAAGTTACACGAATACCAATCAAGTCTTTATAGCCTATATCCTGATTTAACTCCGTTGGATACTATTGAATTAAGGGAACTATTTTGGGATTTAAAAAAAGGGGAGAAAATGGCAATTTGGTTTGACAAAAAGAATGGTGTTTGGGTTACAATTGACAATCTTAAATGGTCAAAGGGTATTAAATTTTAGCTCAAATTGAGCAACTAATGGTATACTGCTTATGGCAGGTAGCCGACGCTACCCTATTGTTCGGCACGAGCGGACGCTCGAGCCAGCATTTTGGTTTTAAATAGGGTTAGAAAACCTATTCTGTTAAAAAATTACAGCCCAAACAGGGACTTAAGTCCCTGTTTGGGCTGTAATAGTAAAAGGGGTTGATTTTAACCAAAAATATAGTTCTCTACCTCAATACATCCCGTATTTCTTCTTTTTTATCAAATACCGATTTGGCAAAAGGGCACAGTGGTATAATTTTTATGTTGTTAGCACGGGCATATTCTACCGCGGCGTTTACCAACTGTAAGCCTGCACCTTTTCCGCGCAGGGCATCGCCAACCTCAGTGTGGTCAATTATCAAGGTTTCTTGCCCCGCCATAGTGTAGGTCATTTCCGCTTGGCGTTCGCCGTCGTTAACAATATAAAACGAGCCTTTGTGCCCGTTTAGTTCTTTTAAAATTTCCATTTTAGCAGGGTTTATATTCTAACGTCGCGTAGATCCTCACGTTGCTCAAACGCCCATGCTACATACGAGCACATAGGCGATATTTTAAAATTATTAGCTCGGGCATGGTCTACCGCCGCCTCAACCAGTTTCATAGCAATGCCTTGTCCGCGCAGTCGGGGGTGTGTACCCGTATGGCTTGCCACTAAAGTATTGTCGCCACTAAGTATATAAGTAAGTTCGGCTATTGTATCACCGTTTTCTTCAATATAAAACTCGCCCTTGTTTCCGTCTTGTTTATGTAGTATTTCCATCAGTAAAAAAGTTAATAATCGTCAAATCAATGCACAAAAGCAGTGCCTATGTTTAGGGTAAACGCCCTTTTTCAAAATCGGCTTGGGTTTCTTTGCCTAAAACAACAAACCGATACACCCATACCATTGTAGCTGAGGGAATAACATCAGTAAAAGGAATAATTTCTTCTAAAAAACCAAAGGCAGCCCAACTGGCACTGTGAAAGTTTTTATAAATGGCAAAGGCAGTAATCACCGCCATTATTACATCCGTCCACTCGCCAATACCGGGTATAAGGTAACTAAGCATACCTAGTGCATCTATAACCAAACTAAGGTATAGCAGGCGATTTTTGTATTGGGTATATGCAGGGTTGGCGGGCATACAAAGCAAATTTAGCTGTTTTTAATAATTAGGTATAGGGTTGGTTGTACCTTTTGCCCACCCATTTTGGGTTTCCCACCACTGCATATCTACCGAAAAATCTATGGCAAAATTATAATGGGTAATGGGGGTGCTAAGCATAGTTTGTACTACTACTTGTGGCAGTTTTACATTATGATGCAAAATATAATGCGGCAACCCTGACGGCCACAAGTATGTGCCGTCGGTCATATCTTCATTGCCCATTTCGCGTTCGCCACAAGCAAACCTGCACCAACTTTTACCTGCATAAGGATAAGGCAGAGCGTAGCTGTTTTGCAGGTGTTGCAATACGGCTTGTTTTTCTTGCTCGTCCCACAGTTCATCAACAAACCAAGCAGGGTCGGGCAAGGTGGGTTCAAGTGTGCTGTGCCATAGGCCAATGGCTATAAGGGTTGGGTTTTTGGGCAATGCTATTTGTTTTTTTGGGTATAGCCCGAGTACAAACTATATAGCCCTAAAACAACCATCGTAATGCCTATTACAAACAGAAAAGCGTCGTCCATTTTTAGTTGGTAGTTTATTAAGATAAAAATCAACCCTATTCCTGTATATAGATAGCCTCTGTTGGTGTTTGTTTTCGATGCTTTTTTATAAATGTTTTTGTTTCGCTCTATTAAACTATTTATCTCTTTCACTTCTTCAACACAGGTAGCTGTACAGGCAATTCCATTGCCCACATCGGTAAGGCAACTGTGGCAAATACCTTTGTAGCAAGTTTTACAAGTGCCTACGGCATCAACATCAGCGTGATTATAACACTTCATACAGTTAGATTAAAAAAGTAAGCCAAGATATAAATTTATAGGCAGTTGGTTGTGATATTTTAACTCACCCTAGTTTTATTGGATACCCCGAATTGTACATCTGCGCCCCTCTCTTAAAAAAAGAGAGGGGAAAACTGAAGAAACCTACGGGTTCTAATTATTCAGGGGAGAGTTAAAAAGTACGCTTTGCCTCATTTTCTCGACAGGTTAAAACCTACCGTTATTTATACCCTATCGGGTTGCCGAAGGTATGAATAGCATCGGTTTTTAAACCGATGGAAGGAAGAAATAATTGTTACCAGTTTAGCTGTTCTAGCAGTTTAGATTTAACCGCATTGAATTGAGACCATATAATCAAGTGGCCTACTTTTTCAAAAGTTACTACTTCTTTTTTGGGTGCGTTTACCAGCATTTTCTCGTAAAAAGCTACGTTACCATAGGGTACCAGTATATCTTTTGTGCCGTGCATAATGGTACAAGGCACTTTAATGTTTTGCCAAAGGGGCAGCATTTTGTCCAGCTCTCCTTTTAGGGGCATTAGTTCCAAATTACTGGCAACCAACATCTTGGGCATTACGGCTTGCACTACGCCTAATTTAAGAAAAAAGCGATACGGCTCTTTTTTCTCCATAGCAGGGTCGATAGACGGAGCTAGAAAAAGCAAAGACGACATTGCTTTGGGGTAATCCATTGCCATGCGGGCTATTATAGGGCCACCTAGCGAGTGTCCCGCCAATATGGGTTTGTGTTTTGATTTTGAGGTTTTTAATATGGGCAATAGCATTGCGGCTTGTGCTTCCATAGAAGGTTCGGCAAAACCTGCCCCGCTACCGCCATAGCCCGGTCTATCAACAGAAACTAAACAGGCATGATTGGTAAGTGCGGTATCTTTAAAATAATCTAGGAAAGCATCCCATCCCCCCGGCGAGCCGTGTACAAACACAACCATAGGTTTGTTTATGTCGCCTATTTGCACATATTGCATTTGGCGACCAAGAGCCTCGTAGGTATAATAAACAGGCTTAGGGTCGCGGTTTTCAAACTGTTCTTCAACGGTTTTTTTGCCTGTTAATACGGCTGATGAAGCACATTGTGTAAGCGCACCAAACACCACATAAAACCCTGCAAACCAAAGCAGTATTTTAAAAGGTATTGAGCCACGTACACGCATATTTTTCTTTTATGTATGTTAAATCAAATTTCGTGCTATTTTGTTTGCCTACAAAAATTCTTTTAGCTCTATCAATTGATGTATTTCTCGCTCTACGGTGTGTTGGTGCGGTATTTTCTCAGGATTAAAAAACACCGAATCAATGTTTGATGCCATAGCCCCTTTTATATCGGCATCAATATTATCGCCAATCATAATGGTTTGTGGAGCTACTGCATTATTCATTTGCAGCAGTTGCTCAAAAATACGCGGGTCGGGCTTGGCATACCCATAATTTTCTGAGGTGAGCAAATGGGTAAAATACTTAGCTATACCGCTGTTGTTTATTTTGCGGTGTTGGGTTTCTTCAAAACCATTGGTGAGGATAGACAGGGTATATTTTTGGCTTAAATACTCCAACACTTCAAGTGTGTGCGGAAACAGGTTGGTTTTGGTAGGGCAAAGCTCTAAGTACAGTTGCCAAATACCATCGGGCACGTCTTGTGGGCTAACACCCAGTTGAATAAAAGCATCTTCAAAGCGTTTTACACGCAAAACATCTTTTGTTATCTCGCGGCGGTTGTACAAGTGCCACATTTGTGCGTTTATAGCACGGTATTTCTCAATAAAAATATCGGGATGGGTTACGCCAAAATCTTTTAGCTTGTAATGGTGGTATAAGTGTACCAGTGTTTCTTCTGAGTTTTTTTCAAAATCCCACAACGTATGGTCGAGGTCGAAAAAAATGTGTTTGTATTCTTTCTGCATTATTCTTTCAGTCCAAAGGCAAGGTCGCCCGCGTCGCCCAATCCGGGCACAATATAACTGTGCGAATTTAAGGCATCATCAACAGCACCTATCCAAAAACTTACGTTTTTTAAGTTGGCATTAAGGTTTGCCAAGCCTTGCCTGCTTGCCACCACTGCCACTATATGGGTGTGTGCGGGTTCACCTTTACTTAATAATGAGTTGAGTGTAAGCAATGCCGATTTGCCTGTGGCCAACATAGGGTCGGCAAAAATAAGGGTGCGGCCTTTTAGCTTGGGCGAAGCCAAATAATCCAACTCGATTTCAAACGATGAGTCGTCTAAATACTTCCTATATGCCGATATAAAAGCCCTATCGGCATTGTCAAAATAGTTAGCTATACCTTGTTGCAGAGGTAAGCCTGCCCGCAAAACCGAAGCAATTACGGGTTGGGTAGTAAGTATTTTTGTGCTAGTAGTAGTTAGCGGGGTTTCTGTCTCAACATCCTTATACACAAGCTCTTTGCTCAGTTCGTAGGCTAGTATTTCGCCTATACGTTCAATGTTTCTATTAAACCGTAAGCGGTCGGTTTGTATGCGTTTATCTCGTATTTCTGTTAGAAATTGTTGAATTACCGAGTTTTTCTCAGCTAAAACTGTAATTTTGTTCATAGGCTATAGGTAGTTAGCTCAACCAAAAAACATAAAAAGCTACATTGGCATACTTTTGGTTTTACACTATAAAGTTATGGATACTGTGAAACAAAACATAGCAAAAATTTCGGTAGTATTATTGGTAGGCTTTTTATCGGCATTTACTATAATGGCTGATATTTTTGACAGTGTGGCCGAGGGGATACGCAAAAACAACGCTAAAGAAGTGGCCAATTACTTCAACTCGAGTGTTGAATTGAATATTGAAAACAACGAGGGCGTATATAGCAAAACCCAAGCCGAAATGGTGCTGAAAAACTTTTTTGGGCAGCACGCTTGCACTAAATACGAGATTACCCACCGCGCAAAATCATACGGAAACAATAGTTTTGCTATAGGCAGCTATAAATCAGCCGCAGGCAATTACCGCGTTACTGTGTATGTAAAAGAAATGGGTGGCAAAAACCTCATCCACGAGATGAAGTTTGAAAAAGAATAGCGTTTCTAAAGTTATTTTGTTGGATTAAAATCCACCACTTTTGAAATTACAGGGCAAAAGAGGACTTAAGTCCTCTTTTGCCCTGTAATTTTTTGATAGAATAAGGTTTCAACCCATTTAGTCTATTGTTTTTTGGTTTTACCTTTGCCGCATGAATTCTTTGTTCACCTCACCCCAATGTGTTGATTTTATCGCTCGCAGTCTGCAAGAAGATATTGGCAGCGGCGACCACTCGTCGTTAGCCTCAATTCCACAAGGCACACAAGGCAAAGCTCGTATGCTGATAAAAGAAGACTGTATTTTGGCGGGACTGGAGTTGGCGTATACCATTTTTAAACAAGTAGATGCTAATTTAGAAGTGGAGCTACTGCTTGCCGATGGTGATAGGGTGAAAAAGGGCGATGTGGGTTTGTTGGTGCAGGGCAGTGTACACAGCATACTAAAAGCCGAAAGATTGGTGCTTAACTGTGCCCAACGCCTTAGCGGCATTGCCACCACTACTAACAAAATAGTCCAGTTGGTAGAGGGGCTACACACAAAAATTTTAGACACACGAAAAACCACACCACAACTGCGTTTTCTTGAAAAATGGGCAGTAACTGTTGGTGGCGGTTACAACCATCGCATAGGTTTATACGATATGATAATGCTGAAAGACAATCACGTGGACTATGCGGGAGGAATTGAAGCGGCAATAACAAGCACACAAGCCTATTTGAAAAAAAACAACCTTAGTTTAAAAATTGAGGTGGAGACACGCAACATTTCTGAGGTAAAGCAAGTCTTACAGGTAGGCGGTGTAAACCGCATAATGTTGGACAATTTTAGCCCAACGCTTTTGCAAGAGGCTATTAACCTGATAGACAAGAGGTTTGAGACTGAAGCATCAGGCGGCATAACGCTAGAAACGGTGCGAGAATATGCTGAAACGGGAGTAGATTTTATTTCGGTTGGAGCATTAACTCATTCAGTAAAAAGCTTGGATATCAGTTTAAAAGAGTATATTTAGAAAAAACAGCACGGTTTTTGTAATTTACTTTTATAGCGTAACTTTGAATTAATATAGATTATGAAGAGAATACTACTTTCAGTTTTTGTTTTGTTGGCTTTCGTGTCTTCACAAGCCCAGTTTACCTTTAATCCGGGTAGCAAGGGCACTAAAGTGTCTGGCTCGGCTGCCGAATTTGAATTGGTGGGTTATAGTTTTGTTAAAAACACTGGAACTACTACCAAAACATTTGTTTGGAAAATGGCTACACCTGCACTACCAAGTCAATGGTCGTCAGCAATATGCGATAAAAATCTTTGCCACGATGTTGGTGTGATTCGCGGTACTTTTGAACTTGCCCCTGGTGATTCAGGAAATATTGATATACATACTTACCCTAAAAGCACTGGCGGTTCAGGACAAGTAGATGTACAAATTTTTGAAGAAGGAGATAGCGCAAACTCAAAATACCAAAGTTTTGATTTTAGTGCTTGGGCACTAAGCGCACGCAACCCTGCAAAAGCAAGTATAGAAGTATACCCAAATCCTGCTACCAATAAACTAAACATTACTTTAGATATTGATAAATCTGTAAGCATTGATGTATATAATGTATTGGGACAGTTGAAAAAAACACACGTACACACAGGCGGAACAAGCACAATGGATTTGACCGACCTTGCAGCAGGTATTTACTTTTTACGCTATACCGATGATAACGGCAAAGTGGTGTCAAAACAGTTTAAAAAACTGAGCTAATACCTCTTTGTTTAAAAATATACTAAAGCCCTTTCGCTGTGCGAAAGGGCTTTTTGTTTGTCGAAAAAAACAGCAATGGAATAAGAGATTAACTATTTTGACGTTCTTTTAATAAACACAATTATGAAAAAACTAGTACTCTTATCAATTCTTATAGTGCTTTGCGCAATAGGTAAAGCACAATTTGCCTTTAACGTAAGGTTTGTAAACGAAGATGTTTATGGCTCAGCGGGGCAAACAGAACTAAAGGCAACAGGCTATATTATAAATACCAGTGGGCAAAAAGCAACCTTTATATGGCAATTATCAAAAGGCAGCACACCCAACAGTTGGGAGGTAAATGTTTCTGATAAAACAACCAACTACCCTCCGTCTACTTCCTTTGGCTCAATTGTTATAGAAAATGGCGACTCTGCCGTAATAAACATACATCTAAACCCTGCTATGGCAAGTGGTGCAGGAGACGTTACCTTAACTGTGGCCGACCAAGCCGACCCTTTTGATATGATAGATGCCCCAATAACTTACCACGTTTGGGCAGTTAATGTTCCCGAAATGGCCAATACAAGGTCTAGTGAGTTATTCTCTCCCAACCCTGCTACAAACACTATTTCGCTAACTACCCCAATTACACAACCACTTTATGTTGAGATATATAATAGTATTGGGCAGCTACAACTGTCGCACACTATTTCTCCGCAAAACCCGGCTATACCGGTTAGCACTTTACCCAAAGGTTTATATATAATACGCTACACCAACTCAAAAGGCAACGTCATCTCACAAAAGATTAAAAAAGAAGGAATAAACTAAAACCGCATTATAATTTTTTGAAGCCAACCGCACAGGTTGGCTTTTTTGTTTTATATCCATCAATAAAAAAGTAAAGCCTTGCTTTCTTAAAATGGTTTCCGTTAACTTGCTACAAATCAAAATAAACACCATCTGTGAAAATTGCCGTTTTCAAAGAAACCCGCCCCAACGAAACTCGCGTAGCTCTTACGCCACAAGTTGCACAACAATATATAAAACAAGGCCATGAAGTATTGATTGAAACCGATGCAGGCCTTACCTCGTTTTTTAGCAACCAAGCCTATGCCGATGCAGGGGCTACCGTTACTGAAAAAGCCAACTTGGTTTCTGCCAATATATTTTTAAAAGTAAATCAGCCTACTGATGACGAAATTGCGTTGATACCGCAAGGCAAAATATTGGTTAGTTTTTTATATGCCGCCCACAACCGCGATTTGGCCGAGAAAGTCGCCGCCAAAGGTATTAGCTGCTTTGCTATGGATGCCATACCGCGTATTTCGCGCGCGCAAAATATGGACGCACTTAGCTCGCAAAGCAATTTAGCAGGTTATAAGGCTGTGCTAATGGGTGCAAACGCTATGGGCAAAATATTCCCTATGCTTATGACGGCGGCGGGAACCGTAGCCCCATCAAAAGTATTAATATTTGGTGTGGGTGTAGCAGGTTTGCAAGCCATAGCTACTGCCAAACGCTTGGGTGCAGTAGTAGAAGCAACCGACGTTCGTCCTGAAACAAAAGAACAAGTCGAGTCGCTAGGCGGAAAGTTTGTGATGGTAGAGGGGGGAGATACCGTGAAAACCGAAGGCGGATATGCCAAAGAAGTAAGCGAAGACTACCTGCGCCGACAAAAAGAAACAATACTAAAACATCTATCGCAAGCCGATTTGGTAATAACTACCGCACTGGTAATGGGTAAAAAAGCCCCCGTACTAATTACCGAAGAAATGGTGAAAGCCATGAAGTTTGGTAGTGTGATAGTAGATATGGCTGTAGAACAAGGTGGTAACTGTGAGGTTAGCGAATTGGACAAAATAGCAACTAAACACGGAGTAAAAATTATAGGGCAAAGCAATATACCCGCTTTGTTGCCCCAAAACGCCAGCGATTTGTACGCCAAAAACATATACAACCTATTAACTCATCTTGCCACTAGCGAGGGTATGAAGTGGGAAATGGAAGAGGAAATTACTGCGGGGACTTTGGTGGTGCACGAAGGGAAGGTGCTTAAGTAATTTACAGATTTTTTGATTATTAGATTTACTGATTATATGGTAAGCCCAAGTATTGAAAAATCGGAAGCATTTAAGCAAAGAACCAAAGTATTTGCTCTTAGAGTAATAAAAATGTATCAAAATTTGCCAAAAACAGAAGAGGCTCGAATAATTGGAAAACAATTGTTAAGATCAGCTACTTCAGTAGCTGCTAATTATAGGGCTGTTTGCAGAGCACGTTCAGAAGCAGAGTTTATTTCTAAACTAGGTATTGTGGTTGAAGAGGCGGACGAAAGTGTTTTTTGGTTAGAATTATTAGTTGAATCAGAAATTATAAAACAAGAAAAGTTAACCTTGTTAATAAAAGAAGCGAACGAAATTTTAGCTGTTGTAGCTTCATCACGAAAAACAGCAAAAAAATCTGTAAATCCGTCAATCAAAAAATCAGTTAATACTAAGTCAACAAATCAATAAGCAATTTAACTATGGATACAATATTAAACTTCATTACCGAAAACCAACAAATGATATACATGGTTATCCTGATGATATTTGTTGGGATAGAGCTAATAGGCAAAGTACCATCGGTATTGCACACCCCGCTAATGTCGGGGGCGAATGCAATACACGGTGTGGTAATTATTGGTGCAATAATAGTAATGGGTCAAGCCGATGAAACCCTTACCAAAGTACTGGGTTTTTTAGCCGTATTCTTGGGCACATTAAACGTTGTTGGTGGCTTTGTGGTTACCGATAGGATGTTGGAAATGTTTAAGAAGAAAAAATAACCCCAAAAAAAATCTAAATTCTAATAACTAAATTCTAAAAAGAGGTGGAATTGGAACGAGAAAGAAAGTATGATTTAGAAGAAAGGTCTTTAGAATTTGCAATAAGGGTTAGGGATTTTGTAAAAACAACACCCAAAAGCATTAGCAACAATGTGTATGCAAGGCAGTTAATACGGTCTTCATCATCAATAGGGGCAAATTATATTGAAGCGAATGACTCATTAGGAAGCAAAGACAAGCTAATGAGAATTCGGATATGTAAAAAGGAGGCGAAGGAGACAGTTTATTGGTTAAAATTAATCGAAGGGGCTGAAATTGAACAACAAAAATTGTTGAAGGAAGCAGGAGAGTTGCTATTAATTTTAGGAGCCATATATAAAAAGCTGGACACTCCCCTTTAGAATTTAGTTATTAGAATTTAGAATTTAATAAAAATGAAATACAACTTATTAGTTTTAAGCTATTTAATAGGCTCAATAACCTTTATACTAGGGTTAAAAATGCTGGGCAAGCCCGATACTGCCCGTAGGGGAAACCTTATTGCTGCCTTTGGTATGGCTGTAGCCATTTTTGGGACTATCTTTTTGTATAAAGATGCCGCCGACCAAAACCTGCGCAACTTGGAGTGGATTTTTGGTGCGTTAATTATTGGTTCCGTTGTGGGTACATTAGTTGCCAAGCGCGTACAAATGACAGCAATGCCTCAAATGGTATCGCTGTTCAATGGTATGGGCGGTGCGTGTGCTATGCTTATTTCGATTATTGAGTTTGGACACATTCAAGAAGCCTTGTCTATTATTTACGGGCACGGCGAACTTATATCTACACAAATATCAATAGTTGATGAAAACGGTGCTGATGTATTGTATTCAGCTATTCAAATTAAACTCCTTATCATCTTTGCAGGACTAATTATCGGTTCTATCTCCTTTGCAGGTAGTATGATTGCTTGGGGTAAGCTCGACGGCAAAATAAAAGACATTACAGTGCCTGCACAACAAGTAGTTAATATTGGTCTGCTACTTATAGTAGTAGTACTTACGGGCTTGTTTATAGGCGGAGTGTTAACCGCTACTTGGGTGTTCTACCTTGTGTTTGCACTTTCGCTACTTTATGGGGTTCTGTTTGTGTTTCCTATTGGTGGTGCCGATATGCCTGTGGTTATCTCGTTGCTGAACTCGTTTACAGGTGTTGCAGCGGCTTGCGGTGGTTTCTTGTACGATAATAAAGTGATGCTTTTGGGCGGTATTTTAGTAGGCTCGGCAGGTACAATACTAACCGTAGTAATGTGCAACGCTATGAATCGCTCGTTACTAAACGTAATTATAGGAAACTTTGGCGGAAGCAAAGCTGGCAGTGGCGGAACAGCCATTGAGGGCAACATAAAAGAAATTACCGCAGCAGATACTGCTATGATGATGAAGTATAGCAAAAAGGTAATTATAGTACCCGGTTACGGATTAGCAGTTGCGCAAGCGCAACACACTTGCCACGAGCTGGAAGAATTGCTTGAAAAAGAAGGTGTAGAGGTGAAATATGCCATACACCCTGTGGCGGGACGTATGCCCGGACATATGAATGTGCTTTTGGCCGAAAGTAATGTGCCCTACGACAAGTTGCTTGAAATGGAAGAAATAAACCCCGAGTTTGCTACCACCGATGTTGTATTGGTAATAGGTGCCAACGACGTGGTGAACCCTGCCGCACGCAACGATAAAGACAGCCCCATATACGGTATGCCTATATTGGATGTTGACCACGCCAAACACATAGTGGTGATGAAACGCAGCATGGGCGCAGGCTATGCAGGCATTGAAAATGCCCTATTCTTCGACCCTAAAACAAGTATGCTTTTTGGTGATGCTAAAAAAACCCTTACCGCTTTGGTAAGCGAATTAAAGAACTCTTAGTTTTTGGTTTAAGGTTTCTTGTTTCAAGTTGTTTGACAAATTTTTAAAATTTGTCAAATGGAATTTAAGTGGGATAGGTGATTTATTGTGATTTTTTCTCTTCCTCCTCAATTATTCCCTCGATAAGGTCTTTATGGGACTTTGTTATTACATCCATAATGGCCTTTAAATGAGCAGGATTAATCTGCTCATGATAAAAATAGTCAAATGTTAGTGAGCCACTTGGATTTCCTTCTATACGATATTTATAGCGATCCTCAAAATAGAAATAGATAATTGGATTATGAATCCGATCCTGATAACCATAAAAAGTAAAATTTTGGAACTTACTTAATAGATATATTGTTGACACATTGTCATCGATTTTTGTTAAGATGCCCATTAAAGGATCGTTGCCCCCAAAAAAGAAGGCCTCCCCGTTTCTTATTATTACAAAATAATGTGTGATAACAGAGTAAAAATTTTTAAACTTATCGTTTAGCTCAAAAAAGATTTTTGATGTAGGTAAAACTTCTTCAGTAAAAATTCTTCTTATCTCTGCCTCGTTCCTATATTTTTGAATTTTTGGAGTTTTACTTTTCAACCTCTGCTCCAACAACGCTAACTCCTTATCCAAATCATCGGGCTCTTCTATGCTTTCACCCCGCGCTCCTTTTAGCATTAGCTCTAAGCTGCGGGTTTCGTTGGTAATTACAAACTCAAAAAAAGGTTCAAATATGCCTGCATCGGCTTGTTCAAGGGCGGCAATATATTGGGCTTTTTCGCCTGTTTTTATTATTACGGGAGGGTAGCCGTATTGCATCAAAATAAAATTCATCAGTATGCGTGCCATTCGTCCGTTACCATCATCAAAGGGGTGTATGCGTATAAACTTATAATGAAAATCAGCCGCAAACAATATCGGGTTGGTTTCTTTGTTCGCCTCCTTTTCCCTATACCACTCTAGCAGGTCAAACATTTTGGCTGGCGTTTCTTCGGGCGTGGCAAACCTAAAAATCTCACCTGTTTTGGTTACAACATGGTTGGGGGTGCTTTTGTATTCACCTACCTTAATCATTTTTTTGGTAGGCAGCCCATCTGGGGTAACGGCATCTATTTGATGCGGTTCTTTTAATAAAAGTATGTGCAGTTGGCGTATAAAATTCTCATTTAGCGGCTCTTTTTTGCGCACAATGTCTTCAACCCATTTTATAGCTTCATCGTGCCCTGTAATTTCAAAATGGTCTTTAAGCGGCTTGCCTTGTGCAGTAATACCAAACAATATCAATGCTTTGGTTTCACCAAACGTAAGCGAATTGCCTTCCAAATGGTTGGAGTGAAAATTCCAGTCCAAGCGCAGTTTTTGCAATACAATAGCTTCGCGTTCTTTATCCAAAGGGCGCAAACTATCCAACTCGGTTTTTAATGCTTCGGCTTGTTGCAAAAGGGGTATAATGCGGTCGTCCATTTCGGTGCTATACTCTTATTATTTAGGCAAGTTAGCAAAAAACAATACGCAAGCCCCTATCCAATGCTATTTGTACCTGTATAACTTTAACAGTAAAGCCAAACATTTTGGTATTGTCGTTTGTATATTTGCAACAACAAAACAATACCGCTATGAAAACAAAAATTGCAATACTTATTCTATCAATAGTTTTTTTGGCATCATGCTCAAGCTCTCGCTACGGAAGCGTACCTAAAGTAAGAAAACACAACCAAACCGTAGCCCAAAAGCCTGCTAAAAAGAAACAAGTTATAGCGGAAACAGAAGAAATAGCCTCAAAGCCTGTTGATATAAACACTGAGATTACTGCTACCGAAATACCCCTTGCGCCTCAAAAGCAAGATATAGCTACCATGCCTGCACCATCAAACACTGTTGCTGCAACCCCAGCTCCAGCTCCAAAAACGGTTGAAACAATAAAAAAGGGGTTGGATATAAAAGAAAGGTTAAGCCCTCGTCAAATAAAAAAGTTAGAAAAGCTTAAAAAACACACTTCAACCAAAGAAGTAGAAAAAGGCAGTTGGTTGTGGTATGTAGTAGTTGGTTTAATACTGGTAATTATAGGTGCAATTATCCCTTGGGTATTGGGCTGGATAATTTACGTAGTAGGAACAATTGCTATTATTTATGGCTTACTAATGCTGCTGGGTATCGTTTAGCGGTACTCGTAGTATAGTGTTGCTGTAAGCGTCTCGTTTTCCAAATAATTCATTTGGGTTATCCGTTCGTTTTCGTCATAAAAAAGCTCATAAACGGTTGTTTCTTCAGGCGTAGTTTTTACCTTGCGGCTTAGCAAACCATTTGTATACGTGTAGGCTGTTGTTCTACTTTTTTTAGTATTATTAAAATATGGTATGGTTTTGTTTTCCTCCTCTTGGCTAAGTAGTTTGCCTGTGTAGGTATAGCTTGTTACAAAATTTATCATATCCTCACCCTCTTCGCGTGTCCCCTTTATAGTTGCCAACTGCCCTTTTTTGTTATACGTAAGTTCAGCAGTATAAGGTCTACTTTGGTAGTACTCCAGTGCTACCTTGGCCAATTGGTTATCATCGTTTAGTGTATAGCGGTATATAAATCCGCCCATATCACTTATAAGCAATGTTTTTGTGTTGACGTTGTACGATACGCTTTTTCCCCTTTCTGCTCTGTTCACTACCCCCTCAATAGCGCCCCTTTTGCTGTATGTTACAGTAAAATGCAGCAGTTGGCTTTGTGCCTTATTGTCTTCCTTATATTCTACCACACGCCCTTTTTTGTCGTACGCATAGCTTATGGTTATGTGGTTACTGTAGTCTTGGTTGTAAGTAAGTCTACCCTCATCATCGTATTTTTTTAGCTTATTTAGCACTTTTCCCGTATCAGCAGCATAAATGGATTCAAAATAAAGAGCAACCGTTTTTTGTGCCGATTTTTTCATCACCGCTATTTCATCCTCCGTTTGTGGGTGAAACATTTGGTCAAAATTATCAGGTTGGGCAAACAACAAAGCCGTGTTTGCCAAAAAAAGAAGCAGCAGCAGGTGTTTTAGTTTCATTTCATTTGGGGTTACCAGTCAAAAGTAAGATGTATTACATTAAATAGAACAAACATTAGACCCGAAATTTTCTATTATCAACAACTTTTTCCATGCCTTTCTATTTCTCTATTTTCAAACAACAGAAAGTGTTTTTAGTACACTTATTAAACAGCCATTGTATAAATCTTTTTAAAACAACACATTGATAGTATTAACAAAATGCTAATTTTGCGCAACCAACCAATAGCCTAAAAATGACCCTTATGCGTTTCAAAGCGTTAGAAATAGCGCAAAACCGTCAGCCCGTAAAGGTTGAATTTCCTTCAAATAAAATCTCTGATTACTACGGTGCCAACGTTTTTGGCGAAAATGCCATGCGCCAGTACCTTGGTAAAGAAGCCATTACAGCTATTAACGATGCCCGCACCGACGGCACAAAAATAGACCGTAAAATGGCAGATATTATTGCCGCAGGGATGAAACAATGGGCCATGTCTAAAGGAGCTAGTCACTACAGCCACTGGTTTCAGCCGCTTACAGGTGCAACTGCTGAAAAGCACGACGCCTTTTTTGAACCTGTTGATGCTACATCGGCCATAGAACGTTTTCAGGGCAATGCTTTGGTGCAACAAGAGCCTGACGCTTCAAGCTTTCCCAGTGGAGGTATACGCAACACCTTTGAGGCACGCGGATATACTGCTTGGGATCCTTCATCGCCTGCATTTGTTATAGGACGCACCTTGTGCATACCCACCATATTTGTATCGTATACAGGTGAGGCATTAGACTACAAAGCACCGTTGCTTAAAAGCCTACACTTTTTAGATACTGCCGCAACTGCTGTTTGTCAATTGTTTGACACTAATGTAAACAAGGTTACAGCATCGCTAGGTATAGAGCAAGAATATTTTTTGGTGGATGAAGCCCTTTACTTTGCACGCCCTGATTTAATGCTAACAGGTCGCACACTGGTAGGCTATTCATCGGCCAAAGGCCAACAATTAGAAGATCATTATTTTGGTTCAATTCCCGACCGTGTAATGGCGTATATGATGGACTTTGAAACCGAAGCCCACAAACACGGTATACCATTAAAAACACGCCACAACGAGGTTGCACCCGGCCAGTTTGAGTGCGCACCACAATTTGAAGAGGTAAACCTTGCGGTTGACCACAACCAATTGTTGATGGACTTGATGGACAAAGTAGCCAAACGCCATCACTTTAAAGTGCTATTGCACGAAAAACCATTTGATGGTATTAATGGTTCAGGTAAACACAACAACTGGAGTATTATAACAAACACTGGTGTTAACCTTCTTTCACCGGGCAATACCCCATTAAACAACCAACTGTTTCTTACATTCTTCATCAACGTAATAAAAGCCGTTGATGAGCATGCCGATTTGCTACGTGCAAGTATAGCCAGTGCTTCAAACGAGTATAGATTGGGGGCAAACGAAGCACCGCCATCAATCATCTCAATATTTATTGGCAGCCAGCTTACCAAAGTGTTGGACAGCTTTGAAAAGAAAAACCAAGATGGTGCTAACGATACTGCAGGTGCTATAGACGTAAATAAGATACCTGAGATATTATTAGATAATACCGACCGTAACCGTACCTCGCCTTTTGCCTTTACAGGTAACAAGTTCGAGTTTCGCGCAGTGGGTTCACAAGCCAACTCGGCATCACCAATGATAGTTTTAAATACTATTATGGCCGACCGTTTGGTGCAGTTTAAAGCAGAAGTTGACGGCTTGATGGCTAAAGGTACCTCAAAAGAAGATGCAATAAACGAAGTACTTCGTCGCTACGTTAGCGAATCTAAAAAAATATTGTTTGAAGGAAACGGTTATAGCGACGAGTGGGTAGTTGAAGCCGAAAAACGCGGACTAAGTAATATAAAACAAGTGCCCAATGCTCTTGCTGCGTACACCACACCCAAGGGTATGGAGGTGTTTACCAAAAACAATATCTTAAACGAACGTGAAATACACGCTCGCTATGAGATATTACTTGAAAACTTCATCAAAAAAGTACAAATAGAAAGCCGTGTGTTGGGCGATATAGCCAACACCAATATTATACCTGCGGCAATTGGTTTCCAGCACAAGTTATCTCAATCGGCAGCAGCCATGAAAGAATTGGGATTGCCTGCTGAAAGTTATAAAGTAGCTATTGATGCCATTACAGAAGCTGCCGGCTATATTAATACCATTAAAACATCAGTATATAAAATGGTAGAAGAACGCAAAGTGGCCAACAAAATGGAAAACCATAAAGACAAAGCCAACGCATACTCTGATAAGGTAAAAGACTACTTTGATATTATACGTGAAGCATCGGATAAACTTGAGCGTATTGTTGAAGACTCATACTGGCCTTTACCTAAATATCGCGAGCTACTTTTTGTTAAGTAGAACCCGCAATTAACGTATACCCATATTTTTTATACCAAAGCACCCAAAAAAGGGTGCTTTTTTTTGTATCTTTTTACTTATTGCCAGATTATAGCTATAAATTAGTGGCCGAAACACGCGCAATACTTAAAAAAATTTGCAAAAGCATATCTATTTGTTGATTTTTGACATTTGCAACGTTTTCGACCCTAGCTAAATAGAGCTACGTATGAGAAATAAAACCTTAAGCCTTTTACTTACAATTTTTGCATTATCAGCAGTTATAAGCAGCTGTAGTAAAAAAACACTAGCCGACGCCAATAAGGCGTGGGATAAAAAAGAATTTTCAAACGCCGTTGACATATACCGTGATGTATTTAGAGATGTGCCCAAAGAAGACAGAGGGGCAGTTGCATTTAAAATAGCAGAAGGTTATAGGATGTATAACGACTATAAAAATGCTGACCGTTGGTATGAGCGTGTTATAAAAGAAAAGAAAGCCACTGAACTAGAAAAAATGAACGCCACTAAAATGCAGGCGGACATGAAAAAACGTCAGGAGATGTATACAGATGCAATTATACTGTATAACAATTACCTGAAAGAAAATCCTAGCGACGAAGAGGCTAAAAAAGGTCTTGAAGGTGCTGAGTTAGCACTAAAATGGAAAGAAAGCCAAGAGTGTATACTGTTTAAAGTAGAAAACGTTAAAAAACTTAACACAAGAAACTCTGACTATTGTGCTACTCCTGTAAAGAAAGAAGCCATAATCTTTTCATCTGATCGTGAAAACGGTGTTGTAAAAAGCACTTACGGCTGGACAGGTTCTGGCTACCACGATATTTGGATTGCTGATTTTAAGAAAAGGCGCGGAAGTATAACTATTAATAGCCCTGAACTATTAAAAGGAGCTGCAAATACAAAGTACAACGATGGTAGTACAACACTAGACTCTAAAGGCTCTACCATGTACTATACACAATGCGGTGGGCCAAAAGGTAAATACAGCACTTGCCAACTATACCAAAGTAACCGCAAAGGACGCGACCAATGGGATGAGCCTATTATGTTGCCTTTTTGCGATACAGGATATACCTACGGACATCCTTCTTTATCTGCCGATGGTAACGCCCTATACTTCTCATCAGATATGCCCGGTGGCTATGGAGGCAAAGATATTTGGGTAGTAACATTTGTAAAACGCGGCAAAACATGGAGCGACCCAATAAATTTAGGGCCAACCATTAATACCGATAAAGACGAAATGTACCCTTCAGTTGCTGATGACGGAACACTTTATTTCTCGTCAAACGGACACGTAGGGATGGGTGGTTTAGATATGTTTAAATCAACAGGAGCCGGCAACGAGTGGAGCAAACCTGAAAACCTTAAATATCCGTTAAACTCAGGCGGCGATGATTTTTCATTAACCTATAATCCTGCTAGCCCTCAAACAGGTTATTTCACATCAAACCGTGATGGTGGCCGTGGAGCAGATGATATTTGGGAATTCTTCCCCGTACCTCAAGAATTTAAAATTAGTGGTGTAGTTAAAGATTGTAATACCGGCGAATTTATTAAAGATGCAGGTGTATTTATCTCTAACGACCAAGACAGTAATAAAATAGTACTTCGTACAGATAGAAATGGTTTCTACTCAATGCCACTAAACAAAGAGTTTAGCTATGAGTTGTATGCCGATAAAAACGAAGACTTTTATATAGGAAGCCAAAAAGCCTATCAAAGCACTAAAAACCTTATATGCTCAAAAGAGTTGGTACAAAACTTTACCATGTGCCGCCTAGATTTGATAGGAATGTTTAACGTGCGTGGTATTTTGTACGATTTAGATAAAGCCAACATACGTAAAGATGCTGCTCAGATATTAGACGATTCGGTGGTAGCGTTACTAAAACGTTTCCCTTCGGTAACTATCGAGTTAGGCTCACACACGGATTGCCGTGCAAGTGCTGAGTATAACCGCGATTTGGCACAACGTCGTGCCGACTCGGCAGTAGCCTATATTATCTCAAAAGGTATAGATAGTGCAAGGCTTACTGCAAAAGGATACGGGGAAGACTCGTTGTACATTAAAAAATGTAAATGCGACCTTTCAGACACACGTAACGTATGTACAGAGTGGGAGCACCAACTAAACCGTCGTACTACAGTACGTATTACAGGAACCAGCTTTTTTACCGACACCGAGCGTCAACGCCGCGAGCAACAACGTGCCATAGAAGAACAACAACGCCAGCGACAATTACAACAAAGTCAACCACAACAAACAACCCCTGTTGATCGTGATGCTGAACGTAAGAGAAAACTAGAAGAGCGCGAGAAACTAAGACAACAAAAAGCTGAAGAACGCCAAAGAAAAGCCGATGAGCGTAAAAAAGAAATGGAGCGCAAGAAAAAAGAACGCGAAGAAAAATTAAGAAAACAAAAAGAAGAGCGCGAAAAGAAAAAATAAGCCTTTTTAAATAAAACTATAAACAAAAGCCCTGCAACCAAAGGTTGCAGGGCTTTTTTATGCCTTAAACTAAAAATAAATATTAGCTAGCTCCGTTTGCTGTTAATTTTCTAAAGTGTCCGTTTTGTTTTATCCTATCCTTAAGTCGTTCAGTCTCTTGCAATACAGGCATCACCTGCATTAAATGGTTCAGCATATAGTTTTGGCGTTCATACTCCGCCTCCATCAATAGCAATTCGTACTCTTGCTCAAGGCTAAGCCCCACATTGTGTCCAAAGTGGTTAGATAAAGGACTTTTAATATCAAAATCAAGTGCCGTATTTGGCGAAACAATACGGTAAAAATCGCGTATATAATCCTCCAATTTCATCCGCACACTATCTTCTTCACTATTATCAAACGCGGCAGTTACTACATTGGCTGCACTATATAGTTGAGCCTCTGTTGGCTCAAATACATCCTCTATTCTAAAAGTAGAAACACATCGGGTATTAATATCCATATCTCCATTTTCATACAATTTTGCCAAAGCAAGAATCTCTAGCTCAGCCCCATAGTCGGCCATTTTATTACCTATATATACAGGTATTCCAAAAGTATCGCCATGGGTTATACAATCATTAATTAACTGCTTATACCTAGGCTCAAAAATGTGTAGATTTAGCCTCTCGTTGGGGTAAACAACTAAATTAAGGGGAAATAAGCGCAGGTATTTGTAATTTTGCTGCATACAAATAGAATCAGGATAGAGTATTTTTTCAAACGGGCGTTGTTTTCAAAATAACACTGTTTATTATTCTAAATTTTGATTTTTAGACAAAACATACAGAATGAGTGATAAATATGCCCTTCGTGGGGTTTCATCAGGTAAAGAAGACGTTCACAACGCCATTAAAAATATTGATAAAGGGCTTTTTCCAAAAGCGTTTTGCAAAGTAGTTCCCGATTATCTGCAAAACTCGCCCGAACATTGTTTGGTGATGCACGCCGACGGAGCAGGAACAAAATCATCACTAGCCTATGTATACTGGCGCGAAACAGGAGATTTAAGTGTTTGGAAAGGTATTGCACAAGATGCCATAGTGATGAATACCGACGATTTGCTGTGTGTTGGTATTACTGATAATTTTATGCTATCAAGCACCATTGGCCGCAATAAAAACCTTGTTCCGGGTGAAGTGATAAAAGCCATTATAGAAGGTAGCGAAGAGTTTATTGATACTATGCGTACCTATGGCGTAAACATATACAGCACAGGCGGCGAAACAGCCGATGTGGGTGATTTGGTACGCACAATTATAGTTGATAGCACGGTAACCGCTCGCAGTCGCAGAGACGACATTATAGACAACAAAAACATAAAGGCAGGCAATGTAATAGTAGGTTTGGCCAGTTACGGGCAAACTACTTACGAGGCCGAATACAATGGCGGTATGGGCAGCAACGGCCTCACATCGGCAAGGCACGATGTGTTTGCTAAAGAATACCGTACCAAATATCCTGAAAGTTTCGACCCACAGGTGGATGAAAGCCTTGTATATGCCGGCGGATTGAAACTGACCGACAAAGTAGCCGATTGCCCTTTAGATGCAGGAAAAATGGTATTATCACCTACACGTACCTATTTGCCCGTAGTCAACCAAATTTTTAAACACCACAAAGCAGCCATAAACGGCATGGTGCATTGCAGTGGCGGCGCACAAACCAAAATACTACACTTTGTTGATAATCTAAAGGTGGTTAAAAACAATATGTTCGCCTTGCCTCCTTTGTTCAAAACCATTAAAGAACAATCGGGCACATCGTTGCACGAAATGTACCGAGTGTTTAATATGGGACACAGGCTTGAAATATATACCGACCAAAACACGGCCGATGAAATAATAGCCATAGCCAAAAGCTTTAATATGGATGCCCAAATAGTAGGCTATACCGAGCCTAGCAACAAAAAGGAGCTTGTAATAGAGGCTATGGGTGAAACATTGGTGTATTAACCAATTAGTGCCCCAAAAGCTTCTTTAGCAACAAATCCAACTCAGTAGGCCCTTCTTTTAACGAGTGGCCTTTTCCTATATAAATTATTTTCTTTTCGCTGTCTAACAATACTTTTAGAGGGAAGGCATTTTGACCATAATCTTTTTCGGCTAGTTCGCGACCGTTTATCAAAATGGGATAGTTGAAATGGAATTTACTGTCTATTGCACCAATACGACTAGTATCATGGTCGTATACATTTATCCCGTAAATAGACAACTCTTCCCTGTGGTATGCACTGGCATAGCTTTTTATTTTAGGAATATCCTGCAAGCAAGGTGCGCATGAGGCATACCAAAAATCGAGGAGTATATAATTTGCCTGTACTTTATACAACTCGGTAGTATCGTAAGGGGCATAATAATTAGCTAAGCGAAAGTTAGGCGAAGCATCGCCAACATTGGGCACGGGTAACTGTGGTTTTTTTTGGTTTTTCTCAACTGGCTTGTTATTATTATCGTTCTCATTAAAGTAAGTGTAGCCTTGTGCCCGGTAGCTTGCCAGCAACTTTTTAGCCTCATCCTCTATTTCTTTGGCGGTATAGTAATTTGGTTTGTACCGAGTTATTTGCTCGTTCCAATAAAACCTAAACCCAAAATCAATATGGGTATGATACTCCTTTAATAAAAAACTATCAGCTTTTGCTATATATAGCTTTTTGTGGTACGATGGCGTGTAAAGCTCTTTTTCTTCAACATCACTATCGTTTTTAAGTATTTGTATGGCATAGCATACCTGATTGTTGTTTAGTGTGCTATCAGCCAAAAAAGTAGTAAAAAACCCTGTATCGGTAGTTCGTTCTTTTAGCTTGTTTATCCTTTCCCCTCCTTCCACTGTTGCTTCAACCAAAGTAAGTCCATTAACACTCAATGGCCATAACAACCTTTTTGTTCTGTATTCTCTTTTTATTGTACTGTCACTGGGGTTTATGGTATAGCACGAATCATTAAAGTACAAGTAGGTTTTTACTCCTTCAATAGATAGAATATAGGCAGCTATTTTTGGTGAGGAGGTATCGGAAGAATATGCAAAATCAAAAAAGCCGTATTTGGTTATAGTATCTTTCTCTCGAGTATCAATATCAAGGCGTTTTTTTGCATTAAATAAAAACTCAATATGACCACTATTTAAGCCTTGCACATTTTCAAAGGCTTTACTTAAAAGTGCTTCGGCCTTCGGGTTTTGAGCTTTTGAAGGAACAGTACACGCGTATAAAACAGCTATAAGCAGGTGTATCCTGCTTATAGCTGTCCTAGGATATTTTTTTGTTATTTTATTGATAAACAACACCATTAAAGTTTATTGAAACAGCTTCTAACATTAGTGCACCACTACGAACAATACCTGTGCCTTTATCAGACTCTAAACAGCAGCCTGCACCGGCAGACATACAAGGGTTTCCGTTCTGGCAATCGGCAGTACAGTCTTGTATAGTTACTTCACAGCCCTGAGTGCCTTCAATATTGCAGTCGCAAGTATAAGTAACACTGCCTCCGCCTGCTACAAGTGCAGGGGCTATGGTTGGGTCGAAATAAACCATCCAATACTTCTTACCATCATCAGGAACACTTACAATGCCTGCATCGGCATCCATATCAGCATCATACACCCATAACGAGCTTCTATCGCTTGGCAAAGTGGCTGTTGGAGTTGTTGTTACCGTTACCATACCGGCAACATCTTTCATTATTACCATTTCAATCACTGTTCCATCGCCAATTTTTGCGCGTTTGGTTTCGCTAAGGTTTTCTGATGAAGAACACGTTGTTACCGATTTTCTATCGATAGCGGTTTTCTCAACAACAGGAGATTGCTCGCTTTCTGTTTTTTTATTACAAGAAACTATAACTACAGCAACTACTAACACCATAGCCGCCGCATATTTTAATATTTGCGTTTTCATTATGATTAACTATTTATTCGTACCTAACTCCATTAAAAATTATTGCCTGTGCAGGCACTACAATAGCACTTCCAACAGAAATAGCTATTGCAGGTGGATTGTCTGACTGAAGATAGCAGTCGTTTTCACTAGTGCACGTGCCTTGGTTGCAGGTTGCCGTGCAGTCGCTGTTCACAGTCATAGTACAACCCGTCCCGCCGCCGGGGCATTTACAGGTTTGTTTTGCCGAAGACCCTCCGGCCATTCGCATAGGTTGCAAAGTAGGGTTTAGTGGTACAAGCCAAAAATCGGTAGCACTAGCAGGTATAGTTACCTCACCAAAGTCGTCCATAGGTGCTTCATAGCTTTGCAAAATACTCTTATCAGAAGGCAGTTTTGCTACTTCGGTAAGGGTAATGGTAAACTCGTCGTTTATATCAATGCCATAAACAGCTTCAATGGCTCTTTCAGGATTGGTTACTAAACCTCGCATAGTTGCAGAAGTTGGTGTTTCAGGCGGGCTATGCTTTCGGGTAATAGTTGCGTTTTCTTGAGAAGTGTTTTGTGTAGCACCCAAATCAGGGTTTTGTTGTTTTGTGCAGGCTGATAGCCCCAGTATAAAGCACAAACACACACAGATGTTTTTTAAATACATAACTTTAAAGCAATTAGAAATAGTTTGCGCCTACTCTGTAAGATTTTCGGCTTCCTCTTTTCCTAGGATAAATCAAAGTTAACGGAACATATTTTAAAAAAACAAGACCGTTCGTCGAAAGACCCCTGTCGAGCTTCGTACCATTAAGAAAGAAAAAATCAAAGACTTACTAAGTTGTGTTGATTGCAAACTGTATTTTTGCCCTTTTATTCAGCAACTATGTTTAGAACGATAACCTGCGGCGAGCTTACAAGTAAAAATATTGGTGAAACAGTAACATTGGCGGGATGGGTAGCCAAATCGCGCGATTTGGGCGGAATGACTTTTATTGACCTACGTGATAGATACGGTATAACCCAACTGGTGTTTAATATGGAAACCAATGCGCCTATTTGCGAACAAGCACGCCAATTAGGTCGCGAGTTTGTAGTACAAGCCACAGGAAAGGTAGCCGAACGCAGCAACAAAAACCTGAAAATGCACACAGGTGAAATAGAGATTTTGGTAGAAACCCTTACAGTGCTTAATGCTGCCAAAACCCCGCCTTTCACAATAGAAGAAAACACCGATGGCGGTGATGAGTTGCGTATGAAATACCGCTACTTAGACCTTCGTCGTGATGTGGTGCGACGCAATATGGAATTGCGCCACCGTATAGGCAAAGAAACCCGCAACTACCTTGATGCACAAAATTTTATTGAGGTAGAAACACCCGTGCTTATAAAATCGACCCCTGAAGGGGCTAGAGATTTTGTGGTGCCTTCGCGCCTAAATCAAGGCGAGTTTTATGCGTTGCCGCAATCGCCACAAACGTTCAAGCAATTGTTAATGGTATCGGGGTTCGACCGTTACTATCAAATTGTAAAATGTTTTAGAGACGAGGATTTACGTGCCGACCGCCAGCCTGAGTTTACACAAATAGATTGCGAAATGAGCTTTGTGGAGCAGGAAGACGTGCTAAATACGTTTGAAGGCATGGTGCGCCACTTGTTTAAAACCGTAAAAGGCATTGAAATGAGCGAGTTTCCGCGAATGACCTATGCCAATGCTATGCGATACTATGGCAGCGACAAGCCCGATACCCGCTTTGATATGAGGTTTGTAGAGTTGAAATCGCCAGTTACCCTAAACTTACCAAAGGGCGAAGAGGTAGACTTGGTTTCGGCAGCAGGCTTTAAAGTGTTTGACGATGCTGAAATAGTGGTGGGTATTAATGCAAAAGGTTGTGCCACTTATACCCGCAAACAAATTGATGCCCTTACCGACTGGGTAAAAGACCCTAAACGCGGCATGAGCGGAATGATATGGGGCAAAATGGAAGAGGGCAACCTAAAAACCTCAGTAGATAAGTTTTTTAACGACGAGCAAAAACAAGCATGGGTAAAAGCCTTTGATGCCCAAAACGGCGACTTGCTACTGATATTGGCAGGCAAAACCGAAAAAACCCAAAAAGCATTGGGCGATTTGAGGCTGGTAATTGCAAATCAGCTAGGTTTGCGAAACAAAAACACCTTCTCACCCCTTTGGGTGCTCGACTTCCCTTTATTAGAGTGGAGCGAAGAAGAAAACCGCTTTTTTGCTATGCACCATCCATTTACCTCACCAAAACCTGAAGATATTGGCCTTATAGACACCAACCCCGCCGCAGTGCGTGCCAATGCGTACGATATGGTAATAAACGGTGTTGAAATAGGCGGTGGTTCAATACGTATACACGATAGAGCCTTGCAATCGCGTATGTTTGATTTGCTGGGCTTTACCAAAGAAGAAGCACAAGAGCAGTTTGGCTTTTTGATGAATGCTTTTGAATACGGAGCACCTCCGCACGGTGGTTTGGCCTTAGGGTTCGATCGTTTGTGCTCATTGTTTGGCGGTGTAGATAGCATACGCGATTTTATTGCTTTCCCAAAAAACAACGCTGGTCGCGATGTAATGATTGATGCACCCTCAGCCATCAACCCAAAACAATTGGATGAATTGGGGTTGAAGATTAATTAACTAGAGTTTAGACAAGAGAATTTTGGGCAACGTGCCATTTTGACCACCCTCAGTCCCTCCTTATCTCTTCACAAGCCTTGTAAGGATGGAAGCCACACGCCAATCCTTTGGTTTTTGTGTTAAATCTAAACATAGCAATGTCCCCCTTGAGTAGGATCATGTTTACCCCTAATGCATTCAGAACGAAGGAGAAGTGCGCAAGCGAAGGGGTAGGGGGATGAAAAATACCTGATAGAACTTCATTACCAAGTGGACATTTGCACCAGCTATTAATAACGCGCTGTCTACATAAAAGTATTGGGAGAATAAATTTTCTATTCGTCTAAAAAAAGTAGGGGTAGGCAACAGATATGTTTAACGCATTATCTGTTATAGTATGAAGGCACTTATACTACTATCATTCTTTATAGCCGCTTTATCGGCTCAAGCGCAAAACAAAGCACCTAAAATTACTGCTCAAAATCAAACAGGGTCGTACGGACAACAAGTTTGCTTAGATATAACGACAACAGACGAAGACAACGATTCTGTTGTTGTTTGGTGGGATAAAGGCATTTCGGGTACTTTTACCAGCAACAATCATATTGTAAGATTTGCAAGTGGTCAGGTTTGCGCCACATTAACAAGGGGAACTCAATCCGTTGGAGATAATTTTTTTACTGTTTTTGCTTCTGACGGAAAAGACACTACAACCAAAACATGCAATATCTTGGTGAGAGATTATCCCTACAAGGTTCACCCTGTTATTGTTAAAAAGACATACAATACTTTTGAAATTGACGTAAAGGGAGATACTAACGAGCCTTGGAATAATTATATCGGGTTGACTTATCAAAGTAAAATATTGGATGAGGCAGATAATGTGATACTAACAGACACTAATAGAGTATTTACTTTTACTGCTCCTACCTACCAAAAATATAGGGTATATACAACCTACAAAACAGCTACTCCTGATGCATACGCTTCGGTAGACACCCTTTATCCTGATATGAACGTGGGAATTGACAATGCTGAAAACGCAGGCTTTAGCATTTATCCAAACCCTGCTGTAAATGCGTTGTATTTGCAAAATTTGCCCCAACAAGTTGTTACCCTACAGGTGTATGATATTACAGGAAAGCAAACCAAAATAGCCATACACAACAACACTGCTGATATTAGCCAACTAAGCAACGGCTTGTACTATGTGGTTTTGACGGGAAAAGAGGGGGCGGTTTTGGCTAAACAACGGTTTATAAAAAGCCGTTAACCTTCATCAAAAACTACTTTTAGGCGTACCTCGTCCAAGCGAGCACCTTCTTTTTTAAGAATTGTTATTTTAAAATGTTCTAGGCGAAGCACTTCTTCAACCTCGGGTATATCCTCGTGATGGGCAATAATAAAGCCTCCAAGCGTTTCGTATTCGCCTTCGGGTATACTTAGTCCGTAGGCTTCATTTAAGTAGTCTACCTCGTGGCGGGCAGAGAATTCGTATTCATTTTCGCCAATATTTTTTTCAAGCAATTTCTCTACGTCGTGCTCGTCGTCTATATCCCCAATAATCTCCTCAATAATATCTTCAAGTGTAACAATCCCCGCCGTTCCGCCAAATTCATCCAACACCAATGCTATGTTTTTGCGTTCGGCAGTATAGCGTTTCATCAATTCGGTAGCAGGCATACTTTCCGATACCATTATAATGGGTATTAGTATGTGCTTTATCTGCTTAGGCTTTTTAAATATATCGGCTTGGTGTACATAGCCAATAATATTATCAATAGTGCCTTGGTATATCAACACGCGCGAGTGTCCGCTTTCAATAAAAAGTTTATACAGTTCCTCAATATCCTCGTTTAGCTCTATGGCTACCACTTCGGTGCGGGGCACCATACAATCGCGGGCTTTTAGTTTGTCAAAGTCCAATGCGTTTTTAAACATCTCCGCATCCACATCCGCATCCTCATCCAAATCCAATTGTGCACTATCGGTAATATATTGGTCAAGGTCAATCTTAGTAAACGAGTGAGCCACCTGCTTAGGCAGGGGCTTGCGGGTTATAATACGTATTAAGCCTAGTGAAACCAGCTCAGCTATTTTGGTAACGGGCAAAAACAAAAAATAAAATATTCTGAAAGGAATAGCCAGTGCAAACAACATTTGGTCGGGGTTGGCTCTAAAAACTACCTTGGGTAAAAACTCAGCAAACACAAGCACTACCAGTGTAGATATTATGGTTTGAACCAATAATATAGCAACACTGCTTTCATACGCGTCGGGCAATAGCGAGCGCATTCCGCCCTCAATCACCATACCCATATATATACCGTAAATAACTATAACAATATTGTTACCTACTAAAGTGGTGCTTATAAAACGAGATGGCTCTTTAACGTATTTTGAAAGCAGGCGAGCGATAAAGCTCCCTTGGTTTTTTTTAAGCTCAATACGTAGCTTACTGGCGGTAATAAATGCAATTTCAATTCCTGAAAAGAAGGCCGAGAGTACAAGGGTTATAACAATTATAATCCAACTATAATAGTCCATTTAGGGGGGTGCGGGTATCTACTACAAAGTAAAGGTATTTTTTTTGAATGTTGATTACAGTAAAACAGCATCTTTTTAAACGGAAATAAAATTTATTCCCAACTAGAAAAACCGTCGTCACGCCCAAAGTATATCCTATTTATTTCAAGAGTGTAAGAAATTGACACCGTCTCATCACGGTAGTTACTTTGTTTGTAAACCCACAAAGTATTTTTATCCAGTTCATAACGGCTTTCAGTGCTCAGCTTCGTTTCACTGCTAAAAGCATTAAGCACAAGGCTGCTATCATTATGTTTGGCACCAAAAAGATTCACCACCTCCCCCTTGCTATTTTTTGCTGTGTATTCGTAATATTTTAAAGTATTATTGATGTGTAGATAATGAATAAGTTTAAGCGAATCTAAGTTTTTGTACTTATTGTTTATTTCAGTAGCAATCGTCTCCCCCGTATTACTAGGTAAAGAATCTCCATCATTAACAATGGATTTTTTCGGCACAGAGAACTTAATTATTACTGGGCCTATATCTTCATATTTTATTATATCATTCTTCTCAAAACGGCCTCGATTACAACAACAGATTATTACAGGAAATGCTGACAATAGAATTATGTTAAATATTAATTTTTTCATCTTAAAGTTAAACATTTATTGATTGCTTACCCTTCCAACATTGGGTTATACATCATTATAGCGTGGTTTTCGGTTACCAACTCCTCCATTTCCGCTCCTGTGTCAGCTTGCTTGGCAGTGCGCATTATTTTGTTGTGGCGCGTGTAGCCTCCCCACCATTGTTGTTTAAAAAAATGTTCTTTTTCAAACACTTCGTAGTGAGTACTCACTTTCTTTTCGCTCAAAATTTCTCCGTGCAAGTACTCATCGTCCAACCACAGCATAATTTGGAACGTGTTCTCCGTTTCATTTTTCAGTTGCAAGTCAATATAGTTGTACGATAGTGTTGCACCACTGCCAAAAGGTATTTTTCGTCCCACATCGGGAAAAACATCGTAGCTGTGTCGCCAACGCTCCACCACCGTAAGCGGCGTGTGCAATGTCATCCAATACAGCAGGTTGCCCAGTTGGCACAAACCGCCACCCGTACCCTTGCCTATTTTGCCGCTGCTAAGCACCAAACCGTCTTTATAGCCCTTGCTTTTAGTTGGTCGGCCTATCAACTTCCAAAGCGATAGTGTTTCATTAGGTCGTAAAACAATACCGTTAACCTTGCCAATAGCAAGCCTTAGGTTTTCGGTTTTATTGTGCTGCAAGTACATATCAACGTTTTTTAGCTGTCGCAACAAAAACGATTGATGTGTGATAACACTATGCGCTAAACGCTCGCTTTTCTTTTCCGAAGCATATTTTTTACCTGCAAAAAGCCAATGCCAACGCCTTTTTAGTATAAAATACTCTTTGGCTGCCCATTTTCTAAAAGGGCTGCGTTGTTTGGGTTTTTGTACGGTGTTTTGAAACAAATGCTTGCGTTTTTTACAAAATGATAACGAAAATACTTTAAAAGGTAATATACAAGCATAGCAAAGCCTTTGTATTTTACCACCGTGTATACATCAACACATACTTCTATTACTTTTGTGCATTGGCAAATTTGTTTGATATACTAATATTGGGCGCAGGCCCTGCGGGCTGCAGTGCTGCTTTAACGCTTAAAAACAGCGGGTTAAAGGTGGCTTTGGTAGATAAGGCGCATTTTCCGCGACATAAAACCTGTGGCGATGCCATACCCGGCCCCACACTAAAAGCACTGCGCCAAATAATTCCTGATTTTGATAACGAGCTGCAACAGCTTGAGATGAAGCAGTACGTTAAATACTGCCACATAGTTGCCCCCAACAACAAAGCCATAGCCATACAATGGCAGGCCGAAGCCTATAATTCGCCCCGAAAGGATTTTGACGGCTTCCTTTTTTCACAAGTAAAAAAACATACTGAAACTGAGGTTTTTGAAGATTTTGAGGTAGCCGAAATAACCAAAGAAAACAATATATGGCAACTGAAACAGCGCGGTAGTGATAAGGTATTGCAAGCCCGTTTGCTTATTGGTTGCGGCGGAGCAAACTCAGTTTTGGCCAAACACGTTGCACACCATAACCTTAATAGAGAACGGCATTGCACCGCAGTTGCCGCATACTACAAAGGGGTTGATTGTGATAGCCTTACCAATAAATTTTACCTATTTAAAAACTACCTGCCCGGTTATTTTTGGATTTTTCCTTTGGGCGAAAACACCTTTAATGTAGGTTTTGGTATAGTATCAAGCGAAGCAGCAAAACACAATATAAAATTGCGCGAGGTGATGGATGATATTATTACCAACGAGCCTGCCGTAGCACCACTATTTACAGCAGCAACACAAACCAGTGATGTAAAAGGCTTTGGCTTGCCCATTGGCGGGGTTGAAATACCCATAAGCGGCGATGGCTATATGCTGGCAGGAGATGCCGCATCACTTATCGACCCTTTGCAAGGGCATGGTATTGATAAGGCTGCTTACAGTGGGATAATGGCAGCACAAAAAGCCAAATTGTGTTTTACTCAAAATAATTTTACGGCTGATTTTATAAAGAAGTACGACCAAAAAGTATACGCCAAATACGGAGCCGAACTGCGCCGAAATTACCAACTTATGCGACTGCTAAACAAAAACCCTTGGGTACTTAATATTGCTGCGCGCTTTGCAGGTATATCTTGGGTAAAAAAAGCTGTGCTAAAAAGGTTTTAAACTGTCCGTAAGAAACACAATCAGAGTCGATTAATCAGGCAATACAACAAAAGCCCCCTGCTTTAGTATCTTTGGATTAATGAAACTTATTATTAGTTCAATACTCACTCTACTGTTTGTGGCAGGCCATGCGCAGCAAAGCAACCCTTTGGTGGTTGATGAAAGCAAAACCGATGCTTCGTTTATGGCTTTTAAAGCCCAGCTACACATAGCAGTGCAGAAAAAAGATGTTGAACTACTGCTGCCTCTTTTGGCCGATAGTGTACGCGAAAGTAGCAACAACCCTTGCCAATATTGCCCCAAACAATATTTTGTTCAGATGGTTTGTGTGCCCAATAAGCAACGCCCAAACGACGCTTACTTTTGGCAACAAACCGAGCTATTACTTAAATATGGATTTAAAAAGGGTGATGAACAAAACCCCAGCTATATAGCCAACTACGTACACGCCAACCAATATTTTACTGCGCCTGCATTTACCATTGTTTTTGATGACTACGATACCCTTTTGGTTTTAGAAGAAACCGTAAAAGTATACAATGCCCCAACTGCACAAGATTCTGCCATAAGCACCATAAGCTACGGAAAATACGCCACCGTAAACACCAGCGAGAGAAGAGGCAGCCAATACGATTTTTGGGTATATAATGCCGATGAAGATGCCAACTGGGCGCACATAGCATTGCCCAACGGCAAAACGGGCTATGTTTTGGTAGAAAAAACATCAGTAGCATTGTACAAAGAAATGACCGTGGCCAAAATAAACGGGCAATGGAAAATAGTATCGTTTTATCATCCGCCGGGCTGCTAGCTTGTTTACCTTTTGGTTATTATCAAGTATAAAAAGCTGTTTATTTATAAAATTATATATTTTTGATTCAGCTAACTATTATACCTATGCCACGATTTATTAAGCCAACGGTAGCTACTCTTGCTCTGTTTTTTATGGCTTTTGCTGTAACAGCAAAGCCCACTAACGATGCTATTTTTGGAAAAGCTGTTGACGGGTATGATAAGGTGATAAAACTGTATGAGAAATTTTTGGGAAAGGAAAAAGAAAGCAAAAACGAAAAAGCCGAATTGGACGACAGAATAACTCCAGAGCAATATGTACTTCTAAAAAGACAGATTGAAGAGGCTAACGAGCTTTTTGAACAATTTTTGAGGGTAGGCACAGATGACGCACAAAAAAAAGCTGCCCGACTTTACTCGCTGACACTTAAAAAAATAGATATCGCCTGCTTAAACGATTTGTTTAAATATAGTGAGGTGTATCCAATGATAAAAAACCTTGATGCCGAGCTAAACATTGTGAAGGGCTATTACTACCCTATAAAATACAAACTCAGGGGTAAAAACTATATCATAAACTTTTCAAGCCTAAACTCATTAGACAAACAGTTGATGGTTCAGTTTACTGAAGCTAGTGCCTTTACAGCTAAATATAGCGACGCATTTAAGTATTCTAAAAAGGCATACAGCTTTTATAGCTATGGCGATTATAACCTTTGGTGGACTACACAAATTTGGTATTACAGTGCCAACAAGCTAAACAATAGTGATGCGGATATTGTAATGGCTGCCGAAAAGGTAATATATGCGATGAGTGGTTTAAAGCGAAAAGAGATTAAAATGATTAAAGATAGTAACTGGGTAAATTATACCACTGCTTACTATAAACTAAACACACTACTGACAAAAAAACCTGAACTAAGCCGTAATGGCGAAGTTTGGGCAAAAGCAGGCGAAAATTTTGAAAAACTTGACGAAGATAAATGGGCACTAGAATACTATAACAAAGCCTTAAAAGCAGGCTACGGCGATAAAACCTTTTTGCTGAAAATGATGGAAAAAGGAAAGAATAAAAAGAATACCGATTTGGTAAAATCTGCCGTAGAAATATTTGAATCAAAAAATTTGTACAGCACTTGGGATTGTTTAGACTATAGCAAACTAGCAGACTATTATGAATATATAGGCAATACCTCAAAAGCAGATGAATTGCGCAAAAAAAATAAAGACTGTGTAAAAACACAAAACAAAGAGGCGCGCAGGCGTGCAAGGGGCGGCAAGTTTTATGTTTCGTTTGCTCCCTTGGCATTGCTAAGTCAAAACTTGCAAGGCAGTGTACAAATTGGCGGCAACCGCAGGTTGCACGAGTTTGGTATAAAACAAACCAACAGCCAACGCGATTATGGTTGGGATATAGCAGGAATTAAAGATCGCCCAAAAGAGTTTAGGTGGAGCGGCAACAGCTTTTATTACACCTATAAACGCTTTGGCAGAAACGGAAGTGACAGGGGATTGTATACCGGCTTTCAGTTTAGGTATACCCAGCGTGTATACGACGATGTAACTGCTAGGGTAAAAAACAACACCACTTCGGCTACCACATCGTTGGTATTTCAACCCAAAGAAACCCGTTACGATTTCACGCTTCAAATGGGTACAATAGTAACCTCAAGGTTATTTCATTTAGAATATTATATGGGTGTAGGCGCAGGATATTCTACTTTTGACGGCGGGCGTAACGAGTGGAACAACGAAAATTATACCATTACCAACCAAGAAATTTTGAACGGACGAAAAGAAAGTCGTGTTGGACTTACCCTACGTATGGGGTTAATGATAGGTCTAAACTTTATAAACAAAGGCTACTAAACAAACTATGATAAGCGCAAACAGCTACTACGACAGGTATACCAACCTTGTAAACCACACCACTATAGAAAACGCACTAAAAGAAGGGTTTGAAAACATAGAACAATACTTTATTAACCTGCCCAAAGAAAAATGGGGATACCGCTATGCACCCGAGAAGTGGAGCATAAAGGAAGTGGTGCAACACCTTATTGATTGCGAACGCATATTTGCCTTTAGAGCACTATGTATGGCGCGTGGCGAAAGCCAAAGTTTACCTGCTTTTGATGAAAACCAATACGCCCACAACAGCATGGCTGATTACCGCACCCCTGAGTCTATAATAGCCGAATACAAAACCGTGAGGCAAGCCACACAAAGTTTGTTTAGCAGTTTTTCAGAAGGGCAATTGCAAAAAACAGGCGTAGCCAACAACTCACTGTTTAGTGTGGGGCAGCAAGGTTATATAATTGCAGGGCACGAATTGCATCACTTAAGTGTGCTACAAGAAAGGTATTAAAGCCTATCAACTCGGCAGGCTTACCTTTTCATAATTGTTTAGGTCGGCCAAGTCCATCACCACACGTCCATCATCATCAAGATAAAAAGGGCGGAGGTACTTTGCCCCCCAAACTACTTCATCCCACTTGTACGAGTATCGGGCGTATACCGTTTGGCTAAAAGTGTCATCAAAAGCCTTTATCAGCACCAAAAACTCTACATCGTGGCTTTCAAAAAAATCCTTTCCCTTACCATACAGCGGGCTGTTTTCGTCAATTGGGTGTACAATAGTCCAGTTTAGCGGAAAAAACTTTATAGCATCAATCTCCAACTCCAAATCGGTATAGTTTCGGCTATATCCGTCGCTTGTTTTATCCACCGTCATCATCATCACCGTAGCCGAAGTTTCAATCAACTCGTTTTTGCGCTTATTGGCTACCCTAAACATTATAGCCCTTCCATCACCATTATAAGGGCTTATTAAAGCATTTTCGCTAAACAAAATTTTTGCTGTTGGTTTTATAAACCTGCCATATAGCAAACCGGTAATAAAAGCAAAACTCATTAGGCCAAACAAAGCTTCAAAAGCAGCTGCCACACTGGCACTAATGCCTTTGGGCGAAATACCCCCGTAACCCACCGTGGTAAAGGTTTGTGCGCTAAAGAAAAACGAGCTTAAAAACTCATCCATCACACTCTCGTTATTGGCACCGTAAAGATGCTCAACCCCAATATAAAAATAAACAGAAGCGAAAAGCAAGTTGGCAACACCGTAATAGGCCAACACCAAAAGGATAAACTTGCCCCATGTGAGGTGCAGCAAATAGTGGTAAATGTCGTTTAAAAACGAACCGCTACCTATACGCTTCACATTAAAAGAGCCATCGTCGTTTATAATTTTTTGGGCGGTGCGTTTACTAAATCGTTGCCCCAAACCGGGGTCATTCACAGGTTTTTGTTTTGCCATGTATGTCTATACTAACAATCAAAAATAAAACAAGCCATTAAACATTAAGCAAATAAAGCTGCTTTATCAGTTTTGAGGGAATGAAAATGTTAAAGTTTTATGACAATTCTTTTTAACACAGTGTGTTACTAAAAAGTTAATTTTGATAGATTAACCTAACCTCATTTATGCTTAGAATAACTACCCTTTTACTGGCCGTACTATGTTTTTTGCAAATACAGGCCTCGCATACAATGGGTGGCGATTTTACCTATAAACTACTAAGCACAAGCGGCAACAGTGCCACATACCAGCTTACTTTAAAGGTTTATCGCGATTGTTCAAATACTTCTAACTCAAAGCTGGATAATCAAATAAACATTAAGATTTTCTACGCCCACAACGATCAATTATATCAAACATTAGCTGTAAACCTAATAACTGCTACAAACGTATTGCCCAACTGTATTGATAGCACTGTTGCGTGCATACAAGAAGGCATTTACAGGCGTAATGTAACTCTCTCTACCCCCACAAGTACAGCTTTTTATGGTTTCAACTTGGTGTGGGCACGTTGCTGTCGCAACTCAGGGCTAACCAATATACCCGATAACCAAGGGCAATTGTGGGCGGCTTTTATACCTAGCCACACCTACAAAAACAACTCGGTGCAATACCTTAATATACCTGTGCCTTTTTTGTGCCGCAACCGAGAAAACACATTTAACCTTAATGCCTTCGATCCTGACGGCGATTCGTTGGTATTTCGTTTGGTGCGCCCCTATCGTGCCGGCAGCTCTTTCTGCCCCAGTCCCAATGAGGCCACTTTTCCATGTAATCAAAGCGATTTGGTTCCTCCTTATAGGCTAATAAACTACCGCAATGGATATAGCGAAACCTTGCCGTTTGGAGTTGGTTCTTCCGTCTCTATAAACTCAACAACAGGTGAGATAACGGCATTGGTAAACCAAAACGGAAACTACGTTCTAGCTATTGAGGTTGAGGAGTTTAGAAAAACAAAAACAGGCTATGTATCTATGGGAACGACGCGGCGAGACATACAATATATTGTACGTACTTGCCCTGCAAACGAAGCTCCTTTAATAGACAGTGCTTATTCGGCAGGCTTTAATAAACAAGTTAACGCTTTAGAGCAATTGTGCTTTAATATAAGGGCTTACGATATAGAAAACGACTCGGTATATACCAGTCGTATCGGGGCTATTTTTGATAATTCGCAAGGCTTGCCTGCTCCTTATGCAACTTTGCCCGAAAGAGTGCGCAAAGGGGCTGATACTATTCAGTTTTGTTGGCAGCCCTCGTGCGAGCACATTAGCGAATCGCCCTATATATTTACCGTTTTTGCCAATGATGATAAGTGTAATCAACGGCAGCGAACTTACTCGGTAAAAGTAATACCTGTACCTGCTCTTGATGCACCTGTTTTTGGCTGTACTGAAATAGTAAATGACTCAGTAGTAAAACTCACTTTTAAAGCCCCGACGGATTCCACAGGCTTAGCATTTTACCGTGTTTATAGGGGTGTTGTAGGCTCAACAGGCTTTGTGCTTGTAGATACTGTATATAGTACCGGTGCAACGCTAAACTATAATGATGTGGGAGTTACCCAAGCCCAAACCAAAGGCTACCAATATTATATAACAGCAGTAAACCGTTGCGGCAAGGATGGGGAAACTAGCGACACAGTAGCAACCCTTTTGGTTGATTTTAACAAAATTACCCCCGGAAAAGGCGATTTGGTATGGAATGCCCCCACAACCACCAGCCCTCAATACCAAGTGAGGCGAAGAAACAGCGGTGTATTTACTGATGTTGATTCTACCCCAACACTTAGCTATTTTTTAAACGAGTGTATAGTAAATACTGACTATAGAATAGAGGTGAAAACACAATACGGGTGTACTATTATATCAAACCCTGTTAATGTTTGGCTCACCCCTTCTGATAGCGTGCCGCCTGCCGCTCCCGAAATAAAATATGCTACCATAAACACCACAGGCGCAATAGAACTGGCATGGCACAAAAGCGATAGCCCTTATGTAAAATATTACGAGATATGGCAAAGCAATAACGGTAGCCCATTTACGTTACAAACCACCCTTGAGTACGATTCTCTTCATACCAAAACAGGTTTATCAACCAAAAACACCATATACAGTTACTACGTAATAGCTAAAGATAGCTGCCCTAGTGCCAATCAATCAGCACCGTCAGATACAATTAGTATAGTAGTCCCCTCACTTTCAACTTATGCCTGTGTACCATTGGTGCGCCTAAACTGGAATACACCCGCTCAGTTTGGCACGCCTACTCAAAAATTTGAGGTAGAACGAAGTACAAACGGAGGTGCATTCATCTCTATAAATACACTTTCGGCAACAGCTAATAATTATATTGATAGTGCTGTAATTAATGCCAATAGTTATTGTTACAGGCTAAAAGCAACAGGGACAAATACAGGTTTCAGTGCGTATTCTGATACCCTTTGTATACAACCCACCACTTATCCATTACCCACCACTGTGCCAATTAACCTTACCACAGTAACGGCAACCGGAGCAGCAAGCGGTAAAACACAAACCCAATGGCAACGTATACCTTTAGCTGATACTTTTGCACGCAGCTACTTATTGTACCATGCTACCGATAGCACAGGTGCGTACAGCCAAATAGCTGATATTACCGCACTAAACGACACACTGTTTGAGCACACAACCATAAATACCGAAACAAGCAGCCATTTTTACCACGTACGGGTGCGCAATTTATGTAACTATGTTTCGGTTGATTCATCAGAAAGGCACGGAACTATGGTAGCTAGTGCCACCGGTGGCAACCTTACAGCGGCTCTCAATTGGACAGCATATAAAGGATGGCCTGTAAGCAACTACCGCATACATAGGGGCACAACGGCAGGTACACAAACGCCTTTGCTTACACTGGCAGGCACAGCACTTAGCTATACCGATACGGGGCTTTCATGCGGTAATAATTACTATTATAAAATTGAAGCCATTGGGGCAATGCCTTCTCAAAGTTCGTTTTCAAATGTTGATAGCGCATCGGTATACGATATTATTCCTCCGCCAGCCAATACTATGGTGCGGGCGACTGTATTTACTACGGGTATAACCGACGGGCAAGTAATACTGCAATGGAATGCTTCAACAGAAAAAAATAGAAAAGGCTACAATATATACCGCAGCGAGGCAGGGAGTGCATATACCCTTGCAGGTACAATAAACAATACAGCCGCTGGTACTATCAGCTATATTGATAATAACCTAAATACAAAAACCCAAACCAACAGCTACTATGTTAGCGTGATAGATAGTTGTGGGAACGAGTCGATATATTCAGATACTCATACTGTAACCGATATTACTGCTACCCCGGGGTTTTCTGAGGTAATAATACAATGGACTCCTTATGTGGGTTTTGGTAATTACGAGTACGAAGTGCAACGCCGCGAACCGGGTGTAAATTGGGCTACATTGGCCACATTGCCTAAAGACAGCGCACAATACATTGATAGGGGAACGCAGTGTCAAACCCCATACAACTATCGTATTAAAACCAATAATACAGATGTAGTGGGTTTGTTTTCTCTTTCTGACACCACACTTACCAAAGCCCTTGACACCCTTGCACCTGCCCCGCCATACCTGATACGAGCTACCCGAGACAATGCCTCCACTGTTTTGGTACAATGGGCATCCTCTCCCGAGCCAGATATAAAAGAGTATGTACTGCAACGTGCTCGCCGATATACCGCCGCATGGAAAACCATTTATACCACTGCCGCCGATACCTTTTATTACGATACTCTAACCGATATAGAGCGCCAAAGCTATTGCTACAGGCTATATGCCGTAGACCAATGTAATAATATTGGTAAAACAGGTAATTTAGGATGCCTGCTTATGCTGCGCGGAGAAAGTAAACGCTTTGTAAATGAATTGAGCTGGGAAGGCTACCAAAACTGGCCTTTGGATGTAATGGAATACCGTGTATATAGAAGCGAAAACGGGCAGTTTTATGCGCCAATTGGCGATGTAAGCGGCAGCGTATACCAATACAAGGATAGTTTGCTTACCGATACCGCCACATTATTTTGCTATTATATTGAAGCACAAGAAAACTTGGGCGGATTTGCAGCAACCTCTATATCAAACACAATATGTGTTACCCAAAAGGCAGCATACCATATTCCCAGTTCCTTTACCCCTAGTTTTAGTGAAGGACTAAACGATGGCTTTGGCCCTGTGGGGCAATTTATATCTAAAGTGAAGTTGGAAATTTACGACCGTTGGGGGCGATTGGTATACACCAACCCTAGTGGAACTAACCAGTGGTTTGGCCGAAGCAATGGAGGAGATGTATTGCCCGAAGGAGTATATATGTATCACATGCTAATATACTCGTATGATGGAACAAAAACTGCCGAGCGCGGCACAGTAACTTTATTGCGCTAGTAAGTGGTTTTATACCCTATTTACTCCGTTTGCTACAATTTTTAAACCTTACCCGCTTTAAATAATAAATGTATGGAGTAACTTGCGACCAAAGTTGTGAGCAGCCCCACCCTAGACCAAATAAAAGCGCCCATAGAGCAGGAGCTTACCTTGTTTGAAACCAAATTCAGGCAAAGTATGAAAAGCTCGGTGTCTTTGCTTGATACTATAATGACCTATATAGTAAAACGCAAAGGCAAGCAAATGCGCCCCATGTTTGTGCTTTTTACTGCTAAACTAAACGGGGGAATTACTGAGGCTACGCACCGCGGCGCGGCTTTGGTAGAGTTGCTGCACACCGCCACATTGGTGCACGATGATGTGGTAGACGACTCGTACAAACGTCGTGGGTTTTTCTCCATCAACGCCCTTTGGAAAAACAAAATAGCTGTTTTGGTGGGCGATTACCTGCTAAGCAAAGGCTTACTTTTAGCTGTACGCAATAAAGATTTTAACTTGTTGGAAACGGTAAGCGATGCCGTACAAAAAATGAGCGAAGGCGAGCTTTTGCAAATAGAAAAAGCCCGCAAGCTAAACCTTGATGAAGAGGTATATTTTGATATTATTACCAAAAAAACAGCCTCGCTTATAGCCTCGTGTTGTGCCATTGGTGCAGCATCAGTAATACCTGATGATAGCGAACGTATTGAGCAAATGCGCTTGTTTGGTGAAAAAATTGGTATTGCCTTCCAGATAAAAGACGATTTGTTTGATTACGGTACCGATGATATAGGCAAACCGCTAGGTATAGATATAAAAGAAAAAAAACTTACCCTACCGCTTATATACGCGCTAAACCACGCACCTTCTGATGTGCGCCGTAGGCTGATATATATTATCAAAAACCAAAACACCAACACCAAAAAAGTGCGCGAGGTGGTAGACTATGTGCACAGCAGCGGTGGCATTGAATACGCCAAGCAGGCTATGGAACGCTACAAAGCCGAAGCCCTTGAAATACTAAACTCTTTTCCCGATAACGAAGCGCGTACTCGCCTAAACCAATTGGTTGAGTTTGTAATTGCCCGAAAAAAATAGTCTTTTCTTGTTTCAACTTTATTATAAAAACTGTTTTGGTGAAGAGAAACAATCTATTTGCACAAAACAAAAATGCGAAACAGGTTTTAAGCCTATTTCGCATTATATTTAGTTGTTATAAGGTAAAGCGAATTAATTCACACCCTCTTTCAAGCGTTCGGCATTTTCAGCCAATTGCAGTTGTTCTATAATTTCGTCAATCTCGCCGTTCATTACAGCATCAAGGCTATACAAGGTAAGACCAATACGGTGGTCGGTCAAACGGCTTTGGGGAAAGTTATACGTGCGTATTTTGGCACTACGGTCGCCCGTGCTCACCATCGTTTTACGTTTCTTACTCACCTCTTCCAGCCACTTGTTGTGCTCAATCTCGTAAAGACGACCACGAAGCACTTTCATAGCCTTTTCTTTATTTTTTATTTGCGATTTCTCGTCTTGGCACTGCGCCACAATACCCGTAGGCACGTGCGTTAATCGCACCGCACTATACGTAGTATTTACCGATTGTCCGCCGGGCCCTGATGAGCAAAACGTATCAACCCTTATATCGCTCTCCTTCATATCCACATCAATCTCGTCTGCCTCGGGCAATACCACCACCGATGCTGCCGATGTATGCACACGGCCTTGTGTTTCGGTAGCAGGCACACGTTGCACACGGTGCACACCACTTTCGTACTTTAATATACCGTACGACCCTGTGCTTAGCACATTAAATACCACTTTGCTAAATCCGCCGCTAGTGCCTTCCATCATCTCCAACACCTCTATCTTCCAGCCTTTATTATCACAAAACTTTTGGTACATACGGTAAAGGTCGCCCGCAAAAATAGCCGCTTCATCGCCACCAGCACCGCCACGTATTTCTACCATAGCGTGTTTATCGTCTTGTGGGTCTTTAGGAATCAGCATCAGCCTAATTTCTTCTTCCATCGGCTCTTGTTGTTCCTCTAGCTCCCAAAGCTCTTCTTTTGCCATCTCGCGCATCTCTTCATCCTTTTCAGTGTTCAAAATTTGCTTGGTACTGGCAATATTGTCCATCAAGTTTTTATACTCGCCATATTTTTCTACAATAGGCGTCAAATCACGGTACTCCTTGTTCAGTTGCGCAAAACGTTTCATGTCGGCCATTGCCTCAGGGCTACTAAGCAGTCCTTCAACCTCTTTCCAACGTGTTTTTATTGCTTCTAATTTATCCAACATGGCTTCTCAAAAATAATTTGCAAAGGTAGGCTTTTTAGGGTATTTGTGCTTTGGCGATGTTGCTATTTATTGGTTCTATTACAATGGTTAACTAAAATATTTTCAAAAAATAAAAACCATAGCGGGTGTGTCGGCCGTATGTATGCTAAATATTAAAACAATCATTATGAAAAACGTTAAAACCCTATTTACAAAATCAGCACTTGTGTTGGTTGCTTTTGCCTCTTTCCAAACCCTTAGTGCCCAAACAACGGTTGTTGGCGGGCAAGAAATGTATCCTGCTAAAGATATTGTTGATAATGCTGTAAACAGTGCCGACCACACTACCCTAGTAGCCGCTGTAAAAGCAGGTGGATTGGTAGAAACCCTAAAAAGCGACGGCCCTTTTACTGTTTTCGCTCCCACCAACGATGCTTTTGAAAACCTACCCGCAGGCACTGTAGAGACTCTTTTGAAACCCGAAAACAAAAGCCAATTGGTAGGCGTACTCACGTACCATGTACTTTCGGGCAAATACGATTTTGCCGCTCTTGCTAAATTAATTAAAAAAGGAAAAGGCGAGGCAAAACTAAAAACAGTTGCAGGTGCCGAGTTGACTTTTAAAATGAACGGTGAACATAATATTACTGTTACTGATGCCAACGGCAGTACCGCAAATATTAGTGTGTACGATGTATACCAATCGAACGGAGTGATACACGTAGTTGATAAAGTATTGTTGCCATAATAACTAAAGGTATTGCATTAACTGCAATTTTAGTCCGCCCAAGCTTTACAGGCAGGTTAGCAAAGGGCGGGCTTTTTTTATTAATTATTTTAAAACCAAAAGAAGTATGAAGGCATATAAAACAATAGTGGTGTTGGGTTTGCTTGTTTTTGCTGCTTGTGCCAAAAAAACTACTGCGGTAGATGATGGTGTAAATAAAGTGGTGAAAACTGAAGAAGAATGGAAAAAACAATTAACGGATGATGAGTACAAGGTTTTGCGCGAGAAGGCTACTGAAAAGCCTTACACGGGTGAGTACGATCAGTTTTGGGATAGTGGGGTTTATGTGTGCAAAGCCTGCGGAAACGAATTGTTTTATAGCAATACCAAGTTTGATGCAGGGTGTGGTTGGCCTAGTTTTTTTAAAACGATAGACAGTAATAAAATTACAACCAAGGCCGATTATTCTTTAGGTGTTAAACGTATTGAAGTGATGTGTGCCCGATGTATGGGGCATTTGGGTCATGTTTTTGATGACGGCCCCGATACCACAGGGCTTCGGTACTGCATCAATTCTATATCGTTGGGTTTTACTAAAAAATAAAAACAAGCATTTTTACCGTTGATAACAAACAAAATATAGCTTCGCAGGGTTTTTAATTTGTATTTGGCTCGACTAAAATTTAAAAATTTGTAGGTTGAGCTTTATTTTTTTACGTTAAATAGTATACATTAGTTGCAAGTTTATCAGTATATGGAGTCAGAACATGGGAAGCCTGTGGAGGCAAAAAAGTTGTTTCCTGTTATACAACAAAAGTTAAAAGAGGTACTTACATCATTAAAAGACGATGACTGGGACAGGCATACTTTGGCTCGGTTGTGGTCGGTGAAAGATGTTGCTGCACACATATTAGATGGTAATCTTAGGGCGTTATCACTTCAACGCGACGGTAATAAAAGAATAGAGGCACCCAAAAACCGATCGTACAAAGATGTGGTGAAATGGTTAAATGTTACTAATGCTGAGTGGATAGTAACTGCCCGCAGATTAAGCCCTCAGGTACTTGTTTTTTTGTTAGAACAAACCGCACAACCTATTACCGATTATTTTAGTAGCCTTGATGACGATGCTCCATCGCTATATCCTGTGGATTGGGCAGGAGAAACTGAAAGTAAAAACTGGCTGCACGTGGCTAGAGAGTATAGCGAGCGTTGGCTACACCAACAACAAATACGCGATGCTGTGAACAAGCAAGATATTATAACCAAAGAGTTGTTTTATCCATTTATGGATACGATGATGTATGGTATGCCTTATACATTTAGAAAAGCAGAAGCCAAAGAGGGTACTACTGTAAAAATTGATGTAACAGGTGATGCAGGCGGACAATGGCTGGTAACAAAAAACAACGACAATTGGCAACTGCACAAAAACAATAATATTGCTAGTGATTGCGAAATTTTGATTGACCCCGATACTGCTTGGAAGCTATTTAGCAAGGGCATAACTCCTGCTACTGCAAAAAGAAAAATAACTATTAATGGTGATGAAAAACTAGCCGATACCGCCCTTAGTATGGTGTCAGTTATGGCTTAGTGGTTTTCTCCTTCAAATTTTTTCAATTCTACATTTTCGCCATCAAAAACGGCGTAGGTAAAATGGTTTATCCAATCGCCTAGGTTTATGTAGTGGCTGCTAGCCTGCAACTCAATATCCATAGGCAAATGGCGGTGTCCGTATATAAAAAAGTCGTAGTGTTGGGTTTGTAGTTTCTCGCGGCTGTAAATAATAAGCCATTCGTTTTCTTCACCCAAAAAGGTAGCATCGCTGTCGCCTGTTTTTTTGCGACTGGTACCACTAAAATAGTTAGCTATACCTATGCCAATATCAGGATGTACCCAACGGAACAACCATTGGCACAGTTTGCTGGCAAATACTTTTTTTATGAATTTATAGCCTTTATCGCCGGGGCCCAAACCATCGCCGTGCGCTATATGAAACTTTTTGCCGTTTATCTCCCTATCAATAGGTTGGCGTATTACAGGTATGCCTAGTTCTTCTTCAAAGTAGCCAAACATCCACATATCATGGTTGCCTGTAAAAAAGGTAATGGGTATGCCCATGTCGCGCAGTTCGGCTAGTTTGCCCAATAGGCGAGTAAAATATTTGGGTATTACGGTTTTGTATTCAAACCAAAAATCAAAAAGGTCGCCCACCAAATATATTTCGGCGGCATCGTGCTTCACCGTGTCCAACCATGCCACTAAGCGTTTTTCGCGTGCCAAACTCTTATCATAGTTGGGCACCCCGAGGTGAAAATCGGAAGCAAAGTATATCTTTTTATCTGTGGGTAGAGTAGTCAAAGGAAGAAATTACAATTTGGTTTTTTCGTTCACCAAAAATACATACAATTCTTTTGGCCCGTGTACACCCGTTACCAATTGCATTTCTATATCGGCGGTGCGGCTGGGGCCTGTAATAAAGTTTATGGCTGTGGGTAGTTTTTTACCGTAGTGGTTGCCCAGTAGTTTAAGCCCGTCTTTTATATCGGGAACTACTTGGTTCATCCACGCTACAACAATATGTGCTTGTGGAACGGCTACAAGGCTGCGGCTGTTTTTTAGTGAGCTGGTTACTATGCTGCCCGTGCGGGCTATAAGGCACTCGCAAGTGGTTAGTGTGGCTTCAGCTTTTTCAAGGTTGTTACCGCTAGGCTCGTACTCCAACTCTATATCTTCAAGCTCGGTTTTTAGTTTTTTATCCCAGCAATACAGGTTATTCCATTTCTTGTTTTCCTGTAAATCAATCAGGTTATCAATCAAATCAAACTTGTTGTGGCAAAACACCAGTTTGCCGCCTGCTTGGGTAAAATTTTGAGCAAAAACCTCGGGCAAAGGCTCGGTTATATCTTCATACACAGAGCTTTCAAGATCTAGCTGCGGGTGCTTGGCAGGATTTTTATACAGCAAGCCTGCCCGTATTTTTTTTAGTATGCGCTCTTTTGGGGTGATGTTATCCATTGCCAATAGCAAAAGTAATAAATGAGGGCTGTTTTAACCGAAATAGTTTTTTGTACTACTGTTTATTAGTCTTAGGCTACAAAAAAAGCCCTGCAATGCAGGGCTTTTACATATAGTTTCTTGAAAAGAAACTATGCTTTTATATCGGGTTGTTTTTCACCGGTAACATCGGGTGTTTTAAGGGTGTTTTCAACTTCTTCAGCCGCAGGAAGTACTGTAGATATGGGGCTGGCTGGCTTGTTATCCATATACTCCTCGTAGCTGGTTTTGCTATCAAAAGGGCGTTTGCCTATTAAACGTTCCAAATCAGTTTGGAAGATTATTTCTTTGGCCAACAATTCTTTGGCTATTATTTCAAGCTCACCTCTTTTATCTTGCAATAGTTGTTTGGTGCGTTCGTATGCGTTTGCAATCAGTATGCGCACTTCAATATCTATCAGTTCAGCGGTTTTATCACTGTATGGTTTTCCAAAACCGTACTCACCTTGTGGGTCATTAAACGATACATTACCTACTTTTTCGTTCATGCCGTAAAGGGTTACCATGCCGTAAGCCATTTTGGTAATTCGTTCCAAGTCGTTTTGTGCACCTGTGCTAATGCTGCCAAATATTATATCTTCAGCAACACGTCCGCCCAGTGTCATACACATCATGTCAATTAACTGCTCTTGGCGATACAGGTATTGCTCTTTAGGTAAATATTGGGCATAACCTAATGCAGCAACACCGCGAGGAACTATTGATACTTTTACCAACGGGTCGGCAAATTCTAAAAACCAACCGGCTATGGCGTGGCCTGCCTCGTGGTAGGCTACTATTTTCTTTTCTTCGGGTGATATAATTTTGTTTTTCTTTTCAAGACCACCAATCACACGGTCGATAGCATCTTGAAAATCTTCCATTTCAATGCTTTTCTTGTTCCTACGGGCAGCTATTAGTGCTGCTTCGTTACAAACGTTAGCTATTTCAGCACCTGCAAAACCGGGGGTTTGTGCCGATAGTTTTTTGGCATCAACATCAGTGCCTAGTGTAAGTGGTTTTAGGTGAACTTTAAATATTTGCTCACGGCCTACCAAATCAGGAGAGTCGATAGATATTTGCCTATCAAAACGACCCGGACGTAATAATGCGCTATCCAATACATCAGGGCGGTTGGTTGCGGCTAGTATAATAACTCCGCTATCAGTACCAAATCCGTCCATTTCTGTAAGCAGTTGGTTTAGGGTACTTTCGCGCTCATCGTTACCACCTGTTACCATGTTTTTACCACGGGCACGGCCAATAGCATCAATCTCATCTATAAAAATAATACACGGCGCTTTTTCTTTTGCTTGGCGGAACAAATCGCGAACACGAGAAGCTCCAACACCCACAAACATCTCAACAAAATCAGAACCTGAAAGTGAGAAGAAAGGTACGTTTGCCTCGCCTGCTACTGCTTTTGCCAATAGGGTTTTACCTGTACCGGGTGAGCCTACTAAAAGAGCACCTTTTGGTATTTTGCCCCCAAGTTGGGTGTATTTTTGTGGATTTTTAAGAAAATCAACTATCTCCATCACTTCAACTTTGGCCTCTTCTAGTCCTGCCACATCGTTAAAGGTTACGTTTACTTGGGTGTCTTTATCAAACAATTGGGCTTTTGATTTGCCAATGTTGAATATTTGCGAGCCAGGGCCGCCTGCTCCTCCGCCACCGCCCATGCGGCGCATAAAAAACAAGAAGATAACCAGTATTAGTATTATTGGCCCTATAACCTGAAACAGCTCAAACAATAAGTTACGGCGGGTTTCATTAACGGCATATACTTTTTCTTCGTCGCTTACGGTTTTTTGTGCCTCGTCTATTCGCTTGCTAAATACTTCGTAGTTACCAATATCAAGCTGAAAATGTGGTGTTTTTTCACCAAACAAGCCTGTACCTTTTGATTTTAGCTCTTTTTTATATTTTTCGTTTTCAAGGGCTTTGTCTTTTAGGTATACCTCAGCAATTTTTTCGTTCACAATCACAATTTTCTTAACGTCTTTGCTTTTCAGCATTTCAAGAAGCTCTTTTGTGTTGGTTTCGGCGGGGCTGTTGTAGCTAGGGAAAAACAGCATTAGCATTAATAAAGTAGCTATAATGCCATATACCCAATACAAGTTAAATTTTGGGCCTGCCGGTTTTCCTTTAATGGGTTTTTTATTAAAGGGGTTGGTATTGCGATTTTTAGTATCGTTTTCCTGTGGGCGTTTCAAATTTTCCTTCTCCTGCATTATTTCGGTCTTTGTCTTTTTGAATGTAACGGATGGTGTTTGGAAAGGTTTAACAAACCGTCAAAAATATCTATTAAAATCGGGTTTAAAAAAGTTAAACTTTCACAGCCCATCACTCAAAAACTAATCCAAGCAATTTGCTTTGTCGATAAACGTTGTTTTATAGGGGACAAAAGCCTGTTGTCTCTGCCAAAATAAAAGGGCAAAGCAAAAAAGCCTGCCATTATAGCAGGCAAAGGGATTTTTAGAGTTAAAGCCGGTTTTTCTTCATTTCTATCAAAACAAATACTACCGGTGCTATTTGCACGTTACTTATTTTTGAGAATGAAAAAGGCTTCACTGTTTATACTTATTGCGCTACTGTTGGGCACTGCGGGTGTGGCTTTTTATACCAAAAGCCCAAAAGTGCAAGCTATGGTAGGCGGTACTTTTACCAACTACGAGGTTGGCGATGCTGTGGATAGCATTAACAGAGTGGCGGTATATTACAATGGTGCGGTAGCCCATACGGGCGAACGACATTTGGCTGCCGATGGCTACAATTATGGACTGCGTTGGCAATGTGTAGAGTTTGTAAAACGATACTATTACGACCACCTGAAACACAAAATGCCAAATACCTACGGCAACGCAAAAGATTTTTTTAACACTAGCTTAGATGATGGAGAACTAAATACCGACCGTAATTTGTTGCAGTACAAAAACGGCAGTAAAACCTTGCCCCGTGTAAATGATTTATTGGTGTTTAGTGCTGTTACTTTTAATAAATACGGGCATGTAGCGATAGTATCAAAGGCCGACAGTACACAAATAGAAATGATACAGCAAAACCCGGGGCCTACAGCATCATCAAGGGTTGTGTATGCGGTAGAAAAACGCAACGGCAAGTGGTATATTGATAGAAATGATTTGCTGGGCTGGCTTCGTAAAAAGGAGTAGTATACCATTGTTGATGGTTATAAAACCCATCACTTTAAAAATACAGTGCAAAGGGGGACTTTAAGTCCCCCTTTGTGTTACTATACCTTGTTACACGAGGCTGATTTTTTAGTTAACTCACCCCGAATGATTAATTTAGTACCGATGTTCATAATTCTCCCTCTCTTTGCAAGGAGAGGGGCGCAGTTATGTGGTTTCGGCTTTCCCATAAAATTGGGGTGAGTTAAAAATCGACTGCTATTTTTTAGGTTGCGAGTAAATGGGCATAGTTAAACAATAGCCTCAGCAGCTTTTTCTAAAGCAATACCTCGTGATGCTTTAAACAGTATGTAGCTGTTTTGCAGCGGATTTTGTATAAAATGTTGTTTTAGTGCTTCTGCATTTTCAAATGCCTGTGCATCCATTAACTGGGCATAAGGGGCAAACAAAGGGCCTACGCAATACACGGTTTCAAAGCCCAGTTGCTTACAAAGCTGTGCCATAGCCTCATGCTCGGTAGGGGCAAAGCTGCCTAGCTCTAGCATATCGCCCATAACTACCACTTTGTTGGGCACTTGGTAGGCGGCAAAGTTTTTTAGTGCGGCTTCCATACTGCTTGGGTTGGCGTTGTAGCAATCCATGTACAAGGTGTTGCTGCCTTTTACCACAATTTGCGAGCGGTTGTTGGTGGGCGTATACCCTGCTACTGCTTCTTGTATCAGAGCGGCATCAACATTAAAGTAGTGCCCTATGGCAGCAGCAGCCATTATATTTTCAAAATTATACTCACCGCTAAGTTGTGCCACTGTTTTGCCTTCAGTATTGGGTAATTGACAATGTATATTGGGGTTGGCCTGTAATAAACGGCCTGTATAATCAGCACTAAAAACCTCTTTATCGGCAGTGGTATAACCGTATTTATACACCCGCTCCAATCGTGATGCCATACGGCACAGCCACTCGTTATTAGCGTTTACAAAAGCCAATCCGTTGTTTTTTAGCAAGTGCAGGTATAATATGCTCTCTTCTTTGGCAATGGCTTCCATACTGCCAAAACCCTCAAGATGTTCTTTGCCTATATTGGTAGTAATGCCATAGTTGGGTTGTGTTATGGTGCAAAGCTCTTCCATATCGCCGGGTTGGTTGGTGCCCATTTCTATCACCGCCATTTCAATATCGGGCTTTATGGCTAGTAGGGTTAGCGGCACACCAATATGGTTGTTTAGGTTGCCTTTGGTGGCGTATGTGCGGTATTTTTTTGCCAATACGGCTAGCAATAATTCTTTGGTGGTGGTTTTTCCGTTACTGCCACCAATGGCTATAAAAGGTATTTGTAGCTGTTGGCGGTGGTAAGTAGCCAACTGCTGCAGGGTTTGTAGTACGTTTTTTACTTTGTATACCCTTGCATCATTTGTTGTTATGGTTTCATCAACAATAGCGTAGGCAGCTCCTTTGCTTAGTGCATCAATTGCAAAGGTGTTGCCGTTAAAGTTTGCTCCTTTTAGCGCAAAGAATACACTGTTGGGTAATATATTTCGGGTATCTGTACACACAGTATAACTTTGGGTATACAGGGCATACAGTTGTTGTATGGTGTTTAGCTGTTGCATTTATAGTGCAAGATTAGCGGTTGTTTTCTCAATCAAAAAACTAGGTGCGGCTTTTTTTATTACTTTGGGGCAACAAAAACCCAAAAATAGCACTCTCTTATATTATAAAACCTATATTGTTTTTATGAAAAAGCTACTCTTACTTTTAACCGTTGTTGCATTATACTTTAGCTCGTTTGCACAAGGGCCAAAGTTTTATATAGAAAACTCTTTAGAGTTTAAAGCTACCAATGGCTTGCCTATTCCATACCCTTTTGTGGGTGGCTTTTTATCGCCCCAATTTTCTAACATCGATTTGAACAATGATGGTAAAAAAGACTTGTTTATTTTTGATAGAGGGGGCAACAAAGTACTTACTTTTTTAAATGCTATGGGGCCAAACGGTGCCAATTGGGTATATGCTCCCGATTACGAAATGGCTTTTCCTAAAATGACATCGTGGGCATTATTGGTGGATTATAATGGCGACGGAAAAGAGGACATTTTTACCGCTAGCGACCCTTTTACCTTTCCACAAGGGGTGGCGGTATACAAAAATATTTCTACAGGTGATATTCCTCAGTTTCAACTGGTTAAAAACCAGCTTACTGCCGACCAAAACATACAAGGACTACCCGAAGCACCAATTTACTGGATAACCGATGATATTTCGGCTATTGATGATGTAGATGGCGACGGCGATTTGGATATTTTAAGTTTTGATGCTTCGGCAGCCTCAATTACCATGTATGGCAATATTTCTAACGAAAAATCGTGGTCGTTAGATAGCTTAAACTTTAGGGTGTACGATGAGTGTTGGGGCGGGTTTCGCGAAAGCTTTTTCGATCGTTCAATTTCGCTAGGTGTACCTTGTTTTGGAAGCCGCTATTACAAAAGCGGAAAACACGCAGGATCGACCATGTTGTTGTTGGATATAGATAACGACAATGACAAAGACCTTGTATTGGGCGATGCCTCGTACGATGAGCTTTCTTTGCTTATCAACGGAAAAAAAGACTTCTCGTGGCCTTATGATAGTATGACGAAGTACGACACTATTTTTCCTAAAAATACTACAAAGGCAAAAATATACACCTTCCCTGCCTCGTTTTATGTAGATGCTAACATAGGGTCTTCATCAAAAGATTTAATTATTGCTCCCAATGTAAAGGCTGGCGGCAGCAATCAAAACCAAATGTGGCTTTACGAAAACAAGGGCACTAATACAATGCCCGACTTTCAGCTAAGTAAAAAGAATTTTTTACAAGAATGGACTATTGATTTTGGTTCGGGGGTTACGCCACGTTTTATTGATGTGGATGGTGATGGTGATTTGGATTTAATAGCAGCACACCGTGGTGATTTTGAATTGACTTTTAATCGTGCTGATAGAGTTACTTTGTTTGAAAATACAGGCACAAAAACCAAAGCAGAATACACGCACAAAACCGAAAACTACTTGGGTTTAATTAACGATAGTATTCGCGATATGAAACCTTGTTTTGGAGACCTGAATAACGATAAGAAGCCTGATATGCTTGTTGGTGATGCTGACGGACGTTTGCATTATTATCAAAACAATAGCTCGGGAAGTAGTTTGTCTTTTGCGCCACGCGTGAAAAACTATATGAAAATTGATGTGGGCGTTAGTGCCGTACCACAAATTACCGATTTGGATGGCGACCAACTGCCTGATCTTGTTATTGGTACAGGCGCAGGTATTGTTAGTTATTTTAAAAATAAAGGAACGGCCAGCGCTCCCTTTTTCGATTCTTTGCCTACCATTGATACACTGGGCAAAGTGTTTATTAACGATTTTTATTGGTACTACATTACCGATGCTATGGGAAGTATTATCGACTCTATAAGAACATATAATAATGTAGGCTATGCAGCTCCCTTTATTGGCGACCTTGATGGTGATGGAAAACGTGAGCTTTTGGTGGGGAGTGATGCAGGTAAGTTATGGTTGTTTAACAATATTGAAGGCAATATAAACGGTGCTTTTACTGAGATTGACACTTTTGTGTACAATAATATTAGTAAAGATTTTGGAGGCATTAATTTAGGCGCACGCATAGTGCCCGAAGTTGCTAACCTTAGTGATTCAGCAGGAAGTAAACCCGTTGTGTTGTTGGGCAATTTTAGGGGTGGACTTAATTTTTTAAATGCCGTGCGCGATTCTACCAAAAGAACTATTAGTGTGCCTGAAATTGTAGAAGAACTGGCTGTTAGTGTTTACCCCAACCCTACTAAGGGGCAAATAAACATAAACCGCAACTTGCAACAATACGATGGTAGCTTGGTGATACGCATAAACGATATGCTGGGTAGAGAGGTGTTTTATGGCTCGCTTGAAAGAGGCCTTGCTACCTACACAATAGATTTAAGTAACCAAGGTGCCGGTATTTATTATGTATACCTAAGCGATGGCAGCCAATACCGCACTGTACAAAGAGTATCAGTTATAAAATAATACTTATCACTAAGCCTCGCTTATTACAATTATGTTTATAGGCGAGGTTGCTTTGATAAAAAGGTAAGAGGAGAATCAACGCTCTTTTTTAAAGAGGGTAAATACACAGTAAAAGTAGTTCCTTGCCCTTCTGTACTTTCTAGTTTTATTGTGCCATTTGCTCTTTTAATATCTTGCTGTACGCTATAAAGTCCAAGCCCTGCACCCATTGATTTAGTGGTGCCCCTAAAAAAGATAGTAAACACCTTTTTTTGTAAATTTTTGGGTATACCTATACCGTTATCTTCTACAACAAACAAAACACCTTCCTTCTCGCTTTTTATTGTCACCTTTATCCGCGATTGCTCTACATCATCACTTTTATATTTTACTGCATTCTCTATCAAGTTAGTTAAAACCGATAGCACCATTTTTTTATTATAACAGTAAAAAGGCTCTGTAGTTTCAATAGAGGTGCTTATTGCAACATTTTCATTAGGATAAACCTTATCAATATATTTAGTTATTCTACTTAGTGTAGCTTTAAAATCAACTAGCTGTGTTTTCTTTTGCGCGCTTCTCGACAATGCTATTTGTTGTAACTTAGTCAAAATGCCATCCAGCTTTTCTGCTTGCTTTTTAATTTCAGTTAGGCTAATGTATGAGAAATCATCGTCTAGTTTTGTTTCCTTTGTTTGAGTAGCTAGAACATCAGAAAGCAATAACACATTAACTATTGGTGTGCGCATATCATGTGTAAGCCTATACACCAATGCATTCAGCTCCTCAACTGTTTCAGCCAAATCGGTAATATTGCTTATTACCATTCCCAATAAACCCTCTGTTTTAAAAACTTTTATCCTAAAACGAAAAACGCCTAAACTGGTGTGGGGGGTAAAATCTTCAATAGTTATGGGTTTTCCCTTTTTTAAAACCTCTAAATATTTTTCGCAATATTTTTGTTGACCTAAAACCGGGAATACTTTGCTTATATTTTTTCCTATAACATCAACTTTTCGAAATTTAAACAGCTCCAATCCCGCCTTATTAAATTCAACTATGTTAAGGTTCTCATCGTAAAGAACCAAAACCTCCCCGGCATTATCAAAAAAAGAAATAAGAGCTTTTGTTTTGGGCATTATGGTTTATTTAAAAAAAGATGTGTCGCTACAACAAATGTGCTGATAATATTTGTTTGACGTAGAGTCTTTAGCAAAAAAACAATGTTTTTTAACAAAAACCTAAACAAAACACTTCATTTTATTAGTGTTAAAGCAACACTCAGCCCTACTATTTTACATTTGAGAATGAGTATGTTGCATTTCAGCCTCAAGCACTTAATTAGGGTACAAGAGCGCAATACCTTTGTGTTGTACATTTTAAAAAAAGTACCACTTAATTTTTTAAACAACATGAAACATAACGCAATAATTATAGCCCTGCTAATAGCTCTTTTTACCTTTAGCACAGCACAGGCGGGCAACGGTGATACAACCAAAGGCGGTTCTCCTCAGGCACAATTGTTTGTGGCTGATGGCATACAAGCATTGGTAAAAGTTAAAAATAACAACGCACTAGAATTAGTATTTAACAAGGCCGATAAAGAAAAACTAAAAATATACATATACAGTGATGGAGTATTGCTTTTTAAAGACTGGTTTCGCAATACCCAAAACGGTAAAATTACTTACGACATCAGTTCTTTTCCTACAGGAACATACACCGTTAAATTGGTGAAGGGTAACGCCGAGTTCGAAAGGGAATTTACCAAAGTTTCTGCGCAAAACTAATTAACTTTGGGTGCTGTGAAGCATCTGATGTCGTTTTATGAAATTTAATTTCAGTCCCAAAAAAACCCGACGGCTGCTTGTGCTACCGTCGGTTTTTTTGTATTTATTAATAGATAATGTGATTAAGGGTTTGCTGTTCTATCAGTTTTACCCCACCCTTGATATGATGGCCGAGCAGATAGTGTATGTGTGGGTAGGCTTTTTTATCATTTTTAGATTGATGGCTGTAATTCGTGCTGAGTTAGACAAAACAAAGCCTTGGGAGAACAATCCACTCAACAGGTTTATATCGCAATCTTTTTACAGCATATTATTAGCCGGAGGCATACAAAGTCTTTTGGCTTTTATGACACAGTATTTTAGGTTTAGTGTTTTGGGCGAAGCCACCTTTATTAGTTTTCAACTGGCTCTTATACAGTTTTTTATAACTGCATTTGTAATACAAATAAACGTACTGATCGAGTTTGGGCAAAACCTGCTGCAACGTTGGCACACATCTGAAATGGAAGCAGAACGGTTTGAGAAAGAAAAAGCCGAGTTTCAGTTAGAGATGCTGAAAACCCAAATAAACCCCCACTTTCTGTTCAATAACCTCAACACCCTTTCATCATTAGTATACGAAAGTCAAGACAAAGCCAGCAGTTTTGTTCGCCAACTTTCGGCGGTATTTCGCAACATATTAGACCGAAGGACAAAAGATGCTATTCCTCTTGATGATGAGCTGGAAATATTTAGCTCGTACAGAAACCTAATGGCCATTAGGTTTGAGAACGTATTATCAATAGACCTGCGCATACCCGATACAGCACTTAAAAAAAAGGTGATTCCCCTTACCCTGCAACTATTGGTAGAAAATGCCATAAAACACAATATAGCCTCTAAAAACAAGCCCCTTTCGATAAAAATATTTGTATACAACAATTATATTTTTGTGTCAAACAACCTGCAATTAAAACAGCAAAAAGAATACTCAAGCGGCTTAGGCTTGCAAATAATAAACAACCGTTATGCTTTTTTGACCGATAAAAAAGTAGAGATTTTTAAAGACGAACGCATTTTTAGAGTAGGAGTACCCTTGTTATAAAAAATACTGCCAATGAAAGTAGTAATAATAGAAGACGAGCCATACGCAAGGCAAGAACTAAAGCGGATATTGAAAAAAATAGACCCTGCTATTGAGGTGGTGAAAGAGCTGGATGAGGTAGAAGAATCGGTAAAATGGCTAAGCGCGAATACTGATTTCGACTTGGCTTTTCTTGATATACAATTGTCAGACGGCTTGAGCTTTGAAATTTTTAACCGTATACCCTTTAAAAAGCCTGTAATATTTACCACCGCCTATAACGAGTATGCACTTAATGCGTTTGAGCTAAACAGTATTGATTACTTACTAAAACCGATTGAAGAAGCGGCACTGCAAAAAGCTTTTGACAAACTGGCCAGTATGCGCAGCCAATTTTCAGACGAAAAACCCTTTCAGCTTCCTCCAGAATTAATGAAGTTGCTGGATACAGGCAAAAAAGGATTTAAAAATCGATTTTTATCTCGTGTAGGCGATCAGTTTAAATACACACAAGCCGATGAGGTAGCCTTTTTTATTGCCGAGCACAATACCGTTACCCTTGTGGGGCAAAACGGCAGCAAAAGTATAGTAAACGCCACGCTTGAAGAACTAGAGAGTATGGTAGACCCTAAAGAGTTTTTTAGGGCAAACCGCAGTTTTATTGTCAATATAAAAGCAGTGCAAAAGGCACACAAGTATTTTAACAGCAGGCTTTTACTTGAGCTTTTGCCCAAAACCGACGAACAGGTACTTGTGAGCCGACTGAAGGTTGATGATTTTTTAAACTGGTTAGACCAATAAAATAAATAATGCTTAACCCCCTTAAAATATCGCACCGGTGGCTGTTGGCTGTTTTGGTATTACTGCTGGGCAGTAGTTGCAGGCAAGTAACTATTGAAGTAAAAGAAGTGCCAAACAATACTCCACGGGGAGCACAGATATATGTGGCAGGCAATTTTAACAACTGGAATCCCGGCGACCCTAACTATGTGCTAAAGTATGATGAGAAGGATAGTGTGTACCGTGTTACACTGCCATTGGGTATAGGCCGATTAACGTATAAGTTTACTCGTGGCGATTGGACTACTGTGGAGGCTGATATTTGTGGTGGAGATATTGATGATAGGGAACTGCTGTACGATGAATCGAAAAATGTACAGGTATCAAACATATTTGCATGGCACGACATGGAGGCCGTTGATTGTGGAAGGGTTACCCTAGTGCTGGATAAATTGCCACCCAACACCCCAAACAATGATAGCATATACCTTACAGGCCCTTTTAACGATTGGTTAAACAAACGTACTGATTATCGTTTTAGGCGCGACAGCTTGGGTAGGTACATATATACATTTAACAAGCAGGGTGATTACAAAGAGGTAGAATTTAAGATAAACAGAGGCAGTTGGCAAAAAGTAGAGGTTGATAAATTTGGTCTTGAAATACCTACCCGTAAACTAAACTTTGGCACTGAAGATACCTTGTTCTTCCAGATTGAGAACTGGAGTGACTTGATAAAGGGAGAAATAAGCAATAAAAAAGTAATTATTATAGATAAAATGCCGGCTTATACCCCTTCAAATGCCGACTTGTATTTTGCAGGAAACATAAACAATTGGGATCCTTATAATAAGAAGTTTACATTTAATAAAGCCCCCAATGGCAAATGGTTTTTTATACTTCCACCTCCACCCCCCAACAAAAAAACACTGGGCAAAATAACGTTTAAAATAACTAGGGGAGGATGGGAAACCGAAGAAGTTGATGCCGATTTTAAGCGTGTTGAAGACCGTATTTTTGATACCGACAAGTACGACACCCTAACTATAAAGGTGGTAAACTGGATAGATTATACCAAGATTAAAAAAGCGAACAATGTGGTGGTGGTATTGGATAAATACCCAAGCAATACACCCTTAAACAGCATATACCTTACAGGTTCGTTTAATGACTGGGATGAGGAAGACGGCAGGTATAGGTTTAAGCGAAACGGTAAGGGGCAATTGTGCGCTGTGGTGCAAAATGTGCAACACGACTTTGAGTATAAAATTACCCTTGGCGATTGGGAAACAGAAGCTGTTAATGAGTTTCGTGCAATACCCTCTAACTCGGTATACCGCTTTGGCTCACCCGACACCGTGTATGTAACAGTTAAACGGTGGTTATCAACACCATAAAGATTGCCTCCTAGTTTTCCTCCCTACGGAAGGTGCAGGAGGGCGTTTATCCTAAACTTGTTTCAAGATCTCATCGGTATAGACTGTGGTTATTGGTAAGATGCCCAACTAAATTTGGCACTACTGCCCAACTGCGATTATTTTTTGCAACAATCTCAATACAGTTTTTATTTGCTTCGCCTAAATTCGCACTAATGCTTACTTGGATTTTTGTTTTTATAGCAGCACTGGTAGTGTTGTTACTCTCTTCAAAATTTTTCACGGGTGCTGCCGAAAAAATTGGGGTTAGCCTTGGTTTTTCACCCTTTGTCATCGGGGTATTTATTATAGGCATAGGCACATCGCTGCCCGAGCTTATTTCGGGTTTTTTGGCGGTAAATAGCGGCACATCGCAAATTGTGGCAGGTAATATACTAGGTGCTAACATATCAAACATATTTCTTATATCAGGCATAGCGGCACTATTGGCCAAAAAGCGAATAGACTTGGGTAGCCAATATATTATGATTGACCTACACTTTATGCTAGGCGGTGCTTTTTTACTAGTGCTGGTAATGTACGATGGCACTATAGTATTGCCCGAAGGTTTATTTCTTTTAGGCGCGTTTATCACCTATACCATATACATTCTAAAATCAGGCGGAAAGGCGGATGTTTTGGCCGAAGAAGTGGCAAAACCCAAAAACAATGGTATAGGCAAACAAGTGCTTATACTACTAGGTTGCGGCGCAGGCATATACTTTGGTGCCGACTATACAGTATTATCCATAGAAAAAATGGCAGGCATTGCGGGCATTCCCCCTTCTATTATATCGCTAACAGCACTTTCGTTGGGTACTACCTTGCCCGAACTTTCGGTGAACATATCTGCTATTAGACAGGGTAAGGCCGAGATGGCCATAGGCAATGTGCTAGGCTCGTGCGTATTCAACTCGCTGGCTATACCGGGTTTGGTGGGACTATCGGGCACTATAAATGTGCCTACTGATTTGTTGTACTTTTCGCTGCCTGTGTTGGTTATTGCCTCGCTATTCTTTTACCTGCTTACATTAGATAAAAAAATATCGCCCTACGAGGGGATACTATTTATTATTTTCTACGCCTTTTTCCTTTACAAAGTAGCTTCGGGAGTGGTGTAGTCAACCTGAACTTGTTTCAGGTTCTCATTCGCCATTTAATAAGATGCCCTTCGCATAGCAATGCTCGCAGGATAGTCATTCCCTTGTAAAATGGAATCTGCGCGAAGAAGCTACACATATTTACCCGCCCACAGATTCCTGCTTTCGCAGGAATGACCGCCAACCACACATCCTAATGGTGCAAATTTGTAGAAAGCTATTGTTCTTTTTTATTGTCTAAATGATTATAGGCTCTTAACTGTATGCTTACCTCTTTTTTATGTGTTTTGTTTACGGGTAGCTTTGTTTTTCATGCTCATATCCAAATGAGATATCGCTCTCTATCTCTCCTAAAATGGTATCCTTTGCCCTCCAGTAAGCATCAACTTCGCACAGCAGTAATACTACTCGGTTGTTGGTTTTAACTTGATGAATCATAACTATGTTACCACAAAAAAAATCATAGTCATTTTTTACTATCAAGTGTGTATTAATGTGCAAAATCAGGCTTTCTTTTTCTGTTTTATTAATGCCTTGTAAATAGTATTTCTCCCAAATAGTTATTATCTCATCCGAAGGATAATATTCTTTTATTATTCTTTCCGTATTTTTATATGCAAACTCCTTCAATGACTCTTTACTGGTAAAAGAGATTTTCTTAAACAGTTTTTTTAAAAATGACATACACCAAAAATTACGGGTTTAGGTTGGTTTTATTCTTTGCGAGGGGCTAAAACAAGCTACTTTGTCAACTCCTTCACCGCCATCCAAGTCATTAGGCCAACGCCTACTTCAAGTGCAGTTTCGTCAATATCAAACGTGGGGGTATGTACCGATGAGTTTATACCTCGTGCAGTGTTGCCCGTACCCAAACGGTAAAAACAACTGGGCACCACTTGGCTGTAAAACGCAAAATCTTCTGATGCCATCCAAATATCCAAATCCACCACGTTTTCTTTGCCCAAAAACTCTTGCGCATAGCCGCGTGCGGCGTTGGTTAGTGCCTCGTCGTTTTTAAGAAATGGGTAACCTTTGTGTATATCAAAATCGCAACTGCCGCCCATAGCCTCGGCAATGCCTGTGGCCATTTTCACCATACGTTGGTGGGCATCGGTGCGCCATTCTTCATTTAGAGCACGGAAAGTGCCTTCAATCTTTACTTCATTAGGGATAACATTAGTTGCCCCATTGGCAATCACCTTGCCAAAACTTAACACGCAAGGGTCAAGCGGGCTGCTGTTGCGGCTCACTATTTGTTGCAAGGCCACAATAATATGGCTGGCAATAAGCACAGGGTCTATGTTTTGTTGCGGTTGTGCACCGTGTCCGCCTTTGCCTTTTACGGTTATATACAGTTCATCAGCACTGGCCATGTACAAGCCACTGCGAAAGCCTACTTTGCCCGCTTCTAAAAATGGTAAAACGTGCTGTCCTATCATTTTTTGTACTTTGGGGGCTTCCAACACTCCCTCTTTTATCAATAGCGAAGCACCGCCGGGTATTTTTTCTTCACCGGGTTGGAAAACAAGTTTCACTGTGCCTTCCAGTTGGTCTTTCAATTCGTTTAGTATGCGTGCCGTACCCAAAAGAGACGAAGTATGTACATCGTGCCCGCAGGCGTGCATTACTCCTTCGTTTTGCGATTTATAGGGAACATCGTTTGCCTCAGTAATGGGCAAGGCATCCATATCACCACGCAGGGCTATGGTTTTGCTTTGTGGGTTTTTTCCTTCAATAATGGCTATCACCCCCGTATCGGCTTTGCGTTCAAAACGAGTGATGCCGTATTCGGTCAGCCTTGCTTCTACAAACTTGGCTGTTTCAAACTCTTGGTACGAAAGCTCGGGGTTGGCATGTAAATGGCGACGGTTGCCTATATTATCTTTACTATACTTGGCTGCTAATTCTTTTATCTGCGCTTTTAGGTGTTCCATGATAGGCAAAGGTAACAAATTGCAGATTTATTGATTTTTAACTCACCCCATTTTTATTGGATAGCCTGAACAGCACATCTGCGCCCCTCTCTTACAAAAAAAGAGAGGGGGAATTATGAGCACTGCTTCTAAGGCCATTATTTGGGGTGAGTTAAACAACTTTGCCTCTTCCTCTCGACAGGTTAAAACCTGCCGCTATTTATACCCTATCGGGTTGCCGAAGGTATGAATAGCATCGGTTTTTAAACCGATGAAAGAAAATTCTTACTCACCCCATTTTTATTGGATAGCCTGAACAGCAAATCGTCGCTCCAACATTAAATTTCAACGAAAAAAACGGGTTTTACTTAGAAATATGCTGCTTTCGCTGTAAATTTGGTGAAAACAGCCTATTAATCATGACCGACTGGTGGAATGCCCTTGATGATTTTGAAAAAGCCCTATGGGCTATCACCCTTGTTGCTACCCTTATTTTTGTGATACAAACCATAGCCACCTTTATAGGTATGGACGGTGATAGCGGCGGCGGAGCAGATTTTGATGGGGATATGAGCGCGGATACATCGGGCGGCGACCACGACGGTATGCCTTTTCAGTTGTTTACGTTTAGAAACTTTATAAACTTTTTCTTAGGCTTCGGTTGGACGGTGATTTCTATGGAAGAATCGCTGGGTAGTCGCCCCTTGGCTCTATTAGTAGGGGTTGTAGTGGGAGTTGCTTTGGTAACTGCCGTTATGTATATGTTTTATTACATGGGCAAGCTGGCCGAAAGCGGCAATATGGATATTAAAAATGCCCTTAACAAAACCGCCCAAGTATACCTTACTATACCGGCTGCCAAAGGCGGCATGGGAAAAATACAAATACAGATACAAGGCAGTTTGCACGAAATGGATGCCATAACCGAAGGAGACTCTTTGCCCACAGGTAGTGTAGCTCGTGTAAAAGAGATTATTGACGATAAATTGCTGTTGGTAGAAAAAGCCTGATTTCTTACCCCATTACTTCTAAACATTAACTATTAAAACCCATACACATTTACTATGAGCGAATTAGTTCTTATTGTCGTTATAGCGGCAGTATTATTTGTAACCTTTGCGGCCATGCTGTCGCGCTACAAGCGTTGCCCTTCTGACAAGATTTTGGTTATTTACGGTAAAACAGGCAAGCAATCTACCGCAAAATGCGTACACGGTGGCGCGGCCTTTATTTGGCCTGTAATCCAAAGTTATGCTTTCTTAGATTTAAAGCCCATTTCTATTGAGGCTAACCTTACTAATGCGCTGAGTAAACAAAACATTAGGGTAGATGTTCCCTGCCGATTTACCATAGCTATAACCACCGATCCTGACAGCATGAACAACGCTGCCGAGCGTCTTTTGGGTTTAACTAACGATCAAATACACGAGTTATCAAAAGATATGCTGTTTGGCCAGTTACGTTTGGTTATTGCCACTATGGATATTGAAGAGATTAACAGCGACCGCGATAAGTTTCTTATCAACGTATCAACCAACGTAGATGCTGAGTTGCGCAAAATAGGTTTGAAACTGATAAACGTAAACGTAACGGACATTAGAGACGAATCGGGCTATATTGAGGCTTTGGGTAAAGAAGCTGCTGCAAAAGCGATAAACGAAGCTAAAAAGAGCGTTGCTGAACAAGACCGTTTTGGTGAGATTGGTAAGGCCGTTGCCGAACGTGATAAAGACGTTAGTATTGCCGAAACTCAAAGAGATCGTGATGCAAGTATAGCCAACACGGTAAAAGACCGTGAGGTATTAATAGCCGTAGCGAAAAGAGACGAGGCTATTGGTAAAGCAGAAGCTGACAGAGAAACCCGTATAAAAACTGCTGAAGCCAACTCAATAGCTGTTGAGGGTGAGAACACTGCAAAAATTACCATTGCCAACTCTGATGCTTCTCGTCGCGAACGTGAAGCCGAGGCAAATAAAAAGGCAGTTTCTGCTGAGAAAATACAAACGGCAAAAGCCTTAGAAGAATCATACTACGCCGAGCGATTAGCTGAGGAAGCCCGTGCCCAACGTGAGAAAGCTACACAAGAAGCCAATATTATTGTTCCTGCGCAAATAGAAAAAGAAAAAGCCATTATTGACGCTGAAGCTGAAGCTGAACAACTTCGTCGTAGGGCTAAAGGTGAGGCAGATGCCATATTTGCCAAAATGGATGCCGAAGCACGCGGTACTTTTGAAATACTTACCAAACAAGCCGAAGGTTACCAACGTATTGTGGCTGCTGCAGGCGGCGACCCAAGCAAAGCGGTTACCTTCTTAATTGCTGATAAATTGCCCGAGTTGGTACGCACACAAGTTGACGCGGTTAAAAACATCAAAATTGATAAAATTACTGTTTGGGAAGGCGGAAACAATGCCGATGGCACTACCAGTACTTCAAACTTTATTTCGGGTATGATGAAATCAGTTCCACCGCTTAACGAGTTGTTTAATATGGCAGGTATGAATTTGCCCAACTACCTAAAAGGTGCAGACAAAACTACCGAAGCAAAAGCAGAAGACACTGCAAAGGAAGACAACAAGACTGAAGAAAAAGCATAGTTTGACCTCCCCTTAATTCCCTCCTAAAAACAGGAGGGGAAATAATAATTTCCTATAAACAGAGAAGCCCCGCACGTAGTGCGGGGCTTCTCTGTTTAATCTCTATAATGGTACGCATCGTAAAAGTGCGTTTTTATAGCTTCTTTATCTTCTTGGGGAATATTTACCAGATAATAAATAGTTAGCCTTCTGTCAAGCTCACCTTGGCTTTTGGCTTTTAATTTTAGTTGTCTATAGCCCTCGTGTGCTACGGCAACAATATTTTTTGCACTATCGGTAAATAGTAACAAACGAAAATCATCTATCCCCTGTGGTGAGCGACTATCGTAAGCAAAAAGCATATTATATCTACCCTCAATAAGTATGGCATCTATAAAACCAAAGTCATTAACATACTTTTTAAACAATTCGGGTCTTTTTTTCTTTTTGGCTTTTAATACCTGCTCCAGTCGCCACTCCATGCGGCTTTCTTGGTATATGGCTTCGTCGGGTATATACAGGTAAAAAACTATTTTTTTCTTATCGGGGTGCATTCCCCCAAAATCATCATCAACAAAAGTTGGCTTTGTATTTTGTAGCAACGTTGCTTGATGTTTAAAGGTAAGCGAACCGTATAGCCTGCTATCCTGTTTCATCAGCGTATCGCCTTGCAAATCGACAGTATCAATAAAACCTACCCACATGGTAAGCCTCCATTTTCCGTATACAGGTTCAAAAGGAAAAATGCGTGCGCTGTCGTCAAACTCAATAATGGCAGCGCCTTCAAACGTTTTACTACCCTTTGTGTGCGCTTTTACAAGCTCTGCTTGTGCCGTTACTGCTATAAAAATGCCCACCAAAAGGGCTATTGCGTATTTCATGTATTTTTTTCTTTCTGCCAGCGGCGATATAAAAAACCAAATGAGATAAGTACAATTGCTAGTATGCCAAAGAAGTTTTTAGAATCGTCTTGTATATAATGGTCTAATATTATCCCGCCTAAAATTGCAGGAGCTAACCCAAAACAAACAGCATCAACGATTTTATCCCTTTTATTCATGCAGCACTAATGTACAGATTTTTTACAAGAGATGGTAAATGGCGGTTTTGTGGCTTTAAAGGAAAGAAAGGTAAAACGGGGAATAGAGAAATAATTAACCGTTTATCTGTTTTATTTAATTACAACATGATTTATTCATTTGGATTGGGGGGCATTGTACTGTGCCGTAGCTACAATATACACAACAATCGCCTTCTTTTGGTTTTAACGTTTTTTGACAATTGCTACACACATAAAAGTATTGGCAGGCATCTGTAGGCATTGCTTCCTCTTTTTTAAAGCCACAATGTGGGCAGGTAATAACCGATTCTGTTTTCACTATTTTTTCATCGTTTCTTTTCACTAACGCGTCCTTCCTATTGATTTAGCCAACTGGGAAAACACAATGAACCACCTTGTTCTATATGACCACGCATAAAACACCTTATGCGTGGGCTTAATTAGCTTAATAATAAAGGCTTAGCCTTTGTTTGCTAATCAATAATAGTATATACAACCGGTGCAAAGTTACGCAAACCTTCTTTGGGTGTGTTTGCCTTTACCTGATCTAAAACAAACTGGTCTCCAACAGTAAGTTCTTGCAGTTTGGCTAGTACGTTTTCATCCAACTGTGACCCTTTTTGTACGTAAATGGCGGTTGGGGATTCCTTTTTTACGTGAGCAACAACAATTACAAAAGACTGAACATCATACCCTTCAGCTGGAGATTTATCTTTATAAATAGTGACATCAGGCTTAAGTTCTGAAAGGTCTTTTTGGCTTATTGTGCCCGATAGCTGCCCGCTGAGAGTTGTAGAAAAAACAGGCTTATCTGTTTTTGGGGTTAAGGTGTTGTTTGGGGCTGGCGTAAACGTATAGCCCGCAAACAATAACGAAAACGAGAGTAAAAACGTATTTAAATTCATAACTGCAAAAGAATTAATGTATTAAAAGTTAGTTAATTACAATCTAAAAAACGCAGTTACTATAAAAATAGTATGCCTCTTTTGTCATTTTTTGATCCCTGCACTTATCCTTCGACTTCGCTCAGGATGACAGCACGCAAATACCCTCCCTTTGGGGAGGTGCAGGAGGGTGACATTGAACTACAAAAAACTATGAGCCATCTCTTTTAAATTTCAGAACATAAAAAAGTTCTATATCTCTAGTATATTTTTTTTCTATGGGGTAAAAACTAAGCCATCCCTATCTATCAAATTCGATTTTTGCCCCTTTAGGCAAAAGGCTGCTTATTATTTCATTTTTAGCATTGATATAAAACTTTGACTTGAAAATCTTACCCCCGAGCCCTCTATAATCTATCGTCAAAACACTAGTCGAACTATCAATATTTACCATAATATTTTTATCCTCTATAGCTATCCATTTACCATAAACACCATTTTCTGTCTGTTCAAACACATTACAAGAGAAGAGCACAGCCACAAACAAGCTAAATACTATCTTTTTAATAGCCTTCAATTTCATAATTCAAAAACTATGCACCGTAGCGTTCTTCCATTAGTTTTTTAAGTTCCAGCATTTCATCACGCAGTCGGGCGGCTTCCATAAAATCAAGTTCTTTGGCTGCTTTTTGCATAGCACGTTCGGTCTCTTTTATGGTTTTTTCAAGTGCAGGTTGGGTCATGTATTGCACCACAGGGTCGGCGGCTATGCTTATTTCTTCTTTCTCTACGTAAGCCTGTTGCATACTGCCTGTTTTGGCATCGGCCACGTTGGTTTGTTTAAATATCTCTTCGCGGCTTTTGCGCACCGTAGTTGGCGTTATGTTATGCTCTTGGTTGTAGGCTATTTGTTTTTCGCGGCGGCGGTCGGTTTCTTCAATGGTTTTCGCCATACTCTCGGTAATTTTATCGGCATACATTATCACCTTACCTCGCACGTTACGCGCAGCACGCCCAATGGTTTGGGTTAGCGAACGTTGGCTACGCAAAAAGCCTTCTTTATCGGCATCTAATATGGCCACTAGCGATACTTCGGGTAAATCCAACCCTTCACGCAATAGGTTCACACCCACCAATACATCAAACTCGCCCAAACGTAACCCGCGCAAAATCTCAACACGGTCAAGTGTTTTCACTTCACTGTGTATGTAACGGCACTTAATATTTAAGCGGCTCATGTATTTGGTAAGTTCTTCGGCCATGCGTTTGGTAAGGGTTGTAACCAAAACACGGTCGCCCATATTTATTCGTTCTTGTATTTCGTCCAAAAGGTCATCTACTTGGTTAACGCTTGGACGAACTTCAATTACAGGATCAAGCAAACCCGTTGGGCGTATTATTTGCTCTACCACTATGCCCTCGCTTTCTTGTATTTCAAAATCGGCAGGGGTAGCACTAACATAAACCGTTTGAGGTATCATGCTGTGAAACTCCTCGAACTTTAGCGGGCGATTATCTAGTGCTGAGGGCAAACGAAAACCGTAATCAACAAGGTTTACTTTCCGCGCTCTATCGCCACCATACATGGCGCGTACTTGTGGCATGGTTACGTGGCTTTCATCTACCACTAAAAGAAAATCATCGGGAAAATAATCTATCAAACAAAAAGGTCGTGCACCCGCTTGGCGACCGTCCATATAACGGCTATAGTTTTCTATACCGCTACAATAGCCTAGTTCTCGCATCATTTCAAGGTCAAACGTAACACGGTCTTCCAATCGTTTGGCTTCTAGTAACCGACCAATGCTTTTAAAGTATTCTACCTGTGCTACCATATCGTCTTGTATGGCTCGCATAGCCATATTTAAACGCTCTTTTGGGGTAACAAACAAGTTGGCGGGATATATGGCCACGTTGGGTAGTTTTTCAAGGGTTTGGCCTGTTGTAGGGTCGAAAACAGAAATATCTTCTACTTCGTTGCCAAAAAAACTTACCCTAAAAGCTACATCGGTATAGGCACCAAATATATCTACATTATCGCCTTTTACTCTAAAAGTTCCGCGTTTAAACTCGGCAGTAGTGCGTGAATACAGGGCATCAACTAAAGAATACAACAGGGTATTGCGCGATATTTTTTGTCCTTTTTCTACCCGAACCACGCTTTCCATAATATCGTAGGGATTTCCCGCACCGTATATGCACGATACAGATGCTAACACTATAACATCACGACGACCAGATAGCAGTGATGCTGTGGTTTTTATCCTTAGCTTTTCTATCTCCTCGTTTATGTTAAGGTCTTTTTCTATGTAGGTGTTGGTGGTGGGCAAAAAAGCCTCGGGCTGATAATAATCGTAATACGATACAAAGTACTCTATAGCATTATCAGGAAAAAACTGCTTAAACTCGCCAAACAACTGTGCCACCAATGTTTTGTTGTGGCTTATAATAAGCGTGGGCTTTTGTACTTGCTGTATAAGGTTGGCAATGGTAAAGGTTTTTCCGCTACCGGTAACCCCCAAAAGGGTTTGTGCCTGATCGCCTCGGTTAACGCCTTCTACCAGTTGTTGTATAGCTCGGGGCTGGTCGCCCGTTGGAATAAATTCGGATGTAAGTTGAAATTGCACGAAAGATGACTGTTTTTAAAGAACTACGAATTTACTAAATTGGTTGCGCTAATTAAATGAAAGCTAAATTATATTCTCACGAGGTGTTGATTGGAGAAACTGAATTGTCCATAACCGACAACTCTATGGGGATTGTAAGCGGCAAACTTTTACCCACTGATGGTTATCGCCAACTTCATTCAACATTCATAAAAAGGTATGATACTGCCCATAAGAACTTTAGACGTTTGAATCTTAATTTACAACTTGAAAACGGCTGCTATATCTCGCCAAGCAAAATTTGGGTTGAAGCTTTCGAGGATTTTCCTGACGAAATAACGGTATATGGATTGGGTGTAAGTCGACAAATAATTGATGATTATTTTGAAGCATCTCCTCCTAAAGTATTTGTTGAAGAGCCTTGGTACACTTTGGGCTTACAACAAAAGATAGGTTTAGAAAAGGAGCTTTTACGAGAAATTGGTGACGGGAATTTTTCTTTTTGGGATAAATTGAGAGGAAAGACCAAAAGCCATGTATTAACTGAGTTTTTTTGTTCAGCAAATGCACGTTCTAGTATGGCCGATGATGTTTTATTTGAGATAGAAAGTAAAAATGCTGATTATGCATTTGCTGTTGTACACTTAACATGGTCTGGCAAGAAAGAGAGGTTTGTTAATTGTCCTGGAACAGATTTCTACAAAAATTTTGACGAGTTTAAACACTTTAGGATGCTTGCGGATAAAGGCGAATGGGAAAGCTAAATTAAGCAAAATTGTAGCTACATTTACCTTTATTGTTAGTAAATGAATATAAGTAGTACTTAGGTTTAAGATGTGAAAAAGCCAAAGCTCCCCTCCTTGAATAAGGAGGGGTTGGGGGAGGTAAACGGTTATTTCGACCTCCCCTTTGTCCCCTCCTAATGCAGGAGGGGAAGCCACAGCCCACTAAGCCTTTTAAACTGAACCTACTACTTAAAGATGAGAAATAATCAAATACACAATAGACCTTATTTGAAGGATATTCGACGAGAATTGAGAAAAGAACCCACTGAAGCTGAGGCTTTTTTATGGAAAATTCTTAGAGGTAAAAATATTAACGGCAGAAAATTTAGAAGACAACACAGTATTGAAAATTATATTGTCGATTTTTATTGTGCCGAAGAAAAACTGGTGATAGAACTAGACGGGAAAATCCATCTTAATCAAAAAGAAATGGATTTTGAAAGAGATAAACGGCTAAAAGAGCTTGGCTATAATGTGCTGAGGTTTGAAAACGAAAGAGTATTTAGAGAATTAGAAAAAGTAGTTTGTATTATTGAAGCTAATTTTAAAACCATTAATAAATTTGGAAGTGAGCTAACTCCTCCCCTTGAATAAGGAGAGGGTTAGGGGAGATCCAAAATAAACGTTTACCTCCCCTTTATCCCCTCCTAATGCAGGAGAGGAAGAAAACACACATGGTTGTTAGAACAAACGGACTCAAAATTTTAAGGCATGAAACGATACAGAATTATAGGTTTTTGTTTGGTAGCAGTTGTTTTATCCAGCTGCGCCGCCTCAAAGCTATCTAAAAAAGACAAGGACGAAAGTGTTGATTTGGCGATTAACCAAAGTAGCGAAGTGGTAAACTATGCCCTGCTTGAAAGGCAAAAAATACCTACGCTTTCGGCACGGATAGCAAAGGATAGAGATAGAGGCTTGATTACTGCTGCACTATTGGGGCAAGCGGTATCGGCAGGCTCTAAAGCGGTAAAAAAGCTGATTGATGCAGAGAATGAAAAGTATACGGCAGAGTATAAAAGTGGGCTAACCAATTTGTTTTTTTACGACCAGCTTTCTATTAAAAGTGCTTTCGACCCTATTGGCATGCAGTTTGGCGGTTTCACTTTTGTGCGCACGTTTACCAACGACAAGGGAAATACAGATACTGCTATTATTGCCCGCTTTTCGTTGGACACGGACTCTACTAGTATTTATGATGTTTTTAATAACTCGTTTTTTAGACTAAAACTAGACAGTATTGAGGTGCGCTACGCAAAGGCAAGGGTGGCGGGCAACCGTTGGTATTTGCCTTGGACTCTGTTTCAGAAGAAACAAGACGAACAGCTTAATATTGATTTTGAAATTAAGTTTACAACCAACTATGTAAACAAACAAGGCAATTTGTTTAGCAATGTAGAGTTGGGCACTTTTTATCTTAACCTTCGCAACGCTCCTTTAAACAAAACAGCCACAGGGTATAAGGCCTACTATGATAAACAAAAAGGTAAAGCACTTGACGGATATAGTTTTATAGTGCCGCGTAGTTTTGGCTACTACTACCACGAAGGCGACTTTAGAGAAAGCTATAGCAAAGGATTGTACAATATTTTGATAAACGTGAAGGAAAGCAGTAAAGATAAGTTTGTTGATAAGCTGATAATGAGCAATAGCGGTCAAATTGTCGACCAAATTACTAATACCATTAACAAAAGTGCAGACAAAATATTAACCCCTGCCGAAGAGTAGTTTTTGCAAAATTATAACGCATGCAAACCACGATACTGTAACAGTATATCGTTTATTTTCTCTTCGTTTAGCGGTTTCACTATATAGCCGGCAATTATGTTAATTCCTTTTGCTTTATCAAAATCGGCTTGATCTATTGACGAGGTGGTAAGAAAAACCAATACCTTTTTTTGCAGTGCTTCTTGCACACGCGTAAATTCTTTAATAAACTGCCAACCGTCAAAAACGGGCATGTTTATATCCAGTAAAATTACATCGGGCAAATCGTCAGGATCGTGAACAATTTGCTGTAGGTGGTTCATTGCCTCATGGCCATTAGTAAAAGAAGTAGCGTTTTCAGCCGCTTTTTTTAGCTCTAAATATTTTTGGGCGGTGAACTGGAAAATCTCATCATCATCAATTATCCAGATATTTTTTATCATTGGTAAAGAACTATTGGGTAAACGAAATTAATACTTTTGTTTGTATTGGGGAGCTTTCATCAATATTTGTTGCCGCACCCATTGCCCGTAGAAACAATAATGCAAAATAATAATTCCATCCCGCAAGTTGGCTATCCTTTTCTTTATTTTTTATTTCCTGCTGGGCTACGGTTTTATTGTAAGCCTCAGTTAAGTCTATAAAATTGGGGTAGGCTATGGTAAGTTGCAAGCCTTCCCACGTTTTTTCAGTACTAAAATGTATTTCACCCGTTTGTCCAGAATTGGTGTAAAGCTCCACTAAAAGCATAAAACACCGTAAAAGGCTTTGTTCGTCTGAAATAATCTTTTTACCCCCACTAAAGTCAGTAATAAAATTAACACCAATGGGTAAGTTTCGCTTCACCTCGTTAAGCACCTCGTCTAAATAAGTAAGCCTAAGCTGTGCCTTATCAACCAATGCATTTTTCCGTTCAGAAGAAAGAGCTTCAAAACCCTCTTGCAGGCGAACAACAGATTTGTTCATTTTTTGTATGTATAGCTGCATATCGCTACTATCGTCGGCTTTTTCATACAATTGCAACAACATATCTATATTGGTAACGGGCGAGCGCAAATCGTGCGAATACCGCGAAGCAATTTTCCGCAACAAGTCGTTTTCAGTAATCAATAAACCAATAGCTTCGGTGATATAATTGATATACTCAGGATTTTCTTCTGAAAGCTGTTTTAGCGTCAACGTCTTCGCTTTGTCTACTTTATCCAATACAACCATATTGTATGGTAACTCTTTATTAAAATGCAAATTACAACAAATTAATTAAAAAAAAGTGTTTATACCTTAAAGTGCTACCACTTGCCCACGGCTTCAAAAGCACTCCAATAATAGGGGTGAGCAAAGGCTTCGCTATCAGCCAATTGCATTTGCGATTGTGAAAGTGCTTGCGAATAGGGCATTCCTTCTTTAAGATTTCTATAAAAATAGCCCATTAGCATGCTGGTGGCCTCGTCGTGTACTTGCCATTGGGTAGCTATTACCGTGCCTACACCTTTAATTATAAACTCGTTGGCGGGGGTGTTTACCCATCCATCGGCTTTTTCATCGCTAACTGCCATGTTACACGCCGAAAGCACTAAAAGCTGTATGCTGCGAAGGTTTTTAAATTCACGAATTTCTGACATTGTAAAACGACCATCATCATTACTGGCGGTGTTGGGGGCAAGCACCAAATAGCTGTTATCAAAGTTTATTGGGTCTAAACGGCCGTGTGTAGCAAAATGAACAATGGTAAATTTCATTAACATTTCTTTGGCTTTATCCTCGCTTGCGCTATCGCGCAAATACATTACAGTATTTGGAAAAACAGCAGAAATGTCGTTTACCTCGTTTTCGGCGTTATCTAATGTTTTATCTGCATTGCCAAAGGCAAGTATATTTATCTTTTTAGATGCCCCTGCCTGAGCTTGGTATACAAAACGTAAATCGTTTATGTAGGCAATTTCAAACCTGCTTATTAAAAAATTTATTTTTTCGCCTTCCATTTTACCCAATGCCTGAAAAGGAAGTTTGTACAAAATGCCTGTAGTTACAAGAGCAATGCGCTTTTTCTCAGTTAAAAGGTCTTCAATAGGTGCTATAAACAATTGGTATAATTTTTCGCTGTTTTTTAGCACTATGTTTTTATCGCTTTTTGATGTGCTAACTTGTTGCTGAAACTCGTTTATTAGGCTTATTAATTCTGCTTTTTTAATGTTTACCTTACGTGCATTGAGGCTGTTATTACTGGCAGCAAATATTAATAATTGATTTTCAGTGGCTAAATATTCTATTACTATATCTTCATCGCCTAGACTAAAACGCGCATTATCCAGTTTTTTAGGGTCGATGGTACTGCTAAAGCTATTTTGGTCTCCTCCTGATGCTATTATTGCCGAATCGACAAACCCTTGAAAGTTGGTTTCGCTTACGTTTATCAAATCAAGCAGTTTATTTATTTTGTCGGCACTTTGTTGTTCTGCAGGTTTGCTTCGTTCTTTTATCAGCTCGCCATAGTATCCGTCTATTTTCAGCTCTAATTCTTTTGCCACACTTTGCTCTTCCACTCCCGCCAACAACTCGTTACTGCGTGTAGGGCCATTGTCTCCGCCGCGTGTTTGTTCAGATAAACCTGTAATGTTCGATTTTTCTTGGTAGTAAAAAGCGGTTTTTACATCGTTTTGCCCTACCAATAGTTCTACCAAATCCTGATACAGTTTAAACTTATCTTGAGCTTTGGTGAAACTAACCAAGTATTTTTTACTGCCTGCAATATTGCCCTTTATGTTTTCTAAAATATCAACGGCTTCTTTTAGCTGGATAATGGCTTTGGCAGTATCTTTTTGTTTTAGGCTGATGGTAGAAGAGAGATACAAAGGCTCCCACTGGTAGCGGGTATTACCTGTTTGTTGGGCTATGCTAATGGCTTTGCTTAGGTATATTTTGGCCGAATCGTTTTTATTGGTTTGACTGTAGAGTTTGCCCAAAAATGTACCTGTTTCTATTATGCGCTCTTTTTCGCCTATTTGGTTAAAGTTTTTGTACGCTGCCTGTAAAAAGGTGTTTGCAATGGTATATTTTTTTTGCTTTAGGTACAACTTGCCCAACAATAGGTTGGCACTTGCTATCCCTCTATTATTGCCTGTATTTTGTGATAATTGTAAGCCTTGTTTAAGCCACTTTTCTGCCTCGGGCAATACACCGTCTTCGTAATATACCTCACCAATGTTTAGTGTGGCGGTAATAAGCAGTTCGCCTTTGTAGTTTACTTTTTCAAGCTGTTTGTATACCTCGTTAAATTGTAAAAGGGCGTTTTTAAAATCGCCTTGATGAAAAAATATAGTGCCTATATTATTCACCGGTACTGCACGACTAAAGGGGTCGTTTACGGCTTGATAAACACTATCGGCTTTGAAATAATACTGTACGGCGGTTTTGTTTTCGGCAAGATAATTATAGGTATTGCCCAAACTGATGTATGCTCCCGACTCGACATACTCGTTTTTTAGGTCGTTGTTTAATGCTAATGATTGAACCGCAACGTTTTTTGCACTGTCGTACTCACCCACTAAGTTATAATAATCGGCAAGGCTAATAAATGCGCTTGATGCTAAAAGACCGTTTTTTTTCTCTGTAGCTTCATTGGCTACTTGCCCAAACAATTGACGGCTTTTGGCAAATTCGCCCCTATCAATATAATACAGGCCTATATCAATATTGGTATAACCCAAACCGGCATAGTCGCCCGATTGCTGATAAGCATTGTACGCCGAATCGAAATAATTTTTTGCGTTTTCAAATTTACCTTGTGCTTTTTTTAGCCAACCCAATTGCCTCCATGTATACCCTTGGTTGGTGAGGCTGTTACTTTCTTTGGCCAATAAAAGCGCTTCTGCCATTAGTTTTTCGGCTGCTTTGTAGTCGTTGTTAACATTCCATTGAATCAACGAAAGGTATATGGCAACGTACATGGTTTGCTCTTTGTCTTCCATGTATTGGTACTTGGCTTTGGCTTGCAGCAAATAATCGCGCGCTTGCTCGTACGATTTTATCTCGTAATAGCACAAAGCAAGGTTGTACAAGCCGTTGGCAATGCCAATATCGTTGCCAATGTTTTCGTACATTTTTTTTGATGTCTCGTAGTACGAAATGGCTTTATCGTAATTTTTTACATTGTAATATACAGTGCCTATGGATTCTTTTATTTTGGCCAGTTTATCGGTAGTATCGTTGTTTGATATGTACAAATCTTGGGCACTACTATAATAACTAACGGCACTATCAACACTGCCGCTTTCTTTCCATAAGGCGGCAATTTTTTCGTATGAGTAGGCCATATCAACCACGTCGTTTACTTCTTTGTTCAAGGCAATGGCTTGACGGTGGAATAGTATGGCGCTATCATAATTACCCAAATTCCAATAGGCTTGCCCGATGTTTGAGGTGGAGAAACCCGCTCCCGATTTATCATCTAACGATATTTTTATTTCGTAGGCATCTTGGTAGTAACTGATAGCGTCGCGGTATTGACCCATTTTAAAATAGGTGTCGGCAATATCGTCAAATGCGGTAGCGTATTTTGCTCCGTATCCTGCTTCGTAAAACAAACGTCCTGAGGTTTTATATCGCTCAAGTGCTTCTTGGTATTCGCCTTTTTTCTTACTTACGTAGGCAATATTGCGGTACAAGGTTGCTCTATCGCTTTTTGAACCATCTATGCGGTTAAGTATTTTCTCTGCCTCATCGTAGGCTTTGATAGCCGCGTCTTGATCTCCTTTTTCTGATACGGTATAACCTTTATCCCAAAGTATGTAGGCCAGTAATTCGTTTACTGCATAAGAATCACTTTTCAGTCGTGCTTTTCTCAATACTTTTTCAGCCAATTCAAAGTTTGCTATCGATTCTTTGTATTTTGACCAATCGCCCAAAACATCCCCTTTTTTATATATGGAGCGGGCATACTCTAAACTATCGCCCAAATGCAAATAAGCTATTGCAGCAGAATCGTAGTAGGCTATGGCTTGGCTATACAGGTTTTGGGTTTTGTATAGTTTTCCGCCTTCAAAATAACCGTAGGCTCTTATTTTTGTATTTGCTAAGTAATTTGCAGCCAGCAATATTGCATTTATACACTTATTGGCGGTGCGGTATTGTTGTTTGGCGGCATATTCTGTTGCTCTTTCGCCCCAAGTTTCGTAAAAACCACCGGTAAGGTCGCTTTCATTAAACTCTAAAATTTCAAGTTGTCGTATTGTGCTGTTAGTGGCCAATAAACTGTCTAAAATAACCCCCGGTGTTGAAGGCGAGTTGTTTAGCAACCATGTGGCATAGGTTTCGTTCACCTTATAGTCTTTGCTCATGTACTTGCGTGGAAAGCTGTGCACAAAACCTAAAAAATCATGTATATCGGCCGTGTCGGGTTCTAAAAACAAATCGTGGATTGATTTGCCTGTATTTTGACCTTTGCTGGCTGGGGTTAAAAAAATATCGGCTTCGCGGGTAAGTTCTTCCGTTTCGGCTATTTGCTGTGCCATTAGTTGCAACATTAGCGACTGAAACCTGCGGCTATCGTAGTGTAGTATATAACGCGGATTTAAAAACTGCTCCCTGTCGTTGTTTTTAAAATATACATCGTTGCCCAGTAGCTTATACAGAGTTGTTTCTTCTTTAAACTTACTTAGTATGCGGGTTTCAATTACGTCGCCTGCTTGTATCCAGTTGTACACATCGGTAGAGTCGTATATTTCAACTTCTGCAATAGCATACCACGGGTATACTTCAACTATTTCACCTCTGCCCAACTGAAACAACCTGCTTGGCACACTATCAGGAAGGGGGGCACTTACGGGAAACGCTACTGCGCCTTTTACCAAACCATCGTTTAGCCCTGCGTTTATTTGTACCCTAAATTTTGTGCCGTTGCGAGAAAGAACATCTTCTATTCTAAAGGTGAAACTTTTGCGGTAGTCTTTATCGGAGTATTGATAGTATACCGAGTCGGTACTTTCCAGCATTGTATAGCACAAATCAATAAATTGAAAAAAAGACTTTGCAAATGCTGCCGAACCTGCATTATCAACCCACTTTAATCCTTCGTTGTATACTTCTATCGATTGCTTGTATCGTCCGGCTTTAAACTCGCAAAAAGCATTAATAATGTACGATTCTATCATCTGTACTTGTCGCGGAGCATCAAAACTTAGTTCTAAATCCAAATGCAATTTGGTGTACTTGCAGGCGGTATCGTACTCTTCAAGGTTAAATGCCGATGAGGCACTGTCGTGATAATAATCGGCCAGTTTATATTTTAAGCTGTCTTGCGCCACCGCCGCCACAAAACAAAAGGCAAACAGAAGAAAGGCTAATGGTTTTTTCATGGCTTAAAAAAGGCTAGTTATCAAAAATAGTAATTGTGCGTACACTATTTCAATGTTTTATGTGCTATTGATAAAATAAACACGCAAAAGGTGAATGCTATTACTGATTAAAACAGCACTCAAACTCTGTTTTGTAAAAAACCACAGCCCGCAGAGACTAAAGTCCCTGCGGGCTGTGTCTATTATAGACCTCCCCCAACCCCTCCTTACTTAAGGAGGGGAAATGGAAAGAGCAAACTGTTTTTAGCTATTTGCAGCAGTGCTGTTTATGGCAGCAATACCGGGTAGTTCTTTGCCTTCAAAATACTCAAGCAATGCACCACCACCTGTTGATACATAGCTTACTTTATCGGCAAGGTTAAATTTGTTTATGGCTGCGGCACTATCGCCACCACCTATAAGCGTAAATGCTCCATTGCCTGTGGCAGTAGCTACTGCTTGGGCTACTGTTTTGGTTCCGTTTTCAAAACTGCTCATTTCAAAAACACCCATTGGGCCATTCCACAATACGGTTTTGCTGTTGGCTATTACCTCAGCAAATTTTGCTGCTGCTTTAGGGCCAATATCTAAGCCCATCCACCCTGTGGGAATGTCGCTATTGTCGCATTCTTGCGTTGCCGCATCGTTGGCGAATTTATCGGCTATTATGCTATCCTCAGGCAAATAAATGTTTACGCCTTTTTCTTCGGCTTTTTTCAAAATATCAACACAGGTTTGCAAACGGTCTTCTTCGCATAGCGAACCGCCTATATTTTTGCCTTGCGCTTTAAAAAAGGTATACGCCATACCGCCACCAATTATCATATTGTCTACCCTATCCATAAGGTTCTCAATAATCAATAACTTATCTGATACTTTCGCTCCGCCCATAATAGCTGTAAACGGCTTTTGAGCATTGTGCATCACCTTTTCGGCATTGGCAACCTCGTTGGCCATTACATAACCAAAGTATTTGGCATTAGGGAAAAAATCGGCAATAATAGCTGTGCTGGCGTGTGCACGGTGTGCAGTACCAAAGGCATCGTTTACATATACATCGCCCAATGCAGCTAATTTTTGTGCAAAGTCGCGGTCTCCTTTTTCTTCTTCTTTATAAAAACGAAGGTTCTCTAATACTAATACCTCGCCTGCCTTCAAGGCTTTGCTCAAATTTTGAGCATCCTCGCCTATACAATTGGGGGCAAAACTAACTACCGTTTGTAGCAACTCTTGTATACGAGCTACGGTGTGTTTTAGTGAGAATTTCTCTTCGGGGCCTGTTTTTGGGCGACCCAAGTGCGACATTAGTATGGTACTTCCGCCATCGTTAAGTATTTTTTTGATGGTTGGGATAGCCGCACGGATGCGAGAATCATCGGTGATGTTGAAATCGGCATCCAAAGGCACATTAAAATCAACGCGAATAAGGGCGCGCTTGCCCGCAAAGTTCAAATTGTCAATGGTTTTCATTGGCTTTTTCTATTTGCCGCAAAGTTACTATTAATACTTCAGCAAAAAAGTGAGTGTTCACTCACTATTGCTGTTTTTAGGCACGAAAACACGACTATATTAGTGAGTACTTACTCACTTTAGCAAACCAAAAGCTTTTACTCCGTTTCATAAAACCCATAAAACCTTATATTTGGTGCAATGGCAGAGAACTATACATGGTTTAAAGTATACGATTTTGCAACACACGGTGCAGAACCACAAGAACTGTTTACCCTACGGGCAATTGACCTTGATGGCAAACGGGTGGTTTTGGTGCGAAATGATAAAGGCTATTATGCTGTTGATGATAAGTGCCCACACGCAGGCTACCCGCTTAGTCATGGAAAGTGTATGGAAGATGGCACATTGATGTGCATTTACCACCGCTACCGTTTTGATTTGGAAACGGGACAAAGCGGCGGCGACTATGTGCAAACCCACCCTGTACGTGTTGATGAGAAGGGTGTGTTTATTGGTCTGAAAAAGAAAAGTTGGTGGCGGTTGTAGTAAGAACACCCACTGAGAATAGCCAATAATCTAAAGATAACTAAAATTAATAATTATATTGCATTGTAATAGGGATACTTATGGCTAACAGGCAAGCTATTGATACAATAAAAGGCTATTTCTATCAATTTGATTATACAATTAAACAAATTTTAGAACAGCAGGATATTGATAATGAAGTAACTATTGAAGGTGTTGAAGATGTAGACATAAAAACCGCTACTGAAGTTACTGCTATTCAATGTAAGTATTATGAAAAAACGGAGTATAATCATTCTGTAATAGCTGAACCTATACGGTTAATGCTTAGGGACTTTAAGGAAAGGAAAGATTTAGGAAAAGAAACGGTTAAATATAAACTTTATGGGCACTATCATAGTGGTCAACACAAACTTATTCTGCCATTAACAATAGACTTTCTCAAAAAACATTTTCTAACCTACAAAGAAAATAAAGTTGAAATAACCTTTCATAATGACTTGGGACTGCTAGATTGGGAATTAGAAGAATTTATCTCTATTTTAAATATAGATATTTATGCAAAAAAGTATGAAGAGCAAATACAAGATATCTTTGCTTATCTATCTTCAAGTTTTCAATGTACATCAAGAGAAGCTTCTTTTTTCTACTACAACAACTGCTTGAGAATCACTAAAGAGCTCGCTACAAAAAACACAATCGAGGATAGGAAGATGAATAAAGGGCGGTTAATAGCTGCTCTTAAGGAAAGTAAAAATATAATCTTCAATGATTGGTATATAGCATTTATTGGTAGAAAAGAGCATTTTAAACTTTTAAGGGATGAGCACTTTACAGGATTAAATATATCACCTTTTGCTCGATTTTTCTTAATTGATGTTTCTTCAATCGATTATAAACGGCAGGAAGTAAAGGAGGTTCTCTTATTGATTATCAAAAAATGGTCTAAAACTTCTAAAAGGGAAAATGAACGTTTTTCTCCTTATATCCTATTGACTGGCGTTGAGGAAGCAAAGTGTAACGAATTAAAAGCTGAACTTTATAATGAAGGAATTAGAATTAATGATGGGCATAGTTTCTCAGGTTCGACATTTAGCCCCCTAGAGATCATTAAAAGGCCTCTTGTTGATGAAAAAGGGATTAAATGGGTTAATGAAATAGAAAACCTAGATGTAATTTTTTCTGAACTTAGAAGTACCACAAAGTTTGTCTATCAGTTTTATTTGGACACACCATTCTACAATAATACACGAGAGGATATTAATGTTATTAATATTCAGTATGAATTACTATCAGACATAAAACATATAATGTAATGGAACAAGCACAAGAAAAATTAAATGCAGAGGTTATCTCCGTTTACCCTAATAAAGTAAAAATATCTGTTGAGCGCATTGAGGACTTTAAAATTGCAGAAGAATCTTTGCGTGTAGGCTCATACGTCAGAATCTCAGACAATGAGAATGCTGTTCTAATGGCAATTATCGAAAACTTTTCCATTGAAACTATTGAGGCCAAAGAAGAAAATGGAACAGCTCAGAGAAAATATGTTTTAGAGGCTAATCCTTTAGGAATAATTAAAGATGGGGTCTTTATTCGTGGGGGTGATTCCCTTGCTATCCCTCCAAAAAAAGTTGAACCGGCTAGAGAAGAGGATATAAAAGCGATATATGAAAACACGGTTTCAAGTGATAAAAAATTTACATTTTCTAGTCTTTCTTCAAACCCAAAAATAAAAATACCTGTCGATGGAAATAAATTTTTTAATAAACATATCGCGATTGTTGGGTCAACAGGGAGTGGTAAATCTCACACACTTGCCACAATTCTACAAAAAGCAGTCTCCCAAAAAAGTGGTGATTTTGCATTAAATAACTCACATATTATTGTATTCGATATTCATTCAGAATATAAAACCGCCTTCCCCGAAGCAAATCATATCGATGTCTCTAATTTAGTTTTACCTTATTGGTTGTTAAATGGTGAGGAGTTAGAAGAGATTTTGTTAGACACAGGCGAAAGAGATAATTATAATCAGGCATCAGTATTTAGGGCTTTAGTAACTGAAAACAAAAAACTAAAAGATCCTGATCGACCCAAGGTATATTATGATGCTCCACTAAAATTTGACATCCACGAGGTTCTAAACGCTATTGATAATTTTCGAACTGAAACCATCAACTACAAAAACCCCAATCGTTACATGATTAATGACAATTCCTATAAGCTAGTGAACGACGGGGGAACAAGTGTTGATACTGGGATTGAACTAACTGAAGAAGAAAGATTAAAAAAATACTTTAATGGGTTTTTTAACTTTTTTCCACCTAAAAATCAAAATATTTCTAAAGGTAATTATGCCGACGGTACTTTGGACAAATTTGCAAGCAGAATAAGGTCTAAAATCAATCAAGAGCGTTTACAATTTCTTTTCGGTAAGAAAAGTAAAGATATTTCTTTTGAAGAAACCTTACAAAACATTTTAGGATATAATTCCAGTAAAAAGTCAAATGTAACTGTTATTGACTTAAGCGGAGTTCCGTTTGAAGTATTGAGTATTACCGTGTCTTTTATTTCACGCTTAGTTTTTGAGTATGGATATTATTATAAAAGGTACAGAGGCGAGGCTAATCCTAGTGAAAAAGTAAACAATGACATACCTTTCTTATTGGTATATGAAGAAGCCCATAAGTACGTGCCAAATAGTGACTTATCTAAGTACAGGTCATCGCGAAAATCTATCGAGAGAATTGCTAAAGAAGGCAGAAAATATGGCGTTACGTTATTACTAGCAAGTCAACGCCCATCTGAAATATCAGAAACAATATTTTCACAATGCAATAATTTTATTGCTATGCGATTAACCAACCCAAATGATCAAGCCTTTGTCAAAAAACTATTACCTGACACACTTGGCAATCTAATTGATACAATGCCGTCTCTAAAACAAGGGGAAGCTCTGTTAATTGGAGAATCTATCGTTATACCCTCAATAGTGCAAATTGACGTTTGTGAAACCCCTCCCTCATCAAGTGATATTCCATATTGGGAGCTTTGGAAAGAAGAATGGAAAAATATTGACATTGAAAAACTTAAAGGAGAGTGGCACAAATAAACACCTCTATTGAAAGAAGAAAGAGTTTTGAAGTTGTATTTTTGAAGTTATGATAGTGAGCCATATTGTAGCCGTAGGAAACAACAACGAGATAGGTAAAGACAACGATTTGCTGTGGAAGATGCCCAACGACATGAAGTTTTTTATGAATACGACTATGGGACACGCGGTGCTAATGGGTCGCAATACGTTTGAATCGTTTGGGAAACGACCGCTAAAAAACCGCACCAATATTATCATTACCCGCCAAGCTGATTACGATGCTCCCAACTGCGTGGTGGTAAGCTCAATTGACGAAGGGATTGAGTATGCACGCCAACAAGGCGAAGAGGAACTGTTTGTTATTGGTGGAGGGACGATATACGAACAATCGCTGCCCAAAACCGACAGAATATACATTACCCGCATTGATGGTGCGTTTGAGGCTACTGTTTTTTACCCAAAACTAAATATGGGAGAGTGGAAAACGGTGCACGAAGACCATCGCCAAAAGGACGATCGCCACGCCTACGATTATACTTTTTTTACTCTTGAGAGGATTTAATCAATTCTTCAATTACTTTTTTTGCTGCGATGGAATCTCTCGCTTCAAAATCAGAATCCATCATTTCAAAATTGGGTTCGCCATTAAAAAATTCAGGTTTTCCGTTGGCTGTTAAATAACACAGCGAGTAATAGCGTTTTCCTGTGGTTATATCCCCTTCTAGCTTGTATAAATAATTATACTCAACAATACCGTCGTTATCATTATCCAAAAATGAAGCGGGTGAGGTCGGGTAATCGTTTATATAGCAAAAAGTATCTCCACTATCAATATCAACAATACCAACCTCAGTATTTCGGGCAATTGAGCCGTCAATAGTTGGGTCTGTCAATATCACCCCTATATAGCGACGGTTTTTTGTCTTCATGCTAAACACCACCTCTATCATTAACCGCTCTGTTTGCCAATTTAGCGGCAAAGTCCACCTTTTATTGTTATAGCGTAGTTGTGGCGTGTCTAAAACCTTTTTATACTCTCCTTTCCCGTTTTCTTCATAATCAGCTAGTAAAGGCACAAACAAGTTTTCAAGCACAATGCTATCTCCATCATAAACAAACTCGGTCAGGTTAGTTTGTTCTGCAATAGTATCTACCTCCACATTTGTATTGGAGTAAATTAATTTTTGCAAGAAATCATTACTAAGCGGGGGCACATTACTCCCTCCTGTACCGGTATCGCAGGAAAAGAGAAAACAAACACAAAGTAGTGCGGCACAAAAGAGGCTCTTATCCCTCATCACCATGAAAACTAGCGTAGAAACCTAAACGCGGGGTATTAAAGCCTGATGTATAGCTGTTAAAGTTTTTTTGCTCAACAGTAATAATATTAAACATTTCAAAAGGCGGGGCTATAAGATCTAGTTTCAGGCTGTGCAGCATAGCGTCTTCAAGTATGGTGTTTACATACATTTCGTTCATCTCCAACTGCTCAAAATCGTTATACAAAAAGCTAAACGGGCGGTGTCCGTCCATAAAAAAGTGCTTTTCACGGTTCACAAATATGCGACCAACCAACGTACCCATATCTCCTCCACGGTTGTATTTTAAGGAGTCGGAAAGAAAGTTGTATACCTGTATCAACCCGCAGTATTCGCGCAATGGGTCGGCCTGCACATATTTGGTTTTGTTAATAGCGTGGGTGCTTTCAAAGTCAAAAATATTGGTGTGCATCATAAACACCAGTGTGTCGCCGCTAAATTTTATATGTGCCTCAAAATCACCTATGTCGGTATATTTTACTTCTATGTTTTTGTTTAGCCCTTGTATTTGAAGGTTAAGGTTTTGCTCGTAGCCCTTCATCACTTTTTTAAATTCGTTCATCACCTCAAGGGTGGCGGTATAGGCTTGTTGCTTGGCTACTGACTTACCGCGCATCAGCGCTACTATTTCTTCTATTCGGGTTTGAGGCATTTTGTTGTTGGGGGTTAAAAACACAAAGTTTAGTTGTTTCGGTATTAAAAACAAAGGTTTTATAGATGTTGTAGGATTGAAATCCTACGCTGTTAAAATTACAAGCCCCACTAGGACTTAAGTCCTAGTGGGGCTTGCTTTTTTAATGTCGGCTTTACTTCTTCTTTTAAAGTCTATTTGAACAATTTGTGATTATTCCGGTTGTAACAACTACTGAATCATTAGCATTAGTAATGTTTTTTGCAACAAAATTAAAGTTGCCTGAAAAAGTATAAATGCCATCAACTATTTTATAATTGGTAACATTTAACTGACCTCTTACGGCATTATAATTTTGTCCAGTAGGATTGGTATATACCGCATCTGGATATGCAACAAGTTGGTAGGTAGCGGTGGTTTTTCCAATAAAAATAAATTTAATTTTTGAACCATCTTTTGCAGTCAATGTAACTGTATTATTTATCTCTCCATTATTATTAAAAATACCATTGTAGGGTTTTTCAACTGTGGTTTGTGTGCCATTAACCGTGTAAGTGGCCGAACGTTCAGTGTTTTGTGGTGTGCTTTCTGCTTCATCTCCCCCACTACACGATGTAAAAAAAGCGGTTAATGATAGTACAAGAATTACAAAAACAGGGGTTACAATATTTTTCATAGGGTTTAATTATTGCTCAAATAAAACGAAACAATAGAGTTGTAGAATTTATAAATTGTTATTTTCGACGAAAGAAGAAATGAAAAAGCCCGCATACTATTTTTGTATGCGGGCTTTTGAGATCCTGAAATAAATTCAGGATGACGAGTTAATATGCTTTAGAAAGCTCCGTTGTTATTTCAAAAACACCTTAGTGGTTTTAAATATACTATCGCCTTTTACTTTCACTAAATAATATCCTGCTGATGCGCCGTTTACGGTAACGGTTTGTACTTGGTTGCCTGTAAATGTAACTGGAGCTTGCACTGTGCGACCCAATAAGTCTATTATTTCTACTGTATAGTTGCCTGTGTTTGGTGCTACTATAGTAACGGTATTACCTGTGCAGCCTATATATAAAGGGGTTTCAGCCGTTTCTTCAACGCTTACCGCGCTTTTCTTTGTAAAGCGTAGTTCAAAACGGTTGGCTACATTGCTAAGGTCGTGGGCAAACAGGTAGTCTCCTTTGTTTATATCATGCCTTGCTCCACTTATGCGGTCTACTAGTTCAACTACAATGTTAGGTTCTATGTTTTCTGTGGTAAAGTTAAGGGTGTATTGCCCTGCTTCTTGGGCTTCAAAGCTTAGTTGTACGGGCTCATTTGCTTGTGGCAAGGTTTTGTGTACTTCTTTGTTGGCTTTTTTGCTTTCTAAAACAAAATACAGGTTGGGTGCTACTAGGTTTATTCGCTTGTTACCGTCCATCACATCGTAACCGTTGGCTGCATTGTCGTCGGTATAAAACTTCACTTTGTCTGTTTTGCCGTTTTTATCTGTTACCTGTACCTGCACAAAGTTGGGCAGGCTTGTTTTATCAAAGTAGTTTAGCAAACTATCGGTAGTGCGGGCACTGTTTTTAAGGGTAATGCTGGTATTGTTGGTGGTTACTTCAAACAGCACTGGGGTAAAGGGTGGTATTACTCCGTTATCTGTACCGTCGAATACTTGGTACGCTCCTGCGCTTTGGTTGTATACCCACACTTGGTTGCCTTGTATACCGCCACTGTTTATGGTAATATTAGCGTCGTCCCACAAAAAGCCGCTGGGCCATGGGTTGCTAACATAATGCCAGCCTGTGGTATCTGCAAGCGAACCTGTACGGGTAAGGTTGGTATAGGTATAATCGCTTGTGCCTCTATAGTTTCCTTGTATATCTATAGTTAGAGGTAGTACGTTTGACCAGCTTGAGGAACCGCCCATATAGACTGAGAAGGCGCTGTCGCCAAATGCAGCACTAGTATCTGAGGGTATAGTCCAATAAGGAGAGGTTTCCTCATTAAAATAATATACGGTAGCAAACGAATTCTCGGGGGCACCAAAGTTTAGGTTTACGTCATCACTTAACTGTGCTAATGTGGCTCCGCTAACAGGTGAGCTTATTGGTCTCCATCCGGCACCGCCTCCATTTATCTGCATTTCGGCGGTAAGGTTACCGCTTAAGCTTCCTGCACCTGTGCCTGCTATTTGGCCGTAGGTAGTGGCACTGGTAGCCTCAAGTTTTAGTTTATTATTGGTAGTAAGAGTACCTGCTGTTAGCGTAAGAACACCATTTATGCCTAATGAGTCTTGTACGGTAGCTCCGGCACTGTTATTTAATTCTAAGTTACGGGTTGTCCCTGTACCGTATATGTTTTGGGCTAATGAACCATTGAGGATTACTTTTCCCACTCCGCTTACTGTGCCATTGTTGGTATAAGTGGTACTAAGGCTTAAATCACCGCTAAGGCTTGCTGTTGCTCCACTATCAACTTTAAGTATTTTTAACACTGCATTTGAGGGTATGGTAGCCGTACCTGCGGTAACTGTGCAAATACAAACGCCCGTTGTATCGGCAGGGCTTGTACCTACCCCCCATCCGTTATTATACTCAAGGTCGCAACTGTTTTTTATAAAAAAGTAGGCCGCACCGGCATCACTTTTTTGATCTCCACCTACGCTATCCCATCCGTTTCTTCCGCCCACCAACGCATAAGTTCCGCTAACTGCAACTGCTGAACCAAAACGGTCATTGGTTGTACGGGCATTACTTGCGTTGTGAGGGGTTAGTTTTTTTATATAGCCCCATTCTCCATTGTTTTTCTTAAACTGATATGCAGCCCCCGAGTATTGTTGATACGCCCCCCCGGTACTATCCCAACTTTGATAGGTGGCACCAATTAACAAATAATCACCACTTATGCTTACACTATATCCAAATCTATCCACAATAGCTCTTGCATTATTAGTATTAGGAGGGGTTAGTTTTTTTATGTAGCCCCATTCTCCATTGTTACGCTCAAAAACATAGGCTGCTCCGGCTCTGGCTAAAGAGTTGCCTCCTACACTGTCCCAGTCCTGTTCAGGAGCACCCACCACAATGGTAGTACCATCAATACTTACACTAGTTCCAAAAACATCGTCAGCTACCCTTGCGTTATTAGTATTGGGAGGAGTTAGTTTTTTAGTGTAACCCCACTCTCCGTTCACACGCTCAAAAACATACACAGCTCCGGCACTTGTTGTAGAGTTGTTTCCCGCGCTGTCCCAATCTTGGTCTATAGCGGTTACTACAGCGTAGTTGCCTTTAATGGCTACTGCAGTACCAAAATGATCAGTAGCTACCCTTCCATTATTGGTAGTGGGTGGCGTTATTTTTTTAGTAAAACCCCAAGTTCCATTTACACGTTCATAAATATACGCAGCCCCTGCACCGCTTTTAGCATCGCCTCCGGCACTATCAGTATCCTGGAAATGAGCTCCTACTATAGCATAGTTACCATCTATTGCTACACTAACACCAAACTGGTCGTTACTATTACCCCTATCGGGCACAGTTAGTTTTTTCACTTGTGTCCATGCCCCGGCATTGTTGCGTTCCCATATAAATGCAGCTCCGGCAGCATTTAAATAATTTGCCCCGTTAGAGTCGTAGTCGTGGTCTCTACTCCCAACGATGCAATAATCACCGCTTATACCCACCGAAATCCCCATATAATCATTACTTGCACGAGAGTTGGTGCCCGATGGAGAAAGTTTTTTAACAAAGCCCCATGCCCCGTTGCTTGGGTTTCTCTCCCATAAAAAGGCATTACCTGCACTAGATGAATAGTTAGCCCCTGCTGAATCAGTATCAGAATCAGCAGCGCCAATGATAGCATAGTTGCCGCTTAAACCCACAGCCAAACCAAACCTATCGTTCGCTTCACGACCGGGAGGAGTAATTTTATTAAGATAATTAAAATTTTGGGCAAAAGAGCCCATTGAAATCAATAAGAAAATACACGGAAAAAGAATTTTTTTTTTCATAATTAGCTGTTGCTACCTGGCAGCAAACGTACGCCCAAGAGAATGGCGTTACAACACTGATAATAAACAGTTTTTGCTACGGCAAACGCTGTTAGTCTATAATAGTAGACGACTTTGGACGTGTGGGTTTTAAAAGAAAGAATTTATAAATAAGCATTAATCCCAAAATTTAGGTTTAAGAATATCTTTTTCTATATTATTTGCCGCAGGATTGAAATCCTACGCTGTTAAAATTACAAGCCCCACCAGGACTTAAGTCCTGGTGGGGCTTGTAATTGCAAAAACAACGGGTTAAAACCCGTTGCACTAATATTAATACGCCTTGGCAAACAACACCCTTTGGGTTGATGGGTTGCCTGTAAGTATGCACTTGCCTTCTTCTTGTTTGTTATTAAGCGGTATGCAGCGTATGGTGGCTTTGGTAAGCCCTTTTATTTTTTCTTCGGTTTCTCCTGTGCCGTCCCAATGGGCAGCTATAAAACCACCTTTGTTTTCTAGCAAATCGGTAAACTCGTCCCAGCTATCAGCATAGTGTATGTTGCTATCTCTAAAATCAAGGGCGCGTTGGTATATATTGTTTTGTATGTTTTCAAGCAGATGAACAATTTTATCGTCCAAATCAATCACGCTTAAAAAGTCTTTTTCTTTCGTATCTCTGCGGGCAACCTCAACCGTGTTTTTCTCTACATCGCGGGGGCCAATGGCTATACGCACAGGTACGCCTTTTAACTCGTACTCGTTAAATTTAAAGCCGGGTTTGTGGGTATCGCGGTTGTCGTATTTTACCGATATGCCTTTGGCTTCCAACATTTTTTTCACTTCCAGCGATTTTGCATTTACCACCTCAAACTCTTCATCGCTGCGGTATATAGGTATTATCACTACTTGTATAGGAGCAAGGCGAGGAGGCAATATTAAACCATCGTCATCACTATGTGCCATTACCAATGCGCCCATCAGGCGGGTACTTACCCCCCACGATGTTGCCCAAACATAATCCAGTTTTCCGCTTTTATCGGCAAACTTCACATCAAAGGCTTTGGCAAAGTTTTGACCCAAAAAGTGTGATGTACCCATTTGCAATGCTTTACCATCTTGCATCAAACCTTCTATACAATAAGTATCTAAAGCTCCCGCAAAACGCTCGTTGGGTGTTTTCACTCCTTGTACTACGGGCACGGCCAAAATGTTTTCGGCAAAATCAGCATATACTTCAAGCATTTGCTTGGTTTCGGCTACTGCTTCTTCTTGGGTAGCGTGGGCGGTGTGCCCTTCTTGCCACAAAAACTCGGTAGTACGCAAAAACAAACGGGTGCGCATTTCCCAACGGACTACATTCGCCCATTGGTTTATCAATAGTGGCAAATCACGATAGCTTTGAATCCATCCTTTATATGTACTCCAAATAATAGCCTCACTGGTGGGGCGCACTATTAGTTCTTCTTCAAGTTTGCTATTAGGGTCAACAATTAGTTTTCCTTTTTCATCTGGGTCGGCCTTTAGGCGGTAGTGAGTTACTACCGCACACTCTTTTGCAAAGCCTTCGGCATGACCTTCTTCTTTTTCTAAAAAACTTTTTGGCACGAAAAGAGGGAAATAGGCATTTTGATGCCCTGTTTCTTTAAACCGTCTGTCCAACTCTTGTTGCATTTTCTCCCAAATGGCATACCCGTAAGGCTTTATCACCATACAACCCTTTACAGAACTGTGCTCGGCCAAGTCGGCATTTTTCACTAAATTGTTATACCAAAGTGAATAATCTTCGCTGCGTTTTACTTTTTTATTGTCCATTTAAATTGTCTTTTTCGATAAAAATCAGTATCTTATATGTTCTCAAAAACAGATTTTAAATTAATTGGAATACTTTTTGAAGTTTTATAAAAAGTAATCGCTCTTAAAAAAAACCCGCTTATGAAATGGATATATACTCTTGCAGTTTTAGGTGCGCTGAGTGCTTGCTCGTCGCAAAAATATTCAAATACAAAATACCAAGAGAATAATAATACCGACGATGCGTATTTTTCTCCTTCGGATGCAAAGGTAAGTGCTTCAAAAACACGCGATGCCAACGTTGAAAAATATAAAAGCGAAAACGCTTCATATTACGAAAACACGCAAAACGAAACGGCAAATCCTAATGCTGCACAACGAAACACCAATTATTCGCAATATTCTGCGCCTACAAACAGCAGCAATACCACCAATAATTCTAATTTAAACAACAACAGTAACGCCCTACAAGGACAGATGGGCAATACCGTTAATATATACAACCAACCCAACTGGAATACGGGTTTTATGTATTCGCCTTGGATGACACCCGGTATCGGTTTGTCGTATAATTCTTGGGGTCGTAACCACTGGTATGTGGGGCCAACTAGCCCCTTTGGAATGGGCTGGAACTACAATCCTTGGTATGGGTATAATTACAACCCTTATGCTTGGAACTCGTGGGGTTACGGATACAATAACTACTGTGGCTACAACAATTGGGGGTGGAACAACTGGGGGTGGAACAACCCATACTACGGATACAACAACGGCTGGTACAATCCCTTTTACAACCCATACAATAACGGCTGGGGTAATGGGTGGAACAATGGCTGGTATAATGGCAACAACGACCCATCAAACACACGTACTGTGCGCAACCAACGCCGCAGGCCTGATAATACTTTTATGCCTGCCGTACGCCACTCAAACACAACCACAGCCCCCACTAATGGTGGCACTAGGGTTGTTGGTTCTACTGAAAGGCAAGCGGTTGACCCAACGGCGGGTTACACTAGCCCTACACCAACCACTACTACACCATCAAGCAGCAGTAATACTACACCCATAACAAACACTACGCCTACCCGCAACAATTCAGGCTATTATAATTATACTCCTGCTCCATCGGGTACAGCTGGCACTTCGGCAGGATCAAGCGCGCCCACACAAGGCACAAGCACTACTCCTTCATCGCCTAGCAACCGCAACACGGGCGGAACTACAAACTACAACCCCAACGCTGGTTCGGCAGGAACGTACAACAACGGCGGCAGCACATATACTCCTCCTACGCGAAACAGCAACTACCAACAACCTCAAAATTCAAACTACACCCCTCCCCCAACACAGCAACGCGCACAGCCCTCCAATAGCGGCAGCGGACGAAGCGTAGCACCTGGTTCAGGTTCTTCTGGTGGAAACAGTGGCGGAAGCAGAAGAAGAAGGTAAACTATTCACCCATATAAATTATTGGCACTATGAAAAAGCCCCTTGTAATAGCCCTATTTATGGGGTTTACTGTCACCTCTTTTGCTCAAGAGTTTTTAGATTTGAAACGCTACTCCGTTACTAGACAAGGCGGAACTGCCCGCAGCATGGGTATGGGTGGCGCAATTGGAGCTACCGGTATTGATTTTAGTGTTTCAAGCGTTAACCCATCAGGATTAGCACAAATACGCACCAGCCAAGCGATGGGTACTATTGGCTTAAACTTTACAAACAACAATGCCAACTATATTGATAAAGATATAAAGGACAACCGTTTTAATTTTTCAATCCCTAATATGGGGGTGGTATTTTCAACAATACTAACAACACTTGGAAAAGAGCGTACAACGGGGTTAGTTAACTACTCGTTTGCGTTTGGATTTAACCGTACTAATGATTTTAACAGAAACCTTACGGTAGATGCCAATAATAATAACAGCAGTTACTTGGATTATTTGGCAGAACAAGCCAATAAGTATGTTAATTGGAACGATATAACAGCAAACGGTTTAAGCCCTTATTACCCTGAAGAACTGGCTTTGGCCGCCAACGCCATTGTGCATACAAGCAACAATACTTTTCAAGCAAATTTGCCTAGCAATGTTAACATGCGCCAAAACTACCGTGTGCAGCATACAGGTAGACAAACAGACTGGAATGTATCGTGGGCAGGAAACTTTAACCATGTAGTATATGTGGGTGCAGGTATTGGCATACCCGCTATTCGGTTTAATTCAACCCAAACTATAATTGAAAAAGCACAAGACGGTAACAGCCAGTCGTTCGAACATACCAAAAAATTTAACACATCGGGTACGGGTATTAATGGAAAACTGGGCATAACCGTACGTATGAACGATTGGTTTAGGGCTGGTGTGGCTTACCACACACCAACGGCATATAGCCTAAACGACCAATACAGTTATTCTTTCCTGTCGCGCAATTTTACCAACGGTAATTTTGTATATACATCAGGCGAAAACTTACAAACCGACCCTGCTGAGTTTAACTATAAGTTTACTACACCCGGCAAAACCGTTTTAAGTGCCGCTATGCTTTACAAAAAACTAGGAATGATTTCTGTTGATTATGAACTGGTAAATTATTTAGAAGCCCAATCGTCAACCCAAGATTTAACATTTATGAACTCTTTGGTACGCGAGAACCTACGTGCAACAAATAATATTCGCATTGGGGCTGAATACAACTATTTAGACTATAAATTTAGAGCAGGCTATGCAGCATACGCTTCTCCCTTTAAAAGAAGCATTTTAAGTGCTTTAACCGAAGGCGACCTTAGCTTGCGGGTATACAGCATCGGAGCAGGCTATCAAGAAGCCAATAACCCCGTGTTTTTTGATGTTGCAGTAGTATACGAGCGTTACGACGATTTTTATACCCCCTACATACTTAGCGAGTCTACCCGACCTTATTACACTTCGTTTAATAAGGTAAGCAGCACCCGCATTTTATTTACCGTAGGCACTAAGTTTTAAGCAAAACATCAGTGTGTAAAAGCGTTAATTTTGCCGTGCCTATGCGTTTAACATTTTTTGCTTTAATAATAGTATCAGTAGGGTTCTCTTTGGCCTTCTCGTCAAAAAGCGAGGCAACCCCGCCACAAACAGCAGCCCAATTGGGCGAAATGTTGTTTAACGACACCATACTTTCAAGCGATTACAGTATTAGTTGCGCCAGTTGCCACATAAGCCAATTTGGTTTTGCCGATACCGCCGCCTTTAGCTTGGGTGTGGGCGGCAAAAAAACCACGCGCAACTCTCCTTCAGTAATGAATGTATTATCGCGCTCATTGTTTTTTTGGGACGGACGGGCAAAAACGCTTGAAGAACAAGCCTTGCAACCCATTAGCAATCCCGATGAAATGAATTTGCCCATTGAAACAGCAATAGAACGGCTGAACAATAACCCTGCATACCGCAGCTATTTTGAAAGCATTTTTGGGGCTGCTCCGAATAAAGAAACACTAGGCAAAGCTATTGCTGCATTTGAAAAAACACTGGAAACCGCATCGACACATTTTGACCGCTATATGTATGATGTAGATAGTTTTACTGCAAGTGAAAAACGCGGGCATGAGATTTTTAATGAAAAAGGGAAATGCTTTGATTGCCATTTTGGCCCCGACTTTACAGGTGATGAGTTTAAAAACATTGGTTTATTTAACGGCAAAAATTTAAACGATTCGGGCAGGTTTTTAATCACCCGAAAAAAAGAAGATATAGGCCGTTTTAAAGTGCCCGGCTTGCGTAATATTTCGGCCACTGCACCTTATATGCATAACGGTATGTTTGCTACGCTGCGCGAGGTAATTGATTATTACGACAAGCCAGACAGCGTTGTTGCCAACCACAAAAACCGCGACGAATTGCTTAGTAAACCGCTACACCTTACCGAACAAGAAAAACAAGACTTGGAGGCGTTTTTGAATACATTAACCGACGACAGGTTTACCCGCTAAACTTTTTGACCACAAATTTGTTTTATTAGTATGTTACTTGCTAATAAACAATCTTTTACTTCTTTATTCTTTTTACTTATGTTCGGTTTATTCTCCTGTAAAAGTCATACTCCGCTAGCCACCGTACAACAGGTTGATTTGGAAAAATACGCCGGCCGTTGGTACGAGATTAGCACCATACCCATAGGCCCACAAAAAGGCTGCTCCTGCACCTATGCCGAGTATACCGTTACTAAAAAAGGATACGTGAAGGTATATAACCACTGTATAAAAAAGGGAAAAGAAAGCGATATAACAGGCAAAGCATTTGTAAAAGACACGGCAACCAACGCCCAATTGTCCGTTCAGTTTTTTTGGCCTTTTAGAGGTGCGTATTGGATTATAGGATTGGATGAAAACTACCAATGGGCTATTGTGGGCAGTCCCTCGCGCAAAAACCTGTGGATACTTAGCCGCACCCCTCAAATGGATAGCACATTGTACCAAAGTTTGTTGCAAAAAGCCCGCGACAAAGGTTTTGACACAAATTTGCTAGTTAACACTTTGCAAAACTGTAATTAAACGTATTTTTGCAGTTACTATCATTTTTTGCCCGCATAGTTTTAATACAAGCCACAGATATAAGCCAATACCAGAGGAAACGATGAGTGAAGAAGAAAATTTTGACCTAAATGAATTTTTAGAAGAAAGAGAACAGGAGCATGAGTTGTACGAACACCACCGCATTGTGGTAGACCCCGGACAATCGCTGTTGCGTATAGATAAGTTTTTGATGTCGCGCCTACAAAATGTAAGCCGCAGCAAAATACAGGCCGCCGCCTCTGCCAATAGTATATTGGTGAACGAGGAGCCCATAAAGCCAAATTATAGGGTAAAGCCTGATGATATTATTACCATTGTTTTACCCACACCGCCTCGTGATACTGCCATATATCCTGAAGACATACCTATAAAGGTAGTGTATGAAGATGACGATATAATTTTAGTACACAAAGAAGCGGGCATGGTGGTACACCCCGATTTTAATAACTACACGGGCACCCTGATTAATGCGCTTGCCTACCACTTTGAAGGGCAAAATATAGACCGCAAAGAACCTAGCCCATACCTTGTACACCGTATTGATAAAAACACCAGTGGTTTATTGGTGATTGCCAAAAACGAAAATGCTATGGCTAGTCTTGCCCAGCAGTTTTTTGACCATAGTATTGAGCGCAAATACAACGCACTTGTTTGGGGTGATTTTGAAGAGGAAAGCGGCACGATTACAGGAAATCTTGACCGAAACCCAAAGAACAGGCTCGAAATGACCGTTTTTCCTGATGGTAGTCAAGGCAGGCACGCTGTAACCCATTACCGCGTATTAGAGCGTTTCCACTACGTTACTTTGGTTGAGTGCCAGCTTGAAACAGGCCGCACCCACCAAATACGCGCCCACATGCGCCACATAGGGCATCCTATTTTTAACGATGATACGTATGGGGGCAACCGTGTGGTAAAAGGCACTACGTTTACCAAATACAAGCAGTTTATTGATAATTGCTTTGAGATGATACCTCGCCAAGCACTGCACGCCAAAACACTGGGTTTTATCCACCCCCGCACGAAAGAAAAAGTATTTTTTGAAACCGATTTACCCGAAGATTTCTCTTCGGTATTAGATAAGTGGAGAAGATACGTTGCCACTAAAGGCGATTTGCTGGAAGAGGAATAAAGCCTTGTGTTGTCTCCCTTTGCGCTATCCTCTTATTGAGGAGGCTGAGGAGGAAAACCCCTATGCCCCATTATTTTCGGCTTAGTTATCATTACAAAAAGCCATAAACCTGTTTAGTGCATCAATACTTTTTTGGGGTTCTTCAAGCATACCCATGTGTCCGCTTTTTTCAAAAAGCTCAAACTGGCAACGTTGGGGCAAACTGGCTTGATAGCTTAATTTATCAACGGGTATTACGCCGTCTTCTGCCCCTGCAATTATCAGTACAGGCACAGCACTGTTTGTAAGCACCTCCAGCCTTTCAGGGCGTTGGCGCATAGCCAAAAGGGCATTCATTATACCAAAAGGCGTACACTCTTTAGCTCTTGTCAAGCAGCTTTCAATTTGTGTAGTATAGTTTTGACTTGTTGCAAACAGTGAAGGTATTAGCACTTTAACAAAGGGTTCTGTGCCGTTTTCGCCCACAAACTCCGCTTGTTTTAATCGGCTTTCTTTCTTCTCATCCGTATCAGAATATGCTGTGGAATGAAACAACCCCCAGCCCGTTAGCATATCAGGGTATTTTTGTGCAAAGGCTAAAGTAACATAGCCACCCATTGAGTGCCCCACCAAACAAAGTTTTTGTATTCCTGCCTGTTTAAGGGTAAACGCCAATCTATCAGCAAAATCGTCTATGCTTTCTAGCTCTTTTGAGCCATCAAGAGGGCTTTTACCAAAGCCCGACAAGTCAACCGTTACTACTTGGTGTTTTGTTTGAAGCGAAGGCGCTATGGTGCTCCAAACGCGACTATCTTCACAAAAGCCGTGTACTAGTACTAATGTTTCGCCTTGCCCCTGAGTGTTAAAGTATAATGGTTGCATACTGCAATATAATGGTGCACTTATGGAAAACAAAAAAGGCAGCCAATGGCTGCCTTTTGTATAGTGTTTTAATTAAGACTAGTAGTATAAATACCTTTGGTCTTTAATATCGGCCATTTCTTTTAGTGCTTTGTTTGCTTGCACATCAGAAGTATTGGTTATTTGTGCAAGCTGACGAGACTTAATATCATCAAGTTTCTCAGGCAATTTTGCTTCTTCAATATTGTCTACCACAAACAGGTATACAGCATTGTTATCTTTTATTGGGCCTTGTATTTTTTTAGTTTCTGAGCCAAACATATATCCCAATAGTGTGGGTGCTGGGCCTGCACTGGCAACAGTAGAAGTACTAAAGGTTTGGTAAGGAACATCCATAACGGTTACACCTAGTTTGGCAGCAATATCAGCCAAAGTAGCTGAGCCGTTTTTAGCTTCTTCTAATTTTTGTTTTAGTTGTTGGGCTTTTTTCTCTTTACGCACTGCTTCTTCCAAACGTTCGCGAACATCTTCAACTTTTGCAGTTCCTTCTTCGCTTTTTGCTACTAAAAGAGCCACTACCAGTTTGCTGTTTTCGTCTACCTCAAAAGGTTGTGAAATTTCACCTACTGAACGATCTTCATCAAAAGCCCACATAATTACTTTACGTGCATCTCTAAGACCACCTAAAACACGGTCGCGCGCTTTGATGCTTTCGCCAATTCGTTTGCTATAGCCACGTTCTTCAATGGCTTTATTAAACTGTTCTTCGTTGGCTACAGAGCCTGCAAATTCATTAGCAGTAGAAACTATTGAAGCAAAGGTTTCGTTGCTAGGCTCTATGGCACGAGCAATCTCGCCTATTCTTATTTTTTTACGACTAGCATTGTGCGTAATTTTTACAACGTGAACCCCTTGTGTGGTGGTAACAATGGTATAATCGCCTTTGTTTCCTTTTGCAATAGCACTTATTAAGTTTTTAGGCAATTGGGGTGCGTTTTCTTGAAACCATCCTAAATCACCGCCTTTGCTATTGGTATTTGGGTCTAAACTTTGTGTTTTAACTGCTTCTGCAAAATCTTTTCCGCCGCGTAGCTCTGCCAATAAATCAGCTGCTTTTTTGCGGGTTGCTGCTGTATCTTCTTTTGTTGCTCCTTCAGGACGAAGAAGTATGTGCGAAGCACGGTAGTATGAAACGGTATCGGGCTTGCTGTCTAACACTTTAAATACTAAGTATTCTCCGTCTTGAAAAGCAGGACCAAATACACGACCTGGTTCGGCAGCAAATAAAGAATCTTCTATAAAATCGATAAAGTTACCGCGACGTAAATAGTTGGTGTCGTATACACCTCCGTTGTTTACTATAAAGGCTGAGTCGTTTTTGGTTTCTTTAAACGCTTGTGTTTTATTACCTGCCCAAGTAAACGCATCAAGCGAGTCTTTGCCTGACGGATAAATATCAAAGGCTACGTACTCTATCTTGCGCGATGCTTCTTGTTTAAATTCTTCAGCGTGTTTTTGTAAATATTCTGATAATTCAGAATCGGTTACTTTTATTGTTGAATCTACAATGGTAAGGTAGTTAAGAGCCACAAACTGACCTTTAAGGGTGTTGTTTGCTGCTGCGTACTCTTCTTTAGCTTCAAGGCTGTTTACATAATTTCCTTTGCGCACGTATGCAAAGTATTTTTTGTTAACAGCATCATCCATAATGCCTTTGTCTATAAACTCAACCCATTGCGCTTCTTCTTCGGGTTGCATATTTTGGCGGTAACCTACTGCTTTGCTAACATCTAACTGACCGTTGGCCGGGTTTGCAAACTGCTCAAATACTTGCCCTGTTTGTGGGTTAGTAAAGTAGTTCACTACCATTTGGTGAGGTGTTGGCGCTTGAAACTCAAGCCAAGTAAGTTCTTCTGGGCTTACTTCAAGGTGCATTTTTTTGTATTGTTTTTGCAATACAATGTCCCTAAAAAAGCTTTCCCATACTTGATCGCGAATGATGTCTTGCAAATCAGGCGATAGTTGGCCGTATTGACGTTGAGCGTTTTGCTCATATTCTTTAAGTTTTTTGTCAAAATCGGCGTATTGAATTTTTTCGCCTTTCATTTTGCCTACAACAAACTCTTGATTATTAAACAAAGAGCCATTGCTACTAAATGCGTCAGTTAGTATAAATGCCAATAATGAGATGGCAATAAGGCCTATTACCAATCCTGAACGTTGTCTTATTTTACCTATTACAGCCATGTTATGCTATTTCAAAAGAGTCGCAAAATACGTTTTTTGTTAATGATTTTCAAAATGATTTAGATTGAGGGGCTTACGGCAGTGTTTTTTGATAGAAAATCAGCGTATGCAATTTGTATCCCTTCTTCTAGTTTGGTTTTAGGTCGCCAGCCTGTGGCAAACACTTTTTCTACACTCATCAGCTTTCGCGGAGTACCGTCAGGCTTGCTAGTGTCAAACTTCAAGTCACCCGCATAGCCAATTACTTTTTGTACGGTTTGTGCCAACTCTTTTATACTAAGGTCTTCGCCACAACCAATGTTTACAAATTGTTTTTCGTTGTAGTTTAACATTAGGTGAAAACAAGCATCGGCCAAGTCGTCGGCAAATAAAAACTCACGCAAGGGAGCACCCGTTCCCCAAATTTCTACAAAAGGAAGGTTGTTTTCCTTTGCCTCGTGAAACTTACGAATAAGCGCAGGCAGCACGTGCGAGTTTTGCGGGTGGTAATTATCGTTTAAGCCATACAAATTGGTCGGCATTACGGCTATGTAGTTGCAGCCGTATTGGTCGCGATAGGCTTCGCACATTTTTATACCTGCTATTTTGGCTATGGCATACGGCTCATTAGTTGGTTCTAACAAACCGGTTAGCAAATATTCTTCTTTTAGCGGCTGTGGTGCAAGTTTTGGATAAATGCACGACGAACCAAAAAACATAAGTTTTGTTACCCCGTTTACATACGATTGATGAATGATGTTGTTTTGTATCATCAAGTTATCGTACAAAAAATCGGCGCGGTAAGTGTTGTTGGCCACTATGCCGCCTACTTTGGCAGCGGCTAAAAAAACATATTCGGGTTTTTCGGCAGCAAAAAAATCAGCAACCGCTTGTTGGCTTCTTAAGTCCAACTCTTTACTGGTACGGGTAACTATGTTGTTGTAGCCTTCGGCTTGCAAACGTCTCACCATTGCCGAACCTACCATTCCCCTGTGTCCAGCAACGTATATTTTTGAGTTTTTCTCCATCTAATATTCTCTTGAAAAAAGACTATAAATAGTCTTTTGATTATAACAAAGGCTAGTGGCGTGGCTCCCCTCCTTACTTGGTCATCCTGAGCGAAGTCGAAGGAGAACAAGTAAAAGGAGGGGGCGGGGGAGGTTTTCTAAATCTTACCACCCCTTAGTCCCCTCCTAACAACAGGAGGGAAAACAGCAGAACATACCATTAGCGGTGTTTATACGTTTTTATTTCACACAAGAAATCTATTCAAAATAATTCATTGTCTGATACCCTCCGTCGCGCATATACTTGTCTTTTTTAATTAACTTCAAGTCGCTACGCATCATATCATCTACCAAGCCTTTCAAATCGTATTTAGGATCCCAGCCCAATTGGTTTTTTGCTTTGCTTGGGTCGCCAATCAACAAATCAACTTCTGTTGGACGGAAATAACGCGGGTCGACCGCTAAAATCTCTTGCCCTTCTTTTACCGGCGAGCTTATTTCTAAAAGACTTAGTCTATCAATATTTACTGACGACACTATGCCTACCTCGTTTACTCCTTCGCCTTTAAAATCAATTGTTATACCCACGTAGGCAAAAGCCATACGAATAAAATCGCGCACACTGGTAGTAACACCGGTTGCCACAACATAATCTTCGGGTTTTTCTTGTTGAAGGATAAGGTACATCGCTTCTATATAATCTTTGGCATGGCCCCAATCGCGTTGGGCATCCAAATTCCCTACAAACAGTTTGTCTTGCATACCCAAGGCAATTTTTGATGCTGCGCGGGTAATTTTGCGGGTAACAAAGGTTTCGCCGCGTATGGGCGACTCGTGATTGAACAATATACCGTTGGTGGCATACATACCGTAGGCCTCGCGGTAGTTTACTGTAATCCAATACGCATACAACTTGGCTGCCGCGTAAGGAGAACGTGGGTAAAAGGGCGTTTTTTCACTTTGGGGAACTTCTTGTACCAAACCATACAACTCTGATGTTGAGGCTTGGTAAAAACGGGTTTTTTGGGTAAGCCCCAATATACGTATGGCTTCTAATATGCGTAGTGCACCAATAGCATCGCTATTAGCAGTATACTCAGGTGTTTCAAAACTTACCTGCACATGGCTTTGAGCAGCAAGGTTATAAATTTCATCAGGCTGAGTTTCTTGTATTATGCGTATAAGATTGGTGCTGTCCGTCAAATCGCCATAGTGCAGCTTCAACTTCACATTTTTTTCGTGCGGGTCTTGATACAAATGGTCAATCCTATCGGTATTAAAAAGCGAGCTGCGGCGTTTTATACCGTGTACCTCGTAGCCTTTGTTCAATAAAAATTCGGCAAGGTATGCCCCGTCCTGTCCTGTTATACCCGTTATTAGTGCTGTTTTCATCAAAAAATTTTAGTTCCCTAGTTTTGAATTACTTTGCAAAAGTATTTATTTAATAGTTAATGATACTTATTTATTGCCCCATAAGCAGCGTTCGCCTTCACTATACTGTCAAACAGTTGTTTGGGCTACTTCCGGGGTCAATCTATGAAATCACAGACAATAAAGACGCTTTTCTTGCTGCTAACGTCGCCCAAATTAATTACAGCAAAGAAACATTTGAGGGTGTAATAAACATTATGCCTTCAAACTTATTAGGGCAAACAACAATAGTGCCCCAAAGCCCTACCGTTGGCCATTGGGAAGGCACGCCCACCCTGTTTGCTAACAATGGCGGCACTTTGCCTTTTGATATTTTTAGTGCCGTGTTTTTTTTATTGAGCCGATACGAGGAATATACTGATACTAAACGCGACCAACACGGCCGCTTCACGGCACAGCAAAGCTTGGCATATAACAACAGTTTTTTGCACCTCCCTCTTATTAATATTTGGGCTGATAAATTGCGTGTGTTGCTAAACAACACCTTTTCGCTTGAGTTAAAAAAACTGCCTTACACATATACTTCGACTATTGATATTGACCAAATATTCTACTACCGTTACAAACCGTTGGCAAGGCAAATACTGGGTGGTTTACGCCAATTGTATCGTGGTGAATGGGCTTCTTTTTGGCAAAGAAAACTAACTTTATTAGGCATACAAAACGACCCTAATGATGTTTTTGATTGGCTGCACACATTGCACCACAAACACAATACAAAAACACTTTTCTTTTTTTTAATGGGTGATGCCGCCCCTCCCTACGACCCTGCTCCTGTTTATTATAAAAAAGCCGCCTCAACTATTATACAGCACACTTCAACCCATTATTTAACGGGTATACATCCATCGTATCATTCTTTTAACAATGAAACAATATTATTGAAGGAGAAAAACCGACTGGAAGTTTTGACAAAAACCCAAATACAGCATAGCCGCCAGCACTTTTTACGGTTTAGTTTGCCCCAAACGTACAGGGCATTGATAAACTGCGGTATAACGCATGAGTATAGCATGGGCTATGCCGATGTGGTTGGCTACCGCGCAAGCATTGCCGCCCCTTTTGCTTGGTTTGATTTGGAAAAAAATGAGGAAACAGCGCTAACAATTTACCCTTTTGCGGTAATGGATGTTACCCTAAAAAATTACATGAAACTTAGCCCCAATGAAGCGATGGAAACCATAAAAAAACTAAACCTGCCCGTGCAAAAACACGGCGGTAATTTTATGAGTTTGTGGCACAATGAATCGCTGAGTGAAGCAGGAAATTGGAAAAACTGGCGTGAGGTTTATCAATTGTTACTTACTTTTAGCCCCGAAAATGGAGATTAGTTTTATACACCGCGATGAAATAAACGAAGCAAAATGGGACGATTGCATATACCAGTCTTTTAATAGTTTGGTGTACGCCTATACATGGTATTTGGATGAGGTGGCCGATGAATGGAGTGCCTTAGTACTGGGCGATTACAAAGCGGTGATGCCTTTGCCCCACCGCAAAAAATGGGGGTTTACCTATTTGTATCAGCCGTTTTTTTGCCAGCAGCTAGGTATATTTTCTAATGGAGAGATTAGTAAAGAACTGGTAACAAAGTTTTTTGCGCAAATACCTCCCCACTTTAGCTATGTTGATATACAGGTAAATATTTTTACGCAAATTGTTTCGCCACAAATAAAGGTAAGACAAAAAACCAACCACCACCTGCCGCTTATTTCTACTTATGAAAAAATTGTTTCAGGGTATAACGACAACACCCGCCGCAACCTAAAAAAGGCCGACAACGCTAAAATACAGGTATTGGAAAACGCCGAACCCTCATCAATAATAAAATTGTACCGCGAATATTATGGGCACAAAACACCCGAGGTAAAAGAAGAGGATTACACTCGCCTTAACCGTTTGGTAAACAAATGCTTAAAAATGGGCGTATTACGCGCTTGGTCGGCTTTCGACGAGCGTAACTCGTTGTGCGCCGGAGCCTTGTTTATTAACGACCACAAAAACGTATACTACTTACTGGGAGGAACTAACGATATAGGTAAAGAAACGGGAGCTATGCAAGCCATTTTTGATGGTTTTATAAAAGCCCATGCCGGACAAAACCTTGTGCTTGATTTTGAAGGCTCAGAAATTGAAGGAATAGCCCGATTTTATAAAGGCTTGGGAGCAAAACCGGTTTACTATTACAGCGTTCAACAAAACCGACTGCCGTATATTATCCGTTGGTTAAAACGTTAGTGCTTAAACTCCCAATATTTTGGCATTTACCCAAAAACGGGTTAAAATTTCTAAATCCCTATCTTGTGTAATGGCTTCATCGGTAATGGTTTTTACCCTTAGTTTTATGCTTTCTTTTAACACATACTCTTTAAGGTTGTCGCTTATATAATCCAAATCAAGAGAGGTAAGCCCGTCAGGAACATCAAATTTTGAAGCCACACGTATCTCGTCTAGTCCTTCTGCAGAAATAAACACTTCTACTGATTTAAGAAAGTTGAGGTTGGTGCCTTGAGGTGCTTTTACCTTTATGTTAATCTTATCAAGTTTAATCTCATCTACCAAGTCTTTACTGGTATTGTTGTTTTCAAACTTGCTTTGATAATCGGTAGTAATATCAGGAGAGGCAAGACTAATAGGTAGGTTTACAATTGAGTTGGCAGGCACCGTTACACTTGAGGTATACTCAAGATGAAACTGGGTAAGTTTATCTAGCTTTTTACAACTGTACACCCCTGCAACACCAATAATTATAAGGCTTAATAGTATTATCTTTTTCATATTCGTTTCTGTTAATCGTTCTTTATTAATCACTTAACAACCGTTGCGCCCAAAAGTTCGGTTATGTGGCGGCGGTAGTTTAAGTACATCATGTGTTTTTGCAGCAATTCTTCCATTTTTTTTGCTGCTTCATCTTCTTGGTTTTCTTCGGCTTGAGGCTCTTCCTTCGGTTCTGAAGACCCTTCAAGCTCAACAGGTTCTTCCGGCTGAAAATCTAACGGTTGCTCAAACTCCGCGATTTGCTCGGGCACAAAATCCTGTGTCTCTTTTTCAGCAATTATAGTAAAATCAACGCTGCTATCACTTGTTTCATCCCAGTTAAAACCCTCTTCTATTTCATCAATCGCCGTATTCTCTTCACTAATAATAATGGGCTCCGTGTCTATTTCCTGCGGACGTGGTTTAGCTACCGTTGCTTGTTCTGCCTCTTTCATCTCCTCAAGGTTTTGCTGCATCAATATATCGATTTTTTTTAACTTTAAATGCAGCAATACACTATCTACATCATTAGGATAATTGTCTTTTATCTCGGTAATGTATACATCAAACTTCTCTTCCCACTGCGGACTTACCTTGTACGTTTCTGTTAAAAAATCAGCCGCTAATGCCACCAATTCCTGATCTTCACTGTGCAAAAACAAGTTTTCGTCTACCGTTTGCAGGTTATTTATAGTGTCTTGCACCATGTCTAACACCTTTTTGTACAACGGATGCTCAAACTCAAAACCATCGGCTTCTATTTGTTGCAGCACATAATCGGCTACGGTAAGCACCGTATCTCGATAGGGCAAATGCCCAAACTGCATCAATATACGCGCCACGCCTTTTTCTTGCTCTTGCCCCATGTTTAGGGCGGGTTGCAATTCTTCTTGACTAAACGGTTCGGCATTTATCTGCTCTAACTCGGCCAGCAATTTGCGCTCTTCAGGGTCTTTTACGTCAGTCTTTCGGCGAACTTTGTTCACCTCTGCCATTAGCAATTCAGGCCCTACTTCAAACACCCGAGCGCACTCGTTTATAAAGGTGCTTCGGGTAATATTGTCGGGTATTTTGCTAATGCTTTCTACCAAATCGCGTATAGCCGCCGATTTTTTTACAGGGTCGTTTTTGGCTTCACCCACCAACAACTCCGATTTATACAGAATGAAATCTTTTGCGTTTTCATCCAAATATTTCTGAAAGGCAGTACCCCCCAGTTTTTTACAATACGTATCGGGGTCTTCGCCTTCGGGCAGCAATACTATTTTAACGTTTAGCCCGCCTGCCAATATTATATCAATACCGCGCAGGGCGGCTTTCATACCCGCCGCATCACCATCGTATATAATACATACGTTTTTTGTGAAGCGATAGATTTGTTTTACCTGCCCTTCGGTTAAAGAAGTTCCCGAAGAAGCCGCTACGTTTTCAACTCCTGCTTGGCTTAGGGTGATAACGTCAGTATAGCCTTCTACCAAATAGCATTTATCGTGTTGGCGAATGCTGTTTTTGGCAAAGTAGATGCCGTATAGTATTTCTGATTTTTTGTAAACCTCCGTCTCAGGGCTGTTGAGGTATTTGGGACTTTTATCGTCTTTTATTAATTGACGACCACCAAAGGCTACTACTCTACCGCTAAGGTTGTGAAAGGGAAACATTACCCGCTCGCGAAACATATCGAAGGCTCTGCCTTGTTCGCTCACTTTTGTCAAACCTGCACGTTGCAGTATATCAAGACTATACCCTATCTTAGTTGCTTCATCCGTAAAACTACCCCACTCTTTTTTGGTGTAGCCTAAACCGAATTTTTTTATGGTTTCGTCTCTAAACCCACGCTCGTAAAAATAGCTTTTGCCTACTGTTTTGCCTTCTTCATCTTCCCATAGGTTCTGTTCAAACTGTTTGGCAGCATACTCAAGGGCGATTAAAAGGCTTTCGCGCTCGTTGGCTGCGGTAACGGCTTCGGGCGTTTGATTTCGCTCTTCTACAACTTCAATATTGTATTTTTTGGCTAGGTAACGGAGTGCATCGGCATACTCCATTTTTTCGTGCTCCATTATAAAACCAACGGAGTTGCCCGCACGGCCGCAACCAAAACACTTGTATATGCCTTTGTTGGGCGACACCACAAACGACGGCGTTTTTTCGCCATGAAACGGACACAAACCCATAAGGTTTGCCCCACGCTTTTTTAGCGTAACAAAATCGCCTACCACCTCATCTACTTGGGCGGCGGCCAATATGTCTTCTACCGTGTTTTTGGGTATCATTTAATTTTTGTTTTTTGTGCATTCCCCTCCTTTTTTAGGAGGGGATTAAGGGGAGGTCGCTTTAAACCACACCTTTTCCCTCTCTCCCTTCGACTTCGCTCAGGGGACAGCGCACACAGTAACTTTCTATTTGTCAACTTTTTAAAATTTGACAAATAGAAAGTGGACTTCACTAATCCACAAAATAACTGTTTTTAAACGAAAAAGAAGGCTTGTATTTGGTGATTAAAACTCTTTGAAAACGTTGGTCGTCGTTAAAAACTCTAAAAAATACCATTGCTTGGTATCTATTGTTTGCATAGCCGTTATGGCTAACTGCCCTTTTTTACCCTCAATAGAAAAATGAATAGTAAATGGCCACGATGTTCCGCTGTGTTTCCAAATACCTTCGCTTGTTATGCTGTCTAATTGTATGTTTTTGAGGTTTACGTTTTTCTCTTTGGCCTTTAGTAGCAGGTTGTTAAAATCGTTTTTTAGCTTTTCGCTATCGCGGGTTTTTGCTATTAGTTCTTCATCTGTCTCTTCCAATGTTTTAAACATTGAACGATAAACGTCGGGGGGAGCGACCAGCTTTTTAATGTTTTCTATATCGCCGCTTTTTATAGCCTCCAAAATGTTTTGGGCAAATTGTGCCGAATCGGTTTGGGCATTGGCAAAAAAGCCCGATAGTATAATGAATGAAAGAATAAGTAGTTTTTTCATGCTTACATGGTTTTTATTATTTTTTCTTACCCTACACGCCATCGACTTCGCTCAGGTTGACAACGCGCACTGTAACTTTTTATTTGTCAAATTTTTAAAATTTGACAAATAAAAGTGGCCTCATTAATAACAAAATAACAGCTTTTGAGTGAAAAGAAGTGCGGGAATGTGCCGCTAGGTCAAACCGAAAGTAGAAATAGTTTTTTCATATCATTCGTTTCCTAAATTTCGTAATCGCTTCCAAACAGAATTACATCATTATATCTGTCTGATACAATACACCATTTTAACTCAGTATTGTAAAGTAAAACTAGTTCATAAACAATTGCCAAACCATTTTCAAAAGGGAAGTTTTTGTTATCTTGACTTGGAGGATACCACATTATTTTTTCATAATCATCGTAAGTATCATGCTTTAAATCAAATAAGTAAATGGGGGCTTGTGAAACAACTGAAGAAAAACTATATTCATTAACAATTGAAGAAACACAGAATTCACTGAAGGTAGAAGAGTATATATCTCTTATTTTATTATAAAACCTTTCTTGTCCAATTTCACTGTGTCCAATTTCAACCTTCTTAATATTTTTAAAGTTTTTTATTATAATTTTTTGATGTTCTAAAGAGTTGGTATCAAATAATATGTTTTCCATATCCCGATAACGGACTTTTTCGTATGGAGATTGAAGTATTTTCATTTTAAAGCATTTGTTTTTCCTTCCAGTCATTATGTCCCGAAAGCATTCGGGATTCAGCATCTCGCTTTGTGTTAACGATTATTGGGCAACGAGATCCCGAAACAAGTTCGGGATGACTGAACGTCGTTTCGTTATTGTTTCATTTCATAAAGATTGCTTTTATCCCGCCCGCCCTTCGACTTCGCTCAGGATACAACGCGCAATGGTGAAACTTGGTTTTACTCCCCGTCCAAAACCACCTCTTTATATTTCCTGTATAACTCCTCTTGAGGGTTGCTAAGGTCAAGTTGTTTGCCCATCATATAGGCTTGTTCTACAATACTGGTGCGCATATCCAACACATCTCCTTTGGTAATAATAAAGGTTGCATCTTTACCTGTTTGCAAACTGCCTGTTGTGTTATCTATACCCAAAAGTTGCGCAGGGTAAACGGTGATAGACTTTAGGGCTTCATCGTACGGCAAACCAAAAGCAACGGCTTGTCCTGCTTCAAAGGGCAAGTTGCGCTGCTCCCAAAAGTTTATTTCGCTAATGGCAAAAGGCACACTGTCTTTATACAATTGGTAGGGTAAGGCATAAGCCGCCTCGTAACTATCGTCGTAATTATCGGGCAGGCGTTGGGTGCGGCTGATTATTACTGCCACACGGTACTGTTTTAGCAAAGGAGTTATCAAGTTGCTTTCGCCGCCGCCCACTATGGTAGGTGTGATGCCAAATTTGGCGAGTGTTTGTATAGCATTAACAATAGTTTGCGCGCCGTTGGCGTGTACAAATACTTTCTTTTTTTGGCTGAAAATATCTTTTAGTGCCTCGTATTTTAGATTGGTTTCGGTGGTTTTTTGTTGTCCGTAGCTTTTTGCCTGTTGCAGCCAGTTGCTTATTTGCACCACCATTTCAGCCGCTTTTTTGTCTTTCTTTTCGTCGCCGTCAAAATTTGGCCAGTTGATATGGATTACATTATCACCACTATAAACGGCTTCTTCCCAATTGCGTGCCTGCAATGCCATTACTGATGATTGCCCCGAAATTATCCCGCCACGAGGACAAACTTGCGCCATCAATATACCGTTGGTAAGTACTGTGGGTATTACTTTACTATCGGTATTAAAGGCAATAGCCGAGCGGATATTGGCGTTGTTTTCGCCTACCTCGGCAAAATCGTTGGTAGAGCGCACGGCTTCAATCTCACTTAATCCTAAAATACTGTTTAGGGCAATTAACCCAGGGTAAATGCGCTTGCCGCTAACATCGGTGGCTTGGCCTTTTACGGGTGCGTTGGCCGCTTCGCCCACGTATATAATTTTTCCATCGCGAATGCCCAGCGCGCCATTGTTTATTATTTGTCCTGCTGCAGTATGTATCTCTGCGCCAGTAAACCAACGCTCAGTACTATCAACTTGAGCTTGCAGCGCGATAAAGCCTAATAGGGCAAGGGTGGTAGTAATTAATTTTTTCATTGGTCGCCCTCCTCTGTGTATACGGTTTCATCATCGCAATGGTAGGTGTGTTCTTCCTCTTTTTTGGGCGGTGATGCTTTTTTGCCTTTGGCGGCTGCTTGTCGGTTTTTCTCTATCAACTCTTGTTTTATTTTTAGCAACTCGGCTTCGGCTTGTGTATGCTGTGCGGCATCAAAATAGGCTACGCCTTCAATAAATGTTTTTACTGGTTTTGAATAGATGGATAACGGATGCCCGCTCCACAATACCAAATCGGCATCTTTACCTAGTGCTATGCTGCCCACCCTATTGTCAATCTTCATTAGCTTGGCGGGGTTTAGGGTTATCATTTTTAGCGCGTCTTCTTCGCTTACACCGCCATATTTTACTGTTTTTGCTGCTTCTTGGTTCAATCTTCTGCCCATTTCGGCATCGTCAGAGTTTATACAGGTTGTTACGCCTGCCTCGTTTAGCAATGCTGCGTTGAAGGGTGTGGCTTCAATCACTTCGTATTTATAGCCCCACCAATCGGAAAATGTGCTTGCCCCTGCACCATGTTCTTTTAACTTATCGGCTATTTTATAGCCTTCTAATACGTGGGTGAATATGTTGACAGTGAAACCAAATTTTTTGGCTGTTTTCATCAACATATTAATTTCTTGCTGACTGTACGAGTGACAGGTTACTAATCGTTTGCCATTTATCACTTCAAGTAGTGCCTCAAGTTCTAAGTTTTTGCGGGGTTGTTGTTTTGTTTTACCTGCTTTATAGTCTGCCCATGCTTTTTCGTACTCGCGGGCTTGGGTGAAAAAATCATCAAACACTTGCTGCACACCCATACGGGTTTGGGGAAAACGCTCGGTAAATTTTTCGCCCCAGTTGCTTTGTTTAACGTTTTCGCCCAAAGCAAATTTTATGCGTTGTGGAGCACCCACAAACACCATACTATCAGGCGTTGTGCCCCATTTTAGTTTTATTACTGCACTTTGTCCGCCAATGGTATTGGCCGAGCCGTGCAACAATTGCGAGGTGGTTACTCCTCCCGCCAGTTGACGGTATATATTAATATCTTCTGGGTTTATAACATCGCCAATGCGCACTTCGGCGGTGCTGCTTTGGCTGCTCTCGTTCACTCCGCCCATTATTGCTATGTGCGAGTGTTCGTCTATTATGCCTGTGGTAAGGTGTTTGCCTATGCCGCTAATTGTAGGCACGTTTTTCAACCCAAATTTTTGCAGGGTTTGCCCGTTTATTTCACCAACAGCGGCTACTTTCCCATTTATTACCAAAACATCAGCGTTTTGCAAAATGCCTTCTTTGGTATTTGTCCAAACGGTTGCACCGCGTATCCAAAAGGTATTGCTGTTTTTATTGGCGTAGGTGTAGGGCAATGCCGGGTAAGCAGGCATTGTTTTTATGTTTAACGGCTCTTGAGTTTTTGCACTATCGTAGCTTTCTGTTTCGCGTCCTTCCCAGCGTACGGTTTTACCGTTTTGATTATTGCCTGTGCCCCAAAGGTTGTTTTTCTCTTTCCAACCCGAAAGAAAGAAAGTATCTTTTTCTGATTTATAGATAAAGCTAATTTGTTGGTTTGTTGTGTTAAAATATATCTTATCTATATTCTTACTTAAAGGCACTGTAACGATATTTACCTTGTTGTCCTTTTTTAAACCAATTTTTATTTCGGTTATTTCTTTACCATCAATAAACAGCTTATAGTTATAGCTTAGAAAATACGGCGGCTCTTGGTTAAGTATAAATTGCTTGCCCTGCACCCAGTTTTCAAGCAAAATATTATCCTCAGCAAACAACTCTTCGGCGGTAATGATAAAGTTGGCCAGCTTGCCTTTTTCTAGCGTTCCTACTTTATCGTCTGCCTTTAAAAACTTTGCGGGGTTGGTGGTAAGGGCTTCTAGTGCAGTGGTGGTGCTTAGTCCGTGTTCTATCGCTTCGCGAATGTTCTTTAGAAACTCTTTCTTGTCTTTTAATCCTTCAGCAGTAAAGGCAAAAGGTACTTTGTTTTGCTGTAATATATAGGGATTAAAAGGGGCTGCATCACGGTGGCGCAAATCGGTATAGCGCAGGTTGGCAGCATCAAAATAGCTTTTTAGCTCTACCGCATCAGGAAAATTAACGGGTACTATTAATTGTGCGTTGCTGTTTTTCCAACTGTTTATGTTTTGGTATTCATCGCCGTGCGTTTTTATAATATAGGTTTTGCCAAACTCGCGTGCTAGGTTTTGTATGCGCAGCATATCCCATTTGTTGCCTGCTTCAAATACCTGTGGTATTTGCTGTTGTTGGTTTAGGGCTTGCAGCGATAGATTGGTTTCTTTTAGCGTGCCTTGTTGGTAGGCTTGCGCATCGTATAAGGTTTGGCGCATCAATGCTACCGCTCCCATTAGCGATGTGGGGTAGGTTTGCTGGCTGCTGCCTTTATTAAACGAGTAATTGGCCGACGCTTGTTGAGTTATAATGCTTTTGTTTTCAGCTTCATCACTTAAGCTAACAATCGCCGATGTTCCGCGCGCAATACCGTCTTGTACAAATGTAGCTACTGTTCCAAAACCAGCTTGACGGTAGGCTTCGGCAGCTTTTTCATCGTGGGCAAACAGTTGGTAGGCTTCGGTTTCGGGTTTTATGGCTTCGTTCCAGCCATAAGCACCTTTTTTATCGCTAAGGTCTTGCGGTTCGCCGCGCCCTTTTTTCTTTTTTTCAGAAAAAGAAGGAACACCGTAGTCGCTGTATATATCAATAAACGAGGGGTAAATATAGTTGCCTTTAAGGTCTATTATAATAGCGGTGGTATCGTACTTTTCGCCAGAGGCTTTTACTGCTTTTATTTTGCCGTTTTCAATTTCAAGTATGCCATCGTAAATCAATTTTTGAGGCGACACCTGTATATTGGCATTGATAAACGTATAGCGAGTAGTTTGTGGGTTGTTTACTCCGTTGACAGGAAAAGTGCCTTGCGCCCCTGCCCATATTGGGATAATAAGCGAAAGAGCTGCCCAAAGCAGTTTATTTTTCATTGTGTTGTTCTCTCCAAAGCTGATTGAATGATTTTTTGGCCGTTTGCGGAAACTCGCGTCGCTCGCCCCAATCTTTTTTGTACGATGATTTGATAACAAGGTTTTTTATGGTCTCGCCTCTGTTCATCTTTTTACGACTGAGCATTGCGCCTACTATTTGTTTCCAAGCAATATTATCAAAAAAGCCTTTGCTTTCGTGCTCGCGATTTTCGCGGCGGTTTTCTATCAAAAGGCTGTGTATATCAATATTTACAGGGCAAACATCGTTGCATTTGCCGCACAATGTACTGGCATCAGACAGGTGTCTGTATTCGGCTGTCGAAATGGTGTGTTGTGCCGTTACCGCATTTATAGGCCCTGGGTTGGGTGTACGGTAGGCTTGGCCGCCTATTATTTTGTATACGGGGCACACGTTGGCACAAGCACCGCATTTAATACAAGATAATGCAGGGCGTTGCTCTTTTTTAGCTATTAAATCGCTTCGGCCATTGTCTACTATTATTACATATAGTTCTTCGGGGCCATCGTTTTCCTTGGCTTCTTTTGGCCCGTTTATAATGGTATTGTATGTGGTAACTTTTTGCCCCGTTCCGTAGGTGGCCAATAAAGGCCAAAGGGTTTCTAAATCGCCCATTGTAGGTATTATCTTGTCAATAGCAGCAACCACAATATGTATTTTGGCTACCCCTGTTGAGAATATAATATTGCCCTCGTTCTCTGTTAGGGCTATACTTCCGGGATCAGCAATAAGAAAATTACAACCAGTAATGGCGGCTTCGGTTTTAAAATAATGCGGGCGGGTTTTATTGGCAATTACCCCAACGGTATCGGCTATGGTTTGCGGCTCGTCGTTGTCTTTTTCCAGTTTAAAATATGGGCTTATATCAAAGTGTTTTTTGTGCAACGCAGGCACTATAACGTGCGAAGGACTGTCGCCTGTGGTTTTTAGCACGGTATCGGCCACATCAGTTTCGGTAACGGCGTATCCCTTTTGCTCAAGGTGTTTGCTAAGCCCTATTTCTTCACAGACTGACGATTTTGTTTTTACTACACCTTTTACTTTATGGCGTTTTAGTATTTCTTCTATCTCGGCAAGTGCATCGGCTTTTTCAGGTGCCCAAAGCACTTTTGTGCCGTGCCTTGTGCTGTTGCTTTCAAATTCAAGCAAGTACTTATCTAGGTTTTCTATGGCTTTCCACCTAATGTGCTCGGCACGTTGGCGGGCAAGCGGCAGGTTTTTGTACTGCTCTTTTCCGTTGGTAAATGTTTGGGCGTAGCGAGACAGGTGTTTGTTTAACACTTCTATTCGCTCTTTATCCAGCACTTCAGCCGAAATCCTTTTTTTAAAATCTTCTCTTGCGCCCATATTGCTGATAAATACAAACCTATGATTTTGGACGTATATTAAAAACTATGGGGATATTTTTAGGCAGAGAAGCCATTGGCGGAAAACATTGCTATTGTTTTGTTTTTACTATAACCTGAGCGAATACTCTATAAGTTTTTGGCACAAGCAGGTGCTTGCGCCTATATTAGTTCATCAACATATTATCTATAAGGCGCACCGCCCCCATATTGACTGCGGTAAGGGCAACCACTTTTTGGGCTGGGTTATACACCTCAACGGGGGCAAGTGTATGTGCATCGGCCAATGAAAAATACTCAACAGTTGCTCCATTGGTGGCATTAATGCGTTGTGCGGCAGCAGCTTCCACTTCTTTTGGGGGCACGGTTAGCAATTGTTGTTTTGCCCACAAAAAAGTATTGTATATAATAGCCGCGTGTTGTCGTTCAGCATCAGTAAGCCGCAAATTGCGCGAGCTCATGGCCAACCCATTACTCTCCCTGCGGGTGGGCACGCTTATAATTTCAATACCCATATTAAGTTGTTGCACCAACGTTTTCACCACCATCACCTGCTGAAAATCTTTCTGCCCAAAGTACGCACGGTGCGGCTCTACGGCATCAAACAACTTTTTCACTATTGTGGCTACCCCTTTAAAATGCCCCGGGCGGTGCTCGCCTTCCAAACGGAGGTCTATACCCAATAAATCAATTTGAGGTAATGCCTCGCCTTGGTTATACATCTCATTCACATCAGGATAAAACAGTATATTACACCCTTGTTTTTCCAGCAAAACAATGTCTTTTTCTATTAATCGAGGGTATTTTTCAAGGTCGGCAGGGTTGTTAAACTGCGTAGGATTAACAAAAATACTACAAACCGTAAGTGTATTTGCCGCTTGCGATGCTTGTATTAAAGAAAGGTGGCCGCTGTGCAAAGCCCCCATAGTAGGCACAAATCCAACACTTTGCCCCTGTTTTTTCTTTTGATGCAAATATGCTTTTAGGTGATTTATTTTTTTAAAGATTAACACGGGCACTATATCAACATTAGTTTGTGGAAAATTGACAATATTGGAATATTTTCCGTAACTTTGCAAACACAATAATTTTTTATTGCAATTATGGGAAGAAAAAAAGTTCTGTTCGTATCTTCAGAAATGAACCCATTTCTGAATTCTTCTTCAGTATCAGAAATTGCACGTCAACTACCCCAAGCTATCCAAGAAAAAGACAACGAAATTCGTATTCTTATTCCTCGTTTTGGTGTTATTAATGAACGTCGCAATCGTCTGCATGAAGTAGTTCGTTTATCGGGAATCAACATCACAATAGATGATAATGACAACCCGCTAATAATCAAAGTGGCTTCTATTCCCGATGCGAAAATGCAAGTGTACTTTTTAGATAACGAAGAGTACTTTCACCGCAAAGCCGTTTACCACAACGACAAAAACCAGTTTTTTCCTGACAATGACGAGCGCACAATTTTCTTTTGTAAAGGTGCGTTAGAAACAGTGAAGAAATTAGGTTGGGCACCAGACATTATCCACTGCCAAGGTTGGATGACCAGCTTAATACCTTTGTATTTGAAAACCATTTACAAAAACGAGCCTGTGTTTAAAAACGCCAAAGTAGTGTACAGTGTATTTGAAAACGAGTTTAAAGAAACCTTAGGCAAAGATTTTGCCCGTAAGGCCAGCCTAAACAATATTGAACCTGAGCAAATGGCCTGCTTTGATGATGCCAGCTGCAACGGATTGTATATGGGTGCTATAGCACACGCTGATGCGGTGGTAAAAACAACCGACAATATTGACCCTGCGGTACAAAGCAAATTAAATGCAATGGGCACGCCTTTATTAGAGCACGCTCCGGAGCAATATTTTGCTGACAATTACCTTAAGTTTTACGACGATATTTTATCAAGCAATAACTAACTCTTGAAAAGACGAGGATTTTTTTATGGGGTGGCGGCGTTATTTTGCGCCTCCACCTTTTTTTATTCGTGTAAAAACGATAATGAACAGCTAGGGTTGAACAACGGCAACGGCCCCGAGGTAACAGTTATTGATACCTTTTCGGTATTTACCCGAACAGTGCCCGAAGACTCTTTTGCTACTTACCGCCTTTCGGTAAATGTACTGGGCGCAATAAACAGCACCACCTTTGGCAAAAGCAAAGCTGCAATAGCAATGAATTTTGCTTTGCCTGATATAAACAACTTTAGTTTTCCGGCAGGCAGTAAAGTTGACTCGGTTTTTTTAGTGCTAAAATGTGCTGGAACGACCCAGTTCAATGGCAATTTAGCCACACCATTAAACATAAAAGCCTATGAAATAGCTGAACGTTTGTACAGAGATTCGGTATATTATTCAACCAAAAAATATCCCTTTGCAAGCGGCACTCCTATTGCCAACTATACAGGCACTTTTAATGTTACCGATAGTGTAAAGGTGAATTACTTTGGTGGTATTGTTGAAACTCAAGCTCCACAACTTCGACTGCGTTTAGATAATTTAACGTTTGGCAACAAGCTTATAAACGGCTCATCTGTAAACTTTGCATCAAATACTGCCTTTCAGGATTTTATTAACGGCATAATTGTTTCTGCCGAAAATATTGGCAACCCTGCAAACGATGGTGTTGCTGCATTTTTTAATCTTTTCAGCGGCCTTTCGGGCATACACGTTTTTTATAACGACTCGCTATTTGTTCAATTCCCCATCGACGATCAATCGGCAGTAGCCAACACCTACTCTAACGATTTTACAGGAACTCCTATACAAAACCAAATAAGCAACCCTGCCAACTACGATATTGGCTACCTGCAATCAATGGCGGGAAGCCGCATACTTGTTGAAATTCCCGGCTTGCAAAAATTTAATTTAGACGCCAATTATGCTATTGTTGGTGCGACTTTAGATTTTTCGCCTGAAGCAGGAAGTATTGGCGCGGGATTTGCAGAACCATCGAGACTGTTATTATTATCAAGGGACTCAAACAACAAAAGCAGTTTAGTTGTTGATGCTATTAGCGACCCTGATATTTATAACGGCAATTACAGTAGTAGTAAATTTAGGTATAGCTTTAATATCCCGCGCCATGTGCAATACATGTTTGATGAATACACACAAAACGGGGTAAATTTGAATAAAGGATTTTTCTTACGTATACCAGCCGACAACCCTGTTACAGCTACGCGCCTAATTGTAAACACACAAAAAGGTATAGCGCAAGGAATGAAGTTTAAGCTGCACGTTATTAAAGTTAGGTAAGTGTTAGTAGAATTAAAAAATAACCTTGTAGAAGGTTGCCCCTCTACAGAAGACTTTTTAAAATCAGAAGGTCTTTCGTTCCAGTTTGTTAGTTACACCAATAATGCGGTGTACATAATCACATCACACGTTAGCGATAAGCAAATAGGCTTTTTAAAAAGTTTGCCCACTGTACAGCGCGTTACCCAAATAAACACCAGCTACCAGCTTGCCAGCAAGCAATGGAAAAACCGCAACACAGTGGTAAAAGTTGGCGATTTAGAAATTGGTGGAGAATACCCTGTACTGATAGCCGGCCCTTGTGCTGTAGAAAGTGAAGAACAATTGTACGAGATTGCTTCGTTTCTTTCAAAAAACGGCATTCGTTTTCTTCGCGGTGGGGCTTATAAACCACGCACATCTCCCTATTCTTTTCAAGGATTAAAGAAAAACGGTTTAGAGTTACTGCGCAAAATAGCTAACGAGTTTGATATGATGGTAGTTACCGAAGTATTAGACTATTCTTTGCTTGACGAGGCATTAGAGTATGCCGATGTTTTGCAAGTTGGCACACGCAATATGCACAACTACCAGTTTTTGAAAGGTTTGGGAAAAACTAACAAACCCGTAATGTTAAAACGTGGCTTTAGTGCTACTATAGAAGAGTGGTTGCTAGCCGCCGAACACATTTTACTTGGAGGCAACGAAAACGTAATTTTGTGTGAACGTGGCATACGTACCTTTGAAAAGGCAACTAGGAATACGCTTGATTTATCAGCAGTAGCATTAGTTAAAGAACTTTCGCACCTGCCTGTAATTGTAGATCCTAGTCAAGGAACGGGACTTTCAAACCTTATCAGCCCAATGTCTCTTGCCGCAATGGCAGCGGGCAGCAACGGCTTGATGATTGAAACACACAACGATCCGGATAATGCGTTATCGGATGGAGAACAGTCTGTAAACTTCCGTCAGTTTGAAGAACTGCTTCACCGTTTACGCAAATACAGCCACTTATATAATACCCCTTTTGATTTCGATCTTAAAGGATTAAATTTACCGTCCGATAAGGCAAAATATTAAGCATATTTTTCAACCCGAATAATTTCAGTTAGTTTTTATATATTATGTGTGGAATAGTTGGATATATTGGGCATAGAGAAGCCTACCCAATACTTATTAAAGGCCTAAAACGCCTTGAGTACCGTGGATACGATAGTTCAGGCGTAGCTCTTTTAAATCACGAGCTTAAAATTTTTAAGAAAAAGGGTAAGGTTAGCGAACTTGAAGAAACAGTTGCTGACAGCGATACTTCCGGAAGTATTGGTATAGGACACACCCGTTGGGCAACACACGGAGAACCCAACGACGTAAATGCTCACCCGCATCTTTCGCAAAAAGGGAATATGGCCATTATTCACAATGGCATTATAGAAAATTATTCTTCGCTTAAAAAAGAGCTTATGTCTCGCGGACATGAGTTTAAAAGCGATACAGATACTGAGGTGTTAATACACCTTGTTGAAGAAATACAGCACAATACTAAATGTGCCTTTGAAGAAGCCGTTCGCCTTGCACTAGGCGAGGTTGTTGGCGCATACGCTATTGTTATTGTAAACAAAGACGAGCCCAATTTTATGATTGGGGCACGCAAAGGCAGCCCAATGGTATTGGGTATTGGAGATAAAGAACACTTTATAGCTTCAGATGCTGCACCGTTGGTAGAGTATACCAAAAACGTTATTTACCTAAACGATGGCGAAATAGCCATTATTAAAAATAACGAGCTAACCATAAAAACCATTGATAACGCGGTTAAAACCCCTTACATACAAGAGCTTGAGATGAACCTTGAGCAAATTGAAAAAGGCGGTTACGACCACTTTATGATTAAAGAAATATTTGAGCAGCCTCGCTCCGTTCGCGATAGTTTTAGAGGCCGTATCAGTGTTTCTGATAACGATATACACATGGCAGGCGTAACCCAGTTTATGGATAAACTGGTAAACCTTAAACGCATGGTTATTATTGGCTGCGGAACATCGTGGATAGCAGGTTTAGTTGGCGAATATCTTTTTGAAGAAATTGCCCGCATACCTACTGAGGTTGAATATGCTTCAGAATTTCGCTACCGCAACCCTATTATTAACGAAAACGACTTTGTAATAGCCATTTCACAATCGGGAGAAACGGCCGATACATTGGCTGCCCTTGAGTTGGCAAAATCTCGCGGAGCTACCATTTTTGGTATTTGCAATGTAGTAGGCTCATCAATTCCCCGCATCTCTGATGCAGGAGCTTACACACACGCAGGCCCCGAAACTGGTGTGGCATCAACCAAAGCATTCACAGCACAGGTTACCGCCCTATCACTTATGGCACTGGCCATTGCCAAAAAGAAAGGCACTATAAACCAAGAGTATTTCCGCAAGCTTTCGTTTGAGTTGGAAACTATTCCTGATAAAATTCAAAAAATATTAGACGAGTGCGAAGCACAAATAAAATACATAGCCGGCGAGTTTAAAGACGCTAAAAACGCACTATATCTTGGTCGTGGTTATGGGTTTCCTGTTGCCCTTGAAGGCGCGTTGAAACTAAAAGAAATTTCGTACATACACGCCGAAGGTTATCCTGCTGCCGAAATGAAACACGGCCCGATAGCCCTTATTGATGAAGAAATGCCTGTGGTAGTTATTGCCACACAACACAGTAACTACGAGAAAGTAGTGAGCAATATACAAGAAGTAAAAGCCCGTAAGGGTCGCGTTATTGCTATTGCTACCGAAGGTGATGACCATATTAAAACTATGGCCGACCACGTTATTTATATCCCTTATTGCGAGGAGTGCTTTTTACCTTTATTGTCTATAGTTCCGCTTCAACTGCTTTCGTACTACATAGCAGTGATGCTTGACCGCAACGTTGACCAACCGCGCAACCTTGCTAAATCGGTAACAGTAGAATAAAAAAGAACATTAATTTGAACCTGAATGCCAGTGTGATTGTATAAATTACACTGGCATTATAGTTTATGAAAAACCTGTTAGGCTTTCTTGCACTAATTATTATTTACCTTCCGTTAAGGGCACAGGATAATTTCAATCCTGCGAAGAAAAATAGCCCCACAGAGCTTTTGCATGATTATGATTTCTTGATTAGCACATTAAAACAAACCCACCCATCCCTATACTGGCATACTGCCGAAGGTGATTTTGAAAAGCATATAAAAGACACAAGAACAAGTATTGCCAATGGCGACTCACTAACAGAAATTGAGTTTCTACAACAAGTGGCTTTGCTAAATAATTACATTCATTGTGCACATACCTCTTTTGATGTTTCTACTGGTTATGAAACGTGGTGGAAAGAAAATGCCCCATTAATCCCGTTTAATTTAATTGAGGTTGAAGGAAAGTATTACGAATATCTAAACGACACATTTCCCGGCATTGAAATACACGCAATAAACGGGCAACCTATTGATGAAATTATAAAAACCATACTCCCTTATATTCCTGCCGACGGGAAGAATCTATCTCGCAAAAAGCACGTACTAAAAAGAGGCTTTTACTGGTATTACTACCTGTATGTTAACGACACCTCTACACAGTTTGATATTACTTATTCAACCATTAACACAACAGGCAAACAAATAGCCCGTGTAAACGCCATACACAAAAAGACAATAGATGAGGCTAGGGCAAAACTAAAAAGCACCAAACCTAAAGAGGTGCTTAATTTTGAATTTCTTAACAATGAAAATGCTGGCGTTCTAACCATATCCACCTTTAGGCAAGACTTAATTGAAGAGGGAGGACAGAATTTTACTGAATATTTAGATAGTGTTTTCTCGCTGCTAAATAATTCAGGGATAAAAAACCTAGTGATAGACCTTAGAGACAATGGCGGCGGATTGAGTGAATATGGCGCGGCTTTACTTTCACATATCGCCCAAGAACCTTTTGAATACTGCAAAACTCAACGCTTGATTTGCGACACGCTAATAAGTTATATTGATTACGATATTCCCGAAACTTTTGAAGGATTTCCCCAAGGTATAGTTAAAGAAGTCGATGGGTATAAATGGAAAAAACATTCTGTTTTAGGGACTAGACAACCTGCAAAAAATCCTTATAAAGGCACGATTTATATTATTACCAATGGCAAGGGCGCATCTACCACCTCAGAAGTTATTTCGGTAGTAAAAACAAATAAACTAGCCTACATAGTGGGTGAAGAAGTTGGCGGCACTTATAAAGGAACAACAGGGGGAGTTATGGGTACATTGTTTTTACCCAATACAAAATTAGAAGTCAGAATTCCTCTTGTTCGGTACGAAATGGCGATAAACCACGACAATAAATCAGGTCTTTTGCCTGATTATCCAGTAACCCGTTCAGCACAAGACTTGCTTTTAGGAAAAGATACAGAAAAAGAGTTTGTACTAGATTTAATCAGAAACAGGAAATAGTTAGCCTCTTACCTACTACTTTTTCTTCCAGCTATACATAATAGAAACCCCTACTGGGAATTTTGCAAAGCGCAGCCAATACAGCTCAATTTTAAACAATGCGGCCAATAGCTTATTGGTAATGCCATTGTTAAACACACCAAAATCAGAACCCGAATGTTTTTCGGTTTTGCGTTTGGGCAACAGTCGGCTTAGTTGCCTAAATAAATATATAGGAGGGAAAAGAATAGAATTAAAGTATGATGAAAATCGCTCATTCCCATTATTTTCAGGCGTAAATAACGCCCTCACTTCGGCTTTTTTATACCTGCGGAAATGATGGTTCACCACATCGTGTTGGCTCCACAACGACATTAATGCAGGAACAGTAACAAACAAATCGCCACCGGCTTTGCAAACTCGTTTCATTTCCTTCACCGCCAACGCATCATCCTCAACGTGTTCTATTACATCAAAAGCACAAACAAGGTCGTATTGTTCATCACCAAAAGGCAACTCCAATACCGAGCCGTTTATTACTTCCATATTCAACTCTTCGCGTAAAAATTGGCAACAGTCTGCATCATATTCTAGCGATGTAACTTGGCCAAACTTACCCAGCATATCACTGGTAGCACCTGTAGCCACACCCACATTCAGTATGTTTAAAGGTTTACCCTTGTATACATTCCTTCGCACATAATCCTCTAATATTTGAGCACGCACGGTAAACCACCAATGCGCACGCTCAAGGGTATAATATTCTTTGTAGTAACGTTTGTCCATTTTGGGTGCAATTTACCTTCATTTTTACAGTTTTTTCTACTGCACCCAAAATCTATGCGCTAAGCCCTTAAATGCCTCTCTTTTCCGAAGAAAAAAAGGGCTGTTGTTTTATCAAATCCTTGTTTTATTTTGTACAACCCAACGGGCTGTTGGTTTATTGTTTATTTTCGGGGCGAAAAGTTTAGGCTTTAAACTAAGAGATAACAGCAATAGCACAAAAAATATAAATACTCCTTAAATCTTTGTAAGCACAATACAAGATGGCAAATAAAAAAAACAAAGCAACCGAGGCCACTAAACCCTTGTCAAAAGAAACCAAAGCCACTACGGCATCCTCTTTTGGCTCAAAAGAAAGCCACCTGTGGGCACTAACCGGTTTGGCCTTTTTAGGTTTTTACTTCTACTCAACAAAATCAACCGGCTATTATCAAGATGACGAAGTTGCTCACTTTATGAGTATGATGAGCTTTTGGGATAACCCGGCAAGCATAATGGGCAACTGGGCTAAACCTGGTTATAAATTACTATATGCTATTCCTGCTTTACTTGGTTTTAAATTTGTTCTCCTGTTCAATTGTGCTATAAGTGCATTGGGTTGCTGGCTAGCAGCTAAAACAGCACAATATTTTAGTAAAGAAGCCGCAGTTGTGGCCTTTTTGTTGGCTGTTTTACAACCCGTTTGGATAGAAATGAGCTTTAGAAACTATGCCGATATACTTTCGGGAGTGTTTCTTATTGGCACAATTTATCTGGCATTAAAAGAAAAATGGCTTTTTAGCTCCCTGTTACTTTCGTACAACATACTGGTGCGACAAGAGTTTTTAATTTTGTTACTCATTTTTGGTTTGTATTTACTGATAAAACGCAAATGGGTACCCATGCTTGCTTTGGGCGTTTTCCCTCTTTTGTATGCTTTGTGGACACTAAGTGTGCACGGTGATTTTTGGTATATGCTTACCGAAGCGGCCGAAACATCAGCTGCATATGCAAAAGAATACCCAAAACAAGGGCTAGACCACTACCCTATTATGTCGGCAGTAATTTTTGGTGCAATACAAATAGCATTAGTAGCTGTGGGCATATATCAGTTACTAAAAGCGGCCATTTCAAAAGGTTGGCTAAAATCAAAAGACTCACAAGTGTTGTTTGTATTTGTTCCCTTTCTAATATTCTTTGCTATTCACTGCATTTTTAACATGAAAAGCCCTGAAATTGGCCCTGCGACGGGAGGAAACCTACGTTATATGACGGCCGTTTCTCCACTAGTGGGAGTAATTGGGGCATTAAGTTTATTGTGGTTTGCGCGCCCTAGTTATACAGAGTTGGGTATTGTATTAGGCATAATTGCCATTTGCTCTCTTTCTTATATGACCTACGAACACGAATACATGAAGTTTAAAGTAGATCCTGAAAGCGTAAAAGGAGCAAAAACTAAGGAAGAGTTCGAAAGCATGAAAGAATATATTAGGGATTATTTTCCCTTTCTGTTTGTGTTGGTTGGGGCGGCATTGTACTTTATCCCTCTAAAAGGACTGGCACTAGCAGGAACAATAACAGGGCTTGGGCTTGTATATGTAAATAAAGAGCTACACCCCTATAAACTGTCTGACGAGAATATTGCCATTCGCCAATTGGTACAAAAAATTAACAAACAACAAGCGCTAAAAAGCAAGCCTTTATACTGCAACCACTCAAACATTTGGTATTATTGGCTTACTGAAACTAACGAGCGAAAAATGCCCACAGGTTCTTTGGATAGCGCAAGCATAGAGGCTGCCCCCATTGGCTCGCTAATGGTGTGGGACTCTCACTACGGTTATCGCCCCAACCGTACACCCGGTAGTGTGATGCCTGAATATTTTGAGAAAAATGGATACAAATTTTTAGAACCATTAATGATTACAGCTAAAGACCGCAATTTTCAGATAGCTGTTTTTGAGAAAACTAAATAAATGAGCGAACAACTTAGGCTTTCAGTAATTATACCGTGCTATAACGAAGAAGACATTATAGCCACTACCTATAACCGATTGATGGAGGTAGTAAATACTAATGGCTACAACACTAACTACGAGGTTATTTTTATTGACGATGGCAGTAAAGACGGCACACTACGTTTTTTAGAGAGCAAGGCTGCCGAAAACACCAACATAAAAGTACTTTCTTTCTCGCGCAATTTTGGACACCAGCCGGCCGTTTGTGCAGGTATATGTGAGGCAACAGGCGATGTGGCCATTATTATTGATGCCGATTTGCAAGACCCTCCCGAATTGTTTCCTGATATTATTGCTAAGTACCAAGAAACTAAAGCCAATGTGGTGTACTGTGTGCGCAAAAACAGACAGGGCGTTGGTTTTTTTAAAAAAATGGCCTACAAGGTTTTTTACCGCACGGTAAATTACCTATCGGATGTTGATTTGCCTTTAGACTCAGGTGATTTTAGATTGATTGACCGCCATGTAATTGAGGGCTTTAAACAGTTTCGCGAAAAAAATAAATACGTTCGAGGTATCATCAGTTGGATGGGATTTTCGCAAACACCCTTCTATTACAACCGTCCCGGGCGTGCCGGTGGCGAAACCAAATACTCGTTCCGCAAACTGCTGCAGTTGGCCAGTGTGGGGATGTTTTACTTTAGCAAAAAACCGCTAAAACTCGCGCTAAACTTAGGCATCATCAGCATAATAATAGGGTTGATACTTACGGGCGTAGTAATTGTAGAAAAAATTAGTGGCGATTTGGAAGAAGTACCCGGTTGGGCTTCGCTTATCATCACCATTATATTTTTTGGTGGCGTACAGCTAATCACCGTTGGGGTTTTGGGCGAATACATTGGTAATATATTCGACGAGGTTAAAGACCGCCCTGAGTATATTATTAAGAAAAAACTAAACGCTTAGGCATCCCGAACTTGTTTCGGGATCTCGCTCTGTACAAAAGTTATTGGGCAACAAGATGCTGAACTTGTTTCAGCATGACAGGTTGATGTTACTTCCTTTTAGCAGCAAAAAAATCTTTAAGCAAAGTACCACATTCGGCTTCCATTATTCCTCCTTCAATAATAGTTTTTGGGTGCAGTAAATTGCCGTGCTGGGCAAAGCCTCGTTTAGCATCGTGTGCGCCAAAAACCACACGTTCGGGTCGTGCCCAAAAAATAGCTCCCGCACACATCACACAAGGTTCAAGAGTAACATACAAAGTACATTCATCCAAAAACTTGCCGCCTAAAAAATTAGCGGCGGCTGTTATGGCCAACATTTCGGCATGGGCAGTAACATCGTTTAGCTTTTCGGTTTGGTTGTAGCCTTTGCCAATAATTCTGTTTTTGCACACCACTATTGCTCCCACAGGTATTTCATCTTCATCAAAAGCCCTAGTAGCTTCTTTTAGTGCCTGTTGCATAAAATACTGGTGCGAGAAAAGGTTTTCCATCATTGCGAAGTAAAGTAAAAAGTGCAATAAAATTCATTTTGTGATAAACGAGGGTAAAAACAAAAGACTTAGATTTGACGTTGAAGTTAGCGTATGAATATTGGTATTGTTTGTTACCCCACTTTTGGGGGCAGTGGAGTTGTAGCCACAGAGTTAGGGAAAGCCCTAGCTATGAAAGGGCATAAAGTGCATTTTATATCGTATAGCCAACCCGCTCGTTTAGATTTTTTTTCGCAAAATATATTTTATCACGAAGTTGGTGTATCAAGCTATCCTTTGTTTGAATATCCTCCCTACGAAACAGCCCTTGCGGGTAAGTTGGTGGATATAGCTAAGTTTGAAAAACTTGATGTGGTGCACGTACACTATGCTATTCCTCACGCGGCAGCAGCAGTTTTTGCCAAGCAAATTTTGGCACAACAAGGCATACACTTGCCTGTGGTAACAACACTGCACGGTACTGATATAACACTGGTGGGTAAAGACCCAACATACGAGCCTGTTGTTTCGTACTCTATCAATTTATCCGATGGGGTTACTGCTGTATCTGAAAGTTTAAAACAACAAACGCTTGAAGGATTTCATATTACTAACGATATAAAGGTTATTTATAACTTTATCGACTTCTCTAAGTTTAGCAAAAAACCTCGCGATTATTTTAAAAAGGCCATAGCTGCTAACGGAGAATTTCTTCTTGCCCATACATCTAACTTTAGAAAGGTGAAGCGCGTAGAAGATGTGCTTTCGGTTTTTGATATTGTATCGAAAAAACTTCCTGCCAAATTATTATTAATCGGTGATGGGCCCGAGAGGATAAATATTGAAAAACAATGCCGAGAAATGGATTTGTGTGATAAGGTAGTGTTTTTAGGGAAACTGGAACCAATTGAAGAAATACTTTCGGTTTGCGATTTATTTTTATTGCCCAGCGAAAGCGAAAGCTTTGGTTTGGCGGCACTAGAAGCAATGGCGTGCGAAGTGCCTGTTATATCATCAAACTCAGGCGGTTTGCCCGAATTGAACATTGATGGGGAAACGGGTTTTACTTCTAATGTTGGCAATGTTGACGAAATGGCAGCCAATGCACTTAAAATATTAAGTTCGCCAGAAGTACATCATAAATTTAAAACAGCAGCTTTTGAAAGGTCGAAACTGTTTGGTTTAGACGTGATTATGCCCCAATACGAAAAACTATACGAAGAAGTAATTGAGAAACATTTAACAAAAGTTTCATAATTTGCGTGGAATAAGTATTTAGATACTATTTTTTACTGCGTTTAAGCCATGATGAATAAAAAATATAGGGTTTTGGTTGTTGAGGACGACCTAATGACACAGGAGTTAATTAAAGAACAATTAAAAAATTTTGACGCTCTTGAGGTTGTTGGTTCTGCTAATACTTTGCTTAGCGCAAAAGACGCCATTGAAGAAACAGACCCTGAAATAATTTTTTTAGATATTGACCTTAACGGTGCCAGCTCTTTTGATTTAATACCCTACGTAAAAGCCACTTGCAAAGTGGTTTTTATTACTGCCAGCCCCAACCAAGCTGTAAAAGCATTTGAGGTAAATGCCACCGACTATATATTGAAACCAATAAGCCTTGAGCGTTTGAACAAAACGGTAGCTAAAATTACCGACCAAATGAACGACGGCGAAGAGGACGATATTGCCGACGATCACTCTAAGTTTAAGCTTGACCAAATGATAATGGTGAATGCTGAACACAAGATGGTTTTGATAAAAGTAAAAGACATTAACTACATATCGGCATACGGTAACTACACCAAAGTATTTTTAGACGATAATAAAATGTACGTTACGTATGGTAGTATAAAAAACTGGATGTCTCGTCTACCAAAAGATGCTTTTTTCCAAATACATCGCTCTACCATAGTTAATCTGCTTAATGTAATTAAGATTGATAAATGGACTAACGATACTGGCCGTATGTACCTTAAAAATGTTAACGACCCGTTTGAAATTAGCCGCAACTTTTTTAGCGAACTTAAAAAAACCTTCAAAATATAATTCGTTCAAAAACAGCAATTTTAGCAGTTTACCTGCTGTTATAGCAGAAAATAAAAAAGAGAAAAAAAAGAAACAGCCCATTGAAATAAATTTCAATGGGCTGTTTTAGTATCAGTATAAAACTGTAGGTCTTATTTCTCTTCTAAAAGCTCTTTAAGCTTAGCAGCTTGCTTTTTAAGGTCAACCACTTCTTCTGAACTTAAAAAGCGGTAGCGACCGCGTAAAAGGTCTTTTTTGGTCAATCCTGCGTAGTATACACGGTCAAGTTGTTCAACCTCGTAGCCTAAATGCTCAAACATACGGCGTATAATACGGTTACGTCCACTGTGTATCTCAACACCCACACGGTTTTTATCACCTTGTATATAAGCAATATTATCTACCGCCACAGGGCCATCTTCTAATGTGATACCGTTTAGTAACTCATCCATATCAGGTGCCGATAGGTTTTTATCCAGCACTGCTATGTATACCTTCTTCACGTTATAACGTGGGTGTGTAAGCACCTGAGCCAAATCGCCATCGTTGGTAAACAGCAACAAACCTGTTGTATTTCTATCCAAACGACCTACTGGGAAAATACGCTCTTTGGTGGCAGTGCCCATTATATCCATTACAGTTTTGCGCCCTTCAGGGTCGTTCATTGTAGTGATATAATCTTTGGGCTTGTTTAGCAATACGTAAACGTATTCTTCACGACCTATTACTTGTCCGTTGTAGCGTACCACATCACCGGGGCGCACACGGCATCCCAATTCAGTAACAGGAGCATCGTTTATAGTAATAATGCCTTGTTGTATTAGTTTATCAGCTTCGCGACGTGAGCAAATACCGGCATTAGCCAAAAATTTGTTCAAACGTGTTTCCTGATCTTCGTTGTATTTAAACTGAAGATTGGTGTAGCTGTGTTTGTTTTTTTCTTTAGGAACCTTCTTTTTCTTTTTAAAATCGGGTTTTGCACCGTAAGGTTTTTTAGCAAACTTGTTATTGCTGTTATACGGTTTCTTTTGGTACGGTCTGCTGTTTCCGCCTTCGCGATTGTAACCGCCGCCACCTTCACGGTTTTCACGGTTATATCCACCACCCTCACGGTTGTATCCACCACCATTTCCGCCTTCGCGGTTATAGTTTGGTCTGTACGGCCTGTCGCCATACGTATTTTGACGTGGCTGTGGTTTGTTGTACTCTACCTTTTCAAAACGAGATGAATCGCTTTCAGGTTTTTTTTCTTCGTTCGGGTCTGGATTTATCTTCTTGATAATTCGTTTGCGGAGACGCTTACGCGGACCATTGTTTCCAGCGTTTGAGCTGAATCCACCTTCCCGGCGGTTGTCATCATTACTCATGTGTGATATAAATTGGTATTAAACTTGGTACAAAGATAACGCTATTTGTAATAAAATAGTTTTCAAAATTTGTTTAATATGATTACCTAATTTTGCGCCGATGCTAGATTTTACAAGATTTGTGCTGGATAACGGATTAACCGTTTTGCACCACTTGGATACCACAACACCCATAGCAGCAGTAAACTTGCTGTATAATGTGGGTGCTAAAGACGAAGATCCTGAACGTACAGGCTTTGCACATTTGTTTGAGCACTTAATGTTTGGAGGCTCAAAAAACATTGAACATTTTGATAGCGAACTGCAAAAAGCCAGTGGAGAGAACAACGCTTTTACCAGTAACGATATTACCAACTACTATATCACACTGCCTGTAAACAATATTGAAACAGCTTTGTGGCTAGAAAGTGATAGAATGATGGCTTTAGATTTTAATACTAAAAGTCTTGAAGTTCAGCGTAATGTAGTTATTGAAGAATTTAAGCAACGCTATCTAAACCAACCCTATGGCGAAAGCTGGTTAAAAATTCGTCCGTTAGCTTACAAAGTACACCCATACCGTTGGGCAACTATTGGTAAAGAAATAAAACATATTGAAGAGGCTACTATGGAAAATGTGAAAGCATTTTTCTATAATTTTTATCGTCCAAACAATTGCATACTTTCTATTGCAGGAAATATTTCGCTTGAAGAAACTAAAGCATTAGTAAACAAATGGTTTGGTGATATTGAAAAAGCCGAAGTAAAACGCAACATTATACAAAAAGAACCTGCACAAACCGAAAAGCGAAAAGAAATTTTTAAGGCCAAAGTTCCCTACGATGCTTTGTATATGGCATGGCACATGTGTAATAGAACCGACCCTAAATATTATGCTACCGAATTGGCCACAAATATTTTAGCAGGTTCAGCATCATCACGTTTATACAACAGGTTGGTAAAAGATACTGAGGTATTTTCAGATATACATTGCTACCAGCTAGACAGTACCGATGAAGGTTTACTAATGATACAAGGAAACCTTGCCGAAGGCAAAACGGTTGAAGAAGGTGAAGCAGCTATATTAAAAGAATTGGATTTGTTAATTACATTGGGCTGCACTGAAAGCGAGCTTGAAAAAGTAAAAAACAAAAAGGAAACAATTTTTACTTACAGCGAAACCGAAGTACTAACCAAAGCAATGAATTTGGCTTACTACGAATACTTAGGCGATGCTGATTTGATTAATACTGAGATGGAAAAATTTAGAGCGGTTACAGTAGAAGACATTAATACTGTTTCACGTGAAATTTTTAGGTTAGAAAACCAATCGGTATTGTACTATTTAAAAGATAACAACGCATGACAGTAGACAGAAGCATTGCGCCAAAGCCGCAAATAATAGAGACTTTTAATTTTTTAGAGCCTGAGGTTTTTACTTTAAACAATGGTGTTGCTGTATACGCTTTACGTGGGGGTGAACAAGAAATAATAAAAACTGATTTGGTATTTGATAGTGGAAGTTTACTAGCAAGCAAACCTTTAATTGCACTTACAGCAAACGATTTACTATTTACAACAGCAAACGGAAAAACATCAGAACAAATAGCCAATCAGTTTGATGATTATGGAGCTTTTAACAGTAAAACCAGTACCTATACTGATTCTGTTATAACCAACTATAGTCTTAGCAAGCATTTGCCAAAAGTATATACGCTATTGGCCGAAACAATAGAAAAGGCTGAGTTTACTAAAAACGAATTAGATACTTACAAGTTTGTTAAAATACAGCACCTTAAAGTATCAAAAGAAAAAACATCATTTTTAGCGCGTAGAGCTTTTGCTTCTGCCCTCTTTCCTAATCATCCCTACGGAATAATATCAGAAGAAGAAGATTATAAAAACCTTACTACTGAAGCTTTGGAAAGTTTTTACCAATCGCACAAAAAACTAAAGTACATTGTTGTTTCAGGCGCATACACAGCGCAAACTATACAAGAGCTTAACCGTGCTTTTGGCAACTTTGAAAAAAGCGCTAAAATAATTCCAAGCTACTCACTATCAGGTAGTAATAACAAAAAAATACATATTCCAAAAGCCGATGCAACACAAAGTACTGTGCGTATGGGTTTTAAAACTATTAATCGTACCCATGCCGATTATCCTAAACTGGGCATATTAGTTACCCTTTTAGGTGGCTTTTTTGGTTCACGATTAATGAAAAATATACGTGAAGACAAAGGCTACACATACGGTATACATGCCGGTATAGTTTCGTATCCCGATTGTGGCTTGTTTTATGTACAAACAGATGTCCGCAAAGAGGTATATCAAAACACTATAAATGAAATATTTGTAGAGATAAACCGTTTAAAGAATGAAGCAATAAGCGATGATGAGTTGGATATACTAAGCAACTATTCGCTAGGGAGCTTCTTACGCAGTATTGATGGAGCTTTTGCTGTATCAGAAAAATATAAAACACTGCTCGATTTTGGGCAAGATTACAACTATTACCACAACTACATACGTCTTCTTAAAAACATTAACAAAGAAGAGTTGATGGAAATAGCAAATAAATATTTTGTTGAAGATAATATATACGAAGTGGTGGCAGGCGTATAACACTTTATATGCCAATATGTTGCTGGCCTTTTGGTGCAGCATGACTTTGCTATCGCTATCAGTTAATGGTCAGAATAAATATCCCGATTTTAGGCACGTTTGTGGCGATGGTTTTGGTAATAATATAAACCTAAGTTGGTCTCCCCTTTCCGATACTTGCGGAAAATTTGACACCTTATATATTTATGGAAGTATAGATGCTTTGCAGCCCTTTACTTTAATTGATAAAATAAGCAACCTAGCCAGTACACAATACACACACTTTGGAGCCAAAAATATATCAACCACATGGAATTACTATTTGGTATATAAATCATTATGTAATGGTGACTCAGCCATATCAGACACTTTAGCTATTGATAATACACAACCTCCAAGTTCAGAAATAGATTCTGTTAGCGTAGATATAAACACAGGAAAAGTTGTTATTGGTTGGAGTAAAAACCCTGCTCCCGACGTAATGAACTATACAATATGGCGAGCCCTAGGCGCAAACAATGTGCCTATTGATACAATAGATAGTACATTTTATATCCATCCTACATCCAATCCAAACAGCGGTGCACTTGCATATACTTTAACAGCCATTGATAGTTGTTTAAACCAAAGTATAATTCAATCATCGCATACCACTATGTTTCTTAGGAGTGTATACGATACTTGTAATAAAAGTATAACTATAAACTGGACAGCATATTTTGGGTGGGCAAATATTTTGGGTTACGACATATATATTAAAAATGGACAATCGCCTTTTATAAAACTGCAAACCAATAACCCCTCTAACTTATCGTATACTTTTACAAACTTTATTCAAGGCGATACATTAGAGTTTTACATACAAGCCCGAGAAGGAAATAAAGGTTTTACCAGCTCATCAAACAAAATAACAATAACAACACGAGGGCGTAAATACTCAAAACGAAATTATATTAGTTATGCGTCAGTGTTAGATTCAACATCTGTTGAGATAAAACTACTTTGCGATACAGCATCTGATACAAAAAAATATACCCTATACAGAAAAAAACAAGATGAAGGTTATATAAAACTAACCGACTTGATATACGATGGATCGTCATTAGATATTACCTATATAGATAATAATACCCAAAACTTCCTTACCAACTATCAATATCGTTTTATAAGTAGTGATAAGTGTGGAGTGAATTTAGATACCAGCAATATTGCAAAAACTATGTTCCTTTCAGTAGAAAGTAATAATAATGGCAACAATATTAAATTTAATAGGTATAGCCTATGGAATGCTTGGGTAGATAGGTTTAACATTTACAGAGGGTTTGATTTTGGTAATGGTTTCACGTGGAACATAGTAAATACATTAAACAATACTGATAGTTTATACAGTGATATAAATTTTCCTGATGATGTAGGATTGGCAGGTACCTGCTACTATGTAGAAGCACAAGAAGGTATTGGTAATATATATGGAGAGCAATCAACAAGTAAATCAAATACAGTTTGTTTGGTTGAAGATGCAGTAATACATTTTCCTAATGCTTTTGCACCTGGAAAAGTGAATACCTTATTTTTACCAAAGGGTGTAAACATTGATTACAAAAGAACAAGTATGTTGATATATGCACGCAATGGCCAATTTATAAAAAAAATAGATGATATACGTAACGGTTGGGATGGAACTAACCAAAACGGCGATATGTGCCTTGACGGGGTTTATTTGTATATTTGCGAACTTTTTGGACTAAACGAAAAGAAATATAATTTTAAAGGAACAGTACACCTACTACGATGATAAACTTTTTTACTGAGGATGTTGATTTCGATTTAAAAGGAAAGCTAAAAAATAAAAAGTGGATTAAAACCATTGTAGAACAAGAAGGCCAAAAAACCGGCGACATTAATATAATATTTTGTTCTGACGAATATCTTTTAGAGGTAAATAAACAATACCTAAATCACGATTACTATACAGACATAATAACCTTTAACTACAACACAGAAAAAGTTAACGGTGATTTATTTATTAGTATAGATAGAGTAGCCGAAAATGCTGAAAAACAAAATGTTCCACGTGGAACAGAAATGCAGCGTGTAATAATACATGGGGTTTTGCATTTATTAGGCTACAATGATAAATCGCCGAAGGAAGAAAAAGAAATTAGAGAGAAAGAAGATAAAGCAATAGAAATATTTAATAGTATATAATGTTTCACGTGAAACATTAAGAAAAAGAAACAATGTTTAATACATACGATATAATAGTTGTGGGTGGCGGTCATGCTGGTTGCGAAGCAGCAGCAGCGGCAGCCAATATGGGTAGTAAAGTACTATTAGTAACAATGAACTTACAAACCATTGCCCAAATGAGTTGTAATCCTGCAATGGGTGGTGTTGCTAAAGGACAAATAGTGCGTGAGATAGATGCACTGGGTGGATATAGTGGTATTGTTACCGATAAAACCATGATACAGTTCCGTATGCTTAATAAAAGTAAAGGAGCTGCCATGTGGAGTCCACGTGCACAAAGCGACAGATGGTTATTTGCACAAGAATGGCGAATGATGCTTGAGCGTACTCCAAATGTTGATTTTTTTCAAGACACAGTAAAGAGCCTTATTATAAAAGACAACAAAGCCTGTGGTGTAATTACCAGTATGGGTATGCAGTTTGATGCTAAAGCAGTTGTACTTACAAACGGTACTTTCTTAAATGGTTTAATACATATAGGCACCAAACAATTTGGTGGTGGACGTATGGCTGAAAAAAGCGTTACAGGTATTACTGAGCAATTAGTAGAACTTGGCTTTGAATCAGGACGTATGAAAACAGGTACTCCTCCCCGAGTAGATGGGCGTAGTTTAAATTACGAAGCGATGGAAGAACAAGAAGGAGATGAAGTGCCTTCAAAATTTTCATACAGTCCACAAACAAAAGTATTAAATAAACAACGCAGTTGTTATATTACCTACACAAACACAGCCGTACACGAAATACTGCGTACAGGTTTTGATGAATCACCAATGTACAATGGTTCAATACAAGGCATAGGCCCAAGGTATTGTCCATCAATAGAAGATAAAATTAATAGGTTTGCTGAAAGAGACAGACACCAAATATTTGTTGAGCCTGAAGGGTGGGATACTGTAGAAGTTTATGTAAATGGTTTTTCTACTTCATTGCCCGATAGTGTTCAAATAAAAGCATTGCAAAAAATACCGGGTTTTGAAAAAGCAAAAATTTTCCGCCCCGGATATGCTATAGAATACGATTACTTCCCTCCTACTCAATTACACCACACATTAGAAACAAAACTTGTAGAAAACTTATATTTTGCAGGTCAAATAAACGGAACAACAGGCTATGAAGAAGCAGCTTGCCAAGGTTTAATGGCAGGAATAAATGCACACCAAAAAACAAACGAAAAAGATCCTTTTATACTTTCACGTAGTGATGCCTATATAGGTGTACTTATTGATGACTTAATAAACAAAGGTACTGATGAGCCTTACCGTATGTTTACATCAAGGGCTGAGTATAGAATATTGTTACGTCAGGATAATGCAGATATTCGTCTTACAGAAAAAGGATATAATATTGGCTTAGCATCTCAAGAGAGGTTAGATGCTGTGAAAAAGAAAATTGATTCATCAAATTCAATTATTAAACACTTTAAGAAAACAAGTGTAACCCCTTCAGAAATAAATGGATTACTATCACATTTAGGTACTGCTGAAATATCACAAAACTATAAACTAAACCAAATACTGCTTCGCCCACAAGTAACAATTACTGATTTAGAAAAACTAGAAAGTTTAAAACCAATACTGGCTAACTATACCGAAGAAGAAAAGGTACAGGCAGAAATTGGCATAAAATATGAAACGTATATTGAGAAAGAAGTAGAGACGGTTAATAAAATGACACGTCTTGAAAATATACGTATTCCCACAACATATAACTACAAAGCATTATCCTCACTATCGTCAGAAGCAAAAGAAAAACTTACCAAAGTGCAACCACAAACACTTGGTCAAGCCTCTCGTATCAGTGGAGTATCTCCTGCAGATATTTCAGTGCTGATGATACACTTTGGCAGATAGTAGTAGTATAATTGCAGTACTAAACTATGGTACAAAAAATTCTATTACTTCTTGTTATAACATTTCTTACAGCTTGTGCAGGTGTAGTGGCTCCTACCGGTGGGCCTAAAGATGAAACACCACCAATAAATACTAAGCAAGTACCAAAAAACGGTACACTTAAGTTTAAAGAAAGTAAAATAGATTTTTACTTTGATGAGTATGTAGTATTAAAAGATATTACCAATCAGTTTATAATATCACCTCCCCTCAATCAAAACCCTGAAATAATAGTAAAGGGTAAAAAAGTAGAAGTAGTATTTAAAGAAGAGTTAAAAGAAAACACAACGTACACACTTAACTTTGGTAACGGCATTGCCGATAATAATGAAGGAAACGTTTTAAGTGGCTTATCCTATACCTTCTCCACAGGTGATTATATAGATAGTTTAAGCCTAAAAGGAACAATACACGATGGTTTTACACTACTTCCTGTAGTAGATGCCGCAATAGGTCTTTATAAAACAATTGACGATAGTACAATATATAAAGAAAAACCTTGGTATTTAGTTAGGCCTGATAGTAGCGGAAACTTTAAATTTAATTACCTAAGTCCGGGAGTATATCAATTAGTTGCTTTTGAAGATGTAAACAGAAACCTTAAAATTGAGAGCAACGAAAAAATTGCTTACATAACAGATACAATAGTATTGAACTATCCCAATAACGATAGTATACACTACCCTCTCCTATTAGCACCACAATACATACCAAAAGAACCAAAACTAATAACGTATAAAGAGATAGCAAAAGGTAAGTATCAGATTATAACAGCTGGTAGTAACTGTAATATCGAGATAAACAGTGGAATTTTTGGTAAAAAAGAAACTGAAATAATACAGAAAACTAAAAATTGCGATACTATTACACTTAATACAAACAACCAATGTATTGATAGTACAAAATTAAGTATTACAATTGATACAGTGAACGAAAGTATTGTAATACCTTGTAAATCAAAAGAATACAACAAATTTTCACTAAACTCAAACAAAACAGAAAACAACTACAACTTTATACAACCATTAAAGCTAAGTTTTAGTAATCCTCCTGTAGATATACGATCAACCGAATTTGTTTTGAAGCAAGACAGTATACAATTAACTGATTATAAAATAGTTACCGATACTACAAACCCATTAAACTTAATATTATACTATAACTGGAAACCGGAGACAAAGTACACCCTATCTATACCAAAAGGCAGTATTAAAGACCTATATGGGCAAGATATAGACTCATCAGCAATAGTAATTAACACTGCAGCAACCTCATTTTTTGGAAGCCTTACCATTACAGTATTAGATAGTACCAATAAACACTACATAGTACAGCTGCTTGATGTACAGGGGCAAATAGTAAAGGAAAACTTTATTAATAAAACACAAAACATTAGTTATCAAAACATTGCACCGGCACAGTATTTTATAAAAGTAATAGAAGACAGCAACAAAAACGATGAATGGGATGGTACAAACTACTTTACCAAGCAACAACCCGAAAAGGTATTTATCACTAAAAAATCGTATGAAGTCCGCGCCAACTGGGACATTACAGACATTTTGATAGATCCACAGTTTTAGTGGTTAACATGTGTATAACACGGGGGTAAGTATAGGTTAATGAACAAGTGACAAGAATATGAAAATTACAATGTTGGCAGAAAAGGATAAGTGGCACTTTATACCCCGTTCCACACACAAAAAACAACTTTTAAGCTATTAACATTATAGGTGGTATAAGATTATGAGTGTGTTAAGAAAACGTTACACTAATCTTATAAATCAAGCAGTTAAGTACTGTCAATAGCCGTCAGTAAAAAGTTGATAAGATTAGCGCAACACCTAATTTCATACAGTTCTCTACAAATCCACATAGCCTATATATTACATTAATACTTATTAAATATATATAGTTTATACTTCTGTTAGCAACGGGTATTCATCAAATCCAAATCAATTGAAATATCTTTGCTGTTAGAGTTTGAGAAAAGAAAAAGATGATTGAACAAATTGAACAACTAAAAAACGAAGCAGCCGATTTTGAAATTGGAGATAAAAAAATGTTGGAAGATTACCGACTGAAATTTATTTCGAAAAACGGATTGTTGAACAAATTGTTCGAAGGATTTAAAAATGTTCCCAACGAACAAAAAAGAGAAGTTGGGCAAGCACTAAACGGACTTAAAAATTTCATTCAAACCAAGTTTGACGAGAATAGCGAAAATCTAGAAAAAAAATCGGCTGCTTCGCAGCTAGATGAAGATTTCTCATTGCCGACAGTTAATCAACTCGGAAGCCGTCATCCGCTAAACATCATTCAAAATCAAATTTTAGAAATTTTCGCAAAATTGGGTTTTTCGGTATCGTATGGCCCCGAGATTGAATCGGACTGGTATAATTTTTCAGCATTAAATTTTCCGGCCAATCACCCAGCCCGCGATATGCAAGACACATTTTTTGTGGATAAGGAATTTGCATTGCGCACCCACACCACATCAGTGCAGGTAAGGGCGATGGAGAACCGAAAACCGCCAATCCGAATGATTTCTCCGGGGCGAGTATACCGCAACGAGGCCATATCAGCCCGAGCACATTGCTTTTTCCATCAAGTAGACGGATTTTATATAGATAAAAAAGTATCGTTTGCCGATTTGAAACATACACTGTATTACTTTGTAAATGAGCTATTTGGCAGCGACACAAAGGTGCGTTTCCGTCCCTCCTACTTCCCTTTTACAGAAGTAAGCGCAGAGATGGATTGTACTTGTTTCTTGTGCAAAGGCAAAGGATGCAATGTATGCAAATACACAGGCTGGGTAGAGATATTAGGCAGCGGTATGATTGACCCTAATGTGTTAAAAAACTGCGACATTGACCCTGAAGAATACAGCGGTTTTGCCTTTGGTATGGGCGTTGAGCGTATCACCATGTTAAAATACAACGTAAAAGATTTACGAATGTATTCAGAAAATAATCAGAAATTTTTACAGCAATTTAAAGGTGTGGTCTAGTATATTCGTTTACTTTGGGTTTTCTTTCTAGTATATACCCTAACTAAACAGAAAATACTAAGCCATGAAAAAAATACTTTTTACCACAGTATTACTTTTAAGCTGTGTAGCCATACTACAAGCCCAAACCAAAAGGGCTTTGTTTATTGGTATAAATACATATTTCCCAGCAGGCGCATCAGCCTCGCCTGAGCGTACCCCTCCCCCAAACCTTAATGGATGTGTAAACGATGCAACAGCTGTAAAAGAGCTAATGCAAACCCGCTACGGCTTTGCTGAAAAAAACATTGCTACACTTTTTAATCAAGATGCCAGCCGCGCTAACATTATTAAACAAATTGAAAAGCTAATCAGCGAATCTAAAAAAGGTGATGTAGTATTTATCTATTATGCAGGGCATGGGTCGCAGGTAAACAACTCATTATCAAAAGAAAACGATAAAAAAGACGAGACTATAGTACCCGCTGATGCCTATAAAGGAGTATTTGATATACGCGATAAAGAATTGGCTATATTATTTAATAAACTGGTTGATAAAGGCGTTATACTTACCTCAATATTCGATAGTTGCCACAGTGGATCTATTTCACGTGGCAAAGAACCACCCGTATTAAGGTTTTCACCCGGTGATACCCGCGATGTAAAAGACCCATCAGACCCTACCCCACCCGAAAATAATGGTGCTTTAACCATTTCGGCCGCCCGCGACATTGAGCCGGCTAAAGAAATAAGAGACGAGAACGATTTACCGCACGGCGGTTTCACTACTGCCCTGCTTCAGGTGCTTCGCACCGAACAAGTGGGCGCACCTGTGCAACAAATATTTAACAGAATTGAGGCCATAATGCAATTTATGAACCTTGAGCAAAAACCTGTTTTGGCAGGGAACGAAGAACGTCGCAAGGGCACATTATTAGGGATTGATAAATCGCTATTACCCGATAAAATGCAAATACCTGTTATAAAAGTTGAAGACGGAATGGTGCGTTTGCAAGCAGGTTTCCCTTCAGCCATTAGCGAAAAAACGCAACTAGAACGCAAAACCGATGCAGGTATAATAAAACTAGAAATTACCCAAATGGGTGGCCCCAATGTATGTATAGCCAAAGTAACCGAAGGCGATATAAATGCTATAAAATCAGGCGATTTGTTTGAGGTAACCAATATTGTATATCCCCCAAAAGCAGCACTAAAAGTATACATATACCAAAGTGGTTTCAGTATTCCCGTATTAACAAGTACAGTAAAAAACATGGCGGCTAAAAACTACCAATGGCAATCGCCAACGGGTACGGTATCGGCCTATCAAAACCTATATTTTAGCGATAACAAATGGGTGCTTACCTACAAAGACCGTGATTTTGAAAACATAGGAAAAGACATTGCAGGCGTTGATAGCAAAGCAGTAAAAGACTCAACTTTTTTCTTCAATATACCTGCTACCGAAAATTTGGGTAAACTTTTAAATGAACGATTTAAAGGCTTTACCAATGTAGAAATAACCAACGATCCAAACGCTGCCGACTACCATTTAGTAGGCCGTTGGAAAAACGGAGCAATTGAATATGCTTTTGTAAATCCGCTTAAAATTTTTGGATTGTACGATATAAACAGCCCACTACCTGAGCGCACCAATTTTTTTACATTAGGCAACGATGAAAAAGCCGAAATGGCCATAGTAGATAGCCTTGAAAACTACATATTACGTATAGCCAAAGTAAAATCGTGGTTAACCCTTGATGGCCCTCCCGATGATGGAAGCTATCCGTTTAGTTTTTCGTTGCGCAGGTCAAACACCGGCGAATTGATTGGCAACGGAGGCGAAGTAAAATATTTAGATACACTGGGTTTGGTATTTACGGTTGATATGGTAAACGAAGCCTATTGGGACAGGAACAAACGATACATATACATTTTCTCTATAGACCAAAAAGGCGAAATGGTTTTACTATTTCCGCAAACCATTACAGGCGAAAATACCTATCCTGTGGTAGACCGAAACACATTTGAAATACGTCAAAATGCACCAATAGGGCCTGCCCGAATATTTAGAAATACAGACAGCACAGGAAGCAGCACCTACCTGATGCTTACCAGTGCTACACCCATAAACGATTTAGATATTTTTAGACAAAAAGGCGTTTACGACGAGAGAAAAGAAGGGACACGCGGAGGCTCTCCGCTTGAACAACTATTAAAAGGCGTGGGGGCAAGCACCCGCGACCAACTGATAGCACCCGCAACTTGGTCAATTACAAGAATTTCAGTAAAATGTGTACCCAGAAAATAAACAATGCAGCGTAAACATTTAGTTAAAGACAGTATTGGAGCTACCATCGCAGTGTTTGTGGTGATGGCTCTTTTTGCCTACATACCGTTTAACCTTAAAATTTTAGACCCAATTAAGCACGGGTTAAAAGATTTTGATTTTAGCGATATATACTTCTCAAAAATCAAGCAAAAATCATCTATTGATACCAATATAGTTATAGTAAATATTGGCTACAACAACCGTTTGCAACTGGCCGAACAACTGCAAACCATAAAAAAGCACCAACCAGCCGTTATTGCATTTGACGTATTATTTCGCAGCCACAAAGACGCTATTATAGACTCGATTTTAGAAGCCGAAATTAACAGCACACCAAATTTGGTAATGGCCGAAATGTTGGCAGGAGAAGGGCACGACTTTAACGAGGTAGACACAACAGCATTAAAATTCAAAAACAAAAAATGGGGCTATATAAACTTTATAGGTAAAGACGAGCGTTACCCCGTACGCTATTACAAGCCATTTTATAAACTGCCCAAAGGAGAAGAAAACAGTTTTGCGGCAGCCATAGTTAAGCAATACAATGCTGATGCGTACCAAACCCTGCAAAATCGACACAAAGAAATTGAGATAATTAATTACAGCCGCCGCCAAGAAGATTATATAGTAATTGATGCACACCAGCTAAACGACGAAACCTTTGATTTATCAGTACTAAAAAACAAAATAGTATTAATGGGCTTTTTAGGGCCTGATGTAGAAACCAAAGTGTTGGAAGAAAACCGCTTTACCCCTATGAACGATAAATTTAGCGGCAAAGCATTTCCTGATATGTACGGGGTAGTAATTCACGCCAATATTATCAGCTCGGCACTTGAGGGTAAGTATATAAACAAACTGCCCACTTGGCTATCAATGCTAATAGCCTTTGTAGTGTGTTTTGTGCATATTTTCTTTTTTATAAAATACTATGTCAATCACCATAAATTTTACCACTTAGTAACCAAAATAATACAACTGCTCACCTTTGTGCTAATGATATACGGCTCATTTATGTTCCTTTCTTCGTTTGGATTAAAAATAGAAATGGGGGCATTATTAGGCTCAATAGCACTATCGGTAGATGTTATTTATTTTTACGATGGATTTGTTACATGGTTGCACGAAAAATACGGGTACAAAACCGTTTTCGGGCATCATTAAAAGCGTCGCCTTATGCGGTTGTCATAGTGAGCGAAGTCGAACTACGCGCGAAAGAAAAAGGAATAAGGAGGGGCTAGGGCAGGCAAACATTTACATTTTACATACTAACGATATAAACAACAATACAAACCCAAACAGCATGAAAAAGATAGCCATTTTACTGTGCATCATCGCGATATCGTTGGCTGCGCAAGCCAACGACAACGAGTTTGTAGCTTTTTCTGTAAAGGGAAAAGTAGAGCACAAAGCCGCCGACAGCAAAACGTGGGAGGTAGTTACTACCAAAACCGCCTTTTACAAAGGGGGCACTGTGAAGCTGGAAAAAGGGGCAGAGTTGGTATTGCTACACAAAAACTACAAAACCATAAAGCTAACAGAAAAAGGCAATCACAAAATAGATAAGCTGATACTTGAAGTTGGCAAAACCCCTACCGACGAAAGCACAGCCTATCTTCAGTTTATATGGAAAGAGTTTAACAAAAAACACAAAAACGCCGAAAGCTACCACCGCGAGTATATGCAAACCAAAGGCGGCGTTGATCGCAGCGGATGCAGTCGCCCGTTAATGTTAAGCCCTGCTTACGACGAGAAATTATTTTCGCCCGACATTACGCTTACTTGGGAAAAAGATAGCGGTGTAAACACCTACACGGTTGTGTTTTATCAAGACGAATTAGAAGACTTAAAACTTTTAGAATTGGATGTTGTGGGCAACAGCCTCACTCTTTCGGCGCAAACGTTTTGGTTTCGTCCCGGCAAAACATTTTATTGGGTGGCCTATCCCAAAGGCAATCCAAACTGTGCGCGGTTTACATTTAAAATAATAAGAGAAGAAGAGTTTAACAAACTATTGGTAAGTGCACAAACCCAGTTTGAAAAATCAGAAAAAACCCCTCTTGATGCCATAAAAGCAGGCAGTATGCTTGAAGAAGCCGGATTGCTGCAACAAGCAGGGCAATATTATTACAAAGCCCTTGAGCTTTCAGAATTTGCTAACGAGTATAAGGTATTGTATGGTGGATGGCTTGCCCGTGCGGGTCGTTTTGAGGAAGCACAGCAATGGTGGGTTTCTTAATCACAAAATCAGACATGAAAAAAAGTATTTTCACACTCCTTTCTCTATGTGTGTTCGTGTCGGTGCACGCTCAAATAGAACTAATAAAACAGCCCCCCAAAACCATTAGCGGTCAAGGAAAGATATATGCACTAATAATTGGCATATCAGACTACGAAAATATTTCAGACCTAAATTATGCCGACGACGATGCTACCGATTTTTACAATTACTTGGTAAAAGAATCCAACTTAGGGGTAGACTCAAACAACATTAAGCTATTAATTAATAAAAAAGCAACATCGGCCAATGTGGGCAAAGAGCTTTTGAAGCTGAAAAACCGCATGGAAGAAGGCAGCACCTTTTTTGTATACTTTGCCGGGCATGGCGATGCCAACGGCGAAGCACAAGCCTTTCTTTTAGCATCAGATCTCCCAAAAATAGAAGACCCCAGTTTATATGCCTTTAACGGCGGGGTGATACACGTTTATTTTCTTAAAGATGAAATAAGAAAGATTATAGCCGAGAAAAAGGCCAACGTTATTTTAGTTACCGATGCCTGTCGTACCAACGAGTTGGCGGGAAGCAGCGAGGGAGCTAAAATGTACACCAATAAAATAATGGAAAGTAACAGCGGCGAGATACAGTTTATTAGCTGTGCCGCCGATGAAAAATCAGAAGAGAGTAAAAACTTTGGGCAGGGCAGGGGTATATTTTCGTTTTTCTTTACCAACGGATTGCGCGGATTGGCCGATACCCGTCCGCAAGACGGAAAAGTAACCGTACGCGAATTGTTTGATTATGTGCAACGCAGTGTAGAAGATGCAACCGCCGTTACAGATGAAGATATAATATCGGCAACAGGAAAAACATACCGTCAAAGTCCACAATATTGCTGCACCGAAAAGCAAAATACCACACTGGTTTTGGTAGATGAAAAAGTGAAGCAACTGGCCATTTCTAAAATGGCAACGGCAGAACATGAAATTAGGTTGGCATCAAACGGAAAAAGAGCCGCCAACAAAAGTTACGAAGGCAGCGATACGTTGCTAAACAATTATTATCAAAAGTTTTACGCAGCAATAGAAAATCAACAATTGATAACTCCTGTGGGTCAATCAGCATGGGATTATTATAGCGACATTAAAAAACGGGCAAAAAAAACCGACCCCGCCGTTTTTGATGCAACCGAAGACATAAAAGCGGCCTTGCTAAACGACGCACAAAACACCATTAATGCCTTTTACAGCTATACCGATAAATGGGGCACAAGTGCCAAAACAAAACGTCAATTTTACGACGAAGGTGTAGAAAAGCTAAGAAAAGCCCGCAGCCTTATGGGTGAAACCGACCCGCTATCGCCCATAGTAAAACTTACCCGCCAGTGCATGGAAGTAGCGGGTATATACGCCTCGACACAACCTGAGGACTGGAAAAGAGGAATAAAAATAATGGACTCGGCCATTGCCTTGTTTCCCACCAACCCATTGCCATTATATCTAAAAGGAAAACTGTATTACAACCTTACTCAATACGAAGAGGCGTTGGTATACCTTCACAAAAGTCAAGCAATAGCACCACGTTGGAGTATGCCCACCATAGGAATATCAGAAGTGTATTACGAGCAAGGGGAATACGATAGTGTAGAAAGAATATTACTAAACTTGGCTGAAAAACAACAAATAGCTTTAGTGTATTTTAAACTGGGGTATTTTTATGGTGAGATAAGAGATAACGCCTACGATGCCATAAAATACAGCAAACTAGCACACCAACTAGCACCTGAAAAAACCAATATAATAAACAATATTGGTGCGTATTACGAAAAGCTAAGCGAGTACGATTCGGCCATGTATTACTACAATAAAGCCATAGCTGTTGATAGCAACAACGCCTTTACCCTACGCAATATTGGCAAATACCACATGGATAATGGCAGCTTTACCACCGCCGAAAAAATATTGAAACAAGCCATAGCAGTTGATAGTACAGAACAAACAGCGTACTATAATTTAGCCGAAATAAATTACAACAGAAGCAACAAAAGCCAATACAATTTGGGCGCAAGGCTTAAATTTTGGAAAGAAGCCGTTTATTATTTTGAAAAAGCAATACAGTTTCAGCCCCTAAACAAATTTAACTATTACTCAAAAGCTAGAGCAGAAGCGGATGTTGACCTTTCTCTTTCGGCAATAACTCTGAAAAGAATATTAAACTTTTCTAAACCCGACGGCGATTATTACAATGAGTGTGGGCTGATATACCTACACGGGCAAGACACCGCGCAAGCGCTGAAAATATTTCACCAAGGTATACAAGCCGACAGCAACTATTATTACACATGGTACAATATAGGAACGATTTACTACGACCATCGCCAGTGGGACAGCGCGCTTAAATATTATACACAAGCAAAAAATGTAGATGCAAGCATAAACTACTTAAGCTACAAAATTGAAACCGCTCAAGAAAATATAGATAGGCTGTATAGGGAAAAATTGGAAGAGGAACGCAAACTAAAGTTGTTGCAACTGTACGAAACAGATGATGATGCGCTACTGTTATTGGCAGAAATGTATTTTGAAAACTGGCAGTACGATAGCGCGCAAATATTTTATAAAAAGGCACTAGATGCCAACCCTGATAGAGACGAGGATATATACCTAAACTATTTTAGTTGTGTTAAAAACCAATGGGCACAAGACTATACCGACCCTTTGGAAAAAATGGGCAATGCCGCCATTAACAAACCAAGCGGAATACTGGGGCAGCAATACATAAACAAAGTAAAAGACTATGGCGACACCAATTATTTGCCCATAGTTATTAAAATATACAACCGAGTACAAGAAGCAACACCACAATACAGTGGTTTAGGAGAAATGGCTTTTGACATTGCCATAATACAGGCACAAGCGTATGATGCAGAACAAACGCTGGATTGGATAGAAAAAGCACTTGAAAGAAACTACACCGCATACTATGTGGAAAGCAATTACAGCTTTGAGTTTTTGTACGAAAACAAACGGTTTAAAAAATTGGTGAAGAAGTACACCAAAAAACAAAAAGACCTTAATACTGAAGAAGACATCAATTGGCGGTAAATTAGCGGCATGATAAAACAACTGCCCGTTGAGTTTGCAACACGAATGCAACAACAGTTGCAAGCCCAATATGGCAACTATGTCGATGCCATTAGTTTGCCGCCACCAATATCGGTGCGGGTAAACCCAAAAAAAATCACAAGCCTCTTACCGCTTGAGGGCGTGGCGTGGTGTGCCAATGGGTACTATTTACCTGCCCGCCCCGTTTTCACTTTCGATCCTCTTTTTCAGGCAGGCGCATACTACGTGCAAGAAGCAGGCAGTATGTTTATTGGCTGGGCTATGCAGCACTTGAGCTTTGAAAACCAAGACTTAAAAGTGTTGGATTTGTGTGCCGCCCCAGGCGGAAAAAGCACACAGCTACTTAGCGCAATTAGCCCGCAAAGTCTTTTAGTTGCCAACGAGGTAATAAAAACCCGTGTAGGAGTTTTAAAAGAAAACATTGAAAAATGGGGCTATCCCAACGCAGTAGTAACCCACAACGACCCTAAAGATTTTGAAGCCCTAGAAGGCTTTTTTGATATAGTAGTGGTGGATGCGCCGTGCAGTGGCGAAGGGCTTTTTCGTAAAGACCCCAACGCCATAAAAGAGTGGAGCGAAAACAACGTGCAGCTATGCAGCCAACGCCAGCAGCGCATATTGGTTTCAGCTCAAAAAACACTAAAAAGGGGAGGCTATATGCTATACAGCACCTGCACCCACGCCCCGCAAGAAAACGAAGAAAATGTGCGCTGGATAATAGAAAACTTTGGGTTTGAAGAAGTAAGAATACCCCTTCCACAAAACAGCGGAATAGAAGAAAGCGAATTTGGATACAGGTTCTATCCCCACAAAACAAAAGCAGAGGGCTTTTATTGTGCCATACTGCGAAAAACAGAAGGAAACGACACAACAGCCCTTCGAGCAAGAAAAAACGCGTACAATCAAGAAAAAAAGGCCTCAAACCAACTATTGCCTTTTTTCGACGCAGAATATGATTTGGTGGCCTACCAAAAACAAGAAAGTCTGTATGTTTTGCCTTACAAACATTTTGAGCCGCTTAACATATTGGCCGAAAAGCTACGTATTGTGAGTGTGGGTACTGAAACAGGCGCGTTTATAAAAGAAGACCTGATACCTGCACAAGGGCTTGCCCATAGCATTGCCCTAAAAAGCGGAATGTTTGAGCCGTTGGAATTAGACCCACACGAGGCATTGCGATTTTTACGCAAAGACCCTATAACAGACCCTAGCGGAGTAACAGGCTGGAAAATGGCGACCTATAAAGGACAAGGCTTAGGCTTTCTTAAAAATCTTGGTAATCGCACCAATAACTATTTCCCCAAAGAGCGACGCATACTAAAGCAACCCAACCTAGACGAGCTTTTTTGTTTGATGTAGCGTTTTCTTGATTTGACAAACTTTTAAAGTTTGTCAAATCAAGAAAACGCGGTAAATAAAAACCCCCACCCTAAAAGAAAAAAGGGCAGGGGAACAAAACAAAACATGAAAAAAAGCTAGGGCAAAAACACCTTGGTATTGTTGGCTATTGCATCGCCATATATTTTAACAATATAGTAGCCGCTTGCTGCGTGGGCAGGGCTAAAGCTATATATCGGGGTTTTACTAAAATCAACCGTAACAGCAGGAGTAATTAAACGCCCCATCATATCGTACACCTCAACAGTGCAAGGGGTTTTTATAGTGCCTGACGACAAGGTGATGGTATTGCCTTCACTTCCTACAAAAACACTCTCTTTGGTTGTTTCTTTTACACCCGTAGTGCTTGATTTTTTACGATACGTAAGCAAAAAGCGGTCTTGGGTAATACCCCTTTTGTGGTCAAAAGTATAAGATCCGGCATTTAATAAATGAGAATTCCCTGTCCACAAGTCTTCAAGCACCACCTCAACATCAGCAGGAATATTCTCCATAGTAAACGAAAAAGTAAATGTTCCTTCAGCATAGCAAGTAAATCCTACGGGGATAGCATCGCCATCAACAGGTATATTTTCTAAAAGGTTAAAGGCAATTTTTTGGCCGTCTAATTTTGTATAGATAGAAGGCACATTTCCACCATTAATCCATTTGCGACCGTCATTTATTTCGTAATCGTTTTTTGCGCCGTCTTGGGTATAAATGTATGTCTCATCACTTTCACCCGAAACAGAAGTAACTTTTAAGGCTACGTAGTTATCTAAGCCGTTTTTATCCATGTAATTACCTACAGTAGTGCTACGATTAGCGGTAGGGAAGGTAAGCGTTGCATTATTAGATGCTACCTCAACAAAAAAGGCATGAAAAGGAGGGATAATACCACCTGCAAGTGTGCCCACCGAGCCGTTCCAACTTTGTGCAGTATTACCATCGTACACATAAATGGTGTTGCCTTGTAGGTTGGTAACAGTAGTGCTGTGGTTATATCCGCTAGGCCATGCGTTACGTATTAGGTGAAAACCTGTAGTATCAGTAATAGAGCCTGTGCGGGTTAGTGCAGGGGTAGTATAATCGGTATTACTATACGTTCCGCTTATATCAAGTGTTGCAGGCAGTTGTTCAGAAAAAACATAAATAGAGTAACCCCTGTCGTTCATGCTTTCAGTGGTATCAGCACCCGCTCTCCAAGCACCTGCGTTACTAGCTCCTGCCTGACTTTCATCTAAATACCAAACATTGGTATAGCTAGAGTTGGGTGTACCAAAATTTAAAGTAAGGTCATCATTAATATCAGCCAATGTAGAGCTTGCAAAGGGCGAGCATATTTGCCTCCATTTTCCTGTTGCCGTATCAATATAAAACTCTGATGTAATAGTGCCCGTAATAGAACCACTGCCGGTGCCGGCTATTTGTCCGTATGTGGCGGCAGCAGGGGCTTTTAACTGTAAAAACCCTGAGCCTGTTGAGGCAATAGTGCCACTAGTGTGTGTTACTACTCCCTGCACCTGCAGCGCATTACCCAGTGTTATAGTTGCTCCGCCTGTGCGGTTTACCGTAAAGTTGTTTAGGCGATTACTAGAGCCGACAGACGACTGATTCATAAAAATATTTGCACCCAAAGCACCGCTACCTGTAATGCTAAGGTTTGATGTTGATGAACCACTAATAAAGCCACCTGTTCTTGAAACAGTTCCATTAAGAGTTAGTGTGTTTCCATTAATTTCCAGTGTACCAGTGGTTTGGGTAAACGCACCATTAATGGTTAAATCAGAGCCTAAAGTGGCAGATCCTGTGGTGCGGTTTAAAGTAAGGTTGTTGAGTGTTCGTGCACCCGAAGTAAAGTTTATAGTACCCAAAGCGCCCGAACCTCCAATATTAAGATTACTGCTGCTACTTCCGGTTATTGTTCCCGCCCCTGAAATGGTGCTGTTTAGCGTTACAGTATTTGCACCAATAGTAAACGGTACACTAGCACTAATGCTAAGAGGTTGGTTTATGGTTAAATCTGTATTTGCGCCTAATGAAACACCTGCGGTATTGCTAAAAGTAAGGTAATCAAAAGTTTCGGTACCGCCGCCACTAATGGTAATTGTTTGAGCCGATGAACCATTAAAGTTTACCAAGCGGGTTAAGGGGTTAAAGGTTGTTCCTGCATTAGAGCGCGTCCAGTTTCCTGTAATACTCATATCACCACCTGCCGCATTAGAAAGCTCAAACGTTCCCCCGGTTTGTGTAAAATTTCCAGATACAACCATTGTTTGGCTGGTTTCATCCATGTCTAAACGTCCGCCTGATACGGTAACATTTCCCGCAGAAGTGGTTCCAAAAGAGTTACTGCTTGGGCTACCAAAATATATGCTGCCGTTGTTAACGGTTAGTGTTCCGGCAATAGTCCAGTTACCGCCGGTGTTTCCACGCGAAATTTGCTGGCCGGTAGAGTTCATCGTAAAATCGTATACAGATATAGCTCCAAACGAATTGTTGTTGCTTGATGAATTGAAAACGTAGCTATTGCGCGAAAAGGGTTTAACAGTATTTACATCGTTGGTTGTAGTGCCTGTATTGTTTACTATATAATACCTTTCGTAACGTATACCGGTTGTACCTATTATACCTGCCACGTTTTCAGTGGGAACGGGCGAAAAATAATTACCGCCACCATTATTATCGGTAATATAGCCGCACCAAGCAAACGAAGAAGGGCGACCTGCTCCTGTTAAATCTGACCAAGGAATAGCGACTTCAAAATCACTTCCTGAGTTTGAAAAACTCCAGCCTGTGCGCGATGTGGCATTGATGCCTCCACCAAAAGAACCCGCCGTTTCTTGATTTAGTTGACGATAACCTGTTTCTAATGCCACGAAAGCATCGGCGCGAAAAGGAAGGGGGCTTAATTGAGTGTTGCTATAACTTACACCGGTAAGAGTTCCGTTGGTTGATGAGCCTCCGTTTATAGGGGTAATTGGGTCAACATCAAAATACATTAGCACACGGTTGCCGCTACCTGCACCACTAACAAACACAAACAGAGCGGTATCGTTCCAAGTCATATACCATGTTCGGCTATTACTAAGCTGTTGGTTTTGTCCGTCGGTATGTGTGCCGTATTCATTTGTTCCTAACGAGCCGTTAATGGTAGGCGCTGTTCCTATCCATTGCGAAAACATTAAAAAGGGTAAACATAAAACAAACGAGACAAGTAGTGTTTTTTTCATATTCCTAAGTCAACATAAGTGTAAACAATACACTAAATTATATTAACTGTTTGTTAAAATCAAAGCTCAACAAAAAAAATTAACATTAAGAAAGTAGAAAACTTGAAAAAAACGAGACAAAGCACGCGCAAACAGCTGATAAACAGCAAAATAAAAAAAGCCCCATAACGGGGCTTTTCGGTATAAAAAACTGTAAGTGAGGTTTTTAATTATTGTACTACTATGCGTGCTGTTTGCCCCACTTTGGTAGTAAGCATATAAACACCTTTTTGTAGGGTAGAGATATCTATGGTTTTGGCATCAGTGAAACTAACAATTGCTTTACCGTTAATATCAGTAATAACACCACTGCTTGCTTGGCTAAGGTTTATAAGGCCATTGGTTGCAGGGTTTGGGTATATTTTAAGAGCAGAGGTTCCGTTAAGCTCATCAATTCCGTTTGGCCCTGCGGGAGGGTTAACGTTTTCAATAGTAACAACAAGCGTTTTTGCACCGCCTAAAATAAGGTTTTTACTTACTGAACGAATGGTGAATGTTACGGTTTCATCGCTTTCTGTAAGTGTGTCGGCAACAACAGCCATAGTTAGGTTCACCTTTTCTGCTCCTTTAACAACGTTTAGCACTATCGAGTCGCCAACAGGGTTTTGGCCAAGCACATAGTCTTTGTTTGCGCCATATTCAGCACCTGCGCCGTTGGTAACGTCAACCACTATTTGCCCGTCGTAGTTTGCTTTTGGGTTTAACTCAATACTTAGTACACGCGATCCGCTATTTTCTTTAACGGAAAGTGCACCACCTGCAAAATTTACAGTTGATTTTGGCGCGAAATAGCTGTCTACTTCAAAAACAGAAAGCGTTGCGCTAACCTCGTTAGCTACTATTACATAGCGTTTTCCGTTACCGCTTTCGTTCTCGTTAATGTATATAATACCTTCAGGACCCAAGTCGCCTGTTTCAGCCGTTGTGCTACGGTTGTTTACATAACCTACAAACACCGGGTTGGCAGGGTTGCTAATGTTATAAGTCATAACTCCACCAATACGCTCAAGACCAATAAAGGCATACGTGCTATCGTTTATCACAGCCGTAACTACGCCTTCGGGTTCAGGGCCTTTGTTGTCGCTACGGTTTTTTAAAGAAAGATCGCTGTTGCTGGCATTAAAAATTGAGCTCCATTTTGGATCGTCTTTTAGTATGCGTTCAAAATCGTCTTTGCTATCGTATACCAAAGCTCCCGTATTGGCATTCCAAATAGAGAAAGAACGTCCGCCAAGCACATAAATTTCATCAATATCACCATCGTTATCGGTATCGCCAAGGGTATTAACCGCCGTCATACGGCCAAGGTTATAATCTTCTTTCAAAATATCAGCAAAAGGAAAAGCTGTTGCATCTAAATTTAGGTCTTTTACACGTTCTTCTTCTTCTATGGCATCGTACTCACGAGCGTCGCCTTCGTTAGCTGTAATAACATACGTAACTCCGCCAACAGTAAACCCATCCATACCATCGGGTTGGTACATTCCTTTTATTGGCCAGTTAGCTAGTAAAATTTCTCCGTTTTTATCTGATACATCAAGTGCATTATCTACCAGGCTGTGATCTTTATAACCAATAGGGGCTATAGCAGTAACAACACCGTTATCAATGTTTACAACAGCAAGAGCGTTGTTTTCTTGGCAAGCAACATAAGCTGTTTTAGAATCATCAGAAATTACAATGTATTCAGGCTCTAAATCTTGTGCTAGTGTTGAACCCGGGCCATAAACACGCACACCCGCCGCTTTTAAAAGGGCTTCTTGCGCGTTAAATGATGTAAACGTAGCTGTTTTTACATTGGCTTGGGTAATATTGGCCACACCGCCACTAATATCAACAATAGTAACAGAACCTTCAGGATCAACAGAATAGGTTGTTTCCGGTTCACCTTCATTAGCACAAAGCACTTTTTTACCGTCGGGGGTAAATGTTATCATATCAGGCAATGCACCCGCAGTAACTTCACTAATAATAGTGCCGTCAGTATCCATAAATACTATTTTACCGTTTTGGGTTTTATCTGTTCCGTTTTCAATTGCCATGGCAATTATTCCGTTGTGTGTGGCAATGCTATTAATACCACCATAGCTATTAATATCAATGCTTTTTACTTTGCTTAGAGATGTTGGGTTGGCAAAGCTTACAATATCAACTGAGTTTGCCACTGAGTTGGCAATAAACAAACGTTTTGATGCTTCATCGTAAGCAACAATTTCGGCAGAGTTACTGCTAGGGTCGCCGGTAGTGTAACCGCCAACATATTTTAGCGACAAGTTGTTAGCTGCTTTTGGGGCTTTTTTGTCGTCGTCTTTAATATAAGCAGTAACAACATCGTTTCCGCTTATATCGGCGTTTACAGCATTAGATAAGCGAATAGAGAAATACTCATCGGCTTCGGCGGCATTGTCTTGGGTAGTAGCAATGGTAAAAGTTTGTTTTCCGTTAGTATTGGCAGGAATAACAAGTGTACCTAGGTTCCCTGTGTTATAATCAGAAGAACTAGCCGTTCCAAAACCACTAATTGTATTTAAATCAAAAGAAATAGGGCTGGCGTTTGCATTCACAACATCAATGGTAAGCATAATGTCTCCCCCCTCAATAGCTGAAGTAAAATTAGCATCAAAAGAGATGTTGGGTGTAGGGGCTATAGTTGTTATTTCAATATCATCAACAGCAGCATAGTCGCTACCGCCATTTTGCACAAAAAGGAAACGAATACGAACGTATTGAGCGTTTACAGGGGCAGAAATGTTTTCGGTAGTCCAGGTGTTAGTGTTTTTATCCAAAGCTACATAGTTGCTCCATGTTGTTCCGTTATCGTACTCAATATAATAACCTAATGAATCTGGCCCGTCGTATCCAATGGTATAGTATTTAAACGCAATATTTACGTTGCTTAAGGCACTAATGTTTACCGCGTCAAAATCAAGAGTGTGGGGTTGAGTTCCTCCGCTACCCGGGTTTTCTAAATCTTGTGCTCCCCAAAACGAACTGCCGGTTGAGGCAGAGATTGACGATAACGAGGTGCTTATTTCCCAAATATCAGATCCTCCGGCTTCATTATAGCTAGAAGGTGTAGGAGTATAATTCCAGTTATCGGCCATTGTTCCTTCAAAGCCTTGTTGACGCACTTGAGCATTAACCCAACTGATTTTAAAAATAATTAATAGACTGACTAAAAGTAGATTTCTTTTTTTCATTTTCTTACGTATTAGGCAGCAAAAGTCTTCATCATAGCCTAAGTACACTTTAACGAAACGTTATTAAAAGATTAAAAAAACCACTATGCCGTATTAACAAAAAAAGCTGCGGGCAATTGCCCGCAGCTTTTTACAAAAGAGATATTGAAACGTTTATTTTACTATTATAACTTTTGAAGTTCCCATTGAAGTAGGAGTAGAGATATTGATAAAGTAAACACCAGTGTTTAACTCATCAGTATTGATACGAACAACTTGTTGACCGAAAGCATTGGCTTCGTAAGCGTTCATAATCATTTTACCTGTTATATCGCTAACGGTTACTTTTACATTTTCAGCAACAGGAAGGTTAAACTCAACATTTACAAAGTTTTGAGCAGGGTTTGGATAAACCTTAGTTTCTACTTTGCGAACGATTTCGTTAACACCGGTTACAACAGAAATATTAATAGTTGTACTGTCGTTTCCGCAACCTGATAAAGCTTTTAGTTTAACAGTATAGTTACCATCAATCAAGTAAGTGTGGGTAGGGTTAGCATCAGTACTAGTGTTACCATCACCAAAATCCCAGAAGTATGATTGTGCACCAATTGAAGAGTTAGTAAAAGTTACTACACGAACGTTTGCGTTGGCAGAACCTTGAGCAATAGCAGCACTGTACTTAATAGCTGAGTTGTACAACTCACCTTGTGGGTTCCATTTAGTCCAGCAGCCAGTCCAGTCATCAGCAGGGTCAATAGCACCACGGTAAGTAGTGTTTGTGAAGAAACCACCACCTAATTTGCTATCGGCAAAGCTAGAACCACCTAAAAGAGGAGAAGTAGCCGAAGGAGCAAGGTTTGGGTTGTTGTAGTTGTAAGCATCTTCTAAACGGATATCAGTAGGGTTAATTACAGAATCGTTGTTGTATGAAGGAGTTAAAGCCCAAGTGTTAATATCAAAAACAGAGTTGCTAGAGAAGTTAGCTTTTGATGCGCTTACGATATTGTTTTTAAAGCCCATTAAACCGTTTTGTGCATTTTGTCCTGAAGCAGTACCATCTATAAAAATACCGGTTGGGTAACCAACGATAGCCGAGTTGAATATAGAAGTAGCAGAGTTACGACGCAATTGCGCAGCACGCACATAGTTAGGGTTAATAGTAGAACCATTAGTTGCCATAGGGCCAACAACAGTTATGTTTGAGAATATAGGAGCAGTTTGAGGAATGTTAGTAGAACCACCACCGTCGTTATCGTGTTCAAAAGCAGAAGAAGATTTAGAACCTTGATCAGCAATAGCAGGGTCACGCAAAACTATACCAAACTGAATTTTACCAGTGTAACCGAAATCGCAATCGAAATCATCATCCCAACCACGGTTAGCAATCATGTGTTTAGCATTTACAGTACCACCAAACCACTCGTAAGAGTCGTCGTTAGATTCAGTAACCATAACATAATCAAGAGTAGTACCGCTACCAACACCACCTAAAGTAAGCCCATTAATTTCTTGGTCAGGTTGAAAAGGAATACCGGCATACTCAATACGCACATATTGTAAGCTACCAGAGTTGTCAGCATCGTCAGAACCACCGTACAAACCTTTAACAGGGTCAAGACCACCTTCAACAACAGTTTCGCCACCGGCAACGTTTATTTTGGCTTTACCCAAAAGAACAACACCACCCCAGCTACCACGAACACGGCTACCGGCAGGTTGGTTAGTTGTGAAAACAATAGGCTCAGTTTTTGTACCGTTAGCAATAAGCTTAGAACCACGGGTTACGATAAGAGTACCCTTAGTTGCAGAATCACCTTTTATTATAGTACCTTTTTCAATAGTTAGTGTTGAGTTGTTGGTAACGTATACAAAGTTTTTAAGTTCGTATATTTTATCGTTAGTCCAGTTGGTGTTTGAAGTAATATCACCCGCAACAACAACAGTAGGAGATGTAAATGAAGTTATTTGAACCGTTTTTTGTATAGTTTTTGGAGGGCAGTTACCATTGCGTACAGTTAAAACAATGTTGTAAGTACCGTTTGCAGTATAAGAATATGCAGCAGGAGTTTTAGTAGTAAACACATCGTTAGTGCTGTTAGGGTCACCAAAGTTCCACTCGTAGCTAGTAGCGTTAGTAGAGTTGTTTACAACAGTTACAGCAGCACTATTTACAGTAGCAGTAAAATCAGCAGTAGCTGTATAATCAACACCTTTGCTGTAATCTTCACTTTGTGGATCCCATTTACACCAGCAAGTAGTCCAGTCGTTAGCGGGGTCAATAGCGCCACGGTAATTAGTTTTAGTAAAGAAAGCATCTTGCAATTTTGCATCAGTAAAGCTAGATCCGCTTAATAAAACAGAACTGCTTTTTGGAGCAAGGTTAGCGCTACTAAAGTTGTATGGATCTTCAAGATTTAAGTCAGCAGGATTAATAAGAGTATCGTTGTTAAAACCGGGGGTTTTAAACCAAGTATTAATATCAAAAGCTGTTTTGCTTTCAAAATTAACTTTTGATGCGCTTACGATGTTGTTTTTGAAACCCATTAAACCGTTTTGTGCATTTTGGCCAGAAGCAGTACCGTCTATATATATACCGGTTGGGTAACCAACGATAGCCGAGTTGAATATAGAAGTAGCAGAGTTACGACGCAATTGCGCAGCACGCACATAGTTAGGGTTAATAGTAGAACCATTAGTTGCCATAGGGCCAACAACAGTTATGTTTGAGAATATAGGAGCAGTTTGAGGAATGTTAGTAGAACCACCACCGTCGTTATCATGTTCAAAAGCAGAAGAAGATTTAGAACCTTGATCAGCAATAGCAGGGTCACGTAAAACTATACCAAACTGAATTTTACCAGTGTAACCGAAATCACAATCGAAATCATCATCCCAACCACGGTTAGCAATCATGTGTTTAGCATTTACAGTACCACCAAACCACTCGTAAGAGTCGTCGTTAGATTCAGTAACCATAACATAATCAAGAGTAGTACCGCTACCAACACCACCTAAAGTAAGACCGTTAATTTCTTGGTCAGGTTGAAAAGGAATACCGGCATACTCAATACGCACATATTGTAAGCTACCAGAGTTGTCAGCATCGTCAGAACCACCGTATAAACCTTTAACAGGGTCAAGACCACCTTCAACAACAGTTTCGCCACCGGCAACGTTTATTTTGGCTTTACCTAAAAGAACAACACCACCCCAGCTACCACGAACACGGCTACCGGCAGGTTGGTTAGTTGTGAAAACAATAGGTTTTTCTTTTGTACCGTTAGCAATAAGCTTAGAACCACGAGTTACGATAAGAGTACCCTTAGTTGCAGAGTCACCCATTATAACAGTTCCCGGTTCAATAGTAAGTGTAGCGCCATTAGTAACGTACACAAAGTTTTTAAGTTCATACACATTGTTTGCGGTCCATGTTGTACTAGCAGTTATATCAGAGTTGATAACTACTTGTCCAAACATGACATTCGCAGCAATGATTGCAAAGAATGTAAAAATTAGTTTTTTCATGTTTTTAGGTGAATTTTCTTTGGGTGCAAGATTAGAGGGTGCATTTAGTGTAAGTGTTAAACTATAGTTAAATCAATGTTAAGGAGCACAGATATAAACAGGGTTTGGAGTATTAACAATATTGATTAACAAAGTCTTAAAAAACAAAAGAGGGGCTACAGCCCCTCTTTTGTTAACTTTTTGTATAAAGATAAAACTAGAATTTATAGCTTAAACCAATAGATACAGTTTGACCAAAAGTTGTGCGAGAGATTAAAACATCTTGAGAGCGACCATCAAACTTGCCTTTATTGTTTGTTCCCGTCAAATCAGGGTTAGTCGTTTTATTGTTTTCATCAACAACTTGGTGGCGATCCATATAAAAAATAAGAGGCTGTGCTAACAAATCGCTAACACTAAGTTTAGCTGAAAAATTACCCCATGTTTTAGTAATCTGTAAATCTATAATTGTACGAGGGTTTTCCCAAACATCAGGAAACAAACCACCTGCACCTGTACCCGCGATAGCTATGCGCTTACCTACGCGGTTTACACTAGCAGCAAAGGTCAAATCATGCGCCGTGTCTTTTAAAGAAATACCTGCGTTTACGATGTAATTTGATTGACCTTGTAGCGGACGTTTTTTAGTTGTAGCCGATGCCACTTTAGAAAGGTCAACTTCTGAAATGATATAGGCGAAGTTTCCGAAAAAGGTAGAGTTGTTTAATAAACCGCTTCTTTTACTGATAAATGAAAGCTTTTTACGCACCTCCAACTCAGCACCATAGTTTTTTGCTTTAGGCACATTTTGGTAAGACGAGTTGAATGAACCCGCACCACTAGCCAAAATTATACCTTCAATGGGGTTGGTAAAATCTTTGTAGAACGCTGAAACTGAAATAAGCTCACCGCCTGCGCGAGGGTATATCTCGTAACGCAAATCGTAGTTCATTATAGTTGCACTTTTTAAAGAATCGTTACCAACAAGCGTAGTAAAGGTGTTAAAATCAAAGAAAGAGAAAGGCGCTAACTCCCTAAACTCAGGGCGAGAAACGGTGCGAGAAACACTGGCTCGTATGTTTGACGAAGAATTAATCTCGTACACTAAATTACCCGAAGGAAGGAAAAAGTTAAAATCGTTGTTAATGTTTATAGGCTTACTATTTTTAAAAGCATCCAGCTTTTGGTTAAAAGCCTCGTAACGGCCACCCCAAACAAGCCTAAAACGGCGGCCAAGTTTGTTATCAAACATAATATAGGCCGCTCTTAAGTTTGAACTTGCCGTGTATTTATCGGCTGAGTTTGTTTGGTCGGCCAACAAGAAACCATTAGCCCTTGATTGAGTGTTTTCAGGCTTAAAGATTTGATCCAAAGGCAATCTTACCTTAGGGTCTGAAAACGGAAGATTGGTAACCCAACCCACAAAGCGAGCAGCAAAATCGCGTTCGCGAATTTGTACTGAACCACCCACCTTAATATCCATTTTTTTGAAAACACGGGCTTTAGAATTATCTATAACGGTGCGCAAAACATCCAATCGACCGCTATATAAGTTTTCGTTCAACTCTGAAAAAAAACGTCCCCCAACATCAACCGTTGGTGTCAAACCTACTGCCGCAATATAAGTGCTGTCATCAGCACCAATATTTTTTTGGTATTGCATAATACGGTAGTCGGGCACTAAACGTTTAATGTTGTTAATACCGGCAACCCAATCAACTTTTAGCTTACTGTTTGGCAAATAATGGTCGCCCGAAAGTTGGCTTGAAACAATGTTGTTTTGAATGTAGTAGTATGACTCTAATTTCAAATCACGTTGGTTTTGGATATCAATACGGCTACGTTGAACAGTTTGGTCTTCAGTACTTACGTTGTACAGGTTTTTAAGAGACAAACGGTTGTTTTTATTTACTTTGAACGAAATATTAGCTATAGCACCCCACAACACCTCAGTTGTGTACATATTATCATGTATCGAGTCTAACAATTGATTGTCTGTAGCTAGCGGTAAACGCAATTGGCGTTCGGCTTCGGCAAATTTTTGTGATCGGCTATAGGTAATACCAACAACGGCAGAAAGCGAACGCGAATTATCCTCGCGGTAACGTTTTACCAAACCCATTGAGTATTGAAGGCTGGTATTAGGCAATGCCGCATTAAAAGTAGAACCATAATTATTGTTAAACTTATTAGTGTTTTCTGCACTGGTAATAATATTGTTGTTGGCAGCAGGGTTAGTGCTAAGGCCTTTGGGCAACTTGCGCGTACCATCATCAATACCCAAAAAATCGTATTTACCGCCTTTGTACGAAGCAAAATCTTTAAAAGTAGAAATAGTATTATAACCCGAACCCACAGAAAGGTTGTAAAAGTTAATTTCAGGAAAATCTTTTGTGTTTATCTGGATAATACCTCCTGAAAAATCACCGGGCATATCAGGCGTAGCAGTTTTGCTGATAATCATATTATCCAGCATACCTGCGGGGATAATATCAAACGAAAACGCTCTACGGTCAGGCTCAGTACTTGGTAGTGGAGCACCGTTTATGTATGCCGTGTTGTAGCGGTCGTTCAAACCACGTATAACCGCAAATTTGCCGCCTTGCACACTGGCACCACTTACTTTTTTTATCACATCGCCCGAGTTGCTGGCGGTTGATTGGCGAATAACCTCTGCCGAAACACCATCACCAATTGAGGTAGCGTTTTTTTGTTGTAGCAGCAAAGCATTTACCGATTCCTTTTTGTAGCTGGCAACAATAACCACCTCAGTAGCTTCGCTTACTTTTTCTGATAGCGAAACGTTTAGTGTAGTTATTTTTCCGTTGGTTACTACAACATCTGTAACCTCTTTTGTAACGTATGAAACGTATGAAAAAACAAGAGTGTATTTTCCGGGAGTAATGTTATTAAGTTCAAAATCGCCTGAAAAATCAGAAGAACCACCTTTGGTAGTTCCTTTAATTAGCACTGTTGCGCCAAAAAGCTCCTCGCCTGTGGTTTCATCTATTACTTTACCCGATATGGCACCCGTTTGGGCAAAAGCCATTGCTGTAACACACAAAAAAAGCACAGAGCTTAATACAAATCTTTTCATAAAATACATTTTGCTGGTGCAAAAGTATCTTCATGCAAAATATCGTCAGTTAGTGTTTTGTTAAGTAAAAGTTAAGGAATTGTTACGCCCGAAAAGATAACACGCAAAACACCTGTTATTTAAAGGTTATTCCTACTTTTTTCAAAACACTTTTAATAGTGTTTTTTGCGGTTTCTTTCAAGTCGGTTTTTATTTGTTTTATCCTTCCTTCTTCGGGTCGGGCTTTAAAAACCGTGTCGTGGTAGGGCACAGCACCTTCTCTGGTTTCTGTATAGTAGTAGCCGTATATGCTTTTGCGGCTTTCGTTTTCGGGCACATTTATACGGCCATAGCCGTGGTAACTTATCTCGCTTGTTTCAAAAATAAGGCAGCGGTTAAACTTTGGTTCGGCCACCTTTTCCATTTTGGTTACATCAACATTCCACATTTCCAATCCCCCGCCATATTCGGGCAACCAGTGTTTGTTTAAGTATATTAATATATTTAGCCTGCGGTGCAGGTTTTCTTTGCGGTGTATATTAAAATCAATATGAATATCTAAAAAACTACCGTTGCCGCCTTGGTGCAACCCACGACCTTCGGCATCATTAGTCATTATCACAGCTTCTTTCACATTGCACACCTGTTGTATCCACTTGTACATTTCAGGCGAAGAAAGCTCACCAATAATTTCACTATACAAAGGGTCAAAATCTTCAATATTGCTTCCCTCTGCCTTTTTCTCGTTCAGCCCCTTATATTTTTTATTAAACAACTCGTAGGCCGGAAACTTATCAAACGCCGCCGAAGCCGTTTCGGGACTTAAAAAATCATCAATTATTATATGTGGGTATGGATGGTTGGTTTTAAACTCATTACTCATTTGAGCAATTGTTTCGGGAACAAACAACCTTTCGCTAATGTGTTTCATACAAGTAGTATTTCTTATTTAGAAAGAGTACAAATGTAGTAAATAGGTTGGGTGTTTTGATGCTTTTGATATACTCTGTGAAAACAAGATAATTAAAATTTATAATAACATTAAGGAACACATTATATAATAAAAAAGTAATCGATATTGCTTTTTTATTATATTTGATATGCTATTGGAATAAAGTAACATATAACATATCATTTGTTAATTATGAATAATGAAACCGCTTTTTTGCATTGGTTATTTAGAGTAAATAATAAGACGTTTTTCATAAAAGTTATTGTGAGTATCATTACAATTACAGCATCGATAGTTTCTCTTTATAGTGGGATAAGGTCGATAATTAATGAAGGAACGAGTAACTATAATCTAAACGCAACGGATGTTGCGAATACGAGCTTGATAAGCATTTGTGTCTTTAATCTGCTTGTAATTCTTTATGCGTTCTTTCGACCATTAACATCAAGAATAAGCGCTAAAACAATTGAATGCAAAATTGAAAATAGTTTTGAGGATTACTCGTTTAATTCGAAGGAAGAGTTTAGAGACTCTCACAAGACAGCGGTATCTTCAATAGGAGTATTTAACCAGTATTGGTTAGCGATGTGGGGAAGCTGGTTTTTTATTTATTTACTTTTTATTGTAGAAGATCTTTTATTTGATAAAACTCATGACGAAAAAGTTTCAGATTTGGTTAGAATATATATTCTCCCATATTTAACCAATCTTATTGGTCATTTCGGAAATCTGATGGCTTTTTTTTGTTATGGATTATTTTCTAATGCTTATAAACCGAATACTCAAGATGGCCAAAGTAATTTTAAAGCATTCTCATTCGTACTCTTTTTGGGTGTAATCTCCTTGGATTTAGTTGCTAGAGTTATCTGCTATCTTCATTTTTCTCCGCAGGATGCTGCAACAGTAGATTTAGTTTCGAAAATTATTTGTGGTTTAAGTGGGGCTGTTGCGCTTGCTTTGTTTACAGGTAAACTAGATAACAGTCTCCTTAATGTAAATGCAATCTTGCTTTCTATTCTGTTTTTTTATTCAGCATTACAGGCATTGTATCCAATTATAGATGGTGCTTTTTTGCGATTTGTTTCTAAGGATATAATGGTACATCAACAAGTAATGAAGTTTATTATTTTATTTCTAGCCCTTACGTTCAAGTTGTTTTTTTTAATGATTATTAGATGGTTAAATGGAACAAATAGGTTATACTTCTATTTCCTATTTGCAGAAAGGACACGAAATTATCTTGAAAAAAACTGGAGTAATTTTAATCGACACCTTGTCCAATAATAATTCTGCAGGGGGGTTATCTTTAAAACACCCTTAATATTTTCTTAAAAGCATATGTTGGTTGGCAGTAAGCAGGTTGCGGTATACACGGTTTAGCGTTGTGCCCTCCATAGCCACTGCCATACCCAAATGGGAAAACAACACGCCCGCCAATGTAGAAACGTTGTTTGATAACGCAAAAACAGCTTCAGTTGCTTCACCTATCAACGTGGTGTTTACTCCCGCCTTGTTATGCTCGTCCCACGTTTTTTGGGCGTTGGCATAAAAGTTTTGGGCAAGCAACTCCAATTGCTTCTTTTCTTTTTTTAATAAAGAAGAAAGAAACGTCCACCGTGCAGCATTTCCCTTAAAATATTGACTTTGTTTTTCTGCCTCCTGTAAAAAAGCACGACTAAGCCCGAGCACCACTGCCGCAAAAGAAAAACGGGCAAACAACATAAAATCGAAACTATACACCCCCTCGTTTTTAAAGCTAACAGGCGGTTGGCTTAAATCAAACACTAAATCATTAGGCACAAAAGCATTGGTTACACTTATAGTATTGCTTTCGGTGGCTTTTAAACCAAAGGCATCCCAATCATTACTAATGGTTACTTGCTCAGGCATAAAAGTATAGGCTTTTACTGTGCCGTTTTCATCGGCTGCGGTAGCCGTAAAAAATGTAGCAAAACCCGCTCCGCTGCAATATTTCCACGAGCCACTAACGGTATAGCCTCCGTCTGTTTTTTTAGCCACCCCCGAATGACCACTTCCAGCCAAAACAGCGTTTGAGGCAGAAAACAATCGGCTTGCAACACCCTCGCTATAATATCCTGCAAAGTAGTTGCCTCCGCTACCAATGGCGGCAAGCCAGCCTATGGTGCCATCAATAAAAGCGCAATCATCAAAAACACGCAAGGCTTGGGGCAAAGATTCTGCCCTGCCACCTAATTCAGAAGGAATAAACAGTTTTAAAATTTTGTGTTGATACAAAACCTCCAATACCTGTTTAGAGAGGCGTTTGTTTTTTTCAGCTTCAGCAGCACTGCTTTGTATTAATTCTATCTCCTGTTGACTAAAAAGCGACATGGCCGCAACAACGCATTTTGTTTTGGAGATTGCAATACAAATTGTTCTTTTTTATTCTCTCCAAACAAGGTTTTAACCGTAAAGCCTTTTTCGTTTTTCTTTAGTTGCTCGGTTTCTTTTGGCGTTAAAAAAAGGATGTGGCTGGGCGGGTTGTATTCAATGTTTACACAAACCAGCCTATCGGTAGCGGGTAAGCAGTAGGGGTGTTGGGTATCATTATTAAACCACGTCATATTGTAAAGAAAGGTGCTTTTTTTAGTGCCATTAGCAGAATCATACCAAAAAAAGACATCATCATAATAAATAAAAGGAGAGTCAATAGATGTAGCGTAGTGGTACCATATACCGTTAGAACAGCCTAAGATGTTTTTGTTAACAAAGACCACTTTATCATAAAACCGAGAAGAATCAACAGTAATCTTTACCTTTAGTGTATCAAAATATTGCTGGTAGGTAAGCAAAAATTTCTTTTCCTCCTCAACAAAAGAGCCTTTGCCATACCATGTTTTAAAAGCTGCGTTCTCAATTACATGCTCAAAAGTGCCGTGTTTGTCAGTTGGGTTTTCTCTGTAGAAAGCATAACAATCACGATGCGTTAATGCGCTTTGCTGGCAAAACAGGGAGGTGTCTTGCCCCAATAGGCCAAGGGGAGAAACAAAAACAAACAGTAATAGCCAACGCATAAAAGCTAAACGCAAAACAGCAGGGCTTAGTGTGGAAATGCCAAGCCACATCTTTTCTTTAGCGCAATACAAATTGTTCTTTTCTTTTATCACTAAAGAGAGCTTTTACTTTAAAACCCTTTTTATTTTTTCTGAGTTTTTCGACCTTCTTTGGCGTAAGCAAATGACAGCGGTATGGTTGAGGATAATACTCGATATATATAGAGATAAGACGGTCGGTATTTGGAATATTTATAAACAACGAAGAGTTGTTACTGAGCCAAAACGTATCTCTAAGCAAGTCTTTTTTGGAAATAAAAGAAGAACCCTGTTCAATATCGACAAAATAAAAAAACGCCTCTTCTGGATATTTTGGAAAATAAAAGCAGCAAGGAAACCAAGTAGGGCTATTATTAATAAATAAAATACTATCTGATTTTTTTGATGAATCAACACTAATTTTTACTGTTAGGGTATCAAAATGTTGTTGGTAATAAAGTTTATACTTCCCTTTTCGCTCTATAAACTCTCCCTTTCCATACCAAGTTTGAACATCATCAGTAAAGATTACGTGCTTAAAAAAGCCGACCTTATCAGTGGAATTTTTTCTATAAAAGGTATAGCTATCACTAAATAAATCGCCATTTTCTTGCCAAAAGACAGCAGTGTCTTGTGAATACAATGTAAAAGGCAACAGGGAAACAAATAGAAGAATACGCATAATTATGAAACGAGAAAAAGCTCACAAGCTGGCGCAAGCATCAGCTTGTGCCAAAAATAATAGAGCGTCCGCTCGAGGTAAAGTTTGTTTTTCCTGTGCTGCCTTCCGCACTCCTTCGACTTCGCTCAGGATGACACAGCAAAAGCTGACACCCCTAAACAGTACGCTGCCTTACACTTTCATACAAAAGCATACCTGCAGCCACCGATACGTTTAGCGATTCTATTGTACCCATCATAGGCACTTTTAGCAGCAAATCACAGCGGCGAAGATATTCTGGTGAAACACCTGTCTCTTCATTACCCATTAGTATCGTCAAAGGGCCTTTTAGGTCGGCTTCCCAACTGTTTGTCGCACCTTCTTCAGTTGCTGCAGCCAGTATAAGTCCGCTTTCTTTTAGGTAGTCTAACGAGCTTTTTAGGTTGTGCACACGGCACACAGGTATTTTTAGCAAAGCACCCGCACTGGTTTTTATTGCATCATCATTTATTGCAGCACTACCTTTGTCGGGTATCAGCAGAGCGTGTACACCCATACACTCGGCAGTACGGGCAATAGCACCAAAGTTGCGCACATCAGTTACTTTGTCTAGCGCAATAACCAAAGGAGTTTCGCCACGTTCAAAAGCCTGTTGTATTATCTCTTCAATATTTTGGTATTCAATTAGCGAAGCAAGAGCCACCACACCTTGATGGTTTTTGTTTCTATCGGCAATTTTAAAGAAGCGATAGTGCGGTAATATTTGGTGCGGAATATCAAAGTCTTTCAGCATTTTGCGCAAGCGGGTTTGCAACTCGCCTTTTGCACTTTCTTCTATAAAAACTCTTTCAAGCGGCTGACCTGATTCTATGGCTTCAATAACCGGATGTAGGCCGTATATTTTTTGTTGTTGCACTATGGTGTGTGGGTTTTGGGAGCGAAGAAAGCCAAAAACTTTTCAATTTCCTGCGCCTTTTGGGTTTGCTGTTGTGAATTTAGTAAATCTTTTAGTTGCCGCAGCCCTTTAAGCGATATTTTAATTTCTTTTCGGGCACTATAATCGGCAATAGTATTTTTTAGGCTTTGGCAGTAAGTGGTTTCGTCCATAAGCCTTTGCATAAGTTGTTGTACATAAGCATTGGCTTTTTCCGTTTGCCCACTAGCATACAAAGCATTGGCAAAGGTAAGCGGTGCGGCGTAACTATTAAAATCAAAATTGTTTAATTCAAAAGCATCTACACACAACAAGGCCAGTTCGCCCGCCTTTTCGGGGTTCAACTCTTGCTGATATGCTTTTATGTTATGGGCAGAAACATCCATATAGTGCTGCGCTATTTTTTTAGCTTCAGGGTCTATATAGTTTTTGGTTGATGAAAACCCGCGCAATTGCCATTGTTTTATCAAGGGAGCTAAATTGTAAGAAGTTAATCCGCTAGTTTCTGTCCAATCAGGGCTAGAAGAGTTTCCCAAACGATATACTAACCCTTCGTAATCAAGCCAACTTTGCAATTGGGGCAAAGGCATTTTTTTACTTCGTGATGAAAAATATATCGGCCTATCGGGGTTATTTGCCAAAATGTCCATTAGCAATACATCGGCACGAGTAAGAAAACGGCTGTTTAAATCGAAACTATAAATTATTCCCGTTGTACTGCTGTCCGTATCAAAACGTAAAAAAAGACTTCGGGCGGGCAGAGTACAACGTAGGTTTCCACTGCTTAGCGTTTCAGTATTGTTGCTATCTTGTGCTATATACGCCAAAGCATCGGCAAAGTGCATTTCGGGTTTTTCATTGGGTGTAGGGGGAACAATACTCACCAATAAACGCTTGCTTTGTTGGTATTTATGCGGGCTTATACTTAGCTGTATTGGTGGCGAGTTGTATTGCTGTTGTTGCAAACCAAAAGCACCCCAATCACTACCCAATAAGTTGGCGTTTATCACCCGCACATCAGTGCGCAAGCCTTCTACATTTTGCAAATACCAAAGCGGGTAAGTATCGTTATCGCCATACACAAACAAAATAGCGTTGGGTGCAAGCCCTTGCAGTAGGTTGGCGGCATAGTCGCGTGCAAAATAGTTGTCGCTTCGGTTGTGGTCGTCCCAGTTTTGGCTAATCAGCAACAGCGGCGATATGCAAAGCGAAACGATAAGTCCCAACCAAATACCTTTGGCTATTTTGGTGTGCAAAAAGCGCATTAGCCACAAAGCACCCAACCCAACCCAAACGCTAAATACCTGAAAAGAGCCTACAAAAACATAATCACGCTCGCGGGGTTCAAACGGAGGCACATTAAGGTATAAACACAAAAAGAAACCCGTAAAAAGAAACAAAACCAACAGCGCTACAAAACTCGTTTTATCTTTTTTAGCCTGAAAGAACAACCCCGCAAAGCCCAACAGCAAAGGCAGTAAATAGTAGTTGTTGGCTGCCTTGTTGTTGGCTCGCGCTTTGGGCTGCCCGTTTAGTGGTGCAGCTATATTTTCATCAATAAAAGAAAAACCCGTTACACCGTTGCCATCCATAGCATTGCCATGCCCCTGCGCATCGTTTTGGCGGCCTGCAAAATTCCACAAATGATAACGCACATACATATGCAGCATTTGGTATTTAAAAAAGAACTCGAGGTTTTTGGCTTGGCTGGGTTCGGCTTCGGGGTCTAACTTCGTCCAACCCACGTACCCGTCTTGACTATCGCCAGAAAAGACATCACCAATACGCGGAAACCACAACATATAGTTTTTATTAAACCTGTAATCGGTCTCGTGCCCCACAACTTCGTATTGTCCGTTTTCATTGGGTCGCCAAATAGCCTTGCCTTGCAAAAAACTATCTATTGGGGCATTAAAAGCAGGGCCATGCACCAATGCCCGCCCGCCGTATTGCTCGCGGTTGAGGTACGAGAGAAACGAAAAAGCATTATCAGGCGCGTTAATATTAATAGGAGGATTTGCCGCAGCCCTTATAGGGACAAGAGTATACGAGGAGTAGCCGATAAGCACAAAAGCCAAACACAGCACAGCCAAATGTATTTTGAACCAATTTTTTTGGTGAGAAAAAAACAGCACTAAGGCAATAAACCCAACCAAAAGAGCTAAAGAAAACCAAGCACCTGTGCCAATATTCCACGCCCAATGGTTCACCGCATAAAGGTCGGTATAGGCAGCAAGAGCGGGGATATAGGGAATAATAACAAATTGTATGGCCAGCAAAAGCGCAACACCCATAGCGGATGCTTTTACAATTCCCAAAAACGAATAAGGTTTAAGCCCAAAGTATACCACAAAAACAACGGCAGGTATAACCAATAGGTTGAGCAAGTGCACCCCTATGGATAACCCCACAGCAAAAGCCATAAACAACAACCAACGGATGTGCAAAGGGCTGTTTTTATTCTCTTCCCACTTAAGCGAAGCCCAAAACACTAAAAGGGTAAAAAGTGAAGAAAGCGAATACACCTCGGCTTCTATTGCCGAAAACCAAAAAGTATCGGTAAAAGCAAGGGTAAGCGCGGCTACTGCTCCCGCACCCCAAATGCTTAGGTGTTGGTGAAACGCCAAAGGCAAGCCCATTGGGTTTACAATTTTTGTGGCCAAACGAGTGGTGATGAGGTAGGTGAGCAACACACAAAAAGCACTGCTAACAGCACTTAACATATTTACCCAAAAGGCCACATTTTCTGCAATGCCAAAAGCAAACAAACTAAACACCCGTCCTATTATTTGGTATAGCGGCGCACCAGGTGGGTGCACTACTTGCAGGCGGTATGCGCCCGAGATAAACTCGCCACAATCCCAAAAGCTAACCGTTGGCGATAGTGTGAGTGTATATACCCCCAATGCTATAAAAAATACAGCAGCGGCTATTATTTTGTGTGTACGGGGGTAGTTTATCACCCACCAAAAATAGGTTTTTGTATTGTGTTTAAAATATACTCGTTACACAAAAACTCGCCGTTCAATAGTCCCCTTGTGCAAGTCATCCTTTTCTTTATCAATTAACTGGTAATACAATAGTGAGATCCCGAAACAAGTTCGGGATGACTGGTGCGGATGTCATTCTGAGCGGAGTCGAAGAAGTGCTGAAGACAGCGCAGGAAAAAACAACCTCTATGTCGAGCGGACGCTCTATTATTTTGGGCACAAGCGGACGCTTGAGCCAGCAATGCACCAAAACAAAGAAAGCCCCTTAATAGGGGCTTTCAGGCATTCTTTTTGAAAGAAAATCACATTTTAATTTAACAGATTTTCCATTTTGGTTTTCTGGTCTGTTCTGCCATATTGTGCAGCAAGGTTTATACAATCACGTATTGCATTTTCTGCTTGTTGGCGTTCTTGGCGAATTAGCTGTGAGTTTTTAGAGCCTTTATACTGTTTAAAGTAATTAACCCTTTGACTTGCATCAGTAGAAATAATATTCATCAAGGCATCGCCTTTTTCAGGAGCACCACAACGGTAGTATATATCTATATAGGCCAACATATTATCGCCAAACGGCATATTTCTGTTAGGTATAGATTTTTGGCTATGGTCTAGTGCAGCAATAGCTTTTTCGTTTTTACCTTCTTGGTAAAGTGCTACTGCTAAACGGTAGAAATGGTTGCGAACATTATAAGGCACAAGTTTAGCCTTATCGTCAACATACATTTCGTGGTCTTCCATTCCTCCCCATTTGTACACATTAACCAATAGGTTGTATAGCGTATCGGTATTAATACGGCCATAGTTGTTTTGCGCTTGTGGAGGAGTGTTGTAGGGCACTATACGGTATACTAAACCGCGCAACTCAAAATAGTTCATCAAGCCCATGTATACATCACTACCGGTAGTAGTGGTAAAGCATACCGGCCTTTCATTGCTGTTATTGGCAATAATATCCAACAACAACAAACCATTTTTATATAAAGCGTTACCCGGCAAATCAAACAACAACTCGTTTACACGCCCAACGGTATCGTTAGGGCTTATCCAGCCGTTTTTAATGTAAGCCGCCATATCAACCGTAATTTTTAATTTTTTGGTTGGCACGTACGAGGTATACTCGTTGCTGTTATTATCATACAACTTGTCAGCATTGTTTTCGCTGGCAATAAAACGCATCACGTCCTTAAGCTCGTAATAAGCATTAGGGTTAAAGTTTTTGTTTTCACCCACACGCACATAGTCACGTTCGCCTGTCATGTACTGTTCAGGAGTAAAAGTAAACTTAATCGGAGCAGACTCGTACGTTTGTTGGCGTAGGCTATTGGCATACTCTGCAGCACCCAAAAGGCTATAGTTTATAACCCTTACGTCGGTTCTGTATTTTTCAACGTTTTGCGCATACCAAAGCGGATAAGTATCGTTATCGCCATTGGTAAATAGTATTGCATTTTTAGGGCAAGAGTTCAAGTAATCTTTAGCAAAATCAATAGTCATGTAGCGGTTGCTACGGTCGTGGTCGTCCCAGTTTTGACTACCCATAAGTGTAGGCGCAGCCAAAAGACAAACTACGGTGGCCACTGCTGCTGCCGAAGTTTTGTTCATTTTAGTACTTAACCAAGTAAACAGAGCAAGCACAGCCAAACCTATCCATGTACAGAACACTTGGAATGAACCCACAAACACATAATCCCTTTCGCGAGGTTCAAAAGGCGGTGGGTTTAAGTACAGAATAAGAACCACCCCTGTAATTAAGAAAAGTATTCCCAAAATAAACGAGTCGCCCCGAGCATTTTTAATATGGAAAACCAAACCTATTAAACCCAATATAAAGGGCAGCATATAGTATTTGTTCTTTCCTTTATTAGCCATAAAGCTATCGGGCTGGTTGCTTTGGGGGCCAAGTCGAGCCTCATCCAAAGGCGTAATACCTGAAATCCAGTTGCCGCTTACAGGGCCAATCATACCCTGGTCATCGTTTTGGCGACCACTAAAGTTCCACATAAAGTAGCGCCAATACATCCAACCCAGTTGGTAATCGACAAAAAACTTGATGTTGTGTTTAAATTTAGGCTGTTGTTTCTCTCCCAAACCCGTCCACATACGATAACCTACCGCATGCGATTGGTCGTTGATATCATAAATACGAGGGAAGAAAACTTTGTCTTTCTTGTCAAAAGTATACTCAAAGTTTTGGCTCACCATTTTATACTTCTTGTCTACACGCGCATACTTTTTATTGGTAAGCTCATACCCTGTTGGGCGAGCGGTAAAGTATGGGCCATAAAGCAAAGGACGGTCGCCATATTGCTCACGGTTTAGGTAGTATACAAGGTTAAAAGGATCTTCGGGGTTGTTCATATCAATTGGCGGGTTGGCCAATGAGCGGATAACCACCATTGAGTATGATGAGTAACCGATGATGATGAATGAAAAAGCTAACAAAGCAGTATTAAACGCTACTTTACCACGACGTTGAGTGTAGATAACACCAAACACAGTAGCACTAATAAGCAGCAACAAAAAGAATATTGCACCCGAGCCGAAACCCAAGCCAAAGTTGTTTACAAAGATTAAATCGAATTTTGAAGCTAATGTTGGAATACCGGGTATAACGCCCAATTGAACAAAAACCAGCAAAACACCGCCCAGCAAACCGGCTAGTATTATTCCCTTGCGGGTAATGTTTTGGTAGCGACGGAAGTAGTATACATATACTATGGCTGGTATAACCAATAAGTTAAGTAGATGGACACCTACTGCCAAACCGATTACATAACCTATAAACACCAACCAGCGGTCGCTGTGGCGTTCATCAGCATTGGCCTCCCACTTCAAAATTGCCCAAAAAGTTAAAGCAGTAAAGAAAGAAGAAGAAGCGTAAACCTCAGCCTCAACAGCTGAAAACCAAAAAGTATCGCTAAAAGTAAGTGTTAGAGCCGCAACCAAACCCGAACCCATAATGGCAGCCAAATGCCCCATGCCAAGTTCAGTATCTTTAGTAATGTTTAATACCAGCTTGCGGGCAAAATAAGTAGTAATCCAAAAGGTAAACATTACGCAAAAAGCACTGGCAAGTACCGAAAGCATATTTACCATAGGGGCTACCATTTGCAAGTTATCACCTGCAAAAAGCGAGAAAAATCTACCCAACAGCAAAAACATAGGTGCCCCCGGCGGGTGCACTACTTGCAAGCCATACGATGCAGAAATAAACTCGCCGCAATCCCAAAAACTGGCCGTTGGCTCCATAGTTAGGGCATACACAGCAAATGCTATTACAAATGCTACCCAACCGAAAATATTATTGATGTTTTTGTAGTTATTCATGTTGTTTTATAGTGCAACAGGTTAGCTTATTTTTTTGCAATTACGAATATATCCCAAGTTTTATCAAGGTTATCTTTTTGTAAAAAAAAGTCTTGAGTACTTATTTCAGTTGTAACGGTGTTTTTCTCCATCAGTTTCTGACGCATCATAGAAGTTAAAAAGTTATACGGCAAAGCCAGCCATTTAGCGGGCAAAACCTTGTGCAACCCCAAAAAGTCCCACTTAGTTATACTACGCACCCACTTGGCATTGTCCTCGTAATATTTATTTACGCGTTCATTGCCCTGCAAACCTATCATCTCCACATCGTCAAACACTTTACGAAAATCAGCCTCCATATCGGCAAAAGTATATTCAAACACATGAAAGGGGTTGCGAGCCAACGACATTTTTGCGTTTACCGTAGTGCACAAAAACACACCACCGGGTTTCAAAATACGTTTAGCCTCTTTTATAAATCCCATCGGGTCGTCCAAATGCTCAATAAACTGAAAAGCAGTTACCACATCCACACTCTCATCAGGCAGAGTAATAGGAGGAACCTTGCAAGTAATAAAATCAAGATTAGGTATGTGGGCATTATCCTTTTTGTTTTGCTCCACAGTCTCCGCACTATAATCTACCCCTGTGGCGTGCTCGGCCATTGGCGCCATGTGCACCGTGCCATAGCCTGTGCCACAACCAATATCAGCAATACGTTTACCTTTTATAAACTGTTCAGCCCACTCGTAAGCATAAAAGCAACGTTTTACAGTAACGTTGTTCGATTCTTCAAAGCTGGGTCTTTCCCTATCATGTATCTTAGCCATAATTTATAAGAAACGGCAAAAATAGTAAAGATTTCCTTTGCCACAACCATTATACACGTGGCTGGTAAAGGCGTTCAAAAAACCATTTTTGTTTTAGGTAGATGTTTTGCCGCACACATTAGTTGCCTATTGCCAATAGTAAAGGCAAACAAGCATATATAAGCAATAGAGGTTAGTTAGGGAAAGATAAAAAGGCTATAAAACGGCGCTAGTAATATTTATAAACATAAAACTGTTTTATAAGGGGTTTTCCTTCCTCCATTTTCTTTTTGCGCAGGGCATAATAATCGCTTTTTGTAATATTGCCGTTTTTACTAAGGTTAATTGCTTTTAATTCATCATCGGCTAATTCACCCTGAAAAAAAACTGCATAATTTTCTGAAAAGCGCATTTCATCAAAAATGTACACCCTATGATGCTTATTGTCTACCGTATCTTGCATGGCAAAATTTCCAGGGTGGGCGATATTTTCATTTATCAGCGAAAACTGATTGTCCTTTATTTCATAAACATCTATGGTTCCTTTTTCATACTGCCTATGCTTCATCATTTGAGTCCCATATTCAAGAAACACGATAAATTTATTTTTCACCCCTTGTACAGGTAATATTTTATTGATATTGCTAATATACAAATCAAGGCTATCATAGGCGTGGTAAATTTCGTCAGAATGTAAGTATCTACTCAATGTATTAATATAATTTATATAAGCCGTATCTACGCCCACCCAATAAGGGTCAGTAATGTTTTTATGGATAACATTAGTAGCTGTTGGTATAAACGTGTTTTTAACTGTTAAAGTATAGTTTATTCCATTTGAATATACTATGTGAGAATCGAGCACACATAAAAAACAATGGTTGTTCAAATCTATAAAACCTGTGCCTTTTATATATACAGCAGGGTTTACCTCAAGTAAAGTATTTGTATTTGTTTGGAAAAAAGAATATGCAGCAGGTAAATATTTGCCCGAATAGAAATTTTGATACATTCCCCCCGCATTGGAACCCAACAACAGCAATGAGTCATTAATTATCTGTAGTTCGGTTGGTAGAAATCTTTTAGAATTAGAAGGTATCTCCGAGTGGTATACTATTTTGGATTGTTTATCAGTCCATTTAATTTTGATAATACCCGTGCGAGAAAGTAAATAAAACAATGTATCGTTTATGGGTTTTATATCCATAAAATCAATAATCCCCAACCCCTTAACACTTAGTGATGTCTTAATCACCTCGTTTTTATTTTCCAGATTAATTTTATACAAAAAAACAGTATCCATATAGCTATTTGTAACTTTATAATCGGCCACATATAAAAAACTATCACTAATAGTAAAGGCAATATGATAATTCCCAGAGCCTTGTGTTTCTTTTGCCAACAGCCCTTTTATGTCTATAATATCATACAAATAAAGCCCTTTAGCAGTATCCAATTTTGTTAGAGATGTGGGTGTGTTTTTCTGCCCAATGCAGCTTAGGGTGGTTATGCAGCAGAAAAAAAAAGGGAAAAAAACTTTCCCCCTTTTTATAGAAATTAATTTACTCATTCTAAACTTCATCAATTACAATTTCAATCCCACCAGTAGCAAGAGTAGACCATGAATAGCTTATTACCGCAGTTTGTGACGTACCCGTATTATAATAGGTGCGTGTATAACTGCCCGACTGCGTCCCGCTTCCGGCATTCCATACGGACAAAATATTGCCTACCTCGTAGTCTAAATCGGTGTTAGATATCCAAGTAACAATAGCTCCAGCACAATCAGATCTCAAGTCCTCATTAGTGGGGCATTTTTGATCGTTGTCTACTGTGGGATTTTCGCAAACCAGTGTTGCCCAAGCTAAGGCGGTCCCACAGTCGCCTTTATCTTTTGTAACCTTACAGTGAAGATCTCCTTGGCTTTTTTGGTTTTCCAATCTAATGGTGATAGTGGCAAAACTGTTTTGAGAAAACAAGAATGCTGTTATGCTAAACAGCACAGTAATGAACATTTTTTTCATTTTTTAGCACTTATTTAATTAATGCCTCATTTAACAGGGTTTTGGCTCGTCCTTTCCAATTATATAATCTAAGCCGGCAATATGATTTATGTAATTGATAATCAAAGTTAAAACAAAAGTCGAATTATGCAAAAGCGATGAATTATTATTCGACGAACGATAAACTTAACTCAAGTTTAAAAGAGTTTGGTAGTTAATTTTATGTGGTTTTGATATTGTTACAGTCAAGCACTAGTAAATATACACTCATCACATATTCTGCCAAGCGTATGGTTAGCCCGCTCGCCAAAAGCACCTAAGAGATTGTTTTTTAAAATTATAAAAATATAGTTATCTTTGCGCAGCTTTTTTAATCGAAAAGGGGGCAATTGTCCCCTTTTTTATTGGCTATGAGTGATTTGACTAAAACCCTTACAACCTATGCCGCAGAGCATTTAGCCGGCGGCGAGCACTTTTTAATAACAGTAGAAAAGGTAGGCTTAGGCACACCCAAGTACACCGTTGTTATTGACGGAGATAAAGGAGTTTCGATAGATGCTTGCTCGCAGCTAAGCCGTTACATCTCGAAAAAGGTAGACGAAGAGTTGGGTGAAGATATGCCCGCGTTTACTTATGAGGTGGCTTCACCGGGGGTTGACAGGCCTTTGATGATAGAACGCCAATACCCCAAGCACGTGGGTAGAGGCATAAAATTTACCGATGCTGATGGAGCATTGGTAAACGGCACACTAAAAGCAGTAAGCAACGGGCAAATAACCGTTGACGTAGAGATTAAAGAAAAAGGTAAAAAGAAACCCGAATATAAAGAGGGCGTATTTAACCTAAGCGATATAAAAGAACCAAAGATTATAGTTTCATTTAAATAAAAAAAGAGATGCACAGCCTTGGGTTAGTAGAATCATTTTCTGAGTTCAAGGAATTCAAGAATATCGACCGCGCAACTATGATGCGTGTGTTGGAAGACGTTTTCCGCAGCATGCTTCGCAAAAAATACGGCACCGACGAAAATTGCGACGTAATTATTAATACAGAGAAGGGTGATTTAGAGATATGGCGCACACGCACCATAGTGGAAGATGGCGCAGTAGAAGATCCCGTGTTTGAAATTGAGCTTAGCGAAGCGCAGAAAATAGAAGCAGATTTTGAAGTAGGAGAAGAAGCAGTAGAAGAGGTAAAACTGCTTGATTTTGGTCGCCGCCTTATACTTACGGCTCGCCAAACCCTTATGTCGAAGATAATGGAGCTGGAAAAAGAAGAAGTTTTCCGCAAATATCAAGACCGTGTGGGCGAGATAGTAACCGGTGAAGTATACCAAATTTGGAAAAAAGAAATAATGGTGTTGGATGATGAAGGCAACGAGCTTTTATTACCAAAACCAGATATGATACCCTCTGATTTTTACAAAAAAGGCGATTCAATTCGCGGTGTTGTAAAATCAACAGAAATGATAAACGGCACCCCAAAAATTATACTTTCACGCACCGCACCTGATTTTTTAGAGCGATTGTTTGAAATGGAAGTGCCCGAAATTTTAGATGGTCTTATCACCATTAAAAACATAGTGCGTGAGCCGGGTGAGCGCGCTAAAGTAGCCGTAGAAAGCTACGACGACCGTATTGATCCTGTGGGTGCTTGTGTGGGCATGAAAGGCTCGCGCATACATGGCATAGTGCGTGAATTGCGTAATGAAAACATTGACGTAATTAATTACACCACCAACCTGCCACTATACATTCAACGCTCGCTAAGCCCTGCTAAAATCTCATCAATAAAAGTTGATGAAGATAAAAAAAGAGTAGCCGTTTTCTTAAAGCCCGATCAAGTATCTTTGGCAATAGGAAAAGGAGGGCACAACATTAAGTTGGCAGGAAAACTAACAGGATACGAGATTGATGTTTACCGTGAAAACGATGATACCGAAATAGAGGAAGACATTGATTTAGAAGAATTTGCTGATGAAATAGACAGCTGGATATTAGACGAACTTAAAGGAATAGGTTGCGATACAGCAAAAAGTGTGTTGGCATTAAGTGATGAAGACTTAGTGAGGCGCACAGAGCTTGAAGAAGAAACCATACAAGAGATAAAACAGATACTACAAGCTGAGTTTGAATAAAACTTAGCTTGTAACGGCTGTTTTTTTGCGGTTTTGCGCTTATTTTTGTACAATTATTATAAATGACGGACAACGAAAAATCATACCGTATTAAAAGTGTAGCCACCGAATTGGGGGTAGGGGTGCAAACTATTGCCGAAGAGCTAAATAAAAATGGCTTTGAGGTTGATGCTAAACCTACGTCTAAAATTTCGGGCGACATGTATCAATTGCTCTTAAAAGTATTTAAGTCAGACAAAGAGGCTCGCGAAGAAGCAAAGCAGCTTGAACGCAACAAAAAAGAAGCCGTAGATGCACCATTAGGTAGCCATACCAATAAAGGTGCCGATAACTTTGACGACGACGTAGTACACATTACAACATCAAGCATAGTTGACGAGCCAATTGCCCCTGTTGTAAAAGAGGAAAAAATTGCGCCAATAGAAGAAATTCCTGCTCCCCCCGTTGAAAAACCAAAGGTAGAAGAGAAAAAAGAAGAAACTCCGCAACCAAAAGCTGAAGAGCCAAAGGTAGAAGAGAAGAGGGATGAGCGTAAAGTTATACTCTCTGGGCCTAAAGTAGTTGATAAAATAGACCTAGATAACCTAGGTGGAAAATCAATTAAAAAGCAACTTCCAAAAGAAGAGACGCCCAAAGAAGAACCTAAAGTTGAGGAAACAAAGGTTGTAGAAACACCAAAAGCTGAAGAGCCAAAGGTAGAAGCCCCTAAAGTTGACGCTCCAAAAGTTGAGGAGAAAAAGACTGAGGAAGCACCTAAGGCAGAGAAGCCAAAAGCAGAAACACCTAAAGAAGTTACCCCTCAGGTTGTTGAAAACCCTAAAGTAGAAACGCCAAAAGCTGAGGAGAAAAAGACTGAGGAAGCGCCTAAGGTAGAAGAACCAAAAGCAGAAACGCCCAAAAAAGTTACTACACCTGTTGCAGAAACAGAAACACCCATAGCAAACGACGGCCCAAAAGAAGTTGAAGTAGTTAAACCCAAAATGGAAAAACTACAAGGGCTTAAAGTTTTGGGTAAAATAGAGCTTCCGCGTAAAGAAGAACATAAGAAAAAACCAGTAGCATCATCAGATGCCGATGGAACTAAAAAGAAACGCAAACGCAAGATTACTACGGTAATTAGTAGCGATAACCCAAATCTTTCAAAAATATCGAAAGAAAAAGGGTCTACAAACAACCCTAATAAGTCGAACACTAACAGTAACGACCGAAATAGTAATAACCGTAATAGGCGCGGCGGCAGTAATGAGCCAAAAGGCGAGATTAGCCAAAAAGAAATACAAGACAAGCTAAAACAAACGCTTGCACGCATCAACCCAAGCAAATCATCAAACACAGGTTCTCAGCGTTATAAAAATCGCCGTAACAAGCGCGATCAACACGCACAAAACCGTGAAGATGCCTTGCAAGAAATTGAAGCAGAAAAAAACATCCTTAAAGTTACCGAGTTTGTTACTGCAAACGAGTTGGCAAAACTTATGGACATATCGGTAAACCAGGTAATTACCACCTGTTTTGCACTAGGAATGATGGTTTCTATAAACCAGCGTTTAGATGCAGAAACCATTACCATAGTAGCCGATGAGTTTGGTTTTGATGTTCAGTTTGTTGGTGCCGATATACAAGATACAATAGAAGAAGAAGAAGATAATCCCGAAGATTTATTGCCTCGTGCTCCTATCGTTACCGTTATGGGTCACGTAGATCATGGTAAAACATCGTTATTGGATTATATACGTGATGCTAATATAGTAGCAGGCGAAGCAGGGGGAATAACCCAGCATATTGGAGCTTATGAGGTAACCCTTAAAGATGGTCGTCAAATCACCTTCTTAGATACTCCTGGTCACGAAGCCTTTACTGCTATGCGTGCAAGGGGAGCTCAACTTACAGATATAGCAATTATTGTAATTGCTGCTGATGATAATGTGATGCCTCAAACCAAAGAAGCCATTAGTCACGCACAAGCGGCTAATGTTCCTATGGTGTTTGCCTTCAACAAAATTGATAAAGACGGAGCCAACCCTGATAGGCTGAGAGAAGAGTTGTCAGGCATGAACGTTTTGGTAGAAGAGTGGGGCGGAAAATTTCAAACACAAGAAATATCGGCCAAAAAAGGATTGCATATTGATGACCTTTTAGAAAAAGTATTGCTTGAAGCAGAAATACTTGACCTAAAAGCCAACCCTGATAAACGTGCCAAAGGAGCTGTAATAGAAGCTCGTATGGATAAAGGCCGTGGTATTGTTACTACTGTAATGGTGCAAGAAGGAACCCTGAAAATGGGAGACCCGATTGTAGCAGGTGCAATGGCCGGACGTATAAAAGCAATGTTTAACGAAAGGGGGCAGAAAGTTGAAGTAGCAGGACCATCAGTACCTGTATCGGTACTGGGTTTCTCTTCTCCGCCACAAGCGGGTGAAGCCTTCAACGTAATGTCTAGTGAAGCCGAAGCAAAAGATATTGCAAATAAACGAAGCCAGTTGCTTCGCGAGCAAGGGTTGCGTACTAAGAAACACATTACCCTTGACGAGATTGGACGCCGACTTGCTATTGGTAACTTTAAAGAACTTAATATCATCGTTAAAGCCGATGTGGATGGTTCGGCAGAAGCCTTGGCAGATTCATTACTAAAACTTTCTACCGATGAGGTACAAGTAAACGTAATACTTAAAGGCGTAGGTCAGATATCAGAAAGCGATGTATTGTTGGCCACAGCCTCAGATGCGATTATAGTTGGTTTCCAAGTTCGCCCATCAATACAAGCCAAACGATTGGCAGAGAACGAGGATATAGAGATTAAACTATACTCAATTATATACAGTGCTATCGACGAGATTAAATCGGCTATCGAAGGCTTGCTAGAGCCTAAGATTGAAGAGAAAATCGTTTGTAACGTACAAGTGCGTGAGGTGTTTAAAATTACCAAAGTGGGTACCATTGCAGGTTGTATGGTTACCGACGGTAAAATTACCCGTAACACAAAAATACGTGTTATTCGCGATGGCGTAGTAGTACACACCGGAGCAATAGATGCTTTGAAACGTTATAAGGACGATGTTAAAGAAGTTTCTACCGGCTACGAGTGCGGTATAAGCATTAAAAACTTTAACGATATACAGATTGACGACAACATAGAAGGCTTTGAAGAAGTTGAAGTGAAACGTAAGCTGTAAACACAATAATATTGAAACAACAAGAAAGGCCGCTAATTAGCGGCCTTTCTTGTTTAGTGTAACCAAAGAACAAACTATGGTGTAAGATGCAAAAAGGAATAAAGCGATTAGAAAACCAAAGAAGTTTGCTTAAACAGGATTAAGTATTTTTGCCATACCCAAAGCAAAAAAAAAAACTTTTATATAACAGTTAATGCTTTGCTGTTTCAGGATAAGATGATGAAAAAAATTATTGTAGGTTTTGGAATAACGCTAATTGTTGTAGGGATTATTATACTTATTTTTTTTATTATCTATAAAGGGTCGAGGCTTCATTTACCATCATTTGTAGGTGTATTATTGGGTGCAGGATTGACAGGATTAGGCCTGAAAATAAGCCTTAATGACGACTATATAAAAACAGATGAAGAGGTGGACGAAACAACCGCAACTTTTTTAACACAAAAAGGGCAAAGTATAGCGGTTGAATTAAGTCATTGCAAAATTATAGAAGGAGAAGAAGCCAAAGAAAAGTATAAAAAACACGGCTATACAGAGTTTTATGATGAAGAAGTATTTAGCAAACAGTGGGCAAAAAAACATAGCGATGTAATAAACCCGGTATGCATACAGTTTTATTTAATGGATGCCATTTATGTGAGCCCTTTAATTTATATGCAAAAGCACGCGCTGCAACAAAAACGGAGTAATCAAAAACTCACAACCATATACATCCACAAAAAGAAAAGGAAGGTGTATTATTTTGATTTAGAATTTCTTTTAGAAAACTAAAGGGGTTTGCTTAAACTTGTACTAAGTACACTAAGCAAACATGAAGCATAAACTTATACTCCTTTTCTCTTTTCTTTTTTTCTTCACATTCTCATACGCAAGCAAAGAACGCCGAGTAAAACGTATAGATCCGCCCCATTGGTGGGTGGGCATGAAAAACACCAATGTGCAGCTATTGGTGTATGGCGCAGGTATTGGCGAGTTTAGCTCTTCTATAAATTATGAAGGAGTAAAAATCACAAAGTCAAGCACTGTAAGCAACCCCAATTACTTGTTTATTGATGTTGAGATTAGCGCAACAGCAAAGGCGGGAACAATAGAAATTACCTTTACCAAAGGCAAGGAAAAATTTAAACACAACTACCAGCTAAAAGCACGTACAGCAGCCAATAAAACCCTTATGGGTATTACTCCTGCTGACTTGATATATATGATAATGCCCGATCGTTTTGCTAACGGCAATACAAAAAATGACAGTATTAAAGGGTTGTTTGAACCTGCTAACAGGGCAAAACCAAAAGGAAGGCACGGCGGCGATATACGCGGCATAATAAACAAACTGGATTATATAGAAAGCATGGGCTATACCAGCCTGTGGCTAAACCCCGTGTTTGAGAATAATGAAAAATACGAATCGTATCATGGGTATGCTATTACCGATCACTACAAGACCGATGCCCGTTTGGGAACACTTGAAGAATACCGCGAGTTGGTAGATAAAATGCACGCAAAGGGAATGAAAATGGTTGAGGATGTCATTTTTAATCACATTGGCGACCAACATTACCTATACCAAGATTTACCCGATAGCACTTGGTTTCACTTCTACCCAAAGTTTTTTCAAAGCAATTTTAGGGCAACGGTACTAATGGATCCGTATGCGCCCAAAAGCGACAAAGAAAAGTTTAACAACGGTTGGTTTGATGGGCATATGCCCGATGTGGACCAAACCAATCCCTTTTTTGCTAATTTTTTAATACAAAATACCCTGTGGTGGATAGAAGAGTTTGGAATAGATGCCCTGCGTATTGATACCTATGCCTACCCCGACCAATTGTTTATGGCCGAATGGGGCAGGAGAGTGAAAGAAGAATACCCAAAAATGAGTATGTTTTGTGAGGTGTGGGAGCACGACAAAGCGGTGCAGGCATGGTATACCCAAAACAACGGGCTGAACAAAGAGTACGATAATAATATGCCCAACGTAACCGATTTTCAGCTATGTTGGTCAATACACGCATCGCTTAGGGATAGACCTGAGTGGGAGCGAGGTTCATCAAAAATATACTACACACTGGCACAAGACTTTTTGTACGAGAACCCTTTTAACAATGTAACGTTTGTAGATAACCACGATATAGAACGTTTTTACAGCATTGTAGGGCGAGACCTGAACAAATTTAAAATGGGCATGGGCTTGCTATACACCACCCGCGGCATACCCTGTGTTTTTTATGGCAGCGAAATATTAATGGCAAAAGGCGGAGGCGACCATGGTTTGCTGCGCGAAGATTTTTGGGGCGGTTGGCCAACGGATACAGTAGACAAGTTTACACCACAAGGGCGAACAGCACAAGAAAACGACGCTTGGAATTATTTGCAAAAACTGGGGCAATGGCGTAAGAATAGCCCTGCGATAAAAGAGGGTAAATTGGTGCAATACATACCCACCAAACCTGATGCTGTGTACGTGTATTTCCGTATGCACCAAAACCAAAAAGTGATGGTGATATACAACACCAACGACAAAGAAATCACCCTAAACAGTAACGACTATACGGAAAGTATCGGGATAGCGACAAAAGCAAAAAATGTAATAACAGGCGAAAAAATAAACGGCTTAGAAACCCTTAAAGCCCCCGCAATGAGTATACAGATATTAGAGCTAGAATAAACGCCTAAAAAAGCCTTTAATGCGTTGCCAACGTGTTGCAGGAAGAATGACAACACAATCACCAAATAATGCTTCGTTTACTACGAGAGTTAAATATAGTGGTGTTTGATTTTTTTGGTAAACTATATCAGTAAAACGTTTAGGTAAGTAGCCAACATAAGCAACCTTAAGGGCAAAAGGCTTTTTTAGGTACTCTTGGGGTAAAACAAGTTTAAACTTACCGTCAAAATCAGTAGATGCCTCTATGTTTGTTCCTTCAATAAAAACAGAGACAGCAAACAACGGCTCATTGGTTGCACTATCAAGCACAACACCTGTAATTACTCCCGTTGTGTCTGAAGTTGTTTGAGGAGCAAGAACAGCGGTTTCGTCATGATAAAAAGGCTCTTGTTCTGTCGAAGGCTTATTATTTGTTATCGTTGTTTGGGCTTTTAGTGTTGTGCCAATTCCTGCTACCATTGCCAGTCCCCAAAACAATCGTTTTGCAAATGGCGAATGAATTTTTTGTGGGGAAGAAATTACAGTATTTAGCTTTTTAACATCAAACCTTCCGCAAACGTTTTTAGGCGGGTTGCTAAAATAAGCTAATAGTTCATCATCCGAAAAACGGGTAAAATCAACCACACATTTATTGCAAGCATCACAAAGCCTACCCTGTTCCGTTGGGATCATTTTGTCCCAATCCTCTTGGCAAGGCTCAGGTATTGATATTTGCAATTGATTTTTCATTTAAAACAGATTTTTAAAGAAGGTTTTCACACGTTGCCAGCGGGTGGGTTTTGTAATATCTATTTTTTCTTTTTTTATAAAGGGTATAAGTTCTTGATCAGCTACTCGTCCAACGGTGTAATAATTAGGTTTTAGTATAGGTTTACCCATGTGATATACCACCACCTCTTCAGTCATGCCAGAGGCATCTTCAGTCATTTTAAGTGTATGAAAATCCTTGTTGGGAGAAATAGTATAATCAACAATTTTATAACCAAAACTTCTAAGCTCTACAACAATTTCTTTATCGTAATATTCTTTGGAAAGGTTAATAGTAAACGTTCCTTCCAAATCAGTTGCAGAGCCTGTTTTTGTTCCCTTAATCAGTACAACAGCCCCTATCAAAGGTTCATTCGTGGCACTATCAAGAACAACACCTCGTATTGTTCGGGTAGAGTCGTTTGTTGTTTTGGGAGCTATCTCAAAAGAGACAGTATTTTGCTGAGGGGTGCTCGGGTTTATAGAGGCTGTTTGCGCAAAACCTTTTGCCATTAACCCTGCCCACAGGCCAACAGCCAACAGCCATTTTTTAGGAAAAGAGAACCAAGGGCTGTAAACGGGTATTTTTTCAATTGTTTTGTTTAGTTGTCGGTTATCAAACCTGCCACACACATTTTTGGGTGCATTGCTAAAATAGGCCAGCAAATCAGCATCGCTAAATCGTGTAAAATCAACCACACACTTGCTACATACATTGCAAAACGCACCCTGTTCAGTAGGGGTCATTTTGTCCCAATCCTCTTGGCAGGGTTGGGGTATGGCAATATGCAGGCTGTTTTTCATCCGAAATTCTTATCAAAGAAACGAATAAAAACCTATCAAGGTTTAAAGCCTAGGTTAAGAAAAAGGGAACAAACACAAATACTAGCTATTGCCGAGCGGATGCTCGAGCCAACTGGTCGAAAAACAACCACTTAGCCCTCTTTTTTGTTGCTCACCCGTATCATTTGGTTGTCTTGCACATACAATACCGATATGGCCGCACATAGCATAAACACACCCGCCAACACAAGAGCATATACAGCGTGCCCCCCATAAAGATGTTTTACAATCTTTTCTCCCGAAACACTACTTACTATTTGTGGCAGGGTAATAAAAAAATTAAAAATACCCATGTACACACCCATCTTGCCCGCAGGTATGCTGCCCGCCAAAATAGCGTAGGGCATAGATAATATGCTGCCCCAAGCCAAACCAACGCCCACCATTGAGAGGATAAGCATGTTTTCATCTTGAATAAAAAAGACAGAGAGCAAGCCCAAACCTCCTGCCGTTAGCGATATGGCGTGGGTAGCCTTGCGACCTATTTTACCCGCTATTGATGGCAGCAAGAGGGCATAAATAGCCGAAACACCGTTGTATATACCAAACAATATACCCACCCAGTTACCTGCTTTGTTAAAGGCTTCAGAGGTATTATCGGTATCAGGCAAGTGGTATATGTGTTGTGCTATGGCGGGGGTGGTAAATACCCACATACTAAATAGGGCAAACCAACTAAAAAACTGTACCAAACCCAACTGACGCATGGTTTTGGGCATTTTACCAAAATCTTTAAAAATCTCTAAAAAACCCGTGTTGTTGGTTTCAGGTTTTCCATGGTAGCGTTCGTACTCTTCAGGCGGGTATTCTTTGGTTTTAAGCACCGTTACCAATATGGTAATGATAAACACCGCCGCTCCTATATAAAACGAGTAGATAACGTTTAGCGGTACTTTGCCATCGCCCATAGTATTACCGATAGGAGTGTAGTTTGCCAAAAAATAAGGCAACCACGAGCCTGCTACAGCACCAATCCCTATTAAAAAGGTTTGTATAGAAAAACCCAATGTACGTTGCGAATCGGGCAGGTTATCGGCCACCAAAGCCCTAAAAGGCTCCATGGCTACGTTTATTGAGGCATCCATCATCATCAGCATACCTGCACCAATTAGCAATGCTGATTTGGCCGTAAGAAAAATATCAGAGTTGGGTAGTAGTATCAATGCCAAACAGCTAAGCAGTGCGCCCGCCAAAAAGTAGGGTTTGCGTCTACCCATTCGGTTCCATGTTTTATCACTATAGTGGCCTATAATGGGTTGCACTATCATTCCTGATAAGGGGGCAACCAACCAAAACCACGATAGGTGTTCTACAGGTGCACCAAAATTGAGCAATATGCGCGAGGCATTACCGTTTTGCAAGGCAAAGCCAAACTGTATGCCCATAAAGCCAAAGCTCATGTTCCATATTTGCCAAAAACTAAGTTTGGGTTTTGTACTACTCATAATGTATAGCTGTGTTGAGGAGGGTGTAAAAATTATTTAACCATTACCAAATATTCCCAAGGTTTTAAATCAATCGTTTCTGCTGCCAAAACTAAAGCATTGCTAAAAGCTTCACGACCTGCGGCTTTAAAATCAAGCCCTGCTATTTGTCCTTTTGCTGCTTTGCCTGATAGGTTTAGTATCACAGTTACTTCGTTTTCGCCTTTCACACGTTTAAAGGCATAAACGTTAGCATTATCGCCCGTCCACGCCAGTTTTTCAAACGATCCACCGTTGTTGCCGTTCCACAAGGCTTCGTTATTTTTCTTTATGTGCATTACGTTACGATAAAAACCATACAATGTTGTATCGCCCCAGCTAATGGTGTCTTTTTCAAAAAAGGCCATGCGTTTTTTTAGTCCCACTTCCTGACCGCTATATAGCAAGAACATATTTTTTGGATAGGTAGCACTAAGCACGGCAAAGGTTTTGTAGCCATCGCCCATACGCTCAAACTCTGTCCCGTTCCACGAGTTTTCATCGTGGTTACTGGTAAATGCCATACGGTAAGTGCGCTCAGGCATACGTGTTTGTTCTTTTTGCCAAAAGGTGTCTAAGTCGGCTGCTTGTTTGTTGCCTTTGGCTATTTCGTTCATTATATGGTGAAATTCCCACGCATAGTTGGCATCAAAAGCACTATCATAAAACAATGCGTTTTCAATACCTTTGTCGCCTATATCTTCGGCTTCGGCCAACATAAATACAGGTTTTATTTCATCCAATTGTTTGCGGGCATCAATCCAAAAATCAGTAGGCACTAAAAAGGCTACATCGCAGCGGTACCCGTCAATATCAGCTTCTTTTACCCAAAATTTAAGTGCATCAATCATTGCTTGACGCATTTCCATATTGTCGTAGTTCAGTTGGGCAACATCCGTCCAGTCCCAAGGGGTTACTATATTTCCTGTGCTGTCTTTTGTATACCAATCGGGGTGCTCGGTAATCCAAGGGTTGTCCCATGCCGTGTGGTTGGCCACCCAGTCTATTATTACCTTCATACCCATATCGTGGGCTTTTTTTACCATTCCCTTAAAATCTTCCATACTGCCGTAATCAGATCCTACGGCTTTATAATCTTTTACCGAGTAATAACTGCCCATGCCGCCTTTGCGGTTTTTTTCGCCAATGGGGTGTATAGGCATTAGCCACAATACATCAACACCCATGTCTTTAAGACGAGGCAAATGTTGTTCAAATGCTTTTATTGTTCCTTCGGGGGTGTATTGGCGAAGGTTTACCTCGTATATATTGGCGTTTTTGCTCCACTCGGGCGCAGCAATAGCGGTTGGAGTTTCTTCCACGTCGGTTGGTTTTTCAGTTTTGGGCTTGCAGGCAGTAAATGCTATTACTACTGCCGAAAGAAAGAGTATATTTTTTTTCATAGGGTGATTTATGGTGTGTTGGTTTGGTGCGGCTGTCATCCCGAATTTATTTCGGGATCTCATAAGTATTTCACAAGAATTGGTGATGAGATGCTGAAACGAGTTCAGCATGACGGCTTCGCCGTTAATTCGTTATAATTTCAAATGAATTTGGGTTTAAGGTTAGGGTTAGTATATTGCCGCTCAAGGTAAACGTATTACCAAAGTTGGCTTTTAATTTTTCATAATTCAAGCCCGCAGGCAGGGTAAGCGTAATTTTTTGCTCCTCGCCTTTGTTAAACACCACAATGGCTGTTTTATTAAAATAGTTGCGCACGTATGCAAAGGTGTTTGCTCCTGCATTAACAAAGCGAGTGTCGCCATACAACAAAGCCATTTTGTTGCGGCGAAGCTGCACCAGTTTTGTAACAGTATTTTTTAGCTGACTTTGTAGCGATGTAAGACTATCAAACAGCATCATGCGGCGGTTATCAGGATCGTTAGCTCCCGGAAGCCCGATTTCATCACCGTAATAGATAACAGGAATACCGGGTATGGTGAGGTTAAAGGCGTTTAACATAGCCAAGCGGTCGTACCCTTTTTGTCCGTTATTGGTTATGTGGCGTGTCCACCCTGCTTGCTTGCTGTCTTCATCAAAACTCACCGAACCATCGGCATACGAGATAAAACGTACTTTATCCTGATTACCGCTTATGTTGCCCATTAGGTTGTGGTAGCCGTAGTAGTCAAAACTTTCGTTCAGGGTTTTTTGCAGGCGGGTAAACGATTCGTTATCGCGGGCAAAGCAAGCCACAGCCGCATCGTATACATTAAAATCAAACTGACCGTCCAACTGCCCTGTACTTACATACGAGTTAATAAGCTCAGGGCTACCGTAAGTCTCGCCAATTTGGTACAGCGTGCGGTTTTGTGGCTCAATAACCTGCGTTTTTATTTTGTAGGTAAGCAAACGCCAATAGCTTTCGGGTATGTGCTTGGTCGCATCGTGGCGAAGTCCGTCAAGGTCAAAATTAGTTAGCCAAAACATAGCGCTATCGGTAGCAGCTTCGCGCACTTCTTCACGCTCTAAATCTAAAGTAGGTAAAAAGGTGTCAAACCATGTGGTAAGGCGTTGCTCGTCCCACAACTCCAAATTACGCCTGCCGTCGGGCAAAATCATTGGCGTGCTCCAATCGGGGTGTTGCATTATCATGGGGTGCTCTTTGTGCACGTGGTTGGCCACATAATCCAACACCACATTTACATTGTGTTGGTGGGCTACGCTAATCAATTCTTTCAACTCGTCATTAGTTCCAAAACGATAATCTACCTGCGAGTGTGATGTAGGCCAATAACCATGATAGCCTGCAAACTTGCTATACACGCCGCCTTTATTCCACAGGCCCCAAGCACCTTCAGGGTTTTGACTAACGGGCGAAAGCCATACAGTATTGGTTCCCAATGAATCGAAGTAGCCGTTTTTAATTTTTTGGGTGATGCCTGCCAAATCGCCGCCCAAGTAGTTGGCAATGGGTAAAATGGTGTCTTGCACTTTTTTATCGTTATCGGTACGACCGTTATTAAAACGATCAACCATTAAAAAGTACATCACATAGTTTTGTTTGTCTGTTCGGCTTAGTTCGGTAGTTTGGGTAACGGGCAAGCCTTTATCTAAAGGGATTAAAATATCATTACTCTCTTTTTGTGCCGAAGAAGCATAAATGCGCAAGTGCGAACGCTCCATTTTTTCAGCATTTTTGGGTAGAGTAACGGTATAGGTATTGTTTTCTTTTTTTATGAATGAAGCGGGAAGCAAGTAGTTTTCCCAATAGGCCAATACCGTAGTTATACTGCTATCAGCCAAAAAAGTTACTTGGCGGCCCGTGTGGTTTTGTGTTGCAATGCTTGGTTTGGCCGCATTAGGGTTGCCTACTGCCAAAATAGAGTTGTAGCCCCCAATACCGTTATCAATACTGTCTGTATTGTTTGGGTCGAGACCTTCAACACCATCAAGGTGAAGTTTGTATTGGTGCTCACCTTCATTAAGGGAAAGGGTTGTTTTCCAAATGCCGTTTTCTAAAACAAGCGGATTTTTTGAGGCTGTCCAGCCGTTAAAGCTGCCCGCCATTTCCACCTTGTTATATGTTTTTCCTTTTGGGTCGAAAGTAAAGGCAACTTTGTTCTTACGTGATTTTCGCAGGGGAATATCGTACCCAAAACCATCGGCTTCTACGTGAAGGTTAGCTATGGGTTGAGTGATGCTTCCCACAAGCAGTAACTCACCTTTGTTAATGATATAGGTATTAGCTAACCCCTCAACAGAAGTGGATGCAATTATTTTTTCAGTTTCAGGAAAATAGTCTTTAAGTATTATTACAGTAGTATCAGCCCCTAAGGTTATGGGCGAGGCAAGACCAACAATTAAAGATTTTTCAGGGGTTTTTAGTCCTGTATCTTTTTTACACGAGGCCAGCAAAGCACTTAGGGCGAGAACAATATATACAGCCTTTTTCATAGCAAGGATTTAAAAAGCAATATATATGTTTTTGATTTAAAAAGTGTACTTATTACACCTTTTAGATAAATGTTGACCAACAGGTGCTTTTGCGAGAGGTTAAAACCCCGCTTCATGCGCTACATCAATTTGCCCACTACCTGCATACGTTCAAAAACAGTTTCGGTATGGGGAGCGTCTTTCAGCTCGTGGGTAAGGTCTTGTCCTGCCCAATGCTCGTAGTGTTTTCCGTTGCGCCAAAGCCTACTTTCGGTAACATCGTATATAATTCCCTTATAGGCCACCCAAATTTCGGGTCGGTCTTGTCCATTTCTCAGGGCCAATTGTCCTCGTGTATATGTCTCGCTTGTCATTTTAAACTCACATTTTGCCCTGCTTTTTCATTTTTGTGTAATTTCTACAATTACAAGAGGGGTAAACTGTTTTCTTTTTTAAAACTTTGTAAAAATATAGCCTACTTTTAAAAATTGAAGTTACGCACCACATTTTATATCATTCTTGTTTTTACGATGACCGCTTTTGCGTGGTGGACGTACTCATTAATTAAACTCAGTTATGAGGTTCATTTGGACGATAAAGACAAACTGGGTTACGAGGTACACAAGGCAACACGCACCGTACTTTTAAATTCGAAGTTTAAGCAAGATGACGACACGGTGTTTACCGATATGAAGCTGGGTACACACGTTATTTATTTTGATACGGCAGCTATGCGCCAAATGCTGAAAGAAAGGCACGAGCATGTAGATTTACTGTACAAAGACAAAACGGTTGAGTTATTACCCGATGCGGATATAGTGAAAAAGCTAGAGAACGATAAAAACCGAAAGGTGCGAATGTATCTTGTAGAAGGGGTAGTTTTTTTAATATTACTAATGTTTGGCTTTAGTTGGCTGTACAATCGGCTTACGGCCATTATACGGCTGAACCAACAAAAAAGTAATTTTTTATTGGCAGTTACACACGAACTGAAAACCCCCATAGCATCGGTAAAGCTGTTTTTAGAAACCATACAGCGGCGCGAACTGACAAGGGAACAAATGAAGCCCATGATTGATAATTGTATTGAAGATGTTAACCGCCAAAACGAGTTGGTGGATAATATGCTTTTGGCTACCCGTATTGAGGGCAAAAGCTATCAATACCATTTTGAAGAAATAGATTTGAGTACCTTACTTAGCGGTATTACCGAAAATTATATAAAGAAAAAAGGAGCTGAGTATACTTTTGAAGAACAAATAGAGGAGGGTGTAGACCTAAAGTTGGATATGTTTTCTATTACATTGGCGGTGCACAACCTAATAGAAAACGCACTTAAATACTCGCCCAAACAAACTACTATTACCATTGGTTTAAAGAAAGAAGGCGATAAAATAGCCCTAACCATTGCCGATGAAGGTGTGGGCATACCAAAAGAAGAACGATTAAACATTTTTACCAAGTTTTATCGACTGGGTAATGAAAGCACACGCACCACCAAAGGAACCGGGCTGGGCTTGTATATAGTAAAAGAGATTGTTGACCACCACAAGGCTCTTATTGAGGTGCATAGCAACACCCCAAAGGGCAGCGTTTTCAAAATATTGTTTAAACCACTGCCAAAAAGTTAAAAAACTGACCCATACTTATGAAAGACAAAATTTTACTGGTAGAAGACGAAATTTCATTAGCCCATAATCTAAAACTGAACCTTGAGCTTGAAGGGTTTTCGGTTAATACTGTGGGCGATGGTGCTTCGGCCATAAAAGCATTTGGCGAAGAGAAGTTTGATATGGTGATATTGGATATTATGATACCCAATATTGACGGTATAACGGTGTGCGAAAATATACGACTGAAGGACAACCACACGCCAATACTTTTCCTTTCGGCAAAAAACACAGTGGAAGACCGTGTGATTGGGCTAAAAAAAGGGGGCGACGATTATTTGGTGAAACCTTTTAATTTGGAAGAACTGATTTTGAGGGTGGATAAGCTAATAAGCCGCAACAAGGCTAATATTAATGACACCAAGCAAAGCATAAACGAATACACCTTTGGCAACAACTACGCTAATTTTATTAGCTACGATGCAAGGGGCACAGGGGGAGAGTTTAAATTAACTAAAAAAGAAGCCCTTTTACTGAAACTTCTTATAGAGAACAAAGACGAGGTGGTGAGCCGTGAAAAAATATTCCAAACTGTATGGGGCTACAGCGTATACCCAAGTACCCGTACGATTGATAATTTTATACTTGCTTTTAGAAAGTATTTTGAGGCAGACCCTAAAAACCCCATTCATTTTCATTCGTTAAGAGGGGTGGGCTATAAGTTTGTTGATTAAACGCTGTACACTCTGTCAAACCAACAATCTAATCGACTAACAGGCAACCAATAGAGTGTTTTCGGCATCATTACTGCCTTAAAACATGCTATGAAAAAACTTAATACTATTAAACACTCTATTGCCATTTTACTGATTTTTCTATCCTCATCAGTAATTTATGGTCAAAAAACAGGTAGCTTTGATACTACAATAACTTTTTCAAACTCAACAAGGTTGTTATCGGCATACGTGCCCACCAATTACAACCCTGCAAACAAATACAAACTAATGGTGTGCTTGCATGGCTTGGGCGATAATAGTGCCAATTACCGCAACGCCCTTGCCAACTCTTTAAATTGGAAAACACAGTTTCCAAATACCATTTTTATTTGCCCTGAATCAAGTACCACCACCACCGATTATTTTGAGCCCGAAGGAAGCAACAACGAGGAAATAATACGCGAAAGCATAAACTTTGCCTCAGCCACTTATTCTATCGATACCGCTGAAATCGTTTTACAAGGTTTTTCACTCGGTGGTCGTGCCGCACTTAGGTTTGGACTTGATAATCCAACGCTTTTTAAAGGTTTGCTGCTAAACACACCCGCCATACAAGGCGTTAAAGAAGGAAGCAACAAACAAACCCGATACCAGTTTAACATTGCTGCTGCCAAGCAAATACCTATATACATTAGCCATGGCGACCAAGATGTTTTATATACCGCACCAATAGACTCTATTGTTGAGCGTTTAATAGTAAATGATTGCCCTTTATTTTTCACCCGTATTGCAGGCATGGGGCATACCATACCCCAACAAGCACAACTGGGCGATTTTACAAAGTTTTTTGACTCTACCACCACTGATACTTTTGGTATTGAGGTGGTAAGAATTCACACCAACGGAAGAACCTGCGATGGTAAAATTAGCGGTAGTGTTTTAATTCGCAATACGGGAAAGACCCGAATAAACAGTGTTGCGCTTGATTATTCTGCCACAGGTGCTACTCCAACAAACGACCTGCAGTTGGTAAGCCTTGACCCTTTTCAACACGCTATTATCTCCATCACCCAGCAACCCATTGGCACTAACGAAACTGTAGCGTTTACCGTTAAAATACCTACAATTAATGGCTCTGTTAGTACCGACCCTTTTTGCCCTAATGGCGAAAACGAAAAGTCAAAAACACTGGTAAACCAAAGCACAGGTCGCGCTCTACCTTTTGGCGAAGGTTTTGAGGGAAATGATTTCCCCCCACTAGGATGGGTTCTTAATCCATCAGGTGATGTATACTCTTCATGGGACGTAGATACTGACACCAAAAAAACAGGCGCAGCATCTATGGTTGCATTTAATACCATTCTAATTTTTGACAATAGCCTTAGGGTTGAAGAGCTGCAAACACCTTTGCTTGATTTAACTTCTTTACCCAACCCGCACCTCACTTTTGATTATGCCTATAACTACCACAAGTTTAAAGCTAATAACGATAGTGTAGTATTTGCCGATACGTTGGAAGTTTTAGTTTCTACCGATTGCGGACAGACTTTTACTAGCTTATACAGGGGTGGAGGTGATGAGTTAAGTACATTTTCAACACCAACACTAAACCCCAATACATTAGAAAAGTGTTTTGCTATACCTGCCCAAGAAAACTGGAAAAAAGCATACTTGCCACTAAACAATTTTGCTACTAGTGCAAATGCAATTATTAGTGTTAGGTATCAATCAGGTTTGGGAGGCTCTATAAACATTGATAATATTAGTGTTGGAAACAACCCCCTTTCGGTTGAAAAACCTGCTGAAAAGACAATAGCCATATACCCTAACCCTGCACAAAACAATGCGTATGTATCGGTAGAAAATGCTGAAAGTATTGAAACCGTAACGGTGTTTGATATTAGCGGAAAGCGTATAGCTTTGGATATGCAAAACATAACCCCCTCAACTGTTATACTTAATACTGAAACATTAGCCAATGGTATTTACTATTTGCAGATAGAGGGTAAAGGCTTTATCCAAAATCAAAAATTGGTGATTAAAAAATAACCCCATTTTCTTATAAACGGATATAATAAAAGAGGCATTAACCTTTGGTTAATGCCTCTTTTTGTTTCTGGCATACTGCTCTATACCGTTGTTAGTTGCCGATTATTTATCTTTTGCAAGTGCTAACTTCCAAATTTCTAAGAGCTGACCTTTTGCTTTTCGGCCTAAATTGTCCAGAGCTGTATAGTTTTCAATTTTACCTTCCGGGGAAGTGGGATTATAGTCGTCGGTTTTAGGATTATACTCTAAGTTAATTTTTGAAATATCAGTCATAGAAGCTGGATCTTTTGTCCATCCTTTCAGTTTTATTTTTATTTTACCCTCTGTGTCTAAAGCCACTAAATAGCGCGTATTAGGAGAAACGTCGGTAGTGCAATCAAGCGTATAAATAATTAATATTTCATCTTGATTATCATTGTCAATATCCAAAATAATTATTGAGTCAAGGTCGGCATGGATAGCTACATCTTGCCAATCACAACTTAATGTATCAAAATAGGTCCATTCATGTTCAGGGTGTGATTCACCCCATCTCCATTGATTAACGTAAATTCCACCAAACTCTTTATCAGGTAAATGTTTCAAGGAAAGCAACGTCATATATATGTTTGTTCGCCCTTGTTGCCAGATGGTGTCGTAAATGAGTTTTCCTTGAACTTTCTCCCTAAGCGAATTAAATCTGTCGCTTTTTGGAATGAAAGAATTAGTGCTATCTATGAGGGCAATGCTGTTTGAAGGCTCAGACGAATCTGATATTGAATTGCCTTCATTTTTCATCGAGTTATTCTTGCAAGAGATCAAAATGCCTAAGCACAAAATGAGGAGTATATTTTTCATATAAATTTCAACCGACTTATTTATATAGCTGCCGTTAGGTGGTACTTATTCAACATGCCTTTGTTTAGGTATGAGCTTATAATAGAACAATCAGCAATATAAAAATGATGTTTGGTTTTTTTCCAAATACCGCTGTTATTTACCATTAAGTCTTTAACAGTCTAATTAACCCCAAATATACTGACTTATAAAGGCTTAAGCTTAAATCAAAGTCCTCTTGCTTAATATCTTCGAAGCATATAATTGTATTTGCCTCGGTTAAACAACATTACATCTTATACCTTAGTTTTGTGCAGGTAAGCAGTTGGCGCCAATGCACCAAAAAGGCGACTACTTATAAAACTATGCAAGACAAATTATTTGACTTTATATCAAAATACGTTTCTCTGACTGAAGAGGAGAAGAATGCAATACTTGCACTAAATCTATTTCGCACAGTAAAAAAAGGGACATCTTTACTTGAAGAAGGACAAAAATCAAAAGACAGCTACTTTGTTTTACAAGGCTGTATCCGAACTTACTACATAATTGACGGTGAAGAAAAAACAACAGCTTTCTATACAGAGATGGAAGCACTAACACCCCATTGTGTAGTAAGCAACACCCCGTCGAAATATTATGTAAGCTGTGTAGAAGACTCTATACTTGCTGTTTCAAACCTTGATATGGAAGCAGAAATAAACGGCAAGTTTCCAAAGTTTGACACCATGTGCAGAATGTTATCCGAAGAGCTTTTGGCTAAAGAACGTATAGACTTTGACGAGTTTAAGACTTCTTCACCAGAAGAACGATACCAGAACTTATTACAAAAAAGACCAGATCTTATTCAGCGTGTGCCACAACACCAATTAGCCAGTTTTTTAGGCATAAAGCCACAATCGCTGAGTAGATTAAGAGCAAGAGTTTTGGAAAAAAGCAAAGAGTAACTTCATTTTTTAACTTAAGTGAACGACTTTAAGTCTATTGCCAATCAATCTTTGCAACATTATTTAAAACTAATAAAGATTTGCAAAAGAAAATTTTATGGATTGGACTTGCCTTAGTGTTGGTGAGCTCTCTACAAGTTAAAGCGCAACAGGCTACTCAAGACAGTACTTACAAAAGGTGGTTTGTTGGGAGTACATTTTTGATGCTTGGAAATTTAGATAACACTAACAATCCGGGTTATATACAAATAAATGCAGGATATAGGATAACACCTAAAGATGTCATTCAACTTAGATTTAAAAGGTCTCAGTATGCTTGGCCATTAGGTATCCCTTTTGGGCCTGATTTTGATGCACCTGGACTAAATTACCCCGGAAGTGTACGCATACTTGCCCCTCAAATAGGATACCAACGGTTTTGGTGGAAAGGACTCTACACATCCGTGTATGTATTGAACGCGTTTGAAAAATATATGGATGAGAACAAAAAGAAGATTGGGAATGGATTTACATTGTATACAGACTTCTATTTAGGTTACCAGTTTACGTTTTTTAAAAACCGATTCTTTTTTGAACCAGCTATTGGAGTTAGTTATTGGCCAATACGAACTAATGTTCCGGAATCTTTTAAAACAGCAGAAAAAAAATGGCCTAACTACTTTATTCAACCCGGGCTTGATTTTGGATTTAAGTTTTAGTAATTACACCAACGATTTAAACAGCATCACAACACCAATTTGCGAGTTATTTTAGGCATAAACCGCAATCACTGAGCGTAGATTAAGAACAAAAAATTTAGAAAAAAAGTAAAGAGCAACTTCATTTTTTAACTTAAGTGAACGATTTTAAGCCTACGGCCAATAAATCTTTGCAGTATTGTTTAGCAACAGTTAAAAAAGATATGCAAAAGAAAGTTTTATGGCTTGCACTTGCCTTAGTGTTGGCAAGTAGTTTAAAGGTGAATGCACAGTATTACAAACAAGACAGTACTTACAAGCGATGGTTCGTAGGTAGCACTGTATTTTTAGTCGGTAATTTGGATAAAGTAAATCCCCCTGGCTTTGCTCAACTGAATTTAGGTTATCGTATTACAGGAAAAGATGTTATTTCTCTTGAACTAATAACATGGAAACATGCTTGGCCACTTGGCATTAACCCTTTTTATAATGATAAATACGGAACGCCTGAAGAAAAATATCCCGGTTATATACGGGAATATGGAGCTGGTTTAGCTTATCAAAGGTATTTTTGGAAAGGACTTTACGCAGCAGTACACGCAACACCTATGTGGCAAACATTTAGGAATGAAAACGGCGATAAGGTGGGTAGTGGTTTCATTATATTCAACACTTATCGCATTGGCTATCACATTAAACTCTTTAAGGATAGGCTTTTTATAGAGCCATCTCTTGGTATTGCTGGTCGTCCTTTTTACACTGAAATGCCAAAAGGATTTAAAGAAAAAGATGACAAGTGGCCAAAATGGACACCTGAACCCGGGCTACATTTCGGATATAATTTTTAGTTAATAATTTATGAATACACAAAAAACACTGGAAGACATTAAGGTCAATGTAAAACTGAAGCTTGCTACACTATGGGCGAGTTTAATGTTTCTAATTATCTATCTTGATTATTTCGCCTTATATATGCCAAAAGTTGTAGAAAATATTCTAATAGGGAGGGTGTTTGTATTTGATATTACGCAAGGGTTTCTTATGGTAGCACTCGCCATAGTAACAATTCCGGCACTGATGATTTTTCTTTCTGTTGCCCTGCCGGCTAAAATAAATCGCTGGGCAAATATCATTATTGCGGCGGTAAATATTCCCTTAATTTTATTTAATTTGGTGGGAGAGGCTTGGGGGCACATGGTGTTTGGAGCTGTTGTTGAAGTCGTTCTTCTTTGCTTAATTATCTGTTATGCATGGAAATGGCCTCGTGTTGAAGCATAAAAAACAAAGGCATAAACAATGGGATAGCAACGCCCTTTTATGGGTAAAGTAAGTAGTTTTTAACCCATGAAAAGCTGGCTCGAGCGTCCGCTCGTGCCAAAAATAATAGAGTGTCCACTCGGTAATACGTGTAAGTCCTCGGTGTTTTAGTTTATCCAAGCCAAAAACGCGGTTTTATCCATATATCCCGATGATTTTTTTAGCACATTGCCTTGTGCATCTAAAAGCAAAAAGGTAGGTGTCGCCTGAACCTCGTACTTGCTTGCTAGTTTTTTGCCTTCTTCCGATTCTAAGTCAACAAGGGCAGTAGCAGTATTAGCTGCCAGTTCCTCGGTAACTTCCTTGTCGCTAAGTACATTGGCTTTAAATTTTTTACAACTGCCGCAATAGGTGGCGTATACCTCAACAAACACTTTTTGGTTGTTGGCAGCTGCATTAGCCAGTGTAGCCTCAAAAGAGGTTTCTTGTTGTTGTATGGTTGTTGTTTTTTGGGGCGGTTGTTGGTTGCAGGCCGCCAGTGCTATAACGGCAAATAATAGTGTAGCAATTTTTTTCATAATTATTTATTTTGATAGTATGGGCGCAATATCTCTGCCGAAAGGGCAAAAATCAAATTTTGTCCAATGTTTTTCTCGTTAAGTCCGATTGATTGTTGTCGCCTGTATTTAAGGTGTTTGCAGGCTCAAACAGCATTATTTCGGCAGGTTTGTGTGCTACGGGTTTATGCTCTACTCCTTTGGGTATAATTATAAAATCGCCCACGCTTAGGTGTATGGTTTCATCACGCAACTCCATATCAAAACTACCGCTTATTACAAAAAACATCTCGTCTTCGTGGTCGTGTTTATGCCACACAAACTCGCCGCTTATTTTGGCTAGTTTTATGTGTTGCCCATTAAGCTCGCCTACTATACGCGGGTTCCAATAATCGCTAAACAGCGCTAGTTTCTCTTTAATATTTATTTTTTTGATACCCATAAAGCGTATTGATAAAACGAAAATAGGGCTTTATAAGATGTTTTGCCGATTAGTTTAATACGGTAACGTTGCCGTGCAAGTTGTAACGTTTGTTGTCTATCCCCTCAGCGTTTATAATGTATATGTACGCATCGTCTGGTACGGCTTCGCCTTTAAAAGTTCCGTCCCAAGTATCTTCAAGGCTATAACCGGTAAACAGTTTTTCGCCATAACGGTTAAATATCTGTATTTTATACGTTTTTATGTACGAGCCAACTACTACAAAGGTATTGTTATGGCTATCGCCGTTGGGTGTAAAGGCGTTGGGCACAAACAGGCTCGAACGACCTTTTTCGCAATCGGTATTAGAGTAGCTTATTACTCCGTTAAAACTGGTTGCTTTTACACGATAACATATTTTAGGAAAATAGTTATAATCGCCTTCAGTGTCAATATAGTTGGTGTCTTTATCCGTCAGGTTGTTTACTCCTGCATCTACAAAACCTCCGCTACCCGTTTGGATTTCTAATTCGTATTTTTTCACCCCGTCATCCCAATGCTGGTAGGCGCTCCAATCCACCGTTATATTATCATCAGCATTTATTCCCGTGCCTAGCAAAATGCTTTTGCCTATGTTGCTGGGCGCACTAATATCAGCGCAATAATCGGTACATTTTATTCGGTAATAATAGCTTTGCTGGTGTACTTTTACGTCTTTATCCAAATAAGAAGGACAGCAATTTGGCGTTGAATACACTGCTTTATAGTTAACGCCATTGCTCGATTTTTCTAACGTAAATAACTCTATAGGGGTAACAGGTGCTGTTGGCGGAGCAAACTCAACCAATATGTTTTTATCGTCTTCTACCGTTGCTCTTATTATCGTGCCCGGCACTACGGTTTCTTTGTGCAACGGTCTTAATGCTATTGTATTTGAACGTGAAAACTGATGGTACAAGCTCAAAGTGTCTTCTTCAGCAAATACGTAATACTTGTATACTACATCGCAAAAGGCACTACTATCGGTATAGGTAGTTTGTGTGCCTGCCACAAACCCTATTTTCTCAAAATTAGCTTTTCGGGGTTCTTTGCGGTATATGTGGTAAGTTTCTACCTTGTCCCACCCATCGTAGGCACTCCAAAACAAATGCGTAGCGTTGGTGTCGCTTGTTCCTTTTAATAAGATACTGGTATGTGCCCTACTATTGCGTTCGCTAGAAAACCTGTCGCAAATACTTTGGTTTACTACTTTGTAGGTATACGAGTTATTATCGGGGTTAACACTGTTATCAATAAATACAGTATCGTTTAATGCGTTTATATACTTGTATATCTGCAACGGTTGCCCTGCAATTGCTTTGTATATAATGTAATTGCCAAAATCAGGGCGGGGGTAAACAGCAAAATCAAACCTAATAGAATTATCAGGCTCTACAGTTACCCTGTATGCCAAAGGTACAGGTGGCGGTATGGTATCGTATACCGTAACTTTTTGGGGGTTAACAGCCGTATCTAAACAACCGTTGCTATCGGTAACTATAAGCGAAACATTATAAGTACCCGCCGTTTTATATTCTAATATTGGTGATAAACCATTGGCCGTTCTTCCGTCGCCTAGGTGCCAAAGCCAATTTTGTATACCTGTACCCGATGTGCTTTTATCAATAGTGCTTATGCTATTGTCTATACAAGCCGCTATACTGGTAAGCTCAAAATCAGCATTAAGGGGCATTATCTCTATACTTTGGGTTTTTGAACCCGTACAACCGTTTATACTTGTGGCTTCAAGTGTTATGTTGTGTGTGCCTGTAGTGGTAAACTTGTGTTGTGCATTAAAGCCTGCAACGGTATCGCCATTAGCAAAACGCCACACAAAAGTGGCGGGTGCTTGGGTATCGGTTTGGTTTATAAACTTAAAGTTATTGTATACACACTTGCCACTATCGGTAAACAACGGTACGGGCGATGGGTATACGAATATGGGCTTTGTGGGGTAAAATACGGTACAGCCTGCTGTATCTTCAAGCACCATATAAGGCTGATAAGTACCCGGACGGCTATACGAGTTTGCCAAATTATTGCCTGTTGTTATTACACCATCGCCAAAATCCCATTTTATAGAGTCGGTATTGGTGTTTTGTGCTTTAAAATTGACGGTAATAGGTGCACAGCCTCTATCTTTATCAATATTAGGTGTGCCTCTAGGCCCACCTATTTTAATTTTTCCGGGTAAAAGTATCGAGTCGCTACACCCCGATGAATTAGAAATTTTATAGTATACATCGTAATCGCCCGGATAAAAGAAGGTTTTTACAGGGCTTTTTATAATAGAGTTAGAGCCATCGCCAAAATCCCACGCCACATCAGATATTGTTGTGTTTTCAACAGTAGAGGCATCACTAAAGGTAGTTGCCAAAGGCGGGCAAGTGGTTTGGTCTTTATCTACTGTAAAACCAGCTTGCAGTTTACGTACCCGCACATTTATAACTTCTTTAACGGTATCGTAGCACCCCATAGCCGTATCACTAACTATAAGCTCAAAGTTGTGCGCTCCGCTTTGGGTAAAGGTGTATTTATTGCTTGGGGCAGTAAACGACAAAGTATCGTCTAATGTCCAATCAAATGTTACCGAACCAAAAGGCATTAATGCGGGTGAACTGTTGAAAAACGAAAGAACAGTATTGTTACAGTTAAACCGTGAGCTATTGGCAAACTGCGCAGTAACACTAGAAATAATTACCCTGTTTTTTTTAGATATGATGCACCCCGAAGTGTCTTCGGCTTGAAGCTCAACCTCAAGTCCCAAAACATTCATTCCATTAATCAGGTCTTTAAATGTATACTCTGCCGTATCCGTAGCTATTACATTAATAAGGTTGCCGTTTACCAACCATTTAGCATTTTTTATTGCTCCTTGAGGGGCATTATAGATTAATTGTGAAGTAAGCGGAAAACAACCCCTATCAGGAACTACTTTGGCCTCTATTCCGTTCTTTTGCATCGCCACTGCATCACTATCAATATCAGTTGCTTTGCAACCAAACGCATCAACAATGGTAAGCCCAATATCGAATCTACCTGTATCGGGAAACAGCCTTACAAACGAATTACTGTTTGAGACTGGTGTACCGTTAATAGTCCATGTGAAATTAAAAGTAAATAATGGCCCTCTACTTGCATTTAAGTTTCTTGAGAAAAAAGTAATAGAATCGTTAGCACAGACTCCTTTTTTAGTTAAGCCAATATCGGCCACAAGGGGGTAAAGAATATCTATCTCGTATTCTTGGGTGTCTTTACAGCCATTTCCATTATTTGTTCCTTCTACCCACAGCTTGTGTTTTCCTGGGGTTAAAAAACGTTTAAAGCTGTTTTTTTCTGCAATAGGAACGCCGTCCAAACGCCAGTTTATTACATCAGCACCAAGTGAATGGTCGGTAAATACTATCGTGTCCAACTTGCAGTTATCTACAAAATAACTCACTTTAACATCAGGAGGAAAAAACACTAAATATTTTTTCTTCTCCATAGTGTCGTAGCAACCGTTTACTACCGAAATGAGTCTTGCGTCTATCGAATCGGGAGAGGTTTTAAACTTGTGGTCTTTATAGTCAACAAACAACGGAGTATTCCCTTTAGTATACTTTGTTTGACCCACTTCCCATATAAAACTGTCTACCGTTAACACATTAAGGTTAGTGGTATTGGTAAACTTCACATGGCGCATATCTTGCTTGCAGCCTTGTGTAGGGTCGGCAAAAAAATCCGGATTTGCTTTGTCTCCCACAGCAATAGAATCAAACTGAAGGCTATCTATACATCCTGCTGAATCTACTATAATAAGTTTTGGGGCGTATTTACCCACTTTGTTGTATGTATAACTAGGGTTTGTTTGGGTAGATGTTTTTCCGTCACCAAAATTCCAAAAGTAGCTTTTTATACCAAAAAACGAAGTGCTTAAATTGGTAAAATCAACCACCAGAGGCAAACAACCCGATGAATCAGAAACCTCAAAATCGGCTTTGTGTGCTTTGTTTTTTATATAGTTGGTTTTGGTTTGTGTTACCTCGCAGCCATTGGCAAACTCTACCCTAAGCGATACCGTATACACCCCCGCCCACTTATACAATCGTGAGGGGTTTTGCTGGTTTGATACCCCGCTATCGCCAAAATCCCAATGCCACTTTGTAGCTCCAACAGTGTTGGCTGAAAACTTGAATGTGGTGGGGCTTTTGCAGCTTATAGAATCGGTACTGCTAAAATCAAAAACAGGTGTTTTTAAAACGGTAACGTAGTTTTTCTTTACTATTTTATCGTAGCAACCGTCAGGCGTACTTATCTCTAATGTTATATCGTATACACCGTCTTTTTGGTATTGATATATTGGGTTGGGGCTTACAATAGAGTCACCGTTTCCAAAATGCCAAACTTGTCTGGCATTTGAAGGGACGTTTTGACTTGAGTTGGTGAAAGAAACGACAAATGGAGCGCAGCCTGTTTTTTTAGGTAAATCAAAATCGGCTCTTATAGCTCCAATCTTTATAAAATCACTCTCTACCAGTGTTTTTTTACAATTCTGATTATCAGTAACCGTAAGGCTTACCGTATAATCTCCATACGTTTTATAAATGTTGCTTGGGTTTTGCTGTGTGGTTGAGCCTCCATCACCAAAATCCCATTGGTAGGTATATGTTTTACCTGATTGTGTTGGGGTTAAGTCTGTAAAATTTACTGTTTGCGGTACTTTACAAGCTGTGGTTACATTGGCCGAAAAGGCTACCGCAGGAACTTGATTAATATTGATATAATTTGCCTGATTTATGGCGTTTTTACATCCTTTACTATCGGTTATTACTAAACTAACGGCAAAAGAACCCTTGGTTTTAAAACTGTGCGAGGGGCTTTGCTGCCCCGATTGGTTTCCATCGCCAAAGTTCCATGCCCACGATACTATTGGGTTAGAGGTTTGCACGCTATTGTCGGTAAAATCTATAACCTCGCCTTCACAGCCTGTTTGCTTATTGGCACTAAAAGAGGCAACAGGGTTTGCAAACGCAGTTACAGCTATTGCCTTCTCAATACTATCTTTCTTGCCATTAACATCTGTAACAACCAGTTTTACGTTGTAACTACCTGCTTTGGTATAGGTGGCTCCGGGGTTTTGAAGTACTGAGTTATTGCCATTACCAAAATCCCAATAATAACTGGCAATATTGCCTGTTGAAACATCACTAAAATTAACAATTACGGGTATACAGCCAACATTTTTATCTTGATTAAATGCCGCCGTAGGAGATTGTGATTTTGAGCTAAAGGGGAAACACATAAACAACCCAATAGTGGCAAGTAAAAGCCAATAATATTTTGATTGTTTTTGCATTTTTTACTACTTGTTGATAAGATTAGTAGCTACAAAGATGCTTACAAAAACACATTTGTTGCATAAACAAAGCGTTATTTTCGATTAAAAAAATTATTTAAGCAGTACTTAAATAAAAATTCACTTAAAAATTTGTAAGAGAGAATTATATTAACCCAATGAATGGTAATGTTTATTTTGAAGAAGTACATACCCACATAATGGGACACTTGCAAAGCGCAAAAACATCTATAAAGCTTGCCGTATCATGGCTTACTGATAAAGAGATTTTTAACCTTTTGACGGCAAAATTATCACAAGGTGTACACGTTAGCCTTGTTACTCGCAACGATTATTTGAACAACCATCCCGAAGCCTTGCCTTGGAATACTTTTATACACGGGGGAGGGAAATTGTACTTTTCGCAAAATGGTGAGCAACTGCACTACAAGTTTATTTTGGTTGACGATAATGCGGTGCTTTGCACATCATACAACCTTACGTGTTTTGCCAACGGGAACAACCGCGAAAATGTGATGTTATTTACTGATGCTGATTTTGTAGCTCAGTTTGTAAAAGAGTTTAATTATTTAGTCAATTCTCTTCGCCCGCAAAGTTATGTCGAGCAGATACAGCTTGAAGATGTTCACGAAGACTTGCACGGGTTTTATAACAGTACTGTTGCCAGTGATAAAGCAAAGCAACGGATATAAGCAAAGACAGATATATTTGCGGGTGTTTTTATAGAACACCAGTGTTGTATGTTATATTTTGCGGGTATTATTATCACTTTTTTTCTAGCCTTTATTTTAATCAGCAAAAAAGACAAAAGTGAGGCAGATAAAATTTTAGGGGCTTGGCTTATTCTTATTGGCCTACATTTAATCATTTTTTACTTACACACCAGCAATAAGTATCTTCAGTTTCCCTATTTATTAGGGTTTGAGCTGCCTCTCCCCTTAATACATGGCCCATTTTTATACCTGTATTGTGCATCGCTTACCAAACAGCATTATAAAAAAGGGCTAAGGTTTCTTCATTTTCTTCCTTTTGTTTTAGGCTATTTGCCCTTTACAAAATTTTTCTTGTTACCTGTTGCCCATAAAATTTCAGTATACCAAAACAATGGTGCGGGGTATGCGGAAACATTATTGGTAATGTATGTTTTAATCAGTATATCAGGCATAGCTTATATTCTTCTTTCTTTACAATTATTAAACAGGCATAAAAAAAACATTGTCAACCAGTTTTCGTACACCGAGAAAATTAATTTGACTTGGCTACGCTACTTAGTTTTGGGTTTAATAGTAATTTGGTTTGCAGTAATTTTTGGAAATGATGTTTCTGTTTTCACCTCGGTAGTGCTGTTTATTATTTTTATAGGGTATTTCGGTATCAAACAAATGGGCATTTTTACCCATACAGCACCTAGCATTGGCGATTTAGAAGAAGCAGAATCTGACAAAGCAGTGCCTCCTACCCCGCTTGATGGTATTACGATTGAAAAATATACTAAGTCGGGCTTAGATAATGATACTGCAAACAAGATACACCAACAGCTTACCGGTGTAATGCAAAGCCTCGGGTTGTATAAAAATCCTGAATTATCTTTGGGCAAACTATCGCAAGAATTGTCTGTTCCGCCCAATCAACTTTCGCAGGTGATAAACTCAAAAGAGCAAAAAAGTTTTTACGATTATATAAATCATCTTAGAGTTGACGCTTTTAAACAGTTAGTTGCCCAACCCGAAAATCAAAAATTTACTTTACTTGCCCTTGCCTACGAATGCGGTTTTAACTCAAAAGCCTCTTTCAACAGAAATTTTAAAAAAGTAACGGGTCTGTCGCCAACTGAATACTTAAAAAGCATTAACATTATGCTTACCGAAAAGTAAAACTATTTTTCTTTTCACAAATAGTTAAAAACCAAAAGTATAAGCGGTTTTTTTTGCTGTGTCAAAATAGGTGTCATCCTACAAGATGAGACGACAGAAACCATGTATAGGCTCACCTTTGCAGAAATTTTTTATACAAACTGCAATGAAAACAAAAGTATTTTATCTTGCCTCAGCTCTTTTTGTACTCCTATTTATAGGGTGCAAAGAAGACAGGTTTATTAATGAACCGGGCAACTTGGTGCCAAAAACGGTTGATTTAGACCCTTCTTTACCTTCTATTAATGTTAATGGGACACAACTACACGCCGAAACCTTTGGCAATCCTGATAATGCAATGGTTTTGCTTTTACACGGTGGCCCCGGGGGCGATTATAGAAGTTTACTAAGCGCAAAGCAGTTGGCTAATGATGGGTATTATGTCGTTTTTTATGACCAAAGAGGCTCGGGCTTATCAAAAAGACACCCCAAAAACAGCTATACAATACAACTAATGATTAACGATGTAAGCGCGGTTATAGCACATTACCGCACTTCGCCTACCCAAAAGGTTTTCCTTTTTGGGCATTCGTGGGGGGCAATATTAGCCGCTGCCTATATTAACGCTTACCCTAATAGTATAAATGGGGCTGTGTTTGCTGAACCGGGAGGTTTTACTTGGGATAATTTGAAAGAATATGGTGAAAAATCGAGAAAACTTGATCTGTTTGCTGAGAACACTAATAATGTATTGTATATGGATCAGTTTTTAACAGGAAAGGAAAACGACCACGCTATACTTGATTATAAGCTAAGCATATCATCGTCGTTTCTTTTAGAAAAAGACAATGTAGAGGGTATTAACGGGCTAACTCCATTTTGGAGAAACGGCGCGGTGGTGCTGAACAGTCTTGCTGCTATTGCCGAAAAAGACGGGTATGATTTTACCCCAAACCTACACAAATACAACACTAAAACTCTTTTTATATACGGCAGTAAAAACAGGGCATACGGGTATGATTTTGCCAAGAAAGAAGCACAAAACTTTCCGAATTACGAGATTGTAAAAATTGAAAATACAGGACATGAAATGGTTTATTTTGAGTGGAACCAAGTTTATGCGGCTACACTATCTTACCTAAATGCTTTAAAATAATAAACTATGAAAACTATAAAAATAATAGCCGCAATTCTTTTTTTACTACACCTTTCATACAAAGCACATAGTCAAAATATAAATTGGCAAAATTTAGACAAAGATCAAAAACACATTTTTAACCTAAACACAGGTTTTGAATATGGGATGATTTTTGGCGCAGCGTATAGCTATCAGCTAAAAACAAAACTGCCCGCGTTGCTTAGTATAGAGTACTCTTCTCCCGCAGGAAAGAAGGTTTTGGATGATTTTAAAACAAAAATTGGCGTTCAAGTTCGTGTCTTAAAAATTGACAACTTCTGTGTTAGCGCGAAAATAAATGGTGTATTTAGAAAACTTGACGACCCTTTGGTGAAAATAGTGAATTTTGGAAGTGAATTTTCTACCACAGTTGGGTATTATAAGCCTAGATGGTATGTGGCCGGAGAGGCTGGTTTTGACAAGGCAATAGCGACTCATTTTAAGCACTCCGACTTATTTAAAGAGTATTTTGCAGGTGTAAAAAACGGTTGGTATCAGCCTGCTACTGGTGGAAACTTCTATTTTGGGCTGCAAACAGGGGTTTCATTTAAAAATATAGATATAACAATAAAAGGAGGTAGAATAATAACTCAAGATTTTAAAACAAAACCTTTAATTCCTTTTTATGCACAATTAGGGGTAAATATGCGATTAAGTAGTTTCTAACCCGTTGTAAATTGAATTTCTTAACCCTAACGCGAGTTAGTTAGCACTATAAGAAAGCACCATAAACGGAGCAGTGCCCAAAAGATTCACATTTGGTTTTACCCTGCTGTTATGGGTTCAATAAACATCTTTTTGAGACTGTTTAATTATTGTCTCTAGTGAATATATTCTTATTCTAAAAACTTGTTTGCTTTACCAAAGAAAGAAATAAACAAAAAACCCTGCTTAGTACTAAGCAGGGTTTTGACATTTCTGGTAGCCCGAACAAGCAGATTATCGAACCAGATGAAAATCTTGGCGGCTAAAATCAGTGAGTTGAATTTAAACTTCTTTAAAGGTTAACTGTTTCTGGCCTGGGTTGATATGCCTTTGAAATCGTAAACTGTAAGCAAGTTTCAACCTTTATAAATTAATCAAGTTCCCATTCGCACTTCCGCCTGCTATCGCAAATCCCTTGTTAGCGGCAAAGATTTTAGATTTCATGTCAATGAGTTTTAATATTAATAAATAATTTTGTCAGACATTATGCTCGATTCATTAATAACATATATAAATAGCACACTCACGACAAAATTATCAGAAGAGGACAGAAATTTGCTGGAAACTGTTTTCAAACCAAAAAAACTCCGTAAGCACCAGTATTTGCTACAGGAAGGAGAGGTATGCAATCTTGCCGGATTTATTGTAAAGGGAGCGCTTAAACAATACATAGTTGATAAAACAGGAAAAGAAAACATTCTCGGTTTGTATATCGAAAACTGGTGGGTTGGTGACCGCGAAAGTTTTATGGCTGGTACCCCATCACCTTATTTTATTGATGCCTTTGAAGATGTGGATATACTTTTGGTAAGCAGAGAAGACTTCATCAACAAACTTAGTCAGCAACCTTTCATCAACGAAATGATAAAAGTGCTTACTGAAAAGCAATCTTTTAACCTGTTAAAAAGAGTGCAAGCAGCACAAATACTTTCAGCAGAAGAGCGGTATGAAGATTTTCAAAAGAGATTTCCCGAATTTATACAGCGGTTTCCTCAACATATCATCGCTTCCTACCTTGGAATGACCAAGGAAACACTCAGCCGCATCAGGGCTGGTTCAGGAAAAAAATAACTACCATTTTTTTGAAAAGCGTTGATATACATCAACGTTTTTTTTTGCCTTACCTCATCGTTCAGGAGGAGTTTGTCATTGCACCTTTGTATCATAAATTTTAACACAAAAAAGCAAAATGTCAAACTTACAAAATGTAAAAGACCTGCATCAAAACTATGTAAATGCAGGCAAGCTGTTAGACGGCTTTGAAAAGTATTACGCAGAAAATGTAGTAATGCAGGAATTGGGTGAAGAACCGAGAGTTGGTAAAGAGGCCAATCGTACTTACGAAATCAACTTTATCCAAAGCATAAAAGAAGTACATGGCGCAGGTATATTAAGTTTTGCAGAAGATACAGAAAACAACAAAACAATGGTTGAAAGTTGGATGGATTTAACTTTTGCCAATGGTTTCAGAGTTAAAATGCAACAAGCAGCCGCACAAACATGGGAAAATGGCTTAATCGTAAATGAAATTTTCTATCATAAATAACAATAGCAAAAAACTCTTAATTAATTAAACATTCAAATAAAGAAAAGATGAAAAACATAATCTACCTAGTAATGATCGCCTTAGTGATTGGCACATCGGCTTTTAAAGTAGTTAGCAATGCAACTCTTTGGAATGTAAAAGAAGATGCCTATTCGGTAAAGTTTACCAGCAAAAAATTTGATGGTGCATTTAAGGGGCTAAAAAGCGAATTGTTTTTTGATGAAAACAATCTTTCAGCTTCTAAGTTAACAGCAACTATTGATGCCAATACCATTAATACTGGAAATGGTATGCGAAATGGACATGCCAAAAAAGGATTGGACGCCAAAACTTTTCCAACAGTAAAGTTTGAGTCCACTTCCATTACTAAGACAGCAAGCGGTTATGAGGCAAATGGTAACCTAACGATTAAAGATGTAACCAAGCAAATCAAAATCCCTTTCACATTTACCAAAAATTCAGAAGATGGCGTTTTTACCGGCACATTCTCTATAAAGCCCTCAGAATACAACGTAACAAGAAGTGGCACACCTAAAGTTTTAGATTTTCAGCTTAATGTACCTGTAACAAAATGAACTGGAAACAAACTTTTTTAATGGGGATAGCAGGCAGCCTGCTATCTTCATTAGCAAGCATCATCTATTTGAATATCTATAAAGAAGCTTTAGTTGTAGATTTTAGTAAGATAGCGGGGATTTCAAATATTATTGCCGCCTGCTCTATTGGTTGCCTTCTTATGGCTGTTGGCTATAAGTTAGCCATACAGTGGAAAGGTTCAAAAACAATTGGTTGGTTGAATATTGCTTTTAGCGTTATCAGCTTCGCCACTATTGCTGGAGTTTTAGGTTTCAATTTACCTTTAGATACTGAATCTCCAGAGTTATTCCCCGGTATGGTTATCCCTATGCACTTCTTTCCGATATTATCAGTATTAACAGTTTTTCCATTTTTTAAATTAAATAATCATGACAACAATAAATAATTCCTCAAAAGCAATGCATATATCATTGTGGGTAGCGCAAGTTCTTCTTGCATTAACATTTATTTGGGCAGCTTATGTAAAATTGCTTCAGCCGATAGAAGAAACGACAAAAATGCTACCTTGGGCAAAGGACAACCTGATGCTGTTAAAATTCACAGGCATTGTTGAGATATTAGGGGCATTAGGCATTATTTTACCAGCAACATTGAGAATACAACCCAAGCTTACAATCTTTGCTGCTTATGGCATTATTGCGCTAATGATTTCAGCCTCCATATTTCATATTTCAAGGGGTGAAGCATCACTTATTGGCATGAACATTTTCTTACTATTACTGGCTGTGTTTGTTGCATGGGGCAGATGGAAGAAAGCTCCAATTCAGGCAAAATAAACACTGCCTGAAATCGAGACAAAGAAAATGGAAATCAATGCCTTACAGAAAATTCCCTCATGGCTTCAACTCCTCTAAAACAACAAAACCCATGCGTATGCAAGGGTTTTGAAGATTTCGTAGCCTCGACAGGAATCGAACCTGTATCAAATGTTTAGGAAACATCTATTCTATCCATTGAACTACGAGGCCAAAGGGGTGCAAAGGTAATTGCTGACAATGGAATTATCAACCATTTATTGATGCAGAACGCTAGAGCAGATACTTGGGTTATTTCCTCCCTCCTGTATCCTCCTCTTAGAGGAGGACATTGGGGTGTTGGCAAATAACATAATAGTTAACTTACTATATTTGTTATGTATAATGAAAAGAAGAGATGAAAATTGGCAGGCGGTTTAACGAATTAACAAAAGGTGAATACTTGCACTGTATTGAAAACTATAAAAAGTATACCGACTTTAATACATTGGGGCTGTACCGCTCGATTATTGAAAACGAAAAGCTAACGATAGAGGATAAGATTTTTATCAGAGATTTTGCAAACAATACGTTTGATAAAACCTTTAATTTTTTGCAATTAAAAGACCCCAAAACATATTTTGATTTAATTACTCTTGGGAAAGAACTTACCAAAGCCGATGAAAACCGTATATGGGATGATATAAGAGCAAATCAGCAAAAAATATTATCTGATAAAAGAATAAAACATAGAAACTTTGGGGTGCATTCAAAACATAATTGCGGATTTGATAACTGCCCATTTCCTAATCTAATGATTAAGAAAGGCTCTTTGTTTGCCGAAGACCATATTTGGTTTGAGGGAGATAAGAATAAATATAGCAGAAAAGTGAAATCTCACCAGATTAAAAAGAATAGAAAAAAAGAGGGATTGATAATACAAGGTGAATTAGGAAATTAAACTATAGTTAATTTTTAAAACTGGACGTTTAATAAAATAGGTTACAAGTGGAGTGCTTGCGCCAGCGGGTGAGGTAATATTTGGTCAAGCACTAGTATGTAATTTTTAACTGCCTTCGCTGTTTTAAAAAATTATTATACTTTTGATATAAAACATTTTATAATGAATAATAAATCTCTTCTATCAAAAGATTATCCCGACAGCAGTGAATGGAAAAAACTGGTAAAGCAATTTACTCCTGATGCAATTGCACATAAACTATTATTATCAAGTGTGCCATATGTATTTCGCGAAGAACCTTTAAAATTTGCATTATTTAAGCGAACAATTGCAGATGCCTTTGGCGTAACTCCTACTGATGTTTTTATTGTTGGTAGTGCTTTAGCTGGAAGAAGTCTTAAAGGACAAGATATTGACAAATTATATTCTACTGAAAGTGATATTGATACTTTAATTATTTCCGAGCATCTTTTTGCAAAGTATGTTATGAAATCCTTTGAGTGGGTAAAAGAAGTTACCTCTCCAGACCAAGATGAAAATGAAAAATATCAAGCGCCACAACTAACTAGTGAACAGACCACTCAAATTGGACGTTTATCATTAAATGCCTGCAAAGGAATTTGGAGACCCGATAGTCTTCCCCAAGAGGCGCATGCCCGAGAAGAATTCTTTACAAAGTTTAACGACGTATCGTTGAAAATTCTTGGACTTCAACTATCTGAAGATACAGTATCAAAAGTAAATGGCAGAATAGCCCGCTCATTTGATGATGCAGTAAAAGACTTGTCAGCAAGTCTCTGGAGATTAAAAAAAGAACTTGAAGATATTGAAAGAAAAAAATCAACATTCGTCACCAAAAAAGGATGAGCCAAAGTAAACACTACTTTAATTTTGATATTTCCCTAAGCCACCCCACTACCATTTGCCACCAACTCAGTTGGGGTAACAAATTTTAGTTTTCCGTCGGCATCTTCGGCCATTAGTATCATCCCTTGCGATTCTATACCTTTTAGCTTGCGGGGGGCAAGGTTTACCAATATACTTACTTGGCGGCCTATTACCTGCTCGGGCTCAAAATGGTGCGCTATGCCCGATACTACTGTGCGTATATCCAAACCTGTATCAATTTTCAGCTTCATCAGCTTATCGGTTTTGGGCACACGTTCTGCCTCTAACACCGTACCTACACGTATATCCATTTTCGCAAAATCGTCGTACACAATTTCGGGTTTGGCTGGTTTTACTGTTGGTTCGGCTTCTACAACCGTTGCAGCCGCTTTGTTGGCCTCTAGTTTATTCAGTTGGGTTTGTATTTCGGCATCCTCCACATTTTTAAACAAATGTTCGGCGGCATTTATTACATGGCCTTCGCGCATCGTCGCCTCAATAGCATAGGTGTGGGCTTCGTGTTCCACATTTAGTTGCAGTTTTATACGTCGGGCAGTTTCGGGCAATAAAGGTTGTGCAGCTATGGCTATTTGCAAGCACAAATCCAAACAGTTTTTAATCACATAGGCTGTTTGTTCGGCATCTTGCTTTATCAACTTCCACGGCTCGGTTTCGGCCATATACTTGTTTCCCGCACGGGCTATATTTATCAGTTCGGCTTGTGCTTCTCTAAATTCAAAATTTTGCAGGTGTTTTTCTAGCTCACCAAAAGCACGTTGGGTTTCTTGCGCCAATATTTTACTATCCAGCACCAGTTTAGCGTTTTCGCTTTCAATTTGTCCTTCGGTTTTTGCTGGTGTGGGCACTTTACCTTCGTAAAACTTGTGGGTAAGCACCAAAGCACGGTTTACAAAATTGCCCAGTATGGCTACCAACTCACTATTTACTTTTAGTTGGTAATCACGCCAAGTATAATCTGCATCTTTAGTTTCGGGCGCAATGCTGGTAAGCACATAGCGCAACTCATCAGTACGGTTAGGAAAATCTTCCAAATACTCGTTCAACCATATAGCCCAGTTGCGGCTGGTCGATATTTTTTGTCCCTCAAGGTTCAAAAACTCGTTGGCAGGCACATTGGTAGGCAATATATAGCCTCCGTGCTCTAGCAACATCATAGGAAAAATAAGAGTATGGAAAACTATATTATCCTTGCCTATAAAGTGGGTAAGGGCGGTTTCATCGTCTTTCCACCATTTTTCCCAACCTGTGGCGTCACCTTTGTTCTCAAAATATTCTTTGGTGGCACTAATGTAGCCAATGGGTGCATCAAACCAAACGTATAGCACTTTTCCGTCTGCACCGTCAATAGGCACGGGCACACCCCAATCCAAATCGCGGGTCATAGCACGGGCGTGCAGCCCTTGCGTTAACCACGAGTTAAATTGGCCTTTTACATTACTGCGCCATCCGTCAACACGTTTTTTATACTCAATAAACTCAGGTTTTTCGGCCAATTCACCCAAATCTAAAAACCAGTTTTTCGATGTTCTTAATTCAGGCACACCTCCCGATAGAGTAGAGCGTACGTCTTTCAATTCCTTTGGGTCAAGACTGGTACCGCAGTTTTCGCATTGGTCGCCATAAGCGTTGGGGTTGCTACATACGGGGCAAGTACCCATTATATAGCGGTCGGCCAAAAACTGGTTCGCCTCTACATCATAGTACTGTTCGGTTTCTATTTCTTTAAAAACACCTTTATCATACAAATCTCTAAAAAATGCCTGTGAGGTTTTATGGTGTATTGGTGCTGATGTGCGCGAGTAGGTATCAAAACTAATCCCAAATTGCTCAAACGATGCTTTAATAATGCCGTTGTACTTATCTACTACTTGTTGCGGTGTAACGCCTTCTTTTTTTGCTTTAATGGTAATGGCAACACCGTGCTCATCGCTACCACAAACAAACAAAACATCCTTGCCTTTGGCGCGCAAGTAACGTACGTAAATATCGGCAGGAAGGTAACAACCTGCTAAATGACCTATATGCACCGGTCCGTTGGCGTATGGCAGTGCTGCTGTAACTAAGTGTCGTTTTGTATTCATTATTTAAAGGTGCAAAGGTAAGGGGCTTTTGTGTATTGTAATAAATGGTTTTGCTTGTCTGATTTTTTTCAGCAGTTTAGTTGCCGTTTACATACAAATATCAATAGTATTTTGCGTTATTATAACTTACCAATATCTAATTACTAATACTAAATTTCTTTGAGTATAAAAACTTGTTAGTGTTAAAAATTTATTAAAAATTACGTTTTTTTACAATTCTTGCCCTAAGTCAATATGAGTAATCAAAAAGATATCGAGAGTTATTTACCTATCGGTATTCGCTCATCAAACCGGTTTGTTTCTTTCGTCGCCGATAGGGAAGGTCTTGTTATATATGTAAACGCCCTTTTTTTAAGCACCTATGGTATTGCAAAGGGAGATGTTTTGCAAAAAAAACTACCTGATCTTTTCACGGGAGTTAATAAAGCACCTGAATTAAGCAGCGTACAGCAAAAAATTGAGCAGCAACCCGACGCTGTTTTTGAAGCAGAAACACATACACACCTAAACAATGGCAGCATTGTATCAATAGCTTGGGAAGTTTCTGCCTTACAAAGCGAAACAGGCGCTATTATTGGCTTTTTGTATGTTGGCGAAAATATAAGCACATTAATAAATACAACGCAAACCAATACGCTTTATAATAAGGTTCTTAGCAATATAAAACAGGCGATTGTTGTAACCTCTATACACAACACCATTACATACTGGAATAGGTTTGCCGAAACGCTTTACGGGTGGAAAGAAGGGGAGGTGTTGGGCAAGAATGTTTTAAATGTTGTTCCTGTTGATGCTTCGAAAATTGAAGCTAACACCATTTTGCAAACACTAAAAGAAGGAAAAATTTGGCAAGGTGAGTTTTTAGTAAAAAAGAAAACGGGTATTGCTTTTCCTGCATACTTTGTTAATATTCCTGTGATTGACGACGATGGCGAAGTGATTGGCTTTGTCTATACTTCGTATGATTTAAGCGACGATAAAAAGACGGAAGACCTGATTGACTACCAAAAAAAGCGGCTAGCCATGTTTAGCCTAATTGGAGACAAAACGGTTAATGCTATAGTACTATCTGACTCGGAAGGGAATGTTGAGTGGATAAATAAAGGGTTTACCAACACTTTTGGTTATAGCCCTGAAGAGGTATTAGGTAAACGTCCGGGCTTATTGCTTCGCGGACAAGATAGCGACCCTGCTGTTGTTGAAAAGATAAATACGGCAATACAAGGGAAAAAGAATTACGATGTTGAAATTATTAACTACCGCAAAAATGGCGAGCCTTGTTGGATAAGAATACAAGGGCAACCTATTTTAAATGATGATGGTTCGCTAAGGGGGATTTTAGATATAACATCAGATATAACGGAAAGAAAGAAACACGAAGAGCAACTTGTTTTTCAGGCTCACCTTTTAGATAGTATAATGCAAGCGGTTGTGGTTACAGATTTGAACGGGAACATCACTTTTTGGAACCACTTTGCTGAAAAGATGTATGGCTGGACAAAAGAGGAAGCGTTTGATAAAAACATCTTAATGGTACTTGGGCCAAAATCTAATTTGGGTGATGCCCGACAAGTTTTGAGCAAATTACACAACGGCGAGGTTTGGGAAGGAGAGTTTACCGTTAAGCATAAAAACGGGAATATATTTCCTATTTACATTGTTGATAGCCCTGTGTACGACAAAAACAATAAAATGGTAGGTATAATGGGTGTTTCGTTTGATATTACCGAACGTAAACTTGCCGAAGAAGAGCGGAAAAAATCGTACTCAATACTTTTAAAACAATACAAAAAGCTAAAACAGTTTGCACACATTAACGCCCATGATTTGCGAGCACCACTCACCAATATATTAAGTATATCTAACTTAATTTTTCATGAAGGAGAATTATTGCCTTTACAAGAGTTAAAATCATACATCCGCGGGCTGGATAATAGTGCCAAACAAATGGATGGCGTAATACGTAAGCTTAACAGCGTACTGCACGGCTATCAAATGGAAGCCGACAAGGAGTTTTTTGGTTCTATTGCTGCCGAAATAAAAAAACAAGTAGTGCTTATAGATGACGACCCCGTGCAAAACCTGATTAATAAAAAGGTAATAAGTAACCATTACCCTAATTATGAGATTATTGACTATACCAATGCCGAAAAGGCTTTGGAAGATATTAAACACAGAAAAATAAGTCCCGATGTTGTTTTTTTAGACCTTAACATGCCCTTTATGGATGGGTGGGAGTTTTTGGAAGCACTGAAGGGGTTACAGGCCGAATTTGAGGTGCAAATTTTAACCAGTAGTATTGACCAAAACGATTATGAGAAAGCCCGTTTAAACCCAAAAGTAAGCGGTATAAATAGCAAGCCCTTGCAAAAAGGCTTACTTGATGCTATGTTGTAGTTTTGCACAAAAATGATTACCACTACTGTTTATATGTTGCCCGGCTTGGCCAACAACCATACTATTTTCTCCCAGCTCAACCTGCCAAATGTAAATATTGTTCATATTCCTTGGGTTGAACCACTGGAAGAAGAAAGTATTGAGGCCTATGCTCATAGGCTTTGTGCTTATATTACCACCGCCAACCCAATACTTATAGGATTGTCGTTTGGAGGCATGATGGCTATGGAAATAGCAAAGCATATACCTGTCAAAAAAATCATTCTTATATCATCGGCAAAAGGCAAAAAAGAAATTCCCGTCTATTTAAGGTTTCTGGGCAAAACAGGGTTACAACATCTTGTTCCCCCATCATTTATTCTTACTCCTACCCCCATTAGTTATTGGTTTTTTGGGTTAAAAGAAAAAGCTCACAAGCAAAAACTAACATACATTTTACAACACAGTAGCCACAGCATATACAAATGGAGTTTAAATGCTTTGTTGCAATGGCAAAACACTTCAATACCCTCAAACCTTGTACACATTCACGGAACTGCCGATAGAATACTACCCTTACGTTTTGTAAAAGCCAATTATACTATAAATGGAGGAGGGCATTTTATGGTATTTAGCCATGCCCAGCAAGTTTCGGCTGTATTGCAACAAGTTCTTGAACTATAAACATCTATTTTCATCAGACAAAAACCTGTTTTTAATCGAAATATGAACTGATTTTGAGCACTTTGTTGTTTATATTTGTGATATCATTTTAATATCATACTGAAATTATGAAAGCTGAAAATCTTATAAAACCATCATCGGGCTACGGCGCATTGCTTCTTGCTCTTTTACTAATTGGAGTAATTATTTTTTGTATTTTTCTGTTTCATTTTCCTGTATTAGCTTTTGCGCTTATTATTCCTCTTTTTATTCTCATAGGACTAATAGTAATAAACCCCAACGAATCTCGAGTATTAATTCTTTTTGGACAGTACAAAGGCACTGTGAAAGAAAACGGGTTCTTTTTTGTGAACCCACTTTATGTAAAAAGAAAAATATCACTACGAGCCCGTAATATTGATAGTGCCCCTATAAAAGTAAACGATAAGCTGGGCAATCCTATAAAAATAGGTGTGGTACTGGTTTGGCGAGTTAGAGATACATTTAAAGCTGCCTTTGAAGTAGATAACTACGAAAACTTTGTGGGCATACAAAGCGAGTCGGCTATACGCAAACTTGCTGGTCATTATCCTTACGATAATTTTGACGATGAAGAGGCTGATATTTCATTGCGCTCCGGCGGAGAAGAAGTAAACCACCAACTAGAAGAAGAGTTGCGCGAGCGTTTGGCAATAGCAGGTATTGAGGTAATGGAAGCCCGTATAAGTCACCTTGCCTACGCCGAAGAAATTGCAGGCGCAATGCTGCAACGCCAGCAAGCTACGGCTATAGTAGCCGCACGTACTAAAATTGTTGAAGGTGCAGTAGGCATGGTAGAAATGGCAATTGAAAAACTAAGCGAAAAACAAGTGGTACATCTTGACGAAGAGAAAAAAGCGGCTATGGTAAGCAACCTAATGGTAGTTTTGTGTGGGGATAAAACAGCAAGCCCAGTTATAAATGCAGGAACACTTCATAATTAAATAAGCGATTATGGTTTTTGAAGAAAAACAAACAATGCTACGTTGGTGGTGGATATTAATCCTATTTCCCCTGATATTAATAATAGTTATAGCAATAGCTGTGCAGGAAAATGATGCTAAAAAAGCTGAAATTATATCGTCAATAGGGATATTAGTAGCTGCCGAAGCATTTATTGTGATTTTGTTTGCACTAATGCGCCTTTATAGCCGTATTGACGATAAAGGGGTACATTTTGGCTTCTCGCCCTTTATTAAAAAAAGAACACATCAGTGGCAGGATATAGAAAAAGTGTGGGTACGCAAATACAGTCCTTTGGGTGAATATGGCGGTTGGGGAATAAAAACAATAAGCCCCAAAAAGCGTGGAATAGCCTATAATGTTTGGGGAAACAAAGGCCTGCAAATTCACCTTAAAAACGGCAAAAAAATACTTATAGGCACGCAAAAACCGGATGAGATGGCGGCATTTTTGAAACAGCTAAAACAAAAATATCAAATAGAAGTAATAGAAAAACCCGAACTAAATAATAGCTGAAAAGCAATACCAATAAAAGTGAATTAATGATTTTTACCGAAAAACAAAGCATGAAAAAGCTGTGGGGATTAATGGTTCCCTTGCTACTTTTTGTGCTGTTAATTTTTTTTATTTGGCTTGAAGAAAAAGACCCCGTTGAAAAAGAAAAAGCATTACGAGCACTTTTAATAGCCTCTATTGTAGGGGGTGGCCTAGCCACTTTATTCTTTTCAATGTCTCTACACACTAAAATTTCTCCAAAAGGGATTTTTTTCACCTACAGCCCTTTTAAGAAAGAAAAATTATACAAGTGGGAAGACCTGACTGCATTGAGCTTAGGCAAACATAAGCCTATAAAAGCACCGTCATTCTTTTTTCCACCTAAAAATAACCTGAAGCAAACCGTATATATTGTTTGGGGAAAAACAAACGTATTGCTCCGTTTTAAAAATGGAGAAACTATGCTGATAGGCACGCAAAAACCTGATGAGATGGCGTCATTTTTGAAACGCCTAAGACAAAAATACGAATTGAAACAAATAGAAGAATCGCGCTTGAATGGCTGAAAAAAAACCTTTTGTACTGCGTATAAACACCGAGACTATGAAGGAGCTTGAAAAATGGGCTGCCGACGAGTTTAGAAGTGTAAACGGCCAAATAGAATGGATTATTGACCGCGCACTAAAGGAAAACAAGCGCCAACCCAAAACTAAAAAACCCGATACTAAATGAAACTTCCTCCCTCGCTAAAAAAAGGAGATACGATAGGCATTGCCGCCACTGCACGCAAAATTAGCCGCGAAGAATTGCAAACTGCCCTACAGCTTTTTGAAAGTGTGGGCTTGCAGGTGGTTTTAGCCCCTAACCTATTTGCCATAAACCACCAATTTGCAGGTACCGACCAGCAAAAGGCTGATGATTTTAACGCCCTGCTGGCCAACCCTCAAATAAAAGCCATTGTTTGCGCTCGCGGGGGTTACGGCACTGTACGCATGGTTGATTTGGTACATTGGGATTTACTGAAACAACAACCCAAATGGATAATTGGCTATAGCGATATTACCGTTTTGCACAGCCACATACACAACCATTTGGGCATAGCTACACTACACGCCACCATGCCTTTGGGTATGGATGCTGCCAACCCCCAAAAAGCCGAAGCACAAAACAGCCTTTGCGCAGCCATTATGGGTGCTTTGCCGCAGTTTGATATGCCAACCCATCCGCTCAACAAAACGGGCGATGCTAAGGGCATAATTACAGGAGGCAACCTATCAGTATTGTATAGCCTATTGGGCTCAGCTTCGTTTCCTGATACTGAGGGTAAAATTTTGTTTTTAGAGGATTTGGACGAATACCTGTACCATATTGACCGTATGATGATGGGGCTAAAGCGCGCTGGAAAACTTAAAAATCTTGCTGCTTTAGTTGTTGGGGGGATGAGCGATATGCGTGATAATGCAGTGCCCTTTGGCAAAACTGCCGAAGAAATTATTGCTGATGTGGTGGCTGAATACAACTACCCTGTATACTTCAATTTTCCGGCGGGACATATAGACAGAAACCTAGCGTTACCATTGGGCATAACTGCGACATTAGAAAACAATAGGTTGAGTTTTGATTAATGCAAAGCAATCTCGGCTTGTATCACCCTGTGGTCTGAGCCATAGGTTTTACCCCTTTTATAATTGTAAGCCCGCATTTGTGGGTTGTGTAAAATATAATCTATTCTAAACGAGGGGTAAGGCCCTGTATAGGTACTGGCAAAACCGGCACCACACTCAATAAAAGAATCTTTTAGTTTGTCTGTCAACTCATCGTAGGTATAACTCATTGGCGTATCGTTAAAATCGCCACATAAAATTACAGGGTAGGGCGAAGCCTCAATTTCTTTCGCCACAGTATCTACCTGCGGTACACGGTTTTTAAACCCATCGCGCAAACGTTTAATAATGTTTTTCGAACTTTCAATTGCCTTGTCTTTGCTCTCCAGTTCTTCCAACTTCACTTTATTTAACAAAAACGACTGAAAGTGGACGTTTATAACCCTCACGGTATCTTTTCCTATAACAATATCAGCCCACATAGCATTGTTGGTGCTTTTGTATTTGGTAAACTTTATGCCTTTTTTACCCAGTATTTTATACTTTGATGCAATAATCAAATCGTTGCCGGTATCGCTACGCACCACATACGAAAACTTTGCGCCCATCGCGTTTTTTAGTTCTTCTATAGCAACTGTTTTACTGGTAATGCCCACCCATCGGTTAAACTCTTGCAGGCAAACAATATCAGGTTGTTCTTCTTTTATAAACTCAAAAAACTCGGGGTATGGGTTTAAACCGTTATGGCGCTCGTCAAAATTTTGAATATTAAAGCTGATTACTTTTATAGTGGTATCGCTTGCCGATTTTGTTCGCCCTTGCAGTTGAAAAAACTTACCGGTGTGTGAAAAGCCTAAAACAATAGCGCCTAATGAAATAAAAAGATACAGTTTGGCTTGCACCAACCAATAGGCAATAAAAACAAGGTTTACTACCAATAAAATTATATAACCTAAGCCCAAAAAAGAAAAAGGCCATAAGTATTGGGGGTTACTTGATGGCGAAAGATAGCTGCCCAAAAGTAAAAGGGCGGCTATTATATTTAGTACAAAAACAACTTTATTAATAAGAAACATTAATCTTGCTTGCTGGCTTTAAAAAGCAAGTCGCGCTCTTTTCGGGTAAGGCTTTCATAGCCCGATTGATTAATTTTATCCAAAATGGCATCAATCACTTCAGGACTTGGCTCGTAATCGTCGTCAAAATCGGCAACGGTAGTACTGCTATATACTGTAGTTTCTTTTTTCACTACAGTAAGTTTCGATTTTGGTTTCTTTTTAAACAATCCTCCTATAAAATCACCCACACCCTCAATTCCATCGCCAAATTTAGTACTTCTACGCAAATGACGGGCATATAAAAACCCAAATAATGCTCCGCCAAGGTGTGCAATGTGCCCGCCTGCATTGCTTTGGGGCATCATAGCAAAATCAAATATTATAAAGCCAATAGCTATCCAACGTAGTTGAACAAAAAATCTAAAGATTGAAATTTCGTAATAAGGGATAAAAGCAGCAACACCTACTACCAAGGCCATAACTCCTGCCGATGCTCCTACCAAGTGCCCTTCGGCAGTATAGGGACGTAAAACAGGGAGCACATTAAAAGCTAAAACATATAAAGCGGCACCAAAAACACTGCCCCATATATAGGTAGCTAATACTTTTCGGTTGCCCAAATACTCTTGAAAAATACTGCCTAGCAAATACATAAACAGCATATTGAAGAATATGTGCCCTATTGACCCATGAAAAAATGCGTAGGTAACTACCGTCCACGGGCGAATGATTAGCGTGGAAAGGTTTGCAGGGACAGAGAAATAACGGGTAAATTTATCCATTAGCACGGGCAAAGCCTCTGTGCCTTCTATACTCCAAAAAACGAGACCCATTATGCTGCTAAGCAAAAACACCAAAACATTAACAATGATAAGCTTGCGCACCATGCTATTGCCTTGTGTATAAAACCGCATAAAGTCGTCTAATACTCTCATACCGTTCTAGTAAAACGATTTTCTATTCTTTTTATTCCAATACTTCACCAAAATATATCCAAAAAGTGCTCCTCCTAAGTGGGCAAAGTGTGCCACATTATCACCAGGATTGTTTTGTATGCCTAAATATAATTCCATTGCCGCATAAATGCCAACAAAATACTTAGCTTTTATTGGAAACGGGACAAACAACAACATTAGCTCAGTATTTGGATAGTACATTGCAAAAGCAATTAATATACCAAAAACTGCTCCCGATGCACCAACAACACTTCGATGTTCAATACTTCCGTTTAAAAAACCGTGCAAAACGTTTAACGCATATTGTTGCTCTTCAGCACTAATTATCCCGTCTGCATATATAGACTTCAAATTCACCAAATACGTTGTCTTCATTGAGCCACTAACCTTTGGTATAATATTTTGCAGGTTTTCTACTGTTGACGAGTTTTGAAAGGCATCAATTGCACTTTGTAGCGAATAAAACTCAAAACCTACAGCGGTTTGATACAACACCGCCGCGCCAAGTGCCGTGAAGATGTAAAAAAAGATAAAACGCTTTGCTCCCCAGTTTCTTTCAAGCACAGTACCAAACATCCAAAGGGCAAACATGTTTGACAGCAAGTGTAAAAGGTCGCTTTCAATAGGGTTAGCATGCATAAACATGTGGCTAAACAGTTGGTATATTTGAAAGTTGTTAGATGTCCAATAGTGTAGCCCTAAAAGAGCTATCAAATCAACATTCATTTTAGTGAAAACCACTGTAGCGAACGAAAACAAACCATTTACTATCAGCAGGTTTTTTACTGCGGGGGGTATACTACCAAATCCTCTTAAACCGTAATTACTCATTCTTATCCTTCTAGTTGTTTTTCAAGTTCGGCTGGGGCAAAAGTAACAAAAACAGGCTTGCCCGATGGGGTGTAAGCAGGCACTTCGCAGTTCATCAATTGGTTGGCCAATTCAGTGGTCTCTTTTGGCGTTAGCAAAGTTCCTCTAGCAATGGCTGATTGTTTTGCCAATGCGCGCATCAACGCCTCGCGTTGCCCCAGTTTTAGTCCTTGCAGGTTCTCTTTATATTTTTGCAGTACGCCTTCAATCAATTCTTTCGGCTCGCCCTTTTTCACGTCGGCGGGGGTACCATTAACTATAAACGTATTATTGCCAAAAGGGTTTATATCAAACCCCAATAGTTTCACTTGGTCTAAAATTTCGTCTAATAAGGCAAAATCAGTAGGGTGAAATTCTACCACGCGCGGAAACAATAATTGCTGCGAGGGGAAACCGCTGCCGTCCATAGCTTTTGCATAGTCTTCGTACAAAACACGCTCGTGTGCAGCTTGCTGGTTGGCTATAAACAAGCCTTTTTCGGTACTAAACACCAAATAGCCTGCTGCATATTGAAAAATAGAGAGTACCTTATCGGTAGGTTTATCCTCAGGTATGTGTCGCAACCTTTCTTGCTCAAACAAGGTGGGCATGGGTTGGCTAGTTTCTTCTTTTATAGGCACGGCAAAAATTTCTTGCCACTTGCCCATATTTTGCTTGGGCTTGGCATTACCGCCCCCAAAGGGATTAAAACCACTGTTTACTTTAATTTTTGGCTCTTCGGGCATCCTGCTCGATGCTGCTGTTTCGCTTATCATGCGGTTAAACGCGTCGTTTTCATCATCGCTATCGTTTAACAGCAGGTGTTGACCTAATGCTTTGCGGCACACCGATTTTAATATCTGATAAAGGTATTTTTCATCCTCAAACTTTATTTCGGTTTTGGTAGGGTGTACGTTTATATCAATTTTTTCAGGGGGCACATCCATAAAAACCACATAGGGCGGATAGGTGTCTTTAGCTATCAACTCGCTATATGCCGAGGTTACAGCGTGGTTTAGGTAGGCACTTTTTATATACCTGCCGTTTACAAAAAAGAATTGGTCGCCACGTGTTTTTTTGGCTTGTTGCGGATGTCCCAAATACACACGGTTTTGCACTATATCGGTTTCTTCTTCATCGTACAACAATCCGCTAGGGTCTTTTATGCCCAATAGTGCTGCAATGCGCTGAATTTGTGTGCCTGCCTTTAAATTGTATACTTCGTTGGTGTTGTTGGTAAAACTAAACGCAATGCTTGGGTTGGGCATAGCTACACGTATAAACTCATCAATAACATGACGGGTTTCTACGGGAATAGATTTTAAGAAATTTCGTCGTGCAGGGATATTAAAAAACAAATTCCGAACACTAATATTAGTGCCTTCGGGCGCGGCAGCATTTTCCTGTTTTTTTATTTCCGATCCCTCTATTTGAATATAGATAGCCAACTCGTCCTCGTGACGGCGGCTTTTCATTTCTACTTGGGCAACGGCGGCAATAGATGCCATAGCCTCGCCCCTAAACCCAAACGATGTTATGGTAAATAAATCTTCGGCTTTGCGAATTTTTGAAGTAGCATGACGTTCCCAACACATACGTGCGTCGGTTTCGCTCATGCCCTTGCCATTGTCTATTACTTGTATTAGAGTACTGCCTCCGTCTTTTATAATCAGCTTAATGTCGGTAGCACCAGCATCCACAGCGTTCTCCATCAACTCCTTCACCACCGATGCCGGCCTTTGTACCACTTCACCCGCTGCTATTTGGTTAGCTATGGCATCGGGCAAAACACTAATTATATCACTCATCCCTTCTCTAATCTCTTTTTTACTTTTTATCCTACAAATACTTTAGCACCATAAACAAAACCATTGCCAATATGCCCGCTATGAACAAAACACGAATATTTGTCATAAAATTGGGGCGTTGTGCCGTTGGTCGTTGTCCACGAAAATCAATACGGCTGCGCACCGCATCTTTCGAGTAATCTTTTTCTGCTTTTTCGGCTCGTGCTTCTTGCTTAGCAGCTTCAACCCTTTTTTGCAAGTCTTCCTTCTGCTCATCGTAGTATCGAGGCTGGTAGTTAAACTGCTTGCTGCGCGGGGTTCTGAAAAATTTTATATTATCTAAAAACATAGTAATACGGGGTTTTACAAAGGTACTAATTTAGTTACGCCTATTGCCAAAAAACGCCTTTTTAAGGCGGGCAATAAAACTGTTCAATTTATTAAACGTTTTATATGCCATTGTGGTTCAAATGTTGCGTTAGTGTTATAAACATAGTCTTACTTTGCAGTGTGATAATGAGGCGAATATTTCAAACAATTTTCTTTTTTCTTTTTCTGATAACAAGTGCCCGCGCACAAGTGTATCAATTCCCCACGCAAAACAAATGGGTCGATTCTGTATTTCGTACGCTTTCGCGTGAAGAAAAAATAGGGCAGCTAATAATGGCTTCGGCCACATCGGCAGGGGCTGAAAAAAATCAGAAAGAAATATTAAAGCTGATAAAAGACAACAAAATAGGTGGTGTTATCTTTTTTAAAGGCACTCCCGAAGCACAAGCCGTGCTTACTAACTACTACCAAAAAAAGAGCAAAATACCCTTGTTGGTAGCTATTGATGGCGAGTGGGGCGTAGCCATGCGACTGAACAATGTGCTTAAATTTTCGCGCCAAATGGGGCTAACTGCTGCCAATAACGATAGCTTGGTATACCAAATGGGTGTTGAAGTGGCTCGCCAATGCAAAGCGTTGGGCATACACATAAACTTTGCCCCTGTTGCCGATATAAACAACAACCCGGCTAATCCTGTTATAAACGACCGTTCGTTTAGCGATGACAAATACACTGTTACCCGCCTTGCAGCTTTGTATATGAAGGGTATGCAGGATAATGGCGTGTTGGCTTGCCTAAAACATTTCCCGGGGCATGGAGATACCAAAACCGATTCTCACCTCGATTTGCCCAAAATTAACCACTCGTGGGCACGATTAGATTCGGTAGAATTATACCCATTTAAACAATTGATTAATAAGGGTGCGGCCAGTATAATGGTGGCGCACATGGAAGTGCCTGCTTTTGATAGTACACCGCACCTGCCCACCAGCCTATCGCGTAAAGTGATAAACGACTATATGATAGGTAAGTTGGGCTTTAAAGGTTTGGTTTTTACCGATGCGTTGAACATGAAAGGTGTTGCCGCATACTATACCCAGCCCGATGCTGCCGTTAAAGCCTTGCAAGCAGGCAACGATATATTGCTTTGCCCCACCAGTATACCCAAGGTGATAAAGGCCATTGGTTTGGCTTTGGACAGCAACCTTATTGATAGTAATCGGTTTTACAATTCGGTAAAAAAAGTGTTGGCCGCAAAATACCAAATGGGATTAACGCGTGCACCTAGTGTGCCAACTAAAAACATTGCAAAAAGGCTTAATCCCCCTAGCGCACGCATGCTGCAAGAGCAAATGGCCGAACAGCAAATAACGGTGGTAAAAAACCGCAAAGACTTACTTCCGCTTAAAAATCTTGAAAAGAAAAAAATAGCCTCTATTGCCATTGGTTTTGACACTAAAACCGATTTTCAGCGGATGCTGGGTAATTATGCCCGTATGGATTATTACCAATACGGCATGGGGGTAGATTCTGGCTCTTTTGCTTTGATACTGGACTACATTAAACAAAAAAACTACGATGTAATAATAGTAAGCATACACAACACCAATCGCAGCCCCGATAAGTTTTACGGCATCAACCCTAATGCTATTGGTTTTATCAATCAGCTAAACGAGGAGGAGAAAGTGGTTTTGGTGAGTTTTGGTATACCCTACAATTTATTGTATTTCCCCGAAATGAAACACCTTGTGGTAGGCTATCAGGATACTGAAATTAATCAAGAAAAAGCTGCACAACTGTTGTTTGGTGTGTATACCAACAAATCTATTTTACCGGTAAATATATCGGATGAATACCCAAAAAACGCAGGTATAAGTATAGATACTCAAGAGCAAATATTACACTATTCATACCCTGAAGCATTGGGGCACAACAGCGATGATTTTGAACAATTGGATGCTATTGTAAACAAAGCCATTAAACAAAAAGCAATGCCCGGTGCACAGCTTTTGGTAGCCCAAAAAGGACACGTTATATACAGCAAAGCCTACGGATATACCACCTACGATAAAAACAAAAAGGTAACTACCGATATGCTGTACGATATAGCATCGGTAAGTAAAATAATGGGCACTACGTTGGCTGTGATGCGCCTGTACGAAAAGGGCGATATTGATTTGAACAGACCTGCATCGAAATACCTGAAAGAACTTAGAAAAAGCAACAAAAAGAACATCACCATTAAACAACTGCTTACCCACACGGCAGGCTTAAAATCGTGGATACCCTTTTACAAAAGCACACTAGACGATAGCGCACGTGCCTACAATGTTTACTGCTACGAAGAAGGGGGACAATACGTGTGTAAGGTGGGTGATAATATTTATATGCGTGGCGACTATCGCGATACCTTGTGGCAATCAATAATTGACTCTGAGGTAGATAAAACCGGCAACTATGTATATAGTGATTTAAGTTTTTTCATTCTGCAAAAAGTGGTAGAAGAGGTGGCAGATATGCCTTTGGATGAGTATTTAGAAAAACACTTTTACAAACCGCTTGGCTTGGCTACTATGACCTACAAACCGCTGGAAAAATTTGAGCGTAGCCAAATAGTACCAACGGAAGACGATAGAGAGTTTCGCAAGCAATTAGTTTGGGGTTATGTACACGACCCTGCCGCCGCCATGATGGGTGGTGTAGCAGGAAATGCGGGTCTGTTCTCAAACAGTAACGATGTGGCTATACTACTGCAAATGCTGCTAAACAACGGCGAGTATGCAGGCAAACGCTACCTAAAAGCCAAAACGGTTGAAACCTTTACCAGCAAAGCCCTGCCCGATTTGCGCAGAGGCTTAGGCTTTGATAAACCCGAAGGCGACAAATCCAAAGGCAACCCTACGGCGGATAATGTGCCTACCTCAGCTTTTGGGCACAGTGGTTTTACGGGGGCTATTTGCTGGGCCGACCCTGATAATGATATTATTTATATTTTCCTGTCCAACCGTGTACACCCCTCGGCTGAGAATAACTTAATTACCAAAACCAACGTGCGCAGCAACCTGCACGAGGCTATTTATAAAATATTGGTGGGGAAGTAGAATAATAACCCCTTATAACTTTATTATTTTAGTTCGTGTAATTTTATCTTTTTCAACTACTTCAATAAAGTACACACCTAAAGGCATTTCGGTTAAATCAAACTTCTCCTGAGTTCCTTTAACATTACGTTTTTCGCTAATTGTTTGGCCATTAATACTTACAATTCTTATATAGGCGTTCTCAACTGGTTGGGTAAACGTAATGGTAACAACATCCTTTGTTGGGTTTGGGTATAGTGTTACACTTTGTTTTGGGGTCGGCTTAATTCCTATGTTTTTAATCGTAATACAGTCAGAAGTGTCAATGCAGACATTAGCAATATTAATCTCTACTGCAAAAGAACCGTTTAGTACACCAGTAAACGCCCTATTGGTTTGCCCGCTAATAGTTGTTAGATTATTAGAACAATCTAACCATTGAAAATTGGTTGCATTCGTATCATTAGCTATTAATAATGTGCCTACTTGAGTAATTGTTTTATTTACATTATAAATAGTGAGGTTAATGGTTATAATGCTATCACAACCCACCGCATTAGTAAGAGTATCAGTATAGGTTCCTGATGTTGTATAAATATTGCCCTGTGGGCTAGTATAATTTATACAAGCAACGGGAGAAATAGCCGAATAACTCGGCTGTTTTATAGTAAGATTAATGGTGATAATACTATCACAACCCATTGCACTGACAACTGTGTCGATATACGTGCCTGACACTGTATAAATGTTACCCTGTGGGCTAATGTAGTTTTTGCAAACCACAGGAAAAATAGTAGAAAAACTAGGTTGTTTTATAGTGAGGTAAAGCACAAAAACACTATCTCCTCCAGTACTATTTATTATTGTGTCTGAATATTCGCCTGATGCAGTATATACTACTCCATTTTGAGCCTCAAAACGCTCACATACAGAAAGAGAAACGGTATCTACATTTAGTGGAATAAACGACCTAACGAATACAGCCCCAGCCCCGGATAAATAATTTGTCCAGCCACTATCATAACCATGATATGGAGCACCAATAACAATCGTATTTTGTTCGATAGAAACCGAATACCCAAAATGATCATCCCTTGCTCTCCCGTAAAGCCCCAGCCCCGTTCCCGTCAGTTTCTTCATAAAACCCCAGTTGTCTTCCCCTTTTTTATTCCTATAATACACATATACTGCGCCAGCACCACCAAGAATCTGTCCCCCTGTATCATTATAGTCCTGTTCAGGAACGCCCACAGATATTATGTCTCCTGAAATAGCTACTGAAATACCGAAATGATCATTATAGACTCGTCCATTAAGCCCAGCGGACTCCCCAGTTAACTTTTTTACAAACCCCCAGTTATCAACCCCTCCTTTGTTTTGGTAAAAGACATATGCTGCTCCTGTACTAAGAATTTTATTCGCTCCATTACTGTCATAAGAATGGCCATAAGCACCCACTACCAATATACCATCAGATACCGATACCGCTATTCCAAAACCATTACCTTTGACTCTGCCATTTATACCTGCTTCCGAACCTGTGATCTTTTTTACAAAGCCCCAATTATCAGCACCCCCTTTATTTCGATTAAATATATATACTGCTCCACTTGCATCAAGCTTTGAAAACAATGAGCTATCATAATCGTGGTCACTCGTTCCTACTGCCAAAACATCACCAAATACAGACACCGATGTTCCAAAATAATCTCCACTAAATCTTCCAAGGTTTCCAGCCAGCTCCCCTGTAAGCTTTTTTACAAAACCCCAATTGTCTGCACCTCCTTCATTTCGATGAAATATATATGCTGCGCCACTACTTCCTGCTTTATCTGCTCCTGCAATACTATAGTCCTGTCCATCTACCCCTACTACTATTACATCCCCTGAAACTGATGCACACCAGCCAAGGCCATCGGCAACAACTCGTCCATTAATACCCGCATCTTCTCCTGTTAGTTTTTTCACAAACCCCCAGTTATCTGTACCTCCCTTATTTCGATGAAAAACATAGGCTGCCCCAGCCCCTCGAATACTATCTCCTCCAACACTATTATAATTTTGAAGACGAGAACCCACCACTGCTACATCACCAGAAACAGAGACTGAAACTCCAAATATATCATAGTATACTCGTCCGTTTATTCCTGCCGATGACCCTGTTAGTTTTTTCACCAACACCCAGTCTCCACCTACTTTTTGATAAACAAATACAGCTCCGGCACTGTATATGCTGTCTCCTCCTATACTATCAAAATCATGATAAGCTGCCCCTACAACCATTATATCACCCGAAATAGACACGGCACCGCCGAAGATATCTCCTTCGTTTCTACCATTAATCCCAGCAGATGACCCTGTGATCTTTTGAAAAATTTGCCCAAATGATGGCAGCACAAAAAGTAGTAAAAGCCTCTTCATTTATTTAAAGTATTATAACTCTCCTACAAATATTAGTTTCTTACTCATCACTACAAACCTTTTTCGATGAGACAGACATTTGAGTAATGCATTATCAAAAAAAGCCTGCTATTAAATGCCTATTTTCATTAGGTTTGCCTTTACTGCATGAAGGCTTTGCAAAAAACATCATACTACGTTGCCCTTGCCCTTACGGCATTGGTAGTAAGTTTCCGTTTGGCTGCTCCCGCCAAAAACACCCTTAGCTGGGATGTATTGGGCTACTACATATACCTACCGGCAACCTTTATTTACCATGATATTACCGTGCAAAACAAAGCATGGGTTGATGATATTATAGAGAAGTACGAGCCAACAACTACATTTTACCAAGCCGTACAACAAGACGACGGAAGATGGGTGTTTCGCTACACCAGTGGCATAGCACTAATAAATGCGCCTTTCTTTTTTGCAGGTCATGCTTATGCAGGTGTGGCAGGTTATCCGCAAGATGGTTTCTCTATGCCCTACCAGTGGGCAATGGTTTTAGGGGCTTTGTTTTACTCCATTTTTGGGCTTTGGCTGTGCCGAAAATTGCTGCTCTATTTTTTTGACGATAAGCTTACTGCCTTGCTGTTATTACTTTTGGTGTTAGGCACTAATTATTTTCAAATAGCTGTATATGCAGGCACTTTAGCACACAACTATCTGTTTACGCTATACGCATTGTTGCTTCTTCACACTATAAAATGGCATGAAAAACCCAATACCAAAAGTGCCTTAATTATTGGGATAACAATGGGGTTAATAGCCCTTATCCGTCCCAATGAATTAGTGGTGATATTAATCCCGCTATTATGGGGTATTACTGGAGTTAACAAAACCATTATTGAAAAGCTGCAATTGCTGCTAAAAAAATGGAAACATATTGCCCTTTTAGCGTTGGGTGCAGTATTAGGCGGTGGTATACAGCTACTGTATTGGAAATACGCTACAGGACATTGGCTATATTACAGCTACCAAGACTCTGGTGTAGGTTTTGATTTCAAATCGCCACATACCGTAGATTTTCTGTTCAGTTTCCGCAAAGGATGGTTTTTATATACCCCATTAATGTTACTGTCGGTATTGGGTTTTTACTTTTTGTGGCAGCGCAACCGTAAGCTGTTTTGGGGCTTTTTAGCCTATTTTATTATTAACCTGTACATAGTTTCTAGTTGGAGTGTTTGGTGGTATGCAGGGGGTAGTTATAGTTCACGCTCTATGGTGTCGTCGTACAGCATGCTGCTAATACCCATTGGTTATGTGCTACAAAGTTTGCTTAAAAAAGAAGTGCTGTTTAAATGGGTGTTTTCTCCCTTGTTTGCACTTTGCTGTGTGCTCAATCTTTTCCAAACATGGCAGTTTGAAGAAGGTATTTTAGATGGCGAACGCATTACCAAAGCCTATTATATGCGTGTGTTTGGCAAAACATCGGTAACAGAAGAAGATAAAAAATTGATGTTGGTAGAGCGCAGCACCGAAGCCATCGAAATTATCCCCACACAACAAAAATATACTCGAAAATTACTTTGTAATTTAGATTTTGAACAACCGCAAGAAAACCAAGTAAAAAACTGGGAGCCTTTTGGTTATAATAGTTCAGGAGGTTTGCGTTTAGACGATAAAATGGAGTTTTCGGAAGCAATAAATATTAAGTACAAAAACATTACTCAAAAAGAATACGCTTGGTTGCGAGCTACAGTAAAAATATACGTTCCCAAAGAAAGTGAAGGCGGTTTTCCATTGCTGGCAATGGCATTTCACCATAAAGATGCCGCCTACAAATACCGTAGTAGCGAATTTTTGAATCCGCAATTGAAAAAAGGAGAATGGAATACCATAACACTGGAATACCAAACACCTGAGGCAAGAAGTATAGAAGACAACCTAAAGGTATACGTATGGAACCGCGACCACAAAGAGGTGTATATTGATGATTTTGTGGTAGAATGCTTTGAGCCTGTGGAGTAGTTCGGCGGTCATCCTGAGCTTGTCGAAGGGAGGGTTGTCATATTGAGCGAAGTCGAAATATCAGCGATTAATTAGACATTAATTTTTATGAAAAAACAATATTGGTTATTTGCTTTAGTATTTATTACCACAAACGCTTTTTCGCAATCGTACATAGTAAAAGTAAACCGTAGCAATAACGAGCCTGAGGAGGTTACCATAGCCATTAACCCAAAAAACCCGCAACAAATGGTGGCGGGCAGTAATATAACCAATGTATATACCAGCAACGATGGTGGAAAAACATGGAGCGAAGGCACGCTAACCTCAAAAACATGGGGAGTATACGGCGACCCTGTGGTGTATGCCAACGATAGCGGGCACTTTTTCTTTTGTCATCTCTCACAAACAAAACCCCCAATTGGCGATAGCTACAATTGGTTGGAGCGAATAGTGGTGCAAAAAAGTACTGATGGCGGAAAAACTTGGAACGAAGGCGCAGGTATTGGCTTTGTGCCCAATAAAGTGCAAGACAAAGAGTGGATTTGCGGCGATTTTAACCCTAAAAGCCCGCACAAAGGCAACCTGTATATTAGTTGGACGGAGTTTGATAAATACAACAGCAAAGACTCTAACGATTTTTCGCGCATTAAATTTTCACACACAACCGATGGCGGAAACACTTTTAGCGAGGCCATAATAATTTCAGATACGGTGGGCGATTGTGTTGACGGCGACAACACACTTGAAGGAGCAACGCCAGCCGTTTTGCCAAACGGGGCAGTGTTAGTAGCGTGGGCAGGCCATGGCAATGTCTATCTTGATAAAAGCACCGATGGCGGTAAAACCTTTGGTAAAGACCGAATTATTGCCGCACAAAAAGGCAGTTGGGATATTCCCGTTGCCGAAATAATGCGTACCAACGGCATGCCCTTTTTAGTCGCCGATAATAGCACAGGAACTTACAAAGGCAATGTATACCTGCTTTTGGGTGATGAAACCCACGGCGACGCTGATATTTTCCTGCTAAAATCAACAGATGGGGGCGAAACATGGAGCGAAAAAATACGCATTGGTGATGATAGCATTGGCAACGGAAAAGACCAGTTTTTGGGGCACATAGCCATTGACCCCGCCAATGGAGATATATACATTGTATACTACGACCGACAACACAGCGAAAACAATTTGTTTATTGATGCCTATGTAGCCTTTTCTACCGATGGAGGAAAAACTTTTACCCACCGCCGCATTACCGATAAACCCTTTGCTGCCCCCGGCAAAGAGGTTTTTTTTGGTGATTATAACGGAATTGCTGCCTATAACGGCATAGTTCGCCCAATATGGACGGATGTTACCAACGGACAATTGGCCGTAAAAACAGCCTTACTGGATAAACAAATGTTGCAAAAAAACGCCTTTGGTCAACCCGTTGACTATATAGGGGTGAAAAGCAAACTAAAGGCTGATGAAGAACTTATTGTTCACCTTAGACTAAAAGAAACGGGTACATTTATATTTAAAATAGTAGAGAAAAGTGGAGGCAAAACCATGTATACCCAAACCTTTGCCCAAAACACCGTTTTAGAACAAGAAATTATACCTGCCGACCTTGTACTCCCCAAAGGAAAATACACAGTACAAGTTCGCCAACAAAACAAAACCCTTGAAGAGAGCTTTGAGGTGAAGTAATTTTAATAACTACAAAATAGCTATTAAAATTAGCTAATTGTTTTTTATAAAAGGGCAATAACCTGTGCGGCTGATGTCCACGAAAAGTGTGAAATGCAGGTTTTTCAGCCTTAGCGGGGCGGGGCATGAGCGACGGGAAAACCTGTATTTGGTTTTCGTGGTGGGTTTTTTGTTTACTTTTTGCCCAAACAAAAAGTAAAAAACATTTGAATTATATACTATCCAAAACCTTAGCCAACTCGCGGTCTTTATCCGTTATGGTATTGCCCGCATCATGCGTAGTAAGCGACACCGAAACACGGTTGTAAACATTAGTCCACTCAGGGTGGTGGTTTAGTTTTTCAATAGCAAACGCGGCTTTCACCATCCACGCCATAGCCGCCGCAAAATCTTTAAACACAAAGGTTTTGTTCAGTTTGTTGTTTTCTTCTTTCCAATCCATATCCTAAGTAACGTATGTTTTGACTAAGAAACAAGTATGCGCGGTATTGTCGTAAATTGAGGGAGATAAGGAAACACTGAACGACCTTGAAGCGTTTTTAGTAGCGGACGCTACCTGTTTGCTCGGCACGAGGGGACACTCTCGCCAGCATACGACCGTTATAGTATTATTACCCACAGTGTAGCGCGTTGTCATACCGAGCGTAGTCGAGGTACAGTGCGGAGGATATGCTGTGCCTTCATATTTCGACTCCGCTCAATATGACAGCACGTATGCCGTGCGTTGACAGTCATTCCTGCGAAAGCAGGAATCTGCGCGAAGGCAAAACAGCAAATCTACCGCACAGATTCTCAATCAAGTTGAGAATGACTGCCCCTGCACTCACCCGTCTCTATACAAGCACTTAATGATTAGTTTTTACCATATTTGCCCTAATGCAAAGGCTAATACAGGCTATACAACAAATTTTTGGTGATGATAATGTTCTTATCAACCCAATAGAGTTGCCCGCAACGCCTTTTGGTGGCGTGTTACTGCCCAAGCATGGTATAGCCATACACACAGTTAGCCTCAACTCGGCGTTTTTACACGCGGTGGAGGGTGATTTTTTTGCCCAATGGGCTGCACTTGCTGAAAAACAAGGATGGAAACCCCTACAAATATGGGAGGATGTTTGGTTGGCAAAAGAACCTTTGGTATTGGCGCACCTTAACTCTTTGGCTGAGAAATCGATTAAAGTATTTGCCCGCAATACGGTTGTGCGGCGCATTGGCAAACCCGTAGCCGATACTTTTTTAAACCAACACCATTTGAGTGGTTCGTCTTCGGCGAGGTATAAATACGGGCTTTTTTTGAAGAAAACGGACGAGTTGGTGGGTGTGGCTACTTTTAGCCCTCCACGGACGTATTACCGAGACGAAAAGCCTTCGCGATCGTTTGAGTTGATTCGCTATGGCAGCAAAAGCGGAACAAATATAACGGGCGGACTAAGCAAGGTGCTGAAAGCGTTTATTGATGATGTGCACCCCGATGATATTATGACCTACGCCGATTGCGATTGGTGGACGGGCAGAAGCTATACCCCGCTGGGTTTTAAATTGGTAGAACATACCCCGCCGCAACAATTTTGGCTACACCCCGATGAAAATATACGCTGCCTGCAAAAGCACCTACCCCAGCATATAAAAGACGAATTAAAAAGCCATGCGACTATTGAAGAGGCAATGATGCAGCTAGGTTATTTGCCTATTTATAACTCAGGCAATAGAAAGTTTTTGTTGAGGGTGAAATAACTTTAGTTATTCCCTGTCATAATGAATCAGCCCTAAATCTTTGAGTTTTTTAAAAAACTCGGGAGAACTTGTATCAACAGAAGAGTTTATCCCTTTTGACATGGCATAAATAAAAGGACCGGGTCTATTACTCCATCCCCTTCCAAACGGTCTTGGTTTATGCCCCGCTATTCCTCCCATAATCTTCAGCTCTTTCGCTTTGAGCTTAACTTCTATCCATAAATCAACACACGGATAAATATTATCTGAGTCAATAAATACTTTTTGGGTTATTTCTTTAATTATTTGTTCTCTTCCTTCAACAAGTTCTTTTGAATAAAAGCCCCAACAGAATTTGAGTTTAAACCCTACAAAAATCTTATCTGCGTGCACCTCAGCATATAAAATTAATTCGTCAAGTGTTTTATCTACAAAAGCCTTAAACTCATCTCTTGTCATAAAACAAATTTACAGTCAAAGTATTCACAAAAACACTACTTTTGGTATATAGCAGTATGACAACAGGTAAAAAAACATCGAACGCTTTTTTAATTGCGGCCAATCTTGTGCCCCTTATTGGTGTGCTATTTTTTGGTTGGGACGGCAAAGGTATTATTGTAGTTTATATACTAGAAACAGTAATTATAGGCATTTTAAATGCCCTTAAAATGCTGACGGTATACCTAGTAAACGGCACAAAAAATGAGGAAGAGGAAAAAAGTGAATTTACACAAGGTGTTTCAGGTTTGGGGTTAATTCCTTTTTTTCTTTTCCATTATAATTTTTTCATTTTCGTACAATCGGTGTTGTTTTTTGCTTTTTCATCCATGTGGGAGTCTATGGGCAAAGGCCCTGAGCCTTTTAATGTTATTGCTAATTTCAGATTATATATAAACGATGATACCCTTTTGGCTTTGGGTAGCTTGTTAATGGCCAACCTTATATACGTGGCCGATGATTTTATTTTCTCTGAAAAATACAAAACGGCATCCATGCAAAGCCTGATGATGGCTCCGTATAAACGCATTTTTTTGCAACAGTTTTTGGTAATACTGGGCGGGTTTATTTTTATGCTAACAGGAGGTATAAGTATAGTAATGGGTTTGTTTGTAGTACTTAAAATTATTGCCGACTACCTAAGTGCTAATTACGGCAATAACCCAAAGGTAACTAGTTGGATTACTAAAAATGTTAAAGGAAAAAATGGGAAGGAGCTTAGTGATGAGGAGAAAAAAATGGTTGAGAATATGTTTGGTCGGGGAAAATAAAAATCGGGGTGTATTTGTTCGGTTTTAATCATTGCGAGGAAGCCGTCTTTAAAGCAAAATTCGTGTATTTGTCAAATTTTTAAAATTTGACAAATACACGAATACATGATTAACGAGTAATAACTTATTCTACTATTACCAAATATTTATTCTTTTTGCCTTTTTGTACCAATAGGTATTTGCCTTGCAATAGAGCAGTAGCATCAACAGTAGCGTTAGCATCAGCTACTTTTTCCATATTTATACTAAGTCCTCCGCCTTGTATCATTTTACGCGCTTCGCCCCGCGAAGGGAATATTTCGGTTTTATCGGCCAATAATTCAGCTAAAGCTATTCCTGCTTCAAAATCAGCGCGAGGCAAGGTATATTTAAGGTTATCGTCAACCATGTCTAAAATCACTTCACTGCTAAGGGTTTTGAGTTTATCGGCCAAATCCTTGCTGAAAAGCAATTCGGTGGTTTTTATGGCTTCGTCATAGCCTGCCTCACCGTGCACACGGGTAGTAATATCTTTTGCCAATGCTTTTTGCAATACACGCAAACCGGGGTCGGTTTTGTGTTCGGCAATAACGGCTTCTATCTCATCGTGAGGGAGCAGGGTAAATACCTTAATGTAGTTTTCGGCATCTACATCGCTAGTGTTTAGCCAAAATTGGTAAAACTTGAAGGGGCTGGTTTTTTTAGGGTCAAGCCATACGTTGCCGCTTTCGCTTTTGCCAAATTTTGTTCCGTCGGCTTTTTTCACCAAAGGAGCAGTAAGCGCAAAGGCTTCGCCACTATCCATGCGGCGTATAAGCTCTGTACCTGTAACTATATTGCCCCATTGGTCGCTACCGCCCATTTGCAGTTTCACACCTTTGTTTTTGTATAGGTGGTAAAAATCGTAGCCTTGCACCAGTTGGTATGAAAACTCGGTAAACGACATCCCGTTTTCCAGTCGGTTTTTTACAGAGTCTTTGGCCATCATGTAGTTTATGGTAATGTGTTTGCCCACATCGCGTATAAAGCCCAAAAAGCTAAACTCTTTAAACCAATCGTAGTTGTTCACTATTTCGGCAGCGTTTTTTTCTGCCTTAAAATCTAAAAACTGCTCCAGTTGTTTGCGTTGGCAGCTTAGGTTGTAGTTTATGGTTTCAATATCTAATAGGTTACGTTCGGCACTTTTGCCTGATGGATCGCCCACCATACCCGTAGCACCACCCACCAATGCAATGGGCTTGTGGCCTGCACGTTGCAGGTGCACCAATAGCATTATGGGCACCATGTTACCTATATGCAACGAGTCAGCCGTAGGGTCGAAACCCACATAGCCCGATACTGTTTCTTTATTCAATAATTCTTCGGTTCCGGGCATTATATCTTGCAGCAGCCCGCGCCAGCGTAGTTCTTCTACTAAGTTCATTTTTTTATATTCTCGTGGCTGTTTAGCCTATTTTTATTCTTCGTAAAACTGATTTCCTTGTAGGTCTATAAAACCTAAAAACTTACCGTTTCGGTAGGCTCTAGCCCATCCGTTGCTATACATCAGTGGGTTGTCGTATTGGGCTGTTGAGGTAATATTGCCTTTGGTATCCAATACTCCCCAATGGTTTTTTTCATCAATAAAAGTTGCGCGGTTTTCTATAAAGTCGCTCACCATAATGTATTTAATGTCAATGGCTGTATCTCCTTTGGTATTTATAAAACCCCAACTACTATTGGCATATATTCGGGCAACTCCATTACTAAAAATACCTGCATCGGCATATTGTATGGTTATAGCCTGTTGTGCTTGTTTGTTTATATACCCCCAGCGGCCACTAATATTTACCGGCGCAAGACCGTTGCTAAACTCTTTTGCTTTGCTAAAGCTATACGGTATAGCCATCTCGCCTTTGGTGTTTATGTAGCCATACAGGGGTTGCCCTAAGGTATCTATGCTTACGGCAGCCAACCCCTCGTTAAAGGGCAAAGCCTCTTGGTATTGGGCACTAATTACTTCTTTCCCTTTTTGGTTTATGTAGCCATATTTGCCGTCGCGTTTCACCAACATTAATCCTTCGTACACAGGATTAATTTCTTGGTAGGTGCTATCGCTAATGGTTTCTCCTTTTTTATCTATCAACCGCCAATAACCGTTTAGCTGCACTATGGCAACACCATCAATAAAATCGTTAGCTTTTTGGTATATAAAGGGGATGGTTATTTCTCCTTTGCTATTTATATAGCCATAGGTAGTGGCGTAGCGTGCATACGCTAAACCGTTTTTCATTTTACCCACAGCACCAAAAGTGGCAGGTATTACCTCTCTTCCTTTTTTATCAATAAAACCACACCATTTGTCTTTTACTACTGCCGCAAGGCCTTCGTTAAAATCATCAACGGCTGTGTATACAAAAGGGACTACTATTTTTTCTTTTGCATTGATAAAGCCCCATTTGTTGTTTTGTTTCACGGCAGCCAAACCCTCAACAAAAAAGTGTGCTTCTTGGTAATAGGCTTCAATTTTTAGTTTCTTATCAATATCGCTATATCCCCAAAGGTTACCTTTACGGTAGGGCACCAACTCTTCGCCCCCTTTTGGCGGGGCAGCAAACAATTGAGCACTAAACAGTAATAGCAAACCTACAAGGCTTGTTGTTTTTACAGATAAATTGAACATGATTTATTGTGCTTTTTGTGGAGCCTCCATCACTGTGCCGCAGTTTTTGCAGGTACAATTTTCAAGGTTACCATAAAAACGGCTAAAAATTGGGGGTAATTGTTTCACTATATCGGTAACGTATTCGTATTCTTCGTATAGTTTTTCGCCACAATTTTCGCAATACCATAAAAAACCATCCAATTCGGTTTTAGCACGTTCGCGTTCTATAACCAAACCTACGGTGTTGGGGCCACGTTGTGGGCTGTGCGGTGTGCGTGGAGGTAATAAAAATATATCTCCCTCTTTTATATGAATATCGCGCGGCTTGCCTTCGTCAATAATTTTAACAACAATATCCCCTTCCAATTGATAAAAAAACTCTTCGCCTTCATTGTAGTGGTAATCTTTGCGACTATTGGGGCCACCAACTACCATCACAATAAATTCAGCATCTTTCCACACTTGTATATTGCCCACAGGGGGTTTTAGCAAGTGTCGGTTCTCATCTATCCATTTTTTAAAATTAAAAGGAGCTGCTACTGCCATAACGGTTTTGTTTTATACGGGCAAAGTTCCATTTTTAAAGGGTAAAATCAAAAGTATTTGCGGCAGGCTAAAAGCAATGTGCCTTAAATATGTTTGGCTTTACTAATTAGTGGCTGTTGCACCCAAGGCAACTTTTAGCTCACCATTGGCTGAAAGTGTGTGCGCTTTGCCAAACAGTTGCAGGGTAAGTTCTTCTCCTTGCAGGTGGCTTATAGTGGCGTGTTGTTTATCAACGGCTATGTTGAGTGTATTGCCTCTAAACAATATCTTAAACTCAAAACCACTCCAGTTTTTGGGCAACATGGGGCTAAAATGTAGCTGCCCATTTTTAACACGCATACCGCCAAAGCCTTGTACCACACTAAGCCATGTGCCGGCCATACTGGTAATGTGTAGCCCTTCGTGCACCTCGTGGTTATAATCGTCCAAGTCTAAACGGCTGGTGCGCAGGTATAACTCGTAGGCTTTTTCTTCTTTGCCCAATTTGGCGGCTAACACCACGTGTACACAGGGGGATAGTGATGATTCGTGCAGTGTGCGCGGCTCGTAAAAATCAAAATGGCGACGGTGGCTATCTATATCAAAATCATCTTCAAAAAAGTAGAATCCTTGCAGGGTATCGGCTTGTTTTATAAAAATGCTGCGCAATATTCTATCCCAGCTCCAATGTTGGTTTATGGGGCGTTGGACAGGGTCTAGCTCGGCAGCTGTTAGCTGCTCTTTATCCATAAAGCCTTCTTGTTGCAAAAACACCTTTTGGGTTCCATCGTAGGGCAAGTACATATTGTTTATTATGTGTTCCCATTTTTCGGTTTCTGCTTTTTCGTTAAATGCGGTGTTGGCTACAATTTTTTTATAGGCTGCTGCGTAGTGTTTTTTAACAGAAGCGACGGCTTTAGTGGTATATTCCATGCACCATGCGGCTATATAGTTGGTATACCAGTTATTGTTTACGTTATTCTCATACTCGTTAGGGCCTGTAACGCCCAACATTACATATTTTTGCTTGTGTTCCGACCAATTAACACGCTGCGCCCAAAACCTTGAGATGCCCAACAATACTTCCAATCCTCCTTCGGCCAAATAGCCTTCATCGGCAGTGTAGTTTATGTAGTTGTATATGGCGTAGGCAATAGCCCCGTTGCGGTGTATTTCTTCAAAGGTTATTTCCCACTCGTTATGGCACTCTTCCCCATTCATGGTTACCATTGGGTATAGGGCTGCACCATTAGTAAAGCCTAGTTTTGCAGCGTTTTCAATGGCTTTATCCAGTTGTTTGTAGCGGTATTGCAGCAGTTGGCGAGCCACTTTTGGTTCGGCGGTGCTTAGGTAAAAGGGTAAACAATATGCTTCAGTATCCCAATAGGTGCTACCGCCATATTTTTCGCCTGTAAACCCCTTTGGGCCAATATTTAGGCGAGGGTCTTGCCCGGTATAGGTGTGGTATAGCTGCATTATATTAAAGCGGATACCTTGTTGTGCAGCAACATCGCCGTGTATTTTTATATCGCTGGTTTCCCAAATTTTTGCCCAAGCGGCTGCGTGTTCTGTATGCAGGGTATCAAAACCTTTGTTTTCGGCAGCTATTAATGTTTTTTTGCTTTGCGATAATAGCTCGTCCCTATCGTAGTTTTGGCTGCTTAGGTTGGCACAATATTTTACAAGGGTAGTTTTTTGCCCTTTTTGTGCTTCTACTATATATTCAAACCCAACGTATTTTTCTTTGTTTAAGGTACGTGTGCCGGGTTTAATTAGCTTACTCTCTTGGTACAACTGTGCAGTAAAGGCAGTGCAAACAAAGAAATCGAGTTTTTTAGTTTTAAGAGTAAGAAAAGCATACTCGCGGTCAATATTGCGGTTTACTTCGTCCCAAAACTTTTCATCGTAGTTAGAGTCTTTGTTCACCACATCACCGTCAATATGGGGTGTAAAAGTGATTTTTGCTGAAAAGTTTAGTGGGGTAACGCTGTATTTTATCACGCCCACTTCGTCATCTACCATACTTATAAAGCGTGTAGCATTTACTTCAACCTCTTTGCCGCTAGCACAAATGGCGGTAAAAGAGCGGTGTAATGTGCTGTTTTTCATATCAAGCACACGACGAAAATTTTTCACCTCGCACTCTGCCAAATCAAGCTCTTCGCCATCAAGGCGAATATCAATGCCTATCCAGTTGGCGGCATTCAATACTTTGGCAAAATATTCGGGGTAGCCGTTTTTCCACCAACCCACACGGGTTTTATCAGGGTAATATACGCCAGCAATGTAACTGCCGCGCAGGCTTTTGCCACTGTATTTTTCTTCAAAATTGGCGCGTTGACCCATTTTGCCATTGCCAATACTAAAAATGCTTTCGCTGCTTTGGTGCAAATTAGGGTCGAAACCGTCTTCTATAATTTGCCAATCGTTTTCTACTATATACTTACGCATTTGGATGAAAATTTACAAAGTGTCGAAAATACACTTTCTTTATATAATTACGAAAAAGGCTATCAAATTGTAATATACAACTTGTGTTTTTATTATGATTGCAGCATGAAAATATTTTCTCTTGCTAAATCTTCTATTCTTGTTCTTTTTATTGCTTTAATAGCTTCGTGCTCTTTTACAGAGAAAAAGGATGCGATATTTTATACTGTTAATATGTTAAACCAATTTGACAGTTCAAAACTGTATACTAATCAGTTTATAGAAGCCTTGAGAAAACAAGAGTATGTGAAGGCTGAAGAGGCTAGAACATTGGCCGTGAAGTCGTTTCATCACGCAAAGGAAAGAGTGCAAAAAATGGGCGATTATAAAGGGGACGGGGAATTGCGCATAAAAATGGAAAATTCTTTAGCAGACTTTCAACGGTTTTTTACTGACGAAATGAGCCAAGTAGTTAAGCTTCACAGGCGTTATTCTTTGATGAATGCTGGCACAGAAGAAAGTTATAATGTTTTGGCTGAATTAGACAGGCTGGATATTGCTTATGCCACGTTTGATAAAGAACAGGCACTAAGTATTGGAAAAACAACTGAGGAGTTTTGTAGTAGGCATGGATTACTTTTTTCAGTGGATGAAGGAGGTAAAATCAATATTCAAACCAAATAGATTACAACACGTCAGCAACAGTAACCTCTGATAATCCTGCAAATACCTTGTGGGCTTTGGTTAGCACATTTGGGCTACCAATACCTATGGCGGTAAACCCACCTGCCAGTGCGGCATCAATACCGCTAATAGCGTCTTCAAACACAACACATTCACTAGGTTTCAGCCCTAAATCTTCTGCTCCCATTAAAAAAACTTGCGGGTGCGGTTTCGATTGTGTGGTGCGCGTGCCATCAACAATGGCATCAAAAAGGGGTAGAGTATTGGTAAGCTCTAGCACTAAACGGGCGTTTTTGCTGGCACTACCCAATGCTATTTTTATACCTTTTTGTTTCAGTTCGGTTAAAAACGCAACAGCTCCCGGCAAAACCTCATCGGGTTGCATGGTGCGCACAAACTCTAAGTACCACTCGTTTTTTTGAGAAGCTAAACGCACTTTTTCCTCTTCACTAAGGCTTATATTTCCTTTGTTAAGAATATACTCCAGCGACTCAATTCGGCCAACACCTTTTAGTTGCTCGTTATCGTGCTCGTTAAAAGGTACGCCCAAACTATCGGCAAGGCGTGTCCATGCCAAACCGTGATATTTTGCTGTATCAACTATAACCCCGTCGAGGTCAAAAATGCAACCTTTAATGGTGTGGCTCATGCTTCAGTTCAGGAAAAATGTATTTAATATGGTAGCTCAATAGGTTTTGTATGGGCTGTTTTATAATGCTGCCCAGCTTCACATTACATTCTTTTGCGGCACTTTGCAATGCCTCTTGAAAATGGAATGCTATTGAACCAATAAAATGCACGGGTACATTTTGGGCATTATCGTAGCACAAAACGTGTTCTTTTATAAAATGTACCATGCCTTTGTGCAGCATATCTGCAAACAAGGGCAAATCGCGGTATTTAGCTATAAAACGTGTAAAACTGGCTAGGTATACATTGGCATTGGGTTGCTCGTATACGTGCTCAAAAATAGTAGCCTTGTTTACGCCATACTCTTTCTCAAGGTCGTGGGCTATTTCTTCGGGTAGTTTTTTATACAGGTAGCAACTAAGCAATTGTTTGCCAAAATAGCTGCCGCTGGCTTCGTCGCCCAAAATATAACCTAGTGCAGGTACTTGCTCGTGTATTTTATTCCCATCAAAAAAGCACGAGTTTGAACCTGTGCCCAATATGCAGCTAATGCAAGGTTCGCCGGTGTAGGTGGCGTAGGCCGCACCCAAAAGGTCGTGGTCTACATGTAGGCGAGCGTTTTTAAACACCGTAGCAAGGGCAATGCGCACTATATCATTATAGTACTCGCTGCTATTTCCTGCGCCGTAATAATATACCTCATCAATACGTGTAGCTATGCCATACAAACTTTCGTTTTGCTTTATTTCATGGGCAATGGTTTCGCTACTATGAAAAAAGGGGTTAAAACCAATAGTTTTATAACTATCGTAGTATTTACCGGTGCTATCGGTCAGCAACCAGTCACATTTAGTAGAACCACTATCGGCTAAAAGTATCATTCAGAATAAGGACTTAATATGAGAACAAATATACATCTAAGTGTCAAAAATACACTTATCGAAATTTGAAAACCGCAATTTATTGATTAAAATTGAACTATTATCCGCCTAGGGTATACCTGCTAAATGAGTATAAATGAAAGAATAATCCACAACGTTTCGGTAGACTGTGTGGTTTTTGGATACGACAACGAGACTTTAAAAGTTTTATTAATAGAGCAAAAGGCTCTGGATGAGAAAGCAAAAAAAGGCAAGGGAGCACAATTTGCCCTTCCCGGAGATTTGGTTCGAGAAGACGAAGGGCTGCACCAAGCGGCAACTAGAGTTTTGGGCGAATTAACTCAACTACAGGGTATTTACTTAAAACAGTTTCACACGTATGGCAACCCTGGCAGGGTAAGCGACGTGAAGGATGCTGAGTGGTTAAAAACGTATCGTAGCAATCCTGAAACACGAGTAATTACAGTAGCATACTATTCTTTAGTAAATCTTGCTGACTACGAGCCGGGGGCAGGCTCATTTGCCAAACGATCTGTTTGGATAGATATGGGTAAAGAGCCCCGATTGGCATTTGACCATAATAAAATTTTGCAAGGCGGCTTGGATATGCTCCGCGACGAGCTGATAAACAAAAACATTGGTTTTGAGCTGTTGCCCGAAAAATTTACACTTAGCCAACTACAAAGCTTATACGAGATTGTGCTGGATAAAAAGCTGGATAAACGCAATTTTAGGAAGAGTATTAAAAAGATTGACCAACTGAAACCCCTTGACGAAAAGCAAAAGGGAGTTTTGCACAAACCCGCCCAACTATATAAGTACGAGGGTATTATACCCCGCAAATAAAATTTTACACGCTGATAATCAGTGCGTAACGGAAGGGAAATATATTTTTTCTATTGCTTAGTGTATGTTATACACTTTTTTTATAACTTTGGTTTTTAGTTTGCGCAGAAACTTAAGAACCTTGTAACCTGTTGGTTTTTAACTAACAGTGTTACAATAACACTAAGCATTTTATGGTAAATCTTTTACGCGTTACCCTATCAGGTGTATTATGCCTGATATTTTTTCATATTAAAGGGCAGGTAACTATCGACCCCGTTTTCGCTACCGAAAACGACAGTGTGGTAATTACTTTTGATGCCTCACAAGGCAATGCCGCTCTTTTAAATCAAACCCAAGTATATGCACACACTGGAGTTATTACCAGTAAAAGTGCTACGCCAACCGATTGGAAATACGTACAAGGTAATTGGGGCACTGTAGATAATAAGGTGAAGATGACCAATATTGGTAACAATAAACACCAAATATCTTACCGCATTCGTGATTTTTATGGCGTTCCTTCGGGTGAAACAGTAACCCGACTTGCCTTTGTTTTTAGAGATGCTGCAGGCACAAACGTAGGTCGCTCAACCGATGGCTCAGATATTTTTGTTGATTTATATACAGCCGGTCTTGCTGCTACATTTACCAGCCCCAACCAAACACCGTCAATTACCAAACAAGGCAATAATGTTTCGGTAAGTGTACTGGCATCAGAAGCCGCCAATATAAAACTGTTTTCAAACGGCACATTGGTTTTTGAAGAACCATCAGCCACCACTTTAAATTATACATATACTACCCCCGCAGTGGGTAAATACGAACTAACTACTGAGGTTACCAAAGGCGCGTTAAAAGCATACGATACTACATACTTTGTAGTGCAAGGCAACCCTGTAGTGCAAAACCCACCCGCAGGTTTGCAATTGGGGGTTAACTATATTAATAGTACTACAGTAATAATACAATCGTTAGCGCCGGGTAAAGACTTTATGTATGTCTTTGGCGATTTTAGCAATTGGCAGGTAGACCCTAAATATTTGATGAAAAAAGCCACCAACGACTCTATTTGGTGGATACAGATTGACGGGCTTACGGCAGGTAAAGAGTATGGCTATCAGTTTTTAGTAAACGATGAGTTGGCACGCTATGCCGACCCTTATTGTCAAAAAGTACTAGACCCTTGGAACGATTCTTATATTCCTGAAGCAGTTTATCCTGCTGCCGAAAGGCAATACCCACAAGGTAAAACCACAGGTGTTGTTTCTGTTTTTCAAACAGATGCACCACAATACAATTGGGATAATACCATAAACTTTACACCTCCAACGGCTGAAAAATTAGTGGTATACGAGCTTTTGGTGCGCGACTTTGTTGGCGACCACGCCTTTAAGTCGGTAATGGACTCGTTGGGCTATTTACAAAAACTAGGCGTTAACTGTATTCACCTTTTACCCGTAATGGAGTTTGAAGGCAATGTTAGTTGGGGGTATAACCCCGCCTTTTTTATGTCGTTAGATAAATACTACGGCACACGCAATGCCTTTAAAAAACTGGTTGAAGAAGCCCATCGCAAAGGCATAGCCATAGTATTGGATATAGCCATGAACCACTCTTTTGGGCAAAACCCTCAGGTACAAATGTATTTTGATGCTAATGCGGGGCAATACGGCAAACCAGCGTATGACAACCCTTGGTTTAACCGCGATGCCAAACACGATTTTAATGTGGGTTACGATTATAACCACGAGGCCTATGTTACCCGTTTATGGGCTGAAAGAGTATTTAAGTATTGGGTACAAGAGTATCGTATTGATGGCTATCGTATGGACTTATCAAAAGGCTATACGCAAAAAAACACATTAGGAAATATTGGTGCATGGGGCGCATACGACCAAAGCCGTATAAATATACTGCAAAACATAGGCAATACAGTATGGAGTGTAAACCCCAAAGCCATAATGATATTAGAGCATTTTGCTGATAATAGTGAAGAAGTAGAACTAGCCAACAGAGGTTTTTTACTTTGGGGCAATATTAACCATGATTTTAATGAGCTAACACTGGGCTACACTGCTGATGTAAGCTCGGCAAGCTATAAAACAAGAGGATACTCAAAAGCAGGCCTGCTATCGTATATGGAAAGCCATGACGAGGAAAGGCTGATGTATAAAAACCTTCAATTTGGTAATAGTACCAATACATCGCACAACGTAAAATCGCTAAACGTAGCCTTGGCACGTATGGAAGCTGCCGGTGTGTTTTTCTTTTCGATACCCGGCCCTAAAATGATGTGGCAGTTTAGCGAAATGGGTTATGATTTTGCCTTAAACCGTTGCGAAGACGGAACTATAAACAACGACTGCCGTACATCACCCAAACCCATCCGTTGGGATTATTATAACAATACCAACCGTCGCAAATTGCTAAACATTTGGGCAGCAATACTAAAATTACGTACTACCGAAGAGGCATTTAGCACCAATAATTTTCAGCTAGATGCAGGTAGTGGCAGCAAAGCTAAAAAAATACGCCTAAACCATAGCAGTATGGATGTGATAGTGATGGCCAACTTTGATGTTAACGACCAAACCATTAACCCTGATTTTCAGTATACAGGCGTTTGGTACGAGTATTTTAGCAACTCTTCGTTAACAGTAACCAATACCCAAAACGGCATTTTGCTAAAACCTGGCGAATACCGCATATACACCAGCAAAAAACTACCTGAGTACAAAGAAACCTTTACACTGGGCAATAATATAAGCGTACAAGAAATTGACGGTAAAAGCCAAAAAATAGAAGTATACCCAAACCCTGCCAGTGATAAAATAAGTGTAATAATAAATAGTACCCAAGCGCAAACGGCCTCACTTACCCTGTACGATATGGGCGGAAAAGAAGTGCTAAACTGGGGAGAAATGAAACTACAACAAGGCAACAATGCCCTTACTCTTGATTTAACAACAAACGGAGCGTTAAAAGAAGGTATTTACCTGCTAAAAGCTCAAGGGCAAACCATTGCAACTACCCAAAAACTAATACTAAGTAAATAATTACTCAACTGATTTTAAACCAGATACTATGCAAAAACTCTACTTTAAAGTTCTTCTGTTGTTACTCTTCCCTTTTGCTGTAGGGGTGGTGCCGGCATTGGGGCAAACAATAGTGGGTACTATTAGCGACGACATTACAGGAGAAACGCTTTATGGTGTTACCATTATTACCAACGAAACCAAAGAAGGTGTTGCCTCAGATATTAACGGTAACTATAGTCTTAGGCTGGCAAAAGCAGGCACCTACAACCTGCGCATAAGCTATGTGGGTTATTCTACCCAAACAAAAACAGTAACTGTAGCTGCGGGTCAAAAAATCACACTAAACATTAAACTAGCCGAAGACATTGCTAAAGTAGAAGAAACTATAGTAGTAGGATACGGTGTACAGCGTAAACGCGACCTTACAGGCTCTATTACAAAACTAGATGGCGATGAGCTTACCGATATGCCTGCTCCCAGCTTTGAGGCGGCAATACAAGGTAAAGCACCCGGTGTACAAATAACCACAGGTAGTGGTTTGGCGGGTTCGCCAACGGTAGTGCGTATTAGGGGTTTGGCTTCCATTAGTGCCAGCGGCGATCCCTTGTATGTTATTGACGGTATACCAATGACACAGGATATTGCCTTGCGTGGTAATAGCGGGGGTATGAATAACAACCCTTTAGCTTTTTTAAACCCTGAAGACATAGAGTCGATAGAAATATTAAAAGACGCTGCGGCAAATGCCATTTACGGTGCGCGTGGTGCAAACGGTGTAATACTTATTACTACCAAAAGGGCACATACACCGGGTTGGAAATTTACGTTCAATACTCGTGTAGGTATTTCTACCCCAACGCGTAGACCCAATATGCTAAACAAAGACCAATATGTGCAAATGTTGCAAGAAGCTTGGGAAAATGATGGTGGAGTGGGTCGTGCGCCATTAACAGGAGGTTTAACTTGGAATCAGGTAGATAGTATGCCGGGCACCAATTGGGTGGATGAAACTATGGGTGTGGGTATGAAACAGATGTACAACTTTGGTGTAGCAAAAGGAGGCAAAGACTTATCGTTTTTAGCCAATTTTACGCACGATGATAACGGTACATTTATAATTGGCAACAATTACGTGCGTAGTTCTGTTCGATTAAATTTAGATGCCAACCTTGCAAAAAACCTTAAACTACGTGTAAATAGTTCAGTATCTCGCGGGCAAAACAACCGTGTTGATGCGGCATGGAGTGGTGGCTTGGGTGCAGCAATGTCTACCGCATTGCCCATCTATCCTATAAAAAATGCTGATGGTTCTTGGTTTCGTGGTGCGGGTATAGGCAACAACCCAGTAGCGCAACGCGAAAACAAAATTTGGCGTACGCTTGAAAAACGTTTTATAAACGGAATGGGCTTAGACTATACTGTGGCCAAAGGGCTTACAGTAACAGCACAGGGCAGTTACGACTATATGGATTTGAACGACGATATATGGGAAAGTCGTCTTATTACCAATACCAACAATGCTGGTCGTTCTGAACGAAATACTGTTTGGGTAAGTAACTACAACTACACTCTTTCGGCCAATTACATGAAAACGCTGAAAGAAGACCACGAAATTGCTGTTTTAGTGGGTCACGAGTATCAATACTCTTACACCCAAAGCTCAAAAGTTGAAGCGCAAGATATGCGCGCTCCCTTCTATAATGAAGAGATGCCTATGACAGCTACACGTACTAAAAACCCTTCGGATAGGTGGTCGTTTTTGGGCTATTTCAGTAGGGCAAACTACAACTACAAAAAGAAATACTTTTTGCAAGCAGGCTTGCGCGCTGATGCTTCATCACGTTTTGGAGCAAATTACCGCTGGGGTTTATTTCCATCAATATCTGGTGCGTGGGTAATCTCTGACGAGGCATTTTTAAAACACCATAAATCTATAAGTTTCTTAAAACTTCGTGCAGGTTATGGTCGTTCGGGCAACTCAAACAATATGCCTTCAAATGCACGGTTTGGTTTGTTTTCTCCACCAGAAAATCAAATAAGATATAACAATCAGCCAACATTTTATCAAACACAAATACGCAACGAAAACTTCCGTTGGGAAACATCAAACAACGTTGATGTGGGTGTAGAAATGGGATTGTTTAAAGATCGTTTAACATTAACGCTTGATTTATACTCTAAAAAAACCAACGATGTTATTACCTATCTGTTTATACCGCCATCATCAGGCTTTACAAACTATTGGGAGAACGTAGGTTCGATAAGTAATCAAGGTATCGAGTTTAGCTTCAAATCGCGCAACTTGGTGGGTAAATTTAAATGGAGTACCGATTTTAATATTGCCCGCAACATAAACGAAGTATCAAGCCTTGGGGTTTATTCTGAAGATGCCGTAAGCGGGGGAACAAACGATACTCGTGTTATTGTTGGCGAACCTTTGGGAACAAATTACTTGGTGCGTTTTTCACACATCGACCAACAATCAGGCCTACCGGTATACTTAGATAAAACAGGAAAAGAAACCTACACTTGGGATCCTGCCGACCGTGTGCCGGTAGGTAATATATTGCCAAAAGCTGTGGGAGGTATTACCAATAATTTTTCATACAAAAACTTCGATTTAAGTTTCTTGTTTGTATTTGTAGTAGGAAATGATATTTACGAGTCATCGGCGAAACGTCAAAATGGTGTAGTAACCGACTGGAATATGGATAGCCGTATATTCGATCGTTGGCAAACTCCGGGCGACGATGCAACATATCCCCGACTTACACGTAATACACAAACTTACGGATCAACTACACCGTGGATTAATACTACACAATGGTTGGAAAACGGAAGCTATTTGCGTTTGCGTAATTTAACGTTTGGGTATAGCCTACCCCGTGCAGCTACAAAACGCATAAATGTGCAATCAATGCGTGTAACGCTTATTGCCACTAACCTATTTTTACTTACCCGCTACACAGGTTTAGACCCTGAAGTATCAAGAGATACCGAGCCAACGCAGGATAATTACAACCAAACGCGCAACTTGGCAGGTTCGGCAATATCCTACTTAACGCCACCACAAGAGCGTACGTTTAGTTTGGCAATTAATGTTGGATTTTAATTTAAGGAGGGAAAAACAATGAAAAAGCTAAACATATACATTATAGCTATTATAGTTGCCATAAGCTCAGTATCGTGCAAAAAAATGCTTGAGATAGAGCCAGAGGGAGCCACCCTTGAAGAAGACGCTATTAATTCACCTGAGGATTTAGTACCTGTATTAAACGCCATATACGATGTGGCTGCCAATACTATGGGCGGAAGGACACAGCTTTTTAATGACTTATTAAGCGACGACCAAGCTAACCCACCCAGCAATAACGATTACCAAGAGATATACAACCGTGCGGTTTTGTTTTTTAACGGAACAACCAAAAACGTGTATACCGATTTGTATAGAATAGTAAACCGAGCTAATGTTATTGCATATCAGCTGGATAGATTTCCCAATGCAGATGCACAATTACGCCAAAAACTATTAGCCGAGAGCCGTTTTTTACGTGCCTTAGCACACTTTGAAACAGTTAAACTATGGGCACAACCCTACGGCTACACGTCTGATAACTCTCACCCGGGTATAGTTATTCGCACAACACCCACTACCGAGCCAAAAGCAAGGGCAAGTGTAAAAGAAGTATACGATTTAATTATTAGCGATTTAGAATACGCGGTAAACAACCTGCCCACCACCAACGGCAACTATGCTGATAAACAAGCAGCACAAGCCATGTTGGCAAGTGTATATTTCCAAATGAATCGCTTTGCTGATGCAGCACAGTTGGCCAACGATGTAATTAATACTGGTAAATACAGTTTCGATACAGCCCAAATAAATCGCTTTGTCAAGCCCGACTCATCAACAGAAACCATATTTAAGTTTGTATCAACCTCAAACGTTGATAATAGAGCAAAAGACTTCACCGGAAATTACCGCACAGATAATAATCCCAATCCCGCGCTTCGTCTTTCGGCCGATTTATATTTTACTATTGTTGGCGATACATTAGATAAACGTAAAAGTTTAGTTCGTATCTTTAACGAAGGACAAGGAAACAATGAGTACTACGGTTCAGCAAAATTTGATTTTGATTGGGCTAGTGTACCTTACGTACACCTTACCGCGCTTAAGCTTTTACGTGCAGAGGCATTGGCCGAAAGCAATCAGGATTTAAGCACCGCAATAGCCGATGTTAATGAAATACGTAAACGAGCCTATGGCGCAGGGCACAAACAACTTGCCCTAAATGCATTGCCCCAAGCCATTATTGATGCTGCCCGATACGAGCGCAGGATTGAATTAATGTGCGAAGGAAACCGAGTACAAGACCTAAAACGCAGAGGTGCAAACGGAGAAGCAATTACCATACGCACGGCAAATTGGAATTGTAACGGGATGTTAATACAGTTTCCTATTGAAGAAAAAACATCATTGTTTAGCATGAACCCAACAGGGGGTTGCAATTAATTAAAGTAACACCACAAAAAGCAACAGATATGAAACATATACTTATATTTTTTATGGCAGGGCTACTACTACTAGCTTCAGCATGTAAAAAAGATAAAACATTAGAGGAAGCGCCAAGCAAAATAGAAGGTTTGGCTGCATCGTGGGTGTTGGTGCAAGCATCACAGGTAGATGAATTATCGCTAGTGAAAGAAACGGCCGATATAACCGATTTTTATGCTACGGGTACAGCCATGCCCAATATTACCTTTAATACCGATTTTACTTTCACTAGTGATAATACGGGCGTAGCCAAAACACACTTTGGAAGTAGTGGTACATGGGCGTTTGACAACAATAACTACCCTACAAAAATTATTTTAACCTATACAGGCGGCGGAACAGACGACTTGCCACTGGGAGCAACCATACGCACCACCGATAAAAGGCTAAAAATAAAGCAAACCATAAACTGCGGTACTGATGCAGTATTTTCTTACCTATTAGAGTTTGAAAGGAAATAACCCATGAAGAAAATAGTTGCCATACTGATACTACTTATATGCGGCGTGCAAACCTATGCACAAACAGCATGGATAGACCCATCACCAACAGACGTTACCAAAACCGTGCGTTTGTACGTTGATCTTTCTAAAACCACCAACCAATCAATGGATACTGTTAAAGGGCCGTTTTATATTTGGACGTGGTTGCCTGCCGAACACCCTGCCGGCCATCCCTTGGCAAATGGAGTGGGTGCACAAGCATGGAAAAACTCTAACGACACTCTTAAAATGACTCGCGATAGCCTTAAAGGGCCTCGTGTATGGTATTACGAAATGATACCCACAGAGTTTTATGGCGTAACAGCATCAGAAGTATATTCAAAAGGAATATCGTTTTTAGTGAAACCAAAAGACGGTGGAGGTTTTGGTGATCCTGATTTTAAAACCGAAGACTTAGTGCTTACCGTTGATCCTCCAAAAACAGAGAGAGGCGTTATATACAACGTGCCTCAAACAGTTTTGCTAGATGAAGTAACTACCATCTACTACGATAATCCTAAAGAAGAAAAGACAACTATGCAAAACCTTGATGCTAACGATTGTTATGTGCACATACGTGCATTTGACGATTTGGGGGGCACCTACGAAGCATCGAAGTTTTTAGAAGTACACCTAAACCCTCGCTTGCAAATGAAAAAGCAAGACGACGGTCGTTTTAAATTAAGCTTTATACCCAGCAGATTACTAAACATACCTAGCGGAACAACAATACTGCGTATTGAGTTTGTTGTGCGAAAAGGCAGCTACACCACCAATGCTGATAGGTGTGATGAGTTGGAAAAAGCAAAAACAGGTTGTCCATAAAGTTTTTTAAACACCATACATACAATAAAACAAAACCAGATAATTATGAAACGTTTATTTTTACTCTCTTTAGTCTCACTTTTGGCATTTGGCTTGGCCAATGCCGGAAAAATTAAGTTTGCTGTTGATATGACAGGGCAAACAGTTTCTGCAAATGGCGTGCATATAGCAGGCGATTTTCAAAGCGAAATTGGCGTTAGTAGTGATTGGCAGCCTGATCAAACCATGCTAACCCAAGAAGGCGTTACCAACATCTACTCAATAATTGTAAACATACCTGCCAACGCAGTATACCAGTTTAAATTTATGAACGGAAACACTTGGGGCGATGCAGAGACTGTTCCAAACGAATCTCGTGTTGCAGCTAGTGGCTCAAACGCCAACGACAACCGTTGGATTTGGCTTGACTCTACCGCAGCTGATGATACACTTTTTATAGGTGCTATTAAGTTTGCAGGTAATGCTCCGGCAGGTAAATACCTTACCCGTTTTAAAGTAGATATGGCAACTAGTACCGTTGATGCTGAAGGCGTTCATCTTGCGGGTTCTGTGCAAGGATGGAATCCTGCTACTACCCAAATGTACCCAATTGGTGGCGGAACTATATATGAATACATTGCATACCTAGATGCAGGTAGCTACGAGTATAAGTTTGTAAACGGTAATGCGTGGGGGAAAGATGAAAGTGTGCCTAGCGGGTGTGCTACAAACAACAACCGTAGTGTAACCGTAGCTACAGCCGATCAAGAAATTGGTGTAGTTTGTTATGGCTCTTGCGCTGCTTGTCCTACCGCTCCAATACCAAAATATAGCCTTACCCTACGTGTAGATATGACCGCTATTTTAGCTTGTGAAACTATTGACTCTGTAACTGCTGCCGGTGGTGTTTTACCCGGCGGATGGGGCGATGGTACAACCTTGCTTGATGGCGATAACGACAAAATATACGAAGCGACTGTAATGGTTGATTCAGGCGAAGCACAATTCAAATTCCGTTACCACAAAAATGGTAATACCAACTGGGAAGGTGGTATAACTACAGGTAGCGGTAACCGTGAAGTTCCTCTTACTGCCAACACTACAATACCTGCTAACTGTTTTTCTTCAATGGCAGCGTGCAAACCAGTACCGGGTAAACAAGACATCACTTTCTTAGCTGATTTGCGTAGCGAAGTTCCGGGAGACACAATTTGGTTGATGGGTGATTTTACTACTCCATCATGGCAAGGCGGCGCCCTTAAAATGACTCCAATGTCGGGTACTCCGGGTGTATACACAGTAACCGTAAATCAAATTTGCCCAGCAACTATTTTCTTTAAGTTTACTAATGGCGACAGAAATATAACAGCTAACGAAGAAACTTTCCCCGATGCTAACGACCGTGCTTGTACTGCTCCTAATGGTGTGGGTGGTTTTAACCGTGTGCTAGAACGCACCAGCGCCAATGCTGAAACTCTTAAGTTGGTATACAATAGCTGCAAAACAAGTACTGTGAGCGTAAACGAAGTAAAACAACTTAACGGTGTTAAGGTATACCCTAACCCAATGACTGAAGCTACTTTGGTAGAATTTGAAAACCAAGGCGTATACAACGTATCAGTAACTGATATTAGCGGCCGTGTTATCAAATCGTACAGCAACGTTACAGATAGCTATGTAGTGATAGAAAAAGCAGGTCTTAAATCAGGCTTGTACCTTGTAAACATTACATCGGCAGATAACAAAGCAGCAGTTGTAAAACTTTCTGTTCAGTAATAATTTTTTTCAAACCTCTCTTTATGTAATAAAACGGCTCACCTAAAGTGAGCCGTTTTTGTTTATATCACTAGCCTGTTTATAAATATTGATGGAAAGAATAATAGGCATAAAAAAACCCGCACTAGGCGGGTTATATCTATTAGCAGTTAAGAGAGTTCTCCTAAGCCGTTTTAAAGGGTGTACAGCAAACTATTTCACACTGTTGATGTGTACCATCAAATCAACCAATTTATTGCTATAGCCCCACTCGTTATCGTACCACGAAACAACTTTTACAAAATTTTCGCTAAGCATTATACCAGCACCTGCATCAAAAATTGAGGTACGAGCATCGCCCATAAAGTCTGATGATACTACTGCATCTTCAGTATAGCCTAAAATACCTTTCAATTCGTTTTCGCTAGCACGCTTCATCGTTGCCTTTATTTCATCGTATGAAGTGCCTTTTTCTAAACGGCAAGTCAAATCAACAACAGAAACGTTAGGAACAGGAACACGGAACGACATACCTGTAAGTTTTCCTTTTAACGAAGGAATAACCAAACCAACCGCTTTTGCAGCACCTGTTGATGAAGGTATAATGTTTTGGTATGCACCGCGACCACCGCGCCAATCTTTAGCCGAAGGGCCGTCAACAGTTTTTTGCGTAGCTGTTACAGCATGTACAGTAGTCATTAAACCTTCCAAAATGCCATAGTTATCATGCAAAACTTTAGCTACAGGAGCTAAACAGTTGGTAGTGCACGATGCGTTTGAAACTATATTCATGCTGCTGCTATAGCTAGCATGATTTACACCCATAACAAAAGTAGGGGTATCATCTTTTGCAGGAGCAGACATTATTACTTTTTTAGCACCGGCAGCAATGTGTTTGCCTGCGGTTTCTTGGGTAAGAAACAAACCGGTAGACTCTACTACATAGTCAGCACCCACTTCATTCCATTTAAGGTTTGCAGGGTCTTTCTCAGCAGTTACACGTATGGTTTTACCGTTTACTACCAAAGCACCGTTTACAACCTCTACAGTGCCGTTAAAAATACCGTGTGTACTATCGTATTTTAACATGTATGCCATGTAGTCAACCTCAATAAGGTCGTTAATAGCTACAACTTCAACATTAGGGTTAGTTGCGGCAGCCCTAAAAACCAATCGGCCAATGCGGCCAAAACCGTTAATTCCTACTTTCATTATATATAAAGTTAATAAAAACACGCCGAAGCGAACGCCCCGCAGCGGCTAATGTATTAATAAATAGGGCGTTTAAAACTTGCCGCAAAATTAACGGTATAGGTTGGCATTTACAACACCGTATAAACATCTGATTTTGAGTAGATAAAAAATAAACAAAAAAAATGTTGCATTTATAAAACAAAGAGCTACATTTGCACTCCTTTTATAGATATGGCCCGTTAGTCTATCGGCTAGGACGTATCCCTTTCACGGATGAGAGACGGGTTCGATTCCCGTACGGGCTACAAAATCTTCAAAACCCTTGCATTGCAAGGGTTTTGTTGTTTTAAAAAAGTTTATAAAAACGTTATCCTTTTTAGAGGATCATACTCAAAAGTTGTGGGGAAATTAATATAAAGGTTGATTTTTGCGTTTTAGAATATTTCCTTGGACGCTTCATTATATACTTTAGTTGATTTGGTTCTACCTCCTGAGGTAAAGACCTACTTTCGTTTAACCTCTCATAAGTCAGATGAGGAATCTTTGCATCTTTATTTAGAAGAGTTGAATAATATTCCAGAGGAGTATTTGGGTCAGCAGTTAGAGTCTAAAGGGTTTTATGAAGAATCTACCTTACAGGATTTTCCTATTCGTGGGCGCAATGTCTTTCTGCATGTAAAAAGACGTAGGTGGATGAACCACAGCACCGGGAAAGTAGTTCAGCGCAATTGGAAACTGGTTGCAAAAGGCACGCGAATCACCAAGGATTTTGCGGCTTTTTTAAAAGAGGTCAGCCGATACACAGGCTCATAGTCTTCAAACCATCGGCTCCTTTTATGGTATTGGTGGAAAGAAACTACAAAGATACTATCGTGATAAGCTTAGTGATTTTGAACAGTGGGAACATCGATATACGGCTTCGAAGGGACTGGTGTTTGAACAAAATCTTGGCCTCCGTCTATCAATAGATGAAACATCCTTATCACATGGAGAGCTTTACACAGTGGTTACAAATAAAGAAGCCAAAGGAAAGAAAGGTACACTGGTAGCTATTATAGAGGGAACAAAGTCTGAGAACATTATCCCCTTCCTTCAAAAACTATCTTTACGAAAAAGAAATAAGGTGGAAGAGATAACGCTGGATCTGGCAGGTAATATGGGGTTGATAGCAAAAAAATGTTTTCCCAATGCCGTTCAGGTTATCGATCGCTTTCATGTACAACAACTGGCCACAGAAGCATTGCAGGAAATAAGAATTAAGCATCGGTGGGATGCAATAGAGGCGGAAAACCAAGCCATAGAAAACGCAAGGAAAGAAAGCAATACATATACACCACAAATCCTTGAAAACGGAGATACACTTAAACAACTACTTGCCCGAAGCAGGTATTTACTCTACAAAAACAAGCAAAACTGGACTGCTGAGCAGCAACAGCGTGGAGCAATACTGTTTAATCGCTACCCTAACATACAAAAGGCATATGAAATGGCTCAGGAATTATCATGGATATTTTATAACACAAGAGAGAAGATATACGGCCTAACAAGATTAGCAAAATGGTGCGAAAGGGTAGAACAGTCAGGCTTCAAGTCATTTAACACAATATCCAGAACAATTAATAACCACTATAAAAATATCATAAACTACTTTGACAACAGAAGCACCAATGCATCTGCTGAGTCTTTTAACGCCAAAATAAAAGCTTTCAGAGCACAGTTTAGAGGCGTTCGAAATGTTAACTTTTTCCTTTTTAGAATCACCAAATTATACGCCTAACCCACAACTTTTGAACTTGATCCTTTTTAGAACTATCGATATTGCTGATTTATATCGACTTTTTATGTTCGATTCTTGTTCGGGCATATAAGTTTTGATACAGAAACCAACAATTAAACTATCTCAATTTTCTCCTAACTTTTGGTAACCATCACCTAAATATTATATGTTCTACGTTCTTCTTCTGGTATTCTTATTCGGTAAAACATGAAAAGGCACTAAAGAACAGGTCGTAATATCCAATTATCCGAAATAAGAAAATAGCCCAGAAGTATTATGATAAATTGAAGTGTATACTGAATGACGTTTGTAGCCATATATGGTATCATTAAGACTTTGTAAATTGGGGTTGTGTGTTCGTATGAATGAACGAATGAATCAAGCCCGTTGTGGCTTATCAGAAAAAGAATAATCCCGATTTGATATTGGCAGAATCCCAAAAACCTGTAACAATTAGGCAAAGTGTGGACTTCTCTTTAGTGAAGAACATTAAATGCAGCAGACAAAACACTTCAATTGAGAGAATTAAAAAGCGATGCTCCTTCTACCCTACCTACAGCCAAGCAATAAGTTTTGTTTTTATGTAATTTATACTGAATAGGGGAATATGCTCAGGAGGTTTAATCTAAAAAACTAACAATCTTGGGTCAAACACTTAGTGTAGAAAATTAATAGCATTTAAAAAACGACATTCAGTTTTTAGAATATGGGGCAAATTATCACATTACTAGCGTTAGGAAGTAAGGCAAGGTCTTATTTGATATACAATCTGTAGGCTAAGTTAATCAGCTTATTTTCTATTTTTTACAAGGTTGTCTTTTAAATTGAATTATACAGTTGAGGACTCACGTTATAAAAATTTAATTTGTAATTAATCTAAATAAAAATAAGTTTGCACAACCAAAAAACATCGTTTTTTAACTTAACTTATTTAAAAACAGAACAATGAACATTAGAGTGAGCCTGCTGCTTGTAGCTGCTGTTAGTATTTTTGCCACGTCGTGCAAAAAAGAAGAGGACAAAAATTCGCCGTCAAAACCTGAACTGAATATCCCTGCTGAATACATTTCGGTAGATTATACTGCCAATACAATTGCCGAAACAGACCTGAAAAGCCAACTTAGCGGACTTAGCTCTTATATGAAAACGGCAGAAAACGGCACAACAAAGTTGGACATTACCACACTGAAAGACAAATTTGCAAACAGCGGTAATCCGAGTTTGAAAAGTATCACAGGCACAGACTATGCTTCACGTGTTGAAAACGACTGGTTTCCTGTGCTGGTAGATGCCAGCGGAAATGCTTACGACCCTGCAAACGGAGCCACTGCACAAAACGGGGGGGTATATAGCGGACGACTGCTTGACAAAGGAGGAAAAGAAAACTTGCAGGAAATTGAAAAAGGCCTTTATGGGGCTGCCCTATTTAACCGTTTGGTTACCCTTAGCGAAGGCATCATTAACCAGGCCACCATTGATCAAATGATTAGCATTATTGGTGCAAGCCCGGCATTTCCAAATACCAATACAGCGGCAAACACAAGCAGCCCTGACACTTATGTGGCACTATACATGGCACGCAGGGATAAAAACGATGGAAATGGTTTTTACGGACTAATGAAGAAAAACTTTATCAAGCTACAGTCAGCCGTTAAAGCGGGAGCTGATTATACTGCCGAAAAAGAAGCAGCGTTGGCTGCCATTAAAGAAAACATTGAAAAAGGTATTGTAGCAACAGCTATTAACTACGGATATGCCTGTATAACCAAACTATCTTCAACCAACCCTCCCGCATTAACCATTGCAGGCGGATTACATGATATTAGCGAAGGTATTGGTTTCATTCACGGCCTGAAGGCAATTCCTCAAAAGCACCGTAAAATTACCGACATTCAGATTGAAGAAATATTAACCTTACTTAATGCCCCTGTACAAGGCAACTCAGCGGTATATAAATTTGTTACAGATGGAGCTACAGAACTGCAAAAAATTACACAGGTACAACAAAAGCTAAAGGTTATATATGGCTTTACCGATGCGCAGATGGAAGATTTTAAACAAAACTGGATTTCTGCACAGGGCAGGTAATTTTTGTACGTTTTTATAGTGTTTTCCAGACAAATGCAAGAGTACGGAAAAATTTTGTATACAGAAATGCGGGTAAGAAGAATATTATTGCCTGTTGTAGTTATATTTTGTCTTTTTTTGGCAGGATGTAAAAAAGACAACCAGAACGACAGCTCAGGAGCTTTCGACAGAAAGCTTTTATTGGAAAACATGGCCGATAATATTATTATCCCACATTGGGAGGTTATGCAGACAAAAACTGACTTAATGGTTACTACTTTGTTTGATTTAACCTCCAATCCTTCTCAGGCATCACTTTCAGCGGCGCAAAATAGTTGGGTGGCCGCCTACCTGCAATGGCAGCATTGTAACGCTTTTAACTACGGCCCGGCTGAGAAATCCATATTAGGAATGGTGAACGAAAACTTGGGTACATGGCCGGTAAACACAGCCGTTGTAGAAAGCCGTATACAAGCGGGGGATTATAAGTTTAATGATTTCAGGCGCGACAGCAGGGGGTTTCTTACCCTTGAATACTTGTTGTATGCTGATGGTGCATTAGATTCTTTAACATCATCGATAAATACCTCTAACCGAAAGGAGTACCTTACACGGGTGGCTGGAGATATTAAAAGTTGGATTGACGATATAAATACAGGCTGGAAAGACTACCGCGATGCGTTTGTGAATAATACCGACAAATCGGCGGGCAGCCCCACATCTAACCTTTACAACGAGTTTGTAAAAAGCTTTGAGTCGGTTAAAAACTTTAAAGTAGGATTACCCGCAGGTAAACGTGCCGGACAGGTGCAGACTGAGCCACAATTGGCAGAAGCGTATTACAGCGGCTTATCCGTTCTTTTTATGAAAGAGAATTTTAAAGCAGCTGAAAATATATGGCGCGGTGTGGGCACCGATGGCACTAACCGTACAGGGTTTGACGACTATTTAGACAAAGTAACAGGTGGTATAGAGTTGAAAAACGCTACAGAGCAGCAGCTTACCGCCGTAAATATGCAGTTTCAGTCGTTTAATAATACCGAAAAGTTTTCTGAACTGGTTAAAAACGATCTGACCAAGGTTAACCTCCTTCACACGGAACTTCAGAAGATGACCCGCTATTTTAAAAGCGACCTGTCATCCTTACTGGGTATAGCCATAACTTTCAGTAGCAGTGATGGCGACTAACACTGTCAATATACCCCAGTATATTTCCGGGTTCCTCACAAAGCCTCGGCATATAGCTCCGCTGGCGGCATTAAGGGTTATTTTTGGGTTGTGCATGGTATTTAGCACAGCCCGATTTATGGCATTGGGCTGGGTTAACGAGCATTTCATTTCTACGCAATTTCATTTTAAGTATTTTGGGTTTGAGTGGGTACAGGCCGGCTCTGCCTGGTGGATGTACACAGTGCATATACTGCTGCTGCTGTCTTCTTTTTGTGTAATGCTGGGGCTTTACTACCGCGTAGCGGCATGGCTACAGTTTTTTACCTTCACTTATACGGGGTTGATAGATGTAACCTATTACCTCAACCATTACTATTACATAAGCCTGGTGTGCCTGTTGCTTGCCCTGTTGCCCGCCCATCGGTTTTTTTCACTGGAAGTAGTACGAAAACCGGGGTTGAATGCCACCCACGTTCCGGCATGGTGCATTTATGTACTAATGCTACAAACAGGCATTGTATATACTTACGCCGGGTTGGCTAAAATAAATACCGATTGGCTGCTTAACGCCCTACCGCTTAAAATATGGCTTCCTGCATCAAATGATGTTCCCCTTTTGGGCCCTTTGTTTGCCTGGGAGTACGCCCCGTATTTGTTTAGCTGGATAGGTATGTTGTACGATTGCACCATTGTTTTATGGCTTTTGTTACCCCGTACAAGACCGTGGGCTTATATAACCGTTGTAGTATTTCATGCTTTAACAGGTATTTTATTCCAAATAGGGGTTTTTCCATTAGTAATGATAGGGGCTGCGCTTATTTTTTTCAGTGCTGATTGGCATCTGCGCTGGATGGGAGTTATTACTCGTTTATTTGGTACCGTCAAAAACCACCGTATTAATAATTATAAAGAAAACACATATTTGCCGGGCGTTTTGACCCGGAAAATGGGGTATTCTTTTCTAACCCTTTACTTCATGTTCCAATTAGTTTTTCCGTGGAGGTATTTGGCCTATCCCGGTAACATGTTTTGGACGGAAGAAGGGTACCGTTTCAGCTGGCGGGTGATGCTGATGGAGAAGGCAGGCACAGCGGCTTTTTTTGTGAAAGATACACGTACAGGTAGGGAAGGGGAGGTTTTTAATGATATGTTTTTAAATGCCCATCAGGAAAAACAAATGGCCATGCAGCCCGATATGATAGTGCAGTATGCCCACTTTTTGGCAGATTATTACCAAAAGCAGGGGGTTTACAAACCGCAGGTGAGGGCGGAGGTGTATGTTACACTTAATGGGCGTAAAAGCTGCTTATATATTGACCCTGAGGTAGATTTAAGCAAAATTGTCGATGGATGGAGCCACAAAAGTTGGATTTTGCCCGACAGGAATAATGAAAATTAAAATAACAATAGTGAGATTTGGGATGAAAATAGTGCTGTTTGTTGGTCTTGCACTGGTAGGTGTTTCTCTTTCGGGGCAAACCGCCACACTTAACGTGCTGCTTTTGCAGGAAGACAGCAGTAGCGTTGACGGCGGAATTGTGCTGCTGGAGGGGGAAGACAAGCTTGATGCGCAGCAACCGGACAATATATTTATGGCAAAAGGTATTCCCTATGGGGCATATTCGCTTATAGCATTTGCGTTTGGGAAAGAGCTGTACAAAACATCAATAGTCATTGATAAACCGGTAATAACATTAACGATTATATTAAATGAGATTTCATCTGAAGTAAATGCTGTGGAAGTACAATACGAACGCGAACGTACTTTTGGCATTATAAGGTTGAAAGGAGTGGAGGGGACGGCCATTTACGAAGCTAAAAAAACAGAAGTGGTAGTGCTGAAAGACCTTACCGCCAACCTCAGCACCAATAACCCTCGGCAGATATACAGTAAAGTTACCGGATTAAATATATGGGAAAGCGATATGGCGGGTCTGCAACTGGGTATAGGCGGTCGCGGGTTAAGCCCCAACCGTACCTCAAACTTTAATACCCGACAAAATGGGTATGATATAAGTGCAGATGCACTTGGGTACCCTGAAAGTTATTATACCCCACCTGCCGAAGCGTTAGAAAGGATAGAAGTGGTAAGGGGGGCGGCATCGCTGCAATACGGCACCCAGTTTGGAGGTATGCTCAATTTTGTAATGAAATCAGGCCCAGTAGATAAAAAACTGGAAGTAAGCACAAGGCAAACCTTTGGCAGTTATGGGTACTTCGGAAGTTATAACAGTGTGGGGGGAACGGTAGGCAAGGTGAGCTATTATGCCTTCTTTCAACATAAAAAAGCTGAAGGGTGGAGAGAAAACAGCGGATTTTATTCAAACACAGCGTATGCTAAAGTTGCCTGGCAACAAAACAGTAAAATTACCCACACATTTGAAGTTACCACGATGGGCTATTTGGCTCGCCAACCCGGAGGCCTTACTGATGCTAACTTTGCTGAAAACCCCCGCGAGTCATTTCGGGAAAGGAACTGGTTTGCCATACGCTGGAATTTATTTGCCTGGCAGATGGATTACAAACTCTCAGAAAATACGACTTTCAACTGGCGCACTTTCGGCTTGCTTGCCGAGCGGAAATCGTTGGGGAATCTTGAACGGATAAATGTTGCTGATTTTGGTGAAAACCGTACCCTTATCGCTGGAAAATTTAATAACATAGGCCAGGAAGGACGTTTGCTGAAACATTATAAAACTGGGAAAAAGCAGCACACAGGGGTTTTTGGATACAGGGCGTACTACGGCCAAACCACCACTCAACAGGGAGAAGCCAGTAACGGGGTTGGGCCTGATTTTACATTTTTAAATCCTGGAAACCTTGAAAATAGCGATTACACCTTTCCTAATTTTAACGGAGCGGTTTTTATTGAAAATATTTTTAATCTTTCTGAAAAAACCAGTATTACACCTGGCATCCGCTTTGAATATATAAATACAAAATCGGAAGGGTATTATAAGCAACGAGTATATGATGCGGCGGGTAATTTAATTGTTGACCGTAAGCTTCAAGATGTGCGCGGGCGTGTACGTAGCTTTTTTATTGGCGGGGTAGGAGTAAAACATAAACCTACAAAAAGAGTAGAACTGTACGCAAATTTTTCACAAAATTACCGAGCTATTAATTTTTCGGATTTAAGGGTAATAAACCCCAATTTTATTGTTGATACTGCAATACAGGATGAAAAAGGTTTTACTGCCGATTTGGGCATACGTGGTGGACGCACAGGGTGGTACACGTATGAAATAACGGCCTTTTATATTTTATACCGCGGCAGGATTGGCCAGCTTTTGCGTGCTGACATACCGCCTTTGTATATTGACTATCGTTACCGTACCAATGTGGCTGATGCACAGAATGTGGGGATAGAAATGATGTGCGAGGCTGATATATTGAAACTTTTTACATTGTCTGCACAAAGAAAAAACTCGCTAAACTTGTTTACCAACCTTGCTTTTGTAGATGCCCGGTATATAAATACTGAAGACAATACAATAAAAGGCAACAGTGTGGAAATGGTACCCCAGGTTATGTTGCGCACAGGGATTAATTACAGGCGTGGGAAGAGGGTAAGTGTATCAGCACAGTACTCTTATACCGGTGAGCACTTTTCTGACGCTACCAATGCCACTCTTACTTCTACTGCTGTTGAGGGGCTTATAAAAAGTTATAGCGTTGTAGATATATCCTGTTCAGTCTATTACAGGAAATACTCGCTCGATTTAAGTTGTAATAATCTGTTTAACAGTTATTACTTTACCCGCCGAGCAGAGAGTTACCCAGGGCCTGGCATCATCCCCGCCGACGGCCGGACAATTTTTATCACTTTAGGGGCTGTTTTGGGCAAATAGGTCAGGACAGTAGTTACTTTTCGCTTGCTGATTTCCTCTACGTTCATAATAGCGGTCAAAGCTAGTAGTACGCCTGTTTCTACTAGTTTATACGGGTGGCTTTCAAGAAAGGGTGTAGCATAAAAATATTAAAAATAAGGGGAACAACAACAGCAAACCCAATCATTCGTGTTGTAGGGAGTATGAGTGTGCCTACTATTTCAAATAATCCGAGTATTTTTGGAACCTGCTACAGCAAAATGCATCATAACGATCCTGTAATCCTTCTGTAGCTGAGTTAGTGAAGGATAGTAGCGATAGGGCTATGTTCAATAAGAAAACAAGGCAAGCGATCTCCCTCATTCCAATATTTTTTTTTGGCGCAAAAGTCTTATAGTCTCTGTCTTGTAATTATTTAAGCTTTTATAAGTATCTAAGTATTATTAATTACTGAAAATGAGGTTATGTATTTCATAAACTGCTGCAATTGGTTCGATAATCTGCTTGTTCGGGCTACCAGAAATGTCAAAACCCTGCTTAGTAATAAGCAGGGTTTTTTGTTTTAAGGCCACAGTACTTAAAGTTGTTTCCTTTATAAAAATATTCTTCAAAAGAAAACACTATCAAATCTTATTGCATCTAAATAAGAAATGTTTTTGTTGTTAAAAGCTAAAACATAGTATTGTGACTTATTAAAGGCACTATTATTTTGGGTTATCAATCGCAAACATTGAAAAAAGGCATACTATGTTTAGTACTTCTTAGCATAGCGTTTTCTTTCTATGCCCAAGTTCCGGGTGTTAAAACCTATACACAGCTTGATGGGTATCCCGGCTCTGTGGGGTATCTTATTTTTCAAGATAATCGAGGCTTTATTTGGGTGGGGACAGACAAGGGTGTTGCCGTTTTTGACGGACAGAAATTTAGAACGCTTGATGATAGAGATGGCCTGCTAAACAAAGAGATAATTTCGGCTTATCCTGTTTGTAATGATAGAGTAGTGTTTACACCCCTGCTTAATAATATTTCGTTTTATGAAAAGGGAAAAATAATTACCAGTGAACAAGAGCCAAAACTAAACTTAATAAAAAATAAAAATTTAAATGTTATTAAGGTTGATGTTGTAACGGGCAAATATTGGTTAAGTGATGTAGGGGAGTCGCAAAATCTTTTTTCAGTTTCTTGTAATAGCATTACGCAGCATACTTTAAAATTTAAGAATAGTTATACTTTATTAAATGTTTTTGATGATAAACTAACGTTTGGTGTTGATACTAACTATGGTGGAAAATGGATTTATTTTTTTGACAATAAGACAAAGAAATATCATGTATTAAAAACCATAAGCGATGAGGTTGTTGTGAAAAAGCACGACCCTGTATTTTCTTCAGACGGGCGTATTTTTTTGATAAAAAAGGAAAACGAAAAAAATATAAAATGCTATGAAGTTACTGCTGAATACAGAGAAAAACTGATTTCTGTTGTTGAAACAAAAAAAAATCCATATTTATTTAAAGTTGATAGAAATAATAATTTATGGACTGCTTATCCTGATGGTGGAGTTGATTTTTGGGGTAAAATTGATAGCACAATTAATAAGAGAATACCTTTTAGACTCCTTGATAATACAATTGTTACCGACTTTTTTATTGATAGAGAAGGCAATGTTTGGGTGAGTACCATGAATGGTGGTTTTTTGTTTATAACTGCAAAGCATTGGCAAAATGCTTTGCTTACCTCCAAAATGGGCTTAACAGAGTTGAAACCAAGAACTATTGTTGGCGATGGTAAAAACACATATTTAATGAGTTTTTATAAAGAAAATATTCTATTAGGTTATTCAAATGGCAAGAAAGTAAGTATACATATAAAAAACAGTTTAAAACAAGGCTTTAGGTGCCTATTAGTACACAATAACACTGTTTTCACTTCAAGCAACAACAAGATAAATGCTGTAGGGTTTAAAAATGGAATAACAAAAGGTTTTAAAGAGTTTATTTATTTGGGCGCTGTAAAAAATATTTCAGTATACGATGAAAAAAGAATTTTAGTTGCCAGTCATATTGATGCTAGTATAGTGGCAACTGATTTTAGTGCTGAAAAAAAAATCTATAATGGAAGAACCCTTTGCATTGAAAGGAATGATGATGGTGAAGTGTTTATTGGCACACCCAATGGGCTATACCTTACAACAGGGTTTAATGGAAAACCTAAAAAGGTGTTGAATACGGTATTAAACAAGGCATTTATAAGCGAGTTACTAAATACGGAAAATGGGTATACACTTATAGGAACAAGTGTTTCAGGATTATACAAATACGAGTTTAAAACAAAAAAAATTGAAAAGGTTTTGTTTCCAAACAGCATTCAGCTGGGGCAAATACAACAAATTTATAAGCAAAACGATAGTGTTTATTGGCTAGCTACTGATAGGGGGGCAAATCAGGTTTTTTTAACAAATAATTTTAAAGTAAAGAAAACAAACACCTATACTTTTTTTGATGGACTTCCATCAGACAATGTTACCGGAGTATATGTTAAAGACGATACTGCGTACATTACCACGCCTGACGGCTTGGGTATTTTATCTCTAAACTCAAAAAATAAAGAGCCTATTCGTTCTCCTCTTGTATACATTACCCAAGCTCAAACCATAGATTCAACTATATATTTCCCCCATAAAATTGTAGTCCAGCCAAGCCAAAATACTATACAATTTTCGCTAAGCACAATATCGTATAGCAGCTTTGATAATATACACTATCGTTATCAGCTAAAAGGGTTGGGAGATGAGTGGATAGAAACAGAAAGCCCACACCTAAGCTTTAGTAACCTTGCGCCGGGAGATTATACACTAAAAGTATTTTCTGTTAATCATTTAGGCATTAAAAGCGAAAACCCATATACCGTTTATTTAGAAATACTACCGGCATTTTGGCAAACGTGGTGGTTTACATTATTGGTTTTTATACTTGGCGTGGCTTTGTTATCGCTAGGTATTTATAAACTACTGTTGCGAAGCAAAAACCGGCAGTATCAAAAATTGCAGCAAAAGAGGCGCTTGGCCGAACTGGAATTGGAGGCAATTAAGGCACAAATAAACCCGCACTTTATATACAATTGTTTAAATTCAATTCAATATTTTAACTATAAAAGGGAGTATGATTTATCAAGACAGTATTTAGATTTATTTGCAAAGCTTATACGGCAAACCATGCAATACTCTCAAGAAACATTTATTACGTTGGCAGAGGATATTGACTATTTAGAAAACTACCTTAAACTAGAAAAAATACGCTTTAAAGAAAAGCTTAAGTATTCCATCGTGGTTGGGCAGGGTATCAATACCCATAGGGTTATTCCATCAATGTTGGTGCAACCATATGTAGAAAACGCACTTAAACACGGTGTTGCTAAAATTAAAAATACGGGTAGTATTTTTATAAACTATCAATTAAATAAGGATAAGGAACTTCAAATAACAATTGAAGATAACGGGCCCGGTTTAGAAACAGGAAAAACAACAAGCATGAAAAAAGCACTGGGGCTGCGTCTTTCAGGCAGCAGAGCCACCACATACAACGAGTTGTTTTCTACTGAAATAAAAATAACGTTTAAGAAAGCGCAGCCAGAGGACATTAATAAAGGAACTATAGTAACGCTAACAATACCAAACATAACCAATGAAAACACAAAATTATAATGTTGCCATTATTGATGATGAGGAAGATGGAAGGGGAATAATAGAACTATTATTGAAAGAAAACTTCCCTAATTTAACAGTAACACTTATGGCAGAAGGTGTTGCAGAAGCAACTAGACCTCTTGTCGAGACCCCCCCTCATATACTTTTTTTGGATGTTGAAATGGACGACGGTACAGGGTTTGACCTTTTGAGTAGGGTATCGCTTACTGATACAATTGTAATTTTTGTAACAGCACACCATAACTATGCAATTAAAGCCATTAAAGCTTCAGCGTTTGATTATATTTTAAAACCCATAAACCTGCAAGAGTTAAAACAGGCTGTAAACACGGCATTAGGCGTTTTAATAAAACGAGAAACCAACGAAACGGCAGGGAAGAGTGTGGCCGATACAAAAAAAATTGCCCTACCTACAGTTACAGGTTTAGATTTTATTGATTATACAACAATATTGTATTGCGAGGCAGACGATAACTACACTACACTATATTTTACAGATAAGAAAAGCATCACCGTTTCGCGTACGCTTGCCAGTTTCGAGAAAGATCTTCAATCGGTGGGCTTTTTTCGTATACATCACAAATATTTGGTTAATCTCTCACAGTTAAAATCTTACAATAAAGGCAAGGGAGGAGGAAGCATTATACTGTCAAACAAAAAAGAACTTGAAGTTTCGGTACGGAAAAAGGGCGAGTTACTAAAATCGTATCTGCTTTTCAAGCCCGATTCTTAACACTTACCCGTCAATTTGCTTCACTTACTCATTTGTAGTGGTAAGAGGCACTGTTTAGTTATTACTTTTCAGATACGTTAAATGGAAGGGCCTCTATCATTCTATAAAAGCGCATTAAAAAATCATTAATTAAACAGTAACTATTATGAAAAAAATTTTTCTTATTATTTTAGTTTTTACGGGAGTATGTACTAAAGCACAGTATTTTCAGCATAAATACGGCACCAAAAATACCAGTTTATTTTCAGGTCAAAATTTTAACCATGGCTCTGATTATGGCCACATATTGTGTGGTTTACAATCAAATAGCCAAGAAATTGCATTGACGGTATGTGATGATCGAGGTGGATTTTCTAACGCACCATTTAATTTTAATAATATTTATTCAATATCCGACCCTATAACAGGAGCGCCGATAAATATTTTATTTCCCGACGTAATTGATTTAGACCCAATTCAAAACGGATACGGTGTAGTTGCTTGGACGTATAATTCTATTGCGAATACCGGTGGAATTATTTATATGGATGTAGACAACATAGGAAACGCAGCCAATGTAAACGAGTATAACCCTACAGGTGCAAATTTAATTGTAGAGGCAGCAACAAAAGCTGTTAGAGTAAATGGTGATGTATATATTACAGGGTCGGTAAAAAATACCGGAAATGGGGAAACAAAAACGTTTATTCTTAAAATAAATGTTAGCGGAATAATACAATGGTCTAAAATTTATGATTTCGGCAGTAATTTTCCTTATTCAACCGGCTATGATATTATAGAAAGTCCATATTATGCCAATGAAATGGTTGTTGTAGGGGTTGCAGAATGGACTAATCATGGAGAAGAAGGCTTCTTTTTGCGTGTAGACGCTAATACGGGAGCGTCAGTAGCAGATGTAGAATTTTATGGAAACTCTACATCTGATGAATTTTTTAGAAGTATAACGTTAGGAAGTGATGGAGCACAGGGTTTTGTTGTAAGCGGAGTTAGTGACGCAGGTGGAAACGAGGATTTTTGGGTAACAAAATTAGATGCTGATGGAACTGCAGCACAATGGTCATACCTGTATGATGGCAGTGTGGGTTCAACATCTGATTTTTGTTATGATGTGATGGAGAGGCATAACCCAATGTCAGTAATGTATGAATATTTTGCTGTTGGAACAAGAAATGATGCAGGCTTATGGGATGCAATGGTTATAAAGCTTGATGCCTTAGGAAATGCATTTAGCAATGGAGAGTTTGTTTATGGAACAGCTCCTAATCTTGAGTCTGGAAGTCGCATTGACCAATTTGAAGGAACTGGTTTTGATGGGATTAGCATTTTTGGCACACAAACTGACCCAAACACAAATTCATCTAATATGCTTTTAGTTAAAGCGTATTTTAACGGCGTAACAGCGTGTGATGACCAATATTCAGATCCCATACGTTCTTTAGGCCCTACAAATTCAGGAGATGCCTCAATTACTAATACATCGGGCTTTGTTCAATCAACCCTTAATGTTAACCAAGCGGTAAGCAAAGATATCCCTATATGCTATGCACCTACAGTTGCAGGAGGTAGTAATGCAAGAATAGCTCCTGAAGAACCTAAAGGCGATAAAGCAAGTACTTTTAGCCCTAACCCAATTAATCAAGGGTCATCTTATGCAAATGTAGAGCTAGAAGTAACTTCTCCTACAAAAGCCCAAGTAAGCATATACGATGTTATAGGTAGAAATTATTATACCCAAACATTCAACCTTATAAAAGGGTTAAATAATTTACAGCTAAATATAAGCGAAGCTAATATGGCACAAGGCCTGTATACAGTCAAAATTACAGGAGATAATCTCAACAAAAACATAATGGTATTGGTAAAATAGCTCAGTTAAAAATTAAAAAAGCCCTTGAGAATTTAATCCTCAAGGGCTTTTTTTGCTTGTTGGTAAGGGGTTTGTAAATACTTAAGCGCGGGGCATAATCAAGCATGGGTTGTTTATGTATAAAGTAAATTAAAAATATTTTTAGTTATTGTGTGGCCTGTGTGTTTGTTGTTGCTTAATATATAAGCATCAAAAAATTAACATGATAATAACAACATATTCTTATCTTTGATTTACTTTCAATTAAAGAACTATATACAAAACACTTTTCTTGCAGGTTGCAAACTCAAGCACAATTTCAACATCAAACTATTAATCAGTATGCAAACAAAAATCAAACTATTTACAACTTTCTGCTTATTGCTATCGGCATTAGTATGCTATACAATAAGTATTGGTAAACCACCGGCGCACCAAGCACAATTTAAAACTACCGCAGCAACTGCCTGTGTAATTCCTGATACCGTTAGTTACGAGGCTGAGCATGGGATTTTAATAGGCCCCTATGCGTACAAAAAGTATCAACCCAACTCTAGTAACGATACCAGTGTTGCCAGTCAATCAGCAGTAGCCTTTGTTATGCAGTACGCAGCCAACGCCATTAAAATATGTTACGGCACGGGCAATACAGGCGGCTTAACGCTTAAAGTAAACGGGGCTACTATAGGGACATTCACCATAGTTAATACAGGCGGCTACCATAAAATTGCCGAAGCACAACTTAGCGTAAATGTTAATGCAGGCGATACAGTATACGTTGGTTCACCCGGTGTGTATTTAGAGCTTGATCGTATTAAGGCTTACAAAGCACCTAACAAGCTGCCTTATGTGGGTATTACAGCACCAATAACTAACGATACAATACCGGTAAATGTTGCCTCAACATTCACTGCATCTGCCAATGATACTGACGGCACTATTATAGCTGTGAAATTTAAAATTGCAGGCGACACAACTTATATAGATTCTACTGCACCGTATAGTTTCAACTACTTACCCAACACCATGGGGCAATGGAGTTTGGTTACTACCGCTTTTGACAATTGTGGCGACAGTACCGTATCAACAACACGCAACTTTTTTGTAGAAGATGATAATGTTGATTTTGTGCGTTACGAGGCCGAGCAAGGCACATTTATAGGTGTAGAACTTGCCCCTGTATACCGTGCAGGAGTGAGTAACGATACCAACGTTCAATACATTAGCTATACCGATAAAGGGGTACAAATAATTGTTAATGAAGATGCCGATGGTATAGTAGTAGGCTATGGTACATACCAAAACGGAACATTTAGGCTAAAAGTAAACGGAGTAAACTCAGGCCTGTTCAATATCATACATTCAGATGGGTATACAAACGTGTACAAAGCGGCACTTAATGTACCCGTATCAGCAGGCGATACCGTTTTTGTTGGTTCACCGGGTGTGGGCGGCGCGTATTTGGAGCTGGACTATATTGAGACGTTTACTTATCGCAATATTGCACCCCAGGTAACCATAACTGCACCAATGGAGTACGATACAGTGTATTTAGATAGCACTGCAATATTTATGGCCAATGCTAGCGATACGGATGGCACAATAGATTCTATTAGATTTTTAGTGGAGGGTTATGCTCCTTATGTTGACGCAACATCACCGTATACCTACAGCTTTACTGCCGATAGTATTGGAGTAAAGAAAATTACAGCTACAGCCTTTGATAATGATGGAGACAGTACAGTATCAACCATTACTCGCTTTTTTGTACGAAATATCATCCCTGACTCGCTTAAATACGAGGCTGAGCATGGAATATTAGTAGGTACAGCAAAAGACACATTAAAAGTAGGGGCGAGTAACGACAGTACAGTGTTTAACATTGGTGGAACTAATAATGGAGTTAAGTTTGTTATGAAATATGACGCCGATGCTATTATAGTAGGTTATGGCACATACAATGCTTCAGGCACAGCAAAACTGAGAATAAACGGAGCAAATGCAGGGACATTTACAACAGTAGCAACAGGGGGTTACGAAAAAATTAAGGAATCCTCTATCACAGTAGCTGTATCAGCTGGAGATACCGTTTTTGTCGGTGAATTTACTTCGTTTTGCCACATGGACTATATCAAAGCATACAGTGCCAGCGGCTATGCAAAAAGCCTTGTGCCTACCTATACTGCTTCCGTTCCCGAAAACGAAGAGTGGGGTTATCCTGTAGCTACTGTACCGGCAGGTTATACCATTAGAAAAGATACGCTTGATGGCGATAAATTTAAAATAATAAACGATACACAAATAGTAACTCAAGCATCGTTTGATTACGAAAATTACGACAGAAGATACTTTATGATTGATACTGGCAGTACCGAGGTATTGTATTTAGTAAATATTACCAATGTTACAGGTGTTTTTGATGCCAATGGATTTGCGACTGCAGATATAGCTGCAAAGTATCCGCACGTTAACGTAGGCGACTATATTTATTGGAACAATACCAATGCCGATAATATATACGATGTAAGTGGTATTAGCGTAAGCTACCCCAACAAAGTACTGATACACTCTAAAAAGTACGATTACATAACCATCGATTTAAAAAATGCCCACGGTAATAGTAATGCCCAACAAGTGGTAATAACCAACTTTTTAGGGCAAGTAGAGTTTCAGCGTGGATTATCGTTAAGAAACCTTGATGCAAATAGGCTAACAGGCCGCTACGATAGCATCAATGGCTATGGGCATTCAGCATACAAAGGCTGGGATGCCGGTTACGAGTTCCCCCACGGCACATTCGGTCTTTTTGGAAACAACAGGTGGCAAAGCGAAGAAAGCTACCACCATATCAACTTGAATACAAGAACGAATAGGGTTGAGCTTGACTATATTGAAGCAGGAAACGGTTCATTTTCAGGCATTAACTGGAAGTTGAATAACGACTCTACCCATGTGGCTGATTCTGTTATTACAGACTCAAGTTCGGTACACCACTGCTTCATTCACGATACAGGATCAGAAGGTTTGTATGTTGGCTCAACACAAACAGGAACACAGCAGGTGTTTACAAACCTTACCGTTGAGAACAATGTTTTTTTACGTTGTGGAGGCGAAGGAATACAGCTAGGATGGTTGTATGGTAAAAATACTGTAAAAAACAACGTGGTACACTCAGGTATTGACTGGAAAAAGCCTTTCCAACTATATCAAGATGGTTTGGTGCAAGTATCAGTTGTAGGTGGTGGCACTACCATTAAAGATAATATATTTTTTGCAGGCGGTGAAGGCGCAGGTATTATTGAAATAAAAGACAACATTACCCCCAATAGTATTACAGAAGACACAGTAACCTTTGCCAATAACTTATTTTATGGTTTAAGAGGAGGCGCACTTGTACATTACGGCCTTTACGATACCGTGTATACCAAGGCAGATACAATCACTCACTTAGTGTTTGATGGCAATTATTATAAAATGATAGGCGAAAACTACAGTGAAATAACAAGTGTTTCAGATACCAATAACTCAATATGGAGCTTAAACAATAGCGCTAATATTAGCATTGCAAGAAACAATCGCTACGATACTACTGTAGATAAGTTGGTGCGTCAAGGCTATGTCGCACCTATTTTAAGCAACAATATCCAGCAAACAATAGCATATCCTCAATTTAGAAATTACCTTAACCTTCCTGATAGTTTTAATTACTTAAACATTAGTAGGTATACCGATAGTACAATAAGGGGAAACAATGCCATTTGGTCAGTAGGCAATATTGTGCAATATTGGAACAATAGTGGTGCAACTCGTTTTTATAAATGTATACAAGCAACCTCTTCGCCTAGCAATAAGCCGCCAAAAGACGATAGTAATACCGCCTATTGGGAGCTACTTACATGGTTAAAAGCCGACAGTACCGTTAGCTACTTCCCGCCTGATGATGTGCGCCTAGATGCAAGCAGTTTTTACGATAGCTTGGGTATGGGTATTAGCGATTCAGCAACCTCAAGCAGCTTATTAGTGCCAACCCAGCCAAAGAATAGGTGGAATACAGCCCCTCAGCAAGGCACTAGTCAAACAACACCCGTAAACAGTACCGAACAAAAAAGCACAGAAGCCGCAGAAATACTAGATTTTAAAGCATATCCTAATCCTGCAGCACAAGTATTGCATATTAGCAGCAATAGGGCTATGCAATCGGTAGCTGTATACGATATGCTAGGCAAGCAGTGTTTAAATGTAGAAGTTAATGGCGCAAATACTGCCACCTTTGATTTGCAAAGATTGGTAAACGGGCTATACATAGTACGTATGCGCGGCACCAACGGAGAGACAGCCGTTAAACAAGTACAAGTACTTAAATAACAAGTGTTTGAGAGCAAGTTTTTAGAGAAAATAAAAAGCGACACCCTTTGGGTGTCGCTTTTTTATTTCGATAACAAACAATAAAACTACTTTAAGTACTTAAAATGGCGTGAATATTGAGCCTTTAAAAATGAACAAACACCAAAACAATATGGATATAAGAATTGAAGCCCCAAACTTTAGCCCAAGTGAAGCGCTAAAAGATTTTGTGAATGAAAAAGTTGGAAAATTGTTTAATCAAAGCAGTGCTATTTTGCACGCAGAAGTAACCATGTACGAAGAAGGAAACAGTGGAGCTAAAACTCAAGTGTGTGAAATACGATTAGCTGTGCCCGGCAACGACCATTTTGTAAAGAAAGAAAGTCCAGCTTTCGAACAATCAATATTAGAAGCCGTAGATACTTTGCAAAAAGTAGTTAGCAGGCAAAAAGAAAAAGAAGTTGGCCAAAGAAACGATGCTTAACCCCATTAGTTTTTAATACTAAAAAAGGGGTGCTAAATTATTTAGCACCCCTTTTTTGTAGCTATTTAGTGCCATTTTTTAAATACTCATCAGTAGTATATATTTTTTTAACGTAAATATTTTTATTCTCACCAATTACAAACTCGCACAAGCCAATATGTGTTTTGTTTTTTGGATTCCAATCGTAAGTATAGCCTAAAGCCGTCCAAGGATATTGATCGTACAAAGCACATTGGTAGTAGCGCGATACCCGTGTTTCGTTAACCCAGTTCACATAACTCATGTCAGCCGAGTCAGCCTTAGTAAAACAAGTATTGCACTGTGTGTCGGTAATCTCTTTATCGGGACAGGGTCTAAACATATCTTGTGGCCTCACCCAAAATTCAATAAACAATTTATAATCATGTATTGGAGGTAAGCCTAGCATCTGTTTTAGGCGCATACTAACATCCGTATATTTTTCAGCATTTATTCTATTCAAAAGTTCAGGCGCAGCAGTAACCCAAATAGGGTAATTAGTTGTATTATAAATTCCTGAATCAGGATAAAAACTTTGGGTTTTCCAAGTAACCATCAAAACATACTCTTCACCATTAATGGTTTTTCTAATTAGGTTTGGGTTTTGTGGAGTAATAGCAATTAGGTTTTTATTCACCGCATCCGTTTCAGGATACATGGCCTCTTTAACCCCGTTGCGGTACAGTGTAGGATAGTTTGATGGTGAGTTGGAGAGTTTTACTGATTGGCAAGCGTTGGTCAATACAAGCAAGCAAATTGATAAAATGATAGTTAGTTTTTTCATGACGGAAATATAGTAAAAGCCTGATTAAAAAGACAATACCTTGCCTTTTTCAATCAATAATTTTTTCGCAAACGGCCAGTCGGGAAGTGCCTCTGCCTCAAAAGTATAAACACGTATTTCTTTGGCAATTGTGGCACTTTGTTTCATAGCAGCCAAATGCTCGGCATTTCGAGAAAAAGTATTCATTTGTGTATCATTTTCCCATGCCGATAGAGTAAAATGCTTCAGTAGTCCCCCCGTTGTTCTATATCCTTTGCATGGCGAGGCTTTGAGTTGCTTAAAGACTTTAAGCACAATACCTGTAAAGACAAAAAACTTTAATGGTGAACGAAGTTCTATGGAAGTAATAGTAACTAACATAATTGCAAAATAGATAGTACATTGTGGTTTTATAATAGTTTTCTATAAATAGTAGTAGATTATCTTTTAATGCTTGCAATGAGAACAGGATTTAAGGCTTTTGTAATAGTTTTTTTTATTTTTTTAGGAAGTAGGATAGGGGCGCAGACATTTGCATTAAAAAACTACTCGGCAAATCAAGGGTTGCCCAGTTCAGAGGTTTACAATTCAATTCAAGACGAGCAAGGATATATATGGTTTGCAACAGATAGAGGTATAGCTAAATACGATGGTTATTCGTTTAAAACGTTAACAACGCAGGAAGGGCTTACTGATAATACTGTGTTTGAGTTTTTTAAAGATAGTAAACAACAACTTTGGTGTAAAACATTTTCTTCAACCATAAACCGTATTTCTAATGATAGTGCATATCCCTACAAATACAATAACCTAATTCAAACTCTCTTCCCTACAGAAATATTAAAAGAGTTGTTTTTTGATAAAAAGGGGGATTTATTTTTTGCAAAAGGAAGCGAAGAACAGGGCATAAGCATTTTCAGAATTGATAAATCAGGAAAACTAGATACTTTTAATAAAAGACAAGTAAAAGAAAGGCCAATAAGAGAAGTTTACCTCTCAGATAATGGGCGTTGCCTTGTTGGAGGAGACATTATAGCACCAACAACTGATATTTTTGAGCTGGGGAATAAAGAAAAAATAATATCATTTACGCATGAAATTGAAAGAGGCGACCCGTTCTCTAAAAAAATAAATAACAATTATATAATCTGCATAAACCAAAAGATTTTTATATTAAAAGACAAGAAAATTAAAAAAATATGGGACTGCAAAGGGGAAACACTTTATTTTTTTATTGATAAAGACGAAAATTTTTGGATTGGATATAGAAGTTTAGGGTTTGAATTTCTTTCGGCAAAAAGCGGTTATACAAAGGCCATATCGGGGTTAAACAACCACTCAATATCATCATTAAGTCAGGATAAAGAGGGAGGTATATGGATTACAACATTAGAAAAAGGGGTATTCTATCTCGCGCCCTCGGCGCCCTTAGTATATACAAAAGAACAAGGCCTATCAACAGAAAAAATCAATAAAATAGTTAATGTCGGAGGTAATATTGTAGCGCTTACCTCTGACGATCAATTGTTGCTAAAAGATAAAAACAGCAGTGTGTTTAAATCCATCTGGGGAAAAAAGAGATACGCAACAGACATTGCTTATTCTGAAAAAAACGGAATTTTCACATTTTACCCAACAACAGAATTAATTGCTCCCCAACAGAAGCACACAATAATATTGGCACATAAAAAAATATTTTTTGGCACAAGGTATTTATGGGGTGTTTTATATAAAAAAATAACAAAATTTACCCCTCAGGGAGAAATACTGGATAGTATTCCATTTAATCAGAAAAGAGTTTTGTGCGTTGAAGAGTTAACCAACGGCGATTTATTGGTGGGCACCATTGGTGGTTTATACATATACAAAAACAAACAAGTTACATCACTTTCGTCAGCTAGCCCATTATTTAATTTGCGTGTTAGTGATATAAAGCAACTTGATAGTAACCATGTAGTTATTGCCACTTTGGGAGGAGGCATTTTAATAACACAGATAAATAATTATAAAAATACAATACAGTATAAAACAGATAGAGGTTTACCCAGCATAATGTGCAATACCCTGCTAAAGATTAATGATAGCACGCTTTGGGTGGGTACTAATAGAGGACTTTGTCGTGTCAACAATATATTGCAGCCAGATAAATCAATATTTACAGGCGTAGATATAAATAATGGGCTTGTATCAAACGAGGTAAATAATATTTGTGAAGTAGATGGTAAACTTTGGGTAGCAACAGCCGCGGGGATATCAATATTAAATCAGAAAACAATAGGTCAAGTTAATAGTAGCATACCTATTTATATAAAAAAAATAAATATTAATGGGGAAGAAACCCCATTATTGCCTTTGTTAAAACTAGCATATAATCAAAATAATATAGCATTTTCATTTATTGGCCTTAATTATCAATATGCAGGGCAGTTAGTATACAAGTACCGCTTATTGGGTGCCGAAACAAAATGGAACACTACCACCAACCTTTCAGTATTATACAATACCTTACCCTACGGAGAGTATACATTTGAAATTGGTGTAATGCGTCCAAGAGGCAGTGCACCCACACAATTTGTTAAATACCACTTTACTATTTTGCCGCCACTTTGGCTTGAACCCTGGTTTATAGTATTTGTAGTAGCACTATTGGCATTACTTATATATTGGTATATACGTTATAGGGTAAACTTTGTGCGCAAGCAAGAGCAACTAAATGTAGATTTAAACACTTTTAGAGATAGAGCACTTCGTGGGCAAATGAACCCACACTTTATATACAATTCACTAAACTCTATACAAAACTATATGCTTAAAAGCGATACAATGGCCTCCGTATCGTTCCTTTCAAAATTTTCCCAGCTTATGCGGCTCACCTTCAACAATACCGCACAAGAGTTAATTACCCTTGAAAAAGATATGGAAGCTTTGCTATTGTATATTGAGCTTGAAGACTTGAGATTTCAGCATAAATTTACAGTGCACATAGAAAACAGCAGTAACTTAGATTTTTCTTTTATAAAAGTGCCTCCACTAATATTGCAGCCCTTTGTAGAAAATGCAATACAACACGGCTTGCTAACCAAAACAGGTGGCGGCAATATTTGGATTAGCTTTATCAAACACCCGGATAGTATAGAAATAACCATACAAGATGATGGAATTGGCCGAGCAAATGCAAAAAAAATACAAGAAAGAAAAGCCCGATTTAAAGCCCGCTTAGTAAATGCCTTTGGCAGAAGGGAGTATACAGGCATTACTGCAACCCAAACCCGAATACAGCAAGCTTGGGGCAATAAGTTTAGCAAAAACCAGTTTAAAATAGTAGATTTAACAACTGATAATGGCTTGCCCAAGGGCACGCTAGTACACATTTTTTTACCTTTATATGATTAAAGCTATCATTGTTGACGATGAACTATCGGCGGGGGAGGTATTGCAAACTCTTATATCATCGTTTTCACATCAAGTTACTATTTGTAGCATTTGCACCAATATACCAGACGCTATAGGTGCAATACAAAAACACGAGCCGAATGTTATTTTTTTAGATATTGAATTGGCCGATGGTAGCGGGTTTGAAGTGTTAGAAAACTTAAACGATTTGCAAACACGCGTTGTATTTGTTACCGCGTATGAACACTATGCCATTAATGCGATAAAGCATAACGCATTTGACTATATTTTAAAGCCCATTGACCCTGATGAACTTTATGGAATGTTGGGAAAACTGATAGAGGAAGAAGAAAAAGTAGCCCCCTATCCTGATGCAAGTGCACTACTACAGCAACTTTTAGGCGGAATAGGTAAAAAAATAGCCGTGCCCAACCGCACAGGTCTTGAGTATTATTTTATTGACGATATAATATTAATAGAAGGGCAAGGCAGCTATGTGCAGATGCACCTTGTTAACGGAAGCTCGCCTTTAATATCAAAAAAGATAAAAGATTTTGAAGGTATATTAGCCAATAAGGGTTTTTTGCGCGTACACAAAAGTTTCTTCATCAATTTGGCACATATCGAGAGCTTGCACAAAGATGAAGGGGGGTACATACAAATGAGCAATGGAAAACAAGTAACCATTAGTCCTAAAGACAAAGACGATATTTTACGCAACATAAAGCGACTTTCGAATATTATTTAAACAGCTATAGCTTAAATAAACGGGTAAAGCCCTCCAATACTGGAGGGCTTTACCCGTTTATAAGACTTGCTTTTAGCACATTACAATTTTTAGTAAGAAAAATTTCAGTACAGAAAACCGAGCTTCATGTTTTTACGTAAGTATGACAAAACCTTTAAAAGTAACCACCATGAAGAAGACACTAATCAGAATAACAGTAGGCACAGTATCGCTAGTAGTGATACTTTTAGCCACTTTGGCAATACACATATATTTAGTAACACCCAAAAAGAGCGATACAGCAAACAGCGATTTGCGTATGCGCCAACTTAGCCGCATTGACTTTAAACAAACGGTAGACTCTACTGAGGCTGAAAAAATAAGAGGTTTTGTACAGAACTTGGAAGGTGTGCAAAGCACCTACTTTAATACTGAAAACGGAGCACTGGTATACACCTTTGAGGTGGGCACACAAACATCAGAAAATGTGTATAGCAAGGTAGTAGCCTTTGGCAACTACAAAGCCGAGCGCTATGTGGTAGAGGCAAAAGAAGCACAAGGCGGTTGCCCTGCCCATGTCAAAGAAAATTCTTTTAGCAAAAACTTCGGCAATGCTTTAGCAAGCCTATTCAACTAATTAAACAAATCACTAAACATAAATATCACCCATGAAAAAAGTATCTATTTTATTACTAGTGTGCTTATCAGCACTAACAGTGTTCAACTCATGCTCGAAAGATGATGACAACAACAGTACACCGGCCACAAACACCACCCCTACTTTGTATGAAAGGGTAGGAGGCACGGTAATGGTTTCTGACCCAGCTAATGCCGGACAGATGATTGAAAAAGGACGTTTAACACTTCGCGCCGTTGTTGATAGCTCAATATTAGTTATAGCAGGCGACGCTCAATTAGCACCATACTTTCCTGTATTATTTGCAGAGTTAGGAAACAACAACACAACAGGTTTAACTGCCCTTAGCAAAAACCTTACTGATTTTTTCTGTACAGCCACAGGATCTAAAAACTCAAGCTACGCATACACCGGAATGAGTATGAAGGCAGCCCACGACCCCGCATCAAACAACCGTATGGGGATGAAAGCTGATAAAGCTGATTTTGACAAATTTGTAGGAGATATTGGTATTGGCCTTGCTAAAAACGGAGTAACATCAGCAAACAACAAAGCACTGGTAGATGATTTAGTAGCATTACTATACACTACCGAAGCCGATATAGTACAACGCTAATAGCAAACTCTTGTCCCTTTTTTTAAAGCTTTGCAGTATCTGCAAAGCTTTTTCTATGTACTGCATAGAAAAGACAAAGCCACTTAGCTGTTGTATTAAGTATCATAAATTTGAAAGAGAAGCTTTCTAACCCCAAATAAAAGAGGAGTGTTGCAGAAAACAAATGGTGGAATAACTATTGGAAATACTTCTACAAACAGTGCTACAAATTATGCAGCTTGTTTACGTATGCCGTTTAGCCTGCGTGAAAGAACGTCCTCTTCAATGCTAAGCTTAAACTTCATTTTAAAGTACCTTTGTAATGCCTTCACATTCACTTTCGATTTGTGGGCAAATTTTGCTAATGTTTCACTAATTAAGTCTCTCATGATGGTGTGTGTTTTGTGTGTGTTGCTTTATTATGCCATTGGATAGTAACTTTACTAATATAAACGGCATTTTACAGATTTTAGTTTGAAAAACACAAATATATTTTTAATAATGAGACAAAATGTTTGTGCTATTAAGTAAGACTTGTGTTTAGTTACTTGATAATCAGTCATTTAATTTGTGGATAAATACTAGGTATATACAAATGAAATGCTTACCGAATAAGAAACACTATCACCCCCCCGATTTTAAACAAACACTATATGCTTGTGAACCCTTGTTAATATTGGGGTTTTAGAATTAAAAAGTAAGTTGTAAAAAGCCATCCTTTTAGTTGCAATACCAAAAGGCAATACAACAACATACCCATGAAATATTTACAGAGTAATACGTATTACAAGGCAAAAAACTACCTTTGTACAATGAAATTTGGTGTAATAATTTTTCCCGGTTCAAACTGCGATCAAGACCTTGTAGAGGTGTTACAAAAAGTAACTGGACAGCAAGTTGTAGAGCTTTGGCACAAAGATACAGACTTACAAAACTGCGATATGGTGTTTTTGCCGGGAGGGTTTTCTTATGGCGACTACCTACGTAGCGGGGCAATAGCCAAACTTTCACCCATAATGAATAGCGTGATAGAGTTTGCCAATAACGGGGGCTATGTAATGGGCATTTGCAATGGGTTTCAGATACTTTGTGAAAGTGGCCTTTTACCCGGCGCACTATTGCACAATAACAACCGCAAATACATTTGCAAAAACGTATATATAAAACCACAAGGCGAAACTATACTTACCCAAGGGCTTGATAAAGAAAAAGCGCTTAAAATACCAATTGCACACGGCGAAGGTCGTTTTTATGCCGATGATGAAACTTTAGCAGAAATGCAGCAAAACGGGCAGATACTATTTACCTATTGCGATGAAAACGGCAACGAAACCGAAGGCTCTAATCCCAACGGTGCAGTACTAAACATTGCAGGCATAACCAATAAAACTAAAAATGTATTTGGTATGATGCCCCACCCCGAAAGGGCTGCCGACGGCGACTTATTCAATACCGATGGTATAGCACTATTTACCAACCTGCTAAAAATTTCAGCAGCTACAGTATAGCAGCTACCACAAAATTTTATTTACTTTGGGCTTTAACACCTACCACCCATGATAGCGTTTATAAAAGGAAGGGTAGCGTTTATTAGCCCCACACAAATAGTTATAGAAACAGCGGGCGGTATTGGCTACGAAATCCAAATATCACTTTATACTTTCGAAAAGATAAAGGATAAAGAAAATATTAGCATCTACACCCATCTTTCGATAAAAGAAGATAGCCATACGCTATTTGGTTTTAATGGCGAAGAAGAGCGGTCGTTGTTCAGAAACTTGATATCTGTAAATGGAGTTGGCCCATCAACAGCTCGTATGATTCTTTCGTCTTTAACACCAACCGACTTAAACCATGCAATATTATCGGGAGACATAACGTTACTAAAAGCGGTTAAGGGCATAGGCCCAAAAACAGCCCAGCGTTTAGTACTAGAGTTGCAAGATAAAGTGAAAAAAGATGGTGCAGGCACAACTGAGCTATCAGTGCGGGGTGATAAAAGTATGGCTGCACGGCAAGAAGCCATTAGCGCACTGCTAATGCTAGGCTTTAATCGCGCAGCGATAGAAAAAACAGTTAAAAAAGTAATAGATACATCAAAAGAAGATATGGCAGTAGAAGAAATTATTAAAATTGCGTTAAAAACATTATAGTTGTAACCTCATAAAAAATAGCTTATCGGGAAATATTTACTCTTTAGAAATAAAAGACCAATTAACTAAGACTGAAGTAAGAAACTATTTTAATGGGTTCACCAAAAAACGTTGTGTTATTTGTGGTGATGGGAGTTTTGTTTTCCATCCTAGCTCTATCCGTATCGGGTTCGGGCAATGCTACCCCACACTATAAGCACTATACAGAAGCATCAAAAACTATTTCGGCAATAGATACGCCCGAAACAGATACTACTAAGTTAAAGTATCCTATTGAGGATACAGAAAACTTTAAAGACAAAAAGAAAAATCCCCTCGATCTTCAAGATCCTGATAATATTAAAAAAGAGGTGGTATACGATAGCGCCACCGGAAACTATATTGAAAAACAAACCGTAGGAGGTAACGACTACAGGCTGCCACAAACCAAAACTATGGAAGAGTATTTGGAAGAAAGGCGCCAAAAAGAAAACCAAAGCTATTTTAGGCAACGCTCAAAAGCACAAAACTTTGTAAAAGGAAACAGCATAATACCCAAACTAAATCTTGGCCCTAAAGTATTAGATAAATTTTTTGGAAGTGGTTTAGTCGATTTACGCCCACAAGGTTCAGCCGAGTTAATTTTTGGGTGGAATTTTAACGTAGTTCGTAACCCCGCCTTCACCGTGAGGCAACAACGCAACGGCCAGTTCGATTTCCGTCAGAAAATACAATTTAACCTTACAGGCTCTATTGGCGATAGGTTTAAAACTACATGGAGGTACGATACCGAAGCCACCTTTGATTTTGACAATCAGATAAACCTAAACTGGCAAGGTAAAGAAGACGATATAATAAAAAACGTACAGTTGGGTAATGTTAGCTTGCCACTAAACAGCAGCCTTATACAAGGTGGGCAAAGCCTTTTTGGTGCATTGCTGCAAATGCAATTTGGCCGATTGATGGTTACCACCATATTTACCCAACAGCGTGGGCAAACTACTGAAACCGAAGTAACAGGCGGTGCACAAGTAACCCAATTTGATATACAGGCCGATAACTACGATGTAAACCGTCACTACTTCCTTAGCCATTATTTTGCCGATAATTACGATCAGTGGTGCAGCACATCACCCTTTGTTAGTTCGCCCGTGCTTATTACCAACGTACAAGTTTGGGTAACCAACCGCACAGGTATATTTGATAACACCCGCGATGTTTTGGCATTTATGGATATGGGTGAGCGCGACCCATTTAACAATGCTTGGAATATTCCCTCAGGCCCTGTAAACCCTGATAATAGTTCAAACGCATTATACAACACCTTTCAGTTTGATGATTTGGCTCGCCAATCAAACGAGGCAGTGAAGCACTTACGCCAAGATAAAGGTTTAGACCCGATTCAAGATTTTCAACTACTTAATAACGCACGTCAGCTTAATACCAACGAGTATACTGTAAACCCGCGTTTAGGTTATATATCGCTAAATCAAGCACTAAACAACGACGAGATTTTAGCGGTAGCCTTTGAGTATACCCTAAACGGAAAAAGCTATAAAGTGGGCGAGTTTGCCCGTGAGGTTTCATCACCCGACCCTAACAAACCCAATGCCTTGATGCTGAAAATGCTAAAAGGAACAACAATAACTACCAATTTGCCTATTTGGGATTTGATGATGAAAAACATCTATTCACTAGGCTCATTCAGTGTACAAAAAGAACAGTTTAAGCTAAATGTAATATATGCAGATGACCCATCAAATGCTGATTTGAATTATATTCCGGCTAAAAACGAACCCAATTTTATAGGCGTTCCATTAGTACAAGTATTAAATCTTGATAAAGTAAACACCCAAGGAGAACCAACCCCCGACGGTGTTTTTGATTTTATAGAAGGGCTTACCATAAACACATCAAACGGGCGTGTAATATTTCCCGTTCGTGAACCTTTTGGCGATTTTTTGCGAAGCAAGTTTCAGGATCCTGCAAATGCAGAATATTATGCCTACGATGCTCTTTACGATTCTACCAAATGGCTGGCACAACAAGAAGTGCTAAAAAACAAATTCTTTTTACGGGGAAGTTACCAAGGCTCGTCAAATTCCGAAATTTCACTTAACGCCATAAACGTTCCGCAGGGTTCGGTGCGCGTTACCGCCAACGGTACTTTACTTACCGAAGGCACAGATTATATAGTTGATTATACTATTGGGCGTGTAAAAATATTAAACACAGGTATACTCAATTCGGGCGCGGTAATAAAAGTATCGTCAGAAAACAACAACCTGTTTAGTATACAGCAAAAAACCCTTATGGGTGCTCGTTTTGATTATAAAGTAGACAAAGACTTTATAATAGGCGGTACAGTAATGCACTTGTATGAGCGACCCATTACCCCAAAAGTAAATATTGGCGAAGAACCTTTGCTAAATACCGTTGTAGGTATTGATGGTAGCATACGCCGTGAGTCGAGAGCATTAACACGTTGGATAGACCGCCTACCATTTATTAGCACCAAAGAGCCTTCAAATTTTCAGTTTAGTTTTGAAGGAGCAAAACTGTTTCCCCACAACCCCAAAACGATTGGTCAACGAGGCACCGCCTTTATAGATGATTTTGAAGCGAGTGAAACCCCTTTTGATTTGCGCTTAGGAGCACCTTGGTATTTGGCTAGTACACCCGAAGGTCAACCCGACCTTTTCCCTGAAACCCAAAACTCTACTGATGCGCTGGGTTTTGGCTATAAAAGAGCGTTACTTTCGTGGTACTCTCTTGACCCTATTTTCTTCCGCGACCAACAAGGAAGTAATCCGCCAACACCGCCCAACTTGGCAGGTTCAAACAATGCCTCAAAACGTTCAAACCACTACACACGCGAGGTATTGCAAACAGAGGTTTTCCCAAATCGTCAACTACAACAAGGTGTGCCACAAAATATGCCCACTTTCGATTTGGCATACTACCCCTACAAACGTGGCCAATACAACTACACAGTTAACGATATAAATGCTGATGGCGAAATGAAAGACCCTAAATCAAGCTGGGGTGGTATTATGCGCCGTATTGACCAAAACGATTTTGAAGCAGCAAATATTGATTATGTAGAGATATGGATGATGGATCCGTTTTTACCCGGTCAGAACGGAACAATACAAGACGGTCAGTTCAACTCAAACAACCTTACAGGTGGTTCGTTATACCTAAACTTAGGTTCGATATCAGAAGATGTATTGCGCGATACCCGTAAAAGTTACGAAAACGGTTTGCCAACCCCATCATCAACACAACAACTTATTGATACAACAGAGTGGGGTAGAGTACCCAATGTACCTACACTAAACAATGCGTTTGATGCCGACCCTGCTGCCCGCGATGCGCAAGACGTAGGTTTAGATGGTTTTAATGATAATGATGAGAGGGTACATTTTGCAAAGTACTTAGATGACCTTCGTACGCAATACGGAGCTACTTCGCAAGCCTATTTAAAAGCCGCCGAAGACCCATCGGGAGATAATTACCAATTTCACAGTAGCAATAGTTTAAACAATCAAAACGCAACGGCACTTCAGCGTTACCAAAAAATAAATGGACAAGAGGGAAACTCGAAACTAGCCACTTTCCAACCCGATGGTTACCCCATTACCCGTACAAATTTGCCAGACGACGAGGATATTAACCGCGATTACAGCTTGAACATTAACGAGCAATACTATCAGTATAAAATAGAGCTTAAACCCAACTCACTTGTAGTGGGGCAAAACTATGTTACCGATAGTGCCTCTGTTCCTGTAAAGTTAGAAAACGGAGATGTAGAAAATGTTACTTGGTATCAATTGCGTATACCCGTAAACTCTTGGAGCAAGAAAATAGGCGGTATTAGCGATTTTAAATCTATTCGTTTTGCGCGCTTATTTGTAAAAGATTTCGATCAGCCTGTTGTACTGCGTTTTGCACAAATGCAGTTGGTGCGAGCAGATTGGAGGAGATATACCAAACCTCTATCAGTTGGTGTACCGGGTGTACCGGGTTCGCCCAGTGATAATACTACTTTCTCGGTTTCAACCGTAAACATTGAGGAAAACTCTACCCGTGTTCCGGTAAACTATACCTTACCTCCGGGATTTTTCCGCGAGCAAGATGTAACTACCCCAAACAATGTGCAGCAAAACGAGCAATCGGTTTCAGTACGTTTTTGCAACCTGCAAGAAGGCGATGCAAGGGGTATATTTAAAACCACACGTTTTGATATACGTAACTATAAGCGCTTGCGTATGTTTGTTCACGCAGAAGGCGAAAGCCAAGGCCTGCGCAATGGAGATGTAAAAGCCTTTATACGTTTAGGTACGGATTTAGAAAACAACTATTACGAGTACGAGTTACCCATGTTGGTTACTCCTGATAGAAGTCGTGATGCACAGCAAGTATGGCCTACTGAAAACGAGATTAATATTGCCCTTGAAGAGTTTTATTTGGCCAAGCAATTGCGCCAAAATGCCAATGCGCCACAAAACCAAGACTTTGTATACGATTTAGGTGGTGGGAAACGGATTACACTTAGAGGTGTGCCCGATTTGAGCAATGTGCGTGTAATAATGCTTGGCGTGCGCAACCCTGCTAAGTTTGATAGCCCTGCCGGAGATGATGGATTAGCAAAATGTGGTGAGGTTTGGTTTAACGAGTTACGCGTAGTAGAATTTAACAACCAAGGTGGTGAAGCTGCTACGGCAAGGTTAGTAACCAAGTTGGCCGATTTAGGAACATTTACCGTATCGGGTAATTACCAATCTATTGGTTGGGGGGGTATTGATAAAAAACTAAACGATCGTAATCTAAACGAGATAATGCTGTACGATATGCAAACCTCGTTAGAGTTGGGTAAATTTTTTCCTGCCAAATGGGGCATAACCGTCCCCTTCTTTATGCAACGTGGCGAGCAGTTTATACGCCCCAAGTACAATCCGCTAAACCCTGATATTTTGCTTGAAACTACTGTGAAAGCAGCCCAAAACGAGCAAGAGAAACAAGAAATTTTAAACGCAGCAGAAGACTATACCGCACGAAGGAGCTTTAACTTTACCAACGTACGCAAAAACCGAATGGGTGGGGGTAAGCCTCAACTTTGGGATATTGAGAATTTTAACTTCACTTTCTCGTTTCAAGAAGTATTTAGGCGAAACCAGCAAATTGCTGCCAGTTTGCAGCGCACATGGCGCGGAAGCGGTGGGTATACTTTTGCCACAGGTGCAAAAAATATAGAGCCGTTTAAAAAGATAATTAAGCCTAAAAAATGGTTGGCTTTAGTACGTGATTTTAACTTTACACCCTATCCTCAAAGCTTCTCAGTTAGGGCTGATGCCGATAGGTATTACTCTCGCACAATAAACCGAAACAACGACGACCCTAATACTATTGTACCCATACTGTACGATAAAAACTTTACCATGAATAGGGTGTACGATATGCGTTGGGATTTAACCAAAAGTCTTAAAGTTGACTACCAAGCAACCACCAATGCCCGTATTGACGAACCTGCAGGGCGCATTGATAAAAACGAAAACGCCAACAAGGTAGATACTATACAAAACAACTTTATTAATTTGGGGCGTACCACCAACTATACCCAAATAACCAACGTAAACTATACCCTGCCACTAAACAAAATACCTGTTTTAGATTGGGTAACAGCAAGCACACGCTATACTGCCAACTACGGTTGGGTTACTGCGCCACCGGCAATAAAAAGCCTAGGAAATACCATACAAAACTCACAAAACTATTCGTATACAGGGCAGTTTAATATGATAAACTTGTACAACAAGATACCTGCCTTGCGACGTATCAATCAGAACAAGAGCAATCAGCCGCAGCCAAAACAAGAAGAAGAGGAGGAGGAAGACGATGGCAAAGGCGGTAAAAGGAAGAAAAAGAAAAAAACCGAATCGCCACTAAAAGGTTTTGGTACTACGTTGGCAAAAACCTTGATGATGCTTAAAAACGCATCTTTTACCACTACATCAACCAAAGGAACAACATTACCGGGCTTTAAGCATACGCCATTGTATTTGGGTAACGATGCTGAACGTAATGCTCCTGGGTGGGATTTTGTATTTGGTAGTCAAGACCCTGCTGTGCGTTACCGATTGGCATCAGAAGGTTTTTTAAGTAACGATACCCTTCAAAACACTTACTTTACACAAACCAGCCGAAAAGACTTTTCTGCCAGTGCTACACTTGAACCTTTTAAAGATTTTAGGGTAGAACTTAGGTTTGCACGAAATCAAACCGAAAACTTACAGAGTGTATTTAGGTACGATGAGGCACTAAAAGGCTATACCGATTTTGGTTTCCAACAAACGGGTAGTTTCCAAATTGGTGTTTCTACATTGCGCACAGCGTTGGAGAAAAAAGCCACCAATACCAGTTCAAAATCATTCGACCAGTTTTTAAACAATCGTTTTGTAATAGCACAGCGATATGCCGCAGAAGACCCTCGCTCGGTAGGTGCCACTCAAAGTGGTTTCCCTAAAGGCTATACCAACAAAAATCAAGATGTATTAATATCTTCATTCGTGTCGGCATACACGGGCAAAAATGCACAAGACCAAAAACTGGACTTATTCCCTAAAATCCCATTCCCTTCAATTCGTATCAATTACAACGGGTTAAGCCGTATGAAGGCGATTAAAAAATACGCTAGCAGCGTAACCCTATCATCGTTTTATAGCTCTACATACAATATACCGCAGTATATGACTATTTTGAGCCGTAACGACACTGCTGTAAGTAGCTTGGATAGTAACTTCTTCCCTCAATACGAGATACGCTCAGTAACCATACAAGAAAGCTTTAATCCATTGATTAGGATAGATATTACCTTCCTTAATAATATTACTACCAATGTAGAGTATAAATCGTCGCGCAATATATCGTTATCGCTATTCAACTTTATGATGGTTGAGACGCGCAATACCGAATTTGTAATTGGTTTTGGCTATCGTGCCAAAGAAATATACCTTCCGTTTAAAGTTCGCGGGCGTAAACCCTACCTGAAAAACGACTTGAATGTACGTTTCGATTTCTCTATTCGTGATGTAGTAACTATAACCCGCAACGTACAAACTTTACAAACTATACCCACGCAAGGGCAGCGTATTTTATCTATAAAACCACAAATAGATTATATGCTGAACGAAAAACTAAACCTACGTTTCTATTACGATAGAAGAGTAACCAAACCCGCAACATCAAATGCTTTCCCTACGGCAATTACGCAAGGGGGTATATCGTTGCGTTACACACTACAATAAAACCAAGTGAATTTCTTTTATAGGGGTGGCTTTGCAAAAAGCTACCCTTTTTTATTGCCTTAGGCTAAAGGATTTTAAATCCTCACTTAACGTGAGTTTGGGGTAAGAAGATTACAGAAACGGCACATCAATTTTAATCACCCGTAGTATTTGCTTATCTGTGCACAAGCACTGGCATTATCTCCCTTGCGAACTATCTTATGTTGACCGAAACAATAAGTGTATGCAAAGCGGGTAGAAGGATGAAAAAACAGCTAAAAAATATAGAATGATTTTTTTAGTTGAATAAAGGCCAAGCCATATCCATTCAATAAAAGCCTTAAAACTATTGTTTATGGGGGGTGGGTTGTTTCTCCCAAGTGGGGCAGTTGCAGCCTTTTTTAAACAAGCCGCACGATGATGCAGAAGCCATAAAAACTACCAGTAAAAGCACTGCTGCTATTGTTCTTATTCGTTTCATTGTATCCTGTTTTAACGCAAAAAACGCGCCTGTTTGCATAAGCAAACGGTAAAAATAATACTACTTGGGCAGGTTTGTGCTAAAATTGACGTAAAATTGCCCAAATTTTCACAATGGATTACCTTAAAGACTTCCTCGATTTTTTCTTGCACCTTGATGATAAGCTGTTGCTAATGATACAAGAGTATGGCAACTGGGTGTACGCCATTTTGTTTGCTATAATTTTTGTAGAAACAGGGCTTATTATAATGCCTTTTCTTCCCGGTGATTCACTGCTATTTGCTGCAGGTGCTTTTGCCGCTGCAGGCGATTTAAACATAGTATACATTATACTATTATTGTTTGTGGCTGCCGTTTTGGGTGATACCGTAAACTACTCGGTAGGAAAACAATTAGGCGTTAGGGCTACCAAAATAAAATTGTTTGGGCGTAACCTAGTGAAACAAGAACACTTGGATAAAACCCATGCTTTTTTTGAAAAATATGGCCCCAAAGCCATTATAATAGCTCGTTTTGTACCCATAGTGCGCACTTTTGCCCCTTTTGTGGCGGGCGTTGGCAGCATGACTTATGGAAAATTTATTACTTATAATGTTGTTGGAGGTGCTTTGTGGGTAGTTGGTGTTAGCATGGTAGGTTATATGTTTGGTCAAACTGCTTGGGTAAAAGAGAACTTTGAAATTGTGGTGTTTGGTATTATTTTTATATCAATAGTGCCCATAATTTTTGAGTTTATAAAACATCGTTTCTCAAAAAAATAATATGCAACTGGGGCTAATAGGTTTCCCTTTAGAGCACTCTCGTTCTCCTGAAATTTTTGCTCGTTTTTTTGATGAAGATAGGGCGAAGGGGGCAAGCTATAAGCTTTATCCGCTTGAAGATATTACCACGTTGCGTAGTTGGCTTAAAAGTCTTCCCAATCTTGTTGGGTTCAACGTTACTATACCGCATAAAAAAAGCATTATCCCAATGCTTGATTGGGTAGCCGATGAAGCTATTGCAATAGGTGCTGTAAACACTGTGAAAGTGGTGCAACAAGAGGGGAAAACAAAGCTACACGGTTACAATACCGATTACTATGGCTTTGCCACCACTCTAAAGCAGTTTTTAGGCGATTACAAGCCACAAAGAGCTTTAGTGCTTGGTACGGGCGGCAGCGCAAATACTGTGGTGTATACACTAGCGAAAATGGGCATAGCGTATACAAAAGTATCGCGCAACAGCAGTGCTGATGCACCAATGACGTACGATGATATTTCAGACCAAACAATAGCTCAAACTCAGCTTATAATTAATACTACCCCGTTGGGTATGTATCCTTCAATAAAATCGTTTCCCAAAATACCATACCAAGCACTAACGCCTCAGCATTACCTGTACGATTTGGTGTATAACCCCTTAGAAACCGTGTTTTTGCAAAATGGCAAAGGGTATGGAGCAAATATTCAAACAGGTATAACCATGCTAGAGCTGCAAGCACGCAAGGCTTGGGAGATTTGGAAAGAGGAGGTTTAACCTAAATAATCTCAAATTTTACTATTACCGTGTAGCTAATAGTAATTAAAGTGCCGCTGCTTTTTTCCTGCTTCATTTTGCCAATTAGTAAAGTCATAAAAACACTATCGGTTGTAAAATCATCAGCCTTTTGTGTAATAGATATAACCTTCCCCAGTTTGTCGCCATTAATCTCAACCATAGGCGTAGCATGGTCTTTTGCTTTTTGTACCGCTTTTAATGAAAGAAGATTTTTGTAGTGGTCGGTCTTGCTATTGTTAAAAGAAGTTAGCTTAATCCGTTCAGCACCTAAAGAGTCTAAGCCGCTCATAATGGGCGCTATGCGAGAAATTTTCTTAAGATTTAAGGTAAAGCGTTTAAAATCGTTCTTCTCAAAATACACCCCGTCATAGCTTTGATTTTCAAGACCTGATATAAAAGTAACAAGATGGTTATCAGCTATGCCGTATTGGGCAAGAAAAGCACGTATTTCTTTTTCCTGTTGCTCAATGGTTTTCTTTTTAAGCTCAACCTTCAAAAAATCAGTTGTTCCTTTTTCTGCTGCCGTCGCTATCTCTTCCTCATTATATCCTTTAGAAGTTGTAAGATAAAATTCAAAAGTAAACTCATCCGCTTCAACCTCCATTTTTTCGGTAGCCACTACTTCAATAAAACGTTGTTGTGCAAAGGATACAAGGGGCATTGTCAAACCCAAAAAAAGAATCAGCAGTAGTTTTTTCATAATACTTGGTTTTACTCGTTATTGAATTGCAAAGCGTACTATAGCTGAGTACTCAACGGTTATCATATAGTCATTAGATTTTTTTTCTCTAAACATTTTTGACAACACAGCTTTTTGAGCATTCGCTACCATCTCCATATAATCAGAGTTGCTATTTATCTTTTCTTGTATAGAAAGTACTTTGCCAATTTTTTCACCATAAGTACTTAACAGGTTCATGGCTTTTTTCTTAGCATTTTCTAACGCTTCTTTTTGTGCTTTGTTTTTTAATTCCTCAAGTTGTTTGCTAGAAGAGGAACTAATTTCTACTGAACTTCCTTGTAGAAGATTCAAGAACGTCATTACATCAGGGATAATCTTGGGGTTATAAAGCATAATAAGATACCTTCTTGTTTTACCTTTACTTCCCATCATATATGTCGAGGGCTCGTCTTCTCCTAAAAAAGTAACTAATAGAGGGTCTACTCCTTTATCAGAAAGAAATTTTTTTGTACTGTCTTCAAGTTCATCAAGCGTTTTGACATTTATCCCATCACTGCTGCTTTCAGTAAGGGTTAAACTTAGGGTTAAGTCATCAGGTACTACCTCTATGGAAGCCTCTCCCTGTACTTCAATAAAACGTTGTTGTGCAAAGGATACAAGGGGCATTATCAAACCCAAAAAAAGAATCAGCAGTAGTTTTTTCATAATTAGTTAATCTTCTTTGTGTTTCAACTCGCGTTGTTTCTGTACAAACTCATCGTGATAAATACGCAATAGCAAAATAAACAGCGATACTAGCAAAGGGCCAAAAACCAAACCTATAAAACCAAACAGGTTTATACCAATTATTACCCCAAACATAGTAATAAGCGGGTGTACATCAGCCATGCGTTTTTGTAGCACAAGCCTAAAAACATTATCAATATTTATTATTACCCCCACACCAAAGGCAAAAAGGGTAATACCTTGCCACTCTTGCCCATTAAAATAAAGGTATAAAGCAAGCGGAAACCACACAGCAGTACTACCAATTACAGGCAGCATTGATGCAAAAGCCGTTACCGAACCCCACAATAAAGGGTCGGGCACACCTAGCACCCAATAGGCAATAAAGGCAAAAATAGCCTGTATAATGGCCAACAAGGGTATACCAATAGCGTTTGACAGCACCATGCTATTAATTTCTTTACCTATCTTTTTTACGTTTTCATCGCGTAGCGGCACATACTCATACAACCAGCGCTCCATTTCGCGTCCACTGGTAAGCATAAAATACAGCACAAAATACAGCAAGGCCACTATTAACATAGTGTCCATAGTGGCCAATAAAATATTAGGCACTATGTTTCCTATCATTTCAGGCAAGCGCTCAAGGTTTTTGTCGCTCATCAAATCAATGTCAAGTTTTGTATTTAAGGTGGTAACAAAGTCTTGCACCTTGCCTAACCATTGGTCAGGATTTTCAAGTAAAACGCTTAATTTGTTATACAACTGCTTTAGCAATAATGAGGTGGGCAGTAGTATAATAATAAACGAAAGCAGCATTATAGTAAGTGCCGCAATGGTTTTCTTCCATTTCTTTTTTAGGGTGAGATAAAACATAAACTCCCTAAAAAGCACATAAAAAGTAACAGCTCCCAACAAGGCCGAAAGAAAAGGGTATACCTCTAACGAGATGATAAACCCAAGGCCACCAATGAGAAGAAGAAAAAATATTTGTCGCAAGCGGTTGCTATCAAGGTTGGCCATAGTGGTAATAGTTGCCGTAAATAAGGATATGAAGTAAATATAATAGAAAAAAGGAAGTTGCCGATATAAATTAGTACTAATTTTGATTTGAATTGATTGCCGTGTCCGTATAAAAAGCACGGGCAAAAACGTAACATATTTTATGGAAGATAATTTTAAAGAATTTTTTGGGGAGACCAAAACCCTGCTAAAAAAGTATACCGATAAGCGACTTGAGTTGGTAAAACTACAAGCAACACTTAAAACCTCGCAGGCATTGGGGCTGTTTTTTTCGCTGTTTATAGTGTTTTTTATACTGTTGTTTGCCATAGTGTTTGCAGGCATGTGGTTTTCGTTTTGGTTGGCCGAGAAAACAGGCAGTTACTCCACAGGTTTTGGCATTAGTACAGGTATTTTGGTGTTGCTTTTTGTGCTAGCACTATTGCTGCGCAAAAAGTTGATACAAACACCCGTAGCCAATTTGGTAGCCAGTGAAATAGCCAACGATGATGATGAAGAGTTTGAAGACTAAACAATAGAAACTATGGCAACACGAATAAAAAATATACGACACCTGCAACAGCGCATTAACAAAGCAAAAACAGAATGCCGAGATATGGAAAACGAACTGGATAAACGGCTAGAGTACTTGCAAGATAATTATATGGGTATGGCTGCTAACAGCGCGCTATATGGGCTAATGAAATCGCCCAAAAACTTTACAGTGCTAAAAGATATTTTTACAGGTGTTTGGAAAGCTGAAAGTATAAAAGAGTTTTTTAAGAAAACAGCTTTGCGTTTTTTGCACGCCATTGCAGTGAAGCTGGGTTTTAAAATTGTACGCGATTTTGCCGAAGGTAAAATGAACCATAAAGAAGACGAAGAAACCACTGTGGCAGAAGAGCCAAAAGAAAATCAAAACAAAGAAGAATAAGACTGATATATGAACCCAGTAGACGAGTTTAACAGCTACCGCGAACGCATGAACGAAAAGATTTTGGATGCGGATAACTTAGTGCTAAAACGACTTTTTAACCTTGATACACAAACCTACAAAGAAGGTGCTTTGCCAACCGCCACCAAAGAAATGCTGGGTTTGGTAGCCAGTATGGTATTGCGTTGCGATGATTGTGTAAAATACCACTTGGGCAAATGCTACGATGAAGGTATAAGCACCGCACAGATGTACGAGATATTTGCTGTTGCCAATATAGTAGGCGGTACTATTGTTATACCCCACACCCGCCGTGCAGCCGAGTATTGGGAAGAATTGCAAAAAACGAACTGATTTTAGCCATAAAGCTGGCTCGAGCATCCGCTCGTGCCAAAAATAATAGAGCGTCCGCTCGGCAATGTCTCGTTGATGTTTTTATTTACCCTCAACTCAACGTATAAAACTCTACTTTTTCAGTATTGTGAGAGCGGATAATGCCCGCCGAAATAAGGTTGACCAAAATTTTACTGGCGCGCCACCGCGAAATATTTATCATTTTGCAATATTGCTTTAAAGTAATGCGCTCGTTTTTGGCAAGGTAATCTAGCAAGGCCTGTTCTTTACTGGTTATTTGTATTAGATTATCTTTTTGGGCGGTTTCTTTTTTAAGCACATCAACCACTACTTTGCTAGCCAACAGGCTTTTATCTTTTACACGTATATACACCCACCATTTACCATCCTCGCCTTTGGCGGCATAGGGCTTGTCTTTCCCTTCAGGAATAATGGCCTCCAGTATAATTTTTCCCTCCAGCTCATGTTCCAGTATTACCAACTCAATAGTAGGCTTGCAATAAAAATCGGCAGCAAGACCAAGCATGTATTTCTCATCCTCAGTACGTATGCCGGCAATACTTTTATTATCGCGTACACCCACCAAAAGTCGCCCGCCTTTTCGGTTGGCAAACGATACCATTGTTTTAGCAATCTTTGCTGCACTGCTAATTTCTTGCTTAAAATCCAGCTCCTCATTTTCCCCTTTCTGTATCAAATACCGCAAGTCCTTCATGGTAATTTCAATAATAACAAATCAAAAGCAGTATTGCTTGGTTAATGTATTGTGTTGGTACAATTAAAACAGCTTTGTTACCTTCGCGACAAATTAAAAATAATACACAAGAAAAAATATACACATGGCTAAATACAAAATCTCTGTTGCAAAGGGCGATGGCATCGGTCCCGAAATTATGGATGCTGTTCTTTCTATCTTCTCTGCTGTCAATGTTGACATCGAATACGAGTATGTAGAAATGGGCAAAGATGTTTTTTTGGCAGGTCATAGCACAGGCATGACTCCCGAAGCTCAAAAAAGTATCGAAGGCAACGGTATATTGTTTAAAGGCCCTATGGAAACACCAAAAGGCAAGGGCATGAAAAGCATAAACGTAACTGCACGTAAAGTGTGGAGCACGTTTGCCAACAAACGCCGTTTCCGTACATTAAATGGGGTAGATACCGTATACTCAAAAGCAGGTATACCTATTGATATTACTATTGTTCGTGAGAACATAGAAGATACTTATGGTGGAATTGAACACCTAAACACTCACGATGTAGCCCTATGCCGTCGTTTCATCACTCGCCCCGGTAGCGAACAAGTACACCGCTTTGCTTTTGATTTGGCACGCCGAAGTGGCAAAAAAAATGTGATATGCGGACACAAAGCCAATATTATGAAACTTACCGACGGTATGTTTTTAGAGGCATTTTACAATGTAGCTAAAGACTATCCTGAAATTACGGCTGGTGATCGTATTATTGATGATTTGTGTATGAAATTGGTAGTACGCCCCAACGAATACGAAATAATCGTACTGCCCAACTTGCAAGGTGATATAGTATCAGACTTGTGCGCGGGCTTAGTAGGCGGTTTAGGTTTTGCTCCATCGGCTAATATAGGTGAGCGTATTTCGATTTTTGAAGCCGTACATGGCACCGCGCCCGATATTGCAGGTAAAAACATTGCCAACCCTACGTCGCTATTGCTTAGTGGTTTAATAATGCTGCGTCACTTAGGCTTTAACAAAGAAGCCGACAAAATAGAAAACAGCTTGCTGTATATACTTGAAAATGGTGTGCACACAGGCGATTTTGGCGATAGAGTAATCCCTGCAAAAAACACTACTGAGTTTGCGCAAGAAGTTATTGATAACTTGGGTAAAACACCTCAAAAGTCTAAGCCTGCAACCTCTCCTGATATTGAATATACTTGGAAAAAACCTGCTTTCCCACAAAAGCAACCTATGATGGTTACCCCCAAAAAAGGAGAAGCAAAACTTATAGGGGCAGATTTTTTTGTTGAAAGCGAACAACTTGCGGACGAAATAGCTCCCAAAATACAAGCAGTTTTGCCAGAAGGATTTGAACTGATAATGATAAGTAACCGAGGCACACAAGTATGGCCTACAGGCTCAATACTTACTGAGTGTATAGACCATTACCGTGTGCGCGTGGCCACAAAAAACGAAGTAGCTACAGATATGAAAGAGATTTTTGATGTATCTTCTCGTATTGGCGAACATTTCTATATCTCATCGGTAGAAATGCTGCGCAACTACGGCGAGTTGCAAGGATATAGCTTGGCACAAGGCCAGTAATTATCTATAAAAAGAATATAATTTTGTTTGAAGCACGCGCCTACGGCGCGCGCTTCTTTTTTTAGAGAAATATCTACCTAAACTTAAACAAGCGTTTGTGCTGTTTCCAGTTAGCTCCCAAACCAAACCCCAGCGTAGTAAAAAACGAGAATAGGGCGTATATGGCAGCAGGAATAGCAAAAGCAGGGTTATTTAGCATTAAAGGGCCTGTGGCTACCGCTATGGCTAAACCTGTGTTTTGCAAACCCACTTCTATGGCTATGGTAGTTTGGCTTTTTATACCCAATCTAAAATACTTGGCCACATAAAAACTCATAAACATACTGCCAAAGTTTAGCAATAGTAAAAGAGGCAATACCATCCAATAATCGCCAATGGGTATATCAAGCTGCTCGTTATTTTCTAGAAAAATAGCCCCTATCATAGCTATTGCCAGCAGGGAAGTCATAATGTATTTTAAGGGGTTGCGCACCTTCTCTGCAAACTGTGGGGCTTTTGAACGGATAACCACGCCCAAAACCGCTGGTATAACTGTTATAAACAATATTTGAAGCAAGGTTTCTAAAAACGGCAACTCAATGTCGGTTCCGCTATTCATAAAAAAATAGAGACCAATATTTACGTAAAAGGGGATGGTAAACTGCGTAAGAAAACTATTTGCTGTGGTGATAGATACCGAAAGTGCTAAATTTCCGTTAAGTAAGTAATTCACCAAGTTTGATGTAGCACCGCCGGGGCAGGCGGCCAAAAGTATAATACCTATTTTTAGTTCAGGACTAAGACCGGGTATTAAAAGGGTAATTAAAAAAGCTAACAGAGGCAGAGCCACCATTTGTAAAACCAAGCCGACTAGCAAACCACGCGGACGTTTTACTACGTTCACAAAATCGTTGCGAGTAAGCGAAAGCCCTAAGCCCACCATTATAATCGCTAAAGTGGCGGGTAGTAAATAGGCCGAAAAAAAGTTGGTTTCGAGCACGGCACTGTATTGTGGTTAGCAAGTATACATTTATTAATGACAATGTTTACTAACAATGCTCACAATTTAATGAAAGCGGACTTATTTTTGTATAGATTAAGAGTATAGTATGAAAAAAACGATTTTTATTAGCGTAGGAGCTTTATTAGCTACAACTTTTGTGGCACTACTTGCTTTTGACCAACCCAACCGTAAACAAGCCAAGCTAAACAAGCCCGATAGTATACACGCCCCAAAATTGCCTCAAAAACTGGCTTTTGCCAAAGAAGATGTGCCTATGGGTGATTTTGATGTACGCGAACGTTTTGATCGGGAGTTGATGATAAACACTTTTTGGCATTCGCAAACACTATACACCATTAAAAAAACACAGCGTTTTGTGCCTACAATAGAAGGTATACTAAAGAAAAACGGTGTACCCGATGATTTTAAATATTTAGCCATTGCCGAAAGTGGATTGGCCAACTTGGTTTCTCCCGCAAAAGCAGCAGGTTTTTGGCAATTTTTAGAAAGCACAGGCAAACGCTACGGGCTGGAGATAAACGATGAGGTAGATGAACGCTACCACCTAGAAAAAGCCACCGAAGCAGCGGCAAAATACCTAAAAGACAGCAAAGAGAAATTGGGCAATTGGACACTAGCTGCGGCTGCCTACAATATGGGCGAAAACGGAGTGGCCGGCGCAATAGAAAAGCAAGGCGTAAGCAACTATTACGATTTGTTACTAAACGCTGAAACATCGCGTTATATGTTTAGAATTTTGGCTATAAAAGAAATTTACAGTAATCCTTCACAATACGGTTTTATATTAGATAGTGCCGATTATTATCCAAGCATAGCTACTTATACTGTTGAGGTAGACTCAGCCATTGATAACCTAGCTCAATACGCGTTGGATAATGGCACAAACTATAAAGTGTTAAAACTGCTAAACCCATGGTTGCGCAAACCTTACCTTAAAAATAAGGCTAAAAAAACGTATACCATTACTTTACCTACCGATAAAAATATAAGCATACCTGCCGATAGTGATATAAAACCGGCCATGCCCAAAGCAGGCGATGGTGGAGAAGAAAGTGTGGAGTAATTAAGCACACCCCGCTTCTGTTATTAACCGCCTGTTAACAAATGTTGGTCATAAGTATATTTACACAGGGCAAAAAAATGTAGGTTTGTAAACAATGGTACAAGTGCGCACCCAGCAGCTAACTGTAGACATACATATACCCTGTCTTACCGACCAAATAAAGCCTGAAACAGGTTTTAATATGGTAAAGGTATTGGAGTTTTTGGGCTGCAAAGTTAACTATGACTCTGAACAAACCTGTTGCGGACTGCCCGCTTATACCGATGGTTATTTTGACGATGCCAAACTGATTGGCGAAAAATTTATCCGCGAATTTCAATACGATAGGCCTGCTGTTTCCATTTCGGGGGCGTGCACGGGCATGGTGCGCCAGTGGTACACTACTTTGTTTAACAACAGTATGCTGCACAACCCCTGCAAACGTTTGCAAAAAAACCTGCACGAGATATGCGAGTTTATTGTTGACGAGCTGAAAAAGGAAGACTTAGGGCTTACGCTTAATGCCAAAGTGTGCTATCACGATAGTTGTCAATCGCTAAAATGTGGTATAAAAACAGCACCGCGCACCCTCTTGAAAAACATTAAAGGCTTAGAATTGATAGAAATGAAAAGCCCCGAAGAGTGTTGTGGTTTTGGCGGTTTTTTCTCTACCAATTACGAATCAGTATCAGTAGCCCTAGCCGAACAAAAAGTAAACGATGCTTTGCAAACAGGTGCTGACTACATAGTATCGAACGACCCAGGTTGTTTAATGCACATTGAGGCTTATATAAATAAGAAAAATCTTCCCCTAAAACCTGTGCATATTGTAGATTTGCTAGCCGAAGCAATTGGGTAATTTTTGGCTGTTGACTATTGGTTGTTTAGCCTTTAGCAATTAGCTTAGAGCCAAAAGCTAAGAGCTAACAGCAAATAAATGAATACCTACACAAAACAACAATTAGAAAATTTTTGTCATTCGGTTTTTATCAAAATGGGATGTAGCGAAGCCGATGCTACACTTGCCACAAATGTTTTGGTAAAGGCGGATATACGCGGAATAGATTCGCACGGTGTAGCTCGCCTTTCTGGCTATGTTCGCCTTTGGGAAGCAGGACGAATTAATCCCAAACCCAATATAAGAATTGTACACCAAACCCCATCCACCGCAACGGTAGATGGCGATGAAGGTTTAGGCTTGGTGGTTGCCCCAAAAGCTATGGAAATAGCTATGGAGAAAGCCCACAACGTAGGCAGCGGATGGGTAGCCATAAAAAACTCAAACCACTTTGGTATTGCAGCCTACCATGCTCTTATGGCTACTGAACAAAATATGGTGGGCATTAGCATGACCAATGCCAGTCCGTTAGTAGCACCAACCAACAGCACCGAGCGTTTACTCGGCACCAACCCCATGTGTTTTGCTATGCCTGCGGGAAAATACACTCCTGTGGTGAGTGATTTAGCCACATCAGCAGCGGCAAACGGAAAACTGGAAATAGCCCAACGACTAAGCAAAAGCATCCCCGAAGGCTGGGTGCAAACCAAAGACGGACACCCTAGTACAGACCCTGCCGAACTGAAAAAGGGCGGCGCGTTGCTACCCCTTGGCAGTATGGAAGAGGCGGGACACAAAGGTTATGCGCTGGCGGCTGTGGTAGATATTTTTTCGGCGGTATTGTCAGGTGCAAACTATGGCCCTTGGGTGCCTCCATTTGTTAGTTTTTTACCCCTAGCACCCGATATGCCGGGGCAAGGTATAGGCCACTTTGTAGGTGCCATGCGGGTAGATGGCTTTCGCCCGATGGACGAATACAATAAGAATATTGAAAATTGGATAGAACGCTTTAAATCATCACCTGCCATTGATGATAAAAAAGTTTTAATACCCGGCGAACCTGAAATTTTTGAGCAAGAGAACCGCCTGCAAAACGGCATACCCCTTACCGATGCAGTAGCTAAAGACTTGGAAGAACTGGGTGTTAAATTGGGTGTTAAGTTTTAATCGCCATCTCTTCCTGCCCTTTGACTTCGCTCAGGATGACTACTGCCAAGCTTGTTCGAGCAATCTCACCATGACTGCGCGCTAGTCACCCTGAATTTATTTCAGGGTCTCGTTGCCCAATAACCGTTAACACAGAGCGAGATGCCGACCTCCGTCGGCATGACGAACGTCGTTACTATCTTCCCCAGTAGGGTGAAATACTGAATATATTTGGATAACACAGCAGGTTAAAACCTACCGCTATTAATACCCCATCGGAAGTGCCGTTAGGTATGAATAGCATTGGTTTTCAAACCGATGATACCCTTTAGTATTTTTAGTGTTACGGCATAAAAGGCATATACCACAGGGGTTATAGCGTTTTTTTCTTGTTACGATTTACCAAAGGATTAAGAACAAGTGATAATCTGGAACACGACCCTTCACTAAAGCTCTCCGTTATTTTGAAGCACCTTTAAAAACATAGTTAAAATTAACAAAACAAATGCAATTAATGGGAAAAGAATTGCGCCTAGATTGCTTTTCTTTTTTGAATCATTCCTTTTTAAAATTTTTTTATATCGACTTTTATAAAAAAGGAGAAAGTATGATTGAATAAAAAAATAAAGAAGTAAAAATAGCGATAAATATTTGAAATATTCCATATTTAATACTCCTTTTGGAATAAGTAAAATGGTCAAAAAGAACAAAACAAAATAGTATGTTATGAAGATCAATAGGATAATCATCATTGCGCTAAATGAGGCAATATCAGCATTTCCTACCCGTTCTTGAAAGTAATAATACTTGCTATATAAATAATCTAAAAAATTCACTCTACTTAATGTTTATCACTAATTATCTTAATTAGTGATTTATCAATACACCCAACACAAGCGGTATTGTTCGTCTACAATTTCAGTATGTATGGTTAGGTTATATTCTTTCTCTTTTAGCAATACCGCCTCAAACTCGGTGGCGTTTTCAGCAATAGGAAAAAGTATTTGCATATTTTTTCTAAAATCCACCTGCCCATCGCCAAACCATTTAAAAATAGCTTCTTTGGCACTCCATATCAAATACATGGTGTGCAGGTCGTTTTCGCCTGCTAAGTGTTGCCACTCGTACTCGTTTATAAACTTGCGCGCTATTTTTTTTATCCGTTCGTTTATCGCTTCAATATCAACCCCCACACTGCCCGTTTTGCTCACCAATACCGCCGCAAAATCGGCAGAATGGCTCATGCTAAAATTATAGCCCAGTCCATCAATAAAAGGTCGACCGTTGGGTTGTTTCAGCACTTTTAGGCGTTTTTCTTCCGTTTTGTTTTTCAAAACCTCTTGCAGCAACACCCTACTAGATAGCCATTGCTGGTTGCGACTGGGAAACTTAAATTCTTCAAACGGAAACATCCAAAGCATCTCTTTCAGTTCCTCTACGCTTTCAGTAATTTTCCACACCGCCAATTCTGTATCGGCATTAGGGTATTTTTGCAAGATTATTGGCACACTTCAAAAATAGAATTGTTTTTTTTGAAAAACGCAGCCATTAACACCATGCCCAAACTACACGCCCATAAACTGTTTACTTATACCGGTCACAAAGCCGCCTTGTATGGCTTGGGCAAAGGCTTTGCGCCCAATACGTTTGTAACCGGCGGTGCCGAAGGTTGGGTGGTAGAGTGGGATTTTGAACATCCCGCCGATGGGCAATTGCTGGTAAAAGCCAATTCGCCTGTGTACTCGTTTTTAGTTTTGGGCGATGAAAAACGGTTGTTGTGCGGCACCAGTGCAGGCCACTTGCACGTGCTGGATATGCAACAACGCCAAGAAACCCGAAATATTGAAGCGCACCGCGCAGGTATTTTTGATTTGGCGGCACACGGAAATAAAATTTTAAGTGCAGGCGGCGAAGGCAGCCTAAAGGTGTGGGATAGGGAAACACTTACTCTGTTTGCCAATATACAGCACAGCAATAAAAAAGCGCGGGTAATAGCATTTCATCCCACATTGCCACAAATGGCTGTTGGGTATAGCGATGCGACTATTAGGGTGTTTGATAGTGAAAATTTTGAGCTAGTGCAGCAAATACAAGGGCACAACAACACGGTAATGGCTTTGGCCTATTCGCCCAACGGCGAGTTTTTACTCAGTGGGGGATTGGATGCTGTGCTTAAAATTTGGGAAGTACACAAAGGCTTTGCCCCTGTGCAAACCATTAATGCGCATTGGCTGCATATAAACGCCATACAATACAGCCCCGCGGGACACTATTTTGCTACGGCAAGCATGGATAAAACCCTTAAAATATGGGATGCCGATACTTTTGAGCTGTTAAAGGTGCTGGATAAAGAAAAGTACGACGGGCACACATCATCAGTAAACAAAATTTTGTGGGTTGATGATAATAGGCTTATTTCGTGCAGTGATGACAAAACCGCCAAGCTATGGCAAATAGGCACATAGCTGCCGTGTTATCCAAGCCCAAACCATTTTAGAATAGAACACAAGAACAATGATATTATCAGATAAAAAAATACTGGAGGAGATTGAAAAAGGTACTATTTTAATAGAACCATTTCGCAAAGATTGTTTGGGCAGCAATTCTTACGATGTGCATTTAGGCAAACATTTGGCCACCTACAAAAACCGTGTTTTAGATGCCAAAGAGCATAATAAAATAGATATTTTCGAAATCCCTATGGAGGGTTTTGTGTTGCAACCCGGCACTTTATATTTGGGTGTAACTGAGGAGTATACCGAAACCCACAAGCATATCCCTTTTTTAGAAGGCAAAAGCAGTACAGGCCGTTTGGGTATAGATATACACGCCACGGCGGGCAAGGGTGATGTTGGTTTTTGTAATACGTGGACGCTGGAAATATCGGCATCGCAACCTGTGCGCATTTATCGTGGTATGCCTATTGGCCAATTGATATATTTTGATGTAAACGGTGAAATTGAAACCAGCTACGACAATAAAAAATCGGCCAAGTATAACAAACGCACCATGAAACCTGTAGAAAGCATGATGTGGAAGAATAAGTTTTAGGGTTTCTTTCGTCATTGCGGAGAAACCTCTTAGGTTAACACAACGTGAGTTCGCGTTAAAAATCATAAAATCAATACACTAACTTACACCACCCTCAGTCCCTCCTTACCTACACACAATCCTTCGACTACGCTCAGGATGACAACGCAAGGAGGGAAGCCTCGCCTCTACCCATTGGTTTTTATAATATTTTGCCAAAAATATAACCCTGCATTGTCCCCTTGTGCGGCAGCAGTCATCCTGAGCGAAGTCGAAGGATAAGTGCGCAAGCAAAGGGGGAAGTATCGCATGGCCTGTCTACTTCCATCAAAATCCATTACTTTTGAGATTAAGTGCAAACACTACCCTTTATACAAAAACACAGGGGCGGCATAGTTTTACTATTGCTACTACTACCCCTTTGCTTTGTAGCCGTGCGCCAAAACCACGATTGGGGCGACGATTTTGCACAATACATTAATCAAGCAAAATGTATTGTAGAGGGTAAAACCGCCGCACAAACAGGCTACATATACAATAGCAACTACCCCATGTTGGGGCCTGCCGCCTACCCCGCAGGATTTCCCCTATTGCTTAGTCCTGTGTATGCCCTTTTTGGCACTAGCATAGTGGCCTTTAATGTGTATATGTCGCTGTGGTTGGTGTTGGCAGGATTTATATGGTATATGGTTTTGCGCCGCTTTCATAACGAGCTAACGGCGGTGCTCATTAGCCTGCTTTGGTGTTGGCACCCTTGGATGCTCGATTTCAAAAGCGAAATAATGGCCGATATTCCGTTTACTGCTCTAACGGGTTTGCTGATATTAATGCACCAACGCGGTTTTTTGCAGTACGACGAAGAGAACAGAAAAAAATCGTTGTTGCGAGCAGTCGCAATGGGCTTGGTAACTGGCTTATTGCTCGCGGTTAAAATGCAGGGCTTGGCAGTTATTGCCGCCATATTTGCCGTAAGGGTTATTAATAATATTATCGACCTTCAACCTCCGTTTGAGCCTAAAAACAAACTGTATACAAACCCTGCAACGGTTCTTATTGTTGGTTTTCTTACCTGCTTTGTCATTATCAATTACTTTGTCGCAGGTATAACCTTTGACGATTTGTTTACCTATGGAGGCAACTTTGCAGGCGAATCGCTTTGGGTATCGGTACGAGAAAACCTTACTTATTATACTGCTTTAATTCAAGATTATTTTCAGCGAAGCAAACCTACTTGGCAGGTGTTTCCTCTACTTACACAAGCATTGGTTTTGGCCTTTTACGTTATAGGTTTGGTGCAACAACTGGCAAAAAATCGCCCCACTATACTGTGGGTATTTTTGGCCTATATGGCTTTGCTGTTGGCATACCCTTATCGCGGTTCAGGCTTCCGATTTTTACTTCCCGTAGCACCTATATTGCTTCATTTTGCCGTAGTGGGTTTCAAAAGCATTCAGTGGAATTTCACTCTAAATAAAAAAATATGGGCGGTGGCTGGTTTTGTGTTGGTGATGTTGCAATTTTTGCCCGAGCAATATCAATCGATAAAAAATTCAAAAAACAATTTTGCAGGCCCTCAAGAACCTGAAAGTATAGAGGCTTTTACCTATATTCAAAACAATACGCCCGCCAATGCAGTGTTTATGTTTAAAAAGCCGCGTGCGCTTGCCCTGTATGCCCAGCGCAGTGCTTTTGCCGTTAACCCTGCCGATAGTGCCTTTGTAAAAGATATTGAACGTTTTTCTCCTAATTACATATTGATACATAACGAGTTATCGCCTGAAAGCGAGAAACAGTATGTAGCCAACAATGCCCAATTGTGGCAACCCCAATGGCATAATAATAAGTTTACATTGTATACCAAAAACACACGGTAGTGTTGGCTTTTTACTTAACTTTGCACCCGTTTTACGATAGCTGATGTTTAAAACGAATTGGTGGAAATATTTGGGGGTGCTGCTGGTATTATATTCGATAATAGCAGGCTTGTACATACCCTTAGGGCCGGGCATAATGGAGGTTACCCCTTCAGAATTAAGGCAAGGTGAAAGCAACACGATACTTATCACCGGAAAAAACACGCATTTTAAAGAGCAAGAAAAAAGCCTTAAGGTTTGGGTAAAACACGGCAAAGAAACTATTTGTCCTCAAAACCTGGTGGTTAGTGATAATTATAACTTGGCTGCTGTTTTTGATGCTCCAACACTTGACCCAAAAACACCTTTACATCTTGTAGTAAATAACGATGTTGACGGTAATGTGGTATTTGATAATGCCTTTTGGTTTAACGCTAAAGAAAATAGCGGACGCATTACCCAGTTTGGCGAATGCAATACTAAAGTAGAGCACAAAGAGGCTGCCTTAACCAGTTTTCCGTTCTTAAAAATACTGTTTCAAACTATACGCAACTTGTTTTACCATGTGCCTATGTGGTTTAGCATGATAGCTATACTTATTGGCGCAATGGTGTACAGTATAAAATACCTAAAAAGCGGCAAACGCGAACACGATATTGCTGCCTCACAGCTTACCGGTGTGGCTATGCTTTTGGGCACTATGGGCATACTTACAGGTATGCTTTGGGCAAATTTTACGTGGGGGCAGGCTTGGCCAAACGACCCTAAACTTAACAGTGTGGCCATAGGTATGCTAATGTATTTGGCGTACTTTATACTTCGCGGAGCGATAGACGATGAGGAGAAAAAAGCCCGTATTTCTGCTGTATCCAATGTATTCTTTTTTCCCATATTTATTGTTTTGATTTTTGTGCTGCCACGCCTTACCGACTCGTTACATCCCGGAAACGGAGGTAACCCCGGCTTTAACAGTTACGATTTAGACAATACAATGCGCATGGTATTTTATCCTGCCGTTTTGGGATGGATTTTGGTAGCTTACTGGATAGCCAATTTAAGAATAAGGGTTAAAAAATTAGAAGCATTTGATGATGAAGATTAAACAACTTATTGCCTTTACTTTTAGTCTGCTACTAAGCAGTGTAGCATTTGGGCAAGACAACACCGACAATGTAGCCGGCGATGATAAAATAAATGTTGTAATAGGCGTATTAAGCGTAATTTTTACCTGTATAATTATCTACTTGGTGATAATTGACCGTAAAATTACCCGCCTTGAAAAACAACGTAAACAAGAAAAAGGTTAAAACCATTAGGGCATGAAAACATCATACATTATAGCAATAGTTTTGGTGGCTGCGTTGATAGCCATTATAGTATCTATGTACGGCAACTCTACCGAGTATGCTACATTTAGCACTGCTGCCCAAAATCAAGGCAAAACCTACCATGTGGTAGGTCATCTCGACCGTACTAAACCACAGGTATATAACGAACTGAAAGACCCGAACTACTTTGAGTTTTACCTTAAAGACAGCTTGGATAATGTAAACAAGGTGGTATACCGTCAACCCCGCCCGCAAGATTTTGAACGTAGTGAAAATGTAGTGGTAAAGGGCAAAATGAATGGTGAAACCTTTGAGGCAAAAGAGATATTGCTAAAATGCCCTAGCAAATACAATGAAACTGAAGTAGATATTACCGCCGCGAACTAATAAAAATTAATGGAAGAAAATATTGTACAGTATATAGGTGAACACTTAGCCATTGGCAATTGGGGTAAGTTTGCCGTATACCTTTCTTTTGGCGCAGCACTATTTTCTGCCTTTAGTTATATACTCTCTTTTAAAGGAGGGGTTGAAAACAAAACTTTTTGGCGCAATATGGGTCGTGCGGGTTTCTATACCCACTCGGCAGCAGTTGTTTCTATTTTCGTTATTCTTTTTGTCATCATTCAACGCCACTATTTCGAGTATCAATATGCGTGGCAGCACTCATCCACTGCCTTGCCCCTAAAATACATGGTATCGTGTTTTTGGGAAGGGCAAGAAGGTAGCTTTTTGCTTTGGATGGTTTGGCACGTGGTAATTGGTAATATTTTAATGTTTACTGCCCGTAGCTGGGAAAGTCCCGTTATGGCAATTATTTCCATTGCTCAAATAATGCTAAGTACTATGCTGCTTGGTATTGAGTTTTTGGGAAGCAAAATAGGCAGTAGCCCTTTTAATTTGCTTCGCGATGTAACGCAAGGCCCCATATTTGTTCGCCCTGATTATCTTACTTTTATAAAAGACGGTAACGGACTAAACCCTTTACTGCAAAACTACTGGATGGTGATACACCCGCCTACCCTGTTTTTTGGTTTTGCAGCCAGTATTGTGCCTTTTGCCTATGCTGTTTCTGCTTTGTGGACACGCCGCTATACCGAATGGGTAAAACCTGCTTTGCCTTGGGCATTAGTAGGTGTAATGGTATTGGGTACAGGTATAATAATGGGCGGTTTTTGGGCGTACGAGTCGCTAACCTTTGGTGGTTATTGGGCATGGGATCCCGTAGAAAACGCATCGCTTATCCCTTGGCTTATACTGATATCAACAGTGCACCTTATGTTGATTTATAAATCGACAGGTAATGCGCTATATACTACCTATTTGTTGGCAATTTTTTCCTTTTTATTGGTGTTGTATGCAACTTTCCTTACCCGAAGTGGCATATTAGGTAATACCTCTGTACACTCGTTCACCGATTTAGGAATGTCGGGTCAACTGCTTGTATTCCTGTTTATATTTCTTTGGTTGCCCACTTATGTTACGCTGCAAAATACCAAACTACGTTTCGGCTATTTGGGCATTACCATAATAGTGTTTGCACTTAGCATGTATTATGGGCAACAAAAAGCCATTTTTGTTCCTTATGTGCTTATTACTTTGTTTTTCTTCTTTAGAAATATATATGTTGTAAACCCGATAAAAGGCAAAGAAGAAGATTTTAGCTCACGCGAATTTTGGATGTTTATAGGTGCGTTGGTGTTTGTTATTTCGGGTATGCACGTAATTGTAAGTACATCGTTGCCCGTATTTAATAAATTATTTGGCAGTAATAAAGCCCTACCCGAAGATGTAATTGGTTATTACAACCAATGGCAACTTCCTGTGGCTATGATATTGGCTGTATTAACTGCTATTACCCAGTTTTTTAAGTACAAAAAAACACAGAAAAAACATTATTTTAATAATATTATTATTAGTCTTTCTATATCGTTAGCACTAACAACAGTATTATTATTTGTTTTTAAAATTAAAGCCGATAATAATACCACACTATTATTATATCTATTATTCTTGTTGTGCGGGGTATATGCTGTAGTAGGCAATATTTATTATATATATAAAGTAGTAAAAGGCAAGTGGGAGTTTAGTGGAGCAAGTGTGGCACACATTGGGTTTGGCTTATTATTAGTAGGTGTTTTAGTATCATCGGCTAATAAAAGAGCAATATCAATAAACTATACCCGTACCGATTTGGGCGAAAACTTTGACGAGCAAAGCCAAAAAGAACACGTTTTATTATTTAAAAATGTGCGCACACCAATGGAGGGTTATATTGTTACCTATTTGGGTGATTCTTTGGCTGCGCCTGATAATTTTTTCAAAATTCAATTTGAAAAACTAGGCAAAGACAGTTTGCCGACGGGCGAAAAGTTTTTCCTATTCCCCAACTCGCAAACCAACCCCAAAATGGGGCTGATATCTAACCCTGATACTAGGCACTACCTAACGCACGATGTGTTTACCTACGTATCGTCGATACCTGATAAAGAGGGCAACAAAAACCGCCCCTACGAGCATTTCCATACCGATAGTATAGCCATGCACGATACGTTGTTTACCAACAATGCCAAAGTAATACTTGATGGTATTAGCGTGCCCGAACAAGCCGCAGGAAATGATTTATTGGTAGCTGCTAATATGCGTGTAATTACCTTGTACGACACTATTCCTGTTAATCCACAATTTATTCTGGCTAACGATATACGTATGTCTCCTGATGAGGAAGTAGCCGGTGCCGATATTAAAATAAAATTTGGCAATATTATCCCTCCCGACACGGTAAACAATATACCTGCTGCCTTTGAGTTTACTGTTGCCGAACGCCCCATAATACGCGATTATGTGGTAATGATGGCAAAAGTATTTCCTTACATTAATTTTGTTTGGGGCGGCACAATAATTATGGTTATAGGCTTTTTAATGTCTATTATCCGCAGGGTAAAAGAAGGGCGCAGAGAACGCTATAAGCAATAACTCTATTTTCGTCGAAATAAAAATAACCACATATTAAATTTAATATGTGGTAGCTATATTGCATTGATGAAACCCCGGTATAAGGCATTATTTGCTGCTATTATTGTCATACTAAGTCTTCTTCGCTTTGGCCATAGAGTGTTAACATACATTTCAAAAGAGGCTAACAATACTACTACTTCTTACTACACTAACTATTTAATGGAGTTTTCTCCCCCTATCAATCAATTTATAGGCAAGCATTACGAGGAGGATGCTAAATTTTGGATTGAAACTCCAAACGCAATTCAATCGTTAAAAACCCCTGATGATCCCATATCAAATTTGCAACAAATGCAAACAGTAAAGGTTAACCTTAAAAAAAGAAAACTGTACGGTATACTTTGTCTTTCAAGCAACAAATATCAAGAAGGTAGTTATAGTTTGGTGTATTTTTTCATGGATAAAGGCCAATACGACTTGTTAAAAACGGCGATTAATTATGGCAAACAAAACTTTAGCATAAAATCATATTTATACGGAAATTTTAGCATTAGTGAGACTGAAAATCAAAAAGGGAAATCAAAAGTAAAACAACTATTAACGCCTGCTTTAGCTGAATATGAACAAAGCAGCCGCGAGCGAAACTATAGCAATCCCCCTAAAATGGAATTCCTGCTTTCTTCAATACAAAAGGGAGAAAAAAAATTTGTTCAGTTTTTATTACCCGATTATGCTGAAATTAAATTAAACTATTTTCAGAAAAACTATTTTGAAATACCCGTCGAAGAGTTTAAAGAACTGTTGATTGAGTAATACCTTTCTGTTTTCTTTCCTCCAAACAGCGCATAGTCCCACTGTCATATAACATTACATTTACTATACTTTTAGTCGAAACTCTTTTCTTCTTCTTGATTATCTGATTACAAGGCAATTATATTGCGTACATGAAAGACGTTCTAAAAATTGTTTTATTCGTTATAGTATTAGTTAGGTTATTGTTTCTAATCCCTAAACTATTTAACGCCGCTAATACTAAAGAAACTACAATAGAGCTTTCTCCACTTGTATCATCGTTTACAGGAAAACATTTTGATGATAGTACTAAACAATGGTATACTAACCGTAATGTTATTTTAACCTCTAATCGGCCAGATGCAGGAGGAAGGCTATTGATTAGTATGCAAATTGCTAAGCTTGAGCAAGGCAACACACAAAAATATGCGCTGTTGTATCTTACAAAATACAATAAAAAAGACACAGCAAACCCCTACAACAAAGTATTATTAATGCCAAAATTAGATTTTTTTGTAATGGATGGCAATCAATACAGCAAGCTAAAACTAACGATTGCTAACAGCAAAAAAAACCTAAGCATCACCAGCAAACAGCATGGCGCTTCCATTCTTCCTAAAGTTAATGAGGACGGTTATAACCAAGTTGTAGAGAATATGGCCCGTTCATTATTCGTTAAAAAAGAAAACAACCCATACGATAATTACGGTAAAGGGCTACCTAATACGTCAGAGTTTATTGTTACTACTGAAACACAAGGCAATAATAAAGTAGTGAGGTTTTTATTGCCTTCGTCAACAGAAATTCAACTCAATTATTTTCAGAAAAACTACTTTGAAGTTCCTCTTGAAGAATTTAAAGAAATGTTAATTAATTAGTGTAGTAAAATATTACATATAATTCTCATATTGCCGCATTATTTACAACCCTATGAATCCAGTATTAAACCGTAACATCTTCTTTGTAAAAGAACACGTAGGCATGTTTAAAGCCTCAAACAACTACGATATTTTTGACCCTGCCACCAATGAAATGATAATGATGTGCAGGGAAGAAAACCTTGGTTTTTTTACAAAAATTTTTCGCTTCACCGATTACAAAACCATGACTCCGTTTAATGTGGTAGTAAAAACCCCTGATGGGCAAACGGTAGTACGTGTGAAACGAGGTGTAAACTTTTGGCTTTCAAAAGTTGAAGTGTTGGACGAAAACGATAAAGTAATTGGTCTTTTCAAACAAAAGCTGTTTTCTATTGGCGGCAAGTTTGAGGTGCTAGACCCCAACGGTAATCCACTTTGTATGCTTAAGGGCAAATGGACGGGTTGGGATTTTAGGTTTATAAAAGACAATCTCGAGTTTGCACACGTAACAAAAAAGTGGTCGGGTTTGGGCAAAGAACTATTTACCAGTGCCGATAATTATATACTTAGTATTAACGATGGTGTACCACAAGACAGTTCATTGCGTCAATTAATTTTAGCTGCCGTAATGTGTATTGACATGGTGCTAAAAGAAAGGTAATTTTGAAGATTGCCGTATAAAATATCAATACTAGGAACAGGAAACGTGGCGTGGCATCTTGCCCATGCCCTTGATGCAGCACGCCATACTATAGTGCAGGTTTGGGGGCGAGATATGCAAAAGGCTAAGCAATTGGCACAGCCCTTTAATGCACAGCCCATAAGCATCCTTGAGCAACTTGAGGACGATATTGATGTATTGTTGCTTTGCATTAGCGATGATGCTATTGTCAAAACTGCCGAATACTTGTCAAACAAACCCTACCTAATAGCCCATACAGCAGGGGCAATGGATATGGAGTTGTTAAAAAACACCTCGCAGTTTTATGGGGTGTTTTACCCTTTACAAACCCTTAGTGTAGGCAAGAAGGTAAACTTTTTTGATGTTCCGCTTTGTATAGAAGGTAATAACAAAGCAGCTGAAAGTCAGCTAATGGCATTGGGCAATACCATTAGCAATAGCGTACAAATTATCTCATCAGAAAAACGCAAATACCTTCACCTGGCAGCAGTGTTTGCCAATAATTTTACTAATGCGTTGTATGCAGAGGCGGCAAGTATTTTAGAGCAGCACGATTTAAGTTTTAATCTTTTACGGCCTTTGATACAAGAAACGGCACAGAAGGTGCAATTAATGTTGCCACAACAAGCACAAACAGGGCCCGCCAAACGCCATGATGATAATACCCTGCAAAAACACCTTGAGCTACTACCCAAAGGGAGCGACAAGGAAAAAATTTATCGCTTGTTGACTGAAATTATAAAAAGCAAATTTTAGAATGAAACCCCCTAAAAAATGGAAAATGGCCATCGTGATTTGGATAGCCATTTACCCTACCATTACTATTTTGTTTGCCGTTTTTGGACAACATTTTTTATTAATAAACCCTTTGCCACTGCGCACATTGGTTATTACCCTAATGGTAGTGCCGCTTATGGTGTTTGTTATTTTGCCTAATGTGCAAAAAGCAATGGGTAAATGGCTGCAAAAATAAGCCTGCTTTAAACAGCCACCTGCTTGTGATTTTTTTTGAAGTAGTAGGTTTTTAAACCTTCTTTAAAAGTAAAATGTATTTTTGTCTACTTATGAAAAAGATACTTTTTGCTGCACTTCTTCTTTTTACTGCAAGTAGCTTATTAAAAGCACAAGGTACTGTGCCCCATGTATACAGTAATATATATGCCGATGGCAAAGGTCGTTTGAATATAAAAGACAGCACTGGCAATTATTACTTACAAACCAACACACCCCGTTATACTTTAGAGCAACTAAAAGGCAACCCAAAAGCCGATGATAAAGGCATCTCTTTTTATTTTGGCGAGGATTTTAAAGGATTATTATACTATGGTTTTATCCCTTATGGCGATAGCAAACACCCTATGCCCGTATATTTTAAAAACGCCATAAAAATTGAAGGCGGACGCGCGCTTATAAATATTAAAGAAAAACTAAGTGGCAAATACGACATGATAGGTTGGGAGCAAAGCGGCAAAGGCACAATAGGCTACCGTGTTTTAAATACCGAAGGCGAAATATTATACGATGGCAAAGTAAGCTTTAGCGGCAAAGGCCCTTTTAAAGTAGCTACTACTATTACCGAAGGCCCTTTTGTAAATATACTAACCGACAATGGGGTTACTATTTCGTTTGAAACCAATGAAGCTATTATAGCCAATGTAGTTGCCGATGGTAAAACCTTTGCCGATAAAAAAGCAACCCAACACCACGAGATTGTATTGAAAGGTCTTAAACCTGCCACAACATACAGCTATACCGTAAACTTTGGTAGCGATAAACAAACCTATACATTTACCACAGCACCTAAAAAAGGTACGCGCGGTTATTTTGTGTTTTCATACGGCAGCGATTCTCGTAACGGAAACGGAGGCGGAGAACGTAGCGTGTACGGAGCCAACTTTTACATTATGAAGAAAATAATGGCGTTGAATAAACATAAAAACGTTGCTTTTTCTCAATTCTCAGGTGATTTGATTGACGGTTATTTGCAAGACAAAGGAGAAATGAATTTGCAATATGCCAACTGGAAACGAGCCGTTGAGCCTTTTGCGCATTATTTTCCTGTATACATTAGCATGGGCAACCACGAGGCACTTTCAAGCGTATTTAAACAAGAAGGCGCTAAAGGCGAAAGTATTGAAGTAGATAAATTTCCGTTTGAGACAGAAAGTGCTGAGGCAGTATTTGCCAACAACTTTGTAAACCCAAGCAACGGCCCTGCCAGTGAAGACGGAGCGACTTACGACCCTGATTTTAAGACCAAAGATTTTCCCCCTTACGACGAAAACGTTTTTTACTATACCTACGATAATGTAGGTATGATAGTGCTAAACAGTAACTACTGGTACAGCCCTAGTGGCAATAAAGTGGGTATAAGCAGCGGCAACCGCCATGCCTATATTATGGATAAACAACTGGAATGGTTAGAAAATACCTTGAAAGTACTAGAGCAAGACAGTAGTATAGACCATGTTTTTCTTACCCTACACACTCCGTTTTTTCCTAATGGCGGGCACGTGAGCGATGATATGTGGTATGGTGGAGACAACTCGCCCCGCCCGGTAATAAAAGGAGTACCGGTACAAAAAGGTATTATCGAGCGTCGCGACCAATTGCTAGACCTTTTGGTGAATAAAAGCACTAAGACTGTAGCTATACTTACGGGTGATGAGCACAACTATTGCAAAACCGAAATAAACAATACAACTCCTCGCTATCCTGATGGTTGGGCATTGCCAAAAATAGGTTTATCGCGCACTATATACCAAATAAATAACGGTGCTGCTGGTGCGCCCTACTATGCACAAGAAGAAACCCCTTGGAGTGCAAAAACATCAGGTTTTACCACTCAAAATGCAATAGTATATTTCCATGTTGAAGGCAAAACGGTTTCAGTAGAAGTAGTAAACCCCGATACTTTAGAAGAAATAGAATCGTTTGATTTGAAATAAAGTAAGCTACTTTTTTTAGTGAAAGCACAACAATACGTTACCTACATACTGCGCTTAGGTATTGTAGGCATATTTGCAGGGCACGGTTGGTTGGCATTTCACCTCAATAGCCATTGGTTTACCTATCTGCACACAGCGGGTGTTCACTCCCCTAATGATGCAATAGTTATGAAAATAATAGGTGTAATGGATATGTGCATAGCCCTTATTACCCTTGTAAAACCTTTACCGCCTGTATTGCTTTGGGCGGCCTTTTGGGCTTTTCTTACCGCACTAATGCGCCCCATTAGCGGCGAGGCTTGGGTAGGCTTTGTAGAGCGTGCAGGCAACTGGGCTTGTCCATTAGCTCTTTGGTTTTGGATGAAAAAACGATAAGTAATAGCATTACAAGCCATTGCAAGTATTTTGCTGTTTCAGCCAGTCTCCCCGAATTTAGTTCAGGAGAAGAAATTGAAACTTTTTGACTCGAAGAAGTAAGACACCCTATTATGTTGAAGTTTATACAGTAGTGATAAATGGAACATTAAGATTTACCACAATATTTTTGTGGTATCAATAACTTTTGCCAAATCAGTAAAATAATACTGCGTTTGTCCTTCTTTGCCTTTTGGAACAATTTCAAAGGATAAAAATAGTATTGTTTTACTTCTAGCATTCCCTTCGATAGAGGCCTCAGAAAACTCTCCGCTCGCCCAAAAAGCCGAGGGGTTAAAGCCAACAGCTCTGTTATTAATATTTGTTCCGTCAACTTCAATCACAGTCGGTTTTGACGTTACCTGATCAAAAGTTTCTGTTGTTAAATATCCTATTCCATTTGAATCTATTGTAAGAATATCTTCTTTAACACTTGATTTAATAAGACACACTCGACCTATATAACCCTTCGGAACAATAAGTGTCAACTTTGGCGACCAATTTACAAACAAACAAATAACAGCAATAAAACAAAGGGGAATAAGAATATATTTCTTTCTAAAAAATGAGTTTTTGTACTTATACCCAATAAAAATAAACCCTAATAAAATAATACTAAATAATACTTTCATGTTGTTGTTTTCTTCCAATGTTATAGCCTAGGGAACGCGTTTGAAACCCTTGTTTCACAAGTGTTCTTTAGCCATGCGCTTTAAAATACCATTAGTCGTTTAGGGGATAATCTGGTATAAAAGCAATGTCCTTACTCATACGGATGTTGTTTTTGGGTATTTTTGATATACTTTTTCAAAACACCTTTTTTGTTATATTCAAAGTATTCCCCTACAAAGTTTCCATCCTGAAACGTTGCCTTAACACTTGTATTTCCATTGTCAAAATATGCAATATAATCACCATTCCTTTTGTCATTTTTATAAATATATTTAGCTTTAAGGCAACCTTTGGTATTATAAAAAGCTATTTCCCCATCAAAAAGTCCATTCTTATAATTACAGATATATTTAAGTTGCTTTCCGTCATAATGATAGTAATTCCAAGTCCCCTCTTTAAGTCCTTTATCATAATTTCCAACACAATAGTAATGCTCAAAAATTAATCCTTCATTTAAAGCATCCATAACTTTAGACTCATACCATTTTCCAATCTTTAACCCAGAAGAATCTCTCTTATTCCAATCCCCATAGCCTAGTTTAGAAGAATCAACTGAATACATATATTTTGAAATAGTTTTATCATATTTCAAACCACTTATCCTTTTAACTTGTCCTCTACGTTTTTTGCATCTATAATATGTTTTATATAATAAGAGATTTCCTTTATTGAAATATAAAATTTCTTTGACGTATCCTTTTTTAGAATAGTTAACGTGCTCGCCATAACGCAAATTATCAATATAAAACGCCTTGCTTTTAATTTTACCCGTTTTATAATATTCTTCCCAAACTCCTTGGCGATAGCCTAAAGAATCTATTTTATTAAGCATTTGGGCATTAGCACTAAAGCTTATAGCAAGGAAAAACAGGCTTAATAATTTCATTTTAAAGTCTATTTTGTTAAAATGTAGCTAGAAGAATTATTTCGAGTTCTACCGCCAGTATAAATGTTGAAGTGTGAATAGTATAGTCCCAAACCTGATGAAACTTGTGCTTCACCTTTCTCTAAAAGATATTCATTTAAGGCCTTTCCAAATGCAGATTTCAAATCGATGTGTGCTAAAAAATTACTAATCTCAATGTAATCTCGACTAGCAGAATCCCAGTGATTATTGCCATATTCACGAATAGTATTAAAAACTCTAAGTATTTCAACACAAGAATTAAAACTAAGCAAGCTGGTATCTTTCATATTTAGAATATTATTTGTGACTTTAACAATATTAATAAAGCTATCATTGCTTATTTTAACTTGTCTTTCGTCGTTTTGGGCATTTAGTTGCCCACTACTGAAAACACATACAATTAGTGCTAAATATAATCGGGTCGTTTTTTTAGTTATGAAAGTCATAGGCTTTACTCATTACAAACGCCTGCTTCCACCAAATAGTGTCGGTCTTCGCGCTCAAAATAGTAGCGCACATTAGGTTTAATTACAGAATCAGGGTGTTGCAGCCGTTTTGTTGGGTTTACACCCTCCCACAAGGTTTCATCACATATTACCATGCGCGGGTTTTGCCATGCGTTGTATACACTGCTTATCCACAAGTAATCGTGCTTATGAAACGCACCCAACAACCAATACGGCGGGGCAACAGTATAATTGTAGGGCAATACTTTTGCTACAGCTTCAATTTCTTTTACATACGGTTTTTCGGTAGCAGGCTTTGGTTTTGAAAAAATACCAACTGCATTTTGACTGAAAGAATAGTTAACCGCTGTTTGCAATAAAACTACTTGTGCTATCACCAAAATTATTGCGACAGCTATACTAAGCACATTATTTTTTTGGAGCGAAGAAAACCAAAACCTGCCTTGTATAATGGTATAAGCTGCAACCGCCAAAAATAACGTAAACGATAGCGAAAAACGAGGAACCCAAGTGAGCGAAAATCCGTTTTGTGGCAAATATACCAAGCCCGATACTAGGTTTACAGCCAATACAGGTAGAGACAGCAAAGCCCACCACAGCAAAAGTTTAGGTTGTATGCGTACAAACATTAGCCAAACCACTAAGGGCAATTGCATCAGCGCAAAACTGTTTAGTATGCTGGTAATGTAGTCTTTTTTCACGCTGTTGTCCATTTCAGCCCATCGGGTAAAAGCCTTATCAAGCCGTGTTTCGGCAAAGTGGTTTTTATACTTTAGGTAGAAAATACCTAACGCAAAAATGGCTAGGTATACCACGCCCCACATAAATGATTTTTTTAGCCATTGCTTTTGGGTGATACGCCCTGAAATCCACTCCCATGTAAAATATAAAATATGCAGGCAAGCCGCCAATACCGCCCCATCTTCTTTAACAGAAATAATAAAAAGTGCACTTATAATACTAACCCATTTTTGTTGCCTGTGTAGCGATAATGCAAAAACAAACCCTAAAGGGATGTAAAGTATTTCTATATGAAAGCCAAACCAAGTATCATCGTACAACCAAAACGAGTATGGGCCAAGAAATAGGGCTAATAGGAAAACGGTGATGCGGGCGTTGCTTACCTTGGCTTTTTGTAAGGTTTTTAAGCCGTATATAAATGCCCAAACATAAAGCCCCAGTTGTGCAGTAAACAACCCGTACGCTCCCCACCACAGCACCAAAGGCCCCAATAATAGGTTAAAAAAATAGTTATGGTATTGGGCATGGTTGCCATAGTTATTCTCAAACATAGCAGGCCGACCTTGCAACCAACTACGGCTTGTTTGTATGTGCGAGAATAAATCACTTTGGTAAGTGTGTTTATTAAACAAAGCAACTTTTGCAGCAAAAAACCAAAACAGTATAGCCAAACCAAAGCCAACTATGGCTACAGCCCAATACTGTTGTTGTTTGCTATTTATAGCCATTATTTAGGTGTTATGCCTGCTTCAATAAGGTAGTGGCGATCTTCGGGAACAAAATAATACGTTAGTTTTTCGGCTACTAACGAGTCGGGGTTTTGTATCGCCTTATGCGGATCACTCTGGCCTATATTACTCTCGTTAAAAACAATCATGCGCGGCCATATATGCGCCACAGGTATCAGGTTTGTCCAAATTAAATCTTGCTTATGAAAATAGCCAAACATAGGGTAGGGAGGGGCTATTGGGTACATGGGGGGCAGTACTTTACCCAGTTTTCGCATATCCTCCCAGTGGGGATAGTTTTGGTGGTGTGTATTTATACTAAATATTCTGCGTGAATATTTTGGGTACGAGTATTCTATTTCACTATTCAGCAAACTAATTTGCCATTTAAAAAGCACAATACTAAAACCAATAGCAGCCACCCACAACACAAAGCTAGGGCGAAACCAAGCCCTTGAAAACATAAGCAACGAAAACGAACCCATAGCTAAAAAAAGGCTAAAGGTTAATGCAAAGCGAGGCACCCATGTAAGCGAAAAAAACTGCGCAGGGAAATACACAAAACCCGAAATTAGGTTAACAATAATAATGGGGATAGAAAATGTCAACCACCACAACCAAGCCTTGTAGTTTAGCTGACGGATAAATAACATAAAGGCGGCTAAAGGCAATACCATCAAGCCAAACGAAGAAAAAATACCTGTAAAGTAAGTGCGTATATTTTCTTTGCTTTGTAAACCTATTCGTTCAAACGATTCGGTAATTCTATCGTAGCCAAAATCGTTTTGAAGTTTTAGATAATACACCCCTGCTACAAATACGGCTACCCAAACACTACCCCACAAAAGCGATTGCAGCAACCAACGTTTTGTGGTGGTTTTTTTTGCAGCAAATTGCAAGGCAATAAACAATAGGTGTATACAAGCTACCATTACAGCCCCATCTTCTTTTACTGATACCATTAGTATGGCCGATAGTGCACTAACCCAATGTTGTTTTTTGTATAGCGAAATAGCCAAAATAAAACCAAGGGGTATATAAAGCATTTCGGTATGGAAGCCATAGTGCGGATTATCGAACAGCCAAAAAGAAAAGGGCGCACAAAAGAAAGCAATATAAAAAACGGCAGTATACAAGCGATGGTTTAAGCTGGCCTCTTTTTTATAAATAGTAGGAAAGGTGTATAAAAGCGCAATAATGTACAAGGCAAATTGGGTAACAAAAAGCCCTATTACTCCCCATTGTTTTGTTAAAGGCCCCATTAACAAATCAAAAAAGTAATTGTGTATTTTGCCGTGAAAACCATAGCAGTTTTCGTGCATCAACGGTCGCCCTTGCAGCCACCCTCGGCTTATTTCAAGGTGCGTATACAGGTCTGATTGGTAATCGGGGCGGTTAAAAATTGCAATCTTGGCTGCATAGTACCAAATTAATATTCCTAGCGAGGCAAAGAATATAGCTAGGCCTAAAAAATCACGTTTTTTAAAAAGCTCTATCACTTATTGTTTTCTACCGTTTGTTTACTGATTAAAACATATTGCCACACCAAAAATGCGGCGGCCATTGGCAATAGCCATATCATACGCGCCATATACCTGTCTACCACGCCCGAAAATGATGCACAAACCACACCGTTTACTACGCAGCCTATAAACACTACTATTGCAAACGCAAAAGGGCTGTTATAAGCAGCGTTGCGATAAAATATTATCCCCAAAACCAACAATAGCAATAGCGAAGCGTATACCACCCAACGCTGTATGGTAGACTGTGTTTCAAAATGCAACGTTTCTGTATACTGTACGGCATTTTGGTATTGGGACATTTCGCGCCCAAAAAAATCTTTAATACCACTATACACCGGCGAGTTTTCGGCCATTGGGGTTAGGTAACCCAAATCAAAAAGCCCTAGTTGCCTCCAACTGTCGGAGGCACATTTTTCAATCAAAGCATTGCGAGATGGGCCATAAGCCAAAATACCTTTTACGGTTTTGCCGTAGGCAGCATCTTTTTCAATCCAACATTCGCCCCAGCCCTTTGCTACACAAGCACTATCGTATAGTGGGCTGTTGTTAAACTCCCACAAAAAATCTACCGCCAACGGCGATAAGTTATCTTTTGCCGCACATAAATCGGCAGGGGCATCAGGGCATTTATGGTCGAGGTACACTTTAGCTGCCCCTGTTTCTATACAGCGCGCCACCAAAAACACATTCCCTGTACGCGACGGCTGAAAACCGACACCCAGCCAGTAATTGAACAGGCAAATAACCAACCACGAGGCTATGCTCCAAAATACCACTCGTTTGTGGGTTTTGTTTCTATCAGCAAAAAATGGTTTTTTCTTAAAGATAAGTCGCAGTACAAACAGGCCAACGGCCAGTAAACTAAAGATAAGCAGGTGCGAGCTGTGCACAGATATTGAAAACAGCAACACCACTACCAACCAAAAACGGTGTTTTGATGGAATACTTTTGCCTGCAACCAAAGTAGCAAAAGCCAACAGTGCAATAGGCGAAAATACATCGGCCATTATTTGGCTATGGTTGTGCGATAAGCCTGTTAAAAAGCCCAAACCTGCCAATAAAAGACAAGCAGGAATAAAGGAGTTTTTTAGTTTTAAAATATACCGCACTGCCATGCGTGCAGCATACAACAGTATTAACGATTGTGCTAAGAGAACCAGCCAAAGGCTAAACCACAAACTGCTGTGGCGCACAAACCAACTGTAAAAATAGGGACGGTCGACAGGTACGTAGTGAATAAAACCGGCGACTATGTATGTGCCCGAATCAGAATAGAGCATGGGATAGCCGTTGAGCAGGGCAGGAAAATTAATTGCTGCCAGCGCGACTATAAAAGCCAATATTTTTAGCACCCATTGCCTCACGCTGCCAAATATACGGCTATAAGTGCATTTGGGGTATTTTTAAGTATTTTTGGCGCAATAACTTCTGTTTTGGCGCAACACCTAAAAAAATACATTAAGTGGTATATAGCTGCATTATTGTTTGCAGCTACCTATGCCTTGTATACCGACGGCATTGTGATGCAGGCTAACCGCATGATTATAGGTAGGTTGGATATGCAAAGCGATGTGCCTGTTTTTTACAACAACATTTATTTGTTTGAAAAGAAAGTTCAGGCAGGAGAAAACCCGCTGAATAATGATATGGAAATGTACCCTGCGGGGTTTAACATGGCCATGAATTCGCACAACTTTGCTATGGGTATTTTTTGCCTTCCCTTTAAAAATAATATGCAGGGGCTAAACATGGGTTTGTGGCTCTCGTTTATACTTTCAGGCTTAGGTGCTGCTTTTTTGTGCTACCGTTTTGTACCTAATTATTGGGCGGCGGTATTGGTAGGGTTTATTTTCGCCTTTTCGCCTTGGAAAATGCTAAAACTGCAAGATCATCATTGGTTTGCACTTACGGCCACTATACCGTTTTATATATATCATTTTATCGATATTTTCGATTTTAAAAGGCGACGGTATTTACCCTCTATCAGCAGTTACAAAAAAATAATTTATTGTTTTTTGTTGGGCGCGGTTACTGCCTTATCAGAGTATTACCTTACTTTTTTCCTTATTTATTTTTCGTTGTTTTATGTACTGATAAAACAATACGTACAGCCTTGGCGTATCAACTTTAAAAAACCAAAAACATGGGGCATTATAGCTTTTGCGGTAGTGGGTATAAGTATTTTGGTGAGTGTGCTTGATGGTGCTGGCTGGGACAATAAAGGAGCTTTTTTTTGGGGAGGAGATTTGGCTGCATATTTTCTTCCCGTATACCAAACTTGGGTAAAGGATTTTATAGGTGTTTTTGGTTTTGAAATCCCTGCCTATCAAGAAAACTTTTTCTTTCTTGGGTTTTCATTTATTGCCTTTACAGTGTTGGTTTTCATCAAAGCTAAAAAAAGTAAAATTACACCACCTGAAGATATAAAAGCTTTTGCATGGCTGGCTTTGTTGTTTGTGTTGTTCAGTTTGCCTGTACTAAAAGTATTGGGTCATTTTTTGTTTTATCTGCCCACAGCCATTTTTCATTACATACCGTTTTTTAATAATGTGCGCGTTATTACCCGCATATTTATATTGTTTAGTCTACTGTTTCCTATTGTGGTAATGTGGTTTTATCACAACAGCGTGCAATGGAAGTTTAAGAATATTTTACCCGTAATAGTATTGGTAGTGTTGTGGTTTGAGTTTACTCCGCCTAAATACGATGTGATTGACAGCCAAACAACCCCGACAGAAATAGCCCAACTGCACAGAATAAAAGGCAATGTGGTATTGCCCATACCCGCAGGTTTGCGCGATGGTTTCACCCAAATAGGTCTTAATAATTCGGATATGCTGTTTTATCAAACCCTGTTTGATAAAAAAATGATAGGAGGCTATACTGCTAGGCTAACAGATGATGTACGACAGTTGTACCTATCAGACAGTGTGATGAAAAACATACTTATCCTTTCAGAAAATCCCAATGCAGTTGTTGCATTACCAACGCCCCAACAAACTGAACAATTTTTCACCACTTTTGAGGTTGATATGGTGTGTATAGCCCCCACCTATAAAGGCACAAAGGCTGAGGAGTATGCGCGCTACATAGCGGCACAAAGGGGATTAAACATTATACAGGGCAAAAAGTATCTTATTTTAACAAAAAATTAAGTGCGTAATGTAACATCATATAGTTTTTGGGCTTTTTGTGCCTTAGTAGTGCTTTACGTAGTACTGTTTTTTAACGGGCGTGAGTGGATGAAGCACGATGCTCTTCGCCACGATATGACAGCGTATTACGCCTACTTGCCTGCTGTTTTTGTTGATCAAGAGATTGAACTAAACAGCGAGGAAACCCGGAAAAACACAATGTATTGGTGGAGTGTAGAAGCTCCCGCACGCGAAGGCCGCATCATTAGGATGAGTATGGGTGTTAGCTACCTGCATTTGCCCTTTTTTCTGCTGGCACATATTACTGCTAAACCGTTGGGACACGAAGCCAATGGGTTTAATGTCCATTATTACTTTTTTATACTGATAGGCAGTGTGTTTTATGCCCTTGCAGGGTTTTGGTTGCTACGCAAACTGCTATTACTTTTTTTTGGCGATGGAGTTACCGCTATTACTCTAATACTTATAGCTACTGCTACCAACTTGGTATATTATGCCCTTAGCGAAGGAGCTATGAGCCACGCATACAACTTTTTTTTAGTGATAGCTTTGCTATACCTCACTGTAAAATGGCATACAAAGCCTAAGTGGGGCAATACTATTTTATTGGGCTTGGTAATGGGCATTATTACCCTTGCACGCCCTCTAAACTTATTGCTGGCTTTAGTGCCTGTGTTATACAATGTATATTCAAAAGAAACGCTTATGCAAAAGCTACAGCTAATCCAAAAAAACTGGGGTAAGGTGTTAATAGCGGTTGTGTTTGCTTTTTTAGCTTTGTTGCCCCAATTGCTCTACTGGCATTATATGAGCGGTGAGTGGACGTATTATACCTACGGCGATGAAGGCTTTTTCTTTACCCACCCGCATATTATTGATGGGTTGTTTAGCTACCGCAAAGGTTGGTTTGTATACACCCCCATTATGGCAGTAGCTGCGGTAGGTTTAGTGATGATTTGGAAACAAGCCAAACAATGGGCATTGCCTTTGTTTATAGTACTACCCGTATTTGTTTGGTGTGTTTACAGTTGGTGGACATGGTGGTATGGCGGTAGTTTTGGCTCGCGACCGATGATAGATATTTACGGGCTAATGGCCATTCCTTTGGCGGCAATACTTACTTGGGCACTAAAAAGAAAATGGACGGGTGCAACGTTTTTGCTATTGGGTGCATTCTTTATATACCTTAACATATACCAAACCTACCAGTACAAAAAGGCAATGATACACTGGGACAGTATGACCAAAGAGGCCTACTGGGCGGTTTTTTTAAAGAAAAATTACCCTGATAACTACGACAATTTGATAAAAGCCCCCGATTACGAAAAAGCAAAAAAAGGTGAAGATGAATACTAATACAGTCAAAAAAAGCATACTGTTTATAGTGCTTGCCCTTAGTTTTTATACATCACAAGCTATTGATGGGCGTTTGCTGATAAGCACTACACCCAATTTTTTTGATAGGTGGTATAAAAGCTATAACGAAATACCCATGGCGCATATACCCCAAACACAAACCGTATACAAACGGCAGGTATTTTATATGTTGCCCGTTATCACTGGTTTTTCGGCTACGGAGAATAGACCTAATATTAGTTATGATGTAAACATTAGCCTTAACGGAAAATCGGTATACAATAAAAAAGCAGTTACAGGATTAACCAAAATTGTAAACGATACTAGTGCTGTTTTTTTGTGCGAAACAGTGCTTAATTACGAGTTTTTAGAAAAAAGTCCCGACGGCACATACACTATAACTGTAGTATTACACGATAATATAAGCAAAAACACTAAACAACTAACCGCAGAGATTACTGTAACGGCGTATAAGTTTAACGAACGAAAATTTACCAATGCCGATAGTTTTTTTGTATGGCAAAACTACTACTACGAGGGTATTGAGCCTGATAGAGAGATTGACGGATTGATGTTTTTCTCTTTCCCCCAAATGCAAACCAATGCTGAGAAAACCCTTGCATTGTTGGCTTATTTTGAAGACCTGTTTAAAGGCAAAACCTATTTGCTGAAAGAACTGGAAAACATTTTCCCCTCACGCAATGCTGACGAAAGGCTAACCATGATACACGTACTAAACTTGGTAAGCTATATGCCCCAAAGCCTACAAAATAAATTTACTACCGAAGAAAAGAAATTTTATGCTGATCTAAAGGGATTTGGGCTACCTGTAATACCTGAAGAAACAGTAAACAACCATTTTTTGTTGAACATACTTTGGTCTAAATTTTTTGCAACGGGCAGTTACAACTATGCTAAAAAAATTGCTGAAACCTTTGAACTGGCCAAATACAAAGGCGCTCTTATCACCTTTAACGAGTCAGAACAAACGGAAGCCGACAAGCAAGCCGCATTTTTAGAAACTGTATACCAAAAAAACATAGAAGATATGTTGAAACGTTTGCCCAATCATCCATTGTTCAACGGATATTGCCTGTATATGATAGATAGGGGCGATGTGAGCGAATTGGTAAAAAAAGAATTAGTATCAGTTGTGGTGCGGTAAGCAACCCCAACCATCATTTGCCCATCTAATCAAAATATATTTCGGTTATTTGCACTACAACTACCCTGTATACTTTTGATGAGTGAAGAAAATAACAACTTTTGGCAGCGTTTGTGGGCTTTTTTAACCCCTGCACGTATTGGCTTGCTATATATAGTAGCCTTTGTGGCCGCATCAATAGCCCAATACTACAAACCCCAGTCGGGCGAGTATACCAATTATAATAACTACATCATTTTTAAGCAGGCGTTTTACCACCTGCTACACGGTAAAGACCTTTACATACTGCACCCTACCGAGTGTTGGGATTTGTTTAAGTACAGTCCCGCCTTTGCCTTGTTTATGGGCGTTTTTGCTTGGATGCCCGATATTGTAGGGCTATCGCTATGGAATTTACTAAACGCAATGGTGTTGTGGTACGCATTTACTCAATTGCCACAAGCCAATAGCAAACAAAAGGCCTTTATGTTGCTGTTTGTATTTTTAGAATTGTTAACCAGTATACAAAACTCACAAAGCAACGGACTTATAGCAGGGCTTTTGTTATTAGCTTTTGTACGATTAGAAAAAGGCGATGTAGTTTGGTCGCCGTTGTATATCATGCTAACCGTATTTATAAAAATATTTGGTGTAGTAGCCTTTGCACTGTTTTTGCTGTATCCCAAAAAGCTAAAATTTATGACCTATAGCATACTTTGGGGCGTAGTGCTTTTAGTATTGCCCATAGTGGTTACAGGAGGCGACGGCTTATTAATGCAATACCAAAGCTGGTGGAATATGCTAAAAGAAGACCATTCTGCATCTGTTGGGCTATCCGTTATGGGGTGGCTTGAGACTTGGTTTGGCTACAACGGCAGCAAAACATTTATCACCCTATTGGGGGTAGTATTGTTTTGTCTTCCACTACTAAAAATGAAATACTACGGCGATTATATGTACCGTGTGCTGTTGTTGGCATCGGTATTGTTGTGGGTAATCATCTTTAACCATAAGGCTGAATCGCCCACCTTTATTATTGCTATTTTAGGCGTAGCCCTTTGGTTTTTTATGCAGAAAAGAGAAACGTGGAAAATTGTAGTAGTGGTATTGGCGTTTGTATTTACCTCGCTATCGCCCACCGATTTGTTTCCGCACTTTGTGCGTAAAGAATTAGTAGAACCTTATGTGCTAAAAGCTGTGCCTTGTATATTGGTTTGGTGCATTATTGTTTACGAAATGTTATTTAAAAAATATGAGTTGTATAAAAGTGAGTAGAATAATTTTAACCTTAACATTAACCTTTTTAATGGTAGGGGCGCAAGCCCAAACCCTTAAAGAAAAAGAATACAAAAGTACAAGCCTAGTAGCCGAAGGCGAAAGCTATAACAACGGCAAAAGGCATGGATACTGGATATTGTATGCTTCTAACGGACAAAAAGAACAAGAAGGCAAGTACCAAGATGGTTTGAAACAAGGTGCATGGAAACGTTACGACCCAACTACTAAAAACATTATTGAAGATGTAATTTATAAAAACGATACTGCCCACGGTGTATACAAAAGCTATTATTCTGACGGCAAAAAAGCCGAAGAAGGTACGTTTGATATGGGCTACCAAATAGGTGTGTGGAAACAATACTATAACACTGCAAACAATTACCTTGCATCAGTAGGGGAGTTTAAAAACGGTGAGAAAGAAGGCAAGTGGACGTATTATTTTGATGCCGAAGGACTGCAGGTGTACGAAACAGGGTTTTATGTAAAAGGGCAGCGGAACGGCCAATGGAAAATGTATTTTCAAGGGGCAGAAAAAGCCCGACAAGCCGAAGGCAATTATAAAAAAGGAATGAAGGATGGCGTGTGGGTGTTTTACAACCAGCAACCCAACACCCTTTTATCGCGTATACTTTATACGGCTAATTTAGAGCAAGATACTTTTACTACGTATTACCCCAGCGGTAAAGTACACGAGCGCGGAGCTTATGTAAACGGCCAATACCATGGCTTATACGAGGAACTGTATGAAAACGGAGAGCGAAAAACCGAAGGAGCTTTTACTTATGGCGAAAAAACCGACGAATGGAAGTTTTTTTATGAAACAGGAATAATGAAAATGCTGGGTAGCTATTATAAAAATAAAGCTAACGGTATGTGGAAATATTACCGTGATAATGGTTCGCTAGAAAGGGAGCAGGAGTATAAAAACAATGTGCCTGACGGCAGGTACTTGGAGTATTTTTTTAACGGAAAGATTTACAAAAAAGGTCAGATGACCAATTTTATGAAGCAAGGTAAGTGGGAAGAATACGATATAACGGGTAACTTAATGAAAGTTGAAATTTGGGAAGATAACCGATTGATTGATAGTCAATAGGATTACACCCCAAGCCAATATACCAACTTTATTACCACACCTCTATCTCGCACCCTAAAATCGGGAAGGGCACGTCCTGCATTATTTATGGGGTTATAATTATCTCCCCATACCACAAATAAATCGCTCATGGGGGCAAAACGCCATTGCAAACGGGTGTTAATATTTACATTATCTATTTGGGTATTGTATTGCACAAAAGTGGTAAAAAACAAGCTGCGGCTAAAGGTAAACTCCATGCGAGGGCCTATAAGCGTTAAGTTGGTATAACCGTAGGGTTGTGGCAATTTTATCTCGTTGGTTTGAAAATTTAAGCTAAAATTACCCCAAGGCTGTGCCCGGTAATACAAATTGCAGCCGTAGGCTAGTTGTTGGCCGTTAAAAAACTCACCATACGATACAAAAGCACTCCAATTAAACAGCTTACGACGGTTTGAGGTATAACTGGCGCTAAAATTATTATAGTGGTAGTTGCCCACAGGCAAAGGCACGTTACCCGTCCCCGTTATGTCAATAGGAAAGTATAAATAGGTTTGGTTTATCTTATATTCAATACCTATTTCAGCCGTGTTTAAAAAAATTATTTGCAGATAAGGGTCGTAAATAGCATCGTTCGAGAATAGCGAAGAATCGGCATACCAACTGGCATAAATACCGGGTTTTATAGCATATATCTTACTATTTTTGGGGTAAAAGGCATGGGTTATTTCGGGCTCTAACCGCCAATAAGTCATAGGCACCTCAATATTGCGGGCACCATCGTATACCTTTTGGCGGGGCACAAAACCTACATCTGCATGGTAGTTGTTGCCTACATACTCGTGGTTCCACATTATAAACCAGCGGGCGGTGCTGTATCGCAACCACGATGCGTGTGCATAAGCGTTTTTAGGCTGGTTGGGCGAAAACGAATGGTGAAAGAAAAACTTACCCTGCCACTTATTATCGGCACTTGCCAAATTATAATCCAAACCCACAATGCGATTATAGGCATTGGCTGTGCTATCAGCTCCATGCAGGTTTTGTTTGTTTACCACTATAGCAGCAACATTGCTGCGTGCAAACACCTGCCTTTGTACGGCGGCTACCGTAAAATTTTCAGGGTTGGCAACTATGCCGCCTTCGTTATAGGCTTTGGTTTGAATATTCATAAGCCCCATACGCCAGTTTTTGTCTAGTTTTCCACTAAGCCGTGCGCCTGCTATTATGGGTATGGTAACACTACTACCATTTTTTAGCCCGATACGGCGCGAGAAAAACGGACGTATTTTACTAAACCCGAAACTGCCAAACAGGTCAGAATTTTCAAGAAAAAATTGGCGTTGTTCAGGAAAAAACAAGCTAAAACGGGTGAGGTTAGTTACCTGCCTGTCTACATCAACTTGAGAAAAATCGGGATTTACTGTTAAATCAAGATTTAGCGATGGGGTTACAGATACTTTGGCATCAAAGCCTGCATCAACCTTGTGTTGCCCTGCTGTTTGTGCAGCATAGTTTTGGCTAAATCTACTAATGGCATAGGGTATAACTGAGATATTAAGCCCTGCTTTGGGCGAGGGAGCATCCCACAACAGTTTGCCGGTATGGGCAAGTGATGCTACGTCAAAATTTCTGGGGACTTTGCTCCAACTGCTGTTTTCATTAATTTTTTGATTGTTTCTTGAAAAGTTTATGCCCCACTGCATTACCCCCTCTTTGTACCTCAGTGTTTTAAAAGGGATTTTAAATTCAGTTATCCAGTACCCCTTGTGCCGTGTAACTTCAGAGAACCATTTGTTATCCCAATTTATAGTTGTGCCAAAGCTGCCACCGTTTTGTATTAGCCCTTCTTGCTGTGCCCCGTAGGGGTTTACGGCAAAAGTAACTCCGTTGGTTTTATCGTTAAAAGGGTCTATATAAATAGCAAAAGCATCGTTGTTGGTATATGTAAAATCGCGCTTTAATGATGATACAACATAGTTTCCGTCAAACCCATCGTAGCAAATAGCAGCCACATAAATATTGTGTTGGTCATAGGTCATCATCACTTCGGTTTTAGTGGTAGCCAAAGCAGTATCGTAGGGATATTGTTGCCAAAAATTATTGGCTTTTTCAGCTTTTTGCCAAATAGCCTCGTTTAGTACACCATCAATTTTTATCGATTCTTGGGTTTTGCTTAAAAAGTAGCTGCGTGCGCTATCGGGCTGGGTTTGTGCCTGCGCTGCACCTGCAATGAATAGTAAAAGAAAGAAAAAGAATTTATACCTACCCACAATATATACCTCAAAAATAACAAAAGTGCCGGTTTAATGGCTCTGTTAGACTAAGCAAATAAATTGTACTTCAAAATGCACCAAATAGCCCTAAAACCATCGCGCCAGCCAATTTTTTTACCTTCTTCGTAGGTACGGCCATAATATGATATACCTACCTCGTAAATACGTATTTTGGGTATACGTGCAATTTTAGCAGTAACCTCAGGTTCAAAACCAAAGCGTTTTTCTTTTAAGTCTAACCCTTGCACCACCTCGCGGCGAAACATTTTGTAGCAAGTTTCCATATCTGTTAGGTTCAAATTGGTAAACATATTGCTAAGTAAGGTTAAAAACTTGTTTCCTATGGTGTGCCAAAAGAAAAGAATGCGGTGTGGGTTTCCGCCCATAAAACGGCTGCCGTATACTACGTCGGCAAAGCCATCGGTAATGGGTTGCAATAAAATATTAAACTCTTGTGGGTTATACTCAAGGTCGGCATCCTGTATCACCACTATATCGCCTGTGGCTACTTTTATACCTGTGTGCAGGGCTGCGCCTTTACCTTTGTTTACCTCGTGCTGAAAAAAAACAATATTTAAGTCTTTGTTTTCGGCCATATAGCGTTCAACGGCTTCAACGGTATCGTCTTTGCTGCAATCGTTCACTATTATCACCTCTTTTTCCATACCACCGTCAAGCACCACATTTTTCACCTTATCCAGTATCAGGTGTATGGTTTTTCCTTCATTATAGGCCGGAATAACTATCGAAAGTGTTTTGAACATCCCAAAAAATTTGTGCAAAGAAAACAAATAAACGGCAATTAGTGGCTTTTCGGCTTCATATACACTCCAATCAACGGTTTTTATATAAATTTGTTATTCGTAATAAGATATGAGAAACTTAGTATTAGTCCTTTTGCTGTTAATTAGCAGCCTAGCATTTTCACAAAAAACAACCGCAACAAAAACAGCAGGTGGCACTTCGCCAACGGTTGAAACGTATAAAAAGGCGTATTACATGGCGCTGCGTTGTGGAGATGCACAAGCGGCTGTTAATAGCTTGTACCTTATAATAGCCGAAGAGGGCGACTTAAGTCCATACAAAGACAGTCTTTTATTGATGTACTTTGATATGGCATCGTTTGTTCAGTGCGAGCGAGTGGCTACTGAATTAGTGAAAACGTATGCTGACTCTATTGAGAAAGGAAAAAAACTTACGCAGCTTGAAATTTTGGCTATATCGCAAGCATCATTAGGTAAGGTAAAAGAAGCCATAGAATCTTTTGATAAATTGCTTTCAAAAACCAACGAAATGTACCATGCGTACCGCTTGGCCGAGTTACAGTATACCTACAAACGTGTTGGTGAAGCATTACAAAGTACCATGCGTGCCGAAAACTTGACCAATAGTATGAAAGCCCCAGTGAAGCTGGAGGTTGAAAAAAATAAAGTGCAAGAAGTGAAATTGGAGGCTGCTGTGCTAAACCTTAAAGGCTATATTTTATTGGAAGAATACCCCGATAAAAAAGCCGAAGCCATAGCCGCTTTTACCAAAGCCCTTGAAATACAACCCGATTTTATATTGGCAAAAAATAATTTGGCCTATGCTACAGGAAGCAAACCCCAAGGTACGCCAGAAAACAAATAATAACCTCAACAGATTAAAGCACGAAGCCCCTGTATGCAAAGCATACAGGGGCTTCTCTATATAAAACAAGATTACTGTTTAATAACCTTTATAGTGTTGTTGCCTGCACGCAGCATATAAATACCTGTGGCTAGGTCATCTATTTGTAATTCGGTTGTTGTGGTTTGCCCTGCAAAAAACTGCACGGTTTGTGTTTTTAATACTTTGCCTGTTATATCAGTTAATACCAAATCAGTAGTTCCGTTAGTAGCAGCATCCAACTGCACAAACAGAGTGTTTGTGACAGGGTTGGGGTAGACTTTTAGTGTAGTAACTAAATTTTTTGCTTTGTTAATGCCGGTGGTGGTGGCAGGCACAAAAATCATTCGGTGCATAGGTGTAGTAGCCCACGACATTGGAGTAGCCCCTTTACGATAAATTTTTGCAGTATCGTATTGGTTGTTGGGTAGGTAGTTTAAAACAATACTATCGTTATAGTTTTCTTGTCCTGCTTGAAAATAGTGTGATGTTATAGCACTAAGTTTTGATGCTGTATAATAATGACTATAAATATTAAACAGCTCTAAGCTGCTATTTTGACGATACCAATCAAAAACTTTGTCAATTTTACCATCTTGCGTATAAGTATATTCTTTCATTCCTATTTTAACTAAAGGCCCGCCTTGGTTAAAATTGTAAAGAGAAATTACACGCTTAAGTTCACCGGTTGTATAATACTCGTACAACGATTGTGAAATTGTATCAATACCAAAGCGTTGGGGAACATTCCGTTCAACACTTTCTGTGCATCTGCCATTGTTATCGTAGGTATAATATGTAATTATTTTGCTGGCGGGGTTTAAATACACTACAGAATCTATACGCCTTTTATTATTGGCATTGTATAGCAAGAACCTGTTTGATTCAGGAGTATAGGTGCTACCCACTTGATAGTAAAAATCTACCTGTTTTTCTTTCTTATTGGGGTAGTAGGTATATACTGTTTTAACTTTAAAGTTGGTTCCTGTATAGTTAACTTCAAGTTCTTTCTCCTCAACCAAACTCTCACTATTGTATATGCTGCTGTATTCGGCTTTGTAATTATTTTCCCAAAAGCTATTTGCCGTATCCCAATAGGCAGTTGATAGCTCTGAAAAGCCACCAAAAGCATCGCGACTACTTACTGCCAACTCTACATTTCTCCATATTCCTTGTGTGGCTATAAACTCTTCCCTTGTCCACCCTTCTGTTTCAGTTCTCAAAATATCCCTATAAGCCAATGGAAGTTCTACCACCGGTTTATAAAAAGGAATTCCGCTAGCAAGCTCATCTTGCGCGGAAGTTAAGGAGGGCATACTTAGTAATAAGCCCATAAAAAAGCAGATAAAAATTGTTTTCATATTGTATTGAGTATAAAAATGGGTGTAATGCTGCATTGTAAAAAACCGCTGTGCATAGCACAGCGGTTTTACAGATAGATAGATTTAAAAATACAAAACTTATTGTTTTGCTATCTTAATGGTTTTGTTGCCGGCTCTTAGCATATAAAAGCCGGTAGCCATACCGTTAAGCTTTATTTGAGTATTTATGGGCTGCCCAGCAAACAGGATTAGTGTTTGGGTATTTAAAACTCTGCCTGTCATATCGGTTAAAACCAACTCAGTAGTTCCATTGGTGCTAGCCTCAACCTCTACAAACAAAGTATTTGTGGCCGGGTTGGGGTAGGCGGTTAAATGGGGTGTAATGTTGTTAACTTGTGGTATACCCGTTGTATTTTTATCAAACAAAAAGCGTTGGCTATAGCTACTTTCCCAAGCCATATCCCCGTCGCCTCCATAAAAGTGTGCCGTATCGTATTCGCCGTTAGGCAAATAATTCATCACAATACTATCTTGGGTTCCCCACCCTTTAAGGGTAGGCTGCTTAAACACCATAGCAGCAAGTTTGTTTTGTGCGTTATAGTAATGTTTGTAAAACATATCATTATCCATTTGTGTAGAGCTGGTGTCTTTTAAATAGGTTGTCATCTCATCAATTTTACCGGTCGGGGTGTATGTGTAAGTATATAGCGAGGCATCTATTCTCCTGTCGCTACTTTTCTTATATTCAATAAGTTTAGCGTTCAAACGACCATCAACAGTATAGGTGTAAGAGGTTGTAGTAGTTGTGTCAAATACATTATTTGCAGATAGAATTGTTTCCATCTGCCTAACACAGCGGTTGTTGTTGTCGTATTCGTAATAAATCATTAAATTATTGGTAGATGTAGGTATGTTTACACCAGAGTCTAGCACTCGGTTTCCCACAGCATCATGCTTCATATAAATATGCGTAGTAGGCACATAAACCCCGCCGTTTCTAAAACTTACAATAGACTCCTCCAATCGGCCTTGGGCATTGTATGTATTATCAAACTGTACCGCTCCTACATAATTAGGTATTGTTTGCTCCCAAGTAACCTGCAATACATTATTGTTAGCGTCTTTTTGGTAAGTATACAGGTTGTTATACACTGTTTGCCATGTTTGTGTATTGGTACTCCAATGCAAGGTTTTCACCTCAGTTAAGTCCCCGTCAGCACTTTTAGTGTTCACTACCTTTTCATAATTGTTCCATCTTAGCGGCGGCGAGGTTCTGTATTGCCACACCCACCCTGCTGAAGTTGTGCAAAGCAAGTCTAAATACAAAAACGGAGGAGAAACAACAGGGTTGTTGGGGGTTAAGCCATATTTCAATGAAGCTTGCCCAATAGCTTGCCCGCCTAGGCTTAAAAGCATACCAATGCCCAGTAAACGATAAATAAAAGTTTTCATATAGTTTGTTTTTAGTTTGGTGAAAACGCAATTCTATATGTTGAGGTTGGAGAGACAGATAAAAAAAGTATAAGCATCAAAAAACTTTCAACTCCCGTTTATCGTGCTAATTTTGTTGCTTTAACCACAAGCAACAAATTATGAGCGATGAGAAAAAGCTATTTCTATTAGATGGAATGGCCCTTATATACCGTGCCTTTTTTGCCTTTAGCCAAAATCCACGCATTACCTCTTACGGGTTAAACACCAATGCGCCCTATGGGTTTACCAATACTCTTTTAGATGTACTTAACCGCGAAAAACCCACCCACATAGCCGTTGTATTTGATACTGATAAGCCTACTGAAAGGCATGTTGAATTTAGCGACTATAAAGCCCACCGCGAGGCAATGCCCGAAGACCTTTCGCGCTCAATACCCTATATATTCAGAATAATAGAAGGGTTTAATATACCCGTTATAACAATGGACGGCTATGAGGCCGATGATATTATTGGCACTCTTGCCAAAAAAGCAGAAAAGGAAGGGTTTACTACCTACATGATGACCCCTGATAAAGACTTTGGTCAGTTGGTTAGCAGTAATATTTTTATGTATAAACCCGGCCGACAAGGCAAAGAGGTTGAAGTGCTGGGTGTGCCTGAAGTACTTGCCAAATGGGGAGGTATTGACAATGTAGACCAAGTAATAGATATTTTGGGCTTAATGGGCGATGCCGTTGATAACATACCCGGCATACAGGGTGTAGGCGAAAAAACAGCAATAAAATTGGTGAAAGAATTTGGCAGTGTAGAGAACCTACTGGCCAATACAGACAAGCTGAAAGGCAAGCAAAAAGAAAAAGTAGAAGAGCAGGCCGATATGGCTCGTTTATCAAAAAAATTAGCCACCATAATTGTTGATGTGCCTATTGATTTGGATGAAAAAGCACTGATAATAGAAAAGCCTGATGAAGAAGTTTTAAAAGAGATTTTTACCGAATTAGAATTCCGCACCATGGCAAAGCGGATTTTTGGCGAAGAATTGGTGGAAGGCCCTGTGGGTGGACAACAAAGCCTGTTTGGCGGAGGAGCATCAACACAGGTTGCAGCAGCACCCATTGCCGATAATGAATCGGATTTAAAAACAGCAGCTACAACTCCGCACCATTACGAAACGTGTGATACCAAAGAGAAACGCCAAGCACTTATAAAACAACTTAATGCCGCTACCGAGTGGTGTTTTGATACCGAAACCACATCGTTAGTAGCAATAGATGCCGAGCTGGTGGGTATATCGTTCTCAATAAAACCACACGAGGCATTTTACACTCCAGTACCTGCCGATAAAGCAGCGGCACAAGCCATTGTTGAAGAGTTTAGAACTGTTTTTGAAAATGAAAATGCCACCATTATTGGGCAAAATATTAAGTACGATATGCTGGTGCTGCAAAACTACGGTGTGCAGCTAAAAGGCAAATTGTTTGATACCATGCTGACCCATTACTTGCTTGAGCCTGACCAAAGGCACAATATGGATGCATTGGCAGAGAATTACCTTAACTACAACACCATATCAATAGAAACCCTTATTGGCAAAAAAGGTAAAGGGCAACTAAATATGCGCGATATTGAGGTAGAAAAAGTAGCAGAATATGCTGCCGAAGATGCCGATATTACCCTTCGCCTAAAAAAAGTGCTAGAGCCACAATTGGACGAAAAAAACGCCCGCTATGTGCTTGAAAAGGTTGAAGCCCCGCTGATAAGCGTATTGGCTGATATGGAACGCGAAGGTGTACGTATTGACGATAAAATGCTGGAAGGCTACTCTAAAGAATTAGAGATTGATATTGCGCAACTAGAGAAAGATATACAAGAGCTTGCCGGTGTTAAATTTAATATAGCATCGCCAAAGCAACTGGGCGAAGTATTGTTTGATAAACTGCAACTTGACCCTAAGGCTAAAAAAACCAAAACAGGCCAATACAAAACCGACGAGGAAGTGCTAAACTACCTAGCCCGCGAACACGAGATAGCCCAAAAAATTATTGATTTCCGTCAACTACAAAAACTAAAATCTACCTATGTTGATGCGTTGCCCTTGTTGGTAAACAAACACACGGGTAGGGTACATACCTCATTTAATCAAGCAGTGGCAGCTACGGGCAGGCTAAGCAGTACCGACCCTAACGTGCAAAATATACCCATACGTACCGATAGAGGCCGCGAAATACGCAAAGCCTTTATACCCCGTGATGAAAACCATTTGTTACTAAGTGCTGATTACTCGCAGATAGAATTACGCATTGTTGCTGCTATAAGCGAAGATAAGGGCATGATAGACGATTTTAAACAAGGTTTGGACATACACACTGCCACAGCAGCAAAAGTGTTTGGCGTAAGCCTTGATGACGTTGATAGAGATATGCGACGTAAAGCCAAAATGGTAAACTTTGGTATAATATACGGCATATCGGCTTTTGGCCTTTCGCAACGTTTAGAAATACCTCGCAAAGAAGCGGCTGCAATTATTGAAAGCTACTTTTTGCAGTATCCTGATATTAAGAGGTATATGAACGATACAGTTGAGCAAGCCCGCGAACGCGGTTATGTAGAAACCTTGTTAGGTCGCCGCCGTTATTTGCGCGACATCAACTCGGCCAACCATACAGTGCGTGGTTTTGCTGAACGAAACGCCATTAATGCGCCCATACAAGGCAGTGCCGCCGATATGATAAAACTGGCGATGATAAATATACACCGCAGGTTTGAAGAAATGCAGGTGAAATCGAAAATGATATTACAGGTACACGATGAGCTTTTATTTGATGTATATAAGCCTGAGCTTGAAGACCTGAAACCTGTGATTAAAAAAGAAATGCTTGGAGCTATGGAGCTTGCCGTTCCGCTTGAAGTAGAAATGGGTGCAGGACAAAACTGGCTAGAAGCGCACTAATAAGGTGCGCTTTATTGCGTTTACGCTTGTTAAACTCAAACCAGTTGTAGCAACCACGGGCTATAAGAGTTTTGGCCAAATCGCCTATGCGTATTCTGCTCCAGCCCATTGGGCCACCGGTTATGTCAACCCATTTTCGGTTGTCTTTATACAACTCTATTCTGTACTTTTTCTGCAAAAACCAAAACATAATGTTTTTGCTTTCGACGGGATTTTTAAACTTATATTTTACTTTAGAGTATGAAGCAGAGTTTTTGAATTTGAAAAAGAAAAATCGCTTGCCTGTTATTATTATCTTACCACCTTCAAACTGTATTTTTTCAGCTTCGCGTTTGCTGGCATATATTATAAAGGCAAAGGCCAAAATGGCTATTTCGGCTAGATAAAAATAGGTAAACGAAAACCGTAATAAAGCTGCAAGCACAGCCACAACGTTTAATATAAATACCAACGTTAAAAAACGGAAAATTAGTGATGCCGTAGCTCCTCCTCCCGTATCATTTATTTTATGATGTTCCCCCATTAAACCCTATCCTGTTTATGCAACAGCTACAATAATAGCGATAATGAAAAAAAGTGCAAACAAAGTCTCTCTCCACAAAGGTCTTTTTGTTTTCAAAAAGTAGTACGAAAGGAAGGGTGCAAGGGGTAGTGCCAGCATGGTAAATGCTTGTTTTACTGGTGCTTTGCTAAAAATTACGCACGCAATTCCGCTAGCTAAAAAAGATAATAACATTTGTTGAGAACGTCGTGTGCGTATGGTGTTTTTTGTAAAATTGCCTTGCAAATTGGCTAAACTTATTAAAAGTACTAACCCAACAAAACCCAATGCTATGCCATCGTATACCGATAAGTGGGTAAATCTTTCAGCATCAAAAAGCAAAAAATCAAAATTAAAAAGGGTGTAATAATCATCAGTTTGTCCTGCCAAAAAATACCCTATCCACAAAAAATACAACGGTATACTGATGCCGGTAAGCAATAATAAAAAGTTTTTTATACGCAGGTAACCGGCAACTATAAGTGATAACAAAAGGGCAGGAAAAAACAATATAGTATCAGGCAAAAGGCAAAATGCCGCTGCCATAAAAAAACCCATATCTAAAAATGGGGTGGTTTTTATATTTCTAGGGTCAAGCGATAAAAACTTATAAATAACCAACAGCAAAAAAATAGAGGCTAAAAACTGTGGAGACAATAGGTTTTGTGCGCCAAATAAATGACACAAGTAAAAGAAGAACAATACAGGGAAGAAAGATTGCCTAAAAAGAACCTCGTTGTTGTTTATTATTTGGTTGTAGGCAAACCCAACCAATAGGGTGCCTATAAAAACAATAGCTAGTGAAATATAAATACTATTACTGCTTGTTGAGAATTGTGGCAGCCAATATTTTAGTAACGGACTATTGCTGGTTAAAGCAATGTTTTGAGGCAAATAAAACAACCAAAACACTTGTATAGCTATGCTAAACACAACTACCCATGCAAGGTTTACAACTAGCTTATTTCGGAAAAGATTTAACAAAGGGACTTAGTTTAGCATTAGTTTTAAAAATGCAAATTTACGGTCTTTAGCAGCAGGAAATAAAATTGTTGCTGCATCAAGTTGTTGTCCTTCTCGTGGAACAACAGCAATATTGCTAGTTTGATTTTTAAATAGCAACTTACTGGTTAGCTCGCCTTTGTTGTTTAGCACATATTCGGTAATTTCAGAGTTACCACGGTCTTCATCATTATAAAAAATAGAGAGTTTGTTTTTTTGCGGCAAAACGTAAATAGAGCTGTAGTATCCTAAATCAAGCGATGAGGTTTGGCTTTTGTTTATTGTTTTGCCCCATTCTATTTCACCTTTTTTATTAATAAAGAGCAAAGCCACCTTACCAAAATTAAAAATATCGCGGCTACCCACCTGCATCATCCCGTTTATAGAAAAGGTATAGGTTTGCGTAGTAGTGTAAAACTCTTCGGCAACTATTACATAGCCACTATCGCTGTGGGGTATTATTTTGCGTATAAACAAATCGCGCAGCTCTTCACCCCGTTCAGCAGCATACTTTCCTATCATGTTTGATACAAACATTTGCGGATAGGGTATAAAGCCGTGGTATATTAGTTTGTGTGTAGTGGCATCAATAGCAAAATCTAAAATGCCTTTGCTAAAACCACTTTCTTGTAGCGAGTAAAAGCCTGATACTATTACTCTGTTATTTAGGTTATCAATAGTTAGGTATGGGCGACTTAGGTAAGTATCGCTGTTGTTTAAGTAAAAATCTTGCAGTTGGTTATCGGCAATATTATAGGCAAACAAATAGTAGCCAAAACGCTCAAAATTTTTCTTTTTCTTTTCGTTGTCTTCCACCCTAAAAACAAAATAGGCATTGCCCTTATTGTCAACCTCCATATCAAGGCGCGAAAAACTACCGTACCTAAAAGGAAGCTCAACTTTTTTACGGGCTATTTCTTTCATCTCGGGCGCTTGTAACACCAAAAACTCTACCACCGTTTTCTTTTCCGCAGTAATTTCGGTATGAAAACACAACACCTTACTTCTGTCGGTAGATTGGCTCAGCATATAGTCCCCCTCATCGGCATAGTCACGCTGTGGCGAACTCATCAAAGTTTTTTCCTCTCCTTCAGGGTCAGCCTCAATGGTATACTTTTGATATATAAGGTCTATGTTGTGAGTTTTTCGGTTATAGCTGCTTTTAAAAATTGCTAAGTTGCTGGGGTATACAAAAGCATTTTCAAGCACACTTCTTTTAAGTCCTGGCAATTGCTTGCTAAACAACAACCCCATGTTTTCGCGAAACATTTGTATGTATACTCTGCGAGTGATATAACGACTTTTGCTGCGCAAAGCATAAATGCCCTGTTGGTTTTGACCTATAATGCGTGTAAAAGCCGTGCGGTTTCTAAACTTTTCAGAGTTAGACCACTGCACTTCTTGCGCTTTTGTTTTTGCTGTAAACAAAAGCAAGGCACACAAAAAAGCTATATGTAAACAATATTTCACTTTGTATAGTAACTATATAACGATAGTTTTAGTGTACAAGTTTGCAAGATAACTAATTTAATAACGCCATTTGTTGGCTAGAGCTACCAGCGATAGCATTATGGGTACTTCTGTAAGCACACCTACAACGGTGGTTAAGGCAGCTCCCGAGTTGATGCCGAATAATGAAATGGCCACAGCTACAGCAAGTTCGAAAAAATTGCTTGCCCCTATCATGGCCGATGGGGCGCAAATTTGGTGGGGTAACTTTAGCCATCTGCCAGCAAACCACGACAAGAAAAATATAAAATACGTTTGTAAAGTAAGTGGTATGGCAATAAGTACTATTAACCAAGGCTTATCAAGTATTACTTGCCCTTGAAGAGCAAACAACACAACAAGGGTTAGCAAAAGTGCTATAATGGAAAATGGTTTTAGCGAGGGTAAAAAACGTTGCTTAAACCATTGCTCGCCCTTTTTTTGCAATAGTACTTTGTTTGATAGCCAGCCAGCCAATAAAGGCACTAATACAAACAGCGTTACTGAAATAAGTAGTGTATTGTAGGGGACTAATACATTGGTAATGCCCAGCAAAAAGCCCACTATGGGCACAAAAGCAAACAGAATAATAATATCGTTTACAGAAACTTGTATAAGGGTGTACAAGGCATTGCCTTTGCTAAGGTACGACCATACAAAAACCATAGCCGTGCATGGGGCAGCTCCCAATAGTATAGCCCCTGCTATGTACTCGCCGGCCTCTTCGGGGTGTAGTTGCGCCTGAAATATTTTGCTGAAAAACAACCACGCAAAAAACGCCATGCTAAACGGTTTTATCAACCAGTTTACCACAAGGGTTAACAGTATTCCCTTTGGATGTTGCTTTATGCTTTTTATGCTGCTAAAATCTATTTGCACCATCATGGGGTATATCATACCCCAAACCAAAACAGCTATTATTAAGTTGATGCCAGCAAACTCAAAACTACCAATTTGGGCAAATAACTCAGGCAACAGTTTGCCAAGCACAATGCCCAAACCAATACACAGCAATACCCAAAGGCTAAGATAACGTTCAAAAAAGCCTAAAGGGTGTTTATCGTTCATACAGTTACTTTATGGTAGAGTATACATAAAAAACCTCACGGGCTATTTGGCGGCAACGCTCATCGTAGGTTTTTGTTTCTTGCGGTGTTCCGTCAGTTTGTTTAGGGTCGGGATAGGGAATAAGAAAACGTTCATCGGCACCATTTACCAATGGACAGGCTTCATCACCTTCGCCACAAACCATTATTGCGGCAAAGTTTTTACGCGGATTAAACAAATCATCGTAACGCTTAGAGTATACAACACAGCCTTCCAAATCTTCGCCCGCTTTCACTCTATATTGAGGGTTAAAACCATCTTTCTCTTTCTCAACCAGCAAGCCTGTTCTTTGCATAGCACTAACCGTGCGCGGGTTGCAAGCGGTTACTTCTACTCCGCCTGAGTATACTTCAACCCCATCTACACCATAGTATAAGCCTGCCGTATTTGCCCATGCTTGTCCAAAATGGCTACGGCGAGAGTTGTGCACACAAATAAACGTAAGGTTGCAAGTTTCACCTGCCTGTTTTTTTGCAGAAATGTATTGTGCTATTGAGTCTAACGTTTTTTTACGTTCAGCACTTATCAATTCAAACTCTTCGGCTACACTATCGCAATAGCTTTGCAGGGCAGGAGTAAAACCCATTGTTGTTTTGTTTTGCATGGAAAAAAGGAGTACTAATGAGATGATAAGTAATATAGACAAAAAGAAACTTCTCATACTTTCAAATCGCTCAAATTTACCCTTTTCTTTTCATTTGTTGGCGGCATACAGCAAGCAGCAGCTTCTTTTTCACCTCCTTCAGTATAATGTGGGTCGTTAAAATCACTATCGGCATGAAAATAATATACTTCCCATTGCACGCCATCGGGGTCGGTAGCCCAAAATTTATCTTGCAAGGCATAGCAGCAATTAGTGCCCATTTCTTCTTTAACTAATATGCCTTTTGTTTTTAGGGTAAGCATTTTTAGCATTACTTCATCTTTGCTTGCTACTTCAAAGCCCAAGTGACCAAAATTTTGCTGTACTCGCTCTTTATTTTCAACAAAAGAGATTATTAACGAAGGGCTTTCTAAAATATACTTAGCATAATTTACTTTGGTTTTTGTGGCAGGTTGCCCAAAAAAGGTGTCGTAAAATTTAATAGTAGCTTCTATGTTGCTTACATAAAGGCTGATGTGCATGCGTGGAAAGGGTGATGTGTTCATGGTTTTTATTTAAAGCGTTAACAACAATTATTAACAGGGGTTATATAACTAGCAAACAAAGCAGCCCATTGGGTACTTATTTCTGTCCAAGCAACAGGGTTAATGCAGTAGCACACTTTTGTGCCCTCTATTTCGCCTTGTATAAGTCCTGATGCTTTAAGCTCTTTTAAGTGTTGTGATATGGTGGCTTGTGCCAGTGGCAATACATCTACCAAATCGTTACAGATACAGCTTTTGGTTTGAAGCAAATGCTGTATTATGGCTATGCGGGCAGGGTGCGCCAGTGCTTTTGCCCAAGCAGCCATTTGGTTTTGCTGCGGGGTGAAATTTTGTGTTTTAGTTACTCCCATCGTTATATCGCAATATTACGATAAATAGTTTATTATACCACTATGTTGTGTGTTAAATGTGGTTAATCGTGCTTTGAAAAGAGAAGAATAGCAAAAAATTTTATAAGATAATAGGGCATAAGCAGGTATATAAATACTATAAAAACCGCAAGAAATGGAGGGAATATAATGCTTGCCAAAAGTAGTGGGCCTAGAAGCAAACTCATTGCCAAAAGGTTGTGAAAAATATTTTTTAAGCGAACATTGCGCGGCATATTTTTAAAATCTCCAAGATAATAATCGTTTTTACCATACCTAACTGATGAATTGGCTGCTTTACCAATAAATTTTGTAAAGAATTTTGTAAAAGGCCAAAAAAGCAGCAAGCCAACTATAGACCAAATGCCCCAAACCACAACATGTGCACTGCCGCCCAAAGCAAATAAACCGGGGGAGATGAAGGAAGAGAAAAAAAGAACCCCTGAAACAACAAAACTTAATAGAAAAATGCCAAGTGCAATAGCCGTGGCTAAATAAAACATTTGTTCAAAATTACCCGACTGAAACCTAGTCTCACTTGAGGTAGGTATTGGTTTTACCACGCTATCTCTTACCATAGAATCGGGGGGACTTATGGCGACAAAGTTGATGACGGTTGTATGCGCTATTATCTTTTTAGGTAAAGGAGAAATAATGTTTGGGGCTTGTTTAGGCTCAATAATAAACTCGTCAATTTGAAGAGGGCTATTAAGGCGACTTGTTTTTTGAGAGAGCGAGGGGGCTGGGGTAATGGTGCTTTTATGGCGACTGATGGATTGTTTTGTGGCTTGTGTTTTACCAACACGTACCTTTTGTATACGACCATACCGCTGTTGACAGGCAGAAAAAACAAGCACTGTAACCAGTAGGCAAAACCCTATGGAAATTTTATAAAAGTTATTTTGCTGGTTTTGCCCCATTTATAAGCAAAATAGCAAAAAGAAAGATTTAATATAAATAAGATAATTACTACCCCTTTTGGGTAAGTTGTTGAAACACATCCTCAAGGCGCTGTGTTTCTTGGGTTAAACCCAAAATCACCAAGTTGTTTTCAACCGCAAAGCGAAAAAGTAGCTCGTTAATATCATCGGGGTTGTTGGCTATAATTTGCCATTTATTGCCGCCCATGTGTTTTGCTTGCGATACACCGGCTACGTTTTTAAGTTGTTTTTCACTCACCTCACCTTTAAAATCGGCCAGTATCGTTGTTTTGCCTCCTTTAAAACGGGTTTTTAGGTGTTGGGTTTCATCATTGGCTACTATTTGTCCTTGATTAATAATTATCACCCTATCGCACAACGCCTCTACTTCTTGCATTATATGGGTAGAAAGTATCACTGTGCGGTCTTTGCCTGTTTCGCGTATCAAATTGCGTATTTCGCTTATTTGGTTGGGGTCTAGTCCACTAGTGGGTTCATCCAGTATCAACACCTCAGGGTCGTGCAATAAAGCCTGTGCCAAACCTACACGTTGGCGATACCCTTTTGATAGTTGCCCAATCTTCTTTTTTCGTTCAGGCACAATACCCGTTTTTTCTATAATCTCATCAACGCGGGCATTTACACCCTCTTTCAAGCCGTGCATCTTAGCGGTAAATTGCAGGTACTCGCGCACATACATATCCAAATACAAGGGGTTGTGCTCGGGCAGGTAGCCAATGTGGCGGCGCACCTCCATAGGGTGTGTGGTAACATCATACCCGCATACTTGGGCACTACCTTGTGTTTGGGGTAAAAAGCAGGTAAGAATTTTCATGGTGGTTGATTTTCCTGCGCCGTTAGGCCCCAAAAAGCCTAAAATTTCACCCGGTTGCACGCTAAAGGTAATATCGTTAACAGCCTTTTGGCTGCCGTATACTTTGCTAAGATTTTTAACGTTTATAGACATGTTGTAGTACAAAAGTAAATCTTTAAACGAGCCTAGCGTACCATTTGTTGCAAAAATTGATTTTCAGCAAGTAAACTAAGGCTTGTATGTTTTGTTAAACCGCCCCTTTTTGTTTTAAAAAGACAAAAAACACGTATTTTTGTCTCGGCAAAATTAGTACACACAAACCCTATTTTTGAATGACTAAAGTAACCTTCGCCAATAATAAAAGCCCTTTTTATACTGCAATTCGCAAAGAAGTGAACGAGTATTTCAATCAAAAGAAATTATCGCAACAAGGCAATTGGAGCTTATACATTAAAACGATTATTTTTTTATCGGTAACAGTAGTGTTGTATACATGGTTGGTGTTTTATACACCTGTATGGTATTTGGCTTTGCCATTGTGCGCTATACTGGGTATGAACCAAGCCTTTATTGGGTTTAATGTAATGCACGATGCTTGCCACGGCAGCTATAGCGAAAAGAAATGGGTGAATGATTTTTTTGGTTATAGCATGAATTTTTTGGGCAGTAATGCCTTTTTATGGAAAACCAAACACAATGTGATACACCATACGTTTACCAATATTGACGGTGTTGATGATGATATAATGAAGATACCCGTTTTGCGCCATTGCGAAACACAGCAAAAGCTAAAAATGCACCGTTACCAGCATATTTATAGTGTGCTTATATATTGCCTCACTATACATTTTTGGGTGTGGTTGATGGATTTTATAAAGTACTTCACAGGGAAGGTAGTAATTACACCACTTAAAAACTTTACTGTAAAAGAGCATATAATATTTTGGGTAAGTAAACTGTGGTATGCTGTGGCATATATAGTTATCCCTTGGTATATATTGGGTTTTACTCCCTTTATAATTGGCTTTTTGGTAATGAATGCATTGTTCGGTCTTACCATGTCAGTAGTGTTTCAGTTGGCACACGTGGTAGAGAAAGCGCATTTTGAAGAAGCCTTGCACGGTGATAAACTTATTGAAAAAGAATGGGCAGAGCACCAAGTACTTACCACTTGTAATTTTTCAACCAAAAATAAAATAGCATCGTGGTTTTTGGGTGGTCTTAACTTTCAGATTGAGCATCATTTGTTTCCCAAAATCAGTCATATACACTATCCTGCTATTAGTGGTATTGTAGAGCGTGTGTGTAGGCAATACAATGTTTCATACAACTACTACCCCACTATGGGTGAAGCCATTGCATCGCACTTTAAGGTGCTGCGCGATTTGGGCAGGTAGAACCTATTTCGTCTAAAAAACAGCACCCAAACACACTTTTTTGCCACAAGGGTACTATCTTGTGTGTTTGATAGTGTTTTTAAAATATAAATTGTTGTTAGTTTTTGTGCTATTGCTCACAATAGAAGCATCGGCACAATACTATGGTGATTTTGTTGCGGGCAATTATATATCGTATACGCATATAGGCGGAGACACCTTTAAAATAAAGTATACTGTTTACCGTGATTGTGGTCAGCATCAAAATATATTAAGCCAAACACACAGTTCTATTTTAGGGAGTACAAAGTGGAAATACCCTATTCTTGATTCGATTTCAGGAAAAGACGTTACTGATATTTATGGGCGATGCTCGCAAAAAAGCAAGTGTGCCGGCGGTACACTAAAACACGGTGTTGAAGAGTATGTTTTTGAAAAAGTTGTTGTAATAGACTGGGATAGCTGCGAAAATTTAGTGATTAGCGCAGGGAGCGACAGACGAGCACCAACAATAAATACGTATTCGATAAAAAGTAATGGATATAGCGGGGCAACACTTAATAAATGCAAAACACCAAACAACTCTTCGCCTATACTAAACAATATTCCCTCGTTTTTTGTAAGTGAAGGGGGCGCAAGGTTTATAAGCCACAGTGCTTACGACCCTGATGGTGATATGCTAACATATTCTTTTTGGCACCCATCTAGCGTAGATTACCCTCAGTATTCTAAAGATTACTATTTACCGTGGTCGTATAAAAAGCCGTTGTCTTTTTGGGGTTTCCCTAACGAAAACGCTGCATTTCCGGCAGGTTTAAGTCTTGATAGCACTACGGGTATTCTTACGGTTTGGCCTACCGATTCAAAGCAAGAAACAATAATAGGAATTAAAATAACCCAGTGGAGGTATATAAATGGCACGTTAGAGAATATTGGTGAAACAAAGTATAGCTATACCATGCGTATCACTTCGCCAAATAATGTTGCGCCAATAACCTTTGATGATGATAAAAAAGAAATTGCAGTTTGTAGCCTTGGTGGTACGGTGTGTAAAGATATTCCCTTACGCCGTGTTAAATGGCTCACTGATTCTGTTGAGATAGAGTATAGGCACGATTTACAAAACATTACCTTTACTAATGTAGGTACTTCTGCACAGCCCACCATTAGGGTATGCTATACCCCAACTACTGCCGAGTTGTCGTCGGGTAAACCATTACAGTTTACTATAAGGGCAACGGTGAATAGTTGCCCACTAAAGGGAATTGCAGAAAAGACATTTGAGTGGGCTGAACGACCTCCTTTACCCGATAGTTTTGTATTAAATAAAAAATTAATTTGTAGAGATTTAAGCGTAGACTTAAAAAATACATCTAGCAGCACCTATAATACAACGGTATTTTACAAGGCGACATCACAAAAAGATACTTTAGAAAGCATAAATATTGGCTCTTTTGCTCAACTGTCTGATACGGGTTGGTATACTATAAAAACGCGTGTAGTTGCCGATGGGTATTGTAGCCAACAAACCTATACCGACTCGGTATTTGTGCCAATAAGTAATTTTTTAAACATAAAGGCAACTAACGATACGGTGCTGTGTGGCGATCCAAATTTGGTATTAAAGGTTAATACTACCAACGGGAACTATCCATTATCATACAGGTGGAATGCTAGTGCTACAGATACTTTTCCGAGCTTAAATATTGTGGCTCCTAAAGGGAGTAGTAAGTACTTTGTTACGGTAACCGATACCGCTTTTTGCTCGGTTAGTGATTCTATCAATGTGCAATACTATAACCCTCAGGTATTAACAAGCGGAGATACTATTGCTTGTGCTAATGATATAATTGAGATTAATGCACTGTTACAAGACACTATAAACCCCCAATACGGCTGGTTAGGTTTTACCCCAAACCAAACTCAGTTTAAAGCAAGTATTACCAACAACCGCTTGCTAACATTTATTCTTCGCGATGGTACAGGTTGCACTGTTACCAAAACGCATTTTGTTTTGGTACACGCACCAGAAGTTAAATACAACCATAAAGAAGTGTATTGCGCTAGCGATACAATAACACTTTTGGGCAGTGGAAGTGGTGGGCTGCCGCCATACAATATTTATTGGGAAACATTTAAAGTAACAGGAAACACAGTCCCTTTAGGGGTACAAAAAAGAGGAACAATACCATTTATAACCAAAATAACCGATGCTTTTGGGTGTGTAAACATTCAAAATAGTTCTATCCGAGTTAATCCTACACCATTTATTTATATCAGTGGTCTTGCTTCTGTGTATTGTGAAAGCGCAGACCCTATTCAGCTAGATTCTTTTGTTATACCTAAAGAGGGTGTTTGGAGTGGCTTAGGGGTAGACAGTAGTAGGTTTTATCCTGCCAAAGCAGGTGCGGGCAATTCAACAATAACGTATAACTATGAGGACGGCCTTACGGGGTGTAAAAACCAACAAACTATTAGTTTTGTAGTGGAAACACAACCAGTAGCAAGTTTTGTAGTAGATTCTCTTGCAGCACTTTATACCCATAATTTTGTGTTTACCAATACATCAGTTTTGGCCAGTAACCACAGTAGTTTTTGGGATTTTGGTGATCCAAATTCAGGATGGTTAAACACCGCAAAAACTAAAAATGCTACACATATCTTTTCTGATACGGGCATATATAACGTAAAATTAGTGGTAAGCGGAGGTATTTGCCCCCCCGACACTTTATTAAAAACAGATTATATTACTGTGAATGGAAAGGCTAAGCCCAACACAAATGTATTGGTAAAAGAAATTAATAAGCAGGGAATAAAAATATACCCTAATCCTGCATCAGATATAGTAAAAATTGAAACCGAAGAAGAAATAGCGGCTATAATTGTTTACGATATGCTGGGTAAAAAAGTGTGGGAGCAAGCTACTATTGGTAAAACAAACCATATGTTGGAGGTTAAAAATATCCCACAAGGCATATATACGCTCAATATTTTACTATCAAATGGAAAACAAAATAAAGTTCAGGTAATAATTAATTAAATAGCGCTGACGTAATCCATTTAGAAAAGGTTGCGTATAGCAAATCTTTTTTCTATAAAAAACAAGTAAAAGGGCAACGAAAAAAAAGTTGAAAGGTTCTTTTGAACAGGAATCAACACCTACCTTATTATGAAAGCACTTTACTATCTAAAATATACTTGTTTATTATTAATCTTTATTTCTAGCTTAAATACGTCATCAGCGGCCACAATTTTTGGTTCTCATATAGGGTATAAAAAAATTAACGCGGTTACGTATGAAGTAACCCTTACCATATACCGCGATTGTAATGGAGTGCCGCTTACCACACCTGTTATAACCGTTACGGGAAAATCGTCGGGGCCTTATAATTCTACAACCACTAAGGTGTCAACTACTGATGTTACGGGGGCGTATTTAAACTGTTCTTTTGTTAGCAGGTGCAATGGCACGTTTCCATACGGTATACAAGAAGAAGTATATATAGATACTGTTGATGTTACAGGAGGAGTGTGCCGTTATGTAGTCAGTTATTCTGAATGCTGCCGAAGCGGTTCCATATCAACAGGAGGGGGAAGCAGTAACCATTATAATGAAGCAGTACTCGACCGATGTGTAGGGAATAGTTCAGTACAGGCGGATGTTAAACCTATTTTTTTATTGCCTGTTGGGCAAGACTTAAATATTAATACTTTTTTAGGAGATAGAAATAACGAGAACGACTCGATTGTTTATCAACTAGTACCGGCATTAACTTCATCTACCTCTATAGTTAGTTATATTAATCCATTCAGTGAAAAAAAGCCATTGTCTTATATGGGGTTTCCAAACTCAGGGCTTTCTTTACCTGCGGGTTTTCATTTTAATTCAAACACAGGCGAACTAAAATTTAGGCCAACAGTTGTAAACCAAGTGGGCATTTTTTGTATAGAAGCAAAAGAGTACCGCCGTATTAACGGTATAGCAACTGAAATAGGTATAACAAGAATGGAGTTTACGGCTATAGTTGTTAATTCGGCAAATAATAAAATACCAGAGATACAAGGGCAAAACACAATAGCGTGTAGTGGGCAAAAAAGCTGCATAGAGATTGAAACAAATGATGGGGATGCAAACGACAGCACTTTTTTAAATGTAGACTTTTTACCGCCGGGTGCAACTGTAACGTATAGCTATAACGGAAAGAATGCGAAGGCGCAGGTATGTTGGACACCAACAATTAACGATGTAGGCAATAACCCGCATTCTTTTTTGGCTTCAGTAAGTGATGATAATTGCTTGCTAAGTGGCAGAAGCACCCGTGTTTTTTCATATACAGTAAGAAAAACACCTGATGCAAATGCTGTTGATATTGTTTCAAAAACCGTGCAGTGTAGTTCGGCCGAAATTGTGGTAGATATAAAAAGCTCCTCACCAAATTCAACATTTACTTTAATGGACGAGGATTCTATTTCTTTCGATACAAAAGATACATCTCGGTTATATTTTAAAGGTAGCGGGTGGAAAAAATTTTATTTAATATTAAAATCAGAAGCACCGTGTACGTATACACACGTAGACTCTGTTTTTATCGCCCCTCAGTATAGCCTACAGTTAAACACAAAAGCTGATAGTGCCATTTGCCCATACGATAGTTTATCTATTTATACTAAAGCCGTAAGTGGAACTGCCCCTTTTAGTTATTATTGGGCATCAATACCAAATACTAGTCCGCAGCCTCAAACCGCTTCGTTTTACACTAAAATAAATAGCAATAGCACATTTAGAGTATTTGTTAAAGATAGTAATAACTGTGTGGCTTTTGATACAGTAAAAATTAGCCTAAACCCCATGCCATATATTGATGCAGGAGGAACAGACACTGTTTGCCCTTTAGTGCCTTTTATGCTAACTGCCACACCCGATAGTGGAGTACAAGTATCAAAATACGATTGGAAAGGGTTAGATACTTTGCAAACGGTTACAGCCCAAATAAACAATAACACTTCACAATGGTATTCGGTTACTGCTACCAACCAATACGGTTGTACATATACCGATTCTACACAAATAAAACTATTTGCTATTGGCGTATACGCGGGCAATTATCCGCCTGTATGTGCAGGAACAGCTCTACAGCTAAAAGCCACAGCAAATGCGGGTGTTGCGCCCTTTACATACAACTGGGTGGGAACAAGTATAAATACTAATGTAGTAAACATAGTAGCCAATAAAGATACAGCCATAGTGGTACGTATACAAGATACACTAGGTTGTTTTGCCTACGATACTGCGTGGATTAAAGCTAATCCGTTGCCTACTTTTATAGCACCACCCAATACTAATATTTGCAAAGGCCAATCGCAGGTTTTAAGAATAGATAGCATTAAAGGCACTGCCCCACATATAATTAGGTGGAATGGCGTTGTAGCTTCAAGCACTTATACCGTAAGTCCGCAACAAACCACTAATTATACCATAGTAGTTAGCGATAGTAATTTATGTGCCACAGCACAAACAATTAGGGTAATAGTATTTAATAGCCCCGTTGTTGATTTAGGGTTGGATAGAACAGTATGCAAAAATCAACAAATAAATGCCAACGCATTTATTATTGGTGGGCAGCAACCTTATTCTTATCTGTGGTCTGATGGCAGTACAGGGACATCAATAACCAAAACAGTAAACTCGCCACAATCTTTTTCTGTACGCGTTACCGATGATAATGGGTGTATAGATAGGGACACAATATCATTCAGTGTTTTCCCTACTCAAAAAGCTACACTTACCCCCATTGGTACTCTTTGCGAAAACGACCTGCCAATTGGCTTAAAAGCGATACCCAATACAGGTGTTTGGAGTGGTTCAGGAGTAAATACTAATTTATTTATTCCCCAGTTGGCTAAAAAAGGAAAACAATACATTAAATATGAGTTTTTGAGTGTAGATAATTGCCCTGAAAAAGACAGCATTTTTGTGAATGTGAAACAAATACCTGTGCCTAATTTTACTGTAGATAAAACAGCAGCAAAACCGGGTGTACAATTTAATTTTACTAATCAAACTATAGCCGATACTACCTATACTTCCGTTTGGGATATGGGCGATACGGCAGGTGTTGGCAATATTATTACCACACAAAATGCAAGCTATACTTATAGTGCCAATGGTAGGTATACTGTAAAACTTAGCGTGTACAACGGTGTATGCCCTTTGCAAACGGTGGTGAAAAACCAATACATACTAGTGGATAATAGTTTGTTGGTTGCAGAAACTAAAAATAATATAGTAAGCATATACCCCAACCCATCAAACGGTGGGCTTACTATTGATGCCGAAAGTCCGTTTACTGCAATAGAAGTGTTTGATGTATTAGGCAAAAAAGTTTGGGAAAAAACCAATACCAATAGCCAGCACGCACAAATAGAGTTAGCACACTTGGCAGCGGGCACATATACGCTAAAACTAAATTTAGCAAATGGTGCATTTACGCACAGCGCATTTATTATAACCAAATAGGAAATTGTAATAACAGTTACATATTACTACAAAATTTTTTTAGCCCGTAAATACACGAGGGCAAGCAACCCTTTATTAATTGGCGGTATCTAATTAAGTAACAAGCCTATCTATGAAACCACATTACCTACTACTAATAGCCTGTTTGTTTATTGGTGCATTGCAAGCCAAAGCCGTTACAAACGCAGGAGGAAACATTACTTATAAAGCCATTGATTCAGTAACTTATGAGGTGACGGTAAAACTATATGTTGACTGTAACGGAATTGCTGCTTACGACGATACTTTAATTGTTTCATGGACGGGAGGAAGTTTTAAGCAAAAACTATCTTTTATTAAAAGTGAAGATATAACAGGTTCTTTTCGTGGTTGTGGAATTAGTAGTCGTTGCGCAGGCTCATTTCAATACGGTTTTCAAGAGCGAGAATATAAAACAACTGTAGACATTAGTAATACAGCTTGCGAGGTTGTGTTTGGTTTTAATGGCGGAGTAAGAAGCAGTGCTATTACTACAGGAGCAGCAGGCACTAATGCTTATTTATACGCCAAACTAAATAAGTGTTTTGGGCTAAACAACTCAGCACGCACCTCTTTTTCTCCGCAAATGCTTATACCAGTTGGTATGGACGTTGCATTAAGCACTGGTTATACAGATACTATAGATGGAGATTCTTTAGCTTTTGAATTGGTTTCTCCTGAATCAGCAAGTGGAGTACAAGTAGCCTACTCTGGTGCTTGGTCAGCATCTAAACCCATTTCTTTTTTGGGTTTCCCTAATTCAAGCCTTAATTCTCCGGCAGGGTTTCAGTTTGATACACAAACAGGCGGATGTAGTTTTCGCCCCACAGTAGTAAACCAGCAAACTGTATTGGTAATTAGGGTGCACGAGTATAGAAAAATTAACGGCAATATGGTAGAGGTTGGGGTTACCGAAGTAGAGCAAGTGGTGGTTGTATATGCTTCACCAAACAATAAACTGCCTCGAATTGCTTATCCATATACGGCAGGTGCTTGTGCGGGCGAAGAAATAGTGTTTGATATAGTAACAGATGACCCTGACAATAGTGATAGTACTTTCTTAGAATGGAATAATGCAATAAGTGGTGCAAGTTTTATTGTTGATACTTCTAAGCGTTTAGCTAAGGCTACTTTTAGGTGGACACCTACACTGGCTGAAGTAAGAACTCAGCCCTACATATTTATTGTGCGTGTACGTGATAATGGGTGCAGTCCTAATGGAACAAGTACTCGCAGTATTTCGATAACCGTACGAGAAAAAACCGACACCAAGTACTTGCAAATTGCATCAAAACAGAGTAGTTGCAATAGATTGAAACTAGTAATGGCAGATCCTGCACCAAGCAGTGTTACACGTGGGTTTATTGTGCCCGATGCATACATACGCTCCTCAACAAAAGACGAAGCCGAAATATATTTCGATACTGCAGGGTGGCATAAGTTTGCTGTTTGGGCAAAAGAAGGCTTTAATTGTCCTGATACCGCATGGGATTCAACCTTTATTACACTTCCCTATGTATTCCAAGTAAACCATACCCCCGATAGTGTAGTGTGTCCTAACCAAACCATAAACCTTATTGCTCAAACCCAAAACGGCACAAAGCCCTACATATATAGGTGGGCATACAATGGTTTTTTAAGCCCTAACGTAGTATATAGCTTTAATGCTAACACCAAAAGTGCCCTTATTGATTTACGCGTTATTGATTCTTTAGGTTGTTATTTTCATAAAGATATTAATATCACCACACACACATTGCAAGCCCCTGTATATCATATACCAATAACCGTTTGTAAAAATATACCGCCTTTTTTACTTACAGCCCAACCCAAAGGGGGCGTTTGGACGGGTTTAGGTGTGGTAAACGACAGTATTTTTAAAGCAGATACTGTGTTGCAACCCAATAACAGTGTTCAACTAACGTATACATTTTTAGATAGTAATGCGTGCGCTTCATCAGGAAAAACCAGTATAAAAATAATACCATCGCCAGTATTGCAATTTTCAGCCGCACCAACACAAGGGGTATCTCCTTTAAAAGTTGATTTTTTTGGACTTTCTTTTCCCGAAGGAAATAATTGGATGTGGTATTTTACCAATATTATAACCAATAAAACAGACTCTATAGGCGGGCAATTGCCTACTTATACTTTTACAGATTCAGGAGAATATAACGTTACCCTAAAAGCCGACACGGCAGGCTGTGTAGAAACATATACAAAAAATAAATTTATACGTGTGGGCGATACCACACAAAGCGGCGGCGGCAATGTTTGGGTAAGAGATATTAATAACCAGAAAATAAAAATATACCCTAACCCGGCCAACAATTTGCTAACCATTGAGTTGGCCGACGAAATAGAAGAAATTACTTTGTATGATGTGCACGGCAAAAAAGCAGATGCAACAGCTATACAGAGCACAAAATCAGCACAAATAAGTGTAGCCAACTTGGCCGATGGTATTTATTTAGTGCGAATAAAACTAACCAATCAGGATTATATAAGCACTAAAGTATTTGTGTTGCATTAATTTTTTCGATGAAAAAAGATTTTTTTGAAAAATATTTGTATAAATAAAACAGTAATTTTACCGATTGTATGAAAAAAATAATTTTCTTTATTTGCCTATTTGTTCTTCTATTTACAAATACAAAAGCTACTCATCTTATGGGAGGCGATATTACATACCTTAATTTGGGTAGCGATAGTTTTGAGGTTACAGTAACCATATATAGAGATTGTAACGGTATACCCATCTCCAATAGCCCGTTAGAAGTTAGTACCGGTTCTGGGTCAGCTAACTATACACTTCAACTTATATCAGTAAAAGATATTACTGGTGTTAATCCAAACTGTCCTCAAAGCAGTAAATGTTCCGGATCTTACCAATACGGTATTGAAGAGCACATTTATAAGGCAAACGTTAAGCTATTTGCCTCGTCAAGTTGTGAATATACCTTTAGTTGGCAGCAATGTTGCCGCAATAGTAATATTACTACAGGTGCTGCAAACGAACTTTTTTATATACACACTACCTATAACAAATGCTTGGCTCCCAATAACTCATCACCTTCTTTTTTAAGTTTTCCAGTAATATTTATGGGTGTGGGGAACGATATAAGTGTATCACATACGGCTATTGATACCGTTGATAATGATTTTTTTAGTTATGAGTTAATAAACCCACTTAAAGGTCCTAGTTCACAAATTAATTACTCGGGCTCTTTTGCTAATGACAGGCCTATAAGCTTTTTAGGCTATCCCAATACATCATTAAGTTATCCGGCAGGTTTTAGGTTCGATACGCTAAGCTGTAATATGTCTTTTCGTCCCACACAAGTTAATCAAATAACGGTTGTGACAGTTAAGGTAAAAGAGTGGAGAATAATAAGCGGTGTGCCACAAATAATAAGTGAAACGATTAGAGATTTACAGCTAATAGTTATAAATGCAGGAGGTAATAAAGCACCAAAAATTGATAAAATTAATAGCAGTAGTGTTTTTAGTAGTTGTGGTATAGGAAACTATTGTATTACCATACCTGTTGAAGATGCAGATGCAAATGATACACTTAGTATAGAAGTAAGGCATAATTTAAAAAATGTGACAGTTAGCCAAACAGTTATACAACCCAATAAAGTGGATGTTAAAATTTGTTATACTATCGATTCTACTATGTTTACAAACTCAGGCAGTTATTATTTTAAAATAATAGCTACTGATAATTTTTGCCCCTCAACTGCAAAAGCCGAAAAAACCTATACTTTTAGGCGTGATAGCGCAACCCCACCCACCTTGCCGCAAGTGCCCCCTGTTTGCGAAACAGCAGCACCTATAACATTAATTTCAAACCCAAACTATGGTACTTGGAGCGGAGCGGGTGTTAGTGCTAATATATTTTCGCCATCAGTAGCCACCAAAGGTTGGCATTATTTGTATTACGATTTTAACGATAGTATTTCAGGTTGTCATACTTATGATAGTATAAGAGTTAGAGTGGTGCAACAACCCAAAGCAAGTTTTACTACAAATAACCATACAGGTTTATCAATAGACACTTTTAAATTTACCAATACTACCAACGCAGATACGGCTTTTGTAAGTACTTGGAATATGGGACAAAGTGGGGCAATAGGTAATATACAAGCCACCCCAAATGCCAGCCATGTTTATAATGATTCGGGTATGTTTATAGTATCATTAATAGTAAGTAATTTTAATATTTGCCCTGCCGATACTGCCACAGATACGGTTAATGTTTCTTTTCCTTTATCAGTAAATGCGCTGCAAAAAAACAGTGTAAAAATATATCCCAACCCTGCTAACGATAAAATATTTATTGAGGTAGAAGAAGAGGTAATGGCAATAGAAATATTTGATATTAATGGCAAGGTTGTTTATAGAACTAAACCTCAATCGGGAGCAGTAGTTAGTGCAAATGTTTCAGGCCTAGCCAACGGAGCTTATCTAATTAAAATAACTCTTTTAAGTGGTGAGCAACTTAGGGGAAAAATGTCGATACTACATTAAATGTATATTTTCGATAAAAGTAATTAAAGCCTAAAATTAATTCATAATTCCCTACGTATCTTTGTAGGGTTTATGAAAAAAATAATTTTCTTTCTTTTCTTTTCTTTGGTAATGCTTTTAGGTGTAAAAGCTACTCATTTAATGAGTGCTGAAATCACTTATAGACACATTGTTAATGATAGCTTTAGTGTAACTGTAAAAGTATACCGTGATTGTAATGGGATACAACTAGGAAATCTGCCCCTGACATTAAAATCGGCGTGCAAAACTATAAGTGTACCTCTTGTGTTTAAATCTTTTAGAGATGTTACGGGGATACCGGCAGGTTGCGGTGTTAATAGCAGATGTTCAGGATCATTTAAATATGGGATAGAAGAACATATTTATACCGGTGGATTTAAACTACCTAATGATGCTTGCTGCGACTATACTCTTAGCTGGGAGCAACAAGCCAGAAACGTAGCAATTACAACAGGTGCAGCAAATTATAACTATTATGTTGAAACGAAATTTAATAAATGTTTAGCCCCTCATAATTCATCACCATCATTTGTTAGTCTACCAACTTTTTTAATAGGAGTAGGCACCAATCAAAATATATCAAATGCTGCTTACGATTCTATTGATAATGACATAGTAACGTATGAATTAACTCAACCGCTTGAAGGATCGGGTATGTATATACCCTATTCTGGTACTTTTGCTCCAAATAAGCCGCTTACTTTTTTAGGTTTTCCCAATATTAATTTATCGCTTCCAAGTGGATTTCATTTCGATTCATTAACCTCTAATATGGCCTTTCGACCTACCATAAATAATCAGGTTACAGTTATGGTTGTTAAGGTCAATGAATTTAGGAAGATAAACGGTATCTATACTCAAATAGGTTCAGTGTTGCGAGATGCGCAGGTAATTGTAATGAATGATTCTACTAATTCAGCACCTAGTTTAGGAGATCCAAGCAGAAAACTATGTAGGAAAATAGGAAATACTTGTTTTACAATTCCAATTACTGATGGTAATACTACGGATACTGTTTCTGTGAGCGTAAAGTCCTCAATTCCCAGTATCACATATAATAATATTGGCACAAAACCGTCTGGGCCTATTGTAGAGGTTTGTATGTATATTGATAGTGCAATGTTACTATCAACCCAAAAACCACAATTTACGGTACTTGTTGATGATAATCACTGTCCTTTATCTATTAAAACATCTAAAACATATACCATAGATTTTGCCGATGAGCTGCCCGATAGCTTTGCAATTGAAACAAATATTGTTGATTGCCGCTATGTAGAGGCAAAACTTAAGAATAACAACACACAAATACCTCAAATTAAACCTACAGATGTTATTTGGCAAATGGCTAACCATAAAGATACCTTTACATATTCAAACAATACTTCAATGCGTAGCCGTTTTAACGATACAGGTTGGGTAAAAATTTCTGTAAAAGTTATTTCAAGCGAACATTGTACAACAAGAGACTATGTTGATTCAGTATACATTGGTTCAGAGCGATTTTTTAGAATAGGCTTGGGAGCCGATAAAGTGTTTTGTTTTAAACAACAAGATACTTTGCAAGTTGTCGATACACTTATTAAAGGCGTTGCACCTTATACATATAAGTGGTCGACAGGAAATGCAGACACACTTTCTACTATAATATTCACACCCGTATCAGGAATGCGCAAATATTGGGTTGAAGTTACCGATGCCAATAATTGTTTGTCAACCGATACTGTTTTGGTAGGCAGTTTTAGCCCTGCTGTATCTTTTCTTGCTCCTTTGCAATCGTGCAGCGGTCAACCCTATGTGGCAAAAGCAAACTTAAGCGGATCTATCCAACCAACATACGAGTGGGTGGGCTATTCTACCAATAATTTGTTGCTAGTAGATACACCAACAGCTAACAAAAATTACAGATTTGTATTAACCGATAGTTTTGGCTGTAAAGTAGATACTTCAATTTTTGTAACCGTATACAAGCCACAAATAAGCATAAGCGGTAAAACGACTCTTTGCCAGTACGATACCCTAACCTTACAGTCAAATAAAACAGGAGGTTTGCTTCCAACACAAGTTACTTGGCAGCCCAGCGCAATTATTAGTGATAACTTAACAGTTCTTCCCTTGCATAGTGCTGGCAACAAAATCATTACAGCAACTATCAAAGACGGCTTTGGATGTACGTATAAAGATAGTGTGGTGGTAATGATTAATGCTTCACCAACAATCAACCTAAATCCCGCAGGCCCTTATTGTGAAACGAATGGTAATATTTCTCTTGTTTCAAAAGCGTCACCAAGTGGAGGTAAATGGTTTGGTACTGGTGTTATAAACGACTCAACATTTTCACCTGCAATTGCTCTTAAAGGCACAAATACAATCGCCTATACTTATTTAGATACAACCACAGGCTGCTACGGTGCAGATAGTTTGCAAGTACAAGTTTGGAGGCAACCAAAGGCCGATTTTGTTGCATTAAAAACAATGGGATTACCCAACGATACCATTCGGTTTATAAATATTACCTCTAACCCAAGTGCTACAACAAACCAATGGGATATGGGCGATTTTGGCAAAGTAGGAAATATACAAACATCTATTAATGCACAACATATCTACGCTGATACCGGCGCATATACTGTGAAACTTTGGGTAAATAATGGCGTTTGTCCTCCCGATTCTATTACTAAGACCTCGTACATAAAAATTGGAAGCAATTACCTTTCTGTATTAGGTGTAAGCAAAAACAAATTACTTATTTACCCCAATCCTGCTAAAGACAGGTTGACTATTGAAGCCGATAATATACTTGCCGAGATAGTTTTGGTAGATGTTTTAGGCAGACGTTATACTGTTGAAAGTAATATAAACGCGACTAGAGCTGAGGTAAATATTGAATACCTACCCACAGGTATTTATGTTATTGAAGCGAATGATATTGAGGGGAATATGTATACAAGTAAGGTGCAAATAAGCCGTTAAAAAACGGGCTTAAACTGCTCAAATGCTTGTAGGCAATTGTTGCAATAGTGCATGGCTCTGCATAGTGTGGGGCCAAAGGGTGTTTTCATTTCAGTGTTACGACTGCCGCAGTGCGGGCAAGCAACATCACTTAGTACGTCAAGTTCTATATAACCGTCTTTTTTCTCAACAGGAGGGGCAAGTCCATGCTTTAGCAAGGCTTGTCTTCCTTTTTCGGTAATGCGGTCGGTAGTCCAAGCGATATCAAAAGTGGTTTCTACCTCAATATGGGGTATCTCCATTTTTTGCAGGCGCTCTTTTACCATTTCTTCCATCACACGTAGGGCAGGACAACCTGAAAATGTGGGTGTCATATCCACTTTTACGCTATTGCCGTTATCCTTTACTGTAACGCCTGTAATAATCCCTAAATCTACCATTGATATGGTAGGTATTTCAGGATCCATTACCTCCTCAAGGGCACTCCAAATGTCTTTTTCGCTTATCATTTGTAGATTGGTTATTAAGTTATTTGTTATCAGGTAATAACTTTAAACCTTATCAACTCAAATCAATAAATCTGTTAATCAAAAATCATAAATTCTTCTACCATTCAGCACCCGGGTCGATGCGGAAAACTTCCGTCATTTCGTCCAACAGGGGTTGTAGGTATTCGGTATGTTGCCCTTTACGACCGCCATACACAGGTTGCCAAGTACTTTCGGCAGGCAGGGTAAGACCTGCTTTTTGTATCACAGGGCTAATGGCTTCCAACCAGCGTTCTTTCAGGGCTTTTTCTCCTATAAATACCCCATCGGCAAGTAGTTGGTCTTCGTAGGGTGAAGGCTCAAAAATACCCAGTGCAAGGTTAAAGGTATTGTTTAATGAGTTTTGCATACGGGTATGGCTTTCTTCGTTACCTGTACCTAATTTCATTAAAAAGGTATCGCCATGAAAAACGTGGTATTTTACTTCGCCTTTAAATTTACGAGCTACTTTGCCTAATGGTGGGAAGTTGGTGTTGGTTAATGCCTCAAAACGTAGGTAATCGGCGTGGTCGTACAAAAAGTGACGTACCAAGCTAAAATCGTATTCTCCGTTGGGTTGCTCTACCAAGTGGCTGCAATGAAACTGATTGGCATTGCGCATAAAGGCAATAGTATCAGGGTCTTGCTCGCCCATTTGGTTTAGTATAGTATACAGTGCAAGTGATTGGCCTATTTTGTCTTGAGCCATGCTAGAGAAGGCAATATCTTCTTCAAGCAAGGGGCCAAAACCTGTCCACTCACTATTTCTATGACCTAATATCAGTAGGTCATCAGCCATTTTGTATAAAAATTCTTTTATGTGCAGTTGCTCGCTCATGGTATTATGCTTGTTTGGCCTGTTCTTCTTTATATTTGGTAATACGGTCTACTACTTTGTATACGCCCGCCTCACGGTATTGTTTTTCGGGCACGGTAGCAAAAATATCTTCATCATCGTAGTCGGTAGCAAAAATATCAGCAGTACGAGCTACCCACATATTAACGCAAACACCGCGACGGCCGTATTGTTCTTTAGCAAACAATAGTGCCATTTCGGGGTTGGGTGCGTGTAGCGAGCCCACGTGTTCGTGGTGTGTGCCACGTTTTTTTTGTGCAAAAACCTCGAAGGTTTCAAACTGATCCATCTCTTGCAGCGGATGCTCAAAGGCTGCATCTCCGTCTATTTGGGCACGTGATACTCGAGGGTCTAATGATTTGATTATCATAATACAGTACTAAACTAACGCAAGTTAGTTTAACGTTTTGGGATTTGCAAATATTGAATGGAGCAACTCAATACCAATAAATATAATATGTTTGTGAATATTGGATTGAATAAACTAGAAATAAGAAGATATTAGACCTAATAATGATAAAAGTATTCCCTTTCTATATTTAAAGAAGTTTGAAAATGAAGAACACTATTAATGAAATAATTATTTTTATTAGAGAAGAAGGTAAAAAATTTGGTGCTATTAGTAAAAATGATCACGAACGATTTTTTATTGAAAGAAATAACACACGAAATAATGGTCAAAATGATGAAGGAGAATTTTTTGGAATAATAAGTACAGAAGAAAACCCAACAGGCCCTTATCATGATTTTTCAATAGTAATATTTCCTTCACAAAATAATTCTTGGGTAATTTCATTGGGGATTGGTAGTTTGGGTTTTAAAAATGATTTTGAGCTAGCCTCAACACCAGGAGTCAGGCGAATTTTTTCAAGTTTTATTTCAAATAAAGGTTTTTGTAAAACTGATTTTGCTGATATCGAAACTGGGTTACCTAAAGATTTTTTAAATACCGCATCACATCTTAAAAAAACACTACAGAAGTATACAAAATTTTTACCTGTTTGTGAGATTTTAGAAGAGCCTACTTCAGAAAGGAGTAAACAGATTATATCCGCCTTTATGGCGTGCTATGCTCAATTAAGAGGTTGGCCCATTACTAAGCTTCAAAAAGAGACAGTTGAACATTCTATAAGCACTTTGGCTTTAAAAAGTACTGTTGATGATGAACAAAATGCACTTGAGTTGCTACAAGAAAGAAAATATATTGTTTTAGAAGGTGCGCCAGGCACAGGAAAAACGAGGTTAGCAAAAGAGCTGGCAAAAAAACTTGGCGGATACCATTTTTTAACCCAGTTTCATCCAGGCGTTTCATACTCTGATTTTATTGAGGGAATAAAGCCAGACGTTAATCAAAATAATCTATTATATAAGAAGCATGAAGGTGTTTTTATCCAAGCTGTAAGAGAATCAGAAAAGGGCAAAAAAAATGTGGTATTAATTATTGATGAAATAAATAGAGCAGACTTAGCAAATGTTTTGGGCCCTCTTTTCTATTTATTAGAGTATAAACGAGAAAAGGATGATTTCTTTTTTAGGTTGCCTGATGGGGGAATACTTAACGAACTACCTAATAACTTATATATAATAGGTACTATGAATACTGCAGATAGGAGTTTAGCTGTGGTTGATATTGCATTGAGGCGACGGTTTGCTTGGTATACCTTAAAGCCAAAATTTTTAATAGGTCAAAAAGAGTTCTTTGGAGATGATTTTTCTTTTTTTGATAGAACATTTAAATGGTTTGCTGATAGTAAGGAGTTAAACTACCAGCCAGGGCAAGCCTATTTTATAGCGAATAGTGAAAATGAGATGAAGCGAAGAATTGAACATGAGTTGTTTCCTTTAATTAAGGAATATTTAGCAGAAGGAATAATGACCAATGCCAAAGAAGAATTAAATAGTTACTTTATAAGTAGAATATCTAAAACATTATTTGAGTGAAAATAGCACCTAAAATATTTGAAACAATAGAGTGCTTGACAGAGACATCAAAAGAGCGTAGTGTCTCTTCTATACATAAAAAATGGTTTAGTGGGCTTGATAAGCGCTATACTTCGCAGTCTCTTCAAAAGTTCTTAGATATTAATAAAGAGAGATTTGATTTTTTAGAAGTTACCCCATTAATACAAGGTAGTGAAAATAGCCTTAGTTTAAGCTTTAGAAGTTCAAAATTTATTGGGGCGGTATCTCTTAAATCTCCCGAAACAGGAAAATTATTAGGAGATTTTTATGTTTACCCTAAGTATATATCTTCAAAAGATAGATTTGTTGAGTATGCGGGCTTAATCGATCTTATTGGCCAAGAAATACAACCTCAATATTTAACAGATGTACCATTAAATTCTGACTTTGGTTTTTCACCTCCAAAATATATCGAATCAGTAAAGTTTATTGATTTATTATATCCCCTAACTAGCAGACCATGGCGAAAGTTTAAATCCATTCAGTCTCTTGAAAGTCAATTTAAAGGGGACATTAATTGGAAAAAATTTATAGAAAAAGAATATAATCCACAATTAAAATTCAAGGTTCCTACTAAGGTTTCTACATTATCAAATAGCCATTTCGAATATTCACAAATTAAACATGTGTTTGAATTAGCACGAACCAACATATTCTCCAATGAAACGCCTCCCAAAATTAAGCACAAATTAAAACCTAAGATTCAGTTTATTGAGCTAAAACTTGCAGAAATACAACCTATTAAAACAGTAGGATTTCAAATTAGCCAAAGCGATAATTTATTTATAAAATCAATTAAAATGCAGGCAAATGCAGTTTTAGACCACAATAAAAAAACTGATTTTTCGTGGAGAATTGATTTCTCACAAGTCTTTGAACGTCTTGTACAGCATGTTTTCAAGCAAGCTTCAAATGAAATAGGGGCTGACTTTTATGGTAATTTTTCAATTCCGAGATTTGGTACAAAAAGACATCAATTTGAACTTTCGAGGCTGGAGCCCGATATTATGGTAAGCAAAGAAAACAATTTATATTTTGCTGATGCTAAATATAAATCTCATCTTTTTAATGTTAATTCTGACTCTATTTATTTGAAAGAAGAATTTAGGAAAGATGTGCATCAAATATTGGCGTATGCATCCTTTGGTAATACAAAGAATAAAAAATCATTTTTGTGCTATCCTTCATATAAAACCGAAGAGAGTTATAGTTGGTTTTATAATCCGCTAACAGGCAGTGAATCGGTAATTTATATTATTGGTATACCTATAAATAAAGACAAATTAGGTGAAGTTAAAGAGATGGTTAAAGAACTGATTTTGAAAGAATTTTAACCTCACTCCAGCCACTTCTTAAATAAAGGAGCTTTTTCGCGGCTAATATCAATTTGAAGGTCGGGGTGGTGTTTTAGGTGTACGTGTAGTTTGCCGGTATAGTCGCTTCTAAAATTGTCTATCGCGCTAATGCTTAGTATGGCTTGGCGGTTGGCGCGGAAAAACTTTTCGGGGGGTAATAGTTTTTCTATCTCTTCCAGTGCTTCGTAGTGGTTCACAATATAGCGGTCGCCATTAAAGGTATAGGCATATATAAGCTCATCACGCATAAACAAGGCAATATCGGCAGTTTCAAGCGGCATTAAAGTGTTTTTATAATGCACAGTAAAACGTTCTTTGTATTGGGGTTTGTATAGCTGTTGCACCAAACTTTCAAGTTGCTGGGTAAGCTGTGGATTCTCAATATTACTTTGGTGCAGTTTGCGGTATTTTTCTACGGCTTGTTTCAGCTCGTCCTCGTCAATAGGTTTTAGCAAATAATCTATACTGTTTACTTTAAAGGCGCGCAGGGCATACTCGTTATATGCAGTTGTAAATATTACAGGGCATTGCAGCCCTGTTTTTTCAAATATTTCAAAACTGGTGCCGTCGCTAAGCTGTATATCCATAAAAGCCAAATCGGGCAATGGATGGCTGCTAAACCATTGCAAAGCGTCTTTTAGGCTGTGTAGGGTAGCTATTATTTCTACATCGGGGCAGCAAATGCCCAGTTGTTTTTTTAGGTCGGTGGCTATAAGTTTTTCGTCTTCTACAATTACAACTTTCATGTTATTCATCTATTAGCGGCACTTCTACAATAAAATGTTCTTGTGTGTTGTGTATGTTGGCTGTTTTGCCTGTGGTGTATTGGTATAGTGATGCAAGGTTGTTTAACCCTTGTTTATTACTGCCTTCTACACGGGTTTTGGGTTGTTGGTTGTTTTTTACAATCAGATAGTTGTGGTGTATATAAATATTTATTATTAGGGGATTATCTTCAAAAGTGCTATTGTGTTTTATGGCGTTTTCTATCAGTATTTGTAGGGTAACTGGTATTATTTTTTTGTGTCGTTGGTGGTCGTCAATATCAATATTTACTATCAATCCCCCATCAAAGCGGGTTTGTAGCAGCAGTATATAGTTTTGTACAAAACTGATTTCTGTTTCAAGGCTAACCGGGTCGTTTTCGTTATTTTCTAATAAATAACGGTATACTTTTGAGAGTTGTTTTAAAAATTTTGACGCTAATTCCGGATTCTCGAATATTAAACTATTTAGTGATGACAGGCTATTGAACAGGAAATGGGGGTTGAGCTGGTTTTTTAGATTTTCGAAATGAGCTTGTGTTTTTTCTTTTTCTAATAGTGATTGTTTTACCAATGATTTTTTCCATTCTAAAAGGAAGTGGTGCCCCATAATACCTGAGTTTGCAGCAATATTAATAAGCAGGTATACTATTAGGCCTGAAAATATTATCTCTTTGGATATTTCTATATTTCTAAAAATTGGTATTACTATTAATACTAATGCAATGAGTACTGAATATAAAAACACTTGCCCTATTGCCATTTGGGTAAATATGCGTTGCATAATGCCATTGGTATAAGGCATTTTTTTATTGAGAAAGAGGTTTATTTTTTCTAACCCCATCCACATAAAGAAGATAACAAACAAACTAAGAAAGAACCCTTGTGCTTGTTGGGTTGCCGTAAACATATTGCCAAAAACAGTGAGGCGCACAAATAAGCCTACTATCGAAAGAGATAGTATAATACCCGTGCGGTGCATAGCTTTTTTTTGCTTGTCGCTACATTGGTTATAGCGTGCAATTATTTTATTCTTCAAAAAACTCACGGTCTATAATTTCTCCATCTTGCATTACTATCATACGGTCAGAGTTTTGGGCAAATTCTTTATCGTGGGTAACGGCAATTATTGTTTGGTTGTATTGTTGGGTTAACTCTTTAAAAATATCAAAAACTATTTGGGTGTTTTTGGTATCTAAATTTCCTGTGGGTTCGTCGCCCATTATTAGCAGTGGGTCGTTTATAAGGGCACGGGCTATGGCTACGCGTTGTTGCTGCCCGCCCGATAGTTTTGAGGTGGGTTTAAGTGCCTGATCGTGCATGTCTAATATTTTTAGTTTTTCGTAGGCACGTTCTTTTATTTCTTCGCGGCTATATTTTGCCAGTTTTAGTGCAGGCATCATTACGTTGTCAAGGCAAGTAAACTCGGGCAAAAGAAAATGAAACTGGAATACAAAGCCTATTTTTTCGTTGCGCACGCGTGCCAGTTGGTTTTGTTTTTTGCCTGTAACGGTTTCTCCGTCTATCACCAATTGACCTTCATAGTCTGTATCCATTGTAGATAATACATATAACAGGGTTGATTTTCCGCAACCCGATTTGCCTACAAGGGTAAGAAATTCGCCTTTGTGAACTTCAAAATCAATGTTTTTTAATACTTGAAATTTTTGAGGCTCGTAAAAGTACTTGGTTATATTGCTTGCTTTTAAGGCTATCATTTCACATTAAACATTTATCATTTACCTGTTTATTCAATTTAAACTACCCACGCAGAATGCTTACAGGGTCTACTTTGGCGGCTTTGCGGGCGGGGAAATAACCAGCAAAAAAGGTGGTAATTACTCCAAAGCCAACCCCAAAGGCATAGTGCTTAAACATAAACGCTACGGGGAAGTGATCCATGGCTAAAAACTCACCGCCATCAAAGGGAAGTGTGCTAAGGTAGTAGCTAACTATATAGCCTATGCCTAAGCCTAACAATGCGCCTAAAATGCCTATTATTAGGGCTTGCACCATAAATATGTTTATTACGTCTTTGCCTGCAAAACCTGTGGCTTTTAGTATGGCTATATCTTTCATTTTCTCGTTTATAGTCATACTCATAATATTGTATATACCAAAGCCTGCTACTATTAGCAAGGTGGCTACTACTACAAAGGTGAGGGCGTTGCGTATTACAAAACTTACCAATATGGTAGCGTTTGCTGTTTCCCAGTCTTCGGCAGTAAAATCAAAATTGCTCGAGTATATGGGGGCGTAGTATTTGGCTTTGTTAAGGTCTTTCAGCTTTAGGTTTATATCGGTAATATAGCTACTGCTTTGCCCTAGTATTTTTTGTACAGTTTGCAGTGTGGCGTAGCTTCGGCTGTTGTCTATTGCGCCTACGCCATAGCTAAAAGTGCCGGCTATTTTTAGGGTAAGTGTTCCCCCTAGAGGGGTTGATACAATTACTTTATCTCCTTTTTTTACGTTTAATTTTTTTGCTAAACCAACACCCATTAGTATGGCATCGCCTCCCGCCAATATATCTTCTATTTGTCCTGAACGCATTTTGGGTTTTAGGTCAAACATTTTGTCTTCGGCAATAATATCAACCCCTGTAAGCACGCCGTTTATTTGTGTTGGCCCATAGTTGTAAAATACTTGCGAGCTTACGTTGGGCGATACCGATTCAACTTCGTTTTGCTTGCGCAATTGCTCGGCAACGTGCAGTCCGTTTTTTAGTTTGGGTAGCTCGTTTTTTGGACGTGGGCTATGTATTACCGTAATGTGGTTGGGTTTGTTTTTATAGTATATATCGGTAATGCTTTGTTTGGCTATCTCAACATCATTATATAGGCGTATGTGTGGGGTAGAGGTGAGCGTAGTTTCTGACAGAAAATCGTTTATCCCCGTCATAAAACTAATCATTATAATAAACATGGCAATACCAAACGTTACGCCCAAAATTGCCACAATAGAGGTTTTTTTGCGCGATAGCAGGTGGGTAAACGCTATGTGTACTGGGAGGTAAGGAACTATTTTCATGGTCAAATTCTCCTTACTTGGTTATTATTTCTGTTGAAGCATCAATACCGCTAAGTACTTCTGCATATTCAAAGTTTTCAATTCCTTTTTTAATTTTTACTTTTTGTTTTCCCTTAGCAGTTTTCACCAATACCGAGTCGCCAGGAAGCAATAGTGTTTTGGGTATGCACAGTACGTCTTTTTTCTCTTGAATAATAATATTAGCCTCAATATTAGTACCTGCAAATATGTTGGGCAGTGTATCCGTTAGCATTGCATCAACCCTAAATGCAAAATCGCGTTTGTTCATGGCCGGGTATATGCGGCTTACCTTAGCTTTAAATACTTTGTCGCCAAAGGCTTCTATTTGCACCAATACCTGTTGGTCGGCTTTAATTTTTTCAATATCGCTTTCGTCTACACTCATTTTCAACACCACTTGGTTAGCATCGCCAATAATGGCTATCGGTTCACCACGACGCACTACTTCGCCTTTTTCTTTATTTATATCATAAATACGTCCGTTGGCACTGCTACGTATAAGGTAATGGGCGGCATCGTCTTGGGCTACTTTGTATTGGCTTTCGGCATTTTGTAATGTAACATACAATTGCGAGCGCAGGCTTTGCATACGCTGCTGGGTTGCTTTGTAATCGTTTTGGGTATTGATATAGATTAATTCAAAACGCTCAAAATCAGATTTTTTTACTGCATTTTCTTCGTACAGGCGTTTGTAGCGTATATAGTTGGTGCTGTCGTTTTGCAGTTTTGCAGAAAGGGTTTTAAGCTGTGCCTTTAACTCTTTTAAAGCAGGAGAGCTTTCGCCATAGTTTTGCTGTGCCGTTCTGTATATTTCTTGGGCACTGTAAAGGCGGGCATCGGTAGCGTTGCCATCAACCCTTATCAGTTGCTGGCTCTCGCCAATCTCGTCTCCTTCTTGCACAAAAATATCGGCCACTGTACCATCAGCTAGCGAGTATAGCGTAAACTGGTTTTCAGGCTCAAGCGTACCACTGGCATACACCACCTCTGTTAAATCACGTTTTTGGACGGTTTGTGTCGGTATTTTTTTATCACAGGCTGCCAATAGTAGTATAGCAGCAGCTATTGTTAGTAGTGTACGATTCATTTTTATGCTAGAGACTAAAATGTTGATACAAAGATGTAAATGTACATTTTGAATACGAAACCTAATGAAATGATATGCAAAATATACCCTGCGAAACGTAGCCCAATTACTTTGGAGCGGGATACAACTTTAGAGCCTAGTAATTAAATTTTGGCTACTGTAAATGAGTGCACTTACTTACCTTTCATCAACTAAAGGTATAAAATAATTAACTTTCGGCCACAATCCTTGTCCTGTATGAATAATAAGTCCCTTTTTCTTCTGCTTTTGCTGCCTCTTTTGTTTTTTAGTACTGCTAAAGCTCAAAAAACTGTTTGGGAAGAATTTTTTTCTTTAGAAGAAAATAAACCTACCGATCATTATAACGACACCAACTACTTAGCCCAATGGTTGCAGGTTGATAGTCTTGAGGGTATTAATATGCTGCGCAATGCCGATAGTGTGGTGAAACTAATACATCAACAGGCTTGGAAAGCTAAAAACTACCCTGTGGTTATAAAAGCAATATTGTTTGAGCTAAAATACCAAAACAATGTAAAAGAGGTGGGTATTGGCAACCAACTTAAGCAACTGGATGCAGAGATTGAAAAAATGCCTTCGCCACACAAAAATGTATTGCAAAGTATTGCGGGCAGTGCATGGCTTATGGCCTACCAAAACCGCAATTATGATGATGAGCAACAAGAGCCTGATACTGCCAATCCCGCAAATTGGGATATCGACAAGCTTGTAAAGAAAGCCGAAGCATATTTTATAGCATCGTTACAAAACAGCGAAGCTTTGCTACAAATACCTATAAAAAACTACACCACGCTTGCTTTTGTACCTAATAATGCTGAGAACCTTTGGCCAACCGTGTACGATTTATTGCAATGGCGTGCATTTAGGTTTTATAGTGCACAAGTAGGAAACCACGGAGTAGAAACAGGCTATAATAAAGAAGTTGTTTTTAGCGATGTTACCGATTTTTTAAAATTAAATTTTAATCAAAATACAACACAAGATAAATCGCTAAGGCTGCTGCAAAGCCTTTTGCAACGCTATACCGGTAAATCCTTAACCACTGCTTTGGTAACGGCCGATATAGAGCGCGTAGAGTATTTAAGCAAAATAAGTTTAAATATTGACCAAAAGGACAGCCTTGAATTGGTGTGGCTAGAAAGTCAAATACAGAAATACAAACAGCATCCAATAACAGCACTTTTGCTGTACAAGGCTGCCCGAAAAGTAGCCTGTACCAATTCCTTTTATTATACTTCGGATATTGGCGACGGTTGCAATAACTCAAAAGCCTTGCGCTACTGCCAATGGGCTGTAGATAGTTTTCCTGCTGAAAACGCGAGCTACAACTGCAAAGGCTTGATGCAAGAGATTTATAAACCCTTGTTATCAGCTAGTATAGAGTATTCAAATATTGCCAAAGAGCCGTTCAGGTATAACCTTAATTATAAAAACGTTAAGCAAGCATTTGTAAAATTTATAGCTATTAGCGAAGACACTTTAGGTGTATTAGAAACTCAGTTTAGAGACAACAGTCAAGAGTTTATCAATGCTTTATTAAGCCACAATATTATAACCTCTCAAACTGTTGATTTGCCTGTTGACACTAATTATACGGGTACAGCAACACAATGGTACCACAAAGGCTTACCACAAGGGCATTATGCAATACTGGTATCGGCGCAGGCTGATTTCTCAGCCGATAGCACTATCACAATGTTTAAAGGTTTTTGGAGCAGCGATTATACCGTATACTCTACAAAGACTGAAAATGATAAATACACTTACTTTGTAGGGAATGTAAAAAACAACACGCCATTAAAAGGAGCAAAAGTAGTGTTGACTTATTACGATTACGGAAGTGCTTACAACGAAAGAAAAAAGGTATTGTTAGAGGCTATTACAGATAAGAACGGTATTGTAATCGCAGATATTAATGAGTCGATGTCTGTTAATGTAGAAGTGTATTATAAAGGTAAAAAAATAGTTTCATCAAAAGGAAGTACTTATGTATCCAACTACAACTATAATTCTAGCAATTTAAACAATGTAAACACTTATTTTTTTACTGATAGAGGTATTTATCGCCCCGGCCAAACCTTATATTTAAAAGGTATAATGGTGCAATCGGGAGAAAATGAAAAAGATGCCCAACTACTAAAAAATAAGACTACTACCATTACCCTTGAGGATGCCAATGGAGATGTAGTGGCAACGCAAGAATTTACCACCAATAATTTTGGTTCGTTTTCAGGCAGTTTTGTATTGCCTTATGGACGTATTACAGGGTATTATTCGCTTCACGATAAATATGGCAGCGAGAGTTTTTTGGTTGAAGAATACAAACGCCCCAAGTTTGAGGTAATTTTTGATACCCTAAAAACAAACCCAAGTTTTAACGATACCGTAGTGATAAGTGGCAAAGCCAATGCCTTTGCAGGCAATGCACTAAACGGAGCCACGATGGTTTACAAAGTTTCACGCAAAGTAAACTATATGTATTACCGTTGGAGTGAATACGGCTATGGCAATGAAGAAGAAGCAAAAGAACTAAAAACTGATACCGTTTTACTGAATGACGATGGCACATTTAGTTTCAGCTTTGTGGCTATTGCGGGCAACAAACCCAACAACAATTACACTTATAGTATTGAAGCCATTGTTACTGATATAACAGGTGAAACACAAGAAGGAAACCAAAGCATAACCATAGGTAAACGCACCGTGTTTGTGGAGCTAAGTGCCAGTAGCGAAGCATTTGCACAAACCACAGTACCTATATATTTAACAGCAAAAAACCTAAACAACAAACAAGTGCCTTTGCAAGGCACACTTACAATAAAAACCCTGAAAACCCCTGAAACAATTTTTTCTGAAGACTATTTAGAGAGCCCCGACACACAATTAATCGACCTAAAAACATACAAAAAACTATTTCCTCAGTTTGCTTTAAATAGAGAAGATTACCGCGCTAATTTTCCTGTAGGAGAAACGGTGTTCACCAAAACCATAAACAACCAAAGCGGTAGCGAAACCATACAGTGGCAAGGGGGTAAACAGGCTTCGGGCTTGTATGCAATAGAGTTTCAGTATACCGATAATTTGGGCAAAACACATACAGAAACCACCTATACAACGCTGTTAAACACAAACATCAAGAAAGCGTTTAGCCACAGCAATTTTGTTTTAGTATCAGAAAAAAGCGAGTACCAGCCCGGCGAAACAGCTACAGTGATACTAAGCAGCCGTTTCCCCAAAACACGCGTTATATATTATGTAGAGCGACAGGGTAAAATAGGGGAAATGCAGCAAATAAAGCTAAACAACAAGCAATATGCTATAAAAATACCTATTGAAGAAACCGATAGGGGAGGCATACACATTACCGCTTTTACGGTGTACAACAACCGTTTTTATCAAGAAAACATAACGCTGCATGTGCCCTATACCAACAAAGAACTAAAGGTTGAAATTACTACCTACCGAGATAAAATGTTACCGGGCAACAAAGAAGAGTGGCAACTAAAAATTAGTGGTACTGATGCAAAAGCCGTTTCGGCTGAAATACTGGCTTCGATGTACGATGAATCGTTGGATAAAATATACAGCAGTGCATGGGGAGATTTTGCCGCAAGTTACCGCCCGTATAGGTATAGGCTGGTAAATACTAGTCAACATACATTTGGTTCAATTCAACTAAAACAAATTAATTCTTTGCGCTATGTAAGGCAGCAATCGTACATACAAAGATACCCTAAGCTGTATTTTTTTAAGTGGATGCCCGATTTGCTGTACCAAACCATTTACAATTGGGAGGATAACGATACTTACTACGATAGTGATTACGATTATGAAGGGCTTACAGGATTGGGCAACTCCGGATCAGGAAGTGGCGGGGGAGGAGCTGGCGAAGGTTTTGGCAGCGGGCACGGAGGTGGCAAGGCTAGTGGCTGGAGCGTATCGAAACCTGAACAGGGGGGGGTAGCTATGATGGAAGGCCGTTTCAATTCTTCAGCAGACATACAAGAAAAGAGATTATACGAAAATGATATGGGCGAAGCCCCCAATGCAATAGCCGGTATGGACTTGCAAGGCTTTTCGCCAGCGCAGTTTATAAAAGTGCGTAGAAATTTAGATGAAACAGCCTTCTTTTTTGCCCACCAACAAACCGATGATAGTGGTAATGTAATTATTAAATTTATTGCTCCCGAAGCACTTACCCGTTGGAAATTTAAGGCATACGCCCACACTCAAGATTTAAGCAGCGGGTTTGCCTCTATTTCTTCCATTACCCTAAAGCCGCTAATGGTGCAAACCAATATGCCACGATTTTTACGCGAAGGCGACGAGATTTATATAAACGCCAAAATTGTAAACCTATCGGACGAAGAGCTTAGCCCCAATGCCGTGCTTGAGATTTACGATGCTGCAACAGGCAAAAACCTACCCGAATTTAACAACACCAATATGGTGCAAGTACCCCAGTTGGCATCAGGCGTTAGCCAGTCGGTAAAATGGAAATTTAAAGTACCTGCGGGGTATGGAGCACTTAAAATTATCATCAAAACATTTGAAGGTAAATACACCGATGCAGAGGCAAATACCATCCCTATATTATCCAATAAAATACTGGTAACAGAAGCCCTGCCCATTACTTTTAGCGGCGATAAAGCCAAAACCTATACGCTAGAAAAATTAGCGAAAAACAATAGCAGCACACTTACCCAACACAAACTAACGGTTGAGTTTACAGCTAACCCTGCATGGTATGCCATACAAGCCTTGCCTTATATGATGGAATACCCTAACGAATGCGCCGAGCAAGTATTTAACCGTTACTACGCCAATACCATAGCTCAATACATAGCCAATAGTCAACCAAAAATAAGAGAGGTGTTTGATAGTTGGAAAAACGCTACCCAACAAGGCGAAGAAACCCCCTTACAATCAGCGCTAGAAAAAAACGAAGAGTTAAAAAGCCTGCTATTGCAAGAAACCCCTTGGTTGGCAGAAGGAAAAACCGAAACCCAACGCAAACAACGCCTTGGTCTTTTGTTTGACGATAACAATATGGATAACCAAAGGCAAATAGCTATAAACAAGCTATTGCAAATGCAAATGGATAACGGGGCATTCCCTTGGTTTGGCGGAATGAGAGAAAATTTATCCATTACACAGTATATAGTGGCAGGTTTAGGAAAAGTGAACCAACTTACTGAACAAGAAAACACAGGTACAGCCGAAATGTTAAACAGCTTGCAGTATATGCACCAACAAGCTGAAAAGGAGTATACTAAAGTGAAGGACAAGGCGGATAAAAATCACCTTAGTTTTACTCAAGCACAATACCTGTATGCTATTAGTTTTTATGTTGAGATAGATAATAGTGCTTTTGAAAAATACGAAGAAAGCATCATTTTTTGGAAACAACAGGCGGCTACCTATTGGGCGCGTGCCGGCAGAATGGAACAAGCTATGATAGCCATTGCTTTGCACCGTTTGGGGGATGAAAACACACCAAAAATTATTATAAAATCGCTACAACAAACGGCGCTTAAAAATATCGAAAACAGTATGTACTGGAAAGAACGTACAGGCGGTTTTAGCTGGACAGATGCGCCCATAGAAACGCAAGCACTGATAATAGAAGCCTTTAGCCTTATTGATGCCGATAATAGTGATATAAACCTAATGCGCACATGGTTGCTAAAACAAAAACAACTTAGCGATTGGAAAACTACCCGTGCCACTGCCGATGCTTGTTATGCGTTGTTATTAAATGGCAATAATTGGCTTGAAAACACGGCTTCGCCTACTATTACCGTAGGAACTAAAACCATAAATAACAACCCTGAGGTAAAAACCGAAGTAGGTACAGGTTATCTGAAAAAATCATTTACTAGAGAAGAAATACAACCCGCAATGGGCACTGTGAGTATTAGCCCACAAAGCGGTACCAATGTGCCTATGGCTTGGGGTGGTTTGTATTGGCAGTATTTTGAACAATTGGATAAGATAACCTACGCGCAAACGCCTTTGGCACTTATAAAACAACTTTTTGTTGAACACAATACCGATAGCGGTACAGTATTGCAACCCCTTAACGGGCAAAAGCTAAAAGCAGGCGATAAAATTACCGTTCGTATATTTTTAAAAGCGAATAACGACATGGATTTTGTGCACCTAAAAGATATGCGCGCTGCTGCACTTGAGCCAACACAAAGCCTATCGGGATATCAATGGCAAAACGGGGTAGGGTATTACCAAAGCATTCGCGATGCCAGTATGAATTTCTTTTTTGACAAATTGCCCAAAGGTCAATGGGTATTTGAATACAGCTTGCGTGTATCGCAGGCAGGTACTTTTCAGAATGGAATAGCCACTGTGCAAAGTATGTATGCGCCACAATATACCAGCCATAGTAGCGGAGCTATTATTACAGTTGAGCCTTAGTTAACTTGGCAAGTACCGGTTTTACCGAAAAATACATGGATTACCTGTATACTACCAAATTGCGGGTTTGCTGTTGGCTGCCGTTGCGTATTTGGTAGTAGTAATTACCTGCGGGCAAGTCGGCTACATTAAGCTCAATACTTTGTTTGCCGTAGCCCATAGTCCCCTCAGTAATGGTGGCTACTTCGCGGCCAACATTGTCGTATAGTTTTAGTAAGGTATAGCCTCCTTCGGTAAAAAACTCTATTTGGGTAGCTGTTGCCGCAGGGTTGGGGTAGTTTTGCATCAGTTTTAAGCCGCCTGTAAGTGCTTCGGTTTCTGATACCGAGTTGGCACTTTTGCGAAAAATGGGTAACACTGCATAGTTATTTAGCATTACCGAGTTTATTTCTGACGGACTTATCTCGAACCAATCTGCCAAAACAGAGGTGTACACACTGCGGAAATCGTTTTGCATGGGCACATTATCGTTTACTGAAACATTGGCGGGTATGGTGGGGCTGTTGCCTACAATACCGGGGTTTACCCCTTTGCCAAATACTATAAGCGGTGCGGCTGCACCGTGGTCGGTGCCCAAACCTGCGTTCGATTTTATACGTCTGCCAAACTCGCTAAAAGTCATGCCCGCCACTTTATCGTCAACACCCAAAAGTTTTAAATCATCTTGAAAAGCATATACAGCTTCTGATACACGCTGCAATAAGGTTGCGTGTGCACCTGTTTCTGTGCCACCTGTAGCGTTTACTTGTGCGGCGTGGGTATCAAATCCACCTATATTTACCATATAAATGGGTGTTTTTAGTCCGCCTGCTACCAAGCGAGCAACAATTTTTAATTGGTCGGCAAGCGAGTTGCCGCTTGCAGGGTAAAGGGTTGATTTATTGGCTGCCTTTCCTGCGGCATCTTTTATAGCAGTAGAGTATTTATCAGTTTGCTGAGCCACTAAGCGTATATAGGTAAGCTCGTGCCCTGCGGGAGTATTGGGGGCAGGGTCGGTAGTGCCTGTAAGCAATTGATAAAAACTATCGGGGTTGCTTATGGCCATACCTGCATTTACTTGTGCACCTTGCAATGCAGGCGATATTACCGAGCCAATTTGCAAAGCCAATGGGTCGGGCATATCAACATTGGGGTAATTGGTAGGATAACCGGGAAATTGCCCGTCAAGAAAACGTCCCAGCCAACCCGAATCTAAAAACTGGTTACTGTCTGATCCTGTTAACCAAATATCAGTAGCTCTAAAATGTGAGAAATTGGGGTTGGGGTAGCCTACATCTTGTACAATGCTTACCAAACCATCGTTATACATGTTTCGTATGCCTGCCATAGCTGGATGCAAGCCTGTATTTAAAGTGCCGTTAAGTTTCAGCACTTTATTTTCATCAATAATTACATTTGAGCGTGCCGCTGAAAGATTACTGTATTGGTCGAGGGGGATAACAGTATTTAGCCCGTCGTTACCACCATTAAGTTGAATTAATACCAATACCCTGCCGTTGTTTAGGCTTTGTTGTGCCAAAAGACTAAGCAATGGCGATGAAGCCAATGCCTTAAACGACATACCGTTAACGAAAAAAGGCGTTAGGCCTATGGGGGCGGCTGTTTTTATAAAATCCCTTCTTTTCATGGTAATTTCTTTTTTATGTAAGGATTACGATAATTGATATTCGGCAAGGTTCATCAAATATTTGTGCATAGCTTTTAGCCTGTCGTCAACCATTTTTTTGTTGTTAACATTGTTGGGGTCGCTTTTGTACAAATTCCATATATCTGTCCAGTAATAGTCTTGTGCCTGCCCCGAAAGAAGTATGGATTTGAGGAATGCTTTTTGGTTGGCCGAAATGTCAATAGCGTACAACATATCCAGCGTATGGTCTATCAGTTTATTAGGGTCGGCAGCATCAGTACCAAATTGGTTTGCAAACGCAATACTATCAATTATAAGGGTTTGTCCGTTGCGTTTATACCCTACATACACCATCAAATCAGTAAGCTGGTTTCGTTTGGGCAAGGTATCGCTGTTTATCCAAATTTCGTAGTATTGGGGCTCTTGGTAGTAAGCAGGCCAACCTGCTACATTGGGAGGGTCTAACAACGATTGTTGTTGTATTGCGCCCACTGCCCAAACGTAGTTTAGAAATAAATATTCGGTGGTTACATCCGGGGCGGGTATTGATACATTAAACTGTTTGAGTAGCCCTATAGAAAGGTCGGTAGGGTTTTTTATCACACAACCTATATTGTTGGCATCGTAAAAATGTTCGCTTTTAAATAGTTTAGCCAATACAGGTTTAATATCCCAATTGTTGTTTATAAACTCATCGGCAAGGGGCGTGATAATATTGTTTTCAATATCCGCATCAATTACATAATAGATAAAATATTTATACAGCTTGCGGCAAATGTAGCGTGCCACCTCTGTTTTGGTAAATATCATATCTATTAACTCGTTGGTTTCATCAGCACCTGCTGCGCCAGTTTTGCCTGTTATTATTGTATTATTAAAGAATGATGAAAACTGTTTGTCTGTTATATCGTGCCTTGTGGCATCAAAATACGAGGCTACACTGGTGCGACTGTTTCTCCACCCAGTAAGCACTCTGGCAGCAGCCTTCACATCGGCTTCTGTATATTTACTGTCAGGCCCTTTGCCTAGTGTAAACAACTCTTGCAATTCGCGCCCGTAATTTTCATCGGGGGCAGTTTTGGTGTTTACGTTGCCGTTTAAATAGCTAAGCATAGCGGGGTCGACCGTTACATCTTTAACCAGTTGCTTAAAATTTCCCAAAGCATCTGCACGCAGCATACTAAGGTGTTTGTAAGCGTAGTGAGCATCGTTATATATACCTACTTCAGTGGCAAAGTGGTTGTGCCAAAACAAAGTCATTTTTTCGCGTATGGTATTATCCCCCAGCATTTGTTGCACCCACCACGAGCGTAGCGATTGCGTGCGTTGGAAAGTAAAATTACCATCAGGTGCGGCATTTACCCACGTTTGTCCTAAGGGTACATTAGGGTCGGGGTTTGCAGTAGTTCCGTAGTTGTTTAGTGGCGGGGCAGGTGGGTTGTTATCTACATTCAATAGTAAATCAACAGCGTCATTCATGCTCATACCCAAAACAGTATCCAGCAACTGCTTATTAAAACCAAAACAAGCGCGACGTAGCAAATGCGCTGCCTGTGTCTTTGTCCATGCACCGGTGTACGTATTTAAACCTGTTGCAGCCAACTCCAAATCGGTAGGCAAGGTTTGATTTTGATATATGCCAATAGGCGCAGTTGCTGCGGGCAATTCATTTCCATCAATTGCCGTTGCAAGCGATTGCTTGGCTATATGTGCCCTAAAAAAATCTCGTCTGTTCATACGCAATAAAGGTTAGTACTGCCTGTGCTTTTTGCAAGGTTTATTGTTTTGACTGCAAAACCCAAAAAAGGTTTACAAGCAAGTTAGATTTTTTTTTCTGATGATAGAAAAGCTATTTTTTTGAGAGAAGAAATGCCAAAAGCATTTTAGGCTTGTAGTGATGCAATTGTGATAGCTACTACATCGGTAAGATTTTTTTTATCCGTGCCGGCACGAAGGCTCACCTGTATACCCGTCATAGTGTTGTATATATAATGCGCTAGTTGTGTGGCCTCAATATTTTTTTTTATTTCGCCCAGCTTTTGTCCTTTTGTTATGCCAATGGTTAGTGTGTTTACCACCTCGTCGGTATTTTGGCAAATCAAACCTTTTACCTTTTCATTATTAGTTGATAATTCGGTGGCCGCATTAACCAAAAAGCAACCTTTAGCATCATCATTTACTATGCCTGTAAGTATTCCTCCAAAAATGGCTTTTATGGCTTGCAAGGGCGAAGGTATATTAGTAAAAGCATCGCAAATAGAGGCCGATTGATGTGTTTTGTACGAACTAAGTGCGGCACAAAACAAGGCTTCTTTATCGCCAAAAGTATCGTACATACTAGAGCGACTAATACCCAAACCATCTACCAAATCTTGCATACTGGTAGCATTGTAGCCCTTAGCCCAAAACAAGTCCATTGCCTTTTTCAGTACTTGCTCTTTGTCAAACTCTTTGGTGCGCGCCATATAAAAAAATGCAGCTTTGCTGTAGTATACAACAAAGCTACATAAACGGAATTATCGTTCCAATTTTGAGGTAAATTTTTTTAACCTCTTAGCATCAGTCCACCATCAATAGTGTACTCGGCACCGGTAATAAAACTTGCATTTTCACTACTCAAAAAGCTAACCAGTTTGGCTACCTCGTGGTCTTCGCCAAAACGTTTTAAAGCTATCCCTTCACTCAGTGAAGCCGCAAAGCCATCAAGAGCTTCTTGAGGTAAGCCTGTTTTACCAAAAATTGGTGTTTTAATAGGCCCGGGGCAAACTGCATTTACGCGTATGCCTTTTGGGGCAAGCTCGGCGGCGGCAGTGCGCATAACTGAGTTTAAACCTGCTTTGCTGGCTGCATACGCCATAGTATTAGCCATACCTGTATATGCGTTTACTGATGACAAGAAAGTTACTGATGAACCATGTTTAAGCAAAGGCAAAAACTTTTGTAGTGTAAACACAGCGCCTTTTAGGTTAATATCCATTATGTGGTCATACTCTTCTTCGGCCAAAAACTCAAGTGGTGCAAATGAGGCTACCCCTGCATTTATAAAAAGTATATCAACAGTACCGTATTGGGCTTTTACCTTTTCTACCAGTGTATTGGTGTCGGCTAGTTGAGCTTGGTCGGCTACAATGCCAATGGTCTCGTTACCTAGTTTTTCGGCAGCCTCGGCTACCGCTTCAGCCCTGCGGCCTGTAATAATTACTTTGGCACCTTGTGCAATAAGGTCTTGTGCAGTAGCAAAGCCAATGCCGCTGTTTCCGCCGGTTACAACGGCAATTTTGTTTTTTAAGTTGCTCATAATGTATTTAAAATTTCTTATATGGAATAATCGTTCCGCAAATGTATGTAATACGGAATGATTGTTCCAAATAAAATTGCAAAGAGAATTTAAAGGGCTGATTTTAATGGCGAAAAAATTTGAAAAGAAGGGATAATGGAGGGCAAAATAAGCCCGAAACAAAGGCTACTTTTTTGTAAACACATGGTAAAGCAACAAAAGGCTATCGTTTTTTGTATATTTTTGCCCACAACAACTATGAGCCAACCCCTCCATATAGTAGTACCGTGCTATAATCCTTTTGAGGGGTGGGAGGTGCAGCTTGCTCAACACTTTAAAAATATACAGGCACAGTTGCCGCAATACGCCATTGAGGCGGTATTGGTAAACGATGCTTCGCAAACGGGTATTAACAATACCCAAATTGAATACCTGAAAAAAGAACTTCCATTATTTTCATACATCAGTTACACGGAAAATCAAGGTAAAGGTTATGCTTTAAGAGAGGGCGTAAAAACCCTTAACGATGGGTTGATATTGTATACCGATATTGATTTTCCGTACGAGTACGATAGTATGCTAAAAATATTGCAAAGTTTAGAAGCAGGAAGTGATATAGCTGTGGGCACACGCGATGACGGGTATTATGAAAACACTCCCACAAAGCGCAAATGGATATCGAAAATAGTACGTTTTGTATTTCGCACTGTTTTTAGATTGCCAATTACCGATACGCAATGCGGCCTGAAGGGTTTTAACCAAAAGGGAAAACAGGTGTTTTTAAAAACTACCATAAACCGTTTTTTGTTTGATATGGAGTTTATAGCCCTTGCCAGTAAAAACAAAAGTGTAGTAATGAAACCTGTGCATGTGGAGCTGCGAAAAAACGTAGTTTTTTCGCGCATGAACATAAAAATACTGACCAGCGAATTTTGGAACTTTATAAAAATATTGCGCATAGTGCGCCGCCACGTACCCGATAATGGATAGGCCAAAGAAATTGGGATATTGGTGGGCCTTTGGCTTGGGATGTGTCATTATACTGGCATTTTACGGACGTTTTGTGTTTAGCCCCAACAGTTATTTATTTAGTGAAGGAGGCGACGGATTAAAAAACTACTACACCTTTGCTTGGCACGTAAACTACGATAGTAGCTATACCCACTTTAGGGGGATGAACTATCCCTATGGCGAGCACGTGGTTTTTACCGACAACCAGCCACTAATAAGCAATATTGCTCGTTTTGTACACCTTAATATTACCCCTGTGGGGCACTATGCAATAGGCATAAACAACTTGCTGCTTTTTGTGGGGCTGCTAATTACCGTTTTGGTATTGTATAAGCTATTGTTTGCGCTTACGCACAATCCACGTATTTCTGTTGCGGGGGCAATAGTACTGGCCATGCTATCGCCACAAATAAATAGGTTTAACGGGCATTTTGCTTTAGCCTATTGCTTTGTTATACCGCTATACATTTGGTGGATGTATAATTTTTTTCATCAACCCAATTGGCGCACCAGTAGGGCAATGGGTATACTAATGCTGTTGCTGCTTTTTGTACACGTATATTATTTGGTAATTGTGGGTGCGTTGCTGCTTTCTATGTGGTTGGTTATTCTTATTAGCGAAAGTCCGCGTATTAACATATTTACAGCCATACCTCACTTGTTTATTCAAGTGGCGTTGCCTTTTGCTGCTTATTTTATTTGGCTAAAAGTAACTGATAATATTGCCGACCGCCCTACCCAACCCTATGGTATAGTTGAGTATGCTGCCTATTGGGAAGGTTTATTATTACCGTTAGATTTTGAATATTTTAAACCCCTAAAGGCTGCACTTGGCGTTCGCAAAGTATCAGTAGAAACAATTGCTTATGCAGGTTTCCCTGCTTTGCTCTTTATTTTATGGGGAATAATAAGCGGTGTACGAAGAATATTTAGGCGAAGAAAAAGGGTGATTGTGCCTACCAATAAAATTATAGAAACACCCTACAACCAACGCTTTATGGTAGCCTTGCTATGGGCAGTTTGTATTGTGTTTGTGTACGCAGCCTTTGTGCCCTATTTGTTTAATATACCTGCCATATCAAAATACTTGGGCTTGCTAAAGCAGTTTCGAAGTTTGGGGCGTTTGCTTTGGGTGGTTTTTTATGGGCTTAATCTTTTTATTATTTGGTACGTATACCAAAAAACAAGGCACAAAATAAAACTGGTGTGGGTGCCTTATGCGCTACTATTAGTTTTTGCTATTGAGGGTATTGTATTTAATGTGCACAACTCGGCATTGATAAATAACCCGTATGAGCCTCAACAATGGACACCCCAAAAGGTAAATGCCAAAAACTATAAATCGATAATTTCATTGCCTTTCTTTCACGAAGGATCAGAAAATATTGGGGCAACACCACCAAACGACAGAATTGTAGAGCAAAGCCTTTTGCTATCGATGCAAACAGGTATACCCCTAAATGCGGTGAAAATGAGCCGTACATCGCTTGGTGAAACTTTGCAGCAATTGGAAATGGGCTACGAGTACACCCAAATACCCCGCCCCATGCAAGGGGGAGCTAAAAAGCCATTTTTACTATTGCAATACATTAGCGATAGCACCACACTGCCTGAGCTTACCGAAATGCAGCCCATAGCAGCAACCGATAGTTTTAGACTATACCGTTTTAGCCCCAAAATATTAGAAGTGGTATTGCTAAAACGTGCGGCTACTATTGACCGTGAAGCGCAAACCCAGTTAAACAGCCTGTATTATTTTAACGGGTACGAAGATACAAAGGCTGAAAAAGCATTTACAGGTACAGGAGCTTTGGCAAAAAGTGCTGCTGAAACAATTACCCTTGCCGATACTACTTGCTTGTATTGCGGCGATAGCCTATCGGTATCGTTTTGGATATATGCCCACATGGAAGGGTTGCCCCAACTAAAACTATTGGTAAAAGAAGGCAAACAAATTACCCGCATACACATACCCAACCACGTAAAAGCCTTTAACAACGATTGGATGTTGGTAGAGTATACCTACAAGCCCAAAAGCAAAAAACTGCACTTGCAACTTATTAAAGAAGGCGCGGCCAAAGGCCAAACTATATTTATAGATAATTTGCTGGTACGTGCCGCGCAATACGATGTATTGCAACGTACACCTGATTTTGCAGCAAAAAACAATCGATATTATTCATTAAACAATCCCTAGGGCAATTGTCAGCTTTTGACCTTAGTTTTGCAGCCAGTGCGAATAAAACAAGATAACATAGCTTTAGTACTTTTAGCAATACTGCTGGCAGGTTTTGCTTGGTTGGCTTCTATATCAACAGGTACAGAAGGAGGCGAAGACAGCTTTATGCATTATTTGCTTGCCCGCTACGTGCCACAGCACCCTCAAAACCTGTTAGACCATTGGGGTAAACCTCTTTTCACTCTTTTAGCTTCTCCTTTTGCTCAATTGGGCTTTACAGGAGCTAAAATATACAACTGTTTGGTAGGGGTGCTAAGTGCTTGGTATACCTATAAAACCGCCGAAAGGCTAGGCATGAAAACCGCTTTGGCAAGTATAATACTGTTGTTGTTTGCCCCTATGTATTTTTTGGGCCTCAATTCATCACTAACAGAATTTACTTTTAGCTTGGTGCTTATTGCGGGCTTTTACTACATCACTGCCGATAGGTTTTATGTAGCCGCAATTATACTCTCGTTCCTTCCTTTTGCCCGTACTGAGGGTTTTATACTGCTGCCTATAATTGGGTTGTATTTTATTTGGCAAAAAAAATATATACAGCTGCTGTTTTTGGGCTTAGGACTTGTAGTATATAGTACTATAGGAGCTTTTTACCACTACCACGATTTTTTTTGGGTGTTTACTCAAAACCCATATGCAGGAAAGAACGGTGTGTATGGGCATAGCGATAATTTTTGGCACTTTGCCGCAGGCTACCGCGATATTATTGGCGAACCTCAAAAGTGGCTGTTTATCATCGGTTTTGTTTCGTTTCTTTTCAAAGTAAACCGTGCTTCAAAAACAGGCATTGAAAAAACCGATAATATCTTTAAATATTGGCTGTTACTTGTAACGTGTGTACTGGCCTATTTTATGGCACACAGCATTGTATGGTACTATGGCATACAAGGCTCGGCAGGTTTATTGCGTGTAATGGCAGGTATACTACCTCTATTAACACTAATAAGCACTAGAGGCTTAGAAGCTATTTATACCCCTTTTCAGATTAATAAAAACTTAAGGCTGGCACTGGTATTTACCATACTGTTTTATGTGGTAGAGTACCCTAGAATAAGCTACAATTTACCTGTGCACTTGGGTGCCGAAGAAACGCTTTTGTACGAGGCGGGCACATGGTATAAAAGCAGCGAATACAAAAAGCCCGATACCAAAGTATATTATTTTGCCCCAACCGTTGCCCTTGCTTTTGATATTGATCCTTTTGACTCTAACCAGCGCGCTTACTTGCACGATGCAAAGCGAAGTAACGAAGTACCCGCAGGTAGTATTATTGTGTACGATATGCACTTTGGTCCTAACGAGTGCGAGTTTCCATTAGCTGACATACAAAGCAATCCCGATTTTGAATTGCTAAAACATTTTGTGCCTCAAAACCCATTTAAAACTATGGGCGATGCTGAGTATGAAATATATATTTTTAGAAAAAGAAGTTAGTTTTTAAAGGAAATTAAAGCCCAGCGAAGCCCCTACAGTATACGCTGATAGTGAGAAACGAGGCGTGCCACCTATAATTTCACCGTTTCTTCTCCACGATTGTTTTGATAAATCGGCTTGGTAGTGTGCAAAAAAGCCTAGTGTTGCTCTATTAATATACACACGTAAATCAATACCGGCATTAATAAAAAAGCCGGGGTTTGTGTATACAGTGGCTCGGTTTTTCCCCAACACATCTTTATTAGCATTATTTGTAAAATCTTCGCGGCTTTCCAGTTTCCAGCGTTCGTAACCTATACCCAAAAAGGGAGCTAAATCTATACGACGGCTTTTAATAATATCTTTACCAAATTGGGAGGCTATTCTAAACCCTTTTAGGGTAATGCTTGATGAATCGTTTAGTTTTTTATCGACGGGTAAAAAGAAGAAAAACGAATTTTTATAATTCAGTCCTTTATTTTGGGTCAATAAAAACGACACACCAAAAAACTGTGGTTCGTTAGTAAAATTGGTGTTTAAAGCCTTGTTTAGTGCGTCAAAATTGTAACCGCTTATGCCGCCTTCGGCAACAATGCCGGTTCGAGTAGGACTATGAAAAGAGTCGTATGCACTTTCTTCATCTTCATCACCGCCGTCGTATTTAAGATTATTAATAATAACAGCGTTAAAACGTTGCTGAAACTTGGTGTTTATATTGTTGGTCGAGTCTAATAAATACAATGTAAGTTTCTCTTTTTCTGATTTTTTAGCAAGAGTGTTAATCCCTTCATTTAAAGTGCTTAAGTCTTCATAAAAATCATACATCTGCGGGTAAAAAATAGCACACGAAAATACTTTGCCCGCCAACTGAGGGTTAGCACTTGTATTAATGCGTGTGGCTAAAGAATTGAAGTAATAATAAGGGCACTCGGCTTTTTCGCGACTGCGTTGGGTGTGGCACCTGCCAAATTGCCCGTAGGCTTTTATATCGTCACTTTCAGAAAAAAGGGCTTGCAAAGCATGCTCCATGCGGCTTTCTCTAAAAAGCGCATATTGTGCTGTGCCTTCTAATTCTCTCCAATAATAAAACTCAGTTATATTGTTTATAGTGGTTTCATAATCCGTAAAGTTTTCGCCTAAAAACGGCTTGTATTTCTCTTTATGGGCAACAAAGTTGGCAAGTACAAGTTTAAGGGTAAGCGAGGCATTAATGCTGTTTTTATTTGGAATGTAATCATCGCTTCCAAAACCATAACCATCTTCATCGTCAAAAAAATCACTACGTGTTCTGTTGTTATCAAAAAATTCGGATAGTGATTTAATGGCATCGGCTGTTACCAAAATAGAATCGTGGGCGGTGTTTCTATCGGGCAATAACATTTCTAGCTTTTTCACTGCAAACAATGGCGAACGTTCAATATCAACCCCACTAACACTAAATTTTTCATCCTCGCCCAACGAAGTGTAGAAGCTGCGCAAACCTTCTACCTGTTGGTAATATTCTTTGTACAAAAACTTCTCAAGTATTTGCTGCGAAACACTATCTCCATTTTGCACAAAGTTGTTAATAATATGGCCTAAGCCTTCGCCAAACTCTACTAAAAGCACACGCACGCCAGCGGTTTTGTGTAGGTATTTGAACATTTTAAGCTCAAGCAAAGAGTTACTTTTACGAAAACGGTGGTCTTCGCCCGTAAAAAACAGACGGTAGTTTTGTAGTAGCGAGTCGTTAAGCAATCCAAACGATTCAAACTCGTCGTTATCGTCAATATTTAATACAGCATTTTGTTGTGCTTGGGCACTGAAACAAAAAACGGATAATAAAACAAAAATGATTTTTTTCATTCAAAGTGCCACAAAGGGCGGGCTTATTTAAGTAATAACTTTATTGTGGTGGTTTTAGTATCTGTTTTTATGTGTAAAAAGTAAACGCCTGTGGCTGTTTTATCTTCTGTACTGATTTGATACTGTCCGTTTGCCGATTGTTGCACAGTTAACGGAGTTGTTTTACCTGCCATATTGGTTAGGGTAAAAACAGGTATTGCGGTAAAAGGTTTTTCTATGTAAACGTTAAAAGTATTGTTGGCTACTGGATTGGGGTAAACTACATAACCGTGGCTAAGTATAATATCACCAACCGAAAGAACATCGAACTCGGCTGAGTATTCGGCACTTTTTACCGTTGTGTAACTATCGTCTTCAAAGCTGATAATAGCCAGTTCTTGTGCGCCACTATTTTCACGTAAAAAGCGGTATTGATAATCGCGTATAGTATCTCCTTGGTTTAGTCCTAAACTGCCTAATAAGAAAGCGTTTGCAGGTACATTGTCGATATAAAAACTATCTACACGTATAATTTCTGATTTTACTAATAATACATTTTCAATAGGACTTAGCCCAGCTTTTGCCGGTACTTGACAAGTGCCATAGCTAATGGCTTGATGACTGGCGTTAAAAAAATTAAGGAAATAGCAGGGGGTGTTGTTAAAGCCTAACAAAGCCAAATCGATAGTAAAATTTGTGCGTGCTACTGATGCCGCCGCCCATTGTGTGTTGGTGGTAAGCGGAAAAGTGAACTCGGTATAGGGTAAATTAAATACATGGGTTTGTGCAGGAAAAGTTACCGAATCGGTATTGGTGCCTGAAAGAAAGCCCAAACTTATTTTTTGTTTCTCGTAGCCTATGCCTAGTGAGTAATACCCTGCATTGTTTTTTTGGCGGTATATGTTTTGTTTAATGGGTAAAGGACCAAAAAATGTAATGGCTTCTGTTTTTTCGGTGGCGGTAGTAAATACAGGGTGGTTGCTTACTTGGGTGTAATATACTGTGCGGTGTGCGCTTTTTTGTTGCACGCTGCCAAAATCCCAAAAGGTGTTAACGTTTGTGCCAAAGCCTGCCACTGTAGAAGAATCGACAGGTTGGTATATTGCTTTATCAACAAAAGGGAAATTATTGGCAGTGATATTGGGCTGTGCCCATAGTGATACATTGAAAAGGAATATAAAGAAAGAAAATAGTAAGACTTTTTTCATAGGGATGCTATTGTGTAGCAAAACTATGGTTTTTAGGGAATTAAATTTTAGTCGACAGTTATAAAACCTGTCGCTCTTGAAATTACAGCACAAAGGGGAACTTTAAGTTCCCCTTTGTGCTGTAATTTGAGTAGAATAGGATTTCAAATCCTATTGCTCATAATTTTATAATTTTAGACAGGTTAAAACCTGCCTCTAGTCATACCCTATCGGGTTTACCGTGAGGTATGAGTAGCATTGGTTTTTAAACCAATGTAAAGGAATCCTAATAAAACTTAATCTTTCTTGCGGCAAATATTACCATGCGCAGCAATATCAACCCATGGCTAAAGCGTGAAATATTGGTGCTACCGTAGGTACGTTCGCGGTAACGTATAGGTATCTCAACAATTTTAAGGTTCAGTTTGTACGCCCCAAAAATTAAATCAAAATCGCCAAAGGGGTCAAAATCGCCAAAAAACTTGCGGTTGCTGCACAGCCTGTCGTAATCGTCTCTAAAAATCACCTTAGTGCCGCACAGCGTGTCTTTAAACGGACGTTCTAGCAGCCAAGTAAACATCATACTGAAAAACTTATTGCCATACACATTGAGGAACTGCATGGCATTGGCTTCCATCTTATACACCAATCGCGAGCCATTAATAAAATCGCCCTTGCCACTGGCAATAGCATGATAAAATTTTGGCAAATCTTCGGGAGGCATGGTAAGGTCGGCATCCAAAATCATCAAAATATCGCCTGTGGCCATAGCAAAGCCTTTTTTCACGGCGTTGTTTTTGCCCTTGCCGTCTTGCTGGCCTATTTTAATATCGTGGGTATCGGCGTATTTTTTCTGTATCTCTTGTATTTTCTCCCAAGTATCGTCGGTACTGTTACCTTCAATAAAAATAATTTCGGTATGCTTGCCCAGTTTTGGGGTGCGCAGTATAGCGTTTTCTATGTTTCCGCTTTCGTTTCTAGCAGGTATTACTACGCTAACGGTATAATCGGTTTCAAAATCTTCTAAGGCAGTAGGTTCAGGTCGGGCAAAGGCAAACTTGTTAATGCACAAACCACGAAAAAGGGGCAAACGCGCCAATATTTTGTTAAAAAACCACGATATACCAGGAATGTTTACGGGCAATATTTGGCGGTGCGCCATGCGGTAGGTATCAAAGCCTGCTAGGTACAGTAGGTTTTGCAAATCGGCATCACTCAACCAGTTTTGGTTTGGGGTTTTCATTTTCAGCCCCGTAGCTTCGGCTAGTTTTAGCAAAGGCTCCCACAGGTAGCTGTAATAGGTTACAATTACTTTGGTATTGCGGTGGCACAGCTTTTTAAGTTGCTCAAATACCGCCTGTATATCATCTAAATAGCCGATTACGTTGGAAATAATAACCACATCAAATTTTTCATTTAAGGTGATGTTTTCGGCATCCATCAAATAAAAATCAACATCGGGGTAGTTGTTGCTGGCATTTTGAAGCATAGCAGGGCTAAAATCAATACCTGCTTTTTTGCTGCCTTTTAGTTGGCCTATCATTTCGCCATTGCCGCAACCCACTTCTATAACGCTGTAATCATCGTGTATAAAATAATCGCAATAGCGGGTAATATCATTCCAATAGTAGCTGTTGCGCTTGCGCGCCTTTAGCCTCTTTTGGGCTATTTTATCAAAATATTCTTTCAGTTGGCTCATTGCCTCGTAATTTCTATGGTAACAAACATAGACAGTTGCTTGCTAATGGTCAGCAGCAGGTTTTCAAACCCTTTTACTGTGCCGTAGCTAAAATTGGGAACTAACTGCCTTTTTGATACGCCCCCGCTAAGCAAATAGCGCAATGGTGTGTGGTAGCGTATACTTTCTATTTTTAGTTGAGGAAAATCAGCCTCAAACTTTGCTTTGTCTCTTTCAAAAATAATCCAAGGTAGCGCGCCGTTGGCACCGCTAAGTGGCCCAGTGCTGGGTATTTCCCAAGTACCCGTGGGTTCAAACGGCTCGTGGTGAAAATTGCGGTATATAAATCTGCCCCATGCGCTGTTGGCAGGTTCTGTCATTATAATTTTTCCGCCTTTTGCCAATACCCTTTCGGATTCTTTGAGAAACAGAGCGGGTTGAGGTATGTGGTGCAATACATCTATCATAAAAATACCCGCCACGCTACCGTTATCAAAAGGCATATTTTCACCGGGGAAAACATGGTCTAAATCAGGCAATTCCATCACATCGCTGGTAAGCATTTGCGGAATGATTTCTTTTATAAAACCACCGCCACTACCCAGTTCAATCAAATGACCTTGCGGGAGTTTATCAGCTTTTTGCTTAAAATGTCCGTACCACTCGAGGTACAATTGGTGTAAGAATTTTTTTTGGCGAATAATATCCCCGTGCGCCACTGTGCGGCGCGGATCATCTAAGTTGTACTGTTCTACTTCTTTAAGATTGAGGATACCCATTTTTACGAAACGGCAAATGTAGGGATTTTTAAGGTTTGAGAAGAACGTTGTTTAACTCACCCCAAAGTATGCTCTAGCCAGATTTGTAGCAATTTGCCCCCCTCTATAATTTTAGAGAGGGGGAATGTTGGGTAATTGGTGTTGGTTTAAACAACTAAGGGTAAGTAAAAAGTAAATGAGTTAGCTATTGAATTTAGTATAAACTAATTGTCTTCTTTTTTCTTTAATACTTCAAGTAAAATTAAACTGACGGTAAGCACGATTAGTATAGATTTGAGTATTACACCGTTTTCTACTCCCAATATTTTCTTCTGAAAAATAAGGCTAAAGGAGATAAGGGTTGCTGCAACGCCTTGCCAACCAATATCTTTTAAAGAGGGTTTTAAGTTAAAAGTATATTTTTTGATTAACCCATAAATGACTGCAATGGCAAGACTTCCAAAGAGGATGTAGGGTAATAGCATGCCTTAACCTTTACCTTCTAGTTCGCGTAGTTTTTGCTCCAATGAGTATTCATCAGGTATTAGTACCTCGCGGGCTTTGCTGCCTTCAAATGGGCCAACTATACCTGCGTGTTCCAATTGGTCTATCAATCGGCCGGCACGGTTATAACCCAGCTTCAATTTACGCTGCACTAACGATGTTGAGCCTTGCTGTGCCAATACCACAACGCGGGCGGCATCATCAAACAGGCTGTCGCGTTCGCTAGCATCAAACTCTTCGTGTCCACCGGCATTGTCTTCTTGCACTTCTGGCAGCATAAAGGCATCGCTGTAGCCGCGTTGGTTGCCAATATAAGCGGTTATCTCTTCTACTTCGGGCGTATCAACAAAAGGGCATTGCAAGCGTATCATGTCGTTTCCGTTGCTGTATAGCATATCGCCCTTACCAATTAGCTGGTCGGCACCGCTGCCGTCTAATATGGTACGCGAATCTATTTTTGATGTTACCCTAAAGGCAATACGCGCAGGGAAATTGGCTTTTATTGTACCCGTAATAATATTTACCGATGGACGTTGAGTAGCCAATATAAGGTGTATACCGATAGCACGCGCCAACTGAGCCAAGCGGGCTATGGGAAGTTCAACCTCTTTGCCCGCTGTCATCATCAAATCCGCCAACTCATCTATTACCACTACTATATAGGGCAAAAACTTGTGCCCGTCGTTGGGGTTCAGTTTTCGGGCTACAAAACGCTCGTTGTACTCTTTTATATTACGCACCCCTGCATTTTGCAGCAAGTTGTACCGCTGATCCATCTCTACGCACAAACTATTAAGCGTGGTTACAACTTTTTTAGTGTCGGTAATAATGGCTTCGCCTTCGCCGGGTATTTTGGCTAAAAAGTGGCGTTCTATGCGTTTATACAGGGTTAACTCCACCTTTTTAGGGTCAACCAATACCAGTTTTAACTGGCTAGGGTGCTTTTTGTACAATAGCGAAACCAGTAGGGCGTTTATACCTACTGATTTACCCTGACCTGTAGCACCTGCCATTAGCAAGTGGGGCATTTTGGCAAGGTCGGCCACAAAAATTTCGTTGGCAATGGTTTTACCCAAAATCACAGGCAAATCAGCATCGCTGTTTTGGAATTTTTGACTGGCCATTACCGTATTCATAGGCACTATTTCAGCCTTTTTGTTAGGCACTTCTATACCAATAGTTCCTTTGCCTGGTATGGGGGCTATAATGCGTATACCCAATGCTGCAAGGCTTAGGGCAATATCATCTTCAAGATTTTTTATGCGCGATATACGCACACCTGCTTCGGGTACAATTTCGTAAAGGGTAACGGTAGGCCCTATGGTGGCTTTTATTTGTGCAATGCCAATACCATAGTTTTTAAGCGTTTCCAAAATCATGTTTTTGTTGCTTTCCAACTCAGTTTGGTCAATCACCTTTTTGGTGTCGCCATAGTCTTTCAGCAAATCCATCACAGGAAACTTATACCCCGAAAGGTCTAGCGTAGGGTCGTAAGGAGTGTCTAAACTACCCACATTCATAGCCGCTACTTTCACAGGTTTTGTTTCTTCTTCGGGCACTTCGGCAATGCTCAATTCCAAATCACCATCAGTATTTTTAGGTGCGGGTTCTCGTTCAGGGGTTTTAGTATCAAGGGCTATACTACCGTCTTCGGCAACGGGTTTGGGTTGCTCGTCTTCTTTTACTATCAGTCTTATATCGTCAGGGTCAATATCTTCTGCCGCCTCTTCTGATTCTGCATCAGTGTCTTCTTCATTAGTATCAAACGGAGGATTGTCGTCGTCATCTTGGTCTAAAATGGCTATTTCTTCAGCTATTTGCCCAGTGCTAATCGGGGCAGTTTCAGCAATAGGTTTTTTGTTGCCTTCTTCATCATCGCCACCTATAGTTTCAAGAGCTTCTTTTAGTTTTTTATTTTTTATAGCGAGGTTAAGATTGTACACCACTATAAGAAAAGTAAGCAGGTAGAAAAACAAGAAAATACCCGTACCAGCGGCACCCATCAGGCCTTTTAACCACTGATAGCCGTGGTAGCCAAAAGCACCGCCTAAAAACGGCAAGTTGCTGCCAAACAATAAACCAAGCACAAGTGCCAGCCATATTACTATAAAAAACGAGTAGCGCAGGGTTTTGATAAAAGGCAGTAGCTTTATTTTAAACGCCAACTTAGCACCGCCCACAAACAAAATAACAGGAATTGCAAAACTGGCTATCCCAAACCATTTGTGTATAAATAAGTGCCCCAGCAAAGCACCAAAAATGCCCATGGTGTTTTTTGCAGCATCGGGTTGCGTGGCTAAAAAATCTTCCCAACTAAAACCAAAAACTACGTTTTGGTCGGTTTTCCAATTAAAAATGAACGAAACAAAGGCAATAGCCATAAATACTGACAGCAGTATAAAAAACACACCAAATACCTGCCTCGACCTTTCATCACGAAGCAATAGCCACTGAGAAATTACTTTGCGGGTAATGGGTTTTTCTTCGCTTTTCTTTTCACGTTCAAAATCGGTAGCCGATTCTTTTTTACTTTTATTTCTGTATGTGTTTTGCTTACTCATTCCTATGTGGTTGCCAAACGGGTATTATATTGGCATACCTTGCCTACGCAAATTTATTGTGGCTAGGGTATAAACATAAACGTAGTTGTGCACACGCTATTGTAGGTGTGCTAAAATGTGGATTGTATCTTTTTGGCACTTCTTGGCTTTTGTTGGTATACAACAACACTTATGAAATTAACACTAAATATATTTGTCGGCTCGTTAAAAAATATAAACACAATGGCGTTTTTAAGATTTCTTTTTACAACAGTATTATTTTTTGCTTGTTGGCAGTTGCCCGCGCAAGTGCAAAAACCGCTGTATAAAAAAGAAGTATACTTTGAGTTTAACAAATACGAGATACGCAACGAAGACAAGAAAAGTTTAACGGCGGTAGTGCGTGCCATAAAAGCACAAAAAGCACCATATTATATCGAAATTACAGGGCATACTGACAATGTTGATAACAGCCGCTACAACTATACATTGGGCATGCAACGTGCGCAAGCAGTAGCTCAATACCTTATTAAACGCGGAGTCGACAGCACTAAAATGCGCTTGTATAGTAAAGGTGAAGACAAAGCAAAAACAGGAGAAGCCCCCGACTCACTAAGGTTGTTTGATAGGCGGGTAGAGATTTTACTTTTTGCAGATAAAACAGTATTAACAGCTAAAGAAGACAGCGTTGCCAAAATAACCTTTACTGCAAGTATGACTGATAGCGTAACAGGCGAAAAACTAGCAGGAGAATTACTATTATTTAAGGTAGATGCTAACGGAAATACCGCTATCGTAAACAGCTTTTTAAACACCGATAATTTTACAACAACTATTGCCTACGGCTACCAATACCAAGTAGCATATAGTGCAAAAGGCTACCGCAGTAAAAACATAAACTATAATTTTGCCGATAGTATTTTTGTGCCAAACAAAACCTACACAGCACAAACAAAGCTGCGTACGCTAAAGGTGAAACGTAGGGTAAGTTTTGAAAAAATATACTTTTATGGTAATGAAGCTCGATTTTTGCCCACCTCGGGGGGCGAGTTGCGTAGGGTGCTAATACTGGCCAAACAACCTGATGTGGCTGCAATAGAAATTGTGGGACACGTAAACCATCCGTATTATTTCAACCAAAACGATAGCCATTATGTACGTTTCAACTACGAATTGTCGTATAATCGCGCTAAAGCAGTTTACAACTACTTGGTTGATAATGGAGTTAAGCGTTCCGTTATCAGCTTTAAAGGCGTTAGTAATACCGAAATGAAATTTCCTACTACGCGGGTAGAGGGTGAAATGCAACAGAACCGAAGAGTAGAAGTACTTATACTTGAAGAATAGATTTATTTGAAGAAACAGCTATACATATTATTTTTAGTACTACTTGCCACAATACAAGTAGCAAATGCACAGCAAAAAAAAGCAGTGTATAAAAAGAATGTGTATTTTGAGTTTAATAAATACGATATACGCAAAGCTGATAGTAGAGCGTTCACTGCCTTTCTTAGAGCAGTTAAAGCACAAGAAGGAGGCTACGTAATAAAACTTACAGGCCACACCGATAATATTGATGTAGACCCTTACAACGACAAACTAGGAATGAACCGTGCCAATGCTGTAAAAAAGTATTTAGTGGCCAAAGGCGTTCCTGCTGATTTTATAGAAACATATAGCAAAGGCGAAAAAGTAGCCGTAAAAGACAACAGTACTGATACAGGCCGTGCCCTAAACCGAAGGGTAGAAATGGAACTGTATGGTACAGGAGCGCCACACGCTTATGATGGCATAGTGCTGCAAGGTACTTTGTACGATGCCGACACTAAAGAAGTGATAAAGGGCGATGTAAAAATATACATTGAAGAACCCAAAGAGGTAGACCGCGATAAAGAGAAGCATCATTTGCAGGTAGAAACCTACAAACAAATAGCCATTAGCAGTCGCACTTATAATGTATACGTAGCTGCCGAAGGATATAGGGCGAAAAGCCATACCATAAGCATACCTGCGGGCACTAAAAAAGGCACATTTACACAAGATGTTTACCTAAACAAATTGGTAATAAAAAAGCGTTTCGATTACGAGCGTATTTATTTTGAACCCAACAAAGATGTTTTCCGTTCGATAGCCTACCCCGAGTTGGCCAAGCTGCTCACCTTTATGAATGGCGATACCAATACCATTGTAGAAATACGCGGACATATAAACTATACCAAAAACCGCAAACCTATGAACGAGGTAGAGCACCTGTTGTTCTACGACCTTTCACTGCGCCGTGCCATAGCCGTTTACAATTATTTGGTTAAATACGGTGTGAACCCCGCACGTATGAGCTACCGAGGCATGAGCAATAAAGAAATGGTGATGCCCTACGCCCGTACGCTTGAAGAAAGCCAACGAAATATGCGCGTAGAAATATTAGTGCTCAACTAAGTTTACTGTTTCTAGTTTTCCGTTTACAGTTGTATGCTTCTGGATAATATCCAATTATAGAACCCTTTGACAAGATTTGGTTTAAAATATTAGATACGGCGGTATGAGAAGGTTAGGCCTGGTATACCCTCAAACTGGCGCATAAACTCATCCCAAACCCGTCTTGATGAGCTTTTTGCTTTGGTATATATCACTTGGCCACTGTTTGTTATATTAGGGGTTTGGTGATAGTAAGTCCCTGAGGCTACAAACTTATATGTGCCCTCATCTTTTATATAACTCAAGTTTAGTGTCATTGTAAAATCATAACCTGATGTTGAGTTTGTATAGTCGGGGTGTTTCTTAGGTTTTAGGGTTACAAAGCCATTCACTCTATCCACTGTTTCAAAAACATAATTGTTAAGTTTTAGGTTGTTCAGCACCTTTTCAAAAAACATACTATCGGTACTCGTAGCAATAATCTGGTTTGCTCCATAATCAGGAACATTGCTAGCTACGCCGTAAGGCATTGTTTTGCATGACGAAATTGCCAAAGAGATGAGCAAAAAAGCAGTAAGTAATTTTATTTTCATTTTCGCAATGATACTAAACGGCACTTACTATTTATACACTTTTCGATTAGTATTATCGGTATTATTAAAAGATTTAGCTTAATTGGTAAATGCTCAATGATAAATGCAAAATGATGAATAGCTAATTATCTTTGCGCCATGTTAGGGCTAAAACTGGCTACCGACCCCCGCTGGGTAAACATTGCCGAAAAAACCATTGAAGATATACTTACCGACCATGCTTTTTGCGAACAAAAGGCAGCCAGCAGCGGCATATCGCTTATAGTAAACTTTGCTGATAAGCAGGATATAGTGGACAGTGTAACCCCTTTAGTGGCCGAAGAATGGGGGCATTTTCGCAAGGTGATAAAAGAACTAAACAAAAGAGGCTTATCACTAGGTAAAAAACGGAAAGACGAGTACGTTTTAAAAATTAAAGACCTGATGCAAAAAGGGGGCAATCGCGAAATGCTTTTGGTAGAGCAGTTGCTTATTTTTGCGTTGATAGAAGCCCGTAGTTGCGAGCGTTTCCGTTTACTATCCCTACACATTAACGACCCTGAACTGAAAGATTTTTACCACGAGTTTATGGTGTCAGAAGCTGGGCACTACCGTATGTTTATTGATTTGGCTAAAAAATATATGCCCGAAGACCACGTGAAACGCCGCTGGAACGAAATTGTTGAAGGCGAAGCCAAAATACTGGCAACTTTAGAACTTCGCGGCGATAGGGTTCACTAGACAGTTTCCTGTTATTAGTTTACAGTTTTAAGTTAATATGAATTTGTAAAACGAATTTCGTCATTGCGAAACCTTGCGCAGCTTGGTTGAAGCAATCTGTTAGCACTTGTCGATAAGATTGCTTCGTCAGCCGAAGATGGCTTTCTCCCAATGATGGAGATTTTGTGTGGTTGCCCGTCATTCCTATTTAAAATGGGAATCCGTGCGATTGACAATTAAAACAAAGTCCCACACACAGATTCCCTCTTTCGAGGGAATGACTTTGCTAGTGCACTAATATCTCTAATTCTAAATTTCAAATAAGAAATTATCTCACTCCCTCAATATCATTTTCATATAAAGCTAGGCTCCCATTTAGCCTATTTACAAGTCGTTGTTTAAGCCTTCGTGGTGAAAGAATTTTCATCCGCTCGCCAAAGCCCAAAATCTCACGTTCCAACTCAAAATTAATAACCACGCATATATTTATAATAATACCGCTATCATCTTGCTTTCTTAATTCTTGTGATGGATGCAAAGGTTTAGTAAGAACATAAGGAGCATTTTCTTTATCAACCCATAAGGTTATGTTTTGTGGTCTATCGTTACTGCTTTTTGTTACCCCTATTACGTCATCAAAAAAAGTATGGGGGTTAAACGCGCTTTCTACAAACGGTTCGTTGTGCATCTCACTAAAAGCCACAATACGGTCAAGAGCTAGCAGTGTAATATTACCGCTTTTATGGTTTTTTCGCCTGCCTAATAAAAACCAACGGTTGCGGTATTCTTTTAGTAAGTACGGATAGTATTCTATTGCATTAGCTTGTTTACTTTTAAACGATTGATAAGTAATAAGCAAAGTTTTACGGTTGATTATCGCCTTATGCAAAGGGTCTATATACTCTAATCCCTTTAGCAATTCATTCTTTTCAAAATCTATGTATGATAAACCCTTGTGTTGTTGTTTGTATAGTTTGTCTTCCAGTCTGCTCACCATTTCTGTAAGCTCATCAAAATAGCTAAAGCCTTTAAACTGCTTCAAAACACCCACTACTTCGGTAAGGGTATCTACATCTTGTTTGCTTAGCGGGTTTTTGGTAATGCTATACTCTCGGTCTTCATATATATAAAACTTCTTATCCTGCACTATAATAGGTGCATTATAGCCCAGCTTATCACTGCGCATATTTTGTATATCCAGTTGCACAGTGCGGCGGCTAACGCCTTGCGTTATTCCCTCGTACTCGTACAAAGCGTTGGCACAGGCTTCTACAAGGTCGTCAAGCGTCCATTTTCTAAACCTGTTTCGCAGGCATTGGTCAATAGTTTTATAGCGTAAAAGGGCAAGTTTATTTAACGGCATGGGCTAAAAACGGTCTATTTTATAGCGAAGCTACAAAATACTACGCAATGTATTTGCGTACATGGTGATTTCAAATTTGAAATTTCAAACTAATCTAAATGAATATCAGTACTTTATAAGAAAACTTATGAATTATTTTAACTACGCAATTAGGATGCGTAGTACGTTCCAACCTTTGTATCAGCAAAACAGCTAAAAAATATACAACAGAAAGGAGGACACAAATTATGCGTTTTAACATGTTTAAAAAAAGTAACACAACTACACAGGCTATTAAACCTACTACAAACTACCAAGGTGCACCTGCGTACACACTTACACCCGAAATAGAATTGTACACTGCGGTGGCAACTGCGGGACTAAGTGATACTTTTTACGAAAAATCGGGTAAGCGACTTGAGCGTATACAAGCATTGATACAAAAAAACGATGCTGAGTTTGTGGCCAAATTGGCAGTGTATGCTCGTACCCAAATGTATTTGCGTAGCGTGCCTATGGTATTGGCCATAGAGTTGGCAAAAACCAACAACGGTAATGGTTTAGTGGGTAAAACAGTAAACGGTGTGGTGCAACGTGCCGATGAAATAGCCGAGTTATTGGCCTACTACCAAATAGCCAACAAACGTGTGGGTACTAAAAAACTGAATAAAGTATCGAAACAAGTGCAAAAAGGTTTGGCATTAGCTTTTAACAAGTTTGATGAGTACCAATTTGCAAAATATAATCGTGCTGCTGAAGTAAGCCTACGTGATGCCTTGTTTTTGGTTCACCCTAAAGCAGCGGGCGAAGAACAACAAGCGGTGTTTAATAAAATAGCAAACAACACTTTGCAAACGCCCTACACATGGGAAACTGAATTGTCGGCACTTGGTCAACACAAATTTGCCAACGAGCGTGAGAAAGCAACGGCTTTTAAGGCCAAGTGGGAAGAATTGATAATGAGTAATAAAATGGGTTACATGGCTACTATGCGTAACCTGCGCAATATGCTTGAAGCGAATGTTTCGTACAAGCATATAGAAAAAGTAGCCGCTTATTTGGGTAATGCCAATGCAGTAGCTCGCTCAAAACAATTGCCTTTCCGCTTCTTGGCCGCCTACCGCGAGTTGAAAGCGTTGAACCATGCAGGTGTAAGCACCTTGTTGGATGCGCTGGAAGATGCGGTGAGCGCAAGTGCTGCAAACATAGCAGGTTTTGATAGCAACACCAGAATTGTAATAGCGTGCGACGTTTCAGGCTCGATGCAACAACCTGTATCAGCAAAAAGTAAAGTGTTGTTGTACGATGTGGGTTTGATGCTGGGTATGTTGTTACAATCGCGATGCAAACAAGTTGCAAGCGGTATGTTTGGCGACCGTTGGAAGATAATAAATATGCCTAAACGCAACATATTATCTAACGTAAACGAGTACTACAAACGCGAAGGTGAAGTGGGCTACTCTACCAACGGTTACTTGGTGATAGATGACTTACTACACCGCAACGAGGTGGTTGATAAAGTGATGATGTTTACCGATTGCCAATTGTGGAGCACAGGTTTTGTGGGCAACACGCTTGAAACAAGATGGAAAGCCTACAAAAAAATAGCACCTAATGCAAAATTGTATTTGTTCGATTTGGCAGGTCATGGCAATACGCCTTTAAGCACACACCGAAACGATGTGTACTTAATAGCCGGTTGGAGTGATAAAGTGTTTGATGTATTGGCAGCTATGGAAAATGGCCAAAATGCGGTAGAACATATACGAAAAGTAGACTTATAACAACTAACACCCCTTTTCATTCTTTCTTAATGGAAAGAGGACAAACACACTTGACGGAAATTCTGGATTCTTGATGGTGTGCCCGTTTCCCCCTGAAAGGGGGGGTGCAAGGGGGTGTTATATAATAACCCTTTAGCTTAAAAGGAAAAGCTACGGTAAAATTAAACGTAACCGTGGAGTGTGTGGATTATCCCGTGGCGGCTACGCGCTGCAAAGGGCAGAGTTTACAGTGCACCGAAATTTTTAATAAAAGTAGGGAAGCGTATTTACAGCCACACTGTCTGCTAAAACAGAAATGCGGGTTCGAATCCCGCAGGGGTTACAATAACGTTCTTTGAAAAGATGGAAAAATACTTGTAGCAGTAATGCTGCAAAACAAAATAAACAGTGTCGTAGATTAGGGATACTTCGACTGTTAATCGGGATGTTGCGGGTTCGATTCCCGTCGAGGCGACAAATTAGGCTCGTCATGCTGAACTTGTTTCAGCATCTCATTATCAATATTAATGTATTGGGGAGTGAGATGCCGACCTTCGTCGGCATGACAACCACACAAAAAAACGCCTCGTGGCTTAATGGATATAGCACCTTGTGCCCTCTTCGCTTTTTACCTGTTTATCTTATTAGAATCACCGGTTTGTATTTGACAAGTTTTCAAAATTTGTCAAATACAAACCCAACAAAAAAACTGAAAGATGCCGTAGGCAAGAGCTACTCCGGTAAGCCTTAACTGGCGGGCAGGTTCAACTCCTGCAAATAATAATTGTGCTTTTGCTGCTTTTTGCTCTTTCATTTTAAAAAAATAAACGGTGCCGTAAGTAAGAAATACTTCGTTTTTAACGTATGGGACGTTGGTTCGAGTCCAACCTTTGATGTGTACAGCCTCAAAGTAGCTCAGTTGGTAGAGCAATACAGCAAGGGTCTTACTAAATTTTTGCCCGTTTTTTAAAAAAGTGAGTGAACACTCACTTTACCAAAAAAGCATACCGAAAACTATGCAAAACAATTAATTGTATGTGAGTACATACTTACAAAATGGTTTTGTGCCACATAAAAATATTTGGTTGTGCCGTAGATAAGACATACTTCGACTCCAAACCGTAGAAGCTGACAAACGAAGGAGTTTGTAGAGCGGCGGAAGAAAAAAGTCTTATTGCTTTTTTGCCAATCCATACTATGCAGTGCCGTATGGTAAGAGATCCTTCGACTCAAAATTGAAACTGGCTCTTTCCGCTTTTTGCCTGCTTTTTTAAAAATCTTTCAAATGTCAAATCAAAATAAACAAACGGTGCCGTTTGCTAGGGTTACTTCGTAGCTAATCTGTGAGTTGTAGACTGTGGGTGCAAATCCTGCCAAGTGGTTTATTTCATCACTTGTCGCCTTAAGGGCAACAGATGTAAGTCCCTTCTAAATTATCGCCCGTTTTATTTAAAAACTACTTTTTTAGGGCATCAATTTGCTTGCCCAATTCCTCAGCCTCTGCCATTAACAGGTCGGCGGCTTTTCGGTCAATACTACTCAAGCGGTGGTACTCAACCATCAGCTTTTTGTATTTTTCTTGCAGCTTTTCAGCTTCCGTTTTCTTCTTAAATAATCCAAACATATCTTAACAAAACAGAGCCGTGTTGCTTTTGTTTGCAGTAGTTGGCCTGCTACAAATCAAAAGTGGTATACATAGGGCAGTGGTCGCTGTGTTTGGCATCAGGCACAATTTTCGATTCCACTACCTTGTCTTTCAACTCATCGTTTACTACCACATAATCAATACGCCAGCCTTTGTTATTGGCACGGGCATTGGCGCGGTAGCTCCACCAAGTATATTGGTCTTTCAAGTCGCCGTTAATTAGCCTAAAAGTATCAACAAAACCGCCATCTAAAAAACGAGCAAACCACTCGCGCTCTTCGGGCAAAAAACCACTGCTGTTTTTGTTGCCCACAGGGTCGTGTATATCAATAGGTTCGCGGCAAATATTATAATCGCCCACCAAAATAAGGTTGGGTATTTCTTTTCTTAATTCATTTACGTAGCGAAGGAAAAACTCAAGCCACAGCATTTTAAAAGCTTGCCTGTCTTCTCCACTGCTACCGCTGGGGTGATAAGCACATAGTACAGAGTAGCCTTCGTAGTCGGCACGTATCACACGGCCTTCATAGTCGTATTGCTCGTTTCCGCAGCCGTATACCACATTTTTAGGTTCGGTTTTGCTAAGTATGGCAACCCCGCTATACCCTTTTTTTTCAGCAGGATACCAATAGTTTTTATACCCCAAATGGTCAAACAAAGCCGTGGGTATTTTGGTCATATCCGCCTTTATCTCTTGAAAACAAACTATATCGGCATTTACCTCTGTTAGCCACTGTGGCAACTCTTTACTCACTGCCGCACGTATCCCGTTTACATTGTAGGTTACTATTTTTACCATCGTTCCAAAAATACATATTGTTATAGTATTTTAGGGATGTTTTACCCATAAAAAAAGCACAGCGTGTGCTGTGCCTTTAGAATTGTAAAAGAAAATATGGTATCACTACCCTAAATCCTTTCACAACTATATGTAAAATTTCTGTCATTTTTTCTGTCTCAATTGTCATTTTTCGCTTTTTTAGCAACTGTCTGCTCTATGCACCCGTTTGTCATTCTTCTGTCATATCATTATTTAGAATCATTATAAACAATTTGTTTCTGTTTCTTTGCCCTCAGAATTGTAAAAGAAAACAGTATGAAAAAATTTATCTCTACCCTTGCCATTTTGGTGGCATCGTGGCATGCCTATGCCCAAAAATCCGATTCAGTTTTCATGGGAGCAAACTATGCAAACGAAATTTATTACAAGCTATCCGGTGGACAGGTAAAGTCTGAACCTGTAAAAAACTGGGACTTATCTTTTTCTGCGGTTGGTAGTTTCGATGAGCGTTTTTTTGCTATTCGTGCCAATTACAGCAATGGTGTACGCGTTTACGAGTACCCTAAGTTTGGCACTAGCGATTGGAGTTCTTTTGATACTGCCGGCTGGAACGGTTGGACACAGCAGTACAACACCGACTCATCGTGGTGGTTTGGGGCTTTTAATCGTGAGCCGTATTCGCACCCGTCGTATTCGTGGGGTGCTTACACTAATTCTGGTGTAATCTCAGGAAACCGCCTGTATTTAATTGGGTTTACACCTGATGCTTTTTCACCACCCAATACGTTTAAAAAGCTGTGGATAGAAGAGCGTAAATCATCATCGGGTGTGCGTACGTGGAAGTTTAAGTATGCCGATGTTGACGGCAGTAACGAAACATCGGTTACTATTAACGATGCCGATTACCCAGCTAAGAATTTTGCTTATTACAGCCTGCGTGATGGCAAGGCACTTGACCGTGAGCCCGCCAACAGCCAAAACAGTTGGGATATAGTTTTTACTCGCTACTGGGCTGATTTGCAAAACCCTACTTTTCCATACTACCAAGTTACAGGTGTGCTTACTAATGTAAACAGTGAGGTGATAAAAGCAATCGGTTTGCCTGTAAAAGATATGGTGAAGCCTGCTATAACCGACACGCGTTTTAGCAACCACATGAATGTTATTGGTTATAACTGGAAAAACTCAGGGCCTGGTGGAACTACTATTGAAGATAGCACGGCATACTTTATTAAGGTAGACTCTACAGTAGCAGGCGCAGTGGTTAATACTAAAATATATAAACTTTGGTTTACTGATTTTGGCGGATCGGCCAATGGTAAAACAGTGTTTAATACCGAGCTAGTAACTGAGGTTAAAAACACAACATCAATACATGGTGTAGAAGCAAAACCAACTTTAAGTGTATACCCTAACCCGGCACAAGAGGCTATAACCATTACTACTGCTAATATTGATGCAAAACCGATAGCAGTAAAAATACACGATATTTCAGGCAAACTAGTATACAGCACACCTATAAACAGCAATACCAACTGGGGCGTTTATACGCTTGATGTTTCAGCATTTGCAAAAGGTGTATACGTTGTTTCTTTAGTTACTGATAAAGAGGCTTTATTTCAAAGAGTGGTAAAGCAATAAGTACAACAGTTTGGGATGCCCCGCAGGGATTGTGGGGCGCCCTTTTATTATAACTCCTTTGGAAATTTATTTTAAAATTACCATAGGTATACTGTATGTATGCTTAGGTTACATAAGGTTTTTATACCGAAAGCCCTATCAGCAGGTAAAAAAAACTATACTGTACAGAATACATTTAAAACGTGAAAAGAAGCTTGTGGCAATGGTGGCTTGGGGTTTTAATGTGCCCTATATAGTGTATTTGTTTACTCCTTGGTTTGATGGTGCAACATTGCAAATAGGCACCGGTATTAGATGCGCAGGTATTGTGTTGGTGCTTGGGGCGCTATGGCTTTTTTGGGCAGCACACAAAGTGCTGGGCAGCAATTGGTCGCCCTTATTAGAAATCAGAGAAAAACATCAGCTTATTACAACGGGTATATACCAGCATATAAGGCACCCCATGTATACTGCACTGTACCTGTTTATTATAGGTGCAGGTGCTATAAGTGCCAATGTATTATTGCTAGTTGTGCCTTTTATCACCTTTAGCGTTTTGTGCTACATACGCATTAGCGACGAAGAAAAAATGATGATAAACTGGTTTGGTGATGAATACTGGCTGTACAAAAATAAAACAGGTATGTTTTTGCCCAAATGGCATTTACAAAAGCCCTATTAAGTTGCTATCAATTTCTCCTTATAAATAATTTAATAACGAAAGAAAGCCGCGATAAGCGGCTTTCTTTTTTAAAATCTATTTGGGTTGATGTTTAATAATTAAGCAACCACTCTATTTTTTCGGCTACCTTTTCAGGGTTAGGAAGTATTTGGCTTTCCAAAGCCATATTTAGCGGTATAGCGGGCATATTTGCCGAACCAAGCGTTTGCACAGGTGCATCCAAATATTGGAAACATTCGCTGCCTATGCGGCCTGCAATAGCCTCAGCAAACGAGTTGCGCAGGGTTTCTTCGGTTAGCACCAATACCTTACCGTGACGTTTTGCAGCGTCTTGTATAGCCTCTTCATCGCAGGGGTTTAGGGTGCGTAAGTCTAAAATCTCTACCTGCCCGGGAAAGTTTTTTGAGGCTAGCATAGCCCAATATACGCCCATGCCGTAGGTAATAATGGCAACGCTTTCGCCATTTTCCTGCATTTCTTCATCAGCGTGCTGTACTATGCGGGCTTTGCCTAAAGGTATTACATAATCTTCTGAAGGTTCGGGAGCTTTGGCTGCCTCAGTACCCGGCATTTTACTCCAGTAAATACCTTTGTGCTCAAATACTATTACAGGGTTAGGGTCGTAGTAAGCAGCTTTTAGCAAACCTTTCATATCAGCAGCATTACTAGGGTATATTATTTTAATACCTTTTATCTGCAAGATGCTTGATTCTACTGTTCCTGAGTGGTAAGGGCCACCGCCACCATACGCCCCTGTTGGGATACGTATAACGGCACTAACGGGATATTTTCCCATAGTTAAGTAGCACGATTTTGAAAGTTCGGTAACCAATTGGTTTACGCCCGGCCATATATAATCAGCAAACTGAATTTCTACAATGGGTTTTACGCCAACGGCACTCATACCAGCAGTAGAGCCTACAATATAGGCTTCTTGTATGGGCGTATTAAATACTCGGTTATCGCCATATTTGCCGGCCAGTGTAGCCGCCTCGCGGAATACGCCGCCTAGCCTGCCGCCCACATCTTGCCCATAAAAAAGAGCTTCGGGGTGGGTGCGCAAAATTTCGTCCATGGCAAACAATGCTGCATCAACCATTATAACAGGTTCTTTCCCTTCGGGAGAACGCTCGCCTTTTTCCTCAGTAATTGGGGTGGGTGCAAACTCGTGGTCTAAAGCGGTTGAAATATCAGGGTCGGGAGAGTTTACTGCACGTTCAAATTCAGCAGTAATGTATGTGCGGGCATTTTCTATTTTTTTTTCAAGCGATGCTTCGCTTTCGCCCAATTCTAACAACAATTTTTTAAGACGTGGAAACGGATCGATGCTGGTATGCTTCGCCATATCCTCTTCGCTACGGTACCACTCCCTGCGCACTCCCGATGTATGGTGACCCAGTAAGGGCACTTTTACGTGTACCAACAAAGGTTTGCGTTTGGTGCGCACATACTCAATGGCTTTGCCCATTTGCTCGTAGCACTCTACAAAGTCGCTACCATCTATACGTTGGCGTTTTAGCCCTTTAAAACCTGCGGCATACTCGTAGGCATCCATAGCGCGCATTTCGTCGCCACTGGCAGATATACCCCAGTCGTTATCTTGTATCAGGTACAGTATAGGCAAATCGGCCAATACAGCCATTTGGAAAGCCTCGGCTACTTCGCCCTCGGTAACTGAACCATCACCTAGCGAGCAAAGCACTACGGGTTTTTCTATGCTTTTTAGTAAATCTTGTTTCTCAAGGTATTGTACCCCATGCGCCATACCTGTGGCAGGTATAGCCTGCATGCCTGTTGCACTACTTTGGTGCGGCATTTTGGGCATATTGGGGCGGTTTAGCGAAGGATGCGCATAGTAGGTGCGTCCGCCCGAAAACGGATCATCAGCTTTGGCCAATAATTGCAACATTAGCTCGTAAGGGGTCATGCCCATACCCAACAACATACTCTCATCGCGGTAATATGGCGCGGCGTAGTCGTGGGGCTTTAGCTGCATCCCTGTAGCTAGTTGTATGGCTTCGTGGCCTTTTGATGTTGAGTGAACGTATTTGCAAATTTGGCGGTTAGCATCGTAGGTTTCAGCCATTGCACGGGCATTACACATCATCTCAAAAGCACGCAGCAGTATATCTTTTGTAACCATTCAGTAAGAAAAAAAAGAAAGCGCAATGTTAGTAAAAAATGGGTGGTTATGCGAACGTTAACGGGCTTATTATTTAAGTGGTGGGTGAGAGCGGCTGCACTTTATCTCGTTTGCGTGCCTTCACGCCCTTCGACTTCGCTCAGGGTGACAGCCGCACAGGGGCTATGGCGTACATTTGTCAAATTTTAGAAATTTGACAAATGTACGCACTGTATAAAAGCGATATTGTAGCTGTATGAGCGGACGCTCTTAATTTTTGGGGCACGAGCGGGACGCTCTCGCCAGCTATAACTGCACGATTTTCGTCATCCTATGTTTGCAAACATAGGATGATGGGAGCCCTAAAAATCCCCGTAATACACTTGGTAGCAGGGTAGCTTTAGTTCATCGCGCCACATGTTTACTACTTGGTCGCGGTCATCTAGCACAAACTCTATTTGGTATTTGCCTGCTGCGTTTGCTTCAAAAATTTCACGTTTTATAATGGCGTCTTTGCGGTTGTCTTCATCCCCGCGCAAGGCTAATACATCATAAGGAATATTGTATTTTGCCAGCCAACGCTCGGTTGGGGGTTGGTGCATTTGCTTTCTGCCCGAAAACAGCAGGATTTTATACCCCAAACCCGCGTACGTTTTTACGGTATTTGCCACAGGCTCGTTTAGCAAATCGTTTTCACAGCCTTCTGCATTAAAAGGGTCGCGGCCGTTTAGCAAAGCAAGTGTGCCATCAAGGTCGCAGATAATCGCTTTGGGTAGTGTTTCGTCTTGCGGACTATAACGCACGCCATCATCAAAAAACTGGCGGTGCATTTGACGTATTACTTTCTCACCCACAGGTTTTTCGCGTTGTTCATCACGGGCTATACACTCGTGCAGTGGTGTATCAAACTCTTTTACTTCAACCAGTACGTTTTGGTTGTATTGCTTGTTGTAATCGCTTACCAGTTGACTAATACGGGTGAAGTTTCTTTCTGATAGGTTGGTGTCGTCAATCACCACACTTTTGCCTTCTTCAAGGGCTTTTACTATTAGTATATCGCGAACTTTTTTTACAAACTTCTCGTTTCCGTTGCTGGTATAGCCGTTATCAAACATCATACGCAAATCATCACGATTAATGCGTTTGTATGTGTTGGGGGCTGAATCTACCAACTGTTTGGCATAGGTGCTTTTTCCACTTGCGGGCAAGCCTCGCATCAATATCACTTTTCTCATTTATTCTTCAATATTACTAAACGGGCGCGAGTATTTTGGGCGCAGCATTTTCCAAATGGCATCTGCATAGTCTCTTTCGTCCAACATACTGAATAATATATTGGGGTAAGCACATTGCTGAAAGTACAGGGCGGTCTCTTTCCTGTCTCCCAAATCTTTAAACTCTGCACGTGCGGCATCTTCAATGTTTTTATAAGCGGCTAGTAACTCGGTGTTGGTTTGTCTCACCCAATTGTAAAATTCATCGGGCACACGATCTAAAAGTTCGTCAAGGGTATTGCCCGCGCGCAAATATTCCCAAATACTAATGTTTGATACTTGGGTGATGATGCGGTGTATGCGCACATACTCCTTAAACTTCACCTTGTAGCGCAGTCCACTTGCAAAGCGTATCACAAAGCCTTCTTTGTTGTTTTCTTCAAGAGCCTGCAATTGGTGTGTATTGTTAATACCGTCATAGCGTTTTACAACGGGGAAACCAATATCCTCCAAAGGTTCTTCGTTACCTGTGGCTTTGTCAACTATTGATAGCAGTACTAAATCCTCTGTTGAGCCATAGTCAACCACTATTCTGTTTTCGGGGTAAATAATCTCAAACAAATAAGTTTTGTCGGGATTAAGCCTATTATGTATATGGCTGTATTTAGTATTTAAAATGTTGTTTGCCTTTACCGATTGATTGCTGGTAAATGAACCGCGTGTGGCAATAAAAGGTTGCTTATTGTGCCAATACAATATGCCCAGCGATCCATCCATTTTTTCGTAAACCTCGAAGGCTTCGTTGGGTATGTGTTGGTTTTCTTGCTCGCCCAAATTGAAAAATTTTGGGAAAGGGCGCGCTACCACATTCATGTTGGCATCTAATATCAAACCACGGCAATTTAGCGTTACCTCGTTCCAAATTCTATCGTATTGGGCTTTGGGGCTGTAATTGTATATAAACAGGTCGGTTTCGGGGTGGTTTTGCTTCACCACAAAACCTTCTGCCATCATTTCTTCTAAAAGGGAAGTATTGAACATTGGTGAGTGAAAGTATTCTTATACAAGAATATTCAAAATTTGTAGCATTGACACATACTATCGACAAAGTGTGTGTGGTTTTATAGTTAAAGATTTAAAATTACTGTTTGTAAAGTGAGAAAAAAGGTTATTTTCGCGCAAAAATAAAGGATCGGCTTATGTACTGGACACTAGAATTAGCCTCTTACCTGGACGATGCTCCATGGCCTGCCACTAAGGATGAGTTAATTGATTATGCAATACGCTCGGGCGCACCGCTTGAGGTAATAGAGAACTTGCAGGAATTGGAAGACGATGGCGAACCATTTGAGAGTATCGAGGAGGTTTGGCAAGATTATCCTACTGACGAGGATTACTTCTTTAACGAAGACGAATTGTAGTAATACAATTCTTTTAAAAAGAAATTAAGCCTGCGGCCTATAAGCTTCAGGCTTTTTTGGTTTCCCAAATTTCTTCTCCAAAAAGGCTTTCTTGGTAGTCTTCGCGTTTGCGTACCGATGTGCTGTGTATCTCAAGCATATCGTAGCCGTTGTTTTTTAGGTTAATACAGTATTTTAATGCACTGCCGTTGCCTGTGCTTTTTACTACTTCAGAACTAAGAAGTTTTACAAAATCGCGCTGTATGGTTTTACGGTCGCACCTAAAATCAAGGGTAAGTTCTTTTGTGCCTAAGTATCGTTTGGCAAAAAGGTATTTTATTATTTGCTGCTGACGCTCGTTAAACTCGCCCATGTGAGGCTCTAAGTATTCCATACCCTCACTATACAAAAAGTTGAGCAGGTTGCGTATGCGGGGCTCTTTTTTTGCGTAACTAACCTTTTGGCGGTATACCTGTTTTAGTAAATCGTCAACACGCAACAGGCTTTCTTCCATTATATCGTAACCCAGTGTTAGCAGGGGTGTAATATCTTCGGTGCGCAATGCGCCTGCAGTCAGACCCACGTAGGGTTCTAATTTCTCGTCAATAAGCGACTTGTGTCTTATAGCAGCCAAATTGGGGTGCAATAAGCCGCGCACGTTTTTTTTGCGACTTTCTAAAAACACCGATTGCACTACGGCAGGGTAGGCGTAGGGATGGTTTTTGAACGGCTGCAATATTTGCAGCACCATACGCAATACCCAACTTTGGGTAAATGTGCCGCCGTTTATTGGCTTTGTAATGTGGTTAAAACAGGCTTTTATACCTGCCATATCAACCGAGGCTGAAAACTCGTTGCCCTCGCTTTTGGTAAGCGCGCCAACAAGCCCAAACAATACTTCGGCCTTGTCTATTTTAAGGTCTTTTATGGTTTTGCTGTGCCATGCCTCAAAGTGGGTTATTTGCGGGCTATAATTTTCTTCAATGGCTACGCAAAAGTTGTAAATATCTTCGGGCTTATAATCGGTAATTACTCCTGTGCGAAAACCAACTATGCAACTGGTCTCAATATCGCGGCAGGCACTCACCAATTTTTTTATTTCAGTATCGGGAAGTGAGAAAAAAGCAATCTTCTTCTCCAGCGAAGTGTGCAAGGCTTGCAGGTAGTTTTCCCTTTCAAAATCAGGGACGTAGTTAAGTGGCTGTTGTGTATCGCTGGTAAACACTAATACAAAACTAAAGTAAAATATTACACTTATTGCTACACAAGGGCTTACAGGTTATGACCGCTTGTTCACACAATGTTAACACAGAAAATCGGTTTTTAAAAGTTTGTAGTAAAATTAAGGGTTCTAAGGTGTTTACTTAATTGTACAGTGAGGCAAAATATGTAGATTTAACAAGCAGTTAAGACTTGTTTAACACATTTTTTTAGAGCAAAAAAAACAGAAAGGTTTAAGGGTTACCTTTTTAAAAGCTAGCTATGGCCTTTAAAAAGGTTAGTATTTTATCGCGAAGCTCTTCAACATTTTGTTTGTTTGATGCTGAAATAAATACCGCAGGGGCGTTCTCTTTGGCCATCCACGAACGTTTTAGTTGCGACAATGTGACCGGTACGTCAATTTCGTCTTCGTTCTCGGCATAGCTCATGTGTTCTTCGGCTTTGTACAAATCTATTTTGTTCATCACCATTAGTACAGGCTTGTGTTCGGCTTTAATTTCTTGCAGGGTATCTTTTACTATTTTTATCTGCTCTTCAAAATTGGGGTGAGATATATCTACAACGTGCAGCAAAAGGTCGGCCTCACGCACTTCATCAAGGGTCGATTTAAAACTTTCTACCAGCATGTGTGGTAGCTTGCGTATAAACCCAACGGTATCAGATAGCAAAAAGGGTGTATTATCTAAAACCACTTTACGCACAGTACTATCTAGCGTGGCAAATAGCTTGTTTTCGGCCAATACATCGCTTTTGCTAAGCAAGTTCATTATGGTGCTTTTGCCTACGTTGGTATAACCTACCAGTGCCACGCGTAAAATATTATCGCGGTTTTTGCGGCGGGTAAAGTTTTGTTTGTCAATATCAGCTAGCCGTTCTTTTAGAAGACTAATCCTATCACGAATTAAACGACGGTCGGTTTCAATCTCTTTCTCACCCGGCCCACGTGTGCCCACACCGCCTTGGTGCTTGCTAAGGTGAGTCCACATACGGGTTAATCGGGGCAATATGTATTGAGTTTGTGCCAGTTCTACCTGCGCTTTGGCTTGTGCTGTTTGGGCACGGGTAGCAAAAATATCAAGTATCAGGTTGGCGCGGTCAAGTATTTTACAATTCAACTCACGCTCAACATTGCGTATTTGGCTGGGGCTTAATTCATCGTCAAAAATTACGGTATCGGCTTTGTGTTCTTCAACATATAGACGTACTTCTTCCAGCTTACCTTTACCTATATATGTGCGAGGGTCGGGGTATTCAAGTTTCTGTGTGAATTTTTTTAGGGTTTTCACTCCCGCTGTTTCAGCTAAAAACTCTAATTCGTCCAAGTATTCGCTTGCTTGTATGTCGCGCTGACCCTGAGGCTGCACTGCAACTAAAACAGCTGTTTCTTGTTTTTCAGCGGTATCAAAAAGTGTATTTTTCAATCAAATAATATGTAAATCTGCCACAAAGATATTATACCTGTGGCACTAATGGTTATTTAGCCGTCCAAATGCTTTTATAAGGCAAATAAAACCTGCTTGCTTAGTTTCCGTCGGTAAGATTATAAATCTCTTGTATATCTTTCAGTATTTTAGGAAAATCAAGCTCAAGGTCGTTTAGTACGCCTGTGGCTGTATCAAATACCCAGCCGTGTACTATTGGTGTAGCTGTGCGCAAAAACTCTTGCTGCACACTGGCTAGTTTTATTACGTTTATGCACTGTTCTTCAACGTTTAGCTCTACCAAGCGGTTGTAGCGTTTATGTTCGTCAGTTATGGCGTTTAGTTCTTCTTTGTGCAGGCGATATACATCGCGAATATTGCGCAACCATGGGTTTAGTATGCCCATATCTACAGATTGCATGGCTGCTTTTACACCGCCACAGTTGTAGTGTCCGCACACAACAATGTGTTTTACTTTTAGGTAACGCACAGCATAGTTTATTACAGCCATTACATTTAGGTCGGTAGCGTTTACAAGGTTGGCCACATTGCGGTGTACAAACATTTCGCCGGGTTGTGCACCAACCATCTCTTCAACGGTTACTCGGCTATCGCTACAGCCAATGTACAAATAATCAGGGCGTTGTTCTTTTGATAGTTTTTCAAAAAATAACTCATCGGTAGCTTTTTTTGAGGCTAACCATTTTTTGTTGTTTTCAAATAGTTCTTCGTAGGTATTCATTAGGCTTGTTTTTGGCTAAAAAAAGTTTGTAGCAGATTCATAACAAAACTATAATACTATGGGTACAATATTGCCTTTAGTAGCTATTTTTTTGTGAATACCAGCGTTATATAATACAAAAAGGGGGCATGCCCCCTTTTTGTATTATATAAATTGAGTGTGTTGATATAATATGCTGATGAAATGAATACCTACCTAATTCTTATGGTAATAGGTATTTGTATCATCACTCTTGCCGGCCAAATATCATTGTAGCCTGGGTTCCATTTGGGCATTTTTTTCACTACTGCAAGTGCTGCTTCGCCCGCTTCGGGGTAACCACCATCTTTGCTCACCATAATTTTGGTTAATGTGCCGTCTTTGTCAACCACTGCCTGCACATATACTTTTATATCTTGGTCTTTTGCAGTCTCCATAAGTATAAAGGGCACTTTTAAGTGTTTTTGTATAAATTTTTGCATAGCTGGATAACCACCTTGATAGCTGGGCATGATCTCGGCATAAGTAATATCTTGAGGAGTATTGATAAACTCGTCAGGGCCATTATCAATACCAAAAGGTGCTGGTGGCAATCCTGTAAAAGCTGATTGTATAGGGTCGGGCTGTATGTTAATGCCTGTGTCGAGAAGCATGGTATTATCAACAATTTTCAGTTGGTTGGGGTCGGTTTTTACGTCCTGTTTGGTTTCAGTTTGGGTTTGCTCTTGCTTTTCGTCAATTATTCTTATTTCACCAATGTTTGATAACGTGTCGGGGGCTTCAATCCAATCCTCTACCAATACCCTGTCGCCAGTGGTAGTCCATTTAAAAGCGGCCAAAGTAGCACCAAGCGCTATTAACATTCCTATTTGAAAAAATACGGGACGAAGTTTACGTACCCTTGCGGTCATTTCGTGTCGTGCTGCCATAATCGTGTTGTTTATATAGTGTAATTACCTTTAAAACGGAAAAGGTTGAGTGGTAACCGTCATAAGAATGTCATTTGGGTGTTAAATCTTCATTCTTTTTTAATTTTTAGTTTAAGATTCGGATTAAATAGGGTGAAAACCTATTTTGTTAAAATTACAGTCCGTAGGGGACTTAAGTCCCCTACGGACTGTCTTGCTTTGTTCCATCTGACCTAAAAATAGAAGTTAGTTTTAACTCACCCTAGTTTTATGAGAAAGTTGGAACCATAGAACTGCGCCCCTCTCTTACAAAAAAGAGAGGGGAAATTATGAATGTCTATACTAAACTCATTATTTGGGGTGAGTTAAACTGAAATCATGGCAGCAGGTTAAAACCTGCCGCTACTCATACCCTATCGGGGTTACCGTATGGTATGAATAGAATCGGTTTTCAAACCGACTGCAAATGCTTAAATTTCTTATTCCTAATCCACATTGATTTCGATTTTTTGATTTTGGTTTTTTCATCAGTTTTAACCTATTGGGTAATAATTCAACCCAAAACACAAAAACAATCGTTCTATTCGTTTAGCTAACATAGTAAATGCTAAATGATAATTGATAAATTCGCACGGTAGTATGCTAACCATATTTGTAAAAGAAATTCGCAGTTTTCTCAGCTCGCTAATAGCCTACATTGCTATTGGTGTGTTTTTGTTGGCCATTGGCCTGTTTATGTGGGTGTTTAAAGACACTAACGTATTGGATGGCGGATACGCTAATATTGACACCCTGTTTTTTATGGGGCCTTGGGTATTTATTTTTCTTATCTCAGCTATTACCATGCGTAGCTTTTCAGAAGAAAAGAAAGCAGGTACTATTGAAACCCTAACCACATCGCCCGTTAGCGATTTATCCATCATATTGGGTAAATATTTTGCAGGAGTGGTGTTGGTGCTGTTTTCGCTATTGCCAACGTTATTATACTATTATACCATATACCAATTGGGTTACCCGCAAGGCAATATTGATACAGGTGCCATGTGGGGTTCGTACTTGGGCTTGCTAATGCTGGGCAGCACCTTTGTAGCCATAGGTATATTTGCTTCGGCAGTTACCGAAAATCAAATAGTATCGTTTATTGTATCTATGTTTTTGTGCTTTGTGTTTTACATAGCCTTTGATTATTTAGGCCAACTGGATGCTTTGCGCAGTATAAGTTTTTGGATACAGTGGATAGGTATATCAAGCCATTACGATAGCATTAGCCGAGGCGTACTCGATACCCGTGATGCAGTATATTTTTTAAGTGTGATTACCCTGTTTATTTTGCTTACCAAAGCCGTGTTTGGCAGTCGCAAATGGTAGTGGATTAAAATATTTTTGAAGTGAGCCAGATGGAGAACAACACAGTAAAAGAAACACAAAAAATAAAACGCAGCCAGAAATACCAAGCGGTAGTTGAGTTGTTGGTTGCCCTTGCTTTGCTTGTGGTAATAAACATAATAGCTACACAGGTATATACCCGTATAGATTTTACCAAAGAACACCGCTACAGCCTTAGCAAGGCCAGTAAAGACTTGGCGCAAGACTTAGACGATGTGCTGTTTGTGCGTGTGTACCTTGATGGTGAGCTAAACCCCGATTTTAAACGCCTTAGAATTGCTACTAAGGAAATGTTAGACGAGTTTAGGGTAGCATCGGGCGGGATGATTGAGTATGAGTTTAGCGACCCTTTGGAAGGAAAAACTCAGAAAGAGAAGGTTGATATTATCCGCGAGTTGCAACAAAGTGGCCTTGCACCTACTGAGATATACGACAATACAGGCGACGAAAGCAGCCGCAAGGTAATTGTACCCGGCGCAACTTTCTATTATAAAACATCGCAACAATACCCCTTAAACTTGCTTAAACAACAGTTTGGCCAACCTGCACAAGTAGTACTAAACAAATCGATAGAGGCATTGGAGTATGAAATATCATCAACCCTTAAAAAAATAGTTAGCGGAAAAAGAAAAACCATTGCCTTTTTGGATGGACATGGCGAGCTAACACCCCAAGAAACTGCCGACCTTGCCAACGAGTTGGGCGAAAGCTATAATGTTACCCGTTTTGACTTGTGGATGGATACGGCCAACGAAAATTTTATTAAACAGTTTGCAGGTGGTTTCGATTCTATTGCTGTTGAAGATGCGGCAAGGTGGTTGCTTGATACCTTACAAAAAAAGCTGCAAAGTTTTGATGCTATTGTAATTGCCCGTCCCCGAGATAGATTTACCGAGCAAGAGAAATACTATATAGACCAATATGTAATGGGTGGCGGTAAGCTGATATGGCTTATTGACCCTTTGATTGCTAACCTTGACAGTATACAAAAATACCGTACTGTGGTTACTGCCGATTACGATTTGAACCTAAACGATATGCTGTTTGAATACGGCGTGCGTATGAACCCCGATTTAATTCAAGATGCTGAGTGTAACGGGCTTCGTTTAGATGCCTCGGGTAAAATATACCCTTGGGTTTGGGATCCTATTGTGGTAGCAAAAAGCAAACACCCAATAGTGAAAAACCTAAACCCTATATTATTTCGTTTTGCAAGTAGTATAGATACTGTGGGCAAAGGCAGCGTGAGCAAAAAAGTATTGCTTACCTCATCGCTATACTCACGCCCGGTAAACAACCCCGTTGAGCTTTCTTTTGATATAGTAGCCAATCCACCGCCTCCTGCTTTACTAAACAAACCCGAAAAAACATTGGCTGTTTTGGTTGAAGGTAATTTTGAATCGGCGTTTAAAAACCGTAGAAGTACTAACAGCGACCCTACGCTAAACTTTAAAACCCAAAGTTTGCCCACTTCAATGATTTTTATTGGTGATGGCGACTTGATACGCAATACTATATCAGGCAATGGCGAAATTTTCCCTCTAGGGTTTGATAGAAATACCAAACGGATGTTTGACAATAAAAAATTCTTTGTTAACTGTGTTGATTACCTGTTTGACCAAAGCGGATTGATTGAAGTTCGCACCAAAGAATTTGAAATTCGTCCGCTAAACAAAACCAAAGTAAAAGACGAGGAAACCTATTGGAAAACCCTAAATATGGTGGTGCCCGTTATTGCCATTATTATTTTTGGGTTGATAAACGGTTTCATCCGCCGTCGCAGGTATGTAAAATAATGCACTGCACATTCAAACCCTTGTATAGCTTGTATCGTTCAGTTTAGTAACTTTGCGCCCGCATGAAATTTAAAAAGAGCTTAATTGTACTTTCTATTTTATTGGTGGTGGCTATTATAGCCTTGCCTCTTATCAATAAAATGAATCGCCCCAGTTTGACAGAGAAGAAGGATTTTGCTGTAAAGGATACAGAAAACATTGACAGTATATTTTTATCCAATCGTTCAGGGAAATACGTTTTATTACGTAAGCAAGATGATGACAAATGGACGGTAAACAATTTGTTTAATGCCGCCCCTGATAAAATAGAGCGTTTGCTTAAAACCATTCGCACCATTGAAGCAAAAAATCCTGTTTCGAAAGCGGGTCAACAGCAAGTAGTAAACAGTATTGCTACCGATGGTATTAAAGTAGAAATTTACCAAAAAGGCAAAAAAACAATTACCTATTATGTTGGCGGGTCAACTTCTGACGAGATGGGTACTTTTATGTATATAGATGGCTCTACCATACCCTTTGTGGTGCATATACCCGGTTTTGGTGGTTATCTTACATCACGTTATACAGTTAGCCCTATCGACTGGAGAGATAAAGCCATTTTTGATACACCTATTGATAAATTCAAATCGGTATCGGTTACCTACCCCGATAGTGCTAATAAATCGTTTGAAATAGTTAGGGGCGAGGGTAATGTTTTTGCAGTGAAACAAAATGGCGTTGTTGCGCCCAATACCAATCAAGAATATGCAAAACTATATGCGGCACAATTTGCAAGCATTACTTTTGAAACCTATTTAAACGGCTACTCTCGCAACTATACCGATTCTTTACGCGAGGCTACTCCAAAATGTATTATTACCGTAAACCGAATTGACGGCAGCACAGCTACACTAAGGGTATTTTACAAACCCATCACATCTGATACAAAATCGATATACGATAACGACGGTAACTTATTGGTGTACGATAGTGATAACTACTACGCACTTATTGACGGTAATCCTGAGCTGATTACGGTGCAAGACTATTTGTTCCGACATATTTTTAAACGTTACAACGATTTTGTAAGCCCAAATTAAAGGGAATCGGTTTTTTTGCAAAAGGTTTTAGCTGAGGCGATGTTACGCTTTTTATATACCGAGCGGATGCTCTTTAGTTATTGATGCAAGCGGATGCTTGCACCAGCTTCTAGATTTCGCTAAAAAACAAAAACCCTGCCTATTAGCAGGGTTTTTAAAGCAAACTTTACAAATAACACAACTATCAATCAACGTTATCGTGCAAAAAACTATTGCCCGTTGTTCTTATTTCTGTTTTCTTTTCTCCGTCGTTATTACTTTCAAACAACGAGAATTTTGATACCTGAGATTCTGAAGAATGTGGAACATCATCTAATCTAGCTCCTTTACGCAAATAGGCAGGTTCTTTCTCCATATCCATCATGCCGTCAGGGTTATTCAGTTTTGCGTTTAGGTTTTTAAGGTATACCATACGCTCTTTTAGCTTTTGTATGCGCTCTTGTTCCATTTCAGCTTCTTGTTGAGGGTCTAAGCGCAAATCCATACTTATTTTGCTTATTTCGGCTTCTTTTTCTTCCTCTACAGGATTAAAAGAAAACAAATCGCTATTGGTATGGCTTACATAAGCGCGCTCTTGGCTGTCCGTTTTAAAAACTATTTCTTCTTTTTGTTCTTGCTGAACGGGTGTAGCAGGCTTAAACGTTACATGATTTTCAGTTTCAGTTTCTGCTATAGGGCTTTCGTTATTTGTTAAAGGGGCAGTTGTTTCCTCTTCCTCTTTTTGCTCCTCTACCAACTCAAAACGAACTTCTTTACTCTCTTCACGCAAGGTGTTTTCTTTCTCGCCAAAGCCTGTAGCTATTATGGTTACAGAAAGTTTGGTATCCAAGCCTTCGTTAGAGCACCAGCCAAATTTAAGGTTGGCACTTTTACCTGCTTTTTCTTGGAAGAAATCCATCACTTTACCTATTTCCTCCATAGTAGGTTCTTCTTTACCCCAAGTAACGTTTATAAGCAACCAGCTTGCACCTTCTATTTGGGTATTATCCAATAACGGCGAGTTGATAGCCATTTGTGAGGCTTTCATAGCCCTATCTTCACCTTCGGCAATGCCAGTGCCTAGTATTGCTTTGCCACTATCAGTCATAGCAGTGCGAACGTCTTGAAAATCCACGTTACCATCACCACTCATAGTAATAATTTCGGCAATGCCTTTGGCGGCTATGGTTAGCACCTCATCGGCTTGCGCAAATGCTTTGGTGAAAAGGAAATTGCTATACATTTCCTTTATTTTATCGTTTGATATAACCAAAAGTGCATCAACAGCATCTTTCATCTCGGCCATACCTACACCTGCTTGGGTAGTACGGCGGGGGCCTTCAAAACTAAACGGGGTGGTTACTATACCTACGGTAAGTATGCCCATTTCTTTTGCTGTTTTGGCTATTATTGGGGCTGCACCTGTGCCTGTGCCACCGCCCATTCCGGCGGTAACAAATATCATTTTGGTGTTTACACCCAGTAAGTCTATAATCTCTTCTATACTTTCAAGTGCGGCGCGTTTGCCCACATCGGGGTTAGAGCCTGCGCCCAAACCTTCGGTTAGTGATGTGCCTAGTTGTATTTTATTGGGCACGGGGCTACGCTCCAATGCTTGCGAATCGGTGTTGCACACAAAAAAGTCAACCCCTGCAATGCCTTGGTTATACATGTGGTTTACTGCATTGCTACCGCCGCCGCCAACACCTATTACTTTTATTATTGATGAACGTTCTTTTGGTAAATCTACCTTGAAATTTGACATACGCTTGGTAATTTATTTTATACCTAAATATTTTTTTCTTTATTCTTTTTTGAAGGATGTTTTCTGTCGCATTCCTTCGACTTTTCTCAGGATGAACCCGCACAGGGGAGTACTCTAAAAGTCTTTCACATCCAAATCATCAACAAACCACTGTTTAAGGCGGTTAAGGAAGTTTTTGCGTTGCAATTCATCCTTCATTTGTTTGTGTTTCTCTTTTATGGCTTCCTCTGTTTTCACTTCGGGTGTATTGGTGTCTTTATTGTCTGATTTTAAACCTTTAATCACCAAGCCTATACCGGTGGCATACATGGGGCTTTTAACTTCCTCTACCATGCCTTTGGCAAGGTGCTCGTTGGGGTAGCCAACGCGGGCATCAAGTCCTGTAACGTATTCGGCCAAGTGGGTAACGTGTTTTAGTTGCGCACCACCACCTGTTATTACCACTCCACCTATAAGTTTTTTCTCAACACCACTGTTTTTAATCTCGCAGTATACCAGTTCAAAAATCTCTTCAACACGGGCTTGAATAATTTTTGCCAAGTTGCGTACCGAAATTTCTTTAGGGTCGCGACCACGTAGGCCGGGTATTGATATTATCTCGTTGGCTTTGGTTTCTTCCCAAAGTGCCGATCCAAATTTTACTTTTAACAATTCGGCATGGTCGCGCAATACGTTGCAACCTTCTTTTATATCTTCGGTGATAATGTTGCCACCGTAAGGTATTACCGCGGTGTGGCGGATAATGCCGTCGTGAAAAATGGCTATATCAGTTGTTCCACCTCCAATATCTACCAAGCAAACACCTGCATCTAGCTCTTCGGGGCTAAGCACCGAGTCGGCAGAGGCAAGGGGTTCTAATATCAAATCAGAGGTTTCTAAACCTGCTAATTGTACGCATTTGTATATGTTACGCGCAGCGGTTACCTGTGCTGTAATTACATGAAAATTTCCTTCTAGTCGAATGCCCGACATACCCACAGGGTCTTTAATACCAGGCTCGTTATCCACAGTGTATTCTTGTGGTAAAACATGAATTATTTCCTCGCCGGGGTTAAGGGCAAGTTTATACATATCGCCTTCCAACTTGCCAAGGTCGTTCATGTCTATTTCAGTATCAATAGAGTTTCGTACAACTAAACCTCTGTGTTGACGGCTTTTTATATGCTGCCCTGCAATACCTACGTGTACTTTACGAACGTCTACTCCTGATTTGTCAGAAGCCTCGTTAACTGCCTTTGTTATTGCCTCTACGGTTTTGTTGATGTTAGTAACTACACCGCGTGTAACCCCATGCGAATCGGCTTTGCCCATTCCCAAAACGTCAATCTTTCCGTACTCATTGTAGCGACCCACAATGGCGCAAACCTTTGTGGTACCTATATCTAAGCCAACTATTATTTTCCCGTTGTGCATACTCCTTCAATATTACTTTTTATTCCTATGTTATACTTACCATTTTTCGCACACAATTTGCCCTGTGTACTTTAAATTAATCACTTTGTATTTATCCCACCCTACTTTGTTTAAACCTTTTTTATAAAATATTTTTAAGTGTTTAAGTTTTTCCTCCAGTCTGCTTGCATCGCCTAATAAAACCCTATGTTCTGCCACAACGGGTATTAGTATCAATTCGCCTTTACTATCCACAATTATTTGCTCTATCATGGCTTGCCAAAAGGGTTTATCGTGTATGTATTTGCACAAAGCGTATACATTTTTGGCGGCAACAGTGCTAATGGTATCGTGTATTTTACGTATGGGCTCGTTTATTTTGCCTGTGGCCACAGGTACTTGTGCAGCATAGTTATCGGATAATGGCATTTTTACGCCCTCGTCGTCTATATAAAAACCTGTGCCGTTGTTTTTGGCTATGCGCACTATTGGGTTGCGTTGCCATACTTCTACCCTTAGGTTTCCTTCTATATCAATAAATACTTCTGCCTCTTTTATAAATGGGTTCAATTCTAATTTATCTTCAAGCTCGCCAATATTAAACTCTATAACGGGTTTACCTTTTAATGCGTTTTCACCTTGCCCTGCTGTTACCGAGCGTACTATATCATCACGCGTGATAAAAAAGTCTTTAGTATCGGGTAGTATCACTACCTCCAACGATTTACAGCGCATTTGCTCCTGTTCGTGTCCTGCAAAAGACAACGAAGCCATTAGGGTGATAACTAATACCCCCCAAATAGCATAGTTTAATAATATTTTCCATCTTGGTTTCATGCCGTAAACTGTTGTTTTAGGGGTTGTACCAATTGGTCTATATCGCCCGCGCCAAGTGTAAGCAATACTTGTGTGGGTGTGTTATTTATAACTGATAATAATTGCTGTTTAGTGCACAGGGTTTTATTGTCAATAGTTATTTTATCAAAAATCAGTTGTGATGTAACACCATCAATAGGTAGTTCTCTAGCGGGGTATATATCCAGCAGCACTACTTCGTCAAGCAGGCTAAGGCTTTTAGCAAAACCTTCGGCAAAATCACGGGTACGACTGTATAAATGTGGCTGAAAAATGCCTTTTATTTTTTTATCAGGATATAATTGCCTTGCCGATTTAATAGCGGCTTCCAGTTCGGTAGGGTGGTGTGCATAGTCGTCTATATACACCATATCATCGGTTTTTATAATGTACTCAAACCTGCGTTTTACACCTGCAAATGAGGCTAACCCACTGCGCAATTTTTCTTCGCTCACACCCATTTGTGTGGCTATTGAGGCGGCTGCCACAGCGTTCTCAACATTGTGTATGCCGGGCATACCCAGTTTTAATTGGGCTATAGTGTTGTGTGGGGTTATTAAATCGAAATAATAATCGCCGTTATCAATACTAATATTTGCGGCACGGTAATGCGCACCGTTTTCTATGCCGTACTTGTGTAAGGTAATGTCTTCTAACTCTGCATGAAAGGGTTGTCCGTATCTGACGTATAATGTGCCGTCTGCTACTACCTTTTTGGCAAACAGGTGAAATGAGTCCAAAAGGCTACTATGTTCGCCATAAATATCCAAATGGTCGGCATCCATAGAGGTGATAACCGCAATATTGGGCGAAAGATGCAGGAATGATCTATCAAACTCATCGGCTTCGGTTACGGTAATGGTTTCACCCTCACCATCGGGCAGTATAAAGTTGGAGTTAAAGTTGGCCGAAAGACCGCCCAAAAATGCACCACAGTTTAGCCCTGCATGGCGCAGCAAATAAGCCACCATACACGATGTTGTGGTTTTTCCGTGTGTACCGCCTACGGCTATAGTAAAGGTTTCACGGGTTACCAAGCCCAGTACTTCGGCACGTTTGTATAGTGTGTATCCTTTATCTCTAAAATAATTTAGTTCGGTATGGGTTTGGGGTACAGCAGGGGTGTAAACAATAACGCTTTGCGCGGGGTTGTTTATCACTTCACCATCAACAGCGGCAATATCATCAGTATAGTGTATAGGTATGCCTTCGGCCTCTAATTGGCGGGTTAGGGTAGAGGCTACTCGGTCGTATCCGCTAACATTTTTACCCAGTACTTTAAAATACCGTGCCAATGCGCTCATGCCAATGCCGCCTACTCCTATAAAATATATATTTTGTACCCCGCTTAGGTTCATGTATTTGGTTTGCTTTTTATATCTCTTTGTTGTGTGATTGTATTACTTTTTCCACTTCATCAACAATGCTTTTTGTGGCATTAGGTTTTGCCATGTCTTTTATGTTTGTGCTTAGTTGTATGCGACGGTCAGCATCGTTCATTAGTGCCAGTATATCGCCCAAAAGCACATTTTTTGCGTCTTTATCTTTTACCAATAATGCTGCGCGTTTTTCTAGCAAGGCTTGTGCATTTTTGGTTTGATGGTCTTCGGCCACGTTGGGAGAAGGCACTAAAATGCAAGGCTTACCGGTGATGCACAATTCGGCAATGGAAAGCGCTCCCGCGCGTGATATTACTATATCGGCAACTGCATAAGCCAAATCCATGCGGTTGATAAAGTCGTGTATTTTTACAGTATCGCTATTTTTATGTTGTACTTTACTGTAGTAATATTTACCTGTTTGCCATACCAATTGAATGTCTTTATCCTGTAGTTTATCCAGTCCACCTTCTATCACCATATTAATGGTGCGCGCGCCTAGGCTGCCACCTATAACCAATACGGTTTTTTTATCAGGATTAAGACCAAAGTATTTAAAGGCTTCTTCTCGCTTATTTGATATATCTAAAAGATCTTCCCGAACAGGGTTGCCCGTAACAACCAGTTTTTGTGCAGGGAAGTATTTATCCATGCCTTCAAAGGCTACACAAATAGCTGTTGCTCTTTTAGCCAGTAGTTTGTTGGTAACACCGGCATAGCTGTTTTGCTCTTGTATTAGTGTGGGCACATCCATTTGTGCGGCCATGTATAGGGTAGGGGCACTGGCGTAACCGCCAACACCTATGGCTATATTGGGTTTAAAATCTTTTATTATTTTGTGTGCCTGCCAAAGGCTTTTTACCAATTTGTAGGGAAGTAGGGCGTTGCGCCAATCAATTTTGCGCTGTATACCGGCTATATCCAGACCAACAATTTTAAAGCCTGCTTGGGGCACTTTTTCCATTTCCATGCGGCCTTTTGCACCCACAAATAGTATTTCTATATCGGGGTATATTTTTTGCAGGTATTTGGCAATGGATACGGCAGGAAATATATGTCCGCCCGTGCCACCACCTGATATTATAACTTTAAGCGGTTGCAACTTCGCCTCCTTCCTGTGTTTCTTCGCCGTTTTCTTGTTCTTCTATATTTCGGCTTACACTTAGTATTATTCCTAATGAAATACTGGTAAATATAAGTGATGTACCGCCCATACTTACTAATGGTAGGGGTAAACCAGTTACAGGGAATATATTAACGGCTACACCCATATTTATAAAGGCTTGAATTACTAAACTAAAACTTAATCCAACGGCAAGTAGCGCGCCGAAGGCGCGCGGACTCTTTATTACAATGCGTACGCACCGAAAGAGTAGAACGAGGTAGAGCAAGACTATAAACATACCTCCTATTAGTCCATATTCTTCTAATATTATAGCAAAAACAAAATCTGAAAAGGGGTTGGGTAAAAAGTTACGCTGTGTACTGTTGCCCGGCCCTTTACCAAACAAACCGCCCGATGCTATGGCTATTTTGCCTTGCACTACGTGGTAATTGGCTACTAAAGCCTCGCGTTCGTCCATGTTTTCGCGGCCTTGCGTAAAGCCTTCTACACGGCTTTTCCAGGTAGATAAACGGGCAAATTTATTTATGGCATCGTCGGGCAGGGTTAGTGCCAGTGTTACCAGCAGCGTGGCGGCTATTACCCCTGCGCCTACCACCAATAGTATGTGCTTAAAGGCTATACGGCCTATAAACATTAGCAACAAACAGGTAGCAAATAATACCAGCGCAGTAGAAAGGTTGGCGGGCATTATCAGTGCACATATTAGTGCTATGGTGATGGTGAGTGGAAGGAATGATTTGCGAAAATCTTTTATCTCATCCTGACGTTTTGAAAGGAAACGGGCTACGTACATTATTAGCCCCAGTTTAGCCAAATCGGATGTTTGGAAGGTGAAGCCAATTACGGGCAAGGTTATCCAACGACGTGCCGAGTTGATTTCTGTACCAAAAAACAGGGTATAGGGCAGTAGCAGAAACGACAACACCAAAAATATTTGGGCTATACGCGAGTAGTATTTGTAGTTGATTAAGTGGCTTACATACATTAACACCAAGCCAAATAACAGAAACGACAGGTGTTTGAAGAGGTAAAACTCTGTATTACCGCCTTGGTTTTTATAGGCTAATGTACCGGTGGAGCTGTACACAGCCAAAATACCGAACATGGATAGCAGTATTATTACTGCCCATATTACGGCATCTCCTTTAGTCCATTTAAAAAGCCAGTTCATTTTTGTTGTGTTTTTGCTTTTGGCAATTAGCCTTAGCTTTATTTTTCTTATACTCTTTTCATTAGCACATTAGCGTATTGTCTAATCGGCTAATTTTTATGTTTCGTCTGCTGCCATACTTTGGCTTCGCTCAATATAACGTTCACCGCACTCCTTCGACTTCGCTCAGGATGACAACCACACTATTCAAGTCTCTTCTTATTGTCTTTGTCTTTACCTCTTTTCATTAGCACATTAGCATATTGACTAATTAGCTAATTCTCTTTTGTTTTTGCATACTCGCACACTAATCTCTATCCGCTAATTTGAAAATCAACAAACCAAAAATCATTTATTATGCTTGTAGCAGGTGTTAAAGGTTTTTTACAAAACGCTTAAACTGCCTGCCTCTGTCTTCGTAGTTTTCGAATAAATCAAAGCTAGCACAAGCGGGTGATAGCATTACGGTATCGCCCTTTTCGGCCATTTTGTATGCTACGTGCACTGCTTCAGCCATTGATGTAGTGTTTACAATCATTTTCACGTCTTTGCTAAATGCTTCGTGTATTTTACGATTGTCTACTCCAAGGCAAATAATTAGCTTCACCTTTTCGCGCACCAATGATTTTAGCATGGCGTAGTCGTTGCCTTTATCTACTCCGCCTGCTATCCAAATAATGGGGCGTTCTACACTCTCAAGCGCATACCAAGCCGAGTTTACATTGGTGGCTTTAGAGTCGTTGATAAAATCAATACCTCGCACTTTGCCTACGTTTTCAAGGCGATGCTCTACTGCCCTAAAATCGGTTAGGCTTTCGCGTATTACCTCTTTGCGAATGTTGAGGGCTTTAGCAATAATGGCCGAGGCCATGGTATTGTAAATGTTGTGCTTGCCTTTCAGCGATAAATCTTCTATAAGCATAATAAATGGGTTTGGGTCGGTTTCGTCTAGTTTGATAATCATTTGGTTGCCCTCTAGCCACGCGCCGTAGCTAAGGGTTTTGTATATGCTAAATGACAGCTTTCGGCCTTCGCCGTGCTGCTTGTTTAGGTTTTGCACCGTTATTTCATCATCGGCACAGTAAACAAATAGGTCGTCTTTTGTTTGGTTTTGGGTTATTCTAAATTTTGAATCGGCATAGTTTTGCAACTCGTAGCCGTAGCGGTCTAGGTGGTCGGGGGTTATATTGCACAACACCCCGTTGTTCATCCGTGCCGTGTAAGTATTATCCAGCTGAAAGCTGCTCAACTCCAACACATAATGCTCTCTATCGGTATTGGCTACTTGCCTTGCAAAACTTTGCCCTATGTTTCCTCCTAAACCTACATTAAGTCCAGCTTTTTGCAGTATGTGGTACAGCAGGCTTGTGGTGGTGGTTTTGCCGTTAGTGCCTGTAATACCGTGCAGCTGTGCAGTGGTATAACGCGCTGCAAATTCAATTTCTGAAATTACGGGTATACCTTTTTCTCTTAAAGTAACAACCAAGGGTACACTATCAGGTATACCGGGGCTTTTTATCACTTCAGCAGCATTTAATATTAGTGCATTGGTGTGTTGGCCTTCTTCCCATGCCACACCAATAGCATCAAGTTCGGCTTTGTATTTATCAGCAATGTTGCCTTTGTCCGAAACAAAAACATCAAAGCCTTTGGCCTTTGCCAATACTGCCGATCCTGTGCCGCTTTCGCCTGCGCCTAATATTACTATGCGTTGTGCCAAGTGTTTATCGTAGTTTTAGGGTTATTATGGTGAAGATGGCCAGCAAAATGCCCACTATCCAAAATCGGGTTACTATTTTGGGCTCTGCATAGCCCAGTTTTTGGTAGTGGTGGTGTAGGGGCGACATTTTGAATATGCGCCGTCCTTCACCGTATTTCTTTTTGGTGTATTTAAAATAGGCTACTTGCAGCACTACGCTTAAATTTTCAACCAAGAATATGCCGCACAGTATGGGTATTAGTAGTTCTTTGCGAATGATGATGGCCAAAACGGCTATAATACCTCCTAGTGATAAACTACCTGTATCGCCCATAAATACTTGCGCGGGGTTTGAGTTGTACCACAAGAAACCCACACAAGCACCTACAAATGCACCTGCAAATATTACCAGCTCGCCAAGGTTGGGTATGTACATTATGTTGAGGTAATCGGCAAAAATCTTGTTGCCCGATACATAGGCCAATACAGCCAGTGTAGTACCTATTATGGCGGATGTGCCCGAAGCCAAACCGTCTATCCCGTCGGTAAGGTTTGCTCCGTTTGATACTGCGGTGATAATTAGTATTACTATGGGTATATATATCAACCATGCCCATTTTTCATATCCGTCGCCCATCCATTTTAGCAGGCTGGCGTAGTCAAATTCACTTTCTTTAAAGAAGGGAACTGTTGTTTCTGTTGATTTTACATCGCGGGTATAATATTCTTTACCGCCTACGTTTTCTTTTTTAAACTCAGTAGGGTTTAGCCCTGCTTTTTCAAGTTCGGTAGCAGTATAGGCTTCGGTTACTACCACTGTGGGGTTAAAGTATAGTACTGAGCCTACTATAATGCCTACGCCAATTTGACCTAGTACTTTAAACTTGCCGGCAAGCCCTTTTTTATCACGTTTAAATACTTTTATATAATCATCTAAAAAGCCAATTAAGCCCAACCACACCGTTACTACTACTATAAGTATGATGTATATATTGGTTATTTTGGCGAAAAGAATGGTGGGAATAAGTATGGCTGCCAATATTATAAGCCCACCCATAGTAGGTGTGCCTTGTTTTTGAGCTTCGCCTTCTAAACCCAACTGGCGCACAGTTTCGGCTACTTGCCTGCGGTGCAGCATGGCAATAAGGCTTTTACCAAACAACAACGAGATAACCAACGACAGTATAACTGCCATTGATGCCCTAAAGGAGATGTATTGAAATACACCTGCACCGCTTAGGTGAAATTCTCGGTCTAAATAATCGAATAAGTAATAAAACATATTTGCCTCGCTTAGGCCACCGCTACAATGTGCATATTTGCAAATGAGCAAATGTGCAAGTGCACCAATGGCAAGGTTTTTATTTGTTTTTCTGTTGTTTAATTTTTTCTGCCGTAGTGGTTATGTATTTTCCCCAATACTCTTTTAATACTTGTGAGGCTGTTTAAAACCTCGTCGTCTATTTTCAAATCTGCATATCTGCACATTTTCTCATCTGCACATCTACATATTTCCTTGCCTACATCATCTCTTCCAGCACTGCCCTATCGTCAAAAGGGTGTTTAATGCCCTTTATTTCTTGGTAGGTCTCGTGGCCTTTACCTGCTATCAGCAGTATATCGCCTTTGCTTGCCAGTGCAACGGCGGTTTTTATCGCTTCTTTTCTGTCGGTAATTTTTAGCACCTTTTTATAGTGTTGCCCGGGTACGCCCTGCATCATGTCTTCTAAAATGGCTTCGGGGTCTTCGCTACGCGGATTATCTGAGGTAAAAATTGCTCTATCACTTAGCTCTACTGCTACTGCTGCCATTTCGGGGCGTTTGGTAGCATCACGGTCGCCGCCGCAACCTATTATGGTTATCAGTTGTTCGTTTTTGCTGCGTATTTGGTTTATGGTTTCCAATACGTTTTTAAGCGCATCAGGCGTATGGGCATAGTCTACTATGCCTATTAAACCACTATCCGATTGTATATACTCAAACCTGCCTCTTACAGGAGGCAAAGTGCTAAGTGTGGTAATTATTTGTTCTTTTTCTTCGCCTAATAAAAATGCGGCAGCGTATACTGCCAAAAGGTTGTAGGCATTAAATGTGCCTGTAAGCCTGTACCATGCCTCTTGCCCGTCAATCTCAAGCAGCATTCCTCTAAAATCATGCTCTATAATTCGGCAATGAAAATCCGACATGCCTTTCATGGCATAGTTGTATTTGCTGGCGCTTGTGTTTTGCAACATCACTTGCCCGTTGCGGTCGTCTTTATTGGTAAGGGCAAAGGCATCACTATCCAATTCGTCAAAAAATTTCTTTTTGGCCTTTAGGTAATTATCAAACGTGTGGTGATAATCAAGATGGTCGTGGGTGATATTGGTAAATATTCCACCCGCAAATTTTTGTCCTTTTATACGGTTTTGGTGTATAGCATGGCTACTACACTCCATAAACACAAACGAGCAATCTTCATCGGCCATTTGGCGCAAAAGCGCGGTGAGGCTAATGGCATCGGGGGTAGTGTGTGTAGCCGGTATAGGTGTGGTGCCAATAATATTTTGCACAGTGGATACCAACCCGCATTTGTAACCCAAACGGGTGTATAACTGGAATAGGAGCGAGGCTACAGTGGTTTTTCCGTTTGTGCCCGTTACTCCCACTAACTTAAACTCATGCGAGGGGTTGTCATAATAATTACAGGCCATTGAGCCTATAACATCTAAGGTATCTTTTACCTGTATCCAAACTATGTTTTCAGAGGGATTGACGGGTAATTCTTGACAAACAATAGCCACAGCACCGCTTTCAATAACAGCGGGTATATACTTGTGCCCGTCTGTTAGGCTTCCCTTAACAGCAAAAAAGACCGAACCTTTTTCGGCTTTGCGAGAATCAAGGCACAGTGAGGTAATGGCAATTGAAGTATCGCCAAGCACCTGCACGGTTTTTATGTTGCTTAATATGTTTGCTACTGTTGTCAAATCAACTTAATTCTAAATAAACTATACCGCCTCTTATTACTTTTTGCCCCGGTGGCAGGGATTGCTTACGCACTTTTCCGCTGCCCGTAAAGCGGACTTTCATTCCGGCATTTTCTATAAGAAAAAGGGCGTCTTTTAACCCCATTCCTGTTACATCGGGTATAAGGCCGCTAATCATTTTGCGCTCTTTCATTTTTAGCGACTCTTGGTCTCTTCGCGCGCTTACCCATTGGTTTTCATCCACCTCAAGCTCTTCGTGTGATGATATACCCAGTGCGTTCAGCACTTTTTGCAAGTCGTTTTTTTGTGCTACTTTGGGGGTAGGCAAGGTGTTGTCCGTTACCATTTCGCGCTGTTCAATATCTACGTGCAACTCTAGTTTGCTGGCATATACTTTATCGGCTATTTCTTTAAATACTGGGCCTGATACCAAGCTGCCGTAATAAATGCCGTTTGAGGCTCCGTTTATTGATACTATACAGGTATACTGCGGGTCATTGGCAGGAAAATAGCCCGCAAACGACGATTTGTAGTATTTGCGGTAGCCGTGTTTGGCATCGGCCATTTGTGCTGTACCTGTTTTGCCTGCTACGGTGTAGTTGTCGTTTTTTAGGTTGGTGGCTGTGCCTCTTAGCACAACGCCTTCCATAGCCTGTTTTACTTTTTTTAGTGTACTTTTTGAGCAGATACTTTTGTTTAGTACTTGTGTTTCAAAGCGTTCAACCAGTTTGCCCACATTACGTACTTCGCGCACAAACACGGGTTTCACCATTTTACCATCGTTAGCCACAGCATTGTATAGGGCTAACATTTGCAGGGGTGTAACCACACTCTCGTATCCTATCGACATCCAAGGCAGGGTGGTACCCGACCAATCGTTGTCGTTTGGGTTTTTAATTCGGGGTTTGCCTTCGCCAAATATTTGTAGGCCAAGGGGTTTGTTGATGCCTAGTTTGGTTATTTGCTCAACAAATTTTTCAGGCTCTTTGGCAAAGTGCTGAAACACCAGCTTGGATATACCTACGTTTGATGATTTTTCGAAAGATTGTTGCAGGGTGAGCTTTTGGTAGGGGCTGTGCTCTGAGTCTTTCATGGTGCTGTTATAAAACGTGGTTACACCGTGTTCTATGTCTACACTGTCTTCCAACTCGGCAACGCCACTTTCTAACAGGGCTATTAGCGAGGCTAGTTTAAAGGTTGAGCCCGGTTCGGCACTTTCACCCACACCATAGTTATATACTTCTTCGTACCGTCCTTCACCTTTTCGGGTAAGGTTGGCAATGGCTTTTATATGGCCGGTTTTCACTTCCATTAGTATGGCACAGCCGCTTTCGGCATTGTTTTTTACTAAGGCTTCCATTAAGGCGTCTTCGGCAACGTCTTGTATGTTTATATCAATGGTAGTGTATATGTCTTTGCCGTTTTCAGGTTCTATTTCGTTGTCGTAATTAACGGGTATAGTTTGCCCTCCCGATACTTTTTGCATTAACCTTTTACCGCTAACACCTGATAGTATATCGTTATAAGCTCCTTCTAAACCTACGGGGGCTACTCCCTCTCTGCTATACCCAATGGTTCGTTCGGCTAAAATTTTAAAGGGTTTTTGCCTGCGCTCTTGCTCTATTATTATGCAGCCGCCTTTGTATTTACCCAAACGGAATAAAGGCCAGTGTTTCATGCCTTTCATTTGATTATAGGTAACTTTACGTTTTACTAAAAAATAGCGTTTGCCATCGGCACGGGCTTGTTTTAGCTGGCGCAGGTACTGTGCTTTGCTGGCGTCGCCAAAGGTTTTTGAAAGCAAAAAAGCTAATGAATCAACCCCTTGTGTAAATACAGCAGGGGTAAGGCCATCGGCTTTCATATCCATGCGTATATCGTATACGGGTACTGATGTAGCTAAAAGGCTACCATCTTCGGCATATATATTCCCGCGGGTGGCTTGTATGGTTTCGTACGATGTACCTAAATCTTTGGCCAGTTGTCTCCATTTATCCCCTTCAACAAATTGTATGCGGAAAGCATACACCCCTATCATTACCCCAAAAACTGCGGTTAAAAAAAATGCAAGGTATACCCGCCACAATATGTCGCGCCTAACGTTCATCTTTTTCGATATAGGTTATTTTAAAAGGGGGAGTGCGCAGTTCTTTAAGCTCTGTGCCCTCTGCCTCTAGTCGTTTACTTACTTGTGATTGTTTTGACTGAAACATCAACTCTGATTTTATGGTGATGTACTCAGCTCTTAATTCTTTTATTTCGTCTTTTACGTCGTCGGTTCGGCGCACCACACGCTGTGCGTAGTGGGCGTTGTATATATAAAACAAGCCTAAACCTGCTATAAAGAAAAACATAGGGAACAGCTTGCGCAGGTTCTCCTTATCCAAAAAGAAGGTATACTCTGAAGCACTAAGGAATTTTGAATGCTTTTTAGCTTTCTTTTCCTCTTGTTGCTCCACAGTTTCTTCTTGTGGTTTTTCTTTTACTTGGTTGTCCATTTTATACTGCTTTTAGCCTTTGGCTATTGGCTTTTTTGTTTTATTTTTTCAATCTTTTACTTCCTTCGCGCCCTTCGACTTCGCTCAGGGTGACATCTACAGCATTATCCATTTATCATTTAACAAACCTCCCCTAGCCCTTCCTTAATCCTAGCACAAACCCCTGCAAGGAGGGGAACCGCCGCACCTTATAGCTTTTCGGCTATACGCAGTTTTGCGCTACGGGCGCGGGGGTTGCGGGCTAGTTCGTCGTCGTTTGCTATAATGGCTTTGGTAACTACTGCCTTAAATGGGCTGTGGCTATTGCCATATATATCTTTGTCCTGTTTTCCTTCTATATTTCCTGTTTTTATAAAGTTCTTCACCATTCTATCTTCTAGCGAATGGTAAGACATTATTACTAACCGCCCGCCTTTGCCCAATACCTGTGCGCTTTGGTTTAGCAAATGCTCTAATACCTCTAACTCTTGGTTTACTTCAATGCGCAAGGCTTGAAATATTTTTGAGAGGTATTTGTTCTCTGCATCCCTAGGCAGGCTTTTCACCACGGCTTCCTTTAGTTGCCCTGTGGTTTTTATAGCCTGTATTTGGCGTGCATTTATTATGTTTTTTGTCACCTTATAGGCATTGTCCAACTCACCGTAGTTTTTCAATACCTGCATCAGTTTTCGCTCGTCGTACCCGTTCACAATGTCAGCAGCAGTTTGGGCAGCGTTCTGATCCATACGCATATCCAAAGCTGCATCCCAACGGTGGGCAAAGCCTTTTTGGGGCTCATCTATTTGGTATGATGATATTCCCAAATCGGCCAAAAGGCCATCAGCGGGAAGCGCATCGTGGTATTTCAAAAAATTTTTCAGGTAGCGAAAATTGTGGTTCACCAAAATCAACCGCTCATCCTCTACCTTATTATTTATCGCATCAGCATCTTGGTCAAAAGCCACCAATTTGCCTTTACTGCCTAGTTTGTTTAATATTTCGCGGCTGTGTCCGCCGCCGCCGTAGGTTACATCTACATATACCCCGTTGGGCTTTATATCAAGTGCTTCTATACACTCACTAAGCATCACGGGAACGTGATACTCACTCATCTGTGCCCCCTTTTTTATTGTCCAGTTTGCCCATTACCTCCTCAGCCAGTTCTGAAAAATCGTCGGCACTCATATCAAACATTTCTGCATGGTTTTTAGCCGACCATATTTCTATCTTGTTTTCGTAGGCATACAGCACCAGCTCGTTTTCCAACTCTGCGTATTCCTGCAATTTTTTAGGTATCAGCACGCGTGATGCAGTGTCTATTTGCACCTCAGTAGCACCGTTATTAAACAGGCGTATAAACATCCTGTCTTTTTTATTAAATGAGTTTAAGCCTTGCAGTTTGTCGGTTTCGTTTTGCCAATCGGTTTTGGTGTACAAGGTGAGGCATTTATCAAACCCGCGATTTACAACTAACCTATCGCCGGCCTCATCGGGAATTTGTTTGCGCAGGTGGGCAGGAAGCATAACTCTCCCCTTTCCATCCATTTTGCATTCATATTCTCCTATAAATTTGGGCATAGTTCAGCGATAATAAAGGCTTCTTCAAAACTAGGGAATAAACCGACACAAAACCCCATATTCTCCCACTTTTCTACACCAATTTTTTTCCACAAGGCAAAACCCTTGTGCCGCAAGGGTTTTGTGGTGGGGTAGATTTTGTTTGAAAACTCAATTTTTTCGATTTTTATTTTGGGCTTTGACTTGATAGGGACTTAAAGTCTTTTAGAAAAAACTATGTATTTTTGCACAGCTTTTGCTAAAAAAATACTATGTACAAATTAGTCTTATTGCTCCTAGTCCCTTTTTTGTTTTCGGCTTGTAAAAAATCAGAAAGTCCAGACCCAAATGATCCTGCTCGAAACGGTGAACATTTTCCAGGCCCTAAAGCATCGGTTTTGATATCGAAGCAATGGAAACTAACAGATAAAAAGGTGGTGTATGATAACGGTTTGCCTACTGAAGATTTTAGCAATGTGCCCGATTGTACCAAAGATAATTTGATAAGTTTTGCCCAAAATAAAAAGTATACTATTGATGAGGCAATTGATGTTTGCCCTGGAAATAACCAAACCACTGTGTTAGACTGGACAACTGTGAACGAGGAGCAAATAGTGGTGATTAATAATAAAAACTGGAGCTTAGTATCTATAAGCAGTACAAGTTTGGTGTTGCAATATACCAACTCAAGTCCGTCGCTTACGGTTACAACTACTGAAACGTATACAGCGCAGTAGCAATAAAGATTTTTCTATTTAAATAACAAAAGTTCAGGGTAAGCAAGTTGCTTTCTTGTATTTACGATAGGTTAAATACCTGTCGCTTTTGAAATTACAGCACAAAGGGGGACTTTAAGTCCCCCTTTGTGCTGTAATTTGGGTAGAATGGGATTTTAAATCCTATTTCTTGCCCACGGTAAATAACAATGTGGTTTAGCAATACTCTTTGTACACTTCGCCTAGGTGTTGCGAAATCATATCGGCTGTGCGGCCTTCGATATGATGACGTTCGATAAAGTGTACCAACTCTCCGTCTTTAAATAAAGCCATTGCCGGTGATGATGGCGGGTAGGGCACAAAATATTCGCGCGCTTTGTTTACAGCGTCAGTTTCCATACCTGCAAACACAGTAAACAAATTGGCAGGTTTTTTATCGTTGCTTAACGATTTTATTGCACCCGGCCTAGCTGTTCCTGCTGCGCAACCGCACACAGAGTTTACTACTACTAATGCTGTGCCTTTGGTGTTTTCAATTGCGTTTGCAACCTCATCAGAGGTTAAAAGTTCGGTAAATCCATTATCTGTTAGCTCTTTACGCATCGGCGTAACAAGCATTTCGGGATATGAAGCCATATAGTTTTGTTGTTTAAACGTTAAAATTAAATTGCAAAGTTATTATAAATTAATGCAAAACCGTGCCAAAGGGTTTTGTGTAACTTTTGGCAGTATAAAGACAGGATTATCAAACATTAGTTTAACCCTTACATAAACTATAAATAGAGTATTTTGTTGTATTTTTGTAAACTTTAAATTTCATACATAAATTAAACTTTAAATGACTGCAAAAACCACCAACCTTCCATACAAGGTTAAAGACATTACGCTGGCCGAGTGGGGCCGAAAAGAGATTAATTTGGCCGAGGCTGAAATGCCCGGACTAATGGCCTTGCGCAAAGAGTATGGCGCACAAAAACCACTAAAAGGTGCACGCATAGCGGGCTGCCTACACATGACTATACAAACTGCTGTTTTAATCGAAACTTTGATTGAATTGGGTGCAGAAGTGCAATGGTCGTCGTGTAATATATTTTCTACCCAAGATCAAGCTGCTGCTGCAATAGCTGCCGCAGGTATACCTGTGTATGCTTGGAAGGGTATGACTGAGGAAGAATACGAATGGTGCATAGAGCAAACATTACGTTTTGGTGAAAACCAAGAGCCTTTGAATATGATTTTGGATGACGGTGGTGATCTTACTAACGTTATTTTAGATAAATATCCTGAAATGGCTGCCGGTGTTCGTGGTATTAGCGAAGAAACTACTACCGGTGTATTGCGTCTTAAAGACCGCCAACGTGCGGGTACTTTACCAATGCCTGCTATTAATGTTAACGACTCTGTTACTAAATCTAAATTTGACAACAAATACGGATGTAAAGAGAGTTTGGTTGATGCTATACGCCGTGCAACTGATATAATGATGGCCGGTAAAGTTGCTGTTGTTGCAGGTTACGGTGATGTAGGAAAAGGTTCTGCAGCTTCATTAAGCGGTGCAGGTGCACGTGTTATTGTTACTGAAATCGATCCTATTTGTGCTTTGCAAGCTGCAATGGACGGTTACGAAGTAAAACCAATGGACGAGGCTATTTTGCAAGCTAGTATTGTAGTAACAGCTACAGGTAACTATAATATTATTAAAGAACGCCACTTTAGGGCTATGCGTGATAAAACCATAGTGTGTAATATTGGTCACTTTGATAATGAGATTGATATGGCATGGATGAACAAAGCTTACGGTAGCACTAAATATACAGTGAAACCACAAGTGGATGTTTATAATGTTGATGGTAACGAGATTATTATATTGGCCGAAGGTCGTTTAGTAAACTTAGGTTGTGCCACAGGTCATCCATCGTTTGTAATGAGTAACTCTTTCACCAACCAAACATTGGCACAAATAGAGTTGTGGAATAACAACGATAAATACAACAACGAAGTGTATGTATTACCTCGCCACTTAGACGAAAAAGTTGCTGCTCTTCACCTTGCGCACGTAGGTGCTAAACTTGAGGTGTTAGATCCTGAGCAAGCTAAATACATTGGTGTACCTGTAGAAGGTCCATTCAAATCAGAAGCTTACAGGTACTAATTAGTATTATAAATTATACTGTGGCCCGCTTTGAAAAAAGCGGGCTTTTTTGTTTTGTAACCAATGTGGCTTGATAACCTTATGCTAAAAATAGCAGTACCGCAGCAGGTTAAAACCTATGTTATTTATACCCTATTGGAAGTGTCGTTAGGCATGAATAGTATTGGTTTCAAAACCGATGAAGCGGATAAACGTAAACCTCTTAAGCCGCAAACAAGCGGATGCTTACACCGGCTTTTACAACAATTGCTTGATGCTTTTTAACAATAGTGAGGGGTTAAGTGGCTTGTACATCACCCCATCTAAAAACGGACGCTGGGGGTGATTGTCTACCTCGCTGTGGTGGGCAGCAGTTATGGCCAGTATGGGTGTTTTTTTATTTAGTGCAACGGTAGTTTTTATACGTTGTGCAGTTTCGTACCCTGATATTTTGGGTAGGTGCAAATCCATTAAAATAATGTCGTATTGTTTTTCACTAGCAAATTCAATGGCCTTAAAACCATTGTCGGCTACATCGTACTCGGTTTTCCAACCCGAAAGTATTTTGCCAAAAAGAAGTATGTTAGTGGTGTTGTCTTCTACCACCAATACTTTTAATCCTTCAAGTGTGTCTTTACCGGCATCAATATTTGCCAGTTTTCCTTCTACTAAAGGTGTTTGATAATTGGGCATTACCAATTTAAAGTAAAAGTTACTGCCTTGCCCAACCTCACTATCAACCTTTAGCTCACTATTCATTGCTTTTAGCAATAAGCCAACAATTGTTAAACCCAACCCCGACCCTCCATATTTTCGGGTGGTATAGGATTCGGCTTGCACAAAGGGTTCAAGTATGGCTTTTAGCTGATTTTTTGGTATACCAATTCCGGTATCTTTTATGCTAAACAATAATGCTGTATTCTGTTCGTCGCTATATACCGCCTCGCAGTGTAAAGTAATGGCACCTTCTTTAGTAAACTTAATAGCGTTGTTAAGTAAGTTTGATAGTATTTGTGCCAATCGGTAGGGATCGCCGGTAACCCTTTCAGGAACATTCTCGTCAATACTGATTATAATGTCATTTTTTCTTGAGAGTGCATTGGCTTTAAATAGCATTTCTTGTTCTTGCAAAAGCTTACGAACATTTACCATTCCCTCCTCAAGGTTTATTTTACCCACTTCCAGTCGGCTTAAATCAAGTACATTATTTAGCAGAAGCAGCAAATTGTCTGATGAACGCTTCAAAGCCTCCATATACTCGGTTTGTTCATCCAATATAGGCATTGCTTGCAGCAAGTCTACCAAACCAGTAATGCCATTTAGCGGTGTGCGTATCTCATGGCTCATAAATGAAAGAAAACGCGAACGTGCAGAGAGAGCAAGTTCAATCTCTTTCTTTTGTGCAAGTATTTGTGTGTTTTTCTCTTCTAGCTCGCGGTTAGATTTTTCAAGGGTTTGTTGGTAGGCAACCAGGGCTTTGTTTGTTTTTCTTTTTTGGCCGTATACAACCCATAAAGTGCTAAGCAAAATTAGCAACAACAAAGCTACACTGCCATATACCAAAGCAAGCAACCTGTTAATACGCCCAATATTTTGGGTTTGGGCAAGCTGCAATTGTGCTTTTTCAACCTCGTATTCTTTTTCAAGAAGGTTTATTTGTGCTTCTTTTTTATCGTAGCTAATGGCATCTTTTATTTGTTCGTATTTTTTAAAATAATCTAAAGCTATTTTATAGTTGCCTTTTTGCACATTTAATTCGTGCAGAGTATTGTAAGCTCCTTTTTCAATCTCGGGCACACTAAGTTCTGAGGCAATAGCAATGGCATTAAGCAAGTTAGTTTGGGCCGCTTCAAAGTCTTTAAGCCTCAAATAGGTTTCGCCAATTACTAACAGAGTATTGGCCAATGCACGTCTATTGTTTAGTTCTTCTTTAAGAGTTTTTGATTTCTGTAAATAAGCTAGCGCCTCATTATAATTACCTAAACCTAGTAGTGCTTGCCCTACATTATTGTACGAGTAGGCTATGTATGATTTGTTGCCTGATGCTAAATCGGCAGATAAAACTTTTTGAAAACAAGACAGGGCAGAATCGTAATTTTTAATATCTAAAAAGTTACTTCCCATATTGTTAAGCGTGTTTAGCACGCCGTTTTCGTAACCTATTTTTTGGGCTATAGATAATGCTTTTTGATAGTTACGCGAAGCCTCGTTATGGTTCGATTGATTTTGATGTATAAGGCCAATATTGTTGTAGGCATTTGATAAACCTTTTTCGTCTTTAAGCTCGTCAAATATTTTAAGTGCCTTTAGGTAGTTATCAATAGCCTTAGCATAGTAAGCTTTAAAATCATAGTCAATACCTAAATCGTTATAGCAACGTGCCATCCCTTGTTTATCATTCATCTCAGTAAAATGAGCTAATGATATTTTGGCCAAAGCAATAGCACTGTCGTAATTGCCAAATTGTTGTTGCGCCGAACTTTTAAGAAACCAAGCATTGGCAATACCGGTTTTGTTGGCTTCTTTTTCTGATTTTATTAGAATTATTTGGGCAAAGCTATCGCAAGCCTGCGGGTCATTGTACTGCAAGTCAAATGCTTGTAGAATAAGTGAGTCTATATGTTGATTTGGATTTGAAACCGACGTTCCTTCATCAACAGCATTGTTACATCCCCCACAAATCCAAGCTACAAAAAATATTATGGTTAAAACTCTGTGCACCCTTTTGGGTTAATACTAACAATTTCAACAATTATACAGTATATTTCTTTAAATATCGGCTAGGCTTACGTTATTTGCAAACCATTTATTTCTTTTTGTTAATGACTCGCCTAAGTATAAATATAAACAAATTTGCTACCCTACGTAATGCCCGAGGAGGCAATAATCCAAATGTTGTAAAGGCCGCGTTAGATTGTGAAACTTATGGTGCAGAAGGTATTACGGTGCACCCTCGCCCTGATGAACGCCACATACGCTATGCCGATGTGTATGATTTGAAGAAAGTAGTAAGCACGGAGTTTAATATTGAGGGCAACCCACGCACGCAGCAGTTTGTTGATATGGTGCTTGAGGTAAAACCTGCCCAAGTAACCCTTGTGCCCGACGCTGAAAACGCGCTTACAAGCAATCAAGGTTGGGATACGCTAACACACAAAACTTATTTGCAGGATATTATTGCGCTGTTTAAAAGTAAAGGTATACGCACTTCTATTTTTATTGACCCGGTGGAAGAAATGATAGCCGGTGCAAAGGAGACAGGAACCGACCGTATAGAGCTATATACCGAAGCATACGCATCAGGCTATGCAGCGAATAAAGAACAGGCAATTGCACCTTATATTAAAGCCGCTATACTAGCAAACTCATTAGGCTTAGGGATTAATGCCGGGCACGATTTGGATTTGGAAAACTTGGCGTATTTTCACCAAAATATTCCCCAACTGCAAGAGGTTTCTATAGGGCACGCGCTTATTTGCGATGCACTTTACTATGGCCTTAACAACACTGTACAAATGTACAAGCGTTGCTTGGTGTAGCTACTCAATACGCCCTGTTATATGGTTAAAATCATGAATTACTAGCATCAAAAAATCTTTGTCGCTGCCCTGTGCTTTCACATTTAGGCGTTGTTCTATCACAAATTTGGTTTTGCTAATAAGGGTTAATGTTTCAACCGAGTAGTTTTTGGTAAATGCGTTTATTACTTCTTTTATTGCCTCTATTTCAGCATCGGTAAGCACGTCGGCGTTGGTATAAGTGGGCACATAGGTTTCTGCTGTTTCTTCAAAAATTGTTTGCGAAAGAGTTACCCTTTGCTTTAGTTTCACCACAGTAGTTCCTGCAGCTATATCACCAATGCGTTGTCCTTTGCCATTAAACAAATAAGCAAAAACAGCTACTACACCACTAGAAATCATTATTTCAAATAAGCCAATAAACCAACGGATTACAAAATCACTAAAATGGGGTTCAGTTCCATCTGCACGCATTACGCGGGTTTTTAAAACCATTTTACCAATAGAACGTCCATTATTTAAGGTTTCAAACCCCAAATGGTACAATAATGGAAATAAATAGTAAACATATAGATAGCCTGCATCGTTGGGTAAAATTTCAAAAGCAATTAAAACAGTTATCAATATGTAATAGGCGTAAATTATTAGCATATCAATAATTCCTGCCCCAATTCTGTCGCCAATACTGGCTACTTCAAAATCGAGGTGAACGTTTTGTGTGGTATTTATTTTATATGAATCAGCCATTTTTTCGATGAAATAAAGCCCTAAAATACATCTTCGCCGCAAAAACAAAAAACAAGCTCAATTTTTTAATATGAAATCTATATTTTGCAAGTGTAAGAAATATTAAGAGAACTATTAAGTAGATGCGCGAGGCAGCCTTTAGCAAACAAAACCATAAAAAATGGGAAGCATTTGAACAAAAAATTGCTTTAGGAAACATTGCAAATCCCGATGATTTGGCCGATATGTTTGTTGAGGTAACAGATGATTTGGCCTTTGCCCAAACCTATTACCCCAAATCAAAAACCACCATTTATTTAAACCAGTTGGCTGTAAAAGCTCATCAGGCTATTTACAAAAATAAAAAAGAAAAAAAGGGTAGGCTTAAATGGTTTTGGAAGGTAGAGGTACCCCTTGCCATACAAGTAGCACACAAGCCCATGCTATTGGCGTTGGCGGTTTTTTTGTTAGCTATTTTGGCAGGTGTAGTGTCAACGCTATACGATGTTGATTTTCCTCGTAAAATATTGGGTGACGGGTATGTGAACATGACGTTAGAAAATATTGCCAAAGGCGACCCTTTGGGTGTTTATGGGCATGATAACGAGTTAAATATGTTTTTTCGCATCACCATAAACAACATTATGGTAGCAATGATGGCCATAGCCCTTGGTATTGCGTTTTCTATACTCACCCTAGTTAGCATGCTTAGAAATGGTGTTATGGTAGGTGTTTTTTTTACCTTTTTGTATACCGAGGGGCAATTGGGTATTGGTTTCCTTTCTGTATTTATTCACGGTGTAATAGAGTTAGCTAGTATAGTAATAGCTGGTGGTGCAGGTGTAATGCTAGGCAATAGTATTATGTTTCCGGGCACTTACAAGCGTATCGACTCATTTAAACGTGGGGCACGCAATGCAGCTATTATAGCAGTAGGGCTTGTGCCATTATTTATTATAGCTGGTTTTTTAGAAAGTTTTATCACACGATATTACCAAAATATTTGGGTAGGTATACTTACCATAGGCACCACCTTTCCGTTTATTATATGGTATTATATTATTTTACCCAAAAGAGTATTTAAGAAATATGGAAGAAAAAATTGAAATACATAAAGTAAGAGACTTTAGCGGTGTTTTTTCTGACTCAATAAACTTTATAAAGCACAATTTTAAAAGCATTGGCAAAAGTCTAGTAGTTATTGTAGCACCCATGTATACACTGGCTACAATTTTAGTGTCGTTTCTATCCGTACGTATAATTGATGTAATGGATAACTCACAAAGAACCTTTACTACCTATGGTAATGGGGGAAGAGACAAAGTCTTAGCACTATTCCTCGACCCTACTTTGTGGTTAGCTATTTTAGCCTATTTATTAGCTTTTTTATTAGCTATAGGTGTGGTTTTCTCGTACATTAAATTATATGGAGAAAAAGAAGCCGGTGAAGAAATAACGCCAAATATGGTTTGGCAAGCAACTTGGCGAAAAACACTTAAGTTTTTAGGCTATTCTATTATATACGGTATACTATTTACAATAGCCTATTTTTTATTAATACTAGTGCTAACTCTTGTGGCTTTTGTACCCATTTTGGGGGCTATAATTATGTTTCTTACGCTACTTACTTTGTTTGTGTGTTTATACACGTATATAACGGTGTTGTTGCCGGTTATTTTTTACGAAGATGAGGGAATAATGGAGACATTGAGCAGAACAGTTAGCTTGCTTAAAGGCAGTTTTTGGCAAACCCTATTAATAAATATAGTTGCCTATTTACTGGTACAAACAATAGCAAGTGGCTTATACTTTGTTTTTATGTTTATTTTTCAAACAAGCAGTTTAGGCATTATTAAGTACGATAGAAGCACGCTTCAAATTATCTTTATTGTGTTTTTCACCATAATGCCCTTAGTACTGTTTTTCACCTATTTGTTTCAGTATAGCATTAGTAGTTTCAATTATTATAGCTTGCTAGAGAAAAGAGACCACGTGGGCTTGAAAATGAAGGTGAGTGCAATTAGCGACAACGAACAAAGCAAACCCGCCGAAGAATACTAGCAGCCAACATTTTTTTGAAAAAAGCACTTATAATATCGCTATTAGCCCTTTGGGCTTGGCTTGCACCCGTTAGTTGCATTGCGGCTATTGATAGCAGTTTGCTTGATAATAGTACTGTGCAGCCTCGCCTACCCCAAAAGGAAACTATTGAAGAGTATAAAAGCGATAGTGATTTAAACTATGCTGAAACTAAAGTGAGCGATAGAAGTTGGTGGGAAGATTTTTGGCGGTGGTTTAGAAGCCTTTTTAAGATTGATTTGCCCCAAAGTAGTAATGTATTAGAAGACCCTTTTTTTTGGGTATTTGTAGCGCTATTAGTAGCCGCAATTGTATACTTTATATTTAAAAACGAGATAATAAATATTTTTGGTCGTTCCAGCGGTAGCGGCAGCGCACAAAGTTTGCGCACAGAGTTTTTAGATTTGAGTACCGATACACAAACACTGGAAAGCCAATTGCAAAAAGCCATTGAGGCAAAGAATTATCGCGAAGCTATTAGGCTATACTATACACTGACACTAAAAATATTAACCGATAGCAAGAACATAGATTTTAGGATTGACAAAACCAATAACGAGTATTTGTACGAAATGCCCGATGGTGCCCTGCGCCAGCCTTTTAAAAACCTGACGTTTTACTTCGATTATATTTTCTACGGCAAGTTTGAAGCTACTGAAAGCATCTTTTTAAAGATGAAAGATAACTATGGCCAACTAACCCAAAACATTAAAAAAGCACCCGCCCGTTGAAAACAGCAGTAAACAAATACGTAATAATAATGGTGTTGCTTTTTGGTGTATTACTGTATACCGAGCTAAACAAGCCCAAACCTGTTGATTGGAGGGAAACCTATTCTAAAAACGATAAAATACCCTACGGCGGCTATGTGGTGTATAAACAGCTAGAAGCACTTAATGGAGACAAGCCTATAAAAGTGCAAGACGATAGCCCCTACGAATATCTTGATGATGCAGAAGAGATTGCAGGAGGAAAATCGAATTTGATTATCATACAATCAAAAGGCTATATTGATGATTTTGAGTGGGAAAAGATAAAAGAGTATGTAGATAGAGGCAACAATGCCTTTATAGTATCTAAAACATTTAATAATGATGTTTTAGATGTAATGGGGCTTAAAGCTAAAAGCGAAGAATATTATTTTAGCCCGGCCGATACAATACTAAAAGGCCGTTTAGTAAACAAAACACTTAAGAAAAACGCAAAGTATAGTTACAAAAACACTGAACATTTTACCTATTTTGATATTGTTGATGGCAAAAACATAAGCATACTGGGTGTTGTACAAGACTCATTACCCGATTTTGTTGCCTATAAATATGGCAAAGGCAAAATATACCTGCACGCCAACCCACACGTATATACCAATATGCACGTGCTTAAGGATAACAACTACAACTATACCTTTTCGGCATTATCCTATCTAAAACCCCTGCCTATTTTGTGGGATGAGCATTACAAACAAAAAAACGCTGAAAATGATCTTGAAACAGGTACTCCTCTATCGTTTATACTAAAACAAGCTGCCTTTAGGTGGACGTTTTATGCACTATTGCTGGGTGTATTGTTATTTATATTGTTTAGGGTGAAACGCAAGCAAAAAGCCATACCCATTATTACCCCGCTAGCCAATACATCAGTAGAGTTTACAGAAACTTTAGGTCGCTTATACTTTAACAAGGGCAACCACCTGGATATTGCCTATAAAAAAATACAATACTTTGCCCAACACCTGTTTGTAAAATACAACCTGCGTTTTGATGAAAGAAGCCCCGAGTTTATAACTCATTTGGCAGAAAAAAGCGGGGTAAGAGAAGATGAAGTAAAGTATTTGGTATGGAAAATTGCCGAAATACGCAAAAAAACAGCAATAAGCTCGGACGAGCTATTTACACTAAATAAAAAAATTGACGAATTTTATTCAAAAGCCAAATAACGCATACCAATGGAAGAATTTGAAAAAAGGGTAGATACCGAACAACTACATCAATCTGTAGAAAAAATCAGGCAAGAGTTGGCCAAAGTAATAGTAGGCCAGCACCGTATGATAGACCAAATGATTGCAGCTCTTTTGGCCAATGGGCACGTATTGCTTGAGGGTGTACCGGGTATAGCAAAAACCCTAACCAGTAAATTACTGGCCAAAACATTTTCGGTAGCCTTTTCGCGCATACAGTTTACACCCGATTTGATGCCTAGCGATATTATAGGTACATCGGTATACAACCAAAAAACCAGTGAGTTTGAGTTTAGAAAAGGCCCTGTATTTAGCAATATTGTACTGATAGACGAGATAAATCGTGCGCCTGCCAAAACCCAAGCAGCTTTGTTTGAAGTGATGGAAGAACGCCAAATAACTGCCGATGGCACTACCTATACGCTTACACCGCCGTTTATTGTGTTTGCCACCCAAAACCCCATTGAGCAAGAAGGCACTTACCGCCTACCCGAAGCACAATTGGATAGGTTTTTATTTAAAATTGAAATACAATACCCTAGCCTTGAGGAAGAGATAAAAATACTTACCGATTTTAATAAGTTGGATAGTGCACATCCAATGGATTTAATTTCGCCCGTAATAAGCAGGGAAGAGTTGTTGCAACATCAAGCAACTGTAAAACAAATAATAATTGAAGATAAGCTATTGGGCTATATAGCAGCGTTGGTGCAGCAGTCGCGCAATTTTGCTGGGTTGTATTTAGGTGCATCACCTCGTGCATCATTAAACATTATGAATGCAGCAAAAGCATTTGCGGCTATGAATGGCCGTGATTTTGTAACACCTGATGATGTACAAGAAGCTGTATACCCTGTTTTGCGCCACCGCGTGATACTTACCCCTGAAAAAGAAATGGAAGGCGCCAGTGCCAACGATATAGTGAAACAACTGATAGAAAAGGTAGAAGTGCCTAGGTAATCCTATTTCATTGAGTCGTCTTGAACCAAAAAGGGCAGATACTTACTAAAGTATCTGCCCTTTTTGTTGTGCGGTTGGTTGAAAACCAACTACTTTTATGATTAAAGTCCGCAGGAAGACTTAAGTCTTCCTGCGGACTGTATTTTTTATAGAATAGTTTTTTAAACCTATGTGTAATGCTGGCTCGAGCGTCCGCTCGTGCCCAAAATATAGAAGCGTCCGCTTCAATAGTCATAGATAAAACCCTACACCTATTGTGCAGCAGCGGCATTATATCCTAGCATCTCATCAATAGTATTGTACGATACTGAGTGATAGCCTGGGCGAGCTTTTTTGTACACTTCTAAAGCCCACTTTTTACCATCGGATGTTTTAGCTAGTTTACCATACAAGGGTTTCAAAAACTTACGTCGGCCAACAGCTATTAAAAACGCTTCCATTTTTGGGTAGGCTTTTGTGTAGTTGGTAGCAATAGCCCTTTGGAACCAATCGCACGCTATTTCACTATTACCTGTATTGGTAAAATTAAAGGCGGCATCCAAATCAGCCATTTGTGCCAATGTTAAGTTATCAGGCAATTGACGCAAAAAATATTGCCAGTGATGAGTAGTCCAGTTAGTAGTATCTAGTGTGCCGGCGTTTTTCCCTCCTTTAAAAGCCACTACCTGAGCAATTACCTTATCAAACTCACCCGATTGTGGTTGGGGGCAGTTGGCCGGTAATCCCGGGTAGTATACCCATTTTTCAATCTGTATTTGATTTTGTAATGCACTATCAGAGTGTATCAATTCTTTATCAAGATAAATTAAAAACTCCTCAGTAGTCATAGTTGAAAAAGCAAACGTTTTAAAGTAGGTTTTTACAAAATTATCCCACTTCTCACGTCCAACTGCATTTTCTATCGTACGTAAAAAGAAATAGCCTTTTTCGTAAGCAATATCGCTCACGCCATCATCAGGGTCTCGGCCTTCAAGTGCCAACTTCAAATGGGTGTCGGGGTGTGTTTCACCAAAATCGGCAATACTGTTTTTCAACTCACCCAATGCAAGCGATGCTTGCATCTCGCTAAGTTCTTTGCCGTATATTTTTTCCATTATACGACGTTCAAAGTACACGGTAAAACCCTCGTTTAGCCAAAAGTCATTCCATGTAGCATTAGTAACCAAATTACCACTCCAGCTATGCGCCAACTCATGTGCAATAAGTGATACCAAAGAGCGGTCGCCGGCAATAATTGTAGGAGTAGCAAAAGTAAGGCGTGGGTTTTCCATTCCACCAAAAGGGAAACTAGGCGGAAGCACTATTACATCGTATTTACCCCAAGCATAAGGGCCATATAAGTCGCCTGCACTGTCAATCATTTGCTCTAAGTCAGCAAACTCCCAAGCACTTTTTTCAATCATATTAGGCTCGGCATATACGCCACAATCCTTGCCCAAGCTGCGGTATTCAAAATCGCCAATAGTAATAGCCATTAGGTAACTGGGTATAGCTTGTGGCATATTAAATGTATATACACCGTCGCTGTGTAGCGTGGTATCGTTTTCGGCACTCATCAGCACCATTAGTTTTGGGTCGGTAGTTATTTTGGCACTATATGTAAATTTTACACCGGGGCCATCTTGTAGAGGAATCCAAGTACGAGCAAGTATAGCTTGTGATTGGCTAAACAAAAAAGGGTGCTCTTTGCCGCTGGTTTGTGCCGGCGATAGCCATTGCAATGCTTTCGCATTGGGGCTGGTAGTATAGTATACTTTTACCTTTTGGGTGGTTGGTAGTATAGATATCTTTAGGCTTTGGCCAAGGTGCTCGTCGTCTTTACCCAACTCAAAAGTAGTTTCAGAGCCGTTGTCCAGTTCTACTTTTTTTATGGTAAGGTCTTTTGTGTCTAGCCAAAGCTCGTTAGCGTTGGTTTTATTCTCTAAAGTTAATTCGGCAAAGCCATCTAATGTTTTTGTTGAAAAATTGGCAGCAAGGTCTAAGTGTAAGTGTTTTATGGCAACATCACTAGGTTTTGCATATGAATGTGGATCTTTTACTATCATGGTCTGGTTTTTGTTTTTATTGTTTTGTTCGGGAGAACAATAAGCGAAAACTAATGTCGTTAACAGTATTGGAAAAATCTTTTTTCTCATGTTTGCGCCCAAATATGCAGAAAAAGATAGAATTATATAGGCCTATTGTAAAAATTTATCTAAATAGCACCAATGAAAATAATTTTTTCACCAAAAAACATAAATTTGCTCACCTTTGTTAGTTACATAATTGATTTCAAAATTTTGGTAAACAAGATATTAAGAAAACCCAGCAGGGCTGTTTTTACCCTACTGTTGATTGCTTTAAGCGGTTTTGCGTTGCATGCACAACCCGGCAGTGACCCTTACAATAACACTACTGACACTACTTACGATAGTTACTATGACGAGAATATAGACGGAAACGACTATAATTTTGACGATTATAGCTATGATAATAAGGAGGAAGCACCGAAGAAACCTGAAAAGAAACCTTATGTGCGCATAAAAATGCCCGTTGATACAATTACTGAGTTGATTTCTTACGAGGATGTGATTGAACAAAACGAATCGTACTACGACTCGTTATATATACGTGCAAAGCGTTGGGTACACACCCATTGGGGAACGCCCTATGCCGCCAAAAAGCGCGATAAAAAAGACAATGCAGAGTTATACGTTGATGATGTGTTGTACGAGAAGTTTAAGGCTAAGGTAACTGTGCCCTTAAAGGTGAGGTATAATAAATTTTCGGCTTCTGAGTATGGCCAACTGCAATTTACCATTACCATGCGTTTTAAAGACGGTAAGTATAAGTTTACTATAACTAATTTGGTGCACTTACTGCCTGAAACATCAGACAAGAAAGATATAAACTACGTGTACATGGAGTTTTATATGAAATCTGAACGCAATGTGGTAAACTACGATAGGTATTTGCGTGCTGCGGATGGATCTATACAAAACTTAGTGAAAGATATGCGCAAATTTATGCGTGAGCCTGTTGAGCTTGACGAGGACGATTGGTAGTATTTTGCTTTTCAGCAACATTATATAACTAAAAAAGCGGCTATTAGCCGCTTTTTTAGTTAAGAGTAAATTTCAGTTTTGGATTATTTCACCTCTTCATAATCTACATATTCGCCCATATCATCACTTTTGTGTGGGCCTTGGTCTTCATTGCTTATTATTTTCACATCGCCTTCTTGCTTCTTCTTCGAATTGCCGTTTTGGTGGTAGTGATAGTTTTTAACCGTTACATTGGGTTGAAACAAACCACGAAAAACACGAACGATAAGATAAAAGAGGACAAGAATGCCTATAAAACGTAACATAGTATTAATTATTTACTTAGGAACATCGATTTTTCTTTGTAGAACTGGCGGAAAAGAGGGTCGTTCAAATCTTTAATAAATAAGATTGCCTCACCTGTCGATTTCATTTCAGGCCCTAACTCTTTGTTAACTTTTGGGAATTTATCAAAAGAGAAAACGGGTTGTTTTATGGCGTAGCCCTCCAGTTTTTCTTCAAACGTAAAGTCTTTTATTTTGTTTGCCCCCAACATCACTTTTGTAGCAATGTTTACATAAGGTATTTGGTAGGCTTTGCAAATAAAGGGCACTGTGCGCGATGCACGCGGGTTAGCCTCTATAACGTATACTTTGTCGTTTTTTATAGCAAACTGAATGTTTAACAAACCGCGTACATTAAGTGCTTTAGCCAGTTTTATAGAGTACTCTTCCATTTTATCTTTTGCCTGTTGCGAAAGGCTAAATGGAGGTAATACCGCCGAAGAATCACCACTGTGTATACCTGCAGGCTCAATGTGCTCCATCATACCTATAATGTGCACATCATCACCATCACTAATACTGTCAGTTTCAGCTTCTTCAGCGCGGTCTAAGAAATGGTCAATCAGCACACGGTTACCGGGCAAATCTCCCAACAAACCAATTACTGCTGTTTCCAATTCCTCGTCGTTAATTACTATTTTCATCCCTTGTCCGCCCAAAACATAGCTAGGGCGTACCAACACAGGGTAACCTACGCGATTGGCTACCTCAAGAGCTTCATCAGCATCAAGGGCAACACCATAATCGGGGTAGGGGATGTCTAATTCTTTTAGCAAATCTGAAAAACGGCCACGGTCTTCAGCAATATCCATATTATCGTACGATGTACCAATAATTTTAATGCCTTTTTCGTGTAGCTTTTCTGATAGTTTCAGAGCCGTTTGCCCACCCAATTGCACTATTACGCCTTCAGGTTTCTCCATCTCTATAAGCTCATACAAATGCTCCCAAAATACAGGCTCAAAGTACAGCTTGTCTGCCATATCAAAATCGGTTGATACAGTTTCGGGGTTACAGTTAATCATTATGGCCTCGTAGCCGCACTCTTTGGCTGCTAATAAGCCGTGTACACAGCTATAATCAAACTCTATACCTTGCCCAATACGGTTGGGGCCTGATCCTAATACTATTATTTTCTTCTTGTCCGTAACTACTGATTCGTTCTCACCATCAAAGGTTGAGTAAAAGTAGTTGGTATTGCTTGGAAACTCTGCTGAGCAGGTATCCACCATTTTATATACTCTATTTATACCCAGTTGCTTACGCCTGTTGTATACATCGTCTTCGGTACAGTTTTTTAGCAAATAGGCTATTTGTGCATCACTATATCCTTTTTGTTTTGCTTCCATCATCAATTCGGAAGGTATATTTTCAAGGCTAAAGCGTTTTATTTCGCTATCGGTTTTAACCAAATCCTGAATTTGCATTAAAAACCAACGGTCTATTTGTGTTATTTTTTGCACTGTGGTGATGGGTACACCTAGTGATATAGCATCTTTTATGTAGAATAACCTATCCCACGACGGGTTTTCCAGTTTCGATACAATTTTTTCAAGGTTGGTTTCGTGCATACCGTCAGCACCCAACCCTATTTTTTTAATTTCTAGCGATTGACAGGCTTTTTGCAAGGCTTCTTGAAAGCTGCGGCCTATTGCCATTACCTCGCCTACCGATTTCATTTGAAGGCCTAAGCGGGTATCAGCGTCTTTAAATTTATCAAAATTCCAACGTGGTATTTTTACTATCACGTAATCAATAGCAGGCTCAAAAAACGCTGATGTTGTTTTAGTTACAGGGTTTTTAAGCTCAGAAAGCGTATAACCCATCGCCAATTTGGCCGCAATTTTTGCTATAGGATATCCTGTAGCTTTTGAGGCCAATGCTGATGAACGCGATACACGTGGGTTTATTTCTACTGATATTATAGCTTCGTCTTCAGGGTTTACGGCAAACTGCACATTACACCCGCCTGCAAATGTGCCAATGGCGCGCATCATTTTAAGGGCAAGGTTGCGCATTTCTTGGAAGCAAGTATCGCTCAACGTCATAGCAGGAGCCACAGTAATGCTATCTCCTGTATGTATTCCCATAGGGTCAAAATTCTCTATGGTACATATTACAGCTATGTTATCGTCTTTATCGCGTAGTAATTCTAACTCGTATTCTCTCCAGCCAAACACTGCTTTTTCTACCAAAACTTCGTGTGTGGGCGAGGCTTGCAAACCACGGCTAAGGGCGGCATCAAACTCTTCTTTTTTCCATACAAAGCCACCGCCTGTACCGCCTAATGTGTACGATGGGCGAATAACTAAGGGGAAACCTATTTTTTGTGCTATTTCTTTTCCTTCTAAGAATGAGTTGGCGACTTTTGATGGAGCCACACCAATACCCAAATCTATCATTAGTTGGCGAAACTGCTCACGATTTTCTGTTTTCTCAATCGCGGCAATATCAACACCAATAATTTTTACATTGTATTTATCCCAAAGGCCAATTTCGTCGGCTTCTTTGCAAAGGTTTAGTGCTGTTTGTCCGCCCATGGTAGGCAGTACAGCATCTATTTGGCGTTCTTGTAGTATTTGTTCTAATGAAGTAACTGTAAGCGGCAACAAATAAATTTTGTCGGCAGTTACAGGGTCGGTCATTATTGTAGCAGGGTTAGAGTTGATAAGGGTAACGTCAACACCTTCTTCTTTTAATGAACGTGCTGCTTGGCTTCCTGAATAATCAAACTCGCAGGCTTGACCTATAATAATAGGGCCGCTGCCTATAATTAGAACGGACTTTATAGATGGATCTTTGGGCATAATTTTTTGTAAGAGTAGCTTAAAACAAATTGCGCGAAGATAAACAGAAAAGCCGTAATGGAGGGTATTAATGGTAAAAAAGCCTGTAAAGACTTGTTTTTAAGTGTTTTCAACAGGTGTGGTAACAAAGTTGTTTAGCTCCTGTGCATTGTATGTTTTATTTACTATCTCATGTATTATTTTATCCAGCTTATTGGTTGATACTACTATTAGTCTTAACAACTCCCTGTTTTCAGGGTCGGCAGGGTTAGTGTGGTTAAATAAGCCTACAAGTGCCATAATAGTACTGAGGGGTGCTCTTACTTCGTGCGATTGCATCCACGCTATTTCTCTTAGTTTTTTGTTTTGTTGCTCAATATTTAGCTCGTAGTTTTTACGTTCAGTAATATCTCTAGCAAAGCAACTAATTCCGGTAATTTCTTCGGCTGATGTTATGGGGTTAAAATATATCTCTAACCAAGTTTGTTTTTCATTCGCATCGTTGTAAGGATATTCTATAGAAAATGCTTCGCCATTTAAGCCTCTTAGGTAGTAAATTTGCCAGTTATTATAGATAGCCGCATCCATTTTGTTAGGCAATGCGGTTGCTCCCTCTACTATCTTAGTGTTAAAGTTAATTTCGGTAAAATTGATAAATGCTTTATTGGCCGATATTATTTTTTTGTTTTTATCTATTGACCAGATTAAATCTGATGTGGTATTTATTAGTGCTTTTAGGTTGTTTTTGGTGGTTGCAATTTCGTTATGCATTAGACGCGTTTCAGTTACGTCAGCAAAGTATATGGCTAAGCCTGCGGGGTTGGGGTATACATTGCATACATACCATTTTTTTTGATTAAAGTATTGGGTTTCAAAATTTTTGGGTTCTTGGTTTTGTGCGGCATTTGTTAGGTAATTATAAAACGGAGTTTCAATTAGTTGGGGATAAAGCTGCCAAATTTGTTTACCCAATAACTCATCAGTGCTTTTATTGGTTATTTTTTGAAATACTTTGTTTATGTAGGTAAACCGCCATTCTTTATCAAGGGTAATAAACCCATCGGTAATGGCATCTAATATTTTTGCAATATGCAGGGTATAGGATAAAAACTTTTGTTCTGATTCTCGCAAACTGGTAATATCAGTAGCTACACCGTGTATTTCTTTTGGATTACCTTGTTCATCATAAGAGAGGGAGGATTTATCAAGCACTATTTTTATTTGCCCTTGTTTATCTATTACGCGATATTCTGTTTCGGCCGAACCATTGTGTTGCAACTCTGCAATGGCATTAGTCATTTTCTCTTTATCATCGGGGTGCACACGTTTAAACCATAAATTACTATCGGCATAAAACTCAGCAGGGCTATAGCCTGATACTTTTTGGCAGGCACTACTTATAAAAAGCATTTTGTAATTGTTTGCAGTGCATGCCCACACTACATCGTTTACGCTAGAGAGTATTTCGTTTAGCCTACGTTTAAAATTCCCTAAATCCAGACTTAGTTTAATTATTTCTTGCTGTGCCAGGGCTTTTTCGCTTACATCTAGCGCCAGCACCATCCGCGCTTTTTGGTTGCCAAATATTGTTGGAGCCGAATAGATGTTTACATAAAATAACTCGCCATTCTTTTTTTTATGTGTAAACACGCCATTGTTTGCAATGTCGTCATTAAGCGTTTTGATATTTTCTATAACAATTTGACGTTCGGTTGTGGGGCGTATATCTAAGATAGTCATGCCCAACCACTCATCATCGGCATAGGCGTATGTTTTTAGCGCAGCTTTATTTATGGCTAAAAATTTTAAGGTTTTTAAATCATACACCCACATAGGGTTAGGATTTTTTTCAAAAAGGTGACGGTACTGTTTTTCTAGTTTTGATAGTTTTTTGAATGAGTAGTTGGAGTATAAAAACAGGGCTAATCCACTAAGCAAAACAAAGCTAAGGCCCTTTATTACAGTAAAGTAAAAAACCTGTGTGGCTGTAAGGTTATTATTGTGTGCAAATTCTTCGAGGCGAAAATCGCCAATAAACACCCATAAACAGCCAATAATAATATATGCAATTGTTATTCTTTTTGCCAAAATAACAAGTGTTTCTTCTTGTGTATAAAAGAAACGCGTTTACCAAAATTAATAATAAAAAGGCACTAATGCTATTTATTATTAATATTATAAGTTTATTTGGAAAAAGGGTGAGAGGAATAGAGCGATGGTATAACTATCGCTCTATTTTAAAATCATTCATAAATGCAGTGGTAAAATTACCTGCTCTAAAGTCAGGGTCTTTCATTATCTGTAACTGCAAAGGTATTGTGGTTTCTATACCTTCAATAACAAACTCGCTAAGGGCACGTTCCATTTTCACAATAGTTTCTTCACGTGTTTGTGCTGATACTATTAGCTTGGCTATCATGCTATCGTAATTAGGAGGTATAGTATAACCTGCGTATATGTGGCTATCTACACGTACACCATGTCCGCCCGGTTTGTGCAGGTTAATAATTTTACCTGGTGAGGGGCGGAAATTGTTAAAGGGGTCTTCAGCATTAATACGGCACTCCATTGCGTGCTTTTGGGGCAAATAGTTTTTACCGCTAATGGGCACACCCGCAGCAATAAGTATTTGCTCTTTTATCAAATCAAAGTTGATAACCTCTTCGGTTACGGGATGCTCTACCTGTATACGGGTATTCATCTCCATAAAGTAAAAGTTACGGTATTTATCTACCAAAAACTCTACTGTACCTACACCCTCGTAGTTTATTGATTCTCCGGCTGCAATTGCAGCTGCACCCATTTTATCCCTTAATTCTGGGGTAACAAATGGTGATGGAGACTCTTCTATAAGTTTTTGGTGACGGCGTTGTACTGAGCAATCACGCTCGCTAAGGTGGCAAACTTTACCGTATTGGTCGCCTGCCAATTGTATTTCAATATGGCGAGGTTCTTCAATATATTTTTCAAGATAAACACCATCGTTACCGAAGGCTGCACCTGCTTCTTGGCGGGCACTATCCCATGCTCCTTGAAATTCTTTGTCTTCCCAAATAATACGCATACCACGTCCACCACCACCTGCGGTAGCTTTTAGTATAACGGGGTAACCTATTTCTTTGGCTACTCTTATGCCTTCTTTCACATCTTTAAGCAAACCATCGCTACCGGGTATGGTAGGTACATTTGCTTTTTTCATAGTGTCTTTGGCGTTTGATTTGTCGCCCATTGAGTTAATCATTTCGGGCGAAGCCCCAATGAATTTAATACCATGGTCGCGGCAAATGCTCGAGAATTTTGCGTTTTCTGAAAGAAAACCATAACCCGGGTGAATTGCATCAGCATTGGTTATCTCGGCTGCGGCAATAATATTGGGCATACTAAGGTAACTTAGTGGGCTAGGTGCAGGGCCTATACAAACAGCTTCATCGGCAAAACGCACGTGTAAACTGTCTCTATCGGCTGTAGAATATACCGCAACGGTTTTGATACCCATTTCTTTACAGGTACGTATTATACGTAGGGCTATTTCGCCACGGTTGGCTATCAGTATTTTTTTAAACATAAATTAGAATTTAAAAATTCGAAATTCGAAATTTCAAATTAAGATTAAGCAGGTTCAACCAAAAACAGAGGTTGGTCGTACTCAACAGGTTGAGCATTTTCTACCAACACTTTTACTATTTTACCCGAAATTTCAGATTCAATTTCATTAAATAGTTTCATGGCCTCAACTATACAAATTACATCACCACTACCAACTTCATCGCCAACATTTACAAATGCAGGTTTATCGGGTGATGATGAGCGGTAGAATGTGCCAATCATTGGTGATTTTATTTCTACAAGCTTGCTTGCTGCGGGTGCTGCAGGGGTTGCTGCTGTTTCAGCAACGGGAGCTTTAGATTCTGCTACTTGCGCTACGGGTGCAGAAGCGGGTATAGTAGCTTGTACTACTTGTGGCGCTTGCACTACATTAGGGGGTAGTTTTTTTATAGATAGTTTAAAATCTTTTCTTTCAATGTCAACTTCATCAACTCCTGATTCTGAGACAAATTTAATAAGCGATTGTATTTCTTTTAATTCCATATCAATATTTCTCTACGGGTAGGGTAATTCAAAAATGAAAAAGTTTTGTGATTAAAACAAGTAAAGAGAATTTAGCTGTTGTATGCCCACTTTAGGTACATAGAGCCCCAAGTGAAGCCACCGCCAAAGGTACTTAATATAAGGTTATCACCTTTTTTAAGCTGTTTTTCGTAATCCCATAGTAAAAGTGGTAAAGTACCGTTGGTAGTATTGCCATACTTTTCTATGTTTATCATCACCTTGTTTTTATCAAGGTTTATGCGCTCGGCTGTAGCATCAATAATGCGTAAGTTAGCTTGATGAGGTACTAACCATGCTACATCTTCAGGTTTTAGTTTATTACGTTCTATTATCTGGTGGGTAACATCGGCCATATTAGTAACGGCAAATTTAAATACCACTTTTCCATCTTGATATACGTAATGCTCACCTGCATCAATGCTTTCATGTGTAGGTGGTTTTAATGAGCCACCTGCTTTTTGATGCAAAAACTGTCTTCCCGAACCATCTGAATGCAACACAGAGTCTATAACTCCATAACCGTCAGTATTAGGTTCAAGCAAAACTGCACCAAGCCCATCGCCAAATATTATACAGGTATTTCGGTCGGTATAGTCAATTATTGATGACATTTTATCGCCACCCACAACCAGTACTTTTTTGTATTTACCGCTTTCAACCATTTTGCTACCTACTTCCATACCAAACAAAAAGCCAGAGCAAGCTGCACCTAGGTCAAATCCCCAAGCATTTTTTGCTCCAATCTTATCGCACAATATGTTTGCAGTAGCAGGAAAAATAAGGTCGCCCGTAATGGTACAACAAACAACCATGTCAATTTCATCGGCACCAATACCACGTTTTTCAAGCAGTACTTTTATGGCTTCAACAGCCATATCGCTAGTTGCTTTGCCGGGCGTTTTCAAAATATGTCTTTCGCGTATTCCCGTGCGGCTGCGTATCCATTCGTCAGACGTGTCTACCAATTTTTCTAAATCGAAATTGGTAAGTAAATCTTCGGGAACGTATCCGCCAACTGCTGTGATGGCTGCTGTGATTTTTTCCATTTTTAAGATGAAAGGGAAAATGAATTCCTAATTTTTTCGGGTAGTTTTGATTCGGCTACGTTAAGTCCCAGTTTTATCATATTTAAAAATGATGTTGCTGAAGAATTTCCGTGACCAATAATTACGGGGGCGTTAACACCTAAAACGGCTGTACCTCCGTAAAGTTCGGGGTTGAACATATTTAAAAAATCATCTTTAACCCCACGTTTCATCAACAAGTAGCACATGCTTTCGCAAGCTTTTAGTATGGCGTTTCCTGTGAAACCATCGCATACTACTACATCTGATTTATCTAAGAACAAGTCGCGCCCTTCGGCATTACCTATAAAGTTAAATAAAGGTGTGCCTTCCATAAGTTGGTAGGCGGCTTGTGTATTAAGGTTTCCTTTTTCTTTTTCTTCTCCAATGTTTAGTAATGATACCCTTGGGTTATCAATACCGTACACATATTTAGCATATAGTGAACCTAATACACCAAACTGGAAAAGAACATCGGGTTTGCAATCGGCATTTGCACCCATATCTAACATATAGCCAAGGCCGCCTGTTATTTTGGGTAGTATTGTGCCAATTGCAGGGCGTATAACACCTTCTATGGTTTTAACGCTATACATAGCACCCACCATCATAGCACCGGTATTGCCTGCGCTTGCAAAGGCATCAATTTGCCCTTCCTTTAACAAACCAAAACCAATGGCTATGCTTGAGTTCCTTTTTTGCGATATAGCTTTTACAGGCGAATCTGCCATACCGATAACTTCATCGGCATGTACAAAATGAAAGATATCTGCATTTACACCCGCTTCATCAAAAAGTGGTTTAGCAGTTTCTTTGTTGCCTATAAGCACTACCTCAGTGCCCGGAAGTTCTTTGACTGCTTGTGCACAGCCTTTAATTGCTTCAAGGGGGCCAAGATCGCCGCCCATAATGTCAATGCCAATACGCATTTTTTGGGTAGGCAAATTATTCTTCGTTTTTGCCCTTCATTACTTTAACACCTTTGTACATACCGGTTTCTACATTTACACGGTGGTACAATGAAGGTTCGCCAGTACTAGGATCGATAAAGATAGGTCTGCTGTCCAATTTGTGGTGAGTCCTTCTTTTGTCCCTACGGGCTTTGGATACTTTGCGCTTAGGATGTGCCATTTTATTTCAGTTTTATTTTATTCTAATAAATCTTTTAACTTCTCCCAGCGTGGGTCGGCGTTGTTATCATCGTCGTCCCTGCTGTTCAATTTTTCAATCACCTTTGGGTCGCAACCCTTGGGTATGTTTGCTTCTTCGCAAGTTTTGCGAATGGGCAGTGAGAGGTAAACCATATCGTATATGTGTTGTGCCATGTGAAATACTGCTTCGCCGGCAGGCACATATACTATTTCGTCTTCATCTTCTTTTTGTGTTTCGCTTAGTTTTACTATCAACTCTAAGCGGCTTTTCGTTGGAAAGTCAATTGTTCTAAGACATCTGTCGCATTCCAACTTCACTGTTCCTTCACCTTCAATAATCGTAGGAAAGTTGTTGCCTGTTCGCTCAATCTCTACTTTTATATCAATCTCACCATTTTTAATAGTGCTTTCTTCAAAGGCACTAAAAAAGGCACTGTCTATTTCAAAATTATAAACGTCTGCTTCTTTAACCTTGAGCAAATCTATTTTGTATTTACCTGCGCCAACCATTTTACTCTCCACGAAAATAGTCGGCAAAAATACGGTAATTGTATCAAATTAACAATGTGTGTATTTGTTTTTTGGCAATTTGCCGTAAAACACTTATTGTAGAGTTGTTTATAGCTTCAAAACAACCCTTAAAACTCCATACGGAAACGTTCTTTTTTTAGCGATGTAAACTTTAATGGGTTTTCATGTATGTCCTTTTCATTATTGCGGGTGCGGAGTAAATCTAAGGCCATATATATGGCTGCTCGCATTGATGATGGGCTTGCCATATTTTTACCTGCAATATCGTATGCCGTTCCATGGTCGGGCGAAGTACGAATTACGGGCAAACCGGCTGTAAAGTTCACTCCTTCTTCTACCTCAAGGTATTTAAAGGGGATTAAACCTTGATCGTGGTACATAGCCAACACAGCATCAAACTTGTTGTGTTTACGCGCTGCAAAAAAACCATCGGCGGCATAAGGGCCAAAAGCCAATATGCTTTCGTTTTTGGCTTGCTCAATGGCGGGTATTATTATGTTTTGCTCTTCATCTCCTATAAGGCCACCATCGCCGGCATGTGGATTTAAAGCTAATACAGCTATGCGAGGTTTGGTTATAGCAAAATCGGTTTGCAAGCTGGTACGCATTATGCGTAGTTTTTCTATTATTTTTTCTTGGGTAATATGGTTAGAGACTTCTTTTATAGGCACATGGCCTGTAACTAAGCCAACACGCAAATCTTCGCCCGTTAAAAACATCATGTGCTGAGGCGAATTGAATTGCTCAGCCAAATACTCTGTATGTCCTGCAAAACGGAAAGTATTGCTTTGTATAGTGTTTTTATCAATGGGTGCTGTTACGATAGCATCAAGCAAGCCTTCTTTTGCCATGGCTACTGCGTCTTCAAGCGATTTCAGGGCGTATTTACCCGCTATTGCATCGGGCTGGCCTGGTTTTATTTCGGTTTCTTCTTCCCAGCAGGTAAAAAGATTGGGACGTTTGTTATTCGCTTGGTCTATCGATTTGATGTAGTTAAAGCTAAAATCGCCCATGTCCATTGCTTTGCGGAAAAACGATAACACTTTTACCGAACCAAAAACAATGGGTATGCAATGGTTTAGCAAGCGGTTATCGTGCAGGGCTTTTAAAATAATCTCTACACCTATGCCATTATAATCACCAATGGTGATGCCTATTTTGGGTAGTTCTTTTTGGCTCATGTTTTAAACAGAAAAGGGGTTTAACAAAGGCAAATGTTTATTTGCCACCGTAGTTTTTCAAGAAATCAAGCATAAAGCGTACGCCTGCTCCTGTACCTTGTTTACCTCGATAGTTATCTACTCCGTGCAAGTATGCAGGGCCGGCAATATCAAAGTGCATCCAAGGATAGTCAGTAAAGTGTTCTAAAAATTTACCTGCGGTAATAGCACCTGCTACTGGGCCACCTATGTTTTTTATCTCAGCAATTTCTGATTTTATAAGGTCGTTATATTCTTCCCAAAATGGCAACTCAACTAAGCGTTCGTATACGTTTTCACCGCTTGTTTTTAGTGTGCTTTTGGTTTTTTCAGGGGCAGTACCCATACATACTATACCGTATTTGCCTATGGCCATAGCAGCAGCACCTGTAAGGGTTGCAAAATCTACCACCAACTCAGGTTTAAATTTTTGTGCATACGATAGTGCATCGGCTAATATCATGCGGCCTTCAGCATCCGTATTTAATACTTCAACGTTTAGTCCGTTGTGCATTTTTATTACATCACCGGGTGCATAAGCATTTTCACCGGGACGATTATCGGTAGCAGGAATTAATGAGATGATATGAACGGGCAGTTTCATTTTGGCTGCACCATATATAGCACAGGCTGCAACGGCAGCGCCACCCATATCGCTCTTCATGTAATCCATACTGTTTGCAGTAGGTTTTAGGCTTAGCCCTCCTGTATCGTATACCACACCTTTACCTACCAATATTATAGGGTTTTTGTTTACCGCTTTGGCGGGTTTGTACTCCATAATGGTGAAGGTAGGTGGCGTTTGGCTACCCATGTTTACGGCCAAAAGACCGCCAAATTTTAGGGCTTCTATTTTAGTTTTGGTAAGTACTTCTACTTTTATGCCTGCCTCTTTGCCCATTTCCTCAAATTGTTGAGCCATTTGCAAAGCATCAAGATACGATTGGGGTTCGTTTACCAATGTGCGGGCGGTGCAGGTAGCATCAATAACAATATTTAAATTGTCAACATCAGCTTTCTTTACCTCATCGGCTACTATATGTATTTGGCCAAGGCTGTTTTTTTCTTTGGCAATATCTTTTTTATACTTTAAAAACTGGTAGTTGCTAAGGGCTATACCTTCGGCTACGCAAAGTATACCTTGTGCATCGGCACCGGTTATTTGCACGTGTTCTTTTTTTGCTGCATTTAGTTTGCCGCAAATGGCAAACCCTGCATTACGGTATTTTTCTGCATTTTTATAGGCGGCATCTTGTGCAGGATCAAGCACTATAAAAACCAATCGGTCTAAATTTTGAAGGGTAATATTTTTCTCGTCACCTTTTATTTTTTCTTTCACATAAGCGGCTTCGGCTTTGCTTAAGCCTGCATCTTCCCACTTGGTTTTTTTGTTGCCAATAATTACTAATGGCAGCTGATTATCAATGGCTTTAGCCTTTTTTATAATAGTCATATATGTAGTATATTTAATAAAAGGTGGTAGGGTAATAAGAGTTGAATTAAAAACAGCGAAACTACGCTATTTAAGGCACAAACGCAATGCCGCAAGGCTACAGTTAACAGCCCCTTGCACCTACTACCCACATCTGTGCAAAGAAAATACACAGGCACACTTGCGCTTTTCTATATTTTTACTGCCACATGAATGCGTATCTTATATTGGGTAGTATTGGCGGCTACTTTTTGCTACTGCTACTTATAGCATGGATAACGGGGCGAAAGGCCAATGCCTCGGGTTATTTTTTGGGCAACAAGTCGTCGCCTTGGATTATAGTGGCTTTGGGCATGATTGGCGATTCGCTCTCGGGCGTTACCTTCATTTCAGTACCCGGTAAAGTGGGCACGGCTCATTTTTCGTACTTGCAATTGGTATTGGGTTTTTGGCTGGGCTATTTTGTTATAGCCTATGTGCTGTTGCCCGTGTATTACCGCATGAACCTGACCAGTATTTACACGTACTTGGAGGAGAGGTTTGGAAAACACTCGCAAAAAACGGGTGCATTATACTTTATGCTGTCGCGTTTATTGGGTGCAGCCGCTAGGTTGTATCTTACAGCATCGGTAATTCAGTTTTTTGTTTTCGACCAATTTGGAGTGCCTTTTTGGCTTTCGGTTACTATTATTATCATTCTTATTTTACTCTATACTTATAAAGGAGGCATACAAACCCTTGTGTGGACGGATACTTTTCAATCGTTGCTACTTATTGGGGGCGTGGTGTTTACCATTGTATCTATTACTGATAGTTTGGATTGGAGCTTGGGCGAAATGGTGGGCAAGGTATACAATAGTGAGTATGCCGATATGCTGGTATTGGATTGGAAGGGAAAGTCTTTTCTGTTTAAAGATTTAATAGGCGGTATGTTTATTAGTATTGCTATGACGGGGCTAGACCAAAACATGATGCAAAAAAACCTAAGCTGCCCTAATCTTAAAGATGCTCAAAAAAATGTGGTGAGTTTCAGTTTTGTTATGGTGTTGGTAAATGTGTTTTTTCTTTCGTTGGGAGCGTTGTTGTATATGTATGCTGAGCAGATTGGCTTTACGATGCCTGCAAAAACCGACGATTTGTTTCCTCAACTGGCACTTAGTCATTTAGGGTTTGCCACAGGTATAGCCTTTATTATTGGGCTTACTGCCTCCACATTTTCTAGTGCCGATAGTGTGCTTACCACGCTTACCACCTCTTTTTATATTGATTTTTTAGATTTAGAACGAAACACGGCTTTAACCCAAGAACAGAAAACCCGAAAGCGGCACATAATACACGTAGTTTTTGCCGTTTTGTTATTGTTGGTAATACTACTGTTTAAAGCATTTAACAACCAAGCTATTATTGATACCGTATTTATAGTAGCCAGTTATACCTACGGCCCTTTACTAGGATTGTTTGGCTTTGGTTTGCTATCAAAACGAAAAATTACCGACCAATTTGCTCCATTGGTGTGTATTGCTGCACCTGTGCTAACATACATTATTGCACTATATAGTCCTGCTGTTTTAGGTGGTTATCAATTTGGTTTTGAATTACTAGCCGTAAACGGCTTACTTACTTACGTTGGTTTACTATTAATAAGTACTAAAAATGACAGACAAAAAGATTTTGGACGCGGCCAAGGAATGGCCGGTGATGAAGATAACCGACTCGTGGCAGATATTTAAAATAATGGCCGAGTTTGTACAGGGGTTTGAAAAACTATCTGTAATAGGCCCTTGTGTTTCTATATTTGGTTCGGCACGTACCAAGCCCGACAATAAGTATTACCCTTTGGCTACTGAGGTGGCAACCAAGCTGTGCGAAGCAGGTTATGGGGTGATGACCGGCGGTGGCCCGGGCATTATGGAGGCTGGTAATAAAGGGGCAAAGGAAGTAGGTGGAAAATCGGTGGGGGTGAGTATTGATTTGCCTTTTGAAACCAAGAACAATGAGTATATAGATCGAGACAGGCTGATACACTTTGATTACTTTTTTGTGCGCAAAGTGATGCTGGTAAAATATGCACAGGCTTTTGTGGTTTTCCCCGGTGGGTATGGCACTATGGACGAGCTTTTTGAAGCCCTTACACTGATACAAACTCAAAAGATTGATAAATTTCCCATAGTGTTAATGGGTAGCGATTACTGGCAAGGTTTGATTGATTGGATACAAAAGGTGATGCTTGAGCAAGAAGGCAACATAAATTCTGAAGATTTGTTTATGTTTAAAATTGCTGATACTGCCGAAGATGCAGTAAACATTATTACTGAGTTTTATAAAACCGATATTTTGCAGCCTAATTTTTAGGCTCGGTTTTTGGCTTGTTGGTGTTCATGTTCATGTTTAGAAACCCTACACTGGTATTTTCGATTCTTTTATTGCTTAGTTCTTGTGCTAAAAAAAATGTGCATTATGGTTGCGGTGTAGGTTTACCAAAATGCAAAGAAAATGCACCACCAACCTCTCACGGATTTCCTATTGTTTCTTTAAACATAGTAAAAAAACAAGGTTTTGTTTATTTTGAAAAGAATTGCTCCTATGTAATCTTTCTGAATGATTCTACCCTTACTGAGGGAGGAATAGATAGTGTATTAATGAATACTAAGTTTAAGAGGAAACACACACAAGTATTTAATTTCTATCAGACTTTTGATATTTTGTATTGGATGAGACGTCAATTTTTAAATAATACCTTTTGTAATAATTGGGATAAAAATATAGAGTTCGAAAAACTAGACAAGATTAAACATAGAAAGGTCTTTGGCAGAAAAGAAACCAATATCATACCCTTTAATGAAGATATAACAGAGTTGGTAATAGATGATGGTGGAGAGAGAAAGAAAGTATATTCTTTTTTGGTATGTAAACCCGACAGCTTGATCAACCACTAGAAAGTAAGCTGTACTTGCAGTTTCACCCCAAAAGGGCGTGCGTTAGGGTTTTGCAAATGGGTAAGACGGTGAATGAAATCAACCCTAAGAATACGGAAAATGTTTTCTACCCCGTAGCCCACCTCTACATAAGGCTCGCGGTTTATCTCGCCAAAGCTTGATACTGATCTGCCGTTAGCATCAATTTTAGGCAATAAGGCCAAGTTTTGTTTGCTTACCGAGCCCCAAACTGCTTTACCCGTAGCAAATAGCCTAAGCTTCCATTTTTTAATTAGTGGAGCACGGTTGGTAAATAAGCCTTCAAAATGATGCTCGTAGTTCATAGCCACATATTGGTCGGTTACAAACTCAAAAAAGTTCATTAGGTTATAGTTAGAGCGTCCACTCACCAACGATTCATTTCCACGTTGAACAAACAACAAAGGGTAGGGCAGAGGGCTAAATACTTTTCCTGCGGTGAAAATATAATCGCCTTGACCAAGGGTTCCAAATACAACATAGTGGCGTATTTTAATATCCACCTTATCGTAGTTAAAACCACCATCCAATACACCTTTTATGCCTCGGGTATAACTAATATCAAAGGCAGGGGCATAGCCTGTGCCAATACTCAATCGTTCGTTACCGTCAATAATAAATAACTCTTTCAGGGCTATGCGTAGGTTGGCAGTAACCGATGTGTTTATAAAACTGTTTGAAATGGCAGGGTTAGCAGGGTCTTCAGTGTTTTTGATATACGCAAAGTTAAAATCACGTATTGGAGTAAAAATATACGATTTGTTTTGCAGCGTTATCTTGCCTGTTATCCCCTTTTTAAATTCGCGACTTGCCCATGTTCTGTAATCAATAGTGCGGTTTAGTTGGTCGGCTTGAAAAAGAGAGAGTTGGGTGAATAAGTTACTTGACGAATAGTTTTGATCGGTTACACCAATCTGCTCCACATCGTCTTTGTAGCTTAAGCCAAAGGTAGTCCATCGCTTGCGCGACAGTATTCGCTCTATTTGCCCGCCATATTTAAAACGCCCGTCAAGTGTTCCATACGCCAAATAACTGCGCAGTGTCCACTTTTTACTAAAATACTCATTAGTTTTAAATCCCAACCTAAAACGATTGCCTTCAAGGTTGTTATAGCCATATATAAGGGCGTATGGGCCAATCTCTAGTTTTTTGCCTATGCCTTTGTAGCCGTTTACAATAATATCAACATATTCAATCCATGTTTTTACTGATGGAAGATTGCGCAAGGTATCCACCATTTTGTATACGCGCTTTTCCGATTCGCTTATTTGCTCGTGGCGATTTTCATTCCAAAACTGCTCATCAAACTGCGTAGCATCTTCGGCCACCTCCAGTGGAGTTTCGTAAAATTTATTAGGCTTAGGCTCGTTTACTATAAAATCTTTATTTGATGTATAGAATAGAGCCACCATACCGGGTGAATTTTCACTAAGCTCTTGTATGTTTATCAGTACCCTTGTTTTAGAGGGTAGCCAAGGCCCTGCACTGGTTTGCTCCAACTCTTGCTGTATTTTTAGTTTATCAATAAAGTTTAGGTTGGCTTTACTGTTTATCTCTAGTATGGCACGTTTTAGTGCAAAGGTTGAGTCTTGAATCCAAATTTTACCTGTAAAAGCTAAATCGCTTGCTCGTTTAGGGTTCACCTGCAACTCAAAGCAAGGCTTACCATCAATTTCAACGGTATCGCGCAAGGTAAAAATATAGTATCCTAATGACGAGTTGGCCAATGGCGATACAAAGTTTTTATCCAGTATGTTTACCCAGTTGTTGTAAAAGTTGTATTGCTGAAAGCTAGAGCCGATGATTTGCGAAGTAAGGCTGCCATCGGTTACACCCACGCCCACTATTTTGGTGGCTTTGATGTATTCGCGGGTACGGTAGGGTTTCATCAACACGTAATAATCAGACAAGCTTTCTGAAATAAATACGGGTAAAATAGGCTTACCGTTTTCTGAAAGGTGCGCAACGGTATCAAACAATGGGATGATGGGTTGCATCATCTTTTTATCTTTAAATTTAGACGACAGGTTGTCTATAGCCAGTTGTACCTTGGTAAAACTTTCGTATTGGTAAGCCTCTAAAGATTTGTACTCGTTGATATCCTTACGGTCTTGTGCCCATTTTATAATTTTATTGGCGGGGTTTTCACCGGGGGTAACCACTACTTCTCCCACTTCGGTTACAGCTTCTAAAAGCTGAAAATCTACCGTTTGGGCTATTCCGTTTTTTACACCTTTGGTTTGGGTAATAAACCCTAAAAACGATACCGAAATAGAATCAACCTTTTGGGTGGTAGTAAGGGTGTAGTATCCGTCAAAATTTGTACTTGCACCAATAGAAGTGCCTTTAAAAATTACATTTACATAGGGCATGGCTTCGCCAGTAGTACCGTCTATAACACGGCCTTTTACGGTAGTTTGCGCTTGGCTTTGCAGCCCAAACAGCAAAAGCCCCAATATGTATATGTATTTATGCACCTATGGGTTTATTCTTCTATCAGCGTAATTGTAAATTTAACATCTTTTACTGGTCTATTGGCCATGCCAACTTGCACTGCTGCAATTTTATCAACCACATCCAAGCCTTCTACTACCTCGCCAAATACGGTATAGCCCATATCAAGGTGGGGTGTACCGCCTATGGTGGTATAGGTTGCAATTTGTTCAGGAGTGTATTTCATACCGGTACGCATAGCCATCATTTGTAGTTGTGCGCTGTCGTATACCTGACCTTGTGCTATGTAGAATTGGCTGCCGCTGCTGGCTTTTGTAGGGTTCACTTGGTCGGGTTGCCTTGCAGCTGCCAAAGCTCCTTTTTTGTGTATAAAGCTACTGTCAAACTCAGCAGGTACGGTATAGCCCGGGCCACCAATGCCTAGTTGTTTGTTGGCAGGTGCATTTTTAGAGTCGGGGTCGCCGCCCTGTATCATAAAGTTTTGCATCACCCTATGAAAAAGTAAATCGGTATAAAAACCGTTTTTTACCAGTTTTATAAAATTGTCTCTATGTTGAGGGGTTTCGTTATATAATTTTATAATTATAGTACCGTATTCGGTCTCAATTTTTGCTTTAGTTACAGGTTCTTGCTTCACTTTTTTCTTAAATATTTTTAGTCCGCACCCACTACTAATTATTATTAAAAGTAGAGATGCAAACAAGGTTAACTTTATTCCTTTGGCCTTCATAAACATACGTTGTCCCGTTTCAGACAGATTTTTTTATGGTTTTGTTGCTAACTATTGGTTGTTTTTTGTAGCTTCATCAACCAAACTAACGCTAAATTTAACATTTTTAAACGGGCGGTTACTTCCATCAACAGGTTGGGCTGCAATTTTATCAACTACTTCCATACCTTCTACTACCTCGCCAAACACAGTGTATTGCATATCTAAAAAAGGTGCTCCGCCTACTGTTTGGTAAAGATTTTTTTGCTCATCAGTAAACATAAGGCCTCCTTGTTGAGCAATGTTATTAAGTTCGGTTTCATTAAAAGGCCTACCGTGTACAATATAAAACTGGCTGCCACTGCTTTCTTTTTGTGGGTTCACTTCGTCGGGTTGCCTAGCTGCTGCTAATGCTCCCCTTTTGTGGTATAGCTTGGGGCTAAACTCGGCTGGAATGGTATAATCAGGGCCACCGTTTCCAAGCTGTGTTCCGGCAGGTGCATTTTTCGATTCAGGGTCGCCACCTTGTATCATAAAGGTTTTCATAACACGGTGAAACAACAAGCCGTTGTAGTAACCTTCTTTTGCTAATTTTATAAAATTATCTCTGTGTTTAGGTGTTTCGTTATATAGTTTTAAAACTATATCGCCCATAGGTGTTGTAATTTTTACCTTTTGCTCGTTTTGAGGTTCTGGTGTGGTTTCAGTAATAGGCGTTTCTTGTTGTGGGGTAGCATTAGCAGTAGTATCTTCTGTAGATTCTTTTTTAGTGTTTGATTTACAAGCACTTGTTGCTAAAAGGCACACAATAGAAAGTGTTGTTACAATTCTCATATAGTTGTAAAGATGTATTAAAAGTTAATTAGTTGAAGATTCTTAAAAACTCGAAAATACCGCAAAGCGGTTGCTGAAACAAGTATAAATATACTCAATTATACTTCTTCCATTGCCTCAAAGTACTCAACAACATGGTGGCGCAAGTATTGTTCTTGCTCAAACATATTGATAAAAGGAGGTTTTTTTAGAAGTTTCCAATGTGGCCATCCGTCTTGGTCAATGCCTTCCAACTCGTAATAGCCTGATTGGCTAAGAAGTTTACAAACAGCTATGTGCATCAAATCAACCTTTTCTTCTTTGGTAAACTTTTTCACTTTGCCCAGCTCACGTATACCAATAAGCAGTAATATTTTATTCAGGTCGGGTTTATTTCCAAACTGGTCAGTTAGTTGCTCTTCAATAAGCGCCCATTTTTTTGCAAAATCGTTATTATCCATGTGGTGTAGTATCGTTTTAATGTAGTGTATTTAATACACTAGGGATTGGTTTTGTTTTTTTTCAATTATCTTGCAAGTTTATAAATAAAGCCTGTGAAGTAAAATGGGAATAATTAAAACCATTGTAGATAAGGGAAGAGAGATTAAAAACCGGTTTGATATAAATCAGCCTAAAGCGTTTGATATTCAAACCAAAGTGTTGCGCAAGTTAATAGAAAAAGCGCGTGATACCGAGTTTGGAAAAGCGCATGGGTTTGAAGAGCTTTTCTTTAGCCAAAACATACACGAGGATTTTGCGAATAAGGTAAAGGCGGGCGACTATAGCTCGATGCTGCCTTGGTGGGAACGTGCGCGCAATGGCGAAAAGGATGTTACATGGCCGGGTAAAGTAAATTATTTTGCGCTAAGCTCGGGAACATCGGAGGGGGCGAGTAAATATATACCTGTTACTACCGATATGCTTAAAACTATTAAGCGTACCAGTGCAAGGCAATTACTTAGCATAGCCCGTACGGATGAATTGCCTAAGGATGCTATGACTAAAGACTCGCTAATGGTGAGTGGAAGCACCGATTTGGAGTTTAACGGCAATAATTATAGTGGCGACCTTAGTGGTATTACAACAGGCAACTTGCCTTTGTGGTTTCAGCCTTTTTCTAAACCTGTAAAGGAAACAAGAAAAAAGAAGGATTGGCAAGAGAAGATTGACGAAATGGTGCGCGAGGCTAAAAAGTGGGATGTGGGCATGGTAGCTGGTGTACCTGCTTGGATACAGATTTTGTTTGAGAAGATTATTGACTACTATAAGTTAAATACCATACACGATATTTGGCCAAATTTTAGGGTATATATACACGGCGGGCACTCGCTAGAGCCGTATAAAAAATCATTTGAAAAACTTTTAGGGCAGCCTATATATTATTTTGAAACCTATTTGGCATCAGAAGGTTTTTTAGCGTTTAAAACCACGCCTGATGCTGCGGGTATGCGTTTGCAGATAAAGAGCGATATTTATTACGAGTTTGTACCTTTTGATAATGATAATTTTACTGAGGACGGTGCTTTGCGCGACGATGCAAAAGCCCTAACTCTTATGGATGTAGAGATGGGTAAAGAATATGCTTTGCTAATATCTACTTGTGCGGGTACTTGGCGCTACCTTATTGGCGATACGATAAAATTTGTTGATTTTAAAAACCTTGAGGTAGTGATTACCGGCCGTACTAAGCATTTTTTAAGTTTGGTAGGTGAGCACCTTTCGGTAGAGAATATGACTAAGGCGGTTTCTTTGGTGAGTGATGAGCTTAATAAGGAGATGCGCGAGTTTACTGTTTGTGGCGAACGTTACGATAACTTGTTTGCGCACCATTGGTATATAGCTTGTGATGAGCCTGTTGACCAAGATTTTGTGCGAAGAAGGTTGGATGAATTGCTTTGCGAACTGAACGACGATTATGCGGTGGAGCGCGGCCATGCACTTAAAGATATATTTGTAGATATAGTGCCTACCAAAACTTTTATACAATGGATGGAAAAACGCGGCAAGCTAGGCTCGCAAAATAAATTCCCCCGCGTGTTAAAAGGTGATTTGCTGGTAGATTGGCAAGCGTTTATTGCTTTGCAAGAAGCTGAAGCATAAACCTATTTTTTTGCAGCTAGGCGTTGCCTGCGGCGCAAATAATACATCCCTGTACCAATAAACGATGTAACTATATATACCCATGCTTTGCCTTGTACAAAACCTTCGGTAAACAGCAGGTAAAAAAACACTATTGTGCTAACTATGGCTATTATCAGCCAAACTATTTCAATAACTCGTTGCAGTATCATGTTGTTTAGGTAAACTATCGGTTAGGGCATCTTTTAGGCTAAGTATACCGCTTATTTTAAAAATACGATACTCGGTAAAGTTTTGGTTCGATTCAAAACCTTCGCCATATATCACCTCATCAGGCGTGGTAATTTTTACAAACTGGTCGGTATATATTTTTTGTGTGGCTTGGTTCCACGTTAGTTTTTCGGTGTTTAGCTGCTCACCTTTTACGTTTTCAAGACGCACGTTTTTGCGTACTTCAATTATTTTTTCGTTTTGGCGGCTAATGCCATACTCCGCATCTAATTGGTTTTCTTTTACACCTTGTTTATCATAAAAAAGACCTTGCAATCCTTTGGTCATCTCTATGTAGGGGTTTTTGCCCGCATAGCGTTCCATAAGCGGAGTAATAATTTCTGCTATTTTATGACCTGAGTCTGTAACAGAAAGTACTACGCCCGTAGCCCTTTCAGGATATACGGTATCGCTTTGCAAATAGTTGGCCTTTTGCCTGTCGCCTTGTTTTATGCACGATGTGCTAAAAAAAAGCAGCAACAAAAAGCTAACTACAATGGCATAATATTTTTTTTCAGAAATCATATACTAAAAACCCTTGTAGGTAAACACTACAAGGGTTTTATACAAAGTTTATACCTTTATTTGGTTTATTCTTTTATTGAGCGAAGTATTGTGCTTTCGCCTATCCAGCAGCCTGTATTTACAGTTTGCCCATCTTCTTTGTTTTCAAAGAAAACATCTTCACGTTTTGGCCAGTATTTTTGAGCCAATGCCATACGGCTATTGGCTTGGTCGGCTACTGAAGCATCTACCGATTTGGCTTGTACAAACTTATCGTAAGCAGCCAAATATGGGTACGCTTTTTCTACTTTAGTCTCGCCGCAGCCTGCACCAAGGGTTAGGTATGCGTTACCAATAAGCATATAAGCATCGCCACTTTTGGGGTTCACCTCAAGGGCTTTGCGTGCATAGCTACGTGCTTGTGAACCATTGCGTGCATTAAGCTCTATACTACCCAATACTAAGTAGTAAGATACTTTTTTGTTTTTATCGGTAGCTAGTTCTGCTGCTTTTTCGTAGTAAAACTTAGCTTTAGTTATATCGTTCCTATCCTGAAATGCTTTAGCTAAAGAAGCCGCAGCATCCGCATCGGGTTTAAGTTTAAAATATTGTTCGGCAACTTGCAGGTAAAATGCTGTTTTAGCACAATCATCGCTACGTTTTAGTAGGGTTATGATTTTTTCTACCAACTCATTATCATCAGGTGCTCCAACAAACCTAGGTCTGTATAGCTCAGTAAGTTTTTCACAAGTTAGGTACGGGCTACCCAAAGCTACTACATAGCTTTCTACCCATTCCCAATAGCGTATATTTTGTCCTGCACGCGTTGTGTCAACAGGGGTAGCATTTACACCTTCGTTGTATTGTTTTTTGTAGTTGGCTAGGTTGTGGTCAACAATAGTCATAATACGGTCAAAGCTGCTAATAACTTCATCATCGCTAATGCTTTTGTTGTTTTCTCTGTTTTCTTGCACAGTAGCCAACATCAAATCAGACAACACAAGTGCATAAGTGTTGTTTCCTTCACCTGCCATAGATTTATTCATCAGGTCAATGGCTTCTTTACGTTTAGCGGGGAAGTATTTAAACAAATCCCTGCCTTTACGTCCCCACACGTTGGGGTTATCACCAAACAAACGCAAGCGGGTATCGTATATTTCCATTAAAGTATCTGCATAGGCTTTAATGGTAGCAGTGTCTTTTTCTTTGGTTTGGCTTATCAGCAAACTCATTAGGTAAGCACCGTCAGCAGTAATATATTCTTTATAGCAAGGTGCATTTTTGTATACATACCTCCACGAGGGCAATGCCGCCAAATAGTTTTTACGGTTAAACTCTTCGCGATAAAGCGATGTTTGTTGGCGGGTTTTTAAACTATCGGGTCCATATAAGTTTTCGCATTCAGGCTCTGTACCATTTCCGTTACCGTTGTTTTGTTCGGTTTGGGCTATTGTTTCAGGTGTGGTAATTGCTTCATCAGTTTTATAATTAGCGGTAGTAATGTTTTTTGCTTGGCAAGAAAAACTTGCTAACCCAAGCAACATGGCTACTGATATTACAAAAGTTTTAGAGATGTTCATATTTCTATTCTTAATCATACTTATATTTAAAAAACCATTTATCTGTTAATGTAAGACCTAATACAAAGCGATAATAATTCTCGCGTATTAAGTTATCTTTAACACTTCCTCTCGAATTGTATTCAACACCTAAATGCAGGTACGAAACATACCTAAAGGGCTTTACAGGTAAACTTAAACCAAAATTGATACCATACTCAGTTACCTGTGTGTTGTTTATGTTTATTTGTGTGTTGGCATACCTTACTCCTGCGCGGTATACCACATAATTAAAATATTTTTTATGTATATCGGTAGTAGGGTCAGCATACTTTGGTTGGTAGCTGGCACCTGCCGAAACACTTTGCAAATCGCTTAAGTTTTCATTATTTCCAAACGAAGTATAGTTTTTCCAGTTTTGGGTAAAATATTCAAGTGCAAAAAACCAACGATTTTTTCTTGCACCACTACCTATACTTAAGCCCACGCTATAGGCTTGCGGTAATGCGATAGTTCCGTTTTGTCCATCAGAAAATACAACAGTATCGCGGCGATAATCTTGCCCCAATGCTCTAAATATGGTACGCGAGTATAGTTGTTGGGTGGAGTTTAGGTTGCTTCCTAAGTGATAAGTAGCCCCAATGTTTAATCCCCATTTGGCATCTACTTTCTTTTTCATCTTAAAACTATCGTGGTATTGTACGCCCACATCAAAATTGAAACCACCTACAAAACGGGTACGGTCTTCGCGATAATCCAAATACAAAGAGTCAGGCTCAAAATATACTTTATCGGTAGTAATTAGTTGGCCAAACATATACGAGGCATTAAAACCCATTGATATTTTTTCGTGCAATCGCCAACCCAAGCCTGCATAAAAACGGTTTAATCCGCCTGAACCTTCTTGATAGGTTTGTGTATACCCCGTTTGGGCATCAATTTTTGTGGTGTACGATGAGTAGCCAATGGCACTATACGGTTGTAAACCAAACGAGGCACCAATGCCTCCTTTAAACTTTATTGGAAAGGCTAATGAAAAATAACCTAATGCAGCTGTTTGTGTATGTTGTTTTTGAGTGCTGTTGCTAAAACGTGCGTCAACTGCTTTTAAACCTATTTGGTAGGTAGTGTATGTAATTGCGCTATACGATGCAGGGTTGGCAATACTATAGTCGTCATCGGCACGAATAGTTTGCGTAATACGCCCCATTGTTTGTTGCTGGCCAAAACCATTAAACTGCAAATCGCCCACGCCAAAGGCCGAGTAAGGAGAACGGGTGAGGTTTTGTGCCGCTGCGCCCATTGTGCCCAGTACTACTACTACTACTAATATTATATATATGCCTTTACGCACCATGTGCTAAGTTGTGTTTTAAAATTTGGTTTAATCCTATTGTAACCAGTTTAGGGGCGGCAAATATCTCACTTTCACACCTCTTTGCCAAAAAATCAGTGTTTCCACCACACATTATTGTTGTTATATTTCCCCAACGGTGGATATAACGGTTAATAAAGCCATTTATTTCGTTCACCACTCCATAGGTTACACCGGTTTGCAAAGCAGTTTGTGTGCTGTTTCCTATAAAATCATCAACCCACTCTAGCGGAGCAAGGGGCAATTTGCCTGTAAAAGTATGCATGGCCTTAAATCGCATCTCTAAACCTGGGCTGATGCTGCCGCCGTGGTAATTTTTTTCAGCATCTATAAAGTCATAAGTAATACAAGTGCCTGCATCTATTACCAAGCAATTGGTGTTGGGAAATAATGTAGCAGCCCCGCAAACGCCTGCCATTCTGTCTCTGCCCAATGTTTTTGGTGTAGTATACAAGTTGTTTACAGGCAGGCTAAGGCTATCATCAAAAAAAAATATGCTTTCACCCAAAATATTTTTCAGTTCTGCCGATGCCTTATTGTATTCTTCTCTAACTGAGCTTACTAGGGTGTTTTTTATTTCAAAATTTGCAGTTAGTTCTCTTAAAACATCAAAATCAATATTGGCAAGGGTACGTTTGGCAACAATATCTTCACCCTGTATCACTACATATTTGGTGGAGGTATTGCCTTGGTCAATCAGTAAATTCATCCTTGTACTTATATAACGAATCTGATTTCTTTAAAGTTGTAAAGCACTGTTTGGTTGTTTTCTTCCATCATCAGTTGCCCAAGAGCATTTACCCCTAGTATAACGCCGTTTTGCAGTTCGTTGTTTAGGTAGTACTGCACTTTTTTGTTATAGCCCCACATACGTTGCAGGTATTTTTGTTTTATGCCTGCAAAGCTACGTGCTTTTAGCAGGGTATAATAATTATTAAAAATAACACACCATTGCTGCAAAATATGGGTAAGCGAATACTCTACACCGCTTTGCATATATAGTGATGTAGCTTGCAAACCCACAAAACTATTTTGGTTAATATTTAGCCCGATACCAATTATCGACGATTGTATTTTATTGCCCATCAGGCTGTTTTCAATCAAAATACCTGCAATTTTTTTATTGCCTACGTAAATATCGTTAGGCCATTTTATAGAAACGGCGTCAACATACTCATCTAAAACGCTAATAAGCGCTAAAGAAACAGCAATATTTAACTGAAACTGTTCGGTTGGAGCTAGAAAACGGGGGTAAACTATGCAGCTAAACGTAAGGTTTTTTCCTTCTTCAGTGTGCCACACATTGCCCATTTGTCCTTTGCCGTTGGTTTGTTTGCCTGCTTGTACCACTAGGCCTTCAGGCGGTTGTACGTCACCATTAAGCATAGTGCGGCAGTAGGTATTGGTAGAGTCAATACTATCTAAAAATAAATACTGTGCGCCTATATGGCTATCTTTTAAAAGCGATTGAAACAAATGCCTTAACTTTGCAGCCAATTTAAGTTTTTCTGCGGATGAGTAAAAAAAATAAGACCGATGAAGGTCTTGCGTTGTGCGATATCATAGTTAAGGGCATGGAAGAAAAGAAAGCCCAAGAAATAGTGGTGATGGATTTGCGTGAAATTCCTAGTGCTTCTACCGACTTTTTTGTGATTTGCCAAGGGCAAAGTGATACACAAGTTGAAGCGATAGCAAACTCTATCGAAGATGAAGTGTTAAAAGCATTAAAAGAAAAGCCTTGGCACAAAGAAGGTTTTCAAAATGCTGAGTGGATTTTGATGGACTATGTTAACGTGGTTGCCCACGTTTTTCTTGAGGAGCAGCGTAATTTTTATGCTCTTGAAGATTTGTGGGGCGATGCTGAGATAACCAAATACTAGCTAAGTATTTCTTTTTTCATAAAAATTTTAAATAAAAGGTAGGGGCACTGCACATGGTGTATTTGCTATTTATAGCAGGATTTTTTTTAGTAATATATGGGGCTAATTTTTTGGTTGATGGTGCTGCCACCGTTGCCAAAAAATTTAATGTTAGCCCTATGGTTATTGGATTAACTGTTGTTGCCTTTGGTACATCTGCGCCAGAGTTGGTGGTAACCATATTGGCCAGCGTTAGCGATAATAACGATATTGCTTTTGGCAATGTGGTAGGCAGTAATATACTTAACATACTGCTGATACTTGGCTGCGCTGCTCTTATCTTTCCCCTTACCGTTCATAAAAATACAGTATTTAAAGAAATACCCTTAGCCTTGCTAAGTGCTATATTAATTTTTATAATGGGTAGCGATGCCCTTATGGATGGTGAGCAGATAGGTTTTTTAAGCACACTTCCCAAAATTGAAGGGGCAGAATATGCAGGAGCCTTGGGGCGTATTGACGGGTTTGTGTTGCTTTGTTTCTTTTTGGTGTTTTTATTTTATGCCTTTGCAGCCGCAAAAGAAGGAACTGTTGAGGTTGAGGAGACTGAAATAAAAGAGATGAGTACGGCCATAGCAGCGTTATACATTTTGCTTGGTTTGGGAGGATTGTCTTTGGGTGGGCGTTGGATTGTTGGTGGTGCTGTTGAAATTGCCGCTATGATGGGGCTTAGTCAAAAACTTATTGGACTAACAGTAGTTTCGTTGGGTACAAGTTTGCCTGAATTGGTTACTACGCTTGTAGCTGCAAAGAAAAAACAAACCGATATTGCTATTGGCAATGTTGTTGGCAGTAATATTTTTAACACTTTTTTAATACTAGGTACTGGTGCATTTGTTAGTCCGGTAAGCATAAGCACTTTTGGACAAAGTGATATGTTGGTAAATATTGGCGCTAGTTTACTGCTGTTTGCACTGCTGTTTGTAGGAAAACGCCATACCATAGGGCGTTTTGAAGGTGTAACATTTCTTTTGGCTTATGTAAGCTATACTGCTTATTTGGTAATGAGAGGCTAAAAAAAGTTTCATTTATTACGCTGCAACAACACTACATTTGCATAGATATTTCTTTATCGCTCTTACCCACTAACCTTTATTATTTTACTACAACCCCATGGTTTACCTGCTGTTTGTTATCGGCTTTGTGCTGGTGATTTTTGGTGCTAACTTTTTAGTAGACGGTGCGTCTTCTATTGCCAAGCGATTTAAAATTAGCAACTTAGTGATTGGGCTTACGGTGGTTGCTTTTGGCACATCAGCACCAGAACTTGTTGTTACTGTTTTGGCAGGAATAAACAACTCTAACGAAATAGCACTGGGTAACGTAGTGGGCAGTAATATTTTTAATATACTGCTAATTTTAGGTGTTGCAGCCCTTATATACCCTCTTACGGTACATAAAAATACTGTTTTTAAAGAAATTCCATTGGCTCTGCTTAGCGCGGTTCTTATTTTGGTTTTAGGCAGTGATTTATTTATTGATAATGAGAAAATTGATGTGTTTAGTAACTACAATAGTACTTCAACATCATTACTAGGGGGGGCATTATCACGCATTGACGGATTTGTGCTGCTAATGTTTTTTGCCGTATTTATTTTTTACGTGTTTGCTACAGCCAAAGATAGTGGGGGAGAAAACGAAGGAGAAGAAATAAAAGAGTTGCCCATTGCAAAATCGGTATTGTACTTATTAGCAGGGCTTACGGGTTTAGTATTTGGAGGCAAGTGGGTGGTAGAGGGCGCTGTAGAAATAGCTACTGCAATGGGTTTGAGTGAGAAGTTTGTGGGGCTAACTATTGTGGCAGCAGGAACCAGTTTGCCCGAATTGGCAACAAGTATTGTTGCAGCTTATAAAAGGCAAACCGATATTGCTATTGGTAATGTGGTTGGTAGTAATATTTTTAACTCGTTTTTTATTTTAGGCATAGGTGCTTTTTTAAACCCAATGCCAATAAATGCTTTTGCCCAAGCTGATGCTTTGGTAAATATTGGTGCAAGTTTGTTGCTGTTTGCCGTTTTGTTTGTGGGCAAACGCCACACCATAGGTCGTTTTGAGGGGACACTATTTCTTTTGGCGTACGTTGGCTATACTGTATATTTGGTAATGAGAGGTTAGCCTGCCGGCGCAAGCGTCTCGCTTGTGCCGATAAAAATCGAGCGTCCGCTCGGTATAAAAATTGACTAAAATTAACATGAGTTCTGGTTAAGGACATAAGTAAACATCGTTATTTCTGTTACTTTTTCTGCCAAAAAGTAACCAAAAGGCAGGCTCTGCTGAATATTCCTTGTAAAACTACGGAACCCCCTGCCACAGACAAAACGACTTGCCCATCTGCACTTGTGCCAACCCTTCGCTGCTAAGACCCGTTTTGCCTTTTATCCTTTCCTGCTTCCTTGTTTTACAGGAATGTTCAGCAAGGCCGTTGCTTTACCTGTAATGCTGGTTGTAAGCTAACACCGTCCTGTACAGCGTGTGCCGTTATAAAATTGTGTGTAGGCGTAGTGCGCAAGTTGCCTAGTGAAATTTTTAAAAGCTGGTAAAGGTTTGTTAGCCATTACGGTTTAAAAATTTCCAAGCAACGGAAGTATGCCAGTGGGCAGGGAAACGCCTTACAGGACGATAGGGTTTTGTTTCTTTTGCCCCTCAAAAGAAAGTATAAAATTAAACCGAACTCACATTGGTTTTTAACCCTATATCATTAAAAAAACATTAATATTCTTATAAACAACAAATTATACCGCCTATTATGTGGAACTCATGTTAATTAGTTAGAATTTAGAATGTCGGAATCTTAAAGATTTTCCGCTGCCTCTTTTACTATTTCGTCAGTAATAAGGTGGTGCCCAATATCAGGCAATAGCAAAGTAACGTTGTTTATGCCTTTAGCAAAACGTTTGGCTGCTTTGTGGTTTACTACTGCATCAGTTTTTCCATACACTAAAAGGGTATGACTATTGTTGGCATTTAGCCTTTTTTTTAGCTGATTGGTATATACCCCAAAGTTTTTTAATACCTGCCAGCGTTGGTATAGCAATTCGCGCTTTTCGGGTGTATCAATTTTTCGGTTCACAAAAACCTCTAAGTTTTTTGGAAGTATTTTTAGTGTTGTTAACCAATGCAAAGGGCGTGATATAAGTTTTTGTTTTTTTACAAAGGCTTTAAACACTTGGTTGCCCATTGCTGTGTTTACAGCCATATAATAAAAACCATCGTTGCCAATGCCTGTGGCTGCCATTAGCCAAAGTGTATTTATTCGTTCGCCAAAAAGCCACGCAGTGCAGGTGGCCACTTGCCCGCCAATGCTATATCCAAATACCGAAAACTTTGGCGGCGAGTCTACAGCTTCTAGCAGTAAATCAACAATAGCCTTCCAGTCGTCTTGCGAAGGAGCACTTTCATCAGCCCAAATACTATCACCATGAAAAAATATATCTACGCTTACTATAGTAAATTTGCTACCCACATGGTTAGCTAATATTGCTAATGATGAAGCCTCTTTTCCATAGCCGTGAAAAGCCAATAACGTTTCTTTGCCTGTACCAAATACTTGGTATGCTACAGTGGCGTTTTTATATGCTATGGTATGCTGCAAACTATTGGCGTTTAAGTTTCAATTTCCCGTTTTTTTCTTCCAATACACCCACCTTCTTCAGTATTTTTATGGGCGATATACCAATACCGTAGGTATAGTGCATGGCGCTAAAATCATCGCTAACTGTTGTCGAAAATAACGCATAGCGGTAGCCTATACCTGCGCTCACATTTAGCCAATCGGTTATACGGTATATGGCTCTAAAACTAAATTCAAAAGGGATAAAAGCGTGCCTGCCTTGTTCTATCTGTTCGCCTGTAGTAGCATCGTATCGGGTGCGTTTGCCACTGCCAAAGCCTATTTGCACGGGCACATCCAACTCCCAGTGTTTTGATTTATATACCACATACTCGCCTGTGGCACTAATATAAAACATTGATAAATCTTGCCGTACATTGCGTTCGAAAGGGGTGTAGCGGTTAACTATAAAGGTGCGAGATACCTTTTGCCTGCTCCAATATACGCCGCCAAAAAGTCTAACTTTATCACCAAAATCAGCACCAGCGCGTATACCATCTACAATTACAGGGGCTTCGCGAATAAAACTATGCCTACCGTCCAGCTCAAGCACAAACGAAGGCTTTTTAGTGGTTACATAGTGTTTCACTGTATCCCACACCTGAAACTGTGCATTACCCTGCACATATAGCAATAGAAAACCAAAAACGGCCATCCATTTTACACACAAAAACGATATTTTATTTGGGGCAAATGGTTTGTGCACTTTATAGCGGGGCTTAGTTGGCTGTAGCGGTTTTTTTACTAACTTTTTTGTGCTGTATAGGTATATCGGTTTCTTTTATTTTACCAAAACCTCCGTATACATTGCGTACTCTTAAAAAACCGTGTTTTTTAAGTATAGATGCTGCCACCATAGATCGGTAACCACCTGCACAGTGTATGTAGTAGTCGGTATCTTTATTTAGCGTGTTAATGTTTTTTTCAAGGTCTTGCAAGGTAAGCCATTGCGCATCTTTTATGTGCCCGTCGGCAAACTCGCCTTCTTTGCGCACATCCAATACTTTTATAGGACTGTGTTTATAGTCAATTTCCAATTCTTCAGGCTCAACAGAAATAATCATATCTATTGGGCGTTTGGCTTTTTTCCAAGTGGGCATTCCCCCTTTTAAGTAACCTTGTATGTTTTCAAAACCTGTGCGGGCAAGGCGTGTAATGGCTTCGCCTTCTTTGCCGTTATCACATACTAAAAGTACGGGTGTTTTTACATCTATTAATGTGGCTGCCCAAATGGCAAACTGCCCGTCGAGACCAATATTTATACTTTGTGGAATAAATGCTTTTTCAAAATCGGTAGGGGTGCGGGTATCTATAATTACTGCGCCTTTGGCTACTTCAGTATCAAACTCTTTTGCGGTAAAAGCTTTTTGGGCTTTGGCTACTACTTCATCAAAAGCGGTATAGCCTGCTTTGTTCATAGTTGCATCAGCAAAAAAGTAAGCAGGGGCAGGGGCAAGACCATCAGTAAGCACCTTTATAAAGGTTTTTTTGTCCATATCCTGCATGGCGTAGTTTAGTTTTTTCTGCTCACCAATAGTAGTATAGGTCTCTTTGCCTATGTTTTTTCCGCAAGCCGAACCTGGGCCGTGTGCAGGGTATACGGTAATATTATCGGCCAAAGGTTTTAGTTTGTTGTTTAGCGAATCGTACATCATTCCCGCCAACTCTTCTTTGGTCATTATACCGTCCAACAAATCGGGGCGACCTACATCACCTACAAATAGGGTGTCGCCAGTAAAAACACTATTAGCAACGCCTTTTTCATCGTACAATAAATAACACGATGATTCAGGGGTATGCCCTGGTGTGTGCAGCAACTCAAAAGTTACTTTGCCCACTTTTATTTTTTCACCGTCTTTTCCTTCGTGTATGGCAAAGCCTGTTTTAGCAGTAGGGCCAAATACTATGGTTGCTCCTGTTTTTTGTGCAAGATCGATATGACCCGATACAAAATCGGCGTGAAAATGAGTTTCGAAAATATATTTTATGGTGGCTCCGCGCTGTTTTGCTTTTTCTATATAAGCCTCTACATCGCGCAAAGGGTCTATTATCACTGCTTCGCCTTCTGATTCTATATAGTAGGTTGCTTGTGCTAAACAGTTGGTATAAAGTTGTTCTACGTGCATAGCTAAATGGATATTACAAATTTAAGGTTTGAAACCGATTATTTATCAAAAAGCACACCAAGCCCAAAGGCTGCCATTATTGCTTTTTTGGTGTGGTAGCCACAAATTCTTTTAGGTAAAAAGGCTCAAAGTAGGCCACATCTTCAAATTGTTTTTGGCTGAATTTTTCCCAAGCCAGTTCGCCTACATATTTTGCAGAGGGTCTTATCTCATTAATAAAAATAGCATTGGGGTGATTGATGGTACTTTGGCATTTGGCAGCACCGTCACCAAAAAATACTATCGGGTGTTTTTCTAGCTCTTGGCCAAAAGAACTTTCATCCACAATTACCGCTTCAGTTTCTTTTGCCCATTGGTTTTTGGTGTCAATAAGGGCGCAAAATACCTCCATACGGCGGGCATCTATCATAGGGCACAAAAGAGTATTTTCTTTTTTGTATTGAGATAATGCGGTGTGTTGTGCCATAGCCATTAGTGTATTCACACTTATTAAAGGAATGCCCAAGCCATAGCAAAATCCTTTGGCAGCACTTACGCCAATACGTAAACCTGTATACGAGCCCGGGCCTTTGCTTACGGCAATAGCATTTATATCGCTAAAGGTAATGCCGGCTTCTTTCACAACTTCATCAACAAAAATGGTAATGTTGGCACTGTGGCTGTGTTGGTCGTTGTTTTCGCGCAGGGCAATAAGCTCGCCATTGCAATGCAAAGCTATGGAGCACACTTTTGTGGCTGTTTCTATGCTGATAATGTAGCTCATTAAAAAAAGGTTGCGTATACAATTTTTGCCATTACTAGCAGTGAGAAAAGAGCAAATATAGTTTTGATGACAGGTGAAGGGGCTTTTTGTGAAACAGTTACCCCAAACCCAACCGAAAACAATGTGCCTATTATTATAGGTACAGCCACAGGGTAAACTATAAAGCCTATATGCAGTAGGGGAACAGTGTTTATTGGTGTGGCAAATAAATAGCCAATTACTATGGTAAAAGCTATTAGCGATACCACTCCCGCCGAAATTGAGGTTGCTTTTTTGATATCTACTTTTAAAAGATCGGTAAAGGTAGGTACCATTATTACGCCACCACCTAAGCCCGAAAGGGCAGTGACAAAACCTGTGAAAAAGCCAACAAGGCTGTATTTTATGTTTTTGGGTTCTGCTGTGCCAACCGCAGGTACTTTTTTGCGGGTATACAGCATACGGAATATTAAAGGGGTGAGCAGGGCTAGAAAAACGATATTAAACCGCTCTTTACTATACCATGTGCCTACTTGTATAAGATAGGTAGTAAAAAGCGCTGATGCTATGGCAGGAATGGCCGTGAAAAGTATTTGACGAGGAAAAAAATTTTTGATGCGGTATTGTTTTATGCTGTTGCCAATGCCTGTAAACACTATTATAAATAATGAGTTGGCAAGAATAAATTTTACTATTTCATCCTCGTTAAAGCCATAGCGCTTAAAAACAAAATCGAGTATGGGAATGAAGATAATACCTCCACCAATACCCAATAAGCCCGACATGAAACCACCAACAAGGCCGGCTACTAAAAACAACGATAAATCTATTAAACTAAAATCCAAAACCTATACAATAAGGGGCAAAAATAGGCATTTATGGTGTATGTATAAATTAATAAGGCCTGCGCGTAGCACAGGCCTTATTAATTGCTTGTTGGGGCTAATTTTATAGTTTGTTTATTTGCTTAAAAGCGACTTATAGCGAGCCATATTGTTTAGCACAGAAATGGCGGCGGTAATTTCGGGGTCGTCATTAAAGCCAACTTCCCAGTTTGCTTTTTGGTAGTAAAAACGCACGGCTATTTCTTTTTCAAGCACCTTTAGTATTTCGTCTTTGTTTTTTTCCAAATCGGCTTGTTTATCGTGGCCAAGTTGTTTTTTCAATGTTTCAAACTCGTTGCTAATACCACTGTAATATTCTTCTTTTTCAGCTTTCTCTTTCAAAGCATCCATAGCTTTTTCAGTTTCGGTTTGGTAGCCATAGTCTTTATCTTTCAAAAATGCTTTAAAGTCGTTCCAGTCTTTTTCACTAAGTGCAAAAGTGCTTGCTTTATCAATACTCTCATGGGTATTGCGGTATTTATTTGCAAAATCAAAAATCAACAGTTTACGTATAAGGCTTTGGGTTATTTTACTGTATGGTGTGGCCTCTGTTTTAATATCGGGATCTATACCTGCGCCATCAAGTACTTTACGACCAATTTTGGTTTTAAACTCGTTGCGTAGCGAATCGGGCATGGCTGGTACTGAACCGTCTTCGCGGCGATGGCTATAGTCAAGAGCTTGTATACAACGACCACTAGGCGTGTAGTATTTTTGGGTAGTAATTTTAAGTTGTGTGCCGTAGGTAAGCATACGGGTTGATTGCACCAAGCCTTTACCATACGTGCGCTGGCCTATAACTACACCCCTATCAAGGTCTTGTATCGTTCCCGATACAATTTCTGATGCTGATGCAGAACCTTTGTTGGTAAGTACTACCAAAGGTATTTCAACATCAACCGGGCTGTTAATGGTTTTATAGTCACGGTTTAGGTCGGTTACTTTACCCTTAGTACTTACTACCAATTGGTCGCGAGGAACAAATACGTTTACTATATTCACCGCTTCGTGCAATAATCCGCCCGGGTTGCCCCTTAAGTCAAGTATTACACTAGTTAGTCCTGCATTCTTTTTCAATTCTTTTAGGGCATCAGCTACTTCTTTGCCTGCATCATTTCTAAACTCTTCTAATACTATATAACCTGTATGTTCATTAATCATACCGTAGTAGGGCACGTTTTTTACATGTATTTCTTCGCGCTTAATAGTTTTAGTCATACGTTGACCGTCGCGCTCAATAACCAACTTCACTTCTGTATCGGGTTGACCTTTCAAAAACTTACTCACTCCGCTAACGTCCAATCCTTTTAGGCTTTTTCCGTCGGCCTCAATTAGCAAGTCACCCGCACGCAAGTCATTTTTTTGCGCTGCATATCCTTCGTAGGGTTCGCTAATGGCTATATAATCACCTTTTTTTACTATTGATGAACCAATACCGCCATACTGGCCTGTAATCTGAAAACGGTAGTCTTCTATTTCCGATTCGCTAATAAAATTGGTATAAGGGTCAAGCGAGCTAAGCATGGCATCAATACCCTTGCGCATTAGTTTGGCGGGTTCAACCTCATCAACATAATAGGTGTTTACCTCTTTATATAGTGTGGTATAAATATCAATGCTTTTTGATATTTCAAAATAGTCGTCAGCACCTTTAAAAGCAGCAAAACTTAAACCTAAAACCACCAATGTGGTGATAACAGTTTTACGTCGATTACCAAAAAAATTCTTTATACGTTTCATAACAATTCTGCTATTTGTTGTTTACTTCAATTACTCTGTGTTTTCAGGTTGTTAATTAAACCTTTTTCTTCAATACCCCAACGCTGTAAATAGTAAATTATTTTAGCGGATGGTAGCCGTGCCCACCCCACCAAGGGTTGCAGCTAAGTATGCGCTTTAGCGCCAGCCAGCCGCCTTTTAGGGGGCCGTATTTTTTTAGTGCCTGTATGGCGTATACTGAGCAGGTGGGGGTGTAGCGACAAGTGGGGGGTAGCAATGGAGATAGTATCCATTGGTATAGTTTTACCAAAAGTATAAAGGGCGAACTAAGTATTATTTTTAGCCAACGCATCTGCAAACTTATTCAGTAAACCCACCACTTTTTGTTCTAAAATATCAGTAGGGGTGTGTTCTTTACCAACATATCCTAGCAAAAAGCAGGCCTGTTGTGCGTTCGAAGTTAAACAATCGTGTGCAATGGACTTGTTTTTTCGATAAATCTCACGCAATTGCCTTTTAATGCGATTACGATCGTGCGCTTTTTTAAAATTACGTTTGGGTACGCTAAGAAGAACTTGCGCAATAGCACCGCCTGACTGGGGCAACAAGGTGTATGTTAACTTAATCGGGTGGGCAAAAAAAGATCCTGAAGGTTCTTTAAAAAGAAGCTCAATAGATTTTTTCGCCGCAAGGCGTTCGCTTTTGCTAAACCTTTGGTCAGTCAACAGAATTTAAAAGTATAAATAAAAAAGGCTTAACGGTAGGTTAAGCCTTGTGAGTTCTTTCGTCAGATACGGTAAGTCTTTTTCTACCTTTTGCTCTACGCCTAGCAAGAACTTTACGGCCGTTTTTGGTAGCCATTCTCTCTCTAAAGCCGTGCTTATTTTTTCTCTTTCTTACCGAGGGCTGATATGTTCTTTTTTGGGCCATTTCAGTGTAAATTTTAAAGGACGGCAAAGATAGGATAATTTTTCAACAAAAAAATTTAGCCTTTAAAAATCTTTTACAATTGGTATCTTTGCCTCTTCAATTATATGCTAAAGCCTTGTAAATAATGGTATTGAATAAAATAAAAGCCTTCATTTTTGTTTTGCTAATAAGCACTATAGCCGGCAAAGCACAGCTAATAAAGTCGATTAGTAGTGTTGATGTTCCAGATAATTATACAGTTCGCCTTGAAGGCGACAAGAACACAACACTAACTTTTAGGTGGACTAGTGCTGATTTAAAAAAGCCTAATGTAATTTATAGTTATGCCTTTCAGCTTGATACTGTGGGAGGGGCTTTTGATAATCCGTGGTCAAAAACAGGAGGCGTTTGTTGCGCTAGTTTTTTTAATGATACAATAATGAATGTATCGTTGGATTATTTGGCTAAAGAGATAGATTATATATACACTACCCGTTATAAAAAGAATTTTGTGCAGGGCGATAGTGTTGTATTAGATTGGATAATTGCTGTTAACGCTAGCGGGCCCGGTGCCAGCTATGATAATAAAAAGACTCTTAACCGTACTATTACTTTTATTCGCGGACAGTTTAACCAAGAGTATGTTCCTGTAAAGTTGTTGCAACCGTTAGATAACTCTAGTTTTTTTGTAGAAGATAACGCGACCATAAATCTGAAATTTCAATGGAATAAGGCTTATTGCCCTACCGGTTGCGATGCAGCACAATATCAAATAATGTTTGATAGTATGGGCGGAGATTTTAGTAATCCGCTATACTTTTACACAGTGCCCCAAAGCCCTTTTGATACTTTGCTTGATGTGAGGCAAGATGTTTTAGCACAAATGATGTTTGATGATGGTGTGCCCCGCAATACTCCAAAAACGTATAAATGGACGGTGAAAACTTTTGGTAATGGCGAAGAGTTTTTTGCCATAGCCCCACGAAGAATTAGCCTGCTACGTGGGTTGATGCGTACAGAAAACATACCCTTTTACATACAAACACCTGTAGATAATGCAGTGTTTAAGCTTGAAGACAACAAAAATGATTCTATAGTTTTTAGGTGGAACAAAACCCAAACTGGTTTTCCTGATGCAGCCAGTTATATTTTGTTGTTTGATACAGCAAAAGCAACGCCTAACTTTAATAATCCAAAGTTTAGGTTTAAAACTAGCGTAGGCGACACTAGTTTTATTTCACGCTACATTGCTTTACGTGATTCTATTGATAAGAATTATGGGAAAAAGTGGAATAGTGTTTCGCTAAAATGGACAGTGCAAGCAGATATAATAGGCTACAAGTTTATGAGTGAAGACACTAATGATATGCTAATAGCGCGTGGATTTTTTGCAGGCATCCAAAACACTCAAAAACAAATAGCGCGTATATATCCCAACCCTGCAACACAGCATATAAATATTATTACTGATAACGGTTTTAACGCTACAACGGTGCAGGTATGTGATGCTTTAGGTCGCATACTTTTCACCTCGAATGTGGCACAAAACAATGGACACATTAATTGTGATGTTTCTAACCTTGCAGCAGGTTTGTATTATGTGCGCCTTTGGGGACAAAACGGCTGGGCACGACCTATTACCTTTGTAAAACAACAATAACTTTTTAGTATATAATTAAATGAAGATAGCTTTAGTAGGTGCCACCGGACTTGTGGGCGGCATGATGATGCGTGTATTGGAAGAAGAAAATTTTCCTATAACTGAATTTTATCCCGTAGCCTCTGAAAAATCAGTAGGAAAGAAGATAAAGTTTAAGGGAAAGGAATACACCATACTTAGTGCAGATGAAGCTATTGCAAAACAGCCACACATAGCCTTGTTTTCGGCAGGGGGAAGCATTTCATTAGAGTTAGCACCAAAATTTGCTGCTGTTGGAACTACGGTTATTGATAATAGTAGTGCATGGCGTATGCAAGAAGGCATAAAGTTGGTAGTGCCCGAAATAAACGGACATTTACTAACAACTGATGATAAAATAATAGCCAACCCCAATTGTTCTACCATACAAATGGTAATGGCACTTGCGCCATTACACAAACAATATGGGATAAAACGTATAATAGTATCAACCTATCAATCAATTACAGGTACAGGGCAAAAAGCCGTTACCCAGTTAGAAAACGAACGCAACGGTATAGATGGAGAAAAGGCATATCCCTACCGTATTGATATGAATTGTATACCCCACTGTGATGTGTTTTTAGATAACGGCTATACCAAAGAAGAAATGAAGCTGGTGAATGAAACACAAAAAATACTAAACGATTATACCATAAAAGTAACCGCAACAGCAGTGCGTGTGCCTGTTATGGGCGGACACTCTGAAGCAGTGAATGTGGAGTTTGAAAAACCATACACAATTAATGAGGTGAAGCAATTACTGCAAAATACTGATGGTATAATGCTACAAGATGATGTAGCTAATTTAAACTACCCAATGCCAATGTTGGCTGCTGATAAGAATGATGTTTTTGTTGGTCGTATCCGTCGAGATGAATCTGTGGAAAATGGACTTAATTTGTGGATAGTGGCTGATAATTTGCGTAAAGGTGCTGCCACCAACGCAGTACAAATAGCTAAATTAATTGAGCAACAATTAAAAGTGGTTAGTTAATATTGGCTTTACACTCCCTATTACAGTAAAACACATATATTTGCCAAAATTTAAAAAAAATACTCTTTTAAATTTTATGCATCAGATGTGCAAAACCATAACTATTTGTATTGGTTAATTTTGAAATAAGGCCAAAAACATTGGGTGGAAGAAAACAGAAAACCCGCAACGTATGAAAAGAACCCTATATAAAGCCTCAGGTCTTTTATTTGTTATCCTCTTTTTAGGATCATGTATACCCAATAAGCGTTTGGTGTATTTGCAAGAAAAAGATGAAAAAGCAACCTACACTGATAGTTTTACATACAAAAGAGAAGAATACAAACTTCAAATTAATGATATAATAAAAGTAGAGGTTACAACTATAAATGATAACCCTGAGTTTATTGCAATGTTCTCAAGTTCCAATGGGGGCGGGGGCGGTGCACAAAACTTAGCAGCAGGCGGCGGTATGGGAGGAGACTTGTATTACACCACAGGTTATACCGTTAATGATTCGGGCTACATTGTTTTTCCATTATTAGGCAGAGTTGATGTTGTGGGTTTATCACTTCTTCAAGTATCGCAAAAAATACAAGATAAACTTAGTGAAAGCGAATCAGGCGTTCAAGTCATAACACGCTTAGGAGGTATACGCTTTTCAATACTTGGCGAGGTAAATCGTCCAGGTAAATTCGTGGCATTACAAAATCAAGTCACTCTTTTTGAAGCCGTTGCTTTGGCAGGGGATATGAAAGAGATAGCCAGACGTGATAAAATAGCATTGGTGAGACAATATCCTAATGGAGCTAAAATACACTACATTGATATATTGGATAAAAACATAATTAACTCGCCGTATTACTTTTTACAACCCAACGATTTTATTTATGTAGAACCACTAGAAAGAAGGGCATATGGTGTAGGTGTTAACGGTTTACAAACTCTAACTACTGTGCTAACCTTAATTTCTACAACCCTTGTTTTGGTTGCATATATAAACAGATAACAGAAGAAAGCCTACATGAATATACCCTCTTCAGCAAACAACGATAGTCAGGAAATTAACAAAGCACAAATAGCCGATCAAGATGGGCAAGATGGCTTTGATATAAAAAAGTTTTTATTCACCCGTATATTAAGTGTACTGCCTTTTATAATCCTTAGTGGACTTATAGGACTTTTTGTTGCTTTTTTAGTAAACAGGTATACCCGTCCTATTTACTCTGTTGAAGCCACAATGTTGCTTCAAGAAGAGAAAAATCAAGAAGGGCTAGGCGGAGGCTTGCAATCGCTTTTATTCACTGATTCAAGATTGATATTCGAAAACTCAATACTTAGGCTAAAATCATACGCCTTAAACGAAAACGTGGTTAAAGGGTCTGATTTTAATGTTAGCTACTTTGCCGTAGGTCGTGCAGTATCAAATGAAATATATGGGAGCGAATGCCCTTTAAAAATTGAGTTCGACACCTCTTCACCTCAACCTGTAAATACCGTTTTTGTAGTAGAAAGTGTTGATGAAAACTCTTTTAGTATTTTAGTTGAGCAATCGGGTATTAGTTATAGTTTAAACACTCAAGAGCCAGTAAAAACAGAAAAGTGTACCTACCCAACAGGTAAGAAAAATTATGGAGAATGGATACAATCCAGCTGTTACAAATACAGAGTAGTTAAAAAAGAAGGAAGTTTTTCATCAGGTTCAAAAATCAGAGTTATTCTAAACAAGAATAGCGATGTAGTAAAACAATTTCAGAGCCGATTAAAATTCGAACCACTATCAAAAGGTTCTGCAGGTGTTAGAATGTCGATGGAAGGCAACAGCCGTGAGAAGATGGAAACCTACATAAACAAGTTGCAAGATGAGTTTATGGAAACAGGGCTTGAAGAGAAAAACAAAATTGTGCAAGGTGCAATAAAGTTTATCGAATCACAACTGTTAACCATTAGCGATTCTCTTCGTTTGGTAGAAGATAATATTGAGGATTTTAGAGTAAACGAGGGTGTTATTGATCTTTCATCACAAGGTAGTTTACTGTTAAGCAGGCTTGAAGGAGTATTGGGTGAAAGAACAGATGTACAGTTAAACATTAGTTACCTAAACTATTTAAAAGACTATTTAGAACGTAAAGACTTTAAAACAGATATTATTGCCCCATCATTAATGGGCATTACTGAGAATACGTTACAAAATAGGGTAGAGAAACTGGTTGATTTACAGATAGAGTTTAAGAAAATTGCCCTTTCTAGCACAGAGCAAAGCATCATATACGAAAAACATTTAACCTCACTAAATCAGTATAGTAACAGCTTGCTCGAGTTGGTAAACAATGTGCAAAAAAGCCTAAAACTTGCCGCGGATGATATAAACAAGAGATTAGCAAAAATACAAAGCGAGATAGATTTATTGCCGAGCAAAGAGCGTGAGTATTTTGTTATAGAAAGAAAGTTTAAAGTAAACGAAGGCATATACACCTTCTTATTACAACGTAGGGCAGAGCTGGGTATATTAAAGGCATCAACCCGCCCTGACAATAAAATATTAGATAGGGCAAGTATAAAAGCAAAAATTAGCCCTAAATCTCAAACCAACTTTCTTATAGGGGGGTTAATAGGTGTATTAATTCCTATTCTCATCGTCTCTATTATTGAGTTCTTTAATAATAAAATACGTAGCACCAACGATATAAAACAAATATCGGGTATACCTATTATTGGTGGTGTTGGCCATAGTGATAAAGAAACCAACTTAGTAGTATACAACAATCCTAAATCGTCTATAAGCGAGAGGTTTAGAGCAATACGAAGTAACCTTCAGTTTTTGGGTGACGATAATAAGAAACACAAAACCATTGTAATTACATCAAGCATTAGTGGCGAAGGAAAAACATTTTGCTCTATAAATATTGCCAGTATACTTGCTTACAGCAAAAAGAAAACCCTACTTATTGGTTTAGATTTACGTAAGCCTAAAATATATAGTGATTTTGATTTGACCAACGAGCATGGTATTTCTACCTACGCCGTAGGACGTTCAACAAAAGAGCAAATTGTACAAGCCACCAAATACGAAAATTTATATTTTATTGCAGCAGGGCCAACCCCTCCAAACCCTTCAGAACTTATTCTTAGCGATAAATTCTCTAACCTAATGCTTGAGCTTCAAGAAGAGTTTGACTATGTAGTAATGGATACACCTCCATTTGGTATTGTATCTGATGCCGTTGAATTGATGAAATATTCTGACATTAATCTTTATGTTGTAAGACAAGGTTATACCCGTAAAGACATGGTTCAGTTTATTGATAGCCTGTATCGCCAAAAGCAGATCAGAAACCTTAGTATAATTGTAAACGACGTTAAAGCGGGCAACCCTTATGGCTACGGCTACGGTTATGGCTACGGTTATGGCTATGGTTACGGTTACGGAAGCTACGGTTATGGTGGTGGCTATGGCTACTACGAAGAAGATGCCCCGGCACCACGACCATTGTGGAAACGATTATTAGGACTTAAATAGAAGTTAATAAAGCCCTGCATTAAGTTATAAAATGCAGGGCTTTTATATAACTAGGTTTAAAACCAACCATTACCCAAAACTTAATTTGCATTTAACATATTTTTGCTAACTTTGAGTACTTTTTCTACTCAATGATTAGTTCCAATATGGGACTGACGTGGCGAAGCTGTGAATACAGCCGTTAATACAAAGCCATATAATCCTTAAATGCACCAGTGTTAGAAACACTAATTTCTTCTAAAACAAGAGTAAAATTACTTCTTAAATTTTTCCTCAACTCAAGCAATAAAGCACATCTTCGTGGTTTAGAGTCAGAGTTTGGAGAAAGTTCTAATGCAATTAGGCTAGAGCTTAACAAGCTAGAAGAAGCAGGTTTACTGCAAAGCTCGCACCAAGGCAATAAAAAATTGTTTAATGCCAATACAGCGCATCCGTTGTATAAAGACATAAACAGTATATTGTTTAAGTATACAGGGCTAGATAGAATTGCTGAGCAAGTACTCTCAAATCTGGGAGAGCTGGTAAGAGTATACTTAGTAGGAGATTTGGGGCGAGGTATAGACTCCCCTATTATTGATTTGATAATTGTAGGTAATATTAATACCGCATACCTTATAAAACTGATTGAAAAGGCTGAGGCTATTATTGATAAAAAGATAAGATACCTTACCTATACCGCTGAACAGTTTGACGAACAAAAAGACAGAATTTTACCTGAAAGCTATTTATTAATCTGGAACCAATAATTTTTATGACTAACCATAAAATATCCATCATTGGCCTTGGCTATGTTGGCCTTCCCTTAGCAGTTGAGTTTGCTAAAAAATACCCTACTGTGGGTTTTGATATTAACCTTGCGCGTATTGATGCGCTTGCAAAAGGTCATGATCATACCCTTGAGGTAGAAGACGACTATTTAAAAGGCGTAATAAACGGTACCGATGCTGAATGTGTAGCCGGTGCTGGCATTACTTTTAGTGCTAATCTTGATGATTTAAAAGATAGTAATGTTTACATAGTTACTGTGCCAACACCTGTTGACGCACACAACCACCCTGATTTAACCCCACTATACAAAGCCAGTGAAACTGTTGGCAAAGTATTAAGCAAAGGAGATATAGTGATATACGAATCAACAGTATACCCGGGTGTTACTGAAGAAGAGTGTGTGCCTGTATTGGAACGGGTATCGGGACTAAGGTTTAACGTTGACTTTTTTGCAGGTTACTCACCCGAGCGTATTAACCCGGGAGATAAAGAACGTCCGTTAACCAAAATATTAAAAATCACATCAGGTTCCAATCCTGAAGTTGCACAAACAGTTGATAAACTGTACAATGCAATTATAAAAGCAGGTACGCACAGTGCGCCAAACATTAAAGTTGCAGAAGCAGCAAAAGTGATTGAAAATGCACAACGCGATATAAACATTGCATTTGTAAACGAACTTTCAAAAATATTTAACCTGTTAGGTATAGATACTAACGATGTACTAGAAGCCGCAGGTACAAAGTGGAACTTTTTGAAATTTAAACCGGGTTTAGTTGGCGGTCACTGTATAGGCGTAGACCCATACTACTTAGCACAAAAAGCACAAACCGTAGGATATCACCCCGAAATTATTTTGGCAGGTCGTCGCCTAAACGATGGCATGGGAGCTTATGTAGCCAACGAAATAGTAAAACTGATGGTGAAAAAAGACATCAGGGTAAAAGGAGCCAAAATATTAGTATTGGGCTTTACCTTTAAAGAAAACTGCCCCGATGTACGCAATACTCGCGTAGTTGATTTGGTAAAAGAACTTAATGATTTCTCTACCGATGTTAGCATATTCGATCCTTGGGCAGAACCAGCCGAGGTAATGCACGAATACGGTGTAGAAACCATGAAAGAATTGGTAACCAATGGCAATACATACGATGCTATTGTATTAGCAGTAGCACATAAAGAATTTGCAAAACTTGATTTAACCGCCTTAAGCAAACCACAAAGTGTAGTTTACGATATTAAAGGAGTGCTTAACCGTGATATGGTTGACGGAAGGTTATAAACCTTGCCACAATAAAAAAAATGAAGGTATTAATAACAGGTTCGGCGGGCTTTATTGGGCACCATTTGGTGCAAAAGTTAGCTGCGCAAGGACATGAAATATGGGGGCTTGATTCTCTTAACGATTATTACGACCCGCAACTAAAAATTGGACGGTTGCAAAATCAGGGTTTCAATGTATCATACATTGAATACGGGAAGCCTTTGCACAGTACAAGCTGCGGAATGTTTGTTCAACTAAAGCTAGAGGATAAAGCCAATTTAGATGCAATTTTTAGCGAACAAAAATTTGATGTAGTAGTTAACCTTGCTGCACAGGCAGGCGTACGTTTCTCCATCACCCAACCTCAAGCGTATGTTGATAGCAATATACAAGGCTTTCTGAATATTTTAGAAGCCTGTCGCTACAACAACATAAAACACTTAGTATTTGCATCAAGCTCGTCAGTTTATGGGCTAAACAAGCAAATACCTTTTAGCACCACGCAAAACGTTGATCATCCTATATCGCTATACGCCGCTACCAAAAAAAGCAACGAGTTAATGGCGCATACCTATGCCCATTTATTCAATTTACCCGTTACAGGTTTGCGGTTTTTTACCGTATATGGCCCTTGGGGCAGACCCGATATGGCCTATTTTATCTTTACCAATAAGATATTAAAAGGCGAAGCTATTGATGTGTTTAACAACGGCGATATGAAACGTGATTTTACTTACGTAGACGATATTACCGAAAGCATTAGTCGATTGTTAGACAAACCCCCTGTGGCGCATGAATTGACTGAAAGTGAGCTGTTATCAAACGAAAGTACCGCACCCTATCAATTATTCAATATTGGTAATAACAGCCCTGTAAACTTGATGGATTTTATAACCGCCATTGAAGATACACTAGGCAGAAAAGCTGAAAAGGTGATGAAACCTTTGCAACCCGGTGATGTACATATTACATACGCCGATGTACAAAGTTTGATTGACTACACCGGCTTTAAACCCACCACTACTGTAAAAGAGGGCATGAAAGCCTTTGTTGACTGGTATTTGGAGTATTATCAAATTAAAAGCACAAACAATTGAGCGTAGAATTAATAGCTGAAATAGGGCAAGCACACGAAGGAAGTCTTGGCATAGCGCACTCATACATTGATGCGTTGGCAGGCACAGGAGTGCATACCGTCAAATTTCAGGTACATATTGCTGAGGCTGAAAGTAGCCAATACGAGCCTTTCCGTGTAAAATTCAGTTACGAAGACGATACCCGTTACGATTACTGGCAGCGTATGGAGTTTACTGCCGAACAATGGGCAGGATTGAAACAACATTGCGAAGACAAAGGCATGGAGTTTGGCGCATCGCCATTTTCACAAGCTGCTGTTGATTTGCTGGAAAAAATAGGGACAAAGAATTACAAAATAGGCTCAGGCGAAGTGTCAAACTTCCTTATGCTTGAGAAAATAGCACGCACGGGTAAGCCTATCTTGCTATCATCGGGCATGAGCAGCTTTGAAGAGTTGGATAAATCAGTAGATTTTATAAAAGGTTTCGGCAACGAAATCCTTCTTTTTCAATGCACCACCCAATACCCCACCAATGCTGAAAACTCAGGACTTAACGTAATACCTCAAATGAAAGAGCGTTACGGTTTAAAAGTAGGTCTTTCAGATCACTCGGGCACAATTTACCCAAGTTTGGGGGCAGTGGCTTTAGGAGCTGAAATGCTTGAGTTTCACGTAGTGTTTGATAAAAAAATGTTTGGCCCCGATGCCACATCGTCGCTAACCATTGAACAAGTGAAGCAGCTTTCAGAAGGTGTACAATACATTAGCACATCACTGGCAAACCCTGTAAACAAAAACGATACAGAAAAGTATACTCAGCTAAAAGCCATGTTTGGCAAATCGCTGGCTGTAAACAAAAATTTACCAACAGGCCATATTCTTACCATTGAGGATTTAGAAACCAAAAAACCCGCAGGGTATGGCATTAGCACCACTTTATATCAAAACGTATTGGGCAAAGCCCTTAATCGCGATTTAAAAAAGTGGGACTTTTTAACCGATAACGATATTAAATAATGAGCAAACGCAAAGTTTGTGTAGTAGTAACTGCCCGCCCTAGCTATAGCCGTATTAAAACCGCGCTAAAATCAATACAAAATCACCCCGATTTGGAACTACAATTGGTAATAGCCGCCTCGGCATTGTTAGATAGGTATGGCTCGGCGGTTAACTTTATTGAGCGTGATGGATTTGAAATTACCGCTAAAGTATTTAACGTATTAGAAGGAGAAAACCTTACTGCTGCTGCAAAAACAACAGGCATAGGTATATTAGAGCTTTCAACCGTTTTTGATAACCTTGTCCCCGATATTGTAGTAACTGTAGCCGATAGGTTTGAAACCATGGCAACCGCCATTGCCGCATCGTATATGAATATACCGTTGGCACACGTGCAGGGTGGTGAAGTAACAGGAAATATTGACGAGAAAGTGCGCCATGCCATTACCAAGCTGGCCGATTTGCACTTAGTAGCATCACCAAAAGCGTATGAGCGTGTGGTGAAAATGGGCGAAGACGAGAAAAAGGTACACCTTACAGGTTGCCCGTCTATCGACCTTGCGGATGAGATTTTACAAAACCCTACGTTTGATTTTGATCCGTTTGAAAAATACAAAGGGGCAGGACAAGAAGTAGATATTAGCAATGGCTACATAGTAGTAATGCAACACCCTGTAACTACTGAATACAGTCAATCGCGCAAGCATATAGAAGAAACATTGGATGCCGTTGCAGAGCTTAATAAACCCGTATTGTGGTTTTGGCCCAATGTAGATGCAGGTGCTGACGGAACATCAAAAGGTATTCGTGTATTCCGCGAACACCGCGATGCTTCAAACTTCCATTTCTTTAAAAACATGGAACCCAACGATTTTTTGCGCTTGCTTAAAAACTCACAATGTTTGGTAGGAAACTCAAGCGTTGGTATACGTGAGTGTGCTTATTTGGGCATACCCGTAGTAAATATTGGCGGTCGCCAAGCAGGACGAGAACGAGGCAAAAACGTACTGGATGTTGATTACAACAAAGAAGCCATAAAACAAGCAATCAACACACAAATAGCCAATGGGCATTATAGCCCTGATAAAATATACGGCGATGGAAAATCGGGTGATAGAATAGCTGATATACTAGCTACCGCACCTCTTTCAATCGAAAAAATATTGATGTATTAATGCTGAAAGCAGAAATTTTAGATCTTAAATATCACCGAGTGTTGGCCAACTCAGTAACTCCTGAGTTTACAGCACCGTTAAAAGCCGATTACGATTACTCTTTTATAGTTAGCTATGATGGCGTTTTTAACGACCCTGATTACGAGGTATTGGATAAAAATGCCTGTGTAATTGATGTTACCCAAACCGAAGAAGAAATTATAAAAGGGTTTAACTCTACCAGTAGAAACGAACTAAGACGCACTTACCGCACCGAAGGCTTAGAGTTTCATTTTGGGTATACAGATTTTAATAAATATTACGAGTTTTACAAAGCAAGCGAGCACGCTCGCGGCTGGTTTCCCGTACCTGAAAACGAATTAGACAATTGCCTACTATTTACTGCCACTTTTGATGGTGAATATATTTCGGGCATGTCGTGCTATACAGGTGCTGATACCATTAGGGTAAGCCGCATTTATTCTAACAAAAAAATAAACACCAATCCGGCTATTAGCGGTACTATATATGGTGCTGCTGCCAAACGCATAGTATTGGATATAACCAACTATGCCCGCGAAAACGGTTACAAGCAAATAGATTTAGGCGGTGTCGATTTAGAAAGTCCCTCAAAAGCGGGCATATCAAAATTCAAATTATCATTAGGGGGCGTTGTAGTTCCTGTCAAACTGGGTCGTTACGTTACTGCTGTATTTGATGAAAAAGAACCTCAAATACGCGAAATGGGTTACGACATTACCTGATATATGGCACAAAAAGCATTAGTATTATTTGGCGCGGCACAAATACCCTTGGGTATAGCCACTTGGGCGGTTGAAAACGGTTGGGATACCACCATTGCTGCCAACAGCACCCAAATGGGTAAAAAGATAAACGGCATTACAATTAAAGATGCTGCCGAAGCCAAAGGCATAAAAACAGTTACCATTGAAAAAGCTGCTGATGTTACCCCACAAGCATTAAATGCAGATGCTGAAACAGCATTGTTTATTTCAGCAGGGTCTCCTTGGATATTTAACGAAACTATTCTTGAACGATTTAAGCACCGCGTAGTAAACCTGCACGGTACACGTTTGCCAAAGGATAGAGGAGGCACATTGTTTTCGTGGCAAATATTAACAGGTCAAAAAACGGGTATGTGCTTACTGCATCAAATGACAGCAGGTATTGACGATGGTCCGATACTTACCTACGAAGAGTTTATTTACCCTGCCCATTGCCGTCTTCCAAAAGATTATGTGGAAGTGTACGAGCAAAAAAATACTGAATTTATAATTGGTTTTGTAGCCAATTACGACGGGAAACTTATCCCGCAAATACAGCCTGAGTACCTATCTACCTATTGGCCGCGTTTGCGTGCCGATGTACACGGATGGATAAATTGGGATTGGGATTTTATAGAGATTGAAAGACAAATATGTGCTTTTGATGAACCCTACGGAGGGGCACGCTGCCGTTTTCAGAATAAAATGGTAATTGTGCGCCATGCTTGGGGACAGTCTACCGACGGATATACACATCCATTTCAGCACGGCTTAGTATACCGCAACAACGGTAAATGGATTAGCGTTGCTGCCAAAGGTGGTGAATTGCTTATCTGTTCAGTAAAAGACGAAGAAGGTAATGACATGATGCCTTTGATAAAACCCGGCGACCGTTTGTTTACCCATCCTGATGATTTGATGCAAACCAAAAAGCGCGTAGTAAAATCGGCAAAAGGGTTGGCTGTTCAAGGCGAGAAATAATAGTGAATAATGCTTCTATCGCCTTGAGCTTATCGAAGGGTGTGCAGGCAAACTTAAAAATAAGGTACTGACACAAGTTCAGTATTACTGTAAATGCGATTATTAATAGTAAACTTTCATTACTTCCGCGAGGAAACCTACCCGTCGGGCATATACCCTGTAAACAGGGCTGCTTTGAACAGGCAGGTGGACGAGCTGGCAAAGTATTACCAGTTTATATCACAAGAGGAATTGGCGGACGCCATTGCTACCAAAAATTATTCTGACAAAGATTTTTGTTTGATAACCATTGATGATGGGTTGAAGGAGCAAATGGCTGCTTTTGAGTTTTTAAAAGAAAAAGGTATTCCCTCAATTCTATACGTCCCAACAGACGCCATACAAAACCGCAAAGTGCTTAATGTACACAAACTGCACTATGTGCGTACCCAAATGACGGATGATGATTTGTACGGTTTATTGGATGAAAAGTACAACATTTCACACGTAACCTTTGATACCGAAGCCCTTGCCAACCAATACCGTTACGATAACGAAACGGCCCGCAAAGTGAAATACTTTTTAAACTTTGTGCTGACAGAAGAGCAGAAAGAAGAAGCCACAAACTTTTTCTTCAGCCGTTTGGTTAACAACGAAACCGATTTTGCCAATCAACTTTACATGAACGAAGCCGATTTAAAAACTCTAGCCAATGCAGGTGTTTTAGGCTCACACGGCTGTGCACACATACCTTTAGCTACCAAACCATTTGAAGTAGCCAAAGCCGATATTCAACAATCGTTAAGCTATTTAGAAACCATTACAGGTGCGCCTGTATTGTCGTTTTCATACCCTTATGGAGGTAAAGATGCAGTAAATGCCAATCTTGCTCCCGCCTTTGAAAACACCAATATAAAATTTGCCCTTACTATGTGGCGCGGGGTAAACAGTATAGACAACTTTAACAACCCTTTGTTTTTGCATCGTGTGGATACTAATGACGCACCAGGTGGAAAAAACAACTCAGCAGAATACCTTACACTTGGAGCAAAAGCTTAACATACTTGTTGCCGAAACCCTAAATTTTAGCCCCAAAGCTGTTAAAGGCTTGAAGGAATTGGGCAATGTTGCCCTGCGTGATATTGATAAGGAAGACCTTACCGATGCGTTGGCTACTTATGATGTGTTTTGGTTTAGGCTTAAATTTAGGATTGAAGAAAAAGACTTTCCCCAAACATTTCGTTGCCGCTATATACTTTGTCCCGTTACGGGTCTTGATCATATAGATTTGGCAGCTTGTGAAAAAAGGGGCATACAGGTATTGGCTCTTAGAGGTGAGACTGATTTTTTAAAAACCGTTCGCGCAACTGCCGAACATACTTTAGGTTTAACCCTCTCGTTGTTGCGCAATGTACCACAGGCCATAGCATCAGTAAACAATGGCGTTTGGAACCGCGATTTATTTAAAGGTCGTGAGATATTTGGCAAAAAAGTAGGCATTTTGGGTGTGGGTCGCTTAGGAACCATCACCGCAGGATTTTTTAAAGCTTTTGGTGCAGAAGTGTATGGTTTTGATGTGAAAGACATTGACAAAACCGTATGCGAACCAGTAAACCGTATAGAAGATTTATTTGCCATAGCCGATATACTAAGTGTGCACGTAGCGTATAACCCAAGCACACACCATTTGGTAAATGAAGATTTGCTTAAAAAAATGAAACCCAATGCAGTGCTTATAAACACAGCAAGGGGTGGAGTAGTAAATAGTAATGATTTATTGCAAGCATTAAAAAACAAAACCATAGCAGGTGCTGCACTAGATGTGCTTGAAGACGAATACAATACTGAAAGCAATACCTTGGTTACGTACGCCAAACGCAACAAAAACTTGATTATTACCCCCCACATAGGAGGTAATACCTATGAGTCGTTTGAAAAAACAGAACTCTTTTTATTAGAGAAACTTAAAAAAGCAATACAATTTGACTCTCAACAAGCATAAAATATTGGCAATTATTCCTGCCCGAGAAGGCTCAAAAAGGGTATTGCAAAAAAATTTCCGCCCCTTTGCGGGCACTACCCTTACTGATATTACTATTGAGCACGCATTAAAATCAAAACTAATAACCGATGTAGTTTTAAGTTCTGATAGTGATGAGGTGTTAGCCATTGGCAGCAAATACAATGGAGTGATAAGCCTGAAAAGACCCGAAGAATTTTCGACTGATACTTCACCCGCTATTGAATTTGTGAGGCATACGCTACAAGTAATGGAGCCTAAAAAAGGGTATACATACGATATGGTAGTGATACTGCAACCCAGCTCACCACTGCGTTATGTTGAAGATATAGACAATACAATTGAGTTGTTGGCAGGTAACCCCGATGCTGATTCATCAGTTAGTGTGGTAAAGATTGACCACATGGTGCACCCGGTGAAACTAAAAGTATTAAAGGGTAAAGAGCTATTACCCTATATAGAAGAAGAAAAAGGCCGTTTTGCAGCCCACGAGTTACCTGATGTATACGTGCGCAATTGTGCAGTATATGTTACGTGGCGTAGGGATTTAGAAACTCGCCCCGATGTAATTGGAAATAAGAGTTTGGCTTATGAAATGCCTGCTGAAATATCAGCAGATATTAATAGCATGATGGATTTTGAGTTTGCCGAGTATTTGTACAAAAAGGCATTGAGCGGAAAAGGTGAGTAAGTTTAAAGAGATAAGTGGGGCAACTCTTAATTATGGTTTGGGGAAATTTATTCCTCAAATAATAGGGTTTATACTTATACCTGTTTACACCTCTTACTTACAACCCGAAGACTATGGTTTGGTAGAGTTGGCTACCTCGTTTGGTTCGTTTGCTTTTATTTTATTACGCCTTGCGCTACCGGGTTCTGTATCTCGTTTTTATTACGACCATAACGAAGGAGAAGAGCTTAGAAATTATATCACTACGATATATTGGACACTAATGATAATAAGTGTGGCTATGGCAGGACTTATTTATGTGGTGTCGGCATTTTTTCTTGATAAGTTAGTGCCCGGATTACCTTTGTGGCCATTTGTAGCCATTGTATTAGCCACAGGGGTTTTTGCTACAAATTCTGAAATACAGAAACGATTAATACAAGCACGTAAGCAATCGCGCTATTCGGCTAAATTAAGTATAGCAGTATCATTAGTAGGAATTTCTACAGCGGTGCTATTGGTTACTGTATTTAAGTTGGGTGCTTTAGGTATAGTTTTAGCAAGTTTAGTTGGAGGCTTTGTATTCTTTATTCAAGCACAATTTTATTTGCATAAAGACATGGGGGGAAAGTTTTCATTCAAACTTCTTATCCCGTCGTTTAAATATTCAATGAATATGTTGCCGGCGCACTTATCGTCGCCGTTTACCAATCTTTTTTCAAGAGCTTTACTAGCAGGGCATATGCTAAGTGCAGTGGGTTTTTACTCGTTAGCACTACGTTTTATAACACCTTTATCAATGCTTAGTAGTGCTTTTAATGAGGCTTACATACCGCTTTATTTTGAAGCACGAAAAAAAAACGATGCCGATAGTAAGGCAAAACTAAATGCAGCATTAAAAAATATTTGGGTAGTTAGTCAGATAATATTTGTAGGAGCGGCCTTGTTCTCTCCATCATTAATAGAGATTATGACGCCTGAAAAATACCATTCGGCGGCATTACTTGTGCCTTTTATGGCTATAAATTTCCCTTTTGGCATAATGACTTCGTTTGTTTCTGTAGAGATATTTTACAGTAAAAGAACCTACTGGGTTAGTATATATGCCTTTTTCAAGTTTGTGATAAATATTTCAGTAATTTATTTCACAATGCCTTATTTGAATGAGTATGCTTTGGTATTAGGCATGATAACTGATGGCATATATTCCTCAACTTTCTATGGCATAGTATCAAGGCGCATTCATCACTCAGGTGTACACTTTAGGTTGCTATATTTAATATTTCTAATCAGCTTTGTTTTTGTTGCGGCAGGAATATGGATTAACTTTAATATTACTAATACAGTTCAAAAACTAGCCTTTTCAGTCGTACTGTTTGGCATCTATATGGCCATTCTTTGGCTTAGAAAATGGTTTGTGCCAAAATCGGCACTTGCGGTTTTTAAAAAGAAAAAATAAACACAAACTCTTAACTATTACTACTGTGGATTTTATACAAAATTTGAGATTTAAGGTCATGAGGCAAATCATGCGGTTTATTAGGGATCAAAAAGACCTTAAACGTAAAAAACGTCTTATATCCTTGTTTCTTTTGTTTAAAAAGAAATATAAATATGATACGTCTGCTCCATCAATATTTAAAGGGCACTCAAAAGAAAAAATACTAGAAGCATTAGAAGGGGATGGTATTTACAATTTTGGTAAAGTATTTAGCGATGAAGAAATAGATAGGTTTAAAGCTACGCTTAAGGGTAAGCCAATGTTTTGTGCAGATCCGTCAGAACCTCCTTTTACAGAGGAAAATGCTCCTGAAGATGCTAATATAATTTACTACATGGCCAACGATTATTTGGCCGATGATATATTTATAAACCTACATTACGATCCATTTTTAATGGATGTGATGCAGGATTTTTTGGGCTGCAAACCGGTAATAAACGAGGTGGGTTTATTCAAATCTTTAATTAAACCTGAGGTAGCAAAAAAACCCAATCAAAAATACCACCGCGATGCTTCTGATATGCGTTTTCTTGCTTTGGCATTGTATTTTACTGATGTAGAGACATCTGAAGACGGACCATTTAGTTATGTATTAGGATCGGCAAAATCTACTGATTTGCATAAAGCAAAAGTGAGGTACAGTGATGAAGAAGTAGAAAGCATTTTTGGAAAAGAAAAAGTATATGATGTTTTAGGCAAAAGGGGAACGCTAGTAATTGCTGATAACTCAGCATTTCACAGGGGCAGGCAACCTATAAAAAATGAACGCCTTGTGTATTTCTTGCACGTGGGTGTTACCAATGTTAAAAAGCCGGGAGTAGCTGCTACAAAAATTCACGATGCTGATAAAAAGGAACGATTGGCTAAGTACAGCCATTTGATGGACAATATTACCTTCGATATTTAATAATAAACAAAGCAAATATTTAGTGATGGATTTCAATAATAAAGCAATACTGATTACAGGTGGTACAGGCTCATTAGGTAAGGCTCTTACTCACCATATTTTAAACGAGTGCAAGGGCGTTAAACGCCTAGTTATCTTTTCAAGAGACGAGCAAAAGCAATTTGAAATGGCACAACAATACCCAAGTAGCCAATATCCGCAAATTCGTTTTTTTATAGGTGATGTTCGTGATTATGAAAGATTGAGAAGGGCATTTAAAGGTATTGACTATGTAATACATGCAGCAGCAATGAAGCACGTGCCTATTGCAGAGTATAACCCAATGGAATGTGTAAAAACCAACATCATGGGAGCCGAAAATGTTATAAACGCGGCTTTAGATACTCAAGTTGAAAGAATTGTTGCCCTATCTACCGATAAAGCTGCCGCTCCTATAAACTTATACGGTGCTACAAAATTAGCTTCTGATAAGTTGTTTGTTGCAGCCAATAACATTAGAGGCGCAAACCCAATTAAGTTTTCAGTAGTTCGTTACGGAAACGTAATGGGTTCTAACGGCTCGGTAATTCCGTTTTTTATTAAAAAGAAAAAAGAAGGCGTACTGCCTATTACAGATGATACGATGACTCGTTTTAATATTACCCTGCAAGGTGGTGTTGATATGGTGATGCACGCTTTAGAGCACGCTTGGGGCGGTGAAATTTTTGTTCCTAAAATACCGTCGTATAGAATATTGGATATTGCTGAGGCTATTGGCCCTGAATGCGAAAAACCTGTTGTGGGAATAAGGCCGGGTGAAAAAGTACACGAAGAAATGATTACCTCTTCGGATTCATTTTATACCTATGATTTAGGGAAATACTATGCCATATTACCGGCTACGCACTCGTGGAAATTAGATGAGTTTTTAGCCCACCACAAAGCAGTAAAAGTTACCCCCGGTTTTAGGTATAATTCAGAAGAGAATGACGAGTGGGAAACTGTTGAATCTCTAAGAGAGTTAATCAAAGGTCATGTAGACCCTGATTTTACCATATAATTTATACAGGAACGTAAAGCACTCAAATGCTTTTTAATTCGCTTCAGTTTTTAATATTCTTTCCAATAGTAGTTATACTCTACTATTTGTTAAAGCCATCAGTACGCTGGGTGCTGCTTTTAGCCGCCAGCTATTACTTTTACATGGCTTGGAAGCCTGAGTATATAGTACTGATAGTAATATCAACCCTTGTAGATTATTTCTGTAGCTACAAAATGGGCGAGATTGCCGAAAAGCGGCGAAGAATCCCCTTTTTGGTAATTAGCTTAGTGGTTAATTTGGGGTTACTGTTTTTTTATAAATACACTAACTTTTTTATTAGCATATCAAACGATTTATCGGGTTTGTTTGGTGGACAAGGGTCGGTTAAATACCTAAACCTGATACTGCCTATGGGTATATCGTTTTATACCTTTCAAACAATGAGTTATAGCATAGATGTTTACCACAATCCACAATTGCGCGAGAAACATCTGGGCATATTTGCACTATTTGTTACTTTTTTCCCCCAATTGGTTGCAGGCCCCATTGAAAGGGCTTCACACCTTATCAATCAGCTAAAAACACCTAAATCTTTTTCATACCAAAATGTTTCATCAGGCTTAAAACTAATGGCTTGGGGGATGTTTAAAAAAGTGGTGATTGCCGATAGGTTGGGCAGCTTTGTCGACACTGTGTATAATCACCCAACGCAATACAGTTCAGTAACGTTAGTGGTGGCATCAATATTTTTTGCTTTTCAAATATATTGTGATTTTTCAGGCTATTCTGATATAGCCATAGGGGCAGCAAGGGTGATGGGATACAGCTTGATGCTTAATTTTAGCATACCCTATTTCTCTAAAAGTGTTTCAGAATTTTGGAGGCGTTGGCACATATCATTATCTACTTGGTTTAGAGATTATGTATACATACCATTGGGAGGAAACAGAGTAAGCAAAAGCCGTTTGTATTTTAACCTGATGGTTACCTTTATAGTAAGCGGATTTTGGCACGGTGCTAACTGGACGTTTATAGTTTGGGGTGCCATACACGGATTGTTTTTGGTGATAGAAGTAATAGTTAAAAAGTACTCGTTTAAAAACACACCTAAAGGTATAGAGTATAATATTTCAAAATCGCGTCAATATTTTGGAGTGCTGTACACCTTAGTTATAGTTTTGATTGGCTGGATATTTTTTAGAGCCAATAGTGTAGGCGACGCCGCCTTTATTATTAATAAAATTGGCACAAGTATTTTAAGTTTTACATTACCATCAATAAGTGCATTGCGAAGCGAGCTTTATGCAGCCGATATGGGTTTGGCACAACTTGGTTTGGCAGCACTATTTATTACCTTTTTAATGTTTGCCGAGTTATACAACAACAAAGCAGGCATTTCTAAAAAGCTAGCTACGTTTGCCTCACCAATTAGATATACAGCTTATGCCTCTTTTGTAGCAGTTATTTTATTGTTTGGCGAGTTTAACAACTCACAGTTTATTTATTTTCAGTTCTAAAAAATGGCTGTCAATAATCCTGTAATAAAATTATTTAAAGTTCTATTTATAGTGGGCTTCTTAAGCTCGTTGGTGATTTTGTTTCCAGCGTATGTTTTACAAAGTGCAGGCGAATTAAAAAGCGTTGATACTGTATGCCGTATGCAAAAAGAAAACAGCAATCTTTTGTGGGGCTGTGCTTATGTAGAGGCAAAAGAAAAGTATAAACTAACAGGCACAAAACTAAACCAGCCCAATGTGTTGGCATTAGGAAACTCTAGGACTATGCCTTTTAGAAAAGAGTTTTTTAACCAAGGGGTAACATTTTACAATGCAGGCGGGGGAGTAAAGATTATACCCCAGTACAAAGTATTTTTAGAAAATATTGAGGATATTAAAATTGACCTGTTATTAATAAATATTGACGATTTTATGTTTGCCCCCAATTGGTCAAACTTAGAAGATACTTTGTTGGGCAGGGATATTTTTACCGAAAACAATGTTATAAAAAACATACTTAGTACTTACCAGCTTCTTTATCAGGATTTTTTGGCAAAAAAAATTCCTGTGAAAAAAATCATTAGTCATAATGAAAATAAAATGGGTTTTTTCTCAATAGTAAAAAACTCAGGATTTAGAAGTGATGGCAGCCGTTTTTATGGAGATATTATTGCCGACCCGAAATCGTCAGTTGATTATCAGTTTAAAAGAACAATAAGGGCAATAAACGATGGCACAACCCATTATGTGCATGCCAATAAAGTAAACGAGAAGATGTTTAGCGAGCTGGATACCTTTTTAACTTACTGTGATAAAAGAAACATAAAAGTATTAGCATTTATGCCCCCTTTTGCCCCAACAGCCTACAAATTAATGCAAGAAAAGGGCGAATGGTACAGCTATAAAGCAGGCTTGTATGAAAGAGTGAAAGCTATATTTACCAAGCACGGGCAAGATATTAATGATTATACCAATCCTGCAGTTTTAAACGGGACGGATGAAGAGTTTGTTGACGGACATCACGGATGCGAAAGAATGTATGCTAAAATAGCAATCGACTTAGCAGATAAGTCCCGTATTTTGCAAAATACCTGAATAAAGATAAGCTGGAAAAACAGCTTAAAGAAACTAACACACCGCTTTATATTTTTGAAAACTAATATGAATTCTTCTATACCCTACGGCAGACAAAACATTACCGATACTGATATTGATGCGGTAGTTAATGTGTTGCGTTCTGATTTTCTTACTCAAGGGCCACACATAGCCCAGTTTGAAGAAAAATTTGCCCAGTATGTGGGCAGTAAATATGCTATTGCCGTATCAAATGCTACCGCAGCCCTTCACATTTGTGCAATGGCCTTGGGAGTAGAAGAAAACATTAATGTAATTACAACCCCAGTAACCTTTGCTGCATCAGCCAACAGCGTACGCTATTGCGGCGGCAATGTATATTTTGCGGATATTGACCCTGATACCTACTGCCTTGATATAAACAAGGTAGAAGAACTTATAAAATCAAAACCCAAAGGTTTTTTTAGCGGGATTATTCCTGTTGACTTGGCAGGATATGCCGTAAACTTAGAAGCCTTCCGCAAACTGGCAGATGAACACGGCCTTTGGATTATTGAAGATGCTTGCCATGCTCCCGGAGGTTTTTTTACCGACTCTAAGGGGCAAAAACAACTGTGTGGAAACGGCAACTTTGCCGAAGTATCCGTATTCTCATTTCACCCAGTAAAACATATAGCAACAGGCGAAGGCGGGATGATAACTACCAATAACCAAGAGTTGTACAAAAAACTTATGGTTCTGCGTACACACGGTATCACTAAAGACCCTGATTTGTTACACGAAAACCACGGCGGTTGGTATTACGAAATGCAGGAGTTGGGCTATAATTATCGATTAACCGATTTTCAAGCTGCTTTAGGAGTATCACAACTTAGCCGAGCAGCTGAAGGACTTAAACGTCGCAGGGAAATAGCGGCAAACTATAACGAGGCATTTAAAAATAATAATAAAATAGTATCACAATCTGGTGTTGTAGAGGGTCATGCCTACCACCTGTATGTTATACAGGTTGAAAACAGATTAGAATTGTATAACCACCTGCGTAGCAACAATATTTTTGCCCAAGTGCACTATATACCCGTGCATACCATGCCTTATTACCAAACATTAGGCTGGAAAAAAGGTGATATGCCCGTTGCCGAAAAATATTATGCCCAATGCTTAAGCCTGCCTATGTATCCTACGTTAACAGAGCAAGAGCAGGATTTTGTAATTGAAACAATAATTAATTTTCTGAAAAATGGAAAGTAAAAATCTATTTATCAGGCCTTTAGAGGCTAATGATGTTAAGGAAAGTTACCTTGATTGGTTTAAAGATGAAGACGTAACTCAGTTTTTGGAAGTTGACGGAAATTCGCTAACAGTTCAAAACGTTATCGATTATTTTGAACACGGCAGGGCAACCCAAAAGTATTATATGCACGCTATATGCTTGAAAGAGACAGGCAAACATATAGGAAACCTTAAAGTAGGCCCCATAGATTGGAAGCACGGATTATCAGACTTAGTTACTGTGATAGGGGATAAAGAACAGTGGGGCAAAGGATATGCAACCGAAGCCATTAAACTGGGAAACAGAATTGCTTTTGAAACCTATAATATCCGAAAGTTAACAGGTGGGATGTATGCATCTAATATAGGCAGCACCAAAGCATACACTAATGCAGGTTGGATTATTGAAGGCCGTTTGTTTAACCACTACATGGTGGATGGAAAATTTGAAGATAGAATAATAGTAAGCTGCTTTAACCCCCATTTTGAAAAATAAACTCATACTTGGTACGGTGCAGTTTGGTTTAGACTACGGGATTAATAATCCTGCGGGTAAACCAAGCAAAGAACAGGTTTTTCAAATATTTGAAGCAGCTGCAAAAGCAGGAGTAGGTATATTAGATACTGCCGATGCTTATGGCAACGCTTCTGTACTGATAGGTGAGTTTTTTGCAAGTTCTTCAACTCGTTTTGATATAAACACTAAGTTTAAAGTAGAAGAGGGAAAGACTATCGAGGCTCAGTTACACAACTCGCTTCAGCTTTTAAATACTAATACCGTAAACGTTTGTTTCTTCCACCGTTTTGATGAAATGCTTGAGTTTCCTGAGACACTTGTTGAACTGGGAAAACTAAAAAGCCAAAACCTGATTAAAAAAATAGGGGTATCGGTATATGGGAATGATGAGTTTGAAATTGCTGTTAACACTCCCCAAATTGATGCCATACAACTGCCTTTTAACCTGCTTGATAATTACAGTCAGCGTGGCGAATTGTTAAAACAAGCCAAACAAAATGGTAAAGAAATACAAGTACGTTCAGTGTTTTTACAAGGACTGTTTTTTAAAGAACTGAACAGTTACCCTGAGTACCTGTCGCCGCTAAAACCGTATATGCAAACTATTCAACAGATAGGTGCGGCAAGCAATACAGGCATGGAAGCATTAGCATTATCGTATGCTTTATTACAGCCCGAAATTGATAATGTACTGATAGGTGTTGATACTTTAGAACAACTGAACACAAATCTTTCACACGCAAATACTACCCTTTCGGCGGAAAGTATTAGCCGTATAAACGCCATTAAAGTAGCCGAAACCGAACTTCTTTATCCCAAAAACTGGAAGTGAAAATTATAGCCATTACACAAGCCCGCTACGGCTCATCGCGTTTACCCGGTAAGGTGTTAAAAACCATTAACGGTAAAAGTTTGTTACAGCTTCATCTTGAAAGGGCTGCAAAGTCTAAAAAGATTGACGGGTTAATAGTGGCCACCACCGTTGAAAAAGAAGCCGACGCAATAGAAGCACTGGGCAATACAATGGGTTTAAAAACCTATCGAGGTTCTATAAGCGATGTATTGGATAGGTTTTACCAAGCCGTGAAAAGCGAACAACCCGATTATGTAGTGCGCATTACTTCAGATTGCCCGTTAATAGATGCGACTGTGATTGACCAAGTGATTGAACGCTGCATTAGTGAAGGCTGTGATTATTGCTCAAATACCCTTAACCCTACCTATCCTGATGGTGCAGATGTTGAGGTGATGAAATTTAGCGCATTGGAGAAAGCATGGAAAGAAGCCACGCTAACTTCTGAACGCGAACACGTTACACCGTATATCTGGAAAAACTCAACAGCCAAAGGCGGTAAACTGTTTAAAGGCTTGAGTTTTGAGAATGAAAAAGACTTTTCGAACTATCGATTAACAGTGGATGAAGTCTCCGATTTTGAACTCATAACAAAACTGGTAGAAGCTATTGGTGATGATAAAAGCTGGCAAGAATACATTGCCTACTTAGATACCCACAAAGAACTTTTTGAAATTAACGCATACATTAAAAGAAACGAGGGATTAATGAAATCGCTTGCACAAGACAAAATACAATTGCGCACCATTACCAACTTTGCAAAGTCGGATGAGTACCGCAGCAAAATCCACGATTTAATCCCCGGTGGCGCGCACACCTACTCAAAAGGGGACGATCAGTTTCCTCAACTTTCACCGGCGGCTATTGCTTATGGCAAAGGCTCGCACGTGTGGGATATTGACGGAAACGAGTACTTGGATTGTTCAATGGGACTTACATCGGTAGGTTTAGGCCATGCTTACGGCCCTGTTGTTGAACGTGTAAAAGCTGAGTTAGACAACGGTGTAAACTTTCAACGTCCGTCGTATTTGGAAATGGAGTTGGCAGAAAAATTCCTGTCGCTTATTCCTCAGCACGACATGGTGAAGTTTGCCAAAAACGGCTCTATTGTTACCACGGCGGCTGTGAAACTGGCACGTGCAAAAACAGGCCGCAAATTGGTAGCTTTCCCCGGCGATCATCCTTTTTATTCTTACGACGATTGGTTTATTGGCAAAACAGCTTGCAACAAAGGCGTTCCTGAAGAGATTAGTGATTTATCAGTAACTTTTAAAGGATGCAGTATAGAGTCGTTAAAAGAACTTTTTGCAAAATATCCCGATCAAATAGCCTGCGTAATCACCGAGCCGGAACGCAGTCCTTGTGGTAACGGTTGTGCTTGTGGTAGCAGTGTTGCCGATTTTCTTCGTCAAGCCATAGAGCTTTGCCACCAAAATGGTGCTTTGTTTATAGCTGATGAAATGATTACAGGTTTTAAAACTGCTTTCCCGGGTACTATTACCAAATACAATATCGAGCCTGATATGGCAACATGGGGCAAAGGTATTGCCAACGGTTACTCGTTTTGTGCCCTTACAGGTAAAAAAGAAGTGATGGAGTTGGGCGGTATTCGCAATAAGGGAGAAGAAAAAGTATTCCTTATATCAACTACGCACGGCGGCGAAACCCATGCACTTACTGCGGGTTTGGCAACAATAGACGTATTTGAAAAAAATGACGTAATAGGTCATAACCATGCCATTGGCGATTTATTTATCAAATTAAATAACGAGGTTATTGCTCAACACGGCTTGCAAGAGTACGTGCAAATAATACCATCAAATTGGTTTACACTGTTTAATTTTAAAGATAAAACAAGGCAACCCAATGCAGGTTTGCGTACCCTTGCTCAACAAGAAATGATAAAACGCGGTGTGTTGTTTCAAGGTGCTTTTGTACCTTGTTTTAGCCATACCGAAGCAGACATTCAATACTTTGCTGAAGCCTTTAATCAAACCCTTGAAGTGTACCAAAAAGGGCTGGAAGAAGGCTTTGAAAAATACCTAGTAGGCGAACCTGCTAAACCTGTTTTTCGCAAACTGCTATAATGCAACGCATACTATTCCGCGCTGATGGAAACCGCACCATAGGTTTTGGCCATGTGTACCGCACATTGGCGTTGGCAGGAATGTTGAACAATGATTTTGAATGTGTTTTTGCCATAAATCGTCCTGACGGTTTTATCAAAGATCAAATTTCTAAAGTATGTCAAGTGATAAACTTGGATACTGAATACAACTACCCTATTCCCGATAAAATGACTACCCAAAACCAACTACCCTACGATTTGCAGGGTGTGGTGCGTGAAGATGATATTGTGGTGGTAGATGGGTATCATTTTGGGGCAGAGTACCAACAAGGATTGAAAAACACAGGTTGTAAACAAGTATGGATAGACGATTTGCTTAGGGATTACCCCTTTGCCGATGCAATTATCAACCATGCTGTGGGAATTGGAGCCAATCAATACCATACCAACGCCCGCTTGGCTTTGGGTTTAGACTATGCCATTTTGCGCAAACCTTTCTTTTCACCCCTAAAACCAAAAGACTATACCAACAAAGTAGCCTATATAAGTTTGGGTGGAAGTGATTACTTTGGCTTTACTCTTAAAATATGCAAAGGGCTTTTGGCTACAAATAGTTTTAACCACCAGCATATTTTGTGTTCGGCACAGTTTGAAGAAGGATTGTTAAATGACTTACGCCAATTGGCAAAAAATCACCCAATTACCTTACACTTTAACCTTTCGGCAGAACAGATTGTAGAGGTGATGGACGTTTGCACCCACGCCTTTGTTTCGGCAAGTACGGTATTGATAGAAAGTTACTCGCGCGGGCTAAAATGTTTTGCAGGGTATTATACACAAAACCAGCACCTTATATATAACGGTTTTATAAAAAACCAGTTAGCAAGTGCAATTGGCGATTTTAATACTGTAACAGAACAGGATATTAAAAACCTTGTTGCTACTGATACAGAAATTAAAGTGCTGGATAAACCGCTTAATTCACAACAAAATTTTATAAAACTTTTTAGATCAATTTAACTCACCCTAAAGTGCCACAATAGATTAACTGCTCAAAATTGCCCCTCTCTAATTGCAATTAAAGAGGGGCTAAGTCCCAATTATTAAGCAATTTTCTGCAAATTGGGGAGAGTTAAAAGAAGTTGGGGGAGGTTTTAAGAAAATCAATTAGATATGAAAGACATTCAGATAGAAAATATAACCATTGGTACAGGTCATAAGCCTTTTGTAATTGCCGAAATGTCGGGCAATCACAACCAGTCGATAGACAGGGCAATGGCAATTATTGATGCTGCTGCCGAGGCAGGCGCACACGCTGTGAAATTGCAAACGTACACGCCCGATACCATGACCATAAACACAAGCGGTGGTTTGTTTGAAATAAACGACCCCGACTCGTTGTGGAAAGGCCGCAATTTGTACGATTTGTACAAAGAAGCACACACCCCTTGGGAATGGCACAAACCTTTGTTTGACCATGCCCGCAAAAAAGGACTACTAATTTTTAGCACTCCGTTTGACGAGAGCGCAGTTGATTTTCTTGAAGAATTAGGTGTTGGCGCATATAAAGTTGCATCGTTTGAAAATACCGATTGGCCTTTACTGAAAAAGATAGCCGCAACAGGCAAACCCGTTATTATGTCGACAGGTTTGGCTACGTTGGCAGATATTGACGAAGCCGTGCGCACCATTCGCGAAGCAGGTTGTAAAGACTTGGTACTGCTAAAATGTACCAGTACCTACCCTGCAACCCCTGAAAATACGCACTTGGCAACTATCCCCCATATGAGGGAAATGTTTAAATGCCACGTGGGACTTTCAGATCACACTATGGGTATTGGTGCTGCCATAGCCGCTGTGGCTTTGGGCGCACCTGTGGTAGAAAAACACTTCACCCTTCGCCGTGCAGATGGCGGGGTAGACAGCACTTTTTCTATCGAACCTGACGAACTTAAAAACCTTGTGATTGAAAGCGAACGCGCTTTCTTAGCAATGGGGCAGGTGTTTTACGGAGTACAAGAGGCTGAAAAGAAAAGCCTGCGCTTTAAACGTTCGCTATATGTTGTGAAAGACGTAAAAGCTGGCGACACCTTCACTACCGATAATTTGCGAGTAATTCGCCCCGGTGATGGTATGCAACCCAAATATTACGAAACCATATTGGGCAAAAAAGCTTCGCAAGATATTAAAGCCGGAACCCCGCTAACATGGGAAGTACTGTAAAATATATATTGCTAACGCCCAAAACTTGGCACACCACCTTGTTTAGGGAGCTTTCGGCGCAAAAGCCCGAAGAGTGGCTGCATATTACCCAAAAAGAGGATTTTACTGCCGAAAAATTAGCAGTAATAAACCCTCAGTATGTTTTCATTCCTCATTGGTCGTACATCATACCCAAAGAGATATTTGAAAACCACACCTGTATCGTATTCCACATGACGGATTTGCCTTTTGGTCGCGGCGGCAGCCCCCTGCAAAACCTTATTGTTCGCGGACTTACTGAAACCAAAATATCAGCTATAAAGGTAGAAGAAGGCTTAGACACGGGCGATGTGTACCTTAAACGCCCTGTTAGCCTGCACGGCACAGCCGAAGAGATTTTTATCCGCATGGCTACTTTAATAAAGGGTATGATTGAGGAAATAATAGCAAACAATACCCAACCTGTTCAACAACAAGGCGAACCTACTGTGTTTAAACGCCGTAAGCCCGAAGACAGTAGTATAGCTCATTTAGAAACCCTTGAACAATTGTACGACTACATTCGTATGCTAGACTGCGAAGGTTATCCAAACGCATTTGTTGAAATAGATAATTTTAGGTTAGAATTTACCAGAGCATCTGTAAAAGGGGATGAATCAATAATAGCCGATGTTAGAATCACTAAGAAATAAACGCATTATGGTGGTAGTAGCCCACCCCGACGACGAGTTGTTGGGTTTGGGGGCATCTATGCACCGTTTGATAAAAGAATACGGCGTTACTACACACGTAGTAATACTGGGTGAGGGCATTACATCACGTTCTGATGAACGCGACGTAACCAAATGGGAAGCCGAATTGGCTATCCACCGTCAAAACATTAAGAATGCGCAGGCAGCTATTGGGTTTCACAGCGTAAGCATTTACGACTTTGCCGATAATCGCTTTGATACAGTAGCCTTGTTGGACATTATCAAGATAATAGAAAAAGAAAAAACAGCCTTTAATCCTGAAGTAATATTTACGCATCACGGCGGCGATGTAAATGTTGACCACCAGCGCACCTTTGAGGCTGTGGTTACCGCTTGCCGACCCATGCAGCACGAGAAGGTAAAAACCATTGTTGCGTTTGAAACCCCTTCGGGCACAGAGTGGAGGGCATCAACAGACCCACGTCATTTTATTCCTAACTTCTTTATAAGCGTTAGCGAAGAAGATGTGCAGGCCAAGATAAAAGGCATGGAAAGTTACGAGTTTGAAAAACGCCCGTATCCACACCCCCGTTCACCCGAAGCACTTACCATACAGGCACAGCGTTGGGGTGTAGCCGTAGGTGCAGATTATGCAGAGGCATTTAACATAGTGAGGTGTATTAACTAAAAAATGAACGTAGTAGTTCTTAAATTTTCATTAGCATTCAATCAACCCCTTTTACTAAGCTTGGTAAAAGAGTTGGGTATAAAAAACCTGTATTTTATAGGCAGCGAAACAGGTTGTCCGAGCAAGGAAGAGTTAGCAGCATTGGGATGTAACCTCGTTCAGTTTAGTGAACCCGATTTGTTCAATGCTTTGTTTAAAGACGTTGACTGGAACGCTATGCCGCCGATTGACAGACCTTTGTTAGAAAGTATGTCGCCGTGGGAAAGTGAAATACTAAGGTTGTTTGAACGCGATTACCAAATAGTAAACGAAGACGACCGCGGCTGGCACGACGAAGACTACCACAATACTAAACTATTGATGCGGGCGCAAAATTATAGCTCGTTTTACAACCAAGTAGAGTATAGCGGCGAAGAAAAACGCCGTAAATATTACCGCTATCTTAGGTTTTGGAACTATTTTTTGAATGAAAATAAAATAGACCTTACGCTTAGCGCATTTTACCCGCATTTTCCGTACGAGTATATTTTGTACCGAATGTGTAAGCTGCGAGGTATTCGCACGGTATTAACTTCACACACACCTATACCGGGTAAGTGGTTGGTGTATGATGATATTGAGAAAAGTGCAGAGGATTTGAAAAACCTACCGCGCATATCAGACAATGCTGATGAATTGTTTAATTCATTAAGTCAAAATGCCAAAGACGAGATAAAACGTATAGAAGAAGGCACACAACCTTACTATATGGTAAAAGGCTATTTAAATAATTTATTAGCAAACGACAATACAGATAAAATAATAAAAGATAATGAGCGTGTGCGTAAGCTACGCCCAAATGCGGCAAGTACACGTAAAAGAAAAAGCATTTTTAATACGGTTGATTTTGCGCTTATATTAGATAAAATTCACTTTAAGTTACGCCACAAAAGCCGAAAGCATATAGGTGCTTTGTTGCAAGGTTTTTACGAAAGTAAGTGCGAAAAGAACCCCGATTTAAATAAGAACTTTGTATACTTAGCCTTGCATTACCAGCCCGAAGCATCCAACTCTCCTGTGGGGGGGTATTATGCTAACCAGATATTGATGGCTGAAATGATAGCCCAACATTTACCTGATGGTTGGTTTTTATACCTAAAAGAACATCCTGCACAGCAATACATCAATAGAAATATTGATTTTTATAACGATTTGGCCAAAAACCCTCGTATTAAGATGATTAGCAAATCGTTTGATACCTTTAAGTTGGCTCAAAACTGTCGTGCTGTATCAACAATTGCAGGCACGGTGGCATGGGAAAGTTTATTTACAGGAAAGCCCGTACTGTTATTTGGTGCAAGCCCTATAATGTATGCCCCTGCTGTGTTCCGTATCAAAACTAACGATGACATGGCAAATGCTATGAAAGCAATTGAAGGCGGTGTAAAACCTGAAAAATTGGATGTGTTTAACTATGTAAAACAGTTAGACAATCGTACAGTATTGGCCGTAAACGATTACATACAAAAAATACAGTTTGGTTATACCGACCAAGAGTATGTGGAGCGTATGACAAAGTATTACGTGGATTATATCCGCAATGGAGCTAGTCATACTAAATTAAATTCAGCCCCTCATACCCAAGAAAACAATAACTAAGGCGAAAGCCGTCGTCCCGAGCTGGCCGAAGGGCTATCATCCTGAGTGGAGTCGAAGGAAAAATGCAGTAAGGATTAGAAATTACAAGAGCTAATGAAACGATTTGACGAAATACAAATAGGCGATTTTGCTGAGATTGTACATACCATCACTGATGCAGACATTAAAAAGTTTGTTGATTTGACAGGCGATGATAATAAGCTGCACGTTGATAAAGATTACGCTTCAAAAACATCGTTTAAAAAACCTGTTGCGCACGGTATGTTGGGCGCATCGTTTATTTCTACTATCATAGGTACTAAAATACCCGGTGACGGTGCTTTGTGGTTTTCGCAAAGTCTTGAGTTTTTAATGCCCGTTAGGGTAGGAGACACCCTTACCATTCGTGGTGAAGTAATTGGCAAAAACGCCCGCGAAAACGTTATAGAGCTAAAAACTGATATACACAACCAGCACAAGCAAAAAGTAACCAACGGTACTGCCAAAGTAAAAGTGGTAGAACACGAGGTTGAAAAAGCCGAAGAAGAAACCGTAAAAGACGTTGGACTTAAAAACGCATTAGTTATTGGTGCTTCAGGCGGTATAGGCGATGCTATTTGTAGAAAATTAGCCCAAAAGGGTTACAATATTGGCATCCACTACAATAGCAATAAAAGCAAAGCCGATGCACTGGCTGAAAGCCTTTCAGCAGAAGGTTCAGTAAATGCCTATGCCGTGCAAGGTGATTTGTTGACCGAAAAAGGAGTAGAGCAATTGGTAGAGCAAGCCATCCGCAAGCTGGGCCATATTGATATTGTTATCAATGCTTCAACAGTAAAATTCTCGAACATAAAATTTGATAAGCTGGATTGGCAGGATATTGACGACCATATCAATATCAATATAAAAGCTAATTTTTTATTGCTAAAACACGTTGTGCCCCAAATGAAGGAGCGCAAGCGTGGCAAAATAATTTTCCTTACCACTCAATATACCGAAAGTACCCCGCCCGCCGAATTGATACATTACAACACCGCCAAATATGCCCTTAACGGTTTTGCTAAAGCGTTGGCAGTTGAGTTGGGGCCGTTTAATGTGCAGGTAAACCTTGTATCGCCCGGTATGACAGAAACCGAATTAATATCAGATGTGCCCGAAAAAGCCCGTTTGGTAGCGGCAAGCAAAGCGCCACTTCGCCGCTTGGCAAAACCCGCTGATGTAGCCAATGCGGTAGCCTTTTTAGCATCAAGCGACAGTAATTATATAACAGGAGAAACCATACGTGTAAACGGTGGCCAAACCATGATATAAGTAATGAAAACACTTATAAAATATACCGACTTACTAAAAGAGAACAAGCGTTTGAAGGACGAATTGGCAGGCAAACCTGCCTTCAACCTTCATATACTCAACAACATCACGGTAAATATGCTGAAAGATGTGTTGGAGTATAACGTGCGTTTGATGGGGATTAACCCCGATATAGAGGTACACGATTACGACACCATTGTGCAGGATAGTATGGCAATGGGCGATGATAACAAGGCCAAAGTAATATTTTGGGAACTGGCAAACTATATGCCCGGCCTGTATTACAAAGCCGATGAGATGGACAATGCCCAATTGCAACAACTGATTGATAAAGTGAAAAACGATATCGACTTGGTGTATGGCAGCCTGAAAAACTCGTCGATAGTATTCGTGAATACTTTTTGTGCTACACCGTTTGCCGAGCATGATGTGCGCAAAAGCAACCTGCGCATAGCCGAAGAAGTTTTGAACCAATACCTTGACCAACAAAAGCCCGATAACGTATTTTTGGTTGACGTAAAACGTGTTTACGAGCGTTATTCGTTGGAGGCTTGTATAGATATGCGGATGTTTAACGGAAGCAAAAGCCTGCATACGCTTACTTTTTTTCAGGGGTATGTTGAAGAGATATTGCCCGTTTTACGCTCAGTAACGGGCAAGGCAAAAAAAGCCTTGATATTCGATTGTGATAACACCCTTTGGGGCGGCATTTTAGGCGAAGATGGTTTTGAAGGCATACAAATGGGAGAAGACGGCAAAGGCAAGCCTTTCCATTTAGTACAACGCATGGCTGTTGAGTTGAGCAAGAAAGGGATTATAATAGGACTGAACAGTAAAAACAATGCTGCCGATGTAGACGAGGTGCTTGAGAAGCACCCCGATATGTACCTGCGCGACGAGCATATCGTAATTAAAAAAGTAAACTGGCAAGATAAAGTAAGTAACCTTCGCCAAATAGCTACCGATTTGAACATTGGGATAGATAGTTTGGTGTTTATTGACGATTCAAACTTTGAGGTGAACTTTATCCGTGAGCAATTGCCTGAGGTAAGCACTTTTCAAGTGCCAAAATCGGCACACGAATACCCTGCTATGATGAAGGAGGTAAGCCGCTTGTTCTACCACCACTCGCAAACCAAAGAAGATTTGGAGCGAATAAAAATGTACAAGCAGGAGCAACAACGCGAATCGCAAAAAGACAGCTTCGGTAATCTTGATGAATACTTAAGTTCGTTAGGTATTGTTATAAAAATATACAAAAACGATAGCAGCCTGATACCCCGCACTGCGCAAATGACGCAGAAAACCAACCAGTTTAACCTTACCACCCAACGCTATACTGAAAACGACATCAAACAATTTATTGAGTCGCCCGATTATGGGGTATATGTGTTTGAAGTGAGCGATAAATTTGGGTCGTACGGCATTACGGGATTAAGCATAGCAAAAACCAACGGCAACGAAGCAGAGTTTGATAGCTTTTTGATGAGTTGCCGCGTATTAGGTCGTAAAATCGAGTCTAGTTTTCTTTCTTATATCATAGAAGATTTAAAGAGCAACGGCATAGAAAAAGTAGCTTCCAAATATAGCAAAACAGCTAAAAATGCACAGGTAGAACCTTTCTACGACAACAACGGATTTGAGGTTTTGCAACAAAGCGAAAACGAAAAACAATACCGTTTGCAATTGGATAACTGGCAAGCCATCTATCCTGAATTTATCACCATTGAATTAGCTGAAAGCGGCGTAAACGCCTGATGAATATAGACAAGGGCTTATACTTTAACGATTTGCGCACCATTCAGGCACATTTGCCTGAAAATTATAGCCGCACATTTGGGCAAATGATAGTGCATTACTACCTGCACCTTATCAAAAGCCCGCACGTAAACCGTGTAGCAGCGGGCGGCGTGAAACACCAAATAGCCAAGGTATTGCGCGGCATACAAAGTAATAAAGAGCTAAATAAAAACCATGTTACTAAGGGGTTGTTGGTTTGGGTAGCCGAAAACAACCACCTGCCACAAGCCTTGCCTGTAACCCGTTTATTAAGTGAAAAAAATTACAGCATCACCTATATATCCACCAAAAAGCAACTGTTGCAAAATCCTTTATTAAACAGTTATAACAAGGTGCTGCTTAACCTGCCTGAAAGAAAAACAGCTACCCCTCAACAAGCAAAAGCTTTTGAAACGGCACTAAAAGAAGCCATAGCCAAATGCAACTTAGGGGCAATAACTGAGGCAGATATACCTACAATAGTAAAAGCCTTTAGAGAGGATGTAGCATATACTCAAAAGCTAGAGGAATACCTGCAAAAACTAATAGCCAAAATAAACCCAAAAGCTGCCTTAATTGGGTACGATATACCCACCGAAGGACGCACATTTACCAATGTATTAAACGGAAAAAAAATCCCTACGTTTATGATACAACATGGGGCTATGGCAAAGGTTGACGGTATTTTTGGTACGCACATTACCAAAAACATATTTGTTTATGGCGAGGTATCTAAACAAGTATTAAGAGACTCAGGCTGTAAGTCTGATATAAAAATAACAGGCGCACCCTATTTAGATAGTTTAGTTCAAAAACTACACGCCGCAGGCAGCCGTCAAAAAGGAAAACTAAAAGTATTGGTAGCCTTTTCGGGTGCTGGGCACCTTACATCAACAGAACATCATAAAAAAAGTATAGCAGCATTGGTGCAAGTAGCCGAGAAGAACGCTGAAACGACTGAGTTTTACTTCAAGCTTCACCCAAAAGACAACCGCAGTTACTACAATACAGCCTTAGAAGGGAAAAACCTTAAAAACGTATTTTTTGCCCTGCCCAATAGCCAAAGCAACGATATTTTTGATTGGGCTTTATTTGCTGATATAATGCTTACAGGCGCGTCAACCGTAGCTATAGAAGCGATGCTTTGCCGCAAACCTGTAATAAGTTTAGATTTGACGGGCGATTATAAAGAGCTTTCGTTTATTAAAGAAGAGGCGGTAAAATACATTACCACCACAAGCGAATTAGAAACAGTGATAGAAGAAGCTGCTGCCAATAACTTTAGTGCTTTTGATAGTACTAGCAACAAGGCAGCGCAATATGCTAAGAAATTTTATGGGGCAACCGACGGGCAAGCTGCACAGCGTTGCGCACAATTAATAGAACCATATCTTAACTGAGAAATATAATTATGGAAGACCGAGTAAAAGAAATAATGGGGGCAGTTTTTGAAGTTGACCCTTCAACTATTAATCAAGATTCGAGCACAGATACTATCGAAAATTGGGATTCAATTCGTCACATGAGCCTTGTTGTTGCTTTAGAAGAAGAATTTGATGTACAGTTTGACGACGACCAAGTGGCCGATATGCAGAACTATAAACTAGTATTGCTAACCTTGCAAGAGTTGCAAGGCTAATAAACAATGAAGAAGATTTTTGGATACATAAAGGCTATACAGCTTTATGCTCTTAAGTATTATCTGATACTAAAGCATTACCCTAAAATAAGCATCGAGGGTAAGTTTATTTTAGATAAACGCTGCGAGTTTAAACTGGCAAAAGGCAGCAAGCTGATAATAAAAGGCAATCTTACACTTATGGGGGATGTGCTGATACAAACCCAAAAAAATGCTGTGATTTCATTAGGAAAGCACTGTGTAATGAATCGTTTTACAACACTTATTGCACACAAGGGGATTACTTTGGGCGATGGGGTGATGTTGGGTGAAAATGTAAAAATTTACGATAACGACCACACCATTGAGGGCAACAAAGTATTGCGCCGCGAATTTTCGGTAGAAGCTGTTACCATTGGCGACGGTTGTTGGATAGCCAATAATGCTGTGGTGCTTAAAGGCAGCAGTATGGGGCCAAACACCGTAGTAGGGGCACTTAGCCTTGTAGCAGGCAAACTAGATGCCGATGCTTTGTATTTGGGCGTGCCTTGCCGTAAAATGAAGAAATTAGAACCCTTAGAAGACACGCAAGCATAAATGTGCGGAATAGCAGGAATAGCAGGGATTGAAAACCATACACCATTGGTAAATATGGTAAAAGCCATGCACCACCGAGGCCCTGATGATAGCGGCACTTGGAATGGTGATACGATACATTTGGGTATGGCGCGCTTATCTATTATTGATTTAAGTGCAGCAGGCCATCAACCTATGTTCTCGCCCGATGGACGTTATGTGATGGTGTACAATGGCGAAACCTATAACTTTGGTGAAGAGCGTAAAAAACTGGAAGCCGAAGGAGTTCAGTTTGTCTCACACTCTGATACAGAGGTAATCCTGCATCTTTTTATAAAGTATAAAGAACGTTGTGTGGATTACCTGAGGGGTATGTTTGCCTTTGCCGTTTGGGATAAGCAAGATAAACGCCTGTTTATAGCCCGCGATCATTTAGGTATTAAACCTCTTTTATACTATTATAACGATGGTAAGCTGGTATTTTGTTCAGAAATGAAAGGAATGTTAGCTAGTGGTTTAATTGATAGAAAACTTAGTGAAGAAGGGCTTTCACTCTACCTTCAAAAAGGGTTTATAGCTCCTCCTTACAGTGCAATAAAAAAAGTTTTTACGCTTAAACCCGGTCATTGCCTTACTTGGCAGGCAGGTAGCGAACCTGTAATAAAGCCCTATTGGGATATAGAAAAAAAGCCGACTACAACCAACACTTATGGCGATGCAGTAAAAAACGTACGCCAAATGGTACTAGATTCAGTTAGCGAAGAGTTGGTAAGCGATGTGCCTTTGGGCGTATTTCTTAGCGGTGGTTTAGACTCTAGTGTAGTGGTGGGCGCAATGAAAGCCATTGGCACACCAAAAATTGATACCTTTTCGGTAGGTTTTGAGTCGGATGATTTAGACGAGACCAGTGATGCCGAAGAAAGCGCAAACTTTTTTAATACCAATCACCATAAAGTAATTGTAGGTGAAAAAGAAGTAGCCGATGATTTTGACCACTTTATTTTTGGTGTAGACCAACCCTCGGTTGATGGCTTAAACACCTATTTAGTATCAAAAGCCACAAAAAAGAATGTAACCGTAGCCCTTTCGGGTCTTGGTGGCGATGAACTTTTTGTAGGGTACAGTTGGCAGCATAAATTTTATAAAAACCCACAAAGTGCCAATATTATTGGCGGCTTACTTTCTCCTTTTGGGGGTGCCATAGCCTCAATGGGTAGCTTGGGCAAAAAGGTAAAAGGCCGCTATATAAACTACGCATCAGTAAAAGAATATTACAAAGGCTTGCACCGCCTGTATAACGAAGATTTTTTGCAAGCCAACCTGCAAAGTCGGTTTAGCAATCTTGCGCATGGTGGGGTGATGGATAACACCATAGCCCAATACCCCATGCAAGATAATTATACCCGCTTGCAGCAAATATCAAAAGAAGATTTGCGTTACTTTATGGGGGCACGATTACTGCGCGATAGCGATGCAGTAGCAATGGCACACTCTTTAGAAGTACGTTTTCCGTTAATAGATTCGCGTTTAGTAGAGTATGTTTGGAATTTGCCCGACGAGTACAAAGTGCACCACAACTTAAGTGTTGAACAACTGAACAAAGGATACGAGCAAACTCTTAGCTACCGCCAAGGGGGAGTAAAAAAACTGTTGTTTGATGCTTTTGAAAAAGAACTACCTGCAAATTTTGATAAGCGAAGCAAACGCGGTTTTAAAATGCCTTTTGAAAAATGGATGCGCGGTTTACTAGCAGACAGAGTGAACAACGGTATCGAAAAATTATCGGGTAAAATATTTACACAACAAGCCACCCAAACGTTACTAAACGATTGGCAAACAGGCAAAATGCCCTGGAACAAAGCATGGGCATTAGTTATACTTCAGGCTTGGATGGAGCAAAACAAAGTTGAAGCGTAAACAGATTGCTTCGGAAGACCTCGCAATGACGAGGTGCGGTTGTCATCCTGAGCTGAGTCGAAGGATAGCGCAAAGGATGCGCTGAAAGAATATAATAAATGCCAAAAACCAAAGTCCTATACATACACCAAGACGGATTAATAACAGGTTCGGCTATTAGTTTAAGGCATTTTTTGTCGGCGATTAATAGAGATAAATTTGAGCCAACTGTTTTGCTTGCCGAAGAAGGCCCTGCCAAGCAGTTGTACGAGGACTTGGGCATAAAAGTAATTGTACACACATTTAAACGATTTTGGACTTTTCCTGGCCCTAATTGGTATAGTCGTGCAAACCTAAAACAGCTAAAAGCACTATTACCCGATAGGCAGTTAGCTCATTTTATTATAGGCCTTAAGCCCGATATTATCCATATTAACGATAAAGCATCAATAAATGTAGGCATAAGCATGAAAGGCAGCGGTATACCCGTTGTTCAGCATTCGCGAAGCTCGTATTGTATTGCAGCAGCCAAAATTAATAAAGGTTTAAGTGCCAGTTCTATCAGCAATTATGCAAAAGCTATTATTGCCATATCAGAAGATGAAGTTGACGGGCACGAAAATTTTAACAACCTACACATAATAAACAATACCATACCGCCTGCGCAAATAGAGCAAGCCATAGCCTATAAGCAAGAAAAACGTGCCGAACTGGGCATTACAGATACCGATATTACTATAGGTATGGTAGCCGATATAAGCGCTAAAAAAGGGGCTTGGAGTTTTATGGAAATGGCGGCTTCGTTAACAAAAAAATACCCGCAACAGCCTTTAAAATTTGTAATGGTGGGTAGAGTATCTGAAAAAGGAAATACCGTTTTAAACGACGGTAGTGTTGTATCACAATCGCCAACAAAGTATATAGAAACCTTTATAGCCAAACACAACTTACAAAATAAGCTGTTGCTAACAGGTTTTAGAAAAGATGCTTTGCAAATAATGGCAGGTTTAGACATACTAATAGTAGCCAATAGCAATGGAGTAATGGGTCGCCAGCCTATTGAGGCACAGGCTTTGGGCATACCCACAGTAGTAACGCAAGGGCACAGCGGAAAATCAACTATATTGATAAACGACTTTGCAGGTTTTGTGATTAAAAACCCTGTGCAGCAACAAGAGCTTATAACAGCTGTTGAAACACTGATAAATAGCCCTGAAAAGAGAGCTGAATTTGGGAACAACGGCAAAGAATACGCTGCACAAAAGTTTAGCCCCACAATAAACATGGGCAAGATTGAAAATATTTACCAAGCACTTTTACCAAAAAATTGAGCATTAGTAATACTATAATATTAAGCGCAGGAAAGATTGACTATACTAGGCTTCCCATTGGCAGCCATCAGTCAAACGCTACTATCCCTATAAATGGAAAGCCCGTTATTAGTTGGATATTAGACGATCTTATCCGTAAAGAAATTGAAAATGTGACCGTAGTTATCAGAGCCGAAAACCACAAACTGCGTGAAGTGCTTGAAAATCACTACCACAAACGTATGAATATTACTATTGCTGAGGTAGCAAACCCTCAGTCGATAATAGATTCATTAGAAGCAGGTTTAGCAAAGGCCGACGACCAAAAAGGCACACGTATTATACTTGGCGATACGCTTATATACGATAACTATAACCATTACGAAGATTTTGTATATACATCACCCGTTGCCGATAGCGAAAATTGGTGCATAGCCGATGTAGATAATCACAACACTATAACCGCACTTACCGATAAAAAATCGCTAAAAGGCGATAGCTTTAAAGCATTGTGCGGCTATTATAGCTTTACCGATACAGCATTACTAAAGAGTAATGTACAAAAGGCTAAAGAGAATAATTTGCGTGAGTTAAGCAGTGTGTTGTTGGATTACAATACCGCACACCCACTTAAAACCATTGAAGCGCAAGACTGGTTTGATTTTGGGCACATGGAAAGTTTCATTGCCTCAAAAAAATCGCTATTACGCCCACGCCATTTTAACCAACTGGTTATACATCCGCTATACAACACCATTACAAAGGTGAGCGAGAACAACGATAAGTTGTTTGACGAACTAAATTGGTATTTACTATTGCCTGAAGAGTTGCAAATACTTACCCCGCGTATTCTTAAAAAAGAAGCTGGGGGCGGTAAAATATCTATTACACAAGAGTTTTACGGCTATCCTTCATTGTCAGAACTATATGTTTATGGCGATTTAAGCCTTTCGGTTTGGAAATCAATAGCTAATTACCTGTTCGAGATTCATAAATTGTTTCTCAACCATACACAGCCTGCAAATGCTTATGACTGCCGCGATATGTACCTCACTAAAACGATGAAACGTATAGAGAGTTTGCAGCAGCAAAACAGCTATTGGCAACAGGTATGGAACTACGATGAAATTATAGCCAACGGTAAAAAATTACACAATTACAGTTATCTGTTAGAAAAATTTAAAGATAAAATAGAAGCCCTGTGCGCAATTGAAAACTTTACTATACTGCACGGCGACTACTGTTTATCCAACATCCTATACGATGTAAATAACCAAATAGTACGCCTTATAGACCCTCGCGGTAGCTTTGGCAGCAAAGGCATTTACGGAGACCCGCGTTACGACGTAGCCAAAATGCGCCATAGTATATCGGGTTGTTACGATTACATAGTGGGCGATTTATTTTATGTAGAAAACGAAGGCAACAACTTTAATTTCTCCATATTTAACAACCCTAATACCGATGAATTGGCCATTCATTTGGACAAACTTATTGAAGCAAACGGCTACTCGATAGAAGATATTAAACTGATAGAAGGGTTACTATTCCTTTCAATGTTGCCCTACCATGCCGATTATTTCGAGCGTCAGCAAATGATGTATTTGCAAGGGCTTTTCATACTGAACGAATTATGCGATTAATTATAGATTTAGACGGAACCATCTGTTACCTAAAAGAGAAACACGAAACCTATGCTGATGTGAAACCCAAAGAAGGTGCAGCAGAATTTTTACGTAACCTGCGTAAAGAAGGACATTATATAATCATTCAAACAGCGCGCAATATGGCTACTTGCGAGGCTAATTTGGGCAAAGTGATAAAAAACGTAGGTAAAATAACCCTTGAGTGGTTAGAAACCCACGGTATTGAGTACGACGAAATCTATTTTGGAAAACCCAACGGCGATTTATATATAGACGATCGTGCCCTGCGTTTTGAAGACTGGGGCAGTTTGAGCGAAGACATTCTAAAAGGCTTAGCACGCAGCAAATGATAATTGTAATACCCATGGCAGGCAGGGGTAGCCGCTTTGCCAATGTTGGTTATAGCACTCCAAAACCACTAATAGATGTTTGTGGTAAACCAATGCTATACCACGCTTTTCAATCGGTAGCGGGTATACCTTATACTAAATTGGTGTTTATTGCCCTAAAAGAACACCAAGAGCAATACGATGTGCGCAAGGTGATTAGTGATAACATAACCACTGATTTTGAATTGGTATTGTTAGATGATGTTACCGAAGGTCAACTGTGTACAGTGATGGAAGCCAAGCAGTTTTTTGCTAAGGGAGAAGACTTGCTTATAGCAGCATCAGACACTTATGTAAACAGTAAAATTGGCGAACATATAGCTAATAAAGCTAAGGGTTGTGAAGGCATAATTTCAGTAGCAGATTTGCCCGGCGACCGTTGGAGTTTTGCCAAAACTGATGAAAACGGACGGGTAGTAGAGGTAGCAGAAAAAGTAAAAATATCTAACCACGCCAGCACAGGTTTATACTATTTTAGTGATGTGGATTACTTTACCAATCAAGCCACTCAACTTATTGAAAGTAAAGAAACTACCAAAGGCGAATATTATGTAATGCCTTTGTATGCCAAATATATAGCCCAAGGTAAAAGCATTGCAATAAATGAAGCCGATGAAATGTGGGATATGGGCACACCCGAAGCTAAACAAGCATTTGAAACCTACCTGAACCAACAATAGATGAAATTTTCAGTTTGTATACCCAACTTTAATTACGCATCCTACTTGGGTAGAACAATAGATAGTGTATTGGCACAAAGCCATACCGATTTTGAAATTCCCATTGCTGATAACAAAAGTACCGATGCCTCGTGGGAGGTAATACAGCAGTATGTTACTAGCGATAAGCGCGTAAAAGCCAGTAAAAACCCAACCAATGTTGGTTTTGCCGGCAATTTAGATGCTGTATCGAGGATGGTATCGGCAGAGTATACCATCATGCTTTCTTCTGACGATTTAATGGGCGAAGGCGCATTAGAAACCTATAAACAACTGATAGAGCTTATAGGTAATCAGTCGTTTTTAATATCATCAACATGGCACGTAATCGACCCTGACGATAATAGAACAGGTATATCGCGTACACCTTCAAAAGTTTGGAAAAAAAGTGATATTGATGCCGAATTAAGCCAACAATTTGGCTGTGATGTATATAAAGTAGCCGCAGGCCAATTATTAAACCGTTGCCTTAGCTACTCAAAAGGGGCATTTAATTTTGCAGCCACCTGTTACCGTACCGAAGATTACGAAAAAGTGGGCGGCTATGGCGGCACACGCATGATGAATCCCGACAAGTGGTTTCATTTTCGTTTGTTGGGAGGGCCTGTTGAGTACGCGTATTTTATAGACAAACCCCTATTTAGCTACCGTGTACACCCCAACAATCAAAATGCCCTACAAAAAAAATCGGGAGCATTAAAGTTTTTTGTTGATGAGTACCGTACTACATTTGAAACTGATAAAAACATGCTTGAAAAAGCAGGGTTTGCACAAGCTGATTTGGCAAAAAGCTATGTAAACAACATAATACATAAGTATGCTTTTAGAAGGTTGAAAGAAAATAGTGCAATGGGGGCTTTTAGGCTATTAAGTATGGGTTTTGCCACCTATCCTTCGTTGATGTTTAAAAAAAGCTATACCTATATACTTTTTCTTTTAGCAATAAGTGGCCCAATAGGCTATTTGTTATTAAAAGCAGTAAAAAGAAATTATAGCAACAATTAAGAAAACAAGGTATATAGTAGATTAATAAAGAAATGAAGAGGCTGAACAAGGTACTATACAACTACGTTTATTTTAATGCGTTTCCGGTAATTATTATAGTTCAGAATCTTTCGGTTTTCTTTTTCCCGTTTTTGATAATGGAGTTCTTTAAAAAGAAGAACCTATTTTTCAAAAAAAATAATATAATCGATTACGCAGTAATACTATTTGCTATTGGTGCTGTGCTTTCGGTTTTATCATCTATTAATTCACCGCAAGAAGATAGTTTTACTAAGGGTATAGCAGTATTACCCAACTATATTTACTGGTCGTTACTAATACTTGTTTTTTCTTATAACGCAAAAAATATTGATTACCAAGTGGTGTACAAAGCTGTGTTTTGGGGCGTAATAAGCACAGTTGTGTACTTTTATACTATAAGTGATATATTAGGTAATAACACAATATTATTTAAAGGGTTACAGCAAAATATATTCTCGTTTATCATCATTTGCTTCGCCCCAATGGCAGTGTACTTTGGTAAAGAAAAATGGGGCAAACCAAGAGCCATAGTATTAGCCATTTTATTGGTGCTGGCAGGCACGCTGTCAGGTAGTAGGTCGGGCTCAGTATTAACACTGGTAACAACGTTTTTAACGCTTTATTCTGAAAGGCTGTCAATACCCCGTGTTATAGGTATTGTTAGCGCTACTTTAATAGGCTTAGTGCTGTTAAACTTGCCAATAATAAAAAGCACAATTTTACAATTAAACGAAAGAACATATAATATAATTTATGAAAGAGAAGAGACCTTAGCTACGGACCAATCGTATTTGGTAAGGTTAGCACAGGTTGAAAAAGGTGTGGGGCTTTTTAAAGAGAACCCATATTTTGGTATTGGTTTAAATAATTTTAACTCAAGGCATTACGATATTGAAGGCGATTTTGAAGGCTTTGATCAATTAAAAGGGGTAGAAGAGCTAGATCAGTTAAGCTCGCACAATTCATACGTTAATGTATTGGCAGAAGGCGGGGTGTTTTTGTTCGTTCCCTTTATTTTAATGCTAATCTCTTTTTTTGTATACTTTATTTACAATTTTAAACGTATACCCGATTATCAAAAGCCATTCTTTTGGGGTATTCTGGGGATGAGTATTCACTTCTACTTCATTTTTGCTATTGTAAATGTATTCTCATGGATGCTAATGGCTTTTGCCGCATCAGCAATAAAACGTAACTCATATAACAAATAATGGTTTTAGGCTTTCACTACCACATTCCAGGGTATCAAAAAAATGGAAAAATTTTCACTATGTCATTGCAAGGGTTGTTTGTAGATAGCCTTGCGCCGCATTGTGATAAAATTAAAATATTTTTGTATGCCCCTCTTAGTAAAGAGGTTGAGTTGTTGGATTATGAAATACAATCAACCAATGTTGAGTTGGTGCAGTTAATAGAGCATACATCGGTACCCAAAAGAATACTTCAATCAAAAAAAGTATCAAAAGTGTTTAAAGAACACGCTCCAACCGTTGATATATTTTTACTGCGTGCCCCAACTCCCTTATTGCCATTTATTGTACAAGCAGTTAAAAAAACCTCAAAAGTATCTTACCTTATTGTAGGGTATATGCTCGATTTTTTACACCAGTATAAAAAACCAACACTAAGAAATATAGCACTTAAAACATATTTTAAGTGGAACGAAGGCAGGCAGGCAGCATTGGCAAAAGATGCTTTGGTATTTGCCAATAGTACGGTGATGTACGAGATGTATAAGCCATTATCAAAAAAGACGTTTCCAATTAAAACCACCACGTTAAAACAGTCTGATTTTTTTATTAGAGAAGATACCTGTCAAAACAAAACCTATGAAATTCTATACGCAGGCAGAATAGATGCTTCAAAAGGAGTAATAGAAATAACTGAGGTTATAGGAAGGCTTAGTAAAGAAGGTATAGACTGTAGGTTTAACTTGGTAGGCTGGTCTGAAGGGAACGACGATACCCAAGACAAAATAAAAGAAATGGCCAAAAAATGGGGTGTTAGTGATAAAGTAGTTTTTCACGGTAAAAAGAAAGTAGGCGAAGAGTTACTTAGCTTTTACCGCAAAGCAGATATATATGTAATGGCCTCAACCGCTGAGGGTTTTCCGCGTACCATTTGGGAAGCCTTAGCCAGCTCTGCCCCTGTAATAGCAGCGCCCGTTGGAGCCATACCTCATTATTTAAAAGACGGATTCGACGCGCTTTTTGTGCGTACACGCAATGCTGATGATGTATACAACAAAATAAAGCAAGTTATAAACGACGGAGAACTGAGAAGAAGTTTGATAAAAAATGGTCTCGAAACCGTTAAAGATGTTACCCTCGAAATTCAGTCGAAAAAAATGTGTGATGAAATGAAAACATTTTTAACTGAAAAATAAATGAACAAAGTATACAGACTACTTCGCTACGATTGGCCTTTGCACTTTGTATTATTGTTTACCAACTGGTTGCCCGATAGCCTGTTTTTTATAAAATTAAGAGGTGCTTTGGCAAGACATTTTATTAAAAAAGCAGGCAAAAACTTAAAATTGGGTAGAGATATTACCTTTTACAATCCATCTCAATTAACCATTGGTTCCAACGTATATATAGCTAAAGGTTGCTGGTTTTCGTGTAGTAATGGTATAGAAATTAGAGATAATATTTTATTTGGCCCTTATGTTACAGTAGTAACATCAAACCATTCACTTAAAAATGGAGCATATAGCTTTGGTGAAGATGTAAAACGCGAGAAGGTAATACTTGACGATGGGTGCTGGATAGGCAGCCACGTTACCATATTATCAGGTACACACATAAACAAAGCTGTATTAGTTGCCGCCAACTCAGTAATACAAGGAAAAACAGAAGAGTATGGCATATATGGCGGCGTTCCGTCAAAACTTTTGAAAATAGCAGATAAAGCCTAATTTTTTTGAAAAAAGTATTATTTGTAGGTAATTTTCTTTCAAAGCACAAGGGAAGTATTGGACCCACTGAAAAGTTGGCAGTAAGCCTATCGGGTGATTTTAAAATAATAACAGCATCAACCCTTAAAAGCCAACCCCTTCGTTTAGCAGATATTGCTTTCAAAACACTTACAGCAAGCTATAATTTTATTGCTATTGATGTATACAGCACCAAAGCCTTTGCTTTTGCTGAGGTAGCAACAACAATTGCAGCGTTTAGAAAAAAGAAAACTGTATTGGTTTTGCACGGAGGTGCTTTACCCGAGTTGTTTGCCAAACAGCCTGAAAGAGTTAAAAAAGTATTTGCAAGGGCATGGAAAATAGTTTCACCTTCAAGTTACCTGCAAGACTTTTTTGCAAAAAAAGGCTTTACGGTAGAGGTTATACCCAACTCGGTGAATACAGATATATTTACATTTGATAGGAGTAAGGTAAAACCCTTCTCATTGCTATGGGTAAGGTCATTCAAACATATTTACAACCCACAAATCCCCATAAAAGTAATAGCGTTATTAAAAGATACGTTTCCTAAAATAAGCCTAACCATGGTGGGGCACGATGATGGGCTTATGGACGAGTGCAAAGCCCTTGCTAGGCAATTAGACGTTACTGAATGTATTGAATTTGTTGGTAGGGTAGATAACCAACAACTACCGGCGTATTATAACACACACAGTGTGTATTTAAATACCACCAATTACGAAAGTTTTGGTATTGCGGTAGTTGAAGCAGCAATGTGTGGTATTCCGGTTATCTCATCAAACGTAGGAGAAATACCCTATATGTGGGATAACGGCGAAAACATTACAACCGTAAATACTATAACTCCCGAAGATTTTGCTTCAGCAGTTGAGAAACTTCTGCAAAACCCCGACTATGCAAGTCAACAGGCAGAGAATGCCCTTAAAATCACCCAAAAATTTAGTTGGGTAGAAATTAAAAAACAGTGGTTAAAATTATTTCAGTAGGCACGTATTATGAGTTTTTTAACAGATAAAATATATCCCTTTATTCCTGTTTGGGCTCAAAATATAGGTATATCCGTATTTGGTTACCTGTGGCAAAAACGTCGTTTTGGGGGCGTATTTAGTCAAGAACTTGAAAAATTTAAAGAAAGGGGTAACTATACCCCACAACAGTGGCACGATTATCAAACAGCCGAATTACGAAAAACACTTGTAAATGCGTTTGAAAATGTACCCTTGTATAAAGAAAAATATACTAAAGCAGGGTTTACATTAGAAGACTTTAAAAAGTTTGAACTTGAAGACTTAAGTAAACTGCCCTTTTTAGAAAAAGACGAAGTGAGGCAATTTGGTAAAACAACACTACTGTCAAACAAAATGTCTAAAGATGGCGCGTATTATTCAAGTAGCGGTAGCACAGGCACACCCACAAGCATATACATATCAAAAGCCATGCACCAAAAATGGACTGCGGGTTATGAAATACGTGTAAAAAATTGGGCGGGGGTAAATAAAAACATGGTGCGCGGTATGATTGGCGGGCGCCGCATATTGCCATCGGCTAATGCCAAGCCACCGTATTACAGGTATAATTTTTTTGAAAAAATGGTATACAATTCAGCCTACCATATTTCAAAAGAAACCGCTGCCAATTATGTAGAAGGCATGAAAAAGCACCATGTAGATTTTATGATGGGCTATGCCATGAGCAATTTTATTTTGGCGCGTTTTATAAATGAGTTGGGTTTAAAAGCACCACAATTAAAAGCAGTTATTACTTCAAGCGAAAAAATGACCGCCGAAATGCGGGAAGAGTTTAGAAAAGCATATGGCTGTGAAAGTTTTGATACATGGAGCGGTGTAGAAGCCTGCGCACAAATATCAGAGTGCGAACACCATACACTACATGAAAGTCCTGATATAGGAATTATTGAAGTAATTGGAGAAGATGGCATGCCCGCTGCCAATGGAAAAGCAGGCGAAGCAATTTGCACCAGTTTTATTAATTACGACCAACCCCTGATACGCTACCGCTGCGGCGATGTTTTACGCCCTTCGGACAAAAAATGTACGTGTGGAAGGAATATGCGTACCTATGATGAAGTAGTAGGCAGGTTTGAAGATATTGTAGTTGGTGCAGATGGGCGTGAGATGGTGCGTTTTCATGGCATATTTATTAACCTTCCTAATATTGTTGAAGGGCAGGTGATACAAAACACCATTACAGATTTTGAAATAAAAGTGGTTACAGCAAAACCCCTAACTACCGAAGAAGAACAAGCCATTCGTAAACGGATGGAAAGTCAGTTGGGTACTATAAACCTTCAAATTAACAACGTGGCTTCAATACCCAAAGGTCCTAACGGAAAATTTAAAGCCGTAATATCAAACGTAAAGCGGGATAATAAATAATGGAGAATAACCTTAAAATAATATTTGTAGCTTTTAGTGAAAACTCTTTGGGCAGGCGCATTATAAATATGATGCTTAAAAAAGGCATTGTACCCGTACATGTTTTTATGGCATCGGATGAAGCGTTTAAAAAATTTAGAAAAAACGGAATAAAAAGGTATTTAAAACAAAACGGTTTAATAAATACCCTATGGCGTATGTATTACCGCCTTACTCTGCGTAAAGATTTAAAAGATGTTTCTTTACAACAAGATGAAAATCTAAAAAAGTCTATTAAGCAGGTTTGTGAAGATAATAATATACCCTTGGGTTATTTTGATAACATAAACAAAGCCGATTTTGTAGAAAAGCTACAAGCCTTAAAACCTGATTTGATTGTACTAGGCGGAGCACCTTTAATTAAAAAAAATATTATCGACTTGCCTAAAATAGCCGTACTTAACTCACACCCCGGTATATTGCCCGAAGCAAAAGGAATGGATGTGGTTTCGCAATCGCTAATTGACGGTGTGCCATTAGGAGCTACGGTTTTCAAAGTGGATGAAGGTATAGATTCGGGCCCTGTGCTGTTAATGCAATACCTTAAAGAAGAAATTAAAGGTAAAAAATTGCACGAAATTGAAGCAATGGTAGAAATAGTATCGGCCAATGCAATGTTGGATGGTATTGAGATGATAATCAACAACGATTATAGCTTTACTCCGCAGGAGAAAAGAGGAAAGGTATATAAAGCACTTAGCTACCGCACGTATAAAAAAGTTAAAAACAAACTTAGTACCCTATAAATTATGTCTCTTATTTTAAGGGTAGATGTTGATAAACCCTATGGCAGACATACACTGCCCCGCAAAATATTCAGTAAAATAAAAGAAGATTATTTTCCTGAGTTTCCTATAAAAATTGGGTATTTGTCACACCTAAAACAGTTTATACAGTTTTGTAACCAAAACAAAGTACAAGGGCATTTTTACCACCGTATATGCACTGCTCCCGATGCCGAAACACTGGCAATGCAAGCAGAAGGGCAACATATTGCAGGCTTGCACCTTGAAAACAGCCGTAGTAAAGAAACCTTAAAGGCTGAAATAGACCAATTGCAAAGCAAAGTTAAAGGCATTGCAATAGATACATTTTCAAAACACGGTTCGGGCACTTACAAACTGGGCAAATACCACTATGCCCCCTACGAGCCCTTGAAATATAAACAGTGGGCAAATGAGCTGGGACTAAAGTACCCCTCAGGGAATGGAACGGCTGAAAAAGCAGATGATTTATATGCCAACGACGGCTATTACGAAAACCTATTTTGGTTAGAACCCTACTACCGCAGCCCCAAATTTAACAAGCTAACGGATGTGGTTGAAGCAGCAAAGAGTGGAGATGTAACGGTGCTTATACACCCGTGCAACTACATTGCTGATAAGCAAACAAAAGAAGATTTTGAAACCCTTGTGCAGATGGCAAAGAGTGAAGGGGTGAGTTGGAAATTATTTTAATATTGGTCACTAGCGAATGAAAATTATAACCATAGTAGGTGCGCGCCCACAATTTGTAAAGGCTGCAGCACTTTCACGAAAATTTAAAGAATACGACGATTTGTTTAACGAAGTGATTGTACACACAGGGCAGCACTTTGATAAAAATATGTCGGATGTATTTTTTGACGAGATGGAAATACCCAAACCACATTACAACCTTAATATACACGGGCTATCGCACGGAGCTATGACAGGGCAGATGTTGGAAGGGATAGAAAAAGTAATACTAGAAGAAAAGCCCGATTATGTAATGGTGTATGGCGATACCAACAGCACCATAGCAGGTGCTTTGGCAGCCAAAAAACTACACGTAAAAGTAATACACGTTGAGGCAGGCTTGCGCAGCTTTAATATGCGTATGCCCGAAGAAGTAAACCGCATACTTACCGATCGTATCAGCGATATTTTATATTGCCCTACACAAACAGCAATAGATAACCTTGCAAAAGAAGGCTACGAAAACATTGCTTGCGAACCTGTATTAACAGGAGATATAATGCAAGATGCCGCCTTGTTTTACAAGCAAAAATCAGACGATGTATCTACGGTATTAGCTACTTTAGGGCTTGAAAAGGGTAACTTTATTTTAGGCACAATACACCGTGCCGAAAATACCGATGATTTAACCCGACTGGGCGATATTGTGGCAGCACTAAACCAAGTAAACGCTACCACCCGTGTAGTAGTTCCTTTGCACCCCCGTACATCAAAAATATTGAAAGACAAAGGTATTGTAACCGAATTTACAATTATTGAGCCTGTTGGATATTTTGATATGCTGCAACTGATAGCACACAGCCGTTTGGTGATGACGGATAGCGGTGGACTGCAAAAAGAAGCCTATTTCTTTAACAAATACTGCATCACCCTGCGCGATGAAACAGAGTGGGTAGAATTGGTAAACAATGGCTACAACACCATTGTAGGTGCTGATAAAAATAAAATAGTAGCCGCCGCTACTGAGTATATTAACAAACCGTTTGTAAAGCGCGAAGAACTTTACGGCGGGGGACTGGCAGCGCATAATATGTGCGAGCATTTGAAACAATACCACCAAAAACACAACAGCTAAGTGGCAGAAAACAAAAAAACAGTTTGGGTAATTAACCAATTTGCAGGTACACCCACATCGGGTTGGGGTGAACGCCATTTTTACTTTAGCGAGTATTGGATAAAAGCAGGATATGATGTGAAAATTATATCAGGCTCGTACAACCATGTATTTAACAACTTGCCCCACGCCCCCAATAAATACAATTACGAAAATGTTGAAGGTCGTACCTTTTGCTGGGTAAAAGTGCCTGTGTACAAAGGCCAGAGCGTAAAACGTTTTTGGAGCATGATGGTATTTGCATGGCGTTGTTTATTCTTAAACGCAAAAGAACTAGGCACACCTGATTATATTATTGTATCGTCAATGCCCATATTCCCTATAATTACAGGGCATTTTTTGCGTAATAAATTCAAAGCAAAAAAACTAATATTTGAGATAAGAGATTTATGGCCACTAACCCCCATGTATTTGGCAGGCTATAAAAAAAGCCATCCCTTTATTATGTTTTTGGCTTGGATAGAAAAATTTGGGTATAAAAAATCAGATTATATCGTTTCGTTATTACCCAATGCCGATAAATACATCGATAAAATATCGGGCAAGCCTGAAAAATTTAGATATATACCCAACGGACTAAGCGAAGACCAATTGGTAAATGAGCCTCTACCCGCTGATGTTGAAGCCGTATTGCCCAAAGATAAATTTGTAATCGGGTATACGGGTACTATTGGTTTAGCAAATGCCCTTGAGTTTTTTGTTGATGCCGCAGGATTGTTAAAAGATAATACCAACCTACATTTTGTAGTAGTGGGCGATGGCTACCTAAAAGACCAGTTGGTAGAAACCAGTAAAAATTTTGGCAATATTACCTTCATCAGTAAAATAAAGAAAAACCAAGTGCAAAGCATGCTAAAACACTTTGATGTATGCTTTGTGGGGCGCAACAATACACCTTTGTTCGAGCATGGAGTATCGGCCAATAAATTTTTTGATTATATGTTGGCCGAAAAGCCAATATTAGACAGTAATAACTTGATAAAAGACCCTGTAGAAATGTCGGGTTGTGGAATTATTGTAACACCTGATTCTGCCGAAACCATAAAAGACGGCGTTTTGCAGTTGTACAATATGACGGCTGAACAACGCACCGAAATGGGCAAAAAAGGCAGCGAGTATGTTAAAAAATTCCATAGCATCAAAAACCTGTCTGATTTGTATATCAAATTGTTTCATTAATTTCGACTTCAGTAACCCGTCATGCTGAACTTGTTTCAGCATCTCATTACCAATATTTGAAGTTTTAACTAGTGAGATCCCGAAACAAGTTCGGGATGACTAAAGCAAGCAACCTTTGATAAACAACCTTAAAAATATATTAATACTTGCCCCACATACTGATGATGGCGAGTTGGGCGCGGGCGGTACTATTGCCAAGCTGATAGAAGGCGGAGCCAATGTTTGGTACGCTGCTTTTTCTACTGCCGAAGAATCGGTGCCCGATGGATATCCTAAAGATATTTTAAAACAAGAAGTAAAAGCAGCTACCCAAAAACTGGGCATCCCTGTCCAAAACTTATTGATTTTTAACTATCAGGTGCGCAAACTAAACTACGTGCGCCAAGAGATATTAGAAGAGCTTATAAAAATTAGCAAATCGCAGCAGTTTGATGCTGTTTTTATGCCCACACTGGGCGATATACACCAAGACCACAGCACCATAGCCAACGAAGGCCGCAGGGCATTTAAAACCACTACGCTACTGGGCTATGAGCTTATTTGGAACAACCTTAGTTTTAATACACAATGCTTTGTGAAGTTGGAGCAACGCCATGTTGATAGCAAGGTGGCGGCTTTAGCCGAATACAAGTCGCAAAGCCATAGAGATTATATGAAAGCCGATTTTATCACTTCGCTGGCACGTGCACGTGGGGTACAAATAGGCGGCCAATATGCCGAAGCCTTTGAAGTGCTTCGCTGGGTGATGGATTAATCTTGCTATTAGCTATTGGCCTTTAGCAATTAAAGCCAATAGCCAATAGCCAAAGACTAAAAGCTAAAATTTGCTACAAAACACATTACTTACAGGTGCACAAGGTTTTTTGGGTGCTTATATCCAAAAAAGTTTAGCCAATGCAGGCTACCGTGTTGATACACTGGGCAGGGGCACTGGTAATACCATTGTGTGCGATTTGGGAAAAGAAATTCCTGAGTTAACCAATACCTATACAACGGTAATTCATGCGGCGGGTAAAGCACACATGGTGCCCAAAACCGAAGAAGAGAAAAAAGCCTTTTTTGATGTAAATTTAGAGGGTACACGTCGTTTGCTCACAGCCCTTGAGGGGCTAGCACAACTGCCACAAACCTTTGTGTTTATTAGCACTATTGGTGTGTATGGATTAAGCACGGGCGAAAGCATTAGCGAAACTCATCCGCTAAACGCTACCGACCCATACGGACAAAGCAAAATACAAGCTGAAGCATTGGTGCGCCAATGGTGCACAAAAAACGGGGTAAACTACTTTAGTCTTCGTTTACCATTAATTTCAGGAGCAAATGCACCCGGCAATTTGGGTAGTATGCGCAAAGCCATACAAAAAGGGTATTATTTTAGGATAGGGAAGGGAAGTGCCCGAAAATCTATTGTATTAGCAAAAGATGTAGCCAATTTTATTCCATTATTATTTACTAAAAACCAAGTAGGTGAGTATAACCTTACCGATGGCGTACACCCTACTTTTGCTCAAATAGAAGACAAAGTAGCGCAATTGATAAACAGCAAAGTAAAAATTAAAATACCCGCATTTATTGCCCGTTTGGTATCTATAGTAGGAGATATTATTCCAAAATTTCCGCTAAACAGTCGCCAATATTATAAAATCACATCACCGTTAACATTTTCAGATCAAAAAGCAAGAACCGAATTAGGGTGGAACCCCAATACTTTTCTTGAGTCTCCCATTACATGATTGGCCTAAAATCTTTCAGAAGGATAACTTCAAGCAACAACTTTATACCTGAGATTGACGGGTTGCGGTTTATTGCCATTATTACGGTAGTTTTTTTGCATACCAACACCAACTTTAAACGTGTGTATGCCGATAGCATCCCTAGTGAATATTTAAACTCTTGGATTGATACACTGTTTAAAACCAGTGGTATTGGGGTTGATATTTTTTTCACTATTAGTGGGTTTATATTGGGTTTGCCTTTTGCCAAATACTATTTATTGGGCGAACGTAAGGTGAATATTAAAAACTACTTTATCCGTCGCCTCACACGACTAGAACCACCCTACCTAATTTCGCTATTTATTTTGTTTGTAACGTATACATGGTTTTTTGGCGAAAGCTGGATAGAACTTTTTGATAACCTTATTGCCTCAATTTTCTACTCCCACTTTTTAATTTATGGCGAATGGAACTCAATTAACCCTGTTACTTGGAGCCTTGAAACTGAGGTGCAGTTTTATATACTTGCCCCACTTATTTCGTTTTTGGTATTTGTAAAAAACACTAAACTGCGTCGCTTTCTTATTCCTGCTGCTATTGTACTGCTTGATGTAACGGTGCCGTATATAAAAAGTTCTTTGGTTGATTATAACCTTCAAAAATCCATAGTTGTTTATTTGCACAGCTTTTTGGTAGGTTTTGCCTTTGTTGATTTGTTTTTGTTTGGGCTAGATAAAATTAAAAAATCGTATTGGCTTGATATTTTAGGCTGTATATCTTTTGTGGTGATATATTCCTTTCACCCTGATGTGGTAAAATACGAACGCCTGTTTTTTGATATGGCAGTATTTACCCTTTTTATAAGTGTTTTTAAAGGCAAACTGTTTAATTATATTTTTACCCGCGAGTTTATTGTGGTAGTAGGTGGTATGTGTTATACCATATATTTGTTGCACTACCCTGTGCTGTTTGTGGTGATGAAATTTTTTAGCAAACTAAATATTACAGGTTTTGTGCCTAATATTATTGCCAATTTTACAGTAGCTATAATTGCCCTGTTGGCAGTATCGGCAGTGTTTTTTAAACTGGTAGAACAGCCTTGTATGGATAAAAACTGGCCTACAAAATTTAGAGATTATTTTAAGAAGAGATTATTTACATCTAATGACAAAAGCTAATATAAAATTTGCAGTATCGGGGTTTGGGCACATTGGTCGTCGCCATGCTACTATTATAAACGAGTACGAAGGCTCTGATTTGGTTGCCATTATAGATACCAACCCAAAGGCTAAAGAGCACGAGCTATATCCTGCCAATGTTCCTTTTTTTGGCTCGATAGAAGAGTTTTTTGCATCAGGCATTAAAACCGATGTGTTTAATATATCTACTCCAAACGGTTACCACTGCCCGCAAGCAATTATGGCGCTGGATAACGGTTGTAATGTGGTGATTGAAAAGCCTATGGGGCTTAGCAAAGCCGATTGCGAAAACGTAATTTTTAAAGCCCTTAATGTTTCAAAACAAGTATTTGTGGTGAAACAAAACAGGTACAGTCCGCCAAGCCAATGGATGAAAAAAACAGTAAGTAGCGGAACTATTGGCGATGTGCTTATGGTGCAGGTAAACTGCTATTGGAATCGCGACGATAGGTACTACAAAGCTGGTGGCTGGAAGGGTACGCTTGATTTGGATGGCGGAACACTATTTACTCAGTTTAGCCACTTTGTTGATATAATGTATTGGGTATTTGGTGATATTAAAAACATCAAGGCTACATTTAATGATTTTAACCACGCCAACAATACTGAGTTTGAAGATAGTGGTGTGGTAAATTTTGAGTTTGTAAACGGCGGTATGGGAGCTATTAACTTCTCTACCTCTGTTTGGGATACTAATATGGAAAGCAGCATTACCGTTGTAGGTAGCAAGGGCAGCTTTAAAGTAGGGGGGCAGTATATGAACGAGATAGAGTATTGCCATATTGAAAACTATGAAATGCCTACTTTGGAAGCAACTAACCCTCCTAACGATTACGGCCCTTTTAAAGGAAGTGCCGCCAACCACCATTATGTAATAGAAAACGTGGTGAAAACCCTGAATGGTGAAGATACTATTACTGCAAACGCCCTTGAAGGCTTAAAAGTAGTAGATATTATAGAACGTATTTACGAAACCCGCGATTTAGCTAAACTTAAAAAGAAGTAATAGCAGTTTTAAGTTTAAGGTCTTAAGTTTTAATTCACCCTTAAGCTGAAGCATAAAACATGGAATACATTATATACCCTATACTTTTTGTAGTGCTGCTGTTGGCAGAGTTGTGGTATTTCCGCATTGCCGATAAGTTTAATATTATTGATAAACCCAACGAGCGCAGCTCGCATACCAGTATAACACTTAGAGGCGGGGGAATAATATTTCCAATATCACTGGTGTTATACTATTTGTATACGGGCAATTACCCTTGGTTGGTACTGGGCACAGTGGCCATAGCCACTATTAGTTTTATCGATGATATAAAAACCCTATCGGGCAAAGTACGCATACTGGTACACTTAGTGGCAGTTTCGCTAATGTTTTATCAAGCAGGCTTGTTTGCCTTTCACTGGGCGTGGATTATGGCCGCATACGTGCTAGTTATAGGTGCGCTAAATGCTTATAATTTTATGGACGGTATAAATGGCATTACGGGCACATATAGCTTGGCTGTTTTAGTACCGGTTTATTTCACAAACAACTATTACCAGTTTGTTGATGGTGGTATAATACTATTTGTAATGCTATCGGCGGTGGTGTTTTTACTGTTTAATTTTCGCGCAAAAGCAAAATGCTTTGCGGGCGATGTAGGCAGTATATCAATGGCTTTAATAGTATTGTTTCTAATCACTAAACTTATACTTGTTACAGGCGATTTTAAATACGTATTATTTTTGGCTGTTTATGGTGTTGATGCAGTGCTAACCATAGCTCACCGCATTATCTTAAAAGAAAATATTTTTAAAGCCCACCGCAGGCACTTGTACCAATACCTTAGCAACGAACTAAAATGGCCACATTTGGCAGTAAGTACCGTGTATGCAATTATGCAAACTGTAGTTAGTGGTTGGGTTTTGTACTCGTGCGTTGCTATGCAGTGGTGGGAATCTGTAGCTATTTTAGGCTTTTTGGGAGTATTGTATATAGTTGTTAAAAGCCTGATTATAAAAGGGGTAATAAAGCCCATAGCATAATAATGAAGAATATAATAATAGTGGGCGCAGGTGGTTTGGGACGCGAAATGCTTGCCTTGCTAAAAAATATAAATACCACGCAACCCCAATGGAAAGTATTGGGCTTTGTTGATGATGGTAAAACCATTGGCGATGTAGTAAATGGTGTAGAAGTTTTAGGTGGCGTAGAATACTTAAATACACTTAGTACTGAAACGGCAGCTATTATAGCCATATCATTACCTAAAATTCGTAAGGCTATTTTTGATAAAATAACCAATACTAATATCTTTTTCCCTTCAATAATTCACCCCAGTGCTATAATATCCGATATTGATTTTGTTGATATGGGTAAAGGGTGCATACTTTGCATAAACACAGTGCTTACTACTAATATAGTTTTGGGCGATTTTGTGCTTATAAATGCAGGGGCAATACTAAATCACGATGCTCAAATAGGTAGTTTTAGCACCATAATGCCGGGTGTTAATATATCAACAGGTGCTCAAATAAGTAAGGGGTGCTATATTGGTACAGGTTCAAAAATTTCTAAACCCGCTGTAATATCTGCTTGGGAAAATTTGCCCGCAGGTACTATAATTGCATAAAATAGTTGCGTGGGGAACTTTCAATTTTCTGTAATCCTTCCTGTATACCATGGCAATACCGCCGATGAGTTTACTGTTTCCCTTAATAGTATTCTTTCACAAACACTGCCTGCTGCCGAAATTGTAATAGTGCAAGACGGCCCAGTTGACGATGGTATAGCTATACAACTAGCCGAGCTTAAAAAACAAAACGGTATAAAAGTAATTACCCTGCCGGTAAATTTGGGCTTGGGTAATGCGCTTAATCAAGGGTTTAACTATTGTAGTTACGATTGGGTAGCACGTATGGATGCTGACGATAAGGCACAACCGACTCGTTTTGAAGATACAGTAGCCTTTATAAAACAACATCCTGATATTGATCTTGTAGGAACTTACTACGCTGAAATTTCGACCACAGGCAAAACCTATGTTCGCAAAGTACCGCTTACGTTTCAGCAGGTACTAAAGTTTTCTAAATACCGTAATCCGCATAGTCATCCCACTGTCTTTTATAAAAAGAAAGCCGTTGAAGAGGCAGGCGGATACAAGAATTTTTACTTTGCCGAAGATTGGTATTTGTGGTTGCGAATGTTTAAAAAAGGCTATAAATCAGCCAATATAAACAAGGTAACAGTATATGCGCAGGCGCAAAACTATACGCGCAGGTTGGGGCTAAAAGCATTAAAAAACGATTACAAGGCCATACATCAATTACAAAAAGAAGGACTTATAGGCTTTCATCATTTTTTGTTTAATATATTTGTTAGGGTGATAGTACGGTTATTACCTATTGGATTGGCCAACACATTTTATAAAAAATACTTACGCAGTGCTACAAAAAATTAAAGATTTTTATAACGAGTTTAAGCCTGCAATACTGTTTTTGCTGCGTTTTGTCATCACTTTTACAGTGCTAAGTCTTACATACGGTTTTTGGGTAGAAGGTTATACAGAAGTTGCTGACCCTATTACTCGTAATGTTTCCGGACAAGTTAGAGCCATACTTTCTTGGTTTTATGAGGGGGTAACATCAACACCCCGCGTAGGCGACCCCTCAATGGATATACATATCAATGGTAAATACTCAATATCAGTATTTGAAGGATGTAATGGAGTAGCCATATTCAACCTATTTATTTCTTTTATAGTTGGTTTTTGGGGTGGATTTAAAAAGCTGGCTTGGTTTGGTTTAACAGGTTTTATCATTATACATATTGCTAACCTAGTGCGGTTGCTGTTTTTAGCACAAATGGCTTTAACAAACAGCCCATTTTTCCATTTCACACATAAATATTTATTTACCCTGTCTATTTATGCCATAGTATTTGTGTTGTGGTATTTTTGGATGAATAAGGTAAACCCGATTAAAAAGAAAGAAAAGACCGCCAATGAACCTGCTTAATATTGGAGTAAAACGCATAGCATTGGTGTTTCTAGCCCTTTTAGGGCTTGCCTTTTTTTATACCCTGCAAGATTTTGATTTTGTTGAGTTTAAGTTTAGGTACAACCAGAGTTTTGGCGGCACTATTGAAAACGGCAAACAAATAAACTTTATCATTAGTCGTTTAGTACGTTTTATAGCCAACGATTTACTGTGTATTTTACTTATTTACGCCTTGTTTAATAATAAACGCTATGTGGTGTTTGGGTTTTATATGCAGCTTTTTGGACTTTTAGTCCTTTTCCCTATCTATATCATTCTATCTTTAAATGCAGCCTCGCAAAACGAGTACTCTGTTTTAGTACCCCTTTACCGCCTGGTAATGAACCCCATCTTAATGGTACTGCTTATCCCCGCCTTTTATTTTCAACAAAAAATCAAACAAAACCAACAGTAGTTTTCAGCTTCAGTTTTTATGCTTAGGTTTGGGGTAATAACTAACCTAGCCTATGCAAATGCCCATAAAAAGGCTGCTACTTTTTACTATTGCCTATTTGTTGCTGCCCCACCTTATTTTTATTTTGGGTTGGGTTAGCCCCGCTATTGCTTTGCCTGTTACTGCTGTTTTGTTTTTTTTGGGATGGAAAATTGTCGCCATTACTCAAGCTAACGATGCTATGGCTCAAAGCCTTGCTATTAGTAAAAAACAAACATTTTATCTTTTGGCTATATGCGTAGCATTAGTAGCTTTTGCCGGTATTGGGGAATTGCTTTGGCAACGCGACGACTTTTTTAAACATAATCTTATTTTTAGTGATTTACTGCGGAATAACTGGCCTGTAACCTATGCCACAAGTGGGCAAACTGACGTGCTTACCTATTATTTGGGCTGGTATATGGTGCCTGCCGCAGTGGGTAAACTTGGGGGAGCTTGGGTAACTGCCCTAACCTCTTTTTTGTGGACTGTAGCGGGTTTGTTACTATTTTTTTTATGGCTAAAGGCATTGCTAAAAACCAATAAGGTATTGCTTTGGGTAGTTTTTCTTGGTATTTCGGGGTTTGAGTTTTTGTGGGTAGCAGGGCACTTTGCGTATTACGTACTAAAGTATTTCCCTCAGTACGATTTGCTTACTTTACTTAAAGGAACATTTACCTATACCCGTTCAGAGCTTATTACACCAGCATTTAACCAAAATATTCCCTCATTCTTTGTAGCTTTTTTATCTGCCCCGCAGCACGTATTGCCAGGGTTTTTGGCTTCGGCAACAGTAGTGTATGCTATTATTAATAAGCTATCGTTTAGGTATACTGCCAGTATTGGTGCACTTACCGTTTTTTGGTCGCCATTGGTGTGTATTGGGTTGTTACCTTTTGTAATATATCATTTATACACAGATAGAAAACAGGTGTTTGATAAGGTAAGTATTTGGTGTTATGTATTTTGTACGATAATTCTGTTTTTCACAGTGAGTTATTTGGCGGCACACGCTCCGTTGTCTCAAGAAGGTTTTGTGTGGCAAATTTCGGGCAATGCTTGGTGGTTTTATACCCTTATTTTTATTGTCCTAAAATTTGGGGTTATATTTTTATATTTATTTATTAAAGATAAGCAGCTAGACTTTATCGGTAGCTACCGAATATTAGGCTATATTTCATTAGTAGGCTTAATAGCTTTAAGTTTTTACAAACTAGGAGCTTATAACGATTTAATCGCCCGTGCTTCCATTCCTTTTTATTTTGTGTTGCTGCTGTGGGTGGTGTTTTTTCTTCAAAAAATATCAACCCAAAAACTAAAAAAATATAGGGTAGTTTGGCTAATAGTCGGTTTGATGTTATTACCTCGCTTATGGCAGGTGTATAAAACGGCGGCTAATACGCCACAAATGGCTACTAAAAAATATAAGATTGCCGATGTACCCCACGATTTTACCATTCTTAACCATAATGAGTGGTTGCTGGCCGTTAAACCTGAGTATGTAAAAGATTACTTAATTGCTGATGATATAAGCCGGCAATATTTGGGTAGTTCACAATCATTTTTCTATGTTTATTTAGCAAAGTAATGCACTGGAAAACCAAAGCACGCATACAGAAAATAATTAGCCGTTTGCCGATTGCGGGTAGGCTGAATTACTTTTTGCAACGCTATGTAAACCATAGCCTACCCATGAGTATGGAGGTTTTTGAACAAAAGTATTTTGCGGCCAAACAACACTTGCAAGCTTTTGCACACGGCGAGGATATTAAAGCGGGTGCTATTGCCTACGAGTTTGGCGGTGGGTACGATTTGGCTGTGCCTATTGCCTTGTGGGAAGAGGGCGTGCCCCGACAAATGGTTACTGATTTGAATCCTTTGCTAAAAATTGAGTTGGTAAACAATGTGCTGGATAGGAGAGGGGCTGAGTTGCAGGTGAAAAGCGTAGCCGAACTAACTGCAAAAACAGGCATTGAATACCGCACCAGTATTGATGCCCGCAAAACAGGGTTTGAAACGGCTAGTTTTGATTACATACACTCAACCGATACGCTGGAGCATATTCCCCAAAATAATATTTTACCCATTTTGCAAGAGTGTTACCGCTTGCTAAAGGCAGGCGGTATTATTAGTTGTATTATCGATTTGCAAGACCATTATCAATACACGGATAAAAGCATATCGCCATTTAATTTTTACCAATATAGTTGGGAGGAATGGGACGATTTGTACAATAATAACTTGCACTATCAAAACCGCTTATTGGCTAATGAGTATTACACCCAATTTGCATTGGCAGGCTTTGCACCCATACAAATGCAGGTAACAAAGGCAGACACGTCTGTTATAGAAAAGCTAAAAACGATGCCTTTGAATGCCCACTACGCCAACAAACCTTTTGATGATTTGTGCAACCTTCGTTGCCATATTTGGGCTGAAAAGCCTGATTAAATAAAGGCTATTTATTCACCTTTTTTAAGCGCAAATAGTAACTATTATTTAATACAGCGCCTCTGTTAAAGAATTGACTTTTAATTTGATTTTCTAGTATCTTTGCGCACTTATGCTGACGTAAATTTTAAAATTTTGTGAGCATAAGTTAAATCTTTTTGTATTTTTTTGAGATTGTTGCACCCCTACTAACCAAGTTTAATGGGTAATAGTATATACAAACTATGGATATTATTTGCCTTAATATTTATTGCAAATGCATTGCAGGGGCAATGCGTGGGCAATAGTGGTTTTGCTATATCTTCACCATTATGTGTTGGGCAATCTATTAGTTTTATTGACACTACCGGAGCATCGAAAGACAGTGTAATATTTAGGTTTAGCAGTAATAATGTAAGTGTACTAAACGACACTGCTACAAAAACATATAACACAGCCACTACCGATACGGTGTGGATGTACAGGTTTTTTAGCGCACCTTTTTGTTCAGATACTGTTTTTCAGGTAATTACCATTACACAAGTTAGTGCAGCATTTAGCCCGTCATCTACCCAAAATATTTGCATTGGCGATTCTGTAGTACTTTCAGCCACTACATCCACAGGGCTAAATTACCAGTGGCAACAAAGCAATGTTAATATTGGTGGTGCTACCGACTCAATATTAACTGTAAACAGCACGGGTATATATAGGCTAATAGTATCACAAAACGGATGCAGTGATACCAGCAGTGCCGTTGCGGTTAACATATACAATTACCCTACAGCCGATTTTAATTTTGCTACAGATAGTGCTTGTTCGGGTTCGCCCGTAGCGTTTAGCAATACCTCAACAGGCAGTTCGTTAAGCTATGCGTGGTCGTTTGGAAATGGTAGTACTTCAACAGCAACTAACCCCACAAATGTTTACGATACAATAGGTACACGTTCTATTGTAAGCTATACCGCAAGGCTTATAGCCAGCACTCCCGGTGGTTGTGCAGATACTATCACTAAAACTGTATATGTTCGTCGTCGTCCCGATCCCTCAATTGACGATTTTAATAATATTCCCAAGTTTGTTCAGTGTAATGTATCGTCAAACCCGTTTTCATTACAAATTGATAATGTATCTACAACAACGGGAACTAATAGCACGTATAGTATAAACTGGGGTGATGGAACCAGCCAAAACTTTACCAGTAGTTTTGATACTATAACGCACGTATACGGTACCGACGGACAGTTTATTATGACGGTAATTGCTACCGATTCTTTTGGCTGTACTAATAGCAATACTTATACTGTGTTTAATGGCGGTAACCCTGCTGTGAGTATTGGTAATACAGGCAGTACATCGGGGTGTACACCATACAACATTACATTTACTATTGATACCAGCTCTACAGGTGTGGGCAACAACGCATCAGGTACTACCTATACGTTAAGCTTTAACGATGGCTCTACATCGCCTACTTATACCCACCCGCCGCCGCCTGCAATTGTAAAGTCGTTTTTGGTTCCGTCGTGCGGAACAAATACACCCGGTTTCCCTAACTCTTTTCAAGCCGAACTTATTGTAACTAATCCTTGCGGTACTAATAGTGCTACCATACGCCCTATTTACATATCAACAAAACCGGTTGCTGAGATAGAGTTTGACCCTGATGACGATACAGTTTGCTTGAATGCTCCGTTTCTTATTCGGGATGTATCGGATACGGGTAGTGTATCATCAAACAGTGGTTGTAATCAAACTCCGCGTCGTTTGTGGGATATAACCCCTGCTACGGGTTGGACATTAAATAGCGGTTATTTTGGTAATTCGGGCAATTGGAATAACAACCCTGCCAACTGGGGAAGCCAAACCCTAGGGGTAACCTTTACCGATACGGGCGTATATGAGGTTGAACTAATTGTGGGTAATATAGCCCAAGCAGGACTAAGTGTGTGTGGCGATGATACCATACGCAGAATAGTTAGGGTAATAAGTCCGCCAACGGCAGCTTTTACTATTAATGGTGCGGGCAATAGTGGGTGTTTAAACCACGTAGTATCGTTTACCAATAACTCTACCGGTACAGATTTAGAATATTTATGGCAGGTAACACCCAACAGTGGTTATACACTATTATCAGGCACATTAGCTTCAGACAGCCCTGTTTTTGAATTTAATACAGCAGGATATTATTTTGTTCAATTACTTGCTGAGAATCGTTGCTCGGCAGACAGTGTTCAAGACACTATTTTAGTAAAAGATGCGCCAGTAGTATCATTACCCGATACGCAGCGGTATTGCGGAGCACAAACTATATTTTTTGATACGGCAGGAAGTGTGCCTTTGCACCGACCTGTGTACGATAATATGTTTGGCGATACCCTTAGCTACCAATGGGTAATAACAGGGGCAACTGGGTATAATTATACATCGGGAGATTCTACAGAGGCATCACCTACCATAAGTTTTAATCAGGCGGGAACTTACATTGTTACAATAACTTTTACCAACGAGTGTGGTTTTGATACAGCGCGGCAGATTATTATTATAGACCCTTTTCCTGTTGCGGAATTTACTGTAAACGATACCACGCAATGCCTAAACGGAAACAGCTTTGTTTTTACAGATGGCACAACGGTTAGTAGTGGAACGATAACCGCTTATTTATGGCAATTTGGTGATGGAGATACAAGTACAGCGCAAAGCCCCACACATACTTATAGTGCAGCAAATACATATACTGTTAGATTAATAGTAACTACCGAAAACGGATGTAGAGACACCACAGACCACAATGTGTATGTGTACCCTGAACCTAATGCTGTATTTACTATAAACGATACCACTCAATGCCTTAGTAGTAATAGTTTTGTTTTTACCAATACAAGTAATATTGGTAGCGGAACGATAAGCTATTTATGGAGTTTTAGCGGTACTGCAAATGACACCTCTACGCAAACTAACCCAACAAAGGTATATGCTGATACAGGGGTGTATACCGTTACACTTATCACCACATCGGATAACGGATGTATTGATACGGCTGTGCAAAACGTATATGTATATCCACAGCCTACACCTGCATTTACCATTAACGATACCACCCAATGTTTAAATGGTAATAGCTTTGTATTTACCAATACATCAACCATATCAACAGGCACATTAGGTTACTCGTGGAGGTTTGGTGATGGAACTACTTCTACACAAACTAATCCTACAAAAACATATACAATAGCAGGTACATATACAGTTACCCTTATTACAACATCAAATAATGGATGTATAGACTCGGCAAAAGGAACAGTATATGTTTACCCCAAGCCCGATATGGCATTTACGGTGAACGATACTGACCAATGCTTGCTGGGCAATAACTTTATATTTACTAATACCAGTAGCATCAGTTCGGGCACAGCTACTTATTTGTGGCAACTAAGTAGTGCGGCTAATGATACTACTTCAACAGCTAACCCAACCCGCAGTTACGGTGCAGCAGGTGTATACCCTGTGAAACTGGTAGGAACGTCGAACGAGGGATGTAGAGATTCTATCACCCGAAACATGACGGTGTACGCCGACCCTACGGCTGATTTTAGTATTAATGATACCACCCAATGCCTTAGCGGAAACAGTTTTGTATTCACTAATAACTCAACCGCAGCAGGTACGTTAAGTAATGTTTGGGATTTTGGTGACGGAACTACATCTACCCAATCTAATCCTACAAAAACATATTCAACAGCAGGCACATACACTGTTAAGTTGGTAGCTACTATTACATCAGGCGGTTGTAAAGATTCTATTAGCAAAACGGTATACGTGTTCCCTAGTCCTGCGCCTGCGTTTACAACCAACAGTTCAGTACAGTGTTTCCCCAACCACACAGTTTCGCTAACCAATAACAGTACAATAAGTGCAGGTACAGTAACTTATTTGTGGAAGTTTGACGCACCCTCAACTACCGACACATCTACCCAAACCAGTCCTACAAAAGTGTACGGTACTGATGGAACGTATAATATACGTTTGATAGCTACATCAAATCAAAACTGTATAGATTCGGTTCAGCAAACGGTTACTATAAACCCTGATATTTCAAACAATACTATTGCCAGCAATCAAGGTATATGTGCAGGTTTCGCCCCCGACTCTCTAAAACAAACGGGTATTACTACTATCAGTGGTGGTAGCGGAACATTTGTATACCAGTGGCAAAATAGTACCGATAGCCTTAATTGGAGTAATATTGGTGGTGCTACATCGGCAGCTTACCAGCCGCCAGTGCTTACCGATACTACTTGGTATAGGCGCATAGTGGTTTCAGGCCCTTGTTCTGATACTTCTTCTCCTGTAAAAATCACAGTTACCCCAGCATTGGCTGATAATGGAATAACAGCTAACCAATTTTTGTGCGAGGGTATTACGCCTAGCCAATTTAACGGCACCAGCCCAACGGGTGGTATAGGTACATTTACTTACCGTTGGCAAATAAGTGTCGATTCTTCTAACTGGAGTAATATTATTGGTGCTACCGATACCTTCTACCAATCGGGAGCATTAACTCAAACTACTTTCTTCCGCCGTGTGGTAACATCGGGTGTGTGTGATAATAACAGTAGCCCTGTAAAAGTACTTGTAAACCCCAATCCCGATGCTGCATTCACAACTGCAAGTGTTTGTTTTGGATTAAATGCCTCGTTCACTTCTACCTCAACCATAGGTTCGGGAAGTATTGCTCAATACAGTTGGACTTTTGGTGATGGTAATAACGGAACCGGAAGCAGTACAACACACAACTATGGTGCAGTAGGTAACTATACTATTAAACTGGTAACCACATCAGATAGTAGTTGTGTTGACAGTACAACCCGCAATATCAATATTCACCCAAAACCTAATGCAACATTTACAGTTAATGATACTTGTGTAAACAACGGGCATAGTTTTGATGCAACTGCTTCGACAGTGGCAACGGGAGCTATCACCCAATACAATTGGACGTTTGGTGATGGAAATACAGGGCTTGGAGCAACACTAACCAAAACATACGCTACAAGCGGCAACTATAACCCGCAATTGATAATAGTAACCGATAGCGGTTGTAGGGATACAGCCATTGTACCTGTTACGGTTTACCCTAAACCCAATCCATCGTTTACGGTTAATGATATTGACCAGTGTATAAACGGTAATAGCTTTGTTTTTACCAATACCAGCACCATTAGCGCAGGAACATTAACCTATGCTTGGAATTTGGGCGAAAGTACTACCGATACTTCTACCCAAACCGACCCTAGCAAAGTATATGCAGCTAATGGCAATTATGGGGTGAAGCTGATAGCTACATCAAATCAAGGGTGTGTGGATTCATCTACTCAAACTATGATTGTGTATGCTAAACCCGACCCTATATTTAGCATAAACGACAGCGACCAGTGCTTATTGGGCAATAGTTTCACTTTTACCAATACCAGCACTATTAACCCCTTGGTGGGTCTTAGCTATGTGTGGCGTTTTGGTGATGGAAATACAAGTACAAGCACCAGCCCAACAAAAAGTTATCTGGCAGAAGGTACGTACCCTGTACGTTTGGTCGTAACCTCTGTAAATAACTGTTTAGATTCAGTAGAGCGTAATGTTTATGTTCGTCCTGAGCCGACGGCTAATTTTACTATAAACGATACCCTGCAATGCTTTGGTGCTAACGTATTTACTTTTACTAATACCAGTACTATTGGTAGCGGTACAAATACCTATTTCTGGCGGTTTGATTTACTAACAGCTAACGATACATCAAACCAAACAAGCCCGAGCAAAACCTATACAGGCGATGGGGTGTACAATGTTCGTTTAATCGCCACATCTGATTATCAGTGTAAAGATTCTATACAAAAACAAGTAGAGGTGAAACCTGATATTGTAAATAATACAATTTCTGCCGACCAATACCTGTGCGAGGGAGAAACACCCGATACCTTGCGCCAAACAGCTACCGTAAGTGGTGGTAATAGCAGTTTTGCATACCAATGGCAACAAAGTACCGATAGCTTAAATTGGAGTAATATTGGTGGAGCTACTGATACTATTTATGTTCCGCCTGCACTTACCGATACCACTTGGTACAGGCGTATAGTAGGTTCAGGCCCTTGCGCTGATACATCAAATATTGTTCGCATAGCGGTTACTCCTGCGTTGGCCAACAATACTATTTCAGCATCGCAAAATATATGTTTCCAGCAAACGCCCAGTGCTTTGGCAGGAGCTACACCCACAGGCGGTAGCGGATCGTTTAGCTATTTGTGGCAACAAAGTAACGATAGCACTACATGGGTTAGTGCAACAGGCACAAATACAGGTATTAACTATACTCCACCAAGCCTTACCGATACGGTGTATTATCGCCGTAGGGTAATATCGGCTACTTGTACCACGTACAGCAATATTGTTAAAATAGCAGTGAAACCATTGCCTGTAGTTAGTTTTGGTGCAACTACCGTTTGCTACCCTAATAGCACTACATTTACTGATAGTGCAACGGCAAGCGCAGGCAACACCATTACCAATTGGTTGTGGAGTTTTGGCGATGGAACAACCTCAACCAGTCAAAACCCTACTAAGGTTTATGGTGCGGCAGGTTCTTTTAGTGTTAAACTTATTGTAACTACAGACTTTGGTTGTCAAGATTCGTTAAGTAAAAGTATTACTGTACATCCTAAACCTACGGCTGCCTTTACTGCTCCCAATAGTTGTTTGGGTATTATTACTAATTTTACCAATAACTCTACCGTTAGCACGGGCAGTATAATAAGCCATTATTGGGATTTTGACGACGGCGATACCACTGCTACACAAAGCCCTTCGCATCAATATGCAGCCTTAGGCACATACAATGTTACCCTTATTGTAAGCACCAACAATGGATGTGCTGATACTGTCATTAATCCTGTTACAATACATCCTAACCCTGTTGCTAACTTTAGTGTAAACGACAGCGACCAGTGTGTAAACAGCAACAGTTTTGTATTTACTAACCTGTCTACTGTTCCTTCAAGCAGTAATACTAATTTGTGGGATTTTGGCAGCGGATTAAACGATACAAGTACAAAGGCTAATCCTACCAAAGTATATGCAGCCAATGGAAACTATACTGTAACACTTATTACTACTACCAATTTCGGTTGTGCCGACACGGCTACTAAGCCAATGGTGGTGTATGCAAAACCAACGCCTAATTTTAGTATAAACGATAGCGACCAATGCCTTCGCGGCAATAGCTTTAGGTTTACCAATAGCAGCACCATCAGCCCTGCCGTTGGTCTTAGTTATTTATGGACATTGGGGCAGGGTGCAAGCAGTACACAAACATCGCCTACAAGAGTGTACACTGCCGATGGCACATACAATGTACGCTTGGTAGTAACCTCTATACACGGTTGTTTAGATTCGGTAGAGAAAACGGTTTATGTGTATCCCGACCCTGTGGCTGATTTTACTATTGACGATACTTTGCAATGCTTTGGTGCAAATGTGTTCGGCTTTACCAATAACAGTACAATAAGCAGTGGCTCGAATACTTATTTTTGGCGATTTGATTTGTTTAGTGCCAACGATACATCAACCCAAACTAATCCTACAAAAACGTATACTAACGATGGTACATTTACCATACGTTTAACGGCAACTTCAAACCATATTTGCCGCGACTCTATTGAGAAACAAGTGGTAATAAACCCTGATATTCTTAATAATGTAATATCGGCATCACAAACTTTATGTGAGGGGACAACCCCAGCTACTCTTAACCAACTTAGTGGTGGTGTAAGCGGGGGCACAAGTAGTTTTACTTACCAATGGCAGCGCAGCACCGATAGCAGCACTTGGACAAATATAAGCGGGGCAACATCAGCAAGTTATGTGCCTTCTGCACCAAGCATTACTACATGGTATAGGCGTATTGTTATTTCAGGGCCTTGTGCTGATACCTCAAGTTCTGTGCGCATTACTATTATTCCTGTCATAGCCAACAATACCATTACAGCCAACCAAAATATATGTTTTGGGCAAACTCCAAATGCACTAAGTGGCTCTACTCCAACTGGAGGAAACGGCACATTTAATTATTTGTGGCAACAAAGTAATAACAACAGTACATGGGTTAATGCTTCGGGAACTAACAACACAGTAAACTATACCCCTCCAAGCCTTACCGATACCGTGTATTATCGCCGCAGGGTAATATCGGCTACTTGTACCACTTTTAGTGCTGTGGTGAAAATAGCAGTGAAGCCTTTACCTGCAGTAGATTGGGGTAATACTACTGTTTGTAATCCTGAAAGTACTCAGTTTGCCGATAGTACCACAGTAAACCAAGGCACTTTAAGTACTTGGGCATGGACGTTTGGCGATGGCACTTCTTCATCACAACAAAATCCATCAAAACTATACAGTACCGCAGGTACGTATACGGTAAAACTAATTACTACTACTAATTTTGGGTGTAAAGACTCGTTAAGCCAGTCTATTACAGTGCATCCAAAGCCTGTGGCAAACTTCACCAATACTGTTACTTGTGCAGGTGTTACTTCAAACTTCACCAATACGTCTACCGTAGCTACGGGTAGTATTTTAAGTTACCGTTGGAATTTTGGTGATGGTGATACCTCAGTGGCTATTAACCCTACACACAATTACGCCACAGGAGGCACTTACAGTGTGCGCTTAATAGTGGTGAGCGATAATGGGTGTAGCGATACGGTTACCAAAAATCAAACTATATATCCAAACCCTGCAGTAGCCTTTACTATAAACGATAGCGACCAATGCGTAAACGGTAATAATTTTATATTTACCAATAATTCAACTGTAAGTAGCGGCACAAATACTTATTTATGGAATTTTGGTAGTAGCCTAAACGATACCAACTCGCAAACCACCCCTCCCAATAAAGTATATGCCTTTAACGGCACATACACTGTTAGACTAACAGCAACTACTAACTTCGGTTGTGTGCGTAGCTTGGATAAGCAAGTGGTAGTATATGCAAAACCAACCCCTGCCTATACAGTAAACGATACCGACCAATGTATTAACGGAAATAGTTTTGTATTTAGCAACACAAGTACAGTTAATCCATTTGTAGCACTTAGTTATTTATGGACGTTTGGCGACGGAACAACCAGCACCCAAACATCACCCACAAAAACATACAGTGCAGTAGGTACATATCCCGTAAAAGTTAGGGTAACATCGGTGCACGGTTGTGCCGATTCTACCCAAGCCAATGTGTATGTATATGCCAAGCCAAACCCTGCATTTACTATTGATGATACCTTGCAGTGTTTTGGCCCTAATGCGTTTACCTTTACCAATGGCAGCACTATAAGCACAGGTTCGATTTCTTATTTCTGGCGATTTGATCTTAACTCTACATTTGATACTTCTTCTCAAATTAACCCAACAAAAACCTATACGGGCGACGGGATATTTACTATACGCTTAACCGCCACTTCTGATAACAACTGTAAAGACAGCATTGAGAAACAGGTAGAAGTTAAGCCCGACATTATTAACAATGCTATTAGTGCATCGCAAGCCATTTGTGAAGGTCAAACACCCGACACACTGCGCCAAAGCGGTAGTGCTGTTAGCGGTGGTAGCAGTACCTTTACGTATGTATGGCAACAAAGCCTTGATAGCATTAGTTGGACAAGCATAAGTGGAGCAACAAGCGTACGTTATGCTCCACCTGCACTTACCGATACCACTTGGTATAGACGCATAGTATTTTCAGGGCCTTGTGGCGATACATCAACACCTATACGTATTGCCGTTACTCCATCCATAGTGAATAACACCGTTAGCAGTCCACAAGTGATATGCTACGCACAAACCCCCGCACAATTGATTGGTGCAGCACCCAATGGTGGCAATAACAACTTTAGCTACGTATGGCAGCAAAGTAACGATAGCATTACATGGGTAGGAGCATCAAACAGTAATACTGCCATTAACTACCAACCGCCAAGCCTTACCGATACGGTGTATTACCGCCGCAGGGTAATATCAGCAGCGTGTAGTACCTTTAGTAATATTCTAAAAATAGCAGTGAAACCATTGCCTGTGGTAGCCTTTGGTAATACCACCGAATGTTTCCCCAACGCTACTGTATTTACCGATAGCAGCACGGTTAACCAAGGAACAAATACCATCTGGAGTTGGAGGTTTGGCGACGGAACAACATCAACCCAACAAAACCCAAGTAAGCAATATACAGCAGGTAGTTACACAGCTAAACTGATAGTAACCACCAACTTTGGTTGTCAAGACTCGGCATCAAAAACTATTACTATACACCCAAAACCAGCAGCAGCCTTTGCTGTTGCCGATACTTGTTTTGGTTTTACTTCTAACTTTACCAATAATTCTACCGTAAGCACAGGAAGTATACAAAGCCACAATTGGAGTTTTGGCGATGCAAGTACATCAACCAATCAAACTCCAACGCATACTTACGCTGCAAGCGGTACTTATAATGTTAGGTTGATAGTAACTACCAACAACAGTTGCGGCGATACACTTACTAAATCCGTTGTTATCTATCCAAAACCAATAGCAGCATTTAGCGTAAACGATAGCGACCAATGTGTAAACGGCAATAGTTTTGCCTTTACCAATAGCTCAACCATATCAAGCGGAACAAATACATACAGGTGGAATTTTGGCGAAAGTGCCAACGATACCAGCATAGTGTCAACCCCGCCAAACAAGGTATACGCAGCTAACGGCAACTATACTGTAACTCTTTTAGCGACAAGTAATTTTGGTTGTAAAGACACTGCCGATAAACCAATGGTGGTATACTCAAAACCCACTCCCACCTTTGCAGTAAACGATACCGACCAATGTATAAACGGTAACAGTTTTGTGTTTACCAATAATAGCAGTATTAACCCATCACAAGGATTAAGCTATTTGTGGAGTTTTGGCAATGGTGATACGAGTACCCAAACATCACCCACCAAAGTATATACAGCACATGGTACTTACACTGTGCGTGTAGTAGTAACCTCAATAAACGGCTGTAAAGACTCAGTGCAACGTCCTGTATACGTATACCCCAAACCAACGCCTAATTTTACTATTAACGATAGTTTGCAGTGCTATGGTCAAAACGTGTTTAGCTTCACCAACAACACAACAATAGCAAGCGGTACAAATTCGTATTTATGGCGATACAATACTCTTGTAGCAAGTGATACAAGTACCCAAACTACCCCACCTGCTAAAACATACGCTACGGCAGGAGTGTATACCGTTAGATTAACAGCTACTTCTGATAAGAACTGTAAAGACAGTATTGAGAAGCAATTAGAAGTTAAGCCCGATATTATAAACAATGCCATAAGTGCAAACCAATTTATTTGCGAGGGAAGTATACCTGCACCGTTTACCCAAACCAGTGGTAATGTAAGCGGAGGCAGCAACACCTTTACCTACCAATGGCAACAAAGTACCGATAGCATTAGTTGGGTAAACATTAGTGCTGCCAACAGTGTAGGGTACTCGCCTGCGGCACTAACAGTTACCACATGGTACAGACGTATTGTATTCTCAAATCCATGCAGTGATACATCATCACCTGTAAAAGTGAATGTAACACCTGCAATTACACAAGATAGTATACAAAGTCCACAAGTTATTTGCTATGCGCAAACACCTGCACAGCTTACCAGTGCAGTAACAGGTGGAGGTAGCGGTACATTTAGCTATTTATGGCAACAAAGCAATGATAACAGCACGTGGGTTAGTGCAACAGGCACAAACAATACATTAAGCTACCAACCCCCTGCGTTGTTTGATACTACTTACTACCGTCGCAGGGTTATATCGGCATCGTGTACCACGTTTAGAAATGTAGTGAAAATAGCGGTGAAACCATTGCCTGTAGTTAAATACGGAGCAAGCACCGAGTGTTACCCCAATGCAACTGCATTTACCGATAGCAGCACAGTAAACCAAGGAACAAATACCAACTGGAACTGGACGTTTGGTGATGGAACGACATCTGCCCAACAAAACCCAAGCAAGTTGTATACAGCAGGCAGTTATACCGCCAAGCTTATAGTAACTACTAACTTTGGTTGCCGCGATTCAGTATCAAAAACAATAACCATACACCCCAAACCTGTTGCGGGCTATACCTCACAAGATATTTGCTTTGGGTTTAATTCTGCCTTTACCGATACATCAAAAGTTAGCACAGGCAGCATAATCAATAGGAATTGGGATTTTGGTGATGGCTTTACCTCAACAGCATTAAACCCCAACCATAGCTACAATGCGCACGGCACATTTAATGTACGTCTTATTGTAACAACAGACCGTAATTGCCGCGATACCATTACTCGTCCTCTTGTTATCTACCCTAAACCACAAGCAAAATTTGGTGTACCGCCAACTTGCTTGGTTGATAGTGCTTCTTTCTTTGATAGTAGTTCGGTAGCAACAGGCAGCATAACCACTTGGGCTTGGGCGTTTGGCGATGGTGGTTCATCAGCCATACAAAACCCTGTACATCCTTATGCTGCTGATGGATCATATACTGCAAAACTGTTAATAACTACCGATAGAGGATGTAAAGACAGTACTAGTAACCCTGTTATTGTCCGCCCTATGCCTGTTGTTCGCTTTAATGGTGATACCATAGAGTGTATTAATCGAAATATATTTTATACCAATACGTCAGCAGGTGCATTTACCTACCACTGGAATTATGGCGATGGCGATACCTCAAATAGCGTAGTAGGTGTTAATACATTTACTACACCCGGATTTTATAGAGTATCACTTATTGGTAGAACTGTATACGGTTGTATAGATTCTTTTGCCCGAAATATAGAAATTGTAGCTCCGCCAAGTCCTACATTTACTTTAGTTCCCGATTCGGGATGTGCGCCGTTAAATGCCAATTTTACTAACAATAGCACAGGTGCTTATACCAGTTACCAATGGAATTTTGGTAACGGTCAATCAAGCAATGTTTATAGCCCCCCCACTGTTACCTACCAACAAAGTTTAGTGGTTGATACCAACTATGTGGTAACACTAAGAGCAACTAATCTGTGCGGCAGTCGTTTTGCTTACGATACGGTGAAAGTATATCCACAGCCTGTGGCCAATTTTGGCTCTGATGCCACTAGCGGATGTACACCTAAAACATTCACATTTACCAATACTAGTGCAGGTTTCCCCGAAGATTATTTCTGGGATTTTGGTAACGGCAATACAAGTACATTGCAAAATCCACCACCGCAAACCTATACCACTGATACTGTGATAACCGTATACACCATACGCTTACGAGTGGTTAACCGCTGTGGGGTTGATACAGCCACACGCACAGTTACGGTATTGCCCAAAAACGCAAAATCGTTGTTTGGTTTAGACACCACAATTGGTTGTGTTCCGCTTACTATTAATATCTCCGATTTTTCAAAAGGAGCCACACTTGTAAGTTATGATTTTGGCGATGGTAATTTCTCAAGCAATGCCAACCCTACCCATACATTTACTGATACAGGAATATTTAGGATAAGGCAATTTATTAGTAACACGTGTACCTACGATACCAGTGAGCAGTTTATCCGTGTACAACCGGGGCCAACGGTTAGCTTTACCAATGCGCCTTCAACGCAGTGTGAAGGGCAAAACATTCAGTTCTTAAGTCAAACCACCAATGTAGCAGGTTTTAGGTGGAATTTTGGTACGGGCGACACTTCAAACTTAAGTAACCCAACCTATGCTTTCCCCGCAGCAGGTGCTTATTTGGTTAGGCTTGATGTTACCTCGGCCATAAACTCGTGTACTAATTCGTACCAAGATACAGTGCGTATAAATGCAGCCCCTACACCTATACTTAACCTAGATACCTCACAAGGTTGCCCTCCATTGCCTGTTACCTTTAGTAACGGTAGTGTAAATACAGTGTTCTTACAATGGAAATTTGGCGATGGCAATACATCAAACCTAGTTAATCCTACACACAGCTATGCAAATACAGGTGTATATACAGCACGCCTTATAGTACGCAATGCACAAGGCTGCGAAGACTCAATTGACAGAATAATACAAGTACACCCTTCACCTACTGCTGATTTTACTCAAACCAGTACTTATTGCAATGCCCCTGTGGTGGTAAACTTTACCAACAACAGCACAGGAGCAACAGGTTACAGTTGGAATTTTGGAAACGGGGTAACATCAAGCCTAAACAATCCATCGGTGCAGTTTAATAATTTCGGAACGTATACTACCGTGCTTACTGCTAGCAATCAATTTAGTTGTCAAGATACGGCCTCAAGAACATTCGAGATTTTCCAAATACCGGTGCCCGATTTTACTTTAGATACTAATAGAGGTTGCCCTCCGCTTACAGTTACGTTTAATGATAATTCGCAACAAGCCAATAGCTACGAGTGGGATTTTGGTGATGGAACTACCGATACCAATCAAAGTCCAATACATACCTATACTACATCAGGTACTTTTAGTGTGAAGCTGAAAGTTACCAGTGGCGGTACTTGTGCCGATTCGTTAACACTGGGTACGGGCGTTGTTGTACATCCTGTTCCTGTGGCAGGCTTTAATTATTCATTTAGTAGCAACCCTGCGGGGTATGGTATAGCTAATTTTGTTGATGCCTCACAAAATGCGGCAACTTACCTGTGGGATTTTGGAGATGGTGGAAACGATAATATACCTAGCCCAACACATAGGTATAGTTACGTAGGCAATTATTTGGTTACACAATACATAACCACTGCAGAAGGTTGTCGCGATACTGCTTTTGCTTCGGTTGAGGTGCCTATATTTAAAGGTGTATTTGTGCCCAATGCCTTTACCCCCGGTGCGGGCGGCCCTGATGTGCGTACTTTTAAACCTGTGGCTATATCATTAAAAGAATATAAGTTTGAGGTATACGATACATGGGGCAAACTATTGTTTAGCTCAACGGCAATACAAGATACCAAACCTGCCGAAGGCTGGGATGGTGTGTTTGACGGTAAACCTTGCCAGCAAGATGTATACGTATGGAAAATTGAGGCTGAATTTTTAGACGGGTCAATATGGCCGGGGCAAAAAGCAGCTAATGGTAAGCATTATAGAGAAGGAACAGTTACATTAATACGATAAGAATATAAAATTTGTGAAAAGGCTATACGGCACTCTTCTGTTTTTGTTTTTGCTAACTACGGCCTTGTGGGCTCAGGATCCTGCATTTTCGCAAATGTTCAATAGTCGTATGTACCTAAACCCTGCTTTTACAGGTATCGACCAAGGGCATAGGCTATCAGTAGCCAGCCGTACACTATGGCGCAATTTGCCCAGTAACTTTAATACTCATGCCGTTAGTTACGATTACCAGCCCTGTGCCTTTCCACGCGTTGGTATTGGGGTTATTGGTATTACAGATAGTGAGGGCGAGGGCAAACTAAAATCAACAGAACTGGGAGGGGTATTTGCTTTTCATACGCCATATTATCTTAACAGAAGAAAAAAAGATAAAACGGCAGGTTCGTTTAGCTTCTCGTTACAAGCCAGCTATATTACCCGAAATATAGATTGGAATAAATTGGTGTTTGGCGATCAAATAGACCCTGTTTTGGGGGTGGTAAGTCCGCGTACTACACAAGCAACTATAAATTATGATGGGACAAGTAGCCCTGATTTTGCAACAGGTTTTTTGTGGAGGCAGAGAATGTATGTGAACAAACGCTGGGATATGACCTTCCATTTAGGTTTTGCCATGCACCATATTTTTAAGCCCTATGTGGGCTTGCTTGAAAATGGAGTAATGCCAAGAAAGTATACTTTTCATACAGGTCTTTTAGTTCCACTAAGCGAGAAAAGCTTTATAATACCTTCATTGCGTTATATGAAACAAGATGTGGTGCAAATACACAGTATTTTTGATGCTAATGTGATGTACCTAAACCAAAAAGTATTTGGGGGGCTATCGTATCGTTTCAATCAGTTTAAAGACTATTTAAAAAATACGGATGCAATAATGTTTTTTGCAGGGTATGAGTTTGATATGTCGCGTGAAGCAGATTTACGTCTTACCTACAGTTTCGATACCAACTTTAAAGGTGTATCAGGGGGCAATTTCTATACCCACGAGATTAGTCTTATTTTTGTTTATGCAGGTAAGTGTAATACTAAAATTGGTTTGATGAATAAGAATATTTGCGATTACGAAAAGAAGGGGCTTCCTAAGATTTTTTAAGCCCCCCAAAAATTGTATATTAGGCAATAACCTTTTTTCTTAAATGACATTTAGCGAAGTATTAAAAACCCTTGTAGTCCTTTGGGCTTTTATCGATCCTGTTGGAAGTATCCCCGTATTTTTAGAAGCCACAAAACAGTTTGATAAAAGAACCAAAGTTAAAATTGCACGTAAGGCTACTTTAATAGCCGGAGGTGTTTTGGTGTTTTTTTTAATACTTGGGCAAGTTGTTTTAGAAGCAATGGAAATTAGTCTTGATGCTTTTCAGGTATCAGGCGGAGCTATATTGTTTATTTTTTCACTTACAATGATTTTTGGGCGAGGCAAACCCGATGAAGAGGTAAGCATGATAAAAGACTACAACCACGTTACTGTGTTTCCTATCGCCATTCCCTCAATAGCCTCACCGGGTGCTATAATGGGTATAGTACTTCTTACCGATAACAATACTTTTTCGATACTTCATCAAAGTCTTACAGGCTTGCTTATGTTAGTCGTTTTGGTAGCTACATATTTGCTGCTAATATTATCAGAGAAAATACACAATCGCTTTGGCGATAATTCTATTGCCGTGCTAAGTAAAATTATGGGGTTAATTATTGCCTCAGTAGCAGTAGAAAGCATACTTAATGGTATACAGCAGTACTTTAGCTTGTAAGTTATTTCTACCTATATGGCGGCCCCGATATCCAAAGTACTAAAGATTTACGTACTCCTTTGGTAACAGGGGTTACACGGTGCATCATATAGCTGGGAAACAAAATTACCGTTCCTTTTTCTTTTGGGGCAACACTTACATTACTACTAGTAAAAAATTCAAGGTCGCCACCTTCGTATTCGCTAGGGTCGCTAAGCTGCATGGTTACGCTTATTTTACGCTGTGCAGCAAGTCCGCGGTCAACATCCATGTGCCATGTATAGTGTCCGCTATTGGCAGGGTACACGGTGTATTGCAAATCTTCAAGCATACCGGTAAGGTCAAAACCCCACATCTGTGCATTTGCCTGTGATGCCATCTGAGCAAATTTCATAAAAATCCAATGGCAGTCTTGGTGTATGCTGCGCAACCATTTTATTTGGCTTTGGCGTACATGGTCAATATTTCCTTGCTCTTCAGCAAGAACAGCTTGCTCAAAAGAATAATTGGCCTGTATCTCCTCAATCTTTTGCAGCTCGGTTTCGCTAAAGGCTTTATCAAATATAAAATGTGATATTAAGTCGGGGCGACTGGGGTTAGCAATTAAAAAACTCATATTTTTTTCGACCAATATATAAAAAAATGTATCTGATATCTACTGGAAAAGCAATTAACTACTATACACAACATAATTTTATAATTAACACTATAATAGCTAGGGTTAATTTGTTTAGAGAGGAGATGTACAGTAATTATTTAGCAAGCAAATTGGTATAGTAGTAAGGGGCGTTTTTTTTACTGGAAGTGAATTTAAAGCGCTGTATATGAGTGTGTAATAAAAATATGGTGTTTTTTTGACACTAATTTTCATCTTACCGTGCAACGAAAAGACATTGGTATATTGTCTTGCTGCTACTTATACTTACTTATTTTTCATTTTTCGCGAACAAATCTTATGAAAAACATTTTGCGTTTTACGGTGCTTACCGTATTGTGGGTGATCTTTGCTTTTACAGCAAAATCGCAAACAAACTCTATTGAGCTGAAGGATGGCTCAGGGACACTAATTAATCAATATAATTCTATTACAGCAGCTATAGCTGCTATTCCCACAACAATTACAAAAGCGTATGTTATAGAAATAACTGGTACTTACACCGGTTCTAGCGAAACATTGCCTATTGTTTTCCCCGCAATAGCAGGGGCAAGTGCTACTAACACAATTACTTTACGACCTGCAACAGGTGTTAACAGTACTTCAATTGCAACTTCGGCAGCGGGTACCGTAATGCAATTTAATGATGCAGATTATGTAATTATTGATGGAAGACCAGGCGGTACGGGTACAACTAAAGCTCTTACCATTGCTCAAACCAACACCGGTACCAGTACTACGGTACAGTTTATTAATGGGGCAACGCGTAATATTATGCGCTATTGTAAAGTTGTTAATGGTTCAACAACTAGCGCTGGTCGTGCTATACAATTTAGCACCTCAGCTTCAAATCCTACAGGTAATTCGTACAACTTGATTGAAAGTTGTATTGTTGATGGTGGACGTTATGGTATTAACCTTACGGGAACATCAGCAAATCCAAATGCAAAAAATAAGATATACGGCACTGAGGTTTTTAATAATTATTTTGCAGGTATATGGGCGCAAGCCAATACCTTAGGTTTAGAAGTTGATTCTTGTACTTTTTACCATGCTTCTGCTTTTGCATCTAACACAACCACATACGGGATGCTTTTTGACAGTCAAACCGACTCAGCTATTTTAACACGAAATACAATTTATGGCCTTGATGTATCGGGCACAAGTGCTATTGCCGGAATAATTATACGTACTGTAAGTGGTTCTAACTATTCACGTATAGTAAATAACTTAATATCTCTAACAAAATCAAACAATAGCACAAGTGTTTTTGGTATTGATATTGGCGGAACTGTATTAACAAACACTGATATTTTTTACAATACTATTAGAATTGGTGGTGTGCTAGGTTCAGGCGGAACTAGTGGGGCAATTTTATCAGCCGCTTTACATAAAGATGCGTCTAATACTTCAAATGTTTTTGATATAAGAAACAATATTTTTATTAACGAGCGTTCAGGAGGAAACTCAGGCACACAACACATTGCTATGGCTATAGCAAATATTAGTGGCTCGCACGTTCTTGATTATAATACTTTTAACGCTTCGTCGGGTAATCTTACTCGATGGGGAACCGTAGTTTCAACAACTATTCAAGGTCATCAGGCTAATGTTCCAACAGGAAATGCTTTAAACTCTAACGATGCTCAGGTAAGCCTAGTATCCGCAACTGATTTACACATTGCAGGTGGTTCTTTGGGTGATTTTGCTTTAAAAGCAACCCCTATTTTATCTGTTACAAGAGATATTGATAATGACCCCAGGGGGGGCTCAACCTACCGTGGTGGTGATGATAACCCTGCATTTCCAATTTTAGGTAAAAAGAATGAGATAGGTGTTTTAAGCATTGACGAGCCTTTTGTGGGTGGTTGCTCTACTACACAAAAAGCAATAGTAACTGTTAGAAACTTTGGTATAAACCAAGTAGATACCTTTACTGTTAATTGGTCGGTTAACGGTACTTTACAAACACCTGTAACCTCTTATGCTGTATTGGATACTGTTTTAGGATCGGGTAGTATTACTGCTTCTGTTAGCTTGGGTTCATTTGCTTCTACTTCGGGTGTGTTGTATGATATCAAGGCGTGGACAAGCATGCCTAATAATCTTAACGACCCCGACAAAACTAACGATAGTGCACAAAGAAACTTTAAAATGGGCTTGGCATCAGGCACTTATACTGTTGGTGGTACAGCTCCTGATTATGCTACATTAAAAGATGTTGCCGATGAACTAAATAATTACGGCATTTGTGGTGCAGTTACATTCAATATTCGTACAGGTACTTATAATGAGCGAATTAGTTTAAACAAAATAGCGGGAGCAAGTGCAATCAACACAATTACTTTTAAAAGTGAAACAGGAAATCAGGCCGATGTTGTTATTAGCTCTCCTGCTAGTGCATCAGCAATCGATAACTTTACTATTAAACTTAACGGGGTTGGTAATATAATAATTCGTGATATTACTGTTGAGCGTTCAGGCTCAGGAACATATTCATCAGTTATTAGTTTTGATGGAGATGCTGAAAACGTAGCAATTAACAATTGTATTATACGCGGCCCTGCAAGCATTATTACTGATGCAAATGGTACTCGCTCTAACATTTTCGGAGCAACAAATGTTACAATAACAGGGTTGGATATATACAACAACAAATTAGAAAACAACTCAAACGGTGTTTGGCTTAATACAAACACCACCAAATACTCTACAGGGGTTCGTATTTTTGATAACACAATTACCCCTAACTATACAGGGATATTTGTTGCAGGTCAATCTTATCCTGAAATCTACAGAAATAAAATTACCAGAATAGATCAAACCATAAATGTTGAGTTTTATGGTATCAGTATGAACCTTGTTAACGATGCTTTCAAGGTAGAGAGAAACTATATACAATCGAACAGAGGTTACGGTATACGTTTGCGCGATTGCAATGGAGATACAAAAGGTGAAGGTTTAGTAGTAAACAATATAGTTACAATGAACTATGCCGGTACATCAAGTGTATTTGGTATTTCTAATGAAACCGCAGGAACTTACCAGTTGTATGCCCACAACACCTGTATTATCAATGCTGATTACACAAGTACTTCTACCACCCTTAGCGGAAGGGCTTTTTATATGCCTACCGGTACAGCCAATAAATTCAGCGATATAAGAATATTGAACAACATTTTTTATAACGGTATTGATGGTGTTGCAGCCTATTTTGTAACAGGTGCGCTAGCAGGAATTACAGAAATGGATTATAACCTACTATACAGTGCATCGGGCAACCTTTCTTATATATCGGCATACTTGCCTGATATGGCAGCACACCAAAGTACCTCAGGTTTTGATGCCAAGAGTTACAATTTTGTGCCCACGTTTGCCTCTTCAACCGATGGCCACATAGCCTTTATGCAAACATTTGCTTATGGGCGTAATGATTTGAATATTACTGTTGATTTTGATGGCGATGTACGTTGTTTATCACTTCCAACTATTGGTGCTGATGAGTACAACCCCGGTTTAGGTTTGCCTATAGCTTCGTTTATTGGGCCAAATGCACCCGTAACCGGAGATAGGGCTTATTTCTTGTTCAACGGAAATGCAAACCAAATAGCACTATACAACTGGTATGTAGATAATGTATTAGTAAATAAAGGCTTAAACCTTGTTTATACCTTCCCAAGTGCAGGTACTTATGAGGTGAAAATGGTAGCCGAAAATTGTGGAGGTAAAGATAGCATGGCAACTACCTATGTTATTAACGACCCTGCTGTTGCGCCAACGGCCAACTTTTCATCAGATAGAAATCAGATATTTATAAATGAGTCTATCCAGATGACTGATTTATCGCTTGATGGCCCTACTGCTTGGCATTGGAGTGTTTCACCGTCTGATGGAGTTATTTTCTCTGATTCAACCGAGCAAGACCCTATTATTTTATTTACAGAAGCAGGCAAATACGAAATTTGTTTAATTGTAGATAATGGTATTAGTAGCAGTGCAAAACGCTGCCGCACATCGTACATAGAGGTTTTCCCTCAAATAAACATGTGTGCCGAAAACAGCTCGACATACGAAAGAGGTAAAATATTTGATGATGGCGGTTCAGGAAGTAACTATGCTGCTAATCAAAACTGTACCTTCTTCATCAATCCTTGTGCATCAGAAGTAAATCTTAAATTCACTGAATGGACAAATACCGATGCTGATGATAAACTAACCATTTATGATGGTGATACTACTGACGAGGCAAATATAATTGCAGTAATAGCAGGCGGGATGACTAACCCGGGTGGAAATACTGGTTTTACTGCAAAATCAGGCCGTATGTGGTTGGTATGGAAAACTGATGCTACGCTACAATATGCAGGTTTTGCTGCTGAGTGGACTAGTAAAGCAACAAGTGTTAATCCTACCGTAGCTAACTTTAACATACCCGATACATTGTTTGAAGATTCTCCTGTTGATTTTGTAAACACATCATCAGGCAACGGGCTTACCTATTTCTGGGATTTTGATTATCCAAATTACGATCCCGATGATGCTAATAATTATGGAAAAACTAATCCTACTAAAACCTTTAGCACAACAGGTACCTATACTGTATACCTTCAATCAACAAACTGCTTGGGTAGCGATACTGCAACTAAAAAAGTTGTAGTAGTTTCGCCAACAGTAGCCCCTAGTCCTGTTGATTTTAGAGCAACACTAACTAAGGTAAATACCGGTGAAGAAACTCGTTTTATTGATTTGAGTGGAAATGGCCCCTCAAGCTGGAAATGGGAAGTTACCCCAAGTAACGGTGTTATTTTTCTTGATGCTGAAACCAGCCGCAAACCTCGTGTAGTATTTAACTTTGGAGGTAAATACACCGTAAAATTAGTTGTAGCTAATGCTATTGGAGCCGACTCAATAGTTAAAACCAGTTATATCGAAGTACTAGAATATTGCCGTCCTAACGTACTGTCAGTAAATACAGATGTTACTATACGCAGGGTAGTATTTCAAGGTCTCGATCAATCTTCGGATTATGGTGTAAGTAAATATTCAGATTTTACGGGTAACAACCAAATAGGTAAGATAGCCGAAGGCGGAACTTATACTATAAATATTGAGCGTAATACCAATAACGAGATAATTAACTACGCTGCCTGGATTGATTTTAACCAAGATGGTGATTTTGATGATGCAGGAGAAAAAGTATTATTTGATAGTGCATCATCGGCACAAATTTTAACAGCCACCATTAACATACCTGTTGGTGTTCAATTAGGTCAAACACGTATGCGTGTAGGTGTATCAAGGGCAAACCTAACTACACAACCTTGTGGCCCTGTTGTAGTGGGTGAGTTTGAAGACTATAAAGTAAACATAGGAGCTGATGATGTAGCTCCGGTTATTACACTTGTAGGCGCAGCTACTCAAAGTGTAGAAGTGGGCTACAACTTTACCGACCAAGGTGCAACTGCATTTGATAATGTTGATGGAAATATCACCCATAAAATAAAAGTAACAGGTGCTGTAGATACACTGGTAGTAGGCCAATACATACTTACCTACACCGTTAGCGACACAGTAGGTAATACCGATTCGGTAAAACGTATTGTAAACATTACACCTGATGTAACTAACCCATTAATCAGCCTTACTGGTGCTGATACTGTTATACTTGAAGTATTTGATCCGTATGTAGAAAACGGAGCTACTGCAATAGATAATCCTTTCGGTACTAACCTTAATGGTTCAGTAGTTATTACAGGTGCAGTAGATAACACCAAAATAGGAACGTATATTCTTACTTACACAGTAACAGATAATAGCGGTAATACAGTGAAAACAGAAAGAGTAATTATAGTAAGGGATACCACCAAACCAGTTATTGTGCTTAATGGAAATGCAGTTATTGACCACGATGGCAAAACTGCCTACACCGATGCAGGTGCTACCGTAACCGATAACTACGATGCTATAATCACCTACACAGTTAGTGGAGCCGTAAATGTAAACACATTAGGCACATATACTATTGTTTATAAAGCCGTTGATGCATCGGGTAACGTAGCCGATTCAGTAGTGCGCACAATAAACGTAGTTGATAGGTTTGCGCCCGTTATAGCCCTTGTAGGTAATGATATAGTAAACCTTGCACGCTGGCAAAACTATACCGATTCGGGTTACACGCTTAGCGATAACTTCTACGATAGTAACCAAATTACTGTTGATATATTAGGCAATTGGGTAAACGCAAGTATTGAAGGTTTGTACTACATACAATACCGCGCTACCGACTTATCGGGTAATGTATCGTTAAGTAGCAAACGTGTTATTTATGTGAACGGAACCAACTCAATACCCGGTGTTAATGCAAAAAGCACAAATGTATATCCTAACCCCAGTAACGGTAACTTTAGCATAGAAGCTAATAAAGCTTTTGATGCAGGAACAGTTATTACCATCACTAATATTTTAGGCGCAAAAGTGTACGAGGTTACTCCTGCACAAGGCAGTCAAAAAATTGATGTGGCAATGGAAGAGGCAAGTGCAGGCGTTTATTTTGTAAACATAACCACAGGTAAACAAACCCAAACCACCAAAATTGTGATTAGGTAGTTCTTTTATCCAATAAATACTGAAATCCCTCGTTGAAACTTCAACGGGGGATTTTTTTATGTCCAGAAGTCAAACAATATTAACTTTACATAGCTTTCACCTGTAAATAATAAATGAACCACAAAGGATGATTAAAACATGAAATTTAAATTTATAATCCTATCAATATTGTGTGTGTTTTATGGGTGTAAAGAAAAAAGTAATAACAAGGTTGTTAAAAACAGTAAAGTAGCAAAAAGCACTACTGATAGCTTGGCAAGTAAAAAAGTGCCACAGCCCCCTTTACAAATTAAATACTATGCTGTAAGAGATAAAGACAGCATTCTTCAAATTGATAAATATTTTAACGATAGCCAACTAAAAATAATACTAGCTATTAACCGTATCGATTTTGCCAAACTTTATGGTGCTGAAATGCTATCTATTCCCGATACTTTTTTATACAATTTAAAGTATTATTCTCCATATCCTGATAGTATTCAGCTATTAGATTCTGTTTATAAAATAATGCTCGTTTCCTATCCTGCACAAGCAATAGGGATGTATGAAAAGGGAAAACTTATACGGTGGATGCCCACCAGTATGGGTAAAAAGAGCACACCAACCCCTACAGGTTTATTTCATGCCAACTGGAAATCAAAACAAACCAACAGTACCGATGATTCGTCGTGGGTATTAAAATGGTACTTTAACTTAGATAATTTTAGAGGAGTATCACTACACCAATACGAGCTACCCGGGCATCCTGCCAGCCATGCTTGTATGCGCCTGTATGATGAAGATGCTGAGTGGTTGTACTATTGGGCTGAACAATGGAAGCTAGATTCGGCTCAAGTAAAAATACTAGCCTACGGCACGCCTGTAATTATTTTTGGTAATTATGATTTTGACCAACTGCCTCCGTGGTATAGTTTGCCATCTAACCCAAAACAGGTAGAAATATTACCCGATACACTTTCAGTAGAAATTAACAAGTACCTGCCCACTATCCTTAAGCGGCAAGCAGATAGAGATAGCTTTATTTACAGTAAAGATACCTTAGCAAAACAATAAAAAACCGTTGAAGGTTTCCCTGCAACGGTTTATCTAACTTAAACAAAGAAAAACTGTTCCTTTTAAGCTACAACATACACCAATATGTTTAGCCCAATCAGTAAACTTATAAATGGTACTATTTAGTATTGGAGTAGAATGTTTTTCGACATAATATTTTAAATACAATATCTTTTGGGGTGTTTTTTTTACATATATATTTATTGTTTGGCAATTAATTGGGTGTGTATGGGCTTATTTCCCTCATCATAAATGGTGAGAAAATAATTGCCAGCTTTTTGCCATTGCAAATCCCAATCAATTTCGTTGTTCTCAATCAATAACTGCTCTACCAACTTGCCCTGTATATCTGAAATTTTGGCAACTAGGGGCGAGGTAATAGTATAATTAATTTTAATGTGCAGGCCTTTTACCACAGGGTTAGGGTAGGTGGTAACTTTTGTAAAAACGTCTTTTCCAAAGCCATTATTAATATCGTTTTCATCACCTACATAATCTTTCCATGCCAATGTAGTTTCGCGTTCAACCGTTACTGTTTTATCAACAAAAAATCTATCGTACAAAGCAATTGAGTTATTTACCTTTTTATACTTCTGCCCATACATGGTAATTACCAAGGTAGGTGTAGAATAAACGGTATCATTAAATCCCCACTCAAAATTCACATTTTTTAGTATCACATCAGCGTAGCCATCAGCAGTAATTAAATACTCTTTATCCGCTTTTTTATAGTCTGTCTCCCAAATTCTCCAGCCACCTCCTTCATAAATAAAATAAGTGCTAGTGTCAACTCTAGCATCACTATCATAGTCATAGTCTCCTTTTTTTCTTAAAAAAGAATCGTTAAGGCTTCTATACGACCACAACTTAGCATTATGAATTACATTATTATTTTCATCAACTATTCTAATTTTCCCTGCAAGCCAAACGGGACAAGCCTCACCCTTTTCCGCAAAAAAGAATAGGCTTAAAAAGAAAATAAGTAGTTTTAGTTTCATGGCGTTATACGGTTTAGTAAAAGTGTTGTTGGTTGGCTAATACGTTGTATGATAACATATAACTTATAAACGTAAGCAATTGGTATAAGGTTGAAATGGTTTTCGACGAATGGAAATAAAAAAGCCTCTCAGAAAATTCTAAGAGGCTTTTGTGGTACCAGCTGGAATCGAACCAGCGACACAAGGATTTTCAGTCCTTTGCTCTACCAACTGAGCTATGGTACCCTTCATCGTTTTTGAAAGGAATGCAAAGGTAATGGTTTTTCTATATTAGCAAAACATTTTTTTACTAATCCAAAATTTTACATCTTTGAAAGCAATACCAAGCCACTAAAACCCGCTATGCAAGTAGTTTCTCAAATAATTTTCGCACTGGCATTGGCAGCCGCCACATACCTGTTTGCCCGCAACGTAGGCAAAATACGCCGCAATATAAACCTAGGCAAACCCCTTGACAGGACTGACAACCCTTCATTACGCCTTAAAACAATGTTGCGTGTGGCCTTTGGGCAAAGCAAAATGGTGGTGCGCCCAATACCCGGTATTTTACACTTTATTGTATACATAGGCTTTGTATTAATAAATATTGAAGTGCTTGAAATTATTATCGACGGGTTGGCAGGTACGCACCGCATATTTATGTCGCCGCTAGGTAGTTTATATACCGCTGCTGTTGGCTTTTTCGAGATTTTAGGAGTAATGGTATTACTGGCCTGTGTGTTTTTCTTAACCCGCAGGTATATAAGCAAAGTGCCTCGCCTAAATATGAAAGAAGTACAAGGTTGGCCCGTAAAAGATGCTACTAATATTTTGGTAATAGAAATAGTGCTGATGTTGGCACTATTGGTAATGAATGCTACCGATTTGCATTTTCAGCAAGAAACATCAATGCCTATTAGCAGTTTGTTAGCGCCATTATTTAGCGGCATGAGCGAAAGTACTGTGCACATTATAGAACGAGTGGCTTGGTGGGGACATATACTGGGTATTTTGGCGTTTTTAAATTACTTACCCTTCTCTAAACATTTCCATATCATACTTGCATTTCCTAATACGTATTATTCTGATCTTAACCCTAAAGGCAAGTTCACCAATATGGAATCGGTTACCACTGAGGTAAAACTGATGATGGATCCTACGGCACTGCCGCCTGATAACTACGAGCCGCCAACAAGTTTTGGGGTTAAAGATGTTACCGATTTAACGTGGAAGAATTTAATGGACTCATACAGTTGCACCGAGTGTGGTCGCTGTACATCGGTTTGTCCTGCCAACATAACAGGCAAATTATTATCGCCACGTAAAGTGATGATGGATACTCGAGACAGGTTGGAGGAAGTAGGTAAGAATATTGATAAGAACGGAAAATTTGAAGACGACGGCAAAAACCTGCACAGCTATATTAGCAACGAAGAACTTTGGGCTTGTACTACCTGTAATGCCTGTGCCGAAGCCTGCCCTGTAAACATTAATCCTGTTGATATTATATACGGTATGCGCCAATATTTGGTTATGGAGCAATCTCAAGCCCCTACTGAACTAAACGGTATGTTTACCAACCTTGAGAATAATGGTGCGCCTTGGCAATTTTCTCCATCTGATAGAGGAAATTGGACTCAAGAGGTTAATAGCTAACTCCCTCCTCTATTTGAATTAATGAGTAAAAGTTTTTAGAAAATTTTACAATTCCTTCTTTCCCCCTATTTGTGGGTGTTTTCAAAGACACCAGTCCTCTATTTGCATTTTTCAGTAAAAAACTTTCAAAAAAAAGTAAAAAGTTTAGAAAAAAACCTATAATTTTACACTGTCAAGTTTTTGTGATATTATCGTATTAACATCACGAAATACAATGAGCAGCGACACTTTGACAATTAGTACTATGGCCGAAATGGCCGCCCGAGGAGAAGAACCCGAAGTTTTGTTTTGGGTAGGATGTGCAGGAAGCTTTGACGAGAGGGCGCAAAAGGTAACAAAGGCTTTTGCTAAACTACTGCACCATGCAGGAGTTAAGTTTGCCATACTTGGGCAAGAAGAAACTTGCACAGGTGATCCCGCAAAGCGGGCAGGCAACGAGTTTTTGTTCCAAATGCAAGCTATGACCAATATTGCCACGCTGGATGCTTACGGAATTAAAAAAATAGTAACGGCTTGTCCGCACTGTTTTAACACTCTTAAAAATGAGTATCCCGCTCTGGGGGGCAATTACGAAGTGATGCACCACACAGCGTTCTTACAAGGTTTGATGAATGATGGCCGCTTAACAGTGGAGGGAGGCGAGTTTAAAGGAAAACGCATTACCTACCACGATAGTTGCTACCTAGGTAGAGCCAACGGTATTTACGAAGCCCCACGCAGTGTTTTAGAAAAACTAGATGCTGAGTTGGTTGAAATGAAACGTTGCCGTACCAATGGTTTGTGCTGTGGCGCAGGAGGTGCACAAATGTTTAAAGAAGCCGAAAAAGGCAATAAAGAAGTAAACATCGAGCGTACCGAAGACGCCCTAGGCACACAGGCTACTATTATAGCTGCCGCTTGCCCCTTTTGCATGACAATGATGCGCGATGGGGTGAAACATTTTGAAAAAGAAGACGAAGTGCAGGTGCTTGACATTGCTGAACTGATAGCTTCGGCAAAGGATTTATAAGACCAAAAATCTAAAGTACGTTTTAGTACGTATGTAAGTGATGGATTATAAATCACTTACAAAACAAGTAACTAAAACGATACTGTATATGGATATGATGAAAATGTTGGTGATTTCTCTGTTAATATCTACAGGGGCTTGCAAAAAGGATAACGATAAGATTGTTGAGCCTGAAAATATAAAAACAGAAGAATTGGTTCAAGGTGAAGCTCTTGAAGAAGCTGATGTAAAAGAGAAAATTGACCTTGATATAAATGTTACCGATTACAACCCGTTTGAAGGGTTTATACAATATATAATCCCCAAAGGGGCGCAAGGTAGCTTGCAAAGTTCTTTTAAAGCAGTGAAATACGATAGCCTTGTGTTTGAAGTATACTTTGATAGTAGTGCCATTTATACCACTACAGATAAAGCAAACCAAGGTGATATAAATAAGCTGTATGGGTTTAGCGATTGTAGCAGCCTACACCAAACCAACAGCGCACGTTTTGGCTGGAGGTATTATAAAAGCGGTTTAGAACTGTTTGCTTATACCTACGCCGGTGGCACACGCAGTTTTAAAACACTGGGAAGTATACAAGTAAATAAAAAGTATACCTGCACCATAGTAGCAAAAGCAAATAAATACGTGTTTTACCTAAACGGTGAAAGTGCTGTGGAGATGAACAGAGGTTGTAGCGGAAGCGGAATACAATATCAATTATATCCCTATTTTGGAGGTGATGAAAATGCACCACAAAATATTAATATATGGATTAAAGATGTTAACTAGTAAGGTATAGTTAATGTAGGTTTGTTCGAGAGATTAAGTTTACTTTTAAGCCTGCCCATTTGGGTAGGCTTTTTTTATGCAGTCATTTTTAATGTGAGTTTTTTAGGCTTCTTGAAAGAACAAAAGATGCGTTAATTAGTATAGTATATAACTATTGTACCTTACTTACCAAACCAAATACCTGTAGTAATAACAAACTCAAGGCGTTGATTGGTTAATTGGCCACCATTAAAATAGTCAGGATTAATTGCAAAATTGCTGCCCAGTTGGGTTTGTCTTGCTTCAATACGCAAGTAATGGTTGGGGCGTGCTTTAAACTCAAAACCGCCGCCTATGGCAGTGGCGCTAAGTCCTTGCTGCTTGCCATCAGTCCCGGTCATCATTGGTGATACTGCCGCGGCACTATCGGCAAAATACTCACCTTTTGCAAATAGCGAGAACTTAGGGGTTATTTTATAACGTACATTAAGTACACCACTATACATGGTTTTGCTTTGCGTACGGGCATAGTTTACGTAACCCAATACATCAATGTGCTTTCGGTTGGTAGCAAGGTATATGTTGGCGTATGTACGTTCGGCTTTTATTATACCATCGTTGCTATTGCTATACATACCATTGGCACCAAACAGCCAGTATTTACCACCGTATATTTTTAAGTTAGCACCAAAAGAAGGTTGCTTGTTTATACTATTGCCAATGGCAAAAGTTCTATCGGCCACAAAAGCAGTAAAACGTATGCGTTTTGCTTCCCAGCCTAGTTTTGCACCACTCATTAGCACAGGCTCAAAATAGCGGGTATAGCTATATGTGCTACTGTAATTATTGCGATTAGGAAAATCTTCAACACTAACAGGTGAGCGGAAAAAGCCTGCATCAAGCCACAAATTTCCTGCTATTTTAAAACCAACATTGGCTTGTTGCAAAAACTTGTAATCGGTGGGGTATACCGCGTTTACCAAATCACCATACTGCACAGTAATATTTCCCCGCAGGGTAGTATCGCTATATATAGCTGCAAACTGTGCGGTATTTATCCCTGTTTGATTGTGGCGTGGCGCACTAATAGCATAGCTGGCCAACTCGCCCTGTTGGTTTTTATCGCTATACTGTGCATAGTAAGCATCAAGATACCCCTCAATAGTAAAAGCCTTGTTTTTGTTGGGTACGCTATCTTTTAATTCACCATTTACAGGTTTAGTATTCAGTATATAAACAGGTGTATTTTTTTGTTCTGATTTTTTGGGTTGAAGTTCGGGAGCATCGTTTCCGCTGCCATTTGCTGTTACATTAAACTGATTTTGGTTGTCACCCAACTCAGCATCAGTAAGCGGCATATCTTCTTCACCTTTGTAGGTATACTTGGTGTTTATTTTATCTATTTTGATAAAAATACGTTGCCCTGGAAAAACCACATTTTCATCCAATTCATTATACTTGGTAAGTATATCTAATGGAAGTAAGTATTTATCCGATATTACCTCAAGGCTTTCATCAACACGTACAATATGCACCTGAAAAATATCATTTTCGGCAGGTATTCTCACCTTTAATCGTGCCCCTGCCGATATTATATCTCCATCAATGCCGTTTGCTTTGCGAATGGCCGAAACAGAAATACCGTGTTGGCGAGATATTTTGTATAAAGTTTCTTTGGGTTGTACTACGTGTATACGGTCGTTAAAAGCCCTATCATCTTGCCATAACGAGTGTGCAAGCAGGTTAGAACAAGTAAAAATAAGCGCAAACAGTAGTGTTATATTTCGCATGAAAGGTTTTGGGCAAATTGTACTTCAAAATAACCCAATAAACAGCGTTTTATTTTGCAAATAGGGCAGGGGTTCTGCACAACCGTTTGTGGTATTCGGCTTTAGTAGACAGTGAAATAAGTGTGTGGGGAGTGGATAACTAATAACTGAACTTTCTGCCAATTTTTTGTGTAGGTTTTTCTACTGTAAAATGAAGTAGTGAAGCAAAGGCAATGGTGCAAGCTATTGCTAATAATGTAACCAAAATATCATTGCTTCTTTCTATGGTAGGAACATCTTTACTAAGCACCAGTTTGGTAAGCAGCAAAAGAATTACTTGATGAAATAGATATACCGAGTATGAGATTTTACCAATAAAACATAATACTGGGTTTGCTAAAACCCGCATAAATGCACCGCCCTGTTGCACCAGTATATTTATTATTATTAAACCATACAACAAAGCATATAGGCTATGGTTTAGTATGCCGCCTGTAGTTTTTCCTGAACCTTCAAACGCTAAAGAAAGCATAAGGCCAAACACCAACATAGTAATTAATGAAAGCGTACGCTTGTGTGGAGCAATCCATTTACTAATGATGCCGTTTTGATAATAGTAGGCTATTAGTGCCCCTACCAACAAGGCATCCATACGGGCAGGGAGTAGCACGTACGCTTGGGGACTGCCTAAAACAGCCCGTATAATGGGGGCAAGCAGTATACCTGTTAAAAATATTTTTGGTAGTTTTTCTTTAGGTAAATAATAGATAAGCAAGGGGAAAAGAAGATAAAACTGCTCTTCTACCGCCAAACTCCACGTTACGGCCAACCAGTTTGCGCCAAAACCATCAGCCATAAAAAAGTTTTGTATGTACAGTGCGTATGCGTAATAAGGTATCCCTCCATACGACAGAACCGGAAACTGTGCCGCCCAACCTATTGCATGAAAAAGAATATACCCTCCAAGTAAAATATAGTAAGGTGGAAAAATGCGAAAAAACCTACGGGCGTAAAACGTTTTAAAATAGTTAGGGCTGCTTTTATAAAACAACAATATGCGCCCGATGAGAAAACCCGAAAGCACAAAAAACATATCTACCCCACTCCAACTCCACGATAGACCAAGCCATACATATTGCGGTAGTGTTTCTTGTGTGGTTTGCCCCAAAAAATAGTGCCATATTATTACTAGTAAAATGGCAAAAGCACGCAGGCCGTCAAGCTCTTTTATATAATGGGGTTGGTTTGTCAATAGGTTAAAAATTAAGACCTATTCACCTGTAAACACAGGCTTGCGTTTTTCGTTAAAGGCTTTTACCCCTTCTTTGTTATCGGCACTGCTGCCTGCTATTTCTTGGCAATAGGCTTCGTATTGCAGCATAGTTTCCAAATCGCTGTTAAACGATTTATTCAACATTTTTTTCATCAGCCCAATAGCTTTTGTAGGTGCTTTGGCGTAGTAGTCGGCTATTTCAGCCACAGTATTGTCTAGTTCTTCTTCCGTTACCACACGGTTCACCATGCCCCATTCAAGAGCTTGTTGCGCACTTACTTTGTTACCCATTGTACTAAGCTCGAAAGCGCGGTTACTACCCACTATACGTGGTAAAAAGTAACTAGAGCCTGAATCTAATACCAAACCTACATTAATAAATACTTCTATAAGACTGGCTTTTTCGGCTGCTACAATAAAATCACTGGCAAGTGCTAATGAACAACCTGCACCTGCTGCTACACCGTTTAGCTTGCAAATTATAGGTTTGGGCATATTGCGCATGGCACGTATAATAGGGTTGTAGCGTTTGTATAATGAGTCGGCCAAAGAGCGGTCTTTACTATCGGCAATGGCTTTTAAATCTTGGCCTGAGCAAAATGCTTTGCCTGCACCTGTAATTACCACCACGCGCACTTCTTTGTTGCGTTCGGCTTGTTTAAGTGCATCTTGCAACTCGTAGCTTTGGGCATCGTTAAAGGCATTAAATACCTCGGGACGGTTTAGTGTGATGGTAGCAATATTATTCTCAACAGTATATAGTAGGGCTTCGTAAGTGCTCATAGTAAAAATATTTTTTGGCAATAATAACAAAGTTTTGGCAGAGGTGAAGGCAATGCTACGAAATAGGATGCTTATACAATTAACAGATTTTAGGTAATGAAGTTACCTTGATAGCTTAGTTTTGGAAAAAATTAATTTTCAGAATAGAGGGAGAGATAGTGGTTCAATCCCTCTCGAATAGTGTTTAGGCTGTTAAATAAAAAAGATAAGTATGTTAATTAAGAATAGCGTAATTATATTTATTAGTGTTTGTCTTTTGGTATTTTCTATGTCTTGCAAACACAAACAGACAGTTAATGCTTATCCTCAATTTTTTAAAGAAAATAAATTAATTGATAGCCTCAATATACCATTTTTTGATGTTTCTTACTCAGAGGCGATACAAGACACTCTACATGGTTATGATTTTACTTTCATGTCTCGGTTATCTGTTTTCGGTAAGTATGACGATTCAGATTTTCGCCCATTAATTGACTTTAGTGGTTTTCTATATATAAATAAGGATTCTATTTTCCTTAATAATAAGTTAAATAAAAAATTTCTGTTTCTTTTGTTAAGAGACACTGTTGGGTTAATAAAGACTTTAGATTATAACACTAATTGTATTATCGACGATGATAATTTAAGGTATTGTAATTCATCTAAATATAGCTTATTTGTAGATACTGTATATTGGAGTGAAGAAGTTAAAGACACTATATATTCAAATCGGTTTAAAGGTTTCGGCTCGCAGATTAATTATACTCCATACTGGGATGATCTAGTGATTAAAGTATCAAAAAAATATGGAATCATCGGGACAAAGATATTAACTAATGAAGCTCCCCCTTCTACTGTCAATCCAACTTATGTGAATGGTCAATATTGCTTATATTCCTCAGGTTGGTAACTTTGGAAGTGTTCCAATTATCACATAAACAGTTTTGAGTGCAGTTAAATAAAAACGTGCCAAAAATAGTAGAGCGTCCGCTCGTGTCAATAACCTATAAAAAAAGATGAATTAAAAATACCACGCTAAAGCCAAAACCAAAACCAGTATAAACCTGTGTGGGTGTGTGTGCTTTTAGTTGTATACGCGCAGCACCTACCAAGCCTGAAAACATTACGCTGCCTATTAGCAATGGGGTAATTTGAAATAGCGAGTAGGTGGCCATATACGCTAAAAGACCAACTACACCTCCAACCCCCGTCATGTGTATACTTATTTTGAAATAATTGGTAATAAAGCCTGATACTATAATAGCTATAGTGGTGGCAAGTATAAATAGTTTAATTTTTTCGTAGCCAGTTACATTGCCCAGCATAAAAAACAGTGCTACATATATAAAGGCGGTGGCAAGTATAGGTAGCTTACGCTCTTCGCGGGTTTGCATTTCCAGTGAACCTATACGTCCCAGGTTTTTTAGCAAAAGGGTAACTAAAAAAGGCAGCACAAAGGTGATTAGGAATATAAAACCTAGTATGTAAAACTTTTGCGATGGATTGAGCAACAGGTAATAATACTCGTCAAAAAAAAGTAAAAATAATACCCCCACAAACGGCATAATAAGCGGATTGAGGACGTATGTAATAATTTTTGCTAGTGTGTTTGACAATGAAGAGGGCTCTTTTGTGTGGGCTAACTTAGAACATTAAACTGTAAACCAAAAACTTGCGGCTAAACTAAATTTGCTTGCGCAGCCTTGCTACGGGTATATTTAGTTGTTCACGATACTTGGCCACAGTACGGCGGGCAATGTGGTAACCCTTTTCTTTTAGTATTTCCATCAGTTTTTCATCGGGCAAGGGTTTGCTTTTATCCTCACTCTCAATAGCGTTTTGAAGTATTTTTTTCACCTCGCGGTTACTTACTTCCTCGCCATCTTCGGTGGTTATGCCTTCTGAAAAGAAAAACTTAAGCGGAATAATGCCAAAATCAGTTTGCACATATTTGCTATTTGCCACACGAGATATGGTTGATACATCCAAGCCCACTTCATCGGCAATGTCTTTTAATATCATTGGTTTTAATCGGGTTTCGTCGCCCGTTAAAAAATAATCGTATTGGTATTGCAAAATTGCATTCATGGTTAGCAACAGCGTGTTTTGACGCTGTTTTATGCTGTCAATAAACCATTTAGCACCATCCAGTTTTTGTTTTATAAACTGTACGGTTTCTTTTATCTGTTTGTTTTTAACAGTGGCTTTGTCGTAGCTTTTTAATGTTTCAAGGTACGAACGGCTTACCCTTAAATCAGGAGCATTGCGGCTGTTTAGGGCGATATCAAGAATACCGTCGGTTTCAACAATAATAAAATCGGGTACTATGTACTGTGTTTTTACATTAGTACCGCTATCGCCCGGTTTGGGGTTTAGCTTTGTTATAAGATGTATAGCATCTTTCAACTCCTCTTCTTTTACCTTTAGTTGTCGCATCATTTTTTCATAATGCTTTTTGGTAAAATCTTCAAAGTGGTCGTTAATTATTTTTATGGCTAAAGTAACCTCGGGGTGCAGGGTTTTATCCTTGCGTACCAGTTGTAGCAATAAACACTCTTGCAGAGTGCGTGCTGCAATGCCCGCAGGTTCTAAGGCTTGTATTTTGTGTAACACCTTTTCAAGCTCTTCAACAGTAGTGCTGGCATTCATAGCAAAAGCCAAATCGTTTACTATTGCACCCAATGGGCGGCGTAGGTAACCATCTTCCTCAATACTGCCTATCAGTTGCTCAGCCAGTATAGCTTCGTGTTCATCGTGTGTGCTGGCTTGTATTTGTTCTAAAAGCTGTTCTCTAAAAGTGTTCGAGCTGGCAATTGGCAACTCTTTTCTGTCGTCATCGCCTCCACTTTCTTCGTATAGTCTAAAACTATCACCATCATCACTGCCTATATACTCATCAATATCAAAAGTATCGTCGTATGTTTCCTCACTGCTATCGGCGGCATCAAAATCATCCTTTGGGTCGGCATCTGCTGAGTAATCTGCTTCGTCCGCATCTTTCCCCGTCTCCATTGCAGGGTTTTCAAGTATTTCTTGCTCAACACGCTGTTCAAAATCTTGCGTACTTAGCTGCAACAGCTTAATAAATTGTATTTGCTGTGGCGAAAGTTTTTGAAGGAGCTTATGTGAAAGGTTCTGTTTTAGCATTTCACCGTACTATGACAAATATTTTGCCCAAAATTAGTGCTATTTTTGCCAAAGTAGAAACGACGTAGTTTAAAAATAGAATGTATATTAAAGATTTAAGTGCCCATGAAGGGCAAGACGTAACTCTAAAGGGATGGGTTGCCAACAAGAGAGAAGGCAAAGGCCTAGTGTTTGTAATACTTCGCGATGGTACAGGCTTGTGCCAATGTGTAGTGAGTGCAGAAAGCGTAAACGAAACTATTTTTGAAAATGCCCGCACACTTACCCTAGAAAGTTCTTTAGAAATAACCGGAAAGGTGGTGAAGGACGAACGCCAGATTGGAGGGTTTGAGATACAGGTGAGTGGCCTAAATATTATACAGATTACGCAAGACTACCCTATTGCAAAGAAAGAACACGGTGTTGAATTTTTGATGGATAACCGCCACCTGTGGTTACGTAGCAACCGCCAGTGGGCTATAATGAAAATTCGTAACCAAATTATCTATTCAATTCACAACTTCTTTCAACGCAATGATTTTGTGCAAATGGATGCGCCTTTGTTTACGGCCAACGCCAGCGAAGGAACCAGTAACTTGTTTGAGACTGATTTTTTTGGCGACCCTGCCTATCTATCGCAAAGCGGACAGTTGTATGGCGAGGCAATGGCAATGGCAATGGGCAAAATATACACGTTTGGCCCCACCTTTAGGGCAGAAAAATCAAGAACTCGCCGCCACCTTGCCGAGTTTTGGATGATAGAGCCTGAAATGGCTTTTTATGATATTTTTATGAATATGGATCTTATCGAAAATTTTTTAAGAACCATAGTTACGGATGTATTAAACAACTGCAAAGCCGAATTGCATGCGGTAGGTAGAGACACTACTGTTTTAGAAAATATTGTAAAACCATTTCCCCGCTTAACGTATGATGAGGCTGTGCGGATAATAAAAGGCGAACAAGATGTTAACGGACAGAATAGTATTAAAACATTAGAAGTTGATTTAGCAAAAACAGAAGCCCGTATGGCTGAGGTGAATGCTGAAATTGCTGAGCGTGAAGAGAAACTAAAAACACCCGGTATGAAAAAGGGTGAAATTGGTTTTAACCAAAACAAAATAGACTCGCTAAAAAATGAGTTGAAAGATTTGGAAGAAGACTTGCGCAATATCCCTCAATGGATAGCCAGTGCTAAAAACTTTGAGTACGGTAACGATTTTGGCGGCAGCGATGAAACGGTGATTACCCGCTTGTTTGATGTGCCTATTATGGTATATAACTGGCCACACGAGGTGAAAGCCTTTTACCTGAAACGCGACCCTGAAAACGAGCGTTTTGCACGTGGTGTGGATGTGCTTGCGCCGGAAGGCTACGGCGAGATTGTGGGTGGTGGTGAACGTGAGACCGATTTAGAGTTATTAACTGCTAAAATTGAAGAACACAAATTGCCTATGGAAGCGTTTGAGTGGTACTTAGACCTTCGTCGTTATGGCAGTGTGCCCCATGCAGGATTTGGTTTGGGACTAGAGCGTATTGTAACTTGGGTGTGTAAATTGCCTCACGTACGCGAAAGCATTCCATTTCCAAGGATGTACGGCAATTTGAAGCCATAATGTAATAGATACATAAACTAACTATAAACAAAAAGCGCGACCCATTGGATCGCGCTTTTTGCTTATAGTTAAATAGTATAGTATCTAATTTATATCCATGATATAATCTATACCATTAAAATGTATGTGAAAATGTACTATTTGCCCATTACACAAAGTATAAAAATAGTCTGTTGGGTTAGTAGTAAAAGTAATGGTAAAAGTTACTGGTACAGGTGGGGGAGGGCAAGTTGGGTCAACAAATGTAACATCAATTGTTCTTAAAGGACACCCTGAAGTATAAGGTGTTACAGTAGGAGACATGGGAGGATTATTGGTTACTGTGGTTCCACATGGTGGCGCAAAGTTAAAATTAGCATCAACAGTAAATGTTTGGTTGTTGTGTACCATGATGTTTTGGCCAAAAGCTTGTTGCCCGGCAACAAACAGTAGCGATAGAACTAGTAATTTTAAAGCTTTCATAAAATGATTGGTTTTTTAAATTGATAAATTAGGGTTAAACTTAGCAGCGGTTTAATTTATGCTGCTAAATATTTTTACTCAATTTTACAGGCACTATAAAGCCTGAAATAATATAAATTATTTCTGTTCTATATTGAATATTTGCTTATAAAATAAAGGGTAGTTATTGGTCTTTTGGGTGAAATATTATACTATATCTACAATATAGTCTATGCCATTAAAATGCACCCTAAAATTTATTACTGTACCGTCGCACAACACATAAGTGTAATATGTTGGGTTAGCGGTATACATAATAGCAATACCAACAGGTTGAGGAGGGGCACAAGTAAAATCAGTAAAAGACACCTTTAGTAGAATTAACGGACATGGCGCAGGATAAGGCGTTGCCGTTGATGACATAGGGGGTGTATTAGTAAAAACAGCACCTCCGCATCCGCCAAAATCAAAAGCAATATCAAAGGCGGTGGTGGGGTTGTTGTTATTTACAATAACATTTTGAGCGATTGCTTGTTGCCCGGCAACAAAAAATAATGATAATAAGAGTAGTTTTATTGTCTTCATAATAACGCAATTGTTGATTAGTTAAATCGAAGGTATAACACCTTGTTTTAATAACCAAGAAAAAAATAAAAAATTTTTCTATTATTTTTCTATAACTATTGTTTTTGTTGGGTTTTCAAAAGTTTCAAGATGGGTATATTCATTATCGGCTAAAAATTGGCTGATAATGAAAGCACAATGCTTCTGCCATCACTAGGCAGTAAGCCCGGGCCGGGGTAGCCTGTCGCTCTTCGGGTAAAGTACATTTTGTTTAACAGGTTGTTAACCGCCACTTTTGCCTTTAGGTTTTTGTTTATACTGTAGGCCATGTTTATATCAAATAGTGTGTACGCCGGTACTATACCGTTTACTCCATCAGCACTACTCTTAGTGTTTAAAGCATCAGTATAGCTTTTTGATACATAGCTGGCCTGTAGTGCCATGCTAAATGTTTTGTAGTGAAGGTTAAGTCCGCTGCGATTAATAATTTGGGGAGCATTTTCAAGCCGCTTGTTTTTTATATCAACCACTTCGGTTTTGCTAATGGACACCCTACCTGATGTGTATACCGCATTATTGTACATCAGTGATGAGTATATAGACCAGTCTATACTTTTACGCTTATTCGAGCCAATTCTTTTTTCGCTAGTCTGGTCTTTAAACAAATCAAAGCTTTGCATATTACGATTGTTGAACAACCTTGATGGAAAAAACTCTACAAAAGCTTCAACACCTTGGGCAAGCGTGTTGCCAATATTAGTTCGCAAAAACACTGTATTTCCGTTTTCTGTAAGTATTAGTTTGCCCACTCGGTTGTTGTATACCATAGCAAAGGCGTTAATATCGTAGTGTAAATAATTTTTCACATCACCTTTTATACCTAGTTCGCTATTACTACCATAGCTATCTTTTATGTTTTGATCAACACGGTCAAGCGGGCTGTGGGGCAATACATCAGAATATATCACAGGGCGATAGCTTTGAGCATAACCGCCATAAAGTTTTACATTTTCAGCAAGTAAAACCTCAAAACCACCACCTGCAAGCAGTATATTACGGTCTAAGTTCACAGGTATATTCTCCGCTCTTAGATTAAAATATTTACCTGTCATTTGGGTTTTATTGCTCTCGTATCTGATTCCAGCAGTTAGTAATATTCTTTTTGAGAGGGTAAATACATTTTCAGCGTAGGCTGCCATAGCCTGTGTTTGGAACTTGATATCCAGTTGATAGGGACTTGTAAGGTCAAGACTAAAACGGTCTGGAGTTGTACCACCACCACGTTGGCTGCGCAAAGTAGTATTATCAGCAATACGAACACCTGCTGTTAAATAGTGTTTTTGTTTAAATAGGGTGTACGATTGCAATATTTTAGCCTCAGCCATATAGCTATTATAATAATCACGGTCTACAACACGTGGCGAATTAGAATCTTTAGTATCTACAGCAGTTGGTACAGCAATAAACTGCACACTATTTCGCTGACCTAATATTGCCGAGGCAGTAACTTGTACCTTAGTATTTGTAGCCAATTGCCAATACAGTTGCAACCCCTGTATATACATATCAGGATTGAAATAGTTACGGTCTCTGTTCGATTGTCTTGGATCGGCTTTAAACATACTATCGGTAAGTCCTGCCGCAAAGTGGTTCACATAGCCCATGTACGATGCCTCATAATGTATTTTAATATTTTTTGCTGCTTTATATGTTACTCCCACGTGCCAAGCATCAAAATTGTAATCGCTGTTTTTACGCCAACCGCTTGAGTTTCTGTGGTTGTAATAAGCATAGTATTGCCATTTACCTTTTGTGCCGCCAATAGCCATATAGTTGCTATACAGCCCAAAAGAGCCAATGGTTTGTTGTATTTCGCCGCTAATGGGTTTAGTACTATCACCCTGTTTCAATACATAATTCAGCATACCGCCAAACTGTTGTCCGTATTGCAAAGCACCCGTCCCCCTTACCAATTCAATATGGTCAACAGCTTGCATGGGCGGGTTATAATGTGCTTCGGGGTAGCCAAATAAATCACTATTAAGTATAAATCCGTTTTGGCGTACATTCATTTCCCAACTGCGGTGTGGGTTAAGTCCGCGTGTGGCCACACTCACTTGGTTGCCTGTTCCGTCCATTTCCCAAACCATTATACCCGGCACTTTGGCAAACACTTGGCGTGGGTTATTTTCGGCGGTATTTATCAAATCATTATTCATATCAACCCACTCGGTCTTTTTACCCGCGGTTAAAGTCAAACCATTAATAGTAGGTAGGGTGTATTGTTTTAATGTTTTTTGTGTGGGAACATTTATTTCAATAAGGTTTAAGTCGAGCCTCTTAATAATAACAGAGTCATTAGATTGAGAGAAGACGGCTAAGCCTTTTGCAATTAAGACTAATAATAAATAACTCCGTAATCTATTCATAATCAACAACATTAAATGCGTATCGCAAAACTAACTAACGAGTGTTTTTATACCGTTGTTAATTTATTTTATGACGTAAAACTGACAATTGATAGTTTAAGGGGCTAAAACCACCTTTTATAAAATATTTTATACCTTATATGTGCTAGTAAAGTATTGCAACACTATATAATGCCCCAATAGTTTGCTAACTTTGCGCACCTTTTATTTTTTACTAAGAAACTTTATAGCCGATAGAAGATATGGTTGAACATTCTTATTTGAGCAACGCCGATGTTAGTGTGCTTGACGATTTGTATAAACAATATGCTGCCGATCCTGAATCAGTAGATTTTGGGTGGAAGAAATTTTTTGAAGGGTTTGATGTTGGCCAAAGTCGTGATGGCGGAAGCAGCGCATCACAACCCGTATCAGAAAATGTGCTGAAGGAAATAAACGTACTTAACTTGATAAAGGAATACCGTACTCGTGGACATCTTTTTACTAAGACAAACCCTGTACGCGATCGCCGCAAGTATACTCCTACAATGGATATTAAAAACTTTGGTTTGAGTGATAAAGACTTGGATACAGTTTTTAATGCAGGCGTTGAAATAGGCATAGGCCCAGCCAAACTAAAAGATATTATAACTCTTCTTGAAAACACTTATTGCCAAAGTATTGGGGCTGAGTTTATATACATACGCGACCCTGAGAAGGTAAAATGGCTGGAGCAAAAAATGGAAGGCCGACAAAACAAGCCTAATTTTAGTATTGATGAGAAAAGGCATATACTAAACAAGCTAAACAAGGCGGTGATGTTTGAAAGCTTTTTGCACACCAAGTTTGTTGGGCAAAAACGTTTTTCGCTTGAAGGATTAGAAACCCTTATACCTGCCCTTGATGCAATAATTGAATACGGTTCTGAAAATCAGGCCGAAGAGTTTGTTATAGGCATGGCTCACCGTGGTAGGCTTAATGTGTTAGCCAATATCTTAGGTAAATCATACAAAGAAATTTTTAAAGAATTTGAAGGCAAAGCCTACGAAGAAGCCCTTTTTGAAGGCGATGTAAAATATCACCTAGGCTACTCTAGCGATACTACTACCCGCAACGGTAAAAATGTTCACATTAGCCTTTCACCAAACCCTTCTCACCTAGAAACAGTTAACCCTGTTGTAGAGGGCATTACTCGTGCCAAACTGGATAATAAGCACAACGGTAATGTAGATAAAATAATACCCATACTAATACATGGCGATGCTTCATTGTCAGGTCAAGGTATAGTGTACGAGGTTGGGCAAATGGCAGGTTTAGACGCTTATAACGTAGGTGGAACTATGCATATAGCAGCCAATAACCAAATTGGTTTTACTACTAACTATACTGACGGGCGTACCAGTACCTACTGTACCGACGTAGCAAAAGTTACACTATGCCCTGTTTTTCATGTCAATGCTGATGATGTTGAGGCCGTTGTATACACCATACAATTGGCATTAGAGTTTAGGCAAAAGTTTAATACCGATGTTTACCTTGATCTTTTGGGTTACCGTAAATATGGTCATAACGAAGGTGATGAGCCTCGTTTTACACAGCCCTTACTATACAAAGCTATTGGCAATCACGCCAATCCTCGCGAGATATACGTTAAGAAACTACAAGAAGGCGGAAGCATAGAAGTGCAGATGGCTAAAGAAATGGAGCAGGCCTTTAAAAAAGAATTGCAACAAATTTTAGAAACTGCCAAAGCAGAGGATGCCACCCAAGTATCAAGCTTTATTAAAAGCTCGTGGGATGGTTATACCAGTGTTAATGCTGCTGATGCTAAGCCTAACCCAAAAACTGCAGTTAGCGAAAAGCAGTTTTTAAGTATTGCTAAAAAAATAACCCAAATACCTGCTGATTTTAATCCGTTTAAAAAAGTAGCTAAACTATTTGCCGATCGTCAAAAGATGATTGAGGACGATAATTACGATTGGGCTATGGGCGAGCTTATGGCTTATGCTACTTTGCTAAGCGAAGGGCATAATGTACGTATGAGTGGGCAAGACTGCGAACGCGGTACTTTTAGCCACCGCCATGCGATAATAAAAGAAGATCCTGAATTTAGCGGGACTGACCAAGAGCACCCTGAAAAAGAATATACGCCATTAAATAATATTGGTGATAAACAAGCACGATTTGAAATATACAACTCGTTACTAAGCGAATACGCTGTAATGGGTTTTGAGTATGGCTACTCAATGGCTACACCTGATAGCCTTACGTTGTGGGAAGCTCAATTTGGTGATTTTGTAAACGGGGCACAGATAATAATAGACCAATACCTTAGTGCTGCCGAAGCCAAATGGAAAACCTATAGCGGCTTAGTGCTGTTATTGCCACACGGACACGAGGGACAAGGCCCCGAGCATTCATCGGCAAGGGTTGAACGCTTTTTGCAGTTGTGTGCCAACAACAATATGCAGGTAGCCAATTGTACAACTCCTGCAAGCCTTTTCCATTTATTACGCCGTCAAATGCACCGCAATTTCCGCACACCTATAGTAATAATGACTCCAAAAAGTTTATTGCGTCACCCACAGTGCGTTAGCAAGTTGGAAGACTTTACCAAAGGCAGCTTTATGCCTTTAATTGATGATAGTGTTGCCAAAGCTGCAAGCACAAAAAGGGTGTTGGTATGCAGTGGTAAAATATATTATGATTTATTGAGCCGTCGTGAAGAACTAAAACGCAACGATGTAGCCATAGTTCGTTTAGAAGAATTATATCCATTGCCTGAGAAAGAACTGGAAGCTGTACGCAAAAAATACAATAAGGCACAGTTTTACTGGGTACAAGAAGAACCCAAAAACCAAGGCGCATACACCTACCTGCTTCGCTACGAAGATAACTTTGATATGAAGGTAATAGCCCGCAAATCAAGCCCGTCACCAGCCACAGGTATTGCCAAAATACATGCTAAAGAACAAGAAGAATTGTTGCAGCAAGCGTTTGCATAATATTTTCTTCAAACCCAATTAACACAAAAGGCCTCGTTAGAGGCCTTTTGTGTTAATAAACGATAAATATAGTGTGGCGGCTTAATCCTCGTAGCCAAACTCTTTTAACGAGCTTTTAGTACTACGCCATTTCTCTTTCACCTTCACCAACATTTCTAAAAATACCTTTTTACCAAAAAAGTTTTCCATTTCTTTACGGGCGGCTGTTCCTGTATTTTTTAACGCCGCACCCTTTTCACCAATCATAATTCCTTTTTGCGATTCGCGCTCTACCATTATTATAGCACCAATACGAAGCAACTCGGGTTCGTCTTTAAACCACTCTATCACCACTTCGGTGCTGTATGGTATTTCTTTTTTGTACCTAAAAAATATTTTCTCGCGCAAAATTTCGGCAGCAAAAAACTTCTCAGGCTTATCTGTCAATTGGTCTTTAGGATAGTAGGGGGGAGATACGGGCAAATAGCTCACCAACTCGGCCAACAAGGCCTGTGTATTAAATTTATTTAAGGCTGATATGGGCACTATCGAGCTAAAATCGAATAGGCTTCTCCAGTACTCAGTTTTTTGTGTGGCTTCTTCTTGGCTTATAGTATCTACCTTGTTAAGTGCCAAAACTACAGGGGCACTGCCTTTTTTCAATCGGCTAAGGGCTTCGGCAGGTATTTCTTTTTCGCCCACTTCGGCTATATACAATACTACATCAGCACCTTCAAGGCTTTCGTCAACAAAGCGCATCATGCTTTTTTGCAAGCCATACTGCGGGTCTATAATACCGGGGGTATCATTAAACACCACTTGGTACTCCTCAGTATTGATAATACCCATTATTCTGTGGCGGGTGGTTTGCGCCTTTGGGGTAATAATAGATAGCTTCTCACCTATCAGCGCATTCATCAAAGTGCTCTTGCCCACGTTGGGTTTACCAATGATGCTTACAAAGCCTGCTTTATGTTCCATTAATATTTTTTTAAAGTAATGTTGCAAAGGTCGACAATTAGTTATACTTTCGCACCTCATTATTGCGGGATGGAGCAGTGGTAGCTCACCGGGCTCATAACCCGGGGGTCGTTGGTTCGAGTCCAGCTCCCGCTACGAAAAAAGAAAGCCTTTACAGAAATGTGAAGGCTTTTTTTGTTTTTTGTAGCATCGGATTATGAAAATTCACTTAAAATAGTAAATCACTATTGAGGTTTAAATACTATAAATTATATTCATTATCAATGATTAAGTGGTTACAAAAGATATTTGGCGAAAAAGAACTTGCTCAACATAGAGAATGGAAGTCTGATGATTCTATCTTAAAATTCTTGTCGTCTAATATTGACGCAGAGGGCAAACTTAAACATACGTCTTTTGAATTGCCAGATGAAAAAAAAGATGATGATAAACTAAGGTTTGCGCCAGGACTTATGGACACTATGTTTGGGGTAGACGATTCTTCTACTTCCAAAGTTAGAGTTCGTGAACTTGTAAAACAACTAAAAAGAATTGCAAACAAAGGAGACACAATAAGTGAACAAGAATTTTTCCGCCTTGTAGCCGAAAATGACGGGGTAATAGAGATTATAGACAATTTTTTAGAAACAATCATAAATGAATCATTACCCATTGAACCTTATTTATTTTCGTTTGCAAAAGACTTAGCTGCAAAGACCAATAAGAGAAATGCCGTGAAATTTGGCATTGCAATTTTAGGATTATGTCAAAACAAAACAGTTCTGAATGATTTAAAAATATTGGGACTCCATGATGAGTTTACAGTTTTTGCTACCATTGCTATTTCGAATCTAACTGACAACGATGTCTCCGAGCTTTGGGATTTATCAAAAAAAGTTAATGGATGGGGTAAAATTCAACTTGTAGACCGATTGACAAAGATGGAATTAACTGACCAAATGAGAGAATGGCTTATTTTGGAAGGGTATAAAAATGATATTATGTATGAATATCTGGCTTTCACTTGTGCTACACATGGATTGTTACATGAAAAGTTAGAAAGCAAAGAAATTGACTCAAAGCTTTTTAAAGCCTCAGCCGATATTATAGGCGCTTTAATGGTGGGTGGACCCGCTGAAGATATTTCAGAATATATTTACGCTTCTTCAGTAATTAAGAATTTCATTCGACATGCTAGACAATATACCAACGATATTTCAGATTTTATTATACTAAACAACATTAAAGATTTCCTTTCAGAGCTGCATAATGCTATTGGAGCTCATAAACAAAATGGTTGGAATGAAGATAATATTACAAACTGTTTGATTGAACTCTCTGAAATTTTAAGCCAGATAGAGTGGAGGGAGTTAGCACTTGAAGGACTAAAAAGTAGAGATGATAAAACTTATTGGGATGCAAAACACGCAGCAGAAAAATTAGGGATTGATTTATGGGAAACTGTTTGGGCAAAGTTACAACAAAGCCCGATTGATAGTTCAGCTTGGTATGATGTAACTCGTTATGGCAAACCAAAATATGCAGATCAAATTATCGCCTTTGCGCTGAAAAATTTGCCACTAGATGAATTTGCTACTGGACCAAAAGACTCAATAGGACTTGGACCAACATATTCAAAGTTTATGTGTTTCGACTTTGTGATAAGGTATTTAGAAGACTATCCAAAGAAAGGGGAAAGAATATTAATTACGGGATTAAAAAGTCCAATAACACGGAATCGGAATATGGTAATCAAGGTATTGGACAAGTGGAAACGGAAAAATTGGTCAACTGAATTGGAAAAAGAAATAACTAATTTAAAGAACATAGAACCTAATAATGATACGAAAAAGAACATTGAAAGATTACTCAGTGGGCAAGAACTTATGTAAGACATAATTATCATTATTTATTGAGAGTAGATAGCTGCGCAACTTAAAAATACAGATAAATAGTTTAATATTCTGTAATCTTACTGGTTACAGACAAAACCCCTTTCCATTTCTGAAAAGGGATTTCACATAATAACCATATTACACTTTAACTCTCCTTCACTTCACTCGTACCATCAGCGTATTTTGCAAAGCGGGTGTTGGTTCGTGCGTGCACTTGGTCGTGTTTAGGCCAAGGCCAGCCACCAAACTGGGTTTTGTGGTAATCCTCAAAGGCATCGTGTATTTCTTGTTTGGTGTTCATCACAAATGGCCCATATTGTATCACAGGCTCACCAATGGGTCGGCCTTGCAATAGCAATATTTTAGTGGGTTGAGTGCCAACTGTTATAGTTACATCAACATCAGCCAGCAACTCTACCGAGTGGTATTTTTGCACGGTGGTTTCGGCCACGGTAATTTCATCACCCTCGTAAAAATATATAGTGCGGTTTATCCCTTTTGCTGCTTTGGGCAGTGTAAAAGTAGCCTCAGCCTCCATCGTAAAATTCCAAATGGCTACTTCGTTTTCTGTTTCTGCCGCCCACGAATCGGGGGGAGGGGTGGGTGCTTTTGTATTTTTTAGTTCACCTGCTATAACTTCAATTACTGTTTTTTTGTTATTGGCATCTTCGTACACAATATTGCCTATAGATTCTTTCCAAAACATTTTAAAATGCGGCTCTACCATTTTCTTTTTTGCAGGCAGGTTTAGCCATATTTGGAAAAGCTCCATCGGGTTTTCTTTATCCTCGTGTATCAGCGGGAACATTTCAGAGTGTTGTACGCCTTTACCTGCCGTCATCCATTGCACATCACCATCCCCATACCGCCCTGATGCACCCATCGAGTCAGCGTGGTCAACAATTCCTTTGCGCACTACGGTAATGGTTTCAAAACCACGGTGCGGATGACCGGGGAAACCCGGTACTGTTTGCCCGTGATACATCCTAAAGCCGTTTTTTATAATAAAATCATCTCCCATGTGCCTACCTTCCAAATACTTATTGTCGGGTGCCATCGCCTCATTTCCTTTGGGAAAAGCGTCCTCGTGGTGCACACAAAATAAAAAGGGATCTATAGTTTCCCAAATAAAACCAAGTGCTTTGATGTTAAGTACAGGGTTAACGGGGTTGGGTGATGGGTTTTTAGTATTCATAAAATTTTTTGCGAAGGATATTGCAGGAAAACTAACTGAAGAAGCCACTAGTAGCATGGCTTTGGCTAAAAAGCCTCTTCTTTCTATATTCTTTTTCATTACTGCGGGTGTTAAACAACTTCTAATATACCAATTTATATAGTTGTTGGTACAACTATTAAGCCTGTTTTGTTTTTTGTAAGGTGTGATCAAAGCCCTTGCCAAAGTTTAGCAAAGCGTTATTATAATAGAAGCTATTCACTTATCCAAAATTTTAAAAGCCAAACAGATAGTTGGCTAAAAAGTTAGGTCATTCAATGTTTCAGAATGTAGCTATTTTATAAGGTGTGTAGAGTTATGTACCAATTACTGTTTAAATAACGGTAGCAGTGTCTTATTATAATGTCTTAATGTATAATAGATTGTTTTAAAAAGTTGATGCTTTTTAAATGGTAGCTTTAGTTACTTTTTAGATGGTATTACAAATATAGTGTGCGCTGTGTGTGATGGTTTGTATAACGTTCATTTTTAGAAAGTTCGATGTTTTATAATCATTTATTGTTGATTTAGCAAAATATTTTAAGTAACATTGTTATACTATCAAGGTAGTTGCAAAAGGTTTGTTAGTACTTAGTTTCAGTAAAAACCTTGTTTGCCAATGAAAAATTCTACAAAATGCATAATTGTTGATGGAAATCAACAGTCTAGGGAAGCTATTGCAACACAATTAGCTACTGTATTAACCAATTATACGTTGGTGGGTACGGCTTGTAATTGTACTGATGCAGTGTCATTAATCACACAACATTCTCCTGATATAGTTTTTGCCGATACCGATGCTTGCGGCAGCGATATTTTGGCAGCTATGCAGCAGTTTGCTAAAAACAAGTTTGCTTTAATTGTTACAGGAAGTAATGCTAAGTATGCGTTACAAGCTATTAAGGTACAAGCTATTGATTATTTACTGAAACCGATTGACATTGGCGAGTTAAGCGAAGCGTGTAAAAAGGCTTTAGATTTTTTAGGGAGCACAATTGAAGGTGGTGGGCAACGTGCTAATCAGCCACAGAAGCCTTTAACATCTTCTAATGATGAGAAGCTATCTATTAAAATAGGTAGTTTTTATGAGTTGGTTAGTGCAGAGGATATTGTGTTTTGCAAGGCCGATAATAATTATACTGAAATATGCCTAAGTGATAAGCGTAAGGTGTTAATTTCTAAAACGTTAAAATACTACGAGGGGCGGCTTAGCAGTCAAAATTTTTGTCGTATTCACCAAAGCTTTTTGGTGAATATGAGTTTTGTCAAGTCAATTGAAAAAGGGAAGGCCAGCCATATAGTACTAAAAGATGGTACTACACTGGATGTAGCACAAGCAAGAAGAGAGAGTGTTTTTAAGATGCTAGGGGTTTAAAAGAAAATGCCCAAATTCTAAAAAAAACACCTCAAATTCTAATAATGCTCCAAAGGTGTCAACAATCCTATCTTACTTTATACTTCACATTTACTCCACTTTTCTTATTTAGAAAAAACTATTCAATTATTTACCTAAAAACTATTGCAAATGAAGCAAAAACTTACTCTCTTTTTATGTTTGTGGATGTTGTTTGCCGGCTCTCTATCACTGTATGGAGCTGCTGCGGATAACCCAACAACTGCCGATGAGCATCTCTCGGCACCGGTATCCCCGCCCGCTGCGGGTTTTACCTATGTTTCCAATGGGGGTTGTGTACCTGTTACCATCCAATTTTATAGCCAATTAAATGGCCCAAGCTATTCTTGGACTTTTGGTGATGGTGGTACAAGTACAGATTGTAACCCCATACACACATACACTACGCCGGGTACCTATACGGTAACTTTGGTGGCAACAGGTGGCACATACACTACTACAATAACTGTAGGGGCTGTACCCGTGGTTACTTTTGCAGGCGATTCTGTTAGTTGTCAAAACTCTTCCGAAGCATATACGGTTACTAGCACTATTCCTGCTGCATCGTATAGCTGGACTGCCGATGGTGGTTCGGTTTCAGGTGCTTCTGCAAGTGGTGCAACTATCACTTGGTCGTCGTACGGTGTAAACTATGTGAATTATACTATAACTACAGCTGCAGGCTGTAGCAAAACCTTTAGGTATAAAGTAAAGGTAATTCCTCCGCCAATGGTAAATCTGCCATGTTGTGATAAGAGACAAAAAAGTGGAGATGGAGATATAAAAGAAAACCCTCAAGGGCACGAAGGTGTACCTGGAGGTGAAGCTCCTTGTACTGTTTGCGCCAATGGCTACAATTGCTATGAGGCTTCTATCGACCCCTTATTTGGTCTTGCTTCTGAATATACTTGGAGCTGGACTGTAACTAATGGAACTATTGCTTCTATTAGCCCTGACTCGACTAAAATTTGTATTGTATGGGGTGCTAGTGGCACGGGTACAATAACTTTAACCTCTACTCATAAAGTATACGGATGCCAAACTGTAAAAGAATGTGAAATTCTTATTAGCCCCGGTACTACCCCTGCATTAACTGTTACGGGTACTTGTGTTAGCTCACCTGTTGTTTTTGATGCTTCGGGTACTTCTCCGTTAAGTAGCGTATCTAGTTACTTTTGGGAGTTTGGTGATGGCTATACTGAAACCACAACATTACCATCTACCAGTCACCAGTATTCATTTACAGGTTCTTATACAGCTACTTTAACTATTACTACTTTAGAAGGTTGTAAATATAAAATCTCTAAAACCTTTGTCTTAATATCAGGCTCTAAACCCGAAATTGAATGCCCCGGAACTACATGCGAAGGAAGCAGGCAATGCTATAGTACTAATGCTATTGGTGGAGCTACTTATGTTTGGACTATTACCGGTGACGATCCGTCGCAACGTGTAATAACCGGCAACAAGGTGTGTGTTACTTGGGGTTCAGGCCCTGTAGGCACTGTTTCGGTTACTGTTTTGGGTGGCGGGTATACATGTACAAATACAGCCACTGCAGTAATTGGTATTGTTGGCGCTACTGTGCCTATTTATGGCCCTGACTTTGTTTGTCAGAGTTCTTTTTATGAGAAGGTATCTACTACCAATTATACAGGCGCTTGCTATAAGTGGTTTGTTAATGGAGTAGCACAAGCATCTACTACTAATGAGATGTATTTTAACCCTTCAGTGTTGAGCAGCCCTATCACAATTGATGTAGAAGTTAACTTTGAATTAGGATGCTGCAAAGGCGTCGGTCAAAAAATAATCAAAGCATTACCAGAGTATAATTTAAATTTTTATACCAATACTGTTTGTATAGGTACAACAGTTACTTATAATATGATTTTCCCCGCAGGTGCACCCACAATACCTGTGTCGTGGAGTGTAGAGGGTGGAGTTATTAACAGCTCAACTCCTACATCGGTAAATATCACTTGGAATACAGCCGGTATAGGTTCTATTACCGCAGGTAATAACTCACCTACCGAGTATTGCAATGATGCATCAAACAATACATGGAATGTAAATGTATTGCCAAAAGCAACGGGTGATGATATTTCAGGTGAAGCTACGGTTTGTCCGGGTACTATGTATACCTATTATCATGGGTATGCTAGCCCAACAACTTCGGCTACTGTTACTTGCCCAGGTGCAACAGTAACGGCCGGCACTTTCTCGTCGGGTATCACTTTCCCTGCTGTGGCAACCCCTACAACATTTACTATATCTGTTTTTTATGATCAGTCAATACTTCCCGGTTGCGGTACTACCAAAACCTTCCAAGTAAAAGTTATACCGGCATTAATACCAACATTTACAATTCCACCGGGAAATGTGTGTGAGGGTGATGTAGTTACTTATACCTGTGCTATGACCGATACTCAATACTATGATTGGAATGTAATAGGCGGTAGCATTATTTCTGAAAGTTACTCAGCAGGCACATTAACCATACAAGTACAGTGGAATAGCACAGTAACCAGTAGTATATCAGTAACCAATAGGGCTTGCGGAACTACAGGCACACAGCCTATTACTGTAAACGGTAAGCCGGTTGTAATAATTACTCCAGGTAATATTGTGTGTTCTTCATCTAGCTTAGGTTTAAGTGTAGCTCCCGTTTGGACTAGCTATCTTTGGTCTAACGGTGCTGTAACGCCAAGTACCTCAATAACAACAGCAGGTACGTATTCGGTAACGGTAAGTAATGGAGTGTGTTCAAATACAGGCAGTATAAATGTGCCTTTTGTTACACCAACACCTCCGGTTATCAATTCATTTACGGTTACCTCAGGATCTGGCCCTTATTGCCCAATATTTAATACTATTTGTCCTAATATTACTTTAGGTTCAGGTACTATTGTAAGCTATAATTGGACGTTTAGTGGGTTTAATATAGGTTCATCAACTGCCCCATGCCCATCGGTAGCATTACCTTCTACTGCAGGTTCGCATACAGGCAATTGGACTTTGGTTGTTACTGATAGCTACGGGTGTACACATACCCTTGGCGGTTCATTAACAGGTAGTTGTACGCCTCCAACTGGTACAGGAGGTTGTACCTCAATTGCTACCTTTAATGTTACAGGATACGACCCATGCACAGGTTTATTTAGCACATCAGGCACAAACTATACATCTGTATTTTGGAATTTTGGTGACGGATATACCGGTGGCGGAGCAACTCCTACACACTTGTACAGCACTGCTTGTAACAAAACAGTTACTTGTACTGTATGGGATATTAACGGTTGCCCTAAAAACTTCACCTTTACTATAAGTGTTCCTTATGTTATTACCGACCAAGAGATAAATGTAACTAATGCCGCGTGCACAGGTGCATCAACTTTAACGGTAACAGGAGCCTCAGTTTGCTCAGGCCCAGGCCCATCATATACTTGGGTTATTACCCCGGCAGCTGGAGGAGCACCTGTATATACAGCAACTACAACATCGGCAACACTAAATGTTGGTGCTATTGCTATACCTGATGGTGATTATAATGTTACCGTACAAATAACCATTGCAGGTTGTACTAAAACAGCAACCGAAAGCTTTAACAAAGGCGGTTTACTTGCTTATTTTGTTAGTTGTGGAGGTTGTGCAGGCTCACCTCTTACATTTATAGATCAATCGGTTCCGTACAACGATCCGTTGATTAAATGGGAGTGGAAATTTACTTTAGGAGGTTCTAGTATAAACTCATTCTTGCAAAACCCAACAGTTACCTTTACTACTCCTGGTGTGTATACCGCCCAGTTAATAGTAACAGATAACAGTGTTTGTAAAGATACCTTTACTACTACCTTTACTATAAACCCACCGCTTAACCCTGGTAATATTAAAGTAAATGGAGTAGGAACAGCATCAGGTACAATTGTAAATATTTGCCCTGGTACTGCAACTACCCTAACTGCTCCATCAGGTGCTTATACATATATATGGTCTACAGGGGCTACTACCGCTTCAATACCGGTAACAGAACCAGGTGATTATTATGTAACAGTGTTTAACACTTCAAATTGTGCTAAAAAAGTTGGCCCTATTAAGATTAAATACAAACCAGCTCCTGAAGCAATTATACAAACATCTCCAAATGCTTGTTCACCACGTTTCTTACGTGCATTTACAGGCACAGGATATACCTACAATTGGTCATACCCACCTTCGGCCACTTCTACTCAACCATACATTTACTTGTATACCGCGGGAAGTGTTTCATTAACTGTAACCAATGTTCATGGTTGTGTTGCTAATACTACACAAAGCTTTAGTATATACCCATCACCTTCAGCGTATGTTAGTTATGCCCCTCAACCTTTCTGCCCAGGTACAACTGTTACTTTAACAGGAAACCCATCAGGTGGAACGCCTCCTTACACACATGTGTGGAATAATGGTAATACAACAACATCATTCCCCACCTCAACCCCAGGTACATATATTTATACTGTTACCGATGCAAACCAATGTAAAGCTAGTTATACACTTCCTTTGCAACCTGCATTGCCTTATGGTTTAGATAAACTACCCTACGGTTGTTACGATGTATGTGGCGATGTTACGTTTTGCGCAGGAACAATTATGCCTTACGGCTGGAAAGGTCAATGGTATAATGGAGCTACACCTTATGGAGCATCAATACCAAGTGGAGGTAGCGTGTCAGTTGTGTTCTCTACTTCAGGTACATACACATTGCATTATATACCTATTGACCCATCAGTAAGTTGCCCTGCAATATCAAAACCAATTACTATTAACTATATAGCTATACCTGCCATTACCATTACAGCATCAAGTTCACCGCTTGTTCTGTGTAAAAACTCAGGTCAAAGCATATTGTTAACTGCTAATCCACAAAGCACTGAGTATACTTATAATTGGTATCACAATGGTGTTTTTGTTGGCACAGGTTATACCTATGCTGCAACAGGAGCTGGTTCATATACTGTGGAAGTAAGCAAAAACGATTGCTGCATGAAAACAGCTAAAATTATAATAGAGGAAGTAATATGCTGTTTTGAAAACCCAGGGGTAAACTTTACTCAAATACTTTCTGATTATACAGTTAGCTCTAATGAGTTTTGGCAAGATAAATACTACATAGATGCTACTGTATTTGTTGTAGGTGCTGCCGAGCTAGATTTGACTAATGTTGATTGTGTATTTGGCCCTAACGGACAAATTGTTGTTCAAGACCAAGCATTCTTCCGTTGCAATAACTCTGTACTTCGCCCTTGTGAAAAAGACGATATATGGAAAGGTTTAACCTTTGAGAAAAGTGCTTCGGGTTGGATAAACACAACCACTATTAAAAACGCAACTGTAGCGGTATTTATTACTGGAAATAGCAGAGGTGTTAGATTAACAGATAACTCGTTTATTAAATGCCAAACATCGGTATTTATTCGTAACTCATCCGATCAGCAATCAATCAGTGGCAACACGTTTGAAACTGATGATGTATCGTTGCCTTACACTACAAACCCTAACGAGTACTGGGCTATAAAACTAAGCTCTGCACAAATGAATGGTTTGATAGCACAAAACAACTTTAGGCAAGTACGTCCACAAAAAGGAGTAAACAGGTACTTTGGTATCTATGCCGAGTCTTCAAACTTTACTGCATCAGAAAATAACTTTAATGATATGTATCGTGCAGTAGATGTAGTAGCAAACACAAACGTAGTAGCAATAGAAGATAATCAGTTTAAAATTAACTTCTTAAAAGAAGACTACGATGTTTACCAAATACGTGTTAGCGATTGCTACAGCCCTGTGTTAATATATGAAAATGCTATGGAAAACGGCTTGGGAGATCGCTCAACAGCAGGAGCAATTTATTGCTCAAACACCCATCGCACCCATATTAAAGACAATACTATTAACGGATACTACTCAGGTATATTCGCTGATAGGACTAGAGAAATACACATTACCGCAAACACAATTACAAGTAGTAGTAGTGTAGGTATTACTATTAACGAGGAGTGTGAACGCTCAATAGTATCGTGTAATACCATAAACTCTATGGCTACAAATGCTGCACAATCAGGCTCGCCATTGTACGGTATTTTAGAATGGGGTGGTAATGGTAGCTCAGAAATATATGCTAACTGTATATTTAATATGCACACAGCTATATACCTACGCGGTGGCGGAAACCTACCTGCCTTGGTAAATAACTACTTGTACAACTATAAAGACAACGGTATTTATACCGATGGTTATAGCGGTTCAATAGGTAACCCTGGTGGAGCGTTAAACGCAGGCCGTAACACCTTTATGAGTAATAACGGAGGTTCAGGTGGTGCTACAATAGATATCAACTCAACAGTTCCTATTAACGAGGGCGGTAACTTTGGTGTATTATTCACCAATAATGTTAGCTCAACAACAAATAGAGACGCGTTTTATTCTACAGCAGCATGTGGCCACCAAATACAAGGCACATACCCTAAAAACCAACTAGATAGATACAATGTATGCGATATCTATAATTTGGATGAGTGGGTATTTAAAAATGCCGAAGGTGGTTTTATGCTTAAAGACCCTAAAATGGCTATAGCCAGTGGCACTGTAAACGAGTTTATAAAAGCTGAAAAAACAGAAATACTGGGTATACTAACTGCCAAAATGCAAAAAGGTGAAGCTGATGCACAAAAAGCGGCTGAAGCAGTGTTAAATTCAGAAATGGATAAAAACCTTGCAGCACGCATAGTTGTTGAAAACAGCTTAGCAATAGATCAACCGCAAATGGCAGCAACCTTCCTACTATCAAAAGAATTAGCTGATATTGATGCTGATTTGAGAGATGTACTAGCTACCCACATTGTATGGGCATCTACAGACAAGTTTACTGGCGCACAAACCCAAGCTATGCTAACTATTGATGATAAAAACAATATGTATAGCCCACTAGCTAGAGATATGGTGCAAGTGAACAACGGCGGACACGATTATAAATTTAAAAAATTGCCGTCGCTTGAGTTTAAAGAAGCCACTAATACAATGCAAAGGCTAAACAATAGTCTTAATGTTTATCCTGTACCGGCCATTAATGGCGTAACGGTAGAGTATAACGTTACTGATGCTAATGTGCAAGCTGTTAGAGTTATATCAATAATTGGTGCCGAAGTGGCCAACTTTGAGTATACCCTACAAGCAGGTACAGTAGATATTAATGTTGCTACACTTGCCCCTGGTATGTATACCATAATATTGGTAACTGATAGCAAAGACAATCCTATGATGACAGGAAGATTTATTAAACAATAGATAAACTCCTAGTAAAACTAGAAAAGCCTGCCCCAAACCGGGGCAGGCTTTTCTTTTTTATGGTGTATATTTTACAATAAGTTAGTTTTTATAAAACTAAAACACTTGTATATACGTATATTATGCAAAGTCCTGCCCGATTTTGAAAAAACTATTATACACACTTATAGCAGTTTGTGCATTTGGTATTGCTACTGCACAAACCTTTGTTTTTAATGACAGCATTATAAAACAAGGAGAAATTGATATTGCCCCGTATGCACGTTTTGCTAATGTTGGCGATAGTATTTATACAGTAGAATATGTAAGCAACAACCTAAATAGGTTGCCGTTTAAGCAAATTACTCCCAAAGATCAGAACACAAGTTTTACTGATGAAAATTATTGGGTAACCTTTACATTAAAAAACAACACTCAAAAAAAGCTTTCTTACTATTTTGAAACAGCACGACCGATTACAGACAATGTTGATTTTTATTGGCAGTTGCCTAATGGCAATATAGAGCAACAACATAGTGGTGATAATATGCCCTTTGCACAAAGGACAATACCCCACCGTAAAACATTGTTTAAGGTATTGTTGCAGCCTAATGAAACGTATAAAGCCTACATACACTATAAAAGTGATGGAGAGGTGCTGAGCTTGCAAGCACTGCTGTATACCCCCGAAAGGTTTTTAGAGCGTAGCTATAACGAACAGCTTGTTTTTGGTCTTTTTTATGGTGTGTTGCTTTTTGCAGCAGTAACCTATTTGTTTTTTTATGCAGGTATGCGTGATAAAAGTTTCCTGTATTATGGCATATATGTAATTTTTATTGGCTTGCTTCAGTTTTCACTCGATGGGCTTTTGTACCAATATATTATGCCTTGGGGTGGATGGTTATACTTGCGCTCACTAATTTTAATAGCAATACTTGCCCCCTTTTTTATGAGCAAGTATGCAGTAAATTATTTGTATGGAGGAGAGGCGGGTAAAGCACCTAAATTTTTTAAAGTAGCCAATATTTTATTGGGTATTCTATTCGTTTCAGTATTGGCGATTCCTGCCGCTTTAAAATACAGCTACCCTATAGCCAATATATTGGGCTTAGCAGTGCTTGTATCCATTATAGTTACCATAATAAGTAAAGCACTTAAACATCAAAAAATTGATGTCTTTTTTGCTATGGGTTTCTTATTTCTTGTGGTAGGTTTTGTAATATTTATACTCAACAATTTGGGCATATTACCCAACTCAATTATTACACTAAATAGCACTAAGATAGGAACAGGGCTTGAGGTTGTTTTTCTATCACTATCAATGGCAAACCGCATTTGGCAGTTAAAAAGTGATAAAGAAAAAATGCAGGGTTTGGCACTACAAAAAGCAGAAGAAGCAAACGAATTAAAAAACTATTTCATGTCAAACATGAGCCATGAGCTACGTACACCCCTTAATGCTATTATGGGTATTGTAGATGTAATGCTTAGAGAAGAAAATGATGCAAAATACAAAGCCAACTTTGAGTTAATTAAAAACTCCTCGCATAGCCTGTTAAGCTCAGTAAACGATGTACTGGATTATTCTAAAATTGAAAAAGGAGAGATAGTTTTTGAGCAAGAAGATTTTGAATTCGGTAAAACAATAAGTCAGATAAAAGATAACTGGGCAAAGCAAGCTAAAAATAAAGGATTGGAGTTTAAGTATAACCCTTCTGATGATACTCCTTTTGTAGTTACAGGAGACAGTCTTCGGTTAAGTCAAATAGTAAACAATGTACTGGGTAATGCCGTTAAGTTTACGCAAAGTGGAACCATAGATTTTAAAATCAATTACCTTAAAACAGAAGAGAAAAAGGTATTGATACAGATGACCATAACCGATACAGGTATAGGTATTCCAAAAGAAAAGATTGAAAGTGTATTTAGTAGTTTTTTACAAGAAAACATAAACAATAGGCGTAAGTATGGCGGTTTGGGCTTGGGCTTATCAATAGTGAAAGAGTTGTTGCACTTGCAAGGAGGTAAAATAAAAGTAGAAAGTGTAGTAGGCGAAGGCACACAATGTTATATAGAAATACCCTACAAGTTGGCAGATGTGCAAATACAACCTAAGCGAGAAACATTGTATCCCAAAGATGAGTTTGACCTTTTGGGTGCCAAACTGTTGATTGTTGAAGACGATGATGTGAATCAGTTTATAATGAAAACAATATTATCGCGTTGGAAGAATACTGAAATCAAAATTGTGAGCGATGGAAGTTTAGCATTAGAAGCGTTGAAAAACGATACTTTTAACATTGTGTTAATGGATTTGCAAATGCCTATTATGGATGGTTATGAAGCTACAGAAGAGATAAGAAAGGGAAGTGCAGGAGAAGCCAATACCCATATACCTATTATTGCTGTTACAGCTGATACTATGGAAAGTACTAGGCAACGAACCAAAATAATTGGTATGGATGATTACATGACGAAACCCGTTGATCAAAAATTGCTTTATGAAAAGATTACCAACCTATTGTTAGAAACAGTGAGCCTGTAAGCGACTATCTTTAATAAATAAATTTGTACTAAATGGTACTTTGTTTTTAGTATATCAGTTGAAAAATAAGATAGCCATACAATTAGTTAAGTCTTTTAAGTCGCTCAATACCTGCGAAAACCCTCTTTATAATGCCAAACAGGTGTTTTTTGATGCTTTAGTGTATTCTATTCACAAGCTATAGGGTAGGTGTATAGCATCGTATAAATTTTGTATTTATGTATACTATGTTTGTAGTTTTCAGTTGAAATTATGTTTTAATGAATTGATTTATAGAATTGTACAATGTTTTTCTGTATTTTAACTTTTGAGCATATTTTTTTAAAAAAAAGTTGCAATTGTATAAAAGGGTTGTATATTTGTATTGTCAATCGGGGTTATTAACATTTTTGAAAAATTGAATTGATAATCCTGTGTGAAGTAAAAAATTAGCTTTGTTGACGGAAGAGTAAATTCTTCAGTAATATTCCTAAATAGCACAAACAGCCTGTCGGGAGACGGGCTGTTTATTTTATGTACTATTTGGTTTAAAAATCCTTCCCTCCCTTTTATTGTTTAATAAAAAATTGCGCCGCTTGGCCTTTTTTATTCTCAATCCTAATTAAGTAAGTACCTGCTTGAAGTGCACTTATAGGTAAGTTGATTGACTTTTCTTGCCCTTTGGTATCTATTAATAGTTTGCCTTGTGTATCAAAAATGCGGTAATTAGTAATACCCTCAAAATTGGCAGGCAAATCAATACTTATCTTCTCAATAGCAGGGTTAGGATACAGTTTAAATGAAATACCTTTTTCAGTGCCTTCAATACCCGTCAAATGGTAAGGGCGTGTTATGTTAGCGGCATATACACCTGCTCCGTGGGTTGCCAAAACCACTCTCCCATCACTACGGCGTATTTTTATCATCTCGCAAATTGCATTGCCAATACCATTAGGACTTTGTTGCACCCAAATAGTATTTACACTATCAAGAGCAGCAGTGCCATACAAGCCTACACTTGTAGCCACTAAAACACCATAATCAGCACCTGTTTTTATAAAAGTAGCCCAACGGCACGAGGGGCCATTACCGCTGCCGTTTGCATTTTGCTCTAAATTGCCCGATATATCCGTCCAGTTTTGGCCACCGTCTTCAGTATAAAAAATACTACGAATACTGTAGTTAGTCATCACCACAATTAGCTTGTTCTCATCATCAGGGTGCACACATACATTACCTATGTTGCCTTGCGGAAACATAGTACCTGTAATATCTTCAGGGGTGGGGTTATTAGCTGTTGCTGCATTTTTTACGCGATAAACTCTACCGCCACTTGTTCCATAAAACAAAGTGCCCGAATTATTTTCTGCCATGCTAATGGCTGTTATGGCAGCATTATTAGGAGCGGTGCTTAGAGTATCCCAGTAGCCCTTCTCGCGAGAAGAATCTAAATAGTTGTCTAAAGGTATTTGGGTAATATCCTTACAGCGTAGCACTATGTTACCTGCAAGCAAATACACTTGCTTGTCATCATTTGGGTTCACACACCAAGGATTAATAAACAAATAGTTAAACTCACCTAGGGGGTCTAGTCGGGCACTTTGGGCGCGTTTATAGTTGTTATTCAAATTTATGCGGTACAGCCCCGCTTGTTGTTTAGCTACATAATAGTCGTTGCCATTATTGGCTACGTGGCAAAAAGCACCATCGTAACTAAAAATTAAACTCCATGGGTTTTTAGCATCATTTTTATTGGTAAACAAAGTGCCGTTATCCTGCAAGCCCCCAATAATTACATTATCACCAGCTTTGCTTTCGTTTAAAGCAACAGTATAAAACTGTGTAGTTACATAACCATTGTTTAGCGATTGCCACTGCACAATATCTTGTTTAATATTTGTGGTTATAGAGATACCTCCATCGTGTGTTGATATAGCTTTATCAGGGTTTGAGGGGTAAAAAACCATATTATGTTGGTCGGGGTGATGGTTCTCATATATCTGAAAATCAGGACGCCTAGTACCTAGCGCATAGCCGCCGATGCGTTGAAGTTTATTTTGAGTTTTAAACCCGTCGCCTGATCGGAAAAGGCTTGAGCCGCCAATAATTACTATGTTAGTGTCTTTTGGATGAACGCGTACAAAATAATCATATCCGCCTTGTGCATTAAAAGGTTCAAATTCGCCTACACTGTTAGGAATATTTTTTGAACGGTCTTCCCACACACCACCACTGCCAGTTCCGTCGCCCGATAAGTATGTGTATTTCCATAAACTATTTCCTTCTTCTGTTCCTCTAAAATCTTTAGTTATTTGTCCGCTACCCGGTGTATGCGCCAATATATATACTTGGTTTTCAAACTGGGGAACAATACCAATTACCATACGTTCGTATATAACAGGAAAACCGGCAGGGGTAATATTCGCCCACGTATCGCCATTATCATCACTACGCCAAATGCCTTTTTGCGGGCCTACATTGTCAAGTGTAGCATATAATATGCCTGTAGATGTAACGGCTATATCCGTATACTCAGAAAGGTTGCCACCAAAACGACCTCCACGAACCCTTTGCCACGTATCGCCACCATTGGTGCTGCGGTAAATGCCTCCGTATATTGCAGCAAATACAACATCTTTATCGGTTATAGCAGGGTTTACCAAAATAGTCCAACCCAAATCGTAATCAACATCAAACTGAGGGGTGTTTACTGCCGTTGATGTTAATGCTTTCCAGCTTTTACCTCCATCAGTTGATTTTAAAAATCCGTTTCCTGCAAAAAAAGCTCCTGTTTTTGAAGCACTCGCTCCTAAACGCTCTCCCGTAGTGGCATACCAAATATTTGTTTTTCCTGCGCGGGTATCTTGTGCTAATGAAGTAATAGCATTAGTTTGAGTATTGGTTGTGGTTTTAGTCCATGTTTTGCCTGCATCTTCACTACGCCAAATACCGCCCGTAGCAGCTCCGGCCAATAAAATGTCTTCGTTAGTGGCATCAATGGCTATGGCGCGTGTACGACCGCCCACATTCCAAGGCCCCATGTTTTCCCATATATCGCCGCTTTTTCTAAAAGCATCGGCTTTGGGAAGGGTAGCTGCAAAAGCCAGTTCCTTTTTGCGAATACCGTCGGGTATTTTACCTGTGGCAGGGTCTTTCAATCGGTCAAGCTCCCATTGTTGGCGTGCGCTAAGGTTAAAACTCATTGCCTCGTCATCGGGCAGGGTTTGGGGTGTATTTACCGAGGGAACAAAATTTATATACGCTATAACGGCAATGCTGGCAAAAGCGGCGGCTATTGCTATAATTAGTAGGTTTTTACGTTGCATAACTATTTCAAAGATATAAAATATGGCAACGGAAAGGGCAGTATGATGGATAGGCAGGTGTTTTAAATTATCTTTGCCCCTATATGGCCTTATGGTACAATGGATAGTACGTAAGTCTCCGGAACTTAAGATCCAGGTTCGATTCCCGGTAAGGCCACAAGATTTTAGAGTATGTTTTACGAGTGTGTAGTTAAGGGCGGTACGTTTTAAGATTTTTTATACTTGTCTTAAAATCTTTTCCATCTTTTTACCCTTCGCCAATTCGTCAACCAATTTATCTAAATACCTTACTTTTTTTGTAAGTGGTGTTTCAATATCCTCTATTCTATAACCGCATATTACACCCTTAATAAGGTTGGCATTTGGGTTTAGTGTTGCTTTTTCAAAAAAAGTTTTAAAAGTAACTTTCTCATCATTTAGCTGCTGCAACTTTTCATTATCAAAGCCGGTTAACCACTCTATTACTTGGTGTAATTCTTCCTTAGTTCTGCCCTTGCTTTCAACCTTTGTAATATAATGTGGGTATACCGATGCAAATGTCAATTTTGCAATCCTTTCATCGTGTTCGGGTGTTGTTGTCATATTTGCTCAAAAATGCCTTGTTATAAAACAAATGTATAGAAATGAGCTAATAATAAGGAGTTCGTTTGGTTCACTTTTTGTTTTTGCTTACAAACTTCTAACTTGCCACAATGTCGCTCAACCCGCAATTGTTGTTAGATTTAGTAAAAGTACAAATGCCTTTTGGCAAGCACAAGGGAGTGGTTTTGTGTAATTTACCCGTTTCGTACCTCGAGTGGTTTCAGCGTAAGGGTTTCCCTGCGGGCAAATTGGGCACACAATTGCAAACCCTGTACGAGATAAAACTAAACGGTTTAGAATATTTGCTAGAACCTTTGAAAGGCAAGAAATAATGAAGGCAGCTACTTTAAGCGAAATTAAAAAAGAACTAAACACCTTGCCGCCCGAGCAGTTGGTAGAGCTTTGCCTGCGACTAAGCAAATACAAAAAAGAGAATAAAGAGCTACTAAATTACTTGTTGTTTGAGCAGCAAGACGAGGCAGCATATATAAACGGTGTAAAGAACGAGATGGACGAACAGTTTGCCGCCATTAATCATGCTACTATATATTTTGTTAAAAAAAGCCTGCGCAAAATATTGCGCACCGCCAATAAATACATAAAATACTCGGGCAATAAACAAACCGAGGTAGAGCTATTGCTATACTATTGCCAACTGTTTAAAGATTTATCTTTGCCTATGGATAATCATATTGCGCTGCAAAATATTTATTATAGGCAAATACAGAAAATCAAAAAAGCACTAGGCACTCTGCACGAGGATATTCAGTACGACTATAAAGGCTTATTGGACGATTTAATTATTTAATACCCGTCAATTGTCCAGTTAAATTCTTTTTGCAATAAGGGTGATTTTTGCAGGTTTATTTTTTGTGTTTTTATCAATATAGTATCATTATCTAAAATCCCTTCAAATTGCAAGGTAGAGTCTGTTATTTTGGTATAAAAAAGGCTGCTTGAAGTATTTGTATAGTAATTATTTAATTGCAAGTTATTTCCCGCTTCATAGCTTAATTTATAGTCCATCATCACATCATTCACTGTTTGGGTAATAAAATATCCAGCCCTATTTATAAACACCTTTTTAATATATTTTTTATCAGTGAGTAATGGTGCTAGTGTGTCCCCGTTTTTAATAAATAATGTGGTGGTATACGCCCCATGCAGTGGCGGGCGTTGTTGGGCATCATCGTTAAAGTTTTGAGAAATAAAATAGGGCGATAACACATCAAATAACAACACAACTATTAGTGCCGCTTTTGCAAATACATAAATTTTATTTTGGCGAGGGGCGTAGGCAGGTTGCCAAAGTTTTAATTCAGTTTTTTGCTGATAGATAAATAGCTGTGTTAGTGGTTTTGTATAGGGCAAAATTATTATTACACATAATAGTAAAAGAAAAAGCGAGAATACTTTTACCGAAATATCGAAGCTAAAATTAATGGCTACCACATTTACCATTACTCCGCAAGCTATAATAGCGCCCAGTAATCGGGTGCGTTTAAACAACAGCATAAATGCGGGTATTACTTCTATTACTCCTGAAAATACAGTATACGAATAAGATGAGCCCATAGTGCTCCAAAACAATAAATCTTGGTGGGTTTGCCCTAAAGGGGTAAACAGTGTATTAGGTTCGGGCAAATAAAATTGCCATTTAAATATTTTATTAAATCCGTAAATAAATAATTGCAGCGATAGGTAATAAGCTACCAGTGTATTGAACCAATAGTGTAGGTGTTGATAATTGGTGTTTTTATCCCTCAACCCCCATAAAAAACTACCTGCAAGAGCTAATAAAAAAATATGTAATAGGTGTATATGCAATCCTGTAGAATCAGATAATAGTAGGTAGGTATTACTTATTGATAAGCCCAAAATATGTAGTGCTGTCCACCGTGCCCATGCCTCAAATAGCGGTGCTAAAAATGCAGGAATATTGGGTATATAATTAAGTGTAAACGGAAAGGTGAGTATAAACAACAGCGTAAAAAGGCTAATTAGCCTAAAGCTAAACTGTTTTATGGCGAGTGGCAGTTGTAAAAACATAGTATTTGTATTGCAGTACAACGGGTTACATTAAAAGTTCAAAGCTTTGAACTTTTAACAGGCAGTACGTGTACCGAAAAGAAAAGACCATGAAAAGAATTGTATTAATAGCACTTTGCACTGCCTTTGTCCTGAGTGCAATGGCACAAACCAAACGCATAGCCTACCGTAGTCATAGTGGCAGTAATGCTATGTTTGCATTATTTGAAGACGATAATTTGGGCTTAAGCCCTGAAATTGAGAGAAGGTGGGAACACGAAAGATTAGTCAAGGATTCCTTATTGAAAGTAGATAGTGCTGCAAATAATCAGTTGAAAAAAGACAGTGTGAAAAGCAAACAAAAACAACCCATAAAACATATTCCTAACGATACTCTTCAAACTAAACCCAAACCTGAAAAAATTGACAACAAAAAAGGCGAGGTAATGGATAGCGGAAAAGCTGATGAAAAACAAGGCAGTTTCCCCGTACTATTATTAGTAGGCTTATTAATACCCACAGGGTTTGCAGCTGCTTTTGCTTTGCGCCAATAGTTGTTACTTTGCAGTAACAATTATCAGCAAAAAATGGAATTAACTACCCCCGCACTTTTGTTTAGCACCATTTCGTTATTGATGTTGGCCTATACCAACAGGTTTTTGGCCATTGCCAAACTTATCCGCGATTTGCACGATAAGTACCTTAATACCCATAGCCAGCACATACTTAGCCAAATAAAAAACTTACGCTTGCGCCTAAACCTAATACGTAATATGCAATTGCTTGGCGTACTAAGTTTGTTACTTAGTGTTGTATGTATGATTGTGCTTTTTTCGCAAAATGAATATTGGGCAAAAATTTTGTTTGGGGCAAGTATGGCCATGATGGTAGTATCGCTAGCCCTTAGCGTGTGGGAGATAACCATATCGGCACAAGCCCTTAAAATAGAGTTACAGGATATTGAGGAGAAAAGCAGTTCTTTTCTTGAGAAAATCTTTAAGAAAGAAGAAAAAAGTTAAGCAATACCAAAGCCATTAATTGCGCCATACCGGTGCGCTATTTTTTGTCAACAAGTGTGGAAATAAAATGCGGGATAAACCTGCTCTGTACCGCTACTTTAGCAGTGTGAAGTTTGCCGCCGTTGATATAGGTTCTAATGCCATAAGGCTTCTTATCAGTAGGGTTATGCCCACTGAAAACTTAGATATACAATTTAAGAAGGTAGAGTTTATACGTATTCCTTTACGTTTGGGCGACGATGTTTTTAGTACAGGAAAAATAAGCAAAGAAAAGCAAGCTCTTTTTTTAATGACCATGAATGCCTTTAAGTTGATATTGGATGTACATGGCGTGAAAGAATATATGGCGTGTGCCACAAGTGCCATGCGCGAAGCGAAAAACGGCGCAGCGTTGGTGGCCAAGGTGCAAAAGAAATTTAACTTTAAGGTAGATATAATATCGGGAGATAAAGAATCTGAATTGATATTAAAATCGGTAATGTCATCCTTCCCAAGCAAAGGCAACTATGTAAATATTGATGTTGGAGGCGGAAGCACAGAAATTACCGTAATTAAAGACCATGAAGTAGCTTGTGCACAATCGTTTCCCATAGGTTCGGTAAGAATAAAAGAAGGCAAGGTGAACCCCAAAGTGTGGACTGAAATGGAGCAATGGGTGAAACAAAATAACAATATTGAAAGCAAAACTATTGCTATTGGTACAGGGGGAAACATTAACAAGCTGTACAATATGGCCGATAAAGGTCAAAAAAAGGCAATGAGCTTAGAAACGCTTGAGAATCTTTATAAAGAGATTAGCCCTATGAGCATTAACGACCGCATTTATAAGTTGAAGCTTAACCCCGACCGTGCCGACGTGATAGACCATGCCGCCAGTATATATATAGCGGTGATGGAGTGGGCCGGCATTAAGCAAATATACTCTCCAAATGCAGGTTTAAAAGACGGTATGATAATGGAATTGTGGGATACCCATAAAAACATTGTGCGCTAATAGAACTTTTCCTTTCTTTTTTTTGTCTTAGTAAACGCATATTCAAGTTTACAATTTATTTATATTGCGAAATATGATTACCCGCATGAGAGTGTTCTTAGTGTTTTGTTTTGCCTTTTTTTCAGCTCTTGTAACAGCACAAACCCTGCAACAAGACCAAACAGATGGCGAAATTTATGTAAAGTATATCAACGAGTACCCTGTTGATAATAGGGAATACCTTGATAAGATAGATAATCTTGCTGAAGGTGAAGTGCCTGTTTTGCCTGGCCTTGACAAAGAGTTTAGCCAAAAGTTTGGTATATATAAAATTACGCGCCCTTTTATTGCCGCAAAAAGCAGGACGTTGAACCAAATATTCAAGGTATACTTTAAGCAACCCGCACAAGCACAAAACCTTATAAAAGCACTTTCGGCACAGTCGTATATTGATTATGCAGAACCTGTACCTTATAATACTACAGGTTATCAACCCAATGATATGGGTAATAATAGCGGTAACGGACAGTATGGCCTGTGGATTATAAAAGCTAGAGAGGCATGGGATATAGCAAAAGGAGACTCTACTATTAAAGTTGCTATTGTTGATGATGGGGTAAGTATGTTTCATCCTGATTTATTTAATAATGTATGGCGCAACCCACACGAAATAGCAGGTAATAATATTGATGACGATAACAATGGTTATGTAGATGATATATTTGGTTGGGATGCAGGGGATAACGATAACGACCCTGTTCACCCCAATACCAATTTTACACACGGTACACACGTTGGTGGTATAGCAGGTGCAGTAACCGATAACAATTTAGGCGTAGCATCTATAGGGTTTAATATTGCTATTATGCCTGTAAAATGTACGTTTAATGCACAGTCATCGCCAACATCTATACCTATGGGGTATGAGGGAATGACCTATGCAGCCAATGCGGGTGCTGATATTATAAATTGCTCGTGGAGCAGTTCACTATTTAGCCTAACAGCGCAGGATGTAGTTAATTATGCAATATCAAAAGGTTGTATTGTAGTAGCGGCTGCCAGTAATGATGGGGTAGAACAAATACGCTACCCTGCGGCATATAATGGCGTAATAGCAGTAGCCAGTACCGATGATAGTGATAATAAATCAGGCTTTTCTAACTATGGCACATGGGTTGATGTTTCTGCTCCCGGTAGTGCTATACGAAGTACCATTGCTCAAGGTAACGGGTATACGGGTTTTAGCGGCACATCAATGGCAACACCAATGGTGGCAGGTTTATTGGGTTTAATGAAATCGCACAACCCCAACCTTAGCAATGCAAAACTTGAACAATGCTTAATAGACAGTGCGGATAATATATATAGCATAAACCCTAGCTATATAGGCAAAATGGGTAGTGGTCGCATCAATGCTAAAAAGTCATTACAATGTGTCGATCAAACTTTAGTAGCTAAACCTAAGGCACAAATACAATCGACACAAAGCCTTACCTGCCCCGGTATGCAAGTGCAGTTTCAGGGTAGCTCTACACAAGGCAAAGCCGATACCTATAAATGGTATTTTACAGGAGGGAATCCTTATACTTCCACGTCAGAAAACCCTGTAGTAAACTATAATGGAATTGGTAAATACGATGTTAAATTAGTAGTAACCAATGCACATGGCAGTGATTCTATCACACTAAGCAATTATGTAGAAGTGGCAGCCAAAGGCCGTGAAACTATATTGAGCGAAAATTTTGAAACAGGTACTTTAACCAATATGGGTTTTACTACTGAAAACCCTGATAACGGCACTACATGGTCGCTAGTAAATGTGGGTGGTGCAGAAAACGGCTCTCGTGCTTTGCGAATGAATTTTTATAACTATTCTAAAGCTGGTGAACGTGATGGTTTAATTACACCCGTATTTAGTTTAAACGGAAACTCAGGTACTGAACTTAGTTTTCAGCATTCGTATAGGGCACGTAATGTATCAAAAAAAGATTCATTAATTATTTATGTATCAATAGATAGCGGAAAAACATTTCCTTACAGGGTGGCAGAACTAGCCGAAAACGGCACTTTAAATTTTGCCACTAAAGGAGTTTTATCAAGTTCGTTTTTACCTACCAACCCAACCGATTGGTGCTATTCTACACTGAGTGGTAAGGGCTGTTTTGGCATAGATTTAAGTGCTTTTGATGGCGAACAAAACGTAGCCATAAAGTTTGAAAGCTATAATGATGTAGGCAATAACCTCTATATTGATAATATAGCTGTAACTGCTTTTTGTTCAGGCTATAATACTGAAAAACCGAAAACAGCTTTTGTAAATAGTGATACTGTTTTTTGCTTGCCGCAAACGGTTAAATTTAAAGATGTAAGTGATAATTTTCCCACTACCTACCAATGGATTTTTGATGGGGGAACACCTGCTACCTCAACAGACAAACACCCAGACGTAACCTACAACTCTGCGGGACAATATGGGGTAACTTTAATAACAAGTAATGCTTTTGGGTACGATACTCTTGAGCTTACTAACTATATTGTAGCCTTTGCACTGCCAACTGTTTCTATTCAAGCAGGTGATACTATATTATGTAGAGGGAAAAGCACTAATCTAATAGGCAAAGGGGCAGGTCAATACGAATGGTCGCCAATATTTGGTATTAATAAGAATAAAGGAGATACAATAATTGCTAATCCGCCCAATAGTGCTACTTATAAAGTTGTGGGTACATCACAAGATGGATGCAGTAGTACAAGCAATATTTACATTCAAGTATTACCAGGGCCGGGTGTTACCACTATAGCTAAAGTAGGCGATAGTTTAGTAGCTACCAATGCCAACCCTACGGTTACTTTTCAATGGTTGTTTAATGGCAACGATATAATAGGAGAAAAGGGTAATAGATACAAACCTACTGTGCAAGGCAATTATGGTGTAAGAGCAATAGATACATTGGGTTGTGAAAGCAACTCAGCCAACTATTTCTTCTCAACCATAGGTATTGAAGATGTAGCAGGAAATCCAATAAAAGTTTATCCTAATCCTGCAATAGGCAGCATAAATATTGAGAATGGATTTGCGGATATACCCTTATACACCAGGATTTTTGATAATTTAGGTAAAACCGTTATTGAAAAAAATATTATAGGAAACCTAAATACAATTGATATATCAGCACTAAGTGAAGGTATTTATTTTATAACTTTACACAATAATAGGGTAGCGCAAACCCTTAAAATTATTGTAGGTAAAGAATGAAAATAAAAAACATTCATTTCTATTTATTACTTTTTCTAGCATTCACTATTCCATCAATAGTATACGCTCAAACTGTGTACGAAGATTATTTTGATGGGGAGGTATACGTTAAGTTTAACGATGAATACCCTGTTGATTTTTCGAAAGAGTTTATAGAACCTCAAAGTCTTGAAGGGCTGAACGAAGAGTTGGTGCGACTTTATGGAGTTACCCAAGCCCGTTTCTCATTTAATAAAATACCTAATATTAAACTACAACGTACGGTTAGGTTGAAGTTTTCAGCTATTGATAAGGTGGATAGCCTGCTTAAACATTTTGAGCAACTACCATTTATAGAGTATGCTGAAAAAATACCTTATGCAAAAGTGCCGTTTACACCAGTTGATGGAGAGCCTTTGTCTTGGCATTTAAAAAAAATTAAAGCTGAAGCTGCTTGGGATTATAGTAAAGGGAGCTCGGATGTTTTGATAGCTGTTGTTGACGATGAAATTGATATTTATCATGAGGATCTACAAAATAATATTTGGGTTAATCCACTAGAAATACCTGCAAATGGAATTGATGATGATGGAAATGGATATGTAGATGATGTAAGTGGATGGGATGTTTCTGATAATGATAATAATGTTACAAATGTAAATAATACTAATTTAGACCACGGAACTAGAAGTGCCGGAGTAATAGCTGCAGTTACAAATAATAATAAAGGTGTAGCTTCAATAGGTTTTAAAGCATCAATTTTGCCTGTAAAAATAACCAATGATAATGCTACTGCGAGAGTTCATAACAATATTTTTGAAGGATTAGCTTATGCAGCAATAATGAATCCCGATATTATTAACTGCTCTTGTGGAGGTTCAGCTTATACACAAACAGGTAAAAATACCGTTGATTTCATCGTTAGTAAAGGTATTCCCCTTTCAGCATCAGCACATAATTATAATAATACTTCGCCTATTTATCCTGCTGCTTTTCATGGGGTTATCTCTGTTGCCGCGACAGATGCTAATGATGAAAAAGCCTCATTCTCAAACTATGGTTCTTGGGTCAAAATTTCTGCTCCAGGTATTGGGCTAAGGAGTTTGCAAAAAAATAATCGATATGTCAACTATGGTGGCACATCAGCTTCGGCACCGGTTGTTAGTGGATTATTGGGGTTAATGAAAAGCTATTACCCTAATATAACAAAAGTAGATTTAGAATTTTGCTTGTTTAATTCTGCAGATAATATTGATAATCTTAATCCAAGCTATATTGGGCAATTGGGAAGCGGTAGAATAAATGCTGAAAAGGCAATGCAATGTGTTGATTCAATAAAAAAAGCACCACCTATTATAAATATTAGTACAAGCAATAATTACATCTGTCCTTACCAAAAAATTGAGTTAACGGCAAATAGTTATAGGCGACCATTGGATAGTGCTACATGGTATATTTATAAGGGAGGCAATCCGGAAATAGTAAAAGGCGTTATGGTAGAGGTTTCTTTTGAACAGGACTCGGCTTTTGATGTAGCAGTTGTAGCTTACGATAGTTTAGGGAAGGACTCTGTGTACCTAAGTCAATATATTCAAGTAAATAGCCTGTTTAATACTACTTTTTATTTTGAAGATTTTGAAAGTTTACAACCCAATATTAGAGTGTTAAATCCTAACGCTGATAATACTACATGGAAAAGGATAAACGCACCAAAAACTAATAACGCACAAAATAGTGCTTTTAAAATAAATTATTATGAGTCAGCTAATTCAGGAGATAGGGATGCCTTTATTACTCCTGTATTTGATCTTTCTAGGGCTACAAAAGCATGGCTTTATTTTAAACATGCATATTATAATAATAAATTACTATTCAGTAATGATAGCTTAATAGTTTACGCGTCTATTGATAGTGGGCAAACGTTTCCTTATACAATAACAACTAAAGTAGGAGCTGATTTAAATACTTCAACAACACGGTTTATTACTTCTTCCTTTGAAGTAATTGATGATAACGATTGGTGTTCTGTTCAACAGAATAAATGTTTACGCGTTACACTAGACAGTTTAGTGGGTAAAAAGAATGTTGCACTAAAGTTTGAGGCTTACCACGATAAAGGGAATAATTTATTTATTGATGATATAAAGGTGTATGCACTTTGTGGTGATGTAATAAATTTTAAACCCAAAAGTGATTTTACTGTAACAGACACGGCCATTTGCCAAAACAGTGATGTGCAGTTTGAGGCCACCAGCACCAGTTTTCCCAAAGATTATATGTGGATTTTTGAAGGTGGTATACCTGATACTTCGTATTCTAAAAAACCACAAGTAAACTATAAACAAGCGGGTACTTATGATGTAACGCTTATATCATCAAACGTATTGGGTAGTGATACTCTTTATTTAAAGGATTATGTAACCTGTTCGGCGCCACCCCAAGCTATAGTTAGTGATACGGTTAAATATGTGTGCAATGGCGATAGTGTTTATTTTACTGCATCGGGAGCCAGCTACATACAATGGTATAAACACAATACTAAGCAAACCGTATACGATAGCATTATGGGTGATAGACCTGTACAAAACACCCTCTATTCGGTAAAAGTAATAACCCAAGAGGGCTGCTATGATTCTACAACGGCTAGGGCTATATTATTACCGCTCCCTCCCACTGTGTTTATAAATAAGAGCAATGATAAGTTAGAAGCAACTCACAACGCAGGTAATTTTAGTTACAGGTGGTATATAAACGACACTTTAGCAGTGCAGTATAGCACATCAACCATACAGCCTAAAAAGACAGGAAATTATAAGGTAGAGATTGTTGATTCAGCAGGATGTACCAGTGTTTCAAACAGTACATATTTTGTTTACAAAACCGATGGTATAGCCGATTGGATTAAAGGGAACTTTAAAATATATCCCAACCCTGCACATACTATGTTTATTGTAGATGGGCTAACGGATGGAGATAATGCAAAACTAATTCTTACCGACCTTTTGGGAAGAAAGGTGTATGAAACCATTACACAAAAAAGCAATCAAGAAATAAATGTAACTAACCTACCAAAAGGCGTGTACATACTATCAATTTGGCAAAATGCCCAAACTGTTGTTTTTAAAATAAGGATAGAATAGCTTACTACAAAGTATTTGCAAACTGGTAGTTATACAAACGCTCATAATAGCCTTTGTTTTCAAGCAGTTCGTCGTGTGTGCCGCTTTCAACAATTTTGCCTTTATCCATCACTAAAATATGGTCGGCATGTTGTATAGTGCTTAGGCGGTGGGCTATGGCTATACTGGTGCGGTCTTTCATTAATATTTCAATGGCGTTTTGTATCAACTCTTCAGTTTCTGAGTCTACACTACTTGTAGCTTCATCCAAAATCAAAATTTTAGGGTCGGCAGCCAAAGCACGTATAAACGATATCATTTGGCGTTGCCCTACTGAAAGTTGATTACCGCGTTCCATCACATTAAAATCATACCCACCGGGTAGGCGTTGTATAAAGTGATGCGCACCAATCATTTTAGAAGCCTCTATAATTTTCTCTTTACTTATTTTATCGTCGTACAAGGCTACGTTTGACGATATACTGCCAGAGAATAAAAATACATCTTGCAACACTACCGATACTTGCTCACGCAATTTGTAAACATCGTATTCGCTTACATTTACACCATCTACCAAAATCTCACCTTTGTTTATTTGGTAAAACTTGTTTATCAGGTTGATGATGGATGATTTTCCGGCGCCCGTAGCACCCACAAGCGCAAGCGATTTTCCTTCTTGCACTTTAAACGAAATATCTTTTAACACCCAATCTTCATCATTGTAGGCAAACCACACATTTTTAAATTCTACTTCGCCTTTTACTTTTTCAGGTACATAAGTACCTGTGGGTTCTTGTTGTTCTTTATCGTCAATCAGTTTAAATACCCTTTCGGCCGAAACCACTCCCATTTGCAAAGTATTGATACGGTCGGCAAGTTGACGTAAGGGTCTAAAAAACTGGTTGATATACATAATAAACGATACTATGATACCAAAACTAAGTGTGCTGCCAATACTCTCGCGCACGCCATACCATACTACTAAACCCGTTGCTACGGCAGTAATAACCTCTACTACTGGAAAAAATACTGAGTAGTACATTACTGAGCGTATGTGGGCATTGCGGTGCAAGGTGTTTATACTTTTAAAACGTTGGTATTCTTCTTTTTCACGATTAAAAATTTGCACTATTTGCATACCTGTAATATGCTCTTGTACAAAGGCATTTAGGTTTGATACAGCATTGCGTACCTCAGTAAAAGATTTTTTCACTTTCTCTTTAAACACATAAGTAGCAAACACTAATAAGGGCAATACCGATAAGCAAACCAATGTAAGTCTCCAGTCGGTAGAGAACATCAGATAAAGGATAACACCAATTTGCAGCAAATCGCCTGCTATAATAATTAGTCCTTCCGAAAATACATTTGATAGTGCTTCAATATCACTTACTGTGCGAGTAACCATTGTACCCACAGGGGTTTTATCAAAGTATTTCAGTTTTAACTTGGTTACAAAGTTGTATACCTTTAGTCGTAAATCTTTTATTACCGATTGACCTAAGAGTGCAGTAATATATGATTGTCCAAAGTTGACAAAGGTGTTCATTATTAGAAGCCCTACCAATAGAAGACTGATGTTTACCAGCCCTTCATAGTCGCCTTTTGCAACATGATTATCCAGTGCCAGTTGTATTAGTTTAGTGCGAACGGGAGTAAGTACTGCACTGGCAAGTGTAAATATTACTGCACCTATAACAAATCCTTTGTAGGGGCGGGCTAAGCCAAATATTCGTACTATAAGTGCCCAATCGTACCCTTTTTGTTTTTTATTTTTTGAGTCTTTATCACTCATCTATTTTTTCCCACTTAGTTTTTTCAAAATCGTATCCTATATCGGCCAAGTATAAAGCGTGTGCAGGTACAGATTTTCCTGCTTCCGAACGGTTTTTACTTTTAATAATGGCTTCAAAACCATTTATATCTATTCTGCCCGTGCCTACCTCAAGAAGTGAGCCAACTATTGCACGTACCATATTGCGCAAAAATCGGTTGGCTTGTATGCTAAACATCCATTGGTTGGGGGCTGTATTCTGCCATTGTGCGTGCATTATGCTGCAATTAAAGGTATATACATCGGTATGCACTTTGCTAAAACATTCAAAATCGGTATAGTTTAGCAATAGTTGTGCGGCTTGGTTCATGGCCTCAAAATCAATAGCCCCATAGCGGTAATAACTGCGGTTGTTGCTAAAGGGATTTAGTTTTTGATGCAAAAAATAATGATATAGGCGGTACGTGGCATCAAAGCGCACATTAAAATCAGGGTCGACAGCATATACTGCCGTAATGGCAATATCGTTAGGTAAAATATTGTTTAGTCTAAAACTAAAACCTTTTCCAATAGGGGTTTCGCTATCAAACTGGGCAAAAAAGCGTGTGGCATGCACGCCTGTGTCAGTTCTGCCACATCCTAGCGATTCAGTTGGAGTTCCTAAAAGTGTGCTTAGGGCACGGTTTAGCTCGCCCTGTACACTACTGGCATTTTGCTGCACTTGCCAGCCATGGTATTGGCGGCCATCGTATGCCATTTCTAATACAAAACGCATTGTGAGGTAATTAGCTGGTGTGGTCGGACACTATAACCCAGCTATCGTTTATTTTTTTAAATATTAAGGTAAAATATCCTTCGGCGGCTTTTACTGTGCCACTTGTTTTCCATTTGCCCACAACCATATATACCTGTTTTTTTAGGGGGTTAGCGCCTACGGCGTGCAGGTTGGTTTTTCCCAATGGTTCAATAGAAATAATATCAAAAGTAAGTGTACCCATTGTTTCTTTGTTGGGGTAGCTTTTTTTGTAGTTATTATAAATATTTTGCCATCCATAAGTAACGCCGTTTTTGCTAATAAACTTTAGTTGGTCATTTTTCCAATAGCCTTGCATAAAACCATCAAGATCGCCGTTGTTCCATGCGTTTTCTTGTTCGCTCATTACTTTTTTAATCTCTATACTGTCGTTTGTATTTGCACTTACGGCTAGCGAAATCAAAACTAAAAATAATGCGATACTGCCAATGCGGAATATGTTTTTATACTTCTCCATAGCTGTTGGGGTTTATTTAAGATTGCGTTGTTTTTTTATTACATCGTATGCAGCGGCAAGTTGCTGAAACTTTTCTTCTGCTCCCTTAGTTACTTCTTCGCCCAAATGGGCTACTTTATCGGGGTGGTATTTAGCTGCCATTTTTCGGTATGCTTTTTTCACTTCTTCGTCACTTGCATCCGCTTCTATTTCCAAAACTTTATAAGCACTGCTGGTATCGTGTCCGTACATAGCACGTACCGATTCAAAATCGTAAGTACTAATACCCAAATAGGTAGCTATACGCTTTAATACGTCTAGTTCAAAATGGTCGATAGAGCCATCGGCTTTTGCAACACCTATTAAAAAATGCAGTAATTGTAAACGAACAGGGTGGGTGAGGTGTGATTTTATTTGCAGGCAAACTTCGCGTAACGAATAGGGTTTGTCTATCGTATCGCGCAGTATAATCATCAATTCTTTGGTTTTTTCTACCCCGTAGTTGTGCTTAAAAAACGCCTTGATATAGTCAAGCTCGCTTTTCAATTTTTCACCGTCGGCCTTCATCACTGCACCGGCTAAAATTACTAAGCTAATCGCAAAATCGCCAGCTTGGGTTTGTCCGTTGTATTGTTCTTCTTCTTTTTTATCTTCTTCGCCTTGGTCAAATAGCGAGCCGACTACAAAACCTACTAATCCACCAACAGGGCCACCAAAAGCCCAACCCAAACCTCCACCAATCCACTTTCCGTATTTAGACATTTGCTTCTTTTATTATAGAGAGTATTTTTTCTCTATCGTTTATATCTATTTTGTTATCAATAATTGTTTTTAAAACCTTGTCGTTTTTCTCGCCTTGCTCTAATGCTTTGCGGTAGGGTTCGTTAGTAAAAGTAACCAACTCGTATTGCGATTTAAAAACTTCAGGGTATAACTCTGTAAGTTCATGCTCTACACGTTTTTTCTCTAAAAAGTCAGGATGCCCAACCAAATCACGCATTTCGATAAAGTTTTGTAGTGCCAAATCGGCTATAGCATCGGCATTGGTTTTGCGCAATTCTTGGTAGCTGCTAAATACTTTGTGCCAATCATTACCATATTGGGCAATACAATCGTCCATAACCACACAATCTTCAAAACTACAATTCATACCTTGCCCATAAAAAGGTACAACGGCATGGGCAGCATCGCCCAAAAGAGCCAGCTTGTCTTCTTTTACCCAAGGGAAACAGCGTACTGTAACTAATGATGAGGTAGGGTTGCTAGTAAAGTCATCTAAAAAGCCGGGCATCATAGGCAGTGCATCAGGAAACTGATGCTCAAAAAATGCTTTAGCTTTCTCAGGGGTAGTAAGGTTGGCAAAGCTGTATTCTCCACCTTCAAAAGGTAAAAATAGGGTACAGGTAAAATCGCCGGCAGGATTGGGCAGGGCAATCATCATATAGTTGCCGCGCGGCCATATATGTAGGGCATTTTTTTCCATCATAAATGCACCATTCTCACCCGCAGGTATTTCTAGTTCTTTGTAGCCATGCTTAAGGTAGGTTTGTGAGTAGTCGAACCTATCGCTTGTTTGCATTCTTTTTCGGGTTGCTGCGTATGCACCATCTGTACCTAAAATTCTATCGGCTTTTGATTGTATTGTATTTCCGTTTTCGTCTTCAAAAACGGCTATACCTGCGTCAGTATCTACATCTATACACTTATGGTTAAAATATAAGGTAATATTTGGGTGTTCATCAGCCAACTCAAGCAAACGAATGTTTAACCGCCCGCGTGAAACTGAATAAATAGCCTGTCCTTCTTTTCCATAAGGCTGGTAACTAAGTTTACCGTCAATTCCATGCATCATACGCCCATACATAGGTATGCCGTCACCTAAAATATCATCATCAAGCCCTACTCTTTGCAAAGCACGAACGCCTCTTTCTGATAATGCCAGATTTATGGATCGGCCTGCGGTTAGTTTGTGCTCTCTCATGTCGGGTCTACGTTCAAACAAATGAATATCGTAACCCCTTTTTGCCAGATAAACTGCCATAAGCGAACCTGAAAGCCCGCCGCCAATAATGTTTATTCTATCCATAATTTGCACAAATTTACATTAGGTAGTGCAAAAAGCTGAACACTTTGACAATTAATATTGTTTTTATAAAAAGTTGGAGTAAACCAATAAAAGTACAGCGTATTTTTTATACCAAATTGTCAAAAAAGTATTCTGGCCTACTTATAATTATTATATATTTGGTGTTGATTTTTAACTATATAGGCAACATATTTTATAATAATATTGTCTAATTAAGTAACAAAGAGCTGGTGCGTAAGCAATTTTTAAAATATAGTTTGCTAACTCTCCTGTTGGGGACGGTGTTTTCGTCGTTTTCTCAACGGTTTGCTCAGTATTGGATGTTTGGCAACCATATTGCCATGGATTTTAATTGTGATCCGCCTCGATTATTTCGGCAAGGTTCTTTAAATGTAATGGAAGGAAGTGCTTGCATAAGCTCTGAGTGTGGTGATCTTCAGTTTTATACTGATGGTGACTCTATTTGGAATTTTGGCAACTTTGCTTTTAACACTCCGCCAATACCTTTAAACGGCTCTAAAATGGCCACCCAAACTGCGGTGATACTTCCCAGCAGAAATGTGCCTGGCGATTATTATTTTTTTACGGTTGATGATACTCTTACTCAGTTTAGTAATGGTTTATGCTATTCAGAACTAAATGGGGCATCCAGCGGTATGGGTACATGGTCGGTTACAAATAAATCGTTATCAAAGGGCACGAATGAGATGATTGCTGCGGTAGACCATGCTAATGGGAAAGATTATTGGGTGGTATCCAAAATTAAGGGAGTACCAGAGTTTCATGCCTACCTTATCTCTGGAGTTTTGGGTGTTGATACTAATGCTGTTGTTAGTTTTGCCGGTGTTAGTTCGCCAGAGTCAGGACAGATGAAGTTTTCTCCCGACGGAAAATTTTTAGTAATCGGACGCCCGTTACAAATATTAAAATTTGATAATAGCACCGGTGAAATAAAAGACTATGCAGCTTTTACTGCTTCACCCGGTGATGATTGGATAGGAAAAGGGGGAAGTATAGCTTTTTCTCCCAGCGGCAAAAAGCTATACGTTAACAATTATGGTTTTTCGGGCACTCAAAAAGGGCTAAACGGCATTTTTCAGTTTGATTTAGAGTCTCCAAGTGTAATGGTTTTAAAGAATACGGGGTTGTCTATTTCGCCTCCTTTTGAACCTACGGGGGGAATGCAGGTAGCACCCGATGGGAAAATTTATATTATTGAACAACCAAACTCGCTAAAGCTATCACGTATAAATATGCCTGAAGAACAGGGCACTGCTGTGATGCTAGAACGTGATATTGTTGATGCACCCGGTAATGTGGGCACTTTTTTTCCTACTTTTTGCCAAAGCTTTTTTCATAAACGGCAGCCTTTTACTACCACGCAGCTGTGTTCAAACGATTCTACTTTATTTGAAGTAAATATTTCTGATTGGCTTGACGAGATAGGTACCGGCAAGGTGAGCGGCGTAAAGTGGATTTTTGGTGATGTAGCTTCAGGAAGTAATGATACTAGTTTTTCACAAACACCTAAACATAAGTTTACCAGTGAGGGGTGCTACTATGTATCGTTAACATTAACAGTTAATGGTAGTGATTTTACACAGGTAAAACAAATACGTATTAGCCGAGCACCTACTTTAAAATTTCCATCAAGAGATACATCACTTTGCACTCGGCCACGCATTGTTACACTGTTTGCATCATCATCTGATAATCCCGGTGCTACTTATGAGTGGTATTATGATACGCTTGGCGCACCTCCTTCTCATCCTGATTTGAACCCTAAATTTCCTATCGCGTCGTCAGACTTTTTTAAAGCTGATATTGAAGGGACTTATTGGGTGAAAAAATCATGGAAGTGTTGTGATATTTGGGATACAATGACGGTGAAATTTGATTCATTAGTGCCGTTATTTACGGTTAATGATAACCTGCAATGTTTATACGATAACGAATTTATCTTTACTAATATATCAAAACCATCCATAAAACCAGGTTCTACCCTTTGGGATTTTGGGCCCGGGGGGAAACAAGTAGGTGATGTAGTTAAAGTAACTCTTAACCAAAATGGGGCTTACTATCCTACTATGACAGCTACTAGTGAAAAGGGCTGTAAGGGTAAGCTAACCCGAATAATCCTGGTGGTGAAGCATCCTGAGGCACGCTTTTTTACGGATACCACCGAGCAGTGCCAAGAAGGAAATGTATTTAAAATACGCGATAGTTCAACTATTGAGTTTGGACAAGGGGGGCTGCAGAAATGGATGTTTGATATGGGTGATGGTTACCAAACAAGTTTAAAACAGTTTACCAAAAGCTATAATACACCGGGTGCCTACAATGTATCGTTAGTAGTAATCTCTAGTCAAAACTGTAGAGACACTGCCAGAACTGTGCTGCGCGTATACGACCAGCCCAATGCAGGGTTTACGGTTAACGATACAAGTCAGTGCCTATCGGCCAATAAATTTTTGATAAACGATACTTCTACATCGCCCATAGACTCTATAAATTATAGGCAATGGATATATGGTGATGGTAGCCCTGCTGATGATAGGACATCGCTCCCTTTAAATTTTTCTAAAACGTATGGCAGTGTCGATTCGTTTTTGCTATCGTTAAAAGTAGCAACAGGCATAGGTTGTGTTGATTCGGCCAAGCGGTATGTTTATGTGCACGGCGACCCTTATGTAGATTTTTTTATTGATAGCGCACAGCAGTGTCTTGATGGCAATGTGTTTAATTTTACAGATACTACCTTTACAGAGAAAGGTTTTGTGCAAACCCTTATTTGGGATTTTGGCGATAGCACCCCTACGGCTTCCAGTGGATTAAATAAAAGCTATGCAAAATATGGTGCCTACAATGTGAAGTTGAGGGTAATAACTAATGATGGTTGTACCGACTCAATAAATAAAAACATATTAATACACCCAATGCCCAATGCGGCATTTACCGTAAACAAAACCATCACGTGTTTTAAAGATCACGGCTTTGATTTTTCAGCAGCGGCTTCGTTTATACCTGTGGGTACAATAGCTAGTTACACTTGGGATTTTGGTGATGCTACTACGTCAACATTAAAAACACCCCCCACAAAAACGTATACTAAAGATACTACGCACAAGGTATTATTGGTGCTAGTATCGGATAAGGGATGTGCCGATACTACCCAAAGGGTGGTGCAGTTTTATCCCACACCTGTTGCTGTGGCCTCAGTAGATAAAGCGGTGCAGTGTATAGAAGAGAACTTGTTTAATTATACCGCAGAAGGTTCAACGGCTAATGGAGGAAATATTGCCGAATATTTGTGGCAGTTTGGTGATGGGACTATTGATTTGGGCAAAGTACCCGGAGGCAAATTTTACGTTAGTCCCGATAGCTTTGATGTATTGTTGCAAATAACGACTGATAATAATTGTACTGATACGGCTTCGTTGCGAGTACGTTTATTGCCTTCTCCTATTGCAAATTTTACTGTCGACCCAACTTGTTTGTTCCAGCCTTCAAAGTTTAAAAACAAAAGCTATAGCACACCCGGAAATATTACAAATTGGAGTTGGAAACTTGGAGACGGTTCTACTTCAAAAGATAGTACACCGGTACATACGTACAGTAATACAGGTAACTATACGGTTACCCTTAATGTGCTATCAAATTACGGTTGCGAGGCATCAGTAACAAAAGTAAATGAAGCTATAGTAAAGCCCCTTCCACAAGCTCGTTTTGGGGTGATAAAAACAGATTTTGATGAGAAAAAGACAACCATGCTTTTTTCTGACTCATCCATTGATGCCGATAATTGGTTTTGGGATTTGGGCAAAGGTAATTTTAGCACACAACAAAGCCCGTTGATGGTATACGATGATACGGCTACTTTGCCTGTTACCCTTATTATTAGCAATACTGAAGGGTGTTACGATACATTAAGTAAAAGCGTATTTGTAGCTCCTGATTTCTTTTTCCATGTGCCTAATGCATTTACACCCAATAGAGATATTTTAAACCCCACTTACGGTGGAGAGGGTACTTTATACTTTAAGGAGTATAGCCTGAAAATATTTAACCGTTGGGGGCAAAAAGTATTTGATAGTGATAGCCCACTTAAAAAATGGGATGGAACGTATGAGGGCAACCAATGCCCTGAGGGACAGTATACCTATATTTATCTTTTGCGTGATGTATATGGCTATTACCACAACTACAAAGGCCAACTTACTTTGTTTAGATAACAAAAAAAGCGGCACTAGGCCGCTTTAATCAATGAATATATAATTCTGTTTTAGTTTACCACTCGCCAACGCCTCACTATATCAGAGGCATAGAAAAATCCAACAGCACCACCTTTTATATTTGTTGGCGGGTTGGCCGGTGGAGCCTGAAATAGGCCGGGTGCTCCGCTATTAAGAGCTGACAGCGCATTAAGGTAGTTGTTTACATACACATCAATACTACGGAAAACAAGTATTACCGAATCGCCTTTTTGAGCACGGAAAAAAGGAAGCTCGAAGGGTTGGGGTTGATTGAAAGGTATATCACTGTTATCAAACAATATGTCATTGTCTTCTAACGAGTCATTCTTGCCAAAATTAAACCAATAGTATTTTTTAGGCGGTTGATTGTAGTTTCCCCAATAAGTAATGGCATACCCTTCATCAATAAAGCCTTGTGCAGGTTTAAATTCTTGTATTAAAGTGTCAACTACATCAAACATGGGGTATAGGTACGATTGTGCCGTATACTCGTTTCCATTTATAACAATTTTTAGACTGTAATTATGGTCTTTTTGGCCTACATAACCTGCGGCAGGCTTGTATATGCCATTACCTACGTGGTTAAATAGCACAGCCGGCTCGTTATCCATTTTTACCTCTACTGTGGCATTGGTTATAACAGGTGGTTCTTGGTTTGAGTTGTATGGAGCTGTGAACGAAAGTTTTATATATGAACTGTCGGTTTCAGTAGTAACTCTACCTTCAACTACAGGTTTCTGACCTTCACTACTCAGGTCTAAGTCGATTTTATCTTCGCAAGCACTAAATAATAGAGCAAGCGATATTATATATATACTGTTTCTTAAAAATTTCATGGCTGCGATTAAAATTTGAAGTTATAAGTAACTGAAGGAACTATGCGGAACAAATAGGTGCGGAAAACACTGTTTTGTCCATTTTCATCAGTTCTAAATGCAAGAGAAAACCAGTTTTTTCGGGCATACACGTTGTAGATAGAGAACACCCAGCTGCTTTCGTTTTTGTATTTTTTATCCGGATTTTTTTTGCGGTATAGTGTTACCGATACATCCATACGGTGATAATCGGCCATACGGAAACTATTGCGGTTACTGTATAGTGCGGTGTTTTTTCCGTTAACATTATAATAGCCAATAGGCACTGTTACAGCTTCGCCACTGGCATATACAAAGTTTGCACCTATGCTTACCCTATCGCTGGCATCGTAAGTAACTACTGCGGTTCCATAATGACGGCGGTCGAAACGGAAAGCATACCAGTCGCCATTATTTATTCCATCAGCTTGGCGTTGACTACGGCTTAATGTATAGCTTATCCACCCGTTAAGGCGACCTTTAGATTTACGAAGTAAAAATTCTATTCCGTAGGCGCGGCCTTTACCTTGAACTAATTGACTTTCAATAGGTTCTGTAAAATTAAGGTCGGCATTGTCAATTACTTCCACAGTATTTTGCATATCTTTATAGTATATCTCTGCTGAGGCTTCTAATTGATTATCCAAAAAATTACGGAAATAACCTACCGCTACTTGGTCGGCACGTTGTGGTTTGATATAAGGATTGCTTGGTATCCAAAATTCTTGACCTGTACTTGCTGTGGTGTTTTGTACTAAGTGCATGTATTGGAACATACGGTTGTACGATGCCTTTACACTACTTTTAGAGTCAATACGATAAGCCATATTAAGGCGTGGCTCTATACCGGCATAGGTATTATAAAACTCGCCTGATTTATAGTTCATTGTATCGTTAATAAAGTTTAGTGAAGACGATACAACACCGGGGTTTGCGGGGTCAATATAAGTTGGTGAGCCGTTTGAGTATTTAAACTCACGCCCTTCGCCAACGTTTGAAAATACAGAAAGACGTAAACCATACTCAATATTTAATCGGTTAGTAACATCAATCTTGTGGCTTATATAGTAGGCTTGCTCAAAAGCTCTTTTACTTGGCAACGTATCGCCTACAATAATTGATTCTGAAGTAATAGGAGCTGTTTCACCCGGTCTGAATTTGTGGAAAGTATTGAACAAACCAAAACGAACGGTGCTTTTTGGGTTGATATAGTAAGTGAAATCACTCTTCACTCCATAATCTTGTATGTAGTTATTACGCTCAAGGTTTAAGTTTGGCGATATATTAAATTGCAAATTGTAGTTGTAGCGGCTAATAATGGCACTGGTGTTTACAAACATTTTACTGTTTATAATCCTATTCCAACGCACTGTACCTGTTGTGTTCCCCCAACCAAAACCAAAAATATCACTAAAACCAAGTTTATCTTTTCCTGTATAGAATGAAATAAAAAGGCGGTCTTTTTTGCTAAGGGTATAATTTGCTTTTACGTTCAAATCGCCAAAGTAGGCTTTGCTGCCTTTTGTTTGAGAAGAAAGGGGAAAAAACAAATCGAAATAGCTACGACGGCCTGAAACCATAAACGAGCCGACATCTTTTTTAATAGGGCCTTCTACCGTTAACCTTGATGATAATATACCTATACCGCCACTTACTTCGTATTTTTTGCTGTTACCTTCTTTCATGCGCACATCCATCACACTAGCCAAGCGGCCACCGTATTGCGCTGGTGTACCTCCTTTATATATCTCAAAATCTTTTATGGCATCTCCGTTAAAAATAGAGAAAAAGCCAATAGCGTGCGATGGATTGTATACCACTGCTTCATCTAAAAGTACAAGGTTATGGTCGATATTTCCACCACGAACAATCATAAGGGTACTTCCATCACCTGCTGCCTGAATACCGGGTAGCAATTGGGCAACTTTTATAATGTCATTTTCTCCCAACAAAACGGGTACTTTTTTCACTGTTTTCAAATCCAGTGTAATGGCACTCATTTTATTCTCACTCACATTTTTATCAGCTTTTTCGCCTGTAACAACTACGGCACCAACCTCAACAGCAGTTTCACTAAGCTCCATGTCAATAGTTTTATTGGCATCAAGTGTTACCTCAAGTGTTTTTGATGTGTAGCCTGTATAGCTGTATATAAGTTTATATTTTCCTTTGGTAAGGCTAAGAGAGTAAAAGCCATAAACATTAGTGGCTATTCCTGTGGTGGTGTTTTCTACCAAAACGGTAGCACCAATTAGTTCTTCTCCGTTGGCAGCATCTTTAATTGTGCCACTGACGGAGAACTTCTGCTGTGCATTTGCCCATTGAGCAAATGCAAATACAATAAACAATAAAGCTAATATTTTTTTCATAGTTATTAAAAATCAGTCGCGAAACTAAGGTTATACATACTTTAATGGTTTAAGTAATTATTTCAACGGTATAATTTCTTCGATGAAACTACCAAATCGAACCATTAAACGGGCATAATTGTTTTGAAGTAGAAAATTTGTTTCGCTACACTCTATACAACATAATAGAGCGAGACCCCTAACCGAGTTTGAAAAATAGTAATTATTTAATAATGTAAAAGGGTAGTACAGTGGTTAACCACTATACTACCCTCGTTATTAGTTAAATGAAATTTTTATTCGTGAGGAATAATATCAATAACAACTGTACGGTTATAGAAACGTTGTTCGGGATATTTGTTTTCAAAAGGGGCTAACTCTTCATCTTCACCAAAGCCATACACTTCAAAATTCACATCTTTTCGTCCTGTTTTAGCCAAGCTATTTTCAAGTATGCCTTTTACATTGTTAGCGCGGGCTAATGAGAGCTTTTGGTTGTAGGCCTCATCACCAATCACATCTGTATAACCGTGTATAATGACGGTTCCATTTATGGGTATTTTAGGGGTTACTACCTCGGTAAGGTATTTACCATACATTGTTATTGCTTCTGAATCGTTAAATTCATAGATAACGCTAAACCTTAAGCCTTCTTCATCTTTGGGAGGTGTCCATAACACCATGTGCACAGTAGTATCTCTATTCACCTTTTTGCCACCTTTTGTAGTGCCCAGCATGGTTACTTTGTAATTACCTTGAGGGTGCTTACCTAGTATAGATTTACCCGGAATGCTTATTTTTTCTTTGGTATAAGGGCCAAAATTTTGAACAACTCCTTTGTCGTCAGTTATTGCTATCGACCAAGTAGTGTATTCTTCTTTGCCGCCACCTACATCAAACGTTACATAACTATCCAACGGAGCTTCTTGCACAGTAACAAGGGCTACCGGTTTTAAAGGGGCTTCAGGGCCGCTTTGGAACTCCATAAGCATGGCAGGAGAAGTACTTTCGATTGACACCCTACGGTCTCCTTCAACAAGTAATTTGTTTTCTTGTGTAGCTCCCGGTTTTTCAGAAGGTATTTTGGGTTTATCCCTACCTACAGTGGTTATTCTTGCTCCATCAATCTCAAACACATCTACTAGATATTTTTTAATAGATTCAGCCATTAATTTGCCATCCTCAGGGTTGTTTGCTGATGAGCCTACCAACGTAATGGTGGTTGAAGGGTTTTTTTGCATACGGTTGCCCACTATGTTAAGGATGTTATAGTAAACCACCATTTGGCGTTTTGAACGGCCTGAAAGTGTTTTGGGTTGATAAACTTCAAGCTGTGTTTCATCAAAATTTTTCACTTCACTTTTCTTAAGCAAAACATACCTGTCTGATATTTTAGTGCTTTCATTATCAAAAAAGACATAGTTACGTAGCGGAAAAGTTTCTCTTACCCTACGTTCAACAGGAATATTAGCGGGTGCATGAACAGATAACTGGGCTTCATGGTCAAGTACTTGAGGTATTACAGGTGGCAGTGCGGCTTTTTCTGGTAAAATAATGCTGCCATGTCCAAACTTAAAAGCAACACCAATTCTTAGTGTATTTACATTCCATGTTCCAATGGTTCTGGGGGCTTGACCAAAATAAGGGTGAAATGAAATAAAGGGAGAGATTATAAACTGGTTTTGTTTGCTTGCAGAACTGATAGGGATATCATAGCCTGCACCTATCTGCATAGAAAGAATCATGCTGCTTACATCACTCAAATCACCTTTTTGGTCGGGGTTTTCTGCCTGATTGGGGTAATTAGGGTTTTTACCTACTGTATAGGTGAACGATTTTGACATATTAAATGCCAACCTAGGGCCTCCAAACAAATAAAAATGCGACTTGAATGGGGCAAAGCGCAAACTAGGTTCAATAGTTATGTAGCTAAGTTTGGTGCTTAAATCAGCAGGACAATTGCACGGGTTGGTTATTTGCTTGTACTTAGCACTACGGCCATCGTACCCTATTTGCAACATACCACCCCACATTGAGCCGGGGCGATGAAACTCAATAAGAGGGGCAAGAAAAAGACCAATACCTAATCCTTTTTGAAAAGATTTTGGAACAGTTAAATCTGAGTTTAATTTTTGGGTAGAGCCGCTGTAAAAATTAACGTTGGCACCTGCTGCCGCACCAAACCACCACGATGGTTGGGTATATGTAGGTGTTTGTGCTGCAAGGGGCGTTTGAAGGCTTGTGGCTATCAAAACGAATAACGCAGCACTTTTTAAGATATATATATACTGCCCTATGGGCGATTTTTTTATAAAGTTTATTTTCATATTTTATGGATTAAGGCTTGTTGATAGTGTTGGTGTTGGTTAGCACTACGGAACCGTTTTGAACAAGCATACGGCCATTGGCCGTTGCGCCTGAGTTCATAGTTATTGAAGTTAAGGCAAGTATAGTACCCTGAAATACGGTAAAATCTCCAATAGTGGCAGAGCTACCTGTTTGCCAAAAAATGTTTTTTGCCTGTGCGCCTCCAGTTAGAATAACATTACCTCCTGCACCACCCACAGTGGTAAAGCCTGCAGCTACTTGGAAAATCCATGTTGCATTAGGGTCGCCTTGAGCATCAAGGGTTAAATCGCCTGATTGTATCAGAAGCGTTGAAGTTGACTTATATATACCGGGGGCAAGCGTTATGCCGCCTATATCGCCCGATACTGTTGCAGGGGCAGGTGTAGTTGCTCCTTCAGCAAAAAGATAAGCATCAGTAAGGTCTTGTTTGGCCTGTGTAAGTGTGGCTGCTATCCCCGGTGGGCTAGCATCATCAGAGGCATATATAGCTCCATTTACAACAATTGCAGGGGGAAAGCCTGTAATTGATGAACGAACACCCGGGCTAATGCCCACATTCATATCATTAATAATGCTAAAGCCTGCATTATTACTAACACCTACGCCTGCTATAATACCAAATGGTTCTACCGATTTAAGATTAATAACAGGAGGCCCTGAGGGGTTTTTGGTAGTAAAATTCCATATATAATCGTTTGCCAATGGCGTACCCAAGGTATTTTTAGCTCCTGTGGTAATAGTTGCTGTATAGGTATTGCCCGATGAAAGGTTTGATGTTGGAGTGAAGGTTGCAGTTGAGCCTGAGTAGGATACCGAGCCAACAATCGTTGTTGTACCTTGTTTCAAAGTAAAAGTTGAAGTGTTAATTGTTAACGCATCCATAGGCATATTAAAAGTAGCAGTAACTACTTTGTTAAGTGCCACACCCGATGCATTATTGTTAGGGTCGGTAGACATAACTATAGGAGCAGTAGTAGTGCCTGTTGTAAATGTCCACACATAATCAGTGGTTAATCCATCACCCGCCAAATTTTTAGCCCCTGTGGTAATAGTGGCAGTATATAATGTGTTTGCTACAAGTGGGTTAGTAGGAGTAAACGATGCCGTTGTACCGCTATATGAAACCGTACCTGCTATAGGTGTAGTGCCTTGTTTTATTGTGTATGTTACCGTGCTTATTGTTGAAGGGTTCATAGGCATACTAAAAGTAGCCTTGATAACCTTGTTAAGAAACACATCAGTTGCATTGTTTGCGGGGTTGGTAGATGTAACCGTGGGGGCATTAGTAGTACCCGTGGTAAATACCCATACATAATCGGCGGCAAGCGGAGTACCCGCTTTGTTTTTAGCTCCTTTGGTAATGGTGGCTGTGTATTGTGTGTTTGATGCTAAAGCACTTGTGGGCGTAAATGCTGCCATTGTACCACTAGCCGAAACCTTACCCGTAATTGGCGTAGCACCTTGTTTTAAGGTAAACGTTGTTGAATCAAGGCTTAGCGAATCCATAGGCATACTAAAAGTTGCCCTCACAACTTTGTTAATGGCTACACCGGTTGTATTGTTTATGGGGTCTGTTGCAATAACCATAGGTGATAAGGTATCACCCGTGCTAAACGTCCATACATAGTCGGTTTGCAAAGCACTACCCGAAAAATTTCTTACCGGTGCTATTACTTTAGCGGTAAAAGTAGTATTAGGGGGTAATGGCATAGCTGGCACAAAACTTAGTGTAGCATTTGCTTCATTATAGGTAAATGCGCCTTGTATATCTGTTAAACCCCGCAATGAAAAAGAGGCGGCAGTAATAGTTTTAGGATCGAGTTTTTCATTGAAAGTTGCAGTAATTACTTGTCCTACCTGCACTTTAGTAGCAAGGTCAGTAGGGTTGGTTGAGGCTACCACAGGGCAAGTCCCTATTGTCTCGGTGAAATTATCTTTTTTACAGCCCCATATAAATACGGTAAGTAGTAATGTGATAATCCAGATTTTTTTTAATTTCATAAGTAAGTCTTCATCGCCGTGAAAAAGTTTTCACATCGTTCACAAAGGTTACTTAATTAGCCACCAAATGTATTACACAACTAAAGGTTATACTTACATAATTCACTTATTTTCAATGTTTAATAGTAGAAGATGTATAGTAAATCACTTTCTAGTGTTGCCTTAGTCGGGCAAACAACTGTTTCATTTGGTATGCACTTAGCAGTACAAACAAACCAAAGCTGATATAAAATAACATTTGCCATTGATTGCCGCTATCGCCATTACTTTTTGGGGCAGAGAAAATAGGCAGTACATTATTTTTTTCGTCCTCATGCTTTTCCTCTTCTGGTTTTTGTTGGTCGTTGTCTTGTTGTTTGGGTTGCTTCTTGGTTTTTATCAAATCATCGTATTCCTCAGGGTAGTAGCCATATTTATTAATGTTCCATCCTGTTAAAACAGCTAATTCTTGGTTTTCAAGTTCACGGCGGTTGTGTAAATCGGTTAAGTATGTTTGCCCTGCATTACAAGTAAATTTACCCCTTGCCGGATGAGTAATAATATACCTGCCCTGAAAATGCTCTTGGTTGCGGGTTTCCATCAGCATTAAATCTTGTGGAAATTTATCGCGGGTGTAGCGCACATGCAAGCGGGTAAAAAATACACTGGCATTTTGATTTAAGGTATTACCGTTTTTTAACCAATCGGCACCTGCGGTTACCATATCATTAAAATCTGGAATTTCGCCCACACAAGGGTCGCACTTTACATAGTTGCTTGGGCTTAAGTTCCACGCATACTCTAAAAAAACGGCATTACGTCCCTGTTGTTTATAGCTTCTGCTAAACATATCAGCATAAAACTTATCAAAACGTTGTTGCACATACAAAGGGATGTTTTTATCACTAGGCATTTTTACCGTGCGGTAGTTGGTGGTTTCTATGCGACCGTATCGGCTAAAGGCATATACTATCATATCTTGTTCGGCTTTGGCGTTGGCCATGCCCAAACGTATGGGCAGCATAAACCTTTCGTGCTCAAATTTTATTTGCAGGGGGCGTAAATACCCATTGGTAAGATTTTTCTGTTTTTCAATATTCACCTTCACTACAAAAAACTTCATATTGTTTTTTATGTAAGGCTCTAGCACCTCCTCTGCCTTGTCGGGTATGCTATATCCGTTATCAGTAAGCCAGCTTTTTAGTCCGCCCGATTCTTTGGCCGATAGTATTAAAATATCATATTCATCTACTGAGTAGCGCGCTTCAATAGTAACCCTCTTTTCTTTATTTTCTAAGTCATGGGTCATTTCAAAATCTTCAGTCACCACCTCCATAGTAGGAGACTGCATCGCTTTAAATTCCATTAGTTGTTCGCAAGGATTATTATCGTAATACTCTACCATTCGGGGCGCGCTATAGGCATCTAGCTTGCTAAACAACTCATTGGGTACTACCTTTATATCCTCACGTTTTAGTACCACAGGCACAGGTACTACCATAGCAAAATCTTTTACGTCGCCATTAAAATCGCTGGCCATAGTAATGGTGGTTTTATTGCCATCTCGTACCAGTATCACTTGCGATTTGTTGTTAAACAATTCTGCCCCTGCTTTTGCCACATAAAAGCCGCAAAATGCCCAAATATTTTGCGTGGCCATACAGCAAAGCAGCACTATGGCTATTAGTTTTTTATTTACGTTTTTCATAGTGGTATATTTTATTTGGTTTTACTGTTTGATAAATTCCAGTTGAATTGCTGCGCAGGGAAAATCCTATCGAGCAAAAGGGTGATGGGCGAAAGAAAAAATAAAGCCCAAACGGGGGCGACTTGTACAAAAAGGTAATTGCTCAATACAAACGAGAGTATGGCTATGACTACCGAAAAAATAATGCGCCCTTTGCGGTGTGCAGGTGTGCTTTTTGGGTCGGTAATCATAAAAAAGGTAAAAAGCATTAGCGAACCGTTAAACATTTTATGCCAAAAGAAATCGATAGGCCAACCTTGGTAAACTACACTACGGAAAAACTCTAATCCTCCAAAAACAAGCAAGAAGGGAAGGGCTAAATCCAATCGGCCTACTTTTAACAACACCATCATGCCTGCTGCGCCTATCATAAAAAGTAATACGGTGGTATTGCCCCATTGTCCGGGCGAAATCCATGCACTGCCCGTTACCAAAATAGCGGTGATAATGCCAAAATTGGCAGGGTTTATAATGTGCTTGCCTTTGTAGCGGATAATAAATTTTGAGGCAATGGCTACAAAAGCCGCAAAGGCATATACACCTGCATTGCCTGCCCGCAGCAAAATAGTAAGCCCTAAAATGGTGATTAACGCACTTTTTATACTGCTAAGGTGCTGGCGGGTAATTTTTACGGCGACTATTTGCGTAACTATACCAATAACAAACGTGGTAATAAAGTTGAATGCCGAAATTTCCCAACCCAGTTGTGCTATGCCGTAAAACAAAAAGCAACTTAGGTAGGTGATTTGTAGGTAACGTGCATCAGTAAGTTCATGCTTTATGCTATTTGTAAGTGAAACTACACGGCTAGAGAGCAATAAGGGATATGTTATGGGTGCCATCATAACCATCTGTACACCGCATTTTTAAAAAAGTTAGTTCATAGGTGCTATTTTTTTTCATGCTAAAACTATTTGCCTCATTTTGTTGCTTAGCCTAATTGTGTAGAGAAAGTTGTATCTTTCATCAACCAAGTTTTAACAGCATCAAAAAATTGGGGCAAAGACTAACCTAGTATAAAGCCTATACAAATGGGGTTAACTAATTATAGTAATGCTACTACCATGAGTAAACCTACCAACATCATCCTTTGGATATTGCGCATTATAGCTGCTCTTATTATGCTTCAAACCCTATTTTTTAAATTTTCAAGTGCCGAAGAATCTATTTATATATTTACTGCCGTAGGTATGGAGCCAGCAGGCCGTTATGGTAGCGGAGTAGCCGAATTGATAGCTTCGATACTAATACTTATACCTGCTACATCATGGTTAGGTGCCTTGCTAGGATTGGGAGTAATATCAGGTGCAATATTTTTTCATCTTACCAAACTGGGTATAGAAGTACAAGGCGACGGAGGTTATTTGTTTGTCCTTGCCGTTGTGGTATTTGTGTGCTGTGCTATAATTGCTTTCATTAGTCGTAAACAAATACCTATGGTTAATAAGGTTTTTAAGTAAACTATGTGCCTTACTTATGGTTTTGAGTAAGCGGGGTTGGTAGCTATTGTTGGGTCGGTAAGGGTTTTAAGAAACGCTACCAAATCGTCTTTTTGCTGTTGGCTAAGGTGAAGGTTACGTACGCCATTCTCAAAAGTTCGGTTTGATGCTTGGGGTTTAATATTCATATTTACATCTAACGTTCTTGAGGCATGAACGCCACTATTATAAAACTCAACAACTTCTTCTAAAGTATTAAAACGCCCATCGTGCATATAGGGTGGAGTTAAAGCCACATTTAGCAAGGTAGGTGTCTTAAATTTACCAATATCGGCAGGGTTATTAGTTATCAAAGCTCTTCCTGTAAATATACCCGATGCTGGTTCAGGGTCAAGTCCATTATTGTGAAAACGTTGTACAGGGTCGCTAACATAGTTATCCGTAAAAAGAGCATCGTATACCATGTGGCAGTGGAAACAATCACCCGCTTCTTCACTTATAAATACTGCATAACCGCGACGTTCTGCATCCGTTAATAAAGTTTCTTTACGTAAAAACTTCTGAAACTTACTTTCACTTACCACTATGGTTTTCATAAACTGAGCCATTGCTCTGGCAGCAAGTGTAGAATCAGCCTTATCTGTACCAAATGCTTTCTTAAATAGATTAGTATAGCTTGTATCGGCTTGTAGTTTTTTTATTACATTGCTCCAACTCTCGTGCATTTCAATAGGGTTGCTTACGGGTTCAAGCGCTTGTTTTTCAAGAGATGTAGATCGTCCGTCCCAAAAAAAGTCTCTGTTCCAGGCCATGTTTATTATGGCCATGCTGTTTTTATTGCCAACTATTCCGTCAATACCTTTGCTAAATTTATTAGGGGCATCGGTAAATGAGGTAGCTTGGTTGTGGCACGAAGCACAGGATTGTGTATTATCACCTGAAAGTATAGGGTCGTAAAATAGTTTTCTGCCCAGTTCAACACCGTGTACTGTAAGTGGGTTACTTGTACTTAATACAGGTGGTGGAAAACCTTTAGGAACTGTTAGAGTATAGGGTTCATCCTGATAAGGATCGGGTATCATAGGCTTATCTTCAGGTTTACACTGCGAAAGAAATAGTATGCCCGTAGCTATAGAAGCCATTATTGCTATTCTAAATACTTTTGTGTTTTTTACCCTGTTCATAAATCTATTTTATTTTACTGTAATGCTTGCTGCAAAATTATCGGCAATTTTTTCTGCCAAAGTAAACCCTGTTCCCAGTGTATGGCTAACATGATCGGCTCTAAAATCAGCGTTACTTAGCAGCTTGTCTATGTTTATTTCCATAGTAAGGGTTTTGTTATCCCCTTTGGTAAACGATAAACTTCTGGTAAAAGTTTTTTCTCTGTACAAAGCATCAGTACCTGTGTGTACCACAAATTGTTCTGAAAAATCTTCGGTAGCACCGCGCAAAGTATCTAAGTGTCCTTCAATCAACATAAAACGGTATTTAGAAGTCATTTCCCAATACGTTCCTTGTGCTGATGATAAAGGATGTTCGGCTGCGAATGATGCGGGCAGCTTACTATTATTAATAGAGTCAACACCAATACCAAACTTAAAACCTTTGTACTCGCCCTCAGGCACTTTTACAGTAAAAGAAGTATTGGGTTGGTCTACCCTAAAATCTATCAAAGCAATATCATTAAGTAGTAGCTCGCTGCCATCGTTTTTTATCAAACTAAATTTTGAAACATAAAATTTTAGTAAGCTAAACCTATACCTAAAACCTTCGGTAGCCAAATCGTAACCTTTGCCCAATTCAAAACTACCCGATGCTGTAGTGCCTTTAAATTCAAGTTTTACACTGTTATCTCCTGTACCTATTGGGACAGAGGGGTTTTCTTCTTTACAACTTTGAACAAAAACGGCAAGCGATAGTGCTGCAAAAAGCAGTAGCACAAGGCTAAATTTTTTATATAGTGGTTTCATTAGCATTTTATTAATAGGGTGTATACTATAAAGACGTTGTAAGTAGGCGCTTTGTTGCCTAAAGTACAATATAAACACCTAACTTAATTTACCCGTCATTCCAAAATGAAAATTAAAGTTTAACTTTGCGCCCGATACTAAAAAATGTCAGTTAAAAAAGTAGCCGTTGGCAACATAGAATGCGGGAATGATAAGCTTTTCCTTATCTCAGGCCCATGTGTTATCGAAGACGATAGCATAATGCTTAAAACCGCCGAGTACCTTAAAGAAGTTACTACCAGTTTGAATATTCCTTGGATATTCAAATCATCATTTCAGAAAGACAACCGTAGCTCGGCCAAATACTACGATGGCCCGGGTATAGAAAAGGGTGTCCGCCTTCTTGAACGTATTAAAAAAGAATTTGATGTACCGGTATTGACCGATATACACTACCCCGAGCAAGCTGCAATAGCCGGCGAAGTGGTAGATATATTGCAAATACCGGCCTACCTGTGTATGCAAACTACACTGGTAACTGCTGCAGCCAAAACAGGCCGTGTAGTAAATATTAAACACGGGCAATTTCTTGCTCCTGAAAATATGATACACCCTACCCGCAAGGTTGAGGAAGCAGGTAACGAAAATATTATACTAACCGAGCGTGGTTATACTTTTGGATACAACGATTTAATTGTAGATCCACGAAGTATGCACCACTTACGCCAAATAGGGTATCCTGTGGTATTTGATATTACCCATAGCATACGTAAGTACGGTATACCCAGTGCCGACCCTAAAGGTGGTGCAAGAGAGTTTTTGCCGGCTATATCGCGCGCAGGTGTTGCAGCAGGTGTTGATGGTGTGTTTATTGAAACCCATCCAGAGCCTGAAAAAGCACTTTGCGATGCCGCCAGCCAATTGTGCGTGTACGATTTAGAAGAATTTATCAAGCCATTGCTTGAGATACACGAAGTAAATAAGAAATATAAATTTTAACTATAAAACACCCTTTATCTGCCAACATGGAATTATATTTAGATTCAGTAGACTTTAAAGAAATAGAAGAAGCCCTTAAATTGGGTACTATAGATGGGCTTACTACTACGCCTACGTTTATGCACCGCCACGGTATTACCAATGTAGACGAGGCTATACTTAAACTATCTAAAATGGTTAAAGTATTGCAAGTGGAAGCACTGGGCGATACACCTGAAGAAGTAGAAAAAGAAGCTGACCGTCTTATTGCTTTGGGGCTTGATCCTAAAAAAACTGTATTTAAAATACCCGTATCAAACATTGGTATAGCAGCCTGCAAACGTTTGCGCGATAAAGGCTATATGGTAAACGTACACTTGGTATACACACTTGCACAAGCCTATATGGCCATGCAAGCAGGTGCTACCTATGTATGTCCGTTAGTGGGGCGCTTGCAAGATCAAGGCCATGATGCAGTTACTCTTGTTGAACAATGTGTTGAAGCAGTAGAATACTACGGTTACGATACTAAAATAATGTTTTCGTCAGTGCGCCATGCAGAGCACGTGCGTACCGCTATTATGAGTGGTGTGCATACTATTACAGCTCCTTGGAGTGTGATGAAAAAACTAACCGAAAACAACCTTACCACCATAGGTACAGATCAGTTTGTTGAACATACAAAACTGATGACTATGAAAGTAAACGAAATTATTGCCCAATACAATCCACGCATTACAGTTAACGAAAGCGTTGTTGATGCAGTAGTTGAAATGAATAAAAGCGGATTGGGTGCAGTATCGGTAGTTGACGGTAACGGCACTTTAATAGGTGTGTTTACTGATGGCGATCTTCGTCGTAAAATTACTAACGACGGTAAAGCTGTATTGGATAAAAAACTTAGCGACTTTGATTTTAAATATCCTGTAACTATTGATAGCAACGCATTGTTGTATCAAGCAGTTGATTTGTTTAAAAAACACGAGGTAGACAATATAGTTGTAATGGAAAACAACCAACTTTTCGGAATGCTTGATATTCAAGATTTTGTTAAGTTGAATTTGATTGGATAATACTTTTGGCTTTTAGCCTTATGCCTTTAGCTATTGGTTTTTTTGTACTTGGCAAATATTGCTAATTGCCTAAAAACTGATTTCTAAAGGCTTTTTTTATTATGGAGAATATAGAACTTACCTTTAAAAATATAGGCGGCCAGTTTATTACCCCTGCCGAAGTAATAGCCCAAAAGCTAAAAAAAATTAAGGTTTTTGCTTTTGATTGGGATGGGGTTTTTAACAATGCCATAAAAAGCACAGGCCACCCTAATGGATTTAGCGAGGCCGATAGTATGGGGATAAACCTGCTACGCTACGATTATTTTTTGCGCAATGGTGAGTTGCCTATTGCCGCTATTATTACAGGCGAGGAAAACCCTACTGCACGTGATTTTGCAAAGCGTGAGAGTTTTTATGCTCTTTATTTTAGAATAAAAGATAAAGGAGAGGCACTAAAACACTTTTGCAGCAACTTTAATGTAGAACCCGAAAATATAGCATGGTTTTTTGATGATATACTTGATTTGAATGTTGCCAAGCAATGTGGCGTACGTTTTTATTTAGGCAGAAAAAGCCAACCCCTAACCACCCAATTTGTATTGGATAACGGTATGGTAGATTATATTACTGCCCACGAAGGCGGGCAAAATGCCTTGCGTGAATGTGCCGAGCTAGCAATGGCACTGAACGGAACTATTGATACTGTACTAAACCACCGACTTGCCTTTGATGCCAACTATGCCGATTATTTTGCTAAACGTAATAGGGTGAAGCCTGTTATTTTTACCAAAAACGGTGATGCCCTACAAGAAGTGGATAGCTAACCCGGCAAATTTTATAAGCGATAAATCATATTTTTTTTGAATAGAGTATAAAACCTTCTATTCTTTAGAATTACAGTGCAACACGGGGTTTTAAACCCCGTGTTGCACTGTAATTAAATAAAGCGGTGGATTTCAAATCCACTGTGATGAGTTAGCGAAGAGCATGCTTTATTGTTATTTGCCAAACAACCGTACTCCACCAATCCAAGTTTCTAAAATTTTAACTTCTGCTAAAGTTTCATCCGTCAAAATATCTTTATTCAGTATCGTAAAATCGGCATACTTGCCCACTTCAATACTGCCTTTTTCATTTTCTTCAAAATTGCCGTAAGCAGCCCAAATAGTCATGCCTTTTAGAGTTTCTAAACGGGTAAGTGCATCTTGCGGTTGAAAAGCCTTGTTAGCAGGCATAGAGTCTTGACCTTTTATATACAAGGTAGAACTCATTATTAAATTTTGATAGGTATCGCGTTTAACGGCTGTAAAAAAAGTAGCCAGTGGGCTAACTCCTTCAACGGGGAAATCAGTTCCTAAAATTATTTTACCGTTTTGCTGCAAAAGGGTTTTAAGGGCATACGCTGTTTTTAGACGTTCATTGCCCAAACGTTCACCCGCCCAGCCCATGTCGGATGTGGCGTGTGTGGGTTGCATACTGGGCAGTATGTTGTATTTTCCAAATTTGGCTACATCATAGGGGTGCTGCACTATTTGTGCGTGCTCAATACGCCAACGGCGGTTATTCCCCTCACCCAATGCCTCACCGTAGCTGTCAAGCATAAACCTATTGGCCGAATCGCCAATACAATGTGTATTCAGTTGAAAATCAGATTTAGCAACACGGCTGATAATGCTTTTATATTTTTCAGGCGTTTGAAGCAAGAAACCACTTTCGCTAGCATCGTCGTGGTAGGGGTGTAGCAAACAAGCTCCGCGAGAACCTAACGCGCCATCACCATACACTTTAAACGAGTTTACATTTAGTGTGGGCGTTTTAATCTTTCCGTTTTTTAGGTAATATTCCAACTCAGGCTCATAAGCACTTATCATCACATACAGGCGTATTTTCAGTTCGCCTGCATCGCTCATTTTTTTAATAATATCTATATAGCGTTTCTCCAGTCCGCAATCCACCACAGTAGTTAATCCGTTGGCAAGGCAAATATCCTGTGCTTTTAGTAAGTAAGCTCTTACTTGCTCGTCAGTAGGTTGAGGTATTATATGCTCTACCGAGTCGGCGGCATTATCTACCAAAACACCCGTAAGTTGTCCGTTTTCAGTTATAATTTTCCCACCGCTAATTACCGATGCAGTTGTAATACCTGCCAAATCCAATGCTTTTTGGTTGGCAAGGGCAGCGTGTCCATCAACTCGTTTCAGAAATACAGGGATATCAGGAAACAACTCGTCTAGCTTGGCTTTAGTAGGAAACTTTTTGCCTTCCCATAAATTCTGATCCCATCCTCGGCCTTGCAACCAAGTTTCGGTATTGCTTGTTGCAAAATTTTGCAGGCGTTGTATTAATTCATCAAAACTTGTACTTCCTGTTAAGTCGGCTCTACTTTCAAACATTCCCAAACCATAAAAATGGGCATGCCCATCAATAAAACCGGGATATACGTATGCGCCTTCTAAGTCTACAGTATTTGTAACAGTATATTTTTCTTTTAATTCTTCGGCAGTACCCACGGCTATTATTTTACCACCTTTTATGGCAACAGCAGTAGCTTGAGGTTGGCTGTCGTTTAAGGTATAAAATGTAGCATTGTATAGTAGGGTATCGGCGGTTTCTTTTTTGTTTTGGCAGGATAAAACAAAACACACGGCCAATGCTAATAGCAAAGCGATTTTTAATTTCATAGGTATCAAAACTAAACAATTTTTTTTGCTCGCTTTATCCAATTGTGCAGCAATAAAAAACCCCACACCAAGGCGCAGGGGTTTTAAACAAAAAAGTTACCTATCGAAAAAAAATGCTCTGTATTCGTGCTTATATAAATAGTTGATGGTTATCATCAGCAGGTTTGTGCTTAAACAGCTTCTTATCCCAGCCAAAAATATAGCCTATAACAATCAAACCCACCAAGCCTACAAAAGCAACTATATATGCCCAACTAAATTGTTTAAAATGTTCTGCAAATGAGAACCCTTGTGCTGATACTGATTGCTCAACTGTGTTTTGTGCAAACAGCAAACCCGATGTTATCATCAAGGTTAAAAATAATACTGCTTTCATGGCGGTAAAGGATTTGTTTAAAACTATATATCCAAAATTGCTGCCAAAAGTAAATTACCTACTCTTGTTTTATTAATTGTATAAACAATTACAAAAAGTGTGCAATGCAATCTTACCTATTATTAGGCAAGCAAATTTGTTACTATATAGACAACTTTTAACCTTTAAACGTTGTAAGTATCGAGCATATTATTATCATAGAAATGTAAAAAAGTATATAGGTATATCAAATCATCAATTTAGTGTCAACTCTTCATCAAATTGCAGTGCACTAAGTTTTTTATACAATCCATTCTCAGTTTGTACAAGTTGCGAGTGTGTGCCAATTTCGGCCACTTGTCCTTTATCAATCACCACTATTTTATCAGCACTACGGATGGTTGATAATCGGTGAGCTATAATAAACGAGGTACGTCCTTGCATTAGTTTTTCAAGGGCATCTTGCACCAGTTTTTCGCTTTCGCTGTCTAGTGAACTAGTCGCTTCATCTAGTAATAATATGGTTGGATTTTTTAGCAAAGCGCGAGCAATAGCTATACGCTGGCGTTGTCCGCCCGATAGTTTCACACCACGTTCGCCCACAAGAGTGTCGTATCCTTCGGGGAAATCGGTAATAAAATCGTGTGCATTGGCTTGTTTGGCTGCTGCAATCACTTCTTCATCAGAGGCATTGTGTTTACCGTACAAAATATTTTCTTTTATAGTTCCGCCAAATAAAAATACATCTTGCGGTACAATGGCCATCTGGCGACGAAGGAAACTAAGAGGAATATCGCTTGATGGTTTATCATCGAACAAAATACTACCGCTTTGTGGCTCGTAAAAACGCAACAATAGGCTAACTATGGTCGATTTTCCTGCACCGCTAGGCCCTACCAATGCTATTTTTTCTCCCGCATGGGTAGTTAGTGAAATGTTTTTCAAAACATCGTAATCGGGACGGCTAGGGTAGTTAAACCCAACATTGTCAAAAGTTACATTACCGTTAATTACGAACTCAGGCGGAAGCGGTTTCTCCTCCATACTAATATCTTCGGGTTTTTCGTCCAAAAGTTCCAGTACACGGTCGGTGGCTCCCAATGCCTTTTGCAGTTGACTGTATTGTTCGATGATGCCGCTAAATGAACCTGCAACAAATAATGTGAGAGCAGCAAAAGTGGTTAGCTCTTTTTCGCCTAATGTTCCGTCATTGAATAATGTTAAAGAATACCATAAAAGAAACACTAAGGAACCCATCATTACTGTTACAATGAAAGAGAAAAACACTCCTCTTACATTTCCTAATTTAATGGCTAATTGTTTTACGGTATTTATACTTGTGCCATAACGGTCAATTTCAAAAAACTCATTTGCAAATGATTTCACATTTTGTATCCCTTGCAATGTTTCTTCAACTACTGCATTACTGTCTGCAACTTTGTCTTGAACTTTTTTTGAGAATTTTCTGATATACCTTCCAAACAAAACAGCAATTATTGAAACCAATGGTACAATTGCCAGCATGACTAATGCTAATTGTGGTGTTATAAAGAATAACATGATAATACCACCTACAATAATTATCAATTGACGCATTAGTTGAGCGATGTTAGAGGTAAAAGCGTCATGTATTTGTGATAGGTCTGCTGATACCCTACTGGTTAACTCACCTACTCTGCGTTGGGTGAAGAAAAGCATAGGTTGTTTGATAAGGTTTCTGTAAACATCCCTTCTAATATCTACTAGCATATTCTCAGCTACGTCTACAAACAGGCGTACCCTGAAGTATGAAAAAACTCCTTGAGCAACAAACATGGCTAACAGAAGTATGCCAACTTTATTAATTTCTTCTTTTGATTTTGATGCTGCGCCAATTAGGTCGCCAAGTAAATATGGAAAAACTAATCCAGTACTTCCGGTCAAAAGAAGAAATATAAAACCCAGTATAAATTTCCATTTTTGGTTGCCCATATAGTCAAAAAGTCGTGATGCTTTTTGCAGACTTTCTTTATTAATTTTTGCTTTGGGTATATCTTGTTGTTCACGTGAGCGGGCCATGGTGCGGTTATCGTTATTAGTTTTAAGTTGACGGATAAGGGAGGTTTTTACTTTAAAAAAGACGCATTTTTCAATTTTTTTAAACCATAAATCTCCAAATCAACAATCAAAAAATTGTTATACTAAGCTTCCTGTCATCCACAACCATACCATAGTGGTAAGGGCTGCAATATTGGCACAAATGCCAAACAGTTTAATCAAATGTAAAGGGTAGGGTTTATTTTTAAAGATAAAAAGGGCATCAACCATCATATATAGTGCGTAGAGCAGCAAAAAACCACCCAGAAACAGCTCGTTAAATTGTTTTAGCAATAGCCATGCTTCAATAGCAACAATTACTGCCAATACTAATTTTGAATAACGGTAGCCCAATACAGTTGCACTGGTTTTGCGACCTCCTGCTCTGTCGGGTTCAATGTCCATTACCTCACCAATAAGGTGCGATTGTATAGCAAACAACATTAAATACAAATAGGTGTATAAGGGTACGGTTTCAACTTGGTTTAGTCGCACACTCATTACCAAAGCCAATAAATAACCCAGTGATACAAATATTTCTAACGGTGGTCGGCCACTTATCAGCACCCGTTTATCGTTGTATATAAAATTGAGGAATAGTAATGTCCCCAACCACCAAATAATATAATAGCCTGTGTAGTAAGTAAAAAAGAGTAAAAAGGGTACTTGCGCCAATATGTTTACCCATATTATTTGCTTGCGCAGTTGACGGTTGCCCACAGCACCAAATAAAAAGGTGTTTTTACGTGGATTGAGGGCGTCAATTTCAAAATCAGCCCAATCGTTCCAACTGTAAATAAAGTAATTGAAAGGGAAGGTGAAGTATATCAAGCCTACCCAAAATACAGGACTTTGCCAAATATCCATACCCGCGGTGGGTATAACGTACAGCCAAATGGTAGGAAACCACAAGCCCGGACGTGATGTTTTTAGATGAAATTTAAAGGTATTGGGCACAATGCAAAATAATGAATTTAGAGGGTTATTTTTCAGTAGACTGAAGTCTACTGCTATCAAAATTACAAGGCGAAAGAGGACTTAAGTCCTCTTTCGCCTTGTAATCTCAAAAGGATAGGGTTTTAACCCTGTCAAAATTTTTTAGCCTTTTGTTTTACTCACCCCTGAATAATTATAAAAGCAATCTTTCCTCAACTTTTCCCCTCTCTTTTTTTGTAAGAGAGGGGCGAGGTGCAAGAGAGGTTACACACTCAATAATCGGGGTGAGTTAAAGGGAAATATGTTTTGAGTTCGGATTAAAAGTATTGGACACAGTGTAAAATACTCGAGTAAAAAATTATACCTTTAATAATATTAAGAAAAAATTAACTTGCAGTTAATTCGTCAATAAGCATGGAAAGAAACACTTACATTTTGACTAAAAGTTCAGTCATTTTCTTAATGAGATATTATTTAGTGCTTTTGTTTATTGGAATACTTGCTACTTGTTTAGCTTTAACTTATGAAGGTTACAGTACATATATCACAATAACAACAGTTTCAATAGTGGGGGGCTTTGGATCTGCTATTCTTGGGAGCACTATATTTTATTTACGAAAGCTCTATAAAGCAAATATTAATGAGAAAATTATTTTCCCTAGTAGTGATGCAGAACGAAACAAAGAAATAGGAGTTAGGGCGTATTTTTTTTTAAGACCCATTTTTGCAGTAGTTTTCTCTTTACTGATTCATATCTTACTTAAGTATGGTGTTCACATTATAACTGTTAAGGAAACACGTTTAGATGAAGGACTTATTTATACATCTATGTTTCTTTCTTTTTTTGCTGGATTTTCATCAGGAGATTTCATAACATATATGGAGAAGAAAGGACAAAATCTTGTATCAAGTATTTTTAAGAATAATTAAATATAAGTATGGAAAAACTTCATAAAGAAAAAACGATTAAAGAATTAGAAAAACTTGCATCAGAAGTATTAAAATTAAAACAAGATAGAGAGCAAAGGAGGCCATTGTTAATTGAATTTTGTGGTAGCCCTAAGTCAGGGAAATCAACGACAATAAACTCATTAAATATTTTTTTAAAGAGAAATGGCTTTAATACTGTTGTTTTAACTGAACGGGCAAGTGTAAGCCCAATTGAAAATAAGACACACCCTTTTTTTAACATTTGGACTCTTACTTCTGCGATTTCGGAGATTGTTAGAAATCTGGATCAAGGGAAAGATAGGGTTGATATTATTATCTCAGACAGGGGTATATTTGATGCATTATGTTGGTTTGAATGGCTCAACTCGAATCCAAATAATAATTCCCCATATCTTGATGATGAATCATATAAGTCTCTTGTTCAATTTATTTTAATGGAAATGTGGATTAACTATTTAGATTTAATATATGTTTTCAAGGTGTCCCCTGAAACCTCTATTACTCGTGAGTATGCAAACTTATTAACTGAAAAACGAGGGTCAATAATGAGAGAACCTGTATTAGATGGCTTTAATAATGCTATTCAAATAGTAATGTCAAAATATAGTGCAAAATTTAGAAATGTAAAAATAATAGAAACCGATACAGAAGAAAGAAATAATGAACCAAATACAGTTAGCTATGATGTAACGTCAGAGATCCTAAAAAACCTGAAAGATTTATTGATCGAGAAGATTGGATATTTCGATGGAAAAATAAGGGATGAATTTAAATCAGGACTAAATGATGTTAAATTGTTAGATAATCAAAAGCTTAAATTTGATAATAGAGATAAAGTAGAAAATAAGGACTTTATCCAACCCATTGTGATTTCGGTTATTACAAATATTGACCGATCCAAATTTTTAGTAGTTAAAAAGAATAATAAAAGAATTTCTCCTCATTCTCCTGAAAAGGATGCGTTACTTGTATACATCGGTGGACATGTAAGGCGAGAGGATGAAAAAGAAACTATTTTGCAGACTTTCGAAAAGGCTCTTCATAGAGAAATACAAGAAGAAATTGGCGAGTCGATTTCGATTAAAAATAGCGAGCCTTATCTTATATATTCCCCAGATTCATCGATCAGTATGAAGCATATTGCAATTTGTTACATAATCGAAATGGATCTTGACGAGAAGAAGTTTAAACTTGTTTCTGATGAGTTTATTATGAAAACTGGAACATCAAAAAGCGGTCAAATTTTAAAAGTAAATGAAATTATATCTGAAGAAAATAAGTTGGAATCTTGGAGTCGAATAATACTTAAAAAAATATTTCTAATTAATCTTCCTAAGAATTCTGGCCTTTTTGAAGAGAGTTTCTAATACGGTTCAAATGTTTACTTTCTCCCATACACCGTCTCCGACTCATAATCCTTTTTAGCCCCGATTACTTTTACATATTGGCGGTAAGAATTATTCGATAATTTCTCAAAATATCCGTCGTACATATCAGCACCGCAAATATGTGGGTTTAATGAAACCAAACGTTCGCCTTCGGGCTGGTAGGTTTGGTAGTGTTGGTCAATATTTGCTCCGTCGTTATAAATAAGCGTTAGTTTGTCATCTTCAAACTCATAAATAAAACTTCTAAAAAAAGAAAAAGAGTTATTGTTATTGGTTAGCTGTAGCTCGCCCTTTTCGCTATAAATTAATATTGTGGGGTTTTCACCTTCCTCAAAAATGGCAGTGCCTTTTGCTGTGCCTTGCACATTTTCGCCCGTAAAAATTTTACGTTCAAAAGCCCACTCACCAATAAAAAATGTATGCAGCATAGTGTACAGTTGGTTGCCTATTTTTCAATAGGCAATAATCTTGCAAAGTTTGTCAAACATAAGGCTTCTAATTAGTTAATCCATCCCCTTTTATCTATCTTTGCAAACTTTTAAAATAAGGTACAAATGCTTACAGTTTCTAATGTTTCCCTGCGTTTTGGCAAGCGCGTTTTGTTTGATGAGGTAAATGTAAAATTTACCCCCGGCAATTGTTATGGTGTAATTGGTGCCAATGGTGCAGGAAAATCAACTTTTATCAAAATTCTTTCGGGCGAGATAGAAGCCCAAACGGGTAGCGTTAGCATGACCCCCGGTATGCGTATGAGCGTACTAAGTCAAAATCACTTTGCGTTTGACGAGTTTACGGTGATAAACACTGTGATAATGGGCAACAAAAAACTTTGGGATATAATGCAAGAAAAAGACGCCTTGTATGCTAAACCCGATTTTAATGATGCCGACGGACACCGTGCCAGTGAATTAGAAGGCGACTTTGCCGAGATGAACGGCTGGATGGCCGAAAGCGATGCTGCCGAGCTTTTAAGTAATTTGGGGATAAAAGAAAGCATGCACAACCGTGCTATGAACGAGCTTAGCGGTAACGAAAAAGTGCGTGTATTGCTTGCTCAAGCATTATTTGGCGATCCTGATATTTTGCTGCTGGATGAGCCTACTAACGATTTGGATATTGAAACAGTAGATTGGTTGGAGAACTTTTTGGCTGATTTTAAAAATATAGTAATTGTAGTGTCTCACGACAGGCACTTTTTAGATACAGTGTGTACGCACATTGTAGATATTGACTACAACAAACTAAAAATATATACCGGTAACTACTCTTTCTGGTACGAATCAAGCCAATTGGCATTGAAACAACGTGGCGACCAAAACAAAAAAGCTGAGGAAAAACGCAAAGAGTTGCAAGATTTTATCTCGCGCTTTAGTGCCAATGCTGCAAAATCAAAACAAGCTACCAGTCGTAAAAAACTGTTAGAGAAGTTAAATATTGAAGAGATAGAGGCGAGTACCCGTAAATACCCGGGCATATTGTTTCAGCCTGAACGCGAAGCAGGCGACCAAGTATTAACAGTGGATAAACTGGCAAAATCGGTTGACGGCGAAGTGTTATTTAAAGACATTAGCTTTACCCTAAACAAAGGCGATAAAGTAGCCATTGTATCAAAAAGCAGTATGGCTATTACTACCTTCTTTAAAGTATTAATGGAGGAAGTAAAACCTGATAAAGGCGAGTTTACTTGGGGTGTTACCATTACCAAAACTTACCTGCCAAATGATAACAGTCACTTTTTTGAAGGTGTAGACGATAACCTTGTGGATTGGCTTCGCCAATTTAGTACTGAGAAAGATGAGACTTTTATCCGTGGATTTTTAGGTCGTATGTTGTTTAGTGGTGAGGAAACCCAAAAAAAGGCAAAAGTATTATCAGGAGGTGAAAAAGTACGTTGTATGACCAGCCGAATGATGTTGCAAAACGCAAACTTTTTAGTGTTAGACGAACCCACCAACCACTTAGATTTGGAGTCTATTACAGCCTTTAACGATGCGCTGATTAGCTTCAAAGGCGGAATATTATTTACCAGTCATGATCACCAGTTTATGCAAACTGTTGCCAACCGTATTATAGAAATTACACCCAAAGGCACATTAGATAAGCTTATGACTTATGATGATTATATTAGCAGCCCCGAAATAAAAGAACAAAGGGCTGAAATGTACGGAACACCTGTCAATGCTTAAAAAAAACGATTAAAAATAAATGAAACTATTAACTACAACTTTTATTACTTGCCTGTTATTAGCTAGTTGCTCATCAGGTAAAAAAACCACTAACGAAAGTAAAGCTGTTACGCTTACCAATTATAACGATTCTGTTGCCTATGCACTGGGTGTATTGTATGGTAAAAGCCTTAAAGACCAAGGCTTTGATGATGTAAATACAGAAATCTTGTTGTCAACCTTCAAACAAAGTATTGAAGGCAAGCTAACCGATAGCTCTTCATTAATTGAAACTCAAAATTGCAACGGTATCGTAAACAATTACTTTATTAAAAAGAAAGAAGCTGTAGCTATACAAAACCTAGCCGAAGGCGAAGCTTTTTTAGCTAAAAACAAAACTGAAAAAGGAGTAACTACTACTGCTAGTGGACTACAATATAAAGTAATTAAAGAAGGAACAGGCGCAAAACCAACCTCAACTAGCAGTGTAACAGTTCACTATACGGGTAAACTGATTGACGGTCGTGTGTTTGATAGCTCGGTTGAGCGTGGAGAGCCTATTTCGTTTGCACTGAACGGTGTTATAAAAGGCTGGACTGAAGGTTTACAATTAATGACTGAAGGTTCTAAATACAGGTTTTTTATACCTTCAAATTTGGCCTATGGCGCACAAGGAGCTCAAGGTTCTATAATTGGCGCAAATGCTACATTAATATTTGACGTTGAACTTATAAAAATAGATTAATCACCCACTAAATTTTAAAGAGATGAGTACTGAAAGCACCAATTTTTTAGAAGAAAACAAAAACAAAGAAGGTGTGCATACCACCGCAAGTGGCTTGCAATACAAAATTGTTCAAGAAGGTAACGACACCAAACCGGGTGCTGCCGATAGCGTAACCGTGCACTACACAGGTATGCTTACCGATGGCCGTGTGTTTGATAGCTCAATCGAGCGCGGTCAACCTATTTCTTTCCCTCTAAACCGTGTAATAGCAGGTTGGACAGAAGGTTTGCAACTAATGGGCGAGGGTGCTAAATACACTTTCTACATTCCATCAAATCTTGGTTATGGTGCTTATGGTGCTCCGGGTAGCATTATTGGCCCTAACGCTACTTTGATATTCGACGTTGAGTTGATAAAAGTAGGATAACACATTTTACATTGAGCATTTAACAATGTTCATTTGGTATTTTTAAGCCTCGATTATTCGGGGCTTTTTTAGTTTTTTAAAATGTGAGTTGTAATTTTAAGTTTAGGGTTAGCTTCTTTTAATGCTTTTCTATCTTCAATTGTCATTGGTTTGTTTATATCTAGCACAGACAATTGAGGTAATTTTTTCTGGATATCAGTTAGCGTATTTAATTTGATGCTATTTACTTTTAAATATTTCAAATTTAGCTTGGAAAGAATTTCGATATTAGTTTCATTTAACTCAATAGGGAGAGCTAAATTTTCTAGTTTTATAAGATTTTGAATGGAATCAGATAGATGAATGATTTTATTATTGATAATGAAATTTAAAGAGGTCAATTCACTCTGGCTATATATAAAAGGAGGTAATGATTTTGTTTGATAATCTTCAAAATATACCGATAGATAATCTAAGGAGTATTTTTTAAGATAATGTAATTCTTGCTCATTCTTTAGTGATAAGCTAATTGATTTTATGTCATTAGCTGTAAGAATAAATAAGGGAAAGTACTCAGAACCATCTATATTAAGGTTCACTTGTTTTAAGTTAGGTAGTTTAAAATAATTAGAATCTAACTTATATATCTTTTTTGAAGCCATAATACAGTTCAAGCATTTTAAACTGTTAAGAAACTTATAATCCCTTTTTAATCTAAAATCTTGATTAAAAACTACTAGAGTTTTTAGCGAAGAGTCTTCTGAAAAGTGCTTTTCGGTTCTTTTTTTAATTAGCCACAAATGTTTCGTAACATTGGGTATATAACTGTCATCAACGACACATATTGTATCGTTGCAATATTGACTTATTACTAAATTAGAGCAGCCAATTAGTAAAAGCCAAATAAAAAACACTTTCCTGTAATTCATTATACATAGTTAACAAGACGGGGGTCGCAATTATTGCTTTATCCTAACTCCAAACATCGGCAATTCTTCACTAACTTTGTACTATGCATAATTTCTCACCACAATCAAAAGTGTGGGTATACCAAAGCGATAGGCCTTTTACTACCGATGAAGAAACAACGCTTAACGGAGCTTTGGCACAATTTACCCAACAGTGGACAGCGCACAACCAACAGCTAAAAGCCATTGGCGAGGTGCGCAACAACCGCTTTATAATTTTAATGGTTGATGAAACCCAAGCCGAAGCCAGCGGATGCTCTATAGATAAATCAGTACATTTTATAAAAGAGGTTGAAAGCCATTATGGCGTAGCACTGTTTAATCGCTTGTTGGTTAGCTACGAGGTTAACGGTGAAGTGAGAACAACTGACGTAAACGCATTAAAAAACCTATTTGAAACAGGCGAAATACACCAAGATACATTGGTGTTTAATGCCCTTGTTACCACCAAAGAACAACTGGATAGCCAATGGCAACAACCCATAGGCCAAACGTGGATGAAACGTTACCTCCCCAAACAAACCTTACAAAGCTGAACCAACGAATATTTTATATAGTACTGGCAGCTTTTCATTTGGTTGCTTTTTATTGGGTGATGGATATGCCCTTTTTGGGCGATAGCATACCCAGCAACCTATATGCCGCTGATAATATATATACCCATCATTTCACTACTGTTTTTAATATCCCATCTGCCGACCCGGGGCACCCCACACTATATCCTTTTGTACTTGCCCTTTTTTGGGCAATAGCAGGCAAAAGCCTTTGGGTTACTCACTTATTGCAGGTTGCAGTAGGGTTTTTGCTTTGCAGCATAGTATATAAAATAGCCCGGAAATACCTTAGCCAAAAAACAGCGCAATTTGCTACGCTAATTTTTGCCATATCACCATTATATGTGGCGCAGCTTACCAATGTTTCGCTACAATTGCCGCTTACTTTGGTTGCTTTTGCAGCCTTTTATTTTTGGCAGCAAGGCAAGCGCATACCCTATGTGCTAATGTTGTGCGCTATGATGTTGGTTCACCTGCAAGGTGCTTTTTTACTATTGTTTTTAGCCGCCAACGATGCCGTATTTTTTGCCTTTGAAAAAGGTTTTAAGTCTGTTTTAAAGTGGGCAGCTAAAAACTGGTGGGTGTATGCTTTGCCTTTTTTGGTATTGGTGGCATGGGCTGTGGCGCATCAAAGCCATTTTGGTTGGGCAATCAGCAGTCCCAATTATCTGCGAGAAACCCCAACACTAAAAGGCATTGCCTACAATTTTGCCATTGCTTTTTGGCGAATTATCGATTTTGGGTATTTGTTTCCCCTTGCTGCGGTGTTGCTTTATTTTTTTAAAAACAGAAAAAAACTATACCCTACCGATGCGTTTATAAAGTTGCTTATTAGCTACTCGCTGCTTCTATTGCTGGTAGGTGGGGGTATTTGTATACTGTTTGCCTATCCGCCCATACACCGTTATTTTTTGCCTTCAACAGTAGTGTTGATATTGCTTTTTGCTGCGGTTTTGCAAAATATGCGCCCGATAAGTAAAAAAAGTTGGGCAGTTGTGGCAAGTGTGGCTTTAGTGGCAGGCAACTTTATGTATTACCCCGGTAAATGTATAGGCGATGCGAATGTGGCCTACACACCTATATATAATCTTGAGCAACAAGTAGCTAATGATTTTGACGATAGTATAACTTTTTATACCTATGCCCCGCTTAGCTATCCCTCCGCCATCAGATATTTAGACAGTACGAAGGGATTGCGGCTAAAAGGTTTATACAACACACCAATAGATAGTGTTGCCTTTGTTTTGCAAAGCAATATGAACTGTGAGTTTGGCTTTAATGGTTTGGAACAACTGAAGGGCTGGCACGGTACGTCTTACGAGCAAGGAGGAGTGTACATTACCATATATGCAAATCCTGCATACACGATGGCAAAGCCAAAAGGCTGGCAAATTCGCCAGCCGAGTAGCGCCGAGATTTGGTTGCTCAATTTAAAACAGAAACTGAACTAACATTTCCCAATGCTGTTATACTACCCTAAGCCCTCGCTATTTTGTAAATAGTGAGTTGCTCGTTTCTCTTTTCCAAAGAGCCAAAACTACGACGGTACAAATGTGAGAAATTCCCTTGATTAATCATTAAGGATTATTGCCACTGGCAAATATTTTTTTTGCATTTTTTGCAAATAGCAAGTCTAATGTGTTACGAGTATTTTTGGTATACACGCCACCAACGGTCGGGCATTTCGTTGTTACAAGCCACCTGATAGTCGGTATAACTGCACGGAACGACGATAGGGAAGGTGTTTTCTTTATGGTTTTTGGGGTGAGGTATTTCCATCCACCAACGACTGGTTGATTTACTTTTATAAAAAATTATTTCGTGTTCACCGTCATTTAATGCAGTGCGGTATTGCAAAAACTTATCTTGTTCGCGGGCAGGGTCTTCTTCTTTTCTAAGCAAAACTCCTTCAATAAAATACCATATCATTTGGGCAGCCAATTGGGCGGTATTATTGTTTATATCGTTAGCATCGTTATAGCCGTATATTCCCCACGAAACCATTCGAGGGCTAAGGCCTGCATAGCGAGCTATTTGGCAGGTTTCTTCGGCAGTTATGCCGTTGGGAGATGCGTTGTTGCTACCCGGTGCATCGGCATATTTTATGCACGATAAATCAAAAACACCTACTTGCGAGCTGCGCAGACAAGGCTCGGTAACTTCAGGATTTCCACGCAGTAGACCCAAGCGTACCGTATCGAAATACATTTTTTCAAAAGCGGTTAGTGCTTCTTCGTCGCTTAGGTATGTTTGATACCCTAAGTGGTTTAAGTTGAAAAGATGGTTTGGCTCGTGCGAAACAATACGGTATACCAAATCGTCAGCATTTATTGATACACGATTGTCAAAAACAGTAACTTCGGTAAACTTGCTTAGCCTATCATAGCCTGCATATTGGCCTAAACCTATCAACTGGCTATTGCCCAAAATAATAGTAAGTATACCTTGTGATGACATTTCGCTTACCACAGTGCTAACAGCACTAAGGGTGTCTTCAACGCTATCGCCCGGTATTAAATTACCCAAGTCGGCTATTTCTACCCCCGGAAATTTAAAATACAGGTTATATAATTCGTGCCTAATCTGTCCAAAAGCATTTTGGGCATCAATACCTTTTATTTCGCCAAGTCGCTTATCGTAAACACCAAACAAGGCTATTTTACAAACAGAAACATCAGGAAACTTATCAATATGCCTGTGTACACTACCTGAGAATTTTCGGCTCTCAGTCTCAGTATTTACCGTAACGGGGTAAAAAAACTTTTCTATCATACAAACTACCTACCTCAAAAAAAGCAAATAAACTTATTAAGCTATTTAGAAGAAGCTTAGTTTATTAACCAATGTGAGCGGCGAAAATAAAAAACTAAAAGTAAGTATCAGTTTTTTAAATAAATTATTTTTGAGAGTAGAGGTTAAACGGTGGTGTTATTTGGTGCAATGGTACAGAAACGGTTTGCCTTGAAGCTGTGTGAAAAATAGATACTCGCTACCCCCGTCCTTTATAGTGAACATCTTTTTTAACTCATCTACACTAAGTCTAAAATTACGTTTTGCAATATTTGCTTTTGAAATTTTGTGCTGTTTAAGATAGGTTGCAATTCCTTTTTTGCTAAAGGGCAAAACAGCTTTTATACAAAAAACTCTTCCCAAAAAATCATTTACATTGTTGGTTGAGGTATAGTAAGCTGTTTTTTCATCCAAAAGACCTAAACCCATTTGTGCAGCATAGTGTTGGTGTAGCCCTGCTTTTATAATAGATAAATTGGGTTCATAAAAAAAGCTATCCTCTTCATTGTTGTGTGCAGGTTTTAAGGTTTCCCCTTTATGGGCTATTTCTTGCCATTTGTGGTTTGTATAGTTGGTAGCAATAGTATTGTAAGCACCAGTAAAACCTTTTTCTACTGTAAACAAAACCTCTTTTACTTCATTTTCAAGTGCAATTACACGTACCTCGCTCACACCGTCAAGTTGTTTTGCTGTGTTTATAATATCAATAACAGGCGATGCTTTAATAATTAACTTTTTGGTATGCCGCCAAAGAGTAGGCAATAAGCCAATAATATCGGGTGTTGAGTGTTGCAGGGTTATTTTACGAGCCCCTTGTCCGTCTCTTCTGTCAGGGTCAGTGTATATACAGTCAAAAAATGTAGCTGTATTTTCTAAATAGTCTTCGGCAGTTAGAGTTAGTCGTTCGCAGTTATCAATTCCCAAACGTTTTGCATTAAAAGCAACAATTTGGTTCAATTCAGCGTCATTATCAATAGAAGTTATTTGATTAAAAGTATTGGTCAAAGCCCACTCGTCCACTCCCAAGCCACCGCCCAATACAAGCAATTTTGAGCCTTGCATAAACGTTGTTTTATAAAGAGCTACTGTTTGTGAGGTAGATTGCTCAAAACTTTTGGCAGTTAGTGCACAGTAGTTTTGCACCCAAGCAGGTAATTTTTGTTGGCCTTTTTGATATAACTGTACTACAAGAGCCAACGTTGAAGCATCGCAGGGTAATTTATCTCTGTATTGCAATGCAATTTGTGCAGGGTTTAGATGTAAAAATTTGTTAATAAAACCTTTACACTCCTCACTGCTAAGTAAATCGCATATTTTTTTGTAATTTTGCACAGTTTTTGATACTATATTAAAAACGAATATTGTTTAAACAACGAGTATATATGAAAAAGATTCTTTTGATTTTGTTGGTAATTGCGGGGTTAGGTGTTTTAAGTTCATGCCACAGAGATCAGTGTCCTACGTACAAAGTTAGCACCTCAGTGGTAAAGTAATGTCTTTGCCTTGGAAAAACCTAAACGCCATTGGTGATTTAGATGCTATTAGGAATGCAAGCTACCAAAATGCGGTAGTTATTTTTAAGCACAGTACCCAATGTGCCATTAGCTCAATGGTAAAAGATCGCTTAGAAAAAAGTTACGAGCCAATTGCTACTGAAACTTATTACTATTTAGATTTATTGAAACACCGCGATATATCAAATGCTATTGCCGAGCAGTTTAAGGTGCACCATGAATCTCCCCAAATAATTTTACTAAAAGAGGGTGAGGTTGTTTACGATGAATCGCACATGCAGATTTATTTTTCTGATCTGAAAGAACAAATTGTTGCGGATAAAAAATTTTAAAGGCAACAAAACAACCCTCTAACTATATCTTTGCAGTAGTGAGGACTTATATCTGTTCCATATTAGTTTTAATATTGCTGCTGCCTTTTGGTTTAAAAATGGGCATAGTGGGGCACTATTGGCTAAATTTGGATTATTATGCCACAGAGCTTTGCGAAAACATTGATAAGCCCGAACTTAATTGTAATGGTAATTGCCAAGTAGCTAAAGAATTAGATAAATCTGAGTCTCATTCCAAATCGCCTATTCGTCCAACCGTAATAGAGCTTAATATATTTACCCTAAATAATACCGCTATTACAGTAACTCCATGTTCTTTGGTTAAGGGTATACTATTTGAACCTTTAGAGGAACACTATATGTTTAGCACTGTTTCTGATTTTTTTCATCCACCCGAGTTTAAAGAGCTTTCTTAATCTTTTCTTTTTCTTATCTCAATACTTCTCTTATGGTTTATCCTACATAAGAGACTTTTTAATGCTGCTTTTTAAAATGCAGCAAACAGGATTGCTACATCTTAATTAAACTAAAACAATGAAAAAAATTATAAGCATAACACTAATATTAATAAGTGCACTCTCTCTAAACTCATGTAAAAACGATAAAGACGATACGCCAACACCGGCAAACAACGATAACGGAACGGCAACTATAATGTTTGAGCACAAGTTTGGTCAAAACAATTTTGTGTTGGGGACTGAATACACAAATGGCAGTAATGAGAAAATAACCTTTGCTACTGTTAAATACTATATATCAAACATAAAACTAACCAAAACCGACAACACCGTTTGGTCTCAGCCCGATAGTTATTATTTGGTTGATGTTTCAAGTGCTGCAAGCACAAAATTGTCCTTGTCAAATATTCCTGCAGGAAGCTATAAAAGCATTACGTATACCATTGGCGTTGATAGTACCCGCAATGTGTCAGGCGCACAAACGGGAGCTTTAGACCCTGCTAACACAATGTTTTGGAGTTGGAATTCGGGTTATATATTTATGAAGTTTGAGGGAACCTCCCCACAAGCTCCTGCCAATACATTTTCGTACCACATAGGCGGTTTTAGCGGAGCTAATAATGCTATTAGAACCAACACCATTAATTTTTCTACCACTAACCTTGAAGTGAAAAGTGGAGCAACCCCTATGGTACATCTAAGCACCAATGTGCAAAAGGTTTTTGATGGTTCAGGAGCCACTATTAGCGTAGCTACTTTTGATAAAACACACATGCCTGGCCAACAAGCTGTAAAAGTGGCCGATAATTTTGCAGGTGCAATTTCTTTAGACCATATACACAACTAAGCAAATGGTAAGAAACGCTAACAGCAGCGTTTGGCTAATATTACTTACTGTTACTAGCTTTATGCTGCAAAGCTGTAAAAAAGAAACTCAGGTGAAACAACAGACCCCTTTTCAGGGGTTTGTTTCACCTGATAATTTTCCGCCAGTTGTATATAAATTTCAAGATAATAAGGTAACAGAAGCGGGGTTTGAGCTGGGCAGAAGGTTGTTTTATGATCCTATGTTATCGCTTGATAATACAATATCGTGTGGCAGTTGCCATGCACAAGTACACGGTTTTGCCGACCATGGAAATAGGTTTAGTACCGGTATTATGGGCAAAGAAGGAGTAAGAAATTCTCCTGCATTATTTAATTTAGCTTGGCATCCTGCATTTATGTGGGATGGAGGGATTAATCATATCGAAGTAATGCCTATAGCTCCATTAACAGCTTCAAATGAAATGGGTGAAACATTGGCTAACATAGTAGCTAAACTAAACACTACCGCCAAATACCCTGCCTTGTTTAAAAATGCCTTTGGAACAGAAGAAATTAACTCACAAAAGATACTTTTAGCACTATCGCAGTTTATGGGTATGATGGTGTCATCCAACTCTAAATACGACAAGTATTTAAGAAAAGAAGCTGTTTTTACTGATGATGAATTGGCGGGGCTAACACTTTTTAGGCAGCATTGTGAAACTTGCCACAAAGAACCCTTATTTACTGATTTTAGCTTCAGGAATAATGGTATTGGCATTTCTGAAACAGACTCGGGAAGGCAAGGGATAACACTTGATGTAAGCGACAGAGGTAAATTTAAAGTCCCCAGCTTAAGAAACATTGATTTGACCTATCCGTATATGCACGATGGACGATTGTACTCATTAACTAATGTTTTAGATCATTATACTGATAATATACAGCAATCGGCAACCCTCGACCCATTATTGCAAAAGGGTATTGCTATTAACAAGAAAGAAAAGCAACAAATAATTTCTTTTTTAAGAACACTAACAGACTACGTGTACATAACCGATAGCAGATTTTCAGAACCACCAAACTAAAGTAGTTTGCTAATAGTTAAAGGTTACCGCTTGTTCTATATCAGGGTGGAGGCTTTTTGCCACTGGGCAGGTAATGGCAAAACGCTCTAAAATTTTTTTCTCTTCAGAGGAAAAGCTGTTTTGCCCAAAGCTTATTATTACATCAATTTTGCTTATTCGGCGAGGATTGTCAGCCATGTGTTTCAATACCTGCACTTTTGTGCCGTCAATATTCAAATTGTGCCTGTTAGCACCAATACCCATTAAAGTTAGCATACAGCTTGCCAACGCAGCGCAAATAGTGTCGGTAGGCGAGAAAGCCTCTCCCTTGCCGTGATTATCGGTGGGAGCATCAGTAATAAAACTTTTGCCTGATTTAAGATGGGTAGCCTCTGTTCTTAAATCTCCTTTATAAATTATTTCTGCTGTAAACATATTTGGCACTTTTTTCGTTACATTTGAGTAAGAGTAACCGTCTTAGTTAAAAACAACTGCTCTACTTACAAAAGTAGCACCCAAATGTCATTGTTCAGAAGTAAAATTATTTTAGTTTCCGTTGTGATGTTATTGTTGGCCTTGCCACAATACCTTAATGCGCAGCGTATATCTAACGATGATTATAACCGCGAGTTTTCGTTTGGTGTTATGGGGCATCCGCGTGGTTTTGGGTTTGATTTACGTTTTGGACGGTATATCTCAAACGGGCGCGTAGAGTATTTAGAAGCTGAATTTTTAACTATTCGCCACCCCAAAGAAATACGCATATACAACACTGGGATTACCAATACCAGCCCCTACACGTATGGCAAATTAAATTATGCCTATGCAGGCCGCTTGGGCTATGGTAACAAGTTTACCTTATCAGAAAAAAAACTGAAAAATACAGCCTCAATAAGTTTTAATGTAGCAATTGGCCCCGTGTTTACGGTATTAAAGCCTGTTTATTTGGATGTGCTTGAAACCGACGTAAACAACAACAGCTTTGTGGTATCGGTAAAAGTGGCAGAAGAAGTAAACATCAATCAAAACAATGTAATAGGAAACTCTCCTTTTTCTAAAGGCTTTAGCGAGCTTAACTTTAGAGTAGGAGGTTTTGCCAAAGCAGGATTTAATTTTGATTGGGGTGATTTTACGGATGAGATTAAAGCCCTAGAGGTTGGGGTGTTTGTAGATGCTTTTCCACAACGTTTACCACTTATGTTACATACTCAAAACAAATATATCTATCCATCGTTTTATATTTGTGCTGTGTTTGGGAACAAGTGGTGATGATTTTCTAATTTTTAAAAACGATTTAGTGTGATAGAACTTCCTGTTGTTGATGGTGCACGTACCAAAAAACCAAGTTGGCTTAAAGTGAAACTTCCTACCGGCGAGAGCTACCGAAAGGTGCGTAAACTGGTAGATGAACATAAACTGCATACTATATGCGAGAGTGGCAATTGCCCTAATATGGGCGAATGCTGGGGTGAGGGTACGGCTACATTTATGATTTTGGGCAATACCTGCACCCGAAGTTGCTCGTTTTGTGCTGTGGCTACGGGACGACCGACTGAATATGACCTTGACGAGCCACGTCGTGTGGCCGAGGCTATACAACTAATGGGCGTTAAACATGCCGTTATTACATCTGTAAACCGTGATGAGCTTAAAGATTTAGGCGCAGGCGTGTGGGCTGATACAATACGCGAGGTAAAAAAACTAAGCCCCGATACTACACTTGAAACTTTGATACCTGATTTTAGGGCTAAATGGGATTTGCTTGAATTGGTGGTGAACGAACGCCCCGAAGTAATATCGCACAATATGGAAACGGTGAAACGCTTGTACCGTAAAGTGCGCCCACAAGCCAAATACGAACGTAGTCTTGAGCAAACCCGTCGCACTAAAGATATGGGTGTGCGTACCAAAAGTGGTATAATGCTAGGCTTGGGTGAGACCGACGATGAGGTTTTTGAAATAATGGACGACCTTGTGGCACACGGTTGTGATGTGCTTACACTGGGTCAATACTTGCAGCCTACCAAAATGCACTTAGATGTGGTAGAGTTTGTACACCCTGATAAGTTTGCATATTACAAAGAAGTTGGACTTGCAAAAGGCTTTAACTACGTTGAAAGTGGCCCTATGGTGCGCTCGTCATACCATTCTGAAAGGCACGTATATCCTGTATAATAAGCTTACTTTTTATACTGTTTTCGGGTTATAATTTTTTGCTGTTGTCGCTCAATAATAAGTAGGGCAATGCCTTGTGCGTGTTGTGCAAACGGGGTAGTAGCCAGCACATCTTTTACCTTTTGTTCGCTTACATCAATGCGGTACAAAACACTCCAAAGTTTGTCCAAATCAAAATCAATCAGGTGTTGTATTTCGTCGGTAAGCCTTTGCAGCAAAGCTTCGTAAGCTGTTTCACCATCAGGCAAAGCAAAGTAGGGAGCTAGTGATTGGCTTAGTTCATTATCAAATGGGGCATCCATCGCAATTATGGGAATAGCTTATAAACATCTTTTCGGTGGGCAATTACAATAAACCTAATTTGGCTTTCACTTTCTTGCTCAATTCCTAATCTATAATCACCAATTCTAATTCTATAAAAGTTTTTAAACCCCTCTAGTTTTTTCATATTGGCAAGTTCTTGCAAGTTGTCCGCCTCTTCAATCTTCTCTATTAGCTTTACGGTTTTTAGTTTGATAGCCTTGTTTTTGAGCTTATCTAAACTTTTAGAAAAAGAACGGTCAAAAACAATTTGCATTAGTTTTTTAGTTTTTTCAGGATAGTTTTTTTGCTGACTGATTTTCCTGTTTTTTCTTTTTTCATCAGAGTGCCCAACGCCAAATCTTCAAATTGCTCGTCGGTAAGAATTTTTACTTCATAGCCCAACTCTTTAGCTAGGTCGGTAAGAAGCGAAATATTCTTTTTCCCCTTATTATTTATAATTAACGCTGTCATCCTATTTCAAAGGTACAATTTATATTACTTCGTTTTGGCATACTGTTCGTACCCTTTTTGCAGGGCACGCATCTCTTTTTCGTTGTGTATTTTATAAATCTTTAGCCCATAGTAGGTAACAATATCACTACCCAGTGAACGTCCAAACAATGTGCCTTGTTCGGGTTTGTATTCGTCTACTAAATCGCCGCTATCTAGCTCATTCACACTCACCATATACACCTCGTCGTAGTCGGTAAAATTGTATTTGTATACTGAGTATACCAATGCAAAATCAACATTTTCGTGTTGCAGCGAGTAATAATGGGCTATAGAGTTTTCAACCAAAAGTATCTTTTTTCTGTCGTCAAAATGTTTGTCAAGCCAATCAATAGCTTTGTCGGGGTTGCGTTCTTCACGCTGTACAATAGCCGCAGCATTTCTGCTTAAAAACGGAAACTCTACCAAAACAGCAAAAGGCAAAAGCACAACACCTCCAATAGCAATCAGCCTAAATTTGACCTTGCTTGTTAAGCTATCGTAAAAACGCTGTTTTAGTAGCAATAAAGGTTGGGGCAGCAATACAAACATTAATAAAATATTGGGTGTATTGTAGCGGTAAAGCGGTGCAAGTATAAACAGCCAATATGCAGAGGTGAGCAAAAACGCTATTTCAAGCGGACGGTTTTTAATGCCTTTTTCTTTGTAAATGATATAAACGCAGTAGCCTGTAATAAACAAATTGAGCAGCAATACCCAAGGTTGCAGTTTATAAAACGGCCAATAGCGGGTAAAAAAATGGTCTACCAGCAAATTGCCTTTTGCCATGTGCTCGCCGCCGTGGTCTATCAGTTGCGATTTTAAAGCAGCAAAATCGAAATTGGCATATACCAAAAAGGCTAAAACGGGTAGGGCAAATACTATGCTTGCAGTTATTTTGGTTTTAACGTCAGCCCTAAAAAACAAATACAACATCAGTATACCCACAAATACCCATAGCGATGGATGGGTGAGAAAAACCATGCTGAGCAGAAAAGCTACCAATAGAGGTTTTTTGTGCTGCATAAAAAAGTAAAGGGCAGGTGCCATAAGCATAAGTTCAAGCACCTCACTACGGAAACTTCGCAGCGATTCGTATATGCCTTTGTCGTTCATAAAAAGCACCATCAGCACTATGGCTGTTAGTAAACTTACGCCTTGCTGCTTGCGGTATATTTTCCACAAGAAAATAAGTGTAACTACAAAAGCCAGTATATAGGGAAGCCGTACCCAAAAAATCTCAGCAGGAAAAATCAATAAGAAAGCAGCATTGTATAATTGTATGAAGGGCAAATAGGCCAAAAAAACCTCCTCAGTACCGGGGTGTGCCCATATTTTTGAGGTATAGCTACCTGTGCGAACTAAATTTACGGCAGGGTCTAGTCCAAAAGTTTCATCCAGCCATGCCACAGGTATTAGGTCGAGATTAAAAATCACCAACCCGAAATAAAAAATAAGGTAGGCATACCATGCACGCGATAACCATTTATCATTTTTTTCTTTCACAGTTTCAAAAGTAACTGTTTAACGTGTTTTTTTAGTGTTACGGGTGTTACACCTTTTGCAGCCAATAGTAACAAGGGTTTTGGTGTAATACATACGTGTTTCAGTTTGTTATGGCTAGGCATTTTTTCAAAGAACTGTTACTGTGTAATTGCAAAAAGGGGGTGAGTGTAATTTTTGCAGCAGTAGATTTTAATCTGCTGAAAACTTATTTCCCTTTAACTCACCCCGATTATTGAGCCTCAAACCTTTCTTGCACGTCGCCCCTCTCTTTTTTGTAAGAGAGGGGGAATTTGAAAATTGATTGCGCAGACAAATATTTAGGGGTGAGTTAAAAATAGTGGAGCAAAAAATGCAATGGGGATGAAACCCCATTCTGTTGAAATTACAGTGCGAAGCAGGACTTAAGTCCTGCTTCGCACTGTAATTTTGATAGCAGTAGACTTCAGTCTACTGAATAAGATTTCCCTTTAATAACACATTGAAACTATTTGTCTTGTACGCTTGTTTAGAAACTGTATAAAGTAGCCAAACACAAGCAATTGTGCTACTAAAAACTTATTTTTGCAGTCCTTTAAAAAACATTCTTTACTTATGGCTTTCGACTTAGACCTTATACAAAAAACTTATGCTGAAATGCCTGCCAAAATTGAGGCAGCCCGCAGAGTTTTAGGTAAACCACTTACCCTTACCGAAAAAATATTATACACTCACCTTTGGGAAGGCAATGCTACCACTGGTTTTGAGCGTGGAAAATCATACGTTGATTTTGCACCCGACCGTGTTGCTATGCAAGATGCTACCGCACAAATGGCGTTGTTGCAATTTATGCAAGCAGGCCGCAGCAAAGTAGCTGTTCCATCAACTGTGCATTGTGATCACTTGATACAAGCAAAAGTTGGTGCAACCGAAGATTTACAAACTGCTATTGATACCAACAAAGAGGTTTACGATTTCCTTTCGTCAGTATCAAACAAATACGGTATTGGTTTTTGGAAACCCGGTGCAGGTATTATTCACCAAGTAGTATTAGAAAACTACGCTTTCCCCGGAGCTATGATGATTGGTACTGATAGCCACACTGTAAATGCAGGTGGTTTGGGTATGGTTGCCATAGGTGTTGGTGGTGCTGATGCTTGTGATGTAATGGCAGGCTTGCCTTGGGAACTTAAATTTCCTAAACTGATTGGTGTAAAACTAACAGGTAAAATGAGTGGTTGGACAAGTGCCAAAGATGTTATTTTAAAGGTAGCGGGTATACTTACCGTTAAAGGTGGTACAGGTGCTATTGTTGAGTATTTTGGCGAAGGTGCATCAAACATATCGTGCACAGGTAAAGGTACTATTTGTAATATGGGTGCTGAAATTGGAGCTACAACTTCAATATTCGGTTACGATAAAACAATGGGCGATTACCTACGCGGTACAGAGCGTGCCGATGTAGCTGCTTTGGCCGATGGTATTGCTGAACACCTTACAGGTGATGCTGAGGTATACGCTAACCCTGAGCAATATTTTGACCAAGTAATTGAAATAAACCTTAGTGAATTAGAGCCTCATGTAAATGGCCCTTTCACTCCCGATTTGGCTTGGCCGCTAAGCAAATTTGCTGCCGCTATAAAAGAAAACAACTGGCCTGCTGAATTAGAAGTAGGCTTGATAGGAAGCTGTACCAACTCTTCTTACGAAGATATTACCCGCGCTGCATCAATAGCGCAACAAGCGGTAGATAAAAACCTTAAAACTAAAGCTGAATTTACCATTACCCCGGGTTCTGAAATGGTACGCTATACGGTTGAGCGTGATGGTTACTTAAACACTTTTGACCAAATGGGCGGAGTTGTTTTGGCTAATGCTTGCGGCCCATGTATAGGTCAGTGGGCACGCCACACCAGCGACCCTAATCGCAAAAACAGTATCATTACCTCGTTTAACCGCAACTTTGCAAAACGTAACGATGGTAACCCCAATACCCACGCTTTTGTTGCTTCACCTGAAATTGTTACAGCATTTGCTATTGCCGGCGACCTTACTTTTAACCCAATTACCGATACGCTTACCAACAACAACGGTGAGCAAGTGAAATTGGATGAACCTAAAGGTATTGAATTGCCTAGCAAAGGTTTTGCAGTTGAAGATGCAGGTTTTCAGGCTCCTGCAAAAGACGGTAGTGGTGTACAAGTAATTGTTGACCCTGCTAGCAAGCGTTTGCAATTGCTTGAACCATTTGCGGCTTGGGAAGGGACAGACATTAAAGACCTTTACTTGCTAATAAAAGCAAAAGGCAAGTGTACTACCGACCACATTAGTATGGCTGGCCCATGGTTGAAATTCCGCGGACACTTGGATAATATATCAAACAATATGTTGATAGGTGCTATCAACTATTTTAACGATACTGCCGATAAAGTAAAAAACCAACTTACAGGCGAATACGGTGCAGTACCTGCTACCCAGCGTGCGTACAAAGCCGCAGGTATTGGAAGTATAGTTGTAGGTGATGAAAACTATGGCGAAGGCTCATCACGAGAGCATGCAGCTATGGAACCCCGCCACTTGGGTGTACGTGTTATACTAGTGAAGTCGTTTGCCCGTATACACGAAACCAACCTTAAAAAACAAGGTATGTTGGGTTTAACCTTTGCCAATAAAGAAGACTACGATAAAGTACAAGAGAACGACAAAATTGATATAGTTGGACTTACCACATTTGCGCCCAATACTCCACTAACCGTGGTATTGAAACACGCCGATGGTAGTGTTGATGAAATAAAAGCCAACCATACTTACAACCAACAACAAATTGAGTGGTTTAAAGCTGGTGGTGCCCTAAACATCATTCGTAAAAACTCAAAAGGTTAATTCCTATTTGTCATACCGAATTTAGTTCGGCATCTCATTGAACATATTTTAAAAGCAGGCCATTGGCCTGCTTTTTTATTGTGCAACAAAGTCAAAATCAGCAATTTTTACAAAATCTTTATACTTAGGATTAACCGCATCAAAATACGATACCGTTACCTGTATTAATTTTCCATTGTTTTGTATAACACCGTCAAACCTCATTCTTTTATCATTGTTTGCACCCAAAATAAATTCGCGCAATAAATCGTTTCTGTTATAGGCTTGAAAATGGATAGTTTTAGTGGTAAAAAGCTGATGAAACTCTTGATAAACTATATAAGGGTTCATTGAAGTATCAATCCTCATTTGGGCTACAAAAGAGTCGTCTCGGTTTACATAATTATTAAACTCGGGTTGACTTCCCGGTGTTATAGCTAAATTTTTCACTACGTAAATATTAGTATTAACTCCGTTCGAATCGCATTTTTCGCCATAAAAGGTGGGTAGGCAATTGCACTTACCGTTATTACAGTCTCCCCATCCACAATCTACATTATAGCAGCTGTCTTTCGTTTCACAATTAGTGCCACTATATCCAGGTGGGCAATCGCATTTCCCATCGTTACAAATTCCGCCGTTTAGGCAGTTAACATCTTTACAATTATCTTTTTTGCAGGCGGCAAAAATTAGTAAGCCACAAACAGTTAACAATTTGATTAGTTTCATGTGGGTTTAACGCCAAGCATTTTCTTATTAGTGTACCTATAGTATATTTTTCGACTAATTTTTGGCTCTTATATAATAATAAGTGCAGTTTATCAACTGGCTGTAGAGGTTTGTTGCAGTTATAAGCTATTAATGATTGCCTTAATAGCTTTAGCAAAACACAACAGTACAGCAGTCAAACTCAGTTTAGATTAGCTTATTCCTTAACTCATATCAAAACAAAGCTCATCTTTTGTTATTCGCTTACTGTTATATCTTTCATAAATTTATGCAAGGGGGTACTAACTTTTTCCCAACTTATACTCGACAGGTATTTCAAATCCACTAAAATTATTCGTTAATCCCATTATAAGAAGCAACGCAACAACAAAACCCAACGCAACTATTATTTGTGCTTGTTGTTTAGGGTTTAGCATTAAAAGGTTGACTTTCATTTTTTTAGCATGGACTACACCAATATGAATAAAGAATGCTAAAATGCCCAGAAAATAATAAGGGATAAAAAATATATTGTAGGGGAAGGTGTTTAATCCGGCAGCTCCAAAATAAAAATTGGTATCTAAATTCAAAAAATACCTACCTGTAAAAATTGCACTTACATGGATTAGAAAAAATAGCAACAGATATACACCGCTTATTTTTTGTAGTGTAATATAAAAATTTTGAGGTTGTTTTTTTAGTTTTTGCCATAAGCGAAACCCCGTTATTATTTGTACAGCCACTGCACCTATTAGTAATATTTCGGTGAAGTATGTTCGGTAGGTTTGTCTAAATACATTCATCAGTTCTATGTGTTTTTGTACGCCTAAAAAAACGGCAAAATGATTAATAAGGTGTAAAAAAATAAATAGTATTACTACCAGTGCTGAGAGGCGGTGTACACGTTTAAAATCCATGCTGCAAAACTATTGCAGGAAAAAATGTTACGGTTTGATATACATCAAATTCGGTAATTTGGATTTCGTATTCTACTAAGTGTTTCTAGTGTAATTCCCAAGTACGAGGCAATATGTTTTAGCGCAACTCGCTGGCCAATTTCAGGAGACTGTTCTAATAAATCATTATACCGTTGGTAAGCCGATGCAAACTGTAATGAAAAAATTCTACGTTGCAGTTTCAGTATAGTGTGCTCTAATACACGATTAGTTAAAAGTAAAAAATCAGGATATTTTAACATTAACTTTTCAGCCATATCTTTATGTATTTCAATACATAGTGATGTCTCTAGTGATTGTATGCTGTGCGGGCTTGGAGTATTTTGAAAGTAGCTGTTAATACCGCTTATAAATTCATTTTCAAAAGCAAACCAATCAGTTATTTCGCGACCGTCTTTATTATAAAAAGCCCTCATACTGCCTTCAATAATAAAATAAGCCTTTTGCGTAGTTTTTCCTTCTTCAATTACTAGTTCATTAGCTGAATACTCCTTTTGGGTTGAAACTGCTAAAAATTCATGCCAACATTCTTCAGAAAGCGGGTAATAGTGTTTGGTGATTGCGGCAAAAGTTTCGTTACTATTTATGTCAAAAGCCATGTTATCATCAAAGCTAAAGCAATAATCACTCAAAATACAAGCAACTATTACTGATATGTAGCAACTGAGGGTTTAATAGATAACCTTGCAGTTTTAATAACAGCAACCCTATTTTCTAATTAGTCTATTACAATATGCTTTCCTATGAAATTAAAGGCTACTCAAAAGCTATAGGTCTTTCCCTACTGCGACTCCAATCTGTAGGTTGGGTTATCAATTTGTTATGCCGCTTTGTTAAAAATGGGGTGGTGTATCACCCTGTTTAGTAGAAGGAGTAAGGTGGCTATAGCTACCCAAGAAGAAAGAATTGGCGGAGCATTTTTATTGGATTTTTATCAAATCGTATGAGATAATATCTCTGTAAGTATTACCTGATTGGTAGTAACGGTTAACGAGTACGTGAATTGAGTCGCCATTATTATAATAAGTACCCCTACGACCATCAATGTAATCACCAGTGCTTATATGATTGTCTGAGTTTTGGAAATACGAATTGTTAATATTTAAATATTCGTATTTAAAATCCGAATTAGATAATGTAAGATTCACTTCTTTTGATTTAATGGTAACCAAGGCCAAAAGGGTATCATTAAGCTTTATATACTTAGTGTAATCAATTCTGCCGGGACCACTGATGTCAGAAATCAGGTTGATGTTTTTTACTATATACCTTTTATTATGTACTAAACTGTTTTCACAGTTCTTTCCATAAAAAGTAGTTAAGCAGGCACACGAATCGCCTTTGCAGGTGCTGCCGTTTTCGCATTTCAGGCCGAAGCAGCTGTCGCGTACCTCGCAATGTTCACCACTAAAGCCATCAGGGCAATCGCATTTACCATCGTTACAAATTCCGCTGTTTAGACAGTTAGTGTCTTTGCAATTATCTTTTTTGCAGGCAGCGAAAATTAGCAAGCCACAAACAATCAGCAATTTGGTTAATTTCATACAATTGCAAACGGGGTAAACATGCGTTTAGTATTTGTATCACAGTGTAATAGGTTTAAAAATGATACTAAAATTGCATAAAAGTGACCGCTTATTGTCAATTACTACCCACTTATAAGTAGTATCTGCCCACTTATAAAGTTTCATTGTTATTATTTTAGTATAATACAAAAAGCAGTTAGTTTTATTAGTGTTTAATGTAAGTACTTTTCTTATTAGTATCTTTACGGTATGGTTTCCGATGAAATAAAAGACTACTCAAAAATTATAGGTATATCTATATTTTCTATTATAAAGTTTGGTGCAGTTGGGTTGGCTATCAATTGGTTGTATGGTTTGTTTAAAATATCGTGGTATGTAACATTGTTTAATACCGGGGGCTGGTGGATTGCTATTGCTTTGTTGGCTATTGTGATATTGTTTGCAGGCATACCCGCCCTATATATGTTTATGGGTTACCAAACAGCTATTGGTAAAGCCATTAGCAATACCTTTAATAAAAATAAGATTACTATTAGCAACTTGCTTACTAAAGTTGCCCGTAAAATAGCAAGAGTGAAAGCATTTGACGGAGCTGCGGGTGCTGCTGCAACTGCCAAAGAATACCGCTTGGTAAATTTCATCATCAAGCACATGGGTTTTAAAAAAGAGTGGGATAAAATTACTTCGCTAAAACCCGAAACTCCCCAAGATGAGAAAGAAGCAGTGATACAAGATGTTGTTTCTTCCATAGTTTTAGCTTTTCCTAAAAAAATTGCCGAAGGGTTTACCTTCAACTTTCGTACAGTATTGTTGGTCAATATTATAGGGCTTCTTGTTCTTGAAGTTTTGTCTCGTATTTATCCTTAAAATTTAGTTAAGTGTATTTATTACACTTATTATTTTCTTACTAACTTGCAGGCATGAGTTTTTCACGCTTTGTAACAATTGGTAACTACCAAAACCATACAATAAATGGGCAATACCTGTTTGTTGAAGCTGATAATGGAACACTACGCATTTGCCTTGCCTCACCTTTTACCGTCCAAGTTCAAGCAGTAAGAAAAGGTGAAGATTGGGCTGAGTTTAGCTATGCCACATTACCTTTTGATAAACAGGTTATCACACTTGTGGAAACTGAGAATACACTTAGTTTTTTTACAGGATATTTTAAAGTAGAAATATACAAAGCTCCCTTGCGTGTGAGGTTTTATACACAAGATGATATATTGATAAATGAGGATGAACCCTCGTTTGGTATAGGATGGATGGGAGAGGAGGTAACCTGCTACAAAACCCTTCAACAAGGAGAGCGTTTTTTGGGATTGGGAGAAAAAGCGGGAAACCTTGATAAGTTTAACACCCAACTAACCAATTGGAATACTGATGCTTTTGCTTACGGTGCCGAAAGCGACCCTTTGTATGCTTCAATACCTTTTTATATTGGTATAGCACACGGACACAGCTATGGTATTTTTTTAGATAACAGCACCAAAACCGATTTTAACTTTGGGGCTAGCAATCACCGTTTCAGTTTTTTTAGAGCACAAAGCGGAGCATTAAATTACTATTTCTTTCACGCACCTGACATGGCAGGGGTTATAAATGCCTATACTTCCCTAACGGGGAAAATTGAGATGCCTCCTTTGTGGTCGTTGGGCTATCAGCAATGCAGGTATAGCTATTACCCTGCTGCCGAAGTGCTAAACCTTGCCCGTACCTTTAGAGAGAAAAATATACCCTGCGATGTTTTGTATTTAGATATACACTATATGCAAGACTATAAGGTGTTTACATGGAACAATCAACGTTTTGAAAACCCAAAGCAGCTTATTAGTGAGCTTAACGATATGGGTTTTAAAGTGGTGGTGATTGTTGACCCCGGGATAAAGATTGAAGAAGGATACGGTGTATATGAAGATGGACTGAAAGAAGGCATTTTTATTAAATACCCTGATGGCGATACTTATCGAGGCGAAGCATGGCCGGGTTGGTGCCATTTTCCTGATTTTACCGATGAAAAAGCCCGTAAATGGTGGGGCGATAAATTTGAACCCCTTGTTGGCGAAGGCTTAGAAGGTTTTTGGAACGATATGAACGAACCTGCCGTTTGGGGCAAAAACGTTCCCGATTTGGTGGAGTTTGAATACGATGGACTAAAGGCAAGCCACAAACAAGCACACAACGTATACGGTATGCAAATGGCACGCGCCACGCACGATGGCGCAAAAAAATACCTAAATGGAAGACGTCCTTTTGTGCTTACCCGTGCAGGCTTTGCAGGTATACAACGCTATGCTGCTTTGTGGACGGGTGATAATGTAAGTACCGAAGAACATTTGTTACTAGGTGCACGGATGATAAGCGGCTTAGGGCTGAGTGGAGTTCCCTATGCAGGGTTTGATGTCGGCGGATTTATAGGCGAAGCTAGCCCCGATCTTTTTACCCGCTGGATACAGTTGGGAGCGTTTACCCCCTTCTTTCGCGGGCATACCATGATAAACAGTCGTGATACTGAACCTTGGGCTTTTGGCGAAGAAGCCGAAGAAATAAGCCGCAACTATATTGCCCTTCGTTACCGTATGCGGCCTTATTTGTATAGCTTGTTTTATCAGGCAGCGCAAACAGGTATGCCAGTTGTCAGGTCGCTTGCTCTTAATCATCATAATGAATGGAAAGTATTTGCTTACGAGTATCAAAACCAGTTTTACTTTGGTGATAGTCTGTTGGTTTGCCCTGTTTTGCCCAATAAACAGCTAACTAAAGTGTATTTGCCCGAAGGTGGGTTTTACGATTTTTTTAATGATGAAAAGGTTTTACAAACAGGCGAAACCTTTATAGAACTGACTAAAGACAAACTGCCTGTGTTTGTAAAAGCTGGTGCTATACTGCCCATGCGAAGCATCGTGCAGCACACCGCCCAAACTACTAATATTCTCGAAATACATTTATACTATGGTCAACATGAAACCTCTTTTGAGTATTACGAAGATGATGGGAAAACCTATAAATATCAAAATGGAGAGTTTTACAAACGTGTATTAGCATACAATCCCCATCAGAATAGTTTTACTTTAGGAGGAAAAGAGGGCAGCTACACATCAAAATACAAAACAGTGCGATTGTATTTACACGGGTTTGATGTCAAAACATTAAGGCCTTCTATTAATGGACAAGCACAAACTCTAAGTGCTACGGATTATAGGTTTGTAGAACCCATAAGCAATTTTGACCCTTGGTTTAAGGAGATGGACAGCAGCAAAACCATTAAAGATTTACCTTTTGTAGAGTTTGAAAATACAGATAGTGAGCTAATTATCTCTTTGCAATAAGATTATGATACTGAAAAACAATAAGTTAAAATAAAACCCACTTAGTGTATGTCATACACTTATTTATTTTCTTTACATTTGTGTAGGATAGACACACCAGAAATGGCTATTAAAAAACAATATCTTAAATCAAAACCTGTATGTAAGGTAACGCTTACTTTAGCATCAGAAGCTGCTAAAGAAGCAAAAAAAGTAAGTGTGGTGGGCGATTTTAACAACTGGAGTAAAAAAACCACCGCAATGGACAAACTAAAAAGCGGAACTTTTAAAACCATTATCGATTTAGAAGTCGGTAAAAAATACCAGTTCCGTTACCTTATTGATGGCGAAGTTTGGGAGAACGATTGGGCGGCCGATGAATACGTGCCTAATAACCTAACGTTTGAAGAAAACTCAGTAATCAATTTGGCACAATAAGCCCCGATTTCCTTTAAGCAATACAATCAAAACCATCATCTTGCTTCGGCAGGTATGATGGTTTTTTATTTAGCAAAAATATAAGTATTGTATTTCCCCCTTGTGCGCTGTCAACCAAAGGGTCTTTGTGTCGAAGTTTTAGCATGGAAGATTTGCGAAGAACTATTGAGAATTTATAGTAAAATTCCTTTGACTACTATAAGCTATAATTTCTTCACAGAATAACCTATTGTAGCGTGGGTTAGTTTTGAGTGGTACAAATTATTGTGTAGCAACCAGTTCGTAGTGTAAATTAGAAACCACTACCACAACTTATCTTAATACTATAAGAAGCAGTGGGTTTGATGATACTAATACAGGGTGTTGTTAGAACATTAAAAGGGAACGACTGAAATACATTTTTGAGTAATTAAGCACCAATTAATAGCGTGCTGCATCCAAAAACAATATGTCTTGTTGTACTTTGCTTATAAAGTGTAATTTTTTATTAGTGTTGTCTAATTCATAATGAGAGTGTTTGTTTTATAGCCTCAAAGATTTGCCGTGAACCACCCTTCATCGAAAACTTAAAAAAATCATATTTAGTTAAGATGTAAAAACATATTCTTGTAATTAAGAAACAATACCAGTTGCGTGAGGGTAAAACACATTATTTTATTTTTTGGTGTACTGCTTTGCTTTAATATACAGGCTCAAGTAATAATTACACCATCGCAATTACCACAGGGTCAATATAATGTTGATAAACCCATACAGTTTCAGGTAAACAATACACAGCTTAACACAGTAAGTGGCCAACTTAAACTAAGAATACTTGATGGAGAAAAGCAACTTGCTGAAATTACTTACCAGCAAATAATGCTTTCAGCAGGTCTGCAAAATATTAATACTGCCGATTTGGCCAAAAACAATGAAAACTTTACTGATAAAAGCCTTCAAGCAAGCCGAACGATCAATCAAGGGCAAATACAACTTTGTATAGATTTTATTAGTACAGTAGACAATACTGTTTTAGGCAATAACTGTACGCAGTTACTTTTATCAACCAATCAAGAAAATAAGAAAACAAAAAGTAACCTGCCTATTAATTTTTCGGGATATGCAGAGATATCGGGCAATTACTCCAATCGTCAAGGGAGCTTTCAAACATTGCCAACCAATTATACCAATGTAATAGTAAACCCTCAATTAGAGGTTTTTGGTATTCCCATAGGAGCAAGAGCAAACTACTCGACAGCATCCAACAAGAATTTACAAAACATGAATTTTATCAATGTTTATTTCGACGCATCGCGATTTAAACAAAACTTAGATAAAAAATATATTCAAAATATAGGGCAAGATTATCTTTTAGAAAAAACCAATGTTGGTGATTATGGTGAAAAGGTTAAAGAACTTGATAAGCTAAATAAAATATTAAATAACCCTTTTATAGCCGGAGAGTTGGCAAAAATTGACAGGTTGGATAGCCTTGATAAATTAATGCAAGACTCTTCGGTATATTTTAAATCAGATAGAATAGCAGATATTAAAAAACAACAAGATTCATTAAGCTATTTAAACGATAAAAGAGAAGCGTACCAGTCGCTTCAACAAAAACAAAAAAGCTTAGGTCAAATAATCAATATCTATCAAAACCCTATGGATTTGGGTAGTTTGAAAGACTCATTAGATATACTTGAAAAGCAACTGCAAACTACAAGAGACCCATTTTCAGGGGATGATGAAAACAGACTAAACAGTATAGATAGTTTGTTAAGCGACTCGAGCAGTAATCTTTCAAAATCTCGCAGGGAAGTGTTAAAACAGCAAAGGGACAGGCTAAAGACTGCCAAAAAAGCAAAAGAAGAACACGAAGCTCTAAAAGAAAAATATGCAACATTGCATCATACATACAAATACAAGAGTAAGCTTGACTCTATAAGAGGACAACGGAAAGACTATACATCAGTATTGTCAAAAGATAGTGCAAAAGACTTACTTAAAGATCCAAGTAAAATAAAAGATAAATGTGCTTTTTTGAAGGCATTTAAAAGTATAAATGTTGGTTTTTTTGCCCCTTATACCAGCGAGCTTACGCTTAATGGAGTGCCAATAAGAGGAGGAGGAGCAGAACTAGAGTTTAAAAAAATGTTCTTAGGTTTTGCCAGTGGGAGACAACAGCGTACTACAAATTTAGTAAACGAAAATAGCTCGCCTACAGCATCACAAAGAAATTTGACCAGTGCTTGGTTTGGGTTTGGCAAGCAAGGACGTAACTTTATTAGTTTTCAGTATATCGATGCCAAAGATTTAGATAATGCCCCACAACGCTTAGATAGTGGTGTTTTTTTTACTAATAATCAAGGGCATAACAAGGTTGTTTCATCACAATTTATGACTACTTTTTTTAAAGGAAAAACAACCTTTAAAGGAGAAATTGCGGGTTCACAATTAATCACACCAAGTGCCAGTTTTCTCGCAGAAAATCAAATAGGAATTACTCCTGAGTCAAGTTGGCTTTCCAATATTTTAAATCAAACCAGTGGAAACGGTTATAGAACAGGATATGGTTATACTGTGAGTTTGACTCAACAACTTAATAAAGCCAATACAATATTTTCTGCAACCAGCAAAAAAACATCACCTACTTATATCTCCTTTGGTAGCCCTTTCATATTAACAGACATATATACTAATGAGGCTAGGTTAACTCAGAAACTTTGGCAGGGCAAAGCCGTATTAACTGGGTTTTATAGAATAAATACCGACAACCTTAGCAACCTAAAAACATTTACCACACAAAATAAAAACTTTGGTGGTGATTTTTCATTAAGAGTGCCTAATTGGCCCACATTACGGGTATTGTATATGCCCATGATGCAGCAAACCCCCGGTAATTATTTTAGTAGTAATTTACTTACTGCAAACTCAACCTATGGACTGCGGAAAAACAACAGCTACCACCAGTGGACAGCGTTATTTACACAGCAAACCTCAAGTAGCCGTATAGGATATAACAACTTCAGTACAAAAAGTTATACTATTAACTATTTATTCACTCATAAGCAAAATTTTAATACAAATATTAGCTTAAATAGGATTGAGCAGTATTCAACTACTACCATAAAAGGTTTTATGGGAAGTATTGCGGTTGGGTATATCCATAAAAAGAAACTAAATCAACAAATAGGAGCTACCCTTACAGATAATAGCTTAGGAAATAGGAAGTCACTTTTTTATGAATTAAACCATCAATTTACTGAGAACTTAGCATTAAGAATTCGTTATGAAAGAACAAATTATTTAGCAGTTGTAACACAGTCGATTTTGGCGAATGATTTTTCTTACAAAGAGAACCTATTGATTTTCAGTGTAATAAAAAAATGGTAATGCCGTTCGTCGAAAATGAATAGGAATATATATAAAATTATTAAAGATTTACATTGAATATTAACCTACTATGAACAAGAAAGCCGTTATGTACAGGCTTCTGTGTTTTATGACGATTGTTTTTTGCATTGGCATAATTGGTAAAGCACAGAATACAATAATTGCATTAACCCCTCCAAACGATTTTAAGTTTGAGGATTTATGGAATATTACTATCACCACTGATCAAAACAACACCTATAATCAATATAAAATTGGTTTAAGAGTATTTGACACACACAGAGGTTTGTTGCTCGAAACCTTTACAGCCCCATTCACTATAAACAATAATCAGTATACTATTAATAGTGGTGCTCTTGCTGCTGTAATGCCATTTGACCATACTTTTGGTACAACAGGAATTTTCTATAGTATTGTTCAGCGAGGTGGTTTGTTTCCTGCTGGCGATTACAGGTTTGATTATTCAATAATAGGTATAGACGGTGTTGTTCAAACCAAAATTGCAGATTATACACAAAACCACAGTGTAATAATGCCTGCATTTTTACAATTGGTTTCTGTTTTTGATAAAGATTCAATACAAGAAGCACACCCTACTTTTATGTGGTTACCTGCCAGTGCTACACATAAAGCAGGGAATTATGAAACAGAAATAGAATATAAATTAACGTATACAATGGCTATTGTTGAGGTTTTAACCAATCAAACGCCTTATGCGGCAATAACTTCCAATCCAAAATTTTTCTATCAGCAAAATTTAGAAAACACATTGCTTACCTATCCCTATTCAGCTAGAAAATTTGAGCCTTGTAAAACCTATGCTTGGCAAGTTCGCGGGGTAATAAATGGACAAACAATAATTTCTAGCGAAATATGGACGTTTACCACTCCGTGTGAAAAACCTGTGGTAATACCTGAAGCACCTGTTTTGGTAAAAAATAACGCTGATTTAGCTATATGCAATGTGCTTAATAATACGGTATACTTTGCTTATTATGAGGAATACAATATAGAAGAAGGCACAATACTAAATGCTACTATATACGATGCTAAAAACAAAGCGGTGGTATCAAAAGAGCAGCTGGGCTTATTGCTAAAAACAGGATACAATACATTTACTATAAATACCTGTCCTAAAAATGCTAACCTGTTAAACGGACAAAACTATCTGTTAGTAATTACCAATGCTAAAAACGAAAAGTGGTATTTAAGAATAATAAATAATCAATCTACCAATACCTGTTATTAAAAAACTGTGAAAAAGATACTCCCTTACATTTTAGTTATACTTATCAGTACAGCATTGTCAGTTAGCACAATGTTGCTTATTAATCCTTCAAAAAAAGGTAAAACAGGTTATGTACAACTGGCAAAGGTTTTTAGCGATTTTGAATTAAGTAAAACGCTTGATGCTCAGCTAAAACAGACTACAACTACTCGTAAAAATATAGTTGATAGTTTAGAATTTATTGCCAAAACCTTATATACTCGAGCCAGTAACGACCAAAAAAATAAAAAATTGGTGGATGATTTTGAAATGGCACAACGCCAATACTTGTATCAGAAAGAACAATTTGAAGAATCGGCAGGAGCTATTGAAGAGCAATACAATCAACAAATATGGACACAGTTAAACGAATACATTAAGCAATATGGCCAAGAGAATGGGTATAGCTATGTGTTTGGAGCAGCAGGTTCAGGTACAATAATGTATGGCAGTGAGGCAGAAGACCTTACCGAAGAGGTGCTTAAATACGTGAACGAAAAATACCAAGGAAAATAAATGCCTTTTCAAATCAAATATAGTAAGCTACTAACTTTTGCTTTTGTTCTTCTTTTTTGTGCTTGCACAGGGAGAGAAGAGTTAGGTATGGAGGAATATGTTCGTTGGGTAGAAAATATAGAAAATGGGCTTAAAAAAGAGAAAAAGATAGACCAGTTTGCCTATCGTGTTTTTTATAAACCTGCTGAATATATTGCTTTAAGGGAAAACAGGGATGCAATTGAGAACTTCTCTCCCGAAGCTATTATCAAAAGATCTAACGACCTTGAAAATTATTATCAGTTTAATTTTGATATAGTATCAGTTGATGGGCAAACATCTGTATTGCAACACAATCTCTCAGGAGGTCAACAAGAGTACGGAGCAAGAATAAACTATTTAATATCTCATGCACAACAAGATTTTAAATTGGTACACGGGCAAGATACTTTGCCTTGCATCAACTATCATTTTGAGCAAACCTTTGGATTAAGCCCGCTAAATACCATTGTGTTGGGTTTTGAAAAACCAAAAGACACTCAAAAGAACACAGAAGCCAATGAAGATATACAACTGGTATTTAGTAATAGATTGTTTAATACCGGAGATATAAAATTCCTTTTTTCAAAAAATAAGTTAGCACAAATCCCACGATTAAAACTGTAATACAGCAACATGATATTATCAGCTATACGCAAAAGTAAACGAGTGGTAAGGTTTATAGCCGCCTTTATGGTAATTAACCTTTTAATTGAATTGGCAGCACCTATGCAGGCTTTTGCTTTAACAGGTGGCCCCAGTCAGCCGGAGGTGCAAAGTTTTGAGCCTGTATCCGCCAACCAAATGGTTGACCCTTTTACGGGTGATTTTACGTATAACATACCTTTATTAGATGTTGGTGGCTATCCTATAAATATTTCTTACCATGCAGGACCCGGGCTTGACGAAGAAGCTAGTTGGGTAGGTCTAGGTTGGAATATTAACCCTGGTGTTATTAACCGCAATATGAGGGGTATACCTGATGATTTTTTTGCGCCTGATCCAATTTTAACGAATCCTAGTAATGACTTGATCACTAGAGAAAGTAAAATGCAGACGTCGAGAACTTTTGGTTTGGACCTATCTCCTTCAAATGAGATATTTAGTCAAAAGGCAGGTAATTTTTCAACTTTAGGAATAGAATACAATAATTATAAAGGGGTGGGATTCAATATCTCAGCCGGAAAAGGCGGACAATTTCCTTTTGCATTAAACTATAGTTCACAAAGTGGTTTAGGCGTGAATGTAAGTTATAATCATGCTTTTGAGGATGCCACACACGATCATAAGGCGTTAAGCATCTGTAGTGAATCATGGAAACAAAGTTATTTGGCTGGAAATATTGGTCTATCAATCAATTCAAGGGAGGGAATAGAAGGTTTAACTTTTGGACTTGAAATGAGTGAAAAGAAATTTTACAGAGGTTTTACAGAAAAAATTGAGACGACTAGTTCGCATGGTCTTAATGGGGCAGCATCAATAAGTTTTTTAAGTAGCACTTATGTTCCAACAACGATAGACAGAAACTATACTTTATCTATTAATGTCGGAGTAGAGTTGGGTAAAGAGTTTTACGGCATAAATCCTGACACTAGAATGGGGGTGTCTTATAACCAAAGTGGGGTTATGAAAAAGGATTGGACTAGGGATTATCCTGCTTATGGATTTTTAAATCATTCATTAGTGTATAAAAACTTTGATGATCCAAGTGTTGATGATAAAAATAAAGGGAAAGCCATAATGGATTTTAATTCTTATGGAGCAAGCAGGTTGACCAAAGGAGAAGTACTGCTACCCTACACAGTGCTTACTCATGATGTTTTAGCTGTTTCAGGGCAAGGTATTTCAGGAGTATACAGGGCTCATTCTGCATCGGTTGGTACTGTTTACGATCAAAATGCAGAAAATATAAGTATACCCCCAATATCCCTTGGTTTTGATTTAGCTGGTGCGGCAACAGCAAAGCTAGGTGTTGATTTTAGTTTCAATTATTTCAAATCAAAATCGGGTAGATGGAAAAAGGATAATGCTCTTTTTGGTTATCTAAATTTTGCTAATACAAGGACAGGTGCAGATTTTGAACAAGTGTATTTTAAGAATGCAGGGGAGAAAACACCATTTGATAAAGATTTTTACAATGCTATTGACGGTGGTGTTCCTGCAAGGCCTGATTTAGATGCTGGATTTACTGATGTTAAACTAAAAAATAGCTTAACATCAGTAAATTCTGTTACTACTGTTTTTAATGCAAATATTATTAGGAATAAAAGGGATAAACGCAATCAGGTTATTAGCACACTATCTGCAAAAGAGGCTCAAAATTTTGGATTAATAAAATACCGTAGCCCCGTAGCCAAAGATCATCATATAGGCCAGATAACTGCATTAAACCCTGATGGCGGACGTTATGTTTATGCCCAACCAGCTTATAATACCAATCAAGAAACATACACTTTTAGTTTTGATAGAGCTGTAGATGTAACTAAAAATATAGCATGGTATGCTACAGTTGATATGTCGACCAGCAATAACCGCACTGCTGAAGAGTTTTTTGACTCTGAAAAGATTCCACCATTTGCACATAGTTATTTACTTAACGCGGTCTTAAGTCCTGACTATGTTGATATAACCAATAATGGCCCTACGCCTGATGATAACGGCAGCTATACTCGTATTGAATATAATAAATTAGCTAATGTATATGGTTGGAGAACCCCTTATGCACCATCAGAAAACGGGAAATTCTCTGCTAATCATCAAGAAGGACTGTATGCCGACCAAGAGGATGATAAAGCCACGTTGATATACGGACAGAAAGAAGTGTTTTACATGAACAAGGTAGAAACTAAAACCCATGTAGCCTTTTTTTATACCTCGAATAGAGAAGATGCTTTGGGGGTTACCAGTGTTGATGGGGCTAAAGATTTCTCTAACAGGTTACAAAAATTAGACTCGATAGAGTTATACACTACATACGATTATTACAATTACCCCTCAACAAAAAAACCTATAAAAGTAGTTTACTTTAAGTATGATTATTCTTTGTGTTTAAATGTTCCTAATAATTCGGGGACAGATGTTTATGATAATGGAGTTAACATAAATGCTAATAAAGGCAAACTTACTTTAAAAAAGATTTGGTTTAAATATAATAATTCAAATGCTGGGGCTTTGAGTCCTTATACATTCGCCTATTCAAGCAATAATTATGGTTATGGCTATATGAACTACGATAGGTGGGGTAATTACAAAGCGGCTCAATCTAATCCCACAAATCATGAGTTTCCTTATTGTGAGCAAAATGAAATTCTTGCAAATCAGTATGCCTCAGCATGGAGTTTAACAGAAATTAACCTTCCATCAGGAGGTAAAATAAATGTAGAATACGAAGCCGATGATTACGCCTATGTACAGGATAAAAAGGCAATGGAGATGCTTAGAATTGAAGGATTTAATAGTATATCTGATTTTTCAACAAGTAGTAATGAATTATATCGGAATGCTGGATTTGAACAAAATGATTATGTATTTTTTAAATTCAAGAACTCGGATAATACAGTTGAACATTATTTGCCCGAAAAAAGTCAAATAGATAATAAAAGGTATTTATACCTTAATGCCTACGTAAAACTTAGAACAACGCTTTCATCACAAGATGTCTATGATTATGTAAGAACATATGCAGAAATTGAAGATTATGGGATTTGTCCAGATGACGGTAACTATGGATTTATAAAAATTAAGAAATCGCCGTTAAATGAACTTATTGGGGTTTCTTATGGCAATGTAAACCCAGTAGCAAAAAATGGGTGGCAGTTTATGCGTTTAAATACACCCTACCTTGTATATAACGGGCAAAATGTTTTAAGGGGTAAAGGAAAAAATGGAATTACAATTGATGATGTTTACGGTGCGATATATGCAATTTTGGGTATTTATCCTGAGCTTGCTAAAACATTAGTCGGTTTTAATACCACTCAAATTGTAAGTGGTCGTTGCCGTGAAGTAGACTTAAATAAATCATGGATGCGCTTACAAAGTCATAATCTTTCCAAAAAGGGCGGTGGATTACGAGTCAAAAAGGTATTAATAAATAACGATTGGGCGAATATTTCGGGTGAAGAAAGCCAAACATTAGGGCAGGTGTATGACTATACTTATGATGATCCTGTTGAGGGAACAATAAGCAGTGGTGTAGCCAGTTATGAGCCTCAAATTGGTGGTGATGAAAACCCACATAAACTACCTTCGTTCTATTCACAAAAAAAATTAGCTTCGTTAGGTCAGGAAAACACTTTTTTTAATGATAACCCATTAGGAGAAAGTTTATTTCCTGCCCCAGTTGTAGGCTATAGGCAAGTTAAAGTAAGAAACATTAAGCCCGATGAGGACAATGACGTTAATACTATTGGTACAATAACAAGGCACGGTACAGGTTATACAGTTCAGAAATTCTTCACGGCATACGATTACCCAGTGTATACTTCAAAAACGCCTGTAGCCGCTGATTTTAAGAAATCGCCCATTTTATCAATTTTAAAACTCTCAAAAGAAGTGGTTGCCGCTTCGCAAGGTTTTTCCATCGAAATAAATGATATGCACGGCAAACCCAAGTCTATGGAAACGTATGATGAATACGATAAATTGATTTCGAGGGCAGAATATAAATACAAAACAGACCCAACGAATAGAAAAAGGCTTAGTAATGATGTAACCACCCTAAAAAATGACGGCACTATTGATAGGACAGCTAAAGTGGGGTATGAAGTGGAAATGACAATGCATCCAAGACAATTATATGAGTACGGTCTTTCTGTAAGAGTGAATACAGATGTTGATGTTTTTATGATAGGCGTCGCACCGATATTTAATTTAGGATTTGGTTTAAATCTTGGAGGTAGTTATAAAGTAGTAAAAACGGCGACTGCAACCAAAGTGATAAACAGATATGGTATTTTAGAAAGTGTTACTGTTACTGACCAAAGTTCTTCTGTTACAACAACCAATAAAGCCTTTGATGATGAAACAGGTGAAGTGTTATTGACGGAAACCACGAATGAGTTTAATAAAAAGGTATATAACTTTACTTATCCAGCGCATTGGGCTTATGATGAAGGCATGGGCTCTGCCTATAGAAACATTGGAGCCTATTATAGTAATGTAAATGTAACCAGTGGACAAGCGTCTTTTACTAATGCTGATGCTAAATTTATCACCGAAGGGGATGAGTTGATAGCAAATGATGGAACAACAGAAACACAAGTATGGGTTTTAGATAAACACAATAATGCAGGGGTAAATTATACTATTACATTTATTGATAGAGAGGGTAATTCACTTCCTACGTATGCTTCTTATACATTAAAGAATATACGTTCGGGAAGAAGGAATATGCAAACAATACCTGTGGGGGTTATTGTGGGCAATACAAACCCTGTACCTGATGTGGGAAGCTCGTTTTTGGTTAACGGTGAGGTGCAAATGGATGCCATTAATGCCAGTGCAGCCTCGTTTAGCGACCATTGGCAAGCGTATAGGCACGACCCAGGGTGTTGGTCAAGAGATTGTGAAGAACCTTTGTTTACAAGAAATTTTGAGGGAACAACTCTTTTTAACCATTGTTTATTACCTCCATTTCATACAATTCCTAAAAAGTATATTGCTGTTGGTGATAAGGTAAACCCTTATATACTAGGTATAAAAGGTAACTGGAGACCAGATACTTCTTACGTATATTTTGATAGGGGATTAACGACTTATCAAAGAACACAAACAAATTCTAGTACATCATTTAATGGGACTAATACTGCTATTGACGGGCACTTAAATACCTTTAAGCCCTTTTGGTTTCTTAACGGAAGCACTTGGCAAAACAGAGGGGGGGGGTATGCACAAGCAAATAACCCATGGACATGGAACTCGAGGGCGGGTCAGATAAACCCTGATGGTATAGAGCTAGAAAATGTAAATGCCTTAGGTTTAACTTCTTCTGCTATTTACAGTTTTGTTAGTAAACAGCCGTTGGCCGTTACATACAATGCCCTGCTGCGTGAGACTTTGTTTGAAGGATTTGAGGATTATCCCACTATAGATTATGATGTTTTAAAGTGTATAGGGACTGATCCTTACTATACACAACCCACTGTTACTTTTGGTGGAGATATTGAAGCGCTAAAATTGATAACAACACCAATGCAATGGTATTTGTGGCCAACTCTACATTTTGATGTAGTTGGGCCAAGGTTGGGGTATATTTATGATAGCGATGCCCATACAGGAAAGAAATCGCTGATGGTGGTGAATTCGCTTATAGAAGTACCTACTCAGGTTTACGATAAAACATCAAATCCATTTAATACGGGTGTACCTCAAGTTGACTATCATATCAACCCGATTGATCTAACGGACATTTTCTCACCTGCTGACGATAGTAAAGACTATTTAATTACTTATTGGGTAAAAGCTGGAGATTTAAATTCTGCAAGAATTAGTGTAGAACAAAATTCAGTTCCTATTTTATTTACGCTCCTATCAGAAAGTAAACCTATTGAGGGATGGGTTAAACGTGAGTATAAATTCACATTTAATGCTATAACCACAGGGGATATAATTTCAGTGAAAATTGCGAACAGTGCACAAACCTCAGCTCTATTTGATGATATACGCATTCATCCGTTAGAAGCGAATATGAAATCATTTGTTTATGATAATAAAAAGCTAAGACTGATGGCCACGCTTGACGAAAATAATTATGCTACTTTCTTTGAGTACGATGAAGAAGGAAATTTAGTAAGAACCAAGCGCGAGACTGAAAGAGGTATAATAACTATTAATGAAAACAGGCAAAATATCAGGCACTAATAAAACTATGAAGAAATTATTAAGTGTATTAATTTTTTGCCTGATGGCATATAATACCCTTTTAGCACAGGATATTAAGTCTGACTTGGCTAAAATCAGAGAAAGTCATACCACTAAAGAATTTGAAGTAAATATTAACTACAAATTTTTCACTGGTTCTAAATTAGTAGAAGAACTAAATGCTCTCCATGTGTTTAGTAAAGGCGATTATTATTTTAAGATAAGTGATATCGAAGTTATTAATAATGCAAGATGTCAAGTAATTGTTAACGATTTTTTTAAATCGGTTTCAGTAATGCCTGCCGGAAAAGAGAATGATTTTAAAAAAATAACAGAAATACCAATAGACACGACATTGAAAGAAGTTTCATCACATTCCTTCAACACCATTTCAGATAAAGAGGGCGTGTATTACATCAACTTTAAACAAGGACAGTATAGAAAAATTGAGTTGTATTTTAATACGAAGACTTTTTTAATAACTAAGCTCAAAATGTTTGTTAGTGATGCTTACGCAAATCAAGATCCTGATATGGCTAATGGTATCCTGATAATAGAGTACAAGGGATATAAAACAAATATATCTCAAGCTAATAAGCAACTATTGAATGAAAAAAGAATAGTTGATATTAAAAAAGATCAAGCAACATTGAGTGTTGCTTATAAAGAATACGAGTTAAATAATTATTTAGATATTAAACCTGAATAGGTATGCTACAAAAAAATATTTTATCAATTTTTATTTTTTTAATTATTGGTGTTCAAAGTGCTTTTGCGGGTTGGCAGCCGACTCTTGTAAATCGTATTGGGTCTCAAAGCAGCACTTGTGCAGCATTTAATCAATTTGATGTTTCAAGAACATTTGATAGTGATTTTGAAAATTTTGTATATCCTAATCCATCAAATTATTTAGACGCTAATGTTGTAAATAGAATAGTTTTGGGGATAAACAGGGAGTGTGTAGGTTCCTTTTCAGGGTTTGCAGCAAATTTGCCTTATGAGCTTGAGGTAGATGTTTTGGTTGAGTATTTGGATTATACAAAAGCTACACAATGGTTAACGGCAGGGTATAATTTAGGTACTGATGTTTGTCCGGGTTCATGTACACCTCCTCCAACAAAAACTAGTGTTACAAAAACATTAAAAGTTAAGTATGATCCAAGTTATCAAACTACTGAAACCGAGCTTAGTTTTTACAGTTTTGAGGGTGGATACGATGTCAAAGTAACCGTTCAAGCTATACGGACTATATATGGGGGAAACACGTATACAACCGCTCCTAATAATGCTTATATAGAAAATGTTATAGCCATCGAAAGGTACCAAAACCTTGATATGTTTGGTTCTACAAGCCTTTCTTTTGCCACAAACCCTCTTTTTTCAAGTGAAGAAGGACTAATTACTATTAATAACTCTATAGCAGGTGCTGAAAGCTATGATATTGAGTGGTTATATGTCGATTGGTATTCAGGAGCAACTACCCCTTCAGGACAAGGTAGGTTTGCATTTGATTTTAGGAATAATGCAACAAGAGTAACGGTTAAAGACCTTACTTATCGTATACCACTAATTTATCCTGAAGGGATTTTACTTTTTAGGGTGAGAGCCAATGGCGTTGCGCTTCCAAATACTGATGAGATAATTTCAACGCAATGGTTTGGGGCATCGTCGGGAAGTGTGGATGTTGCTTGGATATCAGGTGTAATTTCACCTGTAACTCCCACACCAACAGTATATGGATATAGGGTTACTGGATTCAGTAAAAATTTCACTTGGCAGCATTCGGTCTCGTTTGCTGAAGAGAGTAAGAAAAAGCAAGTAATATCATATTTCGACGGTGCTTTATATAATAGACAAAGTGTTACTAAAAATAATACCACCGAAGCCGCTATAGTTGGTCAAACCATATATGATTTTAATGGTAGGCCTGCGGTACAAATATTACCAACACCTGTCCCTGAGGGACCAGGCTCTCCTTCTTTGCAAAACCTATCGTATAAAGTTAATTTTAACCAAACAAACAATAGCTCACGTAGCGGTAAAAACTATAATTATCAGGATTTTGATATTGATGCTACTAACTGTTCGGAGAGCAAAACCTCAAGTTTGTCAAATCTAAGTGGTTCAGCAAAATATTATTCCCCAAATAACCCTACAAATAACATACATAGGGATAGAATTCCTAATGCCAATGGGTATGCTTTTTCACAGGTGGAATATATGCCTGATAATACAGGGAGGATAAGGCGACAAGGAGGAGTTGGAGACGGGCATAGACTAACGGGAGATAATGAAAATGGAGTTTTGCAAGTTGGGAAAGAAACCAAGTACCACTATGGTGTGCCGTATCAACGCGATTTGTACAGACTTTTTGCAAATGAGGCAGGTGATGCAAATAGATACAAAAAAAATATAGTTATTGATCCCAATGGTCAGGCATCTATTTCATATATCGATCCTATGGGTAGAGTAGTTGCAACAGCTTTAGGAGGAGACCCTGCCAATAGTTCTAATATGCTTCCCGTAGCAGGTAGAGCCCCACTTACAACAACAGTTGATATTACAGAAGGAAATACAAAAAACTATGTTGATTTAACTATATCTGCCGAGAATGATCTTTTTGTAATAAATAACGGCTCTGTAAATAAATTTTGGTATAAGCTGGCAGTACCTATGCTTAATTACCAATGTGGTGCTACTGATTTTTGTTACGATTGTGTTTACGATTTAAATATCAGTATTACTGATGAGTGCGGCACTGAGTTAGTTCCTATTAATTATCAAAACAATAAAGTAGGGCTTACTAAACCGCCTGGGCATGAGTGTGGTGTAGATAGTATTATTTTTGAAACATCTGGCTATTTTCAATTGACCCTTAATCAAGGTTCATATAAAATTAAGAAAACTATATCAATAGATAAAGAGGCTTTAAACAATTATATAGATGAGTTATTATCCTCTCCTAATATTGCTGATTGTGTTACCTCTTATGACGATTTAGTTATTCAAGAAAAAGGTAAACTAGACTACACAAATTGCAATTATACTTGTGAAAAGTGTAGTACGGATATTGCGGGATTGTTATCAGGGGGAAAAATATCTCAAGCAGAATACGATGAAAGAATAAAAGGCTGCGATGTCTTTTGTAAGCAAACTACACCCTGCGATGCTTTATACGTACAAATGGTGGCTGATATGTCTCCCGGTGGGCAATATTTTGATGATTTACCTCAAGATGCTGCCTACTCAACAGCTTTGGGAAATGGGACAACTGATGATTTATTGCCAACTACTCCAAACAATACATGGTTGGATAATAACGATGGAGCCTTCTCTTATTTCTTTGGGGTATCAGGGGATTTAACTGTTAAACTAAATCAAGCAGGGGTAGTTATTAATAATTGGACAGACGTAAGAAAACACTGGATTGATGAGTTTGCAGAAATACTTGTAGAGATGCATCCTGAGCACTGCTTGTATTTGCAATGCAAAAATGTAGCGGATTTAGGTAGCTATGCTTATGACGATGCAATACGCAACACTACAACAGCTGCTGATGCAATAGCAAATGGATATTATAATCCAACAGACTCTAAATTTAATATAGCGGATTTATTCCCAAACTCTAGTAATCTTGACCCCTTTTTCGATGACCCGTCAAATAGTACATATAAAGCTAATTTGGAAAATGCGCTTGCAAAATATCCTGATAATAGCAGTAGCTATAATGCGTGGGAGTTTGTTGATTATTGGGTAGAATCATTAGGTAGCGATATACAAGGTTGCCTTACAGATTATGGTTGGACAATGTTTAGAAGTATATATTTGGAGAAGAAGCAAGAACAACTTAATGCTTACTATGCTGCCAATTGTGGTTCTATAGCTATTGCTACGGGTTTTAGAAGGAGGTTTTATTATGATGCAACGCATGATGATGCTGACTTTGCCGCTGCATTTAACAATGCACCGATACCGGGGGCAGGTGCTACACAATCTACCTTTGATACTTATGTAAGGGATCAGTTAGATATTCACTGTGAAAAAGCGTGTAGTGCCTATATTGATCATTGGAAACAGTCGTTAGCGGGTTGCAATTTAACAACCCCGCAAATAGATATTGTTATTACTAAATTATTAGAGGTTTGCCAAGCGGGTTGCGATGCTACTGACCCAATGGGTACGCGATTTGCAAAGCCGGGTACAACACCTAGTGTGAAATCTTTTAGGGAAGCATTAGGTACACACTATTCTGCTGAAGTTTGTGATGATCTTTTAATAGAATGGCCAAGAGGAAATTATCACGACTATTGGGCTGAAATTACCCCCTATGCTAATCGTTGTGGTTGTTTACCAAACCAACAAGCACCTACACCGGCAAATACTTGTGCTACGTGTGGTGAAAACTTAACCAGTGATGGAACCCATCTTTATGAAAATATACAGTTGGCCGAAAAAGAAAAATGCAAAAACTGTATTACTTGTGTAAATCTTGCGGGAGCATTAAAAGAGTTGGACGATCTTTATAACACTTCTTTTAATCCTGATACAGAGAATAAAAGGGTTATAATGGAAAACTATTTCAATCTGCGTTTTTCATTTAATCTTACTTATCTAGAGTATATAGATTTTATGCGCGACTGTGCAGGATTGACCTCTATGTCAACAACAACGATTGCTGATTTTAGAAGTCACATGGTAGATTATGTTGACCCACAGCCTATTGTTTTTGGTAGCCAACAAATGATGGTGAGCGGGGGCTCTTTATTTTCTACTCAAGAGTCAACAACTGGTGGTACATCTGTACGGGAAGAATCTTTTTCATCATTTTCACAAAGCGGATTATTGCTTGAAAGTTTGGGTGCTGGAGGTGCTTCATCTATGTCGACTCCTGTTGGTTTTTCTACATTAGATAAATGCGGGTGTGATAAGTTGCTTGAATTGAAGAATACTTACTTAGACTACGTAGCTAATCCGTCTAATTACCCTACTTGCACACCAGGTAAATCTTTTAAAAATTTTGTAAACGATTGTGGGAATTATTGTGAAGGACAATGGGGAACTTTAGATGTGGATTATATATGGCAGGCCTGTAAAGATGCTGTTGATAAAGATCTTGATAATCCTTATTCTGGTGCTGGTTTTACTTGGTCAGATGTACAATTAAAAAATTTAGATGAATTTGTAGATTTTGATAATAATACTACTTCTCCGAAGTTATTCATTCCTGAAAACTGTGATTGTACAATGCCTGCTATACTTGATCCTCAAGTAACAATTACTGATGTTGAATGTGACGATTGTCTTCAAAACGCATTAATGAAGGCCTTAACTGCCAACGCTACCAATTTAAAAATTGATGGGGTAGCTGTTACTGTGCAACAGATGTATGATTTTCTTACCAAGCCGGTGTTAAAGGAAGTAAGAACAAACTATGACCCTCAAACGAACACTTACAGCTATGAATATTTGTATTCAAAATGTATGTTTATGTATCCTTGGACAAACCCTTCCTATTTTTACAGAGCGGAGAGCTGGGATTTGTTCTTTATGATATTTGCACAGGCTGACGGGTGTTTTCCTCCTCCTCCATCAGGCACCTATATTCCTCCCCCAATTCCTGTGGATCCTTGCCCTGGCTGCCCTAGACCTCCCCGGGGGTATTATAGTGATAACTGGCCTTTTGGAGATCCACCTATTTTCTGTAATACTTGTTATAAACCAAATACAGAACTATTAACTCAGTCACTTGATTTTATTAATCAGTTAACAACATTGTTTAATAGTGGTCGCCCACAAGCAGGTAATATGTTAATGTCTAGTGGCTGGTTAATTGATCCAACCGCTGGTGCTTATATAGGAGCACCTTTATATTCAGGTTCTTGCAGTAGCAATTTAAAATACAAGATTAAGTCTCATAACACAGGCAAACTAAATTCTACAGCTCCATCTCTTACCTTTACCGTAAGCGATGCAAGCGGAGGCGGAGGCTGTGCGCATACTTCGTTATGGACATTAACATTTCCTGATGTAGATGATAATTATAGGTTTAATTATATAACTGAATTTACTGAAATTTTGCCCGCACCCCGTGATTGTGATGGTAACTCAAATGGTTTTTGGGTGGGTGTTAAAGTAAGAAAACCTGATAATACAGAAGAAGAGATTAAGTATATGTATGCTACGGTTACTAATCAAGTTTTTTATACAGAAGAAGCAGGACAATGCAAGCAACTGTGCAACAAGCCCATACTGCCTGTAGTTGAACCTGTTGACTATTGCACAGACTTTTTAGATCGTGTGGCCGAGAGTAATGCTGCAACACTGTACGAACAACAAATTGATAACCTTCGTCGTGATTTTACGAATAAGTATGTAGAGAAATGTATGAGTGCTTTTGATTATTTGCACCGTGAATATACCTACGACGAATACCACTATACCTTATACTTTTACGACCAAGCTGATAACCTAATAAAAACCGTGCCTCCAAAAGGGGTAGTATTGTTGAGTGATAACTCAATAGACTCGGCGTATAAGTACGTAAGTACGCCACTTACTGAGCCGCGCATATTGCCCAACCACAACTATATTACCGATTACAAATACAATACGCTGAACCAACTGACCGAGCAAAGTACGCCTGATGCAGGTATTAGCAAGTTTTGGTACGATAAGTTGGGGCGTATAGTACTCTCGCAAAACAGCAAACAAGCAACTTATAACAATAGAGGGCGTAAGAAGTACAGCTATACTATGTACGATAAGCTGGGGCGTATTATTGAGGCAGGTGAATTGCAAACTACGGCAACCGTTACCCCTGATAACACAGCTACCGATACTTGGATAACCACCACCATAGTCAACAGTAGCGAGAAAACCCAAATTACCCGTACTTACTACGATTATACCCCCGGGTGGCAAACGGCATTGGGTATACCCAATTTTAGCCCTACTAACCTGCGCAACCGTGTGGTGGCTACCTGCTATTACGAAACGTACCCAGCCAACCCACAAGACTATAACCATGCCACGCACTATACCTACGATGTATTGGGCAATGTGCACCAACTGGTGCAGGATATGCCACAGTTGGAGGCTATGGGGCAACGCTACAAACAAATTTTTTATAATTACGATTTGGCAAGCGGCAATGTAAACTTAGTAAGCTACCAACCCGGAGAGGTTGATCAGTTTTACCACTATTATGAATACGATGCCGACAATCGAATAACGGATGTATACACGGCGCGCAACCCTGCCATAAACGACCTTTCGACTGCGCTTAAGATGACAGTTGGGCTGCCCGAGTTTAACCCCAGTATGGGTTGGCAAAAAGATGCTAAATATTTGTATTACCTGCATGGCCCATTGGCACGTGTGGAGCTGGGACAAAACCAAGTACAGGGCACTGACTATACCTATACCCTACACGGCTGGCTAAAAGCCATAAACGACGGTTTGATGCAAAACGCTCACGACCCCGGACTGGACGGAAATGCCACCGTAGGAAACGCCAACCGATGGTTTGGACGGGATGCTGCTGCTATTGAATTAGGCTACTACAAAAGCAATGCAGCCAGTACCATAGAAGACTATACCGCCATAGGCAACAACGGGCATATAAGCGGCAAAACAGGTAGCAACTTTGGCCAGAGTACTGTAAGTTTGTATAACGGCAATATAGGCAGCATGGTAACTACCCTTCCCGATAAAACCCAACTAAGCACCAACAACGTAGTGCAAGCCAGTTCGCGCGGGGCAGTATACCAATACGACCAACTGAACCGTATACGCGAAAGTTGGAGTTTTACCAATACCGATGTACCCAACTACCAATGGGATAATAACCTAATGCCCGGAGCCATACCCCAAGAGTGGCTTACCCAATATACCTACGATGCTATGGGCAACCTTGAAACCCTAAAAAGACAAGGAGGAACGGGAGCAACGGATATGGACCAGCTGACCTATAACTACGACTACGGTACACCCACATGGAAAAACCAATTGCTGCACGTAGACGATAGCAAAGCAGCAGGGCTGCACACCGAAGACATAGACGACCAAGCCGCCAACAACTATACCTACGATGAAATAGGCAACCTGATAGCCGATGTAGCCGAAGAGATACAAACTATTGAGTGGACGGTATACGGAAAAATAAAAAAGATAACCCGCACAGGAACAAGCACCAAACCCAACCTAGAGTTTGAATACAATACCACAGGACAACGGGTAGTGAAAAAGGTATTGCCCAACAACGGAGATAAACCCACTGTAACCTATTATATGCGAGATGCAAGTGGCAATATAATGGCCACCTACAAACACTATTACGAGATAATAGATATACCCAGCAATGCAGCCGAAGAACGCTTGGCGGTACAAGAATTTGATATATATGGAAGCAGCCGACTGGGTACACTAAACAAAGAAGCCATAGTAGCTTCACGCATAGGGGTATACAGTGGGGGGGCATTTATACCCGGCAACCCCGATACCTATACCATAGCCGCACCCCTAGACTTTGAGCTAAGCGACGAACAAACAGGCTATAAAAACTACGAACTAACCAACCATTTAGGCAATGTGCTTGCTACCATTACCGATAGGAAAGTACCCTTTGTAAATGGAAGCAGCTACGATTATTTTAATGCACAAGTAGTATCTATGACGGATTACTACCCCTTTGGTATGCAGATAGAAGAACGTAGTTGGAGTATTAGCAGTTATAGGTTCGGGTTTAATGGACAGGAGAAGGATGATGAAGTAAGTGGCGAGGGGAACGCCCTTAATTTCGGTAGCCGGATTATGGATCCACGCTTGGGTAGGTTTTTGAGTAGCGACCCCTTGCGAGGAAAGTATCCAGGTCTTTCGCCATACCATTTTGCGGCCAACAATCCAATAATTTTCATTGATAAGGATGGTAATGATTTTATTATATTCATAAAAACAACAACTGTTCGGGTAGATGAACACCATGTGGGCGATAAAATTTTTGCTACAACAACTCAATTTGAGGATATAACATACCAAGTTGTTGCACATCCAGGGCCTGATAGATTTTTTTATCAAACGGATGAAGTATCCGAAAGAGTGATCCATCAAGTAGGTTTGGCTGATATTACTCAAAGTTCAGTGGAACAAAATTATAAAGAATTTTATCCTATAAACTCCAATGGTTCTGTAAACTCTAGATATACTTCGCAAATTACACAATCAAGTAATGGGTTATTCGATTTTATTGATAATCCTGGTGGGTTGGGTTTGTTTTGGGATTCTGATTGGGACGCTCTTGCAAAATTAGCCCCCCAAGAGTTAGTTGACTATTTGGCTACAAGAAATGGTATTTATAAACATCTTGAAGGTAGAAAAACTACTAATCAAATTGCACAGGCTGGAATAACAGCTATATCACTAGCACTTGCAGCGGCAGATATAGCACCAGTTCTTTTACAAGCATTACAAGCCGCAAAAGCGGCCTATGTAACTGGCAAACTAATGCCAGGAGGCGCGGCAGTTGGAACTAAATCTACAAACTATGTTAGAACGGTTGAGGGAACTTTACAAGATGCTCAAGCATACGTAGATGATATTGTAAATACTTCTGGCGCCACAGTCGTTCAGAACTCCACATATAAAGGTACGCTTTACCAACTCCCCAATGGCCAAGGCACTATTGGCATTCGACAAATTACAATGCGAAATCAAAATAAAGGTGTTCCCGCAGCTACGGTTGATGTAAATGTTACAGGAGTACCATATAAAGAGATTAAATATGTACCAAAAACAAATTAATATGAGAGAGAATCTTAAAGATGAATTGTTTGCGACGTTAAAAGAGGATTATATTGGTTTTTGGATGATATACTCCATTGTTAAAGACTTTAACCCGGAGTTTTCAAGGGAAACCTTAATTAACGAGGTTATTGATACTATAAAACACCTATGCAATACTGACGGTATTATGGTTGGAGAAATGCAAGAAAAGTCTGATGGTAAGGTATATTTTAATGAGTGGTTTTTTTCACCAGAAGAAAAATTTTCTAGAATCCACTTAGAATGGAAAAAAATAGATTTTAAAGAACCTGATATTGGTGATATTGAAATCTATTTTGCTTTTAAATAAGTAAGGTCGGGTCGTGTCCCAAATTATCACCTTTGTATAAAAAAGTTATGGAAGTCCCGAGAAATCGGGGCTTTTTGTTTTATATAGTATTGAAAACGGGGGGTATTGTACCCCTCGTTTTTTGTTTGCGTTCTTTCTAAGGCTTCAATACTGGCTTTTTTTAGAACACGTGTCCCAAATTATCACCTAAAAGTAACTACAATTATGAATTGTATGTATTGTAATGGAAATGTAGGAAAAAAGGGTATCAGGCCAATGGAACCCAAAAGTTTCAATGTAAAGTATGCGGCAAATACCAACAAATAGCATATTGTTATAAGGCTTATGATAAAACCTTGAACGAAACCATAGCAAAAATGGTTAAACGCGCCAGTGGTATAAGGGATATATCATTTGTGTTAGCTATATCAAAAAAATACGGTTATTGCCAGAATAAAAGAAATAGCTTCAAAGATTTCAAAACCTAAGTTTACGGAAAACAGTCAAAGCTATGAAGCCGACGAGCTATCCACCAAACTGGTACAAAAAGGAAAAGCCAAAGACATTTATGTACGCTGCATCATTAACCACAACACCGGCAACATTATTGATTTTACTATTGGAGGTAGGGATAAAGAAACTTTGGGTAAAATTATTCTGCCAGTATTAAAGTTCTCTCCCCGCCGTATTTATACGGATGGGCTACCAACTTATTCTTCACTTATCCCTAAAGAAATACATAAGCGCACAAAACACCTGATAAACAAAATAGAGCGGCTGCACCTGACTTTACGGACAAGAATAAAAAGGCTCAGTCGTAATTTTATGTGCCACTCAAGGAGTGTAACTGTATTAGAGGCTTGTTTGAAAATATACTTTTGGGGATAAAAAGATTAATTTCCAATTACCATTCATCTAAACAAGTTCTTTGACCGTCTGCAATCGTCTACATTTGATCAAACCTCGAAACCCCTTGTGCTGCAAGTAACAAAAATAACATTGTAACTGCATAACATCGTAACACCGCAAAAAAGTTAAGATTGTTAAACATAGGTAGCCCCCAATCGGCTTAGCGACCGCAACAAGCTACCCCGTAGCGTGAAGGCCGCGACCCGACAGGCGTAGGAGTTGTGTGAGGAAAGGAGGGGAAGCCCCAAAAAACCAATCTTCGGTAATGTAAACTTAGTAAGCTACCAACCCGGTGAGACCGACCAGTTTTACCACTATTATGAATACGATGCCGACAATCGAATAACGGATGTATACACGGCGCGCAACCCTGCCATAAACGACCTTTCGACTGCGCTTAAGATGACAGTTGGGCTGCCCGAGTTTAACCCCAGTATGGGTTGGCAAAAAGATGCTAAATATTTGTATTACCTGCATGGCCCATTGGCACGTGTGGAGCTGGGACAAAACCAAGTACAGGGCACTGACTATACCTATACCCTACACGGCTGGCTAAAAGCCATAAACGACGGTTTGATGCAAAACGCTCACGACCCCGGACTGGACGGAAATGCCACCGTAGGAAACGCCAACCGATGGTTTGGACGGGATGCTGCTGCTATTGAATTAGGCTACTACAAAAGCAATGCAGCCAGTACCATAGAAGACTATACCGCCATAGGCAACAACGGGCATATAAGCGGCAAAACAGGTAGCAACTTTGGCCAGAGTACTGTAAGTTTGTATAACGGCAATATAGGCAGCATGGTAACTACCCTTCCCGATAAAACCCAACTAAGCACCAACAACGTAGTGCAAGCCAGTTCGCGCGGGGCAGTATACCAATACGACCAACTGAACCGTATACGCGAAAGTTGGAGTTTTACCAATACCGATGTACCCAACTACCAATGGGATAATAACCTAATGCCCGGAGCCATACCCCAAGAGTGGCTTACCCAATATACCTACGATGCTATGGGCAATATAGAAACCCTAAGAAGGCAAGGAGGGACAGGCGCAACGGATATGGACCAGCTAACGTATAACTACGACTACGGTACACCCACTTGGAAAAACCAACTACTGCACGTAGACGACAGTAAAGCGGCAGGGCTGCACACCGAAGATATAGACGACCAAGCCGCCAACAACTATACCTACGATGAAATAGGCAACCTGATAGCCGATGTAGCCGAAGAAATACAAACCATAGAATGGACGGTATACGGAAAAATAAAGAAAATAACCCGTGCAGGTACAAGCACCAAACCCAACTTGGAGTTTGAATACAATACCGCAGGCCAACGGGTAGTGAAAAAGGTATTACCCAATAATGGAGATCAACCTACCATAACCTATTATATGCGCGATGCGAGCGGCAATATAATGGCCACCTACAAACACTATTACGAAATAATAGATATACCCACCAGTGCAGCCGAAGAACGCTTGGCGGTACAAGAATTTGATATATATGGAAGCAGCCGACTGGGTACACTAAACAAAGAAGCCATAGTAGCCTCACGCATAGGAGTATATACAGGTGGCACATTTATACCCGGCGACCCCGATACCTATACCATAGCCGCACCCTTAGACTTTGAACTAAGCGACGAACAAACAGGCTATAAAAACTACGAACTAACCAACCATTTAGGCAACGTACTTGCCACCATTACCGATAGAAAAGTACCCTTTGTAAATGGAAGCAGCTACGATTATTTTAATGCACAAGTAGTATCGATGACGGATTACTACCCATTTGGTATGCAGATTGAAGAACGTAGTTGGAGTATTAGCAGTTATAGGTTCGGGTTTAATGGGAAAGAGAAGGATAGCGAGGGAATGGGCGGTGGCCTATCTACTTATGACTACGGGTTTAGGATATATAACCCTGCTATTGCCAAATTTTTAAGTGTTGACCCTTTGATAAAAGGGTATCCAAGTTTATCACCATACCAATATGCAAGCAACACTCCGATTGCGGCGATAGATGTTGATGGAATGGAGGGGGGGCTTGTGCTTCCAAGAGGGTGGTTATTGCCTAGAGGAATTAGAGTTCCTATTTGGGAAGAGCTTGTTCCGCCACCACTTCCTATTTTACCCACAGCCCCAGTAATGCCTAGGACATTAGAAGAGAATTTATCCATACCTTCTGCTCCTTCACTACCCATACCTCCAAATTCTATTTATGATGGTATGACACATATTTCTGGTGATATTAATTGGGCTGATCCACCTCTTTCTCCAGAACATTTAAATGATGATTGGGAAGAAATAACTGCCCCAAACAACAGTTCTGGAGGAATTAATAGAACTTTTAAGAATAAGAATACGGGTGAAGAAATTGGATTTGATAAGGGGCAGCCAGGAAAAGGTGGCTTTAAGGAAAAAGACCACTGGCATAGATACAATCCTGATTGGAATAAAAAGAAGGGAAAATTAGATTTTTATTTAGATAGATTTGGCAATCCTGTTAATAAAGGATCTGATGCATCGCATATTTTAACTGAAGGAAAAATTTATATGTTGCCCCCTACAGTTGTAACCCCTACATCTAGTATTGAGTATAGAATATATGAACTTAAAATGGAGCAACATCAAAAAGCGATAGAAATTTATAATTTGGAGATGGAAATCTATCGTGAAGATTTAAAAGAATGGATTGAAGATTACAAAAGGTTAGAAAGAATCAACGAATTCATGGAACCTAAGGATGATAGGAGATTAATTGTATGAGATATAAAGATATAAGTGATAAACTCAATGCCTTTGATTTACATGATGTTCCTGTAAGTAACTTAGTGTTGAATTTTGAAGCAGAAACAATTTCATTTAAATTAGAATTTTATAATGAAGATAAAGAGGATTATGATGCAAGAATCTTTCTTTTTAAAGAAATAAATAACTTAAAGATTCCATTTGCTGAATCAATTTTGGTTGAGAGCTTGACTGATGTAGAGTTATCAATAAATAGGGAGAATAATTATCATATTGACCTTGTTTTTATAATAACATTTTCACACTATAATTGGAAAATCTCGTTTGATTTCTCAGAATTAGAAATTAAGGTATTGGGTGGTAGTGGTCAAAACTAGCTGATGGCTTGGCAAGGTTCTTTTTTTCAATACAATAGCTTTTACAGACATCAAGTTTCTACAAAATTTGGGGTGTGGATCACATCCCAAATACAACGATAATTTCTTAAAACAGCTCTAATGAGGTTATTTCAACCTAGTGGTCAAAAATAGTTGGTACTTTTGGGGTGTGAAATGTCGCCACTTAACAAAGGTTTTCCAATTACACTTTATTGCAAGTTCTTTATTTTCTTGTACCCGTAACAAGCGAGAAAACATTCGAAACCCTTATGGTTTTGAGTGTAACTTTTTTTGGGCAATCCAAACTATAAGCTAAATACTTGGTTTCCCCAAAAAGAATAGAGTACACCCGCAAAAATGATGTGTGTCGAAGTGAAGCAGTAAATCCTGTTTTTTTATATTGTAGATATAGCAAGACTTTACAATAAAGAACGGCAGAATACTTTAAACAAAAATCTAAATTACTCTGTTGGGTCATGTTGAGCGCAGTCGAAGCACGGTGTGTAGTTGTAATTGTATACGAAGCCAGCCAGTGCGGCGGGCAGTCATTCCTGCGAAAGCAGGAATCTGTGCAGCAGACATACAGACCACTCAGCAACGCACAGATTCACAATCAAGTTGTGAATGACTAGCCACGCCATTGCACAAATAATGGTAGTTGCCGGCGCGAGTGTCTCACTCGTGCCAAAAATAAGCTAGCGTCCGCTCGCACTAATGCGCAGCTTAAACGGTTTTATACAGCGAAGAGGAAACGCTGTTTACGTCAATATCTATAAAGTAGGCTATTTCAAGTATTTCTTTTTGTTGTTTCTCGTCGGGGTAAAACAATTCGGGCAGTGTAATTAGGCGGAAAACCAAATCTTGTAGCTCGTTCATTTCAGGATAAATGTTTATTTCCCTCAGTAACTTTAACCCTTGATATACATTATCCAAGACCTCAAAACTGTAATTGCTTTGGTGTACTTGTTCTACCAAACCAGCTAGTTTTTTGGTACTTAGGTAGGTATAGCGTTGGGTGTCTAGTTTTACTTCCCATTTTTTTAAGTGGGCAATAGTTTCTTTCAATTTCACCAAATTAAACGGTTTGCCATTGCGCTTAAATTGGTTTTGAAGGTCGTTTTCAAGCACCAAAAGCAAATTACCTTCAAGCATTTGTGGGGCTTGTAGGTTGGCTGCCTGCATTACGTTTAGCAGGTTATAGGTGCGCTCGTATATCTGTTGGGCAAAAACCTCAGCAAGCTCAAGGTTTTTGCTCATTATCTCGTTTAGTATGCGTATTTGCTCGTCTTTAAATAAGTCATAAAAAGTAAAATTCTTCTCTTTGTACGAGTCTTTCAGCATATCTATTACTGAGGCTAAATTGCCTGCCTCAAAAGCTGAGCGTAGTTCCCCCACCAACTCTTCATACTCTTCGATAGGCATATTATCAAAGGCACGACCAATGATATGGTGGTTCCCTAAATACAATATCACAAAACTAAAATGCTTGTGCGATAAGGTAACTTTTGATTGAACTAATGTGCGCCCCGCTGCCAGTATTTGTGCACCTGCTGTATATTTTTCAAATACTTCTTGTGTACAGTGGTAGTTGAGTACCGTAATGCGGTCGGTATCTTCCCTAAAAAGGGTGTTGATGGCATAGTGCATACCCACAGTAGTAAGCGTTAGGCGGGCAGGTTCAACATATTTTTCATATACTGCTTTGCCGTTGGCAAATTGTGCCACATTGCTGGGGCATACTGCCAGTAAGGTTTTGAAATAATCGTGGAGTTGTAATTCACTTTCGCTTTCGGCATATTGTATTGCACGATTGGCGTATTGCAATACTTGCACAGTTTCTATTCCTGATATTTCATCAAAAAACCAAGCACAACTGGTATACATGTACAAAGCGTGCTTTTGCATATCCAAAAGGCGTATCAGCTTTGTGGTTTCTGTATCGCTAAGCGGTTGTTCAATATTTTTTTGTAAAAAGTTGTGTATACCATCTTCGCTACGGTTTAGCATCAACTCAATATACTCGTTACGAAGTTGCCAAGGGTTGGGATGGTATTTGCCTACTTGTTCTTCAAACAAAACGGCTAATTCATCACGCAGCCAGTCTAGTGCTTCGCGTAAGGGTTTGCGCCATAGCTGATTCCAACCTGCATGGCCGGCATTGCAGCCGCAGTTGCTACGCCAGCGTTCTACTCCATGTTCGCAACTCCAACTGCTGTTCTCGTTTATTTGTACTTCGTAGGTGGGTTTTGCCAACTCTAAAAACTGACCGTAATTAGTTAGTGTAGCTAAATCGTTTGTTTCTATATAACGTAAACAATACGCCAATGCCATATCACCGTGGCGGTGGTGGTGCCCATAGCTTTCACCGTCGGTACCTATATGCACCAATTGCGGTTTGCCGCTATTATTATCAAAGCCACTTAGCAGGCGGTTGGCAAACTCTTTACCGTCAATCAGTAAACCTTTAAACGCTACATCTTGCGATCGTTCACCATCATAAAAAAACAAGTTTATGCTTTTGCCGCTTGGCAATTGGCAGATGTAAGGCACTCGTGTATCAATACCTTGTTTCCAATCTTTAGCCCCGATTTTACGATAGGCTTTTGCTTGGCGTGGAGCTAGTATGGTGAAACTGATACCGTTTTCTGCCAATACCTCCAATGTTTCAGTATCAACGGCGGTTTCGGCCAGCCACATCCCTTCGGGCTTACGATTAAAACGATGTTCAAAATCACGTATACCCCAAATTACTTGTGTTTCTTTATCTCGGCGGTTGGCCAGCGGCATTATTATGTGGTTGTACACTTGTGCCATTGCTGAGCCATGCCCGCCAAACTGTTTAGTGCTTTCTCGGTCGGCTTCAATAATGCGTTGGTATACTTTTGGGCGTTTTTTTTCTAACCAACTTAATAGGGTAGGGCCAAAATTGAAGCTGATTTTTGAGTAATTATTGCTAATATCTATTATACGCATATCCTCGTTTAGGATACGCGAGAAGCCGTTGGGGCCATAGCATTCATCTGTAATGCGTTCGTTCCAATCGTGGAAAGGCCATGCCGATTCTTGCAGCTCTATTTCTTCTAACCAAGCATTTTGGCGTGGGGGTTGGTAGAAATGCCCGTGTACACAAATGTATTTTTGGTTCATAAATTATACGAAAGCGAATATACAATATGATAATTGTATTTAGTACACTAAGTATAGTGCAAATACCTCGCCTTGTTTTTTATCACGAAAAAAGAAAGATATGAAAGAGGGGTAAACTAGAAGTACATGGATAATTCGACGCTAAAGTTTTTTATTTCTTTTACGTTGCGCAAGCTGGGCTTAATATCAATAAATTGTTGCCCGTTGTTGTTTGATGATGCTTTGTTGTAGTTATAAAAATCACCCGCAATATTGCGTAAGCCATATTTTAAAGCTAACTGAAAACCTACGTATTGGGTATTGAATTGGTAGCCTACAACGGCGGAATAATCCCATTTTTTAAAGGGCAATTGTAAAAAAGAAGGCGATTGCTCAGGGCCTATAAACATTGATGAACGCATTATGCGTGATGCCTGTCCGCCTATAACTAAATTGTGGTTAAAATCTCTGTCTAATTGAATGATACCCAATAAGGTTAAATCAAAATTGAATAATGAAATTTGGGTATAGCTTACATCTCCATTAGTAAAGTTTGCACCTTTTATCGACGCGCCTAATTCAGGGTTTAGATGAAAACCATTAAATAAATTTACGCGGTAATAAAAAGCGCCTTCGTAGCCTCGTGATAGTTTTGTGTTTACTAATTGAGGTGAATTGAGGCGGGTAATACCCATACCAACACGTATTCCAAATTTGTCTTTTCGCTTTGCATCGGGTGCATAATCGTCAAGCTCCTGATTGTATTTTTGAGCCATAACAGTTGTGCATAACAACATGCTAAGGGCAAATAGGGCTATATGTTTTAGTTTTGGTACCAATCGTGGTGGTAATATTATATTTTTTTTCCTTTAAGTGCTTCGGCAATGGCTTTATCCATTACCCTTTCGGCAAAGGGTCGGGTATAATCGTTTAGTTCGTCAATGGCTTTTAAAATTACATCTTTATTGTTAGCGTCCAATGTATTCTTCAAATCATTTATATAGAGCGATGTATTTTGCAACTCGTTGTCTGAAAGTATAGAGTGGTTTTTATCTATAAAACGTTCGGTGGTGTATATTAATTGTTCAGCTTCTGTACGAGCCTCAACCACCATGCGTTTTTCTACATCTTCTTTTGCGTTCTCTATAGATTCTTTCAGCATACGCTCTACCTCTTCATCAGTAAGCCCGTATTGAGGTTTCACTTCTACTTCTTGCTTTACGCCTGAGCGTAACTCTTCGGCATCAACTTTCAAAATACCATCAGCATTTAGCATAAAGTTAACCTGTATTTTTGGTAAACCTGCCGGCATGGCGGGTATACCTTTTAGGTCAAATTCAGCCAGTTTACGGTTTTCTGCCACCAATTCGCGCTCGCCTTGGTATACGTTTACTTTTAGGTTTACTTGTCCGTCAATCGAGGTGGTGTATTGCTTGCCTACTTTTGAGGGTATTTTGCTATTGCGCGGAATTATAACATCCATAAGCCCACCCAGTGTTTCTATACCCAACGATAAGGGAGTAACATCCAGCAGCACCATATCTTTACGGTTACCGGCTAATATATCTGCCTCAACGGCTGCACCCAATGCTACTACTTCATCGGGGTTAAGTTTGTCGTGTATTTGTGCGTGTTTAAAAAAAGTGGCTACTTTTTGTTTCACCAAAGGGGTGCGCGTGCTACCGCCCACTAAAACTACTTCTTCTATTTCTTCTAAATCAAGCTCACTATCTTTTAGTGCATTTTGGCAGCAGGTAATAGTACGCTGAACTATTGGAGTTATGCAGGCTTCAAAATCGGCAATGCTTAGCTCTATTGTTGTGTTGTTGTATTGGCCTGTATAGTGCGTGTGCTGCGAAAGGTGTTTTTTTGCTTCTTCGGCAGTTAGGCGCAATGCTTGACTATCGGCAGGCGAGTTAAGGTTGTACTTTTTTGCCCAAAACTCAACAATTGCCCTGTCAAAATCATCACCACCAAGGTAAGTATCTCCATTGGTAGCCAATACTTCGTACAAACCGTTGTTTATGTTTAATATAGAGATGTCAAACGTACCGCCACCCAAATCAAAAACAGCTACTGTTTTTTGCGTGTTTTTATCCAAACCTAAGCCATAGGCAAGGCTTGCAGCTGTTGGTTCGTTTACAATGCGCAATACGTCAAGCCCTGCCAACTTGCCGGCATCGCGGGTGGCTTGGCGTTGGGCATCGTTAAAGTAGGCGGGTACTGTTATCACCGCTTTGCTCACCGTGCTATCGGTGTATTGCTCTGCCCTGTTTTTTAATTCTTTTAGTATGTATGATGATAACTCTATGGGTGTGTAATATTTATCACGAAGCATTACCCTCACTAGGTTCTCACTATCATCGTCAACTATTTTATAACTGAAATATTGGCTGTGGTGGGCTAAATCTTTATAGGCTTTGCCCATTAGCCGCTTGGCCGAATAAACGGTGTTTTGTGGCTCGCTGATAAGAAAAGGGTGTGCTGTTTGCCCTGCTATGGGCATTCCGTTGCTATCAATATGCACCAAAGAGGGTACTATGGTGTTTTCTTCTTTTCCTGTAAGTGCTATGGGTTGTTGGGTTCGCTCATCAATTATGGCAACTAGGCTATTAGTAGTACCTAAATCTATCCCTACAATTATATCTTTCTTTTTTAATTTACCTGAGTTTATATCTATCGAAACTATTGCCATTGCTACGTCCTTATTATTCTTGCTTCACTATTGGCAACAAAGATAGTGCTAATTTGTTAGCTGCGCAGGTGTGCGCTACTGCTGTGAAACAGATTACCTGAAAAGATGCAAACTGCCTTTATAGTTGCGCACTTTGGTATCAGTACCCATCATACGGATGTTGTAGATGTAAATTCCTTCGGGCATAAGTTTGCCGTCGTACGAGCCATTCCACCCAAGCTCAGGGTCGTTTGAGTAAAATAATTGTTGCCCCCAACGGTCAAAAATTCGCATTTCAAACTCACGGTAAAAATAAGAACCTTCAATGCGAAAGGTGGGGTTTAGGATATCTTTATTGGGCGAAAAAGCATTGGGTATAAACACTTCAATATCAGGCACTACGTTTATTATCGTGTCGTGCGAGTCAAAACACCCTTCGTTGTTTGATACGGTAAGAATTATTCTGTACGTGCCCGTATCTCTAAAAACAAAAGTGGGGCTGTTTTGACGGCTAGTTTCACCACGATCAAAATTCCAGAAAAAGTTATCGGCTCCTTGCGATAGTTCGTAAAAATCGTAAGTGGTTTCATTGCCCTGCTGTTTTATAAGCTGGGTGTTAAAAAATGATGTAGGTGCATTTTTTACCTCAAGGGCACTATCTTTCGATAAAGTATCAGGGCAGCCCAAATCGGTTATGCCAATAAGCTGCACATTATAAAAGCCTAAGTTATTGTAGTGGTGTATGGGGTGTTTGTTGGTTGATGTATTGCCATCACCCAAATCCCAAAACCAATCAATAATCCTCCCTGTCGAAACTTTTGAAGGATTAAAAAATCTTGCTGAATCAGTACCACACACATCGTTCACTTCAAAATCAAGCTCGGGCGATGGGTATAATGTAAGGTTGTTTACAACACTGTCTCTGCAACCTTTATTGGTAATGGCCAAAAGGGTTAATTGGTATTTGCCTGATGATGTAAATGTTTTTGCACCGGGGTTGGCTACGGTATCTAAATCGCCGTTGCTGTATTTCCAAAAGTATTTTACTGTACCGGCGGGCACGCTTGAGTTATTAACCAAACTAAACGAGTGGTTTTTATAGCATTGGGTATCTTGCCCCAAAGCCAAGTCCATTTGGGTTTGCGGGGCTACCTCAAATACCTTAACCAATGAGTCTGCACAAAGGCTATCGGTAACTGCTACAAGTTTTATTGTTGATGCGCCAAAAGTGCTAAAGCTTTTGTTGATGGAGGTTGTGTTTGTCCAAAAAGTATCGTTTAGTTTCCACGTAAACTCTTTAATTTTCCCTTCGCTAAGTACTGTGTTGTTAAAAAAGTCAAAATTATTACCTCTAAAACATTGCAGGCTGTCGTTTATAGTGAAATCAACCAAGGGAGTAGGATTAATATATAGTGTTTTTTGGGTGCTATCGGCGCAGCCGTTGGGCAATTTGGCATAAAGGCGTACAGTATATTGCCCTTCTTTTTTGTAGCTATGTATTACATTGTTGCTTGTATAAATGCTATCGCCTGTATTCCAAGTGTATTGGGTTGGGTTTTGCCCGTAGTTAAATGTTTTGTTTGTAAAGATTGAGGGATTACGGGTACAGTTTTTAGCAAAAACAAAATCGGGTTTAGGGCTGGGCAGTATGCTTACTTTTTGCACCATACTATCGGGGCAACCATTGGTAGTGGTAGCTGTTAATACTAAATTAAATGTTCCTGTATCGGCATAGTTTTTTACAACATTTGTGGTGGTGCTTGAGTTTCCATCGCCAAATTTCCATAAATAGCTAAGTGTACCACCGCCAAAGGTTGATAAATTGGTGGCTTTTAGTGTATCGGTTACGCATACATTATTGGTGGTAAACGCTGCTGTGGGCGAGGGATATATGGTAAATGTACGTTTAATGGTGTCGTTACATCCTGTGGCGGCTTTGGCTATTAGTGTAATCTCGTAGGTAGTATCTTTTGCATAAGTTTTTATGGGGCTGGAGGCGGTGCTAACACCTCCGTCACCAAAATCCCATTCGTAGCCTACTATGGTGCTGCCTGCTACTGAACTAAGTTGAACAGGATTAAACGCATGGCTTTTAAAACATTGAGGGTTTGTAACCTGATAATCGGGTTTTGCATTGGCATTTACAGTTACTACACGTGTGAAAGTATCTACACATAAATCGCTTGATGTAGCTATAAGCTGCACAGTTTTTACGCCTGCTGTGCCAAATATGCGGTTAATATTAAATTGGTTTTTAAAAGTAACGCCTGTATCACTAAACAACCACGATGTAGTAAGCCTTTTACTATTGTTTAAATATTTTGATGTGTCGGCAAAACTAAAATCGTTGCCAATAAAGCATTGTGCGGCATTGTTTACGCTAAAACCTGCTTTGGGCAAAGCATAGGTGCGTATAGAGGTATTAAGCGTATCTATAAAGGGGCAATTATCTAAATAGGTTACAATATTTTTGACTGCGAAAATACCGTGTTGGCCAAAGTTTTTGGTTATTTGCTTGCCCATTTGGGTAGTATTATCATCAAAAATCCATTGGCTTTGTGATATACGGTTGCTATCGCCTGAATTGTATAGTGTAACTGAGGTTGAGCCACAAACCAAAGGTTTACTGGCCACATCGTATTTTAAAATCCGAGAGTTGGAGGTGGCAGGGTATAAGTAGGCAAAATTAAAAGCAGCGTTGTACAGGTAAGCAATAAAACCACTATCACTAGTTAAAGTAGTAGGGCCTTGTGTGGTTGTTATATCGGCATAGCTCCATTCGCTAAAGCCTGTAAATGTTGAAAAATTGGCTGATCCGATAGGAATATTGTCTTTACGTACCAAATTGCGGGCGTTGGTTTTTGTTATTACAATAAGCCTGTTAGTTGCCCCAAACGAACCTCCGTTTTGCCCTGAAATAATAGCATTTTTTACTCTTTGCTCGGCTGGGGTAATTATTGACATACGGGGCAGTGAGCCTCCTTGGCATCCAAACCCTTCCATGTATTGCGCAACTAATACGGGGTTTGATGACTCTATAAACGTGGTTGTGGTTGATGAGTTGCCACTAACTGTATTGGTTTGACCTTTATTTAGGGTTATTGATGTGCCATTAACGCTTACTTGCGTACCATTGGTGATGGATAATATGCGGTAGGTGTATTTGGCTGTAAAAAAACCTACAGTAGTTAATGGGGCTATAAGAAATGTTTTTCCCCAAGTATCAACGTGGGGCATCATTTCTACTAAATGACTACAATTGGTACAGGTTTCAGGTACTTGCGAGCAGGTGGAGCCACTAAAAACAGCTATTTTTTTACATCCGTTGGTAACCCGTATACGTGTACCCGTCAAATCTTCAGAGTTATTTGCTTCAACACGGTAGGTATTCCCTTTTTGTAATACGATTAAATATGGGGTGCCAGCGGGTTTTCCTCCTTGTGTTAATACTGAAGGGGTTATCTCTACGGCAGTGTTATTTTCGGTAGCTACTATTATTATTGATGATTTACCTTGATTAAAACCTACTCCTGCTGAGGCAAAACTCATAGCATAATAGTCTGTTCCAAGATGCTCTATAGGGTAAACATAAGTCCCGTCACTACTACTAGTGTTTGGTGCTGAATTAATTTGTACCGAAATATTTGCGTTAGCAGTAATTTCAACACCAAAAGAGTCAACCTGCTCATCATTATCATGTGTACTTGCCGTAGCAGGTATAGTAACATTGGTTATTACGTTGGCAGTAAGGTTTACCGTATTGGTATACCCTTTGGCCGAGTTTTTAATAGTAACAGTTGCATTTGTGCGAGACCATAGCCCAATTATGTTGTCTTGTGGGCCAAAAGAGTTTATCGGCCTCAAAGCTGAGCACCAAAACCTCTTCCCTTCAAAAGCATTAACCTGCCCAAAGGCGTGCGATGCTATTGTTAAAAAAAGAATAATACACGTGAAAAAAAGTAGATGTTTTTTTCTCAAATTCAAATTTACCTTAAAATATTATACTACAAGTTTACAAAAGTTTAACCTTTATTGCCGCTTATTATACGTATTTGTTTCTGCTGCAAAGGGCGCAGAAACAACTATATACAATTAACGAGTAGCACAAAATTAGCGGATAAGATGCAACGCACCTTTATAAGCATATATTTTAGAGTCGATGCCAATAATATGTATGGCATAGGTATAAACCCCTTCGGGTGCTAGCTCGCCCAAGTATGTTCCATTCCAGCCTATAGAGGCATCATTGCTTTTAAATACTTGTGTGCCCCAACGGTTAAAAATAAGTAATTCAAAATCTTTATAGTAATAGCTGCCTTCAATTTTAAAAACAGGGTTTAAAGGGTCTTTATTTGGTGTAAAGGCGTTGGGAACATTAATATCAATGGTTGGCGCGAGGTAAAGCATTGAGTCGTAAAAATCGGTGCAGTTATCATCATTTACAGCAAATAAACTCACCTTATACTTTCCTGTATCGTAATACATAGTAGCCGCTTCTTTAACCGGACTAAACTCACCGTTACCAAACGTCCAATAATAGCGGGTAGCGTTTTTAGTGAGGTTACTAAATACTACGTTTATTACGTTGTTGATATTGTTTTCTGATTCGACTTTAAAATAGGCTTCTGGGGCAGGAAATATTCTAATTGCAGAATCGCGTACTATTGTATCGCTGCACCCTTCTGATGATATGCCTATTTGAGTTACAGTGTAGTAACCTGCCGCAGGAAACTGATGTTTGGGTTCTTTTTTTGTTGCTGTATTTCCATCACCAAAATCCCAAAACCATTGGGCACTATTGCCGCCTGAGTAAGTGGATGTATTTTTAAAAAATGCAGAGTCGTTTTCGCAAACATCTTTTACCGTAAAATCTACCGATGGGTTAAACAATACTTTTAGCAACAGTCGGGTGGTATCTTTACAGCCTTTATCCGTTTCAGAAAAAACTTTCACAAAATATCCCCCTGCCAAACCAAATTTTTGTGGCGGCAGGTTATCACCTATAAACGATGTGCCTGTGCTAATATCCCATTTATAGGTTGCTGTGCCAAGGGGTAGCCAGCTATTGTTGGTAAAAGTAAACAGGTTATTTTGCTCGCATTGTATGGCAGCATTTACCTGTATGTCTAGCGTGTTTTGGGGGTGTACGGTAAGTTGTTTTTCTATAGAATCGTTGCACATACTATCTGTTTCAGCTTTTAGCTTTAACGGAAAACTTCCCCAAGAGGGTTGGCTAAAGTGTAGTATAGTGCTATCTCCCCTATAGGTATTGTTTAAATACCAGCTGTATTTGCTTATTTTTCCTTGAGGAACAGTAGAGGTGTTTTTCGCTAAAAAAACATTGTCTTTAAAACATTGGTCACGTTTGTCAAACTCAAAATCAACAATAGGAGAGGGGTTGATGTACAATAACCTTGTACTACTGTCAACACAGCCATTAATATCAAAGGTTGTTAGTGTAATAGTTTTTGAGCCAATGCTGTTATAAGTAGTAGAAATATTTGAAGTATTGCTTATTGCTGCGCCATTATCTAAACGCCAAATGTTTTCTTTTATAGGTGTGCCAAAACGTGTAGAATTATCAGTAAAATCAATAGGTCTGTTTATACATTTGCCCACCCAGCTAAAAGCAGCTTTGGGCTTGGGGTATACGGTTATAAGCAGGGTAGTGCTATCGCTACAGCCAAACTCGTTGCGAATAAGTAACTCAGAAATAAAGTTTCCACTATCGAGGTAACGTTTTTTAGGATGTATTGAGTTGGTGTTTATACCACCATCACCAAAACTCCAAGTATACAATAAAGTGTCGCTGCCATTACCGGTTGCTGTTGAGGTAAATACGGCTGTATCTCTATCACAAACATTTGTGGTAGTGTAGGTTGCCTTTGGCGAGGGTAAAACACGTATTAGTTTCACGGTAGTATCGTGGCAACCATTATCGGCAAAAGCAATTAGCCGCACAGTATATAAACCGGTATCTGTATATGTTTTTTGAGGTTGGGCAATGGAAGCAGAAGTATTATCATTAAAATCCCACTCATATTTGCTAATGGTTTGTGGCGATTTTATGCTGGATAGTTGGGTGGTGAAAAACGTATTTCCTTTAAGACAAAGCGAATCTTTTATTGTGAAATCGGCTTTTACTGATGGTTTAACCGTTATTTGTTGAGTTACAGTATCCGAACACAAATCTTTTGAGATTGAAATAAGCTTTATGGTATAGGTGGAATCTGTAGCAAAAACTTTTGATATTTTATCGCTGTTGTAAACATTAACACTATCACCTAGTTGCCATATATTTTGCAGTTTTGTACCTACGTATTTTGAGCTATCAGTAAAAGAATAAGTGTTTTCTTTTACACACTGATTGACTTGGTTTATATCAAAACCTGCTACCGGTAAGGGTTTGGTAGTGATTACTTTGTATAGGGTATCGGTAATGGGTTTGTCTTTTCCGGCTATAATAACATTTTGTATGGTATACGAGCCATGGCTTTGGTATGTTTTTGATACTGCCAAACCACTATCTGTTGTGCCGTCGCCAAAATCCCAATAATTGTGTAGTACCTCACTAGTATCGCCAAGGGTTAGCGCATTAATATCAAGCGAACCGCAGGTAACCCCTTGCAAACCGATATCAAAATTCAGTTTTCTAAAATTTGTTCCGCCTATATAAGCATAACTAATAGCGTGCCCATAGCCATAGGCAATCATTAAAAAACCGTTGTTGCAATTTACTAAGTGATTGCCGGGGGTTAGTTCAATATTTGCATAACTATATGTATTGCACGAAGGAAAGGGTTTAAACTTATTAGTAGCAACAGCTACTCCGTTAATATCCAGTGTTCCTATAGAACCGGTTTCAACCAATATATACACATAATGGTTTTTAAAACCTGTATAGTTGGGTGTAGCATAGTTAACCCTATCGATAAATTGTTCTACCGGCGGAATAACCACCATAGCAGGGTCGCCAACTTTAACACAAGTTATACCTTGCGTATATTGGATAACCATTATGGGAAAAAGAGAAGTGAGGCAAATAGGCGCACTGGTATTGGCTTGGTGATACACCTGCCCTTTGCTAAGTGTAGTAACTACTGTACCATTTACAGAAATATCGTTGTTATCTTTGGTAGAAATTACCCTATACGTATAAGCAGGCACTATTGTATCAGCCGAAAGGTTGGCCAACAGATAATTCTTCCCTAATTTATCAATAGGTATCACCTGTTCCATTAAAACATCACAAGCTGAACAACCCGCAGGTATGTTAACACATTTAGTGCCGCTGTAAACAGCTATTTTCTTTTTGTTTATTTCCCTAATGTATGTTCCTGTAAGGTCTTTGGTCGATTCGCCAAACTCCATATATGTTTCCCCTTTGTTTAGGTTAACAGTATAGGGCGTGCCTGCATTGTGATTAGCCATTGTATTTACAGTAGGTGTAATTTCAACAACAGTACTATCTTCTGTGGCAACAATGGTGAAACTTGAATTGGCTGAAGCAGTAATACCTTCGTATGAAGCTACATAGTAATCAGCTCCGTATGCAGTTATGGGGTATGCTAAAGCACCATCAGCAATGGCCGACCCAAAATTCATAGCGTATACCGATATGGGGTCGTTAGATGTTATGTGCAGTGCAAACTTATCTACAAAATCGTTTTTGCTAGGTATACATGCCGTTACAGGTATAGTAGCAGTGGCAGGTGTATTGGCCGTTAAGTTTAGCGTAGTTGTAAAACCTTTAGCAGAGTTTTCAATAGTTACAGTAGTATTGGTGCGCGATGAAACGGTAATTTCGCAACCGGGCGAGCCTAAAAGACTAGGAACAAAGCTGACATAAAATTCCTTCCCCTCCGAGCTATACTGTTGCCCAGCAACAGTAAGGTACAGAAGCAAACTAGCTATAAAAGCCAGAAATTTGTATGCCTTTGCTAACAAAATGTGTTTAAAAAACGTATAAAAGTAGGCTTATGTATAGATACTTCAAAACCTAAATATGTTGCTTTGTCAAAGGCAAAACAGAAATATCATTTTTTAACCATATATAAGTTTATTTTTACTTGCCTCAAAACTGTCTTAAGTAGCATTAATTACTTATTTTTGCCGCAAATTTTTTATAACTATGTCGCAGTATGATGTAACCGTTATCGGTTCAGGCCCCGGAGGGTATATTGCAGCTATCCGTGCTGCACAATTAGGTTTTAAAACAGCAATTATTGAAAAATATTCGGTTTTAGGGGGTACTTGTACCAATGTGGGTTGCATACCTTCAAAAGCCTTGCTTGACTCGTCAGAGCATTACCACAATGCTGAAAAAACATTTGCCACACACGGTATAGAGTTAAAAGACCTAAAGGTAAACTTGCCTCAAATGATACAGCGCAAAAGCGATGTAATAAAAGGCAATACTGACGGTATTGCTTTTTTGATGAAAAAGAACAAGATAGATGTGTATGAAGGTGTAGGTTCTTTTGTAGATAAAACCACTATAAAAATTACAGGCAAAGACGGTGAAAAAACCATAAAAAGCGATAAAATTATTATTGCTACAGGTTCAAAACCATCATCGTTGCCCAATGTAGCTATTGATAAAAAACGCATAATCACCTCAACCGAAGCTTTAGAGCTGAAAGAAGTGCCCAAACACATGATAATAATTGGTGGCGGGGTAATAGGTTTAGAGTTGGGTAGTGTATACGCTCGTTTAGGTGCAAAAGTATCAGTAGTAGAATATACCGATAGCCTTATACCTGCTATGGATAAAGCACTGGGTAAAGAATTGCAACGCGTGCTTAAAAAACTAGGCTTTGAGTTTTATATGAACCATAAAGTAACAGGTGCTACCGTTAAGAAAAACGAAGTAATAGTTACTGCCGATGATAAAAAAGGCGAAAAAGTAGAATTTAAAGGCGATTACTGCCTTGTTGCCGTTGGCCGTCGCCCATATACCGAAGGTTTGGGCTTAGAAAACATAGGTGTACAAGTGGATGAGCGTGGACGTATTCCTGTTGATGAAAACCTAAAAACTACTGCCGATAATATATACGCCATTGGCGATGTTATTCGCGGAGCAATGCTTGCGCACAAAGCCGAAGAAGAAGGCGTTTTTGTAGCCGAAAAAATGGCAGGGCAAAAACCGCACATCAACTACCTGCACATACCCAACGTAGTATATACTTGGCCTGAAGTAGCCGCAGTTGGCCATACCGAAGAAGAACTTAAAACAGCAGGCCGCAAATACAAAAGCGGTTCATACCCCTTCCGTGCACTGGGTCGTGCCCGCGCCAGTGGAGATTTGGATGGTTTTGTGAAAATATTGGCCGATGAAGCCACCGACGAAATATTGGGTATGCACATAATAGGCGCACGCGCTGCCGACCTTATAGCCGAAGGCGTAGTGGCAATGGAATACCGTGCCAGTGCTGAGGATATAGGCATAATAAGCCACGCACACCCTACCTTTAGTGAAGCAATAAAAGAAGCTGCCCTTGCTGCTACAGCAAACAGGTCGCTAAATATGTAATCGTTTATAAAAACTAAATACACACTATGATAACCCACCACGAATCGCTAAGAAAATTTTATACTCAGTTAGAGTATGTGTTGGCCAATTATACCCCACACAACTTAAACCTTGCCGACTATAATAATATAGTAATAGCAGGTTTGGGAGGTTCTGGCATTGGTGGTAAACTCACCAAATCGTATTTCATCAATCAAATGCCTATTCCTGTTGATACCGTATCAGATTATACTTTGCCTGCATACGTTAACAACAAAACCTTACTTATACTTTGCTCATACTCTGGCAATACAGAAGAAACCCTTTCGGTTTTTGAGCAAGGAAAAGAAAAAGGCTGCAAAATGCTGGCAGTAACAGCAGGTGGTAAGCTTATGGAGTTGGCAACAGCTAATAACCTTAAATATTACACTATCGAAGGTGGTTTTCAACCTCGCATGGCACTAGGCTACTCGTTTGGCTTTTTGTTAAAAATATTTGCTGAATTATTGAAGCAAGATATTGATGGCGAATTTGCTGTTTGTATTGAAAACCTTAAAGACCAAAACGAACATACAGAAGCTGCCGAAGGCATACTGAAAAAATTTGCTTCGACACTAGAAAATAAATACGTTGTAATAGCTGATGCAGCTTTTGAAGCCACAGCTATACGTGCTTGCCAACAGTTTCAGGAAAACAGTAAAAAAGAAGCGTTTTGCAATGTATTGCCCGAAGCAAACCACAACGTAATAGAATCGTACTACGGAAAGTTGGCAGGTAATTTTATACTGTTAAATAGCGGTAGCCACGAGCGTGTAGATGCTCGCTTTGAATTTGTAAACGGCTTGTTGGATAAAGATAACAACAAGGTAGTGCACATTGCCGTAGAAGAATTTAACCTTAAAATGATATTTTCAGTAATCCATAAGCTAGATTGGTTAACCATTCGCATAGCCGAAGAAACCAACCAAAACCCTATGGAAATAGAGAATATTATTTCTTTAAAAGATTTTTTATCAAACCAGTAAACGGCTACTGCTATTAGCCATATTTTTTTGCTAATAGCTAATAGCCAAAGGCTAAAAGCAATAGAATGAAATTAGTTACATATCAACATCAGGAATCAAATCATTTAGGTATTTTTCATAACGAAAACATCTATCCCGTGCAACGTATCGACCATACTTTGCCCGACGATATGTTAGCGTTTTTGCAAAAAGGCGATGCAGCAATGCACCGCGCCAAAGAAATAAATGCCCAAATAGTAAACGAAGGCAAATATATTGAGTTGGCTGTAAAAGCTGCCAATGCAACACTTTTAGCCCCGGTACCCAACCCCACCAGTTGCCGCGATGGCTATGCCTTCCGTCAACACGTTGCTGCTGCACGTCGCAACAGGGGAGTAGAGATGATACCTGAGTTTGATGAGTACCCTATTTTTTACTTCACCAATCACAATGCGGTACAAGGCCCCGGCGATATACGTTGTATGCCCGACCATTTTGATAAACTGGATTTTGAATTAGAAGTATCGATAGTGGTAGGCAAGAAAGGTAGAAACATAAAAGCTGCCGATGCCGACCAATATATAGCGGGCTACATGATAATGAACGACATGAGCGCGCGCACCTTGCAAATGGAAGAAATGAAGCTAAACCTTGGCCCTGCAAAAGGCAAAGATTTTAGTACTGTTATAGGCCCTTGGCTAGTTACGCCTGATGAGTTAGAAACCTACAGAGTGCCTGCCAAAGAAGGACACGTAGGCGCTAACTACAATTTGGATATGAAATGTTGGGTAAACAACAAATTAGTATCTGAAGGTAGTATGGCCAGTATGGATTGGACTTTTGCTGAGATTTTAGAACGTTGCGCCTATGGCGTAGATATTTTTCCCGGTGATGTTATAGGCTCGGGCACAGTAGGTACAGGTTGCTTTTTAGAACTAAACGGAACAGCCAAACGCTTGAATCCTGATGCAGTGCCCCAATGGCTACAACCCAATGATGTGGTTGATATGGAAATAACAGGTCTTGGTCGCCTAAGCAACACCATGCGAAAAGAAGATACCGATTTTTCTTTATTGGCAATTAAAAAGCAAGCACAAGCAAACGCTTAGTAATAATAGCGAAACAGATTAACAGCAGCGATTTTTGGAACTTACGTACAAGATAATAGAACACGGATCTGCCGATTTTGAGGCAGAGGTAGATTTGCGTGATAGAGTATTGCGCCAGCCACTTGGTTTAGCATTTACTGACGAAGAATTAGATGCCGAGCAAGACCAAATACATATTGGTGCATATACGGGTGATGATTTGGTAGGCTGCCTTATTTTAGTTGAAGTAGACGACCGCACACTAAAAATGCGCCAAGTAGCAGTTGAACCAGAACTACAAGGACAAGGGATTGGTCAAAAATTGGTGTCGTATTCAGAGTATCACGCTATTGAAAATGGCTATTGCCGCATAGAAATGCACGCCCGCGAAACTGCTGTATCTTTTTACGAAGACTTGGGCTACGAGGTGATTAGCGATGAGTTTATAGAAGTAGGTATACCCCACTACAAACTGGAAAAAGACTGGTGCACAGTTATAGGGCATTAATGTATTCCTTTAGTCATACTAAACTTGTTTCAGTATCTCAATCTGTATAAAAATATAAAGGCTCCTTTTAGGAGCCTTCTTTGTTAAATGATAAATGTCTAATGTTAAATATTAAGCTGCTTTTAGGTTCAGCTTCTCAAGCGTTGCTTTGGCGTAATCTAACTCAACCAAAACCTCTTTCATTTTTTTCGATGGGGCATCGTACATCCAATCTAGCATAATGGCCTCGCAAATAGAGCGAAGACCACGAGCACCTACCTTATATTCGTGTGCCTTCTCTACAATATAGTCAATAGTTTCAGGTGTAAAATCCAACCTCACACCTTCAATATCAAACAGTTTGGTATATTGTTTTATCAAAGCGTTTTTAGGCTCCAACAAAATACGTTTTAGCGCATCCTTGTCTAATGGGTTTAGGTACGAAAGCACAGGCAAACGGCCTATAATTTCAGGTATCAAACCATAACTTCTAAGGTCGGCAGGAGCAATGTATTTCAATAAATTATTTTGGTCGCTGTCCGCACTCTCAAGTTTCGATTTAAAACCGATAGCCTGTGTATCAATACGACGACCTATTATTGACTGTATGCCTTCAAAAGCACCGCCACATATAAACAATATATTGCTGGTATCAACCTGCAAAAACTTTTGTTCAGGGTGTTTACGTCCGCCTTGTGGCGATACGTTGGCTACTGTGCCTTCAAGCAATTTTAGCAAACCTTGTTGCACACCTTCACCGCTAACATCGCGGGTTATTGATGGGTTGTCGCCTTTGCGGCTTATTTTATCAATCTCGTCAATGTATATAATACCGCGTTGGGCAGCCTCAACATTATAATCGGCAGCTTGCAACAAGCGCGATATAGTGCTTTCTACATCCTCGCCCACATAGCCTGCCTCGGTAAATACAGTGGCATCAGCAATACAAAAGGGCACATCCAATACTTTGGCAAGGGTACGTGCAAGTAAGGTTTTGCCTGTACCTGTTTCGCCAACCAAAAGAATATTCGATTTTTCAAGCTCAATGCCGTCATCATCATCGTTCTTTTTACGGTTGATACGTTTGTAGTGGTTGTATACCGCTACTGATAGTACTTTTTTAGCTTCGTCTTGGCCAATTACATACTCATCAAGATGTTTCTTAATCTCTGCGGGGGTTAGTTTGCTTTTTGCCGTAGTGGTAAATGCTTTTTTATCCCCTCCCTTCTCTTTTTTACCGTCGCCTTTGGGCAAAAAACCCAGCTGTTGCTCTACTATACTTCCTGCCTCAACAATGCAGCTATCGCATATTTGTGCCTCTTGGCCTGAAACCAACAAAGCTGTTTGGTCGGCGGGTTTGCCACAAAACGAGCAATGTGTATCTTCTTTTTTATTTTTCAAGGGAATATTCTGTTAAAATGCCTTTGGTGTATTGCAAAAACAGTTCCATACGGAGCCGGCAATAAAAAAGTCTCGATATGAAACATATCGAGACTACAAAGTTACTTTGAAAAAATGGTATTTGTTGCTATTAACGCTTACGCATCAATACTTCGTCAATCATACCGTATGCTTTTGCTTCATCAGCTTTCATCCAATAATCGCGGTCAGCATCAGCTTCAACCTTTTTAACGGTTTGTCCGCTATGGCGTGAAATAATCTCATACAACTCGCCTTTTAGTTTTCTGTACAAGTTGGCGGTTATTTCTATATCACTTTGTTGGCCTTGCGCGCCACCGTGCGGTTGGTGTATCATTACGCGGCTGTGGGGCAATGCGCTACGTTTACCTGCTGCACCAGCACACAATAGTACTGCACCAAAGCTGGCAGCCATACCTGTACATATAGTAGCTATATCAGGTTGTATAAACTGCATAGTATCGTATATACCCAAACCTGCTATTACAGAGCCACCGGGGCTGTTTACATACATTTGTATATCGCGCTTGGCATCCATACTTTCTAAAAACAGAAACTGAGCTACCACCACATTGGCTATCTCATCGTCAATTTCAGTTCCTAAAAATATAATCCTATCGGCCATTAAGCGAGAGAAAACGTCAATTTCCCTAAAATTTACTGGGCGTTCTTCAATTACCGTACGGGTCATATTCTCCACTGTATTTTCTACAGCATCTATTACCCTGTCGGTTGTTAAACTGTTAAGCCCCTTATGCTTGGTGGCATATTTGCGAAACTCTTTTCCTAAATCCATAGTTTTAATTTTTAATAGAGTTAAATATTACCTTTTACGAGTCAAAACTTCGTCAATCATACCGTATTGTTTTGCTTCATCAGCAATCATCCAATAATCACGGTCGGCATCTTTTTCAACCTTAGCAAACTTTTGTCCACTATGGCTAGCAATAATATCGTATAACTCTTTCTTCAATTTTTTAATCTCGCGAGCAGTAATTTCTATATCACTTTCTTGGCCTTGCGCACCGCCCATAGGTTGGTGTATCATCACACGGCTGTGTTCCAATCCGCTACGCTTACCTGCCGCACCTGCGCACAACAATACTGCACCCATACTGGCTGCCATACCTGTACATATAGTAGCTACATCAGGCTTAATAAACTGCATCGTATCGTAAATACCCAAACCTGCATACACCGAACCACCGGGGCTGTTTACGTACATTTGGATATCGCGTTTTGCATCCATCGACTCCAAAAACAGGAATTGTGCTATTATAATATTTGAGATATAATCATCAATAGCAGTACCCAAAAACACAATCCTATCGGCCATCAAGCGCGAGAAAACGTCAATCTCTCTAAAGTTTACAGGGCGTTCTTCAATTACCGTACGTGTCATACCTTGTACAGAACTTATATATTTATCGGTATGCATGCTGTTAATGCCCATGTGTTTAGTGGCATATTTGCGGAACTCTTTACCAAAATCCATAGTATATTTTTTAAAGGGTAAATTTAGAGGTGTAATCAACAAAAAAAAATCCAACCTAGCAAAGCGGAAATATTGGCAGAGGAGTTTCTATAAAAACAGTTTTTTTAACGATGAAAAGTGTGTTTTATGCCATGTTGTGTTTGTTTTTGGCGGTGGGTTGAAACCCGCCGCTTTTGAAATTACAGCCCAAAAGGCGACTTAAGTCGCCTTTTGGGCTGTAATCTTAATAGAATAGGTTTTAAAACCTATTGGACTTTAAGTAGCGGTTTTAATAAAAAGCAACATAGTGTACTTTTTACAATTACTTGTTTATATTTGAGAAACCTCCGCAGCAAAGCATGATACTACTGCAAAGCCTCACAGCAACACGGTGGGCTGATGCCTTTACCGATACCACTTTTACCGCCCGACTTATGGCAGAGGCAATGCCAGTGTATTTGCAAAAAAGCAGGTGGTTTGGTGCTAAAAATGCACGAATAAAAAGCTATTTGGTAGAGAAAGTTTTGCCCTACTATGCTTTTGATGAACACGCATACCTAGTGTTTATAGAAGTGCTTTTTTATACTGCCAATACCGAAACTTATTTCGTTCCTTTAAAAATAGTAACAGAAAAACCTGACGACGATAGGGGCATAATTTGTCAACTTCAGTTTGAAGACGAAGAATATTTTTTGATAGATGCGGTATACGATGCCGATTTTAGAGACGCTATTTTTAGAGATATTTTAAACGGAGAAGAAAAAACCGTAGGAGACGGCGTTGTATTGTTTGAAAATGGGAAATGCCTTGCCGATTTTGATAGATACAAGCCCATAGAATCGCGCTTGCTAAATGCCGAGCAAAGCAATACCACCATTGTATATAACGATAAATATTACCTAAAGCTATACCGCAAGCTGTTTAGAGATGCTAATCCCGATTACGAAATAACCCACTTCCTTTCAGAAAAAGCAGGGTTTAGAAATTCGCCCCGCTTTGCGGGTAGCATCACATGGAAGCGCACAGGTTACTACCAAGTATCACTAGGGTTGATGCAAGAAGAGATACAAAACCAAGGCACTGCGTGGGAGTATTATTTAAATGAGGTAGACGGTTTTTTTAAACGTTGCGAAAAAGCTGGTATACAGCCTGCCGACTTGCCTAAGCAAGAATTGTATAAACCCAAAAAAATTGAACAATTGCCCGATGTTTACCATCAATTAATAGGTTTAGATGCCTTGCTAAAAACCAAAGCACTGGCGCGCACCACTTGCCAAATGCACTTGGCCTTATTTTCTGACAGGTTCGATCGTCATTTTTCGCCCACTATATTTAGTAGCGATTATAGGGTGTGGTTGCTAAACCGCCTAATGTATCAGTTTGATAATCGCCTGAATTTGCTGGAGCAAAGTTTAGATAAACTAAGCGGTGCTGCCAAGCAATTTGCGCTGGAGTTTATGGAGCGTAAAGACGAAATAAAAAACCGAATTTTAGGCTTCGATGATGGCAAACTAAACAGCAACCGCATACGTATACACGGAGATTTCCATTTAGGGCAAGTGCTGTATGATAACGATATTTTTTATATGCTGGATTTTGAAGGAGAGCCAGAAAGCACCATACGCGACCGAAAAGTGAAACAACCCCCAATGAAGGATGTAGCAGGCGTTTTCCGCTCGTTTCATTACGCGGTTTTTGCCAATGCCTTTAACAACACCTACAAAATAGATTTTGAAACCGTAAAAGAGCTGGGCGGCAGGTATTACCGTGCCATAGTGGCCGTTTTTATGGAAGCCTACGTAAACACAGCTTTTGACAACGGATTAAACATTGGCTACTACGATGAAATTGATTACCTGCTGCGGTATCATCTGTTTGAAAAAGCCATATACGAGATGGGCTACGAGCTAAACTCTCGCCCTGATTGGGTCATTATTCCTTTAAAAGGGTTGATGCAATTATTAAACAACGACTAGAAAACACCACTTGCACAGCAAGGTGCAACCAAATAAGCTACCCTACCTATGAGCAGTAACAACCCAAACACCACCACCCAAAAAGTAATTGCCCACAGTCTTTTTACCGATTTTGATATCGACCTTTTTAAAGCAGGAAAGCATTTTAGGCTATACCAAAAACTGGGCGCACACCTCACCACGCACAACGGACACAAAGGGGTTGTGTTTTCTGTTTGGGCACCCAATGCAAAAAAAGTGGGCGTAATTAGTGATTTTAATGGATGGGATGATACTGAATATCAACTATTCCCCCGCTGGGACAGTAGCGGTATTTGGGAAGGGTTTATTCCACATATAGAGAAAGGGGCACTGTACAAATACAAAATAGTATCAAACAATGGCGGGCAGGAGCTAGAAAAAGCCGATCCTTTTGCGCAGTACGCCGAAACACCACCCAAAACAGCCAGTGTAGTATGGGATTTGGGTAATACATGGAGTGATGCCGAGTGGATGAAAACCCGTGCAAAAAACAACGGACTAAACCAACCTGTAAGCGTTTACGAAGTACATTTAGGCTCGTGGCGACGTAAATGGAACGAAGCATACCGCAGCTACCACTATACCGAGTTGGCCGATGAATTGGTAAGCTACGTAAAAGAAGCAGGCTTTACCCATGTAGAGTTTATGCCCGTTATGGAGCACCCATTTTTCGGTTCGTGGGGGTATCAAATTACAGGCTATTTTGCCCCAAGTGCACGCTTTGGCACTCCGCAAGAGTTTATGCACTTGGTAGATGCTTTTCATCAAGCAGGTATAGGCGTGTTTTTAGATTGGGTGCCCTCACATTTCCCAAGCGATGCACACGGACTGTATCAGTTTGATGGAACTGCTTTGTACGAGCACGCCGACCCACGCCAAGGCTATCACCCCGATTGGAGCAGTTATATCTTTAACTATGGTAGAAACGAAATAAAATCGTTTTTAATAAGCAATGCCCTTTTTTGGTTGGATAAATACCATGTCGATGGGCTTAGGGTGGATGCCGTAGCATCGATGTTATATCTTGATTACTCAAGAAAAGACGGCGAGTGGGTGCCCAATAAATTTGGTGGTCGCGAAAACCTTGATGCCATTGATTTTATGCGTTTGCTGAACGAAAACGTATACGCCAACTACCCCGATGTGCAAACCATAGCCGAAGAATCAACCGCCTTTCCTATGGTTACCAAACCCACCTATATAGCAGGTTTGGGCTTTGGCATGAAGTGGATGATGGGATGGATGAACGATACATTAGAGTACTTTAAAAAAGATGCTTTCTATCGCCAGTGGCATCAAAATAATATCACCTTTAGCACCACCTACGCCTTTACCGAAAACTTTATGCTGCCCCTTAGCCACGATGAGGTGGTGCATGGCAAAGGCTCGCTATACAACCGTATGCCGGGTGATGATTGGCAAAAACTGGCCAACCTGCGCCTGTTGTATGCCTATATGTATACTCACTCGGGTACAAAGCTGTTGTTTATGGGTAGTGAATTTGGTCAGGTAGAAGAATGGAAACACGACCATACCCTGCAATGGAATTTATTAGACAGAAAAGAAAATAAAGGCCTTTTTACCTGTATTCAGGCTCTAAACAGTTTATACAAAAACCAACCTGCACTGTATGAGCTAAGTTTTGAAGCACAGGGCTTTGAGTGGATTGATTATAGTGATGCCGCCAATAGTGTGATATGCTATATACGTAAAAGTGAAAACCCTGCCGATGATGTGATAGTAATTTGCAACTTTACCCCTGTGCCGCGTGAAAACTATTGTATTGGAGTGCTCCATGCAGGTACATGGAGCGAAATATTTAACAGTGATGCAGAAAAGTTTGGAGGTAGCGGAGTGCTAAATAGTCAACCCATAGTAACTCAAGATAAGAGTATGCACTACCGCGATAATTCAATTACGCTTACCCTGCCACCACTTGGAGTAGTGGTTTTGAAAAGGTAAAAGAAAAATTTGCATGATTTTGGAGTAATGAAACCTGCAAAGTTTGTGTTTCAAAATAATACTATTTAACCGATCTAAAAGCTGGCTCGAGTGTCCACTCGTGCCCAAAATAATAGAGCGTCCGCTCGGAAGTGAGCAGGGGAAGAGAGTAATGCAATGAAAAAAATATTGATTATTTCTAAAACCAAAACGATAGTTTTTTAGTATATTAGTATACAACCCTAAATACTACAACTATGAAAAAACTACTGATTTTAGCACTTGCCATCACCTCGTTTTCAATAGCCAATGCCCAAAAAGGTTTTTACGTAGGAGGTTTATTTGGTATTGGTCAGTCCTCTTTCAATAGCTCATCGTTGGCCAATCAAACCAACAGTCTTATGCTTGGTGGAGGTATTGCCGGCACATACCATTTTAATAAATATTTTGGTATAATGGCCAATGGTATATTGGTTTCAAAAGGTACAAGGGCAAACGGAACTAAACCCGCAGGCGGAATATTTTCATCACCCCAAGATTACGAAGAAACCTACCGACTTTTATATGCTGAAATACCCGTAATGGCAAAATTGCGCTACGGCAGTAAAGGTTTTTATGGTAAAATATTTGGTGGCCCAAGTTTTAATTTTAACCTAGGCGGCACTTACGATATTGATTACAAAAACAGTAATAATAACGATATAAGCGGGCAAAAGATTAACAGCTTAAAAGTAATGGAAACAGCACTTGTATATGGCGCAGGTATAGAAGTGGAAACCGAAGGCTCAGGGCTTTATTCGCTGGAAATAAGAATGAGCCAAGGGCTAACAGGCGTAGGAAGAACCACTATGGGCGATAAAGATATTATGAATCAATATTTTTCAATATGCTTAGGTTGGACAACAAATTAAGCATTTAGCAAAGCCTTTGCGTATTTTTGGCGCACCAAACGCCATGCCCATTACCGCCGGAGAATTACTGCAACACATACACTCGCCTGCCGACCTTAAAATGTTGGATAAAACCCAATTGGGTGCACTTGCGACTGAGTTACGCCAATACCTTATAGATACTATTTCGGTATACGGGGGGCATTTTGCTGCCAACTTAGGCGTGGTAGAACTTACCGTAGCATTACACTATGTATTTAATACCCCCGATGATAAACTGGTGTGGGATGTAGGCCATCAGGCGTATGCGCACAAAATACTAACAGGCAGGCGCGAAAATTTTTATACCAATAGAACTTTAGGAGGTGTTAGCGGTTTCCCAAAAATGGCCGAAAGTCCTTACGATGCTTTTGGTACAGGGCACAGCAGTACATCAGTATCAGCAATACTGGGTATGGCAATAGCCGATAAGTTACAGGGCAATAATAACCAACACATAGCCGTAATTGGCGATGGGGCGCTTACCGCAGGTTTAGCTTTTGAAGGATTAAACCATGCAGGCGCAGAGCACGCCAATATTTTGGTAGTGCTAAACGATAATGCCATAAGCATAGATGCCAATACCGTAGCCATAAAAGACTATAAAAGCTATTTCACCGCCCTAAAATTCACCTACTACGGCACTGTTGACGGGCACGATACCCAAAAACTGGTTAAGGTTTTAGAAGAACTAAAAACCATACAAGGCCCCAAGCTGCTGCATTGTATTACCACAAAAGGCAAGGGTTTTGAACCTGCCGAAAAAGAACAAACCAAATGGCACGCACCCGGTGTTTTTGATAAAATATCAGGCGAGATAGAGAAAAAGCCGTTAACCCAACCCAAGCCCCCAAAATACCAAGATGTATTTGGGTATACCTTGCTTGAGTTGGCGCAAATGAACCCTAAAATTGTGGGCATTACACCTGCAATGCCCAGTGGCTCAAGCATGAATATTTTTATGGAAGCCATGCCACACCGTACTTTTGATGTAGGTATTGCCGAGCAACACGCCGTTACCTTTAGTGCAGGGTTGGCCACACAAGGCTTAGTGCCGTTTTGCAATATATACTCCACCTTTATGCAGCGGGCATACGACCAAGTGATACACGATGTGTGTGTGCAAAATCTGCCTGTTATATTTTGTTTAGATAGGGCAGGGTTGGCAGGTGCAGATGGCCCTACGCATCACGGGGCTTTTGATTTAGCCTTTTTACGCTGCATACCCAATATGGTAATTGCCGCCCCGATGAATGAGGAGGAGTTACGCAATATGATGTATACCGCACAGTTAAACCCCATAAACCCGTTTACTATCCGCTACCCGCGGGGCAATGGGGAGATGGTAGACTGGCAAACCCCATTTACTGAGCTTGAAATAGGCAAGGGCAGGTATGTGTCAGAAGGGGAAGACATTGCCGTTTTGTCAGTAGGTACAGTGGGTAATTTTGTACAAGAAGCAATAAAAAACACAAATAACACATCAGTAGCGCATTACGATATGCGTTTTGTGAAGCCATTGGATGAAGCATTGCTACACCAAGTATTTAAAAAGTTTACCAAAGTAATAACTGTTGAAGACGGTTGCCTTGCCGGAGGCTTTGGCAGTGTGGTGCTTGAGTTTATGGCACAAAACAGTTACACCGCGCAAGTGAAACGTCTTGGAATACCCGATGCTTTTATAGAGCAAGGCACTCAAAAAGAATTGCACAAAATTTGCGGATACGATGCGGATGGTATTGCCAAGGCAATTTTATCTTTATAGCAAGTGGAAATCATCAGGAAAAAAAGAATGGTCTTTAAAACTGAATTATCAAAAGACCAAATAATTAAGCAGTTTCATGAAAATGTGGAGGAGGATAATTTGTTTGCGTATACTTTGTACCCCAACCAATATATAGGTAAAATTAGTAACGATACTTTTACACTTAAGCAAGGGTCGAGAAATAGAAACCGTGTGTTAGTGCATGGTAATATATCAGGGGGAACAAATACCAGTGAAATTTATATAGAGGTTACTAATATTTTTATAGAGGTGCAGTGGTTGCTAACAATACTACTAGGCATAGCATCAATAAGCATGACAATCACAATGATTAAAGAAGCAGATTTCTCATTTGTAATATTGTTGCTATACTTCGTTACTATACTTGCATACATTGTTCCGATGCGCTTGTTTGAATTTAAGTGTGATGAAGCTAAACACTTCTTTATAAAGACATTTCAAGCAAAAGAAATAACAGGAGAGTAATATGTTGCGCCAACAAATAGAGGCTGGACTTTCAAAATATATTCCCCAACCTGCAGTAGTATTATTGACGGATTGGGTAATAGGTTTTAATGCAAACTTACGTGTTACCAAAGCCCGTAACTCAAAACTGGGAGATTACCGTCATCCTTATGGTAGAGATGGGCACCGTATTACTGTAAACCATAACCTCAATCAATATTCGTTTTTAATTACACTGGTGCACGAGCTGGCACACTTAACCACTTGGAATAAATACCAAAATCGTGTCGCTCCACACGGTGCCGAATGGAAAAACGAGTACAAAGTATTGATGCGTCAAGTTGTACGCTTAAATGTCTTTCCACAAGATGTTTACGATGCTCTTGTGGCCTATATGCAAAATCCTGCGGCATCAAGTTGCAGCGATGAAGATTTGCTACGCACCCTTAGAAAATACGATGCCCAAACCGACCATTTCCATTTAGAAGAACTAGAGGAAAATACCCTTTTTGCCCTTGATAATGGGATGATAATGCGCAAAGGCCCTAAATCGCGCAAGCGGTATAAATGTTACGAAGTGAACCTAAAACGTTATTATATGGTTAGTCCCCTCGCCGAAGTAAAAAAATTAGAAGAGTAGTTTTTCACGCCAAGCCGCAGAGCCGCGAAGAGAGATTGCCCCTTTTATCTCCATATTTTTTCTATCGTTTCAAGCTAGAATACAAGTCGCTATTATTCGCTGGCGAATAAACACCGCGCCTTAGCGTCCTTGCGTGCTTGTTTTTTTTCACGCCAAGTCGCGGAGACGCAAAGGAAGATTTCACTCTAACTATATATTTTTATGTCTTTTAAGTAGCTATTATTCGCTTGCGAATAAACATTGCGCCTTAGTACCTTCGCGTGCGTATTTTTTAAAGCAATAAGACAAAATTGTTTTTATCTTCACTAAATGCACGAGAATACAATTGCAACTACAATTGTTAACTGTAGTTTTAAAATACATAAAACATTAGGGCCAGGTTTATTTGAATCGGTTTATGAAGAAGTCTTGGCCTATGAGCTTAGCAAAGAGGGACTTGATGTGAAGAGGCAGCACACCATTCCTGTAATTTAGAAGGTATAAAATTAGAGTTGGGTTTTAAGGCTGATATTATAGTGAACGATAAGGTGATTATAGAACTAAAGTCGGTAGAAAAAATACAACCCGTGCACCCTAAGCAGTTACTTACTTATTTGCGGCTTACTGATATGAAATTAGGTTTGCTGATAAACTTTAATGAGGCGTTAATTCGAGATGGGATACAAAGAATAGTGAATAACCTTTAGGTGGTTCACGCCAAGCCGCGGAGACGCGAAGAGAGATTGCCTCACTAGCTATATATTTTTTCTATCGTTTCAAGCCAGTATATAAGTTGCTATTATTCGCTTGCTTTTTTCTAGTTGTCAAGAATGAATACAAAAGCGTAATGTATTAATACGCTGTAAAACTCATTGTTTATTACAAAATATTAAGCATAATAATCTTAAAATCAATGTAGTAAATATTTCGAGTAAGAATTTCTAAACAAATACTTTTGTTTACCTTAACTTTGAGATTTGACGAATTTCTGACTTTACCCTGTTAAACTTTTAAGATGTCGCGACTGAAATGGATAGCCAAAGATACGCCTAACCCGCAAGTGGTTGAACATTTGAGCACGCAATTAAATATTGGCGAACCCTTAGCTGAGCTTCTGGTAGCAAGGGGTGTAAACACTTTTGAGCAAGCCCGATCGTTTTTTCGTCCGCAATATACCGACCTACACGATCCTTTTTTAATGAAGGATATGGACAAAGCCATCGAACGTATTGAACAGGCATTTGCTAAGGGTGAAAAAATAATGGTGTATGGTGATTATGATGTGGATGGTACTACATCGGTGGCAGTAGTATATGCTTTTTTCAAAAAAATACACGATAAAATAGAGTATTACATACCCGACCGTTATAAAGAAGGGTACGGTATATCAACACAAGGTATCGACCACGCTGCTGAAAACAACATCAGCCTGATTATTGCCCTTGATTGTGGTATAAAATCAGTAGACAAGGTGGCGTATGCACTCGAAAAAAACATTGATTTTATTATTTGCGACCATCACCTTCCAGGTGATGAATTGCCTCAAGCTGCGGCTGTTTTAGACCCTAAACGTCCCGATTGCGAATATCCTTTTAAAGAATTGTCGGGCTGTGGCATTGGTTTCAAACTATGCCAAGCCTATACCGAGAAAAACGATTTAGACGATAGCCAACTATACGAATATATTGATTTGGTGGCGGTGAGTATTGCTGCTGATTTGGTGAAAATAAATGATGAAAACCGAGTACTGGCTTATTTTGGTTTAGAAAAAATAGCTCACACTCCACATCATGGATTGAAGGCTCTTTTAGAGTTTTACAAAGAAAAAGCTGAGTATACCATTAGCGATTTAGTGTTCTCCGTAGGCCCTCGTATAAATGCGGCAGGTCGTGTAGCCCATGCTGGCGCAGCAGTGCAGGTACTAACCGCAAATACTATTGAGGAAGCCCGAGAGTTTGCCCAAGTATTAAACCAACAAAATACCGAGCGCAAAGAGTTTGACCAAAACACTACTGACGAGGCTTTGGCGATTATGGAAAACGAGGGGATACAACAAACCAAATACAGCACGGTATTGTTCAACCCCAATTGGCACAAAGGTGTTATTGGTATTGTGGCTTCTCGTTTGATAGAAAAATACTATAAGCCCACTATTATTCTTACCGAATCTGAGGGGAAAATAACAGGCTCGGCACGCTCAGTGCATGGGTTTGATATACACGCGGCCATTGATGCTTGCAGCCATTTGTTGTTGCACTATGGAGGCCATTTTTATGCAGCAGGTTTAACCTTATTGCCTGAAAATCTTACGGCTTTTCAGCAAGAGTTTGAACGCATAGTGAGCAGTACTATTACAGAAAATAGCCTGCACCCAAGCATTGATTACGATACAGAGATAGATTTGATAGACATTACGTCTAAATTTTGTAGAATATTAAAACAGTTTGGCCCTTTTGGTCCCGGTAATTTAAGCCCTGTTTTTCTTTCGCGCGATTTGAAGTTAAAAGACGGTGCTTGTAAAATAGTAGGTAATAATCACCTTAAGTTTACAGTAACCGATGCTGATGAGATTATAAGTTTTGAGGCTATAGCCTTTGATTTTGGCGGGTATTGTAAAGACCTTCGCTCGGCACCTTCGTTTGATTTGTGTTATTCTATCGAAGAAAATGTGTTTAACGGGCGCACCACCATGCAGTTTAAAGTAAAAGATATTAAAGTAAACGTATTAGATACGGTTTCTAATGAAAACTAAAGGTACTGTTTCTCTTGAAGGGATTGAATTTTTTGCCCGACACGGCATTTATGATTTTGAACGCGAAAAGGGTAATACCTTTTGGGTGGATGTGTTTATTACCAAACACTACGAAGAAAACGAGCTAAATAGTTTGGACGACACTATCGACTACGAAAAAGTATACGTTACCGTAGCTAAGGTGATGCAAGAACCAGAAAACCTATTGGAAACCGTAGCCCACAAAATAATTGTTGCCATTACTGAAAGTACAAAGGGGGTAGAAAATATTAAACTTAAAATTAAAAAGAATAAACCACCCATAGCCAATTCAATAATGGAATATTCGGCTTTTGAGCTGGAGTGGAATAAGGATTAATGCTCCATTAAGTAAAAGCGCGGGTAAGCAAAATCGCTGCTATCAATCAATTTTAAGCCCTCAAACTTTGTTTGCGATACTATCAAAACCTTATCGTTGGGTGCTATTTGCTCAATACTTTGGGGTAAATTATCGGCTTTTACAAAATGGTATTTGCCCAAACTTCTAAAATCGTCAAACTCCATTTTTGCATAGTCTTTTTGCATAGTCTGAAACTCTTTCGGTTCAATATTACAAAAAGAAATAAGGTACAAATAGCTTTCGCCTGTTGTATTTTCTATAAATATTTTAGGGTAATTATCTTTATAGCTGTTTAGTTTTTGGTAGGCTGATACTAAATAATGCTGTTGGTTTCGGTTGCGTAAATCAAGCGATTGGTGGTAGCTGTAAGCAGTATAACTACAATATGTTACTAGCACTACCAAGCCTATATAGTGTGCTATTTGTGCTGTTTTTTTATTCTTTATTAAACCAATACAAAACACCCAACCCAAAGCTGTGCAGATGGGTGCGAATATTACAAACCCCGAAGCCCTTAGCGCACTAGGGTTGGCAAAGGTGAGTGCGGCAGGCAGCACCACTGCAAACACGGCAAAGGCAATAAAACCCAATGGAAATTTTGCGTTGAGTTTTTTATAATTCAACACCAATAAAATTAACCCGATATAAAAAAAAACTGTTTCAACTGGGTACAAGCGGTATATGCTCAGGTTGTTGTGTTCTCCCGACGAAAAAAACAGGTATATAGGCTCAAAGTTTAGTGCAAAATTGCGAAGCAAAATGCCAATACTACTAATGCTATCAAAAGTAATGGTTTGAGTTTGCGCACGGGCAAAAAAAGCATCAGGGTTTACCCAAAGTGTATACAGTTGCGGAAATGCGCCCAAAAAACCACCTAAACCAATAAGCAGTATAGGTAGTATTTTCTTTTGTTTTAGCCAAACATCAATAGTTATAACAAGGCAAAACAGTAGCGCACTAATTTTTGTAGCTTGGTAGGCATTGGCACTAAACCCCACAACAAAAGCTAAAATAAATATGCCCAAACGGTGGGTGTAGTTAGCTGCTCTGTATTTTTGCCACAGGTATAAAATCAAAATAGAAAATAAAAAAGGTAATACAGCCCCCTCGTGTGCCATGCGCGAGAATAGTATGTGCCATGCCGAAAACACTCCAACAGTAAGTCCAACAAAGGCAGTTTTTACGCCAAAGCTATTTTTTAGAAAAAGAAATAGCAGGTATAGTGAAAGTAAAGCCAATACCGCATTTATACTGCGCCCAACTGCTACATTATATCCCGTTATTTTAAATGCTGCGGCAATTATGTAGGCTTGCAAGGCAGGGCGATTATCGCCATCGCCCAAACCGCGAACTATAAATGGGTTTGGGGTTTGCCAACGGTCTTGTCCTGTTTGGGCTATACTCCACCCATCATAAATATTATTCAGTTCATCCTGATTAATGGCCAGTGGGTATTGCAAAGGGGCATATAAGCGCAAAAAGCCTGCACAAAGCAGCAATACAAATAGTGCTATTTTATTATTTTGGCTAAGTCCTTTCAAGCGCTATCTAAAATTATTTAACAACATTTTAGCCACTTTTTTATCGATAGGGAAAGTAACAGTATCTTCTGTAAAATCTTTAATGTCAACCCATCTAAATTTTACTTTTTGTTCGTTGGCAACCTCTTGCCAGCTATAATTTATAGGCTGTTGGGGGTATTGCCGTTTTATAAAATAATAAATAGAGATAACTTGGTCGCTCTCTTTAAATGTACTTCGCTGATAAAAATCGGTAGTATAAAAATGTTCCATAACCTCTATTTCCATATTCAACTCCTCTTTTAGCTCGCGTTGCAAACATTCAATAGTGCCTTCACCAAAATGTAGCCCTCCACCCGGAAATTTTATTATATCACGTTTTTTATATTCTTGGTCTTCAATAAGCAATCTGTTGTTTTCCAACAGTAATCCATAAACACGTATATTAAAATGGTTAATATTTTCCATGGGCGTATTTGTTTTCATTCCAAAGATAAAACTAACTTCGAAGCCTTTAATAGTCTGTCTATGAAAACATACCTGATAAAAAACGCCCGAATAGTAAACGAAGGAAAAATTTTTGAGGGCGACGTTCTGATTGAAGATACTTTTATAGCCAAAATAGGGAGTGATATTAGCCATGAAAATGCCCAAGTGATTGATGCAAAAGGGCATTTTTTATTGCCGGGTGCAATTGACGATCAAGTACATTTTCGTGAGCCGGGTCTTACCCATAAAGGTGAAATATATACGGAGGCAAAGGCCGCCGTTGCAGGCGGTGTAACTTCTTATATGGAAATGCCCAATACTGTTCCGGGAGCTGTAACGTATGATTTGTTAGAAGAGAAGTATAGCCGAGCAGCCAAGTGTTCGCTGGCCAATTACTCGTTTTATATGGGCTCATCAAACAGTAATAATATTGCTGAGGTGCACAAGGTTGACCCTAAGAACGTTTGCGGATTAAAAATTTTTATGGGTTCATCAACCGGCGATATGTTGGTAGATAACGGTGCGTTAGAATCACTATTTGCCAATGCGGGTATGCTAATAGCTACGCACTGCGAGGACGACCCCATGATAAAAACTAATTTGGAAAGGTATAAGCAACAATTTGGTGATGACATCCCCGCAAAATACCATCCGCTAATACGCAGCAGAGAGGCTTGTTACAAGTCGTCATCTTATGCAGTAGAGTTGGCAAAAAAGCACGGCACACGCTTGCACATATTGCACATATCAACCGAAGAAGAGTTGGCTTTGTTTGATAATACCAAACCTCTGAAAGAGAAACAAATAACGGCCGAAGCCTGCATACACCACCTTTGGTTTAGTGATGAAGACTATGAAGCAAAGGGCAATTTTATAAAATGGAATCCTGCGGTGAAAAAAGCCAGCGATAGGGAGGCCATTTTTCAGGCTGTGCTTGACGGCAGAATAGATGTGATTGCTACCGACCACGCACCACATACAATTGAAGAAAAAGAGCAGTCGTATTTAAAAGCACCGTCGGGAGGCCCATTGGTGCAACACTCGGTGTTGGCCATGTTTGATTTTTATCTTCAAGGAAAAATAAGTTTAGAGTTGGTGGCGCAGAAAATGAGCCACAATGTCGCTGATATGTTTGCTATTGACCGTAGGGGATATATTAGGGAAGGCTATCATGCCGATCTTGTTTTGGTGGCTGCCAATAGGCCTACTAAAGTTACCAAAGAAAATATTTGGTACAAATGTGGTTGGAGTCCGTTTGAAGGGTATACGTTTGGAGCAAGTATCACACACACCTTTGTTAATGGTCATTTGGCCTATAATAATGGCACGATTGATGAAAGCCAATTGGGGCAGCGTATGCTTTTTTTGCGTTAGCACAAACAAATAAACTATGAAATTTAAGATTAACTTTTTAATTATTGCTTTGTTGGCAAGCATAAGTGCCTTTGGGCAACTGGATGCCAAAAACAGTCAAGAACTTCAAGCCAAAAAACTAAAGGCAAAAGCAAACAACACCGTATTTTGGATGTACGATACCCTTTACAAGCAAGGCGAACCGTATTGCTTGCTTAAAAACAAACTTCAATCAGACAACGGAAACGAGTATTTGGTGCAGAGCCTAAAGGGCGATGAACTTATTTATGTTATTGAACCTAGCGACATAAAAAAAATGATAGGGTCTATTACAGGTGAAGTGAATATTGAGTTTTCGTTTATAAAAGAAAGGCAAAAGCTAAACGTGCCCAAAAAATCGGTAACTACTTTATCCAATTATATAGTAGAGCAAAACCTTGTGGTAGATGATGCAAGCAATATGGCTGCGGCCAAAAAGCTGTTGTTTATTTATAATGATGAAAACCCACAAGGTTATACCGCCAATATAAATGCCGATAGTGTAGCCAAAGTAGCTGATCCTGCACCAGTAAAAACCCTACCACAAGATACCACCAAATACATACCTGTGGCACGCAACAAAAAGGCGGTTTTGGTGGTGGAAGACTACATTATACGCCAAGATGGGGTGATAATAGCCCGATATGATAAGAGCTCGCGCACTGATGGTGGTGCCGATACCCGAACGGTGTATATTTTTAAGTCGCCCGATTGGAAAGAAATAGCAAGGGCTACCAACGGCGGTTTGGGAAGTTTAACTTGGGAGATTGAAATAAAGGGTGTAAGTAAACGCGAAACGCTACGCACATCAGGCTTACCAAAAAAATGGATAAAACAAGTAGCCGAGTTTTTGGTAACCAATAACTATATGTAGTTATTGTTGTGTAGGCTACATACAACACAAAGGCATACTTTTTGACACTATATAAATATGGATTTTTTAGTGAAACATAAATGGGCAGTAGTGGGTATTGTAGTAGGTGCCATTGGCGGTTTGCTATATTGGAATTTTGTGGGCTGCGATAGCGGAAGCTGTGCCATTACATCAAAACCACTAAATAGTTGTGCTTATGGTGCATTAATGGGTGGCTTATTGTTCTCTTCGTTTAAAAAAGAAGATAAAAAAGACAAAAGCGACAGCGATACCAATAAGGAAGATTAGTGCTTATAGCCAAGCTCTTAATGTAATTATAACATTACGCCCCGGCGCACTAATGCCCGAAGCAAATACACGGTAGTTTTGGTCTAAAATATTTTCAATAGCTAGCTGTACCACACTAAAATCGCTTAGTTTATAGGCCGTTCTTAGGTTTATGGTATACCATGCAGGCATACCTGTTAGGGTTGCACTGTAGTAATTATCTTCGCCGTTAAGGCTATAATCTTTTAGTTTTTTGGCACCATTAAAGAGGCAAAAGAATTCAGCCTCAAAATCACCTTCTTTCCAGTTTAATGCTGCACGACCAAACAAGGGTGCTATATGGTCTAGCGGAGCGGGTGTACTATCAGTTTCCAAACGCCCGTAAGTATAGTTAGCAGTACCAATAAACGTTAGGTGCTTATAAAAATTCCAGTTTGCAGCTATTGAAGCTCCATACAAATAGGCACTTGTATTGTTTTGGTTGGCAAATACCTTGCTGTTTACACCATCGTATACAATGGTACTATTACCGTTATAGCTAAAAGGTTGTGTGCTTATGGCCTGTTTGTTTAGTGTATACCAAGCAGTAGCTTCAATACTTGCTTTGTTACCTATTAGCTTGCCTACGTTAATTTCAGCATTGTAGGTATACTCTGGTTTTAGGTTGGGGTTGGGAACTATTACAATGGCATCGTTGGGGCTTGAATCAAATACTTTTCCCAAGTCATCAACATTAGGGGCACGAAAGCCTGTTGATACCAATGCACTAAATCGCCAGCCTTTTGGCGTGTTGTATACCACACCCAAGTTGCCATTTAATGCTGTATTGTTTTGTTTAGCCTCAGTAAAGGGAAATTTGGTTAAAGCCGTATCGTTAAAAGAAGCCGTAAGCGAAACCAAATTGAAACGTAGTCCGCTGTTTAGCACCCACCCTTTGCCCAATTCGCGGTTAAGTGTGGCATATAGCGAGTTATACTGCATGGTGCTTCCACCTGCTGGGTAGCGGGTAAAAGCAGGGCTTTCAATCTTGGTGTTTATATCTACATCCGCAGCGGTTGATTTAACTTTGTTGCTAATTACTTCGCCCCCAAAGCGTATCTCATTTTTTCCGTGTAGAAGCTGAAAATCAGCATTTATAGAGCCAACTTTTACATTTTCGGTTCGGTCTTGTCTTGTATCCTTGTTAAATCGGCGCGAGTGACGACTTTCAGTAATATCTTGGTAAGCGGCGGTAATTTTTGATGTGAGTAATGATATACGCCTACCGAATAAGTTTTTAATTACTCTGCTTGTTGAAAGTGAGTAGGCTAGCATCAAGCGTTGTTCAGGGCCATAATACCACTCGGCATAGCGGTATTTATTTGTAGTAGCATTTTCGCGTATAAAACGGTTAGCGTCTATTTGGGCACTTTGTGCAGAATCAGTTTGTATAAGTCTATCGTATCGGGGAACATCATCAGTGGTACTGTACTGAAAATTAAGACTGTGCAGTGTTCTTCTACTTCTATATACTATTTTTTGTAATACATCAAGCTGTGTATATCCGCTGTTTATTTGGGTTAGCGGTGTATTGTTTAAAAGCATGGTGTCTTGGCCATTTCGTCGTGTAGTGTAGTAGTAACGGTTCCAGCTGTCACGGTCGCTATTCATTCCTAATGCTCCCTGCCTCAAATCACCCAACTGCGTGTACGATAGGTTGGTAAAAAAGGCTATTTTTTTAAACCCAATATTAAAATTTAAACTACCTGTTAGTTCGTTAGCGGCAGTACCAAAGCGGGTATTTGCACCTGCCATAAATAATACTTTTCCTGTATCGGCCAGTTTTGGATTTTTAGTTACAAAGTGCATTACTCCACCCAGCGCATCACTACCGTATACTACGCTACCTGCACCTTGTATTATTTCTACCCGTTCAAGGGCGTTATTATCCATACGCAGTACATTTTGCAAGTGTCCGCCACGAAATATGGCGTTGTTTAGCCTTACACCATCAATCACTATTTGTACTTTATTGGCTTCGAAACCACGTATAATGGGGCTACCTCCTCCCAGTTGACTTTTTTGCACTAAAACTGCTCCGCTACTTTGCAGCACATCGGCAGTATTAGATTGGCTCATAAATTCTATATCTTTTTGTTTGATAAGAGTTATTTGGCGGGCCACATCTTTTTTCTTTTCTCCAAACTTGTTTGCTGATATAACTACCTCATTAACTTCCGTTTCTAGTGGTTTTAGAATAACATTTAAGGGAATATTTTTCTCTTTATTGGCAGCAAGGTATTCGGCTGATAGTGTGTAATACTTTATCCAAGCATTATTGTATCCATACGCCCGAACCAAAACAGAATCGTACATAGAGAAAGCACTGTAATTAATAAGGTTTGGAATATTTTTTTGTTTGTGCTGACTGAAACCCGTAATTACAAAGTGTTCTACCCTTAAGTTAGTTCCCTCTTCAAATACTTTAATTTCTAGTTGCTGTGCAAATAAGCAAGGGCTTATTAATAAAAAAAGCAGTGCTGCCACTGCTTTTAGTACTTTTATAATCATGGTCGATTTATTTCAATAGGTCTTTCAATATAGCCGAAATGGTTTTACCATCAGCCTTTCCCCCCATTTCTTTCATTGCCAAAGGCATTACTTTACCCGTATCAGCAGGTGTTTTAGCCCCCGTATCGGCTACTATTTTTACTAAAATAGCCTTTATTTCATCTTCACCCATTTGTTTGGGCAAATATTCTTCAAGTATTACAAGTTCTTCGCGCTCTTTTACGGCAAGGTCTTCACGATTTTGTGTTTCAAAAATCTCTAAAGAGTCTTTACGTTGTTTTGCCATTTTTTGGATGGCTTTTAAATACTCGTCATCAGTAGGAGGTGTTTTTCTTCCTTCTTGTGTATTTAGCACCAGCATTGCTGCTTTTATACTTTGAAGGGTGCGGGTACGTGCTGTATCGCGCGCCTTCATTGATGCCATTAAATCTTTACTAATCTGTTCAAAAAGAGCCATAATCAATCAAATATCAAACTATTTATCCAAATAAAAGTGGAAACTATCTCCACGCAAACCAATACGCATGGTTTCTAAAGCTATCACCTCATGCGGAGGTATATTACCTAGGCTAACATTGGCACCGTATTGTTTTATAAACCAAAGTTGTTGGCCTTTTTGCGGGGCTTCCCAAATTATTTTATCTTGAGGTATTTTAGTTAAAATTTCTTCAACCAAACCTGAACGAACTTCGCCGGTACCTCTAAAAATACCAACGTTGCCACTTTCACGGGCTTCAGCAATTACTTTCCATACACCAGCCTCTACTTCACGCTGCATCATTTCAATCCATTTGTAGGGAGGGATGATTTTTTCGGCATCTTTTGAGCCTACTTCTGATATTACAGTAAAATCGCCAGAAAGCTGGCGTATATAATCACATTTTTCATCTTGGGTCATATCTAACGAGCCGTCAGAAATTTCCAGATGTTGTAACTTATATTTTTTTAGAAGCTCTACGTATTTTGGAAACTCGTTACGCGCCACAAAGGCTTCAAACAAAGTACCACCAAAGTATACGGGTATACCGGCTTCTTGGTAAAGAGCTATTTTTTTATCTAAGTTAGGAGTAACTATTGATGTGCCGAAACCTATTTTTAAAAGGTCGACATAATTTTCTGATGAAGATATAAAATCTTCAGCTTCCCTGTAGCTTAAACCTTTGTCCATAACCATAGTGAGGCCTGAATTTCTAGGTTTTTCTGAACGATGGGGTAGTTGGCTTATATTAAAATTATAAATATTAGGCATAACGTGACAAATGTAATGTATTTGCCCACAAATAACAGCCGAACGACTATTGTTTGTGGGGTTTATAAGAAGGAGTTAATAACTGTTTGTATTGGGGCTGAGTTTTTTAATAAAGGCGCGTGCTCAAAAAGCAATTCATAGTCTTTTGCGTTTATGGTAAGCGCTGTTTGCAAATGCTCCATGCCTTTTGTGCCTTTGTTTGCTAAAAAATAGTACGATGCCAGCCTATAATGTATTTGGTGGCAATCGTCAAAGTACTTAATACTGTTTTCCAGCAACTCTATGGCGTCATCAAGTTTATCTTGTTTTACCAATACAAACGACCAATCTATCCATACCTCAGAGCTATATGGGTCTAATTGGGTCGATTTTTCATAAGCTTTTTCAGCGTCTTCAAAGTATTCAAGATGGTAATAAACTCCACCTAGCGAAAACCAATATTCAGAGTCATCATCTTCTAAACCAATAGCTCTTTTCATAAAGCTAAGGGCTTCTAAATACCTGCCTTCGGCTTCGTGGGTAATACCTATACCAAACCATGCTTCAGCCAATTTTGGATTTAGTTTGGCGGCTTTTTTATAAAAGCTACGAGCCTCTAGCATCATGTCCATTTTCTCGTAGCAACCGCCAATATTACAGTAAATAATAGCGTCGGGGCCTTCAAGCTCAATAGTTTGTTTATAACTGTCAACAGCATCTTTAAAGCGTTCAAGCTCCACAAGGCTATTGCCTTTGTTAAAGTATGCCGAACTAAAGTTTTCGTTTATTGCTATTGAGAAATCATAAGCCCAAATGGCCTTTTCATAATTCTCAAGTTTATAATGTATTGTGCCTAAGTTGTACCATGCCGCATACGAGTAGGGTTGCTTATCGATATACTGCTCATAAAAGCGGGTACTGTCTTCCAGTCTATCCATTACCTCGTAGCAATATGCTATTTCATAAAGCACTTGCTCGTTATCGGGTTCTAGCTCCAATATGTTTAGTAGTAGTTGCAAAGCCTCTTCATACTTCCCCCAGTTTTGGTAGGCGTATGCCATGTTTAGGTAAATTTCTGCCTTGTCGTCAGTAAGGTCTATTGCAGTATTATACATAGCAATAGCATCTTCAAAGTTTTCCATTTGGTCGTAAAGCTCACCTTTTACCAAAAAAACTTCGTAGTTATACGGCTCTAAACTTTCGGCTTTTTCAATAGCTTCAAGTGCCTCATCAAAATCACCCAATACACAGCTTATTTGTGCTTTTTTAAGCAGAAAAACTGTATAGGTAGGGTATTGTTGACGGGCAAAGTCTATTACTTGTATTGCCTTTTTTATTTTATTCTCGTTGAAGAAAAAATCAACAAGATCTTCTAATTGTTCGGGGTCAAAAAAAGCAGGCTCGTTAAACTGGAGCATCCTCTCGTAGCGTTCAGCCGCAGAGCGGGTATCTTCGCCATAAAACTCATCACCTTCCAACATACAGCGTTAAAATTAGTGTAAAACAAATTTAGTTAATATAGTATTAGCTCAGTATTTCCTCTGTGGCCTTTTTTATAAACCTATATTAACAATAACGTTCAAACTTGTATCAAATAGTGTGCAAACAAACGTAAGTTTTTTTTCAGCGCGCCAAAATGGCATTATAAAAAGCAAAAAAGGCTCCATTGGAGCCTTTTACTAAATATTTTTCTAGCGTAACTTATTGTTTTATAAACGGCAAGGCTTGTAGTGCATTGCTTCCTGCAATTGCAATAAAATAACTGCCATTTGGCAAACTGCTTGCGTCAAAAGTTAGTGTGTGGTGTTGGGCGTTTAATTGACCTTCAAACACATTTAAAACTTCTTTGCCGGTAATATCAATAACTGATACCCTTACGTTTTGTGCAGCATTTAACTCAAACTCGAAAGTAGAGGTGGTGCTAACAGGGTTGGGGTACATATTGGCTAAGAATGGATTTTTTGTAGCATTTTTTACAGAGGTTGTAATATTCCAAAAGTATGACCAAGGAGAGAAACCTGCTGCGTTTTTACCTGCTACTCGCCAAAAGTATACGGTATCACCACCTAATGGAGCACTGGCAGGTACTGCGTAGTTAGGGACAGTAGTTTTGGCTAATAATGCAGTATCTGTAAACACAAAGAAGGTTGATACGTGCAAATAGAAACTATCTGGCAAAAATGTGCTGTTATCACTCCACACAAATGTAGGTTTACGGCTGTGCTGAACTGATGCCGTTGCAGGGCTAATATTAGTTGGCCTGTTTGGTGGCAATAGGTTTATAGTTGAAAACTTAAAAGTGTCAGAGTTACGGCTATAATATTCATCATCATTTCCGGCAGCAACCGTCCAGTAATAATCACGCGATGAGTCAAGCAATAAGTTTTCTATAGGTAATTGATAATATGATTTTTGTAGTAAAGAATCTCTTACTAAGATATTAGTTAAGTTTCTATCAGTAGCTAATATAACACGGTAGCGTGTTGCATTGCTTGCTGTTGACCAATCTAAAATACCGTTAAGTGTTTGGTTAACTGCATTATTAGCAGGCATTATTTGCATCGGAATAGCGGGAGGAAGGAAGGTTACTTGGAAACTGGCCGAATTTGACCAATCGCCCCAACCTACTTCGTTTTCAGTACGTACGCGCCAAAAGTATACGCTATCTTTACTAAGAGTATCTTTTGTGTAGGCGATAAGTTGTTTCCCCGCAACTACTATTGTATCTAGCTTGTTGGTTGAAAAGTTTGAGTTAGTTGATAACTGCATTTGGTAACGGCTGGCACGTGTTACTGAACTCCAAATGAAATCAGGAAATACGGGGCCATTTTTGCTATTACTAGCAGGTTTTAATAAATTAGGCGCAACAGCGGGCTTGTCTATGGTGCGAAATACACCTGTGTCAGACCAGTCGCCAAAGCCAATAATATCTTTTCCTCTCACACGCCAGTAGTATACTACGTAGTTGTTTAATTTACCGCCTGCTGTGTAAACGTTTATGTTACCTTGAATGGTATCAAAAAGCGGGGTGGTAAATGAAGTATCGGTAGCTATTTGTAGCTGAAAGCTATCTACCATTGATGCCGAGTTCCAAACTAGGTCGGGTGACATACTTACTTTAGTAGCATTTTTTGATGGTAAAGTAAGGGTAGGTGCTCCCGGTTGTGCAAAAAGTGCAGCCGGCGCAAAAAATGCAATAGCGAATAATAATATAGTAGCAGCTCTTTTCATGTATTCTTAAAGTATTATAAGTGGCGCAAATTAACTAATGACAAACCATTTTCCAAATAATGTGAACCAATCGGTAAGGGTACGAAAAAAAACGCTAAAATCAACTATCATTTGTTTTTATCATACCGTTATCGGCAAAACTATAATAAGCATTTTCTGTAACTATTATGTGGTCAATCACTTGTATATCTAATAAACTACCTGCTTTGGTAAGTTTTTCTGTAAGTTTTATATCCTCATCACTTGGCTTTGCATTTCCTGATGGATGGTTGTGAGCCAAAGCCATACAAACAGCTCCCTCGTCAATAGCCGTTTTAAAAATCTTTTTGGCATCTACTCCAATACTGCTCACATTTCCGTCCGATATTAGTTTCTCGCCAATTACTTTTAAGCCTCTGTTTAGCAGCAATACCCAAAACTCTTCGTGTAATAAATCGGCAATGCGCGGTTTAAATAGCTCATAAATATCTCTGCTATGACCAATATTCTTTTTTTGCTTCACCTCTTGCGCGCCTCTTCTGCCTGCCAATTCAATGGCAGCCACAATGGTTATTGCTTTTGCTTCGCCAATACCGTCAATTCTTGTTAACTCTTTAACGGATACTTTTGCCAATTGGTTGAGGCTGTTATCACATTTTTTTAAAATTTCTCTTGAAAGGTCGATAGCTGATTTCGATTTTGTGCCTGTACTTATCAGTATAGCCAATAGCTCGGCATTGCTAAGGGTATGTTTGCCGTGTAGTGATAGTTTTTCGCGAGGGCGGTCTTCCTCAGCCCATTTATTTATGGGCATATATATAGTGTTGTTTTGCATTTAAGTGTATCACCAGTTGTTTGGTACACTGTTTCATCCAATAACCTGCATTGATGTAAATGCAAAAAAGAAAAGCCCGCAACATTTGTTGCGGGCTTAGAAAATATTTTTCTCTAAAAACTTAAGCCGAAAGTTTTGCTACAAACTTGGTAAGTTTAGATTTTTGGTTTGCTGCTTTGTTTTTGTGGATAATGTTTTTCTTAGCCAGTTTATCAAGCATAGAATATACTTTAGTTAACAACTCATCCGCTTCTTTACGGTCTTTGCTGCTACGTATATTTTTTATAACCGTACGTGTGCTTTTAGCTTGGTAGCGGTTTCTAAGCCTTTTAGTGGCATTGGCTCTTATCCTTTTTAATGCCGATTTATGGTTTGCCATGTTGCGTTGTATCTATATCTTTTAAAGGGGTGCAAATATACCAAATAAGTTTACAAAAGAAAAACTTTTTACGCTTTTTGATAATAAGTAGCTTTGCGCGAAGCAAAAATAGGACAATACAGCAAAATATGAGCAACAACGAGGATATTTTTAAGAAAGTAGTATCGCACAGTAAAGAATACGGATTTGTTTTTCAATCCAGCGAGATATACGATGGTTTGGCCGCAGTATACGATTACGGACAAAACGGAACGGCACTAAAACGAAACATACGCGAGTATTGGTGGAAGGCTATGGTGCAAATGCACGAAAATATTGTAGGTATTGACAGTGCTATATTTATGCACCCTAAAGTATGGAAGGCTAGTGGACACGTGGATGGTTTTAGCGACCCGATGATAGACAATAAAGACAGCAAGAAACGCTACCGCGCCGACCAGTTGCTTGAAGACCGTATAGAGAAGTATATGAAAGAGGGTAAAAGCGAAAAAGCAGGAAAACTGCAAATAGCTATGGATGAAGCCCAAGAGCGTGAAGACCTTGCGGCCCTTCGAGATTTGATTGTTGAGCATGAAATAGCTTGCCCTGTTAGCGGCACACGTAACTGGACGGATGTGCGCCAGTTTAACCTGATGTACAGTACCCAAATGGGTAGCGTGGCCGATGATTCTGACACAGTATACCTGCGCCCCGAAACTGCACAAGGTATTTTTGTAAACTTTCTTAACGTTCAAAAAACGGGTAGAATGAAAATACCCTTTGGTATAGCCCAAACAGGTAAAGCATTCCGTAACGAGATTATAGCGCGCCAGTTTATTATGCGTATGCGTGAGTTTGAACAAATGGAAATGCAATTTTTTGTTCGCCCCGGTACTGAAATGCAGTGGTTTGAATATTGGAAAGAAGCCCGCCTAAAATGGCACAAAGCATTGGGCACACCCGATGATAAATACCGTTTCCACGAGCACACCAAACTAGCTCACTATGCCAATGCAGCGGTTGATATTGAGTTTGATTTTCCTTTTGGTTTTAAAGAAGTAGAAGGCATACACAGCCGTACTGATTTTGACTTGAAGCAACACCAAGAAGCCAGCGGCAAAAAAATGCAATATTTTGATGCTGATTTGGACGAGAACGGAAAAGCCTATGGCAACTACATACCCTACGTGGTAGAAACCAGTATAGGTTTGGATAGGATGTTTTTGCTAACCCTTTGCAATGCTTACAACGAGGAAGAAGTTGTAAACGGTGATAAAACCGAAACCCGTGTGGTGCTTCGTCTACCTGCTGTTTTAGCCCCTATAAAACTAGCTATTTTTCCGCTAACCAAAAAAGATGGTTTGCCAGAGAAAGCTCGCGAAATAATGGACGATTTGAAGTTTGACTTTGAATGCTTTTACGAAGAGAAAGATGCCATAGGCAAACGCTACCGTCGCCACGATGCTATTGGTACACCATTTTGTGTAACGATAGACCACGATAGCTTGGTAGACAACCAAGTAACTATACGCTACCGCGATACCATGTTGCAAGAGCGTGTGCCCATTACCGAACTTAAAAGCATTATAGCCAAAGAGGTAAGCTGGCGCAATGTATTGTAGCCGTTTACCACGTTCGGTCTCATTTTTAGCAGGACTAAAATCCTACTCTATTATGATTACAAGCTCAAGGATGACTTAAGTCATCCTTGAGCTTGTAATTAGCAAAAGCAACTGATTTCAATCAGTTGTACTACTTATAAACCCCTGCATACATAGTATGCAGGGGTTTTGTTTTTGATGCTATTGGTCTAAAAACAGGCCGTATATGCGGCAGTAAAACCATTAAATTAGTATCTTTACAGCTACTAATTATGAAACTACTTTCTACCCTCTTTTTCCTTGTTTTTTCGGTAACGGTAATAGCCCAATCTAATATGCCCGACGATAGGGAGTTTATCTCAAAAAGGCAGTTTTTTAAACTAAGCTATCCTGATGCGTGGAACGTATACGAAAACCCCAACGGTACGTATCATTTTGAGCGAGCCAGCGTAGCCACAGGCGAATTTGAAATAAAAGAAAGCCGTGCTTTTAGTGATAGTAACGAGGTGATGCACTATTTGGATAACGAAAGTTTTAGTCATCCCAATGCTAAATACCAATACCATGAGGGCAAAACTATACTTAGCTATAATAGTATGTTGCTTATAGAAGGTAAAGAAACGATGGTATTTGTATGGTTAGTAGCCAATAAAAACACCGTGCTTACCTGCCGTTTTATAGTAGATAATAAGCTAAAGGCAAGTCCCAAAGCTCAAATCGAGCTAATGGAAGTGAATATGATGATACAGTCCATCACCTTTTTAAAATAAACGGGTGGAGGGATTAATAAGCAAAATGGTTGATGCTTGTATTGAAAAACGCAAGCAGGGCATGGACTTTTCACAGATTAGAAAAGAACTCTTGGTCTTAACTGCTTTAAAAAGAAGAGTAAGATTTAGTCTTTCTCAGATGTAGAGGCTTTCTCCTTCTCATTCTCCGTATTTCCATTCAACTCAGTAACACCACCTGTTACAATAAACTTCATCACGTCCGATGGGTTGGCGTCAATAGGTTTCACCCTTTCGGCAGGCACTATAAACACATTGCCCGAGAAATTGTAACTGTGCGGAAAATATACTGATACAAAACCTTCAAAACCAATTACACTAAGGTCTTTATGGGTAATAAATCCCATCTTGTATATACTAGGCCCCATTTCTACAGCTACAGGTTCTTTAAATTTGCGTTTATCGCCAACAAAAGCCTCTAAAAAGTCTTTAAACAAGGTATAGATAATTTTAACACCCGGTACTTTCTCAAGTAAATCGTCAACAATATCTAAAATAGGACGTAGCAACAACCCCGAACCAAAAAAGCCGATTACCGTAACAATTGTAAGTACTAAAAGTACTCCCAAGCCGTGTGCATTATCAAACCCAAAAAGCCCGTCCAGTTTGTTTATCAGCCACACTATCAGCATCACTGTACCAGCAAGAGGTAGCGTAAGCAGCACCCCGCGCAAAAAGTACTTTATCAGTTTGCCGGTAGTAAGGGTTATAAATCGTTTATTAAATTCCATGTTCTTGTTTTAGCTAAAGTGTAGCCATTAAATCTTTACCAATATCACTGCGGTAGGTTTTGTTTTCAAACTTTATAGTTTCAGCCGCTTGCAGCGATTTTGTTACAGCATCAGCAATAGTCTCTCCAAAACTGGTAAGTGCCAAAACACGTCCCCCATTACTTTGCAAAACACCATCCACTTGCTTAGTACCTGCATGAAAAACTATGGTTTCAGCCACATTTTCAATACCCGTAATAGCCTTGCCTTTTTCATAACTGTTTGGATATCCTTCAGATATTAATATAACAGTAGTAGCTGTTTGCGGGTTCACCTTTGGTGCTACTGTATTTAGTGTGCCTTTGGCCACAGCGTCCATCATTTCTACCAAATCATTTTCCAATCTTGGGAAAACAACCTCAGTCTCAGGGTCGCCCATGCGGCAGTTATACTCAATCACATAAGGGTTGCCCCCCACATTCATCAAACCAATAAAAATAAAACCTTTATAGTGTATTCCTTCTTTTTTCAGGCCATTCACAGTAGGTTCTATAATACGTTCACGCACTTTACTCAAAAACACATCATCAGCAAACGGAACAGGTGAAACCGCACCCATACCGCCTGTGTTTGGGCCTGTATCGCCCTCGCCAATACGCTTATAGTCTTTTGCTTCGGGCAAAACAATGTAGTTATCACCATCAGTCATCACAAAAACCGAAAGCTCTATACCTTTCAAAAATTCTTCAATCACCACACAAGCACTTGCATCGCCAAACTTTTCGTTTTGCAGCATTTCTGTCAGTTCCGTTTTGGCATCAGCCAAATTGTCGGGTATTACTACCCCTTTACCTGCCGCCAAGCCGTCAGCCTTTAAAACATAAGGAGGTTTTAAAGTCTCTAAAAAGTCAAAAGCATCGTTAAGTGTACTTTTTGTAAAAGTTTTATAGGCCGCCGTAGGTATGTTGTGGCGCGCCATAAATTGTTTCGAGAAATCTTTGCTTCCTTCCAGTTGTGCCCCTTGTTTATCAGGGCCTATAACGGGTATATGTTTTAATTTTTCATTCGCTGCAAAGTAGTTAGCAATACCCTTTACCAAAGGGTCTTCACTACCGGGTAGCAGCATAGTTACATGATTTTCAATACAAAACTGACCTATGGCCTCAAAATCGTTTACAGCCATATTAATATTAGTGCCGTGCTTTGCTGTGCCTGCATTTCCGGGGGCAATAAACAGCTGTTGGCAAAGTGGGCTTTGGGCTATTTTCCAAGCAAAAGTATGTTCTCGTCCGCCGCTACCCAATAATAATATAGTGTGTTTGGTATTCATGGTATTTTTAAAAAGAGGTGCAAAGTTGGGCAAATTTTAGCAGCCACCAAAAAGTAAAATTCAGATAGGGTGTGAGCCAGTCTTAAAAGCATGTAGTGGTGGGTGTTTAACTCACCCCGATGCTTGAAATAGCTTGAATTGTATAACTGCGCCCCTCTCTAAATTTAGAGAGGGGAAATTATGGGTAATGACTCTAATTGGAGCTACTTGGGGTGAGTTAAATCACACACCACTTTAAATTCTCATAATATTTATGATTTTGAATCTAAAAAGTGAGTACTCACTCACTTTGTTGTCAAAAAAGACATTTTAAAGCTAAATAGTAGTGAGTACTTACTTTTTTAAAGGGTAATTTTGACCCGTTGTTGAATTTTGTGACACAATTTTCTTTGGCATTATAAGTGCAATCGTATAAACCGTTCCGCCCCAAGCGGAAATATGTTATTTTTGCGCACTTGTTTCAAAAAACAGATACATGATTAACTCTATTATAAAAGGCATCTCAAAAATTTTCGGGGATAAATCCGAACGTGATATTAAGACTATGAAACCCTTAGTAGACGAAATTAACGGCTACTTTGAGAAATATAAAAGTCTTAGTAACGATGAATTGAGGGCTAAAACTACCGAATTTAAAAGCCGCATAGCCGAGCACTTAAAAGGTATAGACTATGAACTTACTGAATTAAAATCTCGTGCAGAAGCAGAGGGGGTGAGCATTGATGAAACCGAAGCTATATATAATGATGTAGACAAGCTGAAAAAGAAACGCAACGAAGAGTTGGAGGTGATATTGCAAAAGCTATTGCCCGAAGCCTTTGCAGTGGTTAAAGAAACTGCACGCCGTTTCACTGAAAACACATCATTAGAAGTAACCGCTACCGAAAACGACCGTAACCTTGCTGCTCGCAAAGCCAACGTTACCATAAATGGCGATAAAGCCTTTTATAGCAATACTTGGGATGCCGCAGGCAGTAGCATCACTTGGAATATGGTGCACTACGATGTGCAGCTAATAGGTGGTATGGTATTGCACAGCGGTAAAATTGCTGAGATGGCAACGGGTGAGGGAAAAACCCTTGTATCAACCCTTCCTGCTTATCTTAATGGTATATCGGGAGAAGGAGTGCATATAGTAACCGTAAACGATTACCTAGCCCGCAGGGATAGCGAGTGGAATGCTCCTCTGTTTGAGTTTCATGGGTTGAAGGTAGAATGTATTGATTATTACCCACCCAATTCAGCCGAGCGTCGTAAAGCTTACCAAGCCGATATTATTTACGGAACCAATAACGAGTTTGGTTTTGATTACCTGCGCGATAACATGGCGCACGATATTGAAGACCTTGTGCAACGCCAACACCACTTTGCCATGGTGGATGAGGTAGATAGTGTATTGGTAGACGATGCCCGTACACCCCTTATCATTTCAGGGCCTGTACCCAAAGGAGACCAGCAAGAGTTTGTAGCATTAAAACCGCGAATAGAAAAACTGGTAAATGCACAACGCAAATACCTTACTGCTGCACTTGCCGAAGCTAAAAAACTAATTGCCGAGGGTAAAGAAAAAGAAGCAGGCCTATTATTGTTGCGTTGCCAACGTGGTTTGCCTAAAAATAAACCTTTGATTAAGTTTTTGGGAGAGCAGGGTATGAAACAACTGCTACAGAAAACCGAAAACTACTACCTGCAAGACCAACAAAAGGAAATGCCTAAGGTAGATGAAGAGCTTTACTTTGTAGTTGACGAAAAAAATAACAGTATTGACCTTAGTGAAAAAGGTGTTGAGTTAATTACCGCAAGTGGTGAAGACCCTCACTTTTTTGTGATGCCGGATGTGGGTGCAGAAATAGCCGAAATGGAACGTACCATTACCGATGCTGAGGAGAAGGTGAAACGCAAAGAAGCGTTAATGCGTGATTACTCGATAAAATCAGAACGTATACACTCAATCAACCAGTTACTAAAAGCGTACTGTATGTTTGAGCGTGATGTAGAGTATATTATAGATGGCGGCAAAATAAAAATCGTTGACGAGCAAACAGGTCGTGTACTTGACGGCCGTCGATATAGCGATGGTTTGCACCAAGCTATAGAAGCAAAAGAAAACGTAAAAGTTGAGGCTGCCACACAAACCTTTGCTACTGTTACACTGCAAAACTACTTCCGTATGTACCACAAATTGGCTGGTATGACGGGTACAGCCGAAACAGAAGCAGGTGAGTTTTGGGAGATTTATAAACTGGACGTGGTAGTAGTACCCACCAACCGCCCTATTATCCGTAAAGACGAAAACGACTTTATATACAAAACCAAACGCGAAAAATACAATGCCCTTATAGAAGAAATTGTAAAACAAACTCAAGCAGGCAGGCCTGTTTTGGTGGGTACTACATCGGTAGAAGTATCAGAGCTATTGGCTAGAATGCTAACCCTGCGAAAAATTAAGCACAATGTACTAAACGCCAAGCAGCACCAGCGTGAGGCAGATATAGTAGCAGAAGCAGGCCAAGCAGGAACCGTTACCATAGCCACAAACATGGCGGGTAGGGGTACGGATATAAAGCTAGGCAAAGGCGTAAAAGAAGCCGGTGGTTTGGCTATTATAGGTACAGAAAGGCATGAATCTCGTAGGGTTGACCGTCAGTTACGCGGACGTGCAGGTCGTCAAGGAGACCCTGGTTCATCACAATTCTTTATCTCGTTAGAAGATGACTTGATGCGTCTTTTTGCATCGCACCGTATAGCCAACGTAATGGATAGGTTTGGGCACACCGAGGGTGATAATATACAGCACTCTATGATTTCTAAATCAATAGAATCAGCCCAGAAAAAAGTAGAACAAAACAACTTTGGTATACGTAAACGTTTGCTAGAGTATGATGATATAATGAATAGTCAGCGCGAGGTGATATATACCCGCCGTCGCAATGCACTATTTGGTGATAAACTGAAGCTCGATATCAACAACATGATATACGATGCTGCCCAAGATATAGTTGAAGGTTTTCAAGCCGATGGCGACTACGAAGGCATGAAAATGGAAATGATACGCTTATTTGCGTATGATACATCCATTACCGGTCAAGAGTTTTCAGAACTAAAACCACAAAAACTTACCGAAAGAGTATACGCCGACCTAAAAGACTTGTACGAGCGCAAATCGGCCAACTTTATAGAATTTGCATTCCCGGTAATAGAGGAAGTATACAAAACTCGCGGTGAAAGTGTAGAAACCATATCAATACCCATTACCGATGGTATAAAAGCCCTGCAAGTATTAGTAAACCTTAAAAAAGCATACGAATCAAAAGGGCGTGAAATGGTAACCGCATTTGAAAAAATGACCACCCTTGCTCTTATTGATGATGAGTGGAAAGAGCATTTGCGCGAGATGGACGATTTGAAAACATCAGCCCAAAACGCCGTTTTTGAACAAAAAGACCCCTTGTTGATTTACAAACTAGAGTCGTTCGATTTGTTTAAAAACATGATAAACCGCCTTTCAAAAGAAATACTAACCATACTTTTCAAAGGTCAAATAGCCACCCAAGAAGCAGATAATGTAAAAGAAGGGCAACAACGCCGCACCGATATGAGCCGTATGCAAACCCGCCGCCCGCAAGAAATGGCAGCAGCAGCGCCATCATCGGGAGGTAGCAGCATGCCACAACCTCAAGAAGAAGAGCGTGTACCACAAATGCCAATGAAAGCCGAAGTAAAAGTAGGCCGTAACGATGCCTGCCCTTGTGGTAGCGGTAAAAAGTATAAAAATTGCCACGGTGCAGGTGAATAATGACACAGAGTAGGGGAGAAGAAGAACAGCAAACTATGGATTTAGCGGGATATATAGAGTACACAAGATTAAAGCCTGATACAGACAAGGTAGCAATATTAAAAGCCTGTGCACAGGCAGTTGAGCATAATTTTTTTGGAGTATGTGTGCCCCCTTATCATGTTAATGCAGCACATAAAGCCATTAACGATAGCAAAGCCGAAACCAAAATAATTACCGTAGTAGGTTTTCCTTTTGGCTACGGTCGTACATCAGCCAAAGTTGAAGAAGTGAAACAAGCCATACGTGATGGAGCTGATGAAATAGATGCCGTTATTAATATAGCTGCAGTAAAATCAGGTGATTATAGCTCGGTAGAGAACGATATTACCAGCATGGTAACCACTTGCCACATGCAAAACAAAAAAGCAAAACTGATTTTTGAAATAGGTTTGCTTAATGAAGAAGAAATTGCTAAACTTTGTGAAATAGCAGGTAACATAGGCCCCGATTTTGTAAAAACATCAACAGGCATGATACCCGGTGGTGTAACCCCCGAAATGGTGGGCAAGCTGCGCAATATGTTGCCCGAAAAAGTATTAATAAAAGCTGCGGGAGGCATACGTAACTATGCACAAGCCCTTGCATTAGTAGAAGCAGGAGCAGCGCGTATTGGCACATCAAGCGGTATAAAAATTGTAAACCAAAAATGAAAAAAGTAGCACTATTACTAATAGCCTTTTTGTATGCAGCACCCCTGCTTTGGGCGCAAAGCGATACTGCCGAAGGCACATTAGTAATACATGCCGATAAAAAAATTGACGAGTATTTGGAGCAACGCAAAGCTGAAAAGCAAACCGACTCGTTAACAAGAGGCTACCGTATACAAATAGTAATTACCGATAAGCGCAACGATGCAAAAGACGCAAAAGAGAAATTTACTAACAAATATCCCAACTGCCCCGCATATTTAATATTTGATTCGCCCCACTTTAAAGTACGCGTGGGCGACTTTAAAACCCGTATTGATGCGCAAGCCCTGTTGTTTAAACTTACCGAAGATTTCCCTACCTTGTTTTTGATAGAAGACAAGATAAACCCGCCACCCATAGCGCCTTGCTATTAAAGTGTATATTTATTACTGCAAGAGTTAAAATTTTTGTGCATTTGTTAATTAAATAATTAACTTTGCAGTCCTTTTAAAAATCCCATAGAGATGGACTTTATTAAACTTGTTGAAAGCGAATTCATAAAAAACGATATACCTGACTTTAACGCAGGTGATACAGTAACTGTTAGCTACAAAATTAAAGAAGGTGCTAAAGAGCGTATACAGCTATTTCAAGGTGTTGTTTTACAACGTCGTAATAGCGGTCTTAGTGCAACTTTCACTGTACGTAAAATATCAAACAGTATAGGTGTTGAGCGTGTATTTCCATTACACAGCCCATTTATCGATAAAATAGAAGTTAACAAACGCGGTAAAGTTCGTCGTGCACGTATATTCTACCTTCGTGAGCTTAAAGGTAAAAAAGCGCGTATCAAAGAAAAACGCTATACCAAATAACCGAATTAAAAAATTCAAATGGCAGCCCCGAAGGTTTATTCTTTTGGGGCTTTTTTATTCAACCGCAACTAACAAACCGTTAGCAAAAAAACTGTTTCCATTTTTTAGCCGAGTAATCGTGTAGGTTGGCACACATATTTGCAGTGGAGTAATAGCTTTTAATTCAAAAGTTTCTCCATTAGTACCAACAAAACCATCTCCTATTTCGAGTTTAGAAATTTCACCTAAAAAAGTAGTTATGCTATTTGCATATCCATTTACAGTGCACCATCCTTTTCCTTTTATGTAAAAAGGATGATCGTTAGTTACTGTTATTTCTTTGCCATCAAAACCTAAACGCACCATATTATGGTGTTTAACGCTAACAACAGTTTCTACCTTTGTTTTTTCCTCTCGTTCCAATTCAAAATTATAGGTCAGTACTTCATCACCAATTTTAATAGCTTCAATAGGCTTTTCACCTCCATCACCCATTTTCACTAAAGTTTTGGCAGCAAAACAATGCACACCTCCACCATCAAAATTTATCTCTGAAATGGCAGTTTCATCATACTTAGTGCCTTTATATACATCATATATTTCAAAGGTCAACTTTAATGGTTTGTTTTTAGTTGGCACAAAAGTATCAATAGAAAAAACCTGTTCTCCTGCAACATCGTCCAGTTGCAGCAAAGCATAAGGAGAATTATTAACATATAACTTAAAAGTTCTTACTCTGCTATTTTCACTCCATGCTTTTTCACTCTTCATATAACCATTATAAATTTTAAGTGTTGTAATTGATATTGGAACTTGTTCAAATACAAACTCAACATAAAGTTTCTCACCAATACCATACCCCTTTATCCCCTCTACCCAAGCAGTACTTGCATCAAAATCATGAATATTAATCGCGCTGTAATTAATATCTTTAAGACTTTTTAACTCAGATGAACTATAAGCCGTATCAATATTACCACCACAATACCAGCTGCATGGTGCGGGTTCAGTTTCAAAAAAATTCCCCCTAATTTCTATATCATCAAACTTACTTAATAGCTTCTTTTCTTCAGAAGTAAGGCTCTCTTCCTTCTTTTCACCTCTCATAATTTTAGCAAATAAGCTCCCTGCTTTAACAAAGTCATCTTGATTTTTTTGGCTTATATCCCATTTATTAACTGTGGGAGTAATAATTTTTAACCCCTGCGAGTATGAAATCGTAGAAATTATAAAGAAAAAAAATCCAAAAATTATATTCTTCATTTTACATATCTTAAAACTATGATGATGCTAATATAGCCTACTTTAAAACATAAATTCAGTATTTTCGTGCGATAATGCAGCTCTCAAAAACATATAACCCAGCCGAAGTAGAAGACAAATGGTATAAGTACTGGATGGATAATGGCTATTTTCATGCCGATGCCAACAGCAACAAACCAAAGTTTAGCATAGTTATTCCTCCGCCAAACGTAACAGGTGTGTTGCACATGGGGCACATGCTAAACAATACCATACAAGATATACTTACGCGCCGTGCACGTATGCAAGGCAAAGAAGCCTGTTGGATACCCGGCACCGACCATGCTAGTATAGCTACTGAGGCCAAAGTGGTGAAAATGCTGAAAGAACAAGGCATTAACAAAACCGATATTGGACGCGATAAATTTTTGGAGCACGCTTGGGAGTGGAAAGAAAAATATGGCGGTATAATATTAGACCAGCTTAAAAAGCTAGGTGCAAGCTGCGATTGGGAGCGTACCCGTTTTACGATGGAGCCAAAACTTAGCGAAGCCGTAATACAAGTATTTGTTGATTTGCACGAGAAGGGACTTATCTATCGTGGCGAGCGTATGGTAAACTGGGATCCCTCAGCAAAAACCTCAGTAAGTGATGAAGAAGTAATACACAAAGACGTACAGTCGAAGCTGTACTATATCAACTATAAAATAGCAGGCGAAGACGAGCACATAACCATAGCTACCACCCGCCCTGAGACTATTATGGGTGATACAGCTGTGTGCTTTAACCCCAATGACGAAAGATACAAGCACCTGAAAGGCAAAAAGGTTATCGTTCCTATCGTAAATCGCGAAGTACCCGTAATTTTTGATGATTATATTGATATTGAGTTTGGTACAGGTTGCCTAAAAGTAACCCCTGCACACGATATTAATGACTTTGAGATTGGAAAAAGACATGGTTTAGAAAGCATAGATGTTTTTAACGAGGATGGAACTATTGCCGAAATTGCAGGGCACTACGTGGGAATGGATAGGTTTGCTGTTCGTAAGCTGATAGCCAAAAATCTTGAAGAGATTGGTTTGGTAGAAAAAATTGAAGACATTAAAAACAGCGTTGGGTATAGCGAACGTACCGATGCTGTTATAGAGCCACGCCTAAGCAAACAGTGGTTTGTTGATATGAAAAAGATTATCGACAAAAACCCAAAAGTATTGCAAGCGGTGATGGACGATGAAATTAAATTTCATCCTGCAAAATTTAAAACCACCTACAAACAGTGGGTCGAAAATATTCGTGAGTGGTGTATCTCTCGCCAATTATGGTGGGGTCAACGTATACCCGCGTGGTATGACGAGGTAGGCAATTTTGTTGTTGCAGCTACCCACGATGAAGCATTAGCAAAATACAAAGCCCAACATCCCACATCCCACATCTCACATCTAAATCAAGACGAAGACGTTGTTGACACTTGGTTCTCATCATGGCTATGGCCTTTAAGCGTTTTTGATGGTTTTGAAAACCCTAACAATGCTGATATAAAAGCCTTTTACCCTACCGACGACCTTGTAACAGGGCCCGATATTATTTTCTTTTGGGTATTGCGTATGGTGATGGCCGGTTATGAGTATAGAGGTGAAAAACCCTTTAAAAATGTGTATTTTACAGGTATTGTACGCGACAAGCAACGCCGTAAAATGAGCAAGCAATTGGGCAACTCGCCCGACCCATTGGAGCTTATAAACCAATTTGGTGCCGATGGTGTGCGCATGGGTATACTACTATCGTCATCAGCAGGAAATGATATTTTGTTTGACGAAAGCCAAGTAGAACAAGGCCGAAACTTCTGCAACAAAATATGGAATGCCTACCGTTTGGTAAAAGGCTGGGAAATTGTAGAAGACAGTGCCGTTGATGCTGAAATAGTAAAAGCCAATCAGTTAGCTTCAAAATGGTTTGCTAGTAAACTAAACGACGGGCTAAAAGAGATAGAAGAAAAGTTTGCCGATTACCGCCTTAGCGAGGCTTTGATGGCAATATACAAACTGGTGTGGGACGATTACTGTGCTTGGTATTTGGAAATGGTGAAACCTGAATACGGCAAACCCATTAACCGCAGTGCATTTGATGCCACCATAGCCCATTTTTCAGACTTGCTGAAAATTGTACATCCCTTTATGCCCTTTATTACCGAAGAATTGTTTCACGATTTAAACGAAGGTAATCCGGACAAGCCAATAATAGTTGAAGATTACCCTAAAGTACAACAAGGTATAGAGGCTGTATCATCACTAGCTATTGATTTTATTACAGAAATGCGTAACCTGCGCAATAGCAAAGGCTTATCGCCCAAAGAAGAAATAAAAACCGCTTTGGTGTGCGAAAACGAAACTACTGCCGCAGTATACACCAGTTTTGAATATATAATACGCAAACTTGCCAATACACCGGCCATTGAAATTTTGACCGAAAAGCCTGAAGGAGCATTGCAAATATTAGTAAAAAACGATGCCCTTTATGTATTTTTGGAAGAGAGCATTGACCCTGAAGCCGAACGCGAAAAAATTGCAGAGGAAATTAAATACCTGCAAGGTTTCCTTAAATCGGTGGATGCTAAGTTGAGTAACGAAAAGTTTGTGGCCAATGCCAAGGGCGATATTGTAGAACGCGAACGCCAGAAAAAAGCTGATGCCGAAGCAAAGTTGAGGCTGCTAAATGACAACTTAGCTGCTCTTAGTTAATAAATCATTGCGTATGAAAAACCTATATGCCTTTTTAGTAGCCATTTGTTTTTGCTCTGTTGCCAGTGCACAAACAAAATACACTTACAAATATGTGGCAGTTAGTTTTCAGCCGCAGTATACCGTTCATACATTCTCGGCAAAAAACACAATTGAGCGCGATTCGCTAAAAGGCATACAGCAAAACCGTACTGGTTTTACCATTTTTTTGCAATACCAAAAGCAAATGGGGCAAAACCTAATGCTGCAAACGGGTATACAATATACCAATACAGGTTTTGTGCGCGTTGCTAGAAATATTGAATTTGCAAGTAGTATCCACCCCGATGTGCCCTTAATAGACCAAACCGTACAAACAACTCCCCCTCCAACGGCAGAGATGAACTATGTGTTTGATTATATAGATATACCTGTATTATTTAATAGTAAGATTTATTTTACTAGAAAGGCATCAAAACATTGGGAGTTTTACGGCACATACGGAGCATCGCTAAACTTTTTGTTGCAGGATAGGGTAGCAGCACGATTAAAAGGTTTTACTATTGATAACAAACGGGCGTTTAATCTAAAAAACACGTATTTAAAATCAAACTTTTTTAATGTTACCGCCATTTTAGGGTTAAGAGCCAACTACAATTACTCAAACAAACTGGGCTTTCTTACCCAGCCCTTGCTAAGTGTGCCCTTACTACCCGCTACTAGAGGAGATTATACCTATCGTTTGCTATCCGTTGGTATGCAAATAGGTGTTTATTTTAACCTTGATGTTGACGGCGAAGAGGAGATTATCGAATAATTAAGATTTAATGCCTTTTGTTAAGGCAAATTTATTTTATTCGCTATAACATATCTTTTTGTTATGGCAACAACCCCCTCGCAAAGCATAGCACTACCCAAAAGTTTTGGGACAAAAACCATCAGTATAGCAATAGGCATAGTTGCTTTTTTTGTTATTTATTTAGCTTTTATAGCCTTCTTTATATGGTTATTGGCTTACACTTTCGAGTATTCGTTGCTGCTGCTGGGCGCAGGGTTTCATATTATAACCGTACTTGTGTTTTTGGGTGCAAATGGATTTTTAGTAATGATTTTAATTTTCTTACTAAAGATATTTATTCCTTCGGGAAAGAAAAAACATGAAGAAGGAGCCGGATTTGAAATAAAGCCTGCCAATGAACCTGAACTATTTAAACTGATATACGAAGTAGCCGACGGTGTAAAAACATACCGACCACGCAAAGTATTTTTAATACCCGATGTAAATGCTTCCGTTTTTCACGAGCAAAGTTTATTTAGCTTGTTTTTCCCTTCGCACCAAAACCTAAATATTGGTTTAGGCTTAGTAAACAGCCTTACTGTAGTTGAGCTAAAAGCAGTATTAGCACACGAGTTTGGGCACTTTTCGCAAAATATTACCCGTGTTTCAGGGTTTATATACCGCATAAATAAACTTATTGTTGATTTATTATACTCTGACGGGGGATGGGAAAATACCGTTAGAAACTCGGCAAACTTACACGGAATAATAGCCCTTTTTGCTGCACTAGCTCTTTATACGGCGTTGGGCATACGATGGGTTTTTCAGAAAATATACGAGTTGGTAAACCTGCCCTATATGAGCCTTTCGCGAGATTTAGAATTTCATGCCGATGCTGTGGCCGTTAACCTTACAGGTAAAGAAGCTCTTGCCAATGCTTTGCGTAAAATTGATTTTACTAGCGTAGCATATAACTCAACCACTGAGCATTTAGATGATTTTTTTAATAAAGATAAATTAAGCTGTACCAATATATTTAAAGTCCACAATTCAGTAACACTTAATTTGGCAGCCCTTAATGAGCTGGGGATTGAAAATAATATGCTTGTAATTACCCCTGAAACAATGAATAAATTTCAGAAATCGCGGGTATACTACAAAGACCAATGGGCTACACATCCCACACAAGCCGAACGAGAAGCAAATATTGCCAAATACGGGCAAAGCCAGCCGTACGAACTTACTTCGGCGTGGACATTGTTCAGTAATCCCGAAGCAGTGCAAGAAAGAATGACTAAAAACCTGTATGCTGATATTCTTGCCACAAACAAAGACCCTGAAATAAAAGCTGCTGATGCTGATGAACTAAATAAGAGAATAAAGGAAGAACAAGACAGCACAAGGGTAAACCCTGCATACAATAACTTTTATTATAATAGGGTAGTTAGTTTTGATATTGAAGCAGCTATAAACGAATACAATGCAACTGAAGCTGAAAAATTAAAATTTGAAGAGGTTTATGCCGCTGAGCATAGAATAAAAATTGAACGTTTACAGCAAAATACCGCCGATAAAGAAGTTTTAGAAGCCATAAAAGCTAAAAATATAAAAACATCGTTTTTTGAGTTTGACGGAAAACGCTATAAACGCAAAGAGGCCGAAAACCTTATTAATACACTTAATAAAGAGATAGATGAGCAGGGTAAGTGGCTTGACGAGACTGATAAAAAAGCACTTTGGTTTAATTTATATAAAATAGAGAAAAGGGGCGAGACAGCTAAACAAGAATACATTACTTTATTTAAAAAATATATGGCAGCAGCAAGTTGCACCAGTATGTTTTCTGGGTTTGGATCTTTTTTGCACCAACAGATAGTTAATTTTAGTGCTATTGTGCAGGATGAGGACGATTTGAAGCCATATTTAGCTGATTTGCGTAGCAAAGAGAAGTTGTTTAAGGCTGAGTTGCTTAAAGCCGAAGCACAAATTTTAGCAAGTATATTTGATGATGAAAAACTAAAAAAAGAATTTATTAATTACGTTGAAGATAAAAATAAGTTTTACCTCAATTTGTTTTCGATTAAAAACCATGAGGTAGATAACTTTTTTAGTTTTTTGGCGGCATCACAAAAAAATATATCAAACTATTATACCAAAAGCCTAAGACAGCTTACCGACTTGCAGCTGCAATAAATAGAACCTGTTCCCGTCATCCTGAACTTGTTTCAGGATTTCACTCTGTATAAACGGTTATTATTGGAGGATGAGATGCCGAACTAAATTCGGCACGACTGCCCACCGCTCCCTATCATTGCGAGAATGCCTTCTTAGGCAGACGAAGCAATCTTATTGAAACTATGTAAACATATTGCTTCGCACCGAATATATTCGGGATCGCAATGACGGAGTAGTTAAACCACCACGTTTATAATACGTCCTTTTACAAGGATGAATTTTTTAAGGGGTTTGTCCTCCATCCATTTTTGTACAATTTCGTTGGCAAGTACGGCAGCCTTTATAGTTTCTTGGTCGGCATCAAGGGCAAACTCCATTTGTTGGCGGGTTTTACCGTTGATGGAAACAGGATAACTAAAGGTGTTTTCTACCAAATATTCAGGGTTGAATTTGGGAAACTCAACATCCAATATACCGTTTGTATTTCCGCAGGCTGCCCACAACTCCTCAGCAATATGTGGTGCATAGGGAGAAAGACAAACTAACAAAGGCTCTAATATTTGACGTTTGGTGCACTTTAGCTGGCTAAGCTCGTTTACACAAATCATAAATGCGCTAACGGTGGTATTGAACGAAAATCCATCAATATCCTCAGCCGTTTTCTTTATGGTTTTGTGCAGTATTTTTAGTTCGTCAGGTGTTGGTGCTTCTTCACTCAATTGTGCTTTGCTGTCTTCTCCAATGTTATACAGCTTCCACAACTTGCCCAAAAAGCGGTACACGCCTTCTATACCGTTGGTATTCCAAGGTTTGCTTTGTTCAAGAGGCCCCAAAAACATCTCGTACAAGCGCAAAGTATCAGCCCCGTATTTGGCTACTACATCATCTGGATTAACTACATTGTGCCAACGTTTCGACATTTTCTCTACCTCGCTGCCAACAATGTATTTGCCATTTTCAGTTATAAACTCGGCATCTTTAAACTCATCACGCCAAGCGCGCAACTTGTCTAAGTCAACTACATTGTTTTCAACAATATTTACATCTATATGTATAGCAGTAGTTTCGTAGTCTTTTTTTAGGTTGTGAGATATAAACTTATTTGTTCCGTTCACACGATATACAAATGCGGATGTACCCTGTATCATTCCCTGATTAATCAATTTTTTGGCGGGTTCGTTAACGGGTATCTTGCCTATATCGTACAAAAATTTCGTCCAAAAACGCACATACAACAAGTGGCCGGTGGCGTGTTCGCTACCGCCTAGGTATAGGTCTACATTTTGCCAGTAGTTTATTGCATCTTGGCTTGCAAACTCATTGTTGTTTTTAGGATCCGTATAGCGCAAAAAGTACCAACTGCTGCCTGCCCATCCGGGCATGGTGTTGGTCTCGCGCTGTCCGTTGGGGGTGTTTACCCAATCGGTAAGGGCTGCCAATGGAGAGTTTCCATCGCCCGTAGGTTTGTACGATTCTACTTCGGGAAGGGTAACGGGCAGTTCGCTTTCATCTACCAAATAAGGTAAACCGTTGCGGTATACAATAGGGAAGGGTTCGCCCCAATAGCGTTGGCGGCTAAAGCCAGCATCACGCAGGCGGTAGTTTATTTTGCCTTTGCCAATGCCCTTTTCTTCCAGCTGGGCTATAATGGCTTTTTTGGCTTCGCTTACGCTAAGGCCGTTTAATATATCTGAGTTTATAAGCACACCGTCTTTGGCATCAAAACTTTCGTTATCAATATTTATGGTGTTGCTTTTATCGGTAACTACTTGCACTATGGGCAAGCCAAAGTGTTTGGCAAAAGCATAGTCGCGGCTATCGTGCCCCGGTACGGCCATTACAGCACCTGTACCGTAACCTGCCAATACATAATCGGCAATCCAAATAGGTATTGGCTGACCTGTTAACGGGTTAGTGGCATACGCGCCCGTAAAGCAGCCTGTAACAGCTTTTACTTCGCTCATACGGTCGCGCTCGCTGCGTTTACCTGCGTAGTCTATATATTTATCAACCTCGTCTTTTTGTTCGGCGGTGGTAATGGCAGGCACTAATTCGTGCTCGGGGGCTAATACCATAAAGGTAGCACCATAAATTGTATCAGGGCGAGTAGAAAATACTTCTATTTTGGACTCGTGTCCTTGTACATCAAATACAATACTTGCGCCTTCGCTGCGGCCTATCCAGTTGCGTTGTTGTTCTTTCAGCGCATCAGTCCAGTCAATAGCATCTAAATCAAACAGTAAACGATCGGCATAAGCAGTAATGCGCAAAAACCACTGGCGCATATTTACCCTAAAAACAGGGTAGCCGCCGCGTTCACTCAAACCGTCCTTCACCTCTTCGTTAGCAAGCACAGTACCCAATTCGGGGCACCAGTTCACCATACTGTTGGCAAGGTACGCCATGCGGTAGTTTAGCAAGGTTTGTTGTTGCTCTTCCTCGTTTTTTGCGTTCCATTCGGCGGCAGTAAACACAGGGTTTTCATCACCGTGTGCGTTTACGGTTGCATTACCCTCTTTACTAAAAATATCGGTTAGCTCACTAATAGGGCGGGCTTTATAGGTGGTTTTATCGTACCAACTGCTAAACAATTGGCAAAAAATCCATTGTGTCCATTTGTAATAATCAGGGTCGCAGGTTTGCACCTCCCTGTCCCAATCGTAGCCAAAGCCAATATTATCCAATTGCTCTTTGTAGCGGGCAATGTTTTGGGCAGTAGTAACCGCAGGGTGTTGGCCGGTTTGTATGGCATATTGCTCGGCAGGCAAACCAAAGGCATCAAAACCCATGGGGTGCAATACATTGAAGCCTTGATGGCGTTTGTAGCGCGCTACTATATCGCTGGCAATATACCCCAGTGGGTGTCCCACGTGCAGCCCCGCGCCCGATGGATAGGGAAACATATCCAACACATAGTATTTAGGCTTTGTGCTGCTGTTTTCTACTTTGTAGGCTTGGGTGTCTTTCCAGTGTTTTTGCCACTTCTTCTCAATCTCTTGCGGGTTATAGTTGCTCATGTCGCCGTTGTTCTTTGCTAAATAAATCGCGAAAATACGCAAAAAAGGGTTTTGGCTTTTGGGTATGTTGGTTATTCGTTGCTAGTTATCTGTTATTTTTAAACCAAAAGAAAGTTTTTCACGCAAAGGTTGAAGTTGTAAAGTTGGTGAGCAATACTATTAACTCACCCCAAATAATGAGTTTAGTTCAGTCGTTCACAATTCCCCCTCTCTTACAAAAAAAAGAGAGGGGCGATGCGCTGCAAATGGAGTCTTTTCATTAATCTGGGGTGAGTTAACAATTTCCGAGCGGACGCTCAAGCCAACTTTTAAGAAATAGTATTGAACGACCACTTATCCTAAGGGTATAATACAAGTATAGTGTTGTAAATAATAGTTACCCACACACATAGCTTTGCATAGCAGCTATTTAATATTATTTTCGCAACACAAGCAATACACAATGGGTAAAAAGAAAGTAAGTGCATCATCGGCAATTCCTACGGTTATAAGTATCTCAATGGTACTGTTTATGCTGGGTTTGCTGTTGGTGGTTTTGTTTACTGCCCGCAAGCAATCGATAGCTTTGCTTGAAAATGTTGAGATGACGGTGATGTTTAAACCCGATGCCGATGATGAAGAAGTGCAAAAGGTGAAACAACTGGTAGAGAAGAACGAGAAGATAAAAAGCGTTACCTATTTGGATAAGGAAACGGTGAACAAGGGCTTTAGCGAAGAGATAGGGAAAGATTTTGTAAACACTATCGGGTACTACCCACTAGGTAGCGAGTTGAGGATTTATTTTAAATCAGATTATGCTGCCGAAAGCAGTTTGATAGAAGTAAAATCGGCCTTGCTAGAGTTTGGCAGTGTGCGCGATATAGTATACAAAGCCAACCTGTTGGATAAAATTAACGAAAACGTAAACAAAATAGGCGGTGTGCTTTTGGCCTTGTGCATTATTTTTCTGTTGGTATCGGTTACGCTTATCAACGGTACTATAAAACTAGGCTTGTTCTCACAACGTTTTTCTATACGTACCATGCAGTTGGTAGGTGCTACCGATGGCTTTATTATGCGTCCGTTTATAGGCCAATCTATAAGGCACGGTTTGTATGGTACTTTTATTGCCCTGCTGCTTATATGCGCTGTGCTATACGGTTTTTTTGTATATCAACCTGAGTTGGTTACGTATCTTACTTGGTTTGAGTACGGTATGATAGGTATAGCATTGGCAGTTTTTGCTTTTTTGCTTACCCTTGTAAGCAGTACTTTTGTAACCCGTAAATATTTACGCATGCAGGTGGATAGATTGTATTAATTTTACACCCCGAATAATTATGACAAATAAAGTGGCTAAAAAAAATGTGTCAATAGGCAAAGAGGGCAAAAGTAGCTCTGCGCCGCGCGAGTTTGCCTTTGGTAAAGAAAACTATATAATAATGTTGGCGGGTATAGCTGTTATTACATTAGGTTTTATACTAATGTACGGCCCTGCCGATGGCGACATCTTTTCGTTCCGTCGCATCACCCTTGCTCCAATTATTGTATTGGTGGGTTTTGTAATAGAACTGTTTGCCATATTTAAACGCCCCAAAGACTAAGGGATGGATTATATACAGGCGTTTATCCTTGCTGTAATAGAGGGTATCACCGAGTTTTTGCCCATTTCGTCAACTGGGCACATGATTATTGCATCATCTATAATGGGCATTGCCCAAGATGATTTTGTGAAATTATTTACCGTAGGCATTCAGTTTGGGGCCATACTATCAGTAGTAGCACTTTACTTCAAACGCTTTTTTCAATCAAAAGATTTTTACTTCAAGCTATTTGTAGCTTTTATACCCGCTGCGGTTTTTGGCTTGCTGCTAAGTGATTTAATAGATCAATTATTAGAGAATGTTATAGTAGTAGCCGTAATGCTATTGTTGGGCGGTATTTTCTTTTTGTTTGTAGATAAGATATTTAAAGATAGCGAAGAAGCCCCCGATAAGCCAATTAGTTATATTAATTCACTAATCATAGGCTGTTTCCAAGTAATAGCTATGGTACCCGGTGTATCACGTTCAGCGGCTACCATTATAGGTGGTTTGCAGCAAAAGCTAAACAAAAAGCAAGCAGCCGAGTTTTCATTTTTTTTGGCAGTGCCTACCATGTTTGCAGCTACCTGCAAAACCCTGCTCGACCATTATAAAGAAGGTACTTTGGTGCTTGATAGTCACCATATCACAATGTTTGCTTTTGGCAATGTAGTAGCTTTTATAGTAGCTGCATTAGCTATTCGTTCATTTATAAGCTACCTTACTAAGCACGGCTTTAAAGTGTTTGGCTACTACCGCATAATAGTTGGGGCAGCCATACTTATATTGTACTTTTTAGGCATTGAGCTTAGTATTGTTTAAATTTCACTGTTGAACAAAAAACAAGAACTTCCTATACATCCTCTCACCCAAGAATTTAACGAGGGTAAGGTATTGCTTATAAACAAACCTTTGCGTTGGACATCGTTTGATGTGGTGAACAAACTGCGCTATGCCACACGAGCCAAAAAGGTTGGTCATGCAGGTACTTTAGATCCTTTGGCAACTGGTTTGGTGATATTGTGCACAGGCAAGTTTACGAAACGTATTGACGAGTTTCAGGCGCAAGAAAAGGAGTATACAGGTACTATAACTTTAGGTGCTACTCGCCCATCGTACGATATGGAAACGGAGATAGACCAAGAATATTCTACCGAACATATTACCGATGATTTAATACGAGCAACTACGGCTCAATTTACAGGGCTGATAGAGCAAATTCCGCCTTCTTATTCTGCTATAAAAGTTGATGGACAACGCTCTTACAAAGCCGCCCGTGAGGGAAAGCCCATTGAACTGAAAAGCCGCCAAGTAGAAATTACCGAATTTGAAATAACAGGCATAGAAATGCCCCACGTACACTTTCGTGTAGTGTGCAGCAAAGGCACATACATACGCACCTTGGCTTACGATTTTGGCCGTGCACTAAATAGCGGAGCATACCTAAGTGCCCTATGCCGCACCCGCATAGGTGAATTTCTTTTAAAAGATGCCGAAGAAGTAGCCGACTTTGTAGAGAAGGTGAAGGAGATAAGAAACCCGCAAGAGTAGTTTCAACGATGGCTCGAGCGTCCGCTCGTGCCTATAAAAGGGAAGCTTCCGCTTTCAAGTTATTTCGAACAGCATTTTCTCAAGTATATTTAGATAAATAAGCTTATGCTAGCTCGAACGTCCCACTCGTGCTGATAATAATAGAGCGCTCGCTCGTTTGGATCATTTACCAAATAATCTGCATTAGTATATATTCTTTTACCTACAAATGAGCAGAAAATATAAAGTAAGGGATAATACAAAATTGCATTTCGTAACCTTTGCCACTGTGTATTGGCTAGATATTTTCACCCGTACAGAATATAAAAATTTACTTATCGATAGCTTGCGCCATTGCCAAAAACATAAAGGCTTAGCTATTTATGCTTGGTGTATAATGACCAATCATGTACACCTAATTATAGGTACTGAAAGCAGTTTACCACTGCACGGAATAATAAGAGATTTTAAAGCGTTTACCTCACGAATACTGAGGGAAGCTATTGAGAAAAATCCACAAGAAAGCAGAAAGAAGTGGTTGCAGTGGATAATGACTAATGCTGGTAAGCGTAATAGCAACAATAATAGTTGGCAATTGTGGCAGCAAGATTACCACCCTATCGAGTTGTTTACTTATCCTGTTATCAAACAAAAATTAGAATATATACACCAAAATCCTGTTGAAGCAGGCTTTGTTTTTCAGCCTGAGGATTGGCTGTATAGCAGTGCGGGAGATTATGCAGGGCATAAAGGTTTTTTAGATGTTGTATTGATAGATGAGTAATTTGTTGAAGCGGACGCTTCTATATTTTGGGCACGAGCGGACGCTCGAGCCAGCAATTGCTGAGTATTAAATAACGTGAACGGGATAAGAAACGCCATTTACAGCGGTTTAAAACCCACTGCTGTAATTTTGATAGAATAGGTTTTTAACCCTATTTAAAAAAACATTAACATACTCATAAGCAAAGTGTTCTACAATCTATTTATGTTGAACTTACGTTAAATATTTATCCGTTAAGTATGAATAGCGTCGGGTTTTAACCCGACAAATAATTCAAATACAAACCACTTTCACTATTTTGCAGTATGCATCGCTGCCAATGGACAAATAACGACCCTTTGATGAACGACTATCACGACCACGAGTGGGGCGTTCCCGTTCATAACGATAACAAACATTTTGAGTTTTTAGTACTTGATGCCTTTCAGGCGGGGCTAAGCTGGCGCACAGTATTGTACAAACGCGAAAACTTTCGCAATGCTTTTGATGGGTTCGACCCTAAAAAAATAGCCTTGTATAACGAAGAAGATACCGCTCGTTTACTGGCCGATGCAGGTATTATTCGTAACAAACAAAAAATAGCGGCTACCATTGGTAATGCGCAACATTTTTTGCGCATACAGCAACAATACGGCAGCTTTGATGCCTATATATGGCAATTTACAGGCAATACCACTATACAAAACAGTTGGGAGAGTAGAAATGATGTGCCCGCCCGCACTGCTGAAAGTGATACTATGAGTGCAGCCTTGCAAAAAGAAGGCTTTAAATTTGTGGGCAGTACCATCTGCTATGCCTATATGCAAGCCGCAGGAATGATAAACGACCATAGTATTGATTGTTTCCGTTACCATCAACTCAACAATATGCCTTAAATTTGCAGTACATTTCTGCACATTCTACTTAATGAAAGTATATAAAAGCCTTGATGAATTTTCACCATTGCCCAATGCGGTGGTTACACAAGGTACGTTTGATGGGGTACATATAGGTCACCAAAAAATTATAGAACGATTGGGCAATATAGCTGCCCAAAAGCAAGGCGAAACCGTATTGCTTACTTTTTTTCCGCACCCACGTATGGTGCTTCAGCCTGACGATAACCAACTACGGCTGCTACACACCGAGGACGAAAAAATTGAACATTTGGCCAAAGCAGGTATTGACCATTTGCTGATAATACCCTTTACCAAAGAATTTTCGCGCCAAACCTCGTTGCAATTTGTACGCGATATATTGGTGCAAAAAGTTGGTGTTAAAACCCTTGTAATAGGTTACGACCATCGCTTTGGGAAAAACCGCGAGGGTAGCATGGACGATTTGCGTCAGTTTGGAAGTGAGTTTAAATTTGAGGTAGAAGAAATTTCGCCACAAGATATTGATGATATTACTGTAAGTTCCACCAAAATTCGCAGTGCACTTACTCACGGCGATGTAAACACAGCTACTCGGTATTTAGGTTATGATTATCCTGTTAGTGGCAAGGTAGTTGCAGGAAATAGCCTTGGTAAAAAAATAGGTTTTCCCACCGCTAATATTTTAGTTGGGCAAACGTATAAGCTAATACCCGGTGATGGCGTTTATGCTATAAAGGCAAGTGTGCAGGGGCAAACTTATGGAGGCATGGCCAATATTGGCCACCAACCTACGTTTGATAACAGAAGCCACGCTTTTGAAGTAAATATTTTTGGTTTCAACAAAGATATTTATGGTGAGAATGTAAAAGTTGAGTTTGTGTCGCGTATACGCAGTGAAATGAAGTTTGACGGGGTGGATAGCCTAATGGCTCAGTTGCAAAACGATAAAGCAACGGCCTTAAATATTTTGAATACGAATGAGAGCAGGAAACTGGTATAAACTATTTTTAAGTTTTTTGATAATAGCCTTTGCAGGGCTGGCAAATCCCCTGTGGGCACAAGTGAAGAAAGGGGAGAAACCCAAGCCTAAACAAGAAAAAGCCGATGAGCACGAGGAGGAAAGTGACGAAGAGGATGAGGTAGGTGATGAAGTAGAGCCTGATTCTACTTTTGATGATTACCTAAGTACCATAGGTTACTATTTCGACACTTCTCTTATACCTGCACAGAACCTATACCCTGTGTGGGATACCAAACGCATACACGTATACGAGCAAGATATAAACTTGATAAACGATACTACCATGATAGTATTGCAAGACGGTAACGACTGTTATTTTCATCCGCCTTGCTTTGGGTATATTACCTCAAGCTTTGGGTATAGAAAAATGCGCCGCCGCAGAGGACGTATGCACTTTGGTACTGATGTGAAACTATACACGGGCGATCCTGTATACTCAGCTTTTGACGGTATAGTGCGTATAGCCCAGTACAGCAGTAGCTATGGCTATGTGGTGGTGGTGCGCCATTATAATGGGTTAGAGACCATATATGCACATTTTAGCAAACTACTTACAAAATCAGGTATGACGGTGCGTGCAGGGGACCCTATTGGTTTGGGAGGAAATACTGGTCGTTCATACGGTAGCCATTTACACTTTGAAGTTCGTTTTAAGGGTATGCCCTTTGATGCTACCAAAATTATAGATTTTGAGAAAGGTGGTTTGGTAAATGACACCATTTATATAGATAAAAACTATTTCGACCATTTAAAGCATACCAAGTATAGTAAAGGAAGCTCTAAAAGTAAAAAAGGTTCATCTTCAACAAAAGGAGCAAAATACTATACAGTTCGTCGTGGTGATACCCTATCGGGTATAGCGGTTAAAAACGGCACTACAATTACACGTCTTTGCCAGCTAAATGGCTTAAGACGAAACTCTATTATCCGCACAGGCCAAAGGCTTCGTTTAAAATAAGAAACCTCTAATTATAACTTCTAAAGTACGGGGTTAATTATATTTCCGGTTCTTGTAATTAAAGCAATAAGTTATTGGTAGCAATATGTGTTGCGCATAAACATAGTTAAGCTAGCTTACGACAGGTTAAAGGCAGACTATTTAACTAATTTTAACGTGAGCTAGGGATATGAAACTCCATTTACTGTGGTTTTACCCCTATTTGTAAAAACATTAATATTCTTACGCATTATATATTCTATTAAACTCATGCTAATTTTATTAGAATGTATTTCTACCTTCTAATAAAAAGAGTTTAAAACTTTTGTTAAACAAAAAGGGCTGCCTTTGCAGGCAACCCTCTTAGAAAAATATAATAATCAAAATTTAACGTTTACTTCTTTTTGCCTTTTGTTTTCATGGCAAGCTCAACAGCTTTGTAGGCATTTACTACACCACCACTAACACAAAGGTCTTTCATTTTCACTTCTTTATCAGTACCGGGCATAGTTACTTTCATAGTAACAGGTGTGGCCGATTTCATTATAATATCTTTTACTTGCTCTGCAGTAAGTGTAGGAAAATATGAACGAATAAGTGCACACACACCTGCAGTTACAGGCGAAGCCATACTTGTACCGTTAAATGCTGCGTATTTATCATCGGGTATAGTAGACTCAATTTGTACACCCGGCGAAAAAACATCTACATTTTTTTTACCGTAGTTACTAAACTCAGCAGTTAGTCCTGCATCATTTGTCCAGCTGCAAGCACCAATTTCAAGCCAGTTTTTGGCTTTTCCTCCCTTATCAAAAGCATCCGTAGGGAAATTATTTTCTATATCAGTATTTTTTGCATCGTTTCCTGCTGCGTGCACTAACAATACATCTTTGCTGGCTGCATATTTTATAGCTTCATCAACAACTTCTTTGTTTGATGTAAATGCTTTGCCAAAACTCATATTAACTATGGTAGCACCATTATCAACAGCATAGCGTATACCGTTGGCAACATCTTTATCGCGCTCGTCACCATTAGGTACTACACGTATCACCATTATCTTTACATTATCGGCAACACCTTTAATGCCAATATCATTATTACGCATAGCGGCAATAATACCTGCTACGTGTGTTCCGTGGTCGCCATTAGGGCCACGGTAATCGTTGTTACCATAAAAACGTTCAGTAGCATCTTGGTAGTTATCACCTACAACACTACGTGCATTGTGCGTTGTATTAAAGCTAACATCAATATTTTCTTTAAAATGATCAATAGCACCTGCTAACTGTTCTTTAATATCATCCACAGTCATACCAAAACCTACAAACCTAATCATGTTTAGTAGGGCAAACTTTTCGTCAAAGTCTTTAGGTTGGTATTTCTTTAAGTTTTCAGCATTTATTTCTTTACCGTCCATTGCCTCAACAATATTGTCAATAGCAGTAACTAGCTTGGTATATCTAAAATAGTTGCTGGCTGCCTCGTAGTATTTTTCTAAAAAGGCAGGTTTAACTTCATTAATATAGTGCTCGTATTCTTTTTTTTCAGCCTTTTTCAGTGTATCAGGGTTAGCACCATCATATTTTGCTGAAAACTGGGCATATAAGCGAGTAACCTCGTAGGTATCATCTTTTACATTGCCTTCGCTACCACCAATAAAATTCCAACCGTGTATATCATCTACATAGCCATTTTTATCATCATCAACACCATTTCCGGGTATTTCTTTGGCATTAATCCAAATCACATCCTTCAAATCTTCGTGCTTGTAGTCAATACCATCATCAATTACGGCTACAATTACCGTTTTCGATTCACGGCCTTTCAGCAAATCGTATGCACGTTCTGTACTTACACCAAAAATAGAGTCTTTCTCAAGGTCAAGGTTAAACCAGTTTTTAGGCTGGGCGTATGATGCTGCGCACACAAAAGCTAAAAGCAGCGTTAATACATAGTGTTTCCTGTTCATATTCTTTCTTATGTAATAATTTGTCAAACAAAAGTAGTTGTGCATAGTATTATGCGTGTATTTTTTTGATAAAAACGTGGTTTTAACAGACAACCAACAAAAGTATGCTAAACAAAAGGGTATAAAATAATGCGCGATGGGCTTGCATCACTATCAAAAGCACCAACTAATATATTAAGCACATATTGCCCGTTGTTTACACTTTCGGGGGCATAAATAAGTTCAGTAATAGTGCTATTAAGTCTAGTATTTTCAGGGTAATTCCAAAAAGCGTGGTGCGCCGCCAATTCGCCACCATCTTCCTCACGGTCAACCGAAGGAGTGTCAATCAGCAAATGCTCTACACCGTTTTCGCGTAGCCATTGGGCAGCTTCTTTACTTATATAAGTGGGGTTAGTGCCACTGTATCGTTTAGTAATTTTATTTTCAGTATTGGGTAAGGTGCGAATAAGCAATGCAGGATGATTGGCTTTTTTTGCATCTTCCACCTGTTTTTGCGTAATAATCCTATCGCCGTTTGGGGCAGTTTCTGGCGTTATACTTATCAATTCAGCCAAAAATAAAAACTCTTTTAGGCAGTGGTGCAGCGCAATACGTTCGCGGCTAATATGCCCCACGCATTCGGTATGTGTGCCATTGCCGTGTGCATTAAACTTAATGTCCTCACAGTTACAGCCGCCACCTTGTTGCACTGAGCCTACAAAACCACCCGCATTAAACGGAGCTATTTCTGCATCGGGTATATAATAAGCATTTACCGTGTTGGGACCTTGCTGCACTGGCAAAGTAAGCTCAATGCCCTTTTGGCTGTCAAAACTTATTTTCTTACCGTTAAGTGTGGTTTCTAAAATCATATTGCTATGGCAAATAAAAGCTAATCAAACAAAAAAACAGCAAACAGAATGAAACATTGCCTCGCAATGCCTCGTTAAAAAAGGGTTAATTTTGTACAATAATATAATTGAGTACGTTGTGAAAAGAATTTGGAAAATATTACTGATGTTGTTTGCTGTTTGTATAGCCCTGTTCTCACTGCTATATACTCAAAAATTGGCAGGCAAACTGGCCGAGCAAGAAAAGCGTAATATGGAGGTATGGGCTAGGGCCACTAAAATACTTACCTACTCTGTTGATTATGATGGTGATGACCCTGCCGTAAGCAGTTTTATAAACGAAGCCAATAATTTTTGTCTTGATTTGGTGGTGATGCGAAACAGCACCATACCTGCTATAATGACTAATATGGACGGGAAAATATTATCGTATGTGAACCTTGATTCTGCTCGCTTGGCAAACGATGATAAATACCAAAACAAAAAATTGGTGCAGATGAGGGAAAACGGGGGCGACTCTATTGTAATTGATTTTTCGGAAGAGGATAAACAGTATATTTATTTTGAAAACTCTACTCTTCTTACTCAATTAAAAACATTTCCAGTGTACCAAATGACACTTATCAGCCTGTTTCTTTTAGTGTCGTATCTTGCCTTTAATGCTTCGCGACGTAGCGAGCAAAACCGTGTTTGGGTGGGCTTGGCAAAAGAAACTGCTCATCAATTGGGTACACCTATATCATCACTATTAGCTTGGATTGATTTATTTAGAACATCAGAAGGAAAGGTGGATGAGCAGTTGATTGATGAAATGGAGCACGATGTGCGGCGATTGGAAATGGTTACCGAGCGTTTCTCGAAAATTGGTTCAGACCCTGTATTAAAAACCGAGAATATAGAGCAGGTACTGAATAAAGCAGTGGGCTACCTTAGCAATAGGGTATCAAACAAAGTAATATTTACAGTAAATTCAACCAAAGCCGAGCACCCTGAAGCGAAGGTAAATATACCCCTTTTTGAGTGGGTGGTAGAAAACCTATGCAAAAATGCCATTGATGCTATGGATGGAAAGGGTAGCATTGATTTTGTGCTTACCGAAACCCGCACCAAACTGTATATTGATGTATACGATACAGGCAAGGGCATACCTTCATCACAATTTAAAACAGTATTTAAACCCGGTTTCACCACCAAAAAACGTGGTTGGGGTTTGGGCTTATCGCTAGTGAAGCGCATTGTAGAAAGTTATCACAAAGGCCATATATTTGTAAAAGCCAGTGTTTTGGGCAAGGGTACCGTATTTAGGATAGTTTTGAATAAATAAGAACTATGAAAAAAATAATTGTAAGCATACTACTGTGCCTGTTTGTTTTTGGTGCAAATGCCCAAAACGATGAGGTATTTGAGGTTGTAGAAAAGATGCCAAGTTATGTTGGTGGAGAAGAAGCAAGGCAAATATTTATCGCTAAAAACCTAGTGTACCCCAAAACGTTTGGAGAACGAGTTGGGAGTAAAATAATAGTTGAGTTTATTATAGAGGTAGATAGTAGTGTATCAAATGTAAAAATCATAAAAAGTTTTGATGCTGATTTTGATGCAGAGGTGGTGCGTGTAATGAAACTAATGAAATGGATACCCGGTGAGCAGAGAGGGAAAAAAGTGAGAGTTAAAATGAGGATGCCTATTATAATTGAATTACAAGAATAAGAAATGAAAAAAATAATTGCTAGCATACTGCTGTGCTTATTGGTTTTTGGGGCAAGTGCTCAAAACGATGAGGTATTTGAAATAGTAGAATACAACCCTCAATATATTGGAGGGGAAGAAGCAATGCGTTCTTTTATAGATGAAAAAATGGTGTACCCTGCCAGTGCCATAGAGGAGGAAAAAGAGGGTACTGTTATAATAGAATTTATTGTTGAAAAAGACAGCAGTCTTAGTAATATAAAAGCGGTAAAAAGTTTTGATGACGACTGTGCTGCTGAGGCTGTAAGAATAGTGAAAATGATGAAGTGGGCAGCAGGAAAGCAAAGAGGCAAACCCGTTAGGGTGAAATGTAGAATACCTGTAAGGTTTAAACTAGCAGATAGGGCAGGCAGGGAATTGCCCCCGCCTATTCCACCGCCAATGCCTGAACCAAAACCGCTGAAAAAAGATTCTACTGGTGAGGTTTTTGAAATTGTAGAGCAAATTCCTGAATACCCAGGGGGACAAGAAGCCATGTATAAATTCATCAGTAAAAAACTAAAATACCCCAAAGCAGCACGTAAAAAGGGGGTTGAGGGAACTGTATTTGTTCAGTTTGTTGTTGATAAAGAAGGCAATGTAACTAGAGCAAAGGTAATTAAAGATATAGGCGAAGGTTGTGGACAAGCAGCTTTAGATGTTGTAAACAAAATGCCCAAATGGCAGCCGGGTATGCAACGAGGCAAACCAGTGGCAGTGATGTATAGATTACCTTTTAAATTTAGATTAAAATAATTTGCCGCGTATAATAGCCATAGACTACGGAACCAAGCGGGTAGGCCTTGCCGTAACGGATGAACTGAAAATAATAGCTACTCCACTGGGCACTATACACGCCAAAGATGTTATAGAACACCTGAAAAAATATATTGCCGAAAATGCGGTTGAAACCTTTGTGGTGGGCTTGCCCAAACAGATGGACGGCAGTGCATCACAATCAGAAAGGCATATACCCGCATTTTTAAACGCACTACGAAAAAATTTCCCTGATATACCCATAGTTAGGTACGATGAGCGGTTTACTTCAAAAATTGCGTCACGGTCGTTAATTGAGAGTGGGGTGAAGAAAAAAGACCGTAAAAACAAAGAACTTTTGGATACTGTTAGCGCAGTGTTAATTTTGCAAGATTATTTGAAGACGATATAATGATATTACCCATATATGCCTACGGCGATCCTGTGTTGAGGAAAGAGGCAGAAGAGATTGACGCCAACTACCCTAACTTAAAACAACTTATAGCTGATATGTACGAAACCATGTACGCATCGCACGGTGTAGGTTTGGCTGCGCCACAAATAGGCTTGCCAATACGTTTGTTTGTTATTGATGCCAGTCCGTTTTTAGAAGAAGAGGATGACCCAAAATTGCCTAAAGAGTTTAAGAAAACGTTTATAAATGCTTTTATTATAAACGAAGAAGGTAAAAAATGGGAGTTTGAAGAAGGTTGCCTAAGTATACCTCAAATACGCGAAAACGTTAGTCGCCACAGCAAAATAACTATTGAGTATCAAGACGAAGACTTTAACTGGCACGAAGAAGAATACGACGACATTATTGCCCGCATTATTCAGCACGAGCACGACCATACCGACGGTAAACTGTTTGTTGATTATATAAGCCCATTAAAACGTCGTTTGCTAAAAGGCAAACTAAACGATATTAGCTCGGGTAGGATAAACGTTGATTACAAAATGCGTTTTCCCGTAAAGAAATAGCCTCCTATTTAATTTGAGTGGGGTTGACAGTCATTCCCATTTTAAATGGGAATCTATGTAGTTGGGATAATTAAAGTGTGCCCCTACGCGCGGATTCCCTTTTTCAAGGGAATGACGTTCCCGCAGCACCCAATATTCATTAAGTTCTTGATAATTTTCTTAAACACTAATCAAGGTGGGATAACCGTTAGACCTCAAAAGCTGGCGAGATCATCCGCTCGTGCCGAAAACACTTGAGCGTCCGCTCAGGAAGTAAACTATTGAGAAACCTGTCATCTTTTATCTATTTCGCAATAATGCTTCGACTTCGCTCAACATAACAGCCCGCAAGATGAGGTATAGAAGACTTCTTGTGGTATTACTTTATCTCAAACTCACGTTTTTTCAAAATATATTCAAAGCTAATAGTGCCGCCTTCATCTGTTTTTTCAGTTAGCAGGTTGTTACTACTTCGGCTTATTTCAAGGCTCACTGTACCGCTAAGCTCATTCAGTATAGTAGCGGGTATTATCAAGCGTTTTTCAAGGTTTACATTTTCAAGCACAAAACTATTGCTATTTGTGCTGTCGCTTAAGTGTACGGTTATTTTATCGCCAAACTTTAGGGGGTTGGTTACCATTGGTATTTCAAGTGGAAGCCCCTTTTTTACTTCTTTTGGTATTTGCCCTAACAACAAAGGGTTGAACATAATGCTATTAGTGTATGTTTTCCCATCTGTATCAGTAAAAACAAAAGTACATTTTGCACCATTGGGAAGAGGTTTGCTAAATGCTGCGTTGTAATATGCACCTACAAACTCACTTTCGTAGCGGGTCATATTTTCACCATTAAAAGTAACAGTGCTGGGCGGGCTAAGTACTAAGGTTGTGCCGTTTTCTCCACCAAACCTATACATAGCTTTTACATGGGTTTGGTTATTCTCTTCAGTATAGCTAATGGTATAGCGTTGGTGTATACCGCTTTGTTTTACATCGGCAGAATTGGCTATTTCATTTGATGCGCAAGAGGCTAAGGCTATGCAGCTTACCATGCCCCAAAGTATCTTTTTCATATCCCTAGTTATATATTAATAAGCTCCGTTGCGACGGCGCAAAAACCACTCGGCAACAAGTAATATCAAAAGTATAAAAAATACCCACTTAAGGTTTATAATATCTTTAAAGGCTGTTTGCATATAGCTAACAGGCTTTATGTCTTCACGCTTTTTCACCATAGCTGCCAATTTTTCTATATCGTTGGGGTATACCATTTCGCCACCATTTTTTGCGGCAAGGTTGCGCATTAGTTGGTGGTTGGCAACGGTTTCAAGCAGCTCAACTTGTAAAGGTACTATGGTAAATTTTCCGTTTATTTTTTCTTCGCGTGTACCCACCTTCACAGTAGCTTGGTAGGTATAGTTTCCTGCGGCAAAAAAGCCTGCATTAAGGGTATAGGCGGTATTGGCTTTGCTAAAGGTATAGGTAAATACTTTACCGTCTTCGTTTTTCACCTCCATTTTCACATCAGGGTCGGTAATGGCTTCGTAGCTTTCGTTGTATACTTGGGCATCAAAAACTACACGTTCGTTTTCGTTAAAAATATTTTTCTGCGCATTTACCCTAAACTTTCGAGTATCGTTTTTCGCCGATAGGTATTGCACCGTTTTAGTCATCAATTCATCAACGGCAGTGTGGTTTTTATTGCGTTCAAAATTGTGCAATCTCCAACGCCAAAAGCCTTCGCCCAGTAATACACCCATACGTCGCTCAGTATTGGGGCTAAAGTATAAAAGCGGTTGTTGGGTTTTTACCGCGCCTATTTGTTGGTATAGCATAGTGTTAGCCGCAGCCACACTATTATAATTACCAAATGGCGTTTTTAACGGAGGCATCACCCTTAAAGTAGCTTTGGTTTCATCACTGAGAGTAAAAAGAGCAAAATCGTCGTTTATTAGCGGCAAGGCATCGTTTACATTGTATCGGTAGTTGCTAATGTTTATACCTGTACCCATTTGGTTAAAAGCGGGTATACCCGTTTGCGCACCTACTATGGATAAGAAGGGAAGCTTTTCGGCATCAATGCGCTCCATCAAATACTCGGCTGGGTTTTCAAATGTGGGCAGTTGGTGCAATATCACCAAATTGTATTTTTTTAATTCGGCAGCATTAAACCCTTTGGTATAGGCTATCACTACCTCGTAGTTTTGGTTACTTTCAATAGCCTGCTTTATGGCTGCCATATCAGGGTGAGGGGCAGGGCCAATAAGCAATACTTTGTTGCGGCCATCCAACACATCAATAAAAAAATCTTTGCGGTTGTTTACGTAGCTTACTTCATTACTAAGATGGCTAAGTTGCACCACATAGTGCTGCGTACCGGCTTCGTCCGCAGGTAGCTGTAGCATCTCGGTGTGTAAAAAATTATCGCTGTTTATGTTTAGCTCTTTGCTAAAAAGGTTTTTACCGTTTTTGCTAACCGTTAGCGTAGTTTTTTGCCCTAATAGTTTCCCTGCTTCTGCATTAATTTCAACAGGAAAAGTATTGCCTAAGTAGGCTATTTTGTTTTGACGAATTGATTTTACAAGCGCATCGCGGGGTATGGTTGTATCGCCCAATGCAATAGTAAAAATAGGTGCTTTGGTGTTTTCGGCAGCATATATGGGGTTGGTGCCTGCATTGTACAAACCGTCTGAAGCAACAATTATTGCCCCAAGATTTTGGTTTTCGTATTGTCCTGCAACCTCAGTAAATAGTGATGATAGGTTGGTTTGCTTGCCTTTAAAATCATAGCTGACTTTTTCTTCCAGTTGATTGTTTAGGCCGTATATTTTTACATCAAAGTCTTTGCGTAATTCTTGTGCTAGGGCTTCAATTTTTTTAGGATAATCAGTAGTGTAAAAAAGAGAATCTTTGTTAGCGGTAATCGATTCGGTATTGTCCAGTGCCAGCACAATAACAGGTTTTTGCACCTTGCGGCTACTGGTTTTTATAAAAGGCGAAAGCAACAAAAAAGCTATTAAAAACAAAGCGGTAAAGCGCAATGCCATAAGCCCTATATACAAGGGCGAGCGTTTGTTTACCTCATCGCCAAACGGATTTTTGCTGTATAGCAACCAAGTAGTTCCTGCTGCTGCCAGCAGGCAGGGTATAACCCACCAAAGAGGGTATGCTGTGTTTATTTGCATCATAATGCCTATGGGCAAAAATAGCAGTTAGCCTGCTAAAACCTAACGGGGCTTGTCTTTTAAATAAACTGTTTTATAGAAAACAAGCTCCTTTTTATTGTTGATGTATACAACGCAGGCCTTTACAGGTAAATTGCCTCATGTGTTTTAAGCAAAAAAAATAATTTTTTTTTCTTTGAAACACACATTGGCATCTATTTTGAATTAGTTATGGCAATTGTACGATGGGATATCGTATCAGTTAAATTAATAAGCAACAATCAGCTTAGTAATTGGTTTATAGGTTAGTTACCCCATTGCAACCTTGCAGTGGGGTTTTTTCGTTGTAAGGGCTAACTATAAATTTAAGCTATGAGAAAAATACTACTTGCCCTATTCCTGTTTTTTATAGGCTACACTCAAAACTACGCCCAAAAAACTATTTACAGCTATACTCTTGATACCAATAATATAAGAGCTTACATCAGTTCTGATGGTATATTGTTTAATGACCCTCGGGGGCAATCTTCAGGTGGTTTTGAAGCACCCAAACTTCCAAAAGGTAGTCCCAATGCTGTGTCAAGTATATATTCTTCAACATTATGGCTAGGCGCTATTGATGCAGGAAACAATTATCATGTTGCTGCACAAACCTACCGTCAGTTTCCTGAATCGGATTTTAGAACAGGCCCTATAGACCCCACCACCGGAAATGCTTTACCTGATAGCCTTTTTAATGATATGTGGAGAATGACCTCAGATGATTACGTATCGGCTCAAAATGGTGTTTTTACTCCCAATTTAACAAAATGGCCTACACATTTCACTACGTCCACAGGTAGGTATAAATTGGCTCCATTTTCTGATATAAATGGCGATGGTGTTATGGATATAATAAACGGAGAGACCCCTAGCTTTCCCGGTGATGAAGCATTCTTTTTTGTGTACAATGACGATAAGTTGCATTTTGAAAGCCAAGGAGATAGATTAAAAATGGAGATTAAAGGCTTTGTATATCAGTTTGTATCTACCGAAAACGAATTTTTGAATAACACTGTTTTTGTTGATTACTATTTAACCAATAGAAGCAGCAATACGTACAAAAAACTGAATGTGGGTGTTTGGACTGATTTTGATTTGGGGGATTATAGTGACGACCGTATCGGTTCAGACCCAATGCGTAATATGTATTATGCTTATAACGGAACGGGTACTGATGCACAATACGGTGCCAGTCCACCGGCAATAGGAGTTATTTTTTTTAACCAACAAATGCAGTCGGCGGTTGCTTATACTAATGATAATAGTGCAACAGGTAACCCAAACAGTGCCCTAAACTATTATAATCTTTTAGAGGGTTTATGGAAAGATGGTAAATCAATTACCGATATGGGAAGTGGCTACCAAAGTGGCGGTCAAGCCACTCCCTTTATGTTTACAGGCGACCCTTGCAATAACTCGGGTTGGACAGAAGCACAAGGCGGGGTTTCCGCAGGAGATAGGCGCATGCTGGGCTCAGTTGGTTTTACTGATGTAAAACCCGGTGAAGTGCAAAAAGTTACCGTAGCTTATTTATGGTCGCGTAGCAATACCAGTGGCAGTATACCCAGTTTGTGCAAGTTGCTTTCTCAAACAGATAGTCTTCGCAGTTGGGTAAACAAACGCCCATCATTGGGTATAGAAAAAGCAATTGATGATAAAGCTATAACAGTATATCCCAACCCTGCTAGTAGCCAAATTTTTGTTGATGCCCCTGCTTTGGGAGATAATATATTGCTTGAATTGTATGATATATCAGGCAAAAAAGTATTAGCCAATACAGGCACAAGCATGGCCGTTGGTGGGCTTGATAAAGGCTTTTACATACTTAGAGGAAGTATAGATAACTATACATTTAATAGAAAAGTGCAAATACAGTAGTGTATTTTTTTTCAGTTAGGTTTCTTTATCCCGCCCCAAAAAGGCGGGATTTTTTTTGTTTTATGTTATCGTAGGCAACACTTTCGGTTTGAAGTTGTATCTTGTAGATATAAATTACCCTGGGGTACGATGATACATGACTGAAGAGGAGCTGATAAAAGGATGTATACACGAAGACAGGAGTTGCCAGCAAAAGTTATACAAAACCTACGCAGGCAAGATGTTAGTAGTGTGCATGCGGTATACCAGAAACAGACAAGAGGCAGAAGATGTATTACAGGATGGTTTTATACGTGTATTTGACAATATGAAAAAGTTTGCCTTCAACGGTTCGTTTGAAGGTTGGGTGAGGCGAATAATGATAAACTGTGCATTGCGAAATTTTCGTAAAAGCAGTTATCAAAAAGAACAAATAGGTATAGCAGAAGATTATGATATACCAAGTAATGCAACAATTTATGATAAACTATCAGAACAAGAATTGCTGAAAATTATTGATGAATTGCCCGAAGGATATAAAATGGTGTTTAACCTTTATGCAATTGAAGGCTTTAGCCACAAAGAAATTTCAGATATGATGGGTATAAACGAAGGCACATCACGATCACAATTAAATAAAGCGCGAAAGCACCTCCAAAAAAAATTAGAAGAAATAAAAAGTATTGAAGAGCACATAAAACATGCTGATAAAATTTTAAGCGAATGAGTACAGGAAAGAATAATATTGATGAACTGTTTAAGAGCAAGCTAGGCGATTATTCGCTTGAAGCTCCTGAACACGTTTGGAAAGCGATAGAGGCACGCCGCTCGCCCCTATACCGCGCCATTAATTATTTTAAAGCACGAAAAGGAGTTGCCACTTTGAGCACACTTTTAGTGCTTATTAGCATAAGCAGTATTGCACTTTGGTACAATACCGATGAGGTGTTGCAACCAACCAAAGTAGTAAAAACTACACCTGCTGCAAATACAAACACCCCCATACAAGCGGCAAACATGAATGGTGGTGACAACAGTACTGAAACTGAAATACAAACAGAGTTTGTGGCACAAAACATGGCACAAACTACTGCCAATACTGTAAGTACAGTAAACAGCAACAGCACAAATACTAATTCTTCTTCATCAATACAAAATGGAGGGGCTAGTACACTACCCCCTGCTAACACAAACAATGCAGGCGAAGAAACCACACCACCTACTAACACAACTAATAACCAAGGAAATAGCACAATACCTGACGAAACAAATACAAACAACCCACAAAAAAATATAGAAGAAACTTTACTTACTAACGAGGATAATAGCACTCCATTGCCCCAAGGCGAACAACCAAAACAAGGTGATATGCTTGCAGCAGGCGAGCCAATGGCAGATACTGATGCAGAAGGCACCGATAAAACTGAGGCTACAGATAAAAACAAAGGCACGCAAGAAGTAAATGTAAAACCCGTGTATAGGTTGGGTAAGTACACCTTCGACCTTTATGGCGGAGTAGATTTTGCAGGTCGCAGCCTAAGCAATAACGGAGCACCGCAAAGCTATATTCAAGCCAAGCAAAACGCTGAAAGGTTTGAAATGGGCAAAACCTTAGGATTTAGATTGAACTACGATGCCACAAAATACCTTACCATTAGGGCAGGCATACAATACACTCAATTGGGTGAAAAGTTAAATTTTGAAAACAAATACAACTATACCCGTATTGATACCAACACAGGTATAATATTAGACCCTGTAACCCAACAACCTATAGGTACAGAAACAACTATTGATACTACTAACGGAACTACAGTAGCAAAAGCAAATGCTAGCAATACCATTAGTTTTATAGATGTTCCGGTACAGTTAGAGTGGAAACTATATAAAACAAAAAAGTTTAGTGTTTTTGCTACCACCGGTGCGGCGTTTAATCTTCGTTTCCAACAAGAGGGGTACCAAATAAACCCTCAATTAGACGGTATACACCAATTAAATGCTAACACCACCCCATACAAAGCCACAGCAGGTATTAGCCTAATGGGAGGCGTGGGTATTAACTACCAAATTAGCCCGCGCTACTCAGTATTGTTTGAAACAACATACAGACAAGGCATAAACAGCGTGATGAAAAGTGATGCAGGTATGCAACAAACCTACCGCATCTTCTCAGGCTCGTTAGGGTTGCGTTATCGTTTCTAATATAAAATTAGCTTAATTGCACCCATGCAAAAAGGGCAAACGTTTTGGATATTATTACTTTTTACAGTCACGGGATTGTGTGCACAATCCCGTACTGTTTTAAATGCAAATAACGTTAGTGCCCCCATCTCTGCTAATGGCTTGCTATTCTCAGGCGGTTTAGAAATTCCAAAAGGTTCAGGCATCAATAGCATTAGCTCAGCACAAATTTGGATAGGCGGTAAAAGCAATAATCAGCTGCACATTGCAGCACGCTTGCACGATAGCCTAAAACAAAACGATTTTTGGGCAGGACCATTAAATACTACTACCGGTGCAGCACAAGACTCTACCACTTGGAATAAAATATTTAAAGTAACTGCGCAAGAAATAACCCTACACAGGCAAAACTATAAAAAGGAGGGCTACACCACCCCCGACGGTATTAAAAACTGGCCGGGCAGCAGCCCACAAGGGCAAGGCTTTGCTCAAATACTAGCCCCTTTTGTTGATTTTAATACCAACCGTATTTACGAACCTGAATTGGGCGAGTATCCCTATATTAAAGGTGATGAAGCAGCTTATTTTATTATTAATGATAACCTAGCCACACACCACGCCACAGGCGGTTTGCCTATGGGTGTTGAAGTACACGGCATGGCTTATCAGTTTACCAATACACCCGAAGTAGAAAATACTGTTTTTTTAAAGCTGAGTTTCATTAATCGTTCGGCTAACAATTACGATTCGGTATTTGCAGGTATATGGTCAAGTTTTAGTTTAGGCAATCCAACAGATAACTACATAAGCACCTATCCCGAAAAAAGCGCGATTTTGGCATACAACGGTGATACCTTGGATGAAAATGGATACGGTATTAATCCCCCCGCACAGGCAATAGTGTTTCTAAACCGTCCTTTGCAATACTCAATTGAAATTAGTGGCGATAATAGTATGCGTGGCATACCCAATAAGCCCCAAGATTTTTATAATTATCTAAAAAGAACATGGAGAGATGGCAGCCCCCTTACCGATGGGTTTAACGGCTATAAAGCAGGCTTAGCAACTGATTTTATTTATAATGGCGATCCTTGCAACTTAAACAATCCGCGATGGACAGAGAATGGGTCGGCTATTTCACCCGGAAATCGCTCAGCACTAGGTAGTATAGGACCTGTAAATCTTGCTGCAGGAGGTTTTTTACAATTAGATGTAGCCTTTGTTTGGGCAAGAGATAGCACCGGCGGTGCATTGGGAAGCGTTTGTAAGTTAAACAACACAATTGATGATGTAATAGCCTTTTACAAAAAAGAAATTAGCAGTACAAATAATACCAAAACACCAGTATTTACAGCCTATCCCAATCCTACATCAAACCTTTTGTATTTAACCGTTGAAGGAGGTAATAACACGCAAGTATCAATAGTTAACCTTAGTGGACAAACTGTTGTAGCCAATTCTTTTTCTAGCGGAGATACAGCAATAAACACAAGTCATCTGGCTGATGGAATTTATATTTTAAAGGTAGAAACCAGTAATGGCATAGCTACCCAAAAAATAGTTATCCAACATTAGTCGAATTTTTTAGAATCACTTTTTTAGTCTCAACTTGTGTGGGCTGGTTTTGGGTATACGCTCAATAATACCTCTTGCCTCAAGGTCAAGTTTTACCGTTACAATATACCAAAGTGGTTTGCCATCAAATGTTTTTTCAAGTTTTTTAGCACAATCGTCAGCCATTTTTTCAAAAGTAGGTTCTCCTTCTTTCTCTATATAGTCAAGCAAGATAGTCTTAACCTCATCGTAGCGGCGTTTTAAAATATTTACACCTTTTTTTCCCTGCGGATGCTGTGTTAGTATTTTCTCTTCCATTTTATAAAAGTAAAAAAATCTAGTAAATAGTTGCGTAGCCAAATGGCTACTTATATATTTGTAGCCAATTGGCTACGTTTTAAATTTTAAGAAGTAAAAGAAACAAATGAGAAGAGATGTATACCAAGCAATAGCCGACCCTACTCGCAGGCAAATAATAGGGATGTTGGTGAATACCCCGCTGAACCTAAAAACAGTAACCGAAAATTTTGATGTGAGCAGACCCACTATATCAAAACATATAAAAGTACTAACAGAGTGTGGTGTGGTAGTGATAAAACAACAAGGCCGCGAACGGTTTTGCTATGCCAATAGAGAGAAACTTAATGAGGTGAAACACTGGTTAGAACAGCTTGATGCAATGTGGGATAACAAACTAAATACACTAAAAAACTTTATAGAAAATGAAGAATAATACAGCAATTGTAAAAGAAGTAATTATTAATGCGCCCATTGCTAGGGTGTGGAAAGCTCTTACTGATAGGGACGAGATGGAGAAATGGTACTTTAATATTAAAGAGTTTAAAGCCGAAGTAGGTTTTGAGTTTTCATTTATAGCCCAAAATAAAGAATGTGTAGACTTTCTACACCTTTGTAAAATAACTAAGGTTGAAACCAACAAACTATTACAACATACTTGGCGGTATAATGGCTACCCCGGCGACTCATTAGTAACCTACGAGTTGTTTGATGAAGAAGGTAAAACCCGATTGAAACTAACGCACGAGGGTATTGAGAGCTTTATGGGCGATATACACCCAATGCTTGCAAAAGACAACTTTAACGAAGGTTGGGAACAAATTATCAAAACGGCTATCAAAAACTATGTTGAGCAAACTATGCAGTAAACTTTTTTAATCCAAAAACTATGAAAATAACATTAACCAGTGTGTATGTAAGCAACCCCATTGAGGCATTTAAATTTTACACCCAAGTATTGGGTTTTGCAGAAAAGATGTTTATGCCCGATATGAACTTAGCTATAGTGGCATCGGCAGAAGAACCTCAAGGTACAGCCCTTTTGCTTGAGCCTAACGAAAATCCAATAGCAAAAGACTACCAAACTGCACTATACAAAGCAGGTTTGCCGGTTATTGTATTTGGGGTAGCTAATGTGCAACAAGAGTATGATAGGCTAATTGGGCAAGGTGTACTATTTAGAAAAATGCCTACCAAAACCGATTGGGGTATAGAAGCTATTTTTGATGATACTTTTGGTAATTACATACAAATATCTCAGGTGTAATTAATCGGCTTATTAAAATAGAAGGCCATGCAGCGTAGCTGCATGGCCTTCTATTTTTGTCCTCCAGAAATTCTCGAAGGAGAGGAAAACCTCCAATAAAACTCCTTAAAGCGGACGCTTTATCTATTTTCGGCACGAGCGGGACGCACGCGCCAGTTTATGATAAATTAAAACCTCATCATAAGGGTTACAAAAAAGTTGGTAGTAGCAGCAGGATAATAAGCCGCAGGGGTAGTTACAGTGTTTACTCCCTGCGCATCTTGTTGCATAGTATTTACCCATGCACCAAGAGCACCCGATGGTGTATATAGTGTGTTGGTAATATTATTTACCCTAAAGCTAAGTGTTTGCTGCCCAACACCTGTAAAGTGGCTAATATCAAACAATACAGAGGCATCAGCTACAAAATACGAAGGCAGGCTAAGGCTTTCGGTAGCTGTATTATCAATATACTGTTTGCCTACATAGCGGGTATTAGCATTAATACTTAAAAAATGTAAAGGACTGTATTTTAATCCTTGGTTGCTTATCACCTGCGGGCTAAGTGCACTTTGCACATTGTTAAAATCAAAACCTTGTGCACCGGCACCAATAGGGTTGCCTTGCTCATCGTTTACATAATAAAACTGTTTGTAGTTATTTATTCTGTTATCGCTTAAGTTAGTGGCTAAAGTAAAAGCAAGTTTTGGGGTAATGTTCCATTGCCCTTCAATCTCAATACCTGCACGGTAGCCACTGCCCGTATTTTGAGTAATTGAAGCTCCGAATTGATTAACAAAACCTGTATTGGCTATTTGGTTTTCAAACAACATATAATACACATTGGCATTTAACCAAAAATGACGGTTGCTAACACTTGTACCCAACTCAATATCGTACACCTTTTCAGGTTTCAGTTCATCCTGCTTAATATCGCGCCAAGCCAAATCGTCACGTAAATAATCTGGACGAGTAGGCTCGCGGCTGGTCATACCCACATTTAAGTATAGTGATGAATATTTTGTGGTTTGGTAGCGTGCTCCCACCTTAGGGTTAACAAACAGCCACGTCATAGGCTCAACATTGTATTGAGTAAATAAATACTGTTGCGCTTTTGGTGTATATTTCCATGCAGCGCGACGAACCATTATATCAGCAAATAGCGTAAGTTTTTCAGTTGCTGCATAACTGGCCTTTGCAAAAGCATTTATGTCTTGTTTCACACCTGTATTAAAATACACCGTATGGTTAGGCTCAATACCTGCGGGCAATACCGATGCCCATTTGGCTTGCATATAATGGTCGCTTTTAAAACTATTGGCGTGTATGCCTGCACTTAGTTGCAGTTTTTTATCCGTATAGTTAAGCGAAGCAAAACCACCCACAAACTGTTGGTCAAGGCGATAGCTGTTTATAAAATCAGCTGATGTAACAGTATCCGTGCCTTGAAAAACAGTATCGGGCATATTCATGTACGAAAATGGGTAAGCATTAAAGCGTACATCAAAATAGGGCGCAGTACCTTTTACATAATAGCCCGAAGCCGAAAAATTTAGTTTTGAGGTAAAGTGATACGTGTATTGTAGTTGGTAAAAATTTTGGATAAACTTATCTTTTTCAGCCGCAGTTAAGGGATTAAACCTACGGTCATTTTCCAACGTAGCTTTGTCAATTGCACTGTAGGCCAACTGTGATTGTGAGCTACCTCCCCACATATTAAACTTTAACAGTGATTTTTTGCCAAACAAACCCCCGCTAAAAAAATACGTTTGGTTGTGCGTACCCGATTGCTTGCGGTAACCGTCAGAAGCCAAATCAGAAAATCTACCGTAAAAAGCCAGTTTACCATTGGCCAAACGTCCCGTTTGATACTCAATAGTATTACGGGTTGAATTAAACGAGCCATAGCCTGTGTGCAAGGTAAACTGTGCGTTTTCTTGTAGGTTGCGGCTTACAATGTTTATTGAGCCACCCAAAGCTGCCGTACCGTTGTTACTGGTGCCCACACCACGCTGCACCTGTATTTCTTCGGCACTGCTGGCAAGGTCGGCAAAGTTATTCGTGAAAAAGCCTTGACTTTCGGCATCGTTTACGGGTACACCATTTACCGTAAAATTAATACGGGTTTGGTCGATGCCCCTAATTCTTAACGACGAGTAGCCCATACCATTACCCGCATCGCTATACGAGTTGATAGAGGGCGTACCGCTGATAAGCGTTGGGATGTCGTGCCCCACATACTCACTCTCAATAGTTTTTTGGCTAAGCGTAGTTTGTGTGATGGGGGTTTTTGCATTTGCTCTAAAAGCCTGTACCACAACCTCTTGACTTTCGGCAACCAAAGGCTCAAGGGTAATTACCATGTCTTGTGGAGTAGTGCCTTGTGCAACAGTAATTTGCTGCTCGGCGGTGGTGTAGCCCACATGGGTAATGCGTAGTGTGTAAGTGCCCGCAGGCAATGATGCAAAAGCAAACCTACCCACACGATTGGTAGTGGTTTGCCTGCCGGTTTTGTTGTTTTGGTTTAAAAAAACGTAAGCATCGGCAATAGGATTACCTGTGTTTTGGTCGAAAATTAAACCGTTAAAATTGGGAGAAACTTGTGTTTGCCCATTTGCAGCACCAATAAAAAGGGCGCAAAGTGCGAGTGAAAAAATGTAACGAAACATTTGTTTTGATGAATGGTTTATGGTTTAACAACAGCACGAGGCAGGGGCGGCCTTGCACCTTAAAATTGTTGAACCGTCTTATTCCCTTCGCAGGCATTATCCTGTTCAGGTTCAAAGGGTATGATCTCAGCCTTTGGCGTGTTTCTAGTTTTAAGTTTAAGGTTTTAAGTTATTAACTCAAAACTGTAAACTGTAAACCGAAAACTACTTTGGGGCACCCCTAAAGATTCATCTTCGCTGCAAAACAACAACAAAAAATTTGAAAGTGGTTACAATTTTTTAAAATGAGGAGGGCGAGTTACCTGTTTTTGGTTGATAGTTGTTTGCTCAAGAGGTGCATTACAAACGAGGTTTCTCCTTGAGCAAAAGAATGTTGGGCTGTATTAAGAACCCATAGAACAATTTGATTTATTGATATTAGTTTTGGCTGTTAAAAGCTGGCGCAAGCATCAGCTTGTGCCTAAAATCATAGAGCGTCCGCTCGATAGTCTGTATTCAGGGTAATCTTTTTCACCCTGCTAGTCGATTTTCTTGAGCACTTATAGTTCGACTCCGCTCTTCTTCGTCCCGAATAATATTCGTGATTAGGATGACAGCCCACAAGGGGGAAACAATACCCACTTACACGCAACCTAAAAAATAGAAGTTGGATTTTAACTCTCCCCAGTTTTATGTGGAAGCCGGAATTATGAACGCCTGAACTCAACTCATTATTTGGGGTGAGTTAATACTATTGTCCGCTTGCGGATATAGCGCCTTAATCTATTCTAGTGCCTATAATTTAACGAAACTTGTATCTGCATATATCTTTGCTCATCAACTTTGCGGCTTCAACCCTTTGCGTGAAAATTATTCATTACATCGGGTTGAAACCCAATTCTATTCATACCTCACGGCAATCCTGATAGGGTATAAATTAACCTGTCGAAAGGTTTGTTAACTCACCCCAGTTTTAGGGGAAAGGCGGAAACACATAAAGCGTCCCTCTTTTTTTGTAAGAAAGGGAAAATTTTGAAGGACGGTAGAATTTGCTATAATTCAGGGGTGAGTTAAAACGAGCTTTAAACTTATTGCTGTTTTAAAATTTAGATAGTAGAATTTTGCTTTTCTCTAACATATTCTTTTTGCCAAGTGTACCAGCCTGTAAGGCCAATTATCCAGTACACTAAAAATACTACCGTAAACAATATGCTGCCCTGTTGCCAGTATATCCATGCCGCAAATGGGTTGCTCACTGCCCACAACCACCACGTTTCTATTTTGCGTTTGCTCATTAAATAAGTACCTGCAATACTTACCACCAAAATAGCCGCATTAGGGTAGGGTATGGCAGCCGGATGAGGAAACCATTGAGGCATCCAAACATGAAAATTTGAGGTAAGGTAGCCCATAATGCAAGTAGCTACTGCTAAACCAACTAAGGCAAGCAAATAGCCCCATAATTGGGGTTTCCAATACCCTACGGGTACAGTGTGGTGAGTAGCTTTTTTGCTCCACCAAAGCCAGCCCAGAATACCTATGGTGAAATAGTATACCTGTAAAATCAGGTCAGAATACAGGCGTAACTGATACATTACTGCAGCATAAAAAAAAACAGCAACTATGTTAACCAACCATGTGTAGGTGATACGCATGGCCGAAAGTACAGTAGCTATAACCCCTAATATTGTGGCTATAAGCTCGGTGTAGCTCATGGGATAATCCCAAATAGTGAGCGCGATATTTTGTGTGCTAAAAAAATTCAAGGGTGCAAAGAAAACAAAAAACCCTTGCCAAATTGCAGATGGCAAGGGTAAAAGGTAATTTGGGAATTGTAATTTCTTCTTTTACTTAAAGTTAAGGCCGTGCATCAAACCTGAGTATTTGGTAATGTCTACTTTTATAGAACCTACCATAATGTCGGCTTGTAAGCGCACAGGTAATTTATTATCATCATTACTTACCCATACTTTCAAGGCATCTTTATCTTTAAAAACACGTCCGCCTATTACTTCGGGTATTACCCTAATGGTTTTTATTTTGCCTACATCGGTTTTTAAAGTCTCGTACCCATCAATTCTAAATTTTAGGGCGTGTATTTCATTATCCAAATACACATTTAGCAAAAACTCAGTACCTATAGGCTTGTCTTTCACGTCAAGCGTGCGGGCATAGTAGGCCACTGAAAGTACATCTTGTATATCAAGCGGCATTTCTTGGCTTCCTTTTTTGCTGAAATATTTTTTAAGTTGGTAGTTAAACAATACAAAATCAGTGTCTTCATAGCTACCTTCTTTCTGGGTTTTTATAAACTGAAGGGGTAAAATAGCTTGGGTATCTAAAAACGATTCAAAGTGATCGCGCACCTTAAACATCCAGTCAAAACCTGAGCGTGAACGTCCAAAACCATCAATATGATATGTACCTCTGCCTTTAACGTTTACAGGTTGTGGTTTCACCTCCAAATCTATATAGCCGGCATTAATAAAGCCGTAGTGAACCCGGTATTCTAATTTTTCGCCATAAGTAAAAGCAGTGTTGGTTACAGTGCGTAAATTAAGGGCGTTATCAATTTGTAAGCCACTATCATCCTTCTTGGTGAATGCCGGTAAGGTGGCTAAAATGGCTATTAAGCCTAAAAATGCAATTACCTTTTTCATAGTTAGTTTTTTTAGTGTATTTAAATTAATTCAATATCCGTTCCAAATTTTATATGTATACCCCAAAGGCAGTATAAGGTAAACGGAATTGTGAATTTTTTGGTGTAAAAAGGGTGTTATCTTTTCTCTACTTTTCCTTCACCCAATCGGGTAATTTGAACAGGAGTTTCAGTAGGTTCGTGGTAATAATAGGTAGCCCCCTTATTGCCCACTAACACATAAAGTGCTTTAAATGGATTCAAGTCCATTTCATTAAGACCATAATGATAGGCAAAGGTATAATCGCCTTGCAAATCTTTAGCCATTAGCTTGCCGGCATCAAACATTACAGGCACAAAAATAGCGGCATAGCCTTGTAGTTTCACCTCACCTTGTCCGTTGTGGTTCACCTCAAGTTTACCGTATATATTTAGTTTCAGATTAATATTACTGGTGCTTTTTTGGTTCAATACAAACGAGTCGGTTTTCAGCTCGTCGCTTTCCAAAATTTCAGCATCATCACGTACCTCTATACTGTGCAATTTGTGGCAGTTAATCTCAATAGTTATACGTTTACTAAAATCGCGTGTCCAATTGCAAATATTGCGGTCTTTTACAATCAGTTTATTATTATCCAATACAGCAGTAACATTTTTAATTACATTACTTCCGCCTTTTATTACAATTCTTTCAATTTGTTGGGTGTCTTGCCTCAGTACAACCCTAAACCTATCGTATAGTTCAATTCCATCAAAATGGGCTAGGCTTATGGTATTTTCACTCTCTTTGCCATACGACATAAAGCAATCTTCTGGCCCCAATTTATCCTTGCAGCTACCCAGTAGGCCAATAAATAATAAAAACAATATGTATACTTTTTTTATCATTTAAATACCGAGTAGTTTACGCCAAACTCAAAATAATCAGCACTTTTAATATGAAATTTAAGTGCTGTAAATACACTTATTTTTCTGTTAGCTTTATAAGTAAAACCAAGCCTTTGGTAAAAATTACCTTTAAAACTATTTTTATTAAAGAGATAAAAACCTAAATCGGATATTAAGCCCAATCGTTTACCTTGCAGCTCGTGCGATACTTTTATTCCCAATTCCGATGCTTCATCAATTGGTGTTTTCTTTATGTCTTTATTTCTATTATTTAAATAATAATATTCCCTGTCGTAAAAATAATCAATACCGCCACCAATTTTATTTTTTGGCGATAAGGCATATAAATATTTAAACTGTATATTTATTGGAATAATAGTTTTTGGAAAAACATAATCAGCATTTTTCTTTCCAGTAGCAACAGTAAACCTATACTCATGCTTTGCTGTGTCCATATCATCAGGCAAGGGAGTTTTAATTTCTTTTTTGCCCCAATAGTGAGTAAAACCAATACTAAGGTTGGGTGTATTTACTCCTAAATTAGGCTTATTAAAATTACCGTTAGAAAAATGGGTAATACCTCCGCTAATTAAAAAATCAGTGTTATTATTAATGCCATACGAGAAATCCCAATACAAACCCATGTGTGCGTTGATGTGCGAACCTATGGTGCGGTTGGTAATATTGGTGTTTTCGTTAAAAGGTTTAGTAATATAGCCCAAGCCCGCAGAGGTTTTTAAGTATAAAGTCCATTTTTTATAACGAAACATAGGAAAATCTATGTAAGGCAATACAGCGTGGGCTGCACCTAAAATGTCAGGCCTTCCATAATTAAGATAAAGATAATCAACCCCCCAAGCAGGACTATTTAAAAGTCTTTGCCATTGTTTGTTATTAGCTGTTTTATACCTAAACCCTATACTATACCCATACACATGGGCTTTTAGGTTGGTAACTTGCCCTGTGTGTGCCCATACATAGCCGCCAATAGCTTTGTAGGCTACCCCCCACTTTTCTGTGGTTTGTTGGGCATTGGCAGTATTGGGTAGTACAAATAAAAAGGCACAGAAAAGCCATAAAAGCCCTGCCTTTACTATTTGCCTACCCCTATTTTGCATTAATCTTTTTAAAGAAGACAGGATTAAAAGTTGAATTCGATGCCTTGTGCCAATGGTAAATCAGTACCATAGTTTATGGTATTGGTTTGGCGACGCATATACACTTTCCAAGCATCCGAACCACTTTCGCGTCCTCCGCCTGTTTCTTTTTCGCCTCCAAAAGCACCGCCAATTTCAGCACCCGAAGTACCTATATTTACATTAGCTATACCGCAATCGCTTCCCAATGCTGATAAGAAACGTTCGCTCTCCAACATATTGTTTGAGAATATAGACGAGCTTAGCCCCTGTTTTACACCATTTTGCATTGCTATTGCTTCATCCAAAGTGTTATATTTTAGCATATAAAGAATAGGAGCAAAAGTTTCGTGTTGCACTATTGGGTAGCTGTTTTCAGCTTCGGCAATGGTAGGCTGCACATAACATCCCGATTCATACCCTTCTCCGCTTAATACTTCACCACCAACTAATATTTTACCGCCTTGTTGTTTCAATTGCTCCAATGCGGTTTTGTAATTTTCTACTGCATCTTTATCAATCAAAGGACCTACTAAAGTAGAAGGGCTTAGTGGGCTACCAATGGGCAATTGTGGGTAGGTAGCTAGCAACATATTTTTAAATTTATCGTACACACTGCTATGTACTATTATACGGCGAGTACTGGTGCAGCGTTGACCGCAAGTGCCTGCTGCGCCAAATATTACGGCGCGCAAGGCCATATCAAGGTTGGCATTTTCGCTGATTATTATTGCATTGTTTCCTCCCAATTCTAACAAGGCACGACCTAAACGTGCACCAACCGCAGCACCAACCAGTTTACCCATGCGGGTAGAACCCGTGGCTGAAACCAAAGGCATACGCTCGTCGTTACTCATTAATTGACCTACGCGATAGTCGCCAATAACAAGGTTAAAAATACCTTCGGGAAGGTTATTTTCTTTTAGCACATCGGCCATCAAATTCATGCAAGCTACGGCAGTAAGCGGTGTTTTTTCCGATGGTTTCCATACGGTAACATCACCACAAACAGCGGCCAGCATTGCATTCCAGCTCCATACTGCTACTGGAAAATTAAAGGCTGATATAACACCAACTATACCTAGCGGGTGGTATTGCTCGTACATACGGTGGTTTGGACGTTCGCTGTGCATAGTTAAACCGTGCAATTGGCGCGAAAGACCAACGGCAAAATCGCATATATCAATCATCTCTTGCACTTCGCCCAAACCCTCTTGCAATATTTTGCCCATCTCGTAGCTTACCAATTCGCCCAAAGGTTGTTTGTACTCGCGCAATTTGTTTCCGTATTGGCGTATAATCTCACCACGTTTTGGTGCGGGTACAGTGCGCCAAAATTTAAAAGCCTCTTGTGCTTTTTCCATCACGTAGTTGTATTCGTTTTCGGTAGCTAAACTTACTTTAGCAATTAGTTTACCATCAACAGGAGAGCATATGTCTTTTATCTCAGGATTAGTAGGGTGTCCCCAAATTTGTCCTGTGCTTGCAGCATCGTTAAGTTCTTTTATACCTAGTTTTGATAGAGTGTCTTTTATGTCGAATGCTTGAGAAGAAGTAGTCATTATGTATTGATTTTTGGGCAAATTTAAGGTTTTATTGTGGTTGTTTTATGGTTGTGAGTTATTGGTTGAAAGTTGTCGGAGAGAATGGTGTGAGATGCGGTTGCCAGTCATTCTCAACTTGATTGGGAATCTGTGGGTTGACGATAAAGCAGTAGGCATAAATGCCTATTCTATTCATAAGTGGAGGTTTAATTTTTAAAACCAATGCTAACCGTTAGGTCTGATTAGCATTGGTTTTAAACCGCTGTATAGATATTTAATGCTGGCACGAGCGGACGCTCGTGCCGAAAACAGAGAAGCGTCCGCTTCGGAAAGTCCGATAAGTAGTATTAACTCACCCCTGATATTTATTAAACTCATTCATTATTCGTAGATTTTTTTGTTGATAGGAAGTTTATGATTATGTTTCTTTACAATAAAAAAACTATGATTAAGAAAATAGTATTGCTATTGATCCTATCACCTCTTTTTGTAAAGGCACAACAAAATGAAGATTTAGTACCTACAAGGTCTGTTTATGATAGTGTAGAAGTATCTCTTAAAAATGATAAAGATTTATATAAAAAACTTTTAGATAGATATATTGATATAGATACAACTTTAACCGATAAGGAAATGGCCATTGTATACTACGGGGCAGTTTTTCAAAAAAGTTACAATCCTTATGGTACACCCAAAAAGGAGAAAGAGTTTTTTAAATATTATAACGAAAAAAACTATAAAAAAGCTCTGCCGATAGGGGAGAAAATACTTAAAGAAGAGCCTTTAAACTTTAAGATGGTGTTTAAACTATTGGTGTGCGCCAATGTTTTAAAAGATGAAAAGAAAACAGAAAAATATAGATTTTATTACAGACAGATTTTGAGAACTATTTTATTAAGTGGTGATGGTTTATCTTCACAAACAGCATTTGTAGTTACTAACGTAGAGCACGAGTATACATTAATGGGACAATTAGAATTAGGTTACAGTAGTCAATCTCTTGTTGGTGTTTGTGATAAATTTAAGTTAACAGATAATGGAGATGATTTTGAAGGGGATGAAATTTGGTTTGACGTGAGTAAACCTCTTGCAAATCTCACAAAGATGTTAGGTGAATAATTATATTGTGAATTTATGCCCGAACCATTAAAAAACCTGTACAGTCCCGCATTTTTTGATACGCTAAGTGTATCACTTTCAACAGCAATAAAAGGGTTTGATAAAAAAGAATTTATCAGCCAAGTGTTTGATGCCGAGTGGCAAAACCGCGAGCTAAAACAACGTATGCGCCACATTGCGGTGGTATTGCATAATTTTTTACCCCGTGATTTTAAAAAAGCGGTTGATAGCCTGATACAACTAAGCGATATTTTATTGGACGGAAAAGAAGGCAAAATGGATTTTTTGTGTATGTTTTTACCTGATTATATTGAGGTATACGGCATAAACGATTACGAAAACAGTATGCGGGCATTGGAGAAAATAACTCAATTTGCCAGTGCCGAGTTTGCCATACGTCCCTTTATTGTAAAGTATCCGCAAACCATGCTGCAAATGTTGGTGTGGAGTAAACACCCCAATCCGTATGTGCGCCGACTAAGCAGCGAGGGTTGTCGTCCGCGTTTGCCTTGGGCAATGGCTTTACCTGTTTTGAAAAATGACCCCACGCCAATATTACCCATACTTGAAAACTTGAAACAAGACGAAGCCGAAACGGTGCGCCGCAGTGTAGCCAACAACCTAAACGATATAGCCAAAGACAATGCCCCTATTGTAATGGAAATAGTGAAACGCTGGCAAGGGCAACACAAAAACACCGATTGGATAATAAAACACGGTAGCCGAACCTTGCTAAAACAAGGACACAACGAGGCACTGGATGCTTTTGGGCTAAAGAATGGGGTGAAGGTAGAAGTGAAAAACCTGAAAATATCGCCACAAAAAATAAAAATGGGCGATGCTGCCACGCTTACATTTTCTGTTGAATTAAAAGAGAAAAAGGCTGAAAAACTAAGGATAGAATACGGCATATACTATGTAAAAGCCAATGGTAGTGCAAATAGGAAACTATTTAAAATTACCGAAAATAATTACGAGCCTAATAAGCCTGTAAATTTCAGTCGTACCCTTCGTTTTCACGATTTAACAACACGCAAGCATTATGCAGGTACACATAAAATTACCGTTGTAGTTAACGGGCAAGAATATGCTGAAACTGCTTTGGAGCTGATATAGCTTTTGACCTTTAACAGTAAACCTTATTTTTGCTAAAGGCTTATAGCCAAAAGCTAATTACTAGTATATGAACACTTATAAGTTTGCTGCACGTATCACCCGTATCGATGCACAGTTTATGCAATATATACTGGTGCTGCCAGATGCTATTATTGAGCAAACTGAAGCCGAAAATGAGGGTAAAAAAGGTCGTATACGTGTAGAGGGAACGATGAATGGAACCCCTTTTGCTCTTGCTATACAAAACCTTAAAACGGGAGAGAAATATTTTTCAGTAAGTAATCCGTTGCGTAAAGCAGCCAAAATACAACTTAGTGTGCCTGTGCAAGTTGAATTTCATTTGGTTGACCCTGATAAGCTGAATATTCCCGAAGAATTAATTGCAGTTTTGAATGAAGACCCTGAAGGTAAAGTAGCTTTTGAAAATTTAACCACAGGTTATAAACGTAGTTTAATACACTACATCACATCAGTAAAAAATGTTGATAGCCGTATAAAACGCGCTATTGAGTTGGTTGATAAAGCCAAATACGGACAACTGTATGGTCAACAAAAAAAGGAAGAGTAATTATTGTACCCAAAAATCTTTGGTTAAAGTTTCTTGTTTTATTATGCTGTTTTTGGGGCTGTAAAAACCGTCGTCTGGGACTATGGTTATATCAGTTGTGTATTTTAGGGTGTATTTACCTTTGGGCAGTATTGTATTACTCTTTTTATTAAGCCAGTTAACACCAATTTGTGTTTTTTGGTATGGGCTTAGTCTTAATATTTTTATTTCTAGTGTTGTGATAATACCATCATCAACCCCTCGTCCCACAAAATGGTCGTATTCGTCATACACCTTAAAATAATATTGGGGAATGTTACTGCCTCTAAAATAAACCACCTCTTTTTTTAATGGATTTATTTCGGATAAAACAAAATTTATATCCTCGCCATAGTTGAATGTATTTTTTTCTACACCATTACTGTCGGTAGTAGATAATGAAAACTTAATATCACCCAGAGGGAAGGCATTCTCTTCTTTTTTGCAACCAGTGGCAAACACAAGTATGAATAGTATAACGGGTAGCAGCCGTACTGTATTGGAAAGTGATACTGTTTTCATAGTAGTAACCTATTTTACTACATCGACAATAAAACTACTATAAAGGCTGCTTGGGATCAGGTGGTTTTATAAAAGGACTTTCCTTAGTTATTATACCTACTTTTTTTAAAACCCAACTTAAAAACTTAAAAATACCTAAACAAATAAATATTCCTGCTATATGTATAGCTAAATAGGTTACAACAAAATATGTGTCGGATAATTCTTCTTGTGTAAGTTGATGTTCCTCTGAATATATAGGTTCAGTATTTCCTAATAATTGAGCCGTTACTTCCATAATTTCTAGGAAAAAATATGCTAAAACTGTGACGACGATTATTTGCAAAAGGAAAACTAAAATATATAAAGGTCCTTTTTTAAAGAAATCTTTTATATAGAACCAAATATTTTTAAGCATGGCATTATACTTTAGCCTTTAAATAATTATTAGCCATGCGCAATTGTCCGTAAGTTACTTTGTCGCCTAGTTTTTCTTTTAGGGGTTTAAAGCCTTCTTCGCTCACTTGTTTCATGGCCAATTCAATTTCTATCATCAATTCTTCGCTCAAAAAATCAAATACATTTACCTCGCCTGTGGCTATAAATTCTGATAAATGGCTTTCTATGGTGCTTGATGCCATACCGCGTTGCTGGGCAATCTCGTCAATAGTTTTACCTTCTTTGTATAGTTCAAGCGTTGTACGTTGGCTGCTGCCTTTCTCAGGTTTTTTTAGGGCTTCTTCTTCAACAATAGGTGCGGCACGTTGTATGGGGCTAATTTCAAAGCGCATATCGCCAAAGGTTATTTTTTCTACCTCTTTTATTTTTGCCCAAATTACCTGCTCTAGTTCTTGTAGTTTTTTAAGGTATTGTTTCGTTTTTTGTTTGCCTTTTAGCAGGGTATAAATTTCTTCTACACAGGTAATTAAATCATCGTGTAAGGCTTTGGTAAAATACTGTTTGGCTTTGGTTACGCGCTCATTCAGCAAATCTTGGTCGATAGGATGATTATTAAGTATGTGCTTTAATTGTGGTACAAATTTAGAAGCAACGCCCTGTTGCTCCTTTACTTTGGCTATTAACACCTCTACCCAAGTAGTAACGCTTTCTTTTTCGGGAATACTTTTGCTTAATGTAAATTCTTTAAAGGGTATTATCTCATTTACCAGCCTATTCCAATTAAAAGTCTGCACCAATACTTTGGCAGCATACAAGGGTTTTTCATGCTCCAAAATACGTTCAAGTTCAGCTTCACTTGTTTCGCGTTTGGTAAATTCAATTATACGTTCGTCGCTTTTAATACTTTGGGGCTGTATTTTCGATAATAAGGTAACGCCTTCCAATGTCCGACAACGGCTAAGGGCAACATATACCTGCCCTGCGGCAAACGAATTTCCGGCATCTATCACCGCCTTGTCAAACGTTAAACCTTGGCTTTTGTGTATGGTAATAGCCCACGCCAGTCGCAACGGATATTGGGTAAAGCTGCCAATTTCTTCCTCCTCAATGCGGTTAGTATCTTTGTTTACCACATAGCGTATGTTTTGCCATTTTTCTTTACCCAATTGCAGTTCTATTCCGCTACCCTCCAGCTCAAGGGTTATTTTATCGTTTTGTATGGCTTTTACACTGGCTATTTTACCATTGAAATAGCGTTTTTCAGGGTCAGGGTCGTTTTTAATAAACATCACCTGCGCACCTGTTTTTAGTGCCAGTTTGGCTTCTGTTGGGTAGGCATTTTCTGAAAACTCTCCACTTACTTCTGCATCAAAAGTATAGGTATCGCCATCCAATTTTGCCAGTTCTTGTTGGTTTATTTGGTCGGCCTTAAAATTGTGTGTAGTAAGGGTAATAGTATTATCGCCCGCCTCATCCATATAGGGTTGGTAGTGCTCTTCAAGCAATTGCAAATCCCATTCTTCAACATCATTATTGCGTATATTATTTAATAAATTAATAAAACGCTCGTCGCTTTGGCGATAAATAGTTTTTAATTCAATAAATAAAGGCGCATTTTCCTGCATCACTTTTGAACTGAAAAAGAAAGGGCTATCGTACTCACCACGTAAAATATTCCATTCTTTATCGCCTACTACGGGTGGAAGCTGAAATAAATCACCAATTAGCAATACCTGCACGCCACCAAAGGGAAGGTGGGGCGTATTTCTAAAATGGCGCAAAATATCATCAATAGCATCCATCATATCGGCGCGCAGCATACTTACCTCGTCTATTATCAGTAGTTCAAGGTCGTTTAGCAACGCAATTTTTTCTCTGTTGAACCGAATGGAGCGTATAAGATTGTATTGGTTGGTGGCGGCATTATCGCCATAAAAACCGCTTGATGATGATAGGTAGGGAATAAACGGCAACTGAAAAAACGAGTGCAGGGTTACACCCCCCGCATTTATTGCTGCCACACCCGTAGGTGCTGTTGTTACCGATTGCTTGCGCGAGTTTTTCTGTACGTATTTTAGAAATGTGGTTTTACCTGTACCCGCTTTACCTGTAAGAAATAGATTGCAAACAGTGTTGTTTACCACATCAAAAGCAAGGTCGAATAAAGGATTTTCACTATCAGGCTGCATGGTTTCAAAAGTAGGACGATTAAAGGCGGGTTTCAAGTTTTTAGTTTCAAGTTTTCAATAGGGACGCTTTTGTGTTTTAACTCACCCCAATTTATGAATTAACTAGCATTACCCAACATTTCCCCTCTCTTACAAAGAGAGGGGCGAATATCTGCAATTCATCCTTTTTTCATTTTCAGGGGTGAGTTAAAAGGAATTATTTTCAAGTTTTTACCAATTGAAACTATTAAGTGTGAGTTAGAAATTTTGTAAATTTGAATATATGAAACATGTGGTAGTAATTGATGATAAAACTCTTGATGGAGCAGCATTGCTAAAACAAATTAAAGAGATGTCTAATGAAACGGTTGAGTTTATCGATGATGAAGAAACCATTAAAGAAGCTGTACCTGTTGAGGTGTGGGCAGATAAACTAAGAAGCAAACTAAAAAAGGCTTACGATAAGAAAAACTAAAATTTGATGAAGGTTTTAGTTAATCCAAAGGCTATAAATAGCGACAGGTTTTAACCAGTTGGCGCATCTTGGTATAAAGTTATTTGATTAACCCTAGTGTAATAAGTATTAAAATGTCTCAATTAATTTAGCTAATTTTTCGTTGTCAATTTCTAATCCTACACTTTTCATTTCTTTAGCTAGTTTAACCTTCCAACCACCTTTGGTGTCATAATCATCATATAGTATGCCTTGTAAATCACTTGGGATAGTTGTATTTCCTTTCTTTAGGAGTCTAACGTTATTTCTCCCTAATTTCCCTAAGAAATATCCAATTTCTAAAACTACGTTTTGCCTTGCATGGCCTGAGCCATCTGTATGTTGGTCGTCTGGACTTAATAAGGCAATAGCATATTTCGCTTCAGCTCCTTCTTCTATTAATTTGTCAATAATGGTTCTTCCCTTATCTGGTCTTTCATGCAGTACTATAGCATTTAGTCCAATTCTTTCAAGCATCAATTGAACGTTTTTTTTCATTTCTTCATTATGGCCATGAATTATAAAAACATTTTTACTTTTCATTGAATTATTTTTAAATTCATTTTCTGTATTTATTATTTGGGTTGGTATTAAATCAATGAGTTCAAAAATACTTTCCAAACTTAGTATTTTGACCTTTAAATATTCCTTTATTTTCCATTCTCTGAATTGTCGGGAGTTAATATTAACTCCCGACCTCACTTTATCTACACCTATAGTATGACGTCCTGCACCGCTATACTCTTGTAAATATTTGTTTGAAACCACAGTAAAAGAGCTACTTAGTAGTTCTTTGTTATAATCATCCCATTTTTTATAACTTTTTTCATTAGTTTCAAGTTGTTCGATCGATGATATTGTAGAATCATTTAATTTTTTTCCTTTTTCAATTCGCTCTTGAACTTGTTGTTTAAAGTCTTCTCTTGAAATGTTTAATTCAGTTCTCACTAGTTTTTGCTCTGCCATAAATAGACTATTTAACAAATATAACAGTTTTGATTGAAGGTGTATTTTTTCTAAATATATCGATACCTGTCTATCATTCCCTAAATTTGCACTATGCCCGCTGCCGAGGAGAAACTTAAAAGCATAATTTCGATATTACCCGATTCGCCGGGGGTATACAAGTATTATAGCTCAGAAGGCGAGCTGATATACATAGGTAAAGCCAAAAGCCTTAAAAAACGTGTATCGTCGTACTTCAATAAAAACCAGTACGAGAACAAAAAAACGGCAGTATTGGTAAGCCGTATTGATGATATACAATATACGGTGGTTGATACCGAGTTTGATGCGTTGTTGCTTGAAAACAACCTGATAAAGGAGTTTAAGCCGCGCTTTAATATTGATTGGAAGGACGATAAAACCTATCCGTTTATCCGCCTAACAAAAGAACGTTTCCCTAAAATTTTTCCTACACGCAACCCTGTAAAAGACGGCTCGGAATATTTTGGCCCTTACGGATCGGTACGCATGATGCACACCATACTAGAGTTGGTGCGCGCTGTATATCCGCTTCGAAACTGTAATTTAATACTTAGCGACGCCAATATAAAAGCCGGCAAATTTAAAACCTGCCTTGAGTATCAGATAGGTAATTGCAAGGGTCCTTGCGAAGGTTTGCAATCCGAACAGGATTACATGAGCAGTATTGAAAACGTGCGCAAAATATTAAAGGGTAATGTGGGCGAGGTAATACAATATGTGAAAACCGATATGGCAGATGCTGCTCAAGACCTTAGGTTTGAGCAAGCTGCTGCCGCCAAAGCAAAGTTGGATATACTAGAACAATATCAGGGCAAATCTACTGTGGTAACACAAGTTAGGCACGATGTAGATGTATTTAATATGGCCTATGAGGGTAAGAGTGCTTTTATAAATTATTTAAAAGTAAACCACGGTATTATTATACAAACACAAACACTGGAATATAAAAAACGATTGGACGAAACGCCACAAGAGTTGCTTGAAACAGCTATTGCCGAAATGCGTAACCGCTATGGTAGCAAGGCCGAAGAGATTTTAGTGCCTTTTGAGTTGGATATTGATGATAACGACATAAAGTTTACTGTCCCCAAAACAGGCGATAAGAAAAAGTTATTAGATCTATCGCTTAAAAATGCCATATATTATAAAAACGACCGAGTTAGCCAAAACGAAAAGTTAAACCCTGATTTGAAGGTAGAGCGTTTGCTAACGCAAATGAAAAACGATTTACGCCTAACTGAATTGCCCGCCCATATTGAGTGTTTTGATAACTCAAACTTTCAGGGGGCTTATCCCGTATCGGCGATGGTTTGTTTTAAAAATGGCAAGCCTAGTAAAAAAGATTACCGCCACTTTAATGTGCAAACGGTAGTTGGCCCTGACGATTTTGCTACTATGAAAGAAGCCATAACCCGTCGTTATAAACGTGTTTTAGAAGAAAAGCAGCCTCTACCCCAATTACTTATTGTTGATGGTGGTAAGGGGCAACTAAGCAGTGCTGTGGAGGCGTTAAAAGAAATGGGCATTTATAACCAACTACCCGTTATTGGTATTGCTAAGCGACTGGAAGAAATATATTATCCTGACGATCCGTTGCCACTGCATATTGATAAAAAATCGGAAACATTAAAAATTATACAACAAATGCGCGATGAGGCGCACCGTTTTGGTATCACCCATCACCGTAACCGAAGGGACAAAGGCACGCTTGTTACAGAGTTGACAAGCATTAAAGGTATTGGCGAAGAAACTGCAAAACAGTTGCTCACTTTCTTTAAATCGGTAAAGAAAATAAAAGAGGCTTCGCCCGAAAGTATAGAATCGCTAATTGGTAAGGCCAAAGCCAAACTAATTAGCGATTATTTTAAAAATGGTTAATAATTAACTGAGTTTAACGTACACGCGCAAATTCCTGCTTTCGCAGGAATGACTGCCTACGCTCCATTGCCAGTCTTTATATTTAATACCTTCTTCTTAAAATCTTTTTTAAGAAATATTAGTGTTTAAAATGGCGAATGCCAGTAAGCACCATTGCCATATTATGCTGGTTGCAATAGTCAACAGTTAAACTGTCTTTTATAGAACCACCGGGTTGAATAACCGTTGTTATTCCTTCACCGTCGGCAATCTCTACACAATCAGGAAAGGGGAAAAACGCATCCGATGCCATTGCACACCCTTTCAACTCCAAACCAAACTCTTTTGCTTTGGCAATAGCTGTTTTCAACGCATCAACACGTGAGGTTTGCCCGCAGCCTATACCCATCAATTGATTGTTTTTTGCCAATACTATGGTGTTAGATTTTGCGTGCTTCACAATACGATTGGCAAGTAACATATCGGCAACCTCTTGTTGTGTGGGCTTGCGGTTGGTAGCATAGCTAAAATTAGCTTCGGTAACCACAGCATTATCGGCATCTTGGTATATGGTGCCGTTTAGCAATGTTTTGTGTACTGTTTTGGGTTGTGGTATGCTGTGCAGTTTTAATAAACGACGGTCTTTCTTTTTCTGCAAAATTTCTAAAGCGTCTTGCTCAAAATCAGGGGCAACTAATACCTCAAAAAACAAATTATTAATTTCTTTTGCCGTTTCTGCATCAATAGTACGGTTACAGGCTATTATTCCACCAAAAGAACTTACAGGGTCGCCTGCAAGGGCTTTGTGCCACGCTTGGGTTAGGTTGCTATCACTAGCCAATCCACAAGGGTTGGTGTGTTTTATAATAACAAACGTAGGTTCGCTAAACTCGTTCAGCAATCCCAATGCAGCATCCGTATCGTTTAGGTTGTTGTATGATAATTCTTTACCGTGCAATTGTGCAAAAACTTCACTCAAATCACCTCTAAAAAAAGCCGATTGGTGTGGGTTTTCGCCATAGCGCATGTGCACATCATTAACACCCGCAAAATAGTTGCCAATGGCGGTATCGTAATGGGCTGTTTTCTTAAATGCTTGGGTGGCAAAGTAGCGGCGGTCATCAAGACTTGTTGAGCCTTTTTTAGCCGAAATAATATTTTTTAAATTGCCGTATTCTTCAAAATCAGCAATAATTACAGTGTCGTTATAGTTTTTGGCCGCAGCACGTATTAGCGATACACCGCCGATGTCAATTTTTTCAATTATCGTGCTTTCGTCGGTGGTAGTTTTTAGCGTCTCTTCAAACGGATAAAGGTCAACAATAACCAAATCAATTTCAGGTATACCAAACTCGGCAAGGGTACTAATATCTTCAGGATTATCACGGCGAGCCAAAATACCGCCAAATACTTTGGGGTGAAGTGTTTTTACACGTCCGCCCAAAATAGAAGGGTATTCGGTAAGGGTTTCAACGGCTATTACAGGCACGCCCAAACCTTCTATAAAGGCTTGTGTTCCCCCTGTAGAGTATATTTGCACATCGTGTTTGTGCAGCTCTTTAATAAGCTCGTCAAGATGGTCTTTGTGATAAACTGATATTAATGCCGATTTAATTTTCTTAGTCATTGCCCTTTGGTTTTCTGTCTGTTGTTGTTTAAAATAAACCGCGAAATTGGCTTTTTTCGCTAACACTTTATGCACAAGTTATGCTGTTTTTTAGCTATATGTTTACCGCTGTTGGTTCCATAAGCGTATGCCAAAGGTAGCTGTAGCAAGGGGAAAGTATTTAAACCTATATTGGGTTTGGGTGGCGTGTACTTGGTGGGCAGTATTGCTATTAAAAGTTAGCCCCAGTTGGGTAATTACATAAAAGCGGTCTTTTTTGCCCTCGTACATTAAATATGCCCAAATGGCATTTCCTTTAAAACCTATATTATTGGCATCGGCCAAAAAAGTAGTGGTAGTAGTATCAAGCGATTTATTGTACAATGTTTCGCTAAAGTATAATTTTTGGTAATTTATTTTTGTTATTTTGGCCGTAATACCAATTTTATAATTTTCTCCTTCTTTTTTGTTTTGACTGAAATAGAGAGAAGGTTGCCAGTTAATTCCCGTATAGTTTAGGTGTATATCAAACCGTTGTTCTTTGGTATTGCCAACGTTTCGGCTACCAAAAGTACCGTTCATTTTACCTTGCTCTGTAGTGAAGGCAAAGGCTGCATAAAAATTCCCTTTTTCTGATTTTGAAATAGCAGCATACAACTGCCCGCCATAGTTGTATGCCCTTTGGCCGGCATAGCCTATCGAGTAGCCGCCCAAAAGTGCTACACGGTTTATGGGGCTAACGCTACCCTGTACATTGGCGCTTAAATAGCCCACATCGCCACCCACTTTGGCTCGTTGTCCCCGTTCAAAAGCAGGGTCGTTAGGTAGCGGGTTTACATACGTATAGGTATACGGCGTGCAGCAAGGCAATAGCAGTAGTGCCAATAGTAAAAGTAAAATGTATTTTGTTGCTTGCACACTGCAAGTTTAGTGCAGGTTTAGTTAAATTCTATTTAATAAAAATCTAAGTTTATACCTACAGCTAGATTAAGCGCAAAGCTGCCTCCCAACGGATTGCCGGTGTTATTTTTCTCAGCCAACTCAGTAATACCCGATGTTGGTTTAATTCCTGCTTGCCAATTAAAATAAAAAGGAATTTCAGGAGGTTCAATATGCCCAAAAAGCATTATATAGTGTCCTATAACTGTTATATTTTCAGATGAAAGTGCGTTATTTTGGTAGTTATTGCTGTTTGATGTGGTTCGGTGTATATAGTCTTTATATAAATAATTGTATTGTATTTGCACTCTTTTAAAAAGTATACCAATTATTTGATTTGGGTCGCCAATATCGTATTTGTAATAGAGGGCAGCTTGTATGTTTTGAGTTTGATAATAACACTTGCGAGATTCGTACGATGACCCTTGCCAGTCCTTTTTGGTCAATTCTTCCGAATTAATATTACCCTCACCAATTGTGTAACCTACAGAAAAGAAAAGTTTTTTCTTTTTTGGTGATAAGCCTATATACGTTGATGCTCCGTATTCGGTAGACCATTGGTTTCCCCATCCTTTAAAATATCCTGCTAATAGTGTAAAGTGCTTTAAGGGTGAAAATGCGGCTTGGTTTTCGTAGTGGTTAAAGCCAATAGTGCCACCCAGTTTCAGTTGCCCTGCATTTGTAAATGCAGGTTCGTTGGGCATTTGCGGTATATAGCTATATTGGGCATAGCCACCATTACCAATAAGTAAAACAAAGCAACACAGTAAAATTATTCTCATAGTTTGGCCTCGGTTAGTGTATCAAAAATGGCACGAATTGGATTGGCTTTGCTTGCAAATTTTGCAACAGGGTAAACTGATTTTAAGGATTTTTGCAACTCGCAATTTGTTGTAAAGGTTTTTGTACCTTTGCACCCATTTTTACCACGTAACTACGGAGAACCTAACAGCATGGCTGAGAAACCTAAATTACTTTATATAACCCGAAAAGAGCACTTTAATGCAGCCCACAAGCTGTATAATCCTAATTGGACTGAGGAGCAAAACGACGCAGTATTTGGTCGTTGTGCCAATAAAAACTGGCACGGACACAATTTTGAATTGTTTGTAACCGTAAAAGGTTATCCAAATCCCGATACTGGTTTTATTATCGACTTGAAAAAGTTGAAGGTGATAATAAACGAGCGTGTGATAGACAAGTTAGACCACCGCAACATAAACGAGGACGTAGATTTTATGCACGGCAAAATGGCCAGTATAGAAAACCTTGTGGTTGAAATATGGGATCAACTTGAAACACCTATAAACAGCGAAGGCTGCAAACTACACTACCTTAAATTGGTAGAAACCGAAAGAAACTTTGTAGAATATTATGGAGAAGAGTAAAACACACATACCCGCATACGATCGTGAACCTAGTGCAAAAGGCTTTAAAAGGTCTATTCTGATATCGTTGGTATTTATTGTTTTTTACGGCGGTTTTCTTATTTGGAAAAATTATTATCGAGAAGGGGCAACTCCACCCATAGAGCGTCAGCAGCTTGCTGTACCCTCGCACATGATAGATAGCAGTGCTTTAGACTAAGGCAAAGCTGCAAACTAAACTGCAAAAGTGTAGTTTTGCGATACTATGCAAAACCGCATCACACAACTTTTCAATATACAATATCCCATTATACAAGGCGGCATGATATGGTGCAGCGGCTGGCGTTTGGCCTCGGCTGTTTCAAATGCAGGCGGCTTGGGGCTTATCGGTTCAGGCTCTATGTATCCCGAAGTATTGCGCGAGCACATACAAAAGTGCAAAGCGGCTACCAACAAACCTTTTGGTGTAAACGTGCCCCTACTATACCCTGATATTGAAAAATTGATGGAGATAATAGTAGAAGAAGGAGTGAAAATTATTTTTACCAGTGCAGGCAACCCCAAAACGTGGACGGAACACCTAAAAAGCAAAGGCATTACTGTGGTGCACGTAGTGAGCAATACAAAATTTGCTAAAAAGTGCGAAGAAGCAGGCGTTGATGCCATAGTAGCCGAAGGTTTTGAAGCAGGCGGGCACAACGGCCGTGAAGAAACTACTACCATGTGCCTTATCCCTATGGTGCGAGAGGCGGTGAGTATACCCCTTATTGCAGCAGGTGGCATAGGTAGTGGCAAAACCATGTTGGCCGCAATGGCTTTGGGTGCTGATGGGGTGCAAATAGGCAGTCGTTTTGCGGCCAGTGAAGAATCATCTGCGCACGATAATTTTAAGAAAGCAATTGTTGATGCTGGCGACGGCGGTACACAGCTTACCCTAAAAGAGCTTACCCCTGTGCGCTTGATAAAGAATAAATTTTTTACCGATATACAAGAAGCCTATAACCGCAAAGCAAGTGCCGACGAATTGCGCGAACTACTGGGACGTGCCCGCGCTAAACGCGGTATGTTTGAAGGAGATATGGAAGAAGGCGAATTGGAAATAGGTCAAATATCAGGCTATATACACGATGTAAAACCTGCGGCTGAAATAGTGAAGGAAATAGTAGAGGAGTTTAATAGCGTGGCAGGAATGATGGGTGGAATGAAGTTGTAGCTTTTTAGTAGAGTTCGAATTATATAACAAACCACTTTCGTAACCTTAATATGAAAACAATATTCAAAGTTTCCATTTGCTTTATATTATTACTTTTTGTTGGAGCATGTAATATTGACAAAAAAGAGACTCCTGTTATTGATGAAATTCCTGAAGAAGAAAAAGAAGCTCTGAAAAGAGCTCAGAACGATTCGATAATGCTCTCTTATGACTCGCTCTATAATATAACAATAGCTGTTCCTCCACTATTAGATAAGGAGCTATTCGACTCAACTACAACAATCAAATTTTTTGAACTAGCAAGTAAAACAGGGGGTGATATTAAACTGTTAGCAAACTCAAAATTAATAACTAATGAGATAGTTGATATTATTGAATCATACTCGGAAGATGGAACAGATATTTTATTTCTGATAGATAAAACAGGAAGTATGGCAGATGACCTAAGCAACCTACAAAAAGGTTTAAACCAGATAATTGCTGCTATAGAGAATTATAAAAATGTACGTATAGCATTTGCATTATATGGCGATAAGAACGTAGATAAGAAAGAGTATGGCTTTGAGTGGTTTTCATTTAAAAACTGTGAAACTGACTATGGTCAAGCAAAGAAATTTATAAATTCAATTACGGTAACAGGAGGAGGAGATTACCCCGAATCAGTATATGAAGGTTTTTTTGAAAGTTTAGAACATAATTTCTGGCAATCAGAAAATAAGCGAATGATTTTACTTATTGGTGATGCTCCACCATTAGAAAAACCTTTAAGCTCTTACTCTATTAGTGATGTAATAACTAAAGCTAAGGATGGTAAAATAAATATGAATTTTTACCCTATAGTAGTAACTCCTACTGTTGATGAAACAAACCCTAGAAAAACATATAAAAACGAGAAAGTAATTGATAACTTATATCCTAATCCTTCATTTGGAATAATAAATATAGACTTCATTAAGAACGGAGAATATAAACTGGAGATTTTTGACATAAAGGGAACTGTTGTATTTAGTGAAGAAATAAAAGGGAAAAACTGGAGAAAAGATTTATATGACTTTGAAGATGGTGTTTACATCATAAGGGTTCAGGATAGCAACAAAAGATTTGAAACAAAGAAATTTATTTTGAAAAAATAGATAACCTCCCATTTCCAAAATTTGGTTAATGATTGACTATTTACTACCAAAGTTGTGTTATCCAAAGGAATATATAAAAAGCGCAGTAAACAGCTTTTCAGGCTATTCACCATAGATGAGGTTATACGTTATTCAATTTTTAATACTTTAGCTACAGGTAAATAGCTGATTTTTATTGGCGTATTGTCTAGTGGCATATATAAAAATCTGCATATCAGGTTTTTGGTACGAAAGGGCATTTCATAGGTGGGGTCGTGCCCATTTTCAGTAAAACACTCAAGATTATCATCTCCGTTGCAATCAGATTTTTTTTGGCAACGCTCTACTTTTCTTAGTTCAATACAATACACATTAGGCGACATTACGCTTCTGCAAAGGGGGTTAATGGTATCGCGTGAATTTAACTTTGCTTGTATGCCTGTTTCGCCAAGCATACCCACATATATGCCAATACTTTTTTGCTGTAAATTAAATATGGCCTTTCCTGATGGTCTTTTGTTAAGTGTTTGATTTTGTACGTCAAAGCCACCGCAACAAGTATTTAGCACAAAATTATAGGTGTGTGGTTGAGTAATATTGCAAATAATAGTGTCCCATTTTGCCGTATTATTTTGTCTAAATAATACTGTATCTATTCTCTTCCCATTGGGTATTATTTTTACTGTATCACCCCCAAAAGCAAGCGGCTTCCCATTTATTTGCCATTGCATTTGTAAATATCTTTCAAACAAATCTTGGTTTCCTGCATATACTCTTAACAAAGCACTATCAGCATAAAAATTAGCGGTTTGGCTATAACCCAAGTGAAAGATAAATAGGACTGAAATAAACAAAAGTGTTTTTCTCATGGTTGTTTTACAAAACGCATAAAAGGCATTTTATAGTGTAGTTTGTGTAGTTTTGCCAAATTGGCTGTTAAAAACCATCAACCATCTTAAATTACCTCCGTGCACAAGATAAAAGAGTTTCCCAATGGGCTTAGGCTTATATACCAGCAACATATTTCAGAAATATCACACTTTGGTATTATAGTAAACGCAGGTACACGTGATGAAAGCGAAGAAATAATGGGCATGGCTCATTTTATAGAGCACATGCTGTTTAAAGGCACAGAAAAACGTCGCGCCCTGCAAATAATAAACAGACTGGAGGAAGTAGGCGGCGAAATGAATGCCTATACTTCAAAAGAAAAAACCTGTATATATGCCTCTTTTACTAGTGGCTACCTTGCCCGAGCGGTAGATTTGCTTACCGATATTGCTTTTAACTCCAATTTTCCACAAAAAGAAATGGAGAAAGAGAAAAAGGTAATTTTAGAAGAGATTGATATGTATGCCGATACGCCCGAAGAGCGTATAAACGATGAGTTTCAGGAGTTGCTGTTCAAAAATCATCCCTTGGGCTTTAATATATTGGGCACGCCTGAAACTTTAAACGCCATTACTCAGCAGCAAACCAAAGATTTTATCAGTAACTTTTATCAACCCAAAAACATAGTATTTTCTTATGTGGGTGCAACCCCGTTTGATAAGGTGGTGAAACTGTGCGAAAAATATATGCCACAGCCTGTTAAAGAAACAAAGGCATTAAAGCGCAAACCGTTTAAAAAATTCACTCCTTTTATACTTGAAAAAGAGACCGAACACGCCCAATGCTACTGTGTAATGGGAAGTTTGGCGTACGGCCACAACCATCCGCTAAAACCTGCATTGGCATTATTAAGCAATTTACTAGGTGGGCCGGGGTTAAACTCGCGACTAAACCTTGCTGTGCGTGAAAAATATGGCTATGCTTATCAAATAGATAGCAGTTACAGCTCGTACGATGATGGTGGATATTTTAGTATTTATTTTGGTACCGACCCCAAATACTTGAATAAAACCCTAAAACTAGTACAAAAAGAACTGGCACGCTTGCAAGAAAATCCCCTTAGCGATAATGTATTAAACAAATACAAAAAGCAAATGGCAGGTCAAATGTTACTATCAGAAGAAAGCAAGGTAAACCTTATGCTAGCACTGGGCAAAAGCCTTGTTGACCACAATAGAGCTGATACACTAGCCGAAGTGATACAAAAAATATATGCCGTTACCCCCACACAGGTGCTGGAAGTTGCCCGAGAGGTATTCGACGATTCAAAAATGAGCCGTTTGGTATATAAAAAGGGGTAGTTAGGCCAACCTTTTTTTAGTTTCTATCGTTTTGCTGTAACTTAGATTTATGGTAAAACAACTACTATCAAAAAAACTTACGTTTATTGTTGCCGTGTGTGCAATAAGCCCCCAATTGTTTGCGCAAAGTAGTTGGCAAATTGCCGCGGTTGATATTAGCATTGGCAGACCAACCACTTATCACGAACATCATATCTATGCTGAGTATCTGTCTAAAATAACAGCATCGCCCAAAACACTTGAGAAAGTGTATTTTGATACTCGCGAAAAAAGCAATTACAATGTTACACTAGGTAAAGTAGATAGGAATGGGGGAGTATGTGCAGGCGCAACATTGGTGTTTAAAAAACAAACAAAAAACAAATTTATAAGCGCCAGCGAGATTCAGGCAGGCATTAGTTATTTCAGTTTACCCACCGCCATTAAATATACATCAACCAACATCATCCCAAATCAAACCCGCAGTTTGTATGCTACATACAATTTAAAATTTACCGATATAAGGTTTAATGTGGGGTATTATTTTTATACACCAATATTACATGATAGGCTTGATTTATATGCGGGAGGCAACATTTACTATGCCTTTTCGGTAGGTAGTGAAATAAAAGCCACACCCACTTATATTGATGAGGTAAACCGTGATGACAACGGAAATGAAACCACAGCTTTTTACAAGCAAAAAATGTTTGATGCCACTACCAATTTTATAAAACCATGGTCGAACTACGGTGTGCAAATACCCGTTGGCTTTTTGGTTAGTGTTGCCGATAGGAGTAAGATATTTGCTAATTATTACATCGACTTTAATTTTAGGGCATACAACCAAGGCAATGTGCGCAATGATGTATACCACGGGTTTAATATTGGTTACCGATATATGTTTTAGTTAAGGCTGTTACTATATTTTCTAGCGAATAATCACTGCAAATAATTTTCTAATAACACTATTTGCACTAAACTTGTTGAATGGATTTTTTAGACCCTAAAATAGAACAATATGCAGAAATGCATACCACACCAGAAAATGAGGTGCAACAAGCTCTAAACCGCGAAACATACGCTAACGTATTAATGCCACGTATGCTTAGTGGGCATTTGCAAGGGCGTGTGCTTAGTATGTTTAGTCAAATGCTGCGTCCGCGCCGTATATTAGAAATTGGCACGTATACAGGATACTCAGCATTATGTATGGCCGAAGGGCTTACTGACGATGGTATTTTGCACACCATTGATATAAACGAAGAACTTGAAACTATGGTGCGTAGCCATATAGCCAAAGCAGGTTTTGAAAATAAAATACAGTTTCATATAGGCAATGCCATGCAAATAGTGCCTGCCCTAAACGAAACTTTTGATTTGGTATTTATTGATGCTGATAAAGAAAATTATAGCCACTACTACGATATGGTGTTTGATAAACTGCGCACAGGTGGTATTATAATAGCCGATAACGTGTTGTGGAGCGGTAAAGTACTGGATGAAAAAGAATTGGCAAAAGATGTAGAAACAAAAGCACTAAACCAATTTAACAAAAAAATACACACCGATAACCGTGTAGAAAACGTACTGTTTCCTATACGAGACGGTTTGATGGTTGTGCGCAAAAAATAGAGGTGTTTTTTAGCGAAGATTAAGAAAACTAGACATGAAAAAAATTATAATATTATTTATAGGCGTAGCCTTTTTAGCTTCTTGTAAAGGTGTTTTTGATAAAGTTGACCCTGTAAAATATAACGATGATATAATAGGTGAGAATGAAAAAATAGAAGCTGTTTTTACTGATTTTTTTTATGCTCTTGAAGATTACAATTTTGAAGAAGCAGAAGCATTGCGATTAAAATCAATTTTGGTATCAGATTCTGCAATTGCCCGAATAGGCAAGTTAGGTACTTTTAAAGGTAAAGACGATTTTAGGCAGGCAGCTATTAAATACATCGAAATAGGTAAAAAATTAGCTGAAACTGATTTTAAAAAACTGGTTGATATATACAAAGGAATGAGTGTTTTAGAAGATGATGAAAGCGACGATTCGTATGAAAAATACGATGTACTTTCAACAGAAATGGAACAGATATATGCCAATATGAATACTGTAGATTCTACCTATTTTCAAAAATTCCATACAGCCCAAAAGCAGTTCGCCAAAGACAATAATATCACCTTAGAAGTTCAACCAAAAGACAGTGAGATTGATAAGCAATCGCTTGAAGAGCTTTTGAAACAATCAAAACAAGAATTAGAAGATGGCGTTGAAGAAATAAACTAATAATAAAACGCAAAATTTACTTAAATAAAAAATTCAAAAAATATACTAAATCACCTTCATGTCTACCACCAAATTATACCTTGTACCCACGCCCATTGGCAACCTGCAAGATATAACCTTGCGTGCGCTTGAGGTACTAAAAACAGTTGATGTGGTATTGGCAGAGGATACTCGCACCAGTGGCCAACTGCTAAAACACTTCGCTATAAGTGCAAAACTGCAAGCCTATCACCAACACAACGAACACCGTGAGGTAGAACATCTTGTGCAGCGTATGGCAGGTGGCGAAACTATGGCATTGGTTAGCGATGCAGGTTCGCCTGCCATTAGCGACCCCGGTTTTTTATTAGTGCGCGAGTGTGTGCGCAGTGGTGTGCAAATAGAAAGCCTACCCGGTGCCACTGCCTTTGTGCCTGCACTGGCAAAAAGCGGTTTGCCCACCCATCGGTTTTGTTTTGAGGGATTTTTGCCGCAGAAAAAAGGCCGCCAAACGGCACTAAAAGCCTTAGCGGATGAAGAACGTACCATGGTTTTTTACGAGTCGCCATATAGAGTAATAAAAACCCTTACCGATTTTATGGCTGTATTTGGTGCCGAAAGGCAAGCCTCCGTTTCGCGAGAGATTACTAAATTATACGAAGAAACAGTAAACGGTAGCCTTCAAGAAATTATAAACCATTTTAATACTAAAGCCCCCAAAGGCGAGTTTGTTATTGTAGTGGCAGGAAAAAACTATACCACAGGCCAAACCCATGATGAAGAAACTAACGCATAACTACTGGTTTTTAAGCCTTAGTGCAGGCTTGCTTTTGTGGTTGGCTTGGCCGCCATTGGCTACTTCACCACTAGTGTTTATAGGTTTTGTGCCTTTGTTGTGGTTGCAACACCTTAGCCAGCAACACCAAGAAAAAAACCGCATATTTTGGTTTTACAGCTACATGGCACTTTTGGTATGGAATATACTCACCACATGGTGGGTATGGTTTGCATCGCCGGCAGGGGCTATATTGGCCATAGTGCTCAATGCCCTGCTAATGTCGTTGCCTTGGCTGGGCTTCCACATCACCCGTAAAACCTTTGGCGATAAACTAGCCTATCCTGCATTAATATTTTATTGGTTAGGGTTCGAGTATCTGCACCTCAATTGGCAAGTATCGTGGCCTTGGCTCACATTGGGCAATGCCTTTGCTTCGCTGCCCAATATGGTGCAGTGGTATCAATACACAGGTTTTTTGGGCGGTAGCCTTTGGGTGCTGCTAATAAACGTATTGGTATTTAAACTAATTACCAACTATACCCGAGCTAAAACTATTGGTTTATCAGTAGCAGTATTATTCCCTCTAATTTCATCGTATATTATTTTAAACAACTTAGATGATACCAAAGATATTAGTGATACAGACAAAGTTTCAACCCTTGTTATTCAACCCAATATAGATCCCTATACTGAGAAATTTGGCAGTAAAACTCCTGAAGAACAGTTTGCCATTATGATGCAATTGGCGCAGGATAATATCACCCCAAAAACTCGTTTAGTTGTTTTTCCTGAAACTGCCCTTACCCGTTCAATTGATGAAGCGGCTATTAACCAAAGTTTTGCTATTATTCAGTTGCGCAATTTTTGCAAGCAACATAAAGTAAGCATATTAACGGGTGCCGATACCTATTACTTTTTTAGACCGAAAGAAAAGTTAACCGCTACAGCGCGCAAATACAATGATGATTTGTATTACGACGCCTACAATACAGCTTTGCTTATAGATAGTACCGATAGCGTGCAGGTATACCACAAAAGCAAATTAGTACCGGGGGTAGAGCAATTACCCTACCCAACTATATTTCGCCCTTTAGAGGAAGTATTTAGCTTGGGAGGAACATCAGGCAGCTTGGGTATACAAGACGATGCAGAGGTATTTACTACTGTGGATGGACTAAAAATAGCCCCCATTATATGCTACGAGAGTGTGTATGGCGATTGGGTGGGCAGCTATGTAAGGCAAGATGCCAACCTGCTGTGCATTATCACCAACGACGGTTGGTGGCGTAATACACCCGGGTATCGCCAGCACCTGCAATATGCTCGATTACGCGCTATTGAAACCCGTAGAAATATAGCCCGTAGTGCCAATACAGGTATATCAGCCTTTATAAATTATAAGGGTGAGATAGAAAGTGAAACCCAATGGTGGGTGCCTGCTTACCTTAGCAGTACAACAAACCTAAAAACCGAGATGACTTGGTACGCCAAAAATGGTGATTATATTGGTAAAATTGGGGCTTGGTTGGCCGTAATGTTGCTGCTATCTACCTTTGTAAAAGGACGAACCAAAAAGGGGTATTAATTTTCTCTTTTTTAAATAAAAACGGCACTGCATTGTTCCTCTTGTGGATTGTATAATGCTTTAAGAGACGGGCAACTTTTTAGAAAATACTGGCTTAGCCATTCTTGGACAGACATTTTGAGAATGAAAACTTTCTCTGATAAAATACACTCTTGGGAAGGATTTAATGAAAACTTGGTTAAAAACTAGGGTTACCTCTTGGGAGTGAACCAAGAAAAAGTGGGTTCATGAATACTTTTGTTCATCAGATTTGGCAATCCACATTGACGATAGCATTAGGGGAAGAGTTAGCAAAAGACATGGGAGATTCATGGGAATCGAAAACGATAACAAGTTCTGGTTGGACAAAAGACATTGATGCCTTTAAAACATATTTAAATAATTTTGCACAACAGTTAGCATTGACATCAGATGGGATAAAAGACGGCAAAAGATTTGAAAAATTGCGAACGGGCGAAGCCAAACTTTTTGACAAAAATGACGGACTAGTGCAAGAGTTATACAATGAATTAAAGTGTATTGCTGATAAACCAGATGATTTATGATGAGAAAAGTATATCTAATTATTTGTGTGATTTTAGTTCTAGGCTGTTTGAGGGAGAGGTCTATACTTAAAGAAAATAATAATATTGGTGCAGAAATTGAAATTTTTCCTTTTAAGTTTAGTTTTGGATTATCAAAAGATAGTGTACTTAATATAATTTATAATTATCCCTGTACACACATCGTTGATTATAGTTCTTCTACAAAGAATTCGTACACTACACTTGATGTCAATAAATGTTTAATTAAAGAAGGAGCAGAAGTTACTTACGAATTCTCGTTTTTTTTTATTGAGAACGAATTGTCGGGTGTATATGTTAGATTTCTAGGTTCAGGCTTTGATAAGGGGGGTGGAAATAGGAATATAGCGTTTACTGGTCAAGTAGAGAATATTATTCTAAGGAGAACCTATGCTACATATTGCGACAATAACGATTCTAGTTTCCTATTAAATATTTATAAGTCTACAAAAAGTGAAGTTTACATATTAAAGTTGTATTCAAAAAAGCTTAATCAGTTCTTTATTGATGAGGTTAGTTATTTTAATAAAGCAAATACAGATACCGTATTTTTTAATCTTAAACCTTTTGTGGGTAATGGTCAAAACTAGCTGATTAGTTTTTACTCCCTCATTTTCAGTAAAATATTATTCATCCACTCTTAAGTTTTATGAAATTTAGGGGTGATTTTTTATAATCCATATAAAAGAAAATTTCTTAAAATGGCTCAAAAAAGCCATTTCAACCTAGTGGTCAAAAATAGTTGGTGCTTTTGAAGTGTGAAATGTCGCCACTTAACAAAGGTTTTCCAATTACACATTATCTAACAAGTTCTTTGACCGTCTGCACCGTCCATTTTATATACAATTCCGCAAATCCTTGTGCTGCGCGTAACAAAAATAACAGCGTTACACTGTAACAAGCAAAAACGAAATAAAGCTCCACATTGACTTAGTGGGCGCAGCAGGCTACTCCGTAGCGTGAAGGCTGCGCCCCAAATAGCGTAGAGATAGCTCAAGAGCAAGTGAGGAGAAGCCCTAAACTCTCCTCATCTCACGGTTTGCTGCAAAACGCCCACGACCCAGGGCTGGAAGGCAATGTCAGCGTAGGGAACACCCTTTCTCCACCTTGCAATAACTTTACTTTTTGTAGCGTTTTTAGTATATTAGCTAAAGACGAAAGGAGAAGAGCTATGAACAAACTAGGAATGAACTGGTTTACCGAGGGCAGGGTTGATTTTGAGTATAAAAAATATGTATTGTTGGCCTATTTGCAACAGGTACACCAGAGTTTTGAAGAAAATAAGTTATATCCCCAATTGGCCGAATTAGTGAGCCACTACCAAAACCTTAAACTATTTATTGATACCAAAAGCAAACTATACAATGGTTTCCCTAAAGAGTTGAGCGAGGTTGACCTAAAAAACTTTAGGTTGGTGTACGAGAAAACTATTGAAGACGATGAGCTAATGGGCGAAATAAACCGCATTGTAGAGTACTCGCTACCGCGACTGAAAGGCGGACTTGAAGAGGGACGAACTTTGTACGAAGGTATTGAGGCGGCTATAACTTTTGCCCCTATAGGTATTTTACCTTTGTATAAAGACGAAGGTTATTTGCTGCTCAAAAGCGGAACTACCAGTCAAACACAGGTATACCAATACCAAATAACATTGTTTAGCGGTGCCGATGAAAATTATAGGGCTATAAATACTACCTATATTGGTCAATACCAATACGGTTTAGTAAATACCTTTGAAAATATAAAGAAGGAATTAATAAAGACTAGGAAAGAATTGCCCAATCCTGCAACTTACTTGGCAGAATGTGCCACATTAGTACCCGAACAAGAAACCCTATTGCCCATAGCAAAAAGGCTATTAGTGCGCAGGATAGCTAAGGAAAAATAAAATGGAAAATAGCTGATTATTCAGGAGCTTGTTCTGCACTAGCATCACCTTCTTGTGCAGGAGCTGCATTAGTAGGTTGTTGGTATTGAGTAGCAGGAAGTTCTTGTAATTGCTCAGTGTTTATAGCTTCTTTTTTAGCACCTTCTTCAGGAGAGGCTACAAAAAAGTTTGAAAGCATGGCAAATGCGATAATAGCTATTGCCAAACCCCAAGTAGCTTTTTCTATAAAATCAGAAGTGCGTTTAACACCAAAAGTAAGGTTTGATGATGAAAACTGTGCAGCCAAACCACCACCTTTAGGCTTTTGAATTAGCACAACCAATATTAAAAGTATAGACGAAACAATTATCAGTCCTATAAATAAACCGTACATATATCAAATTTTATAAGGACGGCAAAGATGATTTTTTTTTCTGTCAATAGCAAGTTAGTAACACTTAATTTAACTGCATATTTTAGTGTTCACGTCCGTTAAATGTACAATAGTGGTTTTCGATGTAAGGTTTGCAATAATAAATAGACTTTCGACTAATTTGCAGTATGAAGAAAGCTATTATTATCGTTTGTGTTTTTGCTTCACTCTCTATTCAAAAAATATACGCACAAGTACTAGGGGTTGATGGTGCAGGAAACTCGCCCATTGCACATGGTGGTGTTAGTGCAGGTATTGATGTATTGCGTAGTAGTTTCAATGCTTCTATGATGACGATTTCGAACAATTTGTACGACAAGAAAAACCAAGCTTTTGGTATGACGTTGAACCGAATTGAACGAGGAGGCATAAGTAATCTTTTAAAAAACGGCAGTACGGCTTCTGTTTCTTCAATAGGTTTATCCGGAGCATGGGTGTTTAGCAACGAGTATGAAAATAGGTACAAACCTAAACAAGAGTATGAAAAGCTGCTAATGGATGAAAAGCAAGCATTGGAAAGAGAACTTGAAGTATATAAAAAAGATACAGCTTTAACTTTTATGGTAATTAGGTCGTTGCCTAGTAAATACGATATGTATAAGGATAGTTTAAAGCAATTATATTTTGCAGATGGCCTAAGCGAGAAACTATTTAACAATTGGGTAGGTTATGGTCAAAGAGTAGAGGATAGAATGGGCGAAAAGGGGTTTGCCAAAGAGGTAATGCACTTAATTTTATATATGAGAGGTACATCGCTGTACAGTAACTTGGCTGATGCAAAAGGAAAACTAAATACTATTGAGCTTCAACTTACCAATATTGATTATCCTGTAAAACCTTTTGAGCGTAGTATAGTGTCAATAAATGTAGGAGTTAGAAATTTTACACGCCAAAACGCAACCTTTTCAAATCCTTTAAATACCAGTAATTACCCTACCTCATTTGGGTTTGAGAAAAACAATATGGGTTTTATCTCTATAGGTCTAAGCTATCACTATAATAATAAAGTTTTTTTTGGGGCAAATATTGGCTACGATGCCTACGATAATTTTGAAATATTAAACCTTGTGCAATACGATACAGTTAAACAATTTAGTGGGTCGGGAGGGCAAGCTGTAAAAAGCAATTACGGGTATGAAGGTGAGTACAAACTAAAAGGAAGTGTTTTCTTTTCAGCTAGATTGACCATTATTGATGATGTACCTAAAATGGGTAAAATTGTATTAACTCCCTTATATTTTACTTTTGCAGCACGCAGCACGGTTGGTGCTTCAGTAAAATTAATTACCCGTAATGGTTTCAGTATAGGGGCTTCGGCTGAGTCATTTAGTTTGGATGGAGTAGTAGATGAGCCTAAAGAAAAATACAACAACTATTCGTTTGGTTTTACTGTAGGCTATACACTAGCCAATTTAGATTTTTTAAGTCTTAAATAAACCCACTGTATACTTATAGCTGAGGCTATAATAAGCAAGGGATAAATGGGTACTTTAAAGCGGGCACTGCCAATAGGGCCTGTAACAAACCATATATAGCCAGCCAAAGCCAGCAAATAAACTTTTGGCCACAAAGGGGTGTTTTTAGTAAATAGGTACACAAAACAAAGCACCAAAATTATCCCGTTTACAAGCATACTCAATAGCAAAACCACAATAAGCCATAAGGGTTGGGTTTTTATAAAGCCTTGCAATTCTTGCATATTGCCTTTGCTTAGGTAGTGCAGCAACCCTAAGCCATCAGTTTGTGGAATATTAAAAAAGCTAACATAATCGTAGCGGCCGGGGTCGCCCATAAAATTTAGCATACCCCTTGCGTGAAATTTGCCGTAGGCGGGTATATCGCTTAATAAAATATGCTTGCAGGTATCTTTTATATATTCGGCTTGGGCAGCGTAGGTAGGCAATGTAGCTGCTTTTTGGTCTATAACCTCTATAACACTATCACCGTATTGACTACCGTATTTTGAAAACAGAAAGTACTTAGTGTTATAGTCTTTTAAATTAATATGTGTAATGGATGAGTAGTGCCTGTAACCTGTTTTGGTGTAGTTTACCTCACTCCACAGCACTGCTACAAGTGGTATAATCAGTACAGGCAAGGGCAACCAATAACGACGGGTTTTTATGCCAAAAACCAACAGCAAAACAAAATTTATCAGCCAAAAGTATAGCATCACGGGTTTGGTTAGTAGGGCAACCGTCAATACAATGCTATTAAGGTATATAAAGTGTTTTTTCTGAGGGTTTTGCCAATACTGCACAAAGCAATAAAATGCTGCTACTATTAAAAATTGTAGCAAGGTTTCGCTCATCACCATATTGGCATATAGCAACTGATTGGGAAAGGCAGTCCATAGCACAACAGTGTATAGTGCAGCTTTTTTTATGCTGAAATTATCTTTCAGTAATTTGTAAATCCACCAAGCGGCGATAATGCTTAATAAATTCTGAAAAAAAATAACCGCATACAGGCTACTAAACAGGCTGGTAATAGCCCAAATAAACAGCCCGTAAAAGGGGGGACGTTTACTAAAATAATCAATTTTTATGGGTAGGGCAGGGTTAGCAGCATAAAAGCTACCCGTAGCATCAAAATTTGTGGCTTGCCATATATAATCTTCGCTATCAGGCAGTACAATATGCCCCATGCTTAGCGATAGCACAAAAAATACTAAATGCAGTAGGGTTATTGCTAATAAAAATTTCCGCCCTTCGGTCATAAATTCAGTAACGAGTTGTGCGAATATAGCTAACCCAAGCTATTGCACATAATAGATAAGGGGTTACTAGCCTTTTGCAGCTTTTGGATTGTTGCTGGGCGGAGCAAAGTTTTTTTGTATCTCGCCAAAAAATGCTTTGTATATACCGGGGCAGCAGGCTACCATTTCACCACCAAACAAGTAGTCTTTTCCGCCTTTAAAATCAACTACCTTACCGCCTGCTTGTTGCACTATTAGTATGCCTGCGGCACAATCCCAAGCGTGCAGGCCAAACTCAAAATAACCTTCAAAACGCCCTGCGGCTGTATAAGCCAAATCTATAGCGGCACTGCCCATACGGCGAAGTCCGCGAGTGGTTTTCATAAAATAGCGTAGGCTTTCTATATAGCCTTCCATTCCGTTAAACTCGTAATAGGGGAAACCTGTTGCTAATAGCGAATCTTCCAGCTTTTTGGCTTTTGATACTTGTATTTCTTTTCCGTTTAAATAGGCTTTAGAGCCTTTCCACGCATAAAAACACTCGTCTTTACTCACTTCGTACACTATGCCCAAAACAAGAGTGTCTTTTTCAAGTAGCCCCACGCTAACTGAAAAAACAGGCAGCCCGTGTATAAAATTGGTAGTGCCGTCAAGCGGGTCTATAATCCAACGGTACTTGTTGGTTTTGCTTTGTTCAATTGTATTTTCTTCGGTAATAAAACCGCAATCGTCAAGCAATTGGTCAAGACCGTTCACCAGCATTTTTTCAGCAGTAACGTCTACATAACTTACCAATTGGTTGGCACTTTTTTCTTCAATCACATTACGGTCAAATCCCTCAAACTCTTTACGTATAAATGCGCCTGCATCTTTTACAACTTCTATGGCCTCTTGGCAAAGTTTTTCGTAATTCATGGGCGCAAAGGTAGGCAATGCCGTTGTTCTATCTGTTTAAAATTAGGTTAAACTAAAGGGAACTATATCCATTTACACGTATAGATAATTTTTTAGTTAACTCACCCCAAATAATGAGTTCAGTACAGGCGTTCATAATTTCCCCTCTCTTTTTTAGAGAGGGGCGCAGTTATGTGATTCGGACTTTCCCATAAAACAGGGGTGAGTTAAAATCAACTACTATTTTTTGGGTTGCGTGTAAATAGGTATAGTCACCAACTAAAGGGTTACAAAATTGAAATTCTGTACCAACGTATCGTCTTTTATGCTGTTGTTTTTGGGCGAGTTTTGAGGTTGGTCTTTCTCCGTTAACGGTACCGAACGTAAGGGGTTTATATTGGGCGAAATATCACTTTGTGGCGGTGTTACTTTAGTATACGGATGAACCTTAGCAGGTGCATTATTTTGTGATGGGCGAGTAAGGTATACCGTATCGTATATTTTTATTTCGCGGGGTATTTCTTTGGTTATGTTCACAAACACGGTATCTATTTTCTCTATCAAACCGCTTTGGTTTTGGTGGTGTTTGGCATTGTATAGTCCATAACTAAGAAAAGCTACTGCAACAAGCAATACTGATGCTGCTGCTTTCCAAACCCAAATGGCGGCAAGGTTTTTTCTTTTTTCGGGTTGAGTTATTTGTGGCGGGGTGTGCTTAGCATCAAACAAGGTATGCAGGTTGCTAAGGGCAGCATTGTTTTGTGCAAAGGTTTCGCTGCCTTGTTGGGTATATTGTGTGGCCAATGCTGCGGCCTTATGCAGTTGTTGGTATTCAGTTTGGGGAAAGTATAGCAAAACCTCTTTTTGCTGCTCAGTGGTAAGGGCATCAAAAGAAGTGCTTTCTATCCAGTCGAAAATATAGTCGGGTGTGTTTTCCATGATGGTTACTGTTTGGGATTGAAATGTGGGATAGTATGTGCTATTTTCTTTAGTAAATAATATATGCCCGATTTTACTGTGCCTTCAGGGCATTGTAATATTTGGGCGATTTCTTTTATTGATAACTCTTGCTGAAAACGAAGTGTTATCAATAATTGTTCTTTTTCGTTTAGGTTGCTGTATACCTGTTCCATCTCTTGCTGAAATAATGCTCCATCAATTTTGGTGGCATAGTTGGGTTGGTATACGGTTTCGGTTTGTTGTACGGCATCTTCTTTTAGTCGGGCACGGTTGGTACTGTTGCGTATTTCGTTCAAACAAAGATTTTTTGCCAGCGTATACACCCAAGTAGAAAATCGTTTTTGCGTATCAAACTGTTGTGGTTTTTCTATTATCTGCACAAAAATATCGTGCAAAAAATCGCGGGCTTTTTCTTCGTCATAGTTCAGTAGCTTGTACATAAAAAACAATAGTTTTTTGTGGTAGCGACTATACAACTCGTTAAAGGCTTGCTTATTGCCGCTGCCGATAAAGTGCATTAGCTCTTCATCGGCAGCGGTAGTATATATATTGGTGGTGCTACTCAAACTATTTTTTAAAATAATTTTTTACTTCTTTTTCGCAGCTGGTGTTTTCTGCTATTTTTAAAGCAAGAGTCTTTATTTGCTCGGCTTTTTGGGTTTCACCTGCCTGTATATAGTGTTGGTATAGTTTCACCATAGGCACGGTATAGTTTGTATTCAAATTCTTTACCAAACCTGCTGATATATCGGCTATAAAAGTTTTATCTAAATAATCGAGGGCGTAGTTGTGTTCAAAATTCTTTTTCAAGGCTGCCATATTATCAATGGTTGTAGCACAGTATTCATAAGCTAAGCCTGTAAGATAAAGGTTTTGTTGGTGAGGCTCAATCAAACTTTTATGGGCGGTTAGTGCCACGTATACAGGTTTGTTTTTTGTGTTTGATGCTAATAGGCTTACCAATTCTTTTTCAAAACGTTCAAAGTTCTCAAATGGATTGTACGTAATAGGGGCAACGCCTAATTCTTTAAACAATTTGTCTCGGTAGTCTTTCGCCAATATCAAACTGGTGTTTATCACCGTTACGTCTTTTCTAAAACCTTGTGCACCTTGTAATACCCAAGCAGGGTAGGTGTCGTTATCGCCAACGGTAATAAGTATGGCATTTTGTTTTAATCCGGCCATTACATTATAGGTGTAGTTTAAAAAACCGGGTGAAGGATCACCTGTTTCAAACCAATGTTTACTTAGCGTATATAGGCGGGTAGTATCTCGCTCCATTTCAGCTACGTTTATCAAATCAGGGAAAATGAAGGGGTTGTTAGGGTCAAGCTCTTCTGCTTTTTGCAGGTGGTATAATTTACCCATGTCTTTAAAGCCATTTACAATCCATTCGGCATGATGGTATTCGGTTGTGTTGGGAATAGCTTTACCCATTTGCGTCACTACATCGGCAAGGGCTTTTTCTTTTTCTTCTTGGGTGCGTTTATCACTTTCGTCTAATTTACCTATTGTACGTGTAGCCCTAAAATAGTGGTACCAAGCAACGGCGTTTTTTTGGTTTTTATCTATTTCGGCTTTCCAAAGCTTTTGTTGCTCTTTGTACCAGCTTATAGGATAAAGAACTTTTGCAAAACTGTATATGGGTTGTGGCATTTGTGCTTTACCAACTGTGGCAGCAATAAATAGGGCAAGGAGTATAATTATCAGTTTTTTCATTTTGTGATTGTTTTGAATATTATACCCGTGAGGAAGGGGTGAGGTTCAGAAAAAGCAGAACTTCGTAAAGCCATTGTCATTAAAAGTTAAAATAGTAATAGTGTAATCACTTTTGGTTGAAGGCTAGCACAAAAACGGTTAATTTGCAGGGCTAAATGCTAAATAACACCACAATGAGAAGTATAAAGAGTATTGCACTATTGTTTTTTCTTATCGGGTTTGTAGGTGCTGCACAAGCCCAACTAAAACCCGCAAAACAAGTTGAAGGCGACCCCTATAAAGTACATTTTTACACACTAAAAAACGGGCTTACCTTAGCCCTAACCGTTAATAAAAGTGCACCCCAAATACAAACTATGATAGCCGTAAAGGCAGGGAGCAAGCACGATCCACACGATAATACTGGTTTGGCACACTATTTAGAGCACATGTTGTTTAAAGGAACAGAAAGCTTTGGTACACGCTCTTACGGTGGTGAGAAACCTTTTTTAAACCGTATTGAGGGGTTATATAAGATATACTCAGAAAGTAAAGATAGTGCACAACGTGCTATGCTGTATAGGTATATAGATTCTGTATCGTACGAGGCATCAAAAGTAGCTATTGCTAACGAGTACGATAAAATGATGCAGTCGTTAGGTGCAACGGGCACTAATGCGTTTACCAGTACCGATCAAACGGTGTATATTAATAGTATACCCACCAATCAGCTGGAAAAATGGCTTAAAATTGAACAAGATCGCTTCTCTCACCCTGTTTTCCGCTTATTCCATACAGAATTAGAAGCCGTATACGAAGAGAAAAATATAAGCCTTGATGATGATAACGATAAAGCCTACGATGCTTTAATGTTGGGCGTATTTCCTACGCATCCCTACGGCACACAAACTACTATTGGTACTATTGAGCACCTTAAAAACCCATCGCTAGAAAAAATACACTGGTTTTTTGATAAGTATTACAAAGCCGATAATATGGCTTTGATAATGAGCGGTGATTTTGACCCGGACAGCACCTATGCTTTGGTTGATAAATATTTAGGCAAGCTGCCCTACTCAGGCGTACCAATTATAGATAAGCTAAACAACATACCCGATAGTATAGACCCAATGGATTATGCAGGTATGGATGTTGAGACAACTGTAGTGGGGCCCAACGAAGAGAAAGTATACCTAGGCTTTAGAACAAAAGGATCGGCAAGCGATGATGCTCTTTTGCTATACATGACAGATATGATATTGGCCAATGCCCAAGCAGGCATGCTGGATATTAATCTTAACAAAGCACAAAAAGTGCAGTATGCTGTTTGCTCGCCTTTGAGAATGAAAGAATACGGTATGCACTATTTTATGGTGCAACCCAAAGAGGGGCAAAGTCTTACAGAATGTCGTAACTTATTGTTGGAAGAATTAGAAAAGCTAAAACGAGGAGAGTTTGACGAGAATATAATGAAGGCCATTGTAGATAATCTTCGCCTTGACCGTGCTAAGAATTTTGACAACAACTTTACAAGGTGTTTGGATATTATGGACGCCTTTACCAACGGCTACGATTGGGAGAAATTTGTTGATATGCCTGAAAAGCTGGAAAAACTAACCAAACAAGATATTATTGATTTTGCTAAACGCACCTATATACCCAAAAAGCGTGCTACTGTTTATAAAATAGTAGGTCAAGATACCACCATACAAAAAATACCAAAACCCAAAATCACTCCCATTGAAACTAACCGCGATGAACAAAGTTTTTTTGTACGAAGAATAAACGAGATGCCTGTATCGCCTATACCTGCTGTTTTTCCTGATTTTAAAACAGCAATACAAACTACCACTTACGGTAGCGGTAAAAAAGCGGTGAATATGGAGTATGTAAACAATGCTGAAACAGATTACTTTACTTTATATATTCGTTTTGATATGGGTACTAATGCCAACCCTTGGCTGCAGCACTATGCTGATTATATACCTTATATAGCCACCCAAAGCAAAACCAACGAGCAAATAAGCCGCGAGTTTTTTACCCTTGCCTGCGAGTTTGGTTTTGTGGCAAATACCGAAAACAGTTATATCTATTTAAAAGGATTAAACAAAAACTTTACACAGGCATATGCTTTATTAACTGAAGTATTTACAAACGCAAAAGTTGAAGACCAGAAATGGCAAAATCTTGTAGCCGATATTTTAAAAAGCCGTCAAGATGCCAAAACCAATAAAAGTACAATATTGCGCAAGGCACTTAACAGTTATGCACGCTACGGAGGCAAAAAAAGTCCATTTACAAATATTGTAAGTCAAAAAGACTTGCAGGGTGCTAAAGCTGAGACGATACAAAAGGATATAAACGGACTTTTGAGTTATGCGCACAATGTGTGGTACTATGGCCCTACACCACAAGAAACCCTAGCTACACAAATAAACAGCCTGCTACAACCCGAAGGAAAACTTAAAAAAGCCCCTAAAAACAAGAAGTATAAAGCCAAAGGAGCTAAGAAACCTATTATTTACTTTGTACCTTATGATATGGTGCAGGCTGAAGTTATTTGGCAGCACCCCATAGAAAAGTTTGGCGATGATAAAATTGCCGCAGCTACTGTTTTTAACGAATATTTTGGCGGAGGTATGTATAGTTTGGTATTCCAAACCATTCGCGAGTCTAAAGCCTTAGCTTACTCAGCTTATGCAAACATTACTTTACCAACCGAAGCAGGTAAGCCTGCTTTTGCTACTGCTTACGTGGGTACACAAGCTGATAAGTTAATAAATGCAATGAAAGGTATGACCCAGCTAATGGATTCTATTCCCGCCGACCGTATGATGGGTGAAGATGCCAAAGAAGCGGTGCGTAAGCAAATAGAATCGGAACGTATTACGGGGCAAAGTCTTTTAACACAACACAATACTGCTGAAAAGTTAGGTCTTGAAGAGCCTTTAAGCCAATGGATATACCAAAACCTACAAGGTGTAAACTACGAGGCACTAAAAACCATCCAAAGCCAAGCATATACTAACCAAACCTTTGCTATATGCCTTATAGCCTCAAAAGAAAATATTGATTTTGATGCCCTAAAAACTTTTGGCAAAGTAAAAGAACTTAGCCTTGAAGATATTTTTGGGTATTAATAAATAGCGGGGTTAAAAACCTGTTATAAAATAATAAAGCCCCAAAGACAGTTTTAACTGTCTTTGGGGCTTTATTATTTTATTGGTGATGGGAGTCCGTGTTTATGTTCTTGCTGCTCTGTCTTGCGCAGCAACAACGGCAATAGTAACCATATTAATAATTTCTCGTATGCTACTGCCCAGTTGCAATATGTGTACGGGTTTATTCATGCCCAATAATACAGGGCCTATGGCCTCTAAACCAGCGGTTTCTTGTAATAATTTATAGGCAATATTTCCCGATTCAAGGTTGGGGAAAATAAGAGTATTAACGCCCTCGCCTACCAATTTGCTAAAAGGAAAATTATCCTCCATCATTTCGTTGTTCAAAGCAATATTGGCTTGTATATCGCCATCAACTACCAAGTTGGGGTGGTCTTTATGTAAAATTTCTACAGCCCTAGCCACTTTTATAGGCGTATCGCCTTTTGCCGAGCCAAAGTTTGAATATGATAACAGAGCAATTTTAGGCTCAACACCAAAACGGCGTATTTCTTCGGCAGCAAGTAAAGTAATCTGTACCAACTCTTCAGCAGTGGGATTAAGGTTTACAGTAGTATCGGCCAAAAACAAAGGGCCTTTTTTAGTGCTGATAATATACATACCTGCTACTGTGTTTATTCCCTTTTTCATACCCAATATTTGTAGCGCTGGTTTTATAGTACTGGCGTAGTTTTTTGTAAGCCCTGATATAATAGCATCGGCCTCGCCTCTTTCTACCATCATGCTTCCAAAATAGTTACGGTCGCGCATTAGTTTGCGTGCCTCATAAGCATTAACACCTTTGCGTTGTCGTTTATCAAAAAACAAACCACCATATTCTTCCAACTTTTCTTTTGCCTCAAAAGGCTCAATAATAGGGCAGTCAATCAGGTTTAAATTGTTTTCTTCAATAAGCTGTTTTATACGTTCAACATTGCCTAGTAATATTGGTTTGGCTATACCTTCTTCTTTTAAAATATGTGCTGCACGCAATATTTTTTGATTATCGGCCTCAGCAAAAACAACTCTTTTGGGTTGCTTGCGAGCTTTTACCGTTAGGTAGTTCATCAGCTTAGTTTCTAAGCCCATACGGTTTTTCAACTCAGCTTCGTAAGCATCCCAATCGGTAATTTGTATGCGGGCAACACCACTATCCATAGCTGCTTTAGCCACTGCAGGAGCTACGGTGTATATCAAACGGTCGTCAATAGGCTTAGGGATGATGTAGTTACGCCCAAACGACATATTGTCCTCGTTGTAGGCGCGCATTACTTTATCGGGCACTTGTTCTTTTGCCAGTTGTGCCAAAGCACGCACAGCAGCTAACTTCATTTCCTCGTTTATCTGTGTTGAGCGAACATCAAGTGCACCACGAAATATAAAAGGGAAGCCCAATACGTTATTTACTTGATTGGGGTAATCGCTACGGCCGGTGGCCATAATCAAATCGTCGCGAGTAGCAATGGCAAGTTCATACTCAATTTCAGGGTCGGGGTTGGCCATTGCAAATACAATGGGGTTTGCCGCCATACTTTTTAGCATTGCAGGTGTAAGCACGTTGCCTTTGCTAAGGCCAATAAATACATCAGCCCCGTTTATAGCTTCTTCAAGCGTATTTACCTCTTTATCGGTAGCAAATCGGGCTTTGTTTTCGTCAAGGTTCTCAGTGCCTTTGCGTATTACACCCTTGCTATCCAGCATCACCAAGTTTTCTTTTTTCACCCCTAGTGAAAGAAAAATGCGTGCACACGATATAGCTGATGCGCCTGCACCATTTACCACCATTTTTAGAGTATCTAAAGGTTTGCCCACCAATTCGGCAGCATTTATCAAGGCAGCCCCGCTAATTATAGCCGTTCCGTGTTGGTCGTCGTGCATCACGGGTATTTTTAGGGCTTCCTTTAATTGTTTTTCAATTTCAAAAGCTTCAGGGGCCTTTATATCTTCAAGGTTAATACCTCCAAAAGTGGGTTCAAGTGCCTTAACGGTGGCTACAAACTCATCAACAGTTGTACAGTTAAGCTCAATATCAAAAACATCAATATCAGCAAAAATTTTAAACAGCAGCCCTTTGCCCTCCATTACAGGTTTTGATGCTTCGGGGCCAAGGTTCCCTAAGCCTAGTACAGCAGTACCGTTTGATATTACGGCAACAAGATTGCCTTTGGCAGTGTATTTATAAACATTTGCAGGGTCTTCTTGTATTTTTAGGCACGGCTCTGCAACACCCGGAGAATAAGCTAAACTTAAGTCGCGTTGGGTAGCAGTGGGTTTAGTAGGGATAACTTCTATTTTTCCAGGGCGACCCATCTCGTGGTAACGGAGAGCCTCCTCTTTATTATTCGTATTATTCATTATTTCTGGTTTTGAATTTGCCTCTATGGGTAAACCCGACAAAAATAGAAATGTTTTAAGTAATAGAGGGGTTTATGTTTGAAAAGTAATGTACCTAACTGTGCGAAAAAAAATGTTTATTATTGCATATCTTAAGTTATCAGATGGTTTTTGGTGCTGTACGTTATGTTTCGTTTATTTTACTTATAGTCTCTTTGTGTTTTGGGTGTAGCCCTAAAAAACCAAAGGATGACTATGTGCATGATGATGCAGCCATTGATAGCGCTGTGTCTCATCTTGAAACACAAGCCGATACGGGCTTTAGAAGCTCCTTTCAATTACTTATTCACACAATTGACAGTTTAGAAGAGATTTGTTTAAAAAAGAACAATAAAAAATGTCTTGCTCGTTTGTATTCAACTAAGGGTACAATGGCTAGGTGGAACGAAAGGTATATGGAAGCCTTGGATTGGTGCGAAAAATCTTTACAAATTCATAGAGGCACTAATACACAGGATGAGCTAAATGTTTTGACCGAAATAGCAGATATTTATTTTAGGATTGGAAAAAAACGATTAGCCAATGATTTTTATTTACAGGCCTTAGATGTAAGTGAAAAAATTTCTAATGAAGGGACTAAGGTTTTTGTTTTAGATAAGCTAGCCGCAGTATACTACCATCAAACCCACTACGAACAAGCACTTAAAACATATTTACAAACACTTAGTTTGGTGCGTGTTTATGGATACGAACGTGAGCATAATACCAAAGAGATGCAAGTGCTAAACAATATAGCTTTGTGTTATGTGAAGTTGAAACAATATGATACTGCATACCACTATTACGATAGTGCCTTACGCGAAGCGGATAAACTAAATTCTAACATACAGGATGTGGCGCACGGAGTAATATATGGTAATATGGGGCACTTATACCAACTGAAAGGGGAGTATGATGAGGCTGTAAAATATTTAAAACGGAATATTACTGTAAATAGCTTACCCAATGGCGACAATGCTGATGTGGTAACATCGTACACTTACTTGTTAGAGATATATAACGAGCTGGATAGCACTAAGGACTTTAATCGGTTGTTTGATACAGCCCTTTACTTTTGCCATAGTGTTAAACGCAATTATACCCACCTTTGGCGTGCCCGATTATACGGAATTATGGCCGACAGGTTAAATAAGCAAAATGACCTAAGTAAAGCGTTTGTTTACCGTACCATGCAAATGCATTTGAAAGATAGCATGGAGAGTGTGGATAAGGTTGAGGATATACAAGACCAAGTATATTACCATCAGTTGCAAAGGCAAACCCTAAAAGTAGAAGCATTAGAAAAAAATAGTAAAGTGCAGCAGATACGGGTGCAAGCATACTTATTATTATCAATACTGTTTATTGTATTGTTAGTAGTGGCAGTGTTGGGCTTGAATGGCTATCGTAAAAATCTTAAGAAAGAAAAAGAATTAAATAAGCAGATTGCAAACCAAAACCAGCAAATAACACTTAATAAAGTAGAGCTGGAGCAGGCCATTGAAGAAATGAAGCTGCTTAATGTTGAGAAGAATAGATTGTTAGGTATGGTAGCGCATGATTTGCGTGGCCCTATATATAATATTACAGGAGTAGTACAGTTACTTGAAAGCTCACCCGGATTTTCACGCTTTAGTGATAGTGATGCCCAATTGGTAGACTTGATTAAAAAATCATGTGAGAATGCAATTGATGTTATTAACGATTTACTTGAAGCTGCCAAACTGGATAATGTTGGACTAGAGGGAGAAAAACGACCTGAAAATATTGCCGAAATTATTAGAAACTCGATACGCTTGTACGAAAATCGCGCACAGCAAAAGGATATTGAAATACATTTTTCAGAACCTGCTGTAGAAATTACAGCAAATGTGGCACGCGAAAAAATTAATAGGGCTTTGGGCAATCTAATCTCAAACGCTATAAAATTTAGCCATAAAGACAGCCGTATAGACGTTGTATTAACTAAAACAGACGGCAAAGTACTTATTTCGGTAGAAGATAGAGGGATGGGAATACCTTTGGCTGATAGAGAAGTTATTTTTGATAAATTTACCCGAGCAAAACGCCAAGGCACCGATGGTGAAAAACCTGTGGGCTTAGGGATGTCTATAGTAAAGCAAATTGTTGATGCCCATAAAGGCCGAATTTGGCTTGAGAGTGAAGTAGGGGCAGGAACTACTTTTTATATAGAGCTGCCTATTGCCTAAGTATTTTATTGCTTTAGTAGGTTATCTAAACTTTACAGTTTAGATACAAACATTTTGAATTATTTACACTACTTTTGCACCGCAAATAAGAGTAACAAATCCCACCTCATAAGTAACCGCTTATTTGCATGAACGATAATAAATTTAAGGGCGAAGCCCTCACCTTCGACGACGTTTTAGTTGTCCCCGCCTACTCAGAAGTACTTCCACGTGATGTAGATACCAGCACGCAACTTACCCGCAACCTGCGTATCAACATACCTGTTGTTTCGGCCGCTATGGATACCGTTACAGAAAGCCGTTTAGCTATTGCCCTTGCACAAGAAGGGGGCATAGGTATTTTGCACAAAAACATGAGTATAGAGCGACAAGCTGCCGAAGTACGTAAAGTAAAACGTAGCGAAAGCGGGATGATACTAGACCCTATTACTTTGCTTGAAGATGCAATAATTGCAGATGCACTAGCCATAATGAAAGAAAACAAAATTGGTGGCATACCTGTAATAGACACAGAAGGCAAGTTGGTGGGCATATTAACCAATCGCGATTTACGCTTTGAAAAAAATCCTCAGCGCCCTGTACGCGAGCTAATGACCAAAGATGGTTTGATAACCGCTGTAGAAGGCACAACTCTGCAACAAGCTGAAGGTATTTTACAACAACACCGTATTGAAAAACTACCTGTTGTTGATAAAGACGGTAAGCTAACGGGTTTGATAACCTATAAAGATATACTAAAACACAGCCACCACCCAAAAGCATGTAAAGATACTTTAGGGCGTTTGATGGTAGGTGCAGCCGTTGGTATAACTTCTGATACTATCGACCGTGTTACAGCGCTTGTAAATGCAGGTGTAGATGTAATAATAATTGATACAGCACACGGCCATTCACGCGGGGTGTTAGATGAGGTGAGAAGAGTAAAAACAGCTTTCCCTAATCTTGAGATTATAGCAGGTAACGTAGCCACAGGCGAAGCTGCCCTTGCCCTTGCCGAAACCGGTGTTGATGGTATAAAAGTAGGTGTAGGCCCCGGCTCTATATGTACTACACGTATAATAGCAGGTATAGGTGTACCACAACTTACCGCTATTTACGATGCTGCCCAAGCTGTGAAACATTTGGGTATACCGGTTATAGCCGATGGAGGTATACGCTATAGCGGTGATTTAGTAAAAGCAATAGTTGCAGGTGCCAGTTGCATTATGGCAGGTTCGCTATTTGCAGGGGTTGAAGAATCTCCCGGAGAAACCATTATATACAACGGTCGCAAAGTAAAATCATACCGAGGTATGGGAAGTATAGAAGCGATGAAAGAAGGCAGCAAAGACCGCTATTTTCAAGATGCTGAAGAAGAAATAAGCAAATTAGTACCCGAAGGTATAGTAGGTAATGTAGCCTTTAAAGGCTCATTGCACGAGGTAGTATACCAATACGTAGGCGGTTTACGTGCCGGTATGGGCTATTGCGGTGCTAAAACTGTAGAGGAACTACAAAAAGCACAATTTGTACGCATAACAGGCTCGGGAATACGTGAGAGCCATCCGCACGATATTAATATTACCAAAGAAGCTCCAAATTACAGCAGATAGTATTTTCTTCTGCTAAAAGAAACCAAAAAGCCCTGCTAAATATATATTTAGCAGGGCTTTTGTTTTATGTCTGTTTCTGAACGAAAGAGGTTATTTTACCGCCAATGCCTGTTCAATATCAGCAATAAGGTCTTCAATATCCTCAATACCCACACTTAGGCGCAATAAGCTATCAGTTACACCTACTTTTTCGCGTTCTTCTTTTGGTATACTTGCGTGAGTCATGCTGGCAGGATGTCCAATCAACGATTCAACACCACCCAACGATTCAGCCAAAGCAAATACTTTAAAAGATGAAGCTACTTTAAAAGCTTGTTCTTTGCTATCGCCTTTCAGTGTAAAGCTAATCATACCACCAAAACCACGCATTTGTTTTTTGGCAACCTCGTGGTTGGGATGAGTTTCAAAACCCGGCCAGTATATTTTATCAACTGCAGGATGGTTTTTTAAGTAATTAGCAATAGCAATGCCGTTAGCATTGTGGCGTTCCATGCGTATGTGCAATGTTTTTATACCACGTAAAGCCAAAAAGCTATCCATTGGCCCGGGGGTAGCGCCACAAGCATTATAAATATAAAAAAGTTCGTCGTATAGTTTTTCGCTGTTGGTGCATAGTGCGCCCATAACCAAATCGCTATGCCCACCAATGTACTTGGTTACAGAGTGCATTACTAAATCAGCACCCAAATTAATTGGGTTTTGGTTGTAGGGCGAAGCAAACGTATTATCAACACTCAGCAATATATTATTGGCTTTTGCTATTTTAGCAACAGCTTCAATATCAATTATTTTGCAGGTAGGGTTGGTAGGCGTTTCTATCCATACCATTTTAGTTTTAGGGGTGATGTGTTGCTTTAAGTTATCGGGGTTTGTAAAATCGATAAACTTAAAAACTATACCCATAGGGGCAAATATTTTGGTAAAAATACGGTATGTACCGCCATACAAATCATCGCCGGTTATTACCTCGTCGCCTGTTTTTAGGGTTTTCATCACAGCATCAATAGCTCCCATACCGCTACTAAAACATAGACCAAATTTTGCATTCTCAAGCGATGCAATACAATCTTCTAGTGCTTTGCGGGTAGGGTTGGTGCCGCGTGAATACTCGTAGCCCTTATGGTCGCCCGGTTCGGCTTGCACATAGGTACTGGTTTGGTATATAGGGGTCATTATAGCCCCAGTAGTTGGGTCAGGCTCTTGACCTGCGTGTATGGCTTTTGTTCCAAATTTCATGTAATGTATTTTTCTTTAAAAGTTAAAAGATTATAGGCACTTATCGCGCCAAAGCAGTACAAACCTACCATTGTTTTTACACGTGTGCAAAGGGGGAGGCATTTACTATAAATATGTATAGGTATTAGTAATATAAAGCAGCTACTACATCAACATACCGCCATCAACATTAATGGTTTGGCCTGTTACGTAAGTACTCATATCGCTGGCAAGAAAAAGGCAGGTATTTGCTACGTCTTCAGTTGTTCCGCCACGTTTCAAAGGGATTACATCCGTCCATCCTTTTACAATTTCAGGGTCAAGTGCACCCGTCATTTCAGTTTCAATAAAACCAGGGGCAACAGCATTGCAACGTACGTTACGTCCGCCCAATTCTTTGGCTATCGATTTGGTAAAACCTATCATACCTGCTTTTGATGCAGCATAGTTAGCTTGTCCCGCATTACCCATTATACCTACAACCGAAGTCATATTTATTATTGATCCGTTGCGTTGTTTTAAGAAAGGTTTTAAAGCTGCTTTGGTAAGGTTAAATACCGATTTTAGGTTAGTATTTATCACATCATCCCACTGTTCCTCAGTCATACGCATAAGCAAGGTATCGCGAGTGATACCGGCATTGTTTATCAAAACATCTATTTGGCCAAAATCAGTCATAACGTTGTTTACCAACTCTTCGGCCTCGTTATATATTGCTGCATTGCTTTGGTAGCCTTTGGCTTTTACGCCATATTTTTCGGCCAATTCGGTCTCAAAAGCACGGGCTTTTTCTACACTTGATGCAAACGAGAAGGCAATGTTACAGCCTTGCTGTGCAAATTTTTCGGCTATTCCGCGGCCTATACCGCGCGATGCACCCGTAATAAGGGCTACTTTATCTTGAAGTAATTTCATAGGTTGTTACTATATAGGGCAAACCTAATTTATTTATTGCAAAAGATAAAAAGTGATGTAAGAAAAAACGCCCTTGTTGCTTAAGCAACAAGGGCGTTTAAATATATTTTTAAGTAGAAAACTATTGTAATCTGAATTTTATAGGCATACGTACTTTTACACGTACTGCTTTACCACGTTGCTCACCCGGAGTCCAACGCATCATGCGTACTACTCTTTCAGCTTCACGAGAGCAATCGTCGTCAAAACTTTTAATAGCTTTAACGTTGCTAAGGCGACCATCGGGAGGTTCAACAATAAACTCAACTATAATGGTACCCTGTTTTTGGTTTTCAATAGCCAACGGTGGGTATACAAGGTGTTTTGCAATAAATTTTTGGCGAGCTGCTTCACCACCCGGATACGAAGGTTGTTTCTCCACAATCTCAAATACCTCTGCTTCGCCTGTGCTTTCAGGTTCAGGTTCGGGCATCACAGGTGCTGCAGTAGGCACATAGTCTTTTATTTCATCAGTGGCTTCAATTTCAACATCAGGTGTTTCCACGTCATCTTCAACCACTTCAACAGTTGCCGGTGGCGGTGGTGGAGGTGCTGGTGGAGGAGGCTCGTTCTGACGAGTAATGTCGGCCATTTCTTCCACTTCGTCAGAAATATCATACACAGCTTCTTGTTTCACCTCTTCAGCATACTGAGTATACTTAAATGCGCCCAAGGTAAGAAGCAAGGCCAACAACAACCCTGATAGGAAGAAGTTTAAGCCGTACCTTTTAGAGTCGTATTCTGGGTTCTTTTTTAGTTCCATAATATTACGTTTCAAATATAAACCTTTTTGTAAATACCTGATGACTTTATAGGCTAAACGATTTTTTTTAACAAAAAGTTTACTTGCCCTGTGCTTCTTTTTTATATTTTTTCTTAAAAGCCAAAAAGAAAAACAAGCCAATAGTAGCACCTATAATATTTGCCACCATATCTAAAATGTCCATTGTACGCCCACTAAGCAAAAAGCCTTGTATCAATTCAATAGAACCTCCGTATGCAATAGTGATAATAAAAGCAAGGGTTGCCGCTCGTTTTCTTTTGTATGAAAAGACGTGCTGTTTTAGCTGCCCAATGGCTATAAACCAAAATTGCATAGCAAATAATAGCATGTGTGCCAACTTATCAAACGATAATAAATCTAGTAGTTTGATGCTGGTAATGCCACTAACCGGCATGGTACACAGTGCTAAAATTAAAAATGCCCATAGTAGGGCATTTCTATTGTATTTTAAAAAGGTGCGCACTTAGGCGTTTATTAGCTCTTTGTATGCATCTGCTTTTAAAAGGCTGCTAAGTTGTGAGGTATCAGCAAGTTTTACTTTTACCATCCAACCGGCACCGTAAGGGTCTTGATTTACTGATTCAGGAGAATCTTCCAAACCTGCATTTACTTCTAAAATTTCACCAGCTAATGGTAAAAACAAGTCAGAAACTGTTTTCACGGCTTCAACTGTGCCAAACACAGCGTTTTGATCAAGGTTTTCGCCTTGTGTATCAATATCAACAAATACTATATCGCCAAGTTCGCCTTGTGCAAAATCAGTAATACCTATTGTGGCAATGTCGCCTTCAACGCTAAGCCATTCATGTTCGGGGGTGTAGTACAGGTTTTCAGGAATATTCATATTCGGTTATTTTTTTAAAGCGGTCAAATTTATAATAATCAGCGTAACAAATGCTTATCTGGCCTAATAATTTTTATGGCCTATTTTTTCAAGGCGGTGTGCTTTCTCTTCCACTTCCATACACATCTCTTTTCTAAATTCAATTAGCTTTTCAGCCAACACCGTATCAGTAGTAGCAATAATTTGTGCAGCAAGTAACCCTGCATTTTTTGCACCGTTAATGGCCACAGTAGCTACGGGTATACCTCCGGGCATTTGTACTATTGAGTATAGCGAATCTATACCACTCATAGTTTTTGATTGTACAGGTACACCTATAACAGGCAAATGAGTAATGGCAGCCACCATACCGGGTAGGTGGGCACTGCCGCCTGCACCTGCAATTATTATTTGCAGTCCGCGGGTATGTGCACTTTTGGCATACTCGTACATTCTATCAGGGGTGCGGTGGGCGCTTACTATGGTAAGCTCGTAGGGTATATTAAATTCGTCAAGCACGGTTGCAGCGGCTTGCATTACGGGTAGGTCGCTATCGCTACCCATTATTATTCCTACTATTGGTTTTGTGCTCATTATCAGGCGGGTATAAATTTCAGAATATTTTTAACAAAGGTAGCTTTTTGCTTTGCTTCGTCCAAAGTGGGTGCTACTATACTCACGTGCCCCATTTTGCGCATTGGCCGGCTTTCTTTTTTATTGTAAAGATGAATGTAAACACCTGCTATTTGGGTAGCTTCTTCAATACCTTGTAAGCGGTATTTTCCGCTAAAACCATCAGCACCTAAAAGGTTTAGCATTACGGCTGGTTGTATTAGTGTAGTATCACCCAATGGTAAGCCTATAAGTATGCGCAACAATTGCTCGTACTGCGATGTATAACAGGCTTCTATGGTGTGGTGTCCGCTATTGTGCGGGCGTGGGGCTACCTCGTTCACCAATATTTGCCCTTCTTTATCCAAAAACATTTCAACGGCAAATATGCCTATGCCTTGCATTTTTTCTATGGTAAGTGTAGCAATACGGCGGGCTTCTGCCTCAACGGCGCTGCTTACTTGTGCAGGACAGGCAAGGTATTCTACTAAATTAGCAATAGGGTCAAACTCCATTTCTACCAAAGGGAAGGTGGTTGTTTTTCCATCCCTGTCGCGGGCTACAATTACGCTTAGTTCTTTCTCATTTTCAACAAAAGCCTCTAACATACAGGGGCTATCAAAAGGTATAGGTGTTTTGCCGCTAAGTATATCGGCAGTATTGCACAGCGAAACACCCTTGCCGTCGTAACCATCGGTGCGACTTTTGGCTGCAAATTTTGTAAAGCCTGTTTTTTGCAAGGCTGCTGCCCAATCGGCAGGTGTATCTACCAAAATAAAAGGTGAGGTAGGTATCCCGTTGTTTGCATAAAACTGCTTTTGCAAACCTTTGTCTTTTATTATTTCTAATATTTTAGGCGAGGGGATAACGGTTTTGCCTTCTGCCTCCAATTGGTGCAGTGTATCCACACCTACGTGTTCAATCTCGTAGGTTAATACATCGCTAATGGCGGCTAACTGACGGATTTTATCACCATCGGTAAGTTTGCCTACTATTTGCTCATCGGCAATACGCGATGCAGGTGCATTGGCGTCATTTTCTAAAATATTACAGTAAATGTTAAGGGGTTGGGCTGCTTCTATCAGCATTTTACCCAGTTGCCCCCCTCCAATAATCCCTATGCGGGTATTCAAATCGGCTTGCATGGTGCAAAGGTAAATAAACTGTTACCAGTTTCTTGTTTTTGCGGGCTAATAGGTTTGCTTTTTTATGCTTGATTTTAAAAAACAAAACCCCGCTTTGCAGCAGGGTTTAATGAAGCATATTAGTAAACTTTGAAAGAAAGCCAAGCCTATTCTATTTTTATTTTGCTTACCTGTGTGCCCGCATTGGTTTGCAGTTGCAGCAGGTAAAACCCTTTTTCTATTCCTGTTAAATCAATACTGCCATTGGCAATGGTGGGTTGGGCTACTTGCCTGCCTGCCAAATCGTACACGGTTAGTGTGGTATTGGTTGTGCCATAATTATCGGCTATGGTAAATACGCCTGTTGATGGGTTGGGATATATAGCGAAAATGTTGTTGTTAATTTTTGTTATACCGGTAGAGGTGGTGTAAAAATACAAGTGCCTTTCATAGTTGTGCCAAGTGCTTATATCCAGATGTTCTTTTAGTAAAACATCAAGTGTGCCATCACTATTGTAGGTATAGGTATACCTAAAGTTGGTTTGCCAAGAAGCGCTTTTATCATCCCAGTACTCTTCAATTTCAGAAGTAAGTACCCCCGCAGTATAGGTGTGGGTGGTACGCAAATAATCTACCCAGTTTGCACCAACGTAGCGCTGCATAATAGTTTCAGTAAGTTCGCCTGAGGTATTGTAGCTATACAAAAGTTTTGTGTATAGATTTTGTTTCGCAACCAATTGATTGCTGGTGTTATAAATAAAAGTGTCTTTTACGGTAAGTGAATTAGAGGAGTAGAACCAATTAATGGTTTCAATAGCCGCTGCTGTGTTGTATTGGTAGTTGGTGCTAACGGCTGCTGTGGTTGGCCAGCTTGAGGTATTAAAATCCCAATTGTATATATCGTTGGTGGTAATTTGACCTAATGTGTTGTAGGTGCTTATTTCTTTTGAGTTGGGTTGCCACACGCCACCATTAATATAGTTTACTATTTGTTGGTTGGGTAGGCCTTGTGTGTTATAGGTAATTAGCCTTTCAGAACTATCTACCCATTGGGCTACATTGGAATTGGTTAGTTGACCCAAAACTTTTACTAGGCGAGGTTGTGCTTGTGCTATGGTGCAAAATAAAAATGCAATAATGCTAAATAGATGTTTCATAATGAGTGTATCGGTTTGTTACATACATACACGGATAATGAGTGCAAAGGGTTGGGCAAGTATAAATAAAAAGCCCTTCGAAAAACTTCGAAGGGCTTTTGTATAGGCTGCTACTGCGGTGTTACGTTAGCAGAAGTTTCTTTATTAATTTCTCACAAAAAGGGCGCGAAGCTCTGTAGCATCATCAGGTTTCATACGGCCTGCCAAAATAAGACGCAGTTGGCGGCGGCGTAATGCACCATCAAAACGGGCTTTTTCATCATCACTTTCAGGCAGTAACTCGGGTACATCTATAGGGCGGCCATTGCCATCAACAGCTACAAAAGTATAGTATGCTTCATTGCATTTTACTTTTGTGCCTTTGGGTATGTTTTCGCACCAAACCTCAATATACACTTCCATACTGGTGCGGAATGAACGACTTACTTTGGCTGATATAGTTACTACATCGCCCAAAGAAATTCCTTTGTTAAACGATACACTGTCTACACTGGCAGTTACTACCGTGCGATTACAATGTTTTTGTGCAGCTATTGCCGAAGCTATATCCATCCAGTGGAGCAAACGCCCACCCATAAGGTTGTTAAGGGTATTGGTATCATTGGGCAGTACCAATTCATTCATTACTGTGAAAGAATCGGTTGGTGTTTTGTGGTTGCTCATAGTTTCTATTCGTAAATCAACTTCACTTTTGGGGTAGTAGGGTGCGATTGGCAGGTTAATATATACCCCTTTTTAATCTCGTCGTCGCTAAGTCCTTCGCGCTCGTCCATTTCCACAGTTCCTTCCAATAGTTTTGCACGGCAAGTGGTGCAAACGCCTATTTGGCAAGCGTATGGAGGATCAAGGTCTTCGTCTTTAGCCGCCTCAAGTATAGTTGTGCCTTTAGGCACTTCAATTTCTGTTTCTTTTCCGTTTAAAATAATAACAGCTTTTTGTGCACCGCCCAACGCATCGCTATTAGACGAACCGGCAGCCGACGCCATTTTAGGTTGGCTGCTAACAGGGGCAGTAAAATATTCGGTATGTACCTTTTCGGCAGGAATACCCAAAGTTTGTAAACCCGTTTTCACAGCATCCATCAAGCCTGATGGGCCGCAAATAAAGTATTCGGTGCTATAACCGTCTATCCTTACTTCGCGGGTAATGGCCATAAAGTTTTCGGTGCTTTGACGACCGCTTCTGCCTGTCCATCCCGTATGGGGATTATCGTATATATATATCACCTTTAGTTTGCCGTTGTGCTGCACTACCATATCGTTTAGCTGTTGCTGAAAGATAACTGACTGCACATCTTGATTGCAATATACAAGGGTGATTTTGCTGTTTGGCTCTTTATCCAATACCGATTTGGCTATAGACATTATTGGGGTGATACCGCTACCGCCTGCAAATAATACGTAGTGTTTTTGTGCATTGGCATCCAAGTGCACTACAAATTTGCCCATTGGAGGCATTACCTGTATCACCTGCCCTTCAAAGGCATCATCATTCATAAAAGAAGAAAAAACACCATCTTTTACTTTTTTAATGGTAACGGCAGGGTCGGCATCAGTAATGGGGCTGCTACTAAACGAGTAGGCGCGGCGCACTTCTTGTCCGTTTATGGTAGTAGACAAGGTAAGGTATTGACCCGGCAAGTAGTTAAATTTTTCTTTTAACTCGGCAGGAATATCAAACGCAAAAGAGGCTGCGTCTTTTGTTTCGCGCACTATGCGCTTTATTCGTAAGGGATAAAACAGTTCTGACATTATAGATTTTTAAACAACTAACAACCGTTAATGGTTTTCGCGGCGCAAAGTTACCCCTTTGCCCCTAAGAAACAAATAGGCTGTGTGTGCGTACTTTTTTCAGTTTGTTGTGTATGATTGTAGCTTTAAAACCAATAGCACTTTGCCCACAAAAATATTTTATATACAAAGCAATGTTTTACCACAGTTTAAGCAAAAACTATACGGCTATGCCAATAGTTTTGCTACCTGTTTGTGTTTAGATAACAACCAAAATATTAACGCTTGCGGGTATAACAGTTTTGAAATGGTGGTGGGCATAGGTGCAAAGGCAACTTTAAAACTGGATGAAGCAGGTAATGCTTTTGAAAAGTTGAAACAATTTCATGCCCAACATAAAAGTTGGTTGTTGGGCTATTTGGGCTACGATTTAAAAAACGGGGTGGAAAAACTACAATCCAATAATCCTGATGGGTTGGGTTTTGCTGCCATGTATTTTTTTGTGCCTGAAATTTTAGTTACCCTAAAGGGTGAAAAAGTTACTATTGATGCCAATAACCCCGATGCTGTGTTTGCTGCTATTTTTGATTATAGTAGTACTGATGAACCCATATTGCCTCTTCCAAAATTTACTCCGCGTGTAAGCAGGAGTGAGTACTTAAGCAAAGTACAACACGTACGCCAACATATTGAAGAAGGTGATGTATACGAGTTGAACTTGTGTATGGAATTTTTTGCTCAAAATGCCAAAATACAACCTTTGGCGGCGTACAAAGAGTTGCTAAAAATTTCGCCTGTGCCGTTTGCTGCCTATGCCAAGTTTGAGGGAGAACACTATGCTATGTGTGCCAGCCCCGAACGTTTTATAAAGAAGGAGGGCGAAAAATTAATATCACAACCCATAAAGGGCACTGCAAAAAGAGGAGAGAATACTGCTGATGATGAGGCTTTGAAGTATAACTTGCGCAATAGTGAGAAGGAAATAGCTGAAAATGTGATGATAGTAGATTTGGTGCGCAACGATTTATCGCGCAGTTGTACTATTGGAAGTGTGCAAGTAGAAGAATTATTTGGCATATACACTTTTCCACAGGTACACCAAATGATATCTACAATAACAGGCACTTTACAAAAAAATATACATTGGGCAGATGCCCTTTCTCGTACTTTTCCGATGGGTTCTATGACGGGGGCACCCAAAGTAAAGGCCATGAATTTGATTGAATACTATGAGGAAAGCCGAAGAGGGTTGTTTTCAGGCGCAATTGGTTATATAACGCCTGATGGTGATTTTGATTTTAATGTGGTAATCCGTTCATTATTATACAATGCGGTACGCCAGTATCTTAGCTACCATGTGGGCGGTGCTATTACTTACGATTCTGTACCCGAAGACGAATATGACGAGTGTATGTTGAAAGCCTCTGCTATACAACAAATTGGCGTGGGTAAAAATTAATTATGAACTTTTGTCCGAAAGGTTATTTTTGTCCATCGCAAAAAATATGTTCATGAAAAAATACTTATTCATACTATTAGCCTGTGTTTTTACCGCTACTGTGGTAAACGGCCAAACAAAGAAAAAAGTTTCGTCATCAGGCGATTCTTACACACTTACCGACTTTAGGGATATATTATGGGGTTCTCATATAGATTCTGTTGTGGTAGATGGACAAAAAGTAAAATTCACCAAATCAACCGAATTTGGCGATAAAAATGCTTATAAAATTGATGGTGATGATTTGATGATTGGTACTGTGGTGCTAAAAAATCTTTACTATATTTTTAACAGCAACGACCGTTTTATTGGTGTAATAATGATGGGCGACAGCAAACAATTGGGCGAAATGAAATACATTTTGGTAACCAAGTTTGGTCAACCCCAAAAAGAAGAGAACCCAGTAAGTGGAAGGCAATATTATTGGACTATTGATGATGTGCGTATATCGCTAGTAAACGAAAGCATTAACCAACTGTTTACTGTTGATTTTACCAGTGATTATGAAATGAGCGAAAGCAAACGCATTAACCGCAATGTTGACGATTTTTAGTAGTCAACCTTTATAAAAGTTTAAAAAGAGAAGGGCGCCCCGCAGGGGCGCCCTTCTCTTTTTTATAAGTTATTTGGCTGGCATTCAACGATCAAATAAGTCGTTGGCGTCAATACCACTATTACTGTTTTCAGCTTCTTCTTCTTGCTTCTTACAATCAAATATAAGCCCTTCGGTATCTTGCGGTTGATCAAAATCACCTTTGTTAATTTTTATGCTGTTATCGGCATAAACACTCTTCATATAATAGGCAAAAATGGGTAAGGCCATAGCCGCTCCCGAGCCTAAACTGGTGCTGCGAAAACGAACCTTCATATCGTCCCAACCTACCCACGCACCCGAAACCAAATCAGGCGTTACGCCTATAAACCAACCATCACTATTGTTTTGTGTAGTACCTGTTTTGCCTGCAATAGGTATAGTGTAATCAATTCCGTACAAATACCGTAGGCGAGTAGCTGTACCACCTGCCGTTACTTTTTGCAACATTTTAAGCATCAAAAAGGCTGTTTTTTCATTCATAGCCTCGTGTGTTGCAGGTGTAATATTACCGGTAAGCAATGTGCCGTTTTTATCTTCAATACGGGCTATAAAATAAGGTTCGGTAAAGTAGCCTTTGTTGGCAAAAGTGCTAAAAGCGCCCACCATCTCGTACAGCGAAAGGCTAGATACTCCCAAGCAAATAGAGTAAACTTCTTCTAAATGATTTTTAATACCCATACTCAAGGCCATTTCCTTCACCACTTTAGGTGCATTAGGGTCAAGCTGTTTCATAATGTTAACGGTAACATTATTCATAGATAGGGCAAGGGCACGCCACAACGGTTCTGATTCGGTTTCTTTTCCGTCAGAGTTCTGAGGCTCCCACATTTCGCCATCATCCAATATTATGCTGGTGCGTGTGTTGGGCAAACGTTTGCAAATGTTTTTGGTTTCTTCTACATACTTAGAGTATACAAAGGGCTTAAAGGTAGAGCCTACTTGCCTTGTAGCATGTATGTTTACATGGTCGTATTTAAAATAGGTATGGTTAATACCTCCTACCCATGCTTTTATTGCTCCCGTTTTAGGGCTCATAGATAGAAAACCTGTTTGGGCAAAAAACTTATAGTATTTAAGCGAGTCTAATGGTGATAGTATGGTATCTATATTACCGTTATGACCAAAAACCGTCATTTTGTGTTTGGTAGCAAACGCTTTTTTAATTTCCTCGTCGTCGGCACCCTCTGCTCGCATCACGCGGTAGCGTTCGGTACGTTTAATAGCAAGCGGAATAAAACTTTTATCGTCAGACCACGGTTCACTATTTTTCCAATGGTCGTTAAATTTTTTCTGTAAAGCAGGCATGTGCTGAGCTACGGCGGCCTCAGCGTGTTTTTGTAGTTTACTGTTTAGCGTAACGTATATTTTTAGCCCGTCTTTGTATAAGTTATATTTTGTACCGTCTGACCGTTTGTTCTTGTTTATCCAGCCGTAGTAGGGGTTATTGTCCCACATCATTTTATCAATGTTGTAGGCATATTTATCTGCATAATTGTCTCTTTCGGGTTCAGAAGCTGTTAGAAATTGGCGTAAATATTCGCGAAAATAGGTTGCCGTGCCTTCGTTGTGCGTATCCGACGAGTAATCAAGAGCTATAGGTATTTGCTTAAGGCTGTCGTATAATGCAGGTTCCAAATAGTTGTATTTTTTCATTTGGAACATTACTGTATTGCGACGGTTTAGAGCATTTTCGGGGTTTAGGTGTGGGTTGTATTTTGATATAGCTTTTAGCACACCAACTAACACTGCAGCTTGCTCAACGCTTAGTTTATCAGGCGTGGTGTTAAAAAACGTTTTTGAAGCACTTTTTATACCGAATGAATTGCCCGAAAACTGTACCGTATTAAGGTACATGGTTAATATTTCTTCTTTGGTATAGCGTTTTTCCAGTTGAAGGGCAATTACCCATTCTTTTAGCTTTTGTTTTATCCTGCCATACATGGTATTGGCACGTGCATCGGCAAATAGATTAAGTGCAAGTTGTTGGGTAATGGTACTGCCACCCCCTGAGCTGCTTTGGCGAAGTAAAAATGTTTTAAAAAACACGCGTACCAAACCACGAATGTCTATACCTGCATGCTTATAAAAACGCACATCTTCGGTAGCTACAAGCGCGTGCACAAGGTTGGGGCTTAATTCTTCGTAAGTAGCATTAGAGCGGTTTTCGTAGTAGTACTTGCCCATTTGCACGCTATCTTCGCTATAAATTTCTGTTGCTAAATAAGTTTCAGGGTTTTCAAGTTGCTTAATGTCTGGAAGCTCGCCTAACATACCCCCGCTTATTCCTGCAAAAAGTAAAAAAACACCTAATGAGAGGACTAAAAGTCCGCTCATAAAAAAAATAATAAATCTAACTAACGGGTGGCGTTTTTTCTTCTTTTCTTGTTTAGCCATAAATAAGTATTAGCGGTAGTAGCGGTTATAAAAACTTTTGTAGGGTTCTATATCTTTTTGTTTCAACAAAGTGGCATAGTTGCTTGGGGTAAGCAAACTATAATATACTTCTTCTCTTTGCAAGCTACCCATCAGCAGTGCGTGGAAACTTTCAAGTTGTTTTTTATAGTCGGCTGCTTTGTCTTTCCCTTCAAAGTTACGAATAATAATAAGCTGTTGATCGTTGTTTATCACACTAGGTATTACCTCAAAGGTTTGGTTGGGGAAAGAAGACTGGTTGTAGTCAGAAATTTTTATTCTAATGTTGTTTACATTACCCTTTTCTTTCGGAAATACCATTATCACAAAGTGCAAATCATCGGGGCTGTATTTGTACTCGTCTTCGCGCACATCACGTCCGCCACCATTGGTAGAGTCTTTTTTGCTAAGTCGGGCAGTGGCATCCAATAATTCTTGAGCCCTTTGCGAAATATCCGTAGCCGGATATTGCTCTAATATATACTCAAGGCTTAGTTTGTAAGCCCCTAGCGAGTCTGTTTTGCCCACACTAATAGCATATAGAAGTAAGTATTTTGGTAGCAAAGATGTGCCTGCAAACATTGTATCGGCAACAGGTTTACGGCTTTTTACTTCTTTAAACTTGTTGTTTTTATATAAGCTAAAGGTGCTGTTATAAAAATCGAGTTTGTGCGGTGCTAAACCGTCATTACTTTTTTTGGTGATAGACTTATCGTTAACCAAAAGTGCATAATCAGTATCGGGATATTTACTAATTAGAAGGGCTTTGTACTTTTCTGATTTTTCGGGTTCGTTAACCTTGTATATTTTATATAAATAGTAGTAGGCACGAGGTTCGTATTGGCTGCCTGCAAATCGTGTTAGTAAACTTTCAAAGGCGGCAATGGCTTCGGGTATATCGTTTAATTTTTCAAAGTAAATAAGACCAATGTTGTAAAGTGCGCCTGCAATTTTATCGTTCGATCTGTCTTTATCTTCTTGGGCAAAAGGTATATCGCGGTAGTATTTACGTTTAGCTTCGGGTATGTTGCTAAGGCGTTTTTCAAGTTCAGGGTCAACAGTTGTTTGTACTTGGGCACTATCTTTTTCACCCTCCTCAGGATTGTTTGTATTAGGGTCGGCAGTAAAGTTTTGTATTTTTTCTTTGCCACTCCAACGCCAATCGTCAGTAAGCTTGCGGTTGCCCCATTTACGCTGAAAATCAGTATAACCAATACCAATTTGCTGCTGGCTATAAAAGTACCAATTGCTACCCGTACCCGATTGTTGTTGCCCCAAATTTGGATTGCCTGGAGCACCCATGCCCGGAAAACCACCACCCGCAGGTTGGTTTTTTTGGTTTTCTTTTTCTTCTTCAGCACGTTTTTTACGGTTTTCCTCTTCTTTTACCCAGCGGTCTACTTTTCGCTCCAATTCTGTTGGGCTAAGTAAAGCAAGGCTTTGCAAACTATCTTCTCGGGCAACTATTACTTTATACTTTATAAGTTCTGATAATACCGCCTGCTTTTTTACTATCGATTTATATTCTGAAAACTGAGGTTGTATCACTCGCACAGTACTGTCATAGTATTGCTGCGCCAATACATAATCAGGTATTTCAAAATACAAATCGGCAAGTGCTATATAAGTAAGTGCTTTTTGATTTTGGTTGTTTTGCGCATTCCGTAGCGATTGCAGATAATACTCTATGGCACTGTTACGGTTATTTTGGTACTGCTCTATTTTACCCAGTTGGTAATATATTTGGTCGTAGTAGCTAATGTTTTTATCATCTCTTAACATACTGCGCAAGTAGCGGCGAGCAGTACGTACCTGCCCATTATCATTAGGGTCGTAGTTACGTGCTAAACTAATTTTCGCATTAAAAGCCATCTCATAAGGCGGGTTTAGCTTTAATACTTTTTCAAGATAAAATTTGGCTGAATCAGGCTTTCCTGTTCTTTCAAAAAGTTGTGCAGTGATAAAGTTGTAACGGGCGCGGGTATCGCGTTTGCGTGTTTTGGCAAGTGTTTCGCGTATGTTTTTAAGCGCAGGCTCGTACTTGCTTTGTTTTATATATACTTGTGCCGAAGCGGCAGCAAAAAGACTTTTAAGTCGAGGAGGGAAGTTTTTTTCATCTTTCAAAAGACCTACCAATGCTTCTGCATCATCATAGCGTTTCAGCATCAAGTAAGATTTTAATATCCAAATGGTAGCTTCTTGTGCAATTTCGGTGTTTTTATACCGACTGTTTATGTATTGGAATGTTTCAATGGCAGCAAAATAATCGGCTTTAAAAAAATAGGCTTTCCCCACCAACAGGTAAGCATCGTCTACCCACTTACTTACAGGGCGGTCAATAATAATTTTCGAACCCTTTTTTATAATCTCGTCCATAGCCGCTTGTTGGGCTTTGGCTTGTTGTTCATCACCATAAGGAAAAACATCAAGTACCTTGTCGTAATCGTCTTTGTGGTTTAGTGCAAGATTTTGCACTCCTTCCTTTAGCCTTTCAGTGCCGTTGTAGTAAACATTATAGCGAGCTATTGTGTTTTGATAGTTACGGTTAAACCAGCTTGTACTGTTTTTATTACAGCTTAAAACTAGCATAGCCAGTGTAGCCAGTGTAAATACCTTATATGTGTTGTTCGTCAATTTCAAATCGTTGTTTGTGTTTCCTTACCTCGTAGTTTATAACTGCAAAGCTGCAAAAATATTTTATTTAGGCTTATTTATATAATGCTTAACAGAGTTGTTACAATATTAGTTGCTGCTTGTTGTACTATTGTTAAGCAAAATATGTAGGTTTGAAGCCCCTGTTAGGGCTTAATACATTAATAGTGGCAAAGGGTAAAAATAAAAAGTTCATCAAAAAACTTAAAAACAAGTACCGCCTTATGGTGGTAAATGATGAAACTTTGCACGAAAGTGCCTCGGTGGTGTTAAAGCCCATGAATGTTTTTGTACTTTTTAGTATGCTATTGGTTGTATTTACCACAATAATAGTGCTGCTATTGTTTTATACACCATTAAAAGAATATATACCGGGTTTTGACAAAACAGATTACTTGCGTATAAAGCTGAAACAAGATGCTCGATTAGACTCGTTGGAAAGGGTTAATAAACAGTATTACGAAAAGTGGGAGGCTATTGACAAGATTTTGAGTGGAGATATTGATGGTGAAAATGTAGCTCCTGCTGACAGTGGTGCGAATTAACTGCTAGTTTTTAGCTTTTAATTATACTTTCAAAAGCGTAACTTCGTTTTCCTTTTGTAAAACACAACACACACATTTAAAAACACAAAAGGTTCTTTTATGTTTAACAGCAACAGCAAAGAAGCAAAAAATCGTGCCGCCGATAATGGAGCTGCAACCATAAATATTGTGGGGGCAGGTACTATTATTAATGGCGATATAACATCAAATGGCGATATACGTATTGATGGTACTGTAAAAGGCACTGTTGTTTCAAAAGCAAAAGTGGTAATTGGTGCTTCGTGCATTATTGATGGTGATATTGAAGCCCAAAATGCCGATATATCAGGCAAGGTAAACGGAAAGCTAACCGTATCAGAAACATTATTTCTTAAGCCTACGGCCTATATTAATGGCGATATAATGGTAAACAAACTTGTTGTAGAATCGGGTGCTGAGTTTAACGGTAAGTGCAATATGCTTTCTACACAAAGGGTTCAGACGAGTGAAAACAGCCAACAAAATGGAAGAACCACAGCCAAGCCGCTCGAAACGGAAGCAAAATATTAACATCTACACTTATTTTTCCATAGGCTTTCAATTGGTTATCAGCACAGGGCTTTTAGGCATTGGAGGTCATTTTTTAGACGATTGGTTAAAAATAAGTTTCCCTTTATTTCTCTTGTTGGGTATTATTGCAGGGTTAACTACCTCAGTTATGAAAATTTTGAGGCAGCTAAACGGAAAGTAAAAACTAACACTTGGCTTTGAAACTTCAACGTTTTTTTATCAGGCTAGTAGCCTTTTCTGCTTTGCTAAGCGTAATCATTTATGCCTTGCAAAGTTACACTGTGCTTATTCCAAAAGGCACATGGGGGGTGTTTGGTTTTTTCTTTGTGGTTTCGCTGCTTATTTTTATGTTATCAACATTCACATTAAAGGCTTCTCCCGCAGCAGCACTAAAGCTTTTGTTAGGTACCTTAATGCTGAGACTTTTTTTAAGTTTTGGCTACTTTGCAATATATGTCTCATTTACAGGTGATTATAGCTTTCAGTTCGCTATAATTTTCATGATTCTTTATTTATTCTTCACAGTATTTGAAAATTACCATTTAGTGATTAACTTGCGCCCCGATTCAAAAAACGAACCAATCGGCGATGTGTAGCGTTAATAAAGGATTTTCAAATTTTAAAGCACTAAACTTTTTAGTGCTGATGGTGTTTTTTGTTACTTTTTCGTTAACAAAAGCAAATGTTCCTCACCAAAAAGATGGGGCAGAGCATGGTGTTGTTACCGAAAGTGAAAATCACACTGCAAGTGATGATGCTCACCACGGAGATGGCAGCCACGAAAAAGAAACTAAATACGATGCCAAATCGGTAATCATGCACCACATTAGTGATGCACATGAGTGGGAATTTTTTGCTACTGAAAGCTTTCATGCTACCCTTCCGCTACCTGTTATAGTATATAGCAAAGAAAACGGGTTAGATATTTTTCTTTCAAGTGCTTTTAAGTACAAAGAAGGCGAACATGGCCACGATGCAGCCAAATACTATAACAACTATATACTGCACCACGAAAAAATATACTTGGCTGATGCTAATGGCGAGTTGGTAATGGATGAAGAACACCACGCAGCCAATGTGATGCCGATGGATTTTTCACTTACTAAAAACGTAGCATCAATGATGGTATCATTACTATTATTATGCCTAGTGTTTATAAAAGTAGCTAATGCGTATACCAAAAAAGGACAATTAGTACCAAAAGGTATGCAATCGTTAATGGAGCCATTAATACTTTTTGTACGTGATGATGTTGTTCGCCCTAACATGGGTAAAAAAACAGGCGATGCTTTTATGCCTTATATGCTTACCCTGTTTTTCTTTATCTGGTTTAACAACTTACTTGGTTTGTTGCCGGGTGCAGCAAACGTAACCGGTAATATTGCAGTAACAGCAGTATTAGCAGTTGTTACACTTGTAATTACCAACATTAAAGGTAACAAACACTACTGGGGTCATATTTTTAACCCTCCGGGTGTACCAAAGCCACTATTACTAATTATGTGGCCGGTAGAAATTTTAGGTATATTTACCAAACCATTTGCTTTGATGATACGTTTGTTTGCCAACATTACCGCAGGCCACATTATCATACTTAGTATATTGGGTTTGATATTTATGTTTAGCAACGGCGGTGCAAACGTAGGTGCAGGCTTTGGTGTATCACTAGCTGCATTACCCCTTGCATTGTTCTTGTTTTGCCTTGAATTATTGGTAGCCTTCCTTCAGGCTTTCATATTCACCATGCTTACCTCATTGTTTATTGGGCAAGCAATGGAAGACCACGGACACCATGATGAAGCTCACGCAAGTGCAGCTCACTAATTAAAGTAAGAAACAGAAAACCAAATAAAATCGAACATTAAATAAACACAATTATGTTATTACAAAAATTGCTTCTTCAAGCCACTCAAGTTAGTTGGGGTCCATTAGGTGCTGGTATCGGCGCAGGTCTTGTTGCCCTTGGCGTAGGTTTGGGTATTGGTAAAATTGGTGCTGGAGCCGTTGAATCAATCGCTCGTCAACCTGAGGCTTCAGGCGACATTAGGACTACTGCTATCATCTTGGCTGCCTTCATCGAGGGTGTTGCTCTGTTTGGTGCAGTAATCTGTTTCCTTGCTATGTCAGCTTAATTTCAAAACAAAAAATATATCTCAACTTACGCAGGTCTTAACTAGACCTGCGTAGTTGTGTTATTTAAACACAAACAAACCGTATGGAATTATTAACTCCCGCGCTTGGATTATTTTTTTGGACCTTAGTAGTATTTGCTATAGTATTTTTAGTGCTACGCAAATTTGCTTGGAGGCCAATACTTAAAAGTCTAAAAGATAGGGAAGAGTTTATTGATAACTCTTTAAAAGCTGCCGATAACGCACGCAAAGACATAGAGCTATTACAGGCTAACAACGAGAAATTGTTGCAAGAAGCCCGTATTGAGCGCGATAAGATTTTGAAAGAAGCCAAAGAAATAGGCGAAAGCTTTATTACTCAAGCTAAACAAAAAGCTGATGCTGAAAGCAAACGCATGATAGCTTCTGCGTTAGACAGCATTAATAAAGAAAAAGATTCTGCTAAAGCTGAAATTAAAGACTTAGTAGCCTCACTTTCGATAGAAATGGCTGAAAAAATCTTGAAAAAGAAATTTGAAAACCCCACTGAGCAAGAAAACTTGGTGAAAGATTACTTGCAAAAAGCAACCTTAAACTAGATGTCAGAAATCAGAATAGCCGCTAGGTATGCAAAATCGCTGATGGAGTTGGCCATAGAAAAAGGCTTACTTGAGCAGGTGAATTTTGATATGCGCACCTTACAAAGTGTGTGCAAAAAAAGCCCTGATTTGGTAAATGTGCTTAAAAGCCCCATTATAAAAAGCGATAAAAAAATCGCGGTACTTACTGGTGTTTTTGGTAATACATTTAACAAAATCTCTGTTATGTTTTTAGAGCAGGTTACCAAAAAACGCAGGGAAATGTTTTTACCATTGATAGCCGAGCAGTTTGCAAAGCAATACAATACCCACAACGGTATTTCATTTGCTACGGTTACCAGTGCAACTCATTTAACAGATGGCATGCAAGCCTCTGTAAAAGAGTTTATAGAAAAAGAGACCAATGCAAGGGTAGAGCTTACAACATTAGTAAACCCTGATATAATTGGCGGTCTTGTGATACGTATAGAAGATAACTTATACGATTCGAGCATAGCCAAGAAATTGAACATTTTGAAGAAAGAATTAATCCACCAAAATTAACCGACAATAAACTGATATGTCAGCAACTGGAATACGACCCGATGAGGTTTCAGCCATCATAAGGGAGCAACTTTCGAACCTGAAAACCGAAGCCCAACTTGAAGAAGTGGGTACTGTGTTGCAGGTGGGCGACGGTATTGCCATTATTTATGGCCTTAGCAAAGTGCAATATGGCGAACTTATAGAGTTTGACGGCGGACTGCAAGGTATTGCCCTGAACCTAGAACAAGACAGCGTTGGTGCTGTATTGTTGGGTAGCTCTGAGCACGTAAAAGAAGGTGATACTGTTAAACGTCTTAACCGTATTGCATCTGTAAACGTAGGTGATAGTATGCTTGGCCGTGTGGTAAACACATTGGGCGAGCCGATAGATGGTATGGGTCCTTTAACAGGTGACTTGTACAATATGCCACTGGAGCGTAAAGCACCGGGGGTTATATTTCGTGAGCCTGTAACTGAGCCTTTACAAACCGGTATTAAAGCTATTGATGCGATGATACCTATTGGACGTGGACAACGTGAGTTGATTATTGGTGACCGCCAAACTGGTAAAACAGCTATCGCGATAGATACTATTATCAACCAAAAAGAATTTTACGATAAAGGCGAGCCTGTTTTCTGTGTATACGTTGCTATTGGCCAAAAAGCCTCTACAGTTGCACAAGTGGTAAACACACTTAAAGAAAAAGGTGCTATGGATTATACAGTTGTGGTTTCGGCTTCAGCTTCTGATCCTGCTCCACTTCAGATGTACGCACCTATGGCAGGTTGTGCTATTGGTGAGTTTTTTAGAGACAGGGGTAAACCAGCCTTGATTATTTATGATGATTTATCAAAACAAGCGGTAGCTTACCGTGAGGTTTCGTTATTGCTTCGTCGTCCACCAGGACGTGAGGCTTATCCTGGTGACGTGTTTTACCTTCACTCACGCTTGCTTGAGCGTGCAGCTAAAGTAAACTCATCAGATGCTATAGCTCAAAAAATGAACGATTTGCCGGATTCAATCCGTGGATTAGTAAAAGGTGGCGGTTCGCTAACTGCATTGCCTATTATCGAAACGCAAGCGGGTGACGTTTCTGCATACATTCCAACCAACGTAATTTCTATTACCGACGGACAGATATTTTTGGAAGGTAACCTGTTTAACTCAGGTGTACGTCCCGCTATTAACGTAGGTATATCAGTATCACGTGTGGGTGGTAACGCACAAATCAAATCAATGAAAAAAGTGGCTGGTACACTTAAACTTGACCAAGCTCAATACCGCGAGTTAGAAGCGTTTTCAAAATTTGGTTCTGACCTTGATGCAGCTACCAAATCGGTACTAGATAAAGGTGCACGTAACGTTGAGATTTTGAAACAAGGTCAATACCAACCCGTAAAAGTTGAACACCAAATTGCTATGATTTACTTAGGTACTAAAGGCTTATTGCGTAATGTACCTGTAAACAAAGTAAAAGAGTTTGAAGGTGAGTTTGTATCATACCTTGAAGCAAAACACAAAGAAACCCTTACTGCACTTAGCAAAGGTAAAATTGATGATAGTATTACCAGCGTATTAGAAGAAGTTTCAAAAGAACTTTCGGCTAAATACAACGGTTAGTTTTTTTAACCCCATAAAGGTTTATACATGGCCAATCTTAAAGAGATAAGGATACGTATTAGCTCCACCATAAGCACGCAGCAGATAACCAAAGCAATGAAGCTGGTTTCTGCTACTAAGCTGAGGAAAGCACAAGGGGCAATTACACAAATGCGCCCATACAGCGGCAAGCTGTTTGGTATGCTTGCCAATTTGGCCGGTAGCATTGAAGATGCCAGCCTTGCAAAATACTTTGAAAACCGTGAGGTGAAAAAAGTAATGATTATAGTGCTGACTTCGGATAGGGGCTTGTGTGGTGCTTTTAACAGTAATGTGATTAAGAAAACCCGTAGCCTTTTAGAGAGTAAATATGCACACTTGGGCAAAGAAAATATTACCCTAATGTGTATTGGTAAAAAAGCAGCAGAGTTTTTTACAAAACTAGGTTACAATGTAAACCTACAATACCGCGATACATTCCAAAACCTTACTGCTGAAGCAGGTTTTGAAGTGGGTGATACCGTTTTTGAACATTTTTTGAGTGGAAAGTACGACCGTGTAGATTTGGTATACAACCAATTTAAAAATGCGGCTACTCAAATTGTAAGAGATGATCAATACCTTCCTGTTGATATTGATAGTTTGGAGGCTAGCGAAAGTAATGTGAGTTACATATTTGAGCCAAGCAAAGTAGAAATACTTAACGACTTAATACCTCGTGCTTTAAAAACCAAACTATACAGTGCCATGTTAGAGTCGTTTGCCTCAGAGCACGGTGCACGAATGGTATCAATGGATAAAGCAACTGAAAATGCAGGCGATTTGCTAAAACAGTTACGTCTAAAATACAACCAAGCGCGCCAAGCAGCAATTACCAACGAGATTTCAGAAATCGTGGGTGGTGCGGCAGCGTTAGAAGGTTAAACTTTAAATTTAAACTACCCTTTTATACAAAGCCATCGCGATACTTCGCGATGGCTTTTTTGTTTATATTAGCTTATGGTTGAGTTTGAAAATATAAAAGTAGGGTATATTTTAGAAATAGGGATAGACGATGCGGGTAGACTGTATATTGTTCCTGAAAATCTTAACTTTTCCAATATTAAAGAGTATACCGAAGACTTTGTGTGGGTTGAAGGTAAGACCGCTTTATTTATAAAGAAACCTACTGGTTTTGCCTCCTACATAAGATATTATAGAGAATTAATTTCTGTTATATCATTTGACTTGGGGCATTACTTGTCTTTTGATGAAGATACTTTATGGGTAAATATTGATGAGGGTTTAATATGGCAGTTTACTATTTCACTAGTTTATGGTAAATGGCAGTTTAAAACATCAACGGAAGCTGGTTTTGATTGTTTAATTAATGGAGTTGATATTTGGACTTATGATTGGATTGATACAGATGAAAAGTTCTTAGCAAAAGACCCGTTGTATTATCAATTACATGTGATTAAAATTTATGAGATTAATACTGGAAAGAAGAAAATTAGATTTGGAGCTGCTGAATTTTTAAATACAATTTGGGGTATCTTTTTAGAAACAAAGTAGCAAATCAACTATCTTGCAGTAAATGAATTATAGGGAAATAACGCCTGTATCTGCTTTGCACCCCTACATTAAGTTTATTTGGCTGATGGATGGGCTAGATGCCAATCCCAATGCAGTGCCAGAACGTATTTTTCCCGATGGCTGTATGGAGCTTATTTTCAACCTTAAAAAGCCCCTTGCCCGTATAGAAGGCAATGCACTAATACAACAACCTACTTCATTTGTTTTTGGGCAACTAACCAAAGCCATGCACATATTGGCTACCAATACCTATTCGGTTATTGCAGTGCGGTTTACTCCTTTTGGTTTATCAGCATTCACACAAATACCCTCGCACCAGTTGAAAGGCATTGAAGTTGGGCTTGAAAATTTGTGGGGAGCAGAAGGGAAAGAGTTGGAAGACCGAGTGAATACATTAGCAACAGATGATGCTATTAATGCTATACAACACTTCTTTTTGGCTCGGCTTAAAAAGCAAACGCACAGCTTAGCTTCCATAAGCAGTATTGCAGGCTTGATGGAAGCACATGGGGGGAACCAAACAGTGAAACATTGGGCTGATTATGCCAATTTAAGCGAGCGACAGTTTAATAGAATATTTAATAATGTTATAGGTGTTTCACCCAAAGAGTATTTAAAAATCACCCGTTTTAATAAGGTGCTTAATTTGTTTGATGACAACAATACTGAAAATTTAAGCTCGCTTGCCCACCATTGCGGCTATTACGATCAAGCCCATTTTATTAAAGATTTTAAAGAGTATACAGGCACTACACCCACAGGCTACGCTACCGATAGCAAAACATTTTTGCCTGCTTAGGGTAATGCGGCAGCATTCTATTTAAATCAGCACCAAAATGTCCGATTTTTACAATACTGCCATGTATGTAGCATATAGTTTTGTATATAGATTAAAGAAACACATATTATGCAAAACATTATTAATTGGTTCGAAATTCCTGCTACGGATTTTAACCGTGCAGTGAAATTTTACAGCACTATTTTATCAATAGAAATACAAGGTAGCGAGTTTATGGGCACTATGATGGGCTTTTTTCCTACAGACGGCACCAACGTATCGGGGGCAATTGTAAAAGGAGAAAACTACACCCCAGCTAATGGTGGCGTACTGGCTTACCTAAACGGTGGCGAGAACCTAAGTAGCATACTGGAAAAAGTTGAGGATGCCGGCGGTAATATTATAGCACCCAAAACACAAATTTCTGATGAAATGGGTTACTTTGCTATGTTTGTTGATAGTGAGGGTAATACCATGGCTTTACACTCAATGCAGTAATACAATGAAAAAGAACATACTACTTAGTATTTTATTGGTAATGGCTACATTATCAAATGTTTGTGCGCAAACATCCATTGCAAAAACCGACCTAAGTTGGATAATAGGCAGTTGGCATATTGATGCAGGCGAGGAGCAGATATACGAAACATGGCAAGAGGGGCAAGGCGATAGCTACATCTGCGAAGCCTATGTGCTTAAAGGGAAAGATACCCTAGTGGTTGAAACTATTAAGATTGAAAATATAGGTGGCTTTTGGGTATACATTGCCCAAATAAATGCACAAAACCCGGTATTGTTTACCCTCACCCAAAAATCGACAGCAAAAGAACTGGTATTTGAAAACCTAGAGCACGATAACCCCCAACGGGTGCTATACAAATTTGTGAATGATGGTGAGTTGTATGCCCGCACTGAGGCGGTGGTTAAAGGAAAAGAAATAATTGACGAATATCCTTACACTCGACGCTAGTGTGCAAATACAATTGAGTGTACATGCTGGGTGCTGCCCTGCCAATCATCAAAGCTCCACTTCATACTATCGGCACTAATTAAATCAACCCTATATTTATTGCCACTTATACTAATTTCGGTATTGTTATTTAGCAATGCCCATGTGTTTAGCACGTTTTGCGGTGCAGTTGGGTCGCATTGGCTAGCCCCTTGGTCAAAACTTACAGTACCATTGGTATAAAAAATAATAATATCGTCCTGTTCGCAGGCAGGTTTGTAGTGCAATACATCGCTAACCAATACCCCCGCTGAATCTTTTATAGGTGGCGTAACCGTCCAAGCAGCGTATTTCCAAGCCTTTGCAGTTAGCAACTCTTTTTGGGTAGCCTGCGTTGTATTGGTGGATTGAGAACTGTCGTCCGATTTATTGCAAGCTGTTAGTATAGAAATCAGTAAAAAGGTATATAGTAAAACCCTCATAAGCATTGTGTTTAGAAGCCAAAGTTATATTTTTCTATATAGCTAATATGTAGTTTTATACAAAAAGCATACTAATTGGCATCTTATGTTGGGTAATTTATAAAACATTGAGCGGGCAAGTAAAATAAAAAACCTTTATTTAGCGGTTTGGAATGGAGCGACAAGCGAAACCGATTTTTAAAACATACATACTTCCTGCGCTTTTAATAGCGTTGGCCTATTTTCCGTTATTTTATAAGTTGGATGTACTGCCTTTGATGCAGTTTGACGAAGCCCGTGTAGCTATGAGTAGTTACGAGATGGCTGAAAACAATAATTACATTGTGGTGCACTACGCAGGTAAACCCGATATGTGGAGTACTAAACCACCGCTAACCCACTGGGCACAAACTTTTTTTATTAAAACATTAGGTTTAAGCGTGCTTTCGGTGCGCCTGCCATCAGCCATTGCAGGTTTTCTTACTTGTGTGCTATTATGGTTTTTTTGCATCCGATACCTTAAAAATCATTGGTTGGCAGGTATAAGCATTATAGTATTGGTTACTTCGCTAGGTTTTGTGCAAAAACACGTTACCCGTACAGCCGATTACGATGCCATATTAGTATTGTTTACCACTGCATCGGCATTGGTTTGGTTTCTTTTTATCGAAACAAGTAATTACAAATACCTTAAATGGTTTTTTATACTGCTGGCCTTTGGCGTGCTTACCAAATCAGTAGCAGGGTTGTTTTTACTGCCCGGTTTGTTTTTGTTTAGCGTGATTAACTACAAATCGTTAGTATTTTTTAAATCGCCTAGAACTTACTTATACCTGTTGTATTTTCTTGTGCCTGTATTGGGTTATTATTTGTGGCGCGAAGCTATAAACCCTGGCTATATAAAAGCCGCTTGGTTTTGGGATATAGCCGGACGATATAAAGAACAACTTACAGGCGATAAACCAGAGTTTAGTTATTACCTGCGCCTTATCCGTACCGAACATTTTTTCCATTGGTTTTGGTATGCAGTAGCGGGTGCAGTATTAGGTTTTTTAATCCAAGATAAAAGGCACAGAAAATTCACCTTGTTTTTGCTGTGCGTATCCGTATGTTTTATAGTGGTCGTATCAAGCGCACGTACACAAATGTTGTGGTACGAGGCTCCTGTATACCCTTTTTTAGCATTATTGGCTGCAATGGCTTTGTATTGCCCTGTTTATTATATCTTAAAACTAACAAAAAAACAGTGGGTTGTTGTTTTTCCAATAGCAGCCATTTTGGTTATAGCCTATATACCCTATAAAAATGCTATTGGTAGGGTTAATCCCCCAACATTGCAACACGAATGGGAGTTTGAAGCATACAGCATAACCAAATATCTGGTAAAGAGTTACCAAACCGATAAAAATATTGATGGGTATTATTGGTTAGAAAACGACGATTACAATCCTTATATAGATTTTTATGCTAGGATGTTTGAGAAAAACAAAGGGCAAACTATAACCGCCGTTACTCCGCAAAGACCTAGATTTTTTGAGGAAGGAGATAAAGTGATAGGCTTTTTAACGGAACAAAAACAGCAGCTGGAAAGCTCCTACACTTTTGAGATAATTGATGAATACGAGGATTTTGTGAAAGTATATAAAATTACCGGACTTAAGCCTTCACCAACTCAATCACAGTAATTTCTGGCAAAATACCTACACGGCCGGGGTAGCCTATATAGCCATAGCCACGGTTTACGTACAGATGTTGGTTGCCTTGCGTATACAAACCTGCCCATTGTTTGTACATCCACTGCACAGGGCTAAATTTTATAAACTTATTCTCAATACCAAACTGCATACCGTGCGTATGGCCTGCCAGCATTAAATCAATATCCTTGTATTGAGGGCGCACCACTGCATCCCAATGCGATGGGTCGTGCGATAAAAGTATTTTATAAGGCGTTGCAGGCATACCCTTTTGCGCCTTTTCCATATCGCCATATTTAGGAAAACGGGCTTTACTACCCCAGTTTTCAACCCCAATAATACCCAGTTTTTGTCCTCTGCGGTCAAGCACCACGTGGTCGTTGTTTAGCAATTGCCAGTTAAGGTTTTTATGGTGCCCAAATAAGTCTTGCAAGTTTTGAGCCTTTTCTTCGGGACTTTTCCAGTTACGGGCATAGTCGCCATAATCATGATTACCTAGCGAAGAGTAGCTGCCCATAGGGGCTTTTATTGGCGAAAACACATCCAAATAATCATTCATTTCGTAAGCGTAGGTATTCACCATATCGCCCGTAAAAAAGAATACATCGGGCTTTTCGTCCACAATCATTTTTACACCCTTGTATACTGCATCCTTGTCTACAAAAGAACCTGAGTGTATATCGCTTATTTGTACAATCTTCAATCCGTCAAAAGCCTCAGGCAAATTAGCCGAAGGCAATTTTATGCGGCGCACCTTGTAGTTGTGTGCATCGTACAAAGCCCCTCGCGAGAAAAAGTATACCGGTGCAACCGCCATTATAGCCCCTGATTGATACAAGAATTGTTTGCGACTAAGCGTAGTGCCTTTTGGCATATTTTCATCAGTTTCTTGGGCAATTGGTTCTTCAACAGGTAGCTGCACTTGTTCTTTATTGGGTAAAACTTTGCGCAGTAGCCATTGTAGACCGGCAAGAATATCATTAGCCAGAACAAAAAGTAAAAAAGTAATTTTAGTACCTATAACCGTTACCATAGTTCCGCTAACAATGGCACGAGGTAAACGGAAGCGTTCCAACTCAGGAAAAAACAACAGCACCCCTACAGAAACAATGATGAGTACGCTCATTCCAAAAAAAACAATTTTAGAAGCACGTATATATTTAGGTAAATATTTTTTTGCTAAATCCCTTATTCCACGCCATGTGTAGGTATCTATAAGAAAAAAAAATACGAGTAGAAAGCCAATAACTTGGAGACGGAAAAGAAGCATGTTTGTTTGCATGTAGCGGATAATTACTTTTGCAGCGTTGGTATAAAAACAAATTAACAGCAAAAAGGTTGCCAACACAGTACAAAAACTATATATGAGTACAAAGCCTCTTCCGTTTTCGTTCGACGATACTGAGATAGCATTTAAGCTAAAAAGCAATGCCGAACTAAAAAAAGCCCACTTGCTATTTAGGCTATTTGCCTTTAAGTGGCTTATTGCCCTTGGACCTGCATTGGCAAACATAGCTTTTACCTTGCGTTTACCTATTAAAGGTATTATCAAAAACACTCTTTTTGCACAGTTTTGTGGTGGCGAAACCATAAACGAGTGCCAACCCACCTCGCAACAGTTGTGGCAGGGTAAAGTAAGTACCATATTAGATTACTCAGTAGAAGGTTCTGACGATGAAGCTTCTTTAGATACCACAAAAAGCGAAATTATACAAACTATTAACGAAGCCGCTACGCATGATTATATATGCTTTAGCGTTTTTAAAATTACCGGTATAGCCCGTTTTGCTTTGTTAGAAAAAATGAATGCAGACAAAGCCCTGTCGCCTGACGAAGTGGCAGAAAAACAACGTGTTGAAAGTAGGTTTGATGCCATTTGTCGGCACGCTTACCAAAAAGGCGTATGTGTATTGATAGATGCCGAAGAAAGCTGGATACAGGATGCTATTGACCATTTGGCTACCCAAGCCATGCACAAATACAACAAAGAAAAAGTTGTTGTATACAATACCTTGCAAATGTACAGGCACGACCGTATTGCCTTTTTAAAGAAAAGCATAGCTGAAGCCGAAAGCAATAATTACCACGTTGGTTTTAAATTAGTACGCGGTGCTTATATGGAAAAAGAGCGTAAACGTGCCAAAGAAAACAACTATACATCGCCAATACAGCCCGATAAAGCCGCAGCTGATAGGGATTATAATCTTGCTCTTGAAATTTGTGTGCAGAATATAGACCGTGTGAGCATTTGCGCAGGCACACACAACGAGCAGAGTAGCGAATACCTTGCACAATTAATGCAAGTTAAAGGCATACAAAACAACGACACTAGAGTATATTTTAGTCAGCTGCTAGGCATGAGCGACCATATTAGCTTTAACCTTGCCAATGCAGGCTATAATGTGGCAAAATATGTTCCTTATGGCCCTGTGCGTGCCGTATTGCCCTACCTTACCCGCCGTGCACAAGAAAACTCATCAGTAGCAGGGCAGGCCAGCCGCGAATTGCGCTTGATTGAAACCGAACTGAAACGCAGGAAGCTGGATTAATCCGTGTAGCGTTCAATGCTACAAGTCTCCATTTATTTTCTTTTTCTTAAAACCTGTTATTGTTTTACAGGCATTGAAAAAATTTGATTCTGTTAAAAACAATAACAGTACTTATTTGTTCTATATAGTAGAATTACAACTAATTAGAAAAGAAACATTGCTTGTAATCAATTAGCATTTTCTGGATACAAACGAAATATGCAGCTTTAAAAAGGTGTTTTATTAAGACTTAAAGGCACAGCTTATTTCATCCCCAAATAACACTTTATTTGGATGATTTTTATTGTTTTAAGTTTCATTATAGCTACATACAGGCTATTATGAAAAATGCTACTGATATTGATTATAGAGGCATTTAAATTAGTGTCATAAGCAAGAACACCTTACTTAAACACACCTATCAATAAAAACACTTGATAGGCAAAAGATTAAACTTTAACACTAAAAACAACAATCATTATGAGTTCAACATCTGACAAAATCAAAGGAAACTGGAATGTAATCAAAGGTAAAGTAAAATCTAAATACGGTGAACTTACTGAAGACGATTTAACCTACATTGAAGGTAAAGAAGAAGAATTGCTGGGGCGTATTCAAAAACGCACCGGTAAAGCAAAAGATGAAATTAAAAGTTTTATCGATTCACTATAACAAACCGCAAAGATTCTTAAAGGCAATAAAAACTCTTTTTACTTGAAATTTTTCAAGTAAAAAGAGTTTTTCATTTGTGCACTCAATAGTATATCATCGTGTAGAATTAAAAAATTAACCCTTAACTTGCAACTTCTTTTACAAAAGCAATTTCAACGCTAACAGAATGAATAACACTTATAACTTGCCAGAGTATAACAGCGTGCGCAATCAACTTGTATTTTCAGAATACGGTAGAAATGTGCAACGATTGGTAGAATACTTAGGTACTATTGAAGATAAAGAAGAGCGCAACCGCAAAGCAAATACCGTTATAGCTATTATGGGCAACCTAAACCCCCATTTGCGCGATACTGCCGATTACAAGCACAAACTTTGGGATCATTTGTTTGCTATGTCAAACTTTACCCTTGATGTAGACTCACCCTATCCCATACCCACACCCGAAACCATAAACAAAAAGCCTGAAACAGTAGCTTATTTGGGCAACCATATCAAATTTCGTTTCTACGGCCGCAATGTACAATCGATGGTGAAAGAAGCTGCCGATATGGAAGAAGGTGAAGAAAAGCAATACTTCATCAACATGATAGCCTCGTTTATGCGCAACAGCAGCAAAAACTGGAACGATGAAAACCTATCGCCCGAAGCAATTGCACAACACATAGAAGTATTATCAGAAGGAAGATTAAAAATTAATCCTGCTGAGCTTACCCTTAGCGAAGTAGCAAGGTATAACACCAATAACTATCGCCCTAACAATAACCGCAACCAGCGTAATCAGGGCAACAATCGCAACTTCCGCAACAACAACCGTAATCCAAAGCAACAACGCCGCAATAAATACTAATACAGCCCAATGGCATATTTTAAAATAAACGGTGGAAAAAAACTGCAAGGCGAGCTAACCCCGCAAGGGGCAAAAAACGAAACCCTGCAAATATTATCGGCAGTATTGCTAACACCTGAAAAGGTAACCATACACAACATACCCGCCATACGCGATGTATTAAAGCTGATAGAGCTTTTGGGTGATATGGGTGTGAAAGTAGAAAAACTAAGCACCAACAGCTACACCTTTGAAGCCAAAGATGTAAACCTAGACTATTTGCGTAGCGATGATTTTCGTAAAAAAGGTAGTGGTTTGCGTGGTTCAATAATGGTAGTAGGGCCATTACTAGCTCGTTTTGGCCAAGGCTATATGCCCAAACCCGGTGGCGATAAAATAGGCCGTCGTAGGTTAGATACTCACTTTTTGGGTTTTGAAAAACTAGGCGCAGTAACCACAATAGAAAAAGACGAACACGGTAACTCAGTCTTTAGCCTTACAGCAAAACAACTTACAGGTACCTATATACTTTTAGATGAGCCTTCGGTAACGGGCACTGCCAATATTATTATGGCAGCCGTAATGGCAAAAGGAACAACTACCATATACAATGCCGCTTGCGAGCCCTACATACAGCAACTAAGCCGTATGCTAAACAGCATGGGAGCAAAAATAAGTGGCTATGGTTCAAACCTAATTACCATTGAAGGAGTAGAATATTTGGGCGGGTGTACACACACCATGTTGCCCGATATGATAGAAGTAGGCAGCTTTATAGGTCTTGCCGCCATGACCCAGTCAGAAATCACCATAAAAAATGCTGGCATAGCCCACTTAGGTGTTATACCCGGTGTTTTTGGCAGGTTGGGTATACAAATGGAGTTTAGAGGCGATGATATATACATCCCCGCACAAGAAAAATATAGGATAGACACCTTTATGGATGGCTCTATACTTACCATTGCCGATGGCCCTTGGCCGTTGTTTACCCCCGACCTTATAAGCATAATGTTGGTAGTGGCTACACAAGCCGAAGGCAATGTGCTGATACACCAAAAAATGTTTGAAAGCAGGTTGTTTTTTGTAGATAACCTTATTGATATGGGTGCACAAATAATACTTTGCGACCCGCACCGTGCCAACGTAATGGGGCTAAACCGCCGTTCGCCATTACGTGCCATCACCATGTCGTCTCCCGATATACGCGCGGGGGTGTCGCTATTAATAGCTGCCCTTAGTGCAAATGGAACAAGTACTATACACAATATTGAACAAATAGACCGTGGGTACGAACGTATTGACGAACGCCTGATAGCCCTAGGTGCTGATATTACTAGGTACGAGTAAAAAATATAGACTAAATAACTAAAACGGAATCATTTTTGATTTTAGTTAAAGCAAATGGATACAAAGACCATGAAAAAATATGCACTTTATGCCCTGCCACTTGTTTTAGTAATAAGTATAGGTGTGGGTTTAGCCGTTGATGTAAGACAAGATATAGAGGCAAGTGTTGCAGCACCCGTTAAACAAGGTCAGCCTAAAGTAGGAGATATAGCTCCCGAAATTGCACAGCCCAATTTGGATGGTGATACAATAACACTATCATCGCTTAGAGGAAAAATAGTTTTGGTTGATTTTTGGGCAAGTTGGTGCAAACCCTGCCGCGAAGAGAATAAAAATCTAGTAAAAACATACAACCGTTTTAAAAACGCAGGCTTTAAAAACGCCTCAGAATTTACAGTATACAGCGTTTCGCTAGATCAACACAAAAGCAACTGGGAAGGAGCTATTGAAAAAGACAGGTTAGCTTGGGATTACCATGTATCCGACCTTAAAAAATGGTATTCTGCTGCCGCTGCTGAGTATGGAGTAGAATCTATCCCCATGAATTTTTTATTGGATGAAAAAGGTAGAGTAGTAGGTAAAAACCTTCGCGGTAAAGAGTTGGATAGAGCACTTGAAAAACTTCAATAAGAGCAACAATACATAAAACGTATAGAATGAAAAAACGGCTGTTTGGCCGTTTTTTTTTGCCCTTGAGGGATTAAAAGACTGTCAATTTGGCAAAAAAGCCCTTTGGCAGTAATATTGCAAAATGGGCAAGTACCATAACAGTTGAAAAAATCAAGATTTAATACATTAACCGGAAAATTATTTGGCAGGAAAGCTATGACTAATAACGAACCGAACGGAACCGAAAAAATGGAAAACGGAGAGGCCACAGATGCAACCGTAGATGAAACTACAACAACTGTTGATGAAAAGGTGGAGGAAACAAAACCTGAACTATCAGCAGAAGAAAAACTAAAAGCCGAAGTGGCAGAGTTGAACGATAAATACTTACGCCTGTATAGCGAGTTTGATAACATGAAACGTCGCAATGCCAAAGAGCGTATAGAGCTTGTGCAAACCGCAGGTAAAGATATATTACTATCGCTATTGCCCGTTGCCGATGATTTTGAGCGAGCAATGAAATCAATAGAAGCGGGTGCGGATGTTGAAGCGGTGAAAGAAGGTGTAGCCTTAATACACAATAAATTTGTGAATGTGCTAACCCAAAAAGGTTTGAAAGCAGTAGAAGCAACAGGCAAAGAGTTTGATTTAGATTATCACGAGGCTATAACAAAAATACCGGCACCTACCGAAGATTTGAAGGGTAAAGTGGTAGACGAAGTAGAAAAAGGCTATACCTTGCACGATAAGGTGATAAGGTTTGCAAAAGTAGTAGTAGGAGAATAATGGCAAAAAGAGATTATTACGAAGTACTGGGGGTAAATAGAAACGCCACCGCGGAGGAAATTAAAAAAGCCTACCGACAGATGGCTATTAAATACCACCCTGATAAAAATCCGGATAACCCCGAAGCTGAGGACAAGTTTAAAGAAGCTGCTGAAGCCTACGAGGTATTAAGCAATGCCGATAAACGCCAACAATACAACCAATTTGGTCATGCAGGCATGGGCAACCGTGGTGGTGGATATGGCGGCGGTGCTAATATGAATATGGACGACATATTCAGTCAGTTTGGGGATATTTTTGGTGATGGCAGCCCGTTTGAAAGCTTTTTTGGCGGGGGTGGACGCGGTGGACGTACTAGAGGCGCAGTAGGCTCTAACATACGCATACGCATAAAACTAACCCTGCAAGAAATAGCCAAAGGTGCCGATAAAAAAGTGAAGTATAACCGCATGACGGTGGCCAAAGGCGTAAACTTTAAAACCTGCACCACTTGTAATGGTACAGGAGCTATACGCAGGGTAACAAATACTATACTTGGTCAAATGCAAACTACCAGTACCTGTAATACTTGTAACGGTAGTGGTAAAATTGTTTCAGACCGTCCTGCAGGCGTTGGCCCTGATGGATTAATAGCTCAAGAGGAATTTGTAGAACTTAAAATACCCGCAGGGGTAGAAGAAGGAATGCAACTATCGGTTAGCGGAAAAGGCAATGCCTCGCCAGGGGGTATGGGGCCTAACGGCGATTTGATAGTGCAGATAGAAGAGGTTGAAGACGAACACTTAAAACGTGATGGACAAAACGTGTTGTACGTAGAAGATATTAGCTTTGCTGATGCTGCTTTGGGTACAACAGTTGAAGTGCCCACGGTAGAAGGTCGTGCAAAAATAAAAGTAGAAGCGGGTACACAATCGGGAAAAATACTGCGCCTAAAAGGCAAAGGTTTACCCAGTGTTAACGGCTATGGACGTGGCGACCAATTGGTGAAGATAAATGTGTTTACCCCTACCAAACTTAGCAGTGATGAAAAAGCATTGCTTGAGAAACTACGCGATGCTGATAATTTTAAACCTCGCCCAGGCCAAACAGATAAAAGTTTCTTTGGTCGCATGAAAGAGTTTTTTGGTTAAGATTTAATCTTAACATTATACCATAGCCCAAAAGTATATCTATGCTTTTGGGCTTTTTCTTTTAATCATATTCAGAGTGTAGGTAAAGAATTTTGATGTGTGCGTGTGTGTGGTTGCCAGTCATTCCCTTGCAAAAGGGAATCTGCGCGAGGCAATATATTATATGTTTACCCACCCACAGACTCCTGCTTTCGCAGGAATGACGTCCCTTGCGCCAATGCTTCACATTGTTCTTTATAAATTGGCCACAAAACGATAGGGAAGTAGTGCGTCTTCACCCGCATAGTCTACACCAATACGGGGAGTGGATTTTATGTTCTCAGGGTCAATCTTTAGTCCAACATCTTCAATCCAAATAGTATTTTCTTGTAACAACAAGCCGTTATGTATGGTTTTAATGCCCAAAGCTTGTGATAATGTCCCCGGGCCTGTGCTTAGCGTGTTATTTGTCTTTGTTTTGTTTCGTCGCTGCAAAATCGTTTCTAGCCCTTTTAAGGGCTTTATATTTCTAATCAATACTGCGTGTGGCACACCCTCAATATTTGTCACCACGTTAAACAAATGGTGTGTACCGTAGCATAAATATATATAACTCACACCGCCTGCTGCATACATGGTTTGGGTACGAGGGGTAAATTTGCCACCATAGGCATGGCTTGCACGGTCTACAATGCCATTGTAGGCTTCGGTTTCAGTAATTATACCACTGGTTAGTTCACCGTCAATATTTGTTATTAATTCTTTGCCCAATAGTTCACGGGCTATTTGTACCACATCGGTACGTTGGTAAAAATCATTTGTTAGTTTCATGCTGTCGGGTAAAAAAATAGCCTATACCCATATTCATCAATACCCCTGCAAAGCCATTTTTTTGTTTAAATCTCGTATCTAAAAAGTACTTACGTCCCCAACCTGCACCAAGCGTATATTGTAATCGCTTTAGTACACGAAATTTTGCACCGGCTGCAATGCCCCATACCCAGCTATTACTTGTGTAGTAGCAAGGGCGGCAATAATCATCACTATTCATCAAACCCCGTTCATACAAAATCTTTCCATTAGTAAAAGCATTAGTAAAACTGCCGTATAGCCAAAAGCGGTTGCGGTAGTTTAGTAAAGTTCGTTCGTAAGTGAAGAAGAAAGAGTAGTTTGTATAAGCATCAACCGTGCTCTCGTTTTGATAGGGAGCAATAGTACCCACATGAAAAATATTTTTGTTTACGCCCAAAAAAGCGGCAGGTTTTACAAAAGAGACTTCAGCCATAGGCTCACCATGCATTGAGCTTATAACAAGTGCAGTGTTATCAATGCCCCAAAAAATGTTTTTCTGTGCACTAAGGGGACTCAATGTGCTCAGTAAAATGATAGCTAAGGCTTGTATTTTCAGTACTTGTGTCAAAAGCTATTTTTTTTGAATACAAATATCAAACATAGGTTTTTTTTAAAAAAGAAAATGATACCTTTGCGCCCGAAAAAACAGGTATTTTAATCCCTAAATCATGTCAAATATAGGCAAAGTAGCACAGGTTATCGGTCCCGTTGTAGACGTTAGTTTTACAGGCGATAACGCACAACTTCCAAGAATTTATGACGCACTTCATATTGACCGTGGTAACGGCAATACCTTAGTGCTAGAAGTGCAACAGCACTTGGGTGAAAGTATGGTTCGTACCATAGCTATGGATAGTACTGACGGTTTAACCCGTGGTGCTGAGGCAGTTCACACAGGCTTACCCATAAGCGTACCTACAGGTGATGCTGTGCGTGGACGTTTGTTGAATGTGGTAGGTGAAAGTATAGATGGTTTGTTGCCTATACAAAAAACAGGCGAGCGTGGTATACACCAACCAGCCCCTCGTTTTGAAGATCTTTCTACTGCAAGCGAGCCTTTATTTACAGGTATAAAAGTAATAGACCTTTTAGAGCCCTACGCAAAGGGTGGTAAAATTGGTTTGTTTGGTGGTGCGGGTGTAGGTAAAACCGTACTTATACAAGAATTGATTAACAACATTGCCAAAGCGCACGACGGTTTCTCTGTATTTGCAGGGGTAGGCGAGCGTACTCGTGAAGGTAATGACTTGTTGCGTGAGATGATTGAAGCTGGTATTGTGAAATATGGCGACGCATTTGCGCACGGTATGGAAGAAGGTGGATGGCCGGTTGAAAAAGTAACTGCTGCCGACCTTGTAGATTCTAAAGCAACATTTGTTTTCGGACAAATGAACGAGCCTCCGGGAGCACGTGCACGTGTGGCACTTACTGGTCTTTCGGTAGCTGAATATTTCCGTGATGGTGATGAGCAATCAGGCGGACGTGATATACTTTTCTTCGTTGATAATATATTCCGTTTCACCCAAGCAGGTTCTGAGGTATCGGCACTATTAGGTCGTATGCCATCAGCGGTGGGTTACCAACCTACATTGGCTTCTGAAATGGGTGCGATGCAAGAGCGTATTACATCAACCAAACGCGGCTCTATCACCTCTGTACAAGCGGTATACGTGCCTGCGGATGATTTGACTGACCCTGCACCGGCAACAACATTTGCTCACTTAGATGCTACTACAGTATTAAGTCGTAAAATTGCTGAGTTGGGTATATATCCTGCTGTGGATCCTTTGGATTCAACTTCTCGTATCTTAACCCGTGATATTTTAGGTGATGCTCACTACGATTGTGCTCAACGTGTAAAAATGCTATTGCAACGTTACAAAGAGTTGCAAGATATTATTGCCATTTTGGGTATGGATGAGTTGAGTGAAGATGATAAATTGGTAGTACACCGCGCACGTCGTGTACAACGTTTCTTATCACAACCTTTCTTTGTGGCCGCTCAGTTTACAGGTCTTGAAGGTGTGTTGGTTGATATTAACGATACCATTAAAGGCTTTAATATGATTATGGATGGTGAAGTTGACCAATATCCTGAAGCTGCCTTTAACTTGGTGGGTACTATTGAGCAAGCGATAGAAAAAGGTGAAAAATTATTGGCTGAAGCAAACGCTTAATTTTATAAACCATGCAATTAGAGATTATAACCCCCGATAAAGTTTTATATACAGGCGATATAATAGGTGTAAAAGTACCCGGTAAAGCAGGTTCTTTTGAAGTACTTAATAACCACGCGCCTCTTATAAGCAGTTTAGATAAAGGTGTGGTGCGTGTAAAAGATGCACAAGGCAGCCACAACTTTGAAATAAGCGGTGGGATTATAGAGGTAATGGGCAATAAAGTAATAGTACTTACCTAGTACCAACTATTAAATAGTAAATTTTGAAAAGAAAGGCCTGCACATTGTGCAGGCCTTTTATATTTTATTAAAAATCAGGGCAACCCATTCGGCGCGTTTTTCTTCTGTATCGGTTTCTTTGCTCTTCACTTTTCTTTGCTTTTTTTGATGCGGCTACTTTCACCTCTGTTTTTATTTCGCTTTTTCTCCAATCAACGCTGGTTTTGTCAATACCATCCCCTTCAATAATTATTGTTGCTTGTGTATTAACAAACTCTTTCGGTATTTCAAAAACCACTATCCCATCACTTACCTTGTTAATTACTATTTCGTATTCATTGTATATAATGGTAACCTTAAAATCTTGTTTCACTATCTTATTAGTATAGCTATCGCGTATTTCAAAACTAAGCTGCACAAACTCGTTATCCGCATCGGCCACAATATTTTGCGGCGCACTAAGGGTGTGGGCATTGCTGCTTTTATAACTAAACAAGCCCAAGCCAATAGCTACTATGGCAGCTTTGCTTTGCCTTAGCAATTGCACAAGCCTATTTTTTTGCGTTGGCCAAAACCCAAGTTGCGGAGCACTAAAAAGCCCACAAATTTTGCCCTTGTTTTCTCGGTAGGCTTTAAAAAACTCTTCGGGTGTGGCATTGGTAAAATCGTACACTACAGTGGCACATTGGTTGCAATAGCGTCCCCTCTCAGCATTCGTCATTGCATCCCAATCCTCGTGGCAAGGGGTGTTTATGTATACACCTTTTATGTGGGTATAGTTTGGCATACAGTAGCAAACGCCAAACAGTTAGCCAATAGTATAGGCATAAAAAAGCGGCCTTAAAGTAAACTTTAAGGCCGCTTTTCGTTCTATATTTTTGCTTAGTAGATATTTTCAGAATTTTGGTTGCCAACGGTATTGGTGTACCAATTGGTATAAGTTGTACCACCCGAAATTGCCCAATCATCAAAGAAGTTATAGGCTGATGTAATAGGTGTTTTTTCCTTTGGGTGAGAGAACTCGGCAGGGATTAAAATTGCCCAAGGCAAACCTTGACTGTTTTTATAATAGATGCCGTTGCCTGCATTTGTTCTGTCCTCAAAAGTACCTAATAGGTTAGTATTTACAAGGTCAGTTGGTTTAAAGTTTCCTAAGTGCACTTCATAGCCGCGCCTTTTATTGGTGAAGATAAAGGGGTTAAACTTATCGATATTCAATTTAGTACTGGCAATAGGAGCTGTAAGACTGATATTGATGAATATGGTGTCAGACGAGCCCATTGGGTTGGTTTTTATCGTATTGAACATAGATCCAGTAGCACGGTGAAGAGTTGGTTCAGGATTATCGTAGCAAATAATCACTGCTTTATTTTGTCCTGCTTCTGTATTGTTCGCGTTACGATTTATAAGGTTTTCTACCAGTACTTGCCCCGTTACATTCGTAATTTCTGATGGAATCAAATCATCCAGTTGAAAACCGAATCCGTTGACAAATGAACCTCCAACTGCTTTTACTTTTAGTTTCACTTTATAATCAACAACTTCATTATTAGCATTCAAAACTTGTTGAATATTAAATAAGATAGAAAGGTCGTTAAAATCATAATCAGCTTTTGATGGCCATAAATCTTCAAAAGCTACGGTAGCCATTGTAGATAGGTTGGGGTAGTAGCTGTTAAATGCACGTGTAGCATCGTTAGGGTACTCGTCTTGGGCATCGGCAACACCGTCATTATCAGTATCGGTTGAGCCAGTAGTTCCAAAACCTTCAGGGTTGCAAGTAGAGGTAGCAATATAGCCTGCACAGCTAGCTAATGCAGGTGTTTGTATAGTTCCTGTGTTTGATTCTATACCATTGTTGTCGCACAAATCAACTTTACCTTTTATTGATGTACCAGTACTAATGTTGGTATTAGAGGATACTTTTATTTTGCTACGGTTAGTACCTGTGCCTTCAATTTCGCCCATTACCAGTTTAAGGTTGGTAGTGCTTATCATTGCTCCATTGTGTATTTTGGTACGAGCAGTAGTTACTAAAGTAAAATTGCCTATATCTTGCCAAAAGGTACCCGCTTTTATGTAAGCATAGTTTTCTAGCGTACCTGCAACATAAAAATCACCTAGAATTTCTGTATGGCAGTTATTAGTAAACTTTGCTTCACCATCGTTAAGAACCATATTAGCATAAAACTCGTTATTATTAATAATAGTACCCCTATCAAGGTTCATAACATTACTAGATAAACTGATATAGCCGTTGTTTGTAAAAACAGCATCTTGGTATAAGTCCATGCTTGGATTTGCAGGATGGTATATTCTTCCGTTATTTTCAGCTATGCAATCGTAAAATACTATTGAAGATAAAAGTTTAAGACTATCGCTATAATTTTTGAAAATAGTATTGTCAAACATAACTATATCATACGTTACAGTTAATACGGCACCTTCTAGTATATATACTTCTGAATTTGCATTACCTACAAACCCTATAATAGTTCCACTTCCGCAAACTTTAGCTATTCCTCCTGTTTGTACGGTAATATTAATATTGTTTATAGTACCTGTAATACAAGCTATATCTCCATTGTATACAGTAATATCAGAGCTTGGGTTGTTATAGGTTACGGTGCAACCTGTACTGCAATTCATACCCGAGCTTTTGCGTAGTATATAAGGTTTTGGCGTTTGCCCATTGGTAAACAAAGCAGTGGCAAACTGATTGGCTTTTACTTTTTCAACTTTGCTGCTTCCATCAGGGTCTATTTTTTCTATATAGATATATTCTTCACTTGCAGGCACACGTACTGTGGTGTTGTATTCTGCATTGGCATTGGTAAGCCCTGTGCTAATTAGTTGGCCTGTGGCGGGCAAATCGCTATATATTTTTATAGCATAGCGTTCGCTTGCTTTTGCATCGGCTACTTTTACCCTAACGTTTAGGGTTTTTTCAGCATCAAAGTTAAAACCTGCGGGAACTACAAGGTCTTTAGCTTCAATATTGGTGTTTGATTTGTTAGTCGCTTCTTCTTCGGGTAAATTAAAATCCCTTTTGCAGCTTGCCAATACAAGGATAATGGCAAAGAATGCCCACGACAATTTTAGGTTGCGCATAGATAATTAGTTAGTTAAGTAATATTCCGATGCAATAATAGGTTTAGCCAATAGCACCAAATTGTTATATTGTTTTAATAGAAGTAATAATTATGTGAGTGGCGGTTATTTTATTTGGATTTTTTTTCCGCTGTAAATAAAATAGCCCCACCATCGCGGCAGGGTTATTTAAAGTAAGAAATAATTTGTGTGGAGCTTCTGTCTAAATGCCTACTTGCAACTGCAAAACCATCATCGATTTGCGTTCGGCAACTTTTTGATCACTGGCTCTATACACAGGGCGGTTTTGCCAATTAAGGCTAAGCTTTGTTTTGTGCTCACTTATAAACCAGTTTACACCGGCATCAAGCAATAGCATATTCTCGTTTAGGCGATCGTAGCGGGCACTCATTACCATTATATAAGGCATTAGCTGCCCATTGTTTTCTCCCAAAGCAGTTGTGGGCAGCAAATAGCCTATTTGACCTTGTATCACACTACCTGTACCTATCATGGGTACACCATTTCCGCTACCGTTAAGGCTGTTTGTACCCGCAGCAACTCCGTTGGCTGGATTCATTACCCCAACATTACGTAAATAGCCTTTGCCAAAGCCATAGTTTACATAAGTAGCATAAAAGCTAATAGCAGCACCTTTACTGCCCACTGGGTGGTCGTAAAACACATCAGCGGCAAAGTGTAGCATATCTTCTTGTATTGTGTCTTGCAGTGGGGTATTATCAATACGCCACATGGCATTAGCTTGGTATTGAAAACCAGCACCTATATTAAATACTTTCTTTTTGCCCAAATAAGTACCTACTGTGTATGGGTTAAGGTTGCTTTCTTCGTCCAAAAACTGGTACATAAAATAGCCGCCGTATTGTAGGCTGGGCGGACGCCATGAAAAGTTTGAGTTTATGCTAATATTGCCTACTAAGCCTTCGCTATTTTGTACCGACATTGGGTTTGATGCTATCACTCTGTAGTCCAATTTGCCTATTTTACCTTTGGCATATATACTTAGTTTACGCAAAAACTGGTCGGTAGCATCGTTAGTGCTTTGCTCAAACAAAGGAGCGTCGTACCCCATTATTGTGCCAATTGAAGGTGATGAAAATCGAGCAATACCCGTCCAGCCAGTCAAACCGCCGCCAATATGAAGGCTTCGTTTGGTAACATGATAATCGGCTGAAACGTCATGAAAAAACAAGGGTGATTTTCTGGCTGATGTTGATGTGAAGTTATTTATACCAAACTGGGTAAAAAAATATACTCTATCGCTCACCATACCATCTAGTACAAGGCGAGACCTTCTAATCCCTATATCAAAAGTTTCGTTTTTTTCGTACCCAAAAATGGTGGTGCCCGGATTACTTTGGTTATACCTAGCCCATATTTGAGCGGTAAATGAAGCCTTTACATAATGACTGCCATCATCGTTAAGATTAAATTTTAAAGGTTTATTTTCTTGATTTTGAGCTTTTAAACCCGAGGCAAAAAATAGTATTGCAAAAAGTATAACGGTGCGGCTAATTATTTTTCTTATCATATAAAACAAGGGTCGTCGAGTTTTAATAATGAGCTTAATTTGTTGGTTAATTCTTTTTAATACTACTGCCGTAATAATTCAAATAATACCCTCATTTGATATCAATCAAATTGTTTTACGAATCATTTTGTCCAAATAGGGCACAAACAGTAATGTTTTTTATTTGGGTTAAAGGCAGTAAAACAAGCTTGGTGCCTTGATGAAAAATTAAGTCGGCAGCAATAAATGTACTGCTCAATTTTGGTGCAAAAAAAGAATAATATTCTATTAAACTCTTGCTAGAGATTATTATTAAATAGTTTTATAGCAATAGCGCTATTAGTATTTGCCAAACCAACTGGCCACCTTCATTTGCATTACACCCACAATAGCTTCCCAAAAAATACCTTTACTCATTTTTGATTGGCCTTCGGTGCGGTCGGTAAAAATAATAGGCACTTCAGTTATTTTAAACTTACGTTTCCATGCCCTAAACTTCATTTCTATTTGGAATGCGTACCCTTTAAACTTAATAGCATCAAGACCAATACCTTCAAGCAATTGGCGACGGTAGCATACAAAACCTGCAGTAGTATCGCTAATACTCATACCCGTTACAAAACGCACATACTTGCTGGCAAAATAGCTCATAAGCACCCTGCCCATAGGCCAGTTTACTACATTTACTCCTTTTACATAGCGAGAGCCTACTGCCAAATCGTTTCCTTCAAGTTCGCACGCATCATTAAGGCGCATCAAATCTTCGGGGTTGTGGCTAAAATCGGCATCAATCTCAAAAAAATACTCGTATTGCTCTTTGGCCAAACCCCATTTGAAACCGGCTATATAAGCACGACCTAAACCATCTTTAATAGTGCGCTCTAAAATGTGTAAGCGGCCTTCAAACTCAGGTATCAGTCGTTTAATAATAGTACCGGTACCATCGGGAGATGAATCATCTACAATTAACAAATCGAACCCCATTGGCAAAGACATTACTTTCCTAATCATCTTTTCGATGTTTTCCTTTTCGTTGTAGGTGGGTATTATAACTAATTTTGTAGCCAAGGGGTGTGTTGATGAACGGCGAAAATAGATATAAGCGTATGAAGTTTCAAATAGTAAATGTATTGTAACACCACATTTAATATAAGATTGATGTTTGCTTACCCTATATTTTGACAGTATTATGACAATTAGTAGCTTTGGCACACAATGAAAACAGTATTTTTTGATAGAGATGGAGTGCTTAATAAAGAATTAGGCAGGTATGTAGAGCATGCAGATGAGTTTGAGGTAAATCCTTGGGTGATACCTTTTATGAAAATAATGCAACATAACGGCTACGAGTTTATTATTGTTACCAATCAAGGGGGTATTGATAAAGGCTTATACACCCACAATGACCTTTTTGATATACATACTAAGCTAAACAATATACTGGCTCAAGAAAATCTATACATAAAAGAAACCTATTACTGCCCCCACCATCCTACAAAAACACAGTGTTTGTGCCGCAAACCGGGTAGTTTGATGGTAGAAAAAGCTGTAGCCAAATATGGAGTTGATGTGTCAAAATCATTTTTAATAGGAGATAAAGAACGTGATGTAGAAGCTGCTGAAAATGTGGGGGTTAAGGGGTTTTTAATTCCTTCTGATGAGTATTTTAGTTCCTCTCAAATAACTGATTTACAAAGCCTTATAGGATTTTCGGTAGAGTTGTAATGCAGCGCTGTTAAAAGCAGTTTATTAACAGTTGTTAATTATTGGTTTTCCACACTTGTGGCTAATCAAAACCCTGAAAACATTGTGTAGAGCTATAGCTTTGTTGTTATTTTTAACACGTTACTCACATTGTTTTTAAACAAAAAACATAGTTTTATACGCCTAGTAAGTTTTACTTTTTTGGCCTTGTTTGTTTTGCAGGCAAAAGCTAAAGAGGGAATAGACTACAAAGGCAAAAGTTTTTGGGTGGGTTATTTGCAAAGCGAAGTAGGCCCCGACCCTTTTGAATTATCGCTGCAAATAACTGCCGACAAAAAAACTACGGTTACTATAAAACTAAAGGCTGCTATAATAGAAGCCCGTAGCGAGAAAGATTGGGAACAAAGTTTTCAAGTATACCCGGGTTCAGTTACCACTATAATTATCCCCGAAGAATATACTACCAAAACCCGCGAGGGGAAAAGCACACACAAAGGGCTGTATATAGAGGCACTAGATGATGTGATGGTAGTGGCAAAAAACACCAGCGGTTCATCAAGCGATGCAACTGTGGTGATACCGATTGACCAATTGGGACACGAGTATTATATAATGCAATACCATGTGCTTAAACCACAGTACCCTAGTCAGTACCTTATTTTAGCCACTGAAGATAGTACAGAGGTAGAATTGATAAATGTAGCCATTAGTATGGATGGTGGAATATCGCACGTACCGTATAGAATAAAGCTGAACAAAGGCGATAGCTACATGGTGCAGTCGAAAAGAGATTTAACAGGTAGTCGTGTACGTGAAGTAAACGGAAAGAAAATAGCTGTTTTTAGCGGAATGACGTGTGCCTATGTACCTAGATATTGCCAAAGTTGCGACCATTTGTACGAGCAAATACCCCCGACTGAAAACTGGGGGCACGAATTTGCCCTTGTACCTTTTGATACCCGCTACAAATATGTAGTGCGCATATTGGCAAAAGAAGACAATACTTATGTGGATGTGGATGGGCAACGCTATACAATAGCCAAAGCCGGTAAGTTTTTAGAGTTGGAGTTGAAAGAAGAAGTTTTTTATGTTACCACATCACGCCCAGTGATGATTTGCCAGTATACTATTGGTACACGCTGCGATAAACAAAGGGGAGACCCATCAATGGTAATGGTGCGCCCGCTGCAAAGTTTTAACGGGTATACAGAATTGCCCGCTATGAACACAGAAAACATTAACCGCTATTATGCTACCGTGATGTTTAAGCGCGACGATTTAGACAAGTTTACCATTAACGGTAAAAGCGTGGTTGGCGATTATAAAGAGCTGCCCTACCGTAGCGAATTTGTATACGCTTATATAGAACTTGAAAGCGGCGGCAATACCATTGAGTGCGATTGCGGTTACAACTTTATCTCGTACGGTTTAGGTTGGTACGAGTCGTACGCTTACTAAAATAGAATACAGAGAGCTATAAACTAAAAACGCCCTGCTTTTGGCAAGGCGTTATCAATTATTTTTTATTAGAGATTAAGCGTTGTTTTTAGCGTGATCTTCTAAAAACTTTTGCAAACCACTATCGGTAAGCGGGTGTTTAAGTAAACCCATAATACTGTCTAATGGGCTGGTAATCACATCAGCACCAACCTCAGCGCATTTAATAATGTGCATAGGGCTACGTATTGAAGCCGCTAATATTTGAGTTTGCAAACCATGTATGCTATATATGCGTGCTATTTGAGCGATAAGTTCAATACCGTCAAAACTAATATCATCCAAGCGGCCAATAAAAGGAGATACATAAGTAGCACCTGCTTTGGCGGCTAACAATGCTTGTCCTGCTGAAAAAACAAGAGTGCAATTGGTTTTAATACCGTTTTGAGTGAAGTATTTAATGGCTTTAACCCCATCTTTTATCATAGGTACTTTTACCACTATTTTATCATTAAGGGCGGCAAGTATTTTACCCTCTTCTATAATACCCTCATAATCGGTAGATATTACTTCGGCACTAATATCACCCTCTACAATATCGCATATTGCTTTGTAGTGGTTCATTATATTTTCAGTGCCTTTAATGCCTTCTTTAGCCATTAACGATGGGTTGGTAGTAACGCCATCAAGCACACCAAAATCATTGGCTTCGCGTATTTGGGCTAGGTTAGCAGTGTCTATGAAAAATTTCATACTTAGTTATTTGTTATAAGTTATTGGTTTTTGCCTTAGAAGCGGCAAAGATAACTAATAACAGATTAAGAGGTGAGTAAAATAAAAAAGGCCTGTATCTCACCGCTCAACTTTACGCCCTTGCTTCATTCCTGACCTGGGGGATTAAAAGGAGCTGGTAGTACAGACCCGAGGGCAAATATACTACTGCAAATGGCTTAACACAAAATTTATATTACTCTTTTGCAATAATTTTAATGGTTTTTTTGCCATAAGCAAACGTTACTAGTGTAAGTAATTGTGTTTTAGATAGCTTTTATTTCTTCAAAGCATCTAAGGCCTTAATAATTTCTTGTGGCTCGGCACGTTTGCGGTAATCGGCATCTAAAAAAGCATAAGTAACCACACCATTGGTATCAATTACATAAGTTGCCGCAAGGGGTAGGCTATAGCTATCCTCGCCATTGTATTTTTTCAAGTCAAAGCCTTTTTTATAAAATTCGGCCACCTCGTCGGTTAGCTTATAAATAATACCGTAGCTTTTACCTACTTCACTGTTTATATCGCTTAAAACTTCAAACTCTAACTCATGTTTTTCTTTAGTATCCAAAGAGTTGTCGGGCAACTCAGGCGTAAGAGCCACCAAAGTAGCACCACGCTCTATAAAATCAGGCAAATGCTCTTGCAAGCTGCGCAAGGTTAGGTTGCAATAGGGGCACCAACCACCACGGTACCATGTAAGTATTACAGGGCCATTTTTTAGCAAATCGTTTAATTTTACAGTATCTCCCTTAGCATTAGTAAGCTCAAATAGGGGAGCATCTTGCCCCTTTTGTACAGCAGCATCAAGCACCCCGCTGTGGGTTACGCTATCTATGCCCGCCTCGTATACAGCTATTTTGTTTTTATCGGCACGTTTCAAAAAATTTTCTTTCATGCTGTCTAATTCACTTTGTAGCGAACCGCCTTGAGACCAAACAGCTATTGGAAATAGGATGTATAAAAAAGAGAATAGTTTTTTCATTTGTTGTAATAGTAGTTGTTTAAAAAAATGGTAAGGCTTCTATAGTATCAAAGTCTATGCCTTTATGGCTTTTGCTTCGCGAGTCCATTTTATTAATCCCAAAGTATTCATCAACAAAAAAACAAAATTGCCTACCGATACAGCATAGCTACTCATCATAAAACCTACAACTACCCACAACACGTTGGATATAATAAACGATACAAAGCCCCACTTGTTTTTGTTGCCCAACAAGTACACGGCATACAGGCTAAGCGCCATAGCCACCCAGTCTATTCCATAATATTTTAATACTATATCCATGCACCGAAAATAAATGCCCAACGGGTATAAACCTATTTGCCATTGTTAAATTTATGGAAACTTCTTCTTACAAAGGTTTGTGCAATGGAAAAGCAGATCTAAAGAGAGGTTGGCTAGGCAGCTTACATTAAATCTCATCAAAATACTTGGCTGTTTTTACCAAAAGTCTACACAAAGGTTTTATTTTGCCCTTTGATATGCAGGATTTAGAATTTAACAAGAATGAAGATGCCATGCGCCTGTTGGTAGATAGGTTGAAGTACGAGCACAGTATAGTGAGCAAAGGCGGCGGCGAAAAATCGGCAGCAAAACAAAAAGAAAAAGGCAAAATGCTTGCCCGAGAGCGTATAGACTATTTGCGCGATAAAGACACCGAGTTTATGGAAATAGGCAGTTTTGCTGCTTATGGTATGTACGAAGAGTATGGAGGCTGCCCCAGTGCTGGTGTAGTAGCAGGTGTGGGTTATGTTAGCGGTCGCCAATGTGTGATAGTGGCTAATGATGCTACTGTAAAGGCTGGTGCTTGGTTTCCTATGGCAGGTAAAAAGAACTTGCGCGCACAAGAAATAGCTATGGAAAACCGATTGCCCATTATTTACTTGGTAGATAGTGCGGGGGTTTTCTTACCCATGCAAGACGAAATTTTTCCCGATAAAGAACATTTTGGGCGCATTTTTCGCAACAATGCTATAATGAGTAGTATGGGTATAACCCAAATATCGGCAGTTATGGGCAGTTGTGTTGCGGGCGGTGCTTACTTGCCCATTATGAGTGATGAAGCGATGATTGTAGACAAAACAGGCTCTATTTTCTTAGCAGGTTCATACTTGGTAAAAGCGGCAATAGGTGAAGATATTGATAACGAATTGCTAGGAGGTGGCACCACACAATCAGAAATATCGGGTGTTATTGATTATAAATTCCCTGATGATAAAAGTTGCCTCGACCGTATACGCAACATAATGGATAAAATCGGTCATTTTGAAACAGCAGGGTTTAACCGCGCTACACCAAAATTGCCCAAAAAAGACTTTAAAGAAATTTATGGCATTATGCCCGCCGAGCGTAGTAAAACATACAGCACGCTTGAGCTTATAGAACGTATTGTTGATGATAGCGAGTTTGACCAATACAAAGAGTTGTACGGCAAAACTATACTGTGCGGCTATGCCCGTATCGACGGATGGTCGGTAGGGATAGTGGCCAATAACCGCCAACTGGTAAAAAGCAAAAAAGGCGAAATGCAGTTTGGTGGAGTAATCTACTCAGACAGTGCAGATAAAGCAGCTCGTTTTATACTTAATTGTAACCAAAAAAAGATACCTCTTGTATTTTTGCAAGATGTAACGGGCTTTATGGTAGGCTCTCGCAGCGAGCAAGGCGGTATAATAAAAGACGGTGCTAAAATGGTAAATGCAGTGGCCAATAGTGTAGTGCCAAAAATTACCATTATTACAGGTAACTCTTACGGGGCAGGCAACTATGCCATGTGCGGCAAAGCCTACGACCCTCGTTTTATATTTGCTTGGCCTACGGCAAAAATAGCAGTAATGGGTGGCGATCAGGCTGCGCAAACGCTACTACAAATACAAACAGCCACTTTGAAAGCAAAAGGAGAGGTGATAACTCCCGAAGCTGAAAAAGAGCTGTTGGATAGAATTACCGATAGGTACAACGAGCAAACAACCCCTTACTACGCAGCTTCGCGTTTGTGGGTAGATGATATTATCGACCCTTTATCAACCCGCAAACATATCTCTATGAGTATTGAAGCAGCCAACCACAGCCCCATAACAAAGGCTTTTAACCCCGGTGTGATACAAACCTGATGCAAGCCAAGTACCCATATTTGGTGATAGAAGGCAATATTGGTGCTGGAAAAACAACCTTAGCCAATATGCTTACCAAAGACACAAATGGCAGGTTGATGTTAGAGCAGTTTGAAGACAATTCTTTTTTACCTCGATTTTATAACGATGCCCGTCGCTATGCTTTTCCATTAGAACTTAGTTTTATGGCATCGCGTTTTAATCAGTTAAAAGAAATTATAAATGCCAATGCCGAAATTTTTAGTCCCCAGCAAATAATAGCGGATTACAGTTTTTTTAAAAACTTAGTGTTTTCCCGCGTTACGCTAGATGATGACGAGTTTAAACTGTTTTATAAGCTGTACGAGATTTTAGTGCCCCAACTACCCCGACCTGATTTGATTGTGTACCTGCACCAGCCCGTAAACCGATTGGTAGCCAACATAAGCAAACGTGGTAGAAACTACGAGAAGGATATTAAACCTTCTTACCTTGAAAAAGTAGAACAAGGGTATTTTGAGTATTTTAAACAAATGCCACAGCAACGCGTATTAATAATTGATGCCACTGAGCTTGATTTTGTGGATAGCGAAAACGATTTTGAGTGGCTGAAAGAGAAAATTTTTGAAGGAACACACCCACAGGGCATATCGCGCCCTGTTGTATAACTATGGATGATAACGCAACTCTTTGTATAGAGATGCACTATTTGCCGTGCATTAATTATGTGCAACTGCTTGCCCAACACGGCAATGTAGTTTTTGAGGCTTACGAGCATTTTATTAAACAAACCTACCGCAACCGATGCACTATATATGGCGCAAACGGCGTGCAGGACTTGATAATCCCTGTACTGAAAAAATCGGCTAAAATTCCTGTAAAAGATTTGCAGGTGGCCTATACCGAAAATTGGCAACATACGCATTTTATGGCCATACACTCTGCCTATAAATCATCGCCCTATTACGATTTTTTTGAGGACGATATGCGGGCTTTGTTTGCCAAAAAAGAAAAGTACCTACTAGACTATAATATCCTTTTTACAGAGTGGGTAGCAAAAACATTGAAACTAAACCTAAGTACAAGTTTTAGCGAAAATTATTTGCACCACTACGATGAAAGTACCGTTGATGCGCGCAATACCATTAGCCCAAAAAATGAAAATGTAGTAGAACACCCAAAATACTTACAGGTGTTTGAAGAAAAACACGGCTTTATACCCAACCTAAGTATTATAGATTGGATATTTAACGATTTGCAAGGCGCAAGAAGTTATTTTAATTCTTTCTAAAAGGGGTTGCTGGTTTCAGTCCCGTCCGGATTAGGGGAAAAGCCAAAACCCCAACTTATTTTTTTCCAAATGTTTTTGTCTTAAACGAGGTGTTTACCCGTGAGCGATTGTTTGGCTTAGTTTACTATTCTAAATGCCAAGTTGTTTTTATTCAACTCATAATAAGCTAAAAGAGATTTTTTCAAAATTTCATTATTCATCATTCGTTCGAAGAGGTTTAACTTAACATCTTCTAAGTATTTATCCAGTGTTGAAATGCTCGCTCTATATTTTTGGCAAGCTATACTCTTTTCAAAAACGAAAGAGTCCCAAAGAGGAGAACTTTCATTATCAAACTCATTGAATATTCCTTCATAACAAAATGCTTCCAGCAATATGTAGTCTTTTTCCCAATTTGCTTCTTTCACACCGTTTAATCCAATACAAACATGAGCTTGAACACTTGTGTCAGGTGCTACTTTATCACAATAAAAAAATTTTGAAGCCACCTCCATAAGTTCACCCATCGTGTATACCTTGCTTATCTTCAAATTTGGATTTACAATGGGAGCAATTGTTTCTTCGAAGTACTTAGCTAATTTTTTGTCCTGAGTGTATTTTTTCAGGTAAAGTCTTTTAATTTTTGAAGTATCAGGGTATAGTTTAAATATTTCATTCCTTTCTTCAGTTTTATTTTGAAGGTGTATTTCTGAAATGTTTAAGAGTAGATATTCGAGTCTTCTTTTATAGAGTTTTAATTGACTGCCTGCTTTAAGCTCGGGCATAGCAGATGCCCTTATCTCATTTTGGTACTCGTATTGGTAGATTTTTATGGAAACATTATCCTTAATAATAGATTTATTAACCTGACAAGAGGCACTGAGAATCATGATGATGATAGAGAAATATTTCATCATGTGTTTAATTAAACCGAACTCATTTACCATAGAAGCAAATATATTTATTTCCTCAATTTGGGTTGTAAATGGATGGATGTTGTTAACTGCGGAGTGTATTTCCGTAATTAAAAAACATTATTGATTAAAAGGAGAAAACTAAAGTACTTCGATTTTGAAATCGATGAAATTATAGATTTTAGCCAACTATATGCCTTTACCTTATTCAAGAAAGGCAATAATTGGTTTGATAACCTTTTTATTCGGTCTACAAAAAAAAGCTACACTTCTTCATAAACACCCATACCTGAGAATTTCTCAATACGGAAGTTTATCAAGTCTTCGGTAGTATAGCTTAAAAGCTCTTTAAGCATACGTTTAAGCTCTGTTTTCATAGTTTTATGCATGGCATCAGGGTCGTTGTGTGCACCACCCATAGGCTCTTTTATAATACCATCAACAAGCTTTTGCTCTAACATATCAGTAGCCGTAAGTTTAAGGGCTTCGGCAGCTTTTTCTTTAAAATCCCAACTGCGCCAAAGAATAGACGAGCAAGATTCAGGCGAGATAACAGAGTACCAAGTATACTCCAACATCATCACCTTATCGCCTACACCAATACCCAATGCACCACCCGATGCACCTTCGCCAATAACTACGCAAATAATGGGTACTTTAAGGGTGCTCATTTCAAGCAAGTTGCGGGCTATCGCTTCACCTTGTCCGCGTTCTTCCGCTTCCAATCCAGGTGAAGCACCAGGGGTATCAATAAAGGTAATTACAGGTTTGTTAAACTTTTCTGCCAATTTCATCAAGCGCAATGCTTTGCGGTAACCTTCGGGGTTAGCCATACCGAAATTGCGCATTTGGCGTTGTTTGGTATTGCGGCCTTTTTGCTGGCCAATAACCATTACCGTTTTACCGTCAAGAGCTGCTAAGCCACCAATCATGGCTTTATCGTCTTTTACCGTGCGGTCGCCGTGTAGTTCTATAAAGTTATCAAAAATATTTTCGATATAGTCTTTAGTATATGGGCGTTCAGGGTGGCGTGAGATTTGCACTTTTTGCCAACCTGTAAGGTTGTTGTACAATTCTTTGCGTGTGTCCTGTATTTCTTTTTCCAACGCCTCAATGCTTGCCATTGTAGTTGCTTTTTTACCCTTTGCAAGCCCTTGTTTCAGCTTGTCTAGCTGTTCTTCAAGTTCTGCAATCGGTTTTTCAAAATCCAACAGTTGTGCCATACTTCACTTAGTTTTAAACGTGCAAAGTAAACCATTTTTTGCTTGAGGTGTAATATTATGAATCTAAACATACATTATTCGCTTAATTATTAGTTACTTATAATGTATTTGTAAAAAAACATTTGCGCATATATACCAAAAACCTATATTTGCACTCCCTTTAAAAAAGAAGGTAAACGGTCCGGTAGTTCAGCTGGTTAGAATACGTGCCTGTCACGCACGGGGTCGCGGGTTCGAGTCCCGTCCGGACCGCTGAAATTAAGCCTCAAACAAACGTTTGAGGCTTTTTTGTTTTTAAGCACTACTCCTTCTAAAAAAGTAATAACACATTAGCTTCTTGCCGAGCGGACGCTCGAGCCAGCTTTTAATGTACATAAAACAAGAAAGCCCAAGCAAAATGCCCGAGCTTTGATTGTTGTATCATTATACTCAATTTAACGTAAGTTCGACATAATAGATTATATAATACGCTGTTTATAAGAGTATTAATGTTGTTCAAATAGGGTTAAAAACCTATTCTATCAAAAATTACAGTCCACAATACGACTTAAGTCGTATTGTGGACTGTAACAGTAACAGCAGTGGGTTTTAACCTGCTGTAAATGGAGTTTCTTACCTCGAACGTTAATTTATAGTTTGGTTTCTTTTAGTAGTGTTGCTTCGTCAATTAGTCCGTGGTGTTTCCATACCACTTCGCCTTTGTAGTAAAGTTCTAGTACGGGTATATCATCTACGCCCTTTTGTTTTAGTAATTCAGGGTTTTCGTCGGCATCAATTTTTAGCAGTGCAAGTTTGTCTTTTTTATCAGTAGCTACCTTGTCTAGCATTGGTGCCATTTGTATGCAGGGTTTGCACCATTTAGCGTTATAATCAACCAAAACATAGTTATCGGTAGTTATCAGTTTATTAAACTCTTCGGCGGCCATACCTTGTTTTTTAGGGGCTGTATTACCTGTTTCAAGTGCTTTTCCTGCACTTTTCCACTTCAGTATACCACCGCTCATTTCATACACGGTAGCAAAACCTTGCTTGCGCATATAACTTGCTGCACTGGCACTGCGGCTGCCCGCCAAGCAATACACAAATACAGGTTGTGTTTTATCAAGTGTGGCTATCTGTTGCTCAAAATTAGATGAGTTTACGTCAATATTAACAGCATTTTTTAGGTGTCCGCCCGTAAACTCGTTTGTGGTACGTACATCCACTACTTGCCCGTTTGGGGTTTGTGTCAGTTGTTTTTCAAACTCTTCTACCGATACACTACCACCGGCTGGGGTATTGGCGTTTTCGGCACTGTCTTTTACTGATGTACTACTGTTTTGGCACGATGCAGCACTAAAGCTAAAAAATAATACCAGTACTATTGCCAAGGGACTAAATATGTTTTTGTTCATTTATTTAGGGTTATAAGTTTTGTTCAATAATCTTTTTTAAATGATGCGCAGGAACTACACCAGCTTGTCGCCAAACTACCTCACCTTTTTTAAACAATAAAAGGGTAGGCACGCTTTGCACGCGGTAGGCACTTGCAGCCGCAGGGTTACGGTCTATATCTACTTTTATAATAGTGGCTTTATCGCCTATATCGTTGGCTACATCTTTTAGTATGGGAGCCATCATTTTGCAAGGGCCGCACCACTCTGCCGAAAAATCTACCAAGGCAGGTTTATCAGCATTAATTATATCAGCAAATTTCATCATTTTAGTTGTCTTTTTTAATTTCGGTGTAGGTGGTTTCTTGTTCTTCACCTTCAACGGTTTTGGTGTTTCTGTACATAGGTGCACCGCAGTTTGCTCCGCATCCTTTGTTCAATAAACCTTGCCATGCAAAAAAGCTGCCGAACAGGCCAAGCACAATAGTACCCATCTGAAAGGCTTGTATAATCATTACAATTCCCAGCCCAAGCCTAATTATGCGCGTTAAATTCCAGTTGCTTAGCAGTTGTACTTTTAAGTTTTCTAGCATCTTATTTTACAAAACGGTTTACACTGCCCCAGCTTCCGCCATTGTGTACGTTGGTATAGCCTGCATTTTTAAGCATAGCTTTGGCCGAACCACTGCGCATACCTGATGCACAACAAGTGATAATGGGTTGTTCTTTGTTTTTAAATTTTTTAAGATTACCGCTCAATTGGTCAAGAGGTATGTTTAGCGATCCTTTTACGTGCCCACCTGCATACTCGCCTTTGGTGCGCACATCTACTATTACAGCGCCGTTGTTAATCAATTCGGCCATATCTACTTTTGGGCCTATACCCAATAGGTTTTTTATAAATTGTATCATTTTGGTTGTTATCTGTTTATTAGCCTTTAGCACTTAGCTTTTGGCTGTTAGCTAAGAGCTAAGAGCTAAAAGCTAACAGCTAAGTGCAACTCATTATATTTTGCTTACTACATAGTTAACATCTAACCATGATCCACCGTTGGTACAGTCGATACCGTTTTGTTGTAAAAACATGGTTGCTTGACCGCTACGACCGCCTGATGCACAGCAAAGTACTATGTTTTTCATGTTTTTAAATTCATCTAAACGGTGGGGTACTTCGTTTAAGGGTATATTTACACTGCCGGCTACATTACCACCCATAAACTCGGCAGGGGTGCGTACATCAATAATTGCGGCTTCGCCGTTTTTAATTAAAGAGATTACTTTTTCCATTTTACTATATGTGATTTTTTAATTTATTTTAATGTTGAGCTATTTTACACCCTCTCCGCCTCTCCTTTTTTAGGGAGAGAAGCCCACACGACCATTGCTTATAAGCCTTCGGCTATGTGCAGTAATGGTTATTTAACCATGACCTTGTGCGGCTGCTTCCCACTAATAAGGGGGAAAGACAAAGGGGTGTAAAATCAATAGCATACACGATTTATTTTACTGTTGTTGCACAAACAAATGGGGTGCAAGGCACTTCGGTTTCGCTAATGGCACTCATGCCGCCCTCTATGTTTATCATATTGTTGTAACCGCGTGCTTTTAGTATTGACGATGCAATAACCGAGCGGTAACCGCCTGCACAGTGCAGGTAAAATGGGGTATCTTTGGGGAAAGAAGCCATATTGTTGTTTATATAATCAAGGGCTATATTGGTAGCACCTTCTACGTGTTCGGCTTCGTATTCGCTTTGTTTACGTACATCAATTACGGTTAGCGGGTGTTGTGCATGACGGTGTGCAAACTCAAATGCTGATATAGAGGTAATACTGTCGGTTTCTTTGCCTTCAGCTTCCCAAGCGGCATAGCTGCCGTTTAAAAAGCCCAGTACATTATCGTAACCAACGCGAGCAAGACGAGTTACTACTTCTTCTTCACGTCCGGGTTCGCAAACTAATAGCAGGTTTTGACGCACATCAGGTATTAAAGCACCTACCCAAGGGGCAAAATTACCGTCGATACCAATATTTATACTGTTGGGTATAAAGCCTTTAACAAAATGCTCGGGGTTGCGGGTATCTAATACCAGTGCACCAGTTTCATTAGCGGCTACTTCAAAAGCCTCTACCGATAGTGGAGTAGTACCGCGTTGCAATACTTCGCCAATAGCATCGTAACCTTCTTTGTTCATGCGAACGTTTTGAGGGAAATATGCAGGTGGAGGCAGCAAACCGTCGGTTACTTCTTTTACAAACTCTTCCTTGGTCATATTAGCACGTAGTGCATAGTTGGTTTGTTTTTGGTTGCCAATGGTTGATACGGTTTCGTCGCTCATGTTTTTACCACAAGCCGAACCTGCACCGTGTGCGGGGTATACTATTACATCATCACCCAAAGTCATTACTTTATTTCTTAGCGAATCGTATAGCAACTCTGCCAATTGCTCTTGAGTCATGCTTGCTGCTTTTTGAGCTAAGTCGGGGCGACCTACATCACCTATAAATAGGGTATCTCCTGTAAATAGTGAGTTTTCGTTACCCTTTTCGTCTTTCAGTAAATAGCAGCTCGATTCCATAGTATGCCCTGGTGTGTGTAACACTTTAAAGCTTACATCGCCCAGTTTAAATTCTTCGCCATCTGTTGCTACATAAGCATCAAACGATGGTTTTGCGGTGGGGCCATAAATTATTTTTGCACCCGTTGCTTTAGCCAAATCTATATGACCTGATACGAAATCGGCATGGAAGTGAGTTTCAAAAACGTATTTAATCTTCACACCGTCTTTTTCAGCCCTATCTATATAGGGTTGTATTTCGCGCAATGGGTCGATAATAGCGGCCTCATTGCCTGATGTAATGTAGTACGCGCCCTGTGCAAGGCAACCTGTATATATTTGTTCTATTTTCATCGCAGTTAATATTTTATCTAAATTGTAATACAAAGGTCGGTATGTTTCAACCGCCGTTTGGGAACATTTGTTGGATAAGAAGATTTTTTTATAATAAAGCGCGTATGAACAAAAAAGCCTCTTTAAGATATTCTTAAAGAGGCTTTCTGTTAAAGGGATATGAGGTTTAATTTATATCGACAATTATATCAGGAGCTGCGAAGGTTAAGGAGAAAAGCCTGGGTATGCCCATACAATCGGTATAGGTGAAGTTTGGGGTTACTGCATCAAGTGTTATTGTATAAACCAATGCAGCAGGAGTACAAGAAAGATCGGAAAAGGTTATGACTACTGAGCTAAAGTTACCCATAAGGCAAGGCACAGGCTTTTGCATTTGTGTAGTGAAAGGAGGGAGAGTAAACGAAATGGGGCCGCATCCGCCTACATAATTAAAATCTACAGTGCCATTAGCAAGCGGGGTGTTGTTGTTTACTATTAAGCCATCGTTAATTAATGTTACTTGTGCTGATAGATTGCCGCCAATGGCAACCATAGCAATAAGAATTAAAAGTTTTAGTGTTGATTTCATAAAGCAATTTTTTAGTTTATAATCAAGTTTACTAATTTCTTTATGTAAAGAGTAGTTTATTTTAACTTTTTCGATGAAAATGATGGGGTAATCTATTTCAGTGTTTTGAAATTGAGCAAGGGCAGTTTGATAACTTATTGTTCGACTCAGCTAACTATTACAGCTCACAAGGGGGACAATGCGCTGCAATGATTTTAGAAATCTATTCTTTTTTCAGCACGAACCTATAGCCGTTTGCCATTTTGTGAATTGCCTTTCTTTTCTTTATACGCCATTTTTCATTCACAATAGCCCTATATGAAAAGAGATTGAGCCTTATTTTGTAAATATTTGAGCGACTCTCTTTAGGGCTAAAAACAATTTCTCTATAAATGTATTGTATGAAAATAGTGTCAGGTGGATATTCAACAGGTATTGAAATTCTGCCATCTTCAAGTACATAGCCTGTTATTACTTGTTTATTCTTGAGAATAATTTTGTACAAAGCATACTCCAAAGGAGAACTGTCTAAGTCTGTAACAAATAGTTCTATTCTGTTATTATCAACCGTGTCGGAAAATAATTCTTCGACTGTTTCGCCACTATTATCTGAATTAAGGATTATATCATTATGGTCTTTTATCCATTTCCCAAAAATTTTCTCATATCCCGTGCATGTAGATTCTTCAAAAAGAAAAGTAGAATCGTCCTTTATCGTAAGGGCTGCACTATAAAAAGGAACATTTTTTTCGTAAACTCCAACATAGCTGCGTTTTGCACATGAAGTGAGTAATACTAATACTATTATAAGAGCATAATATTTTTGGATAAGCCTCAACATACCTTATAAACGTTTGTAGTTTATTAAGGGATGTAACTTAGTCATTAAATAATTTACAATACCAACTCCTTCACAATAATAAACACGCCCATAGCTAGAATAAACCAACCCAAAAGAGGTTTCAGTTTCGCACCGCTAATAAATTTTGAAAGGTAAACTCCCAACAATAACCCAACGATAGAAATACCACTAAACCCTATAAGAAAAACCCAATCGGGTTGTGTATTGGGTAAATCGGCAGCAAAACCAGTAAGAGCATTTAGGGAAATAATTAATAATGATGTACCTACGGCTTGCTTAATATCTTGTTTCAGTACCAAAACCAAAGCGGGTACTATTAAAAAACCTCCTCCGGCACCCAACAAACCTGTTATCATTCCTGTAAAAAAACCTGTAATTATCAAACGGGTGCGAGATGGCGATGTATTGGTTTCTGCTACTTGGGCTGATTTTTTTAACATTCCTCTGGCCGCTACCAGCATAAACACTGCAAATAGCAGCATTAGTGCAAGGCTTTTGCTCAGGGTAAAAGCATTTGTGGTAAGTATGGTTTCAGGTATTAGGGGCAATAACCAACTGCGCACCAACACTACTGATACCAGTGAGGGAAGCGCAAAGGTGATGGCTGCTTTAAAGTTGACCATCTTTTTTAGTCCATAGTTAACTACCCCTGCCAGTGACGTGATGCCGACAATAAATAACGAGTAGTTAATGGCCGTGGCAGGCAAAACACCGCCAATATATACCAGCACAGGCACGGTGAGTATACTGCCTCCGCTGCCCATAAGCCCAAGAGTAATACCAATGGCTAATGCAAAAACGTATTCCATAAGAGCAAAGGTAGGGCTAGTATGAAGAATGCTTGGTGATAATTGTTACACAAGCTAAAGCAACTCAATGCTGTTACGCCCTAGTTTTACCAAACCTTTTTGTTCCATAGTGCGTAGCAAGCGGCTAATAGCTTCGCGGTGGGTGTGTAATTCGTCGGCTATTTGTTGGTGGGTTATTTCTAGTGTTTTGGTGTTTAATGCTTTGCAACGTTCGGTAATGTAATGTAGCAATTGTTTATCCATGTGCCCAAAGGCAATTAAGTCAACTACTTGCATCAACTCGGCAAAACGGTTGTTGTAGTTGTTGCTCACATAAGCCTTCCACTCAGGATATTTAAACCAATCTTCGGTTTGTTTCACCGGTATTTGCAGTACTTCTGTATCGTCTTCGGCAACAGCTTTTATCATACTTTTTTTGCCTGCTTGGCAACAAGTTAACGACATAGCACAGGTTTGCCCCGGGTACAGGTGGTATAAAAACACTTCACGTCCGTCGTCGTCTTGTCGTAAAATGCGTATGCAGCCTTTTAATACTATGGGGATGAATAGAACATCATCGCCGGGTTCTATAAGAAATTCTTCTTTTTCAAATTGTTTTAACCTGCCAAATCTGTCTATTTCAGCAATTAAAGCGGGGTCGCTAAAAATTTGAGTGCCTTTATCCGTTTGTTGCATAAACTTAAGGCAAAATAAAGGCTTTATAGGGTTAAAAGTACCATAAACAAGATTTTAAGGAGGCTTTGCACAGTATTTATATTACTAATAAAACAATAGAGGCCGCATTTGCGGCCTCTATTGTATAACTATTTAGGGTTAATGTATGAATTACATAATTTTTACCACACCATTTTTTATGGCAAAAATTACCAAACCCACACGAGTACGAACGCTTATTTTTTGGAATAGCGAATCACGGTAACCGTCAACTGTGCGTACGCTTACATTCATCAACTCAGCTATTTCTTTGTACGATAAATCGTTGCAAATGTGCTCTAAAAAGGTAATCTCGCGTTGGCTTAGTTTATCCAGTATATCCGAGTTTTTATCCCAACGGGTATGGTAGTTTATAGAGTTTGCCATTGTTTTAGATACATACTCAGAGTAGTAATACCCTTTGTTGTGCACATCATCAATAGCAGTAAAAAGCTCCTCAGGGTCAGCATCTTTCAGCACATATCCTCTTGCACCTAGTTTTATCATTTTTATAATTGCAGCTTCATTGTCTTCAACGGTTACAGCAATTATTCGCACCATAGGATAGTCTTTGCGTAGTTTGCCTGCTACCGTAAAACCATCTTGCCCTTGCATACTAATGTCAAGCAAAACCACTTCAGGTTCTTGGCCTGAGCGCAGATAGTCAAAAAACTCAGCCCCACTTTCAGCTTCAAAAATTATTTCAAACTTTTCTTCGGTTTCAAGAAGATTGGCTAAAGCCCTTCTAAAAAGTTTATGGTCATCAACCAAAGCAATTTTTATAGGCATATATTTAATTGTTAGTAGGGTGTTTTAATAAAGTATTTTTGGTTGGGGCAGTAATCTTAATTATAGTGCCATTGTCTTCACTACTTTCCAAAGTTAATACACCACCAATAATTTTTACCCTATTCTTCATATTTCTTAATCCGTTGCCGCTAAGTACAGCACTTCTTTTTTCAATATTTTTTATACTAAACCCCTTGCCATCGTCAGTTACAGTAAGTATCAAATCATCAGGAAAGTAGTGTAGCTCAACCGTCAAATTTTTGGCTTCAGCATGTTTTATGGCATTGTTTAGCAGTTCTTGTGCAATTCTAAAAAGTACAATTTGTATTCGTCCGTCAAACTTGTATGGAGTTCCTACGGTTCTTAGGTTAGTGGTTAAAAAGCCGGTTCGGTTTACTTTATCCAGCTCAATCTTTAATGATTCTTCTAATCCAAAGTTAGAGATAAAATCTTGCGAAAGCGTTTTGGTAATGCTTCGCATATCGTTTATAACGCCTGAAACTTGTACTTTCAGTTCGTCTATTATTTCAGTTTCTTTTTCGGCATTTCCGCCAACCATTCTGCCAAGTTTAACAAGGTTTAGCTTAACTACGGAGAGCATTTGACCAAGGTTATCGTGTATTTCGGCAGCTACACTATTAAGCACTTGTTCTTGTAGCTCAATTTTCGATTTTAACATTTCGTTGTTAAAATCTTCGCGCATTTTTTGCACTTGTCGTTTGTGTTTGTATGCCCTACGTTGGTATACAAACAAAAACAACACAATAAAGCTAACTAGCAGCAGCAGTATTATTGTTACTATTACAATAAGTTGAATTATATCCGATTCTTTTGTTTGCAAAGTATTCCTATTGTGAAAAGTACATTTTGAAGAATATTCAAAACAGAATTAATCGTCCATATCGAAGTCCGCAGACTAGGAGGTAAATGTATATATTTATGAAAATAGTTAAACAAAATTATAGTGCCAACACTATAAAATAAAATACCGGTACTAATCCAAAACATAGGCACCTTTGTTAGGTTTGAGTGTTCGATGCCTTTAATAAGCTGATAGAAATATAAAAGTGTAGTAACAGCAACTGTGAAACCACCTACCGTTGTTGTTAAAGTGTTAAAATTATAAAGCCCGTTAATAACAAGTATATCAAGAAAATAAACAATAAGGGTAATGACTGAAAATGATAGAACAACATTTTTTAATTTTTTCTCTTGAAAAACAGAATAGTAAAGATAAAAATAAACGGAGTACTCAATTATAGCGAGTATATTATATATATGAAGATTTTGTTGCCCAAAAATGGCTAAATAAACACATACACTTTCTTTTATAAGCGTTATAAGTAAATAAAGAGAAAAGAGCCTTAATCTTGTATCAAGGCTCTTAAAATTCATTAAACTTCCAGCAATAGGCAGTATTACTGAAAAGGTAGAAACATATGAAAATAAATATGTTGAGGCCAATTTTTAGCTGTTTAGAGGGCTTCCGTTGGTATCGCATTGCATTGGGCATGGCGACCCGTGATTTAATACATGATTGTTTGCTGCCAATTGGTCATTTTCGCTTTCGTCAGCACCTACAAGCACTAGTGATAACTCTTGCCATTTTTTCCCATCTTCGCTCACTTCAACAGCTCCAAAATAACAACGGATACCCATACACTCGGGTTGATTAAGTATGGCTTGTAACTTTTCTTTGCCAAAAAAAATAGCTTTACGTTTTCTGTCGTTCGTCAAAAAACTATCTCTATAGTCTTTTGTCATTGTGCTTCCCTCCGAAATTGTGATAAAAGTTCCTTCTGTTCCATTAAATGCCATAAGTTTAAGTTTTTTTAAGTTAACACTAAATTAATACGGCTAAATTAGTTATTATATGTAGTAAAGTGAAAAACTGTATGTTACCGTTTAATCACCTGTTTTATATATTTTTGATTTACAGTTGTTTATGATATTTTTTTGAAAAAAAATGGGTTTTTACACTTGTGTTTATACGGTGAAAAAACGGTGTTTATATAAGCTAAAATTGTATTCTGATAGTATAAGAAGCTGATTTTTTCGAGATTAATTCATCGAATAGATAAGTGCAGAGTATAAAAATTTGTGTGCAGTATTTATATTCGTGTTTTACACTAAAAAAAATACTACACATGCGTAAACATTTTTTACTATTTGTTCTGCTTTTTACATCACTATGGTCAGTCGCCCAACAGGCGAAGCTAGATGAGGGTTGGGAAGCATTTAATACTAACAACCCAAAAAAGGCAATTAAGCTTTTTACAGAAGCAGCATCAAATGATGCTACGGCTGAAGAAGCACTGCTTGCCCTTACTCTTTTAAACTCTGAAGAGGGAAACACTGTTGAGGCGATGGAAAACTTTAACCAGTTTTATAAAAAATCGGCCAATCCATATCCATATATGGATGTGTTTTTCTATACAGCAGGTGTTGCCTATGGTAATGGCGAGAAAAGTAAAGACCGCCTAAAATACCTTCAAGCATTTTTAAAAGACCCAAAACTACCCGGTACCTTAGCTGCCAAAATTCACTCAACATTGGGTCATCACTACGAAACTATTGGTAAGTTTAAAGATGCCAATAAAGAGTTTGCTCAAATTGGCTCAATAACCAATTGGATGTCTGTAGGTTCTTTTGAAAATATTTCGGCAAGCGGTTACGATAAAGGGTACGAACCAATTGATAATGCATCTGTAACCAAAACATTCAAAAATAAATACGGAGCCAATGTAAATTGGTTTACTTTAAAAGATTCTCGCACCGATAAATGGGTGGATAACGAGTACTATTTTTATGCAGGTAACTCAATTATCTATTCACAAACATTTGTCAATTCTCCTATCGAACAAAAAGTACAATTTAGAATAGGTGTTTCAGGTTCATTAAAAATGTGGTTAAACGATAACCTTATTGCTAGTGAGATTGAAGAACGTAATAATGGTACCGATAGCTACTGGGTAAGCGTAACGCTGAAAAAAGGCTATAACCGCATTTTGATACAAATTGGTGAAAGTGATGCCAACAACTCAAACTTTATGTTACGTATTACCGATGACAACGGTAATAATATACAAGGACTGACTTTTGATGATAAAAAAGACCAAGTATACGATAAGGGCAGTGTAGAGTTTGCCCCCATACCACAAGGAACTCTTGCTTTTTTTGAACAGTTGGTAAAAGACAAACCAACCTTTTTTAATCATATATTATTGGCCAAGCTATATACTAACCTTGATATGCGTTTGTTGGCTCGCAAAACTTTAAAGAAAGCTGAGGAGATGGCTCCCAAAAGCAGCTACATCCAGCTTAAACTGGTACAAGTATACCAAAGCGAAGGTAACCGTACTGCAATTGCAAAAGTGGTAGAATGGTTAAAGGATAATGATAAAGAGAATATTGTGTCGTTAGATTTGTTTTTTGACGAAGCAATTGAGAACGAAAACTATGAAAAAGCAGACTCGTTGCTAGAAGCATTACAAAGTAAACTAGGGGCTGGAGCTGAAAGTGTATACGAGAAAAAAATGTCGTTATACGGTGCTCAAGAAAAAAATGAATTGCTAATAAAAATTATAGATGAGGCCTATGATAACTACCCTAAAAACTACTTGTTTGTATTGTATAAATCGTATTTAGAGCAAGGCAAAAAAAATCATTCCGGTGCAATGAAAGTGATGGAGAAGTATAATAAGAAAACATACAATACTTCTGCAATGAAACGCCTTGCAAGCATGTATTTTGAAAACTCAAAAGTTGCTGCGGGTCTTGAATTGTACAAGGAAATGATAAAAAATGACCCTATTGCAGTAGGCATATACAGTGAGTTGGCTGATATATATGTGCAATTGCGTCAGTATGATGCTGCCATTGAGTTGATGGATCAGGCGATTGACATAGCACCTTATATAGGTAAGTATTGGAGTATGCGCGCCAAATGCTATGCCGAGCAAAACAAAGAAACTGTAGCCAAAACAAATTATAGAAGAGCTATTGAACTAACGCCAACCTATTTTGATGCCCGCCGCAAACTGCGTAAACTTAACGGCAAGAAAGAAGATATATTTTCAAACTTCGACGAAACTGATGTATATGCTGCATTTGCAAAAGCAGGTAAAGCCGAAGATTATCCCGATGATAATAGCGTAATACTTGTAAACTCTGTACAAAGAGTAGTATACAGTGATGGCGTATCAGAAGAAAAACATACACTTGTAGCAAAGGTATTTAATGCGGCAGGTATAGACGACTGGAAAGAGTATGGTATATCGTACTATGGCTCGCAAAATGTAACTATCGAAAAAGTAGAAGTGCTAAAAGCTAACGGTTCTAAACTTGAAGCCGAACGTAATGGTGGTAATATAGTATTTACCAATCTTGAAGCAGGCGATGGTGTGCACATTACTTATAAAGTAGAAAACTACCAAAGCGGAAAATTAGCGCCTTACTTTACAGATAAACACTATTTTGATTTGTTCTACCCTGTAGTAAAATCATCATACTCATTACTAATACATCCTGATATTAAATTCAAACATCAATTTACTAACGGTGGGTTTGAGCCTAAGAAAGAGGAAAGAGAAGGGTTTGATTACTACCACTGGGAGAAAAACGATGTTGCTGCCCTTAAAGGCGAATCGTTCATGTCGGAAATCACAGATTTTGGTGAGGTATTAGATATATCATCATTCCCTGATTGGAAGTTTATCTCAAACTGGTATTCTGATTTAGCAAAAACCAAAGCAAAATCTGATTATGAAGTAAAAGAAATAGCCTCTGAGATTTTTAAAAATGCAGAGGGTTTATCTAAAGTAGAAAAAGTAAAATTGGTGCACAACTACATTGTAGAAAATGTGCGTTATAGCTCAGTTTCATTCCGCCAAAGTGGTTTAATACCACAAAAAGCATCAAAAGTGATAAACACTCGCGTGGGAGACTGTAAAGACGTATCGACACTTTTTGTTGCCCTTTGCCGCGAGGCAGGTATTGATAGCGCTCGCCTAGTACTAATAAACACCCGCGATAATGGTAAAAAAGACCTGTTGTTACCCTCGATAGATTTTAACCATTGCATAGGAAATATTACTGCCGATGGACAAGAGTATTTTGTAGAACTTACTTCGGATAAAAACGGGTTTGGAACATTCCCAAATACCCTTAAAAATGCGTTTGCTTTAAAAATATACGATGAAAACGAGCCTACAAGTGAAGAGCCTTTTTTCCTTGCTCCAAAAACAAAAATACCCGATAACATTATCAGAAATGTAGATGTAGAGTTTAAAGGCAAAGAGATGTTGATTGATATAAAATCACTTAAAACAGGTGATTGGGCAAGCGATATGCGCTACAGATATGCTGATATACCAGAAAGCGAAAGGCGTAAAAAACTGTTACAAAGCCTTTCGGGTGATAATGCCAGTGTAAAACTAAACTCATTTAGTTTTGAAAGACTAGATGAAATTAGCGACTCTTTAAACTATACCTATAACTATAACTTGGGCAATGCTACTACTGTTATTACGGGGCTTAATATTTTTAGTCTTCCTTGGGCTGATAAAATTTCAAGCATCTCGTTTATGTCAAACGAAGAGCGTAAATACCCTATTAACTTTTGGGATTATTTAGAGTTTGATAAAGCCAAAGAAACCATAAGCATATCATTTCCTACAGGTACAAAATTAGCCGAAATGCCTAAAAACGTTAGCCTGTCGTGCAGTGCAGCCGATTATAAAATTACCTATAAAATGGAAGGAACCAAGTTGGTTGCAGTACGCGAAATGATTGTGAAAAAAGATGTTGTTAACCCAAATGAATACGATGAATTGAAAAGCTTTTTTGAGAAAGTGGTTGAAGAAGATACCCGCCAATTGGCTTTTAAATAGAAGAAAATCAAGAAAAGGTAATACAAAACAAAACCCCATCCGAGAAATTGGATGGGGTTTTTTATTAAGCTTTTCAGCTATTTTATTTCAATATTTCAGCAGCAAGAGTTTCTAGTATCTCAAATGCTCTTTTTGATGATGATGCTTGGCAATAAGTACGCAATACAGGCTCAGTACCACTAGCACGAATCATAGTCCATTCACCATTACCCAAATGGAATTTCCATCCGTCAATATCCTCTACACTTTCAACCGTTAGGTTGCCAAATGTTTTGTAGTTACCCTCTTTGCAGTTGGCTAGTACAGTTTGTTTTTGGGCTTCGCTAATGTGGTGGTCAATACGTTCCATAGCAAATGCACCTACATCATTGTATACTTCTTCAATCAGTTCGTCAAGGCTTTTGCCTGTTTTTGCCATATATTCTAGCAAAGTAATACCCATCCAAAGACCATCACGCTCAGGTATATGACCTTTAATGGCTATACCTCCGCTTTCTTCTCCACCCACTAATACATCATCTTCAACCATAAACTCGCAAATGTATTTAAAGCCTATTTTGGTAATAATAGCCTCTAAACCCAATTGTTGGCAAAGTTCTTTTATTTTATCGGTGCAGCTAAAGCTAACGGCTACCTTACCCGTCATACCTTTGTGTTTCACCAAATAATGTATCAGTAACAAGATTATATGGTGCGAATCGATAAACTTGCCTTTGGCATTGTATAGCCCAATACGGTCGGCATCACCATCCGTAGCCAATCCAAAATCAATATCACCGGCGGCTTTTATAGTCTCGCTAAGTTCTTGTAGGTTTTTGTCAATAGGCTCAGGTGCTTGTCCGTCAAAACCCGGGTTATCATCACAGTGTAAAAAAGTAGCTTCAGGAAACAAAGTACGCATTACATTTTGCCCTGCGCCATACATAGCATCATAAGCTATCTCAATGCCCGATTTACGTATTGCATCCAAATCAAAACTATTCTCTACATGCGCCACATATTCGTCTTCAAGGTTAATGTATTTAATTAAGCCAATAGCCTCGTAGTGTGCAATAGTTTCAGTGGGTATTTGGTGTACTTCGGGTATTAAGCCTTCCACCTCATCAATCATAGCAGGGGTAGCGGGGCCGCCGTAGCTGGCTTTTATTTTAAAACCATTGTAGCTGGGTGGGTTGTGGCTAGCTGTAATAACTATACCCGCCGATGCTTTGCGGTTAAATGTGCCCAAAGAAATCATTGGGGTACTAACAAAGCCTTTAGCTAAATATACTTTTACCCCTTTTTTTGCCAATATTATTGCTGTAGTTTCAGCAAACATTTGTCCGCCAAAACGGCAATCGTGCCCTACAACAGCACTAGCTTCAGGGTAGTTTTTAGTAAGCCACAAAGCAGTAGCTTCAGCTACACGTGCAAGATTATCAAGGGTATATTCTTTGGCTATAATAGCGCGCCAACCGTCGGTTCCAAACTTAATTTTTTCGTTCATATTAGTCGTATTTAACGTATTCAGTTATCTGTGTCCAATAATAATTTTGTAAAGCCCTAATATACTTCCCCGATTGAGCTGAGGGTATTTCTTGGGTGTTAATTTTTTTCAGTAAGTAGTCAAAATCTTTTATTCGTAATGACGACTTTATATCCTGAAACTCTATTTTAATAGTGTATTTGTCAAAGTTTTCAATAGCAATTGGAGGCAATGCAAACGTATTAAAATGCAAGATAATACTTTGAGGTGTGTATGTGATAGCTCCGTTTACTTTTTGCCAAATTTCTGTAACCTCTATTTTACTGATAGAAAGATAAATGTCGGGTGTAAGGTGGCTAAACAGCCTGTTACCACCATTGTTAAAGAAAAACTCGGGGTTATCGTTTAAAAAACTTTGAAAGGCTTTATAAAAGTTTTCACTTTTACTTGATTTCAACACCTCGTACACCACCTTTTTAGCGGTAGGCAGGGTTACTTGGTTTACTATTTTCTTTTTATTGTTAAAGGCTTTCTCTTTAATGCGCAGCGATTCCACAATGTCTTTTTTAAAGGTTTTTGTACCAAATTGTACCACATTAAAATGGTAGTTGCGGCTATACAAAGCATCAATATAGGTAATGCTGTATGTGCCGTTGGCATTAGTGGGTATCTGTGTATCGGTTAGGTAAGAAAAAACCTCTTCTATATCAATAAACCCATACGATACCTGTTCGCCTTTATCGTTTTTATTTATAAATGAGAACCCCAAAATATTAAAGCGGGTGCGTTTGCGACTACTGCTCCACACCTCGTTCATAAACAAATCGTTGGTTTGGGTAAATTGGGTTTTGCTATTGGCTTCAATGCTTTTTAGCGATGCAAATGTAATTTGTAGCCCTTTTTGTGGCGAGTCCCAAAGCTTTATCTTGTCTTGTTCGATAAGACTATACATAAGTTGGGGAATAGCATCTACTAAGTTAAATCCAAAGGTATCTCGTTGTTCGCCCCTGTTAAGGTGAGTTAAAACAGGCATATCGCTATAAGCAAACCCAATTTGGGCTGCTATTAAGAATAGAACAAGTATGCCTGTTTTCTTAATCAATTAGTAGTGTTTTCTATTTAAAAGCCTGTATACCAGTAATTTCGTTGCCCAAAATTAGCAAGTGTATATCGTGTGTTCCTTCGTAGGTAATTACCGATTCAAGGTTAGTCATGTGGCGCATAATAGGATATTCGCCGGTTATACCCATACCGCCTAGCATTTGTCGGCTTTCGCGGGCAATGGTTAAAGCCATATCCACATTATTACGTTTGGCTAGTGATATTTGGGCAGCAGTTGCTTTACCCTCGTTCATCAAGTTGCCCAAACGCCAGCAAAGCAATTGTGCTTTGGTGATTTCGGTTAACATTTCGGCCAATTTTTTCTGTTGCAATTGGAAACTTGCAATTGGGCGACCAAACTGGCTGCGCTCTTTTGTATAGCGCACTGCTGTGTCGTAGCAATCCATTGCAGCACCAATAACACCCCAGCTAATGCCGTAGCGGGCACTGTTTAGGCAGGTAAGGGGGCCTCTTAAACCTTCAATTTCAGGGAAAAGATTTTCTTTTGGCACTTTTACATTGTCAAATACCAATTCACCTGTGGCACTGGCACGTAACGACCATTTGTTGTGTGTTTCGGGAGTGGTAAAGCCTTCCATACCACGCTCTACTATTATACCGCGTATTTTACCGTTTTCGTTTTTTGCCCATACCACCGCTATATCAGCAAAGGGAGCATTGCTAATCCACATTTTAGCACCGTTTAGCAGGTAATGGTCGCCCATATCTTTAATATTGGTTTCCATTCCGCCCGGGTCGCTACCGTGGTTAGGTTCAGTTAGGCCAAAGCAGCCCATCATTTCACCCGTAGCCAGTTTTGGTAAGTATTTTTTACGTTGCTCTTCGCTACCAAATTTGTAAATAGGGTACATTACCAGTGAGCCTTGCACCGATGCAGTACTACGCATACCGCTATCGCCACGCTCTATTTCTTGCATCAGCAAGCCATACGAAATGTAGTCTAAACCACCGCATCCATACTCAACAGGCAGTTGAGGGCCAAACGCTCCAATTTCGCCCATACCTTTTACTATGTGGTTGGGGAAAATATTGCGTTGCGCACAATCTTCAATTATGGGGCTAATTTCACGCTTCACCCAATCGCGGGCTGCGTTGCGTATTAGTATATGTTCTTCGGTAAGAAGGTCATCAATATTATAAAAATCGGGTGCTGTAAAAAGGTCTTGCTTATTACTTTTTTGCAAGGGAGGGTGTTCACTAAACTGTGGCATTGCTCAAAATTTCGTTGTTTGCAAAAGTAATAAAAAAGCGGATGGTTTTACTAAGCAACACTTTTGGCTAGTGTTTATGTTTTGTGTGCCATGTAAAGAGTTTGCTTTTTTGAAGTGTTTTTTTGCATTAAATTACATTTATTATTATTAACCATTTAGGTAACTTTGGAAATATGAAGAAAGCAGCGATACCGGATAATGAAAAGGAAAGGCTAGAGGAGTTAATAAATCTAAAAATTTTGGATTCAGAGGAAGAGCAGGATTATACAGATTTGGTAAAGCTGGCTTCGGTTATTTGTCAAACCCCTATTTCGCTTATTTCGTTAATAGATAGTCAGCGCCAGTGGTTTAAAGCAAAAGTAGGATTAGAGGCTGATGAAACTCATCGCGATTTGGCTTTTTGTGCCCACGCAATACTTCAGGATGACTTATTTATAGTGCCTAACGCTATTGAAGACGATCGTTTTTTTGACAATCCGCTGGTGGTAGATAATCCCAATATTCGTTTTTATGCAGGTATGCCTTTGGTTACAGCATCAGGGTATAAAATAGGTACTTTATGTATTATTGATTCAGAACCGCGATACCTTACCGACCAGCAAAAGTTTGCGTTAAAAACCTTGGGCAAGCAAGTAATAAATATGCTTGAATTGAGGCTGAAGAACGAACGATTGAATAGGTTAAATAATTTACAAAATAAATTTTTAGCAATAATTAGTCACGATTTGCGTAACCCTTTAGTGTCGGTAAAATCATTAATAGATATGATGGGTGATGACGTATTGACCAGAGATGATTTTAATGAGCTATCAGAGCAATTGGGAAGTAATGTATCACAAACCATAGAGTTGTTAAATAATTTAATAGAGTGGGGTGTATCTCAGGCACGGGGAGATAACTTTGAACTAAAAGAAGTAAATACCCATAAGCTAATTGATACAGAGGTGAACAGGTTATTGCCTGCCGCTCAGAACAAAGATATTAAACTGATAAACGCAATTGGCGTAGGTACAACCATGCTGGTTGATGCCAATATGCTAACATTTATAGTTCGAAATTTGCTTACAAATGCTATTAAATTTACAGCACAAGGCAGTGTTACTATTAGTGGAGAAGAAAACGATAAGGGTTGGAAGTTGCACGTTAGCGATACAGGTATAGGTATACCCGATGAAAAGAAAGCCCGTTTGTTTAATTGGGATTACAGGTTTACTACCAACGGAACTAATAATGAGGCAGGATCAGGGCTTGGTTTGCTAATGTGTAAAGAATTTGCCGAGAAGCATTTGGGCGATATTACCTTTCAAAGTCAAGTAAATCAAGGAACAACATTTACTGTTGATATAAAAACCAAATTGTTTCAGGCCTAGTGCTGCCCCAATCGGGTAAAAGGCACCGTGTCTTGGCCAACAAATTGTTTTTCTAAAAATTTAAAATGGCCTGCCATGGCTATCATCGCCGCATTATCAGTACAATACTCAAACTTGGGTATGTAGGTATTCCAACCGTTTTGTTTTCCCGCTTTTTCAAGCGCAGTACGTAAACCACTATTAGCACTTACTCCACCTGCTATGGCTATCTCTTTTATACCTGTTTGTGAGGTAGCAAGGCTTAGTTTTTTAATTAAAACACTAACAATGGCATATTGAATACTGGCGCATATATCAGCAAGATTTTCGTCAATAAAATTAGGATTGGCAGCTACATTATCACGCACAAAATACAAAACAGAAGTTTTAAAGCCGCTAAAGCTAAAATCAAGTGCACCCACCTTTCCCTCAGGAAACTTAAAACGAAGAGGGTTGCCCTCTTTTGCATATTTATCAATAAGTGGCCCACCGGGGTAGGGCAAACCTAATATTTTAGCTGCTTTGTCAAAGGCTTCCCCAGCAGCATCATCCTGTGTTTGTCCCAGTAACTCCATACTAAGCGGGCTGTTTACCTGCAAAATCTGTGTATGCCCGCCTGATACAGTTAAGCATAAGAACGGAAAATTAGGTTTAGGAGCATCAATAAAGTGCGCAAGTACATGGGCATCCATGTGGTTTACCTCTATTAGCGGTATATTTAACGATAGCGCAAGGCTTTTAGCAAAAGTAACCCCCACTAATAGGCTGCCCAATAAACCGGGGCCACGTGTAAAGGCCACAGCAGTAAGCTGTTCTTTAGCAATTTTTGCTTCTTTTAGCGCAACATCAACCACAGGTACAATGTTTTGTTGGTGAGCTCGGCTGGCAAGCTCAGGAACAACGCCGCCAAATTTTTCGTGTACGCTTTGTCCTGCTACAACATTGGCAAGAATGTTGCCGTTGTGTAGTATAGCGGCGGCAGTTTCATCGCAAGATGATTCTATGGCTAATATGTAGGTTTCGCTTTGATGCACTTTTACTATTTTTGAAAAAAACTTGCGCACAAAAATATTCAAAATACTTTTCTGGATACTATTATGGTTTGTAACAGCAGCCGTAGTAGTAGGTACAGTGGTGCGCAGTAAAACTTTTCAGCATTGGGCAACACAAAAGGCAGCTCAATATCTTTCGGCTGAATTACAAACCCAAGTTACTTTAGGTGGTTTTAGGGTAGATAATTTTACGCTATTGCACATAGATAGTATTTTTATTGCTGATCAAGTGGCTGACACTGCGTTTTTTATTAATGAGTTTACTGTTGATTTAGATAGGCTGGATTGGAATTTTGACGATAAGGAAAAGAGAATAAACATAAAATATGCTCATTTAGATGGGGCTGTAGTTGATTTTAGAAGATATACCGATACCGGCGATTGGAACTACGAGTTTGTTATTAACTATTTTGATCCGCCTAGAGATAGTACTGATACTTTACCCGGAAGGCCTTTTCTTTTAAATGTAAAAAAACTAGAATTAAGTAATTCTGCTTTTTCGTATAGAAACAGCAATGTAGCAGACGTTGAGCCTAATAAATTTAATCCTGATGATTTTAGGTTTAATCAGCTAAACGGCACATTTAATAATTTTGCACTTGTAGATGACTCATTAGCTTTTAATACCAAAAACCTTACTGCATACGAAAAAAACGGCTATTTAGTAGAGAATATGCAAGCCGATGCGCGTATATACAGCCGTGGGCTTGAGTTTTATAATATGCAAATACACCGAGGTAAAAGCATATTGGGGCACGAGCTAAAGATGAACTATGCTAGTTGGGATGAATTAGAAGATTTTGTACATACCGTTAAGTTTGATGCTGAGATAAGCAATAGTACCGTTTGTATGGATGATATTGCTTTTTGGGGGCCGGGTATGCAAAATTTGCATCAAATAGCTACGCTAAACGGTAAAGTTAGAGGTACAATTGATAATTTAAAAGGTAAAGAAATAGTTCTTGAAGCCGGAAAGGAAACCTACTTGAAGGGTGACTTTGATATACGTGGCTTGCCCGATTTTTTCGAGTCTTATTTGGATGTAAATTTAGAAAAGGTGCATACCGTTGATGCCGATATTAAACAACTGTTTAGTATTGATAAGTTACCCATTGGTATTAAAAAACTAGGTGAAATAGACTTTAAGGGCAACTTTACAGGATTTCCTAAAGCATTTGTGGCATATGGTAATTTTACCACAGGTTTGGGAAAGCTATCTTCGGATATTAAAATTGATTTTACGGATGGAGAAAGCAGTGCCACATACTCAGGCTATATAAAAACTGATGGTTTTAATTTGGGTGAGTTTGTAAACGAAGCACCGTTGCTGCAAAATATAGCCTTAGATGCCAAAGTTGAAGGAAAGGGTTTAACTATTGAAACTATTGATGCCGAGGTAATAGGAAAAATAAATACCATAGAGTTTAACAACTATACCTATAAAGATATTGAGGTTGACGGCAACTATGCAGGAAAGCTGTTTAATGGATTTGCTAAAGTAAGAGATGAAAATATTGAGTTAGATTTTGACGGGAGTGTAGATTTTAAAGAAGATGTACCTCAAATGGATTTTGTTTCTACTATCTACAAATCAAACCTACTAAAACTGGGTATCGATACCCTGTCCTCAGGCATATCAGGTAAGTTATACATTAATCTTATAGGTAGCAGACTTGATAATCTTGATGGGACTATTAGTGTAGCTGATGTGCGTTATAGGCGCAATGCCCGCTTGTTAAGGCTAGATACCGCATCGTTGGTAGCAGACTATACTGATAGTGTTAGGCAATTGCAATTGAGAAGTGATATTGCCGATGGTGAAATTGTAGGGCAGTACAATTTTAGTCATTTAGGAAATGCCTTATATAGCTATGCCGCTAACCTGTTGCCTCAAATTGTTAAAAAAGATACAAGCCAAAAAGTGAATGAAAACTTTAGGTTCTCAGTCAATATAAAAAAGCCATACTTGCTTACCAATTTTTTATGGGATGATTTAACCATAGACCCTTTTGAGGCTACAGGCAGTATAAATACAGCACAAAGTAAAGTGCATTTAAATGTGGCTACCGAGCAGGTTTTGTACAAGGATATGGCTTTTAGAAGGCTATCTATAGCAACAAAAACAACTGAAAGTGGTGCGCAAAAATTAGAGTTAAGTTGTGCGCGATATTTTCAGGGTGATAGTTTGTATTTAGAAAACACATCGGCGGCATTAACTTTTGAGGATAACAATGTGTTGTTTAATATCAATTTACCTCAAACAATTACACGCCTTAGTGCACACTTGCAAGGTAAAGTGTTGCTTACAGATAGCCTATACCGACTTACCTTCGAAAACTCATCCATAAATAGTAAAGAACGCCTTTGGACTATAAATAACGAAAGTTTTGTAGGCTTTAGCCCTCAAACAGCACGTTACACATTTGAGAATTTTAAAATATCAAACACCTACGAAGCATTGCTTATAAATGGAGCTATAAGTAAAAATATAAACGATACGCTTCGTATCGATTTTGATAAATTTAATATAGCAGATATCAATTACTTCACACGTCCACCCCAAGGGCAAGAGTTGGGCGGGGTGCTTAATGGGCACGCTGTACTTTTTAATTTACTTGAGGTACCCTTGTTTACCTCGTCTTTGTATGCCGATAGTTTGTCGTTTGGTGCCGATACTTTGGGCAACTTAGAATTGGTGGCCAATAACAACCAGTACTTTAGGTTGATACAGATAAATGGAGGTTTTACAAAAGGACGTTTAGAAGATTCAAAAATTAAAGGCTGGATAAACTTTGATAAAAAGGCTTACCAAAACCAAAACATTACCTTTAACCTAAAAAATGCTACCAATCGTTTTTTTGAACCTTTTTTAACAGATATAGCATCAGAGTTTAAAGGTTACTTTTCTACAAGTATCACCATTAAGGGTACTTTTGATAACCCTTTAATTAGTGGTAGTGCAAACTTTAGCAAGCCACAGTTTAAAATAGATTACTTGCAAACTACGTATTCATCAGATACGGCTATTATAGATATTAACAATAATAGAATAACCGTAAGACCATTTGAACTTAAAGATGAACGAGGAAGTATTGCTAAAGCATCAGGTTATATCAGTCACAATTCATTCTCCAACTTTGCAGTTGATTTTAGGGTGGATAATATGAATAGTTTTATGGCCTTAAATACATTGGAAAGAGACAACGATTTGTATTATGGCACCGCTTATATGACAGGGAGTTTCAGAATCACAGGTCGCTTTGATGATTTGTTTATGGATGTGCGCGGACGTTCAGAAAAGGGCACTACCTTTAACCTAAAAATGGCCGATGAAACCAGTGTTGGCAGTTATGATTTTATAACATTTGTTGATTATAGTAACAAAGCGGACGAGCGTGAGCCTATTGATTTGAGTGGTATACGACTAAATTTAAACCTTGAAGTTACACCCGATGCTGAAATAAAGATAATATTTGATTCGCAATTGGGTGATGTAATAGAAGGTTCAGGGCACGCCAACCTACGTATGGAAATTAATACGCTAGGCGATTTTAAAATGTTTGGCACGTTTGATATTGAAAAGGGAAAGTACCTTTTTACAGCCTTAGACCTGATAAACAAAAAATTTGTAATTAATAAGGGAGGCACCATAGTCTGGACGGGCGACCCTGTAAATGCCCAAATTGATATTACTGCCGCTTACCCTTGGCGTACTAGCCCACAACCACTGGTAATGGGTTTAGTGCCCGATAATGAGCTAAGCAACTATAGCTCGCAAATTCCTGTAGAAGCTGTGATGGGCTTAAAAGGGCAGCTAATGAAACCCGATATTAAATTTGGTATAAACATACCCAATTTGTCAATTCTTCGCGGTACAGATGCCAATACCAGTGTGTTGTACAATGCCGTTCGTCGTGTTGAAAGCAACCAAGAAGAAGCCTCACGCCAAGTATTTAGTTTGCTATCGTTGGGGCAATTTGCTACCCCAATTGATAATGGATATGTAGCCACAGGAGCTGAAAATACAGGCACAAACCCTGGCCTTAGTGTGGCATCAAGCACAGTGGGTAATTTATTAAGTAACCAAATAACCAACTGGCTATCGCAATACGACCCCAAGTGGAATATAGGTGTGCAGGTAGGGCAGGGCGGAACACAGGCAAGAACTGAGGTAATACTTTCAGCCAGTAGATTATGGCTTAACGATAGGTTGCAGTTTGATATATCGGCTGATAATACTTCACAAGGTAATATCAATTTTAACTACAAAATAAAACCAAACGGAAATGTGCAAGCGCGTGTATTTGGACGAAACACCAACAACCCTATATACAACCAAAACATATTAAGTTTTGGCGGTGGTTTTTACCTGCGCTCTGAATTTGAAAACTTTGCCGAGTTAAAACGCAAAATAGCAGGCAAAAAGAAATCAAAAGGCACAGTGCCTCCACCATCAAATAACGATACTATCAATAGTACTAATACAGGAAGTCCATTCCCTCATCCATAATAGTCGTTTTATTCTTTTGCAGAAGATTATAGTAACTTGGTGGAAATAATTTAGGGTATAGTAAAAACAATACCTTATTTCGAAGAACTAAAAACTAACTACTATGAAAACTCTTTCAAAGCAATACAATGAGCATGGATTAAAATGGGGTATAATACAGTTTCTTACCGTTGGTGTATTATTTTATGTGCTTTACTTTGTAAACTTAAGATTTGCAGTAACATCAGGTATGTGGGTAACCCTTCCTATCTCTATATCAATATTAGTAATACAAGGTGTACAAGCCCGTAAATTTAATAATGGCGCACTAAGCTACGGCGAAGCTTTTAGAACCCTGTTTATTGCCAGTGTTATATCATCGGCCTTATTTACTACCACAAATTTTTTAGTAAAAACAACAAATCCGGCTTTGGCCGAAGAAGAGCAAGCGATAACAATTGAAAAAACTGCCGAGCGTATGGCCGGCTGGGGAATGGATGATGATAAAATTGATGAGGCTATAGAAAAAATGGAGGAAAAAGATGCTCGTCCTTCAATATTTGATAGCATTATCTTTTTTGTAGCGTCATCTATTTTTAGCACATTATTAATTTTGATAATAGCCATTTTTGTAAAGAAAAAACCTGTAGAAAAAGTTATTGTAGTTGATAATAGCACTACCTAAGTTCTTACTAAACCAAACTCGCCTTACTTTAGTTTAAAGACAATATTAAACGCCAAAGCCTGCTTATATTTGACAGGCTTTGGCGTTTTGCAGTAAAAGAGACAACCTAATTTGCACTGATTTCATCTTAATCAGTAGCACCCAAAGGTATTTTGCATTATTTTGCGGCTGATTTTAGCGTTAATGGATATTTCTGTTGTCATTCCCCTACTAAACGAAGAAGAATCGTTGCCCGAACTATCTGCATGGATAGTAAAAGTGATGAATGAGAACAACTATACCTACGAAGTACTGTTTATTGATGATGGCAGTACCGATGGTAGTTGGAAGGTTATTGAAGGTTTGGCAAAAGCTAATCCCAACATTAAAGGCATAAAATTTAGGCGCAATTACGGAAAATCAGCAGCACTAAACGTAGGTTTCCATAGCACACAGGGCAATGTAGTAATAACTATGGATGCCGACTTGCAAGACAGTCCTGATGAAATCCCTAGTTTATACCGCAAGATTACTGAAGACGGGTTTGACCTTATTTCAGGCTGGAAGAAAAAACGCCACGACCCTATTTCTAAAACCATTCCCACAAAACTGTTTAATGCCGCCACTCGTCGTTTAAGCGGTATACAACTAAACGATTTTAACTGCGGCCTTAAATCGTACAAAGGCGATGTAGTAAGAGCCATAGAAGTATACGGCGAAATGCACCGCTACATACCTGTAATTGCCAAAAATGCAGGTTTTAGAAAAATAGGCGAACAGGTGGTACAACACCGCGCCCGCAAATACGGCACATCAAAATTTGGACTGAATAGGTTTGTAAACGGCTTTTTAGATTTGCTGTCTATCACCTACATGGCCAAATTTAGCAAACGCCCCATGCACTTTTTTGGCAGCATAGGTACAGTATCGTTTATAGTAGGTTTTATAATTACTATATATCTTTTAGGCAACAAAGCCTATCACAGTTGGATAACCCACGAACCTGTACGCGATGCGGTTGACAACCCTTGGTTTTATCTTGCTCTTACCGCATTAATAGCAGGTGTGCAATTATTTCTTGCAGGCTTTTTGGGCGAGATGATAAGCCGCAGCAGCCACGACCGTAATAACTACCTTGTATCCAATAAGGTAAATTTAGAAGATTAGAAGTCTTATAAATCTTTACTCAACCAAAAACTTACCGCTACTTATAGCTGTGCCTGTGCTAATACGGTATAGATAAAGTCCCCTTTTCCAATTGGCTACACTTATAGTATAGTTATAGTAGCCTGCGCTTTGGGCTTGTTGCCAGTTTTCAACCTTTTTACCATCAATAGTATATATTTCAATGGTTACATTGCTGTTTTGTGCTACACCATATTGCAGGGTGAAAATACTATGGGCGGGATTGGGGTAAGCATGAAAAACTACTACTTTCTGAATAGGTTCTACACTTAAGGGGTTTGGTTTTTGTGTAGGTGCAGCAATTTCTTGTACCGTTTTATTTTGTGCAGGTTGGTTGCTAAGCAATACCCTATTGCCATTGTTTAGCGTAAGAGCTGTTTTGGCAAAATTCTCCACCTTGCTGGGTACATTTATCTTATCACAAAAATAGTAGCTGGCTTGCGCGCTATCCTCTTTCAGGTCTAAAACAAAATAGCCGTGTTGGTCTACATCAACAAATTTTAAGTGGGGGTTATAGTTGCTGTTTTTTAAGAACGATATAGGGGTGTTTACCCATGCCTCAAACTGGTTGGCAAGCGGTGCCCCAAAACGCTCATCAAAGTTGGCACTGGTAATACTAGGAGTACAAAATTCCACTGCTACGCTGCCTTGCCCGGTTGAGGGGTTATAAGTAGGCGATGGAGAAGCATAATTGCTGTTTTGTGCATCGGGGTAAATAACAGGCTGATGGGTAACATCAAACGTCCAGCTGGCATGAGAATCACCGGTGATAAAAACCACATTGTTTATGTTGTTTTGCTCAATACTATCAATAATGGCCCAACGCTCGGTAGGGTAGCTTTTCCAAAAATTATTAAAAGGTCTTTCAGCATTTCTTATTGAGTTTATGTTTGATGGATCAGGAAATCCTTGCCCGTCTCTTGCTGCAAAACCTACATTTAGATTACTAAAAATTACCTGATTGCCCACCACCTTCCACTTGGCTTTAGAGTTCTTTAACCCGTTAGTAAACCATTGGTATTGAGCACTACCCAGTATGGTGCGGGTAGGCGTATCAGGGTCGTCAAAATTTGTAGGTGGTTTGTCCCGTCCTTCCAATCGGGTATCCAGCAAAAAAATATCAGCCATATCCCCATAGCTCACCTCACGGTAAACGGTATTATTAGGGTAGTCGCGTATGGGTAACCACTCAAAATATACCTTTTTACTAATGGCTTTTCGGGTTTCCCAGTCGCCCTCAGTAGCGGGTTGGTGGTTTTGTGCGCCGTCCTTGTAGCTATCGTTACTACTCTCGTGGTCGTCCCAAACAGTAATAAAGGTGTGTTGTTGGTGTGCGCGTTGCAATTCAGGGTCAAGTTTATAAACCGAATATCGGGTACGATAATCTCCTTCTGTTACCGCTTCGTTTTCAGGCTCAACAAAACGTCCCGTTGTGCTATCGCCCGCTTGTTTGGTTTCGTACTCGTATATGTAATCTCCCAAATGTATCACCGCATCCAAATCGTTACGTTCGGCAATTCGGGCAAAAGCATTAAAAAAACCTGCCTCGTAGTTGTTGCACGATACCACTGCAAAGCGCAAATGATTAACATTTGTAGAAGGTGCAGTGCGAGTTCTGCCAATAGTGCTATAAATGTTATTCCAACTAAAACCATAATAATAGGTAGTAGCAGGCAAAAGACCTGTTACATCTACCTTCACCGTAAAATCTTTTGTACTATCTGTCGCAATAGTTCCCTTTTTTACCACATTTTTAAGTGATGTATCGGTAGCCATTACCCAGTTTACTGTAAATGTGGTTTGGGCAGTAGTATCAGGGGTAATACGTGTCCAAATAATTACGCGGTCGGCAAGCGGGTCGCCACTAGCCACACCGTGGTAAAAAGGTTTTAGTGCGGGATTAAAAGGTAAATGCCCTGCTTTGCGTATAAACCCCTCCGTTTGCTGGGCTTGGCAAAAGCCTTGGGCAACGAGAAGAACAAAACAAAACACAAAAAACTTTTTCATAATGGAGAGTAGGATGTACGAAACTCAATATTAGTAAATAATTGCGGCAATACTATATGGGCAAGAACTTAGAATTACTAAGGGCTTTTATTAACTTTACCAACTGAAAAAAAACATATTGATATGAAATTAAGGATAAGTTTTCTTATTGCATTTACTGCGTGTACCCTGTTACTGGGCGCGCAGAACACTTATGATGTCTCGGCAAAATTCCCTATCGATACCTCAATACGCACAGGTACATTGCCCAATGGCATGAAATATTTTGTACGTCGCAACGCTAAACCCGAAAACAGGGCGGAGCTTCGCCTAGCAGTTAATGTTGGTGCTACTATGGAAACCGACAACCAACAAGGTTTGGCGCACTTTGTAGAGCACATGTGCTTTAACGGAACCAAAAATTTTAAGAAAAGTGAGTTGGTAGATTATTTAGAATCTATTGGGACAAAATTTGGCCCTCACTTAAATGCCTATACCAGTTTTGATGAAACCGTATATATGCTGCAAGTTCCTACCGATAGTAGTGAGTATGTAACAAAAGGTTTGCAAATACTGGAAGATTGGGCGCACAACGTAAGTTTTGAAGGTGAAGAAATAGACAAAGAGCGCGGTGTTGTAACCGAAGAATGGCGTTTGGGCTTAGGTGCAGGCGAGCGTATGCGCGAAAAATATTTCCCTGTTATTTTTAAAGATAGCCGCTATGCAAACCGCTTGCCTATTGGTAAACCTGAGATTTTAAAAAATGCGCCTTACGATACCCTTCGTCGTTTTTATAAAGATTGGTACCGCCCAGAATTGATGGCTGTAATAGCTGTTGGAGATTTTGATGTAGATGCTATGGTAGCACGCATTAAAAAACAATTTTCGCAAATACCTGCTACAAAAAACGGCAAGCCTGTTATTAAATGGGATATACCCAATAACGACAAGCCACTGGTAGCTGTGGTATCAGACAAAGAGAACCCTTACACCCAAATACAAATATTTTACAAACACCCTCGCCACGAGGTAAACAATATTGGCGATTACCGTCAAAAATTGGTGTACGATTTATATGCCAGTATGTTAAATGCTCGTTTGGCAGAGCTTACCCAAAAACCAGATGCACCATTTATGTATGGAGCTTGCAGTTATGGTAGTTTCCTTCGTCCAAAAGATGTATACGCAGCCTTTGCCGTTGTGCCTGATGGTGGTATACAAAAAGGTATTGAAACCCTAATGGTTGAAAATAAACGTGTTCGCGAATTTGGCTTTACTGCTACTGAGCTTGAGCGAGCCAAACAAGAATTGATGCGCGGTATGGAAAAAAGCTATAACGAACGCACAAAAACAGATTCACGCTCTTATGCCAGCGAGTATATACGCCACTTTTTAGAAGGGGAAGTAATACCGGGTATTGGCTTTGAATATGAGATATACAAACGCTACGTGCCGGGTATTAATCTTAATGAGATAAACAAACTACCCGCCCAATGGATAACCAACGGTGAAAACATGGTAGCTATGGTATTGATGCCTGAAAAAGACGGACTTGTAATGCCTAGCAACGAAGATGTTTTGAAAATGATTGACAATGCAATGGCAAAAGAAGTTACAGCTTATGTAGATGAAGTAACCGATGAGCCTTTGCTATCTACCGTACCCAAAGCAGGCACAATAACTGCCGAAAAAGGTATTGCAGAAATGGGTGCCACAAGCATTACCCTTAGCAATGGTGTAACAGCTATTTTGAAAACTACTGATTTTAAAAACGATGAAGTATTGTTTACCTCATACGGTTGGGGAGGTTCATCATTAGCTAGTGAAGCTGATAATCAATCGGCTGATTTTGCCAGTTATGTAATTTCGCAAGGCGGTGTAGGTAGTTTTAATAATATCCAGTTAGATAAAAAGCTAAAAGGAAAAATAGTACGTGTATCGCCATATATAGATAATTACAAGCAAGGTTTCTCAGGCAGTTGCTCGCCTGCCGATATTGAAACGGCGATGCAATTAATATACCTGCACGCTACACAGCCCCGCAAGGATGAAGAAGCATTTGGAGCTATTATGGCACAGCAAAAAGCCTTTACAGCAAACCGTAGCAACGATCCACAAGAGGTGTTTGATGATACCATTACTGTTACAATGGCTAGTTACCACCCACGTGTGCAGCCTATGACCCTTGCCGAGTTGGAGAAAGTGAACCTTGACCGTGCTTTTGAGATTTACAAAAGCAGTTTTAACAACTTTAACCAAAATACCTTTGTGTTTGTAGGTAATATAGATGCAGCCACCTTTAAAAAATTAGCACAGCAATACCTTGGTGCATTGCCTGCTACCAAAGAAACCAAAAACTGGAAAGATTTAGGTATAAAAGCTCCCAAAGGCAAAATAGAAAAAGTAGTTAAAAAAGGAGTTGAACCCAAAAGCTATGTTGAGTTGCATATGCACGGCAAATTTGAGTGGACACTTAAAAACCGTTTAGAACTAAATGCTCTTATGAGTGTATTGCGCATAAAACTACGCGAAAACTTGCGCGAAGATAAAGGCGGTGTATACGGCGTTGGTGCATCGGGCTACCCAAGCAAAATACCTGCCCCCACATATAGCATTACCATACAATTTGGTTGCGCACCAGAGAATGTAGAAACCTTAATTACCAATGTATTGCTTGAGGTTGATAAACTAAAAGCCAATGGCCCTGAAGAAAAAGACCTTAAAAAGGTAATAGAAACCATGAAGCGTGAACGTGAAACTGACGTAAAAGAAAACCGCTACTGGTTAAACGTAATAAGCCAATATAGCCAAAACGGCGAAAAATGGTCAGACTTTAACACCTACAATAAAATAATAGAAGGTATAACTGCCGATACTATTAAAAAATTAGCCAATCAATATTTGGGTATGGAAAACTATGCACGCTTTGTGCTAATGCCCGAAAACTAATTGAGTATCTAATTGGAAAATAGGTAATAAAAAAAACCGCCATTTGGCGGTTTTTTTATTTAATAAGAATAATATTATTTCAACAATACTTTTCGCACATCAAAATCATCGCGGTGGGCAAGTGCAAAGTTCTGTGCTATAACCGTATACACCATTTCATAAGCCAATTGTTCCCACCATATATTCATAGTAGCACATACGGCACAATAACCTTTTACCATATTGTTTACATTACTTTCAGTAATAAAAGGTTTCACGGCATCAATTAAACCCTGTTCGTGGCCAATTTCAAAATATTTATGCCCGTCAATATATAATTTTGTTAAATCGGCAGCATTTTTAGCCGGCATATTCTTTTTTTGTCTATATGCCGTTACCATCTCATCCAAAATCGAAAATTCAGGAATTGCACTTCCTTCAAAAGCCATTAGTGCTCCTGCTACAAAAGCATTATCAGTGTCTTTAAAAATCAAGTGCATTTTGCGCAAAAAACTTTGGGTTATACCACAGGGTTGGTAATTATCAGTTTCAATGCCCAAATCAATTTTATAACCTTGCCGCATCATTTCAAGGTGAGGAATATCCTTAGTTTCTTCTCCTTTTTCCTCATTTATATTACGTAATATTTCGTCTTGCAATAATTTCCAATCGTGGTTGCGCAAGCTGGCATCCAGCAGCATATGTATAGCAGCGTATGAAAATGCCGAGTATTCTTTTATCACAAAAGCCACTTGTTGTGCATCTACGTCGGCAAGCACAGCTACCACAGGGTTGGTTTGGGGATGAAGTGCCGTAAAGTTATTTTTAAGTAATGTTTTTAAAGCCTCTAGTGCCGTATCAAAATCAGGGTACTTAACAGCAATTGTTTTTATAGTTTCTTGTTGCGTAACAATTAGTTGTTTTTTCATATATTACTTTACCTTATAAGCAAACGTAAATATAGCAAAACAAGGGATTAAATAGACGTTAAAAATACTTATGTTTGTGAGACAAGACATAAACAGGGTAATGTTTAACCTTAAAAATATCAAATCGCTTTTTATTGTTACTGATGACGAGCATACCGGCAGAGAAAAGAAAGAAGCCGAAATAAAAGAAAAGACCAACTCACCTGTAGCACACCCATCAGCAGACACTCCTTCGGTTGAGGGTTCTTTTGAAAACCGCATTGCCGAGTCACTTTTTAAAGCACTTGAAGCAAACAATATAGATGGTGTTGATTATTTTGAGTTTAAAAACTCGTTAAAATCACTCGCAAGTTTACCTATGGATGAGGCTACACGCTACCGTTCGGCATTTGCCACCTCATCAACAATGGGACTTAATTTGCAAATTCTTACCAGTTCGGCAGGACATTATTTAAAGGTACTTGAAGGTGAAAAGAAGGTGTTTTTAAATTCTGTTTCACACCAAAATACTACCAATGTAATTGGCAAAGAAAAAACCATTGATGATTTAAATAAACAAATAGCTGATAAATCGGCTACAATAAAAAGGCTAACCGAAGAGATACAGCAGCACCAGTTGCAAATGGAAAAAGTACGTAGTGAAATTGCGTCGGCTAAAAATCAAATAGCCCAAACAGAGGCAAACTTTAATAACACTTTTGTTTCGCTAACTGCCGAAATAAATGATGATATAGCAAAAATTAACAAATACTTAAACCCTCAACAATAAACTAAATAATAAGTTTAATTACTATGGAAGGAATGAAACCAAAATCGTTTTGGCAAAAGCCTGAAGGCATTACAGGAATGATTACTGCGGCTATGATAGTTGTGGGTGGGGGGTATTTGCTATACACCTTTTTGCCTTATATCATCAGTTTGATGCAAAATGCCCTAACGGCAGTTTTGTTATTTATGGGCTTGGGCGCAATAGTTTATATATTACTCGACCCTCGCTTTAGAAACCTTATTTGGTTTGTATATAAAAGTATAATGCGTGCTTTAACCAGCATTTTTGTACAAATAGACCCTATTGGTATATTAAATACCTATGTAGAAAGTTTGCAAGACAACCTATCAAAAATGGGAGCCCAAATAGGTAAACTACGCGGGCAAATGCGTAAACTAAAAGATATTATTGATACGAACGAGAAAGAGCGTACCGATAGCTTGGCAATGGCAAGCAAAGCTCGCGAAAAAGGAAAAAGCAATATTTTAATATTAAAAACACGTAAAGCGGGCAGGTTGCAAGAATCAAACCTAAAACTTACCGACCTATACCGCAAAATGGAAGTGCTGTATCGTGTACTTACTAAAATGTATGAAAACAGTGAGGTTTTGATGGAAGATATTAAAGACCAAGTGGCAGTGAAAAAAATGGAGCGCGAAGCTATTCGCACCAGCCATTCGGCCATGCGCTCGGCATTAAATATAATTAGCGGCGATAAAGACAAACGTATGATGTTTGACCAAGCTATGGAAGCCGTTGCCGATGACGTGAGCCGCAAAGTAGGGGAGATGGAAAGGTTTATGGAATTATCGCAAACCTTTATGGATGGCGTTGATTTACAAAACGGGGTGTATGAAGAAAAAGGCTTAGAGATGTTGGAGAAATGGGAGAAAGAAGGAATGTCGTTACTGTTGGGTGATGATAAAAACATATTGCTTACTGAAGGTAGCAGTGGGATGAGCACATTAAATATTGAAGACCCTTTGCCCAAAGGGAAGAAATCGGATACCAATCCCTACAATAACTTATTTGAATAATTTTTTAATTCTTAAATACACATCGACATGAAACCTAGGTTAACCCCATTTTCAAAGCTACTAATCACCATTATTGTTGTTGGTGGCTTGGGCTATCTTATATACACATTAGCAAACAATAAAAACATTACCGAAAAACTATTGCCAAAAGGTAAAAACGGTCAAACCAGCGGTGATTACGATAGAGATGAAGTAATACGTGTAGGCGTAGTTACTTGGGGTGGTTATGCCGGTGGTGAATATTTTAACGAAGGTTTTAAACCCTCAAAAGAATCTCGTTTTTCAAAAGAATACGGTATTAATGTAGAGTTTGTTTTGAACGATGATTTCAACTCGTCACGCGAAGCATGGAAAGCAGGCGAAATAGATGTATTGTGGACTACTATCGATGCTTTTCCTACAGAAGTAGAAGGCTTTAGAGATTTAGACCCACAAGTTATATTCCAAGCCGATTGGTCGCGCGGGGGAGATGCCCTAGTAGTGCGCAGAGGTATAGAAACTGTTGCCGACCTTAAAGGAAAAAAAGTAGCTGTTGCACCCATGACTCCATCAAACACCTTTTTAATTTGGTTATTGAATGCTGGTGGACTGAAAAAAGAAGATATACAAATAATAGAAGCACCAAACGCTATTGATGCTGCTGCGTACTTTAAAGCAAACCGTGTTGATGCAGCAGTAGTTTGGAGTCCTGATGATGAAGACTGCGTTAACAATGTAAAAGGGGCAAAAATATTGCGCAATACCAAATCAGCCTCAAATATTATTGCCGACGTATTTTTTGTTAAAAAAGAGTACCTATCAAAAAATCGTGAAGACTTAGGTAAACTAGTTGAAGGTTGGTTGCGTGGGGCTGCTGAAATTAACGCATCAGAAAGCAACAAACGCAAAGCAGCTAAAATATTGGCCGATGGTCTTAGCCAACCCGAAGATTTTTGCTACAATGCCATTAACAATGCACGCTTGTGTACCTATGGCGATAATGTAAACTTTTTTAACATCAACGGAAATTACACTGGTGTTAAAGGCGAAGATATTTATAACCAAATGAGCAAAGCCTACTACAACTGGGGCTATGCATCCGCTAATGTACCTGCCTTTAGGTTAATATCCGATGCATCATTAGTAAAAGAGATTTCTCTAAGCGGTAGCGAACACAATGCAGAAGGGCAAGCTGAGTTTTCGCCTGTTACTAAAGAATTAAAATCTACCCCTGCGTTTTCAAGTAAAGGCATAACAATAACTTTTGCCACAGGCAGCTATACCCTTGACGAAAACGCTAAATATATTATAGATTTAGAGTTTAGCGAGATAGCCAAAGCATTTGGTAATGCCCGTGTGCGTATTGAAGGAAACACAGATAATGTAGGTAGCGAAGCATCAAACAAATTATTATCAGAGCGTAGGGCACAGGCCGTAGCTGATTATTTAGCTACTGAGCACAACCTGCCTCGCAATAAATTTGTGATAGTAGGTAATGGCAGCACCAAACCCGTAGCTGATAACGACACTGAAAAGGGAAGGGCAAAAAATCGCCGTACCGATTTCCAATTATTGGCTGAGGAATAAAATCGGATGAAAAAGATTGTTAAAGAACTTTTTACCCTGCGGGGAACTTTACCCAAACCGCTATTTACTGCAATAGAGATTACGGGGATTGTACTTTTATTGGTTATTTGGTATAGTATTACTGCAGCACAGCTTATACCCTCATCGCTAATGCCATCGCCACAAAAAGTACTTAGCTCATACAGCGAGTTACACTATCGCGATGCGCTGATACGCAATTCTTTTTTCTCAATTAAACTAAACTTTTTAGGGTATTTGGTAGCTACTGTTATAGCTATACCACTGGGTTTTGTTATAGGGCTGTTTCCTTTGTTCCGTTCATTGTTCAATCGTCCTGTTGATGCTATACGTTTTTTACCTCTAACGGCAGTTACAGGTATTTTTATAGCATGGTTTGGTATTGATACCGATATGAAGGTGTACTTTTTGGCCTTTGGTATTATAGTATACCTACTACCTGTTGTGGTGCAACGTATAGATGAGGTTGAGAAAATTTATTTGCAAACTGTATATACTTTAGGTGCAAACAAATGGCAAACCATTATTACGGTGTTTATACCCAATGTAATGGCAAAACTAAGCGATGATATACGTGTGCTTGTGGCTATGAGTTGGACCTATATAATTGTGGCCGAACTGATAAACAAAACAGGCGGACTTGGGGGCTTGGCTTGGGAAGCACAACGCCAAAGCCGCATTGATAAGCTGTTTGCCATACTATTGGTAATAATACTAATAGGTTTTTTGCAGGATAAGTTGTTTAAACTTATTGATAAGCTGTTGTTTAAGCACAAATACAAATAAGAGATTTTATGAGCGGTACTTTTTTTGAATCGTCGTTGCCCAATATTATCGAGCTAAGAAATATTAAGCAAACCTACGATGGGAAGAAATATATTTTTGACGGATGCGATTTTGTAGTGCCCGATAAACCCAATCAAGGACAGTTTGTAGCTCTTATGGGTGCCTCAGGTTGCGGAAAATCTACCCTGTTGCGCTATATATGCAATTTGCAACAACCTACCGAGGGTACCGTTTTAGTAAATGGCAAGCCTGTTGACGACGAGGGCGAAAGGGTGAGTATGGTTTTCCAAAACTACTCGTCATTACCTTGGTTTACAGTATTAGAAAACGTAGCACTGCCTTTAAAATTTAAAGGCATAGGCGAAAAAGAGCGCGAAGAAAAAGCAATGGAGATGATACAACTGGTAGGCTTAGACGGACATCAGAATAAGTTTGCCAAAATGCCCGGTCTTTCGGGCGGTCAGTTGCAGCGCGTAGCCATAGCCCGTAGTCTTATAGCCAATCCAAACATAATTGTGATGGACGAGCCTTTTGGGGCATTAGATATTAATACAAGGCTGAAAATGCAGGATATGCTTGAGGATATTTGGCTCAAATTTCACTCTACCATTGTATTTGTAACACACGATATTACAGAAGCGGTATACTTGGGCGATGATGTATATATAATGGCTGCCAACCCTGGTCGTATAGCCCATACCGTAAAGGTTGATTTACCTTTTAACCGTACCCGTGAAAGCAAACGCACCCCACGTTTTATAGAACTGGTAAACGAGGTAGAAGATTTAATGAATGCTGTTTCTATTTCATCGGCAGCGGCTGAACATTAAGTAATAGGCCGCTAGCGTGAGCGTCCCGTTCGTGCTAAAAATAATAGAGTGTCCGCTCGTTTATTTATACTAATGTAGCGAGAACTTTTTCAGTCCAATCTTTATCAGAAGTTTGGATAATCAGGGTTTTATATCCAAACTTAATTCCTTCCATTCTTACACCTTCTGAATCATCAATATGCAAATCAATATTAAACCTATTGGGTAGTTTTGATGCCATGCTACGGTCTTTACCCAAAACAAGGTCGTGAACATTCTTATTAATAATTTTACTAGGCCAAATGCCATACGACAGAAATAGAAATCTAATATAAAATACGCTTCGGAGTGATGTAGTATAAATGTATATCCTATGGTTCTCTCTTTTTAGTGTTCTAAATAGATTTACAGTACCCTCTCTCAAATATTCTTTTCTTAATAAAGAGGTTAAGAAATTGCCCTTCATCACTGAAAAATCAGGGTCAGAAGATACAAGGGTGTCGTCTAAATCAAAAGAAATAATCATTAAGGCTTAATATCAAAATAATAAATGCGCATCCCTTTATGCTTCATATCAACCATAGTATAGTTTTTTTGTCCATTATCTGTGCGGGCTATAATACAAGTTTGCTCATTATAAGGCGCTCTATTATGTCCCCTTAGTAATAGGGTGGTGCTGTGTGGGGGAAGCGTTACTTGCAACAAACCATTGGTTTTTACTACAAGTAAACTGTCAATAAGTTTAGAGTGAAGGTGCTTATTTATTCTTAGTAGTTCATGCGCTGTTTGAATATAATTTTCACTAAAAATACTGGAAGCATTAAGTACCTCTATAGTAATTGGCACAGAATAATAGTTTCTTACAAAAAAAGATGAAATAAAACTACAGCCATTGCACAATATTGCCATCGCAAATAATATTGTCAATCCCTTTTTCATTTTATAAAAATACAAAAGCCCAAACACATAATGTGTTTGGGCTTTTAATATTCTACATGTTGTTAATAGGTTAAACTTTAGTTTATTAATCCAACTTCAAACCATAAACACCTTCGCTACCATCAGGGTTCATACCTTCAATTAAAACGCCGCCACTTTTGTTTTTCAAAATTAGTTGAGCTTCGGTAAGGGTATATATTGGTTTTTTATCAATGTGTGTAATAATAAAGCCTTGTGGTACACGGGCATTTTTAAAAGCGCCACTATTTACTTTAGCAATTTTTACCCCATTTTTAATTTTGTATTTATCCTTATCAGCTGAAGTTATTTTTTCAAGCTCAATGCCCTTAATGGCCATTGCTTTGTCTTCTTTTTCACTTTTCTTCAATATTTCAGTAGTGCCTTCACGGTTTTTAAGTATAGGGGTAAGTACCATTTCTTTTCCGCTGCGGTTAATAGTAACACTTACTTTATCACCAGGGTGAAAGCGGCTTACCTGCTCTTGCAATTCTGATGAAGAGTTTACATTAACATCACCTACTTTTACTACCACATCACCACTTTTTATGCCTGCTTTTTCGGCAGCACTTCCTTCGTTTACTTTGTTCACATACACACCTTTAATCTCTTTTATGCCTTTATCTTCAGCAAGAGTGGCAGTAACATCCGTAATTTCAATACCTAAAAAGCCGCGTTGTACTTCGCCATATTTCAAAATATCATCCATTACCTTTTTCACAATATTTACAGGTACAGCAAACGAGTAGCCTGAAAATGAACCTGTGCGCGAAGCAATGGCAGTATTAATTCCCACCAATTCACCATTCATATTAACCAATGCACCACCACTATTACCCGGGTTTACGGCAGCATCAGTTTGTATAAAGTTTTCAATAGCATATTGGTTATTGCGATCGCGCAATAGGTTTATGTTTCTTCCTTTAGCACTCACAATACCTGCGGTTACAGTGCTTGTAAGGTTAAAAGGATTCCCTACTGCCAACACCCACTGACCAACTTGCACATTATCGCTATTGCCAAAGCGTAAAAATGGCAGTTCTTTGGCATCAATTTTTAAAAGGGCAAGGTCGGTACTAGGGTCTCTACCCACCAGTTCAGCAGTAAAACTGCGTTTATCTTGCAAAACTACTTCAATAGTAGTTGCGCCATCAATTACGTGGTTGTTGGTAGCTATATAGCCATCATTTGTTATTACTACACCAGAGCCAGAACCACCACCGGGTTGCATTTCGGGTAGTTGTCCTTCTCCAAAAAATTCAAAAAGGTCAAGTCCACCACCGTTATAAGCCGTTTCTATTGTAGTTTTTATGTGTACTACGGCAGGTGTAGCTACTTTTGATGGGGCAGTAAAATCAAACGAGGGTATATCGTTACTATTGCTAACGCGGGCAAATGCCACCGCATCTTGTTTTTCCTGAATACTTTTAGGAGTGTCTTTAACCACCAAAGTAAATACTCCCAAAGCAACTGCGCCGCCAAGGCAGGCCACTAAAAAGGTTCCTAAAATTTTTTTGTAATTCATAATTCTTAGCAATTTAGTCTTAAACAATATTATTAAACGTTAAAACGGGTGTTATCGTTTTAATAGTATCAATTCATATACCAAAAAACCCATCATCCGTAGTATTTTTGCGGCGGTTTATCGATGGATAAAAAATATCCTATCTTGCCGTTTACTTTTAAAACCACATTTGTAATTAACATATGTTCGGAAGAAAAAAATTTAAGGACGAGGAAATTATTGACGAAATACGCGGAGGCAACCAAGAGGCACTTACGTATTTGTATCAAAATAATTTCTCTTCAGTTAGAAACTATATTATAAAAAACAACGGCACGATAGAGGATGTGGATGATGTTTTGCAAGATGCAGTTATAGCAGTTTGGCAAAATGTCAGTCAGCGCGAGTTTACCCTCACCGCCAAGTTAAGTACTTATATATATAGTATAGCCAAAAACCTTTGGCTTAAAAAACTGAATAAAGATAAACGTCTTGATCCGTTAGAAGATTTTCATTCAAACACACACGCGGCCGATGAGCCTCGTAACCATAGTATGGATTTGAATATTGTTGTAGAGTATTTGGATAAAATAGGCAATACCTGTAAAGAGGTGTTGAAACTGTTTTATTTTGACGGTTTGGATATGAACTCAATTGCCGAAAGGATGGAGTTTGCCAATGCCGATACAGCAAAATCGAAGAAATACCAATGTTTTAAAAAGTTAGAACAACTGATAAAACAAGATTTTGAAAAAAGCGACTTTAATATATAGATACACACTTTTACCCCTTATAGCTGAGTGATGAACTTTGATGATAACATGACCGAAGTATTTGACAAATACCTTGCGGGACAAATGACCGAGGTGGAAGAACGCGAATTTTTGGAGCAACTTGAAAAAGATGCAGCTCTAAATCAAGCCTATCAGTTTCACCGTAGCGTGGTAGCGGGAATAAGAGAAGCACGTAGAGAAGAACTAAAAGACTATATAAAGCAAAATGCTAAAATACGCTACATAGGCAATGTGTGGAGCACCAAATGGGTAATATCATCAGCAGCAATTATCACCCTGTTTTTCTTGTCGTATGTAGTTATAGAATATGTAGTGAAGCCTAACTCGACCGAATATCAAACAGTAGAGAAACAAGAAGGCGACAGCAATAGTACTGATAATACTGCCACTGCTCGCGACGATAGCCAAAAGACACAAACAGATAACAACGGCATAGCTATGACTGATGGTCAAAATGCTACAGATGGAGCTGACGTTGGTACAACGCCCGAAATAAAAAAGAGTGTAGGGGTATTTAGTGCAGTAAAAAACAGCAGGGGTAAAAACGATTGGGAAAAGGTAGCAAATAGCGATGCTAACAGCGGGGAAACTGTGGAAGTGTATTACAAACCTGCTGATACTTATAGCTATATATATAACAAAACTAGCCTAACGCTTTATAAGGTATCGTACGATGATGCCATAAAGGTATTTAAAACCGAAAAAGCAGCTTACTTGAGTTGGAAAAAGAAGTTTTACCCTCTTACAGCCGATGGCGAAATACATCCTTTGCAAGAAGTTAGCGATACAAGTATTTTAAAACAGCTACCTGTACTAAAATAGTGGAAATTACATTTTACAAATACCAAGGCACGGGCAACGATTTTATAATGGTTGACAACCGCAACCTTGCACTGCCCCGCAACAATACCCAATTGTATCAACATCTTTGCGACCGCCGTTTTGGCATTGGAGCCGATGGCTTTATAATGGTGCAAAACAAAGAAGGCTACGATTTTGAGATGGTATACTTTAATAGTGATGGCAACGAAAGTAGTATGTGTGGTAATGGTGGCCGTTGTATTACCATGTTTGCCAAGCAACTAGGCATAATAAAAGATAAAGCCCTTTTTTTAGCAATAGATGGCCCACACGATGCTGAAATTTTTGAAAACGGTTGGGTGAGCCTGAAAATGAAAGACGTTACCGAAGTGGAACAACTGGGCGACGATTATTTTTTAGATACAGGATCGCCACACTACGTACGGTTTATAAACAGCGATATAAGCCAAATGCTGTTGGTTGAAACCGCCCAAGCCATTCGCTATAATGATAGGTTTGCGGCTAAAGGCACTAACGTAAACATAGCACAGGCGCAAGAAAACGTGCTAAAAGTACGCACTTACGAGCGTGGCGTTGAAGACGAAACCTACTCGTGCGGTACAGGAGTTACAGCCGTTGCTTTAGCTGCCTATGCTCAAAAACCCATAGGTAAGGGCATAGTGCAACCCATTAGCACCCCCGGTGGCAAACTGCAAATCACCTTTGATAAAGTAGCTGCCAACCACTACCAAAACATTTGGCTGCAAGGCCCCGCACAGTTTGTGTTTAGTGGCACAATTGAAGTTTCTTTATAAAGATTACATACCCATTTTTAGCATAGCGGGGGTTATGCGCAAATATACCTGACCCGATAATGGCATTTTACCATAAATAGCATCAAGTTTTTTGCTTTGCATTCCCACTCCCATTTGCCCACCAATGGCTATATTGGTTTTAGCTACGGTGAATAAAGTACGGCTATACCCAATGCTTAGGGAGTGTATAGGCTCTATAGCTTTGTGGCCTAGCACATCCTCCAATTGTAATTCGTGTGCACTTTTTTCAACAAATTCATAGCGGCCATATATGGTGTTTTTCCCTTTAGCTATGCTACTTTCAGCCAATACAGAATGTTCTGTGTGTCCGTGTCCTGCATTATTATAACCCCATACCAAAGCACTATTTATATAGGCATTGCCCATTTTTGTACTGTGTATTATTGATGCCGTTGTGCGCCTCACATCCTCATCAGGGCTCAGTTGTTCAGGGCTTTTAATATATCCGTACGATACTTGCATACTTATACTTTTGGTGGGGTTGGCCGATAAACGAAACGAGTAACTATCAAACTTAGGTTTGTCAAAATCGTATCGGTTTTCATCAGGCTCGCGCCCTGTAAACAAACTACCCTCAGCCTTTAGCCATTTATAGCGCACACCCAATGTAGCTACCCCAAAAACAATATGCGTAGCATCTTGCCAGTGGTGGCCAAGAGGAGCATCGGGGTTGCTAAGCGATGATATACGGTGCATAAAAGCAGTAGGCCCCAGTGCAGGCTCGCCGGGGTAGCCCGCATAGCCTGTAATATCAATATCATTAGTTATACGGTGGGTATACGCTACCGATAGCGCCGCAAAAAAGTCGTGCGGGTGTTGGCGATCAACCAAAGGGCTACCGTCCCACGCCTCTCCCGATTGGTATAAAAGCGGGTAGCCATTGCCCGCCATCACCAATCTATCAGCCGAAAGCATGGCATTAAAATTAAGCAAGCCATTTTTGCCTACTTGTTTTTGTGCCATACCCATAAGCCAATTAGGGGCATCAAACTGTTTGCCGCCCCTTTTGTAGTTGTTGCTAAAATTTTGCCATGTATTGCGCACATACAAATTGCCGTGCAGCATATAGTTCCACCCGTTTTTACCATGCAGCATATAGGCATACATAGGCGTATTATCAGGCAACCAACTGGTACCACTGCCGTTACGATTCATAGGCAGGCTAAGCGAAAAACTATGTATCATTTTATGCTTAGTTGTATCGTGTTTGTGCTGTTTGTGTTTTGCACTATCAGCAGGCATAGGTTTGGTGGTTTTTTTCAGGACAGTATCAACAGGCGCATGGTGGTGGTGTTGTGCTTGTGTGGTTAATGCAGCAAACATTGCTGCCAGTATAGCTATTATAAAAACTAAATTTTTCATGGTATTTATATTTAGGGCTGTTTTAAAGTATAACAAAGCTTAGTGGCAAGCCTTGTTATACTTTTTAAGTTTAAAATAATTATAGGGCAAGGGGACTAAAAAGCCAGCCAGTGCTGCGGGTATAAAGGCTAGCCAATAGGCCGATGTAGCCATAGAGAGAGTGCCTCCTGTTATCATAAAATCAGTCAAATTCATAGCTATTTCCATAGCCACCATTGATATAAACGACATAGAAAACGCCATTTTTAGCGCAGCCCCCCACACCATTCCTTCGCGGTAGCGCAATATGCTGGTTTCTAGCAACACCGAGGTAATTAAGCCAGCAGCAATAGCCAGTATCATTTGCGCCATCATTGGTGTTTGGGGATAATAGGCCTGCAAAAATATTATCATGGCAAAATCGCCAATAGAGCAGCCCAGTAAACAATTTAGAGTATTAAACGATGCACGTTTCCAAACCCCATTATCACCCCAAAAATTTTGTGTGGGCAAAGTAGGGGCGTGGTCGGCAACCATATTGTGGTTGTGGTGATTTTGTTTTTTAATGGCAGGCATATCGCAGTTTCCTACCATTTTGGTTTCAGTAGCACTGGCTTTGTAGCCCGCCTTGGCTACAAGGGCAATAAGCTCAGGTTCGCTAATATCTCCCGTAACGGTAAGCGGGGTATTGGGTTGCTTTAAATCTACCTGCCAATTTTGCACACGGCTATCGGCATTTATTATTGGGGTAAGTTTGTTTACACAACTGCCACAATGCAGGTTGGTGTTTAGTTTTAGGGTATTCATGCTAGTGTATTTTTAGGGTTTAATAATACACTACAAAGGTAGCTAGGCCTTGTGGGGCAGGCTTTTCAGCCTTTTGGGTAAGATGTACATAATTTTTGGATTTCTTATTTCGGCAATAATCATTTACCGCTATATAGCATCCAAAGCCTGGCGTTTACTAGCACCTATCTTTTTAAAATAGGTAGGCGTTAGCCCTGTAATTTTTTTAAACTGTGCCGATAGATGGTGTACACTGCTATAACCTAATCGGTAGGCAATTTCTGTTAACGAAAACTCATCGTACACCAGTAGTTCCTTTGCCTTTTCTATACGTTGGCGTATGCAATATTGCTCAATAGTTTGCCCTTCAATCGATGAAAACAAATCACTTAAATAAGTATATTCATAATTCAAGTTTTCAGCTATGTATGCCGATAGGTTGGGGCGTTTATCCGTATCATGTATATCCACATATTCAAGCACCGCTTTCTTTATCTTTTCAATAATCACCGTACGGCGGTTATCAATCAGTTCAAAACCCAAAACACGCAATTCATTATCCAATTGCTTCAATGGCTCACCAACAATAGTTTGCGGCAATTCCACCTCGCCCAATAAAATAGAAGTATGGGCAATACCCAGCTTATTAAGCAAACCCTCTACACTTGTTATGCAGCGGGGGCAAACCATATTTTTTATATAGATTTTTTGCATGGCAGTGGGGCAAAGGTACAATTATGGTCTTCGTAAATATTAGCGCAATAGTCAAGCCACCTTTATTGCATTTTAGGCATCTTTGTTGTGATAATAAAACACAGATGCGCATTTTTACACTATTTATAACACTTATACTTTTTCAAACATCGGCAAATGCACAGCAAAATATTGATGGCATATTTTGCAATGCTTTACGGGCAATAGTAGACGATGCTAACAATTATTTTGAGTTGCAAACTAACCGTGATAGGGTAAGTTTACTTAATCATAGAAGTGAAGAAAATCGTTTTGAAGCCGAAATAATACTACCGGGTTTTTTTTACGGAAAAATTGTAACCCGAGGCACAGAGGGCTTGTATTATGAAAGTGTAGCGCCAAATATTGCCGATTCTTCAGATGTGCTTCAAGGGCTTAAAAATGTAGATAGGCATATACTACACTGCATACAGGGTATTAAGCGCAACCCCATTAGCGAAGATGGTTTGCACTATGGCTACCACTATCAAGTTGGTGATACAATGCAAGATATATTTATACGCTTGTGGGGCGAATACCCTGAGGTGGATGAAGAAAACGATACTTTTGCAGGGCAAATAAATATAGAAATATATGGTGATGATCGTCGCCAATTTACCCCATACACACCAAACGCAAAAAAGAAAGACACTACTCTTATTAGGCAGTTTGCCACAATAGAACAAGGCTTATTGGATGATATTGATTTAATTAAAGGAAAGGAAAGCGAAGACCTTTATAAAAATAAAATTTGGCGACCCAAGCTAAACCTAAAAGGTGCAGGCGATGCCTTTATAAAACCTTTACCCGAAACATTATTAATGCCTTTTGGCTATTATGCCGATTTGTATGTAGGGCCTAACTTGGCAGATGCGCAGAAAACGTACAACTTGTGGATAGGTAAAGTAAAAAACAATGCCTTTGCTGATAAGCGGTTTAGCCAAAAAAACCGTAAGCATTTACAATGGCAGTTTTTGCCTTATAACGAATGGTTCGACCCTGACGATTATGCCAATATTATACAGCAAGTAGGATTTTCATGTCCCGATTATAGTCTCGAGCCTATAAACCGTACCCCACTTTTTACCTATCATTTATTTATACTCAAATACGCTGGTGATTATATAGTTGGGCTAAGTATAGGCAACAGATACTAAACATTTTTTTTGCGCACACTACTCTCCGTAGGCTTTTTTGCGTTACCTTGCACGGTTATACTACCCGATAAAACCACTTTTAAAATTGAAAGTAGTCAATAATCAGCCTTTTGAATTGGTATATACCCTTGTTGAGCATTTGCACTTGGGCTATATTATAGAGCCTCATGTGGTGCAAATCAACACGTTGGGCAATTACACCCTTACGCATCAAAAGGTATACAATACAACTATTGAGTATTATGAAAAAAGAATTGATGATACCGACCGTAAACTGGTAGATATATTGGGCGGTTTCGATCAAGAAGTCATCGTAAAAAAGTTTCATCCGCAATCAGCAATCCGCCCTACCGAATTTTTTAAAAAACACTTTAACGAGGAACTTTTTAAAAACTTTATTCGCCCCTACATAGAAAAACGTCTTGCCGAAGCTATAGAACTATTGCGAGGTAAAAAGATATTTATACTAGGCAAAGAAGGCAATCCCACATCAAAAGAAGTACACGTAGCCGAACAAAAATCAACCGTGTTGTTCCATTTTAGGCGTGATGATGATAAAGTGCGCTACTATCCTACAATAAAATACAAAGGCGAGCGTGTAGAGTTTTCTCAGCGCGAAGGGGTGATGATAACCAAACGCCCTGCATGGTTGTTGGTAAATGGTATGCTGTATAATTTTGAGAAAAATGTTGACGGCAATAAACTACAACCCTTTCTTAACAAGCGGTTTATAATGATACCCAAAGCATCAGAAGCTAAGTATTTTGAAAAATTTGTAGTGCCATTAGTTGAAAAATTTGATGTTTACGCCAAAGGCTTCGATATACAAACTGAATCGCTGTTGGGTACACCCGTACTAAAGGTTGACGATGGTTGGGGCGATGAGGTGCGCTTAAATCTTTATTACCGTTACTCAAAGCAAGAGTTTCCCTACCATGCCACCAAAAAAGTATCGGTAATATTAGAAAAATCAGGAGATAACTACATATTTAAACGCCTTCGTCGGTCAAAAGAGTGGGAAGATGCACAACGCGATATACTAATACAAAAAGGGCTAGAGCTAAAAGAAGGATGCTCATTTATAGTAAAAAAACAACAAGATGCCATAGGTAGCAACCCCTACCAAGCTATACAATGGCTAAATGAAAACATTGATTTGCTTAAAAAGCAAAACTTTATAATTGAACAAGACAGCCACGACGGTAAGTATTTTATAGGGCAAAGTACATTATCAATAGAAGTAAACGAATATAGAGACTGGTTTGATGTAAGTGCCATAGTACGCTTTGGCAAGCATGAAATACCATTTATGCGCTTGCGCAGCCATATACTGCAAGGCAAGCGTGAATTTGTATTACCTAGTGGCGAAATAGCCATAATACCCGAAGAATGGTTTGCTAAGTATACAGGTTTGCTTGAGTTTAATGAATCGAGCGACGAAATACGCCTTAAAAAGCACCACTGGAAACTTATTGATGATTTGCAAGACAGTGGAACATCAAAAGAAATTGAAAATAAGGTAGCCCACCTTGATTTTACTCAACTAAGTACACCAACACCCTTATCACCTAATTTTTCGGGCGAACTGCGCCCCTATCAGCACGAGGGATACAATTGGTTTTATTTTTTGCAGCAAAATAAATTTGGTGGTTGCTTGGCCGATGATATGGGGTTGGGTAAAACCATACAAACCCTTGCCATGCTTCAAAAAGAAGCAGATGAAATGGACGAGGGCATTTTAGAAGATGAAATAGTTATACCCAAAGCAAAAGGACAAACAGCACAAGGTGCAAAAAATGCAGCCAAACCGCAGCTAAACCTTTTTGGTGGTGAAATAGACGTGGAAGATGTGCCAAGGGCTGCTCCATCATCAAATAGTAGGTGTGCTAACAGGCGAACCAGTCTTATAGTATTGCCTACATCACTAATATACAATTGGGAAGCTGAAGCTCAAAAATTTGCTCCCCAGCTAAAAGTATTTGTATATACAGGCACTTATCGCAATAGAGAGATTGACTACTTTAAAGAGTACGACCTTATCATCTCAACCTACGGTGTAGTGCGTTTGGATATTGAAATACTAAAAGATTTTAGGTTTCATTATGTGATACTTGATGAGAGTCAGTTTATAAAAAATCCGGCATCACAAACAGCAAGGGCGGTTAACACCTTAACGTGCAGAAACAAACTGGTGCTTACAGGTACACCTGTAGAAAACTCAATAGTAGACCTTTGGTCGCAGATGAACTTCCTTAATCCCGGTTTGTTGGGCAACTTTAATTTTTTCAACGAGAAGTTTGTAATACCTATTGAAAAGCACAATAACGATTTGCAGCGTACGCGTCTTCAAAAAATGATTGAGCCTTTTATATTACGACGTACCAAAGAGCAAGTAGCCAAAGATTTACCCGAAAAATACGAGCAGGTATATTACTGCGAAATGACGGAGGAGCAAGAACGCCAGTATGAACAAACCAAATCAAAATACCGTAATCAAATACTTAAATCGGTATCAGAGATAGGAATAAACAAATCAAAACTACAAATACTAAAAGGCCTAATGATGCTGCGTCAAATAGCCAATCACCCTGCATTAGTTAGTGATGATTATTTAGGTACATCAGGCAAGTTTGACGAAATTATACGTAAACTAAATACAGCCCTGTCGGAAGGACATAAGGTATTAGTATTTTCACAGTTTGTACGTCAACTTGGTATATTTAAAAAATACCTGCAAGATGAAGGCAAACCTTTTTGCTATATAGATGGAAGTTATAGCTCAAAACAAAGGCAACAAGAAGTAGAAAAGTTTCAGAAACAGAAAACCGCTGATGTTTTTCTTATTTCATTACGTGCGGGGGGGGTGGGGCTAAACCTAACCGAAGCTGATTATGTATTTATTGTAGACCCTTGGTGGAACCCGGCAGTTGAAAGACAGGCTACCGACCGTAGCTATCGTATAGGCCAAACCAAAAACGTATTTAACTACAAGTTTATCACGCGTAACACAGTGGAAGAGAAGATTTTAACGCTTCAGAAAAAGAAATTACAACTGGCAGAAACCTTGATAACTTCAGAAAATTCATTTTTGACAAATCTAAATACTGATGATTTAGAGAATATTTTTGATTAAAAGCAACGCATTTTATCGTTAAGAAGTCTTTTATTTGCACTTAATATTTAAAATTACACAAAAGAGAAACCATGAAAAAAATTTTACTTCTAGTAGCTGTTTTCGCAACGGCTCTTTCACTAAACGCCCAACGTACTGTTGATATTGAAGTTTCACTAAGCTCTCCAGCAAACGGAGACCCAATCAGAGCGGGAAAACCTTTTGATATGACCTTCACTATTAAAAATAATGGCCCAGATATTATTAAATCAACAGATACTTTAGCTACTTTCCTTGTATTGGGAAATACTATCCAAACAAATACAGGTAGTGCTGCCCTTGCAGGAAAAGACATAGCTAAAGACTCAAGCATAACAATTACAAGAACCGGATTTAATGTAAGCGGTGGTTCAAGTGGAAACTTACAAGTTTGTGCTCTTGCAGTATTAGTTCAACGTAGTGGTGCAGATACAGTTATAGACAATACTACTGGTGGTAACAACGTAAGTTGTGCTACTGCTGCTTATTCAGTTGGTTTAGGTGAAGAACTTAACAGCAACAAACTTTCTGCATCATCATACCCTAACCCTGTTAGCAACGAAGGAACAATTACTTATACCCTAGTTAATGCTGAAAACGTATCAGTAAAAATATTTGATATGGCTGGCCGTATGGTTGCTAATGTATTTGAAGGCAAACAAGATGCTGGCGAGCAAGCCGTTAAGTTTGATGCCTCAAGCCTTGAAAGCGGTATATACTTTTATCAATTGAATGCTGGTGAAGTATCAGTAACCAATAAAGTTATCGTTAAAAAATAATTTTAGTACTCTGTACTAATTTATAGTAAGCCCTTATACGCAGTATAAGGGCTTTTTTTATGAAATTAACTAAAGTGCTAAAATGACAATTTGATAATAATAATAACCATTTTGATATTTGAACTGTACAATAAGTCAAAAATTGGTTGAACTAATTTAATTTGACATTGTATAAGCATATACTAATAAACACAATTTATGAAAAAAACAATTTTTGTAGTACTTGCAGCAGCTACTGTAGCCGTAAGCTCATGTAAAAAAGACGAAGATAATTCGTCAAACACCCCATCAAATACTAACACCGCATCAAAAAAAGAGTTGTTAACCGCAAAACCTTGGAAAACAACCGGTTTAACTATTGGTGGAGCGGATTTGTGGTCGCAATTTGATGCGTGCGAGAAAGACAATATTTACACCTTCAAAACAAACGGTGTTTATATTGACGACGAAGGAGCTACAAAATGTGATCCCGCCGATCCTCAAATTGTAACTACATCAACTTGGGCACTGATAGAAAACGATACAAAATTGGTGTACGATGGCGATACAGCCATAATAAACGAGATTAGCTCATCAAAAATGGTATTGCAAAGCGATTTTCTTGGCGCACCGGCAATTGCTACATTTGCAGCCCAATAAAAAAATCATTAACTCATTTTACAAAAAGCCTTGCTAGCAAGGCTTTTTTAGTTTATCAGCTCTTTATATAAAACGTATATATTAAAAATCAAAACAATCTTTATATTGCATATTCAACCTACCTATAAAATTTGTGATGAAAAAAATTACACTCCTAGTAATGTCAGTAGCTATGTTAGCTCTTGGCTCATGCAAAAAAGATGACGATAATAACCCAACCCCTAGCACCTCTAAAACAGGAATATTAATAGCTAAACCTTGGAAAGAAACGGCACGAACAATAAGCCCTGCAATTGATATTAATGGTAAAATGGTTACCGACCTTTATGCAGAAGGTGAAGAATGTGACAACGACGATATTTATAAGTTTAATGCCGATAAAACATACGTGGCAGAAGAAGGAGCCACCAAATGTGATCCGGCAGACCCTCAGGTATGGGATACAGGAACATGGTCATTTAATGCTGATGAAACACAATTGATAGTAAACTCATTTGTACAAACTAATTACAACATACTTTCAATAAGTGGAACTAAAGCAACACTTAGCTATGTTAATGTACAAAATGGGGTTAGCTACACCACAACAATAGTTTATACAGCACAATAAACCACCTACTTTAGCAAAGCATAAACGGCCTGTAACACAGGCCGTTCTTATTTATATTCAGTATAAAAACGATGTTTCTAAAAACATTCGTTGCCTATTTACTGATAGGGCTACCTTCACGCCAATACTATAATGTAACTATATTATGAAAAACTACCTTATTTTGGCAACTATTACAGCCCTTACAGTTTCATTAGCATCTTGTACAAAATCTGATGATAAAACCACAACACCTGCAAATACAGCACCTACAAAAACCGAATTACTAACAGCAAAAGGTTGGAAAATAACAGGGGCAACCGCTCAATGGAGTAGATGCCTTTGCAAACTATGATGCTTGCGAAAGAGATAATATACTAATATTTAAAACCAACTTTACTGCCATTACTGATGAAGGAGCTACCAAATGTGATCCTACCGATCCACAAACAATTACAGAAACATGGTCGTTTGCTTCAAACGAAACCAAGGTAATACTTGGTGGAGTAGAGGCCACACTACTTACCCTTAATTCAACCACATTAAAAATTGAGTTAACTAATGGTTCTGAAAAGTATACTATAACCCATACCGCACAATAAATTTCTGAAAAAAGATTGTTGTAAACCTTACTATTTGGCGGGTGTTTTTTGAAACCTTTTTATACTACGCCTAAAGCTTTTACCAAAAAAAAGTAAGTAACTTTACAAAATACAGAAAATAACTTATATGAAAAAGATTTTACTTATTACATTTATCAGTACAATGATGCTGGGCATGGCTTCTTGCACCAAGTCAGAAGACAAAACAAGTACTCCTGCTACGGCCTCAAGAACTGACTTATTAACCGCTAAAAAGTGGAAAGTAACAGCACTTACTCTTGGAGGGACAGATTTTTACGCCACAATGGATGATTGCGACAAAGACGATTTGCATATTTTTAAAGTAGGTGGAGTTTATAATGCAGACAATGGGCCAACTAAATGTGACCCTGCCGACGATCAAATATTCATAATCTCAACTTGGGCTTTTTCTGAGAACGATACCAAGTTGACCTATGATGGTGATACTTTTACTGTAACTGAGCTTACCGCTACTACAATGAAACTTGCCGGTACTTCCGGAGGTGTTTCGGGTTCTATTACCTTTGTAGGACAATAAACACTGTAAAAATAATGTTCAAAGCCCTGTCACAAGCAGGGCTTTGTTGTTTTATAGCCATATCTGCCCATAAAATAGACAGATTAACTATTTTTGCCCGACGCTAAAAACACTAGAACAAGCAAAACGATGGCAGGGCATAGTAAATGGGCAAACATAAAACACCGCAAAGGGGCGGCTGATAAAAGGCGTTCTACACTGTTTACCAAGTTGGTAAAAGAAATTTATGTAGCCGCCAAAATAGGCGATGCCAATCCTGATAGTAATCCACGCCTTCGTGTAGCCATACAAAATGCCAAAGGGCAAAGTGTGCCCAAAGACAATATTGAGCGAGCTATTAACAAAGCAGCGGGCAACACAGGCGAAAACTTTGAAGATTTAGTTTACGAAGCATACGGTATAGGCGGTGTAGGCATTATTATAGAGTGTACTACCGATAATATTAACCGTACAGTAGCTAATCTGCGAACATATCTTACAAAAACAGGAGGAAGCCTTGCTACCAATGGCTCACTAAGTTTTATTTTTGAACAAAAAGGTGTTTTTGAGTTTGAATTGCCCGAAGGTACAGACGAAGACGAAATAACCCTTGAGCTAATTGATGGTGGAGCTGATGAAGTAGAAATTGATGGTAATTTTGCCTCAGTAAGCTGCGTGCGCGAAGATTATGGTCAACTAAGCAAAAAGCTGGAAGAACTGGATATTACCCCGCAAAAAAGCGGTTTGCAGTACGTGCCTAGTATATTTAAAGAGATTAATGCAGATGATGCCAAAAAACTGGCAAAATTGATAGATAATTTAGACAATGATGACGATGTGAAAAGTTTTTATCACAACGTTGAATTTTCAGAAGAGATAGCAGACATACTTAATTAACTACCTATATATATAATGGATAAACGCGAAAAACTGTTGCAAATGCGTCAAGAAGCCCAACTGGGTGGAGGCGAGGCGCGTATAGCCGCACAACATAAAAAGGGAAAACTAACAGCCCGCGAACGTATACACCTGTTTTTAGACGAAGGCAGTTTTAACGAAATTGGAGCATTTGTAACCCACCGTAGCACCGATTTTGGTATGGAAAACCAAATAGTATTGGGCGATGGTGTGGTAACAGGCTACGGAACAGTGAACGGAAGGCTTACCTACGTATTTTCACAAGATTTTACAGTATTTGGCGGATCGTTATCAGAAACCTTTGCAGAGAAAATTTGCAAAGTGATGGATTTGGCCATGAAAAGTGGCGCACCCGTTATAGGTCTTAACGATTCAGGCGGAGCGCGTATACAAGAAGGCGTAGTATCACTTGGTGGTTATGCCGATATATTCTACCGCAATACACAATCATCGGGCGTTATACCCCAAATATCAGCCATAATGGGACCCTGTGCAGGCGGAGCAGTATACTCGCCTGCTATCACCGATTTTATTTTTATGGTTGAAAAAACCTCGTATATGTTTGTTACGGGACCCAACGTAGTAAAAACTGTAACCCACGAAGAAGTGAGTAGCGAAGATTTAGGAGGTGCATCAGTACACTCGGCAAAATCAGGCGTGGCACATTTTTCAAGTGCCAACGAAGTAGAATGTATTAACGGACTAAAACGTTTGCTTAGCTACGTACCTCAAAACTGTGAAGAAGAAGCACCACGAGTGCCTTATACTCCCCATACCGACGAAAGTCGCCCACAGCTAAAAGATATAGTACCTGCTAATGCAAATCAACCTTACGATATACGTGAGGTGATAGACGGCACAGTTGACGAAGAGAGCTTTTTTGAAGTACATAAAGACTTTGCCGAAAATATAGTAGTAGGTTTTGCACGCCTAGCAGGTCGTAGCATAGGTATAGTAGCCAACCAACCTGCATTTTTAGCAGGGGTGTTAGATATAAAATCATCACAAAAAGCAGCACGTTTTGTACGCTTTTGCGATTGCTTTAATATTCCCCTTTTAGTATTTGAAGATGTACCAGGATTTTTACCAGGCACAGACCAAGAGTGGAATGCCATTATAACCAACGGAGCGAAACTATTGTATGCCTTTAGCGAGGCCACCGTTCCGCGCGTTACCGTTATCACTCGTAAAGCATACGGTGGAGCTTATGATGTGATGAATAGCAAACACATTGGTGCCGATATGAACTTTGCATGGCCGACTGCTGAAATTGCAGTAATGGGAGCAAAAGGTGCGGCCGAGATTATCTTCAAAAAAGAGATTGCCGATGCCGAAGACCATGAAGCACAACTTAAAGCCAAAGAAGCTGAGTACGCCGAAATGTTTGCCAATCCATACCGTGCCGCAGCACGTGGTTTTATTGATGAGGTAATATTGCCAGAGGAAACTCGTTCAAGGCTGATAGATGCCTTTAAAATGCTTGAAAACAAAGTGGTTAATCTTCCCCGCAAAAAGCACGGTAATATTCCCCTATAAGTATAGAAAATGAAAGAAGCACCCTTTGTTTCCATCATCATACCCTGCTATAACGAGCAAGAAGGTATAAACGAGGCATACCGTCGCGTTACCGCTGCTTTGCAGGGCGATTGGAACAACGGGTACGAAATTCTTTTTATAAACGATGGCAGCAAGGATGCCACGCTAGATATACTAAAACAGCTTGCCCTGCACGATAGCCAAATAAAACTACTTTCGCTATCGCGCAACTTTGGGCATCAAGCAGCCGTGGGTGCAGGCATAGCCCATTGCAAAGGCGATGTAGCTATAATATTAGATGCCGATTTGCAAGACCCTCCCGAGCTATTTGCCCAGATGGTAGAAGTATACCGTAAAAACCCTTGCAACGTGGTGTTTGGCGTGCGTAAAGAGCGCAAAGGGGAAACCCTTTTTAAGCGCATCACCGCACGTATGTTTTACCGACTGCTTAATTGGTTGGCGGGAATGGATTTAAACACCGATACGGGCGATTTTAGGCTGATAGACCGTAAGGTAATAGATGCCTTTAATGGCTTTAACGAAAAAAATAAATACATACGCGGCATCATTAGTTGGATGGGTTTTAAACAAATACCCATGCACTATAACCGCGATGCTCGCCTGCACGGCAAAACCAAATATACCCTTAAAAAAATGCTGAATTTAGCAGGTATAGCCATGTTTTACTTTAGCAAAAAACCACTAAAGGCATCGCTAACGCTGGGTTTTATCAGTATTTTAGTAGGTATAGCCCTTACCATTTGGGTATTGTATGTGCAATTGGGTGGTGGCTACACTGTACCGGGGTGGGCAAGTACCATTATCACCATTATATTTTTTGGTGGAGTACAATTGCTAACCATTGGTGTAGTGGGCGAGTACATAGGCAATATTTTAGACGAAGTAAAAAACCGACCTGAGTATATTATAGACGAGAAAATCAATTTCTAATCTCAAATTTGAAATTTCAAATTAATAATCTGCAAAAACAACAATGTTCATAGCCAACTTAGGGTTTTATAAAAAACTTTCGTTCGACCGCTCAAAACGTATTGCCCAAAAGTTGGAGGCATTAATAAGTCCTGAAAATGCCCATATACTCGATTTTGGAGCAGGCAATATGTATATGACGCAAGTGTTTACCGAAGATATGCCCCAAGTAAACATTATGGCGGTGGATGTGATTGAAGATCAAAACCTAAACCGTGAATTGCTTAAAAATCCCCGTATACAGTTTCAGGTGTGCGAGGTAGGCAAACTACCTTTTGACGATGGTACGTTTGATATAGCAGTAGCCTCGGCAGTGATGCACCACACCCCCGACCCCGATTTTTATTTGGCCGATTTGATGCGGGTGATAAAAGTGGGCGGCAGCATTTTGTTGGTAGAAGAAATGTACCACAACCCGATAGACAAGTGGTATATAATGGCTGAGGATTTGGCATTGAACAAAATGAAAAAGGGAGTGCCTGTTCCCCTCAATTTCCGTTCATACAAATACTACAATAACCTGTTTAAACAACTGGGCTTGCAGGTAGACTACGAGGGGTATATTCGCCCCGGTTTCCCTTGGAAACACCATTACGTGTATAAACTTACAAAAACTGCATGAGCAAAGTATTTGATAAAATAGCCATGCAGCAATTTGCCCAACAGTTGCGGGGCGAAAAATTTAGGCAATTTTGGCAATCAAAAGCAGGGCATGATACCACACAGTATTATGCCATAATGGATAATTATATTGAGGAGAGCGTATTTGGGCTAACCCTTTTGCAAGAGTTTGACCTTGAAGGAAAAAAATTGCTTGAGGTAGGCGCAGGTGCAGGTATACTAACCGCATGGTTGCTGCAAAACGGTATTGATGTGTGGGGCATTGAGCCATCAGGCATGGGCTACGATTTTCATATTGAGATGTTTAGCAGCGTAAAAGAGTTTTTCGGTTTGCCCGATGGGCGTATTATTGATGCTGCTGCCGAAGACCTTAACCCACAAATAATAAACGGGGTAGATATTGTATTCTCGCTAAACGTAATGGAGCATATACTGCCCCAAAACCTAGCCAAAGCCTTTGCAGGTATGAAATCTGTATTAGGTTTAGGAGGTAAAATGTTGCACCATTGCCCTAATTATATCATCCCTTTCGAGCCGCATTACGGTTTGCCGCTAATTCCCTTTTTTCCGCACGCCACAGGTAAACTAAAAGGCGTGTATAACGATGGAGTGTGGCAATCGCTAAATTTTATCACCTATTTTAAAGCCAAAAAATTAGCCCAACAAACAGGACTAAACATCACCTTTAAAAAAGGGCTCATGGCCGATGCTTTTGCCCGATTGGAAAACGACGAGGTATACGCCTCACGACACAAAACACTTACTAAAATTTATCCTTTGCTAAAATATTCAGGTTTTATTTGGCTAATGCGCCAAATACCCCCCTCGCTTTGCACTCCTATGACTTTTTATCTAAACTAAAGTCAGTTTTTAGTTTCAAGTTGCTGTTCTTCGTCATGCTAAACTTGTTTCAGCATCTCAATATGTATTAATGGTTGTTATGCAACGAGATCCCGAAACAAGTTCGGGATGACTGCTCACCGCACAAATCATACAGCATAAGAATTTATTTGGATTGAAATAAGCATATGCCCTATTTTAGCAATGCAAATACAGCATGGAAGAAATCCCGCTAACTCAATTCCCCACAGAAGCTAAGTTTAAATACAGTTGGCGCAATTATCAACAACGTGTATTGGGCGAGTTACAAAAGCACCTTCGCGACAAGCATTTGCACGTAGTGGCACCACCAGGTTCGGGCAAAACCATTTTAGGGTTAGAAGTAGCCCTTCGGCTTAACCAACCAACCCTAATACTTGCGCCCACCGTAGCCATACGCAACCAATGGATACAACGTTTTTGTGAAATGTTTTTGCAAACCCACGAAGTACCCTATTGGATTTCTAGCGATATACGCCACCCAAAATTTCTTACTGTTTCTACCTATCAGGGCTTGCACGCTGCTTGCAAAGGTCTTGATGATGAAGAAGGCGAGGAGCAGAAGGAAAAAACAAAGAAAAGTGGTTTTGCAGCAATAGTTAAGCTACTGAAACAGCAAAATATAGGTACTATAGTGGTAGATGAAGCCCATCACCTAAAAAACGAGTGGTGGGTTACTCTAAACAAAATAAAGCAGAAGCTAAAGCCCGTAATAGTGGGGTTAACGGCTACACCGCCCTATGATGTTGTATATGCTGAATGGGAACGTTATTTAGAATTAAATGGAGCGGTGGATGCAGAAATAACAGTACCCGAATTGGTTAAAGAGGGCGACCTATGCCCTCACCAAGATTACATTTATTTTTGTCACCCTAGCAAAGAAGAACAAGAGAAAATTGTTGGGTTTAGGGAGAACATAAACCATCTATATAATCAACTTAGAAAAGATGAGATACTGGCTGAAGCTATTAGCCAACATCCTGTTTTTTTAGAACCTGAAAATTATCTGGATTGGATATATAATAATATAGCCCATTATTCGGCCATACTGATTTTCTTGCATGAGTACGGAACGGTAATCCCGCTTGACCATTTTAAGCTGATAGGTGCCGAAAATTTTGAAATCCCTCCTTTTGATAGCAAGTGGTTAGCCATATTACTTGAGTTTTATCTGTTTAAAGAAAAGAAGGCTTTTGAAGAAAATAAAACCTACAAAAAACATCAGAAAGAATTAGAAATTAAATTAAGGCATTTTAATATTATAGAGCATAGCCAAATTAATTTCGAAAATAATAAAGCAATAAATGCCCTTGTTACCGCAAGCATTAGCAAGCTAAATGCCATACGCGAAATTGCCGATTTTGAGTACGATCAACTCGGGGATGATTTGCGCATGGTTATTTTAACCGACTACATTCGCAAAGAGTTTTTAGCCAACGATATAGAAAACAATGTTAACCTTAATAAAATTGGGGTGGCATCAATTTTTGAGAAATTAAGGCGTACTAATATTGATAATAAAAAAATAGGAATATTAACGGGCTCACTTGTTATAATACCAAAAGAAGCCTTGTTGCCATTAGGAGAAAAAAATAGAAAATTTGGTGTAAAGTCTATTGAATTTAAGCCACTTATTTTTGATAAAAACTATTTAATATTAAACGTAAACGAAAACCTAAAGCAAAATATAGTGCATACGGTTACTGAGCTTTTTCAAGACGGGCACATACAAATACTAATAGGCACACAAGCTCTATTGGGCGAAGGCTGGGACGCTCCTGCTGTCAACTCTTTAGTATTGGCAAGTTTTGTAGGCTCTTTTGTGCTTTCAAACCAAATGCGGGGAAGGGCTATTCGAACTCAACGGGGTAATGATGATAAAACAGGCAATGTGTGGCATTTGGCTTGTATTGATTTGTTATCAGAAATTGGAGGTAAAGATTTAGAGTTGATGGAGCGCAGGTTTAAAGGGTTTGTGGGAGTTGGGGCAGATGATATTCCTTTAATAGAAAGTGGAATTGGTCGTTTAGGGATACCCAAAGAGATACACGTACCAACGATTTTAGAAAAGAAAAATAAGGATACTTTTAAGCAAGCTGCAAAAAGAGATGCACTGAAACAAAAATGGCATACAGCTGTAAACAGTGGCACTGTGGCTTTAGAGCAAATAAGAATACCTTACCCCATAAAAGAGAGAACCTACCAACAATCGGTTGATTTATATTACAATAAAACAGCGCGTAATGTTGCTGCTGAGTTGGGTTTTGGTTTATTGGCTTTTAGCCAACAATTAACTGGTTTTATATTTGAAAATATAGGTATGATGCGAACCGCGCAAGGCATGTATACCATATTAACCTCAATTGGTATTGGAGGTTTGGCCATTTTTGGTCGGAGGTTATATGTAACTTCTAAAATATTGCTAAAATATAAAGACATAACTAAAGATATACAGCAAATTAGTAATGCGCTCTTGGCTACATTAATAGAAGTGGGAATAATTAAAACCCCTGTGATAGAGTTGAAAGCTGAAGCAACAGTTGATAGCAGAGGAGCAATGTATTGTTGTTTGCAAGGGGGCAGTACTTTCGAGCAATCGACCTATATAAATGCTTTGCAAGAAATTATATTACCTATTGATAATCCACGCTATGTAGTAGTGCGCAAAAACAAAAAGGTTGGTGGAATAATTAAGCAAAAAGATTACCATGCAGTGCCTGAGTTATTGGGCAGAAAAAAAGCAACTACAGATGTTTTTATACGTAAATGGAAGGCTGATGTAGGTGCGTGTGAATTGATATTTACCCGTACACCTGAGGGGCGCAAGATGCTTTTAAAATCGAGAATGGAAGCCTTATCGACACAGCTTGAAAATAATATTGATAGGGTGAATAAATGGAAATAGTATTTAACTGTATTTGACAAACTTTAAAAATTTGTCAAATACAGTTAAGGAATATTACATACTGGCCAAACGCCTAATTTGTGGTGGTAAATCAGTCATAGGTATATCTATTTGCACTACCGATAGTGTTTTGGTGTTCTTTTTCACTTCGGCCAATACCTTGTCTAACTCCTTATAGGTAGTAGCGCGGTAGCCTTTTCCTCCCATCACATCAGCTAGCTTGTAGTATTGCCATTGAGGCAAAATATTATAGGCTCTAAACTCGCCTTTACCGTCAAAAGGGGCTAGATCTACCAAAGCCTGTTCTATACCGTATAGGTTATTATTCATCACAAATATTATAGTGCCGGGGCAATTGGTATTGAGAAACGAAAGGGCTTGATCAACCATTTGGAAACCTCCATCGCCGCAAAAAGCCACAGCTCGTTTGCCTGATGCTAAAGATATGCCCACTGCCATTGGCGCAGCGGCACCTATCGACCCCCACGCCGCTTCTGATGCAAAACCGTTTTGTTCTTTTATAATCAAATCGCTTACCACATACATCGAGTCGCTTTCATCCACCAACAGCATCATGTCTTTGGTAACAAAGTTTTCCATCCGCCTAAAAAAGCCGTTAAAGGTTATTTGTGTTCCTTCATCGGGGTCGTCCAACAAACCTTTTGGTTTGGCGGTTTTGCCCAAAGGGCTTTTGTATTTGGTAGCTTTTAACTTCTTAATTAAAGCAGGCAATAAATCGTAGGTGTATACATTGGGAAAATGTTGGTAGCCCACACGTACACCGCCGTTATAGGCCACTGCCATTTTTCCGTAGCTGCTGTTTATTATATCTAAATAATCATCGGTAATAATAGTACCCAAGCACAATAAAAAATCGCTGGTGTTTACTCGCTCGCGTAATTCTGCACTGCTGGCTGCTCCTGTATAAGTGCCCACAAAGTGCGGGTTAGTTTCGGGTAACAGGCTTTTTGCCAATAGAGTGGTTATATAGCCTAAGTTGGTGGTAGTTAGTAGGCTTTCAAGCTCTTTTTGTATGTGGTAGCGTTGCAACTCTATCCCTGCCCAAACTATTGGTTTTTTTGCTGCTTCTAGTCGAGCTATTATCATGCTTACTGCTGCATCTAATTGCACAGGGTCGCTTTTGGTAAGGGTTAAATCAAGTTTACCGGTGGGTTTGTTGCAAGGCATTTGCCATACATCTTTATAGCACTCTATATATACAGGGCGTTTGTTTACGTAGCAAGCCACAATAGCCTCGTCAATAAGCGCAGGTGCATCGGCAATATTGCTAATGGTTACCGCTGCGGCAGTAATATCTTCATACGCTTTTTTGTTCGACCTGAAATTACCTGTCGAGTGATGTATAAGCACTCCTAATTCGTTTTCGTAAAACATATCAGAGGTAGAAGGATGCCCGTTTAAGAAAACCACAGGGTTGCGCTCTACCCACGAGGCTGCAATGCCATTAATAAGGCTAAATGCTCCTACACCGTAGGTAACGCTTACTGCACCAAACCCACTAATGCGGGTATAGGCGTCGGCGGCGTAGCCGCCGCACAGCTCATTAGGAGCGTTGATTAATTTAATATCGGGGTGGCGTTCTTCTATAATATCCAAAAAAGGGGTCATAAAATCGCCTGGGACAATAAACATATCTTTTAGTCCCATTTCTTTTAGCCTTTCGGCTATATAATCGCTAACAGTATACAGGGTGGCCTTTACTGCTTCAAGGGTTTTATGATAATGGAAGGTGTGTTTCATGGTTTAGTTTGCTAATTGATTGATTTTTTCATAAAAAGAGTTCGCCAAAACACGGTATGCTTTGGCGAACAAGAGTATTGTATTAAAAACCTATTCTTTGGGTAAGAAATCAAGTTTAAAATAGCGTTTCATCATATCGTCGGCGGTCTCAAGCGAGCCTTCTACCCATCCTTGATTATTGCTGTACGCTTCACCTATAATAAACACATCATCGTGCTCAACAGGTTTAATCATCTTTTTAATAATCACATCGTAGCGGTAGCCTGCTTTCCACTCGTGCCATCCTCCACCATATGGGTCGTCGCTCCAATCGTGGAAAATAGCAGCATAAGGCATATCCAATTTTTGTGGGCCGTGCATTATTTCTACCTGCCTGTGCGCAATTTCTACCATGCTTTGCGTAGCAACAAACTGTGCTGGGGGTACAGGGTCAATGCTTTTGTTTTCGGGTTTGTCGTTACCACCATAAGGTTCGTCGTTTTGTAAGGCTTTCCAAAACGGCACAGTGCTTATATCGTTGTACGAAGCCATTAACAGCGAACGTAGATTGTTAGGGTCGCCATCGGGCTGGTCGGCTTCGCAACCAAAATAATACACTTGACGTATAGGCATATCGGTAATAGAACGCCCTGCCCACAAATTCATAGCGCGCCACCAAGGGTAATCGTAACCCATAAACAGTTTAAAGGCAGATTGAATAAGCACACTACCAATATTATCACGCAAAAACGCATTGTCTTTCCATTGGTTCCACTCAATCAGCTCAAGTGAGCGGCGGGGCATGGCCAATACAACTTTATCGGCGTGTACCACAAAACGTTCGTCGCTGTTATTATCGTAGTGGGTTTTAAAATCTCTTGTTTTGGTGCGCGTAAAGATTAACTCGTAGCCACCTGTTTTTATCTTTTGTATTGATAATAGCTTGTGGTTCATGTTTATTTCACCACCGTCTTTTTCAAACTCATCGGCAAGGGTTAGCGGCAAATGCTGATAACCTTTGGTTAGCGTACGGAATGAGGTAGTAGGGCCAAAATCGCTAACGGGCAATTGTGCTGCTGCACTAGCGTTGGCTACGTTTGCATCGTATCCGCCTGCATCGCGCATATAGCTAAATGCCTCATTGGTTAAGAACAAATTTAATAAGTTCCAATACCCCATTTTGTATAGGGGAGTGCCAAATACTTCTACCTTAAACCAATCTTCAAATGTCATGTTTTTGGCATTGGGTATCAGTACATTCATTATGTAGGCTTGCAGCTCATCGGGGTTCATGCCCTGCTCGTTCCAATTTAGGTTATATGGTACAGCACCTTTTACACTCAACTCTTCCAAAGTAAGGTGTTTACCGCGCAAATGATAAAAGTTTTGCGACGCACCAATGGCAGGGTCGGGGTTGCCCATCGGGAAATCTTTGTTGGGTAGTTTCAGGTACTCAATAAGGCCTGTTACCAAAGGTTGCGCATCAGGTATGTAGCGCATACCTCCCAATTCGGCTACTACGTTGGGCATATCGGGCAAAGTGCGCGAAAATAAACGCCCGCCAATACGGTCGCTATATTCATACAAAGCCACTTTAGTTTTTTTGCCTTTGGCTTTTTGTAGCCTCCAAGCTGTGTAAGTTCCTGCCACTCCTCCACCAATTACGGCTACATCAACTTTGCTTGATGCGGTATGACCTTTTGTTTTTGCTGTTGTTTTTTTTGCCATTGATAATAATAGTTAGGTATAATATTTTAGATTAATTGAATATTGATAATAGCAATGCCTTATGTACAGTACGCAAATTAGTTTACAATAAGGGTTATATACAACCGTTAAAACACCCGTTTATAAAAAAGATACTGTATGTTTATTTGGGCTAATAAGTGGGTAATTGTTGCCCGTATAGTTGATACAAAAACCTTATTATTGCCATTAGGTGAATTACGAGAATATAGATTTGTTAATAGCAGGGGCTGGCCCCGTAGGTTGTGTAATTGCTGAAAGAGCAGCATCACAACTGGGTTGGCGTTGTTTGATAGTGGATAAGCGCGACCATATTGCAGGCAACTGCTATGACTATATTGATGCTGATGGACTGTTGGTGCACCAATATGGCCCGCACTATTTTCGTACGGATAATGCAGAGGTAGTTAACTACTTATCAAAATTTACCGCATGGATACCAGGAAATTATGTAGTGAAGAGTAACATTAATGGCGAGCTATATTCTTTTCCTATTAATTTAAACACACTGCGAAAGTTTTTTAATCGTCCCGATTTAACGCCTGAAACTGCTGAACTTCTTTTAGAAGAAAAAAGAGAGAAAATAGATAACCCTAAAAACTCCGAAGAGTTTGTACTGAATAGGGTAGGACGTGAGTTGTACGAAGCCTTTTACCTAAACTATACCCTTAAACAATGGGGCATTCATCCCCGTGATTTAGATACTTCGGTGTGTGGGCGTATACCTGTACGTTTTGATGAAGACGAACGGTATGTGAACCATAAGTTTAAAATAATGCCTGTCGACGGTTTCTCAAGTTTGTTTGAGCGTATGCTAAATAATCCATTAATAGATATTGAGCTAAATACAGATTATATGCAATTGCGTGAAACGGTTAAACCTCGCAAAGCAACCGTATATACAGGGCCTATTGATGCCTATTTTAATTATAAAAACGGCAAATTACCTTGGCGTTCGCTGCATTTTGAGTCAGAAAGTTTTGAAGAAGAATTTCATCAACCTTGTTCGCAAATAAACTATCCTAACGAGCACGATTATACCCGAACGGTTGAAATAAAACACGTTACACGTCAAAAACACCAAAAAACGGTAGTTACAAAAGAATATCCTCGTGCTGAGGGCGAACCGTATTATCCTGTACCTGCGCCCGAAAATAACAATATGTACGAGCGTTATCGCCAAATTGCCGAGCACGAAACTTTTATGAACAAGGTATATTTTGGTGGTCGTTTGGCGCGCTATACCTATATCAATACTGATGAAGCCGTGCTAAATGGGTTGCAAGTGTTTGAACGTTTAAAAACCGATTTTGGCAATGCTAAATAACCTGTGGGTAATAATGCCTGTATATAATGAGCAGGAGTGTATAACACAGGTAATAGAAGAGTGGCTACCTACTTTTAGGCAGTATGCAAAAGGCTTTACGTGGTGTATTTTAAACGATGGTTCAAAAGATAATACAGCACAAATTTTAAAAGACTTAGCGGCTGAAATTCCCGAATTAAAAATAATAGATAAACCCAATAGCGGGCATGGACAGGCCTGTGTGCAAGGCTATAAAACTGCCATTGAAAACGGTGCAGAATGGATTTTTCAGATAGATAGTGATGGGCAATGCGACCCACAGTATTTTGAGGTTTTTGTGGCGCAAGTAAACCAATACAAAGTGCAATACGGTTTTCGCAGTACCCGCCAAGATGGGTTTAAGCGTTGGTTAGTTTCACGTGTGGTTACTTGGTTTGTTTGGGCTGCCACAGGCCAATGGGTAAGGGATGCCAATGTACCCTACCGATTGATGCACAGCAGCACCCTTTCATCAGTAGTAAATAAAATACCTGCCGATTTTTATTTGGCCAATATTTTAGTGGCGGTGTTACAGCAAAAGGCAACACGTATACATTGGGTAAACATAAACTTTAGAGAAAGGGCAGGGGGCGAACCTAGCGTTAAAACTTTTACATTTGCCAAACACGGTATAAAATTATACCGACAACTGCGTCAAGCTACTAAATAATAAAAGGTTATGCAGCCAATACACATTGTTAGTATAGTTAACGAAAACACCAATTTTCAACAAGTGTTTGATGGGGCTGTGGCATTGCTAAATGCCCAAAGCAATGCCACTATACAGTTGCTTTACCCTGCAAGTGTTGCAAAAAAGGTTGAAGCGCAATTATCAAAACATAAACACATTGGTAAGTATGCTAAAACCAATAGTTTTAACACAATTCAGTTTGAAGAAAAATCCAATCCTTTTACTGTCGTTAAACCCGATAGTACAAAAAAATATTGTATTGTAAAACCTGAATATTTTGCACAGTTAAACCCTCTATATAAATCACTTGAGAAAGAGGGGGTAGATGCTGAAACCGTATATGTTTTTCATCAACCAAAACAAAAAACACCTTTTTGGTGCAGGACATGGTTTAGGCTTTTTAATACGCTTAGTGCTAAGGGCTTTGAAAATGGATGTGTAGTATTTGATGGGAAGAAGTCCAATACCTTTTTTAATTTAAAAGGATTAAACGCTCAAAACTTTGCCTACAAAATAGCTTCGTATGCTGCCTTATCAGGTATCGGGGTACAAGAAATTGATATTGAGTTTACTATTCACTCCAACAAAATAGGGGCAATAGCTGCTATTGGTAACGCCGCGAACAATTTGTGGCAATGGATGGTGAAAGAGCCTTTGGAAGTATTGAAAACCAAAAGCGAGGGCAGTGTATGGCAAGCCCAGCACCCTTTGTGGCGATTGGTGTTTTTTGTAGTAGCTGTATTGGGAATAATTATGTTCCCTATACTTAGCTTCAGTTACGGTATTACTTGGGATGAATACGGCGATGCCGAATATGCCAAACGAGTACTGAGCTACTACATGAGTTTTGGCGACGACAAAAGCGTATTTGCTGAGGCTGAAACCAATGTGATTTTTGGACACTTGCTATACTACGGGCCAATGGTAAACCTGTTTATGGCCTTTGTTGCCAAGTATATTTCGCCATTTGGTTTGTACGAAACTCGCCATATTATAGTGGCTCTAATAGGCATTGCGGGCATTATATATGCAGGTCGTTTGGGCAAGCTGCTGGGCAATTGGCAAACAGGTGTTTTTGTGCTATTATTTTTAATTGTATCGCCTCACTTTTTTGGTCATTCCTTTAACAATCAAAAAGATATTCCCTTTGCCACTGGTTATATAATATCCCTCTATTACCTTATCTGTTTCTTGCGCGAGTTACCAAAGCCTTCGCGTAAAACCACTTTTTTGGTTGCCCTATCTTTTGGGCTTACTATTGGGGTGCGCATAGGTGGTTTGTTATTACCTGCCTATTTAGCTATGGGAATGGGGTTGTGGTGGTTATATCAAACTGTAAAAACAGGCTTTAAAATTACGGGTAAGCTAATATTACCTTTTGCAATCAACCTAATAGTTGTAGGCATTTCTAGTTATATTATTGGAATACTGTTCTGGCCTTGGGCATTGCAAGACCCTATTAATAACCCAATACAATCGCTTACAAAATTCACTAATTACCTAAGTGTATATAACTACGAGTTGTTTGAGGGTAAGCTGCTGTTTATGGCCAATAAACCTTGGTATTATTTGCCCAAATATATAGCCATACAAACTCCCTTGTTTGTATTAGCAGGCATTGCACTGTTTTTGGTTTTTATCTTTTCAAAACTAAAAAGTAAAAATCTGTGGTTGTGGCTATTACTGGTTTTTGTAGCTGTTTTTCCTGTTAGTTACGCCATTATAAAAAACTCTAGTTTGTACAATGGCTGGCGACAGTTTTTGTTTGTATATCCCCCTTTGGTAGTGTTGTGCGCATTGGGTTGGCAATGGCTGGCAAGTGTTTCAAAGCAAAAAGCTGTGAACATGGCTGTATTGGGTATTTTAACAGGAAACATAGCCTATATGGCATTTTGGATGGCAAAAAATCACCCCAACCAATACGTGTATTTCAATCAATTAGTGGGCGGTACACGCGGTGCATATACCTATTACGAAACCGATTATTATAGCAATAGCCTTAAGCAAGCTGCCGATTGGTTTACTGATAACGTAGGCACAGATAAACCCTACACCATTAGCACCAATAACGAAACCCAAACGGCAGCCTACTACATAAAAAAATACAACAAGCAGGCTAATGTAATTTGGAGCAAAGAGCACGATGTGCTTACCAAAGCAGCCGATTACTCTTTTATTGCCACACGCGGAATGTCTCACTATCAACTTACGTGCGGTTTTTTCCCACCAAAAGGAACAATACATACTATTGATGTAGATGGAGTTCCCCTAGTGGCAATTGTGAAACGAGAAAATAATTATCTCCCTACTGCTGATTATTATTACGAGAAAAGACAGTTCGATTCAGCACAGGTATATGCGCAAAAGGCAGTGGATTACAGTCCCTTAAATGTTGAAGCCCTACGCTTGTTGGGTCATTCATATATAAGTACTGAAAATATACCCAAAGCGCGTGAAGTGTTGCAAAAAAGTCTGGCATTATTTCCTGATGATTATTTGGCCATAGAGTTAATGGGCGAGGTGTTTTTTAGAGAACGCCAATACGATAGCTCGGCAGTGTATTTTAAACGCTCAACCAAAATGCGTGTTAATTTTTCAAAAGGATATTTAAACTATGGGGTAACGCTTTTTAACCAAAAGAAATACGAAGCTGCCATTGTTCAGTTTGAAAATACCATACGCTATGCCGATGAAGTTGAAGCCAACTACTATACATTTATTGTAAAGTGCTATCATGCGCTAAAACAATACCAGCAAGGTATTAATGCGGCAGGACAAGCATTGAGTATAGACCCTAATCATGCTGAAACATATAAAATGTTAGCTGTTATATACGATGAGATGGGCAATGCTGCCCAAGCACAAGAAATGTACAGACGTTATATAGAAATAACAGGTCTTTACGAGTAAAAAATGTAAGTGGCACAACCTTTGAAGTTTAATCCCCAAAACTGTATCTATTAAAGCCTATGAAAAAGAGTATTCCCTTTTTACTGTTCCTCTTGTTTGTTGCAACCACTGGTTTTGCTCAGGATAGAACAAAAGAAGTAAGCACCAACATAAAAGAAGTTACCCTATACCTTTCAGGAGCATCAGTAACCCGCACAGGTAGTATTGATGTTGAAAACGGAATAACCCATATAATACTCACAGGTCTTAGCCCAAAGTTAGATAGCCGCAGTATACAAGTTGGTTTGGGTACTGAAGTAAATATACTTTCGGTAAGCGATAACCCTGCTACTACTATCGACCCTAAAAAATTACCCATTTTAAACTTTTTAAGCGATTCTATTGAAGGTATGCGCTTTGAATTGGAAATGGAGAAAAACAATGCTGAAGTATTGCTGCAAGAACAAAACCTATTGCTTGCCAATATGAAAGTAGCAGGCGATAAAGGTGTGATAGTACCTGAGTTGGAAGATGCACTTGCTTTATACCGCAAAGAGTTGCCGGAGATAAAACGTAAGCATCTGCTATCAACCATCAGACAACGTAAATTGCAAACTAATTTAGATACACTACTAAACCGCTACCGTGTATTTAAGCTGAATAACGAGCGACACAGCCGCGAAGTGCATCTAACGGTTAGTGCCGATAAAAGAGTACGTGTTGAGCTAAACCTGCAATACTATGTAGCTGATGCAGGATGGACACCTAAATACGATATACGCAGCATAAAAATTGCCGACCCCATACAATTGGCTTATAAAGCAGAAATGCGCCAAAATACTGGCGAAAATTGGGAGGGTATAAAACTTATATTGTCTACCAATAACCCCATGTACACCCCTGCGTTACCACAATTGTTTACCAATTTTGTTGATTTGAACGGATGGTATATGCAAAATCGTTCAGAATCTGCACCAACACAGTATAATTATAGTTATGAGTCTCAACCGAAAGGTAAAATGTTTGATAAGAAATTTGAAGAGCAAGGCAGTAGTGCTGTAATTACCGATATATCGTTTGAGTTGCCTTTTGCTGTCCGTTTAAATGCTGATAACCAAACTATGGTTACGGAAGTGAAGCAAAGTGATTTGCCTGTGGCTTATAAATACTTTTCAGTACCAAAAGCCGAGTGCAGTGCGTTTTTGAAAGCCCAAATAACAGGCTGGGAAGATGTGAATTTGCTAAACGGAGAAGCCAACCTATACCTTGAGGGTACATTTTTGGGCAAAACCAATATAAACCCCGACCAGATAGAAGATACTCTATCGCTATACATGGGTAAAGACCGTCGTGTGGTAGTGCACCGTACCAAAGCCAAAGAAAAGAGCGGTAAAAACTTTTTCGGCAATAAAACCACCCAAACTGTTGTGTGGGAAATAGAGGTGCGTAATACTAAAAAAGAAGTGATAAATATTGAGTTGCAAGACCAAATACCCGTATCTAAAAACGATGATTTGGAGGTGATAAAAGACGAGTTGGACGGTGCAGAATTAAATCCGGAAACAGGCTTACTAACTTGGAATAAAACCCTGCAACCGGGCGAAACCATTAAAATACGTTTTGGGTTTACGCTTAAATATCCAAAAAACACAAAAACCAATAGTGCTGTGCAGCAAAAGCTTCGCCAATTGCGCAACGAAAACTACTTTTAGTTTTTTACGATAGATAGCTATTTGTGTGCGGCTGCCCGTCATTCCCACTTCAAGTGGGAATCTGTTTGTTGGCAAACTTATTCTTGTTGGTGCGAGCGTCTCGCTCGTGCCTAAAAACATAAGAGCGTCCGCTCGTTTAGGTCACATTAGCAAGCCTCCCGCAGATTCCTTTTTTCAAAGGAATGACTGCGTTTACCTTCGCGCTAAGCCTCCTCCTCAAAATATATTTTATAAAACTTTTTGCCTGTAAGCTCATCCACACCTCGTTCAATAAGATTACGGTCGCCATGAATATATATGTGGAAGTTTTTATCCAGTTTTAGCACGCTTTTAAACACACGTGATTGCTTTTTCACTGCCGAGGTCGAAATTTCAAAATCCTCAGTAAACGAAAAATCATTCTCGCGTTGGTATTGCTGCACAAACCCCTCAAACGAGTTCATAATAGCAGGTTGCTCAAACACCTCCTCAGTAAAACTAGCCGTATCCATAGTTTCATTTTTCTTAAAAAACTCTACCGATCGGTTTAGCAAACCAATTTGGTCGGGTTTGGCAACCTCAAATTGTTTAGGTAATTCTGTTACCACAAACTCCTTGCACATTTTCAAAAAGTTAGAAGTATTGTAGTACTCATTTTGGCGGGGTTTCACACACAAAAAATCATCACGCCAATACTGTGCCTCGCCACCGCGATTGGTATTATCAATAATAGCCACCTCAAAACCGTCTTCCTCCAAACTATTAAAAATCAAACAGCCCTTATCCAAATGCTTAGGGTCTATACCCTCCATAAAACTAATTTTTGATAAGCCCGTTTTGTTAAACTCTACATTAATAAACTTGTCTTTATTTTCCGATTTAAAAATGCCCAGTGCATCCACCGTTTGGTTATTAATATTGCAATCTTTAAACAAAGCCACGTATACCTCGCCCGCCTTTATTTTGGGGTGGTCGCTACAATCGTACAAATGCCTGCATATATCCTTTGATAAATCTTTAAAGCGGGCGTTATCCTCAAAAATGGAACGTGCAAAACTGTACACCTCGTTCATTTCTATATGCGATGTGTGGGTAAAAGCATACAGCTCTTCAGTAGTAAAAGGCTTTAAAAAATACTTTAGCAGGGTAATCTCGTCGCCATCGCCAATTTCGTGCAAAGCGTTGCGGTCGCTAAGTTTCAAGCCTTCATCCTTATGTTTGTTGCCTGCGTAATGTATATTTAGCTCTGTTAGCCTAACTTCAGAAAAGTCTATCATAAGGGCGAAGGTAGCAGAATTTTATTTTTTTGGATAGATGTATCTCCAACCTCCTGTTACTACAAATTCGTTATATTTAGTAACGGTATGAGAAAATTAATAATAGCTGTCTTGTTGTTATCTGCATTTGCTTGTAGTAATAACAATTCGAAGTTACTAGGTGAATGGTATTCAACACCATTTAATGATGGAGATATAATCAATTATTTTACCCAAGTAACTTTTACAAATGATAGTTTGTTTTTGAGAGATGAGAATTTACTCACTTATTCAATAAAATATACTGCTGATAAAAACCATATTGTATTTAATAATAAAGAATACACAATTGAATATGTAGATGACAGTACAATTAAATTTTTAAATATCCTTTTTACAAAAAACCGTAAATATTCTGATGAGCTTTATGGACAATCCCCTCTTACAGATGTATCACTACGTTTGCCTGAAGGTAATTTAATTTATAAAGACACAATGCCTGAAACAGATAGGAACAAGAAGGTGTATGTTAATAGTATAACAGTAGCAGTGCAGGAAAATAAAACCCCTGTACTTTTTTGTGATGGTATTAAAATGGAGCTTAAACAAGTAGGGACTTTTTTGGAAGTAACTGATATGAATATCGATACTAGACGAATTATCAATTTATATATGGATAAAGATGTGAAAATGGGTCTTGTGGATAGTATTTTTAAGGAAATTGAAAAAAAAGACATTTTTAATGTCAGTTTTGTTTTAGGGAATGATTTAAATAAGACGCAGAAACCAACACAAGTAATTAGCAAGTTCATTCCCCTTAATGCTTTGTCCAGTCCTGTGAAAATTGATGGACTCACCTTAATGATGTATTTCGGAGCAAAGAACAATTACCAACAAGTAATAGAATTGAGAGAGAATAAAGTATTATTTAACGGGAAAAAAATAGATTCAGTCAATCTTTATTCAGAAATTAAAAATAATATTTTAGTAGAACCCTATAAAACAAGTACAGTTTTATTATATCACTCAACATTAAAATGGGAAGACTTTATAAAGCAAATAATAGCTATTGATAATTTATATTTCAGTTTAAGGGATGATAGGAGTTGGGCACTGCACAAAAAAAACTATTTAGAATTAACTGATATACAACAAAAAGAAATAAGAGAAATTATACCCAAAAAGTTCTACTTTTTTGATTTTGACTTTTATCAAAGATTAAAAGATATTGATGTGCCTTATTGCAATGTAAATTAGACTAATTTACAAACCTGTAACTTTATTAATATCTAAATGCCCACCAATACCCACGCTGCCGAAAACTGGTTTACCTCGCTGGGCTGGACTCCTCAAAAGTTTCAGCAACAGGCATGGAAAGCCTATTTGCAAGGCAAAAGCGGGTTAGTAAACGCTCCCACAGGTAGCGGCAAAACGTACAGCTTGCTTATTCCTGCTTTGCTTGAAGGGATTGCCAATAAGCAAAAACCAACAGATAATGGCTTACAGCTTATTTGGCTTACACCCATACGTGCTTTGGCTAAAGAAATTTATCTCTCAGCACAGCGGGCTATTGTTGGCTTGGGTAGCGATTGGGAAGTGGGCATTCGCACGGGCGATACCTCTACTAAAGATCGGGCAAAACAAAGCAAGCAAATGCCTCAAATATTAATTACCACGCCTGAGAGTTTGCACCTTATGCTGTGTCAAAAAGGGTATGCTTCGGTATTTAAAAACCTTAAATGTGTTGTGGCTGATGAGTGGCACGAGTTGGTAGGTAGCAAGCGCGGTGTACAGGTAGAATTGGCATTAAGCCGACTAAAGCACATTACCAAACGGCTAAAAATTTGGGGCATATCGGCCACTATTGGTAATTTGGAACAAGCCCGCGAGATACTGTTGGGAACTGATTATTTTCCCAAGTCGGTTATTATTAAATCAAACATAAAAAAAGAAATAATTGTAGAAACGGTATTCCCCGATGAAATTGAGAATTTCCCTTGGGCGGGGCACATGGGCATTAAGCTATTAGAAAAAGTAATACCGATAATAAATAATAGTAAAAGCACATTAATATTTACCAATACCCGCAACCAAAGCGAAATATGGTACCAACGCCTGCTTGAAGCCGTCCCCGAACTTTCGGGCATATTGGCCATGCACCACGGTAGTATCAGTCAAGAATTACGCCATTGGGTAGAAGAACAATTGCATACAGGCTACCTAAAGGCGGTAGTGTGTACCAGTAGTTTAGATTTAGGTGTAGATTTTCGTCCTGTCGAAACTATTGTACAAATAGGCAGTCCCAAAGGAGTTTCACGGTTTTTGCAACGGGCGGGGCGTAGCGGACATCAACCCAATAAACCCAGTAAAATATATTTTGTCCCAACGCATTCGCTCGAAATTATTGAGGGTGCAGCCCTTCGCGAAGCTATTGCACAGGGCATAATGGAAGACCGCATACCGTTTGTGCGCAGTTTTGATGTGTTGATACAATACCTTGTTACGCTGGCTGTAAGTGATGGTTTCCGTGCGGATGAAATTTACGAAGAAATAAAAACAACTTTTTGTTATAACAGCCTTAGCCTTGAAGAATTTGAATGGGTATTGCGTTTTATAGTTTCGGGTGGCGATAGTTTGCAGGCATACGACGAGTACCATAAGGTGGTGATTGAAAATGGTCTTTTTAAAGTAGAAAGTAGGGCAATAGCTATGCGACACCGTTTATCTATTGGTACTATTGTAAGCGCGCAAATGATGCGTGTAAAATACCTAAGTGGTAAAAACATAGGGAGTATTGAAGAGGGATTTATAACCAAACTAAAAATTGGCGATACGTTTTGGATGGCAGGGCGAAACCTTGAGTTGCTGCAAATAAAAGGTTTGGAGGTTTTGGTGCGAAAAGGTGATGGTAAAAAAGGAATAACTCCCAGTTGGGGCGGTGGCAGGATGCCTTTATCATCTCAATTAGCCGAAATGTTGCGGTATAAATTGCATACTGCTTCTGCCGGTAAAGAGGCAGAAGTGAAGCTATTGAAACCTTTGTTTGATGTGCAAGCTCAACTTTCTTTAGTGCCCAATGAAAATCAGTTTTTGATTGAAAAATTTGAGGGTAAAGAAGGTTGCCACGTGTTTTTTTATCCTTTTGAGGGGCGCGGCGTACACGAGGGTATGGCGGCATTGTTGGCGTATCGTTTAGGGCATTTTAAAAATATCAGCTTTAGCATTGCAATGAACGATTATGGCTTTGAACTACTAAGCGATCAAGATATACCCATTGAACAGGCTGTTGATAGTGATGTTTTTACACTGGAACATTTGGCAGGTGATATAAGAGCTAGTATAAACGATACTGAAATGGCACGTCGTAAGTTTGCTGATATATGTAAGGTGGCGGGTTTAGTATTCCAAGGCTACCCCGGTAAGGGAGTGAAAGAGCGCCACCTGCAATCGTCATCGCAATTGTTTTTTGATGTGTTTTTTGAGCACGACCCGAATAATTTATTGTTAAAGCAGGCGTATGAAGAGGTATACGATTTTCAGCTTGAGCAAACCCGTATGCGCGCTGCTATGGAACGTATTAATACACAGGAAATAATTATTAAATATCCTAAGCATCCAACCCCTTTTGCTTTTCCTATATTGGTAGATAGACTGCGCGAAAAGTTCACCAATGAACCTATTGAGGATAGAATTAAGAAGATGAAGTTAGAGTTTTAGTAAACACGTTTTACAAAACTATCTTTGCAACAATGATAACCCATACGGTTTGCGGTGAAGAGTTTATTTTATTGCCCCAAAAAGCTATTTGGTGGGAGGAGCAAAAAACTGTTATCCTCTCTGATTTACATTTGGGCAAGGGAATGCACTTTCGCAAGGCGGGATTGCCAATACCACTAATAAGCCATCAAAAAGATTTTGCCCAACTGATAGAGTTATTAAAAACTCCAAACTTAGAGCAAGTGATATTTTTGGGCGATTTATTTCACAGCAGTTATAATAGCGATTGGGAATTGTTGGGCGAGGTACTAAAAGACTATCAACACTTGGAGTTTATTTTAGTACAAGGCAATCACGATATTTTACACCAACAGCACTATACCCGCTTTGGCTTTAAAGTGGTTGATGTATTGCATCTTAGTTCATTTGTTTTTAGCCACGAACCGTTAGAAAACCCCGCCGCATATAATATATACGGTCATATACACCCTGGGGTGAGGCTGCAAGGTAAAGGGCGACAAAGTCTGCGTTTACCTTGTTTTTTCTTTTCACAAAACTATGCGGTACTGCCCTCGTTTGGCAAGCTAACAGGGTTATATGCGCTACAACCCAAAAAAGGCGACGCTATTTTTGCTATTGCCGATGCTAAAGTGGTGCAATTGATATAAGGATTACAACGCTTTTGTATTTTTTAACGTTCTATTATAAAAGCATGGCGTATGAGAAAAGTATTTTTACCTTTAATTGTTGCTTTAATAGTTAGTCCATTAGCGGCTTCACACTATATATCAGGCTATTTTCACTATCAATATATTGGTAAAACAGATAGTAATAATACAGCCTATGTTATTACGCTAACATTAAATAGAGATTGTTATTCATCACAACAAAACTTTCCTACTGCTATTAGCGTAGGGATTTATGAAAACAACACTTCGGCCTATTTACTGCAAAAGGCTTCATTAAAACTATTGAGTGAAGACGCTGTAGAACCTTTTGTTTCGCCCAATATTTCAGTAGGTTATTGCTTGCGGAAACACACCTATACAGATACTGTTGTTTTGCCAAATACGGCAGCAGGTTATCAATTGTATTATAGTGTTAGAAACAGCTACTATACTGCAAAAGTTATTTACGCCACAATACCACCCGATGCAGCTAATAATATAATACCTAAAAATGATTTTGCTGTATTTTATGCTATGCGGGCAGGGGAAGTTTTGGGTGCTGATTTAGGTATAAATAATATTGATAACGATAGTTTTACCTACCAACTAGCAATGCCTTATTATAGATCTGGTAACGATGTTAGTGGATTACCAAATCGTATTAACTCTGATTATGATTTAAGGTCTGAAAATACGCTTAATTTACCTAGTTTGTTGGGGGGATGGATTGCTATTGATAACAGTACAGGCAAACTTACTGTTAAAGCTACAAACCCGGCCCGTTTTGCATTTGCTGTTGATGTAATAAAGTGGCGCAATGGTAATTCAATAGCCACATACCGCCTTCCTTTAGTTATTCAGTCTATTGTAAAAAATTACCCAACAAATGCCTATATATCAATTTCAGGCACTAAAAAACCAAATGTAGCAATGCTTAGTTGGGTGCATTCGCTAACTGCTGTTAAGCAGTTTTATCTTGAAAGAAAGTTAGCAAATACTACTTGGCAAAGAATTGACAGTACTTTGGGGCAAAACGAGAACGATGATAGCCGGTTTGCAGATACTGTGGAGCGAAGGTATAGAGTGGTTGCTGTGGGTGAGATGAATAAAATACCCGTTACGGTAATTTCTGATGAATGGAAAACAGGAGGGATGCCAACAGCAGTACAAGGTGTAAATAGCGTTGAAGTTACTATATATCCCAATCCTGTAACGGATAAAATATTTTTTATAATACCGGATGATTATACCCCGCAAAAACTATTAATTATTGATGCTATGGGTAGGGTAGTGTTTAATGGTTTGTACGAAAAAGAATTATCAGTAAGTCATTTATCAGCAGGTATATACACTATCTATATAAGAAATGAGGAGATTAGTTTTGTAACAAAATTTATTAAACAGTAATATTTGGTCGAAAAATAAGGCCTTTTTAAATAGATTACCCTAAACAGTATTAGTTTGCAGCACTTTTAACATTATGAAAAAATTAATTGCAATTGTCTTATTGGCTTTGTGTTTTGTTTCTACCAAAGCTACACACATTATTAACACTAACATGTACTATACCTATATAGGTAATAATGGTGCCGGTGATGAATTATATAAAGTGAGCCTTGTTCTTTTCCGCGACTGTGATGTGTCGCCTGTTGGATTTGATGCAAAAGTATCAATAGGTATTTATGCCAATGATTCTGCTAAAAATTTATTCCAAACAGAATCGGTTTCACTGGCTTACGATAGTGCTGCACTGCCTATTATATATCCGTCAGGATCTAGCAACAATACAGGTTGTTATAAAAAAGGAGTATATACCTTTACTTTTACAGCCCCTAAAAATCATACAGGTTTTTATTTAATATACCAGCGTTGCTGCCGCCGACCAAACAATAATGTAATGGACGATGAAGGTACATCGGTTTCTGTGTTTATACCCGTTTATGGAACCACTAATTCGGCACCTCAATCACAATCAAAAGAAGTATCATTTATTTTAGGCACAAACGTATTTAGTCAGTTAGATTTTTCGCACCAAGATATTGATGGTGATAGCATAAGCTATAAACTATTTACTCCTTTTGCAGGCGGTTCAACAATGAACCCTTTTGTAGATAGTTTCCCTCCAAAAATGCCTGCAATATCAAGTATCAGGTACCGCAATGGCTTCAGCGGTCAACAACCTTTTAAAGCCGATAATCCGTTAAACCTGGATGCTTATACAGGTAAAACATTATTTAATAATAGGTTGGCAGGTTTGTATTTGGTAGGAGTGCAGGTAGATGAATGGCGAAATGGAGTTTTACTGGCTACACATTACCGTGAGTATTCATTATTGTATTTGGGTACGGGAAAAGGAAATGGTATTGATTTAAACGTAACGGCAGACACTACTAATGTTCACTTAATATGCACTTGGACTAAAACAACTACTGATACTGTTTTAAAGTATAAATTGCTTCGCCGTGCAGATACGCTTACAACATGGGATACTATTGCCACCTTGCAGCCACAAGACACTAGCTATACCGACACATCAATAAGTAAAGATGTATTGTACTGGTATTTTGTAAAGGCTGAAACACAAAGCCCTATTTTGTATTCGCAAATTAAAAGTGGCTATATAGGTCGGCCTACCAGTGTAAAAGAAAAGATTGAAAATGTATTTTCAGTATACCCAAACCCTGCCACAAATAATATTTATATTAAAAGCAATAGTGGATTTTTAGTAGAGAAGGTGTTAATAATTACACTAGAGGGGAAAATAGTGGCTGAATATATACAACCTACTGATGCTATTGATATTTCAGAGCTTTCGCAAGGAACATACACAGTATTGGTGCAAGGCGAAAATCGTATAGCAAGGCAGTTATTTATTAAACAGTAAAATTGATTGAAGAAGAAATATCACTTTATAAAGATGAAAAAACTACTTACAATTTTCGCATTTGTCTTGTGCTTTGTTGCAGCTAATGCCACTCATCTTACAAATGGAAGTATGTACTATGAATATATAGGCACAGAAACCAATGGCGACTACAGGTATAAAATTACCTTAGTATTAGTAAGGGATTGCATATCATCAACGGTGCAGTTTGATGATATGGTGCGCTTAGGAGTATATCAACCTGATTTGTCAAATTATAAGTTGATAAATACTTTAGAAGTAAATAAAACATCAGAAGTAGCTATAAATAATAATGGAGTTATACTAGGGCAAGGTTCTAATTTATGCTTTCGTGAAGCAAGGTATGAAAGAGAAGTAATTTTAAAGCCTAATGTAAATGATTATGTTATTACCTATATTAGGTGTTGTAGGCCAACACTAAATAATGTTTTAGATGATAGGGGTAATACATATTTTGTAAAAATCAATACAGGGTCACCAATATACAATACAACACCGCAACTTTATAGCGAAGCACCGATAGCAATTGGCTCTTCTGCAAAATATTTCGGGTCGCTAAAAAATCACGATGTTAATGGTGATAGTTGCAGTTACCACTTGGTAGATGCAATTGATGGAGCTAGTTCAATTGTACCACTTCCTTCGCCGTCGCCAAACATTTCTTTACCGTTTGCTAAAGTACCCTATTGGACTGGGTATAGCGGGCAAGAACCTTTAGGCAAAAGCCCTGCGTATTTCAACCTAAATAGTGCAACGGGTAATTTTACCGCATTTCCAAAATCACAAGGTAGGTATTTGTTGGCGTATGAAGTAAAAGAATGGCGCAACGGGCAGCTAATAGGAAGGCATTATCATGATATTTTATTATTAGTGAATAGCGTTCATTCTCAGTTTTTAAATACTATTGCATTAGATGCTAATGTGCCATTTAATTCAGTGAAAGAGATATCTCTTGATTGGGGACATAACATACAACAAACCGATTCTGGCTTTACACTTGAAAGACGTACATATAATAACCCTACTTGGCAGCCTATTGCTAAACTTGATAGCACTGTATACAGCTATACGGATACTTTAATCGGTTATGATACTTTATATTTTTATAGGGTAAAAGGCTACAACGGCACAACCGCAGTATACTCTAATAATGATAGTGCAATAGTGCGTAAAAATACGGTTGGAATACGTCATACTATTGATAATGAGAGTATTAATGTATACCCCAACCCAGCCACCAATAATATTTTTATTAAAAGCAATAGCGGTTTTTTAATAGAGAAGGTATCAATAAGTACACTAGAGGGGAAAATAATAGCTGAATATATAGAGCCTACTGATGCTATTGATATTTCAGGGCTTTCGCAAGGAACATACATAGTATTGGTGCAAGACGAAAATCGTATCGCAAGGCAGTTGTTTATTAAACAGTAGTTTTTAACTGAAAAAACCTGCCATAAATCGAAGTTGGGCAAAGTGGTTTTGAAAAAAAGGTACTATAGGCTTTATATAATGAAGCATATAAAAATTTTATTTTCTATCACTTTCTTTTTAGTATTTATAAAGCCAGTATCTGCTTGTGAGTGCGAAAAAGTTTCTTTTTGGCAAACCGTTGCACAGGCTAGGTATATTGTTATTGCAAAAGTTACCTCAACTAAAACCACAAAAAAAATAGCGGGTAAAGTAGAAATACTTAATCCGTTAAAAGGAGAGTTTAATAAGAGGTACCTAAGCCTAGCGCATACTGAATGTTCTGAAAACCTAAGAAAATATTCAGTAGGCGATACTTTAATATTAGTACCCACCTACGATGAAACCACCAAAAAAATTATACTAAGCAGTTGCCATGAAAACATTTTGAGCATAAAGAATGGTGTTGCATCAGGTTATTTTTCATATACACCAAAAACCGATAGCGTTAGTCAACAATTCCCTTTAGAAAAGTTGATTGGTTTATTAAAGCAATATGTAAGCGGTAGTTATACAGCCAACTATCAATTATTTAGCCATTACATATCATCTCCCAATTTTTTAAATAACTACCCCATACCGGCAGCATTGCCTATTAATTTTGACAATAAATACTGGGAGTACTCAATGCAAATGGGTTCTGCAAGTGGTTTGGGGTCAAAAAGCCATTATAGGTATGACTTGAAAAATACGGACACACTTAATGTGCAAATAAATACCCATAGCAGGTATAGAGAGTGGGAAAACGGGAGGTCTTTAATAAAAGATACAAATATAGTAACACAAGATACCTTTTATCATTGGGGGAATAACTATTACAGTAATTGGTATGATAACAACGCATTTGAAATGAGAGCGTTTACCCAAGAAATGGTTATTAAAACAGATAATATGCGGTTATCGCCCGGCTCTTTTTTAGACCTTACATGGGGAAAGAATTATGCTATTGCCCTATTAGAAAAGCCATACAGTATTGCAGACAGTATGCAAATTACCTTTTTTGAAACACAAAAGAACGGAGAGCAGTGGGGGAAACAACAAACCCATACTTACAAGAAAGTTAAAACAGATACCAATGCCTTTGGTAGAGGTATATACGAGCCATATAAGTATGTATTACTTACCTATCAAGGCAACTTTGACCCTACCTATGGCAAAACACGCAGTCGCACCATTTATTATATACCTGATTATGATATACTGTTTTTCGACTTGTTCAACCTTAGTCTAGGAGCAATGGTTCCCAAAAATGAAGAGGCCGAAGAATAAACAGTAAAGTAGTTTACTCTTTTTTAGTTAGGTTTAAGCCTTGGCAGGCTCCCACAATTCAATTTTGTTTCCTTCAGGGTCTACAATCCAACCAAACTTACCTATTCCCTCCATCGATTCTGTTTCTTCCATCACCTGTACGCCTTCATCACGCAAGGTTTGTAGCAACCAATCTAAATTCTCTACCCTAAGGTTAAACATAAATGGTTGTGTTGATGGGGCAAAATATTTAGTATCATTTTTAAACATAGAAAAGGCCGAAAGAGCTCTTTCTTCTGGTTGAGGATCTTCATCCCAAAAAAATGTATGATACAAACTATCGCCAAACGATAAGCCTAAGTGTTTATCGTACCAAGCTGTTAATTCTTTAGGGTTTTGTGCTTTAAAAAAAACGCCTCCTAGTCCGGTTACTCTTTTCATAATTATAAGATATTAAAGATTTAAAAATATAGCACAAAAAACAGTTTTAAAGTCATAAATTTTATCACCCGTTAGGGTGATTTATATCAAAAAGCCCCTATTTTTTTCAATGGTTTTAATTTTTTGGGTTTTTATTTTAATTTTTTGCTTCTATTCGTTAACTTGCCATCTTATTGTGTGTTGCTGAAACACTATAGATGGAAGAAAAGGAAAAAGATACTAGTTCAACCTGGGGGGCTACAAATCCTGCTGACCTATTGTCTGCCATACACGAGGCTTCGGAAGATATCATTTATCTGTTCGATTTAGAAACCCAAAGTAACGTGTATGCCAGTAAGAGTATAGCTAATGTATTGGGCTATACTCCCGAAGAGGTTAAAGAAATGGGAGGGGCTATTGTCGAAAAAATTACTCCGCCTGAAGGACTAGCCACAGTACTACAACACTTTGAAGAACTAAGGTTATTAGAGGATAAAAAAATAATACAAGCTAGGCAGGAATACCTAACGGCTAGTGGTGAAAAACGCACGTTTTTATCACGTGAGTTGGTGTATTCGCGCACTGAAAGAGGTACTCCTAAATTAATATTGGGTATTACACACGATATTACAGAGCAAGAGAAACAGCAAGCAGAGTTAGAAAAGCTAGCCCTTATAGCACAAAAAACTACAAACATTATATTAATAACTGATAGTAACCAATACATAGAGTGGGTAAACAAAAGTTATGAGCTACTTACAGGGTATACTTTAGATGAAGTGAAAGGCAATAAGCCAAGGGTTTTGCTGGTAGAAACCCCTGAAAATGTTGAGGCACTAAAAGGTATGCGCCACAATTTTTCGCAAGGCAAACGCTTTAGCGGCGAATTAATGAGTTTTACCAAGGAAGGAAAACCTTTTTGGCTACGTTTAAATGGCGATCCTATTGTTGATGCAGAACAAAAACTGGTACGCTATATTTTTGTAGCACAAGATATAACCGATTTAAAAGAGAACGATGCACGCCTAATACAGTCTTACCAAAGACTAAAAAATTATGCCTTTTTCACCTCACACCAATTGCGCTCGCCAATTGCTGATATACTATCTATTTTCGATGTTTTTGATTTTGAGCACCCAACAGCACCGGATAACATTAAACTATTGCACGATTTGAAAGCAGTTTCACTAAAATTAGATACCGCCGTACACGAATTAAACAGTATTATAGCTACTGATACGTCTCCATTTAGCGGCGAGGATAAAAAGAAATACACATTTAAAAATGTGATGCTGGTAGATGACGATAAGGTATTTATTAATATCACAGGTCTTATACTCAGAAGGTTTAATAAACAACTAACCTTGCAAAGCTATAATAAGGTAGAAGAAGCCTTAGAAGCATTACAGTACAGTGAGGATATGCCTGATACCATTTTTTTAGATATCAATATGCCCAACATGAACGGTTGGGATTTTTTAGATAATTTACAGAATATGGGTGTAAAGCTAAATGTATTTATGCTTACTTCATCCATAGATCCCTCAGATATAGAAAAGTCTCGAAAATATCCATTAGTAAAAGGGTATCTCACCAAACCCATCACACATAAAATGCTTATTGAGCATTTTGATATCCCTTCATAGTAAAATCTCTTTTGCATAAAAAAAACAGGCAATGTATTGCTATGTTCTTTTTGTTTTGTTAATTTTTACGTTGTAATAATGTTAAAAATGTCAACAAAAAAGAATATTACCCTATTACCATTTATAGAAGGTATTCCTGCGGGGTTTCCCTCTCCTGCACGCGACTATATGGAGGATAGTATAGACTTAACGCAGGTATTGGTGCAAAATCCTAATTGGACTTTTGTGGGTAGGGTAGAAGGTGATTCTATGACGGGGGCAGGAATAGATAATGGCGATTTGGTGGTAATAGATAAATCGGCTGATGCAAACCACGGCCGTATAGCCCTGTGTAGTGTAAACGGGGGGTTAACCCTTAAACGCTTGCACATGGCCAATAATCAGCTGTATCTACTGCCGGCCAACCCCAACTATAAGCCCATAAAAGTAACCGACGAAAGTAATTTTAGCGTTTGGGGCATAGTAACCTACACTATTAAAAAAATGTGATATGATAGCACTGGTAGATTGTAATAACTTTTATGCCTCGTGCGAGCGTGTGTTTAAACCACACCTGATAGGTGTGCCCATAGTAGTATTATCCAATAACGATGGATGTGTAATAGCCCGCAGTTCTGAAGCGAAAGACTTGGGCATACCTATGGGCGAACCCGCTTACAAAATTGAAAGCTTAGTACAAAAATACGGTGTAGCCGTTTTTTCGTCCAACTATACCTTGTATGGTGATATGTCTCGAAGGGTAATGAACACCCTGTCGTTATACACCCCTGATATAGAGGTATACTCTATTGATGAAGCTTTTCTTAACCTCACAGGTATGGATATGGTTGATATGCCTGCATACGCTCGCCAAATGGTGCATACCGTAGGCAAAAACACAGGTATGCCTATTAGTGTAGGGGTAGGGGCAACCAAAACATTAGCCAAAATAGCCAACAGGTTGGCTAAAAAATCACCATACGCAAAAGATGCATGGGTAATACCCAATACACCCGATGAAATAGCCAATAGCCTGCAACAAATTGATATAGGCGATGTATGGGGTATAGGTCGCAGCCACGGACGGTTTTTACGCAACAACGGTGTACAAACAGCTTACGATTTTATACAGAAACCGCGCGAGTGGGTGCGCCAAAATATGAAAGTAGTAGGGCTACGCACATGGGAAGAAATGCAAGGCAACCCTTGCATAGGTATGGAGGATGAGCTAGTAGAAAAACAGGCTATTTGTACATCGCGTAGTTTTGGACGTTTGCTAAACGAGTATGAGTTGCTTGAAGAAGCTGTTAGCTACTATGCCACTACCTGCGCTGCCAAGCTACGGGCGCAAAAAAGCTGTGCTACCATGCTAAAGGTATTTGCATATACCAACGATTTGCGCAAAGACCAACCCCAGTACCGTGCGCGTATGTGGTATACTTTGCCTGTGGCTACCAATAGCACCATAGATTTGGTAAAAACAGCCATACATTGCCTAAAAAGTGTATACAAACAAAAAACGCCTGATGGAAGACCTATATACTACAAAAACGGGGGAGTAGTAGTGGCAGGCATAGTGCCGCAAACCCAAATACAAGCCAATATATTTACCGCGCCTACCAACGCCAAACACCTGCAACTAATGCAAGCCGTTGATAAAATAAACGGTACTTTGGGGGCTGAAAAATTAACCATAGGTTCGCAAGGCACTAGCACCACATGGAAATTGCGCTGTGCCAAACGGTCGGCACGATTTACTACACGCATTGATGAGGTGATGACAATAAAATGTTAGCAGCAGTTTTTATACTGTTTTAAGTATTAGCTCTACATTATTTTTTAGTGTGGGCAGTACTTCAATGCTAAACCAAGGGTTCTTTTTTTGCCAAATATTATTGCGTGGCGAAGGATGGGGCAAGGGAAAGTATTTGGGTAAATATTCAGCGTGTGCCTGCACTGTTTCTGTTAGTGTAGCCTTTGTTTTTTCTTTTAGATAATACCCTTGTGCGTATTGACCTATCAGCAAAACAAGCTCTATATGCGGCATCATAGCCAGTAATGCGCTATGCCATTGTGGCGCGCACTCTTTGCGGGGAGGTAAATCACCGCTTTTGCCTGTGCCGGGGTAGCAAAACCCCATGGGTATAATGGCAAAAATATCGGGGTTGTAAAACGTTTCTTTATCTACACCCAGCCATTGGCGTAGGTTATCGCCACTTTTATCGTTCCACGGTATATTGCTTTGGTGTACTCGTATACCCGGTGCTTGCCCTACAACTAATATTTTACTTTTGGGTGATGCTGCCAGTACAGGATTTGCTCCCATGGGCAGTTGTGCATCACAAATTTTGCAGTTTTTTATATCGGATAAGAGTTGCTGCATTTGATAAAGGTATTAATTATTTGAGGAAAAAGAAGGGTAAGATTGTTTTGATTATGGAGTGCGGTTGCCCGTCATTCTCAACTTGATTGAGAATCTGTGCGTGGTTTTTTTGCTCTTTTTGTGCTGGTGCGAGCGTCTCGCTCGTACCGAGAATAGAAGAGCGTCCGCTCTATTTCGTAATTGTAATGAATAAGTTCGCCTTACAGATTCCTGCTTCCGCAGGTATGACTATCTTTATAGCTGGCTCGAGCGTCTCGCTCGTGCTAAAATATATAGGAGCATCCGCTCTTTATTATAGGCTAATAAATAAAACATCTCAGGCATAATCTACACGCTTTAGTCCTTATTACTTTTTCTCCACTCCTTCACTATACTTATCAAAGCAATAATACTCCATACTGTATTTACAAAAACAAATGGCCCTGAGTGGGTATAAATGGCATTGGCCAACAACAACGCCGAGCTACTGAAGTTGAAAATATGATACACCCACAGCATTTTATCAAACTTGCCAAGCGAGAATAATAAATAACCTGTCAACAAGCCAATAGCACCTGCCCAACCTATAATATCAAATACTGTTTTATCCATATATAAACCAAGAGGGGAAAATTAATCATAATTCCATTTGGGTTGTGTGTAGTATAGCACAGTACCATCAGGGTCGGTAAAGTGTAAGTAAGCACCCGATTTTCCATCATCAAAAACATAGTTAACCTCTTGTTCATCAAGTAGCTTTTTAGCTTCATTAATATCGGCTACCATCAAACCAATTGAAACTTGTTTTGATGAAGGAATAGCTTCACTTGGGTGTAAACCTATAACCACACCCGGAGCTGTTAGCATTGCATAGTGATTTTCCCAACGCTGTTTTAGGGTAAGTCCAAGCATTTGGTAAAAGTTTACCGAAACTTCCATATCAGTAACCATCACGGTAATATTAGCATCTGTTATTTCCATAGCGAAAAACTTTAGAGAGACTAAATTAGGTTAATTTATAGTAGAAATTGATATTACCCGACTAAGCAATGGCTGATTGTTGGGCAAACTGTTGTAGCTCGTCCAATGCCCTTATTGCATCCAACACACCGCTAATGTTTTTTATTTTTAGGGTAAGGTGTTTGGGGGTTTGTTTCATGCTGCATTGCACAGGGTGTCCGCCCACATATTTTATTATGTTGCCAAATACGTCGCTTTGATAATAGCTGCTGTTTTGGTTAGCAGGGAAATAGCAAGTAAGTACTCTGTCGTCCAGTTTCACCCGTTCAAAACCCAAATCGCGGGCTTTCCATTTCATGCGCATACTATCAAACAAGCCTTTAAGCTCTTTGGGCATGGGGCCAAAACGATCTATCAGTTCATCCCTAAATTTCAGTAGTTTTTCTTCTGTCTCTATCTGCGCCATCTCGGTATACAGCGATAAACGCTCTTGTATATTGCGCACATAGTTATCAGGTATCAGTATTTCAGAGTCTACATCCACCTGCACTTCGTTAGTACGGGTTTTAGGTATCTCATCTTTAAACAGATCTTTAAATTCTTCGTCTTTCAGTTCTTGCAGGGCTTCGTCCAGTATTTTGTGGTACATCTCAAAGCCAATTTCGGCAATAAAACCGCTTTGTTCGCCGCCCAATAAATTACCTGCTCCGCGTATATCCAAATCGCGCATAGCCACATTAAAACCACTACCCAAATCGCTAAACTGCTCTATGGCACTTAAGCGTTTGCGTGCTTCTTGCGTTAATGTACTAAGCGGTGGCGAAAACAAATAACAATAGGCTTTTTTATTGCTACGCCCCACACGTCCGCGCATCTGGTGCAAATCGCTAAGGCCGTGCATGTGGGCATTGTTTATAATAATGGTGTTGGCATTGGGTATATCCAACCCACTTTCTATAATTGTAGTGGCTACCAAAACATCGTAGTCGCCCTCTACAAATTTTATCATTATATCTTCTAGCTGGTCGCCTTCCATCTGACCGTGAGCTACCGCCACGCGCGAGTTGGGAACCAGTTTTTCTATCATGTGTGCATACTCGTGTATGTCCTTCACTCGGTTATGTATAAAAAACACCTGCCCGCCACGTTCCAGTTCTTCCTCTACCGTTTCGCGTATCAAATCCTGATTAAATACGTGCAATTCGGTTTGTACAGGTTGCCTGTTGGGGGGTGGGGTATTTATTACTGATAAATCTCTTGCGCCCATTAGCGAGAAATGCAGGGTACGCGGTATGGGTGTTGCGGTAAGCGTTAGCGTATCAACATTTACCCTTATTTTTTTAAGTTTTTCTTTTACGGCTACACCAAATTTTTGCTCCTCGTCTATAATCAGTAGGCCAAGGTTTTTAAACTTCATGTCCTTGCTTACCAAAGCGTGTGTACCTATGATTATATCAAGTTTACCGTCGGCTAGTTTTTGCTGTATCTCTTTTTTCTGTTTTGCCGTGCGAAAGCGGTTGATATAATCAATACTACACGGAAAATCTTCGAGGCGGCTTTTAAAGGTTTTGAAGTGTTGGTAGGCCAAAATGGTAGTGGGTACTAATATGGCCACTTGCTTGCTATCGGCCACTGCTTTAAAGGCTGCACGTATGGCAACTTCTGTTTTACCAAAGCCTACATCACCACACACTAGCCTATCCATAGGCTGTGTTTTTTCCATATCCAACTTCACATCTTCGGTGGCCTTGCTTTGGTCGGGCGTATCCTCATACAAAAATGAGGCTTCGAGTTCTATTTGCAAGTACGAATCGGGACTGAATGCAAATCCCGTTTGTGCTTTGCGTGCTGCGTATAGTTTTATAAGGTCGCGGGCAATGTCTTTTACCTTCTTTTTGGTCGATTTTTTCAGTTTGTCCCACGCATCGCTGCCTAGCTTATTCATGCGGGGTTCTGTACCGTCTTTGCCTACGTATTTTGTTATTTTGTGCAGCGAGTTTATGTGTACGTACAGCAAATCGTTATCGCGATATACTAGGCGTACGGCTTCGCTCATCACACCGTTCATTTCTAGTTTTTCAAGCCCTGCAAATTTGCCAATACCGTGGTCTATATGGGTTACATAATCACCCGGCGAAAGTTCTCTAAGTTCTTTTAGTGTAAGGGCTTTGCTGCCGCTATAACCGCGTGCGCCTTTGCCTTTATAAAACCTATCAAACAGTTGATGCTCAGTATAGCAGGCTATTTTAAGGTCGTGGTCTATAAAACCCTCGCTAATACCGTGGTATATGGGCTCAAACTTCACCTCTCGGTCAAGATCTTCAAAAATGGTATGCAGTCGCTCTATTTGGCGGCTGTTGTCAGAAAATATTATGTTTTGGTAGCCTGCTTTTTGATTGCCCTTGAGGTTTTCTATCAGCAGGTTAAAGTTTTTATGAAACAGCGGTTGCGGCGATACTTTAAATTCTAGTTCAGTATCGGGCTTAAAAAAGTGGCGTGTGCCGTACTCAACCAACGCTTGTTGTTTTAGTTGACCTAAAACCTCGTTGCCCGTTTGGTATATTTTGGCTACATCAATAGGTTCATCAGCATCTTTAGCAAATTTGGCTGCTTTTATAAGGCCTTCTTCTATTATTTCGGCAAGGTATTTTGCATCGTGCACCCACACTATGGTATCTTGGGGGAAATAGCTGAAAATAGGTACTTTTTCGGTAGCTATAACTTCGCTTTGTATGTTGGGTACTATGGTGGTATACATTACCTTTTTTACCGATAGTTGGTCTTCAGGATTAAAGTGGCGGATAGATTCTACCACATCACCATCTAGTTCTATACGGTAGGGAAGGTCGTTAGCAAACGAAAATACATCTATTATACCCCCGCGTATGGCGTACTGGCCGGGTTCAAACACAAAATCGACACGGTCAAAATCGTGTTCGGCCAGCATTTCCATCAAAAAATCAAGGTCGAAAGGGTCGCCCACCTTCACGTTAAATACATTGTTAGAATATGCCTTACCGCCTATCACCAACTCGGCCAAGGCGGCGGGGTAGGTGATTATAATAGTTCCCTGTGGGTGGGCTGATAGCCGACTAATAACCTCAGCGCGTTTAAGCACATTGTTATTATCAATATCGCTAACCTTAAATGGTTTTCGGTACGATTGGGGCAATAACAACACCTCTTTGTTCTCAATCAGATTGTTAAGGTCGCTATATAAATAGGCTGCCTTTTCATCGTCATCGCAAACAACAACAAAGGTATTATCAGTATTTTTTTGGAAGGTATAGGATATATAAGTGGCAACAGCCGAGCCTAGTATATTTTTTAGGGCAAACTTCTGTCCTTTTTTCTCAGACAATACAATGCCATCCATCCCGCTGGCTAACGGGTGGCGACCATAATCTTCTAAAAATTGCTTTATGTTCAAAGCGCTGCAAAGATAACGAATGAGCGTTAGTTTTTGGATAGTTTGTAGTGTTAAGTTTATAGTTTTTGAGAGATGCCACGATTTTATGTTAAGAGTAGATTTTTTGTTAGATTTATAATTATGGATGTTGTAGAAGTTTTAGAAACGTTTAAAGCAGCGCATAAATTAGTTGCACGTATTCAATTTATTAAGGGAGCAGAACCTAATGTGGGTGCTGTATATAGTACTGCAACTGGTCAAAAAATTAGAATTATTGGTGTTGAATTTTCAATTAGTGGTGATGAAAAACAGCAAGAAAACTGGCAAAAACAGAGAGCTAGTGGGGTATTTGGTTGTTCAATTGAATACATAGATTAATTTTTGATCTCTCACCCCCGGCCCCTCTCCATATGGAGAGGGGGGCTGTATGGGCAATTCTACATTTTGGTATTATTGGGGTGAGGGAAAATCATTTTTTTTGATAGAAAGCAGAATGACTTTAAAGACAATCTTTTCTATAATTCAAATAAAACCACTTTTGATAATGCAAAATCGTTAAGAAAGGAATTGACGAATGCTGAAGAGTTGCTGTGGCAAAGGCTTAGGGGCAGAAAATTCCAAGGGCTTAAGTTTAGAAGGCAACACCCTATCGGTAAATACATAGCAGATTTTTATTGTCACGAATTAAAATTTGTTGTTGAAGTTGATGGTAGTGTGCATGAAATAGAGGAGCAAAAGGAATACGATGTTGGTAGAACGTTTGAGCTAAATAAAATGGATATAAAGGTTATTCGGTTTACAAATAATGAAATAGAAAGGGAAATGTCCCGTGTCTTAAGTAAACTAAATGATTTTATAAAAGGGTTGAAATAACTCTTTGCTCTCGCACCCCCGACCTTTCTCCAAGTGAAGAGGGGGACTTTATGGTATTTTATAAAGTAATTAGGTTATTAATCTGTACTGAGCCGAAGCATAGTATTTGCATTTTTTGCAACAGAATAGCTTTTATCTTTATTTCTTCTGCAAAAACTACCAAAATAAAAGAGGGGATTAGCAAAATGTGATTTAGTGTAGCCATAGTAAGTCAACATTTTTGCTACATGGAATTAGCATTTTTTCAAAACCAACTGGCCGAGTTTATTATCCTGCACATCATTGCCTTTTGCGAAGGGCTTATGGTAGTTAAGGGAGGTGTTAAAGTTAACTACACCCGCAAACTCAATCACTTTTTTGTGTTCTTTTTGCCTTTTATCATCAAAATCTATATCCCCTTTACAGAAAACCTGCTCACTATGATATTGATGGTGTGTATTAGTATGGCCACCTTTATTATCTATTTAAAACCGGTACGCACCAAAGCCAAACTATTTGGGATGATGTATGCCGCTTTTGACCGACCCGAAGACCGTCCGCATACGATGAAGTGGCTGTTTACTCAGTACCTTGCCACCTATATGGTAGCTGTACCTTTGTACTTCTATTTTCACCATATTGGTATGCCACAACTGCTGATGCTTATAATATTGGTAAACGCTATTGGCGATGGATTGGCAGAACCTATTGGAGTGAAATGGGGAAAGCACAAATACAAAGTAAAAGCCCTTTTTACCCGCCAAACATATACCCGCAGTATCGAGGGTAGTGCTTGTGTGTTTATAACAGCCGTATTGGTGCTGTTGGGCTTTCAGCATTTGTTTACTACTCCACAACTAATCACAGCATTATTGGTATTTCCTATTGGAGTAACATTGGCTGAGGCCTATTCGCCACATACATGGGATTCTCCGTTTATTTTTTTGGTGGGAGGGTTGGTGCTGATAGCAATAATTCATATAGATTTTGAGGCAATAGAAAGTGTTTATAAAAATATGCTGCATACCATATATCAAGCTAAAACATAAAATGGTTTATGGCATTCCATTAGTCGAAAAAACGAAAGGAAAGTTCAGAAATAGGTAGTTTTAAAATATATTGTGAAAAATACTTTAAAAAACATACTAGAAAATGAAAATTTTTACAACATTTATTATTGCTGCTGTAGTTTCTCTTTCTTTAACAAGCTGTTCTAAAGACGATAAGTCTAGCGATAACAATCCATCAGGCAGTCAATCAGAAAAGATGAGACTTATAACATTAAAGCCTTGGAAACTTACGGGTAAAACGTATTTTACTACAACCAATCCACAGCACAAGGACATATTTTCGTTGTCAGGAGCTTGTTTTGTTGATAATATATATACGTACAAAACCGACAATAAGGTGATAACAGATGAGGGAGCAACAAAATGTAATTCAGGTGCACCACAAACAAGTGAAGATACTTGGGCGTTTATGAATGGTGAAACTGAATTAAAAGTTGGTACAGCTTTGAATACGATAGTTTCTTTAGATGAAAACACAATGGTGCTACAACATAAAATTAATGAGTATACTTATCATGATAAGTATACTCATTAATTAAAATAACATTGCCTCAACTATAAATGCCGCTATATGCGGCATTTATAGTTTAATACAGGTAAGAATACGATAATTCTTATCTGCCATGATAACTGGCATAGTTATAGCTTAATTCAAATCTGCAAAGTTTGGCTTAACTTCGCGGCGTTTTTATGATAATTGAAGTATTAAAATCTAAACTCCACAGGGCAAAAATTACTCAAACTGAGTTGCACTATGTGGGAAGCATTACGCTTGATGAGGACTTAATGGATGCTGCTAACCTGATTGAAAATGAAAAGGTACAGATAGTAAACATTAATAATGGTGAGCGTTTTGAAACATACGTTATAAAAGGCGACCGTGGCAGTGGTATGGTGTGCCTTAATGGCCCGGCTGCACGCAAAGCCCAAAGAGGTGATTTAGTGATAGTGATATCATATTGCCAAATGGACTTTGAAGAGGCTAAAAAACACCAGCCTACGTTGGCCTATCCTGATGATAATAACCGAGTTATAAAGTGAAGTTAAAACTGCCCACCCTACACCCTACTCTTAAAAAAGTACTTAGTTATACGCTTTTTTTTGCCATCGGAGCCTTCTTTATCTACTTGGCTTTTAGTAAAATAGATAAAGATGAAACTTTAGATGCCATTTCTAAAGCTAACTTGATGTGGCCGTTGGTAGCTATGTTGGCTGGTATAATAAGTTGTGTGAGTCGAGCTGTTAGGTGGCGAATAATTGCAGAACCTTTGGGTTACAAAACCAATTTTTGGACTACTTTTCACGGTATAATGGTGGGTTACTTGGTGAACTTTGCTATCCCTCGTGGTGGTGAAGTTGCTCGTGCTGCCATTGTATCTAAAACCGAGAAAATACCCATGCCTACTATGATAGGTACAATTGTAGCCGAGCGTTTAGTAGACTTAATTTGTATGGCTATTGTGCTAGTATTAGCCGTATTTCTTCAACTAGACACGCTTCAACAGTTTTTAGATATACTACCCAAAACCGATAAAGAAGCAGGTGGTCTTAGCCTTATACAAATCGGGCTTATAGGAATGGCTGTGGTAGGTATTTTGTTTTTTATTTTCAGAAAAAAGATACAACAACTATCGCTATACAAAAAAGTAGTAGACCTTATAAAAAGTTTTATTGAAGGGATAAGAGGTTTATTAAAAATTAAGAGACCTATACAGTTTATCTTTCACTCAATAGTTATTTGGGTAATGTATTATCTAATGGTGTATGTGTGCTTCTTCTCTTTAGAAGGCACGTCTCATCTTGGTCCGGAGGCTGGATTAACCGTTTTAGTACTTAGCACGGTAGCAATTTTAATACCAGCACCCGGAGGCACAGGTACTTTCCATTATTTTGTGCCTTACGGACTGATGTTGTACGGCATACCTAATGAAAAACTAAATCCTGTTGGCGGTGCTTACGCTATTATTGCCCACGCATCGCAAATGGTAATGTTTATTGGTATTGGTGCCTTATCGTACTTTGCCTTAATGTACCAACAACGCAAACAATTGGCTGGTGAAACTGCAACAACAAATACAGAACAAGATTCTAAATAATTCAACTGAATTTAATGCTTTGCTTGATGATTGGCGGGCTAATAATTACAAAATTGTATTTACCAACGGCTGTTTCGATTTACTGCACCGTGGGCACGTGGATTATCTTACCAAAGCTAGAGACCTTGGAGATAAACTTTTTTTGGGTTTAAATACTGATGCCTCTGTAAGTAAACTAAAGGGTGAACACCGACCTATACAAGATGAACAGAGCCGTATGCACATTATGGCAAGCCTGCAATGTGTTGATGCTGTTATTTTGTTTGATGAAGAAACACCCTATGAGTTAATAAAAAGCGTACAGCCTGATATTTTAGTAAAAGGCGCTGATTATAAGCCCGAAAATATTGTGGGTTACGATATTGTTACCGCAAAAGGCGGTGAAGTAATCACCCTTGAGTTTCTTGAAGGGTATTCTACTACCTCTATTGAGAAAAAGATTAAAGGCATCGTTTAATAGCCTCTCTTTCCAATCTAATAAATCAAATTTCGGTATTCTTTGGGTGTAGTTTATGGCTGTCCAAACGGAACAAAACCATGTCCGTTGGTAATACTAAATGTTTGACCCAAAGAGTCTCTCACAACGCAATTAAAACGTATTTCAGCCATTTTATACAAAGAACCGTTGTGTATAGTGTCGGTTACGGTAACTATTTCAAAACTACCTGATACATCTTGATTGTAGGGTATAGTATTGTACTTCTGACCCGTATTTTGATCAGTATAAGTAAGAACTATCTCGTTGTTTTTACACATATATATAGATGAGTTGGCATAAGCAAATTTATATATGCCGGGTCTAATCGTCCTTTCAAGGTCAAGAGGTAAAGCCGTTAGCGTATCTTGGCTGCTATATATTGATATTTGAAGCGCTTTTTTTAACTCGGGAGATTCTATTGTAAAAACAAACTCGCGTAAATAATCATTAATTACGTTAGTAGTAGTAGTAAGAAAAGCACTATTATTTCCAGCCTCTAGCTTAAAAGGTAAAGCATTAAGCTCTCCGTTTACCCAAATTACAGGTGTGCCTTCAATCGGTTCAGGCAATTCGTTTTTCTTACATGCACTCAATCCCATCAATATAATAACTAGCAGGCTGAGCAGTATTGTCTTTTTCATTTTATTTTTGTCCAAATGGGATAAATCCGTACCCCTCGGTTATATCGTACCACCAATTGTTATAGGGGTTCTTCACTCGGCACGAAAACTTTATTTCGGCCAACTTATATGTCTTTCCTTCGTGTTCAACATCTTTTACCGATACAATTTCAAACTGTCCGCTAAGTTGTTGTGCATAGGGTATAGTATAATATTTTACACCCGCAGCAAGGTCGTTATACAAAAAAATCACTTCGCTTTTTCTGTAGGGAATAAAAGGGAAGGCATTTGAGTATGTAAATTTGTACACACCCGGTTGTATTGTGTTTGCAAGGTCGCTATTTACATCACCCAATGTTTTTTGCCAATTATTTATCGATATTTCTATCGACTTTTTAAAGTCGGGCGCATCAATTTTAAAAATAAACTGACGGCTTTGGCTGTCAATATTATGGGTAATAACATTAGCATAGGTAGCATTTTCTCCTGCCGTAAACTTAAACGGCACATTGTTAACCTTGCCTTCTATCCATACAATAGGTTCGCCATCTTGAGGTTTAGGTAATTCTTGTTTTTTGCAAGAACTAAGCCCCAAGAGTAAAGCAAAAACTATTACTATGTAGTGTTTCATTACTTGGTTAAATTCAGCTTAACATACAACTGCAAATGTGCAGGCAAATTGGCTTTTCCGCCGCCAGAAAAGCTATTGTTAGTTACGGTGTTAAACATTTGGTTGTAGCGCAAACCTAAGCTATACATACCGGGAAGATTATACTCGTAACCAATATTAATACCGTAGTTAAACCTACTCATATCTTCGTATACACCCTTTTTGGTGGTGGTTGTATTGTGCTTTTCTACATGACTTTGTTTTTGTTCAACAACTTCGGTGCGAGAGTTTAGCATATACATACCAACCAAACCAAAATTTACACGGTGGTTTTTGTTGATATTATAACTTATAAAAAGGGGAGCCTGTAAATAATCAAACGATTTTGTTACTAAAAAATAGTTTGTAGTACTTCTTTCAAAAAAGTAAGTAGTTTGGGTAACACTACGGCTAATGCTGTTGTTGTTGCTTCGCAGGTAGTTAAGTTCAGTCCCAAAACCCCAGCGGCGATTAAAGTTTTTACTTATAAATACACCCGTCATAAAGCCATTACCTACTTGGAAACTCGAAGAAGTATTGTTTTGTACGCGGTTAAAGTTTCCGCCTGCTTGCAGGCCAAATTGCCAACTATAAAAATGTTGTATTTGGTTTAAACTTCTTTCAGCCTTAAGGGTAGAGTCAGCCAAAGAGTGTTGTGCTAAAAGGCTTTCGTCAAAATTTTCAGAACCATTACTAGCAGTAAACAACGGTAATTTACCATCAAGCAATAGTGTACTTAATGTGCTTTTTTCTATTGCTTTTGTAGCTAAAGTAGTTTGTACTTCGTCAGTAGTTTCTGTATTTTCTTCAGTTGCCAATACTACTGGTATTGGTGAATTTTGCTCAGAAACAGCAGGTGTAGCAGTATTATTTGTTACACTTCCTCCATTATTTGTTTGCTGAATAGATGTGTTATTTCCGCTAGTTGCATTTTCTGCTGTAGTATTAGCAGACGCATCGGCAATATTGTCAGTTGTGGCACCATTATCAGAAGTGTTATCAATACTATTGTTTTGTGCTTGCAACTCAGCAGCCACAGGATTTTCTGTAACCGTAGCATTGCTTTGCGCTAAATTTTGTCCTGCTTCACTGCCCGCTATATAAGCCGTAACAGAACCCGCTAATAATATAGCACCCACTACACTGGCTAAAATGTAGCGTTGTACATTTTTCAGCATATAGCCACTATCGCTAGCATCAAGCATTGCCTCCATATTCTCCCAAGCACCCTTTACGTATGGGCTTTGGTGGTCGGCAAGACTGTCTTTAAATAGCTTGTCTATGTTGTTAATATTGTTCTCCATGGGTAATTTCTACCTTAGTCTTTTTTTTAATCATTACTTTAAGCTTCTGCCTTGCAGCATGCAGATATGTTCGCGAGGTAACTTCTGAAATATTCAGCGCCTCACCAATTTCTTTATGGTTGTAGCCATCAATGGCATACATATTAAACACTGCTTTTGCCATTGGCGGTAAAGTATTTACCAGCAGCATAATTTCTTGAACGTTATATTTTGATACTACATCATTTTGTGTTTCGCCGCTATATATATCCAAATACTCAGAATTGGGAGTAATATTCAGCTTATAATTTTTTTGTTCCTTTATAGCATCAAGTGCAGTATTTATAATAATCCGCTTTATCCACCCTTCAAAACTACCTTGGTTTTTAAACTGCACTATGTTTTTAAAAACCTTAAAAAAACCCGTGTTTAGCACGGCCAATGCCTCATCCTCCTGCTTCATATAGCGCAGGCAAACAGAGTACATTTTGCCAAAGTACAACTCATAAAGCCTTTTTTGGGCTTTGCGGTCGTTATTACGGCAGCCTTCTATCAACACTTCGTTCATTGGTGGTGTAACTATATGACGATGCTTTTTGGCACGATGTTGTTACGTGCTATTAAAATTTTATTTAAGATACGGTAAACTGAACAAAAAAACAGATAAACAGGTTTTTACTTTTACAATCCCAAAGGTATAAATAGGGGAGTAGAGGTAATAACCTATTATCTTTGCAAAGATAAAGAGATGAGTAAAAAAGGAAAAATATTAGTAGCCATGAGCGGCGGTATTGACAGTACTGTGGCGGCTATTATGCTAAAAGAAGAAGGCTACGAAGTGGTGGGAATTACCATGAAAACATGGGACTACGCATCATCAGGCGTAAACGGTAAAGAAACAGGTTGTTGCAGTTTAGATTCAATAAACGATGCCCGTGCTATTGCTGTGCAGCATGGTATACACCATTTTATTTTAGATATACGTGAGGAGTTTGGCGATTTTGTAATTGATAATTTTGTTGATGAGTATATGGCAGGGCGCACACCCAACCCTTGTGTACTTTGTAATACGCATATAAAGTGGGAGGCATTGTTAAAACGTGCAAATATGTTGGATTGTGAGTTTATAGCCACAGGGCACTACGCCAATCTTAATGTTAACCCAATAAACGACAGATACTACATATCAAAAGGATTGGATACCAACAAAGACCAATCGTATGTATTGTGGGGCTTGGCACAAAAAAATCTAGCGCGCACAAAATTCCCAATGGGTAAATTTCATAAGCCTGATATTAGGCAAATGGCTATTGATATGGGGTATACTGAGTTGGCGAAAAAAAGCGAGAGCTACGAAATTTGCTTTGTACCCGATAACGACTATCGCGGTTTCTTAAAAAACAAGGTAGAAGGGCTAGAAGAACGCGTGAATGGTGGAAACTTTGTGCGCAAAGATGGCACAATACTAGGCAAACATCGTGGTTATCCATTTTACACCATAGGTCAACGCAAAGGTTTAGAGTTAGCTGTGGGCGAGCCTATGTTTGTGGTTGAAATACAACCCGATACCAATACCATAGTTTTAGGCACGCAAGAAGAGTTGGAGCGCAACGGTATGTGGGTACGCAACATAAACTTGCAAAAGTATGCTGCTATTGATACCGAGATGGATAGCATTAGCAAAATACGCTACAAAGATGCCGGTACACCATCCATTATCACCCAACACGATAAAAAAATGAAAGTAGTGTTTAACACTACAGTAAATGCCATTGCTCCGGGTCAATCGGCTGTATTTTATGAAGGCAACGATGTTATTGGCGGAGGTTGGATAGAAAAAAGCTTTGAAGTATAAATCCCAAAAAAGCATAAAATAAAACTGAGCTTATCCATAACATGGGTAAAAGCTATATATTTTGTAGACCGTAAATGAAAAAAATTACTATCCTTTTTCTTTTGTTTATACCCCTACTATCAGTAGCGGGCAAAAATAGCGATACTTTAAAATTTTGGGTTGCTTTTAAAGATAAAGCCAACTCTCCATACACAGTTGATAAACCATTGGTTTATCTATCGCAAAAAGCAATAGACAGAAGGGGACGTTTTGGAATAAAAATTACCGAACAGGATTTTCCCGTAAACCCCAATTATGTGCAGCAAATAGCAGATATGGGGGTAACGGTACTAAATACTTCGCGTTGGCTTAATGGCATATCAATACGAACAGCCGATTTAGCTACAGTAAAAAAGATACTGGCTTTACCTTTTGTGTCTAATGTAGAAAAAGTAGGTATATACAGTAACAAAGACAACTCTAAAATGGATTACCTGTTAGAGTTTTTTATGTCGTTGGGAGGGGAAGAAGATACAGTTACTATTGATGATAGCTATTATGGTGATGGTCTAAACCAAATACAAATGCTAAACGGTGTAGAAATGCACAAGCTGGGTTATACAGGTAAAGGTGTTGATATAGCTGTTTTAGACGGTGGTTTTATGAATGTAAACAAGATTAAAGCCTTTACGCATTTGTTTAATAGAGGACTAATAGCCGGCACTTGGGACTTTGTAAATATTGAAGAGAGTGTGGTAGAAGACAATAATCACGGAATGAATGTACTATCGTGCATGGCAGCAAAAATACCGGGTAAAATGGTGGGCACAGCCCCCGATGCACGCTATTGGTTGTTGCGTACTGAAGATGCAAATACTGAATATATTATTGAAGAATACAACTGGGCTAGCGGAGCTGAGTTTGCTGATAGTGCAGGGGTAGATATTATCAACTCATCATTGGGGTATACTACTTTTGATGATGAAAGCACAAACCACACCTTTGCACAATTAAACGGCAAAACCTCTGTGGCATCTATAGCGGCAGCTATCGCTGCCAAAAAAGGCATTATTATATGTAATGCGGCAGGAAATGAGGGTAACGACCCTTGGCAGTATGTGGGTGCTCCAGCCGATGCCTTTGGTATTATCACCGTAGGTGGCGTATCGCCCGAAAGAGAACACGTTGATTTCAGTTCGTACGGCCCCACTGCCGATGGACGTATAAAACCAACCGTATGTGCACAAGCATCTAAAGCGTATGTAGCCTCTGTTTCCGATGGTTTTTATGGGTCGCAGGGAACATCGTTTGCTTCGCCAATATTGTGTGGTATGGTAGCTTGTTTGCGCCAAGCCAATCCCAATAGAACAGTTGAAGAAATGATTGCCGCTATTGAAATGAGTGCCAGTAAATACTTACATCCTGATACGGTTTTGGGTAGTGGTATACCCAATTTTATAAAAGCAAATAGGTATTTGGGGGGAGATGAAACCTTTAATTATAAAAAGAATCAAATAGAAACGCCTCCCGCTGAAGTATTTACCAATAGTATAAGTTTTACCGCTTTTTCACCAAAGTATGATAATATATTATTTACCCTTAGTAATAAAAAAGGAGAGATAGTAGAACGAAAATCACTACAACCAAGTGTAAAAGCAGGTACAGGTTTTTATACTGACGAAATAGAACTTCCTGCCGATTTATCAAAAGGAAAGTATACACTTGTTCTTAAAATTGGTAATGAAGAGTTTAGCTTTAATTTAATAAAAGAATAATCTCTTATTCTCTATCGAAATAAACCTTTTTGGCTGTTTTTTTGTCTGTAAGTTTGTCAACTTATGAAAACAGTGCTTAAACGTGTATTCGTTTTAATATTATTTATATCTGCTTTTACTCAGGCTTCACAAGCTCAAACCAAGTATATACTTAGCGGTAAAGTAACCGATGATAATACTGGCGAAGCCCTTATTGGTGTTACTGTTGTAAACAAAAACAACATTAAAGAAGGTGCAACTACTGATGAAAAAGGCTACTACAAGCTTTTTTTAGCTACTGGTACGTACACGTTTACAGTCTCATACATTGGGTACGAAACTGTTGAAACCCAAATAACCATTACAGGCAGTACATCAAAAAACTTTCAGCTAAAATCATCAGCAGTAAACGTGGGTGAAGTAGTTGTTAAAGGAGAAGCCAGTGATAAGAACGTAAAAAGTATAGAAATGAGTACGGTAGAGCTTAGTGGAAAAACCATTAGGCAGTTACCAGTAATTTTTGGTGAGACTGACGTTTTAAAAACTATAACTCTATTACCCGGTATAAAAAGCGGTGGAGAAGGCAGTACAGGTTTTTACGTACGTGGTGGAGGGCCTGATCAAAATCTTGTGCTGTTGGATGGTGCAGTAGTATACAATGCTTCGCATTTATTGGGGTTTTTCTCGGTTTTTAATGGCGATGCGGTTGAAGACGTAGAGGTAATAAAAGGAGGTATGCCTGCCAACTATGGCGGTAGGTTATCATCAATAGTTAGTGTGGGTATGCGCGAGGGGGATAAAAATAAGTTTAGAGTAAATGGCGGTATTGGCCTTATTTCATCACGCTTGCAGGTAGAAGGGCCAATACAAAAAGATAAAAGCTCGTTTGTGGTGAGTGCCCGCCGCACCTATGGAGATGTATTGGCACGCCCCTTTTTGGCGGATAGCCTAAAACAAAATCAGTTGTATTTTTACGATATCAATGCAAAACTTACTTTTAATCTTTCCCCAAAAGACCGCCTTTATATTACAGGCTATTTGGGCAGAGATGTTTTTAGGTTTGTAAACAATAGGGTAAACAAATTTACTTTTAAGGTAGGTTGGGGTAATCGTATTGCATCTGTACGTTGGAATCACGTATACAACTCAAAACTCACTTCAAACATTAGTCTCATTTATAATGATTTTGACTTAAAATCAGATGCTGAGTTTTTAGGCGGTAGTATCAATGTGTTTTCAGGTTTGCGTGATGTTACAGGCAAAGCAGATTATATTTATATTCCCAACAGACGTTTTAAGTTAAAATATGGTGCGCAGTACATAAACCATACATTTATACCGGGTATATTATCGGTGCAACAAGCTGATGTTGCTGTTAATAGTGCCATTAATCGTCAGTTTGCCCACGAGGGAGCCGTTTATGCTTCTGCCGATTACGAAGCTAGCACCCGTTGGTTTTTTAATTTTGGTTTGCGCTACTCGGCCTTCGATCAAGTAGGACCATACAAACAACCTTTGTTTGATGAATTGGGTGCGCCCACAGGTGAGTACCAAGAGTATAAAAGAGGGACAACTATAAAACTATGGCACGGTGCTGAGCCTCGTTTTTCTTTTCGCTATTCAATCAACTCTACCACATCGGTTAAAGGCTCGTATACACGCACCTTACAATATTTGCATTTGGCAACCTCGTCATCGGCTACTTTACCTACCGATTTATGGGTACCTAGTTCGCGTTTGATAAAACCTCAACTGGCTAATCAAGTTGCACTGGGTTTGTTTAAAAACTTTAAGAAAGACGAATACGAAACATCAGTAGAAGCGTATTACAAGCCCATGCAAAACCAAATTGAGTTTAAACCCGGTGCTGATTTATTTTTTAATCAAAACCTTGAAAACGAAATGGTATTTGGCAATGGCCTGTCGTATGGAGTAGAGTTTTTTGTAAAGAAAGCTAAAGGAAGAACAACGGGCTGGATAGGCTATACATGGAGTAAAACCACACGTACGTTTGATATTTTTAACAACGGAAAGCCTTATTATTACCGTTACGATAGAAGGCACGATATATCGTTTGTGCTAAGTCATCAAATCAACAAAAAATGGAATTTTAATTTTGTATTTGTATACGGTACGGGTAATGTGCTCACTTTGCCTCAACAGCGTTTTACCTACAATTTTGGTATAAGCAGCCAACAACAGCAACCCTATATTAACGTAATAGATAGGTATGTTGATGTGGCAAACTTCCGTATGCCAGCCTACCACCGTGCAGATGTATCGTTTAACTACACGCCTAAGCCTGAATCTACAAAGTTTCATAGCAGTTGGAATTTTTCTATATACAACTTGTACAGTAGGGCTAATCCCTATTTTATATATTTTGATACCGATGTGCAGGCACAAACAGTAAAAGCACGTATGGTATATTTATTCCCCATTATTCCATCCGTTACTTGGAATTTTAAATTTTAAGCAGTTTGATGAAAAGTATAAAATATACAATAGCTTGTTTAGCCGTAGCAATTGGTTTTAGCTCGTGTGAAAAAGATATAGATGTGGCATTACCCAGTGCCGAAAGCGAAATAGTAGTAGAGGCATATATAAACCAGCTTGATCCTCTTTTTAATTATGTAATACTTACTCGCTCGGTAGATTATTTTAATCCTAATGTAAACGTTATTTCGGTAAGCGGGGCACAAGTATACATTACCGAAGGACAAGCAAACGGAAAAGATACTGTGTGGGATACTGCCAATAAAAAACAGCTGGTAGAAATTGCCCCCGACTCTATACCGGGGATATATTTTAATTTTGGGCTTACCGGCAAAATAGGCTACGTATATAAATTGGAAATTGATGTTGAGGGTAAACATATTTTTGGAGTTACTACCATACCCCAGTTAGTGCCTTTAGACAGTATTACCTCAAGTTTTAGAGTAAACCCTGATAACAATAAAGATACAGGCTATTTTATGACTATACATTTTTTTGAACCATTAGCCACAGGTAATAACTACCGCTATATGTATAGAATAGGTGCTGATACTGCCTATTTTGGTTGGGGTAGTATTAGCGATGATTATGGCGTTTTTAATGATGAAACTATAAATGGTGTATACCGTAGTTTTACCTTTGGGCGTAGGTTTGGATTTAGTGATACTGTTAATTTTTATCTAAATTCGGTAGATAGACCTGCTTATAATTTTTGGGATTCATACGATGATGCCCGCTTTAATGGAGGGCCTTTTGCTACCCCTGTTCAGCTAAAATCGACAGTGAGAGGAGCAATAGGTTCGTTTACAGGCATGGCAGTTAGTAAAAGAAGGCTTATACTAACACCACGATAATATTATGGATATAGAAAAACTAAAATACCCCATTGGCAAATACGAAGCACCCGAAATAATAACTCCCGTGCACATAAACCAATGGATAAAAGAAATTATAAGCTATCCGCAAAGGCTAAAGCAAGTATTGGCAAACATTAGCTCTGAGCAACTGGCACAACCCTACCGCCCTGATGGATGGACAGGTTTACAGGTGATTCACCACCTTGCCGATAGCCACATGAATGCCTATATACGTTTCCATTTAACGCTTACCGAAGATACTCCTACAATAAAACCATATATGGAAGAGCGTTGGGCACAACTAAGCTATATAAAAGATACACCCATAGTATTATCGTTAGAGTTGTTAAAAAACCTGCACGCCCGTTGGGCAATACTGCTAAACTCTTTAACCGAAGAAGATTTTAAACGCGAGTACCATCACCCACAATACGATTATACCATAGCCCTTGATAAAGTACTGGGTTTGTACGCTTGGCATGGCAACCACCACCTACACCACATAAAGCTATTGATGAAATAGACCTCGCACCATTAGCAATGGTGATACAGTAGTTAGCTATTAGATTTAAAGAATTAGTAGTATTTTTGGGTAAAGTACTATTGATGGATATTATTTCAATTTGTGTTTCTTTCGTTGCTGCCATACTTGGCGTTGCTTATCCAATTTTACTACAAGTAATATCTAAAATTGATGAAAAGTATTATTCTTTAACGATTACCGATAGTTTTGAAAAGGAGCCGATAAGAAAGCTTTTTATTGGCTCGTTAGTTCTATCATTAACGACTATTTTCATTTACACGTTAGAGTGCTCCCCTCCAGAAAATATGGATTTTCTTTATAATTCTGCCGAGATAATAGCATTAGGTTCTACTACCTTTTTAATAGTAATATTTTTTTTGTTCACCAAAAAAATACTTGTTTATTATAATTCAAATAAAATCATCCTATACTTTATAAAAAGGCATTCAAAAGCAGTTATTTCGGGACAAAAAGCCTCTAATACTAAAGAAAATGAATTTTTCTTAGTATTATCTGATTTGCTTTTTTATTCGATAAAAATTAGAAATAAATCCATTACCTTAATCATTTCAGATACGTTTTATAAAGATTTTGATAGAATTAGATTTTCTTCTGAAAACAAAACTGTCACCTATAAACCGCACCATTACGAGTTAACGAATAAATTAACAGAACTTCTAGCAACAAATGAATATAAAGAATTTAACTATTTAAAGGATAGAGCAACTGGTGGCCTTTGGTTGTTGGGAGAAGGGGAAGGGTATAAAATTTCTGAGAATACATATGCTTGTCTATGGCAAAATCTAAAAACGGCTATTGAATATAAAGACCAAGATATGATTATGGCATTTTGGATGAATGCCCATCAACATATTTCATATAGGTTAGCTTATGTAGAGCCTAAATATGTGGAGGGGAAGTATCCTGAAATGGAAAACCAAAAAGAGTATGATGAGAGAGAAAACGAAAGAAATAGATTTTTACAATTCACTACTGCTTTAGGAGGGTTACTCATTTACTCAAAACAATATGGCGCAATTCAAAGATGTTTCAGGTTTACCCAAAGCACACCGCCAACGTATGAACTATTGCCCAAACAGATGGATGATGTTTTTGAGTGGTACTTACATTTTAGAGACCCTTATAGTGATAACTATTCATTTATGGGCTTTGTTTATAGTTTTCCTGGTATGGAGGGTTTAAATGAAGACGGTTTAATCAAAAGGTATATATGCAAGTATATTGCTCTGTTGTTTTTGCGTCAATACTCATTACAAGTTTATTATAGCTTTCAAAAACCTTTAGCCTATCCCGATACTTCATTCACCCAAGGTGAACTGAAAACTTGGATTGAGAATATTGACTTTTTCAGATTATTAGTTGAAGAAGTATATAATGACAAACAACTACTAGATGAAGTTGGTTTTGGGTGGTTAACTGATGACTGGTTAACTCAAAATGAAAAACCTAACCCTTTAAAATTCATAGATGATTTCAAGTCCGAACTTGAAGCACAATTTACCGGCAATGAAATTTCACAAACAATCTCGATAGAAAAAAAGGAACAGTTTTTAGACAAAACCAAAGAAATTTTAGAATGTACCTTCAACGAATATGATAAATTGAGCAACAAAGAACCACATATTGGAGATGTTGAAAAGGGGTATCTTTTTGGTGGAACTGCAATGCTAAATAAAAGTGCGTTTGCTGATGAGCAGGGAGTGAGTCACTTAAACTTCGACTCAATACTTGCAGAGGGCGTTTCCAAAAATTATAAAAAGGCAATTTCTAACTCATTTTTTATACATAAGACGGCACATTATTTATTATCCCCTGAAGATGTTTTTCGTGCGATTGATAAACTTAATATTGATAATAAGTTTGTGTTGGTAGCTTTTAAATTAAACTTTAACAAATTAATCCATGATTTAAAAATCGAAGGGCTTACTGAAGCTAAGTATAAAGAACTAGATATTATACATTTTGAATATGCAAACTCTCAAACCGTTGCGAATACAATTTTTGTAATCAAAAAAGTGGACTTACCTCGCCTTGAATATTTAGATATAGATGATGAAGAGAAGAAAAAGTATAAAGTTGATAAACCGATAAGTGATAAGTTTAAACTTTATGCAAATGTTATAGATTTATACCAAAATAATGACGTAAGAACCGAGAGAGAAACAAATGCAGGTGAAGATTTATCAAAAAAGGTATTGGCTTACATAGCCTTCAAACTGGAATTACAGTGGAAGAGAAACATTAATTGTATTTCACTCAAAATTTATTCGGAGTACCAAAATAAAGGCATCCCGAATAAACTAAGTGATGTAAAACCAATTAAAGAGGACAAGAAAAATAGTAAAGAGGAAAAAGATGAGTAAAGCTAAAAACGGGCCTACTTCACAGCAATCACACTAACTTCTACATTAGCATCTTTAGGCAAGCGGCTCACTTGCACCGTTTCGCGGGCAGGGTAATCCTTTTCAAAATATTCGGCATACACCCCGTTTATCTGGCCAAACTGGTTCATATCACTAATAAAAATGCTGCTCTTTATTATGTTGCTATAATCCATATCGGCCGCCTTTAGTACCGCACCAATATTTTTCATCACCATATTGGTCTCAGCTTCAATATTATCTTGAACCATATTACCTGTTTTAGGGTCAATAGCCACTTGGCCACTGCAATACAAAGTATTACCTATTAAAATAGCTTGGTTGTATGGGCCAATAGGTTGCGGTGCATTGGGGGTAATTATTATTTTCTTTTCCATGGTGTGGGTATTAGTTTTGTGCAGGTTATTATTAAAGGTAAATGAAAATAGGGGTAATAGGTACGCAAAATAGGATAGACGAGTTAAAACAAAAAGTTTCATCGGTAGCAAATTTGATTGAAATTGAGGATACCGATTTGTGGCAACTGCCCAATTTAGGTTTAGATGCCTTTTTTGATTTACAATTTGATGATAATACCGAGCATTTACACCATTATTTGCACCTGTCTTTTCCTGTATTGGTAAGCACAGTAAAACTACAATTGGCACAAGTATTTGTCGGGCACGATATATCAGCCCCGATATTTGGTTTTAATGCACTGCCTACCTTTATTAATCGCCCATTGTTAGAAGTCTCAAGTACAACTGATGTTTACAAGCAGCAGTTAGAAACCTTAGCTAAACAAATGGATTGGGAGTGCAAATGGGTAGAAGACCGCGTGGGTATGGTAACACCTCGCGTAATTTTTATGATTATTAACGAGGCTTACTATACCGTACAAGAAGGTACAGCCAACAAAGCCGATATTGATACAGGCATGAAACTAGGCACCAACTACCCTATGGGGCCTTTTGAATGGGCTGAAAAAGTAGGACTAAAAGACGTGTACGAAGTGCTTGATGCCTTGTATACCGATACCCGCGACGAACGCTACAAAATTTGCCCTTTGCTAAAAACGGAATACTTTAGAAGTGTTTAGAAATTAGCTTTTTGTTAATGATGGTAGAGAGTCTTAAATTAAATAAGAGTATCACAATTCAACAAACAAAAGGCTCTTTAAAGGTAAAAATACCTATTAACAGGGACTATATTTCTACAATAGCCTTCTTGCTACTGTTAATAACTTGGGTTGCCATTGGAGGTACTAACCTATATAAATTTTCCACTAGCAATCCGATTGTTTCCAGTGTTTTTTTAACGGTTCTGTGGCTTGTAACAGCTTTTTTTCTTACCGATAGGTTTTTCCTATTCCTAAATAGTTATGAGGAAATTATTATAGAATCAGGTTTACTTTCAGTACAGAGAAAAGGAGTACTTCAGAAAAGAAAAAAGTCTTTTGTGATAGAAGATATTAGTTCGTTTAGAATAGATAATTTTAGAGAAAGCATCCGGCAACCTGAACACCCTAGAAAGGGAAAAAGGCCATATATTGACGGAATTATTAAGTTTAATTACAAATTTAAAGAGGAAAGCATAGGCATAGGACTTGAAGAAGAAGAAGCTGTTGAATTGCTTGATGCTTTAGTGCTAAAAAACATATTTACTAACGATCAATGGCTTTATAAACATAAGCCAAAATCAACAGATGATTATTTATTGTAGGCAATATTATTTTTTCGGTTAAACCTTTAGCCTTAAGTGGCATCTAAAAAAAGCAATTCTTTTTCACCTGTTAAGAATTCGGGCACGAAATGTGTTGCAGCATTTCATTCGATTACCTTTACACTAATTAAAGTTTAAACATTAATATTATCTATATGTTAATACGTAGGGGGCTGATAGCAGCCGTTGTGGGCGTAAGTATTTTAGTACCATTTGGCAGTTGCAAAAACAGCAACGGCGAAAATACCAACCAAACAGGAGGCAAACGACCGCCAACACCTGTACAGGCGTATATAGCAAGCACACAAAATATTACCAATGTGGTAAATTCTTCGGGCACATTACTGTCAAACGAAGAAGTAGAAATAAAACCCGAGTTGCAAGCACGTGTAGTAAAACTCTATTTTAAAGAAGGGGCAAAGGTTACCAAAGGCCAGCTACTTATAAAACTAGACGATGCCGATATAGTAGCCCAATTAAAAAAACTAAGGGCTCAAAAAAAACTCACCCAAAAAAACGTAGAACGCTTGGGCGAACTATTGAAAATTGATGGTGTGAGCAAACAAGAATATGAGGTATCACAAACTCAATTAACCGCTTACGATGCTGATATTGAAGCATTAGAAAATCAACTAAGTAAAACAGAAATACGTGCCCCATTTAGTGGCACAATCGGTCTTAGTGATATTAGCGAAGGAGCATACGTTACACCCGCAAATACCATAGCTACTTTGCAACAAACACACCCGTTAAAGGTTGATTTTGCCATACCCGAAAAGTATGCATTTTTACTACAAATGGGCAAAACACTCAGTTTTACAGTGGATGGCTTAAGAGATACTTTTAGTGCTGATGTATATGCTGTTGACCCAAAAATAGACCTGAATACACGCAACATAAAAGTGCGTGCACGCTGTGCCAACCCCGAAGGGCAGCTATTGCCCGGCATGTTTGCCAATGTAAGTTTGGGCATACAAGGCCGTAAAGATGCCGTAATGATACCCTCACAAGCGCTTATGCCTGTGGCAAGGGGTAAAAACGTTGCTGTGAGCAGGGGAGGAAAAGTTGAAATGATACCTGTAGAAACGGGTATACGTAATACCGACCTTGTAGAAATAGTGAAAGGACTTGAAAAGGGAGATACGGTTATTACTACAGCGCTAATGCAATTGCGTACGGGTAGTGAAGTAAAAATAACCAAGTTTGATAAATAGGGGGGCAGAATAGTATGAGTTTATCATCAATTAGTTTACGCAGACCTGTACTGGCCACCGTAATGTCGGTTATAATAGTAACCTTCGGTATTATAGGGTTTCAGTTTTTGGGTGTAAGGGAATACCCATCAGTAGACCCTCCAATAATATCAGTAACCACCAACTACACAGGTGCAAATGCCGACGTAATAGAATCACAAATTACCGAACCGTTAGAAAAAACCATTAACGGTATAGAGGGTATACGCTCCATCACATCATCAAGTAATCAGGGTTCAAGCAAAATATCGGTTGAGTTTGATTTGAGTACCGATTTAGAAGCCGCTGCAAATGATGTACGTGATAAAGTATCGCGAGCTGTGCGCCAATTGCCTGAGGATATTGATGCACCGCCCACCGTATCAAAAGCTGATGCCGATGCGCAAGCCATCATTTCTATGACGGTAAAAAGCAATACTCGCAACCAGCTTGAGGTGTGCGATTATGCTATAAATGTATTGCAAGAACGCTTGCAAACTATATCAGGCGTTAGCGGTATACAAGTTTGGGGCGAAAAAAAATATGCCATGCGTATTTGGATAGACCCTTTAAAACTGGCGGCCAACAAACTTGCCCTTAGCGATATAAAACTTGCTTTAGACCAACAAAACATAGAGTTACCCTCAGGTAAAATAGCAGGTAATGCTACCGAGCTTACCGTAAAAACATCAGGGCTTTTAGTTACCGAAGAAGATTTTAACAACCTGATAGTAAAATCAGATGGGGGAAAAATCATTCGTTTGCAAGATGTGGCGAGGGCTGTTTTAGGTCCTGAAAATGAAGAAACGGTGTTGAAAGAAAGTGGTGTGCCTATGGTGGCATTGGCGCTTACTCCTCAACCCGGTTCAAACCACGTAGCCATAGCCGATGAGTTTTATAAACGCTACGAGCAACTGAAAAAAGAAGTACCCGAAGATATTCAACTGGATATTGCTATGGATACCACCAAGTTTGTGCGCCAATCTATTATAGAGGTGCAAGAAACTTTGCTGATAGCTATTCTACTGGTTGTAATTATTATTTACTTGTTTTTCCGCAACTGGCTCATTGCCTTCCGTCCGCTTATAGATATACCCGTATCGTTGTTGGGTGCATTTTTTATCATGTACATCTTTGGCTTCTCTATAAATGTACTTACACTATTAGGTATAGTGCTGGCAACGGGTTTAGTAGTGGATGACGGTATAGTAGTTACTGAGAATATATTTAAGAAATTAGAGCAAGGCATGACTCCTATGCGAGCTGCCCGCGAAGGTTCAGAAGAAATATTCTTTGCTGTTATATCCACCTCCATCACCTTAGCAGTGGTTTTCTTACCTGTAATATTTATGCAAGGGTTTGTAGGTCGCTTGTTTCAAGAGTTTGGTATAGTGGTAGCAGGGGCGGTAATTATTTCGGCCTTTGTATCGCTAACACTTACACCTGTACTTAGTGTAAAAATGGCAGGCGATCCTGATAAGAAATCGTGGTTTTACCGCAAAACAGAACCTTTTTATGCAGGCATGGATCGTGTTTTCAAAAACAGCTTGACTAAATTCATGTCGTATAGGTGGGCTGCATTTGTATTAATACTGGCTTGTGTGGTAGTGGGTATAACCATATTTTCAAACCTCAAGTCAGAATTAGCCCCTATGGAAGATAGAGGTTTGGTACGTTTAACTATGCTGGCACCCGAAGGAACATCGTACGATTATATGGATAGCTATATGGATGAGATAGCTAACTTTATTAATGATTCTATTCCTGAAAAGAATGTATTACTAACCGTAACTGCACCGGGCTTTTTAGGTTCGGGTGCGCCCAATACAGGTTTTGGTCGTGTAGTATTGGGAGAGCGAAATACACGCGAGCGCAGCCAACAAGAAATTGCCGATTATATTAATAAAAACTCGGCAAGGTTTAATGCAGGCCGAGTGTTTGTTATTCAAGAACCTACCATATCATCAGGCGGAGGAGGGCGAGGGCTTGATGTACAGTTTGTGCTTCAAAACTCAAATTTTGAAAAAATAAAAGAGTATTTGCCCAAGTTTTTAGAAGAAGCAGCAAAACACCCCACATTTGGAGGTATTGTAAACTCTGATTTAAAATTTAACCGTCCCGAATTAGGTATAACCATCAATCGTGCAAAAGCTGCCGAGCTAGGTATTTCAGTTGCCGATATTGCCCAAACACTTCAACTAGCACTAAGTGGTCGCCGTTTGGGTTACTTTATTATGGTAGGCAAACAATACCAAGTAATAGGGCAGGTAGATAGAGAAAACCGCGACGAACCTGTGGATATGCGCAGTTTTTATGTGCGTAGCAATACGGGCGAGCTGATACAACTGGATAACCTTGTAAGTGTAGAAGAACAAAGCAATCCACCGCAATTATTTCACTTTAACAGATACAAATCGGCAACGGTGCAAGCTGGTCTTGCCCCCGGTAAAACCATTGGTGATGGGGTGAAAGCAATGGAAGAAATTGCAGATAAAGTATTAGATGAAACCTTTACCACATCACTTTCGGGTGCTTCGCGAGATTTTGACGAAAGCTCATCAAACATATTATTTGCCTTTGCCCTTGCTTTGTTTTTAGTGTATTTAGTATTGGCAGCACAGTTTGAAAGTTTCCGCGATCCTTTTATTATAATGTTAACAGTGCCTTTGGCACTTGCAGGGGCACTACTTTCACTGTGGATATTTGGGCAAACCAACAATATATTTAGTCAAATTGGAGCCATAATGCTTATAGGCTTGGTAACTAAAAATGGTATTTTGATAGTAGAGTTTGCCAACCAATTGCGTGAAAAAGACCCTGAACTTAGCCGCCGAGATGCAGCAGTGCACGCTGCTACCATGCGTCTTCGTCCTATATTAATGACAAGTTTGGCAACCGCCCTTGGTGCATTGCCCATTGCTTTGGCTTTAGGTTCGGGTGCGCAAAGCCGTATACCTTTGGGTATAGTTATTATTGGCGGGGTAATATTTTCATTAGTGCTAACACTATTTGTAATACCCGCTATTTATTCAATTATGGCCGCCAAAAAAGTTAAGAAACATGATGAAGAAGCTGCTTAGTATACTACTGGCTATATATGGGGCAAATGCCTTGCAAGCGCAAAATATGCTATCGCTAAACGAGGCGGTAGAGATTGCTCTTAAAAACAATTACGATATACAACTGGCAAAAACAGCTGCCGATGTTACTGCTATAAACAACAATGCAGGCAATGCAGGTATGTTGCCCAATATTGATTTTAATGTTAGCGAAAACCTATCAAACACCAATATCAACCAAAAATTTTCGAACGGGTTAGAGGTGCAAAGTAACGGGGTAGGGGCAACCAACTTAAATGCAAATGTGGCGCTTAGTTGGACGTTGTTTGATGGTATGAAAATGTTTGCCACCAAACACCGATTAGAGGAGTTGGAAACCCAAAGCGGTTTTGCATTAAAAGAGCAAATACAGCAAACCGTAGCACAAGTAATGGTTGAATACTATGCCATAGTGGGACAGAAAATGCAAATTAAATCAACCCAAAAAGCGTTGGATTTGGTGCAAAAACGTCTTGAAATTGTGAAAACACAATATCAAGTAGGTACAGTCTCAGCCTTTGAACTCAATCAGGTTACTATCGATCAAAATACCAACCAAACTAATTTGCTGTTGCAGCAAAACAACCTTAAAAACCAAAAGGCGGGCTTTAATGTGTTGCTGGCGCGTGAGGCCGATATTATATTTGATGTAATAGAAACTATTGATGTTGATACTGCCCAAGCCCCTACTATTGATAAAGATTTGGAGAATAAAAACTTCGCTTTACTTTCGGCAGAAATAAGCATTAGTGTAGCAGGTTTTCAACTAAGTGAAGCAAGGGCGCAACGTTTGCCTATTGTGCGCCTCAACTCATCGTATGCCTATACCCGTCAAACCAGCCAAGCAGGTTTCTCGCTTCTTAATCAAAGTAATGGATTAAACGCAGGTGTAACTGCCAGCATACCTTTGTTTAGGGGAGGTACAATAAAAAATCAGATTAAAACAACACAATTGCAGTTGCGCAGTAGCCAATTGCAATACTCACGTTTAAAAAATAGCGTCAGTTACCAATACCAACAAGCATTTAACAACTTTACGGCTTACAAAACCATAGTAGGTATGGAAGAAAGCAATGCCAAGTTAGCATTAGGTAACCTAACTATTGCCGAAGGCCGTTTGAAACAAGGGCTTTCTACTTTGCTTGAAGTAAAAGAAGCCGATAGAAATTGGCAAGATGCCGAATCACGTTTAATTGAAGCTAGGTATAACCTTAAAGTTGCCGAAATACAATTGCAACAACTTCGCGGTGAGTTGGTGAAATAGATATAATAGAATAGTGTATATAATAAAGAAGGGGGACTTTTTAAGTCCCCTTCTTTATTTATAACATATTTGCCAGTCAATTTTCTTAAGCAGAATAGGCATATACTTTGTGTATCGGTGCGGTGGGAACGTCATTCCCTCGAAAGAGGGAATCTGTGCAGGGGGAAATAAAAGTATATTCTTACGCACAGATTCCCATTTTAAATGGGAATGACCTCCAGCCGCACTTATTATATAAGAATAGCAGGTTTCTATCTTTTAAATATTAATCACAGTCTTTGCCTACTTCGCAGGTATTACCCTCAGCAGTCATTTCAAAAGCAGGTTTAGGGTTAGCTTCGCGCCACTCGCTAAACGATTTTTCAAGCGTTTCTAAAAAAGCTTGAGAATCTTGTGCTCCCGAAATACCGTATTTTCTATCAAACACAAAAAATGGCACGCCGCGTATACCCAGTTGCATAGCTTCGGTAATATCGCCGCGCACCTCATCAGCATAGGCATCACTTTCTAAAACTGTTTTTAATGCTCCAGTATCTAATCCAATTTCTTCGCCTAGTTGCAGCAACACGGCTTGGTCGTCAGTATTTTTCCCCTCAGTAAAGTAGGCACTAAATAATTTCTCCTCAGCCTCATCTTGTTTACCGTATTGTTTGGCAAAATGGCTAAAACGATGGGCATTAAAAGAATTGGCCACTATCGCTTTATCAAAATTGTATACAAGTCCTTCTTTCTTTGCCATTTCAGTTACGTAAGCATTCATTTTCTTTGCCTCGTCAATACTAACACCCTTGTGTACAGCCAAATATTCATTAATATTTTTTGTAGGGTCGGTTATCATATCAGGCGAAAGCTGAAAACTCTTCCATTCCAACTCAATGTTATTACTATCTGCAAACTGTGTTAATGCAGTTTCAAATTTCCGTTTACCTATATAACAAAACGGACACATTACATCGCTCCAAATTTCAACTTTCATTCTATTGTTTATTTATATTAAGTGTAACAAACCACAGGGGGATATTGCTTTTTTTAAAAGAGATATTTTGATTGCATTATCTAGTTACAAAAATACCGCCACAAGCTATATATACTGGTATATATGTAAAAGTATAGTGGTATACAATAGTATAGTTTTAGTAAAATAGACAGCTACAGCCAAAGTGTACTGTATGCATATATTTATTTTAAAACAAACACAAGCCTGTTGTACTGTAACCCACCAAAGCCCTATTTTTGCGCAATGGCAATGCAATGGGATACTCTTTTATCAGCACGAAGGCTGCACGTGGACAATGCACAGGCAACCGACGACCAAAGCTATGCCCGCAGCGAGTTTCAGCGTGATTATGACCGAATAATATTTTCATCACCCTTTCGTCGCCTGCAAAACAAAACACAAGTATTTCCATTACCGGGCAGCGTATTTGTACACAACCGCCTTACACATAGCCTTGAGGTAGCCAGTGTTGGCCGTTCGTTGGGCAATATTATTTCAAACAGACTTATACAGGCCAAAGAAGCAGAGGGCGAAAAAGTACAAGGTATTGGTAGCATAGTATCAGCCGCTTGCTTGGCGCACGATATGGGTAATCCTTCGTTTGGTCATTCAGGCGAAAAAGCTATATCGCGTTATTTTACCGATGGTGAGGGAAGACAGTATCAAAACCAAATGGCTGCCAACCAGTGGGGCGATCTTACTAATTTTGAGGGAAATGCTAATGCCTTTCGTATACTAACCCATAGGTTTCAAGGCAAAGGAGCAAGTGGTTTTGCGCTTACTTATTCCACCCTTGCATCAATAGTAAAATACCCGTGCGAAAGTATTGTGGGGGGCAATAAAGCCAAAGTACACACTAAAAAATACGGTTTTTTTGATAGCGAAAAAGATACCTACCGAAGCATAGCACAGCAATTAGGTATTATAGAGGAATTGCAAAACCCTATGATATACGTGCGCTACCCGTTGGTATATTTGGTAGAGGCCGCCGATGATATTTGCTATAATATTATTGATTTAGAAGATGCGCACCGGCTAGGCATACTATCAAACGAAAAGGTAAAAAACCTGTTAATGCCGCTTTTTGCAGGTGAAGAAAAAACTAAAATCGAGGAAAACCTTGCAGGCATTGAAGATGAAAACGACCAAATAGCCTACTTGCGTGCCAAAGGTATACATCAACTAATAATGGCTTGCACCGAAGTATTTTGGCAAAACAGGCAAGCTATACTAAACGGCACATACAATAATAGCCTAAGCGATGATATGCCCGAACCATATCTATCAGCGTTGCAGGCCATACAAGAAATATCATGGAAAAAGATATACAACTATCAAACAGTAGTAGAAATTGAAGTAGCCGGTTATCAAATTATTGGCGGATTGTTGGAAGAGTTTGTGCCTGCTGTGGTGCAAAACAAATCACATTACCACAAAAAACTGCTAGCCCTTATGCCTCGTCAGTTTCATACAAATAGCCCCGAAGTGTATTATAAAATACAATCGGTAGTTGATTTTATTTCGGGTATGACTGATTTATATGCTATTGAGATGTACCGTAAAATAAAAGGTATTTCAATACCCAGCATAAAATAAGTGTGTTAAATTATTGCAAATCATACCAAAATAATTTTACTTTCCGTTAACTTAGTAGTATTCATAAGCGTCAACACAATAATCAAAGTGAATTTTAAAAGGCTTTTACATTTATCTACCCTTTTTATGGCAGTATGCCTTGCCAATACTGTGTTTGCGCAAGAATTAAAGTTTGATTATAACCTGCTGGATAATCCTACAACCGATAAACGCAAGTTTGAAAGCTATTTTAAAACGCTTGAAACTAAGCAGGTAAAGCCTCGTTCTCAAAAAAATGCAGTGGCTTTAGAAAACGGCTATGCCCAGTACAAGATTAAAAATCCTGAGGCTTGGACTAAACTAAAAGATAAAAACAAAGCCACACAAATAGAAGTGGTGTATACCAAATATCCCAAAGACCTTCAGTTTTGGTTAACACCTTACCACGATTTGTTGGCCAATCGCTTGAAAGCACTTTTTGAGGTTGACCCTGACCTGAACGATGTTAGCATTAAATTTATAATGGTGCTGCAAACCGAATGCGAAACCGATGAGCAGGCACGTAAAATGTGGCATGGGGTACTGATACGCTATCGCCCAATGACAAAAAAGGAATTGGAAGAAAAAGCTGCCGAAAGTGAAGATGGCGATAAAGAAGCCGTACCGGGTATGCCCAGTGGCTTTAGTACTGTAAAACGGTTTATAAAAAGCGTTGGCGGTATGTACGATTCAGTTATATATAAAGTACTGGATAGAAATACTCAATGGAAAGATTTGCTTTTGGTTAGCGATTGGACGGGAAGCAACTACCAGTATGCTGCCCAAGGCATATACTGGCACATGCTTAATATGGATAGAAGTGGTATTAAGTACTTTTCTTTTTTTAATGATGGAGATGATAAAGGTGAATTTGATAAAAAAGTAGGAGAAACAGGCGGTTTGTATTTTGCTCCTGCTAGCAACACTCGCAAGGTAGTTACCACCTTTAAAACCAGTATGCGCAAAGGTTTGGGAGGTGAAATACCCGAAAATGATGTGGAAGCCATTGTGAAATCACTTGAGCAATATCCTGATGCGGAAACAGTTGTGTTGGTAGCTGATAACAGCCCATTTCGCGATTTTGAGTTGATAGAAAAAATTAAAGTACCCGTGCATGTAATACTGCAAGGTGCAGAATGGGGCATAAACCCACAATATATAAATATAGCCTACCTAACAGGAGGTTCGTTGCACACCCTTAAAAAAGATTATACTTCTGATTTTTTTGCCAAAGGAGATTCAATTATTACCATAGAAGGTTACAAATTCTCGTTAAATACTACTCATAATTTATACCAGTGTAGTAACCGCCGCATTTGTGAAGATTTAGAAGCCATTATCAACCAAAAGGAAGCCGAAATACTTGCCGAATTAAAAACCAAACCGGGTTATAGGGGTATGCACAAGGATAAAAAAACCAGTGGCTTTAATAAGTTTTTTAATTGGCTATTTGGGGGTTAAAACACCTAATTTCACAGTAAATTCACTGTTTTATAATACAATAACTTTGTTGTTTCAAGTATTTTGACCAATTTTGAATTGGTATTTTTTTACTGGAAAACACTATTATGAAAAAATCTATATTTACTTTATCGGCCATTGCCGTTGGGTTTGCACTTGTTTCAACATCTGCGTGCACCAAACTCGAAAATGAAGTTGCAAATACAACAACAACTGCCGAAGATATTACCCGCACAGAAACCTACTTGGCTTCTGTTTTTAATATTACCCAAGATGTAGCCTCTTCAGACGCTCGTTTAAACAAAACAGGCAGTACATTATTACCTTCAGGTGCTAAAATAGAGTTTACTGATTCTTTATTTACTGATGGTGATGGAGTAGATTACTCTGTTGATTTTGGACCATTACCGGGTTTACTTTGTCTTGATGGTGTAACTCGTGCAGGCCGTATCGATGTTTCTCAATCAGATCGTTACAGAGAAATAAATGCAGTTACTACAGTAAACATTTCTGAGACTAATGGTTTTCATGTAAGTACTACTGGCGGTATGACTAAAGTATCGGGCAAAGCAACTCTAACACGCTTGGCTCAAAACAAAATCAATTTAAAAATACAAAACGGTAAAGCCGAAAATACTACCGATGGTACTGTTTCTTTCAACTCAAACAAAGATATTGTTCACGAAGAGTTAGGTGCAGATGGTATTGCCGATGATGTTTTTAAAGCATTTGGTAGTGGCGATGGTGTAAATACTAAAGGTAAAAACTTTACTTGGAATACTACTGATAGTGTGGTTAAAATTGAAAAACCTAACTGTAGCTTTCCTATCTCAGGTGTTATTGAGTTAACCACCGAAGGAAGCACTTACAAGATTGATTTTGAACCCGACGGAAGCTCGTGCGATAAAAAAGTAGTGTTTACTTTGCCAAACGGAACCAAAATACCTAAAACGTTTAACTAATAGTTTAACTCTTATATTTATAATGCACTTTAGGGTTTATCCTTAAAGTGCATTTTTATTTTAGCGCATTTGGTGCAACTTTGCAGATATTGGAAACTGCAAACACACTTCGTAAATTAACACTCCCATTTTCATGGTTATATGGCGGCTTTATGTCGCTTCGCAATTGGTTTTTTGATAAAAAGTTAACCCGTTCGTTCAAATTCGATTTTCCTGTTATTTGTGTGGGCAACCTAAGTACGGGAGGCACGGGAAAAACCCCCCATATCGAGTTTATTATTAGCTTGTTGCAAAGCAACTACAAACTAGGTGTAGTGAGTAGGGGCTATGGGCGTAAAACCATTGGCTTTTTTATGGTTGATGAAGATAGCCAAGCCACTGATGTTGGCGATGAGCCTTTGCAAATTAAACAAAATAACCCACAAACGGCTGTAGCTGTAGGCGAGCAACGTATTATAGCCATACCTACGCTAATAAATGAAGCACCCCATACACAAGTAGTATTGCTTGATGATGCCTACCAACACCGTTATGTGCAGGCAGGTATGTATATTTTGCTAAGTGATTACAGCAAAATGTTTTATGATGATATGGTATTGCCTGCGGGAAATTTGCGCGAGTTTAAAAGCGGGTATAAACGTGCTGATATTATTATAGTAACCAAGTGCCCTATAAATTTGGGAGCGCAAGAAAAACAAGCTATCACTAAAAGAATAAACCCGCTTGCCCATCAGCAAGTATTGTTTAGCTATTTACAATACGGGCAACCTTATGCTTTAGCCGATAAACAACCTTTAGCAGATGGCCTGAGGAAAAAAGATGTGCTATTTTTTGCAGGTATAGCCAACGCAAAGCCTATTAATGAGTATCTAACAGAAAATGCTAATAGTTTTGAGTTGGTGAAACTGCCCGACCATGTGGATTATACCACTTCAGTTTTAGATAGCATTAAAAAAACATTTGAAACATTAAAAGGTACTAATAAAATATTGCTTACCACGCAAAAAGATGCTGTTAAGCTGGCGCAAACCGAGCTAAAAGAAACCTTAGCACAGTGGCCAATATATGTTTTACCTTTAGAAATTGATATGCAGGAAAATGATAAGCAACATTTTGTAAGCCATATTGAAACTTATATACAAAAAGAGTTGTCTATTACTACAGATACTAAATAAATGAAACTTCGTTACCAACTTCTATTACTTGTAGTAGGCTTTGCATTTATAGCCAAAGCACAACACAATAGGTACAATATGATACAACTTTCGCATTGGGATGATGATAGCATCACCTCATTGGGAATACAAAGTTTTAATGCTTGCTGGGGCTGGTACGATAGCATAAAAAAACGAGAGTACGCCATAGTGGGTACGGTAGACAGTACTTACTTTTTTGATGTTACCAATCCGTTTAAACGCCCAATAAAATGTGATGCCGAAGCGGGTAGGGGCAAGTATTCAATTTGGCGCGATTACGATACTTACGATCATTATTGCTATGCTGTGCAAGATGCCGGTATAGGAGCATTGCAAATTTTTGATTTACAATATTTACCTGATTCTGTTCATAAAGTATACGATAGTGATTCATTATTGTACCGTACACATACTATATATATATCGGGTGATAAGTTGTATTGCAATACCGTAACTACCAATTTTGGTACACGTAGGGCTATGCAAATACTATCGCTTGAAAACCCTGAAAAACCAAAGCTAGTAGGCGTATTAACCCCACCTATTTTTGGGGGATCACCTGCCTTCAATTTCTGTCATGATACCCATGTACGAGGCGATACAGCCTATTGCTCGGGTGAAACAGGCGGTTTATTTATATACGATGTTAGTCAGCCTGCCAATGCACGTTTTTTAACCAGTATTACTGATTATCCTGATAAGGGATATAACCATAGTTCTTGGCTAAGTGCTGATGGTAAATACATTTATTTTGTTGATGAAAATTTGGGCTTGGGTATAAAAGCCTACGATATATCAAACTTTAAAAATATTGAGTTTCAAAGTGTTTTTCGTTCTCATGTGGGGGCAGTCCCTCACAATCCATACATAAAAGATCATTTTCTATACGTTTCATACTACGAGGATGGGGTTTACGTATTTGATATTCGCTACCCGAAGAATCCTGTAATAGCAGCGTATTACGATACTTACCCCCAAAATGCCGAAGGAGAGTATAGAGGGTTTTATGGTTGTTGGTCGGTATATCCTTTTTTACCCTCAGGCATTATCTTGGCTAGCGACCAAACCAACGGTTTGTTTGTTTTAAAGGCTGATAACGATGTATCGGTACAAGAAGTGGGTGTACAAGATTTTAAAGTATACCCCAATCCGCTAAGTGGCGATAAACTAAACATCAGTATTTTCAATCAAAATGAAAAAGAAGTTAGCCTGCGAATTACCAATACCATTGGGGTAGAAGTGTATAATGCCACCCATTCGGTTGATAATGGTATTAATGCTATTGAGGTACAATTACCCGATAACTTAAAGCAAGGCATATATTTTGTAACAATTACGGGCAGAATTAGCAATATTTGCAAAAAAGTACTGAAACCGTAAGAGTTATTAATGCAAACACACCCGTTACACTTATTTAAATATCTGCTTTTGTTTGCCGTGATGCTTTTAGGGTGGGGAGCGAAAGCGCAACTTACAGAAAAGTACTCCACTATAAATTGGCTGCAAAAAAGCAGCTTATTCTCGGCTATTGATAGCCTTAGCAATCCTGATACAGTTCCCGATAGATTTCAGATATACAACCCACTATACCGCAATCAAGTTGCTTTTTTAGATCAAGGTGTTATTGGTTCAGCATCACAGGGATTAATTTTTAGTGGCGAACGCGAAAGCGGTTTAGATGTAGGGGTAAACCAAGCCTTTGCACCTTATATGTTTTTACCTCAAAATATGCGCATGTATAAAGTACGTAGGGCATATACCGATTTGTTTTACTCGCAGGGTGCACCGGAGTTTATTAATCTAAAAGCACTTCATACCCAAAATATTAAACCCAATTGGAACATCGGTATTGATTATAACCGTACCAAAAATGATGGTGTGCAGCTTAGGCAAGCAACAAGTGTATACAATACTCGCTTATTTAGTTGGTACCATAGCCCTGATGAAAGATACCACCTTATAGTAAGTGCTACATGGAATAGAATACGCAACGAAGAAAACGGTGGTTTGGTTAGCGATTCTGTTTTTGAGGCAAATACAGGCATTAGTCAAGGTGATGTGCGTTTGGGAGATAATACCGATGCTGCCCGCAACTACATTAAAACAAACGATTACCGCATTACAAATATGTGGCGTTTGGGGGCTAAACGCCAACTTAAGTATTACCTACCCGAAGCAGGTATATGGGAGCTAGACACTAACCAAACGCTAGTGCCCAATTTTGTTATCTCACACGAGTTTGCTTACAACAGTAGTCGCTATTTGTATAGGGATGAAAGTGTGGATACCAGTGCAGGAGCTTTTTATCCGTATACGTTGTTTGATGATGAAAAAACATTCGACTCGATACAACACAATATAGTAAGTAATGCTATAACCATAAGCACTGCGCCATTTATGCACTACTTGCGTGATAGTATTCCTGTAAAACGTTTGTTTATGTTTAGTGCAACGGCGGGTTACGAGTTTCATACGCTGGCATGGCAAACACAAACCAATGCACAGTACAACAATACCTATGTGGGGGGAAGCGTAAGCACAAACCCTTACTTGCAATATCCTATTGCTTTTAGTGCTGAGGGTAAATTTTGGCTAACGGGTTATAACCAAGCCGACTATAAGGTGAAGGGAAAACTAGAAATTGGTATGGGCAATATAGCTGTTGAAGGGGGTGCACTTTTTCAGGCCTACGAGCCACAAATCACACAGTTTTTCTTTTTGGGCAACCACAATTTTTGGGAAAATAGTTTTGATAAAACCTTTGTCAACTCTATTTCGGTAGGTTTAAAAACAAAACGACTAAAGCACAATTATAAGCTAACCCTAAACCAACAGTTGATAAACAACTATATCTATTTTGATAGCAGTTTGGTGGCAAGGCAAGAAGCAAAAGCTATTAGTATTACATCACTAACGTTTAAAAAGCGGTTTAACATTGGCAAGTTTTACTTTGATAACAATATAACTGCCCAAATAAGCAGCAATACAGATATAATACGTATACCCAAACTAACCACTTGGAATTCGCTATACTTCCAAAGTTACTTGTCTAAAAATAAAGCCTTGTATGCCCAAATTGGTATAGATTTTTTCTATTACTCAGAAATAACAGCTAATACATACGATCCTGAAACACGCCAGTTTTATTTGCAAAATAGGGTGAGTATAGGTAACTACCCTTTATTTGATGCTTTTATTAATGGTCATGTGCGCCAATTTTCTTTTTACCTAAAAATGGAACACGTATCGGAAGGTTTTTTTGGTCGCAGATACTATACTTCTCCCCACAACCCAATGAATGGCAGGGTATTTAGATTAGGTATTGCGTGGAAGTTTTTTGATTAATCTTTTTTCAAGAAGTAGTTTAATTAGTAACATACAATACATTACCACTGCGGCTAACCCTGTAGTTTTTTAAAGAAAAGCGGGAAGGCCCACTGATAAGAAAACCCGATTCTAAAGAGTAATGCGAGTTGCAACAAGGTATCCAAGTAGTATCAGTCTCGCTTTTATATTTTCCGCAACGTAAAAAAACACTATTCAATTCTACCGTTACCGTTGCACAATCGTCAAACGGTTGATAGGGGCAGTTGCGTTCAAGCGCATAATAATTATCATCGTAGTGGTGGTACAATACAATACCTTTTACACCGCCGTTTAGATACGCCCATCCGCCTTGTGATTGAAGTGGAAGATAGTCGGGCAAATTCATATTCACAGTAATATTAACGGGAACATTAGGCACATCGTTTTGTTGTTGTCCGCTATCTTTATTGCATCGAGCAAGGACGAATACCAATGATATTGCCAATACTCCTGTAAATATATACGTTGTAAACTTTTTCATGCCACTTATATAAACGAGTAAATTTGCTTTTGTGTTGCCTTTTAATAACTATAAAACCCTTTGCCTGTTTTACGGCCGTGATGTCCTGCATCAACTTTTTGTTGCTGTATACGGCTGGGGCGAAACTTTGGATCGTTATAAAACAGTTGATACATTGATGATGTAACCGAAAAATTGGTATCAACCCCAATCAAATCCATTAATCTAAATGGTCCCATTTTAAAACCACAACTTTCTACCAAAGCATCAATGGTTTCAAAATCGGCTACATTTTCTTCAGCAACCTTTAAACCTTCAACATAAAAATGGCGCGCTACACGGTTTACAATAAAACCGGGTGCATCTTTTGCCATAATTGGGGTTTTGCTCACGCTTTGCACAAAGGCTTTGGCAGTTGCCGCAACCTCATCACTGGTTTGTGCTCCTGCAATCACCTCAACCAGTTTCATTATATGCGCAGGGTTAAAAAAATGTATCCCTACTACACGCTCAGGGTTAGCAATTTTTGCTGCTATTTGGGTAATGGGTATAGTTGAAGTATTAGTAGCCAATAAAGTTTCAGCCGAGTTTTGGGCGGCAAGTTTTTCAAACAAACCCACCTTCACTTCCAAACGTTCTACTATTGCCTCTAATATCAAATCGGCTTTTAGTGCTTCAAAACTTTCGGTAAAAGTAAGTTTAGTAAGTGTTTCGGCTTTTTCAGCCTCCGTCATTTTACCGCGAGCTATTGCTCCGTCAAGGTTTTTGTTCACCCCTGCTTGTGCTTTGGTCAGCATTTCGGGGTTTATATCGTACAATAAAGTTTCAAAACCACTTTGGGCGCATACTTGTGCTATGCCTGCCCCCATTGTACCTGCCCCTATAATGGCTACTTTTTTAATTTCCATAATTAGAAATTTCAAATTTGAAATTAGAGATTACTTAACAAGCTATTTTATCAACCCTGTTTTGGTGGCGACCACCTTCAAACTGAGCGGTTAAAAAAGCGTCAACAATGGCAAAGGCAATTTCTTCGCTTATAAAACGCGAAGGCAAACACAATACATTAGCATTGTTATGTTGACGAGCCAAAGCGCCCAATTCAGGAGTCCAGCAAAGTGCTGCACGAATTTCTTGGTGTTTATTCGCTGTCATACAAACGCCGTTACCGCTTCCGCAAACCAAAATACCCAGTTCGTTTTCTTTTGCCACTACAGATTTTGCCAACGGGTGAACAAAATCAGGGTAATCTACCGAATCAAGAGTATCAGTACCAAAATTTTGCACTGTGTGTCCCAACTCTTCAAGGCGGGCTATAAGTTTAAACTTCAATTCGGTTCCTGCGTGGTCGTTGCCTATGGCTATTTTCATGGTTCTATTTTTTAAATTCTTGATATTCTTCAAATTCTTTCTTTACAATTGTTATCCAAGATTTTTTTGCAAATTCTAAAAAAACTATCGGGGCTTCTTTACTCTGAAGTCCATTATAATTATAGATATTACTATTAAACCCATCGAGGTTTGATATTCTTCCTTGTGCATCAGGAGAGAGCAATGAATCTATATAAATACTTCCCAAAGTATCAAAACAACAAATGTTTTCCAAAGTCAACTTTTTATTCATTGTTTTTTGTTCTAATCCCATCCCTTGTAAAGAGTATGTATCTTCACCTTCAATAAGTTTGAATAATAGATTAGTATAGGTTGGTGTAATGTCATTTTTGCATCGCCATCTTGAAGCGAAAACTATTTCTGCAATACTATCCTTATCTAAATCTGTTATTGAAACTGAATTTTTTATAATACTCAAAAGAACACCACTTTGGCAAGCTAATGACCTATCATCTTGATTAATAAGCAGTGGTTTAGTTCCCCATTCGTGATTTATATTATATAGGTATTCATTATAAGAGAACTTCTCCCAAAGCTGTGTAGTATCTGAATCTGGGTGGGATGGTGTAAGAAATTCTTTATCACTAATTGTTGTAATAAAATAATTTTCTCCATTCTTATCTTTCCATTTCAAAGCGAATTGTATCTTATTATTATAATCTAGTTCTTTTGGTATCTGGTTGGCAGACACCTCTTGTGCACCAAAAGCTAAATTATTGCTTACATATTTATTGCTTTGTGCTTGTACTTTGATTGAAGAAAGTAATATTAATATAGCGATGAGAAATTTCATTATAAAGCTGCCTCCCTTGCTTTTCTTTTCTCTACTCTTTTTGCTATTACTATACCTACTTCGTACAAAATAGCCAAAGGTATAGTCATTAATATTTGGCTTGATATATCCGGAGGGGTAACAATGGCTGCTAAAATCACTATTATCAAAATAGCATAGCGGCGGTACTTCCGCAAAAACGCAGCCGTTACCAAACCAATTTTAGCTAAAAAGTATATTATAATAGGTAACTCAAAAATTATACCCGTTGCTAATGTAAGCATAGTTACGAAACCAATGTACGATTCTACCGTAAATTGGTTGGGTATTTCCTCCATCAACGTAAAGCCCCCCATAAAGTTAAGCGAAATAGGAGTGAGGAAAAAATAACCGAACGATACCCCCGCAAAAAATAATAGCGAGCCATAGCCCACCAAGCTTTTAGCATAACCGGCTTCTTTAGCACTAAGGGCTGGTTTTAGAAACAGCCAAAACTGAAACAATATCCAAGGAAACGCCACCACAATACCAGCAATAAACGATACCATAAAGTATTGGGTAAACTGTGCCGTAACCGAAGGGCTAAATAGCGTGTAGTTTATTTGTGTGATACACAAACTATCATCATTGTTCATCCATTGTGATAAATCGCACAAACGCATATACGTCCAAAAGTCTAGGCGGGTAGGCGCAAATATTATCCCTCTAAAAACAATATCTTTAAAAACTAAAGCCAAAATGGTAACTACCCCTACACCCGCCAAAGCGCGCAAAAGGTATTTGCGCAGTTCGTCTACATGCTCAAAAAAAGTCATTTCTTTAGCAGGGGTTACGTCGTCAAAATCTTGGTCAAGTGCCATTGTATTTTCTGAATGAGTGCGCGAAATTAAAGAAATAATTGCAGCCCACAGTAGCATTGTGTAATATTGAAAAATGCCCATCATCCTACAAGTACTTATTGGCGGTGCGCTGGGTGCACTTTCGCGCTACGGTGTTGCACAACTATTACCGCATAGCAACGGCATACGTTTTCCGTGGAATACGTTTGCCGCTAACCTTGCAGGCTGCCTGCTTATAGGTATAGTAATGGGCTTAGTGGCCAACAACCAAATAGGCAGGCAATATTTACCCCTACTTGTTATTGGTTTTTTGGGTGGCTTCACTACCTTTTCTAGCTTTGGGTGGGAAACAATACAGCTTTTTCAAAATAAGCAACTACTATTGGCCGTTTACTATGTATTAGGTACAAATATTGCGGGTTTACTTTTGGTATTCACGGGGTATAAACTATCACAACTACTATGAGGTATATTATTATAGCATGTATATTTTTTGCGGGCGTTTTTAATGCCAAGGGCACGCACATACTGGTGCCCATGGATGAAACCCAAAAAGACCATCTTAAAGCCTATGGCATTTGCTATTGGGTGTTAACTTTTGATATTGAGGCCGACTGGCTGCTAAACTACCGCGATGGCAGCTTTGCTTTTCCCTATCAAGAAAAATTTGAAAAAGAATGCCGCATACGTGGAGTAAGCTACGAAGTAGTTACTGATGCCAAATACAACGGCATATTAGCTGAAATAGCCGATCCCGAAGCCAATATGGAAACGGTGAAGTTATTAAAAGCACCCAAAATAGCTGTTTACTCACCCAAAAGTAAACAACCGTGGGACGACGCAGTAACAATGGTATTAACCTATGCCGAAATACCCTACGATGTAATTTTTGATGATGAAGTACTAGAAGGCAAACTACCTACCTACGATTGGCTGCACCTTCACCACGAAGACTTTACAGGCCAATACGGTAAGTTTTACAGCAGTTTTCGCTATGCCCCTTGGTATCAAGCACAAGTAAAAGAAGCCGAAGACATGGCTGCCAAACATGGGTTTGCCACCGTGAGCCAATTAAAACTTGCTGTAACCAAGAAGATACGAGATTTTACACTAGGAGGGGGCTTTTTGTTTGCCATGTGTAGTGCCACTGATACCTACGATATAGCATTAGCTGCCGACGGTATAGATATTTGTGAAAGTATGTTTGACGGAGATGGAGCCGACCGTAATGCCAACCAAAAATTAAACTACGACAACAGTTTTGCCTTCAAAGACTTTCAGTTAGAAATGAATCCCTATGTGTACGAATATTCTAATATCGACGTAAACCCACAGTTTAGAGGCGTTTCAGAAGAAGAAGATATGTTTCTGCTTTTCGATTTTTCTGCAAAGACAGATTTAGTACCCACCATGCTGTGCCAAAACCACACAAAAATTATACAAGGGTTTATGGGGCAAACCACCGCCTTCAACACACGCTATGTAAAAAGCAGTGTATTAATAATGGGAGAAAACAAAGCCCTACACGAAGCAAAATACATACACGGCACAGCAGGTAATGGTACTTGGACTTTTTACGGGGGGCACGACCCAGAAGATTATCAGCATATAGTTGGCGAGCCACCTACCGACCTTGCCTTGCATCCAAATTCACCCGGATACAGGCTTATACTTAATAACGTGCTTTTCCCCTCAGCCAAAAAGAAAAAACAAAAAACCTAAGCATTACTAATTACTAGCAATGCGTTTGCACTCTATTTTTATTTATTTTGCAACCGATATAGAACACTACTATGGGCAGAGCATTTGAATTTAGAAAAGGAAGAAAGATGAAACGCTGGGATCAAATGTCCAAAGCGTTTACAAAATTTGGTAAAGAAATCTCAATGGCCGTTAAAGCAGGCGGCCCCGATCCTGAAAATAACTCACGACTTCGTGTTATAATACAAAACGCAAAAGGCGTTAATATGCCCAAAGACCGTATAGAAGGGGCAATAAAACGTGCAAGCGATAAAAGCGAGAAAGACTTTGAAGAAATAGTATACGAAGGCTACGGCCCAAAAGGCGTAGGTATATTAATAGAGTGTGCTACTGATAACCCAACCCGCACAGTAGCCAACATACGTACATACTTTAACCGTGGGGGAGGTGAACTAGGCAAAACAGGCTCATTAGAGTTTATGTTTGATCGTGTAGGTATATTTACCATAAATGGTGAAGGGCAGGACATAGAAGAGCTTGAGCTAGAATTAATAGACTTTGGCTTAGAAGAAATAGAAGCCGATGGAAACGAAATGATAATCACAACACCCTTTACCGATTTTGGAAAAATGCAAAACGCATTAGAAGAAAGAGGCATAGCCATAATAAACTCTGAATTGCAACGCCTACCCACAAGCTATACAGAAGTATCAGCCGAAGACCGAGAAGCCATAGAAAAGATGCTAGAGAAGATAGAAGATGACGACGACGTACAAAACGTATTTCATAATATGGCACATGAATAATAGCATACATACTATAATATACTATATATAATAATAGAAAAGCCTGCATTTGCAGGCTTTTCTATTATTATGCCTACTGATAATCAGTACCTAAACGATGATTTTATTAAAAAGTCAACATGTGTACTTGTAAAGTTAAAAATGTACTTATCTTTGCACCCCGTTCTGGTAAAAGGTAGGAGATGAGTAAAGGCGAGTTGCAAGAAATATTAAAAATAAAGCTTGCGGGTTATGAAAATAGCTTTACCTTTGCATCCCATCAAAAAAACGGATGGAGTTCTTACGAAGGCGGTAGAAAAAAGACAAAAATAATTCTTGACAATTAAACGGAAAGAATTACCTTTGCACCCCCTTCGAGATAATCGAAAGTTCTTTACGAGAGAGGTTAAAAAAAGAAAAAATAATTCTTGCTAATTAAACGGAAAGAATTACCTTTGCACCCCCTCTTAATAAAGAGAAAGTTCTTTAAAACGGTTGACAGATTTTAGCGATATAGAGAAGAGAAAAGAGACGAGGAGTATTGCAAAAGTTGACCTATTGAAAACAGACATCTAGTATTATTATATATATAGATTTAAGTTCTTTGAAGTATTGGAAGAAATAGCGGACCTCAGAGTTTTATAACTTTGAGAAGATTAAATTCACAATAGCCAATTTTCGAACTTTTTTTACAACGGAGAGTTTGATCCTGGCTCAGGATGAACGCTAGCGGCAGGCCTAATACATGCAAGTCGAACGGGATTGGAAATAGCAATATTACCATGAGAGTGGCGCACGGGTGCGTAACACGTATGCAATCTGCCCCTAACTGGAAGATAGCCCGGCGAAAGTCGGATTAATATTCCATAACATTGCGAAACGGCATCGTTTTGTAATTAAAGCTCCGGCGGTTAGGGATGAGCATGCGCGACATTAGCTAGATGGCGAGGTAACGGCTCACCATGGCTACGATGTCTAGGGGGTCTGAGAGGATTATCCCCCACACTGGTACTGAGACACGGACCAGACTCCTACGGGAGGCAGCAGTAGGGAATATTGGGCAATGGACGCAAGTCTGACCCAGCCATGCCGCGTGCAGGATGACGGCCCTATGGGTTGTAAACTGCTTTTGTACAGGAAGAAACCCCTTTACGTGTAGAGGGCTGACATTACTGTAAGAATAAGGATCGGCTAACTCCGTGCCAGCAGCCGCGGTAATACGGAGGATCCAAGCGTTGTCCGGATTTATTGGGTTTAAAGGGTGCGTAGGCGGACCATTAAGTCAGAGGTGAAAGTTTGCAGCTTAACTGTAAAATTGCCTTTGAAACTGGTGGTCTTGAGTACAGTTGAGGTGGGCGGAATGTGTCATGTAGCGGTGAAATGCTTAGATATGATACAGAACACCGATTGCGAAGGCAGCTCACTAAACTGTAACTGACGCTGAGGCACGAAAGCGTGGGGAGCGAACAGGATTAGATACCCTGGTAGTCCACGCCCTAAACGTTGAATACTCGTTGTTGGCGATATACAGTCAGCGACTAAGCGAAAGCATTAAGTATTCCACCTGGGGAGTACGACCGCAAGGTTGAAACTCAAAGGAATTGACGGGGGCCCGCACAAGCGGAGGAGTATGTGGTTTAATTCGATGATACGCGAGGAACCTTACCTGGGCTTGAAAGTTAGCGACCGCTGCCGAAAGGTGGCTTCCCTTCGGGGCGCGAAACTAGGTGCTGCATGGCTGTCGTCAGCTCGTGCCGTGAGGTGTTGGGTTAAGTCCCGCAACGAGCGCAACCCCTATCTTTAGTTACCATCAGGTTAAGCTGGGCACACTAGAGAGACTGCCTTCGTAAGAAGTGAGGAAGGTGGGGACGACGTCAAGTCATCATGGCCCTTACGTCCAGGGCTACACACGTACTACAATGGCGGGTACAATGAGTTGCCACTTGGCAACAAGGAGCCAATCTCAAAAAACCCGCCTCAGTTCGGATTGGAGTCTGCAACTCGACTCCATGAAGTTGGATTCGCTAGTAATCGCATATCAGCAATGATGCGGTGAATACGTTCCCGGGCCTTGTACACACCGCCCGTCAAGCCATGGAAGTTGGGAGAGCCTGAAGCCGATAACCGCAAGGAGTCGTCTAGGGTTATACCAATGACTGGGGCTAAGTCGTAACAAGGTAGCCGTACCGGAAGGTGTGGCTGGACCACCTCCTTTCTAGAGTAGAATTTAACGTTCGCTATTTCTTTTCAACTTCAAAATGTTCTTTAACAGTACACCCATAGTGAGCTATCAGAAAGGCTAGTCCTTCTGAGCAAAACTATTGCAAGTTTAACAGCTTAAAATAGTCCCGTAGCTCAGTTGGTTAGAGCACTACACTGATAATGTAGGGGTCGGCAGTTCAAGTCTGCCCGGGACTACTAACAGTTCGATTATGGGGGATTAGCTCAGCTGGCTAGAGCGCCTGCCTTGCACGCAGGAGGTCATCGGTTCGACTCCGATATTCTCCACCAAGTATTACCAACGTGGTAATATGTATTATAAGATGAATGAACAGGGCATTAGCATATAGGTTAATGTATTAACAAGAGGGGTTCAAATCCTTTCATGCCCACACTTCTCGGTTACGATGGACACTGTAGATTCAGGCGATTTGTAACATTAGACGAGAAAAAGTTCTTTGACATGTTGAAAGAAAACGAGAAAACCAAGATTTGAGATTAAGTTACTAAGGGCGTATGGGGGATGCCTTGGGTTTCAGAGGCGATGAAGGACGTGACCAGCTGCGATAAGCTATGGGGAGCCGCTGATAGGCTTTGATCCGTAGATCTCCGAATGGGGTAACCTGTCCAATTTGGACGCTAATAGCGCTAACCTGCTGAACTGAAACATCTAAGTAAGCAGAGGAAGAGAAAACAATAGTGATTTCCTGAGTAGTGGCGAGCGAAAGGGAAACAGCCTAAACCATATATGTTACGGCATATACGGGGTTGTAGGACTGCAACATGATTACAAGGATGAAGTTGAATATTTCTGGAAAGTTAAACCATAGAGGGTGACAGTCCCGTAAACGTAAAGAATTGTATGATAGCAGTATCCTGAGTACCGCGAGGTCGGAGACGCCTTGTGGGAATCTGCCGGCACCATCCGGTAAGGCTAAATACTCCTGAAACACCGATAGCGAACTAGTACCGTGAGGGAAAGGTGAAAAGAATCCTGAACAAGGAAGTAAAATAGAACCTGAAACCATACGCTTACAAGCGGTCGGAGTCCTTTATAGGATGACGGCGTGCCTTTTGCATAATGAGCCTACGAGTTACTCCTCACTGGCAAGGTTAAGTTTGTTGACGAACGAAGCCGTAGCGAAAGCGAGTCTGAATAGGGCGAGAGTCAGTGGGGGTAGACGCGAAACTTTGTGATCTACCCATGACCAGGATGAAGTGTCAGTAACATGACATGGAGGTCCGAACCAGTTTACGTTGAAAAGTATTTGGATGAGTTGTGGGTAGGGGTGAAAGGCTAATCAAACTGAGAGATAGCTCGTACTCCTCGAAATGTTTTTAGGAACAGCCTCGGAGTTAAGTAATGCATAGGTAGAGCTACTGATTGGGTAAGGGGGTG